>NZ_CP145723.1:972500-2102500 GCF_036884265.1 Pseudomonas benzopyrenica | reverse complement strand
GTGACCCGCGGGGTCAGCCGAGTACTGTGGTACACCCGGCAGCCACGGGGGGCAGCGGCGATCCTGGCGGGGTGAGTCGAACAACGCGCCGACTCGCGCCATTCAGCGTCGCGGCATTGAAATGGCCACCGCCCTCCCCGCGGGCGGCAGCCAATGGGCGCCCTATTCGATCACGTCGAAATCCTTGAGGTGCTCTTCGGACAACTCCAGACCCAGGCCGGGCTTGTCATCATCCAGCTGCAGGTAGCCACCGACCGGCTGGGGTTCGCCCTTGAAGACGTAATAGAAGAGTTCGTTGCCCACTTCCACGTCGAAGACGGGGAAGAACTCGGCCATGGGCGAGGCGGTGCTGGCCATGGTCAGGTGGTAGTTGTGCATCTGGCCGGCGTGGGGGATGACCGGGACGGACCAGGCTTCGGCCAGGGCGTTGATCTTGCGCGCGGCGGTGATGCCGCCGACGCGGTTGGTGTCGTACTGGATGACGTCCACCGCGCGGCGTTCGAGGAGGTCCTTGAAGCCGTAGGAGGTGAATTCGTGCTCGCCGCCGGAGATGGGCATGATGCCCATCTTCTTGAGTTCGACGTAGCCTTCGATGTCGTCGGCGATGACTGGCTCCTCCAGCCAGCGCGGTTCGAATTCGGCCAGTTTGGGCAGCATGCGTCGGGCGTATTCCAGGGTCCAGCCCATGTAGCACTCCAGCATGATATCGACGTCCGGGCCGGCCAGTTCGCGCAGGGCGCGCACCTGCTCGATGTTACGCCGCATGCCGGCGGGGCCGTCCTTGGGGCCATAGCCAAATCTCATCTTGAGGGCGTCGAAGCCCTGGCTGAGATAGCCCTGGGCTTCTTCCAGGAACAGGTCCAGGTTGTCGTTGGCGTAGAGCTTGGACGCGTAGCAGGGAATCTTTTCCTTGGTACGGCCGCCCAGCAGCTTGAATACCGGCTTGTTCACGGCCTTGCCCATCAGGTCCCAGAGCGCCAGGTCGACGGCGGAGATGGCGGCCATGCCGATGCCCTTGCGGCCCCAGGCATGGGTGCGGCGGTACATCTTCTGCCAGAGGTATTCATTGTCGAAGGGATCCTGGCCCAGGACGATGGGGGTCAGGTACAGGTCGATGATTTCCTTGGCCACCCGCGGCGCCAGGGCGCAGTTGCCCAGACCGACCAAACCGCTGTCGGTTTCGATCTCCACCACCAGCCAGCCGTGGAAGCGGAAGGAGCCCATGGCGTCGCCGCGTTCGTAGAGGATGTCAGTGGCGTTGGTGCAGAAGTGCGCCTGGGGCGGGACGACCTTGCCTTTCCATTCGAAGACGCGGGTACGGACACTGGTGATTTTCATGGTGAGTTTCCTTTTTCGAGCATGAGTCAGGCCTGCCGGCCCCTTGGGCCGGTTCGGCGGATTTGGTAAGCGCCTAGGGCGCCTCGGTAGCTATCAGTGGCGGGACGTGCCCAGGCGACAGGCGATCTCGAAGGCCTGGCGGGTGGCGCCGACGTTGGCGCGGCCCTGGCCGGCGATGTCGAAGGCAGTGCCATGGGCCGGCGTGGCGATGGGAATGGGCAGGCCGCCCTGGACCGTGACGCCACGGGAGAAGCCCATCAGCTTGATCGCGATCTGGCCTTGGTCGTGGTACATGGTGACCACGGCGTCGAAGGCGCGGGCGTCGCCCTGGACCTTGAGAAAGATGGTGTCAGCCGGATAGGGGCCGTCGGCGGCTATGCCCAGCGTCTTGGCCCGCTCCACGGCCGGACCGATGAGATCGAGCTCCTCGCGGCCGAAGCTGCCGTTGTCGCCATTGTGGGGATTGAGGCCGCAGACGCCGATGCGGGGCCGGGCCAGGCCGCTGCGCTTGAGTTCATTGTCGATCAGCTCGATGGCTTCGATCACCCGTTCCTGGCTGAGCAGGCCGGGGACGTCCTTGAGCGCGACATGGGAGGTCACCCGCGAGGTCCAGAGATCGTCCAGCACGTTGAATTCGCAGAACGGTCCCGTGTACCCCAGGTGCTCGGCGAACCAGTGCAACTCGTCGTTGTGCCCCAGGCCGGCGAGGTGCAGCGAGGTCTTGTTCAGCGGGCCGAAGAGGATGGCATCGGTGTGGCCGGCCTGGGTCAGGTCCAGGGCGACGGCCAGGGTGTCCAGGCTGTAGCGACCACCGACGACGCTGGCTTCGCTACGGGGGAATGCACCCTCGGCGGCCCCGCGATAGGGATACAGCAGGGGTATGTCGTCCTGGAAGTCGAGGGCATCCAGGCTGTCGATGCGGCGATAGGGGTATTCGCAACCGGCGATGCGCATGCCGGTGCGGGCTTCGTCCTCGTCGGCGATGAGCACCATCCGGGCACGACCGCGCACCTCGGCATCGGCCAGCAGGCGAGCGATGAGTTCGGGGCCGATACCGGCCGGATCGCCCAGCACCAGGGCCAGGCGGGGAAGCGTGGAATTGCTCATGCGGAAGTCCTCAGGTAGGGGTCCAGGCGGATGACGTCGGCCACCGGGCGATACAGACGCTGGGCGGTGTCATGGAAGAGTTGGCGTTGGGCCGTGATGGGCAGGTCGGCCACCAGGCGCTTGAAGCCGCCAAGGATGGTGGCGTAGCTGCCGCACAGGCGATCGACGGGAAAGTTGCTGGCGAACATGGCCCGCTCGGGACCGAAGACGGCGATGGCCTCGCGGACGATCCAGGCATTGTCCTCGGCGCGCCAGGGTTGGCCAGCGAGGCCCAGACCGGAGATCTTCAGCGCCACATTGGGCCATTCGGCCAGGCGGGCCAGGGCGGCGCGCCAGGCGGCCAGGCCTTCGGGACGGCGATCGGACGGCAGGCCGGTGTGGTTGAGGATCAACTGGATGGCCGGGAAGTCCCGCGCCAGGCGGCAGGCCTCGTCGAGATTCCACCAGGGCGTCTGCAGGTCGAAGTGCAGGCCGTGGCGCTGCAGTTCGGCGTAGCCCTGGCGCCAGTGGTCATCGCTCATCAGGGTGCGCTGGCTGCCGACCTCCTCCGGACTACCAGGACCGCCCGGTTTGTGTCTTACGCTACGCACCCGCGCGAAGGCGGCCTGGGCGGCGAGCAGCTCTGCAGCGTCTTCGGCATCCAGCCAGGCCTGGGCGACCATCGCGTTGGGTACGCCATGGCGGCGCGCCAGTTCGTGGACGTAGCGGGTCTCGCCCAGGGGATCGCGGGGATCCCACTCGGTCTCGACGTAGACGGTCTGGACCACGTCATGACCGGCCGCATCGGTGAAGTAGTGCTCGGGGAGGTAGTTGCCCTTGATGGCGCTGTAGTCGCCATAACGGAAGGGAATGGTTTCCGCGCCGGACAGCCAGGGGTGGAAGTTGCGCCGGGGCTCCCAGAGGTGGTGGTGAGCGTCGATGATGGGGCCGCTATAGCGCTCAGTCATGCTGCACCTCCCGCTGGTCCAGGACGATCAGCAGGGTGCCGAGGATGAACAGGCCGGAGCAGAGGGCGAAGAAGCCCAGTACCGCCGGATAGCCACCCAGGTGCTGCAGCAGCAGGCCGACCAGAATGGGCACGGCGATGCCGCCCAGGCTGCCGGCCAGGTTCATCACCCCGCCGATCAGACCCACCCGTGCCGGCGCCGCCAGCAGCGCCGGGAAACTCCAATAGATGCTGCCCCACATGAGGAAAAAGGCGGTGAGGGACAGCAGTGCCACGGCAGCGTAGGGATCGGTGAGGTGCGGCAGGAGCAGAAAGGCTACGAGGGCCACCAGGCCGGAGCAGGACAGCAGTCCCTTGGCGGCGAGGCCACGGCGCACGCCCTTGCGCACCAGCAGGTCGCAGAGAAAGCCACCGACCAGGGAGCCGGCCGCCCCGCAGAGAAAGATGAGGAAGGTAGCGGCGCCGATGCCCTTGATGTCGAAGCCACGGGCCTGGGCCAGGTAGCTGGGCCCCCAGGTCAGCAGGCCGAAGAAGACCATGGCCCAACTGGCGCGACCGATGAGGATGCCGGCCAGGGAGCGACGGGCGATGCCCAGGCCCCGGGCGCCTGCCTTGGCCGCCTGGGCCACCGAGGTGGTGCGGCCTTCGTTGATGCGTGCGAGTTCAGCGGCATTGACTCCGGGGTGGGTCGCCGGGTCGTCCCGGAGATAGCGCCAGGCGAGCCAGGCCATGGCCAGGGTGGCGATACCGGCGATGAAGAAAGCAGTGCGCCAGGAGCCGAAGACGGCGATCAGGTAGGCGATGAGCAGACCGCCCAGGGCCACGCCCAGGGGACCGCCGCAATCCATCAGCACCGCGCCCCGGCCACGTTCACTGGAGGCCAGCCAGAGCGAATTGAGCTTGCCACCGGCGGGGAACAGCGGTGCTTCGGCAGCGCCCAGGGCGACCCGGGCGAAGATCAGCGATAGGCCGCCGGTGGCGAAGGCGGCCAGGGTCTGGAATACGCCCCAAAGGCCGGTGGACCAGCCGATGACCCGGCGCGGGCCGTAGCGATCGATCAGCCAGCCACCGGGAATCTGCAGGAGGGCGTACGCCCAGAAGAAGCTGCTGAGAATCAGCCCCTGGATGGCCGGCGTCAGCTGGAATTCGCGGGCGATGGTAGGCATGGCGATGGACAGGGAGACGCGGTCCACCAGGTTGATGACGGTGAGGCCGAAGATGATGGCGAAGATGCGCCAACGCACGCGGGAGGCCTGCAGGGCCGTGGGTATGGCGGCGGCTTCGTCGAGGTGGTTGGCGCGGGACGTCGAGAGCATGGCGTGACCCCTGATTATTGTTATGGGCGTTCAGCAGCCGGCTGGCGAGGTCGACTATCGGCTGCCGGTTCGATAACCGTCTAATCAAATCTGCACATAGGTGTATAGCCTGAGGATATAGGTGCCTTTCAATGTTTCGCTGGAGAGCCCTTGGCGCCGAGGTCTCCGCAAGCTCACCCGCTACGACATAACCTCAGGCTATCGGTGCATGCCTTCTTTTGAGTGGTCAGGATCGCCGGGTGCTGCGCACACTCGGTCCACCCAAAACAACGACAAGAAAGAGGTAGTCCCATGCGCAGCACCTCCCTGCTCGCCGCCCTCCCCCTGTGTCTGGCCGCTGCGGCGGCTCCCCTGGCCCAGGCCGCCTGGCAGCCCGACGGCAAGGTGGAGATCGTGGTCGCCGGTGGCCCCGGTGGCGGCACCGACCAACTCGGCCGGCTGATCCAGTCGATCATCACCCAGCACAAGCTGCTCGATGCCAGCACCGTGGTGATGAACAAGGGAGGCGGTAATGGCGCCGAGGCTTTTCTGGAGATGAAGCTGGCCAAGGGCGAGGCGGACAAGCTGGTCATCGCCACCAACAACGTCTATCTGCTGCCCCTGACCGCCAAGCTCGGCTACCAGTTGAGCGATCTCACCCCGGTGGCGGCCATCGCCGAGGATGACTTCATCCTCTGGAGCTACGCCGACGCGCCATGGAAGGATGCCCGCGGCTACATCGACGCCATCAAGCAGGACCCGGCTGGCAAACGCATGGGTGGCAGCCAGTCGAAGGACGTCGACCAGACCCTGACCCTGCTGCTCAATCGCACCGAGGGCACCAAGCTCACCTACATCCCCTTCAAGAGCGGCAGCGAGGCGGCGACCCAGCTGGCTGGCAAGCACATCACCTCCAACGTCAACAATCCCAGCGAGAGCCTGAGCCAGTGGCGTGGTGGACAGGTAGTGCCGCTGTGCGTGTTCAGCCAGAGCCGCATGGCCTATACCGCCAAGGTCACCGAGACCCAGGCGTGGTCGGACGTACCCACCTGCAAGGAGCAGGGCCTGGGTATCGATCAATACCGCTTCCCGCGCACCGTGCTCTTGCCGGGCGGCGTCAGCGAGGAGCAGCGCGCCTTCTATGTGGAGCTCATGCGCAAGGTGAGTCAGACGCCCGAATTCAAGGCCTATATCGAGCGTAACGCCCTGGTGCCGACCTTCCTCGAAGGCCAGGCGCTGCAGGACTACATCGCCCAGGACACCGCCCGGGTCACCCCGGTGTTCGAGGCCGCGGGCTGGCTCAAGCGCTGATCGGCGCACCGACACAGGAGAGACGGCCATGGCCGGAGATTCCCTGATCACCACCCGCTGGGTGGAACTGGGCGTGGCGGCGTTCACCGCCGGCCTCGGTGGCATCGTGATGATGGGCAGTCTGGAGCAGGGTATCGGCTGGGGCGATGCCGGCCCCGAGCCGGGTTACTTCCCCTTCTACATCGGCCTGCTGCTTGCCCTGGCCAGCCTGGCGACGGCGCTGCAGACCCTGTGGCGCTGGCAGGCGCTGCGCACGGGCTTCGTCGAGCGCGCCGCCTTCGGCCAGGTGCTGCGAGTGTTCCTGCCGATGCTGGCCTTCGTCGTCGCCCTGCCCCTGCTGGGCCTCTACCTGACGGCCTTCCTGTTCATCGCCTGGTTCATGGCGCGGGATCGCCAGCGGCAAAGGCGCTACGGCGCCTCGCAGATCCTGGCCATCGCGGGCGGCGTGAGCCTGGCCAGCTATCTGATCTTCGCCCTCTGGTTCAAGGTGCCGCTGGATGCCGGTCCCTTGGCCGACCTCGCCCGCCTGCTGAGGAGCCTGTCATGAGCGAATTCGACTCCCTGATGCACGGGATGGGCCTGATCCTGTCCTTCCATCACATTGCCCTGATGGTGATCGGCGTGCTGCTCGGCATCCTGGTCGGGGTGCTGCCCGGCCTGGGCGCGCCCAATGGCGTCGCCCTGCTGCTGCCGCTGACCTTCACCATGAGCCCGACCTCAGCCATCATCCTGCTCTCCTGCATGTACTGGGGCGCGCTGTTCGGGGGTTCCATTACCTCCATCCTGTTCAATATCCCGGGCGAACCCTCGTCGGTGGCCACCACCTTCGACGGCTACCCCCTGGCGCGCCAGGGCCGCGCTGGCGAGGCCCTGACCGCAGCCTTCACCTCGGCGCTGCTGGGCGCCTTGGTCGGGGTGCTGCTGCTGACCTTCCTCTCCAGCCGCATCGCCGCCTTCGCCATGGAATTCAGCTCGCCGGAGTTCTTTGCCGTCTACCTGCTGGCCTTCTGCACCTTCATCGGCATGAGCAAGAATCCGCCGCTGAAGACGGTGGCGGCCATGATGATCGGCTTCGCCATGGCGGCGGTGGGCATGGATACCGTCTCCGGCAATCTGCGCCTGACCTTCGATCAACCGGCACTGCTCTCGGGCATCAGCTTCGAGGTGGCGGTGATCGGCCTGTTCGGCATCGGCGAGATCCTCTGCACCGTGGAGGAAGGCCTGGTCTTTCGCGGCGAGCAGGCGCGCATCACCCTGCGCACCGTGCTCGGCACCTGGAAACAGCTGCCGCGCTACTGGCTGACCTGGCTGCGCAGCGCCCTGGTCGGCTGCTGGATGGGCGTGACCCCGGGCGGCCCTACCGCCGCCTCCTTCATGAGCTATAGCCTGGCGCGGCGTTTCTCGAAGAATCGCGAGGGCTTCGGCAAGGGCGAGCTGGAGGGGGTGATCGCGCCGGAGACCGCCGACCACAGTGCTGGCACCAGCGCCCTGCTGCCCATGCTGACCCTGGGTATCCCCGGTTCGGCCACCGCCGCGGTGATGCTCGGCGGCCTGATGATCTGGGGCCTGCACCCGGGGCCGACCTTGTTCGCCGAACAGCACGACTTCGTCTGGAGCCTGATCGCCAGCATGTACCTGGGCAACGTGGTCAGCCTGATCGTGGTGCTGGCGACGGTGCCACTGTTCGCCGCCATCCTGCGCATTCCCTTCTGCATCATTGCGCCCATCATCTTTACCGTCTGCGTGATCGGCGCCTATTCGGTGCACAACAGTCTGTTCGACGTCTGGCTGATGCTCGGCTTCGGCGTCCTTGGCTATGCCTTCAAGAAGCTCGGCTATCCCATCGCCCCCTTGGTGCTGGCGGCGGTGCTGGGCGACAAGGCCGAAGACGCCTTTCGCCAGTCGATGCTGTTCTCCGACGGCCAACTGGGCATCTTCTGGTCCAATCCCCTGGTGGGCAGCCTGACCACCGCGGCGCTGCTGATGCTCTGCTGGCCGCTGCTGGCGCGCGGACTGCAGGCGCTGCGCCAATACGCGCCGCGAGCCAAGGTACGGCCCTCGTGAACGCCCCGGCCTGGCGGGGGCGCACCCCGCCGGCGCCAAGCCGCGGCTCCTGCGCTACCCTAGCCGGCTCCCCTGCCCCAAGGTCCGCCAGCATGACGCGCATTCCCGATGCCCACACCATCCACAGCCGTCTGCGCCTGCGCCAGTTGCGGCTGGTGCTGGCACTGGCGGAATTCGGCTCCCTGCGCCGCGCCGCCGACGACATCGGCATGACCCAGCCAGCCGCCACCAAGATGCTCCACGAGATCGAGAGCCTGCTGGGCGTGGGGCTGTTCGAGCGGCTGCCACGGGGCATGCGGGCCACGGCCTTCGGCGAGACGGTGATCTACTACGCGCGCATGGTCTTCGCCGAGCTGTCGGGCATGCGCGAGGAGCTGGTCGCGCTGGAATCGGGCAACCTCGGCCGGGTCGTGGTGGGTGCCATTCCGGCGCTGGCCTCGGGCCTGTTGACCCGCACCATCGCCACCCTCAAGCAGAGTCATCCGCGGCTGTCCATGTCGATCCAGGTGGATACCAGCGATGTGCTGGTCCAGGCGCTCTTGCAGGACCAGTTGGACGTGGTGCTGGGGCGCATTCCCACCGGCGCCCGCGCCGAGGAGTTGCTGTTCGACAGCCTGGGCGAAGAGGTGCTCTGCGTGATCGCCGGCGCCCAGAACCCCCTGGCCCAGGCCACGCACCTGACCTGGGGCGAGTTGCAGGAGCACACCTGGGTGCTGCAGCAGCACCCCAGCCCGATGCGCGCCATCATCAACCAGGCCTTTCACGACGCGCGGGTCGATATTCCCGGCAGCATCGTCGAGACCACCTCCATCATGACCCTGCTGGCACTGCTGCAGCAGACCGACATGCTCGGGGTGACCCCACTGTCGGTGGTCAACGACTACCCCGGTCGCCACCTCCTGGCGGTGCTGCCTATAGCCTTCGAACCCCGGCTGCCACCCTACGGGCTGATCCGCCGCCGGCATCGGGTGCAGTCGTCGGCCATGCAGACCTTCATGGCCACGGTGCGCAGCGAGCATGGCCGGTTGCGCCAGGACGACGCCTAAGCACCTTGGCCGCGGATTGCTGCTGGCTCCCAGCTTGGGCATAGTGAACCGGCCTGCCAGACGCCGGAGCCAACCACCATGCTCGCCTTGTCGCTTCTCGCCTACACTGCTTCCCACCGGGGCCGCCCATGACCCAGCGCACCATGCTGCTCACCGGCGCCAGTCGCGGGATCGGTCATGCCACCGTCAAGCTGTTCCGCAACCTGGGCTGGCGGCTGCTCACCGTTTCCCGCCAGCCGTTTTCCGAAGAGTGCGCCTGGCCGGAAGCCCGCGATGCGCACATCCAGGCCGATCTCGCCGACCTTTCCCAGATCGACCGCCTGGTCGCCACTGTCCGCGAGCGCCTGCCCAGTGGCAAGCTGCACGCCCTGGTGAACAACGCCGGCATCTCACCCAAGGGGCCCGATGGCAGCCGCCTCGGGGTATTGGCTTCCGATGCCGACACCTGGACCCAGGTGCTCAACGTCAACCTGGTGTCCACCGCCCTGCTCGCGCGCGCCCTGTTGCCGGAGCTGGAAGCGGCCCAGGGCAGCATCGTCAACGTCACCTCCATCGCGGGCTCCCGGGTGCATCCCTTCGCGGGCGTGGCCTATGCCGCCTCCAAGGCGGGCCTCGCCGCGCTGACCCGCGAACTGGCCCATGAATTCGGTCCCCGGGGCGTGCGCGCCAACGCCATCGCCCCCGGCGAGATCGCCACCTCCATCCTTTCGCCCGGTACCGACGGCCTGGTGGAAGCCGAAGTCCCACTCAAGCGCCTGGGCACGCCCGACGAAGTCGCCGAGACCATCTATTTCCTCTGCAGCGAACGCTCCTGCTACATCAACGGCGCCGAAATCCATATCAATGGCGGTCAGCACGTCTAGGCGGGGCCCGCCTCTGAAACCTGCCCGCACAGACTGGGAGCGGGCAGCCAGGCCACCACCATCAACGTTCCGGGGCGGCGCTTCAGCGCCAGGCAGAGGCAGCTTCTTAACGCGCCGCTAATGTTATGTTATAACGTTTATATGCATCTCGATGCCCATATCACAGGGATGCATCCGTCCTACGACTTCTTCTACCCGTGATGACCATGACGACCCAAGCCAGCCTTTCCAGCCAGAAACTCCCCGTCACCGTACTGTCCGGCTTTCTCGGCGCCGGCAAGACCACGCTGCTCAACCATATTCTCAATAACCGCGAAGGCCGCCGGGTGGCGGTCATCGTCAACGACATGTCCGAGGTCAACATCGACGCCGCCCTGGTCCGCGACGGCGGCGCCGAGCTGTCGCGAACCGAGGAAAAGCTGGTCGAGATGAGCAACGGCTGCATCTGCTGCACCCTGCGTGAAGACCTGCTGCTCGAGGTGGAGCGGCTCGCCCAGGACGGCCGCTTCGATCAGCTGGTCATCGAATCCACCGGTATCTCCGAGCCGCTCCCGGTGGCCGAGACCTTCACCTTCGCCGGTGAAGACGGTCGCTGCCTCGGTGACGTCGCCCAGCTCGACACCCTGGTCACCGTGGTGGACGCCTTCAACTTCCTGCGCGACTACGCCTCCAGCGACTCCCTAGAGTCCCGCGGCGAGTCTCTCGGCGAGGAAGACGAACGTACCGTGGTCGACCTGCTGATCGAGCAGATCGAATTCTGCGACGTCCTGGTGGTGAACAAGCTGGACCTGGTCGAACCGGCCGAACGCGATCGCCTGCTGGCCATCCTGCGCAGCCTCAATCCTCGCGCGCGGCTGGAATTGGCGAGCTTCGGCGCCGTCCCCCTGGAGCGGGTGCTGCAGACCGGTCTCTTCGACTTCGACGAAGCCGCCAAGGCGCCGGGCTGGCTGCAGGAGCTGCGCGGCGAGCACACCCCCGAGACCGAGGCGTACGGCATCGCAAGCTTCGTCTACCAGGCGCGTCGCCCTTTTCATCCCGAGCGCTTCTTCGCCCTGGTCGAGCAGGAATGGCCAGGCGTGGTCCGTTCCAAGGGCTACTTCTGGCTGGCCAGCCATCCCGCCCATGCCGGCACCTGGTCCCAGGCCGGCGCCGTCGCCCGCCATGGTGTCGCCGGGCGCTGGTGGGCCGCGGTACCGCCCGAGCAATGGCCGGACGATGAAGAAACCGTCGCCATCATCAAGGAGAAATGGCACAAGGGTGTCGGCGATGCCCGCCAGGAACTGGTCCTCATCGGCATGGATATGGACGAAGCCGCACTGCGTGCCCGCCTGGATGCCTGCCTGCTGACCGACACCGAACTCGCCGCTGGCCCCTCGGCCTGGATGCGCCTGCACAACCCCTTCAGCGACTGGCCCCCGGCCGCCGATCCCCACTGAGCCAAGCCCTGCCCATGAACGCCATCCTCCCCGACGTCTCCCTTAGCGAGACCGCCACCCTGCCCGCCGCCCTCGATTGGGTCGGCATGCAGGGCATCGACCTGCCCATCCGTCTCGGCGAAGGCGATCTCGACAGCTTCGTGCCTGCCAGGGCCGACGTTCAGGTCGATCTGCCCGCGGCCACCGCCAAGGGCATCCACATGTCCCGGCTCTACCGGTTACTGGACCGCCTGGGCGAGCCGCTCACGCCCGAACGCCTGCGCTCGCTGCTGGCTGACATGGTCACCAGCCACCGCAGCTGTGACTCCCGCGCCGCCCGGCTGCGCCTCGACTTCGCCCTGCTGGTTCGTCGCCCAGCCCTGGTGACCGCCGAGCTGAGCGGTTGGAAGCGCTATCCAGTGCGCCTGGAAGCCAGTTGGGTTGCCGGCGTCTTCCAGCTCAGCGCCCGCGTCCAAATTCCTTACTCATCCACCTGCCCCTGCTCCGCCTCCCTGGCCCGCCAACTGGTCGAACGGGCCTTTCTCGAAGAGCACGGGACCGCCGAGCACGTGGATCCGGTCACCGTCGCCAGCTGGCTACGCCGCCACGCCTCCCTGGCCACCCCGCACAGTCAGCGCAGCCTGGCACAGGTGCAGGTCAGCATTCCGGCAGGCGCCGTCGACCTCAACCTGCTGCCCTTGATCGACCAGTGCGAAAGGGCCCTGGGCACCCCGGTGCAAACCGCCGTCAAGCGCGCCGATGAACAGGCCTTCGCCGCCCTCAACGGCAGCAATCTGATGTTCGTCGAGGACGCCGCCCGCCGCCTGCTGGTGGCCCTGCGTGATAGCCACCAGGAAGTGCGCATCCACGTGCGCCATCTGGAGAGTCTGCACCCGCACGACGCCTCCGCCTGGGCCTCTAGCTCGCCCGCTTGACCAAGACGCTTCGGCAGCTCTCCTTTCCCAATGCCAGCTTTAGCGCTTTACTGCAAACGAAGCGGTCGCTTTGGGCGACCACTCCCGCTGTCTCGACTTAGGAGCGCCTCCGATGAAATCACGGCTTACCGTAGCAACCCTGACCGTTTTGCTAAGCGTCCTCAGCACGGGCGTCGCGCTGGCCGAAAGCCCGCTGGAAAAGAGCGTCCGCCAGGACGACCGCGACGTGAGCGAGGACGCGCGCCACGACCGGAAGGAAATCGACAAGGGTGCGACCCATGCCGCTGACGAAGCCGACCGCACCGATACCCACCTGGACAAGGAACGCCACCGCGAAGACAAGAAGGCAGACAAGGAATACAAAAAGACGCTGTAACCCTCGCGGGCAGAGCCCAAGGACGGTCTTGTCCTCCAACTCTGCCCTTCCCTTCACGCCCCGACAGGCTGCGTGAATTTCAACCACTGAACGCAGGCAACCCTCTGGCCTGCCTATCCAACTGATGAGTGTGTCAGGGGCATCCGCCCGGCTGCAGAGCCTGGCAACCAACTCGCGACCCCCATAAATTTAGTGACCTGAATCACATTATTTTGGCATGACGAGTTTGATGGCTTAGCCTGCGCGCCTCTCGAAAAAGGAGTTTCGCATGAAGCCATCTCATCTCTTGTTCATCGCCTTCGCCACGCTGCAACTCGCCGGTTGCGCCATCGGCCAGAAGATCGACTACCGCCAGACCGCCCCGCAACTCAGCGTCAAGGCCGACAAGCCGGTTGCCGTCGCGGTACTCGATGAGCGTCCCTATGTAGTCGCCCAAGACAAGGATGCCACCTACGTCGGCAACATCCGCGGCCTCTACTACAATCCCTGGAGCGTCCGCACCTACAGCGGCAGCCCCCTTTCCGCCGACCTGCAGGACGCCGTGCAAAAGGCCCTGGCCCGCGCCGCCATAACCGCCATGCCCAGCCAGGCCAGCGACCGCGCGCCCCAGGGTCAGAAGCTGCTAGTGCTGAAACTGCGGGAATGGAAATCCGACGCCTACATGCGCGTCCGCTTCGACTATGACGTTATCACCCAGGTCCTCGACGACCAGGGCAAGGTGCTCGCCAGCGACGAGATCAAAGGCAGCGGCCCGACCAACAATGTCATCCTCTCGGGCACCCAGGTCCTGACCAACGCCATCGATGCACCGGCCATCGCTGCCGCCCTGGCCAAGGGCAACACGCCCTGATTGGGACGCCGCACCTCGGCATGAAAAAGCCCGCTTCGCGCGGGCTTTTTCATGCCCACAGGTGCTGGGGCAAGATACGCAGCAGAGCGAATCGCACGGCCATCGAGACGAGCGCCAAGGCCCACGAAAGATTTCAGCCGAGCTGCAGCGATCAGCGGCTAAAGCCTGTCGGAGCAGGAAGACCGGGGTACAAAGTAGTCAGACAGGATCGGGCTAAACCAGTATTCAACCGCCCCGAACGCAACGCTCAGGCTGTGGACTGCGACATCGCGCTGGGCGACGCCTTACCGTGGTTACGGGCCTTGGTTGATCGTGAGAAGCCAACGACCTCTGCACTTCTGCCGCCTGCAGTTGTCAGACCACCTCATTCGACGTGGCCCTGCCAGGCAAGCAACATGAATGCACCTGTGAAAGAACAGAAGGTGATCAATGCGATTGCCATAGGAACCTGCGTAGCAGCAATGGTCTTGCTGTTGAGCTTCGCTGAAGCCACAATCGCGGCCAATAGCTGGGTACCGCAGCCCAATACCGAAACTGAAAAGGATACTTCAGTTGCGCTATCAATTGACAAGGACAGTGACGCTCTTCGAGTCGAGGCCCCACGGCCGGCTAAATAGCGTCCCGCTTAAATCTGCACTCATTCGTCCGAGATCGCTCACCAGCGATCAGGGCCTACTGGCGCTTACCCTGGGTGCCATGTGTATTGGGCTGGCAACCATCTTCGTGGTGGCCATGGTAGCCTGCTGACGATGGTGCGTGACCAGGGTCGGTAGCTTCGGTGGGTAACCGATAGTTTGGCGATGCTTTGCACGCCCTGACTCAAGCCGTCCTGCCTGCTCATCTCACAAGGCAATTTCGAACGATCGCACTCAGCTCAGCCCTCGCTCTCGTGCGGGGCCTGGGTTGCCGCGATGCCCAACCTCATCGGAGCGAGTGCTATAGAAGGTCAGGCCTCGGCGCTGTTCCGAAAGAACTTTGGAACTCCTCCTTTTCACTCGCCCAACAGGTCTTGAAATTCGACCCTGCAGACAGCAAAAAGCCCCGTAGGAACGGGGCTTCGAAGATGGCGGAAGCGCAGAGATTCGAACTCTGGGACCCTTGCGAGTCGGCGGTTTTCAAGACCGCTGCCTTAAACCACTCGGCCACACTTCCGTAAGAGGGGCGCATAGTACCTGATGGCAACACACTGTCAAACACTCGCAAGCGATCCTTAAGCAACATTTGCTATCTTCGGGGTCGTACGGTACATCACACCGTTAAATTAGCTTTGGAGTACACCATGAACGAGCGTCAATACGCCTACAACCCTGCCATCGCGCAACCGCGGGACGTCAGCCGTGTATTGCGCAACACCTACGCCCTGCTGGCCATGACCCTGGCATTCAGTGGCTTGGTTGCCTTCGTCTCGCAGCAGATGCGGCTACCCTACCCCAACATCTTCGTGGTACTGATCGGCTTCTACGGCCTGTTCTTCCTGACCATGAAGACCCGTAACAGCGGCTGGGGGCTGGTCAGCACCTTCGCCTTGACTGGCTTCATGGGCTACACCCTGGGCCCGATCCTGAACATGTACCTGGGTCTGCCCAACGGCGGCAGCGTGATCGCTTCGGCTGCCGGCATGACCGCCCTGGCCTTCTTCGGTCTGTCGGCCTACGCGCTGATCAGTCGCAAGGACATGAGCTTTCTCGGTGGCTTCCTGATGGCGGGCTTCTGGATCCTGCTGGGCGCCGTGGTGCTGTCCTTCTTCGTCCAGATCAGTGGTCTGCAACTGGCCATCAGCGCGGGCTTCGTGCTGTTCGCCGCCGCGGCCATCCTGTTCCAGACCAGCGCCATCGTGCACGGTGGTGAAGACAACTACATCATGGCTACCATCACCCTGTACGTCTCGATCTACAATATGTTCATCAGCTTGCTGCAGATCTTTGGATTCGCCAGCAATAACGATTGATCATCGGCGGTAGCCCAAGAGGCCCGCTTCGGCGGGCCTTTTTACATCTATGAAATTTGCCATCGTTATCCTTTCCCCGCCCCAGGCGCCTTCGGCCCGTCGGGCCCTGCGCTTCTGTGAGGCACTGCTGGCCGGGGGTCATGAGCTGTCGCGACTTTTTCTCTATCGCGATGGCGTTCATAACGCCTCCTACGCCACCGTCAGTGGCCAGGACGAGTCGGATCTACCCGCGCGCTGGCGTGAGCTGATCGAACGTCACCAGATCGACGCCGTGGTCTGTATCGCCGCCGCCCTCAAACGTGGGCTGCTGGATGAAAACGAGGCACGGCGCTATGAACGTGAGGGCGCGGTGAACGTGCGGGCGCCCTGGCAGCTGTCCGGTCTGGGCCAACTGCATGAGGCGGTGCAGGACGCTGATCGCCTGCTCTGCTTTGGAGGCGACTAGCATGGCCAAGAACACCCTCGTCATCTCCCGCCAGCCCGCACTGAGCGGCCCCGGTCCGCGCGAGGCCCTGGATATCGTACTGGCCGGCGGTGCCTTCGAACTGCCCCTGGCGCTGCTGTTCGCCGGTCCTGGCGTGACCCAGTTGCTGACAGCCGACAGCGTTGCCTTGGAGCAGAAGGATCTGAGTGCCAATCTCTCCGCGCTGCCGTTGTTCGGTGTCGAGGCCATCTACGCCGAAGCCACCGCCCTGCAACGTCTGGGCATCACGCCCGAGCAGTTGCCCGCTTGGGTGACGCCACTGGAGCCCGAGGCCCTGGCAGGGCTGATCCACGACCATGACCAGGTGATTTCCATTTGACTACCCTGCACCTGTTTTCCCGCTCGCCGCTACTGGACGCCGGCGCGCTAGATGGGCTCGCCTGGGTGCGCGACGAGGACGCCGTCCTGCTGACGGGAGGCGCCGTCGAAGCGTTGCGCCCAGGCAGCGTCGCGGCAGCGCTGTTGATACAGCTTCCCGCCAAGACGACCCTCTATGCCTTGGCGGAAGACGTCCAGGCACGGTGCCTGCAACCCGAGCGCGCCGTGACCTTGATCGACTACCCCACTTTCGTCGACCTGAGCGTGAGCTGCGCCAAGGTCATCAGTTGGACCTGAGTATGGCCCCTCTCGACCTCGACCCCGAAGGCTACCTGCGTGATCTCTCCCAGTGGAATCCCGAGGTGGCCCAGTACCTGGCACTCAAGGAGGGCATCGAGCTGACCGATCGCCACTGGCAGGTGCTGCAGGCGCTACGCGACTTCTACGCCCAATTCCAGCTTTCGCCGGCCAACCGGCCACTGATCAAGTACATTGCCCAGACACTGGGCCCGGAACTGGGCACCAGCCTCCAGCTCAACCTGCTGTTCAAGGGCGCGCCAGCCAAGCTCGGCGCCAAACTGGCCGGCCTGCCGAAACCGGATAATTGCCTATGACCTTCACCACGCCCGAAGAGCATCCCTTCGCCGTCTATGTCCGGGCCCTGGGCAAGGGCAAGCGCGGCGCGCGCAGCCTGACCGAGGCCGAGGCGGAAGCGGCCATGGGCCTGATTCTCGACGGCCAGGTCACCGATGCGCAGCTCGGTGCCTTTCTCATGCTGCTGAGGCACAAGGAAGAAAGCGCCGAAGAGCTGGCCGGCTTTACCCGCGCCGTCAGGGCGCGGCTGCAGCCGCCAGGCTTCGCCGTCGACCTCGACTGGCCCTCCTACGCCGGCAAGAAGCGTCACCTGCCCTGGTACCTGCTGGCGGTGAAATGCCTGGCCGGCAGTGGCGTGCGGGTGGTCATGCATGGCGGCGGCACCCATACCGCGGGCCGACTCTATACCGAGCAATGCCTGACCGACCTGGGCATGCAGAGGGTCGATAGCTGGCAGGACGCCGGCACCCTGCTCGACCGAGGCCAGCCGGCCTTCCTACCCCTGGCGGCCTGGATGCCCGAACTGCAGCGGATGATCGATCTCAAGGCCGAGCTCGGCCTGCGCTCGCCGATCCACTCCCTGGTCCGGCTGCTCAATCCCAGCCAGGCGCGTTGCATCCTGCAGAGCATCTTCCACCCGGGTTACCAGGAGGTCCACCGCGAGGCCAGTCGCCTGCTGGGTAACGACAGCATCGTCATCAAGGGCGAAGGTGGCGAAGTCGAGCGCAATCCCGATGTCATCGCCCACCTCTATGGCACCCGTGGCGGTGAAGCCTGGGACGAAAGCTGGCCGGCGCTGACCGAGCGCCGCCAGGTCAAGCCGGAGCGCCTCGACCCGGCGTTGCTGGCCACCACTTGGCGCGGCGAGGCAGAAGACCCCTATGGCCGTCTGGCGGTCATCGCCACCCTGGCCGTGGCCCTCCGCGCCCTGGGTCAGGATCAAGTCAGCGCCCAAAGCGAAGCCGAACGCCGCTGGGAAGCGCGCGACCGCTCGCTCTGACGTCGCCTCAGGAACCCGGGGCGGCTCCCCGGGTTCCTAACCGCAACGCAGCGGAGGATGACGATATGGGCTTGTTGGTCGATGGACAGTGGCAGGACCGTTGGTACGACAATGGCAAGGATGGCCATTTCAAGCGAGAAGAGGCCCAGCGTCGTGACTGGATCGCTCGCATCGAGCAGGCCATTCCCGAAGGGGTCTCGCGCTACGCACCGGAGGCCGGTCGCTACCACCTCTATGTGTCCCTGGCCTGCCCCTGGGCTCACCGCACCCTGATCTACCGCAAGCTCAAGGGCCTCGAAGAGCTGATCGGCGTTTCAGTGGTCAGCTGGTTGATGCGCGAGGAAGGCTGGACCTTCGATACAGCCAAGGGCTCCAGTGGCGACGAGCTCTATCAGCTCGACCGCCTCTACCAGCTCTATCAACGCGACCAGGTCGATTACACCGGCCGGGTCACCGTACCGGTGCTCTGGGACCGCCAGGAAGAACGCATCGTCAGCAACGAATCCGCCGAGATCATCCGCATGTTCAATGGCGCCTTCGACGAGCTGACCGGCAATTGCCTGGATCTCTACCCCGAGGCCCTGCGCAGTCGCATCGACGCCCTCAACGACCGCATCTATCCGACGGTCAACAACGGCGTCTACCGAGCTGGCTTCGCCACCACCCAGGAGGCCTATGAAGAGGCCTTCGACGAGGTCTTCGCCACCCTGGACGACCTGGAAAAGCTGCTGCAGACCCAGCGCTATCTGACCGGCGAATGGCTGACCGAAGCCGATTGGCGCCTGTTCACCACCCTGATTCGCTTCGATGCCGTCTACCACGGTCACTTCAAGTGCAACCTGCGGCGCATTCGGGATTATCCGGCGCTACAGGGTTGGCTGCGCGAACTGTATCAGTGGCCGGGGATCGCCGAGACCGTCGACCTCCAGCACATCAAGCACCATTACTACAGCAGCCATACCCAGATCAATCCGACCGGCATCGTGCCCAAGGGACCGGCCCTGGAGCTGGATCTGCCCCCTGGCCGCGAGGCCCTGAGCAGTGCCGGCATCCAGGGCGCGGCTTGAGGATCAGACCGCCGTCTGGGCACCTTCGAACCAGGCCAGCTTCTCGCGCAGCGCCACAACCTCGCCGACGATCACCAGGGTCGGCGCATGCACCTCATGCTCTGCGACCAGCTGCGGCAGATCCTGCAAGGTACCGGTGAACACCCGCTGATTGAGCGTGGTGCCCTGCTGCACCAGCGCAGCCGGTGTGGCCGGGTCCTTGCCGTGGGCGATGAGTTGCTCGCAGATGGTCGGCAGCCCCACCAGTCCCATGTAGAACACCAGGGTCTGCCCCGGCGCCACCAGATCGGTCCAGGGCAGATCGGCCGAGCCGTCCTTGAGATGACCGGTGACGAAGCGTACCGACTGGGCATGGTCGCGGTGCGTCAGGGGAATGCCGGCATAGGCCGCACAGCCACTGGCCGCGGTGATGCCCGGCACCACTTGGAAAGGAATGCCTTCAGCCGCTAGCTCCTCGATCTCTTCGCCACCACGGCCGAAGATGAAGGGATCGCCGCCCTTGAGCCGCAGGACCCGCTTGCCTTCCTGGGCCAGCTTGACCAGCAGGCGATTGAGATCGTCCTGGGGCACCGCATGCTCGGCGCGGCGCTTGCCGACATAGATACGATCGGCGTCGCGCCGGCACATGTCGAGGATGGTCGGAGCTACCAGGCGGTCGTAGAGCACCACGTCGGCCTGCTGCATCAGCCGCAGGGCGCGGAAGGTCAGTAGATCCGGATCGCCGGGACCGGCGCCAACCAGATAGACCTCGCCGCGAAAGGTGGCCGTCTCGCTGGTCAGCTTGGCTTCCAGCAGTTGTTCGGCGGCCTGGGGCTGGCCGGAAAAGACCTTTTCCGCGACCTCGCCCTGGAACACTTCTTCCCAGAAGATGCGTCGCGCCTGCAGATCGGCGAAACGCGTCTTGACCCGGGCGCGGAAGCGCTGCGCCAGTTGCGCCAGCTGACCGTAGGTAGCGGGGATCCAGCTCTCCAGCTTGGCGCGCACCAGGCGGGCCAGCACCGGAGCATCGCCGCCACTGGAAATGGCGATCACCAGCGGCGAACGATCGACGATGGCCGGGAAGATCACGGTGCACAGTTTGGGCGCATCCACCACGTTGACCGGCAGGCCCAGGGCCTGGGCATCGTGGGACACCGCCTCGTTGACCGCGTCGTCATCGGTGGCCGCGATCACCAGGCAATGCCCGGCGAGCTGGTCCGCCGCATAGCGCTCGACCCGGCAACTACCGCCCCGCGCCTCGACGAAGGCACGTACCTCCGGCTCGATCTCCGGCGCCACCAGGGTGATGCGGGCACCGGCTTCGGCCAGCAGCACGCTCTTGCGCAGGGCGATGTCGCCCCCGCCGACCACCAGCACCGGACGGCCATCGAGCTTGTGGAAGAGCGGTAGGTAATCCATCAGCCGATGACCTCGAGGCCACCCATGTAGGGCTTGAGTACCTCGGGGACGCGGATGCTGCCGTCAGCCTGCTGATAGTTCTCCAGCACGGCGACCAGGGTACGACCCACGGCCAGGCCAGAGCCGTTGAGGGTGTGCACCAGCTCGGGCTTGCCCTCGGCGTTGCGGTAGCGGGCCTGCATGCGGCGCGCCTGGAAGTCACCGCAGTTGGAGCAGGACGAGATCTCGCGATACTTACCCTGGCTCGGCACCCAGACTTCCAGGTCGTAGGTCTTGGTGGCGCCGAAACCCATGTCGCCGGTGCACAGCGACAGCACCCGGTAGGGCAGCTCCAAGCGCTGCAGCACGGTCTCGGCGTGGCCGGTCAGTTCTTCCAGGGCCTGAAAGGAGGTACTCGGCTCGACGATATGGACCATCTCTACCTTGTCGAACTGGTGCTGGCGGATCATGCCGCGGGTGTCGCGACCCGAAGCCCCGGCTTCGCTGCGGAAGCAGGGGGTATGGGCGGTGAACTTCAGCGGCAGGCGCTTGGCGTCGAGGATCTGGCCAGCGACCAGGTTGGTCAGAGTGACCTCGGCGGTGGGGATCAGGTAGAGATCGCTCTCGCCTTCCCGGCCGATCTTGAACAGGTCTTCCTCGAACTTGGGCAGCTGACCGGTGCCCTGCAGGGTCTCGGCCTGCACCAGGTAGGGGGTATAGGTCTCTTCGTAGCCGTGCTCACCGGTGTGCAGGTTGAGCATGAATTGCGCCAGGGCACGGTGCAGACGGGCGATGGGACCGCGCATGACGGCGAAGCGAGCGCCGGAGAAGCGTGCGGCGGTCTCGAAGTCCAGCCAGCCGTGGGTCTCGCCCAGGGCGACGTGGTCCTTGATCTCGAAGTCGAAGTCGCGCGGGGTGCCCCAGCGCCGGACTTCGACGTTGTCGTCTTCATCCTTGCCGACCGGCACCGAGGCGTCGGGCAGGTTGGGCAGGCCCAACAGCAGGGCATCCAGCTCGCCCTGGACCAGATCCAGCTCACGCTTGGCTTCTTCCAGCTCACTGCCCATGCGATCGACTTCGGCCAGCAGCGGCGCGATGTCTTCACCGCGCGCCTTGGCCTGGCCGATGCCCTTGGAGCGGGCGTTGCGCTCGGCCTGCAGGGTCTCGGTGCGGGTCTGCACGGCCTTGCGACGAGCTTCCAACGACTCCACCAGGCTGACGTCGAGGACGTAGCCACGGGTCGCCAGGCGTGCGGCCACCTCCTCGGTTTGGGTGCGAACCAGTTTCGAATCAAGCATGTCCGTGTCTCTTGCTTAGGAATGGGGGCAGCCGCGCCGGCCAGGCGTCAGGAACGCGGCCGGCGCTGGCGCGGGCTGGACCGGTCGAGGTCCGCCAGGTGCTGCAGTTTATCGCGGATCTTCAGCTCCAGCCCACGGGGAACCGGCTCATAGTAACGGCGCGGCTCCAGCTCTTCGGGAAAGTAGTCCTCGCCCGCGGCATAGGCTTCCGGTTCATCGTGGGCATAGCGGTATTCGTCGCCGTAGCCGAGGTTCTTCATCAGCTTGGTCGGCGCATTGCGCAGGTGCAACGGCACCTCGCGCGAGCCGTTCTGGCGCACATCGGCCAAGGCGGCCTTGTAGCCCATATAGACGGCATTGCTCTTGGGCGCGCAGGCCAGATAGACAATCGCCTGGGCGATGGCAAGCTCGCCTTCCGGACTGCCCAGGCGCTCCTGGACATCCCAGGCGTCCAGGCAGAGGCTCAGGGCGCGGGGATCGGCATTGCCGATGTCTTCGCTGGCCATGCGCACCACCCGCCGGGCGATGTACAGCGCATCGCAGCCACCGTCGATCATCCGAGCGAACCAATAGAGAGCGCCATCAGGATTCGAGCCCCGCACCGACTTGTGCAGCGCGGATATCTGGTCATAGAAGGCCTCGCCGCCCTTGTCGAAACGCCGGCGCTGATCGCCGAGCAGACTCTGGAACAGCTCGGCATCCAGGACGCCACCGTCCTCGGCCAGGTCCGCGGCGTTCTCCAGCAGATTGAGCAGCCGCCGGCCATCGCCGTCGGCGGCCGCCAGCAGCAGCGCCAGGGCATCGTCGGGCAGGCTCAGGCGCCGATCGCCCAGGCCCTTGGCGCTGGTGAGGGCGCGCTGCGCAAGGCCGCCGAGCGCCTCGTCGTCCAGACTCTTGAGCACATAGACCCTGGCCCGCGACAGCAGCGCGTTGTTGAGCTCGAAGGAGGGATTCTCGGTGGTCGCCCCGATAAAGATCAGGGTGCCGTCTTCGACATAGGGCAGGAAGGCATCCTGCTGCGACTTGTTGAAGCGATGCACCTCGTCGACGAAGAGGATGGTGCGCCGGCGATACTGGGCAGCCTGCTGCTTGGCCACCTCCACCGCATGGCGGATCTCCTTAACCCCGGAAAGCACCGCCGAGAGCGTTTCGAAGTGGGCATCGGAAACCTGGGCCAGCAGCCGCGCCAGGGTGGTCTTGCCCACCCCGGGCGGCCCCCAGAAGATCATCGAATGCAGCGCACCCTGTTCCAGCGCCTCGCGCAGGGGCTTGCCCCGCGCCAGCAGGTGTTGCTGACCCGCGTATTCATCGAGGCTCGCGGGACGCATGCGGGCAGCCAAGGGCTGCCCGACGGGTGCGGTGCTGAAGAGATCCATGGGGTGCGATCACTCCTGGATGACGTCGGCTCCCTTGGGCACCTGGAAGGTGAACTGGGACGCGGCCACCGGCTCGTTGAGCTTGACGTTGAAGAAGAGGATGTTGGTTCTCTGACCGGCACCGTCGATCAACTGCATGTCGTTGATCACGCCATTGCGGAACGACAGCCGCAGGCTGTCGAACAGGGTGTCCTTGGTCTTGGGCTTGAGCACGAAGTCGACGACGTTGCCGGCGTCCTTGCTGGTGACGTCGAAGCTGCTTTCGATCTTGGAGATGTCACCCGACAGCAGCAGCGCCGGAGTCTGGGTCAGGCGCAGGTCCAGCTTGCGGATGGTGACCTGCTCCAGGTCCGGGTCGTACAGCCAGACCTGCTTGCCGTCGGACACCAACAGTTGCTCCTGGGGCGCATCGGAATGCCAGCGGAACAGCCCGGGACGCTTGAGGCTCATGTTGCCGGCGGTTTCCTGCAGCCGGGTACCCGAACCATCCAGGGTCAGCTGCGAGAAACGCGCGGTCAGGGTCTGGGCCTTGTCCAGCAGTTGCGACAGGCGACCCACCGACGCCTGGTCGGCATGGACGGAAAAGCTTACAGCGGCCAAGGCGGCCAAGGCGAAGCAACGCAGCTTGTGCATCGAAGTCCTCATGGATGTCAGTCTCTCACCGGAGCAGGCGCTGTGACCTCGCGCGAACCGTTGGTGTTCATGGGCGATACGACACCGGCCATTTCCATGGTTTCGATCATCCGTGCCGCCCGGTTGTAACCGATCTTGAGCTTGCGCTGAACCGCGGAGATGGACGCCCGCCGGCTCTCGGTGACGAAACGCACCGCTTCGTCATAGAGCGGATCGTCCTCGTCGCTCTCCCCGCCTTCGCCGCCACCACCGTCGAAGCCCGCACCACCGCCCTCGTCCGGGCCGCTGAGGATGTCTTCGATGTAGTCGGGTGCGCCCCGCTCCTTCCAGGCCTCGACCACGCGATGGACCTCGTCGTCGGACACGAAGGCGCCATGGACCCGGATCGGCAGACCGGTACCCGGCGGCAGATAGAGCATGTCGCCGTGACCGAGCAGCTGTTCGGCGCCGCCCTGGTCGAGAATGGTCCGGGAGTCGATCTTGCTCGACACCTGGAAGGCCATCCGCGTGGGGATGTTGGCCTTGATCAGACCGGTGATGACGTCCACCGAGGGGCGCTGGGTGGCCAGGATCAAGTGGATACCGGCCGCTCGCGCCTTCTGCGCGATCCGCGCGATCAGCTCTTCGACCTTCTTGCCGACGATCATCATCATGTCGGCGAATTCGTCCACCACCACGACGATGGTCGGCAGTGTCTTCAGCAGCGGCGCCTCGTCGTCCATGCTCTCGCGACGATAGAGCGGATCGGTCAGCGGCGTACCCGCTTCCTCGGCGTCTTTCACCTTACGGTTGAAGCCGGCCAGGTTACGCACGCCCATGGCCGCCATCAGCTTGTAGCGCCGCTCCATCTCCGCCACGCTCCAGCGCAGGGCGTTGGCGGCTTCCTTCATGTCGGTCACGACCGGGCAGAGCAGGTGTGGAATGCCCTCGTAGATCGAGAGTTCCAGCATCTTGGGGTCGATCATGATCAGGCGCGCGTCTTCCGGACTCGACTTGAACAGGATCGACAGCAGCATGGCGTTCACGCCCACCGACTTACCGGAGCCGGTGGTACCGGCCACCAGCAGGTGTGGCATCTTGGCCAGGTCGGTGATGACCGGCTTGCCACCGATGTCATGACCCAGGGCCAGGGTGACGGGCGACTTGGCCGCCGCGTACTCGGGCGACTCGAGCACTTCGGAGAAACGCACCATCTGGCGATCTTCGTTGGGAATCTCGATACCCACGGTGGTCTTGCCGGGAATGACCTCCACCACCCGCACACTGAACACGGCCAGCGAACGCGCCAGGTCCTTGGCCAGGTTGGAAATACGACTGACCTTGACGCCGGCCGCCGGCTGAATCTCGAAACGGGTGATCACCGGACCGGGATGGACGCTCTCCACGATCACCTCGACGCCGAACTCCTTGAGCTTGACCTCGAGCAGGCGCGACATGTTCTCGAGGAATTCCGGCGAATAGCTCTGCTGTTTCTTCTCGGCGCGATCCAGGATCGACAGCGGCGGCAGCGTACCTTCCAGATCCGCGTCGACCCGGACCACGGCAGCCGCCGGCGAATAGGGCGCGGGGGCCGGTGCTGGCACCGTCTTGCGTGGCGGCGGCGTGGGCGCGGCGACATTGGCAGGCGCTGGGACAGGCGCGGCAGCCACAGGCGCGGACTCGGGTGCTTCGGCGACAAAGCGACTGGCCGCGGGCATCTCGATGCGCGGCGCGGCGCGCTCCACCCGTGGGGGCGGTGCGATGTCGAGCAGGTCATCCAGGTCTTCGTCGGCGACCGGAACCGGCACTTCGCGGGCCTTGCTCTTGCGCGCAACCGGCGGCGACACCGGCTCGTCGAAGGTGTCCAGCTCCGGGGCCTGACGGCGACCGCCGGCCAGGCGGCTGAAGCCACCCTGCACCAGATCCAAGAGATCCAGCACCACCTTGCCGGTGAAATCCATCACCTTGAACCAGGACAGATCGGTAAAGACCGTCAGTCCCAGCAGGAAGAGCGCGAGGAACAGCAGCGTACTGCCCTGGACATTCAGGGCGGCGACCGACAGCTGCCCGAGGCTCTCGCCCAGGGCACCGCCCGCCGATGCCGGCAGGGCGGACACGGCATGGAAATGAATGTAAGCGAGCACCGAACCCGAGATCACCAGCAGCACCAGGCCGGTCAGGCGCCAGGAAAATAGCCAGCCGCTCCACTCCCAGGGCAGATGCCGCTTACGGAAGATCTGCCAGGTCTTGACGGCGAGCAGGACGGGAAACACGAAGGCGAAATAGCCGAGTGCCATGAAGAGCACATCGGCCAGCCAGGCGCCGGCGCGGCCAGCGGTGTTATGGACCTGGTCGATGCGACTGGTGTGGGTCCAGCCCGGATCGGAAGGGTCGTAGCTCAGCAGAGCCATGAGTAGATACAGGCACAAGGCGGCCAGTGCGATGAGCACCACCTCCTTGAGACGATAATGCAGATGCTCACGCCATTGGTTGACGTGGCTGACAGAACTGGATTGCTTCAAGCGCGCTTTTCCCGCACACGGAACGTGTGACCGTGAATCAAAAACAGTGCGCCATTCTAGATCGTCCGGGCCCTGGTTCTACAGTCCCGCAACGAAACATGGCACGATAGCGGACGGTCGTACCGGAACCGCCTTCAGGCACAACATTGGAGCATTCTTTCGTTGTCCTGACAAAGAGTTATGACGATTTCTTGAGCTTGTTACGCACAAGCTCATACCCTCAGCTTCCTGTATCAGAAGGCGCCCTCCCCTACCATGGTGAAATGGCTGACCCGCGAAAGCCCTGACTTCCCGCCCCTGCAGCAGGCGTTGCGCGAACCCAACGGCCTGCTGGCGATCGGCGGCGACCTGAGCGCGGCGCGTCTGGTCAATGCCTATCGTCACGGCTGCTTTCCCTGGTATCAAGCTGGCCAACCCTTACTCTGGTGGTCGCCGGATCCCCGTACGGTGCTCTTCCCGCCGGACCTGCATGTCTCCCGCAGTCTGGCGAAGACCCTGCGCAAGACCCCACTACGCGTCACCTACGACCAGGCCTTCGCTCAGGTGATCCTGGCCTGCGCCGGTCCGCGACGCGATGCCGACGGCACCTGGATCACCGCGGAAATGCGCCAGGCCTACCAGGAATTGCATGCCCAAGGCTGGGCCCATTCCGTGGAGGTTTGGGACGGCGATCAGCTCGTCGGCGGGCTCTATGGCATCGCCATGGGCAAGCTATTCTTTGGCGAGTCCATGTTCAGCCATGTCGACAACGCCTCCAAGATCGGCTTCGTGACCCTGGTACGGGATCTGGCGGCCTGGGGCTTCGTGATGATCGACTGCCAGATGCAAACCGCACATTTGCAGAGCCTGGGCGCGAGCAGCCTGTCACGGGAACGCTTTGCCGATTACCTGGCCAAATACCTGGATCAGGCCAGCATGGCCGCCTGGCCTACCTCCTGCGGGTGACTTACACTCAGGCCAGGCTTATGTAGAGATTCGACATGACCGAGCTGGCGAGACTCAAGTTTTACGCAACCCAGCCTCACGCTTGCAGTTACCTGCCCAACGAGCAGGCGACCACGCTGTTTCTCGACCCCTCGCAGCCCATGAACGGTCAGATCTACGCCGAGCTGTCCGAGCTGGGCTTTCGCCGCAGCGGCGATCATCTCTACCGCCCCCACTGCCAGCTCTGCAAAGCCTGCGTTCCCGCGCGCATTCCCGTCGCTCGTTTCCGCCCTAGCCGGAAGCAGAGTCGAGTGCTCAAGCGCAACCTCGACATCAAGGTCACCCGCTGCGACCCGGGCTTTACCGAGGAGCGTTACCAGCTGTACGCCCGCTACATCAGCGAACGCCACGCCGACGGTGACATGTTCCCGCCGAGTCGAGGCCAGTTCTCCACCTTCCTGGTCAGCCATCTGCCCTACGCCTTCTTCTACGAGATGCGCGTCGAGGACCGCCTGATCGGTCTTGCCGTCACCGACGTGCTGCCCAATGGCATGTCGGCGGTCTATACCTTCTACGACCCCAGCGAAGAAAAGCGCAGCCTGGGCGTGTTCGGCATCCTCTGGCAGATCGCCGAAACCCGCCGCCTGGGGCTGAATGCGGTTTATCTCGGCTATTGGATCAAAGGGTGTCGCAAGATGTCCTATAAGACCGAGTATCGCCCCATAGAGCTCTTCGTCAACCAACGCTGGGTCGCCCTGGCCTGATGAAATAGCGCTTTTTCTGAATTTCTGTCAGAATATGGGCCTTTTTCGCCCGGACTGCTCTGGGCCTATCTTGTCACCGAGGGCTTTTCTATATATGTCGAAAGAAGACAGCTTCGAAATGGAAGGTACTGTCGTCGACACCCTTCCCAACACCATGTTTCGCGTGGAGTTGGAAAATGGGCACGTCGTCACCGCGCACATCTCCGGAAAGATGCGTAAGAACTACATCCGCATCCTGACGGGCGACAAGGTTCGCGTGGAACTGACGCCTTACGATCTGAGCAAGGGCCGGATCACCTACCGCGCGCGCTAAGCGGATCCTTTCATGAAAAAGCCCGGCTATGCCGGGCTTTTTCATGAGCGATTGTAAATCGCGACCTGCCCTCAGGCAGGTTCGGCCGTGGTCTCGAACTCGAATTCCAGCTCGTCGTCCACCGCATCGATATGAACGATGCCGCCATGGTCAGCCAGTTCCCCGAACAGGATCTGCTCGGCCAGCGGCCGCTTGATCTTGTCCTGGATGAGCCGCGCCATGGGACGAGCGCCCATCTGCACGTCATAACCCCGTTCCGCCAGCCAGCCACGGGCAGCATCGCTGACTTCGAGCTGTACACGCTTGTCTTCGAGTTGCGCCTGGAGTTCGGTGAGGAACTTGTCGACGATGCTCTTTATGACTTCGGTGCTCAGGCGGCCAAATTGGATGATGGTATCCAGACGGTTGCGGAACTCCGGCGTGAAGCTCTTCTTGATGACTTCCATGGCATCGGTGGTGTGATCCTGCAGCGTGAAGCCAATGGACGCGCGTGAAGCGGTTTCGGCACCAGCGTTGGTGGTCAGGATCAGGATCACATTGCGGAAGTCGGCTTTACGGCCATTGTTGTCCGTCAGGGTGCCATGGTCCATGACCTGCAGCAGCAGGTTGAACACTTCCGGGTGAGCCTTCTCGATCTCGTCGAGCAGGAGCACGCAGTGCGGGGTCTTGGTGATGGCCTCGGTCAGCAGACCGCCCTGATCGAAACCGACATAACCGGGAGGCGCGCCGATGAGACGGGACACGGTATGCCGCTCCATGTACTCGGACATGTCGAAGCGTACCAGCTCCACACCCATGGCCTTGGCCAGCTGCCGCGCCACCTCGGTCTTGCCGACACCCGTAGGCCCGGCGAAGAGGAAGGAGCCGACCGGCTTGTCCGGCGATTTCAGACCGGCACGAGACAGCTTGATGGCGGTGGACAGGGATTCGATGGCCAGATCCTGACCGAAGACGGTCAGCTTGAGATCGCGCTCCAGGTTACGCAGCAGTTCCTTGTCGGAGCTGTTGACGGTCTTGGGGGGAATCCGTGCGATCTTGGCGACGATGTCCTCGACCTGCTGGACATCGATGCGCTCGGCACGCCGGTCTTCGGGCTGCAGGCGCTGGTAAGCACCGGCTTCGTCGATGACATCGATGGCCTTGTCGGGCATGTGCCTGTCGTTGATGTAGCGCGCGGCCAACTCGGCTGCTGCGCGCAGCGCCTCGTCGGTGTACTCGATGTGGTGGTGCTGTTCGAAGCGCCCCTTGAGGCCACGGAGGATGCCGTAGGTGTCATCCACCGACGGCTCGACGACATCGACCTTCTGGAAGCGCCGCGCCAGTGCCCGGTCCTTCTCGAAGATGCCGCGGAATTCCTGGAAGGTGGTCGAGCCGATGCAGCGGATCTCACCGGAGGACAGCAGCGGCTTGAGCAGGTTGGAGGCGTCCATCACCCCACCCGAGGCAGCCCCGGCACCGATGATGGTGTGGATCTCGTCGATGAAGAGCACCGCATGGGGGCGCTTCTTCAGTTCCGCCAGCAATGCCTTAAATCTCTTTTCGAAATCGCCGCGGTACTTGGTACCCGCCAGCAGGGCGCCAAGATCCAGGGAATAGACCACGCTGTCGGCCAGCAGGTCAGGCACCTGGCCATCGACGATGCGCTTGGCCAGGCCTTCGGCTATGGCGGTCTTGCCGACGCCTGCCTCACCCACCAGCAAGGGATTGTTCTTGCGACGACGGGCCAGGATCTGAGCGACGCGCTCGACTTCCTGCTCGCGACCGACCAGCGGATCGATACGACCCTGACGGGCCTGCTCGTTGAGATTGCTGGCATAGGCTTCGAGCGGATTGTTGGAGGAGCTGGGCTCAGCACCCTCCTCCTCGCCCGCATCCTGGTCCTGCTCGGCTTCGGGCGCAGCGCCGGGGACCTTAGAAATACCGTGGGCGATGAAGTTGACGACGTCGATCCGGGCCACGCTTTGCTGCTTGAGCAGAAACACCGCCTGGCTTTCCTGCTCACTGAAGATCGCCACCAGCACATTGGCGCCGGTCACTTCGCGCTTGCCCGAACTCTGCACATGGAAAACTGCGCGTTGCAGAACGCGTTGGAAGCCCAGCGTCGGCTGGGTCTCGCGCTCGTCATCCTGCTGTGGGATCAGGGGCGTGGTGGAATCTATGAATTCCAACAGATCGCGGCGCAGGCGATCGATGTTGGCGCCGCAGGCTCTCAACACGGTGGCGGCCGCTTCGTTATCCAACAGCGCCAGCAGGAGGTGCTCAACGGTCATGAATTCATGACGCTTCGTCCTCGCCTCCTTGAAGGCGAGATTCAGGGTGACTTCGAGCTCACGATTCAACATAGCTTCACCTCATAGCCCAAGCAGCACAGTAGCCCAAGCAGCACAGATCTAACTTTCGATTTCGATTTCACACAACAGCGGGTGGTTGCACTCCCTCGCATATTGATTGACTTGCATGGCCTTGGTTTCAGCGACATCGCGAGTAAATGTTCCGCAGACCGCCTTTCCCTGGGTATGTACGGTAAGCATCACTTGGGTAGCGGCCTCGCGGTTCATGCTGAAATAGCTCTCCAGCACCTCTACGACGAACTCCATGGGGGTGTAGTCATCGTTATACATCAGAACGCGATATCTGGCTGGCCGTTTTAGCGCAGGTTTTGCCTCCTGCACCGCCAGGCCACCGTTGTCGCCGTCCTGATGTTGGTTGTCGTCCGCCGCCAGTCGGATGGGGTCGATTACACGCATTCTGATCGATTCCGAATTACGGGATGAATAGCAGGAAAAAAAGAGCTTGATCCACGTCTCAGCCGCCTAGTGCCTCGCCTTGACTAAGGCTGAAAGGGTGTTACAAACATCCTGTACCGACGAGGTACCAAGGGTTCCGTTGTAGTGGCGTCTGTGTGGATTCACTGGAACTGTAGTCGAATGATACTCCAGGCTTGGAGTCCTTTGCAGAGGGAGCCGGTATGCTCAGTGGCAAGGTCAAATGGTTCAACAACGCCAAAGGATATGGCTTCATCGTTGCAGATAACAGTGATGAAGACCTATTCGCTCATTACTCGGCCATTCAGATGGACGGTTACCGCACACTGAAGGCGGGCCAGGCGGTCAACTTCAATATCGTTCAGGGCCCCAAGGGCCTGCACGCCGTCGAGATACGCGCGGCCGAAGTGAGCGCACCTGCCGCTGCGCCGGCCACCAACGCTCTCGATGTACGGGACACGGTCAGTACGGAAGCCTGATCTCACGCCCCTTCGGGGGCGCCATCTCCCCCGTCGCGCCGCTGTCCTTCGCCGTGACCCAGATCGCGTTCCGGAAACATCAGGTCCCTGACCCGGTTCTTCAGCGTTCTGGCGTCGGGAAAGCCGCCGTCTCTCTTGCGCTCCCAGAGCACCTCCCCGCCACAGGCGATCTCAAAGACGCCACCGGTTCCCGGTAGCAGCGTAACCCCACCCAGATCGGTACCGAAGGTGCTGAGCAGTTCCTGAGCCAGCCAGCCCGAGCGCAACAACCATTGGCACTGGGTACAGTAGTGGATGGTGATGAAGGGTTTGGCGTCCGCCACGATACACCTCGCAAGGCCTGGGCTCCCTATAATACGCAGCCCCCGATCCTGTCCGCCATGTGGTCCATCCTATGCGCCCGTTGCTGCTGGTTGCCTGCCTTCTGCTGTCCACTCTGGCCTGGAGCGCGCCGCCGACCAAGGTCGGACTGGTGCTATCCGGCGGTGCCGCGCGGGGACTGGCGCATATCGGCGTGCTCAAAGCCCTGGAAGAACAGGGCATTCAGGTGGATGCCATCGCTGGCACCAGCATGGGTGCGGTGATCGGCGGACTCTATGCCGCCGGCTACAGCGCCGAGGAGCTGGAACGCATCGCCCTGGAAATGGACTGGGGCCAGGTGCTCTCCGACCAGCCACCGCGCAAGGACGTGCCCTTTCGCCGCAAGCAGGACGACCGGGATTTCCTGATCAAGCAGAAGCTCAGCTTTCGTGACGACGGCACCCTGGGCCTGCCCATCGGCGTGATCCAGGGGCAGAACCTGGGGATGATGCTGGAAAAGCTGTTCGTGCATACCAGTGACACCCGGGATTTCAATCAGCTGGCTATCCCCTTTCGCGCCGTGGCCACGGATATCACCAGCGGCGAGAAGGTGGTCTTCGACCATGGCCACCTGCCCCGGGCCATTCGCGCCAGCATGTCGATTCCGGCGGTATTCGCTCCGGTGGAGATCGACGGCCGCCTGCTGGTGGATGGCGGCATGGTCGACAACATTCCCATCGATGTCGCCCGTGACATGGGTGCGCAACGAGTGGTCGTCGTGGACATCGGCACTCCCCTGCTCAAGCGCAAGGACCTGACCACGGTACTCGACGTGCTCAATCAATCCACCACCCTGATGACCCGCAACAATTCCCAGGCGCAGCTGGCGACGCTGGGCAAGCAGGACCTGCTGATCCAGCCGCCGCTGGCCAGCTATACCAGCGCCGACTTCAGCGAGGTCGAGGCACTGATCGATGCAGGCTATCGGGCGACCATGGCCATGGCGGGCGAACTGGCGGTGCTGCGCAAGGACGCGCACGGCGAACGCTCCACGGCGGTCGCGGCCGCGCGCACACCCAGCAGCCGCACCCCGGTCATCGACGCGATCCGCATCGAGAACGACTCCAAGGTCGAGGACGAGGTCATCCGGCACTATATCCGTCAGCGACTGGGCGAGCCGCTTAATGTCGAGCGCCTGCAGGACGACATGAGCACCCTCTACGGCCTGGACTATTTCGATCAGGTGGAATACCGCATCCGCCGAGACGGCCCCGGCGACAACGTGCTGGTGATCTATGCCCGCGGCAAGCGCAGCGGCACCGACTTCCTGCGACTGGGCCTGAATCTGTCGGACGACCTGCGGGGTGACAGCACCTTCAACTTCGGTGCCAGCTATCGCGTCAACGGCCTCAATCGCCTGGGCGGCGAATGGCTGACGCGGGTGCAGATCGGCGATCATCAGGAGCTCTACAGCGAGTTCTACCAGCCGCTGGACGTCGGTTCCCGCTACTTCATCGCGCCCTACGTCGGCGGCGAGGCCCGCAACATCGAACAGCTGGAACGCAACGACCCCGTCGCCGAATATCGGCGCGAACGCTATGGCTTCGGTCTGAACCTGGGTCGGCAGATCGGCAACAAGGCCGAGGTACGGCTGGGTATCGGCCACGACTGGGGCAGTACCAAGGTGCATGTCGGACCGCGCGATACGCCGGAGGAATCCTTCACCGAAAGCTTCTACGAATTGCGCTATTCCCTGGACGATCTGGACGACGTGAACTTCCCGCGTGAGGGCCAGGACCTGGCACTGACACTCAAGCAATTCGATCCAAGCCTGGGCTCGGATTCGCGCTACCGCCAACTGGATCTGCACCTGAACAAGGCGCTCAGCTACGGCTACAACACCTTGGTGCTGGGTGGCGGTCTAGGGCGGACGCTGTCGACCGACAGCGACACCAATGTGGTGACCAGCAGCTTCCTGCTGGGTGGCGCCTGGCAACTTTCCGGCTATCGGCAGGACGCCCTGTCCGGCCAGAACTACGGTCTGGCGCGGCTGATCTACTACCACCAGCTCACCCAGAGATCGCTGTTTCCGCTGGACACCCCGGTCTATCTGGGCGGCAGCCTGGAAAGGGGACGGATCTGGAATCGGGATGACGACTACGACAGCGGCAACATCAGCGCGGCCAGCCTGTTCCTCGGACTGGACACGCCCCTGGGACCGCTCAAGTTCACCTATGGTCTGAGCGACCAGGGCCAGCACGCCTTCTACATCAACCTGGGCAACAGCTTCTGATCAGGCGATCCGGGAGAGCAGGATCTCGGCCCGTTCGCGCTGGCTGTCACTGCCTTCGCTGACGATTTCCTGCAACAGCGAGGTGGCGTGCTGGACGTCACCCTGGTCGAGACAGGCCTCGGCCTCGGCAAACCGCCGGGCGATGGTATCGGCCATGAAGTGCTCATCGAGACTCAGGTCCAGTTCCATGACCGCAGGCAGCTCACCGAGTCCCTCGGGGAAATCGTCCTCCAGGGTGACTTCCAGGGCGTCGGCCTGCTTCCAGCCGGAATCGGCGTCCAGCTCTTCGGTCAGGGCAATGGCTTCATCCAGACTCAGATCCGCCAGATCCAGATCATAGTGCTCCTCGGTCACCGGCGCGGGTACCGCCGGCTCGGCGAACTGCAATTCCGCCGACCATTCGCTGGCCGGCGCATCGAAGGCTGGCAGGTCGAGGTCCAGATCGTCCTCTAGCAGGGGCTCCACCGGATCGGCGGACATCCCGGGAAACTGGGCATGCAGGACCGCCAGACTCGCCGCCACGCCTCCCAGCGCCAGAAAACGCTGTTCGTGCTCCCTGAATGCCGGAGCCTCGCCCAGGGTGGCCAGCACCCGGAGCAGCAGCAGCCGCAGATCCTGGCGCCGATCATCTTCGGCCAGGCCGCTTTCCAGCACTTCCCGCGCCTGGCCGTAGCGGCCATAGGCGATGTAGATCTCCGCACGACCGGCATGATCGTCGACCGGCGCCGGGCTGGCAGCGACGGCTGTGGGCTTGGCCTTCGACTTGGCGATCACCGGCTGAGTAGCGGCCAGCACAGGCTCAGGCAAGGGCTCGACCATTTCGACACTTTCGACGTCACCCGCGTCGTCGAAGACGACGTCTTCCGCCTGCCGCCGGCGCCACCAGAGCACACCGGCGAGGGCCAGCAGGGCCGCGCCACCCGCTAACAACAGCGAGCGCAGTGACAACAGACCTTCGTCGGTGCTGCCCGCGGTAGGACTGGAGGCGACGGGCGCCGCCTGAGCGGCAGGGCTTTCCGGTGCCGGCGTCGCGGGTACGGGCGTCGGCGTGGCCAGGGCCACCGAACGCGCCTGCTTCAATTGTTGCTGCAGACCTTCACGGTCCTGCTGGAGCTGCTCGATCATCACCTCTTTCTGTGCCAGCAATGCGTCGTAACGCTCCTGCAGCTGGGTCAGCTGACCTTCCAGGTCGCCAACCTGACGCCCGAGGTCCTGCGTCACCAGCAGGGGCTTGGTGTCTTCGGCAGAGCTTCCGGCCGGCTGCGGCGCCGCTACTGGAGGCGCCACTGATTCCGGTGCCGGTGCCGGCGCAGCGACGGGTGCTGCGGCCGGTGCTGGCGCAGCAGGTGCAGGTGCCGGTGCCAGGGCGGGCGCCGTGGCGACTGGTGCGGCGGGTACCGGGCTGGGTGCGGGCGGCGTGGTCCTGGCGACTGCCGGCTGCCGCGGCGCAGGTTCGCTGACACCCACGGGCAGGCGCAGGCGCTGACCGGCCTTGAGTCGTCCGGGATCATTGTTGGCGAAGGACGCCGGATTGAGGGCGAACAGATCGGCCATGAGCTGCTCGGCCGATCGATTGGCCATTGGCCCCAGGCGCTTGGCGATGCTCCAGAGGGTATCCCTGGGACGCGTCTGGTAAACGCCCTCCCCAGCGGCTAGGTCTGGCGAGGGCGCCAGCCCCTGGCGCGGTGCAGATACGGTTTGGCGGACCACCGGCTCGGCGGCCGGGGCAGCGGCGCGAGCGGACGCCGCCTGGACGCGCGCCGGGGCGGTACTGGCGACGCTGGTGGGCGTGCCACCACTGCGCGGTGGATCCACCAGCAGGGTGAATTCGCGCAGCTGCTTGCCACCCGGCTGCTCGAGCTGAACGATGAAGCCCAGATAGGGCTCGACCAGTGAGCGGCGGGAGGTCACTTCGACATAGCTGCCCGCCGCCGTGCGCAGGTGCGGAGTGAACTTCAGATCGTCGAGGAACTGAGTGCGATCCACACCGGCTTGGGCGAACGCCTCGTTCGCCGCCAGGTGGATGCGGAAGTCCCCGGCATCGGCATCGCCGAGGTTGACCAGCTCGATCCGTGCACGCAGGGGTTCGTTGAGAGCTGACTGCAGGGTGATGCCCCCAAGGCCGAGCGCGAGCGCCGCTTGAGGAAGAGTGGTCAGCGCAGCGGCCGACAGGATGACAAAGGCAAGGGGACGGCGTTTCGCGACCATGGATACCGCTGCGTCAGGTATTCGAAGAAACCGGTGTTTTAGCGCGGTGGCTCACAAAAATCGCCTCCGCCACGCTGGAACGTAGCATCGATACCGACAGACGGCAAACCGATGACCAGCAGCGCGAAAAGGACGGCTGCGGATGGGATGGAGCGCTAGCGGCGATGCCAGACGCTCCGGCCAGATTCAGTACCTGTGCTGGGTGGAGGTACCCGGACGGAGCGAGCCGCCAGACGGCGGTCAGCCGCGCTCGAGATTGGCGAGGACGCGCTGATGCACCTGCTGGCAGATGGCGATCTCTTCATCGTCGAGACCACTGAGCAGCTCCTTGCGCAGGGCCTCGGCGATGGTCTCGATCTTCTCGATCAGCGGACCGGCTTCCTGGGTCAGCATGATGCGCTTGGCACGACGGTCCTCGGTGACCGCCAGGCGCTTGACCAGCCCCTGCTTTTCCAGGCCGTCCAGCAAGCGGGCCAGGGTCGGCCCCTCGATGCTGATGCTCTGGGCCAGTTCACGCTGGGTGGGCTGGACCCCCTTCATCCGCGCCAGGTTCAGCAACACCTGCCAGCGCGCCTGAGACAACCCCAGGTGACTCAGGCGACGGTCGAGCTCGGCGCGCCAGGCACGGGAGACATGAAAGATCTGGCGGCCGAACAGGTGTGGATCGGTAGTCATTCAGGCTAAACCTTGTACTTGGATTTTCTCATTATTCTGGGTGTAGGCCCTGCGGAGCAACCGCCGTCCTCAGCTAGTCGGCCAACTCGGCCTGCAGGGCAGCCCGCACACAGTACAGCGCGCCACTGGTCACCCGCCCTTCGAAACGCGGGGCGATCTGGGCTACCGGCGGCAATTCGCCTTCGTCTTCGAGGAAGGCATCCTGGATTTCCGCCAGCAGCTCCTCCGGCAGGTCCAGGGCCTGCTCCAGAGCGATCTGCTGTTGGGCAATGGCTTCGGCCAATAGTGCATAGACATTCTTTTCAGAGCAATTCAGTTGGCGCGCGGCCTGCTCCGGGGTCATGCCGGCGCGTACCAGCGTCAGCACCTCGTGACGCACGTCGGCGACCGGAGCCGGCGCCGCGCCACCGTCATTGAGAGCGTCGAGAAAGGCCTGGCCATAGCGCTCCAGCTTGCGGGCACCCACACCGCTGACGCGACTCATCTCGTCCAGCGAGCGCGGCTGGCTGCGCAGCATCTCCAGCAGGGTGGCGTCGGGAAAGATCACATAGGGCGGTACCGAGTGCTCTTCGGCCAGCTTGCGTCTCAGGGTGCGCAACACTTCCCACTGCTCGCGTTCGTCGGCACGTACCAGCTGGCTGGCGGCGCTGGCCGAAGAGCCGCTGCTCGCGCCACGCCCGCGCTGAGGCTTGGGATCACGACGCAATTCGATGCGGACTTCGCCTCGCAGCAGGGGGCGGCAGCTTTCGGTCAGGCGCAGGCCGCCATAGCCGTCGACGTCCACCTCGGCCAGGCCACGGGCGACCAACTGGCGGAACAGGGTGCGCCACTCGTCTTCGCCGCGCGCCTTGCCCAGGCCGAACACCGCCAGGCGCTGATGGCCGAGACTGACGATCTTCTCGGTCTCGCGACCGAGCAGGATGTCGACCAGGTGCCCTACCCCGTAGCGCTGACCGCTGCGGTAGATGGCCGACAGCGCCTGGCGCGCCGGCTCGGTGGCATCCCAGGTCTCGACGGTGTCGATGCAGTTGTCGCAATGGCCACAGGGCTGCGGCAGGTGCTCGTCGAAATAGGCCAGCAACACCTGGCGCCGGCAGCGGGTTTCTTCGCACAGGGCCAGCATGGCTTCGAGCTTATGCCGCTCGATGCGCTTGTGGCGCTCGTCGCCTTCGGAGTTCTGCATCATCTGCCGCAACAGCAGTACGTCCTGCAGGCCGTAGGCCATCCAGGCGTCGGCGGGCAGGCCATCCCGCCCGGCGCGACCGGTTTCCTGGTAGTACGCCTCCAGGCTCTTGGGCAGGTCGAGGTGGGCGACGAAGCGCACGTTGGGCTTGTCGATGCCCATGCCGAAGGCGATGGTGGCCACCATGATCAACCCTTCCTCGTTGAGGAAACGCTTCTGGTTGGCGGCGCGGACGTCGTTGGGCAGGCCAGCGTGATAGGGCAAGGCGGGGAAGCCCTGATTGCTGAGCTGCTCGGCCACCTCCTCCACCTTCTTGCGCGACATGCAGTAGACGATGCCAGCATCGCCGCGACGCTCGGCGAGAAAGGCCAGCAATTGCTTGCGCGGCGCTTCCTTGGGCACGATGCGGTAGAAGATGTTGGGACGATCGAAGCTGGAGAGAAAGCGCTCGGCCTCTTCCAGGTGCAGACGGCTGGCCATCTCCTCGCGGGTGCGAGAATCCGCGGTGGCAGTGAGCGCCAGGCGCGGCACGCCGGGAAAATGTTCGGCCAATTGCCCGAGCTGCATGTATTCCGGGCGGAAGTCATGGCCCCATTGGGATACGCAGTGGGCTTCGTCGATGGCGAACAGGGCGATGGGCAGGCGCTTGAGGAAATCCAGCATGCGCGGCTGCACGAGGCGCTCGGGCGCCAGATAGAGCAGCTTGATCTCACCGCGCTCCAGCTGCGCGGCGACGGATCTCTGCTGTTCGCCGGTCATGGTGGAGTTGAGCGCGGTCGCTGACACGCCCAGTTCCAGCAGGGTGGCGACCTGGTCGTCCATCAACGCGATCAGCGGCGAGACCACCACAGCCACGCCGGGCCGCAGGAGGGCCGGCACCTGGTAGCACAGGGACTTGCCGCCGCCCGTGGGCATCAGCACCAGCGCATCGCCACCGCTGGCCACACGCTCGATGATCCGGGCCTGGTTGCCACGGAACGCGTCGTAGCCAAAGACGTCTTTAAGGATGCGCAGCGCAGGTTCTGACATGAAGCCTCCTCGAATGGAAAGGCCATTATACGGATGCCGAGGTCGCTGCGGCGGTGCTTTTCCGTCGGCCAGCCCCGGGCCGTCAGGTTCGACGTGACCCGGGCGCTCGTCTACAATTCCGGCCGTTCTGCCCTTTCGAATCCTTTCCGAGGTAAGTAGCCGATGTCCTTCGCCGAACAATTGACCCGTCTGCGCGATTTTCTCGATGCAGACGATCTGCACGAAGAAGCGCTCGACTACGTAGCCGCCCATGGCTACCTGACCGCCCTGTCCATTTGCCCGGAAGAGGTTCCCGAACGCGAGTGGATCGATGCCCTCTTCGCCGAACCGCCGCAGTATCGCGATGCCGCCCAGCAGGAAGAGATCGAGCGCGCCCTGGTGCAGCTCAAGGCGCACATCCTGCGCGTGCTGGGCAGTGACGAAGAGCTTGATCTGCCCTGCGACCTGGAGCTCGGCCCCGAGCCGGACGAATCCGAGCTGCGCGGTTGGTGCATCGGCTTCATGGAAGGCGTGTTCCTGCGCGAAGCCGTGTGGTTCGAAGACGCCGAAGACGAGGTCAGCGAGCTGCTGCTGCCGATCATGGTTGGTTCGGGCCTGTTCGATGAGCAGCCGGAATTCGCCGAGATCGCCCAGGATCGCCGCCTGGTCGCCGACATGATGGTGCAGATCCCGGAATTGCTGACCCAGCTGTTCCTGCTCTGCCACTCCCCCGAAGAAAAGCCGGCGCTGCTCAAGCCGCGTCACTGAGCGATGGACGAAGCCACTCCCAGACCCCGCCAGCGCAAGGGCTGGGTCCGCTACCTGCTGCTGGGCCTCGGCTGGCTCAGCGTGGCGCTGGGCATCATCGGCGCCTTTCTGCCGCTGCTGCCCACCACGCCCTTCCTGCTGCTGGCCGCGGCCTGTTTCATGCGCAGTTCGGAGCGCTTCTACCTGTGGCTGATCAACCACAGGTGGCTGGGACCCTGGGTCAAACCCTACCTGGAAGGCGACGGCATCCCGCTCAAGGGCAAGGTCTACGCCATCGTCGCCATGTGGATCAGCGTGGGGTTTTCCTGCTGGCTGGTGCCCTATGTCTGGGCACGGGTGGCGGCCTTCACCAGCTGTGCGGCGGTAACGGTCTACCTGCTCAAGCAGAAGACCCGGCGCTAGCCGATAGGCATGAAAAAGGGCGATCAGTGATGATCGCCCTTTTTCATGGGTGACGCCGTGGCGTCAGGCGGCGCTGGCCATGGGGGTTGGCGGCGCCTGATCGGGGACGGTGGGCTCGCCCGGCTCGCTGGGCTGGATGGGCGCCGGATCGGGCTGATCGGGTTCGCCACCCGCGCGGGGCAGACCAAAGGCGGCAAGGCTGGCGAATTCGTCGTGCGAATGGATCGGGAAGCGGGACATGGCGTGATTCCTCTGCTGGCTCTCTAGGTAGAGTGGTCCGACACCCGGGTAATTCCCCTAGTCACGCTGCTCCGGTCCGCCATGATTGCGTGCAAAGGTTTCCGGCCCCATGGCGGCGATCTGGCCGTCGATCAGCGCCTCGAAAGGCGCGAGCAGCGCATCGAAGCGGCGCGGCGCCTCCAGCGCATTCAGCGCCGCCACCACGGCCTCCACGGTCGATAGCGCATCCGGCGCCGGGGCCTTGCGCACCCGGTAGCGCGAAGGGGCGCCAGGCGGCAGGGTGAGCCTGGGCAACGCGGCCAATAGCGGATTAGCGTGCAGCAGCAGCCGTGCCTTGCGCCAGGTGCCGTCGGGAATCACCAGCAGCCGTTTCGACTCGATCTTAGCCGGGGGTGGCACGAGGTTCACCGTGAGCGCTTCGGGGCCTGGAAACAACAGCCAGGCATCATGATCGGCGAGCCAGAGCGGCAGGTCGGCAAAGGTCTCGCCGATCTCCAGTTGCGCATTGCTGAGCCCGAGGGCGACCAGACGTGCGGTGTTGAGGGGATGGCGCCGCTCGCTGGGATGCTGCAGCAACAGCACCCGCGTGCGACTGGCCAGCGCAGGGATCAGCGCGCACAGGCAGAGCGACAGGGGACGCTGGCAGCGCGCGCAAGCGGGACGGGACATCAGGGCTTCCAGAGCGAATCGAGGCGGCGATCATACCGGATCGCCGCCGCCCTCCCCGCGACTCAGCGATTGAAGCGGGCGGTGAGATCGTGCAGGTAGTCGGCCATGCCTTCCAGCTCGCGACTCAGTTCCGAGCCGCGGCGGGCCTGGGCGGAACTGTGGTCCGAGAGATCGGCGATGCGGCTGATCTGCCGATTGATGTCTTCGGACACGTGGCTCTGCTCCTCCACCGCGGTAGCCATCTGCTGGCTCATGGCGGTGATGAGGCTGACCGATTCGCTGATGCCTTCCAGAGATTCGCGTACCGCTGCCGAATGGCGTTCGCTCTGGCGCGAGGTCTCCTCGCCGCGACTGGCGGTGGCTACGGCGCGGTCGGCATTAGCCTGCAGATTGGCGATGATCTGGTGGATCTGCTCGGTGGACTCGCGGGTACGGGAGGCCAACGAGCGGACCTCGTCGGCTACCACCGCGAATCCGCGACCGGCTTCACCGGCGCGGGCGGCCTCGATGGCGGCGTTGAGCGCCAGCAGGTTGGTCTGTTCGGCGATGGCGGTGATGACATCGGCGACGCTGCCGATGCTCTGGGTGGAGCTGGCCAATTCGCCCACCGCCTGGCCGATGTCGCTGACCGCCGCGCCGAGTTCACGCATGGAGGTCAGGCTCTCTTCAGCCTTGTCGCGTCCGGAATGCACCATGTTCTCCGCGTTGGCGGCGGCCTGGGCGGTTTCCTGGACGTTTTGCGAGACCTCGTGGATGGTGGAGGTCATCTGGGTGATGGCGGCGGCGGATTGATCGGTCTCATGGCGCTGCTGTTCCAACAGCTCCGCCCCGGACTGGGACAGCTGCGAAGACTCGCGGGCCTTCTGGCGCACGCTGTCGCCAACGTCGGCCAGACGCGTCAAAGCGGTCTGCAGGCGCGCGGCTTCGCTGTGCAACGCGAGGTCCAGACGCGCCGGGGCGCCGATCTGGTCGCTGTAGGTCGGCGCGACCACATCACTGGAGAACATCTTGGGATGATCGGCGAGGATGCGCTCGATACTGGCGCGCTGGCGATACAGCTGGTGGGCACTGACACCCAGCAGGGCGGCGACGATAAGGGCTGCCTGAGCGGTGTCGTCCAAGATGAAGTGACCGCCCAGGATGACGCTGGCGGCCGCCACGGTCGACCAGCAGGCGGAGATGGCGCTGGTCAGGCGACGGATCCGAGGCACGGGAGCCTTGCCGGTATTGATCCGTGCATAGAGCTCGCCGGCGCGGCGCACCTCGTTGGCACTGGGCAGGGAACGCACGGATTCGTAGCCGATCACCCGCCCCTGTTCCAAGATCGGCGTGACGTAGGCACTGACCCAGTAGAAGTCGCCGTTCTTGCAGCGATTCTTGACGATGCCCATCCACGGCTTGCCCTCCTTGAGGGTCGCCCACATGTGGCCGAATACGGGCGGCGGCATGTCGGGATGACGCACCAGATTGTGCGGACTGCCGATCAGCTCCTCCCGCGTATAGCCACTGATGGCGATGAACGCTTCGTTGCAGTAGGTGATGTTCCCCTGCAGGTCGGTGGTGGAGATGAGTCGTTCTTCTTCCTTGAAGGTACGGCCCTGTTGGGTGACCGGCAAATTCGTGCGCATGCGGGTGCCTTATCTAGCGGGTTATCTACTCCGTGGGACATCAACCATTTAAATGGTGGCTAATTGCCCGCACAGGTGAAAACGGTAACCCCTTGGTTATCGTCCTAGTCGCTATCGGCATGTTGCATCTGGGCTTTAAGGATGCGTTGAAAACTTTGGATAAGTGGCTCGCGACCCCGCCCTCGGCGGGTGATGAGGGAGAACGGCGCCTGATAGCCAAAGGTCGCCGGTTGCAGCGCCTTGAGGCGCCCCTGGTCGACCCAGGCATGGACGTAGTGCTCCGGCAGATAGCCGATATAGGCGCCGGAGAGGATGAGAATCAGCTGGGCCTCCATGCTTTCCACGGTGGCGGCGCTTTCTTTGAAGCCATGGCGTGCCAGCTCGGCCTGACTCCAGTAGCCGCGCCGCACCATGCGCTGGCGGGTGATCACCTCGGCAGGGATACGCCGCTCCTGGAACAGTGGATGCCGATCGCTGCAATAGAGCCAGTGCTGCTCGCGATAGAGCGGCTGGTAGACCACACCGTTCATGCGCGCGGAAAAGGCGCCCACGGCGATATCCAGCCGTCCCTCCAGCACGCCCAGCTGCAACTCGTAGGGACTGGTCACCGCCAGATGCAGGTGAACGCCGGGATAGTCGTGGGTATAGCTGCCGATCACCTGAGCCAGCGGCAGCGCCGGCTCGCTGGACAGTGAATCCAGTACGCCCAGGTTGAGGGTGCCGCTCAGTTCGCCCTTGAGGGTGGTGGCATAGCGTTCGAAGCCTTCGATCTCGCCCAGGATGCGCAGCGTCTCCTGGTGGAAGAGTTCGCCCTTGCTGGTCAGGGCGAAGCCGCCACGGCCGCGATGACAGAGGGTGACCCCGAGCTGACCTTCCAGCTGGCTCATGTAGGTGCTGATGGCCGAGGTGGACAGGTTCAGTTCCTGCTGCGCCGCGGCGAAGCCCTGGTGGCGTACCACGCAGGCGAACAGCTTGAGCAGGCGGATGTCGTGGAGGGCATTGGCCATGGCGGACTCCCGGTGGACGCGGCCCGGCAGTCTAGCCATTAGTTCAGAAATCTCTGAAGTGATTTTTTGCCCGCGCCGATTCTTCGCCTGTCAGTGACTTTGCACAATCGGGTCATCAGCACAACGAGGATGACCCGTGGAAAAGATCCTGCACCAGCCGCTGGGCGGCAATGAGATGCCCCGCTTCGGCGGTATTGCCAGCATGCTGCGGCTGCCCCACCTCGCTTCCCCGGCCGGCCTCGACGCCGCCTTCATCGGCATCCCCCTGGACATCGGTACCTCGTTGCGCTCCGGCACCCGCTTCGGGCCGCGGCAGTTGCGCAGCGAATCGGTGATGATCCGTCCCTACAACATGGCCACCGGCGCGGCGCCCTTCGACTCCCTGAGCGTCGCCGATCTGGGCGACGTCGCCATCAATACCTTCAACCTGCTGGACACGGTGCGGCTGATCGAAGAGCACTACGACCGGGTGCTGGAGCACGATGTCACCCCCCTCACCCTGGGCGGCGACCACACCCTGACGCTGCCCATCCTGCGGGCCATGAAGAAGAAATACGGCAAGATCGGCCTGGTGCACGTGGATGCCCATGCCGACGTCAACGAGCACATGTTCGGCGAGAAGATCGCCCATGGCACCACCTTCCGCCGCGCCGTGGAAGAAGGCCTGCTGGACTGCGACCGGGTGGTGCAGATCGGCCTGCGGGCCCAGGGCTATGCCGCCGACGACTTCGACTGGTGCCGCGAACAGGGCTTCCGGGTGGTGCAGGCCGAGGAGTGCTGGCATCAGTCCCTGACCCCACTGATGGCCGAGGTGCGCGAGCGGGTGGGCGGCGGGCCGGTATACCTGTCCTACGACATCGACAGCATCGACCCGGCCTGGGCGCCAGGCACCGGTACCCCGGAGATCGGCGGCCTGACCACCATCCAGGCGCTGGAAATCATCCGCGGCTGCCGCGGCCTCGATCTGGTGGGCTGTGACCTGGTGGAGGTGTCGCCGCCCTACGACACCACCGGCAACACCGCCCTGCTCGGCGCGAACCTGCTCTACGAGATGCTCTGCGTGCTGCCGGGGGTGACCTACCGCTAACCCCTTAGGTGCGGTGACCCGCCATGACGGTCGCCCACCCGCTGTCTTTCGCTGCCGAACACCGGCGGGCTCCTGGCCCGCCGACAACAAGAACGCGGGCCCTGCCCTGTGTATAACCGTGTCGAGGCGTCATCCATGGACCATCATGACGGCATCACCCGTATCGAAACCTTCGGGGTCGAGCAGATTCCCGACAACGAACGCCATGCCACCCCCTTCGATCTCTTCCGCCTGATCTTCGGCGGCGCCAACACCTTCGCCACCGCTGTCCTGGGTAGCTTTCCGATCCTGTTCGGCTTGTCGTTCCCGGCCGGCGTACTGGCCATCGTGACCGGGGTCCTGTGCGGCGCGCTGATCCTGGCGCCCATGGGTCTGTTCGGCGCGCTCAACGGCACCAACAACGCCGTCTCCTCGGGCGCTCACTTCGGCGTGCATGGGCGTATCGTCGGCTCCTTTCTCTCCCTGCTCACCGCCATCGCCTTCTTCTCGCTGTCGGTGTGGAGTTCCGGCGACGCCCTGATAGGCGGGGCCCAGCGCCTGATCGGATTGCCGGAGAACGCCCTGACCCTGGGCCTGGCCTACGGACTATTCGCCGTGCTGGTGCTGACGGTCTGCCTCTATGGCTTTCGCTTCATGCTATGGGTCAACAAGATCGCCGTGATCAGTGCCAGCCTGCTGTTCCTGCTCGGCATCCCGGCCTTCGCCGGCAGCTTCGACGCCACTTACGAAGGCACCCTGCAACTGGGCCAACCGGGCTTCTGGGCCGCCTTCATCGGCGCGGCGCTGGTGGCCATGAGCAATCCGGTGTCCTTTGGCGCCTTTCTCGGCGATTGGTCGCGCTACATTCCCCGGCAGACGCCCCGCCGACGCATCCTGCTGGCGGTGATCGCGGCTCAGACCGCCACCCTGATTCCCTTCCTGTTCGGCCTGGCCACCGCCTCCCTGGTGGCGGTGCAGGCCCCCGCCTATATCGCGCAGAACAACTATGTGGGTGGCCTGCTGGCCATAAGCCCCACCTGGTACTTCCTGCCGGTGTGCCTGCTGGCGGTCATCGGTGGCCTGTCCACCGGCACCACGGCGCTCTATGGCACCGGCCTGGATCTCTCCAGCGTGCTGCCACGGTTGTTGACCCGGGTACGGGCAACCCTGCTGATCGGCCTGGCGGCCATCGCCTTCATCTTCATCGGGCGCTTCAGCTTCAACCTGGTGCAGAGCGTCTCCACCTTCGCGGTGCTTATCGTGACCTGCACCAGCCCCTGGATGGTGATCATGATCTTGGGCCTGCTGGTACGCCGCGGTTTCTACTGCCCGGACGACCTCCAGGTGTTCACCCGTGGCCAGCGCGGTGGCCGCTACTGGTTCCACCACGGCTGGAACTGGCGCGGCATGGGCGCCTGGATTCCCAGCGCCCTGCTCGGGCTGGCCTTCGTCAACCTGCCCGGCCAGGTCGTGGGCCCCCTGGGCGCGCTGGCCGGCGGCATCGACCTGAGCCTGCCCCTGGCCCTGGGCAGCGCCACCCTGCTCTACCTGATTTTGCTCCTGCTGTTCCCGGAACCGGTTGCCGTCTATGGCCCGGCCGGTGCACGGCGCCCCAGACGCCGACGTGCCCGCGCAACACCTCCAGGCATCCGCGCCGCCTGATCCCGAACCCTGTCATGGGGCCGGCGCGCCCGGCCTTGCTCAGCCCTACAAGAGATCCCGTCAATGATCCTGGATATTTCCGTCGTCCTGGCCTATGCCCTGGCCATGTTGTTGCTCGGCTGGTACGGCATGCGCCGTGCCCGCAATCAGGAGGAATTCCTCGTCGCCGGCCGCAACCTCGGTCCGGCCTGCTACCTGGGCACCATGGCCGCCACCGTGCTGGGGGGCGCCGCCACCGTGGGCACGGTGCGGCTGGGCTACGTCCATGGCCTGTCCGGCTTCTGGCTGTGCGCCATGCTGGGCGGCGGCATCCTGGTGCTCAACCTGTTTCTCGCCAAGCCACTGCTGAAGCTGCGCATCTATACCGTGACCCAGGTGCTGGAACGACGCTACACGCCTCTGGCGCGCCAGGCCAGCGCCGCCATCATGTTCGTCTATGCGCTGATGCTCAGCGTGGTCTCGGTGCTGGCCATGGGCACGGTGATCCAGGTGCTGTTCGAGTTGCCGTTCTGGAGCGCCATTCTGCTCGGCGGCAGCGTGGTGGTGATCTATTCCAGCATCGGCGGCATGTGGTCGCTGACGCTGACCGATATCGTCCAGTTCGTCATCAAGACCGCGGGCCTGATGTTCGTGCTGCTGCCCATCTGCCTGACCCGGGTCGGTGGCTGGGACGCCCTGGTGGCCAAGCTGCCGGCCAGCGCCTTCGCCCTGACCAGCATTGGCTATGACACCATCTTCACCTACTTCCTGATCTACTTCTTCGGCATCCTCATCGGCCAGGACATCTGGCAGCGGGTCTTCACCGCGCGCAGCGAAGGCGTGGCGCGAGTGGCGGGCAGCCTGGCCGGCGTCTATTGCGTACTCTATGGTCTGGTAGGTGCGCTGATCGGCATGTGCGCCCGGGTGCTGCTGCCGGACCTGGGTGATGCCAACAACGCCTTCGCCGCCATCGTCCGCAGTACCCTGCCGGACGGCATCCGCGGCCTGGTGATCGCCGCCGCGCTGGCCGCCATGATGTCCACCGCCAGTGCCGGACTGTTGGCGGCCTCCACTACCCTGACCGAGGACCTCCTGCCCCGGCTGCGTGGCGGCAAGGCCTCGACCCTGGGCATGGCACGTGGTTTCACCCTGCTGGCCGGCCTGGCCGTGCTCGCCGTCGCCTTGCTGGTGAATGACGTCATCGGCGCCCTGACCCTGGCCTACAACCTGCTGGTGGGCGGCATCCTGGTGCCGTTGCTCGGTGCCATCCTCTGGCCGCGCGCGACCACGGCCGGAGCGCTGGCGAGCATGCTGCTGGGCTCGATCGCGGCCATCGTCTTCATGCTCAAGGACGGCCTGGAGGCGAATACGCCGATCTATTTCAGCCTCGGCCTGAGTCTGGTCAGCTTCGTGCTGGTGAGTCTGCTCACGGCGCGTACCCAGGTGGCGCCGCGGCCTGCCTGACCGGCCGCTGCTGCTGCGCGAGCGCCATGACGAGGCGCTCCGACCCCCGGAGCAAGCTAGGCCACCGAACTGCGGGTGCGCTGCACCGCCTGGACCTCGCTCAGGATCAGGCCGCTGGCGGGGCGCATCGGCATCCGCGCCAGATCGATGCGCAGATCCTGGGTTGGCACCTGGTAGGTCATGTCCTGCAGCAGCAGGCGCAGGGCGGAGGTCATGAGCGCCAGGGCGATGCCTTCGCCAGGACAGCGGTGCTGATGGGCCACATCGCCGCCGCCCTGGGGTACGAAGGCGGCGGCCGGGATCGCCTCGGCGACAAAGCGCGTGGGCTCGAACACCTCGGGACGCTCCCAGCTGCGCGGATCGCGGTTGGTGCCATAGAGATCCAGCACGACGCGGGTGCCACGGCGGAAGTCGACGCCGTGCCATTCGAAGGTTTCCCGTACTCGCGCCACGGTGAAGGGAAAGAAGGCGTAGAAGCGTCGCACCTCCTGGGCGAAAGGCAACCGGGCGGCGGGATCGGCCCGTAACCGTTCGCGCCAGGCCGGTTGCTTGTACAGCGCCAGGGCGGCAAAGGTGGAAAAGCGTGCTACGGCCACCGTTGGCCGCAGCACATTGAGCAGCTCCACCGCGGCCACCCGTGGCGACACCGGCCGACCATCCGGCTCCCGGTGCTGCGCGATCAGCGCCAGGGCGCTGCCAGTCGGTGCCGGCCGCTTGCGGGCCTGCTCGACCTGCCCGCCAAGCCAGCGCTCCAGCCGCCGACGTGCCCGGCGAGCGCCAAGATTGGCCAGGCCTGGGCTGCCGGCGCCTTCGAGCAGCGCGACCAGGTCGGTACAGCGCTGCCCCTCCTCTTCCGGGGCCAGGGTGACGCCCGCCCAGTCGCAGACCGCGCGGGTATAGAGGCGATGCAATTCGTCCAGCAGGATAATCTCGCCGCGGCTCTGCCAGCTGGGCAGCCTGGCGCGCCATTCCCGTTCCACCCGAATGATCAAGGCCTCCACCCGCGCCGGCCGGGTAATCTCAAGGAACAGCGCCTTGCGCTGGCGGTGAGCCGCACCATCCAGGCCCTGGACGCCGCCTTCGCCGAACAGTGTCTGGCGCAGTGACCGGGGCGCGGCATCCACTCGGGTGAAACGTTCCTCACGATAGAAGAGCTCCACCGCCGCCTGGCCACGCAGACAGAGGGTGGGCTGCAGGAACAGCCGGGTGGCGAAGACATCGCTATCCAGGCGATCGCAGCGATTGCTGATGAAGGCATAGCCTTCGCGCAACAGTGCCAGGCTCGAATCGAAAGCCGAGAGCGGTGGCAGGATGGACATCGAGAGCTCCAGGGGAGGGAAAGGTCCTGCCCGTGGGACCGCGGGCAAGCGGCGCCGGTGCCTCCGCTGCGCTTGCTGTTTTTGCAGCGACGCCGCGACGATATCGGGTCGCCGCATTCGAACGCTGGCGGTCGAGCGGAGGTCCACGCAGCAGGGGCCGTCGTCGCGACGCTCCGCATTCCGGACAAGGCTCTCGCGTTTGAACCCCACCCGTCGTTCCCGTCTGCAACTCCTTCTTCTGCTGACCCTGGCCGTCCTTACCCTGGCGCTCGGCTGGTCCCCCTTGGACCGTTTCACCTGGACGATCGAGCAGCTACTGGTGATCATCGCCGTGCTGGGCGTGGCCCTGGTCCAGCGACGGCTTCGGCTGTCGGCCAGCGCCAGCCTGCAACTCTTCGGCTTTCTGGTGCTGCACCAGATCGGCGCCCACTACACCTATTCCCGGGTGCCCTACGACGACGCCTGGCAGGCCCTGACCGGTTACCGGCTGACCGAGGTCCTGGATCTGCAGCGCAACCACTACGACCGGCTGGTCCACCTCGCCTATGGCCTGCTGTTGGCCCGGCCAATTCGGGAAGTGGTCCAGGGCCTGACCGGGCTGCGCGGCTGGCGGAGCGCCTATGTGGCCCTGGAATTCATCCTGGCCTCCTCGGCCGGTTACGAATTGATGGAATGGCTGGGCGCCGATCTGCTGGCGGGCGACGCCGCGGAAGCCTTCGTCGGCGCCCAGGGCGACCCCTGGGACGCGCAAAAGGACATGGCCCTGGCCTTCGTTGGCGCCCTGCTGTCGCTGGTCTGCCGCCATGGCTGGCCCGGTCGCCGCGGGACCGGCCATGGCGCTGACTCGCCCTAGCGGGCGATCACGGGTTCCAGGGCTTCCAGCCAGCAGACCACCGCCACGGCGCCGCCATCGGGAATGCCGCGGGCCCGTTCGCCCAGGTAACTGGCGCGACCCTGGGCCGGCAGCATCTCGGCGGTAGCCGCGGCGCCCTCGCGAGCGGCAGCGAGGGCCGTGGCAAAGGCCTGCGCCGGGCTGGCACCAGCCCGGGCACCGTCCGACAGGGCATCCGCTGCCGGTCGCAAGGCATCGAGCATGGTGCGCTGGCCCGGTTGGGCGCCGCCGAGTTCGGCAAGGGCCTGGACGCCGCCATCGAACGCTTCGGCCCATTGAGCCAGCGTGGGTCGCTCCACCCCGTCCAGCACCTGGGCGGCGCGGACCAGGGCGCAGGCGTAGAAGGGTCCGGAGCTCCCGCCGATGGCGCGGCGCAGAGCCTGCCCCATGGCTGCCAGGGCACTGGCCGGGGCGTACCAGGCGCTGGCTGGCAAGGCGCGCAGCGCTTCGGCGCCACGGGTCAGGCTGGTGCCGAGATCGCCATCCCCGGCGCGGCTGTCCAGATCGGTGAGGCGAGCTTCGTTGGCCAGCAGGCTGGCGATGATCGCATCTGCCGCCTCCTGCAGACGCTCGGCCAGGGGACCAGGGGTGCGTGGGGTTGTTTCGGCTACCGCTACAGGTGCGGGCAACAGGGTGGGTGCAGCCGGTACCTGGCCGGTGCCCGGCCAGGCGCGGGCCAGGGTCGGCGCATCGAGCAGCGCCAGGCGCGCCTCATCCACCGGTAGCAGCGACAGCGAACAGCCGGGCATGTCCAGGGCGCTGAGGAAGGTACCGGTCCAGGTGCGTTCCACCACCAGGCCCCGCTGGCGCAACTGGCTCAGCGCCGCCCGCGCCACCAGCGCGAGTTCCAGCGGCGGCGTCGCGCCCAGGCCATTGACCAGCAGCGCCAGGCGCGTCCCCCTGGCGTAGCCGCCGTCTTCGATGAGGGTATCCAGCAGCCGCGCCACGGTGGCGTCGGCGCCCAGCCAGGGGCCGCGCTCGACGCCCTGCTCGCCATGGATGCCGAGGCCCCACTCCACCTCGTCCTCCGCCAGCTGGAAGCCTGGGTGCCCCACCGCCGGTACCGTGCAGGCGCCCAGGGCGACACCCATGCTGCGCAGTTCGGCACTCGCAGCGCGGGCCAGGCTGGCCACCTCCGCCAGCGACCGTCCGGCCGCGGCCGCCGCGCCGGCAAGCTTGTGGATCAGCACGGTGCCGGCGATGCCGCGGCGCCGCTCCGGCGCCACGGTATGGCGCAGGGCGGCGTCGTCGGCCACCAGCACCGTCTCGACCGGAATGCCTTCGCTGCGCGCCAGTTCCGCGGCCAGGCCGAAGTTGAGACGATCGCCGGTATAGTTCTTGACCACCAGCAGCGCCCCGGCGGGCCCGGCGGCCGCCCGGATCGCGGCCAGCACGGCATCCACGCTGGGCGAGGTAAAGACGTCACCGGCCACCGCGGCGGTCAGCATTCCGTCCCCGACGTAGCCGGCATGGGCCGGCTCGTGGCCGCTGCCACCGCCGGAAATCACCGCCACCGGGCGTTCGGCGGCGGCCAGGGGCTGGCGCAGGATGACCTGTTCCTCGGCCAGCAGGGCCAGGCCGGGATCCAGGCTGACGAGACCTTCGAGCAGTTCGCGAACCACCGCGGTGGGGCTATTGATCAGCTTCTTCATCGGGCACTCCTGAGGGGCGAGAGGTCGCCGCAGTATGGCACGGGGTCTCGAAGGCGCCTGGCGACAGCCTGAACGTCCCGCCCGTCCGAGCGCAACGGCCTTCCGCCGGACCAGGACGGCGGGCTATCGTTGGCGTGGGAAGCTTTTCACGACCGGGATGTCTCACGCTGTTAGCCAGCCGCTCCCTGTCGAGCGCCCCCATCGAGGTCCGTCATGCCGATCAAGATCGTTCCGCGCTCTGCCTGTCGTGGGTCGGAGATCACTCCCGAAGCCGTCTACCTGTCCCGACGCCAGCTGCTCGGTGCCAGCGGCGCCCTGCTCGCCGGCGCCGCCCTGCCCGGCTGGGCCCTGGCCGCCGCGTCCAGCTACGGCGACGTCGAAGCCGCCAAGGGCCCGGACTGGTTCGAGCGCAAGCTGCCGGATACCCGCTGGCAGGCGGCCACGGTCAAGGGCGAAGACATCACGCCCTTCAAGGACGCCACCCACTACAACAACTTCTACGAATTCGGGCCGGACAAGAGCGATCCCGCGGCCCATGCCGGCCAGCTGCCGACTCAACCCTGGAGCGTGGTGGTCGATGGCGAGGTGGGCAAACCCGGTACCTACGGCCTGGAAGACCTCTTCGGCCCCGACACCCTGGAAGAGCGCATCTATCGCATGAGATGCGTCGAGGCCTGGTCCATGGTCATTCCCTGGCTGGGCTTTCCGCTGGCCAGCCTGCTCAAGCGCGTCGAGCCCAACGGCAAGGCCCGCTACGTGAGGTTCGAGACGCTCAAGGATCCACAGCACATGCCCGGCATGAACTCCAGCTTCGCCCTGCTGGACTGGCCCTATGTCGAAGGCCTGCGCCTGGACGAGGCCATGCATCCGCTGACGCTGATGACGGTAGGCATGTACGGCCGGGTGCTGCCCAACCAGAACGGCGCGCCGCTACGCTTGATCGTGCCCTGGAAATACGGCTTCAAGGGCATCAAGTCGATCGTGCGGATCAGCCTGGTGGAAGAACAGCCGCGCACCACCTGGCAGGGTATGGCACCCAACGAGTACGGCTTCTATGCCAACGTCAATCCGGAAGTGGACCACCCGCGCTGGAGCCAGGCCCGCGAACGGCGTCTGCCCAGTGGCCTGTTCAGCCCCAACGTGCGGCCGACCCTGATGTTCAACGGCTATGGCGAGGAAGTGGCTTCGCTCTACAGCGGCATGGATCTGCGGAGAAACTACTGATGGGCTTGCTGCTCTGGCGGGTCGCGGTGTTCATCGCCGCGCTCTGCCCGCCGCTGTGGTGGCTGTACCAGGCCTGGATCTTCGCTCTCGGTCCGGATCCGGGCAAGGCACTGGTGGACAAGCTGGGCACCGGCGCCCTGGTGCTGCTGTTGCTGACCCTCAGCCTGACCCCGCTGTCGCGCCTCACCCGCTGGAAGCTCTGGCCGGTGATCCGCCGTCAGCTCGGGCTCTGGACCTTCACCTACGCCCTGTTGCACTTCCTGGGCTACCTGGCTTTCGTCCTGGGCTTCGACCTGTCGCAACTGGGGGTGGAATTGCAGCGCCGGCCCTACATCATCGTCGGCGCCGCGGCCCTGCTGATCCTGTTGACCCTGGCCGTCACTTCCAACCGCCCCGCCATGCGCCGCCTGGGCAAGCGCTGGAAGGAACTGCATCGGCTGGCCTACCTGGTGCTGGGCCTGGGGCTCTTGCACTATCTCTGGATCGTGCGCTCGGATCTCGAGGAGTGGTCGATCTACGCAGCCATCGGCGCCGCCTTGCTGGCCTTCCGCCTGGTGGACGGCTGGCGGCGCAAGAAACGCAGTCATTCGGTAGCCAACCCTGCTCGTTGATTACCACCGCTGAAGCAGAGAGGTGAATCCCCTCTGCCTCAGCGCTATAGGGGTGGTATTAAAAAAGGCTACCAGGGAATACCTTGGGGCCGGCAAGATCCGGCACAGGGGTGGTATAAAAAAGGCCCGGCGCCATGGGAGCCAGGCCTTTTGCCCAGAGACGCCGGATCAGCGCTGCGCGGCCTGGCGCAGACCCTTCAGGGTGTTGAGTGGGGCATCCACCACGAAACTGTTGGCCAGCCAGGACGGCACGCTGCCACCGGGCTCGCTCTGGGCCTCGTAGGTCACTTCCGAGCCACCGTTCTTCGGCACCACGCGCCACTGGCCTTGGAAGCTCGCCACCCGCACATAGCCATCGGCGGCAGGACGATAGTCGGCCTGGCCTTCGAGGGTGCGGGTGAAGCCGCCGTCGGGGGTCTTCTGCTCGGTGATATGCAAGACCACGTCGCGCGCGGTCACCGGCCAGGGCATTTCGATACGCATATAGGTCCAGGCCTGGTTGTCCTGGCGCTTGAGCACCTGCAGCGACTGGCAACGGAAGATCCATTTGCAGGAGCCCACCGGATCGTCCTGCAGCGTGGCGATGGTGGCTGGGTCGGCCTTGATCTGGACCACGCCGCGATAGGCCTTGTACTTGGAGCCAGCGACGGCGCGGGTATAGACCTGGATACCGTCTTCCTGCTTGGCGAGTTGCCAGTCTTCGGCCTGGGCCAGACCAGTGGCGGCGAGCAGGGTCAGGGCGAGGATGGAGCGAAGCGGCTTGTGCATGGGACGTCCCTTGTTGTTGTGATTGTCGGAGAGCGCAGTTCAGAACCGGATCAGGCGGCGGTTTCACCCTCCAGGCGCAAGAGGATGGCCATGGCCTCGGCGCTGTTGCTGCCGCAGAAGGCCAGCTCGGCCCGGAAGCCGCCGCACACCGCCGGGCGCAGCGGAGAGCCGAACAGATCGCAGCGATTGGTACTGTCCAGGTGGGCGCAGCGCACGCCGGAAGGCTTGCCCTGGGGCATGCGTGGCAGCGGTGAGGAGATCGACGGCGCGATGCAACAGGCGCCACAGCCCGGACGGCATTCCATGGTGAAACTCGCTGGAGAAGAGGCTTGAAGCTTAAAAGCAAGGCTGGAGCCTCACAAGCAAATCGTGACCAGATGTCGCTATCGAGTCATGAATGTAACATTCATTCGCACGATGCTACGCAACCCAGAGATTTTTCGGCCGTCATATCTGCGATGAGCGGGGCGGCTGGCCCGAGGGCGTGACGATGAAGCATTGGCTGGTGCTGGACCTGGAGGCGACCACCGACGAGGGCGGCTGGCCGCTGGAGTTGATGGAAATCATCGAGATCGGCGCGGTGATGGTGAACGCCGAGGGGCAGGAGCTGGATCGCTACCAGAGCTTCGTCCAGCCCGAGCGCCTGCCGCTGCTGACGCCCTTTTGCCGCGACCTCACCCACATCAGCCAGGCGGATGTCGATGGCGCCGAGCCGCTGGCGGGCACCTGGCTGGGCTTCGAGCGCTGGCTGGGCGCCTATGAAACCACCCTGGCCGGCTGGTGCAGCTGGGGCGATTTCGACCGCCGCCTGCTGGAGCGCGCCTGGCGCGAGCATGATCTGCACACCCATCTGGCGCGGGTACCGCACCGCAATCTCAAACAGGCCTTCGCCAAGGCCCGCGGCCTGGCGCGCCCGCTGGGTCTCACCGCCGCGTTGGAGTCGGCGGGGCTGGCCTTTACCGGCGTGTTGCACCGTGCCGAGACCGATGCGCGCAATACCGCCAAGCTGCTGCCGGCCAGCCTGCCCGCCTTCGCTCGCTAGTCGCCGTGTGGACCGGTGACAGCCGGGGACGGCCTTGGGCATACTCGCGGACGCTTCTAACCGCTCTCGCACAAGGAAATCCGATGTTCAAGGTCAACGAGTACTTCGACGGCACCGTCAAATCCATCGTCTTCAGCCTCAAGTCCAAGCCGGCCACCCTCGGCGTCATGGCCCCTGGCGAATACGAATTCGGCACCAGCCAACTGGAGATCATGCACGTGGTGGCCGGCGCGCTGACCGTCAAGCTGCCGGGCAGCGAGGGCTGGGAAACCTTCGCTGCGGGCAGCCAGTTCACCGTGCCGGCCAACGCCAAGTTCCAGCTCAAGGTCGCGGAAGACACCGCCTACCTCTGCGAATACCACTGATTTCGCGCGTCCCGTCTCTCGGCCATCCAGGCCGACTGGCGGGGAGCCGCTGTCCTGCCTGAACGCCTCCGCTCCGCCTCGGTCCTAAGCGACACCGCCGCTTTCGGAGTCGTCGCCATGTCGCCAGTCGCAGCCCAGGGCACTCGCCAGCCGAGCCACGCCCGCCCCTTCGAGCAGCAGCCCCGGAATCTCCCGACGCATGGGATAGCCCTTGCGCAGGGCGTCGAACGCCTGGGCGCGCGCCAGGGCCGGCAGGCCGAGGGTCGCGCGTAGCGCCGCATCGTCGTCGCGCGGATCGTAGACCGCGCGACAGACACGCCTGAAGGCCGTCGCCTCGGGCGCATCTCCACTGAACACCAGGCGCTTTAGCTGCTGCGGTGGCAACAGCTCGTCCAGACTCAACCGTGGCGTCTCTCCCGCCCAGGCGCAGAACGCCGCATAGATCTGCGCGGTGCCGCGCCACTTGCCTTCCAGGCTGTGCCCGGCGATATGGGGCGTCACCAGCTGACAGAGACGGGCCAGTTCAGGATCGATACCTGGCTCGCCTTCCCAGACATCCAAGGCCACCTTCAGCTCGGCGCCACCGGCCAGATGCGCACGCAGTGCGGCGTTGTCGACTACCTCGCCCCGGCAGGCATTGAGCAGCCAGCTGCCCGGACGCAACCTCGCCAGGCGCGTCGCATCGAACAGGTGCAGGGTGCGCTGTTCGCCATCACGGACCAGCGGGGTGTGCAGACAGAGCACGTCGCAGCGCTCGATCAACTCGTCCAGGCTGTGGAAGTCGCCCGGCTCGGTCGCCTGCCGTGGCGGATCGCAGACCAGCACCGTCCAGCCCAGCCCCCGTAACACCTCCGCCAGGCGGCCTCCGACCTGGCCGGCGCCGACGATGCCGTAGGTGCGCCTGGCCAGGTCGGCGCCAGCGCCATCGGCCAGTGCCAACAAGGCGCCCAGCACCCAGTCCACCACGCCGCGGGCGTTGCAGCCGGGGGCATTGCGCCAACGGATACCCGCCTGGTCCAGATAGCCGAGGTCCAGGTGATCGGTACCTATGGTGCAGGTGCCGACGAAGCCGACTCGAGATCCGGCCAGCAGCGCCGCGTCGACGCGGGTGATGGAGCGCACCAGCAGGGCATCGGCGCGGCTCAAGGCGGCGCGATCGAAGGCGCGTCCGGGGAGGCGTTCGAGGGTGGCGTGGGGGGCGAAGAAGGCGTCCAGCAACGGAATGTTTTCGTCGGCGATAATGTGCATGCCTGGGCACTCGCAAGGGCGGGGACCGGCACTTTAGCAGGCATCCCGCACCAGGCAATGGTCGCCGCGAGGCTTGTCACGCCGGCCATGAGGACTAGACTATCGGCCCCGAAGCTGACCGAACGATCAAGTGACCTCCTCCCTGCCCCGTATCAGACGTGAATTCGGCGCCCTACTCTCCCTGGCCGCGCCCATCGTCATCGCCCAGCTCTCCCATTCGGCCATGGGCTTCGTCGACGCCGTCATGGCCGGTCGCGTCGGCCCGCTGGACCTCGCCGCCGTCGCCCTGGGCAACTCCGTGTGGATTCCGGTGTTCCTGCTGATGACCGGCATCCTGCTGGCGACCACGCCCAAGGTGGCCGAGCGCCACGGCGGCGGTCGCAGCCAGGAGATCGGTCCGCTGGTGCGCCAGGCGTTGTGGCTGGCCCTGGGCTGTGGCCTCATCGCCAGCCTGCTGCTGCTCAACGCCCGGCCCCTGCTGGTGGCCATGCACGTCGACCCGCAACTGATCGGCCCGACCCTGCTCTATCTCAAGGGCATCGCCATGGGCCTGCCCGCCACCGCCTTCTACTATGTGCTGCGCTGCTTCAGCGACGGCCTCGGGCGCACCCGGCCGGCGATGCTGGTGGGTATCGCCGGTCTGGCGCTGAACGTGCCGCTGAACTGGATCTTCATCCATGGGCACCTGGGGCTGCCGGCCCTGGGCGGTGCTGGGTGCGGCTTCGCCTCGGGCACGGTGATGTGGGCGATGCTGCTGGCCATGCTGGCGATCATCCGCACCGAACGCTATCGCGCCTGCGCCATCTTCGCCCGCTTCGAGCGGCCGCACGGCCCAACGCTGCGCGCCCTGCTGGCCATCGGCGTACCCATCGGCATCGCGGTGTTCGCCGAATCCAGTATCTTTTCCGTGGTGGCCCTGCTGATCGGCGAGCTGGGGCCGACCGTGGTCGCCGGTCACCAGGTGGCACTCAACTTCTCCGGCCTGGTATTCATGGTGCCCCTGGCGCTGGGGATGGCGGTGACCGTCCGCGTCGGCCAGGCACTGGGTCGCGGTGAGCCGCGCGAGGCCCGCTTCGCCGCCGGCGTCGGCATGGCCGCGGGGCTGCTCTGCGCCTGCGTCTCCTGCACCCTGATGCTGACCGCGCGCACCTTCATCGCCGGCCTCTACTCCCAGGACCTGGCGGTGATCCAGCTGGCGGCCTCGCTGCTGGTGTTCGCCGGTATCTTCCAATTCTCCGACGCCATCCAGGTCACCGCCGCCGGCGCCCTGCGCGGCTATCAGGACACCCGGGCGACCATGGTCATCACCCTGCTGGCCTACTGGGGCGTGGGCTTGCCGGTGGGCTGGGCGCTGGGCCTGAGCGACTGGTTCGGGGCACCGCGCGGCCCAGCCGGGCTGTGGCAGGGGCTGGTGCTGGGCCTGACCTGCGCGGCCATCCTGCTGTCGGTGCGCCTGGCCCGCAGCGCCCGTCGACGCATCCACAGCGCCTAGCGCGCTGCCCTTGCTACACTGGCCACCTCGTCGCGGACGGCTGCCCTGCCGACCGGGACGCGGGTTTCCCTCTTTCGTGAGCGTGCGGCTTCGATGATCTTTCGCCTGCTTCAACTCCTCTGTCTCTGCTTTCTGCTCATCGGCCCGGTCCAGGCCGCACTGCCCGGGCTGCCGGGTACCCAGAAGGACCAGGTCGATCCGCAATTCGGCCAGTCCCTGGACCAGGTCATCAAGACCCTGGAAAGCGAGCAGCAGCGCAATCGCCTGCTGGCGGATCTCAAGAAGCTGCAGGCGGCCCAGACCAAGGCCGAACCCAGCGCCTCCCAGGGCGTGATCGGCCTGATCACCGACACCATGACGGTGGTCGAGCAACAGCTGCAGCGCGACAACCTGCGCCAACGCTGGCAGTACCAGCTGGAGCAGGCCGGTGCCGAACTGGCCGCACTGGCACCGGCGCCCGAGCAGCGCCTCAACCTGCTCTCCGGCTTCGTCATCACCCTGGCCTTCTGGGCCGGCTGCGCCCTGGGCTTGAAAAGCATCAGTCACCGCCTGCGGGTGAGATTCGGACTGGCGGAGGAGTTGCCGCTCCAGCCGCGGACCCTGGATCTGGTGCGTTTCGCCCTGCGCAAGCTGGCGCCCTGGCTGCTGGCCTTCATCCTGACCCTGGTGGTATCCCTGTGGCTGCCGGATTCACTGGGCAAGACGGTGGCCGTCGCCCTGGCCTATGCCGCCGTCACCGGTCCGCTGTTCGCCGCCACGGTGGTGGTGATCTGCTCCCTCCCCAGCGGCGCCCATCGCAACCGCGCCCTGTTGATCCTGCGCCGACGCGCCTTCCGTCCACTGTGGATCATCGGCAGCCTGGCGGCCCTGGGTGGCGCCGCCAGCGATCCGCACCTGGCCGAGACCCTGGGGCCCCACCTGGCCGCGGTCATCGCCATCGGGGCCAATATCTGCGCGGCGCTGCTCACCGCCCAGTTCGCCTTGAGATTCCGCCGCCCCATTGCCCACCTGATCCGCAACCAGCCGCTGGCCAAACGGCAGGCCCTACGTGGCCTGCAGGGCGTGCGCCACCTGATCGCCCGGCTCTGGCACCTGCCACTGCTGATCCTGGTGGCGGTGTCGGTGGTGGCCACCTTCGTCTCCGCCGGCGACACCAGCGACGCCCTGCGTCGCGCGCTGCTGTTCGCCGTGACCATGGGCGCCGCCCTGGGCCTGAATGCGTTGGTACGGGCGCGATTGCTGCGCCGCCGGCCCAGTGGACGCATCCAGGAGGCCTATGCCGAACGGCTGCGCGCCTTCTTCGTGCTGGTGCTGGGCATCGTCATCTGGCTGGTGGGCATCGAACTGGCCCTGCGCGCCTGGAATCTCTCGCTGCTGAGATTCAGCCAGGGCGACGGCCATGCGGTCGCCAGCAAGTTCTTTGGCCTGGGCGGCACCCTGCTGCTGGCCTGGCTGGTGTGGATCCTGGCCGACACCGCCATCCACCGCGGCCTCAATCTGCACCGCGTCAGCCCCAACAACGCCCGCGCCCAGACCATGTTGCCGCTGATCCGCAACGTGCTGTTCCTGACCATCTTCGTCATCGCCCTGATCGTCGCCCTGGCCAACATGGGCGTGAACGTCACCCCGCTGCTGGCCGGTGCCGGCGTCATCGGCCTGGCGGTGGGCTTCGGCGCCCAGAGCCTGGTGGCCGACCTCATCACCGGGCTGTTCATCATCATCGAGGACTCCCTGGCCATCGGCGACTACGTCGATGTCGGCAACCACCTGGGCACCGTGGAGGGCCTGACCATCCGCACCGTGCGGTTGAGGGATATCGACGGCATCGTCCACACCATCCCCTTCAGCGAGATCAAGAGCATTCAGAACTACTCCCGGCAGTTCGGCTACGCCATCTTCCGCCTGCCGATCCCCCAGGCACTGTCGGTGGACAAGGCCATCGAGATGGTCCAGGAAGTCGGCCGCTCGCTGCGCCAGGACCCGCTGATGGGCCGGGACATCTGGTCACCGCTGGAGCTGCAGGGGGTGGAGAGCTTCGATTCCGGCATGGCCATCCTGAGATTCCGTTTCAAGACCGCGCCGATCAAGCAGTGGGAGGTCTCGCGAGCCTTCAACCTCAAACTCAAGCGCTACCTGGACGACGCCGGCATCGAACTGGCCTCGCCACGCATGAACGTGCGCTACGAGGTAGGCGGCTCGCCACTGGACCAGGCGACGCGGGGCAGCGAAGCGCCGAGCGAAGGCTGAGGTCGCTGCCACGACCGTCGGTTCTCGCGGCGCCGCGGAAAAGCCTCTAGGGTGGACGTCACTCTGTCCTGGCGAGGTCCCCGACATGCCCCTGCGTACCCTGCTCTGCTATGGCGACTCCAACACCCACGGCACCCGGCCGCTGACCCAGCCCGGCGTGCTCGAACGCTTCGGCTGGGACGAACGCTGGACCGGCGTCCTGGCCCGCGGCCTGGGCGGCGACTGGCGCGTGATCGAGGAGGGTCTGCCGGCACGGACCACGGTGCACGACGACCCCATCGACGGCCACCATAAGAACGGCCTCACCTATCTCCGGCCCTGCCTGGAAAGCCAGCTGCCCGTGGATGTCCTGCTGCTGATGCTGGGTACCAACGACCTCAAGGCGCGGCTGTCGGTGACGCCCGCGGACATCGCCAGTGCCTTGCAGGTGCTGCTGGAAGAGATCAAGCGCTGCAATGCCGGCCCGGACGGCGCTACGCCCAGGCTCATCGTCATGGCCCCGGCGCCCATCGAGGAAGTGGGCTTTCTCGGCGAGATCTTCGCCGGCGGCGCGGCCAAGTCTCGCCAACTGGCCGCACGCTATCGCCAGGTAGCCGAAGCCCAGGGCGCGACCTTCGTCGATGCCGGGGAAATCACCCAGGTAAGCCCAGTGGACGGCGTGCATTTCGAGGCGGACCAGCATCGCCGGCTGGGGGAGCATCTGCTGGGCGTGGTCAAAGGCTTGGATGCTGCCTGAGCGTAGGCTGGACAACGGCATGCCCTTGTTCACGGGTTCGGGGCTCGACGGTGGAAAACGCTGCGCGGTTTTACACGTTACGGGGTGACGGGCATCGTCCTGTTGGGCTTCTACGATGGAGGCATCTCAACCCAACCTACGAAAGCCAACCCCGTGCGGTGGGGCCTTGGCTACGCGTCGTAGGTTGGGCTGAGCGTAAGCGAAGCCCAACGTTACGGGCTCGACATTGAAGTCAGCGATCCAGACCATAGCGCTGCCGAAGCGCACGGTACTGATTGCCGTAGTCCTGATAGCTGAGGTTTTTTGCCTGAAGCGCAGCCAATTCGTCTTCAAAGGTCAGCCCGGCAGGTGCGGAGGTAGGGACAGCACTCGGGGTCGGTCTGGTGACAGGTGCGGGACGCATCTGACCCAAGAGCTCATCTACCACCGGATTGATCTTTGTTGCGGTCCCCTGCCACTTCATAAGGGAGAAACCACCCTTACCCCGCAGGTGATAGTCAGCCTGCCCCACCAGGCGCCCACTGGCGTCACGCAGGGTCAGCTCGGCAGCTGATAAGTAAGGCACGCCGTCCCAGGTTTGCCGCGCGGTGTACTCAAGAATGTATGGGCACTCGCGTGGCACCTGCGTATAGCTCTCGGTAGGCACGCTGTGCCGAGCAAAGCCGGCCCGGACCACGGGGAGAAAGTCCTTTACCCAAACCGCAGGATTCTCCTGGATACATACCAAATCCGGGCGTACGGCGACGGGCTGGACCTGTACCGACGTGCACCCCGCGAGAATGAGCGAGACAACACCCAGCATCCTGGCTTTCATAAAAAGGCTTCCTTGCTTGCTAGATCAATTATTGTGAGCCAATTCACAATATCAAAGCGAGCTTTCGCGCAACCCTCACTCCAACTTCTTGCGAATCCAATAGAGATAACGCCCGTCCCCTTCGCTCTTTTCCACCAGTTCATGACCGAGGAAGACGCAGAACTTGGGGATGTCGCGCTGGGTGGAGGGGTCGGTGGCGATGACCTTGAGCAGGGCGCCGGGGGCGATGTCGCGCACCTTGTTGTGCAGCATCATCACCGGCTCCGGGCAGTTCAGCCCGCTGGCGTCGAGGGTGGCATCGGCTTCGAGGGTCATCGGTACTCCAGAAAACGCTAAAAATAGATATCGAGTAGGCGCGAGAACCTGTGCAAAGTTTCGCGAGCCAAAGACAGGCAAGGCGCAACGACCAGCGAGAGTAACAGCCAACGGCTGGCCCGAAGGGTGAGCGCCAGCGAATAAAGCCGTCGAGGAAGCGCAGTTTACGAGTGTAAATGAGCATTTCGACGGGTCCACCTCAGGGCGGGCGGGCGATCCAGGCGGTTTTCAACGCACCCTGGCCAACGCATAGCAAACTTTGGATAGGTTCTCAGGGTTTCCGATCCAGCCGGCGCAGATGACAGGTCACTTCCTCGCGGTCGTGGTAGAGCTGCTTGCAGCCGATGACCACGCGCTGGCCGCGATCTTCGAAATGGTCGCGCAGGCGTTCGAGGATGCTGGCTACTTCGCGATAGCGCTGCTTCATCGGCAGCTTGAGATTGACCACCGCCTCGCGGCAATGACCTTCGCCGATCCAGCGCTCGATCAGCGCCGCGGTACGCGCGGGCTTCTCGACGATGTCGCAGACCATCCAGTCCACCGGGCGCTTGGGAACATAGGCATAGCCGTCGACCTGCAGGTGCTCCACCAGGCCGCTGTCCATCAGCGTCTCGTTCATCGGACCATTGTCCACCGCCGTCACCAGCATCTCGCGAGCCACCAGCTGCCAGGTCCAGCCACCAGGCGCTGCGCCCAGGTCCACGGCACGCATCTCCGGCGCCAGACGGGTCTCCCATTCGGCGCGGGGAATGAACTGGTGCCAGGCTTCTTCCAGTTTGAGCGTCGAGCGACTGGGGGCCTCGCGAGGAAACTTCAGCCGTGGGATGCCCATGGGCCAGAGCGCGGCGTTGTCCGCCTCGACCACGCCGACGAAAACCTCGCGACCACTGAGAAAGGTCAGCTGCAGGCGTGGCGCCCGGGCATCGTCCACCAGACGACCTGCCTTGCGCAGCGCCAGGGTCAGGGGGCGCTCGAATTTCTTGCAGAAGGTGGAGAGCGCCTTGCCGTCATTGGTATCGGGCATCTCCAGAGCCAGGCTGCCGCAGACGGGATAGCTGGCCAGCAGCTTCAGCAGCGGACCGATGCGATCCTGCTCGGGCAGGCTGAGAAAGGCGCCACGAGACCACTGACGAGGGAAGATCAGCTCGCCGAAGGTGATGTTCTGCATCAACCGGGCGGCACCCTCGGCGTCGCCACAGACGAATTCCGCATAGGCCGCACCCGGCTTGCCCTTGGCGTATCCGCCCACGCCGAGCAGCGCCGCCCGCTCGCCGAGCTCGGCGCAGACCTCGCCTTCGAATCCGGTACGGCACAGCAGCAACAGGGTATTCACGACAGGGCTTCCTCAAGGGGTCACGCAGGGCGCGCACTATACCCCAGCGCGCCCGCTGGGGAACGCCAGCGGCGGCTGTCGGTCCAGTACTACACCTAGAAAAATCAGTCCGCGCAGCGCTGGAACGGGTCTTGTCTGCCTTTCGAGGCCCGAACGGCCAGCGGGCAACCGTCGATAAGGAGACCCTGATGCCAGCCCTGGACAGCCTCAAAAGCCTCAAGACCCTGCAGGTCGGTGAGCGCACCTACCACTATTACAGCCTGCCCGACGCGGCCCAGACCCTGGGCAATCTCGACAAGCTGCCCAAGTCCCTCAAGGTGCTGCTGGAGAACCTGCTGCGCTGGGAAGACAACCAGACCGTTACCGGCGAGGACCTTCAGGCCCTGGCCGACTGGACCAAGACCCGCTCCGCCAATCGCGAGATCCAGTACCGACCGGCGCGGGTGCTGATGCAGGACTTCACCGGCGTACCGGCGGTGGTCGACCTGGCCGCCATGCGCGAAGCCGTGGCCAAGGCCGGTGGCGATCCGCAGCGGATCAATCCGCTTTCCCCCGTCGATCTGGTGATCGACCACTCCGTGATGGTGGATCGCTACGCCAGCGAAAACGCCTACCACGAGAACGTCGAGATCGAGATGGAGCGTAACGGCGAGCGCTATGCCTTCCTGCGCTGGGGCCAGAACGCCTTCGACAACTTCCGCGTGGTCCCGCCGGGCACCGGCATCTGCCATCAGGTCAACCTGGAGTACCTGGGCCGCACCGTCTGGACCAAGGACGAGGACGGCCGCACCTATGCCTTCCCCGACACCCTGGTCGGCACCGACTCCCACACCACCATGATCAATGGCCTGGGCGTGCTGGGCTGGGGCGTGGGCGGTATCGAGGCCGAGGCGGCCATGCTCGGCCAGCCGGTGTCCATGCTGATCCCCGAGGTGGTGGGCTTCAAGCTCACCGGCAAGCTGCGCGAGGGCATCACTGCCACCGACCTGGTGCTGACCGTGACCCAGATGCTGCGCAAGAAGGGCGTGGTGGGCAAGTTCGTCGAATTCTTCGGTGATGGTCTGGCCACCCTGCCCCTGGCCGACCGCGCCACCATCGGCAACATGGCACCGGAGTACGGCGCCACCTGCGGTTTCTTCCCCGTGGACCAGATCACCCTGGACTACCTGCGCCTGTCCGGCCGCCCCGAGGAGACCGTGCAACTGGTGGAGGCCTACACCCAGGCCCAGGGCCTGTGGCGCAATCCCGGCGACGAGCCGGTGTTCACCGACGTGCTGGAGCTGGACATGGGCGAAGTCCAATCCAGCCTGGCCGGCCCCAAGCGACCGCAGGATCGTGTGCTGCTCGGCGAAGTCGCCAAGACCTTTGGCGATTTCACTGCCCTGGCACCGAAAAAAGCCGAGGCCCCCAAGGCGGGCAGTGGCGTGGAAGTCCAGCTCGATGGCCAGACCTTCCAGCTGGAGGACGGTGCCGTGGTGATCGCCGCCATCACCTCCTGCACCAACACCTCCAATCCCAGCGTGATGATGGCCGCCGGTCTGCTGGCGAAGAAGGCCGCCGAGAAGGGCCTGATGCGCAAGCCCTGGGTGAAGTCGTCCCTCGCCCCCGGCTCCAAGGTGGTGACCGACTACTACAACGCCGCCGGCCTCACCCCCTATCTCAACGACCTCGGTTTCGATCTGGTCGGCTATGGCTGCACCACTTGCATCGGCAACTCCGGTCCGCTGCTCGATCCCATCGAAAAGGCGATCCAGGACGCCGACCTCACCGTGGCCTCGGTGCTCTCCGGCAACCGTAACTTCGAAGGCCGGGTGCATCCGTTGGTCAAGACCAACTGGCTGGCCTCGCCGCCGCTGGTGGTGGCCTATGCCCTCGCCGGCAGCGTCAAGGTCGATCTGACCCAGGAGCCGCTGGGCACGGGCAACGATGGTCAGCCGGTCTATCTGAAAGACGTCTGGCCCAGCCAGCAGGAAGTGGCCGACGCCGTGCAGAAGCTCGACACCGCCATGTTCCACAAACAATACGGCGCCGTCTTCGACGGTGACGAGAAGTGGCAGGCGATCCAGGTGCCGGACGCCGAGACCTATGTCTGGGATGCCGACTCCACCTACATCCAGAATCCGCCCTTCTTCGAGACGATTGCCGGCGATCCGCCGCGTATCGCCGACATCCACGATGCTCGCATCCTGGCGTTGCTGGGCGATTCGGTCACCACCGACCACATCTCCCCTGCCGGCAACATCAAGAAGGACAGCCCCGCCGGTCGCTACCTCGCCGAGCACGGCGTGGACTATGCCGACTTCAACTCCTACGGCTCCCGTCGTGGCAACCACGAAGTCATGATGCGTGGCACCTTCGCCAACATCCGCATCAAGAACGAGATGTTGGGCGGCGAGGAAGGCGGCAACACCTTCCACGTCCCCACTGGCGAAAAGCTGTCGATCTACGACGCGGCCATGAAGTACGAGCTGGAGAACACCCCGCTGATGATCATCGCCGGCAAGGAATACGGCACGGGTTCCTCCCGTGACTGGGCGGCCAAGGGCACCAACCTGCTGGGCGTGAAGGCCGTGGTCGCCGAGAGCTTCGAGCGCATCCACAGATCCAACCTGGTGGGCATGGGCGTGCTGCCGCTGCAGTTCAAGGACGGCGTCGATCGCAAGTCCCTGGGGCTGACCGGCAAGGAAAAGATCGCCGTGCTGGGCATCGACGGCGTCGAGTTGCGCCCGCGCATGCCGCTGACCCTGGAAGTCACCCGTGAGGATGGCAGCCTGGAAAGCGTCGAGGTGCTCTGCCGCATCGACACGCTCAATGAAGTGAGCTACTTCAAGGCCGGCGGCATCCTGCACTACGTGCTGCGGGAGTTCTTAGCGAAACCTGCGGCCTAAGCAGGCGTTAGCGGACGCCCGGCAGCCTGGCTGCCGGGCGTTCTGCTGTCAGGAGGCTGCCAATAGCTGACTCGCCGCCCGCCCGAAGCCCTCGACCACCTCCTGCAGCGGCCCGAGAAAGCGTGGGTGGACCAGCCACAGCTGGATCTCCGGCTTGAAGTCCTTCAAGGGAATCACCGCCAGCCGTTCGCGATGGGCGCTCAAGGCCAGCAGCGGTGCCGGGACCAGGCCGAGGCCCTGGCCATCCGCCACCAGACCGAGCTGGAGTTCGGTGCCATAGGTTTCCAGGTTGATGCGCAGCGCCTGGCCCTGCTCGGCCAGGGTGCGCTGCAGACTGGCGCGAAAGCCGCAGCCATCGGGATTGAGCACCCAGCCCTGCGTTTGGAGGTCGGCCAGGCGCTTGGGTTTGGCCGGCGCCTGCGCGCGGGCGCAGACCACCTGCAAGGGCATGGCGCCCAGGGCCTGGGCCTCGATACCGTCGGGAAAGACCTTGTTGGCCGGAAACAGCACCAGGGCGCCGTCCAGTTCGCCGTGCTCGATCCGGCTCACCAGTACGCTGCCCCAGCCGGTCGCCACCTGGGTGCGCAGCTCCGGGTAGCGGGTGCGGATGTCTTTCACGGCCTCCAGCAACAGCGCATCGCCCAGGGTCTGGGGTACGCCCAGGCGCAGCAGTCCAGACGGCGGGGTATCACCCGCCACCCGCTCGCGCAGGGCATCCATCTCGCGCAGAATGGCACGGCAATGACCGTAGACCTCCTGACCCAGGCGCGTTGGCTTGAGCGGCTTGGTGTGGCGGTCGAGCAACTCGACCCCGAGATCCTGCTCCAGGCTCTGCAGGCGCCGGGTGATGGCCGGCTGGGTCAGGCCCAGCGTTTGCGCGGCGGCGTTGAGGGAGCCGCTGCGGAGCACCGCGACGAAGGCTTCGATATCGTCCGTCTTCATGAGGAGGCGTCTGACTTCCTGCTGGTGAATATGCGCCTCAAGCATAACGCAACACCTCCCCCGGTGCTCAGCGTTGCGCCGTCTGCGCGAGCGGGGCCAGGCTCGTGCCGAAGCCATCGTAGAACAGACGGCTGGCGTCATAGCCCTTGACCAGCCCTTCGCCCGCGAAGAAGTCGACGGTGCGCTGCGCCTGGGCAATGGCGGCAGGAGTGACTGGCCCGATGCTGGTGCGGGCACGGGCGAACCAGGCCTGGGCGATGGCCGCGTCAGCGCGGGTGCGCTCGGCCCAGGCGCGGGCATAACGCGCCGTATGCGCCGGATCGGCATTGGCCCAGGTCCGTGCCCGTTGCAGCCGCTGCAGGAAGTCGCCGATGGCACGGTGCTTGGCGGCATCGTCCAGGGCGCGCTGGCTGGCCACCACGAAACTCTGTGCCGGGATCAGATCTTCGGCGGTGGTGAGCACCCGGGCGCCATGGCGCTGGGCCTGGGTGACATAGGGCTCCCAGGTGGCGATGGCGTCCACCGAGCCGCCCTCCAGCGCATGGGAGGCATCCAGGGCGTTGAGGTAGCGGAAGCTCACCCGGTCGCGCGGTACGCCCGCGCGATCCAGGGCGGACAAGGCCAATTGCTGGCTCCAGGAGCCCTTCCAGATGGCCACCGTCTTGCCCTGCAGATCCGCCAGGCTACGGATGCTGGAATCGCCGAGCACCAGCACTGCCACCCCGTCGAGGCTCTGACGACTGATGCCGACCACCTTGATCGGCGCGCCGAGGGCGCCAAGGAACAGCGGCGGCGCATCGCCCAGCAGGCCCAGGTCGAGGCTGCCGACGTTGAGCGCCTCGGCCACCGGCGAACCGGCGGTGAATTGCTTCCAGTCCAGCTGGTACGGCAGGTCGTCGAGGACACCGGCGGCTTCCATCACGGTACGGGTGTTATAGCTCTGATCGCCCACCACCAGCGTGGTAGCCAACGTCTGGGTAGCGGCGAGCAGGCCGAGGGTGAGGCCAACAAGGGTCTTGCGTAGCATGGGAAGCCTCTCGTCAGGTATAGGCACGGATATCGGGGTACTGGCCATTGACCGCATAACGGCCGACCTCCAGCACCTTGTAGGCCAGGGGGTCGTGCAGGCTGTGGGTGCGTACATCGCGCCAGAAGCGATCCAGGCCCAGGCGGTTGTGGGTGGCGCGGGCACCCAGGGCGTCGAACACCCGGGTGGTCACGTCGAGGGCGGTACGGGCGGCCAGCACCTTGGCACCGGCCACGGCAATGGCTGTCTCGCCGCGTAGCTCAGCGGTAAAGGTGTCATCCGCCGCGAGCAGGTCATCCACCCGCCCCGCCGCCACCTCGGCCAGGGCCACGGCGCCCTGCAGGGCGATCCACAGTTTGCCCACCTGGCTCAGCACCAGTTGATCTTCGCTGGCGCTGGCGGCCTGGGAATGCATCCAGGGCCGCGCCTCTTCGTGCAGATAGCGCCGCGCCTCGCGCAGCGCGCCCTGGGCGGCGCCCAGGTAGTACTGGGTGAAGGCCGACTGGTTGACCGGGGTGCGGATCACCGCGGCAAAGTCACCGGCATCTTCCAGGTCGCAGACCTGGGCCTCCTCGGCACTGGCCCAGACGTCGGTCAGGGTAAAGCTGCCACTGTCGCTGCGCGCCACGCCGAAGTGGTCCCAGTCCTCGGCATAGGCCAGCCCCCCGCGATCCCCTGGCAGGGTGACCATCAGCCGCGCCCCGCTCTGCCGGTCGCGGGCACTGATGGTGAGGCGATCGGCGAAGGCGGCGCCGCTGCAGAAGCCCTTGCGCCCGGTCAGGCGATAGCCACCGCCGGCAACGGGCGTGGCGAGGATGTCGTCATCCCGTGGATTGACCACTCCGGCCAGCCACAGCCGGCCCTCGGCGATTTCCGCCAGCAGGCGGTCGCGCCGTGGCTGGGGCTCGCGGCGCAGGTTCACCGTATTGAGCAGGTGATAGCCAAAGAGCAGGCCGACCGAGCCGTCACCGGCAGCGATCTCGCGCAGCACACGCATGGCCAGCGACCAGGGCTGGCCGGCGCCACCAAGATGCACGGGTATGACCAGGTTGGTCAGGCCGCTGTCCTTGAGTCTTTGCAGCTGGGCATCGGGACGAATGCGGTCGCGTTCGTCGGCCACCACCCGGGCAGCGAATTCCGCGCCGATCTCGCGGGCCAGCGTCAGCCAAGCCTCGGTATCCTTGATGGTGCTCATCTAGTCCTCCAGGGGGCCGAGGCCCAGGTGGTCTCTCAGGGTCGTGCCCTGGTACTGGCGTCGGAACAGGCCGCGGCGCTGCAGGTGCGGCACCACGCTTTCGCTGAACTCGACGAAGGACCCCGGCAGGTAGCCGGGGGAAATCACGAAGCCGTCGCAGCCGCCGGCTTCGAACCACTCGGCCAGCTGTTCGGCGATCTGGGCGCCGGTGCCCACCAGTTGCGGCACCCGCACGCTGGCGGCATAGCTGCGACCCAATTCGGCCAGGGTGGTCCGCGACCCCAGCGCCAGGAGTTTTTCGGCAGCGGCCGGTGGCAGGCCACCGACCTCGGCCACCTCACCCAGGGCGGTATCGAGGGTGAAGCGCGACAGGTCGATATTGAGCTGGGAGCAGAGGGTGATCAGCCCCACCTCGGGTTGCGCCAGGGCGTTGTGCCTTTCCTGCTTGGCCCGTGCTTCGGCTTCGCTGCCGCCGATGAAGGGCATGACCGAGGTGAGGATCTTGCAGCCGTCGGGGGAGCGCCCCTGCTCCAGCACCTGGCGGCGGACGTCGTCGCGAAAGGCGCGCATGGCGGCGAGGTCTGGCTGGATGGTGAAGATGGCCTCGGCCCAACGTGCGCCGAAGCGCCGGCCACGACCACTGGAGCCGGCCTGGATCAGTACCGGCCGCCCTTGCGGACTGCGCGGGATGTTGAGCGGGCCCTCCACCCGGAACCAGTCGCCCTGGTGATCGAGGGCGCGCACCTGCGCAGGGTCGGCCAGCACACCGCCTTCGCGATCCAGGCGCAGCGCCGCGGGTCCCCAACTGCGCCACAACTTGACGGCCACCTCGACGAATTCGTCGGCACGGTCGTAGCGCAGGTCGTGCTCCAGGTGGCGCTCCCTGCCGAACAGCCGGCCCTCGCTGTCGTTCATGGAGGTGACGATGTTCCAGGCGGCGCGCCCACAGGACAGGTGATCGAGGGTAGCGAAGGCCCGGGCGACATGGGCGGGTTCGTAGTAGGTGGTGGAGCGGGTGCAACCCAGCCCGAGGTGGCGGGTGTGAGCCACCAGATAGGACAACAGCGGCAGCGGATCGAGTCGGGTGGCGTCCTGGGCCCCTAGGCGCAGGGCGGTCTCCCGCGAGCCGCCGAGCTGATCGCCCACGGCCAGGCGGTCGGCGAAGAACAGGAAGTCGAACAGCCCCTCCTCCAGCGCCTTGGCCGCGCGGACGTAATAGGCCGGGTCGAGGAAGTCGCCCTGGGTTTCGGGGTGGCGCCAGACGGCGTGGCTATGGACGACCGGACCAGCCAGCAGGAAGCCGGCGAGGTGCAATTGGCGACTCATCGGCTGGCCTCCCGGGGCGCTTGCAGGTAGCGGTTGAAGCTCTGGTCATAGAGCGGCTTGACGTCGTACGGCTGTTGCAGCACCCCGGCCTTGACCAGGAAATCGGCGGTCTTCTGGCCGTCGCTCAAGGTCTGGGCGCTGATCGGCTCGACCCAGGTGGCGTCGCGGCGGAACCACCGTTCGGCGATGGCCGGATCGGAGTTGTTGCGCCTGGCCCAGGCCTGGGCATAGACGTCGACGTGGTCGCGCGCCCAGCTGCGAGCGCGTTGCAAGCGGGCGATGAAATCGCCGATGGCGGCGCGGTTCTCGTCCAGGCGCCGGGTGTTGGCCACCACATAGACCGGTGCCGGCATCAGGTCCTTGGCGGTGACCAGCACCCGTCCGCCCTGGCGCTCCACCATGCTCACGTAGGGCTCCCAGGTGGCGGTGGCATCGAGGGTGCCCTGGCTCAAGGCGGCGACCGCCTCGGTGGGCATCAGGTAGCTGTAGCGCGGGGCATCGCTGGGCAGCCCGGCCTGTTCCAACGCCGAGTAGACCAGTTGCTGGCTCCAGGAGCCCTTCCAGATGGCCACGCGCTTGCCGGCCAAGTCCGCCACCGTCTTGATGGGTGAGTCCTTGCCGACCACGATGGCAGTGCCGTCCGGACGGTTGCGGGTCACCGCCACCACCTTGATCGGCCCACCCCGGGCGGCGAGGGCGATCACCGGGGTGTCGCCGACGATGCCCAGGTCGATGGAGCCGACATTGAGCGCCTCCACCACCGGGCCACCGGCGTTGAACCTCTTCCACTGGATCTCGTACGGCAGGTCCTTGAGTTCACCTGCCTGCTCCAGCAGGGTGCTGCTGTAGTAGAACTGGTCACCGATGGTGAGGGTGACCGCCTGGGCCAGGTTGGCGGAGGTGCCAGCCAGCAGGCCGGCGGCGAGTAGCAATCCCTTGATCACGAAGGCGTCTCCTCGAAGGTATCGGGAGCGCTCCGTGGGTACGGTCGCGCAGGTGTCAGATGTCGGGGTTCAGCCGGTGCGGCGGGCACCGGCCAGGCGCGCGGCGACCTTCTGCCGGGTCAGGGGAATCAGTTCGCGGCCGTACTCGACGGCGTCGTTGAGCGGATCGAAGCCGCGGATCAGGAAGCTGTCGACGCCCAGGTCGTAGTAGTCCAGCAGGGCATCGGCCACCTGCTCGGCGGTGCCCACCAGGGCGGTGGAGTTGTGCCCGCCGCCGACCAGGGCGGCGATGCCGGTCCAGAGCCGGCGATCCACACGGTCGCCCAGGGCCACGGTATCGCGCAGACGTTGTGCCCCGACCGCTTCGGGTTTGGCGGTATGCACGGCGCCGTCGGCGGCGAGGCGCGCCTTGGCCTGCTGGCGAATGGCCTCGGCCTTGGCCCAGGCATCATCCTCGGTGTCGCCAAGGATCACCCGGAAGGACACGTTGAATTTTGGGGTACGGCCATGGCGCGCCGCCTCGGCGCGGACCGCAGCGATGGTCTCGCGGGTCTGGGCCAGGGATTCGCCCCACAGCGCGAAGACGTCGGCGTGCTTGCCGGCCACCCGCAATGCGGCTGGCGAGGAGCCGCCGAAATAGACCGGCAGGCTCGGCTGCTGCAGCGGCTTGATGGCGGAGAAGCCCTTCGCCACCCGGTAGTGCTCGCCCTCGTGATCGAAGGGCTGGGTGCTGGTCCACTCCTGGCGGACCACGTCGAGGAATTCCTCGGTGCGGGCATAGCGCTGGTCGTGGTCGAGCCAGTCGCCGTCCTTGCGCTGCTCCCCATCGCTGCCACCACTGATGATGTGCACCGCCAGGCGACCGTCGAGCAGATGATCGAGGGTCGCCAGCTTGCGCGCCGCCAGGGTCGGGGCGACGAAACCGGGACGGTGGGCCAGCAGGAACTTGAGCGTCCGGGTGGCCTGCCCCGCCAGGGCAGTGACCAGGAAGCCGTCGGGCTGATCGGACCAGTAGCCGACCAGGATGCGATCGAAGCCGGCCTGCTCGTGGGCCTGGGCGAAGCGGGTGATATAGCCCTTGTCGAAGATGGGACCGGAGGGGGCGATGATCTCCGAGGTGAGGCGGTGGCCGATCATGCCGAGGAATTGGACGCTCATGGTAGTGAATCCCGTGCCGAGGTAAGGGGACGCCTTCAGGAAGGCGTTGGCTGGGTTCCACCTTAGGCAACCAGGGCATAAGAAGGAAATTCCTTATGCGCATATCCTAATTATTGTTTTATTTGAAACATGCATTTAAAGATGGTGGCTTGCCTCATGAAGCGACGCTCTTCAAGGGTAGAAGCAGCAGTACTTCCTCGTTCCGTAGGAGCGGCCCATGGCCGCGATCGCCCAAACGATCCCAGGGCGCCTCGGCGTGGAAAAAGGCGTTAGCCTTTTCCACCAGGGCCTTCGGTGCGAGGGGCGCCCTCACCCCAGCCCTCTCCCCAAGGGAGAGGGGTTATCCGAGTGAGGCTTGAAAGTCGTTGTTCCTGGACCAAATCCGTGGCCTGTTGGGCTTCGACGATAAAGCCGTCTCAACCCAACCCACGGGGCTATGTCGTAGGTTGGGTTGAGCGCAGCGAAGCCCAACGACCAAGCGCCGTAGCGTGGAAACGGCGTAGCTTTTTTCCACCAGGTAATTCAGCCACAAGGGCGCCCTCGCCTCCACATTCTCCTGAAGGGTTAAATCGAGCGAATACCGGTCTCAGTCGATCCGAGAAGACCTCGTCGACCGCAGCCACCTGCCCGTAGGAGCGGCCCATGGCCGCGATTGGCCAATCACTCATACTACGCTGACGATCTTCAAAGCCAGGCCGTAGCCGCCAACCCCAGGGCGCCGAGGATGAAACCTACCAGAGCGCCCCGACCCGGTACCTCCTGGAATAGCAGCCAGATCAGCAATGGCTCGCAGACCAATAACACCAGTACGGAAACGACCGCGACCACCCAGATATCACCGGTAGCCCGATAGCCCAGGCCGTAGGCCAGCAACAGGCAGAAACCGGAAAAGCAAGCGAGCCCCGCCAATAGCAGCGCATCATGCCAATCGAAACCGACCGCAGCCGCCAACCGCGCCGCTGCCAATTCGGCGTAGATGATGCAGCCTTCGCCGATGATCATCAGGGCGATGGCGAAGATTCCAAGCACTTCTTTGGACATGAAAGACCTTCCTTTTGGACCGAGCGGACTGACGCTGTGTCGTGATGCACACCGCGCTCAGATGGGGTACTGAGGTCGATGCAGTCAGTGACGTCAGGGGCTCGATACGGAAGGCATACATGAGCGAAACCTCTGTGAGGGAGTGGCTCTATTAAGGCTAGATCAGGGTAAAGCGGTAGAACAGCGGCGGGTTATCGGTGTTGGAGGATGTTGGCTTTTGAACAGAAATTCTTCATAGGAGCGATAGCCCTGCGGACCGCCAGGAGTGCAAGCCGCCATGTACTACTGGCGAACAGCAACCCGCGATCTGTTGAGCTTCGACGATAAAGCCGTCTCGACCCAACCTACGGGGCTATGCCGTAGGTTGGGTTGAGCGCAGCGAAGCCCAACAAGAAGATACCCAGCCCTACCGCTGCATCCCCCACTTCTTCACCGTCAGCCGCTCCAAGGTGGCGAACACCAGGCCTTCCACCAGCAGGCCAATGATGATCACCGCGGCGAGGCCAGCGAAGACGCGGTCGGTGTAGAGCTCGTTGCGATTCTGGAAGATGTACCAGCCCAGGCCGCCCTTGCCGCTGGAGGCGCCGAACACCAGCTCGGCGGCGATCAGGGTGCGCCAGGCGAAGGCCCAGCCGATCTTGAGGCCCGAGACGATGGCCGGCAACGCCGCCGGGATGAGGATCAGCCCGACGTACCTCAGCCCCTTGAGGCCATAGTTGCGCCCGGCCATGCGCAGGGTGTCGGAGACGCCGAGAAAGCCCGAGTAGGTGTTCAGCGCCATGGGCCAGAGCACCGAATGCACCAGCACGAACACCAGGCTGTTTTCGCCCAGGCCGAACCAGAGCAGCGCAAGCGGCAACAAGGCGATGGCCGGCAGCGGATTGAACATCGAGGTCAGGGTGCCGAGCAGGTCGCGACCGAACTGGGTGGAGACGGCCAGGGCGCTCAGCGCCAGGGCCAGCACCACGCCCAGCAGATAGCCCTTGAGCAAGGTACCCAGAGAGATGGCGACCTTGGCTGGTAACTCACCAGTGACCAGCCCATCCCAGAAGGCCGCGGCGGTCTGCAGGAAGCTGGGCAGCAGCAGGTCGTTGCCCTGCCAGCGGGCGGCCACTTCCCAGGCCAGCATGAGGATCGCCAGGATCACCAGCTTGCGCAGCCAGGCCTGGCTCCACAGGCGCGTGGTCAGAGGGAGCTCCACCGCCAGCGGCAAGTCGTTGAGGGGCGCGAGGTCCCGTTGGTATTCGGCCCGCACCGGGGGCTGTCGAGTCATGGGTCTACCTCGAAACTAGTAGGAAATGCGGCCCTGGACGATGGCCTGCTGCAGGCGCAGGCGCTCGTCGGCGACCTCCGGCGGCAGGGTCTGAACGTCGTCGGGGAACAGCAGGTTGTGGATGCGCAGCGCGGTGCTCTGGAATTCGGCGCCGCCGAAGTCCTCAAGGCCGAACTGGTGGCAGTTGAGTTCCGCGCGGACCCGGCCCGGATGGGGCGACAGCAGCAGGATGCGATTGCCCACCACCAGCGCCTCTTCGATGGAGTGGGTGACGAACAGCAGGGTGAAGCGCACCTCGTCCCAAAGCGCCAGGAGTTCTTCCTGCATCTTGCGCCGGGTTAGGGCATCCAGCGCAGCGAACGGTTCGTCCATCAGCAGGATCTTGGGCTGCATGGCGAGGGCGCGGGCGATGGCCACCCGCTGCTTCATGCCGCCGGAAAGATGATGCGGATAGGCGTCGACGAAGCGCGCCAGGCCGACCTTGTCCAGGTAGTGCAGCGCCCGCTCGCGCGCCTCGCCACGACTGGCCTGGCGACTGGCGAGCAGCGGGAACATGGTGTTCTCCAGCACCGTCTTCCACGGCGGCAGCTGGTCGAATTCCTGGAACACCACGATGCGATCCGGCCCCGGTCCCTTGACCGGCTGGCCGTCCAGACGGATCTCGCCGTGCAGCGGCGGCAGAAAGCCCGCCACCGACTTGAGCAGACTGGACTTGCCGCAGCCGGACGGCCCGAGCAGCACGAAACGGTCGGCGCCATGCACCTCGAAAGATACCTGGTGGGTAGCCCGCACCCGGCGTTCGCGGGTGCGGTATTCGAGGTCGAGATCCTGCACCTGCAGCAGCGGCTGGGTCTGCGCCAGGGTCAGGTGCGGACGGGAAGCTAGAGGGGCATTCATGGTCGTCTCCTCCCTTAAAACGGCGCATCGCCCTGGATGGTCGTGCGATACAGCTTGCGCCGCAGATGATTGGGGCAGCCGGCCGCCAGGTGCAGCAGCGAGCGGTTGTCCCAGAACACCAGGTCGTGGGGTTGCCATTGGTGGCGATAGAGGTGCTCGGGCTTGACGCTGTGGGCATGCAGCTCGGCCAGCAGCTCGCGACTCTCGTCTTCCGGCAGGCCGACGATGTGGGTGGTGAAGCCCTCGCTGACGAACAGCGCCTTGCGGCCATTTTCCGGATGAGTACGTACCACCGGATGCACCACCGCCTTGACCTCGGCCAGCTGCGCGGCGGTCAGGGTCGGCCGCCAGTTGCCCTCGAACTTGGGCTTGGCGTAGGTGGCGGTATAGGAATGCTCGGCCTGGAGACCCTCGACCTGGCGCTTGAGCGCCGCTGGCAGGGTGTCGTAGGCCAGGTGCATGTTGGCGAAGAGGGTATCGCCGCCCTCTTCCGGCAATTCCTGGGCATGCAGCATGGAACCCAGGCTCGGCAGCTCCTTGTAGGAGAGATCCGAGTGCCAGAACTTACCAGCATCGCCCAGGCCGATCGGCTGACCGCCTTCGACGATGTTGGAGACGATGAGGATCTCCGGGTGGCCGGCCAGGTGGAATTGCTTGAGCACATGGATCTGCAACTCACCGAAGCGGCGACTGAAGGCGATTTGCTCTTCGGGGGTGATGCGCTGGTCGCGGAACACCACCACATGGTGGTCCAGGTGGGCGCGATGAACGCGGGCGAAGTCTTCGGCATTGAGCGGCTGGGCCAGATCGATGCCGAGGATCTCGGCGCCCAGGTTGCCGAAGGGCCGGATCTCGAAAGTCTGGCCGGCGGCCGGACGGGGGGATGCGAGAGTCATTGGAGTGTTCTCCTTGGTGGTCCAGCTCAGCTGCCGGGACGCTCGTGGGCTTCGGGGAAGAAGTAGTCCTGCCAGGCGGCAGCCTGGTGTTTCAGCACGCCCAGCTCATGCAGCTTCTGGGCGTAGACGAAGGTCCGCTGGGGCTCGACGGTGAACTCGATCTCCGGGTCCTCGACGATGCGCTGCACCAGGGCCAGCGGCAGCTTGGAATGCTCGACGCGGATATAGGCCTCGGCGGCCGCGGCCTTGTTGGCGCGGATGAAGGCGGCAGCCTCTACCAAGGCGCCGTAGAAGGCGCGGTAGGTCTTGGGGTTCTCGTCGTGGAATTTCTCGGTGGTGTAGAGCACGTTGAAGGTGCCCGGACCGCCGAGGACGTCGTAGCTGCTGAGGATGCGATGGACCCGCGGATTCTCCAGCGCCTGGTACTGGAACGGCGGGCTGGAGAAATGGGTAGTGATCTCCGCACCACCCGCCATCAGGGCAGCGCTAGCATCCGGGTGCGGCAGACTCACGCTGATGGCATCGAATTTCTTGAACTGGGCGTCGCCGAAGACCTTGGCAGTCTCGATCTGCAGGGTGCGCGACTGGAAGCCCACGCCCGCCGCCGGCACGGCGATGCGATCCTGGTCGGTCAAATCCTTTATCGACCTGACCTCGGCGCGATTGCTCAGCAGGAAGTTGGGCATGGCGCCCAGGGCGGCGATGGCCTTGACGTTCTGTCGTCCGCGGGTGCGATCCCAGACCGTCAGCATCGGCGGTACCCCGGCGGAGACCACGTCGAGCGAGCCGGCCAGCAGCGCCTCGTTCATGGCAGTGGCGCCGGAGATGCTGTTCCAGTCCACCTGGATATCCAGGCCGGCGGCCTTGCCGTGCTTCTCGATCAACTGCTGATCGCGCACCACGTCGAGGATCAGATAGCCGATACCGAATTGCTGGGCGATGCTGATCCTGCCCTCGGCGGCGGCACTGCCCGCGAAGCCCAGGGCACCTACCACGGCGGCGATCACCGCCAAGCCCTTCCCTACCCTGCTCATCCTTACGCTCCGTGCCGACTGGCCATCCGAAAGCGTTATAGGCTAATGAGCTGTTATAACTTTTGGTAAAGACGGAATTTGACTAACCATATGCACGGAGATGCGGGACCGGGTGAATTCGATCGCTGGAAAGGTCCTAGCCTTCAAGCAGCTGTCGCAGCCGCCGCACGGCGCTGGCCGGTGTGGTAAGCACCGAGCCGCCCCAGGCGGCTTCGCTGGCCGATTGCGCGGCGGTCATGGAAAACTGCGCGAAGCAGAGCACGTCATAGTCGCCGCGTAGCCGCTCGGCAGCCGCGGCGATAAGGGCGTCGTGGCGGGCCTGGTCACCCGCATGCAGGGCTTCCAGCGCGCCTTCGCAGAGGATCGGTGTGATGTCCGCTGCCTGACCACGGCCGCTTGCCTCGAGTTCGAAGTCGTTGACGATGACCGCGCCCGCCGGACCGAAGGTGGTCAGGGCGGCGATGCGCCCGCCTTTGGCCAGGGCCTCCTGCACCATGGCCTCGTTGGGCTTGAGGACCGGTCGATGATAGCGGCGCTGGCAGGCTTCGATAGCGCTGGAAAAGGCCGAGCAGGTAAAGAGCACGGCATCGGCCTGGGCGCGAAAGGCATGCTCGGCCAGGTCTTGGATGCGCTGGTCCAGCGCTGTCGTACTGCCGCCAGCGGTGCTGGCGTCTTTCGACAGCGAGTCGTCCCAGAGATCGAAGCGCAGCGCCTCGGGCCAACCCTGGGCGAAGGCCGCGTTGATGGGCTCGATGGCGATGCGGGTGGCGTGGATCAGAAAGATCCGTTTGGCGGCGGTCATGGCGAAAGCACTCGTGAAGGGCCGCCAGAACGGCGGCTGGTAGCTGGCAGAAGCGCCTAGCGGACGTCGAGGATGATCACGCCGTCGGCATCGGCATAGAGTTGATCACCACTGCGGATCGTCTGCCCGGCGAAGGTCACCGCCTCGCCGATCTGGCCTTCGTTGCGCTTGACCGATTTGCGCGGCGAGACGCCCAGTGCCTTGACCGCCAGCGGTAGTCCCGCCAGCACCGCCTTGTCGCGGACCTGGCCATAGATGAGCGCACCGGCCCAGCCGTTCTTCATCAAGTCCTCGGCGATGATGTCGCCGAGCAGCGCGCAACGGTCGCTGCCACCACCATCGACCACCAGCACGCGTCCCTCGCCCGGCTGCTGGCTCAATTCCTTGATCCGCGAGTTGTCCTCGAAGCACCTGACCGTCAGCGCCGGTCCGGCGAAATCGGTGCGACCGCCCAGGTCCTGGAAGATCGGCTGCAGGACTCGCGCCTGGTCGCCATGCTCGTCGCACAGGTCGGTGGTCTTGAAGGTCATGGTGATGCTCCTTGGTGGTCGAAAGATCGGTCAGGCCGTAACCGTTCGCCGTGCCAGTAGCTGGCCGGTCACGAGCACGATGAGGACGCCGGCGACGCCGGCCGCATAGGGAACCCAGTGCAGGTCTCCGGTACCGAGCCAAGCCTGCAGGAGTTCGTCGCTGGCGATCAGCTTGCCGGCGATCCAGCCGAGCAGGGCCGCCCCGGCCATGACCAGCCAGCGGAAGCGTTCCATCAGGCGCAGGATGAGCTGGCTGCCGAAGATGATGATGGGGATGCTGATGAGCACCCCGGTGACGGCCAGGCCTAGATGGCCCTGGGCTGCGCCGGCCACGGCGATGACGTTGTCCAGACTCATCACCACATCGGCCACCATGATGATCCAGATGGCCTGGCCCAGGGTGGTACCGGCCTTGACGTCGGCCTCGTCATTCTCGGGCACCAGCAACTTGATGCCGATCCACAGCAGCAGCACGCCGCCCACCACCTTGAGCAGTGGCCAGCCCAGCACGTAGCTGGCGACGAACAGCAGCAGGATGCGCAGGATCACGGCACCCGCCACCCCGCCCAGGATGGCCTTGCGGCGTTGCGCTTCCGGCAGACGCCGACAGGCCAGGGCGATCACCACGGCGTTGTCGCCGCCGAGCAGGATATCGATGATGACGATCTGGAGCAGACTGGTCAGGAAGACCGGATCGGACAGGGCGGTAAGCAAGGTGGACCTCGTCTATTTAGGAGCTGACGTCCCTTGGGCAGCAACAGCCCGTAATGATTTCAGGTCACTATTATTGTCTTTTATATCAATAACGAACAATATTGGCCATGCCTGAATTCCAGCGTTCGCCGACCGAGAACGCTGCGTTAGCCAGATACCAATTTCGAGTGACGGCCTGCTTTCCTAGCATGGCGCTCACACCGCCCACGATCACGACAACCAGACCGGACAGCCCATGAAGTTTGCCCTGGATTCCACCTACACCGGCCAGCTCACCCTCGGCGACCGGCATTACGCCTATGTCGACCTCAAGCGTCTGTTCGACGCCGACACCCTGGCGCGCCTGCCCTACTCCCTGCGTCTGCTGGTGGAAAACGTCGCCCGCTGCTTTCCCGAGGCGCTACCGCCGGTGCTGGCCCGTGCCCGTGGCGAAGGCCCGCCATGCGAGGCGCCCTTCCTGCCCAACCGCCTGATGTTCCACGACACCACCTGCCTGCCCGCCCTGGCCGACTTCGCCGGCATGCGCGACATGGTGGCCGAACTGGGCGGCGATCCGAGCCGGATGAATCCACGCATCCCGGCGGTGCTGACCATCGACCACTCGGTGATCGTCGAACGCTTCGCCGAGCCGGACGCGGTGGAAGCCAATCTGGACATCGACTACCGCCGCAACACCGAGCGCTACCAGTTCATCAAGTGGGCGCAGAAGAGCCTGGACAACTTCAAGGTGGTTCCACCGGGCACCGGCATCATCCACCAGGTCAACATGGAGTCCCTGGGCACCGTGGTCTGGGAAAGCGAGACCAGCGACGGCCAACCGCTGCTGCACCCGGACGACATGGTCGCCACCGACAGCCATACGCCGATGATCAACGCCATCGGCATCCTCGGTTGGGGCGTGGGCGGTCTGGAAGGCCAGGCGGCCATGCTGGGCGAGCCGGTACCGATCAGTTTTCCCGAGGTCATCGGTATCCGTGTGACCAATGCGCTACGTCCGGGGGTGACCGCCACTGACCTTTCCTTGAAAGTCACCCAGTTGCTGCGCCAGCGCGGCGTGGTGGGCAAGTTCGTCGAGTTCTGCGGACCGGGCCTGTCGGGCCTGAGCTGGGCCGCCCGCGGCACCCTCTCCAACATGGCACCGGAATACGGCGCGACCGTGGTGTTCTTCCCCTTCGATACGGTGACCATGGAGTACCTCGAGCTCACTGGCCGCACCCCAGAGCTGCGCGAGCGGGTCGCGGCCTACCTGGAAGCCCAGACCCTGTGGCGCCACGACAGCGATCCCGAGCCGGTCTTCACCGAGGTCATTCCGCTGGACCTCGCCAGCATCGAGCCCAGCGTGGCCGGTCCGCACCAGCCGCACCAATGGCAACCGCTGGCCAAAGCCCGCGACTCCTTTCGAGCCGAGGTGCCGACCAACCCGGACGCCGGTCTGATCGCGCGTTCCACCGGAGCTACGGCGGACTACTTCGAGCCGAGCTTCGGCCAGCCGCTGACCCATGGTGCCATCTCCATCGCCGCCATCACCAGCTGCACCAACACCGCCAACCCCAGCCAGATGATCCAGGCCGGTCTCCTGGCGCGAAGGGCGCGCGAACGTGGCCTCACCCGCAAGCCCTGGGTAAAGACCTCGCTCTCCCCTGGCTCTCGCGTGGTGGCGGACTACCTGCGCGAGGCCGATCTGCTGAGCGACTTCGCCGCCCTCGGTTTCGACCTGGCCGGCTTCGGCTGCATGACCTGCATCGGCAACTCGGGCACCTTCGAAGCCCACATGGAAGCCTTCGCCGACCAGGGCCTGAAGACAGTGGTGGTGCTCTCGGGCAATCGCAATTTCGAAGGTCGGGTCAATCCCAAGGCGCAGTTCGGTTACCTCGCCTCGCCGGCCCTGGTGGTCGCCTATGCCCTGGCGGGCAGCATCGACGTCGATCTCGAACAGGCCGTGCTGGGGCTGGATCAAGCCGGTCAGCCCGTCTACCTACGCGATCTGCTGCCGGGCGATGACGAGGTCCAGGCGCTGGTCCGCGAGACAGTGCGCCCGGAGTTGTTCCGCCAGCGCAACGCCACTCTCTGGGATGGGACCCACCACTGGCAGGCGTTGTCCGCCGAGGGCAGCGTGCGCTTTCCCTGGTCGCCCAGCTCGACCTATCTGCGCCGGCCGATCTATCTGCAGGGGATCACCCCAGAGCCGCCCACGTCGTTGGCCGTGCGCGACGCCCGCACGCTGATGGTGCTGGGCGACAACATCACTACCGACCACATCTCGCCCGCCAGTGCCATCCCCCTGGACAGCCCGGCGGGCCGTTGGTTGGTCGCCCATGGCGAGGCGCCGGAAGACCTCAACCAGTATTCGACCCGGCGCAGCAATCACGAGGTGATGATGCGCGGTGCCTTCGTCAACCGCGCGGTGAAGAATCGCCTGCTGCCGGCGCATCCGGGCCAGGGCGGCTGGGCGCGGGCGGCGGACGGCGAGGTATTGCCGGTGTACGACGCCGCCCTCAGCTGGGTTCGCCAGGGCAGGCCACTGGTTGTGTTCGCCGGCCTCAACTACGGCGCCGGCTCCAGTCGCGACTGGGCGGCCAAGGCGCAGGCTACCCTGGGGGTTCGGCTGGTGGTGGCGCAGAGCTTCGAGCGCATCCACCGCAGCAACCTGATCGGCATGGGCATCTTCCCGGTGCGCTTCCCCGCCGGGCAGGGCGCCGAAAGCCTGCGCCTGAGCGGTGACGAGCGCTTGGACTTCGCCGGGCTGGATGAACTGCGGGTAGGCATCAACCTCATCAGGCTGCAGATCACCCGCCCGGATGGCCAGAGTGACAGCGTCACCCTGGAACTGCCGCTGGATTCCAACCAGGAGATCCTCTACCTGCGCCAGGGCGGCATCCTGCCCTACGTGATCCGCAAGACCCTGAGCGAAGGACGGATGTGAATCCAGGGCCTCGCTAGCTCGAGGCCGAAACGCCCAAACCCACCGAAAGCTACCGCCCATCCTCATAATTGTATCTTGTGTATTTACAAGACAATTCGATTCATCTTACCGTGCCTTACACGGCTCACGCCCGACAAGAACGACAACAGGAGAGCTACACATGAGCAAGCGCATCGCTTTCGTCACCGCCGGTATGGGCGGATTGGGAACCGCCGTCTGCCAACGCCTGGCTCGGGACGGCTTCACCGTCATCGCCGGCTGCGGTCCGGACTCACCGCTCAAGGCCGACTGGCTGGAACAGCAACGCAAGCTGGGCTTCGACTTCATCGCGGCCGAAGGGAACGTCGCTGACTGGGAATCCACCCGCGCTGCCTTTGCCAAGATTCGCGACGAGGTCGGCCCCGTCGATGTCCTGGTCAACAACGCCGGTACCGCCTGCAACGTGGTGTTCCGCGACATGCAACCGGGTGACTGGCAGACGGTGATCGATACCAACCTCAACTCCCTGTTCAACGTCACCCGCCAGGTGATCGATGGCATGACCTCCCGCGGCTGGGGACGGATCATCAACATCTCCTCGGTCAACGCCCAGCTCGGTCAGGTCGGCCAGGTCAACTATTCCACCGCCAAGTCGGCGATCCGCGGCTTCACCCGCGCCCTGGCCCGCGAGCTGGCGGCCCGCGGGGTCACGGTCAACACCGTCTCGCCCGGCTACATCGCCACGCCACGGCTCAAGGCCCTGACCCGCACCGAACTCATGGATCGCATCGTCCACGAGATCCCCATGCGCCGCCTGGGCACGCCGGAAGAGATCGCCTCCATGTGCTCCTGGCTGGCGTCGGACGAATCGGCCTTCGCCACCGGCGCGGACTTCTCCCTCAATGGCGGTCTCCACATGAGCTGATCGCCACTCCGCCACCGAACACAACGACAACCACAACAAAAGTTGTATTTTGGAACCAGGAGATACAGATGCTCTCTCTGCTCGGCTATGGAATGATCGTGACCTTCATGGTGCTGATCATGAGCAAGCGGCTGCCGCCCTTGGTGGCCTTGACCATCATCCCCATCATCTTCGCCATCATCGGCGGCTTTGCACCGGAGATGGGGCCGATGATGATCGATGGCCTGCGCAAGGTCGCACCCACCGCCATCATGGTGATGTTCGCCATCCTCTATTTCGGCCTGATGTTCGATACCGGGCTGTTCGATCCCATCATCCGCACCTTCATCAAGCTGATCAAAGGCGATCCCGCGAAGGCCGTGCTCTTCGCTACCCTGCTGGCCGGCATGGTGTCCCTGGACGGCGACGGTTCCACCACCTACATGATCACCCTGACCGCCATGCTGCCGCTGTTCCGCCGCCTGCGGCTGAATCCGCTGATCCTGCCTTGCGTGGTCATCCTCGCTGCCAGCGTCACCAACCTGCTGCCCTGGAGCGGACCCATGGCCCGGGTCGCCGCGGCACTGCAGGTGGAAACCAGCCAGCTGTTCATCCCGCTGATCCCGCCGATGATCGTCAGCTTCATCGGGGTCCTGGCGCTGGCCTTCTGGTTGGGGCTGCAGGAGCGGCGCCGTCTGGGCCTGCTGGTGGCACCGGGTGGCAATCCGCTGCGCGCGACGGGCATGGACGAAGACATGGGCGATCTGCTCACGCTGAGCGACGAGAACGCCGAACTGCGCCGGCCCAAGCTGTTCTGGTTCAATGCCCTGCTCACCTTGGCGCTGATGACCTGCCTGGTGATCGAACTGCTGCCACTGCCGATCCTATTCATGGTCGCCTTCTGCATCGCCCTGACCATCAACTACCGGCAGATGGACGACCAGCGTCGGCGCATCTCGGCCCATGCCCCCGCGGCCCTGACGCAGATCTCGATCTTCATCGCCGCTGGCATCTTCGCCGGCATCCTCTCCGGGACCGGCATGGTCAAGGCCATGTCCGGCTCGCTGCTCTGGGCCCTGCCGGAGAGCTGGGGCAACTACCTGGCGCCCATCACCGCGCTGCTGAGCATTCCCGGCACCTTCTTCATGTCCAACGACGCCTTCTACTATGGCGTACTGCCGGTGCTGGCCCATGCGGCCGAAGCCTATGGCATAGGCGCGGCGGAGATCGGCCGCGCTTCGCTGATCGGGCAGCCGGTACACCTGCTCAGTCCGCTGGTGGCGTCCACCTATCTGCTGGTGGGCCTGGCCGGGGTCGAGTTCAGCGATCACCAGAGATACACCATGAAATGGGCGTTCGCCCTGAGCTTTCTGCTCATGGCGGTCTCCATGGCGCTGGGGCTGTTCCCGCTCTACTCGGCCCGCTGACGGTCTCGGCGACGGTGCGTCCGGCGCGGTCGACCGCTCCGGATGGCCGTGGTTATGGTAACGTCAGGGCGCTCCGCCAGACCCGGCTGGCCAACCTCTTCCGTACCTGCGCTCCGGTACCCGTCGTCCAGAAGATTCCCGATGAAAAAAGACCTCGCCGAACAACTCGCCCCGCGCATCATCGACCTTGCCCGTGCCCGCTCGATGAAAGCCGGTGATCCGTTGCGCGAGGAGGCCTTCGCCAAGGAACTGGGCGTTTCCCGCTCGCCGGTACGACGGGGCTTCGCCTTGCTGGAACAATTGGGCCTGGCGCGCAAGGAGCCCAATCGCGGCTTCTTCCTCACCCGCAACGCCACCACCATCGAGCAGGCCGCCCTGCCCAGCGAGGACGATCCCTATGAGGAGCTCTACCTGCGGGTGGTGGACGACATGCTGCGTGGCGACATCCGCAGCAGCTTCTTCGAGGCCGAGTTGCTGCGGCGCTACCAGATCCCTCGCGGCCAGTTGCTCAAGGTGCTCAACCGCCTGGCCAGCGAGGCCATGATCGAACGCCGCCCCGGCCAGGGGTGGGAGATCAATACTTTCCTGCATGACAGCGAAGCCCATATCCAGAGCTATCGCTTCCGCATGGCCATCGAGCCCTTCGCCCTGCGCGAGCCAGGCTATCGCATCGACAAACGCGCCTTCGCCCAGGCCCGCCAGCGGCAGCAACGATTGCTGGACGGGGAGCTGTTCACCCTGTCCCGCGCCCAGCTGTTCGAGATCGGCTCCAGCTTCCACGAATTGCTGGTGCGCTGCTCGGGCAATGTCTTTCTACTCGAAGCCATCCGCCGGCAGAATCAGCTGCGTCGCTTCATGGCCTACCGCTCCAACGTCGAACGCTCGCGGCAGATCGGCCAGAGTCAGGAACACCTGCATATCCTCGACCTGCTCGAAGGCGGCAGTCGCGAAGAAGCGGCGCTCTTCCTGCACCAGCATCTCGACGTGGTCAGCCGGCTCAAGGCCGCCCAAGACCGCCAGCTGGAAGCCGCCGAAGAAGACGCGGCAAAGCAGCCAGCCTGATTCGCCCGCGCGCCTGACCCTCAATGCCCCTGCACGCCCGTCACCCATACGGGCGCTGAGCCCACACGTTCGCCAGGCACGAATCGATGTCGCTTTTTTTGTCCTGCACCGTTGCGTGAATTGTTTTTAGATGACATAAAGTACAAATCGTCCTGCCCAAGTTGTGACCTCCTCAGGCTCAGCCATCAGGCCGACGTCCCCACAGAATCTACAAGGAGAAAACAATGCGTATTCTGGTCCTGCCCTGCGACGGTATCGGTCCCGAAATCATCCAGGCATCCATGTCCGTGCTGGATGTCGCCAACGAAAAGTTCGGCCTGGGATTGACCTTCGATTACGACGACGTCGGCTTCACCAGCCTGGAGAAGCACGGCATTACCCTACGTGACGAGACCCTGGAAAAGGCCAAGACCTACGATGGCGTGATCCTTGGCACCCAATCCCACGCCGACTACCCGGCGCCCGAAAAAGGCGGTCGCAACGTCTCTGCCGGCTTTCGCATCGGCCTCGATCTCTATGCCAACGTGCGCCCGGCGCGCACCCGGCCGTTCCTCGCCTCCAACATGAGGGAAGGCAAGAGCATGGACCTGGTGATCATGCGCGAGGCCACCGAAGGCTTCTATCCGGATCGCAACATGAGCCGCGGCTGGGGCGAGGTGATGCCCTCCCCGGACATGGCGCTGTCCACCCGCAAGATCACCCGTCACTGCAGCGAGCGTATCGCGCGCCAGGCCTTCGAGCTGGCGATGAAGCGCCGGCGCAAGGTCACCGCCATTCACAAGGCCAACAGCTTCCACATGACCGACGGCCTGTTCCTGGAATGCGTGCGCAACGTGGCCAAGGAATTCCCCGAGGTGCAGCTCGACGATCTGCTGGTGGACGCCTCCACCGCGCACCTGGTGCGCAACCCCGAGCGCTTCGACGTGCTGGTGGCCACCAACTTCTATGGCGACATCATCAGCGACCTGGCCAGCGAACTCTCCGGCAGCCTGGGCCTCGCCGGCTCCATCATGGCGAGCAACATCCACTGCTGCGCCCAGGCCCAGCATGGCTCGGCGCCGGATATCGAAGGTCAGGACAAGGCCAACCCGGTGTCGATGATCCTGTCCATCGGCATGATGCTGCACTGGATGGGCGAGCACCGTGGCAATGCCAAGCTGCAGGAAGCGGCCGCGGCGATCGACCAGGCGGTGGACAAGGTGCTGGAGGATCCGGCCAAGCGCACCGCCGACCTGGGTGGCAGCCTGGGCTGCGCCGCCTTCGGCCAGGCAGTGGCCCAGGTCCTGCGCGGCTGAGGTCATACCCGCCTCTCCGGGGCGTGCGCGCCCCGGAGACCCCTGACAAGAACAAGGAGAATCTCCATGGCCACGCCGCTCCTGGGCTGCATCGCCGACGACTTCACCGGCGGTACCGACCTCGCCAGCACCCTGGTGGCCCAGGGCATGCGCACCGTTCAGGTACTGGGCGTGCCGGACGGTCCCCTGCCCAGCGACGTCGACGCCGTGGTGGTCGCCCTCAAGACCCGTACCCTGCCTACCGCCGAAGCGGTCGCCCAGTCCCTGGCGGCCCTGGCCTATCTGCGCGCGCTGGGGTGCCGGCAATTCTTCTTCAAGTATTGCTCAACCTTCGATTCCACCGCGGCCGGCAACATCGGACCGGTCGCCGATGCCCTGGCCGGTGCCCTGGGCGCCACGTTGAGTATCGCCTGCCCCGCTTTTCCCGAAAACGGCCGGACGCTCTACCTCGGCCAGCTGTTCGTCGGCGACCAGCCCCTGGCCGAGTCGGGCATGCGCCACCACCCGCTGACCCCCATGACCGACAGCAACCTGGTGCGGGCACTACAGGCACAAACACCCCATCCCGTCGGCCTGGTACGCCTGCCCCAGGTGCGTCAGGGCAGCGCAGCCCTGGCCACGGCCCTGGCCGACCTCCAGGCGCAGGGCGTTCGCCATGCCATCGTCGACGCCATCGACAACGCCGACCTGCACGCCATAGGTGCAGCCGTGGCGGATCATCCACTGGTCACCGGGGGTTCCGGCGTGGCCCTGGGGCTGCCGGCCAACTTCCGCCGCCGCGGCCTGCTGGCCGCCCATGCCGAAGCATCAGCCCTGCCCGCTGCACCCGGTCTGGCTGCCGTGCTGTCGGGCAGCTGTTCCACCGCGACCCGCGGCCAGGTGGCCCTCTGGCTAGAGCACCGCCCTGGCTTCCGCCTCGATCCGCTGGCCCTGGCCACGGGCGACGATCAGGTCGGTGCCGCGCTCGCCTGGGCCGAAGCGCGCCTGGCTACCGAGCCGGTGCTCATCTATGGCAGTGCCGACCCCGAAGAGGTGCGTAAGGCCCAGGCACAGCTGGGCGTGGAGCGCGCCGGCCAGTTGGTGGAAGACGCCCTGGCCCGCATCGCCCAGGGCCTGCACACGCGTGGCGTGACGCGGCTGGTGGTGGCTGGCGGCGAAACCTCGGGGGCGGTGGTCAAGGCCCTGGCGATCGTCAGTCTGCGCATCGGGGCGCCCATCGCCCCGGGCGTACCCTGGACCCTGGGCAGCGGCGCCCGGGGGGACATCGCCCTGGCGCTCAAATCCGGCAACTTCGGCACGCCGGACTTCTTCGAACGGGCCCTGGCCGTCGCCCCCTGACCCCTTGCGAGGATCGCCCATGAGCGGCTCTGCGCCACGCTACGATCTGGTCAGCCTGAACGTCTTCCGGGTGGTGGCCCAGGAGCGCAACGTCACCCGTGCCGCGCGGCTCTGCCATCTGGCCGTCTCCGCCGTGAGCAAGAGAATCAGCGAACTGGAAGACCAGGTCGGGGTGCCACTGTTCATCCGGCACGCCCGTGGCATGGGACTCACCCCGGCCGGCGAGACCATGCTGCACTATGTGGAGCGGGTGCATGGCGATCTGCGCCTCATGCAATTGGAACTCAACGAGCACGGCAGCGGCGCCACCGGCCATATCCGCCTGCAAGCCATCACCTCGGCGCTGACCAATCACCTGACCCCCGATCTCGCCAGCTTCATGAGCCTCTATCCGCGGGTGGATTTCGACATCGAGGAGCGCGTGGGCAGAAGCATCGTCCAGGCGGTGGCCGAAGGCCGGGCGGATGTGGGCATCGTCGCGGCCGATACCGCCGCCCTGGACCTGGAGACCTTCGCCTATCGCCGCGAGCGACTGGTGGTGATCGCCGCCGCGGATCACCTCCTGGCCGGACGTGACCGGGTCAGCTTCGCCGAGACCCTGGATCACGAATTCATCGGCCCCCACGTGGAAAGCTCGATGAACGCCCTGCTCTCGCGCCAGGCGGCGCTGCTCCAGCGCGGCATCCGTCAACGCGTGCGCATCAGCAGCTTCGAGGCCATGTGCCGGCTGGCGGCGATTCGCCTGGGCCTGTGCGTGCTGCCCGAGTCCATCGTGCGGCCCTATCTCAAGCCGATGAAACTGGTAGCCCTGGAGCTGGACGAAGCCTGGGCCAGCCGCGCCATCGTCGTGGTGGTGCGACGCTATAGTGCGCTGTCACCGGTGGCCAAGGCTTTTGTCGGTCATCTGCGTCCCTGAACCCTGCAACCGGATCCTGTACCACGCCATGTCGACCTCCCGCTTCGCCCCTCGCCCCTGGTGGCCCACCCCCTTCGTCAGCCTGCTCGGCGGCTGGCTCGCCAGCCTGGTGCACTGGCCGTTGCCCTGGATCACCGGCGCCCTGATCGCCGTGACTCTCTGTCGCTGCCTCGGCTGGCGCATCACCGCCATTCCCCACGGTCGCCCCGCCGGGCAATGGCTGATCGCCACGGCCATCGGCCTGCACTTCACCCCGGCGATACTGACCGAGGTCGTCAGGCACCTGCCGCTGATGGCCTTGGCGGCCATCGCCACCCTGGTACTCGCACTTGTCGGCATCACCGTCGTGCAACGCCTGGGCACGGAACCCAAGACCGCCTTCTTCGCCTTCATGCCAGCCAACTTCGCCGAGATGATCAATCTGGCCGAACGCCACGGCGCCGATGCACCCAAGGTCGCCGCCGCCCATACCCTGCGGCTGGTGATCATCGTGCTGGTGGTGCCGCCCGCCATGCTCTGGGGCGTGCCGGGTATCGCCCAGGCCGCCCATGTCCCACCGCCGCCGGACTGGCGCTGGCTGGCCCCGCTGCTGGCGGCCGGCCTGGTGGCGGCCCTGGCCTGGAAGCGTCGCGGCTGGCCCAACCCCTGGATGTTCGGCCCCCTGGCGCTGTGCTGCCTGGTCACCGCCTCCAGCGGCCTGGTCACCAGCCTGCCGCCGACGCTGAGCCACCTGGCCCAGGTGCTTATCGGCGTCACCCTGGGGTGCCACTTCGACCGCGCCTTCTTTCGCCGCTCGCCGCGCTTTCTGCTGCTGGCAACCCTCTACACCCTGCTCTGTCTGGTCGCCACCTTCCTGATCGCCTGGTTGCTGGCCCAGGTGTTCGCCATGCCCTTCACCACCCTGGGCCTGGGCATGACGCCGGGTAGCACCACCGAGATGTACCTGACGGCCGAGGCCCTGGGACTGGGCGTGGGCACCGTCACCGCCATGCAGATCCTGCGGCTGGTGGTGGTGATGGCGGTGGCCGAACCGCTCTATCGGCGCTGGTGCGCACGCTCGGTCGAGCCGGTGACCAGGGAATCGCCCTAGCGCCGGCTGAGACGGTGCGGCGACCGCTGGACCTGGCTACGGGTACGTGCCCGCAGCCAGGTCCAGCCGATGTCAGGCGTTCAATGCGGGCCCGACGCGTGCCTCGGACTGACCGCTGGCGGCCAGTTCGCGGGCGACGAAGCCATTGCGGATCTGCTCGTCGAGAAAATCCCGGACGAAGGCCGCGCCGGCGCTGCGCCCCTTGGGCACGGCCATGGCCTGACGGATTTCGGTGAAGCTGTCGGCCAGCACCCGGTAGCCGGTGTGAGCCCGGGCATAGGCCTCCAGCGGTTGGCGCACGCCGGCAGCGGCGTCCAGGCCCTGGTCGACGAACCAGTCCACCGCCGCCGCCGAGGTCGGCGCCCGCACCAGCTCGGCCTGGGTCAGAGTACGGCTCAGATAGAGGTCGTAGGCGGCCCCCTGCCCTACGGCGATACGGCGGCCGGCCCGATCCAGCTCGGCCACGCCCTGGGCGGGATCGGCGTCCCGCAGCAGATAGGTGCCCTCGATGATGACGTAGGGATGGCTGAAGTCGATCTGCGCCGCCCGCACCGGCTCGATGGCCAGAAAGGCCAGGTCCCAGGCGTCGTCTTCGAGGGCGGCGAAGACCTTGCCGGCGGCGTCGTAGGTGCTGAACTGCACGGGCACGCCCAGGCGCTCGGCCAGGGCGTGGGCCAGGGCCGCGGAGACCCCGGCCGGCTGGCCATCGGCGCCGCGCTGCGCCAGCACCGGATTGCCGTAGTTGATCGCCGTCCGCAATGCGCCCTGGGGGGCGAGGTCCGCGAGTACCGCTGAGCTGGGGGTCATGGGAGAACTCCTTGGAGGTCAGGTGGTGACCGCGGCGGCGCGAGTGTCGTCGCCACGATCGAGACGGATCAGCAGGGTCATGATGAAGGCGATCGCCAGCAACGCACTGAGAAACAGCAGGCCCGCCGAGGCGTTCTGGGTATTGCCCTTCACCATGCCGATCATGAAGGGTCCGACAAAGCCGCCCAGGTTGCCAATGGAATTGATCACGGCGATGGATACCGCGGCCGTGGAACGACTGAGAAACAGTGTCGGCAGCGCCCAGAACGGCGACTTGAAGCTGTACAGGCCGGCCAACGCCAGGCTGATCAAGCCGATCGCCAGGTAAGGATCGCGCACCAGGCCGGCACTCACCAGCGCCACCGCCGCGACCGCCAGCGGAATGGCCGAATGCAGACGCCGTTCGCCATGGCGATCCGAACGCCGCGACCAGGCGATCATCACCAGGGTGGCGACGATGTAGGGGATGGTGGCGATCAAGCCGATCTGGGTGTGGCTCAGCGCGGAGGAGAAGCCCTTGATGATCTGCGGCATCCAATAACCCACGCCCAGGCTGCCGCACTGGTAGACGAAGTAGATGAAGGCCAGATAGAGCACCTTGGGATTGCTCATGGCCTTGAGCGCGCCGAAATGCTTGACGTCCTTGCGCGTCTGGCGATCACGCTCCAGCTCGGCCAGCAGCCAGGCCTTTTCCTCGGTCGTCAGCCAGCGCGCCTGTTCGGGCCGATCGGTGAGGTAGAAATAGCACAGCACGCCGAGGAACACCGCCGGGATACCTTCCAGGAACAGCATCCAGCGCCAGCCACTCCAGCCCAGCCAGTGCACGTTGTCCATGATCCAGGTCGAGAGCGGCGCACCGATGATGTAGGACACCGGGATCGCCGCGGTGAAGAGTGCCACCGTGGTAGCCAGTTCGCGGGAGCGAAACCAGTAGGTCAGGTAGACGATGATGCCGGGAAAGAAACCCGCCTCCGCGACACCTAGCAGGAAGCGCAGGACATAGAGGTGCATGGCGGTCTGGGCGAAGGCCGTGGCCGCGGCGATCACCCCCCAGGTGACCAGGATGCGCGCGATCCATACCCGCGCGCCAAAGCGTTCGAGCAAGAGGTTGCTCGGCACCTCGAACAGGAAGTAGCCGATGAAGAAGATACCCGAGACGAAGCCGAAGACTTCGCTGGACAGCGCCAGCTCGGCGTTCATCTGCAACGCCGCGTAGCCGATGTTGGCCCGATCCAGGTAGGAGACGATGTAGAGCAGGAAGACGAAGGGGATGATGCGCCAGGTCACCTTGCGGATGATGGCCTGCTCCCGGCTCACGGGGGTGGTGTTCATGATGGCCTCACAGGGCCGCGACGAGGCGGCCGATCTTGTTGTTGTAGGATGCGGCGACGATCTTCAGCGGCTGAAGACCAGGCACACCGGGCTGCCGCAGCGCACCGCCGTGCCGGTGGGTTCGAGGATTCCCCGGGTCTCGTCGACCAGAAAGGTGACGATGCTGTCGCTGTCTTCGTTGAGGGCGAACAACTGGCGGCCATCCGGCGCCAGAGCGAAGGCGCGGGGCGTGCGGCCACCGCTCGCCAGGCTGCCGAGCGGCGTCGGCAGCCCGCTCTGGGGATCCAGCGCGAAGACCATCAGGCTGTCGTGGCCGCGATTGGAGGTGTAGAGCAGACGCCCGCTGCGATCCAGTTCGATGGCCGCCGCCCGGCTGTTGCCGGTGAAACTGGCTGGCAGCGTCGAGTGGATGGCCAGGGGCTCGAGAACACCGGAGCGGGCATCGAAGGCATAGCTGGTGAGGGTCGAATCCAGCTCGTTGACCACATAGGTCCGCGGCAGGTGCGGATGGCAGACCAGATGCCGTGGTCCCGCGCCTTCGCGGGTCGCCACCTCGGCCACCGGCACCAGGCGTCCGTCGTGAAAGGCGAAGCTGAAGATCCGGTCCAGTCCCTTGTCCGGCACCAGCACGAAGCGGCCACTGGGGTCGAAGGGATTGCAGTGGGGCTTGGCATGGGGTTGTTCCTGGCGATGCGGCCCGGGCTCGCCCTGCAGCTCCAGCAGCTGAACCAGTGGCTCCAGCCGCCCATCCGCCGCCACTGGCAGGACAGCGAGACTGCGACCGAGATGATTGCTCACCACCAGGTGGCGATCGTCCGGCGCCAGCGCCAGGTGCACGGGATTGCGACCGCCACTGGCTTGCTGGTTGAGCAGGGTCAGGCAACCGCTCTGGCGGTCGACCGCGAAGGCGCTGACGGCCTGCTCGTCGCCATGCACCGTATAGAGACGGTCACCCGCCCGATTGAGGGTCAGGTAGGACGGATTGATCAGGTCGCCGACCACCTGGACGAGATCCAGCGCGCCCTGGGGCGTGACCCGGTAAACACTGATCCCCTCCCCGCGGGCCTGGCGGGCGCGGGTGGTTCGGCTGCCGACATAGGCGTACATAGGGCTCTCCTGGCACCGAATGGAAGGGGCCGACGTCCGCGCCAAGGCGACCGTCCGACCCGCTTGCGCCACCTTAGGCAACCCGCTGCCCGGCGAAAATTGACCTTTGGCCAACGCAGCGTTCGCGCCCGGCGAACGCTTGCCAGCGCCCGTTTCAGCGTTCGCTGTAGGGCACGCCGCCGCGCGCCTTGTCTTCCGGCTCGGCCTCGACGATCTGCACGATGACACGGTCGGCAGCCACCCCGAAGCTATCCACCACCGCCTCGGTGATGCGCTTCATCAGCAACTTCTTCTGTTCGGCGCTACGACCCTTGACGGCGTGAACGATGATTTCCGGCATGACTATCTCCTAGGACTGGGTACGGTGTTCGGCGGCGATCGGGCGCGTCTCGCCCGTTTCCAACAGGGTGCGGGTGGCGTCAGCCGAGCCGTAGATCCAGAGGATCTTCATGGGCTCGGTCGCCGAGGCATTGCGAAAGCGATGGGGCACCCCGGCGGGGATATAGGTGACGTCCTGGGGTGCGAGGGCGAATTCCTGGCCGTCGATGTCGAAGATCGCCCGCCCCTCCACCAGCATCACGCTCTCTTCGCAATTGTGGAAATGGAAGGGAATCTGCGCCCCACCTTGGAATTCGGTGTAGCCGTTGATGAAGGTGCGCGCCCCCAGACCGGCAGTCACCAGCGGCGTGGTAGCAGCGCCACCGCCGCGGTCGTGCTTGGCGATGGCCTCGGGTTTGAGCAGCCAGGCAGCGGAATCGGTCTTGATCATTAAAGCCTCCTTGGGTCAGGACTGGGCGCCTTGCCAGACGGTCTTGACGTTGGTGAATTCGCGGATGCCCCACTCGCCCAGCTCCCGGCCATAGCCGGACTGCTTGATGCCGCCGAAGGGCACCCGTGGATCCGAGGCCACCAGGGCGTTGATGAATACCGCGCCGGCCTCGAGGCGCCGGGCGAGACGCTGGGCTTTCGCCAGGTCACGGGTCCAGAGGGCGGCGCCCAGGCCGAATTCGCTGGCGTTGGCGACGCGGATCGCCTCGTCTTCGTCGGCGACCCGGATGATCGCGGCCACCGGCCCGAAGGTCTCCTCGCGGGCCACGGTCATCTCCGGGGTCACCTGGTCGAGCACGGTGGCCGGATAGAAGAAGCCCGGCCCTGGAAGGGGCGTACCGCCCAGTACCAGGCGCGCGCCTTCGGCGAGACTGAGCGTCACCTGGCGCTGCAGATCCTCGCGCAGACCGGCGCGGGCCAGCGGACCGATCTGGGTGGCACGGTCCAGCGGATCGCCCAGCCGCAGGCTGGCGGCAGCGGTGGCGAAGGCCTCGGTGAAGGCATCGGCCACTGCCTCGGCGACGATGAAGCGCTTGGCGGAAATGCAGCTCTGACCAGCGTTGCCGAAGCGCGCCTTGACCGCCGTCTGCGCCGCCAGGGCCACGTCGGCATCGGCCAGTACGATGAAGGGGTCCGAGCCGCCCAGTTCCAGCACCTGCTTCTTCATCAGCGCGCCGGCCTGGCTGGCCACCTGCTGGCCGACCGCGGTGGAGCCGGTCAGGGTGACAGCGGCGATACGCGGATCGGCCAGCACGCCGGCCACGTCACGCGCGCCGATCAGCAGGGTCGCCACCAGGCCGGTGGGCAGGCCAGCCTCGGCGAACGCCTGCTCCAGCGCCAGGGCGCAGCCCGGCACGTTGCTGGCGTGCTTGAGAACGGCGCCATTGCCGGCGGCCAGCGCCGGTGCGGCGAAGCGGACGAACTGCCAGAACGGATAGTTCCAGGGCATCACCGCGAGCACCACACCCAACGGATCGTAGACCACCCGGCTGTCGGCGGCGGCGCTGACCACCGGGGTATCGGCGAGAAAGCCAGGCGCCCGCTCGGCGTAGAACTCGCAGGTCAGCGCGGATTTCTCGATCTCCGCCTCGGCTTCCACCAGCGGCTTGCCCATCTCGTTGACGATGAGCCGCGCATAGGTATCGCGACCGGCGCGCAAGATGGCGGCCAGGCGTACCAGAGCCGCGCAGCGCTCGGTGAGAGGACGCTCCGCCCATGACCGCTGCGCCGCGGCGGCCTGGGCCAGGCGCGCTTCGACCTGGGCCGGCGTGTGGGTGTAGTAGGTCGCGATGGCGGCCCCGGTGGCGGGGTTGATGACTTCGATCATGAACGAACTCCATGTGTTTTTTATTATAACGAAAGACAATAGTGGCGACGACTTTGAACAGCGCAGCCATGGCCCCCATGAAACCCAACCAGAGAACACACAGCTGTCAAACCATCACTGGTACTTTGTAATTACGTTATACCAACAGGATAAAGCGAGCAAGAGGTACTCGACCTCGTAGGCCCTGACCAAATAGGTACGGCGTCGATGAAGCCCTGCCAGACGCGCGAGCGCTCGCGTCCGGCACCCGGTGGTGGGCGCCAGGAGGCGTGGTTCAAATAGGCGATTCCGACCGGAGCAGCTTGGCTTAGCGGGGCAAGGCACAAGGCCCGGCGTTGCTGGGCCTTGTCCTGAGTGAAAGCCTGATCAGCTCGGAGGGTTCACGGTGACGTCGGGGTCCAGAGCGCCACGGCGCTGGCGTCCACCGCGGTGGGCAGCAACCTGGCGGCGTGGAAGGCATCGGCGATGCGCTGCTGCTCGCCGAGGGCGGCGTGACTGACCGGCTGGACGTCATAGGTGCGGCGGCTGTTGGCCAGCTGCACGGTGGCCTCGTCCAGGCGGCCCCACTGCGGACCGAGGAGGCGTGCCGCCTCGGCGGGGTGTTGCTTCACCCACTGGCCGGTGCGCTGCAATTGGCCGAACACCAGGGCCAGCACCTCGGGATGGGCCTGGGCATAGGGGCTGGCGGCCAGGTAATAGCGCTGGTAGCTGGCCAGGCCCTCGCCCGAGGCGAGGATGCGTACCTGCTGCTGACGCTGGGCGCTGGCGACGAAGGGCTCCCAGGTCACCCAGGCATCCACCTTGCCGTTCTCCAGGGCGGCGCGACCGTCGGCGGGGGTGAGATAGGCGGGCTGGATGTCGGCAAAGGTCAGGCCGGCCTTCTGCAAAGCGGCGATCAGCAGATAGTGGCTACCGGCGGCCTTGGTCACGGCGACGCGCTTGCCTTTGAGATCGGCGAGGCTCTGCAGCGGCGAGCCCTCCGGGACCAGGATGGCCTGGGCCTGGGGCGATGGCGTCTCCCGAGCGAAATAGGTGAGCTTGGCACCCGCCGCCTGGGCAAACACCGGCACGGTGTCGGCGACGTCGGCGGAGAGATCCACATTGCCCACGTTGAGGGATTCCAGCAGCGGCAGGCCGCTGGAGAACTCATGCCAGCTGACGGTGATGCCCCTGGCCGCCAGATCCCGCTCCAGGGTGCCCTGCTCCTTGAGCAGCACCAGCAGGGTGGAGGATTTCTGGTAGCCGATACGCAGACTGGTATCGGCCTGGGCGGCGCAGGCGAGGCCCAGCAGACCCAGGGCGAGCATCCCCCGGCGGAGACCTGCGCGAAACGAACAGCGGATAGCGGCCATGAATGCCTCAGCGAGCAGCGGAAGAATGGCCGCCACGATAAGGAATAAGCACAGGTCAGATTAATACCGATTTGGAATTTGGTTAGAGGCGAGCGCCCTGCCGCGACCGCCCTAACGTTATTCCGAAAGGCTATTTAAAGCTCGGCATATCTTGAAGCTAACGTATAACCACCGGACCACCGGATCTCTCCTTTCGCCTTTACCCCGAGGATCCCATGGCTGTGCTCCGGACCTTTCTCCCCGCAGGGGCGCCCGCCCCATGACCACCCCCGCCAAGCAGGTGCTGCTCAACGCCTTCAATATGAACACCGTGGGCCACATCAATCATGGCCTCTGGACCCATCCACGGGACACCTCCAGTCGCTACCACACCCTGGGCTACTGGACCGAGTTGGCCCAGCTGCTGGAGCGCGGGTTGTTCGACGGCCTGTTCATCGCCGACATCCTCGGTGTCTACGACGTCTATGGCGGCAACGTCGACCTGACCCTGCGCGAGTCCATCCAGTTGCCGGTCAATGACCCCCTCCTACTGGTCTCGGCCATGGCCGCCAGCACCCGGCACCTGAGCTTTGGCCTGACCGCCAACCTCACCTATGAGCCGCCCTACCCCTTCGCCCGCCGTCTTTCGACCCTGGATCACCTGAGCGAAGGCCGCGTCGGCTGGAACATCGTCACCGGCTACCTGGACAGCGCCGCCCGCGCCATGGGCCTGGACCGGCAGATCGCCCACGACCGCCGCTACGACCAGGCCGATGAATACCTGGAAGTGCTCTACAAGCTGCTCGAAGGCAGCTGGGCAGACGATGCGGTGGTCCGTGACCGTGCCCAGCGGATCTACGCGCGTCCAGAGCGGGTGCGCAAGGTCGAACACCATGGCGAATTCTTCGACGTCGAGGGCTATCACCTCTGCGAGCCCTCGCGGCAGCGCACCCCGGTGCTGTTCCAGGCCGGCTCCTCGGATCGCGGCCTGGCCTTTGCCGGGCGCCACGCCGAGTGCGTGTTCCTCTCCGGGCAGGACCAGGCCGCCACCCGCGCCCAGGTCGAGCGCGTCCGTGGCGCGGCAGTGGCCGCCGGCCGGCGCGCGGATGACGTCAAGCTGTTCATGGGCCTCACGGTGATCGTCGCCCCCACCGCCGCCGAGGCCCGCGACAAGCACGCCGAATACCTGAGCTATGCCAGCGCCGAGGCCGGCGTGGCCCACCACTCAGCCTCGGTGGGCATCGACCTGGCCGCCTATGGCCTCGACGAACCCATCCGCCCGCAACGGACCGAGGCCATCGAATCGGCGCTCCAGCGCCTGGTGGCCAAGGACACCGGCTGGACCCGCCGCAAGCTGCTGGAGCAGCACGCCCTGGGTGGCCGCTACACCGCCCTGGTCGGCGATCCCGGGCAGGTGGCCGATGCCCTGCTCGGCTGGATCGACGAAACCGGGCTGGACGGCTTCAACCTCGCCCGCACCGTCACCCCGGAGTGCTACGGCGACTTCATCGATCTGGTGATCCCGGAGTTGCAGAGCCGGGGACGCTACAAGACCGCCTACGCCGAGGGCAGCTTCAGACACAAGCTGTTCGGCCGCGGTGACCACCTCGACAGCCGCCACTTCGGCAGTCGTTTCCGACAGGACTGACCCTTCAAGGACGCCCCATGACCCGCCTCAAACCTCTGCTGTTCGCCCTCGGCCTCTTCAGCACCGCAGCCCTGGCTGCCCCCCTCAAGATCGGTACCACCGCCGCCTTCGCCCCGCCCCTGGAAGTGGCGGTGCAGGAGGCCAAGGCTGCCGGCGTGGACGTGGAGATCGTCGAATTCAGCGACTGGATCGCCCCCAACACCAGTCTCGCCAACCACGACATCGACGCCAACTACTACCAGCACATCCCCTTTCTGGAGAACGCCAAGCGCACCGCCGGCTATGACCTGGTGGCGGTGGCGCCGGGGATCATCAACAACGTCGGGCTCTATTCGAAGAAGTACCGGACCCTGGCCGAGGTGCCCAAGGGGGCGCGGGTGGCCATCGCCAACGATGCCATCAATGGCGGCCGTGGCCTGTTGCTGCTGGAGAAGGCCGGCTTCATCACCTTGAAGCCCGGCGTCGGCTACCACGCCACCCTGGCGGACATCACCGGCAATCCCCGCGATATCCAGATCGTCGAGCTGGAAGCCGTGCAGCTGGCCCGCTCCCTGGACGACGTCGACGTGGCCCAGGGCTATCCCCACTATCTGCGCCTGGCCAAGACCATCGATCCCAACCAGGCCCTGCTGTTCGATGGCCTCGACCACCCCGAGTACGTCATCCAGTTCGTCGCTCGCCCGGACAACAAGGACGATCCACGCCTGGCCAAGCTGATCGATGTCTACCAGCACTCGCCCAAGGTCCGCGCTGCCCTGGACCAGGCCCATGGCACCCTCTACCAGCCAGGCTGGAAGGACTGATCGCGCCTGGGTCACCTAGCGAGAACAGCACCGGGGCGCTTCAGAATTTTTCCACGACGAAGGCGCAGCGCCCCCGGTTCCGCCCCCCATCGGGCAGGTCCATGAATTCGTCGATGAGGATGCGCACGCCCTGCGCCACGAGCAGGGCACGCAGCTCTTCCGGTGGGTGGGAGTCATAGAAGAACGGCTGGTCGAACATGGTATCGACGAAGGCATCCGCCGCCGAGCCGCCCGCCGTCAGCATCAGCCGTCCCCCTTGCGGAAGCCTGGCGATCACCCGCGCCAGGAGCGTCGCGTGCCAGCGGCGCTCCAGATGAAACAGCGAATCCCACAGCAGTGCGCCCTGGTAGGGTTCGGCGCAGGCGTAGGTTTCCAACCGCGCCTCGATCCAGCGCTGCTTGGGAAATTCCCGCCGCGCATGGGCCAGCATGGCGGCCGCCTGGTCGACCCCGAGCACGCGATGCCCCTGGGCGAGGATGGCGGCGGCGACCGGGGTGCCGGTGCCGCAGCCCAGATCGAGCAGGGTGGCGCCGGGCTCGAGCTTTTCCAGGAGCACCTCCAGGTAGCGACGCTCGTCGTCCCTGAGGCTGACGCGGGCCTGGCGAAAGGTATCGGCGATGGCGTTGTAGGAGGTCTTGTTCATGGCGTGGGCTCCCTGGTCGTCACGGGAGCTTAGCCCACCCCCAGGTAGGCCGCCTGCACCGCCTCGCGCGTCAGGCCCGTACCGGGCACGCCGGACTGCACCACCCGCCCGCTTTCCAGCACGAAGGCCTGATGGGCATAGTCCAGGGCGATGGCACTGTTCTGCTCGGCCATCAGCACACTCAGGCCCTCCTCCCGGTTGAGCCGGGCGACGCTGGCGAAGATCTCCTCCACCAGTAGCGGCGCCAGACCCATGGAGGGTTCGTCCAGCAGCAGCAGGCGAGGCCGCGCCATGAGGGCGCGACTCAGGGCGATCATCTGCTGCTCGCCACCGGAGGTCAGGCCCGCCAGCTGTCGGCGCTTGCCAGCCAGGCGCGGAAACCAGGCATAGATACGCTCCAGCTCCTCCCGCTGCGCGGCGCGCCCTAGGCGGCGGACGAAACCGCCGCTGAGCAGATTTTCCTCCACGCTGAGTCGCCCGAAACAGTGGCGCCCCTCCAGCACCTGGACCAGTCCGGCGCGGACCCGGGCATCGGCCGACTGGCCCGCGAGGTCCTGCCCCGCATAGCGGATGGCACCGCGGACCAGGCTACCGCGGGCGGCGCCGAGCAGCCCCGAGATGGCCTTGAGCGTGGTGCTCTTGCCGGCGCCATTCGCGCCGAGCAAGGCCACGACCTGGCCCTGGCCGACCTGCAGACTGACGCCATCGACGGCCAGGATGGCGCCGTCGTAACGGACTTCGATGGCCTCGACCGCCAGCAAGGGGGTGGTCGTCATGTCTCAGCCCTCCTTGCTGCAGTCACGCGGCGTGATGCCCTTTTCCTTGGCGTACTGCCTGGCCGAGGCCTCGATGATCGGTCGCAGGAAGGCGCGATCGGCCTGCACCCAGTCGCTCACCAGCTGCCATTTCTCGCCATCCCACTGCTGGATGCGGATGGCGCCGCCGCCTTCGTGGTCGGCGCAGGAGAGCTTGAGCGGCTGCACCAAGCCCTTGGCGCCCAGGGCCTGCAGGCGGGCATCGTCCAGGTTCAAGTGCTCGAAACCCCAGCGCACCTGCTCGCCGCTGAGGGGTTTGTCACCGTACTTGGCCTGGGCCAGGCGCAGCGCCTCGACGTTGAGGATGCCGTTGACCACGCCGAGGTTGTAGTAGACGGTGCCGAAGCGCTTGGGATCGGCGAGGTCACTCTGCCCCTTGGCCACCACGTCGCGCGCGATGCCCTGCAGCACCGGGAAGTCGGTGCCCGAGGGGTGGGTGGTGATGGCCAGGAAGCCCTTGGCCGCCGCCCCAGCTGGCCGCACGTCTTCCTCGGAATTGCTCCAGATGTTGCCGATGATGTGGTCGACCGGATAACCAACTTTCTGCGCGGTCTTGATCGCCACCGGATTCATCACCCCCCAGCCGCGCAGGATCACCCAATCGGGCTTGATGCGGCGGATGTTGAGCCACTGGGATTGCTGCTCGTTGCCCGGATGCGGTACCTCCAGCAGGGTCAGCGCGAAGCCGTAATGATCCGCCAGCTGCTGCAGCACCTCGTTGGTTTCCTTGCCGTAGGGCGAGCCGTGGTAGAGGGTGACGATCTTCTTGCCCTTGAGGCTATCGACCCCGCCACCCTGCAGGGCGATCCAGTTGAGGATGGCCGAGACCTCCGAATAGGGATTGAGCTGCAGCGGGAAGACATAGGGAAAGACGCTGCCGTCCGTGGAATCGGTACGGCCATGGTTGATGGTGATCAGCGGCAGCCGGTCGGCGGTGGACCTTTCCAGGGTGGCGTAGGCGATGCCCACCGACAGCGGATTGGTGGCGGCCGCGGGCGCGCCGTTCCGCCCATTCTTCAGGCGCTCATAGCACTCCACGCCCTTCTCGACGATGTATTCGGTCTCGCATTCGCTCCACACCAGCTTGACGCCATTCACCCCGCCGTTGGCGTTGACGTACTTCAGGTAGTCGATGAAGCCACCGAAGAAGCCGGTGCCGCCGGCGGCATAGGGGCCGACGCGATAGCTCTGCAGCGGGAAGTATTGCTCGCCGGCGGCCTGGACCGGGCCGAGGGTGGTGAGGCCCAGGGCCAGGACGAGGCTGCCGAGCAGATGACGTTTGCACATGGGGACTTTCCTTGTTGGGGTGTGGGCCTTGTGAAGGTGTGGGACCGGCGAGCCTTCTCGCCGGCAAACGGGATGTCAGCGGCGGCACAGGCGCTGCCAGCCGCGGGTGGCCAGGCGGGTCAGGCCCTCGGGTTCCTTGATCAGCACCAGGATGATCAGGGCGCCGAAGGCCATCTTCTGCAGGTTCTCCAGCTGGCCGGCGGCGATGAGGTCAGCGGGTAGCCAGCCGGCCAGGTTGGAGAGCAGCAGCGGAAACAGCACCATGAAGGCGGCCCCATAGAGGCTGCCGGCCAGGCTGCCGAGTCCACCGAGGATGACGATGAAGAGGATCTGGAAAGAGCGACTCAGGTCGAAGCCGTGGGGCTCGACGGTGCCCAGGTAGGTGAAGGCCCAGAGCGCACCGGCGATGCCCAGGTAGAAGCCACTCAGGGCGAAGGCCAGCAGCTTGGCCCGGACCACTGACAGGCCCATCACCGCGGCGGCCGTCTCGCGGTCACGGACCGCCATCCAGGTCCGGCCGAGTTCGCCGTGCACCAGTCGCGCCGCGAAGGCGAACAGTGCCAGCACCACCACCAGGGTGGCCAGATAGCGCCCTAGCGGCCCGCTGAAGTCCTGGCCCAGCAACACCAGCGGCGGCGCGCTGATCACCCCCGAGGCACTGCCATGGGAAAACCAGTCGAAGCGGGTCAGGGCCCAGAGGATAGAAAACTGCGCGGCCAGGCTGGAGACGATCAGGTAGAAGCCGCGAATCCTCAGGCTGGGCAGGCCGAACAGCAGCGACACCAGGGCCGCCAGCAAGCCACCGGCGAACAGGCACAGCGGCAGGGGCCAGCCCAGGCGCACCTGCAGGTTGTAGGTGGCGAAGGCGCCCACCGCCATGAAGGCGGCCGAGCCCAGCGACAGCTGGCCGGCATAGCCGGTGAGCAGATTGAGCCCCAGCCCGGCCAGGGCCAGCACCAGGAAGGGAATCAGCAGGGCATTGAACAGGTAGTCGGTGCCGACCCACGGCACCACCCCGCAGGCCAAGGCCAGGAGCGCGACCAGCGCCAGGCGGGCGGGTCGCAGCTCAGGGGCAAGGGGGGACAGCGGACGCGCCGTCAGGGCGTCGAGGGAGGTGGTCATGGGAAGTCCTCTAGACGCGCTCGACCGTAGGCTCGCCGAACAGGCCGACCGGTCGAATCAGCAGGAATACCAGGGCGAAGGCATAGGGAAACCAGTTCTCCAGGCCACCGCCGATGAGGGGGCCGAGATAAACCTCGGCGAGTTTTTCGCTGGCGCCGATCAGCAGGCCGCCGACGATGGCCCCGGTGATCGAGGAGAAGCCGCCGATGATCAGCACCGGCAGCGCCTTAAGCACGATCAGCGACAGCGAGAACTGCACTCCCAGCCGCGCGCCCCAGAGCAGGCCCGCCACCAGGCCGACGCAACCGGCCACCGCCCACACCAGCACCCAGATGCGCGGCAGACGAATGCCCACTGCCTGGGCCGCCAAGGGATCGTCGGCCACGGCGCGCAGGGAGATGCCCAAGCGGGTGCGCTCGAACAGCAGCGACAGTCCGATCACCAGCACCGCCGCCACCGCCGCGGCGAACAGGTCGAAGGTCGACAGCAAGAGATCGCCCACCTCCAGCGGGGTATCCTCGATACCCAGGTCCAGACCATGCACCTGGGCGCCCCACAACGCCTGGGCGGCGCCCTCGAGGAAATAGGCCAGACCCAGGGTGGCCATGAACAGCACCAGCGGCGAGCGATTCACCAGCGGCCGCAGCACCGTGCGCTCCACCGCCACCGCCAGCAGCACCATGACGCCCAGGGTGCTGAGCAGCGCCAGCCAGCCGGGCAGCCCGCGCTCCACCAAGCTGACGTAGGTCAGGGCGGCGAACAGCAGCATGGCGCCCTGGGCGAAGTTGAACACGCCCGAGGCCCGGTAGATGAGCACGAAGCCCAGGGCCACCAGGGCATACATCACCCCGGCGAGCAGGCCGCCGAGCAAGACTTCCAAGAAAAACGCCATGATTTTCTCCCTGAGGCGTCCAGTGTCCTAGTGAGGGGTCCCGAGATAGGCGGCGATCACCGCCGGATCCCGGCGCACCACGGCGGGTGCGCCGTCGGCGATGAGGCGACCGTAGTCCAGCACCACCACGTGATCCGCCAGCTGCATCACCACCTGGATGTCGTGCTCGATCAGCACCACGGTGACCCCGTGCTCGCGGTTGATGGCCTGGATGTAGCCGCTCAGCTCGCGCTTCTCCTTGGCGTTCATCCCGGCCATGGGTTCGTCCAGCAGCAACAGCCGCGGCTCGGCCGCCAGCGCCCGGGCCAGCTCCACGCGCTTCTGCAGGCCATAGGGCAGGCTGCCCACGGCAGTGTCGCGCCAGGCCCCCAGTTGCAGGAAATCCAGTGCCCGCTCGGCCACTGCCCGTTGCGCCCGCTCTTCGGCCGGGGCGCGGCCCAGGCGCAGGGCTTGCTCCAGCCAGGAGGCCCGCCGATGGCGGCCGCGCCCGGTGAGCACGTTGTCGAGCACGCTCATGCCCTTGAACAGCGCCAGATTCTGGAAGGTGCGCGCCACTCCGGCGTGGGCCGCGGCCTGCGGGCGACGCAGCGCGCGGCTTGATCCGGCCAGCCGCACGCTACCCCGCTGCGGTCGGTAGAGGCCGTTGATCACGTTGAGCAACGAACTCTTGCCGGCGCCATTGGGCCCGATCAGGGCGCAGATCTCGCCTTCGCGAACCTGGAAGCCGACCTCGGCGAAGGCCGTGACCCCGCCGAAGGCCAGCGCCAGGTCGCTGACCTCCAGAAGGACCGGGCGCGTGGCCAGGCTCGCGCCCATGGTCTAGGCCGCCGCCTGGGCCGCGGCCCGGGCTTCGAGTTCGCGCACCAGCGGCAGTACCCGCCGGCCGAAGTACTCCACTTCTTCCTGGAAGTGCAGGAAACCCGCCAGCACCAAGTCAACACCCACTGCCTTGAGGGCGACGATGCGCTCGGCGATCTGCTCGGGGGTGCCGATCAGGTTGGTCTTGAAGCCGTCGTTGTACTGCACCAGGTCTTCGAAGCTGGACTTGGCCCAGTTGCCCTCGCCTTCCGGACTGGCCGCGCCGGCATTGCGCGCCTCATGACCGAAAGCCTGGACCGCCTCCGGGTTGGCCTTGGCGATGATCTCGTCGAGCACCGCGCGGGCCTCGGCCTCGGTGTCCCGGGCGATGACGAAGGCATTGACGCCGACCTTGATCGAATGACCGTTCGCCGCGGCCTTGGCGCGCAGGTCCTCGACCTGGGCGCGGATACCCTCGGGGGTGTTGCCGTTGGTGAAGTACCAGTCGGAGACCCGCGCCGCCATATCCCGTGCGGCGCGGGAGCTGCCACCCTGGAAGATCTCCGGGTGCGGCTGCTGCAGCGGCTTGGGTTTGAGGGTGTAGTTGCGGAAGCGATAGAAGTCGCCGGCGAAGCTGAAGCTGTCCTGGGTCCAGATGCCCTTGAGGGCGCGGATGAATTCCTCGGAGCGCCGGTAGCGCTCGTCGTGGTCGAGCCAGGGCTCGCCGATGCCGTGGAATTCGCCTTTGAACCAGCCGGACACCAAGTTGATGGCGACCCGGCCATTGGTGAGCTGGTCGATGGTCGCCAGCTGCTTGGCCGCCAGCGCCGGATTCCATGGGCCGGGCAGGATGGCGGCGATCACCTTGAGCCGCTCGGTGGCGGCCAGCAACGCATGGCTGAAGGCCACCGATTCATGCTGGTACTCGGCGCCATAACCGGCGGTGAAACGGATCTGCGTCAGGGCATAGTCGAAACCGGCCTGCTCGGCGAGCTGGGCCAGCTTGCGGTTGTAGTCGATGCCCCAGTGGGTGCGCTGCTCGATGGTGCTGACCACCAGGCCGCCGCTGACGTTGGGGACCCAATAGGCGAATTTGACGGGGACGTGGGACACGGTTGTTTCCTCCAGGTGACGCCGCCGTCGAGGGCGGTCGAGATGATGGCTACCCTGGACTAATCAAGAACCGGACCAACAAAAATAATCTCTATAAATCAATCATTTAAAAGAAAATATTGGCATCGACAGGCTGTTTCGACCCAGGCAGCTGTTGGGTCCCTGTCTCCTCCGCAACAGCAGGCAGAGGCTCTGGCCTGGGCTTTTGCCTGATGACTGTCCAATATCGAAAACGACGACGCCCGGAGGACCAAGGGCCGCGCCGGGCGTCGCAGGGGAAAGAACGAGGAGTTAACGCGCCCGCAGGTGCCGCACGTAGCGATCGCCGATGAACTGGATGCCGCACACCAGCACCACCAGGATGGCGATTACCACTGCCATCACCTGGGTGTCGTAGCGCTGGTAACCGTAGCGGATCGCCAGGTCGCCGAGACCGCCCGCGCCTATGGCGCCGGCCATGGCCGAGGCGCCGATCATGGCCACCAGGGTCACGGTGAAGCCGCCGATGATGCCGGGCAGTGCCTCCGGCAGCAGCACGTTGAAGACGATGTGGCGCCGCTCGCAGCCCAGCGCCTGGGCCGCTTCGATCACCCCGCCGCCGACCTCGCGCAGGCTGACCTCGGCGATGCGGGCGAAGAACGGCGTGGCGCTGAGGGTGATGGGCACCACCGCCGCCCAGACGCCGATGGTGGTACCGGTGATCAGCCGCGTCAGCGGGATCAGGGCCACCAGCAGGATGATGAAGGGCGTGGCGCGAAAGGCGTTGATGACCGTACCCAGCACCCGGTTGAGGGTCGGCGCGGCGAAGATGGCGCCACGTCCGGTGGTGACCAGCACCACCGCCAGAGCGATGCCGACGAACCAGACGATGGCCGCGGACACGCTGACCATGGTCAGGGTATCGAGAAAGGCCTTCCACAGCGCCTTGAGCATGAAGTCAGACATAGCCCAGCACCTCCGCCCGGGCGAACAACCCGGTCTGGGTCAGGAAGCTGGCCAACCGTCGCTCCGGCGCCGCGGTCGCTACCAGCAGGCGGCCCAGGGCATGGCCCTGGATGCGGTCGATACCGCCATGCAGCAGTTCAACCGGTGCGCCGAGGGCCTGGCCCAGCGCCTGGAAGTCAGGCTCCGCGCCCTGGCCGTCGTAGTGGAGCTCCAACACGGCCCGGGCACCAGACTGCCGGGTGGCAGCGAGCCGCCTGGCCAGATCCGCCGGCAGCTGGGCCGCCAACGGTGCCAGCAGCGCCCGGGTGGCCTCCGCCTGGGGTGCGCCGAACAGCTGCCACACCGGTCCCTGTTCGACGATGCGCCCGTGCTCCAGCACCACCACCCGGTCGCAGATCTGGCGAATCACCGCCATCTCGTGGGTGATGAGCACGATGGTCAGCCCCAGGCGGCGATTGATGTCCTGCAACAGCGCCAGGATCGACTGGGTGGTCTCCGGGTCCAGCGCCGAGGTGGCCTCGTCGCAGAGCAGCAGCTCGGGCTTGAGCATCAGGGCACGGGCGATGCCCACCCGCTGCTTCTGGCCGCCGGACAGACGGGAGGGATAGACCTGCTCCTTGCCCTGCAGGCCCACCAGTTCCAGCAATTCCCGGGCCCGGGCTTCGATCTCGTCGCGGCGAAAGCCAGCGGCCTTGAGCGGCAGCGCCAGGTTCTCCAGCACCGTCTGCGAGGCCAGCAGATTGAAGTGCTGGAAGATCATGCCGATGCGCCGCCGCAGCGCCACCAGGCGATCCCCCTTGAGGGTGCCGATGTCGACGCCGTCGACCAGCACCTGGCCGGCACTGACGTCTTCCAGGCGATTGAGGGTGCGGATCAGGCTGGACTTGCCGGCGCCACTGCGACCGATGATGCCGAAGATCTCGCCGCGGGCGATGCTGAGGTCGATGTCCGCCAGGGCGGTCACCGGTAGCGCACCGCCGGTGTAGACCTTCTGCACCCCGCTCAGACGCAGATGCTCGCGCGCGGAGGCGGCTTGGGGTTCGAGGGGCGGCTGCGCCGCCGCGGCGGGTTTACGCAGGGCAGTGTTCATCGGGCGGCCTCCTGCCGATTCAGCCAGGCCAGGCTGTAGAGCTGTGGATTGCCATAGGCCTGGGCGATGGCCTCGCGCACCCGCGGATCGTTCTGGAACACCTGGATGAAGGTACGGATCGCCGGGTCATCCGCCTTTTCCGGCTTGGTCACGAATCTCAGGGCATAGAGGTGGCCGCTGGCCTCGTCGTCGCTGAACAGCAGCGCGCTGTTGGGATCCGTCGTGCCGGCCGCGAGGATGTGCGAGGGATAGCTCTGCGCCAGGATCACGTCGTCCAGCACCCGCGCCAGTTGTGGCCCGGGCAGCTCGATGAACTTCAGTTGCTTGGGATTGGCGACGATGTCCTGCAGGCTGGCCTTGGGTCCGGCGTCGGGCCGGAGCTGGATCAGGCCGGCGCGGGCATAGAGGTGCAGCCCGCGCCCCTGGTTGACCGGATCGTCGGCCACCGCCACGGTGGCGCCGTCCGGCACCTCGGCAAAGCTTTTCACACGTTTGGAATAGAGGCCGACCTTGTTTTCCACCCCGTAGGCGATGGGCACCAGGCCGTAGCCGTTCTGGGCATTGGCATTTTCCAGGAAGGGTTGATGCTGGAAGTAGTTGACGTCGATGTCGCCATGGGCGAGCGCCAGATTCGGCGTGTTCCAGTCGCTGAAGGCGACGATCTCCACCGCCACGCCCCTGTCCCGCGCCACCTCGGCGGCGCGCTCCAGAGCGGCGTTCTGCGGACTGTCGTTGATGCCGAGGCGAATCTTCTGCAGCTCGGCCGCCTGGGCGGACAGCGCCAGGGTCGTGCTCGCCAGGAGCAGCCCAAGGCGCTGGAAAATCGGGGGAATAGCCATGGGAGACCTCGAGATGTCGAGGGCTCGTCCGGTGGTCCGGTGGAACCCGTAAGGGAAAAGGGATCAGCTGCCCTTCTGGTCGGGCGCGTCGACGAAGAAATAGTCCTGCCAGCTGCTGGGCTGGTTGCGGATGGCGCCGATGCGGTACATGAACTCCGCCAGCTTCAGGGTGTTCTGCGGCGCCGTGTCGAAGTTGACCTCGGGGCTTTCGATGATCTGCTGGATCAGTGCCGGATCGAGACGGGAATTCTCGACCTTCACGTAGGTACGGGCGGCGGCGGCCTTGTCCTTCTCGATGATCTGCCCGGCCTCGATCAGCGCCTCGCGGAAGGCCTTGTAGGTCTTGGGATTGTCCCGGCGGAATTTCTCGGTGACGAACACCAGGTTGGGCGAGACGGCCCCACCGAGCACGTCATAGGAACTGAGCACCTTATGCACCTTGCCGCTGGCCAGTTCCTGCTCCTGGAACGGCGGATTGGCGAAGTGGCTGTTGATCTCGGTACCGCCGGAGATCACCGCGGCGGTGGCATCCGGATGCGGCACCGCCACGGTCAGGGGATCCAGGCGATTCCAGTTCTTCTCGCCGAAGGCCTGGGCGGCGGCGTACTGCAGGAAGCGCGATTGCACCGAGACGTTGACCGCCGGTACGGCGATGCGGTCCTTGGCGGTGAAGTCAGCCAGGGTCTTCACCTGCGGGTTGTTGGTGACCAGATAGTTGGGAAAGGCCCCCAGGCTGGCCACGGCCTTGACGTTCTGCCGACCATGGGTGCGGTCCCAGAGCGTGAACAGCGGTCCGAGCCCGGCGGAGCCTACGTCCACCGCCCCCGACAGAACCGCCTCGTTGACGGCCGCGCCACCGGACAGCTTTATCCAGTCGACCTTGATGTCGACGCCCTCCTGCTTGCCGTGCTTCTCGATCAGCTGCTGGTCACGCAGCACATGGAGGATCACATAGGACACGCCGAATTGTTCGGAGATGCGCAGGGTACCCTCGGCCTGGGCCGCCTGGGGTGCGGCGATCAGCCCGGTGAGCAGGCTGACGGCGAGTCCCAAAGCCAGGGGACGACGGGTGAAGGGAAGACGTAAAGGCATCGTGGCACGCTCATCCATGGAATTGGCTTATAGCCTAATAAAGTTGTTCAGCGTCTTTGAAATAAGAACGGGTTATATGTATAGGCCGAGTGGCGGTGTGGCTTTTCCCTCACCCCAGCCCTCTCCCAAAGGGAGAGGGGGCGCTAGCGTACGTAGGTTGGCGCTGAGCTCCGATGGAACCACTCCCACTACCTGGCGCCTGGTCCTTAGGTTGGCGCTGAGCAAAGCGAAGCCCAACGGGCCAGGGACACCTGAACCACCGCCCTACTCCCGCGCCGCCTGCCGCGGCTGGTCCGGCTTGGCTACCTGGAACCCCTCGGCGAAGGTCGCCTGCGCATCCAACCGCTGCGGAATCAGGCCACTGCGGTGGTAGAAATCCGCCGCCGCCTGCTGATCGGCCACCACCTGGCGGTCGATAGGTTCCCAGTGCAGCTGGCGGCGCTCGAATTGCAGCCGGGCCACCGCCTCGGGAAAGCCGATGATCTGCGCCAGGGTCTTGGCATAGCTGTCGAGGTGGGCGTAGCCCCAGCGCTGGGCAGAGGCCAGACGATTGAGGTAGTCCTGCAATGCCGCGCGCCGAGCCGGATCGGCCAGAGCCGTGTCGGTGGCAGCCAGGAAGCTGTTGCCCGCCCAGAGCCCACGGCCGTTGACCAGCACCCGGGCGCCGTCGACCTGTTCGGCCTGGGCGGTATAGGGCTCCCAGGTCGCCCAGGCATCCACCGAGCCATTGGCCAGGGCCATCTTGGCGTCCACCGGGCCGAGGAAGCGAAAGCTCACGTCCTTGGTCGTCAGGCCCACCGAGTCCAGCGCTTTGAGCGCGATGTAATGGCCAATGGAGCCACGCCCGGTGGCGATGCGCTTGCCCTTGAGATCAGCCGCGCCACGCAGCGGCGAGTCGCGTGGCACGATCACCGCCGTACCATAGGGATCGGACTTGTCCACGGCGATGGCCTTGACCGGCGCGCCGGCAGCCAGGGCGAACAGCAGCGGACCATCGCCGATGATGCCGGCATCCACCGCGCCGGCATTGAGCGCCTCGGCCAGGGGCGCGGCGGCGGGAAATTCCGCCCACTGAATGCGATAACCCGGCAGGTCGCGCAGGCCGTCGGCGGCCTCCAGCTGGGCGCGCATATTGCCCTTCTGGTCGGCGATGCGCAGGGTCAGGGGCTCGGCGGCCAGGGCCACGCTGGCGGCGAGTAGCAGCGGTAGCGCCAGCAGGGTACGGCGGATGAGAGTCATGGTTTGGCTTCCTGGGTAAAGACACTGGCATCGGCCAGGGCGGCGACGTCGACCGGCTTGGGCAGCACCTGGAGTTCGCTGAAGAGATCGGCCACCTGCTGCACCGCGACAAGGTCCGCCGGCCGCACCGGGCGCAGGCCACGGGAGGTGCGGGTGGAGATGGCCACCGCGGCGCCTTCCGGCAGGCGCGTCAATTCGGCGTAGACCCGGGCATAGTCCTGCGGATGAGCGACTGCCCAGGCCCGTGCCTGGGCCAGGCGCCCGGCGAAATCGGCGATGGCGGCGCGCTTGGCTGGATCCTCCAGCGACGCTGGCGTGGCAGTGAGAAAGCCCAGGGCAGTGGTCAGCCCCTGGCCGTCGCGCAGCAGCCGGGCGCCGTGCTGCTCGGCGATGCCCAGATAGGGATCGAAGGTCGCCCAGACCTCGATCTGCCCGGCGTTGAAGGCGGCACTGGCATCGGTGGGTAGCACGAACTTGACCGTCACGTCCTCACGCTTGAGTCCGGCCTCCTCCAGGGCGGCATAGAGCAGGTGCTGGGAGATGCTGCCCTTGGCCGAGGACACCACCACGGTGCGCCCCTTGAGGTCTCTGACCGAACGGATCGGTGAATCAGCCTGCACCAGCAGCCCATTGGCCTGGGGATAGCCGACATTGGTGGCGATGAGCTTGAGCGGCACGCCGCCGGACGCGGCCATCAGCACCGGCAGGTCACCGGCGTAGGAGGTGTCCACCGCGCCAACGCGTTGGGCCTCGAACAGCGGCGCGGCGCCCTGGAAGTTGGCCCAGCGATAGCTATAGGGCGCGCCTTCGAGGGTCCCGGCGGCTTCCATCATGGCGCGCAGCCCCCGGGCCTGGTCGCCCAGTACCAGGGTCACCCCGGAAAGATCCGGAGCCGCCTGGGCCTGTCCCAGCAACAGCGTCAGGCCCAGCGTGGCGAGCAGTCGCTTCATTGCGCGTACTCCCGGCCCTCGTGGCGCTCCAGCTGGCGCACCGCCGCGTCCCAGTGACGAATATGGGCGCCGCGCGCCAGATTGCCGGGGATGAGCTCGCTGACCTTCTGGGCGACGGCGTCCGCGGCGATCACCAGTTCGGCACCGCCGCTCTGGGCCGCCAGTTGCGCCGCGCATGAACGCTCCAGGTAATAGAGGTGCCAGAAGGCCTCTTCCAGACTTGCGCCCACGGTGAGCAGCCCATGGTTGCAGAGGATCATCGCCGGGTGCGCCCCGAGGTCAGCCACCAGTCGACTCTGCTCGTCCAGATCCAGGGCCACGCCCTCGTAGCCGTGATAGGCCAGGCGGCCAAAGAATCTCATGGCGTGCTGGGAAATCATCAGCAATCCGCCGCGCTGGGCGGACACGCCGATGCCTGCCGCGGTATGGGTGTGCAGCACCGCATGGAGGTCCGGCTGGGCGCGATGGATGGCGCTGTGGATCACGTAGCCGGCCGGGTTGATGCCCAGCCCGGTGGGGTCGAGGACGATCTCGCCGTCGATGTCCACCTTCACCAGCGAGGAGGCGGTGATCTCGTCGAAGGTCTGGCCGAAGGGATTGATGAGGAAGTGCGCGTCCGGCCCCGGCACCCGTAGCGAGAAATGGGTGTAGATATGGTCGGTCCAGCGTTCGCGGGCGGCCAGGCGATAGGCGGCGGCGAGCTTGACCCGCGCCTCCCATTCGGCGGCGGACACCTGGGCGCGGACGCTGACGAGGGCGTTAACGAAGGCGGTCATGCAGCGGCTCCAGAAGCAGAAGAGGCGCCAGAGCGACGGGCGTTGCCCTGGTCTGCTTAGAACCTAACGTTGTGAGTCGCCGAGACGGAAATATCGAATGCGCATAACCTAAGATGCACAAAATGGATAACCAAAACATAAAATTATGCGAATTATGGTTTTCAGCACAGAACCAATCGATCTAAGGTGCTGGGCGCCAGCCTTGCTTTAATGGCCGTCATCGCCCACCCGTCTCATCCGTGGAGCCCTCCATGACCCTTAGGCTCGACCGCCTGCGCCTGTTCCTGCATGACCTCGCCACCCTGGTCGACGAACACCCTGCCGAACCGCAGCTGCTGCAGCGCGGCGCCGCCCTGCTCGGCGAACTGGTCCGCCATGACGACTGGCTGCCCGAGGACTGCGCCCTGCCCCGCCCCGAGCGCTACAGCCAGTACCTGCTGCATGCCGATGCCCGCCAGCGCTTCTCGGTGGTGAGTTTCGTCTGGGGGCCGGGCCAGGCCACCCCGGTGCATGACCACCGCACCTGGGGCCTGATCGGCATGCTGCGCGGCGCCGAGACCGCCCAGAGCTTCGCCCGCGACCCCGCCGGCCGCCTGCTGCCGGAAGGCGCGCCCGTGCGCCTGGAGCCGGGCCAGGTGGAAGCGGTCTCGCCGCGGGTGGGCGACATCCACCAGGTCAGCAACGCCTATGCCGACCGCACCTCCATCAGCATCCACGTCTATGGCGGCAACATCGGCGCCGTGCGCCGCGCCGTCTATGCCGCGGATGGCCAGGAAAAGCCCTTCATCTCCGGCTACACCAATCGCCAGCTGCCCAACCTGTGGGACCTGTCCCAGGAGACCGCCACACCATGACCGCCATCCGCACCGCCGAGGACATTCGCCAGGCCCTGCTCGCCGGCACCGAAGTCGCCCTGCTCGACGTCCGCGAGGAAGACCCCTTCGCCGCCGGCCATCCGTTGTGGGCCGCCAATCTGCCGTTGTCGCGCCTGGAACTGGAGGCCTGGTCGCGACTGCCGCGCCGCGACGTGGCCATCACCCTCTATGACAATGGCGAGGGCCTGGCGGAACGCGCGGCCGAACGCCTGCACGCCCTGGGCTACACCGACGTGGCCCTGCTCGAAGGTGGCCTGGCGGGCTGGCGCGCCAGCGGCGGCGAACTCTTCATCGACGTCAACGTGCCGAGCAAGGCCTTTGGCGAGCTGGTGGAAGCCCGGCGCCATACCCCCTCGCTGCCCGCCGAAGAAGTCCAGGCGCTGCTGGAGCAGGACGCCGATCTGGTGATCCTCGACGCCCGCCGTTTCGAGGAATACCAGACCATGAGTATTCCTGGTGGGGTCAGCGTGCCGGGTGCCGAACTGGTGCTGCGGGTGGCCGAGCTGGCACCCGATCCGCGGACCCGGGTCATCGTCAATTGCGCCGGCCGTACCCGCAGCCTGATCGGCGCCCAGTCACTGATCAACGCTGGCATTCCCAATCCGGTGGCCGCCCTGCGCAATGGCACCATCGGCTGGACCCTGGCCGGCCAGACTCTGGAACACGGCCAGCAACGCCGCTTCGGTGCGGTGAGTCCGGCGACCCGGGCGACCGCCGCCGCCCGCGCCCGCCAGGTCGCCGATCGCGCCGGCGTCGCCCGCCTGCCCTTCAGCGAACTGGAGACCTGGCGCAGCGACGCCCAGCGGACCAATTACCTGATCGATGTGCGCACTCCCGAGGAATACGCCGCCGGCCACCTGCCCGGCGCCCGGTCGACGCCGGGGGGCCAGTTGGTGCAGGAGACCGATCACAGCGCCCCGGTGCGTGGCGCGCGCCTGGCCCTGGTGGACGACGACGGCGTGCGCGCCAACATGAGCGCCTCCTGGCTGGCGCAGATGGGCTGGGCGGTTGCGGTGGTCGACGACATCCCGACCGGCGCCCTGAGCGCCACTGGCCCCTGGCAGGCACCGGCGCCCACGCCGGGGCCGGTGGAGCGCATCTCGGTGACGCGGTTGCAGGAATTGCTGGCCGAGCCGGGCACCCTGGTAGTGGACGTCACCGCCAGTGCCAACTATGTGCAAAGGCATATCCCGGGCGCCGCCTGGGTGCTGCGCGCCGATCTGCCCGCAGCGCTGCCACCAGCCGAGCGCTATGTCTTCACCTGTGGCAGTGGCCAACTGGCCGCCTTCGCCGCCGTCGATGTCCAGGCCACTACCGACCGGCCGGTCCTGCTGCTGGAGGGTGGCACCTCGGCCTGGCTGGCCGCCGGCCTGCCGGTGGAAGCCGGCGAGACACAGCTCTTGTCGACTCGGCGTGACCGTTACCGGCGCCCCTACGAGGGCACCGACGCCCCACGCGAGGCCATGCAGGCCTACTTGGACTGGGAGTTCGGCCTGGTCGAGCAGTTGCGGCGGGATGGCACCAGCGGCTTCCGGGTCATCTAGCCGCTGGTCCGCACGAAGGCCGCCACCCAGGCCGCCGTCTCCACCAGCGCCTGGGAATGGCTCAGGCCGCTGCTCTTGAGCGGCTTGAGATCGTGGTCGGCAGTGGCGATCCACTGCAGCTCGATGCTTGGCGCCAGGGCATAGCCCGCCACCTCCTCCCGCGTGCCCAGGGCATCGCGCTCGCCCTGGACGATCAGGGTCGGCGTGGCCAGGGTCGCCAGGTGCTCGGTGCGCAGCCGCTCGGGCTTGCCCGCCGGGTGGAAGGGATAGCCGAGGCAGATGAGGCCCGCCGCACCCAGTTCGTCGGCCAGCAGACTGGCCATCCGCCCGCCCATGGACTTGCCCGCCAGCCACAGTGGCCCGCGTTCTGCCGCGCGCCAGGTGGCGACCGTCTCCCGCCAGTGCTCCAGCAGCACCGGCGCCGGATTGGGCGGACGTCGCTTGCCCTCGGCGCGGGCCCGCGCCATGTAGGGAAAGTCGAATCTCAGGGTCCGGATATCGCGCCGCGCCAGTGCTTCAGCCAGCTGCTCCATGAAGGGGCTGTCTATCCCCGCCCCCGCCCCATGGGCCAGCAACAGGGTCGCCAGCGGCGGCCCCGCGGGTCGGCATTCGCGAAAGCTGTCGAGGTACAACTCGTCTGCCATGGCCTACTCCTCGTCAAAACGCCAGAGCTTAACCGGCTATCCATTGATCTGGATCAATAAAGCGCAGGCCGTGCCCCTCACACTGGACACCTCGAAACCATTGGAGCCCGGCATGACAGCCGCCCTCGCCTGGGACGCCGACCTCATCGCCCGCTACGATCGCGCCGGCCCCCGCTACACCTCCTACCCCACTGCCGTGCAATTCCACGACGGCATCGGCCCCTTCGACCTGCTCGGCGCCCTGCGCCTGAGTCGCCAGGCCGGACGCCCGCTGTCGCTCTACCTGCACGTGCCCTTCTGCGCCAACATCTGCTACTACTGCGCCTGCAACAAGGTCATCACCAAGGACCGCAGCCGCAGCGCCGCCTACCTCGACGCCCTGCGCCAGGAGATGATCCTCACCAGCCGGCACCTGGACGGCGGGCAGCGGGTGGAACAGCTGCACCTCGGTGGTGGCACCCCGACCTTTCTCAATCCCATGCAGCTGCGCGAGCTGATGGCCGATCTGCGCCGGCACTTCACCCTGGCCGACGGCGACCGGGGCGACTACTCCATCGAGATCGATCCGCGCGAAGCCGATTGGAGCACCATGGGTCTGCTCCGCGAACTGGGCTTCAACCGCGTCAGCTTTGGCGTCCAGGACCTGGACTTGCAGGTGCAACTGGCGATCAATCGCCTGCAGCCCTTCGACGACACCCGCACCCTGGTGGAGGCCGCCCGCGCCCTCGACTATCGCTCCATCAACCTGGACCTCATCTACGGCCTGCCGCGGCAGACCCCGGCCAGCTTCGCCCACACCGTGGAGCGGGTGCTGGAGTTGCAGCCCCATCGCCTGTCGGTGTTCAACTACGCCCATCTGCCGCAGCGCTTTCCGCCGCAGCGGCGCATCGAAGCCAGCGAACTGCCAGACCCCGCGGCCAAGCTGGAGATGCTGCAGCGCACCGTGGAACAGCTGCTGGCCGCGGGTTATCGCTACATCGGCATGGACCACTTCGCCCTGCCCGACGACGACCTGGCCATCGCCCAGGAAGACGGCACCCTGCAGCGCAATTTCCAGGGCTACACCACCCACGGCCACTGCGACCTGCTCGGCCTGGGCGTCTCCGCCATCAGCCAGGTCGGCGAGGTGCTCTGCCAGAACACCCCCGATCTCGCCCGCTACCAGGAGCGCCTGGGCCAGAGCGAACTGGCGGTGGCCCGCGGCCTGCGCCGTTCGCGGGACGACCGCATCCGCGGCGCGGTGATCGCCCAGCTGATCTGCCACTTCCAGCTGGATTTCGCCGCCATTGAGCGCAGCTGCGAGCTGGATTTCCGCCAGTACTTCGCCGACGCCTGGCCGCACCTCGAGGCCATGGCCGCCGACGGCCTGATCCGCCTCGATGCGCGCGGCCTGCAGGTGCTGGCGCCCGGCCGCCTGCTGATTCGCGCCCTGTGCATGCTGTTCGACCGCTATCTACCGGGCGACGACAATCAGCGTTTTTCCCGGGTGATATGACCCATGCCTGCCACGACTGCTAAAGTTAGACTTTTGGAACCAGACGAGAAGCGATCTTCCCCCATGACCGAGCCCCTCAAGCTGCGCACCGCCCAGGCCCATTGCAAGGATTGCAGCCTCGCCTCGCTGTGCCTGCCGCTGTCGCTCGATCTGAAAGACCTGGACGCCCTCGACCAGATCGTCAAGCGCGGCCGGCCGCTGGCCAAGGGCGACCACCTGTTCCGCCAGGGCGATACCTTCGGCTCGGTCTATGCGGTGCGCTCCGGCGCCCTGCGCACCAGCAGCCTGAGCGATGCCGGCGAGGAGCAGATCACTGGTTTCCACCTGCCCAGCGAACTGGTCGGGCTGTCGGGCATGGACACCGAGCGCTATCCGGTCTCGGCCCGGGCGTTGGAGACCACCACCGTCTGCGAGATCCCCTTCGAGCGCCTGGATGAACTCTCCGAGCAGCTGCCGCAACTGCGCCGCCAGCTGTTGCGGGTGATGAGCCGGGAGATCCGCGACGACCAGCAGATGATGGTGCTGCTGTCCAAGAAGAGCGCCGACGAGCGCATTGCCACCTTCCTGGTCAATCTCTCGGCGCGCTTCCATGCTCGGGGCTTTTCCGCCCAGCAATTCCGCCTGAGCATGTCGCGCAACGAGATCGGCAACTTCCTCGGCCTGGCGGTAGAAACCGTGTCGCGGGTCTTCACCCGCTTCCAGCAGAGCGGCGTGCTGGCGGCTGAAGGCAAGGAAGTACGCATCCTCGACTCCGCCCGCCTCTGCGCCCTCGCGGGCGGCCAGCTGGAAGGCTGAGCCGCTTGCGCCTGCCGCTCAGCCAGCGGCAGGCGCCCAGCCCCGCTAGAAGCTGTAGCTGACCGTCGCGGTCACGTTGCGCTCCTCCCCGAAATAGCAGAAGTCCAGGCTGTAGCAGGACGCCACATAGTCCTTGCCCATCAGGTTGTTGGCATTGACCCGCGCCGTGAGCCCCGGCATCCCCAGCCGGGTGAAGTCATAGGCCAGCATGGCGTCCACCAGGGTGTAGGCCGGTACCTTGCGGGTGTTGGCCTTGTCCGCCCAACTGGTGCCCACGTAGCGCGCGCCGGCGCCGACGCTGAAGCCCGCCAGGGGCCCCGCCAGCTCGTATTGCCCCCACAGCGAGGCCTGGTGCCGCGGCGCCTGGTTCGGCGTATTGCCCTGGGTGCCGTCCAGCGCCTGGGTGTACTCGATGTCGGTGAAGGTGTAGCTGCCCAGCAGCTTGAGGCGCTCAGCCAGCTGCAGATGGCCTTCCAGCTCCAGGCCACGGGAGCGGATCTCGCCTACCGAGGAATAGAAGTCTTCCTGCGGCAGCTTGGTCGCCACGTTTTCCTGGGTGATATGGAACAGCGAGGCGGTGTAGAAGCTGGCGCTGCCCGGCGGCTGGTACTTCAGGCCCAGCTCCCACTGCTTGCCCTCGGTGGGCTCCAGCGGATTGCCCGCCGCATCGTTGTAGGCATTGGGATTGAAGGAGGTGGAATAGCTCAGGTAGGGCGCCAGGCCATTGTCGAACAGATAGAGTGCCCCGGCCCGCCCGCTGGCCTGGCCGCGGCGCGCGCTGCTGCGCGAACCCGCCAGACGATCCTCGATGCCGATCTCCACCCAGTCCTGGCGTAGACCCAGGGAAAAGCGCCAGCGATCCAGCTCGATGAGATCCTGCAGGTAGACGCCGGTCTGCGCCAGCTCGCGGCGGTATTCGCTGCCGGGGGAGAGGGTCACCTGACCGCCGTAGCTGGGCTCGAAGGCGTCCAGCGGATCCGCCGTGCCACTGGGCCAATCCACATGGGTCCAGCGACGCTGGTAGTCCAGCCCGGCGAGCAGGGTGTGCCGACTGCCGGCCCAGTCGAAGTCCGCCTGGACCAGATTGTCCAGGGTATAGGCGTGCAGGTTCTCGCGGCCGCCGGAGTAATAGCGATTGAGCAGGTTGCTGGCGCCGACATAGCCGTAGCCATAGACCTGCTCCAGTTCGACCCGCGACTTGGCGTAGCGGAAGTTCTGCCGCGCGCTCCAGACGTCGTTGAATCTGTGCTCGAACTGATAGCCGACCATCTGCTGGGTGCGTTCGAATTTATCGTGATCGGGCTCGCCGTCGAAGAAATGGTTGCTGATGTAGCGACCATTTCTTCGATAGAGACTGCCCTCGGCCGGCACCCCGCTGTGGTAGCCACCGTCCGGGTCCTTTTGCAGATAGGCCTGCAGGGTCAGGGTGGTGTCATCGCTAAGGTCGATGGCCAGGCTGGGCGCCAGGGCATAGCGCTCTTCTTCCACATGATCGAACTGGGTATCGCTGTGCTGGGCGAGGCCCACCAGGCGATAGGCGATACGCCCCTCCTCATCCAACGGCCCGCCGAAATCGAAACCGGCGCCGTGCTGGCCGAGGTTGCCCAGGGTGGCCTGGACCTGGTGATAGGGCTGGTACAGCGGCTTCTTGCTGGTGAGCGCCACCAGGCCGCCCGGCAGACTGCGGCCATAGAGCACCGAGGCCGGCCCTTTGACCACGTCGATGCGCTCGAGAAAGTAGGGATCGACCTGCAGCGAGCTGAAGGTGCCGCTGTCGCCCATGGTCTTGAGGCCGTCGAGAAAGACGTTGTCGACGCTATTGTCGGCGAAGCCGCGCATCACCACATAGTCATAGCGATTGGACGCGCCGATCTGGCCGGTGAAGATGCCCGGGGTGTACCTCATGGCCTGCTGCACGGTCTTGGCGCCCTGGTCATCGATCTGCTCGCGGGTCACCACCGAAACCGACTGGGAGGTTTCCAGCAGACCCTTGCTGGTCTTGGTGGCCACGTCGCTATGGGTCGCCAGGTAGCCATCGGTCTCGCCCAGGGCATTGCCCAGGGCGAAGCCGGTCACCGTGGTCTCGCTGAGAGACGTCACCCCGGTCGCGGCCGCCGACTCCAGGCGATAGCTGCCATCGGCCTGACGCACCGCCTGCAGGCCACTGCCCTGGAGGATCTGCTGGAAGCCCTCGGCCGGTGTGTAGCGGCCCTGCAGCCCCGGACTGCGGCGACCCTCCAGCCCCTGGGCGGGGGCCGACAGCAGTACCCCGCTCTGGGCGGCGAAGGTGCTCACCACCGTGGCCAGGCTACCGGCCTCGATGCGGTATTCCTGGGCAATGGCGGCAGCCTGGACCAGGCCGTGGGGCACCGCCAGGCCAGTGACACCCAGCGGTACGGTCAGGGCGAAGGCGCGCAGGGCGCGGCGCAGGGGATGCAGCGTGAAGCGGATAGGGCGATGCATGGAGGGCCTCGAAACAGGGATCGTTTCCCCTAAGCCCCACGAGAACGTCAAAGGGGAACCGTCGGCGGCAGTTTTTTCAGGCGGGCACGATCTGCACCCACCAGGGCAGGCGCCGCTCCACCCGCACCGGCAGGCTGTCGGCCAGCGCGGCCAAGGCGCGATCGGTGTCAGCCAGGGGATAGCTGCCCACCACCCGCAGGTGCGCGACCGTGGCGGTACAGGTCAGCAGGCCTGGGCGATAGCGCCCCAGCTCCGCCACCAGGGCCGCCAGCGACCAGTCATCCACCACCAGCCGCCCCTGGCGCCAGAGCTGCCGCCCCGGATCGACGCGACCCAACGGCTGCACGGCGGTAGGCGTCAGCAGGGCCTGCCTACCTTCCGCCAGGGTCTCCGGCCTGGCCTGGCGTGGCAGCAGCTGCAGAGCACCGCTGTAGGCCGCGACCTCCAGACCGTCGTCACGCGCGCGGACCGCGCAGCAGCCCACACCGAAGCGCACCTGACCCGCCGTCGCCTCCAGCACCGTGGGCGCGGTTCCGCCGCGGCTTTCGAACAGCGCCTCGCCGCGCAACAGCCGCCAATGGTTTGCCGTCGCCTGTGCCAGCTGGCTGTCGGTGTTGAGCCAGACGCGTACCCCGGCCGCCAGATCGAAGGCGCGGATCTCGCCGACCGCCGTGCTCAGCGCAGCGCTCTGCCCCAGCCGCCAGTCGTCCGGCCGCACCCAACCAAGGGCCAGACCACCCAGCGCCAGTCCCAGCACCTTGAGCGCCCGCCGTCGTCCCAGGGATTCGCGCCGCGTCAGGGCCATCCGCCCGGACGGGGGCAGACCGCTGAAGCGGGCGCTGATCTCCTCCACCCGCGCCCAGGCCACAGCGTGGCGACTATCCGCCTGTAACCAGCGCTCCCAGGCCCGCTCGGTGGCTGGATCCACCTCATCGGCGGCGAGTTCGGCGAACCAGTTCGCCGCCTCTTCCAGAGGTCCGCCCTGGCTGGGTGTGAGAAGACTCAAGACACCAGTTCCAGGCAATGCAGCATGGCCTGGGCCATGTACTTCTTCACCATCCGCTCCGACACGCCCAGACGCCCTGCGATGACGGCATAGGTGAGCCCTTCCAGCTGTGCCAGCAGAAAGGCCTGGCGCACCCGGCCAGGCAGGCGGTCGAGCAGCGCATCGAGTTCGGTGATAGTTTCCAGGATGAGCGCCTGGGCTTCCGGCGAAGGCTGTACGGCTTGCGGTCGCGCGGCGAGCGCTTCGAGATAGGCGCGCTCCAGGGCCTGGCGCCGCCAGTGGTTGGCCAGCAATCCCTGGGCGATGGTCGCAAGGAAGGCACGGGGTTCACGCAGCCGTTCCAGCTCTCCTTCCCGGGCCAACAGCCGGACGAAGGTGTCCTGGGCCAGGTCGGCCGCCTGCCCCAGGCAACCCAGCCGCCGCTGCAGCCGCTCGCGCAGCCAGCCGTGGTGGTCCAGGTAGAGGGTCCGGATATGTCCGTGCCGGTCGGACTCGAGCGTCTGCATCACCATCCTCGGAAGCAGCTGACTTCCGATAATGATAATGCTTCTCGATCACAAGATACAGGCCTGTCGCCTTTCAGGGCGACGGGATAGCGTCGCGCTAGAGCGAGATCGGCTTGCGCCCGGCGAAGGCGTGGGTCAGGGTGCCGCCGTCGACCAGATCCAGCTCGCCACCCAGGGGTACGCCATGGGCGATCCGGGAGATGGTCAGGCCCTTGGGCGCCAGCAGTTGGGCGATATAGTAGGCGGTCGCCTCGCCTTCAACCGTGGGATTGGTGGCGATGATCATCTCCTGGAACCCCCCTTCGCTAACGCGCCGTTCGAGTTCGGGCACGCCGATGGCGTCCGGGCCCAGGCCGTCGATGGGCGACAGGTGCCCCTTGAGCACGAAGTAGCGTCCGCGATAGCCGGTCTGCTCCACGGCGAAGACATCCATGGGGCCTTCCACCACGCAGAGCAGGCTGTCGTCACGCCGAGTATCGGCGCAGAAGCCGCAGATCTCGTCTTCGCTCAGGGTGCGGCAGCGTTGGCAGTAGCCGACCCCTTCCATGGCGGCGTTGAGGGCACTGGCCAGGCGCAGGCCACCCTGGCGTTCGCGTTCGAGCAGTTGCAGGGCCATGCGCTGGGCAGACTTCTGGCCGACACCGGGCAGGACCCGGAGCGCATCGATTAATTGGCGAATCAGGGGACTGAAGCTCATGGACTACCGTACTGGAAGGCGGGAGAAACGGGTGTCCGACGGACACCCGCTATTGAAGCGTCTTAGAAAGGCATCTTGAAGCCGGGCGGCAGCTGCATCCCGGAGGTCATACCGGACATCTTGTCCTGGCTGTTCTGCTCGATCTTGCGCACGGCGTCGTTCACCGCGGCGGCGATCAGGTCTTCGAGGATTTCCTTGTCTTCCTGCATCAGGCTGTCATCCAGGCTGACGCGCTTGACGTCGTGTCGGCCGGTCATGACGACGCTGACCAGGCCGGCGCCGGATTGTCCGGTCACTTCGGCGTTCGCCAGCTCTTCCTGCATCTTCTGCATCTTTTCCTGCATCTGCTGGGCCTGCTTCATCAGGCCGGCCATGCCACCTTTCATCATGTCTGCTACCTCGAACTATGAATGGAAAACCGGTCAGGCTTGGGTGTCGACCGGCTCGATGGTACCCGCGCGCACCGTGGCGGCGAACTGTTGCATCATCTGGCGGATGAGCGGGTCGTCCTGGATGGACTGCTCCGCCTGCCGCTGCCGCTCCGCTCGGCGCCGCGCGGCGGCCTGGGCGGGCGTCTCCTGCTCGGGGGTCTGGATGGTGACCTCGAGCGTGATGGGTCGTCCCTGCTGCTGATTCAGCGCATCGTTGAGCCGGCGCTGCTGGTTGGCGTTGAACAAGGCGCTCTGCGCCGGATCCAGGTGTAGGTGCCAGCGATCGCCGTCCACCGCGACCAGGGTGCAGTTGGCCGCGATGCTGGCGGTCAGACCGCCCAGCTTGAGGTCGGGGAACAGCGCCTGCCAATCGGCCGCGAGGCCCGTGGCCGGCTGCACCGCAGGCGTCGGCGCCGCAGCGATTTCGTCGTCAGCCGGATCGCCAAGGCTGTCGAGATAGTCGTCCAGCCCCACCTCGTAGTAATCCTCGGCCGGCGGCGGCTCTTCGTCACCGTCCAGATCGTCACCGGAGGTATCCGCAGGCAATTCGGCGATCACCGTGGCTTCAGGGGTCGCCTCGACCTGGGGGGTCGGTAGCGCCCTGGATGCGACCGGCGCACCAGCCGCCTCGACCGGAGTCGGAGCCGGAGCCGGAGCCGGAGCCGCCTTGGTCGCCACGGGCGCAGGATCCTCCCAGGGGAGATCCACCGGCTCTTCTATTGGGGTGGTATTACTCACCATCGGCGTTGCCTGGACAGGCGCAGGGGACGCCTCTGGCGCCGGAGGGCGCGCAGGCGCAGCCGCTGCCGGTACCGCCGCGGCCACCGGACGGGGGTTGGAGTCAGCCGTGGCCGGGCTGGCTCCCGTCGTCTTTAGTGCCGGTCGCTCGGCAATCGCCGCACCGGCAGGCCGGAACGCCAGCATGCGCAGCAGGACCATCTCGAAGCCGTGGCGTGGGTCGGGCGCCAGCGGCAGATCGCGCCGCCCGACCAGACCCAGCTGGTAGTAGTACTGGACATCTTCCGCCGGCAGCGTCTGCGCCAGGGTCAGCACCCGCTCGCGATCGCCCTGGCCATTGTCCACCGCATCGGGCAGCACCTGGGCGATGGCCACGCGGTGCAGCACATTGAGCAGCTCGGCCAGCACCCCGCCCCAGTCGGGGCCCTGCTCGGCCAGATGACGGACCGCATCCAGCACGGCGCGCCCATCCCCTTCCAGCAGGGCCTGGAGCACGTCGTAGACCTGGCCATGGTCGAGGGTGCCGAGCATGGCGCGCACATCGGCGGCCAGCACCTTGCCCTCGCCAAAGGCGATCGCCTGGTCGGTCAGGCTCATGGCATCGCGCATGGAACCATCGGCCGCGCGACCCAGCAGCCATAGGGCGTCGTCCTCGAAGGGAATGCTTTCCGCGGCGAGCACCTGCTGCAGGTGGGCAACGACCCGCTCCGGCGGCATGTTCTTCAGCGAGAACTGCAGGCAGCGCGAAAGGATGGTGACCGGCAGCTTCTGCGGATCGGTGGTGGCGAGCAGGAACTTGACGTGGGGCGGTGGCTCTTCCAGCGTCTTGAGCAGCGCATTGAAGCTGTGGGTGGAGAGCATGTGCACCTCGTCGATGAGGTACACCTTGTAGCGACCGCGGGACGGTGCGTACTGCACGTTCTCCAGCAGCTCGCGGGTGTCTTCCACCTTGGTGCGACTGGCGGCGTCCACCTCGATGAGATCGACGAAACGGCCTTCGTCGATCTCGCGGCACACCGAGCAGGTGCCACAGGGCGTCGAGCTGATGCCGGTCTCGCAATTCAGGCACTTGGCCAGGATCCGCGCGATGGTGGTCTTGCCCACCCCGCGGGTTCCGGTGAAGAGATAGGCGTGGTGCAGCCGCTCGTTATCTAGCGCGTTGATCAGCGCCTTGAGCACATGGGTCTGGCCGACCATTTCGCGGAACGACCGCGGGCGCCATTTGCGCGCAAGAACCTGGTAACTCATCGAGACCTGATCAGGAGAAGACGTGGGGGGAGCACATGCTAACGAAGAGGGGCCACGAATGCATCCCGTGGCGTGGCATCGGAGCGATGCCGTGCGGGCTGCGGCTACCTTCCTAGATGAAGGCGGCCAAGCGGCTTTTCAAGCGATCAGGAGGGAAAGCGCCAGCGAAAAAGCCGTTTTAGGCACGCAGGCAGTGGTCTTCGCCATCGGCCAGGACCACGCTGGAGACGTAGGCTGCCAGGGCATCCAGCTGGCCACGCAGTCGGGTCACGGTGGCGTTCATCTTGAAGGGATTGCTTGCCTCCTCGTTGGTCAGGTCGATCCTGATCAGCAGCAGGGGCTTACTAGGATGGTAGATGTGGGCGATCAACGTCGCTGCGGTATCGCGTCGGCAATCGATGCGATAGGGATGGAGACCACTGCTCAGGGCGCGTCCTGCGCTTTCGAGTCCATTCTTCACGATGAATCCTTGGACATTTGTCCAGTAATGATGAGACGGCGCGCATGATGGCATAGAGCCATGAACCAAAACAGTGCATTTCGTCACGAAAGCCCTGTGGAGCGGTTAACCAGGCAGTGCGAGCAGAAGGAGGGAAGAAGGCAGGGAGAAAAAGCGGAGATGGGAAAAGCGGAGGGCAGAAATGGAGGTGGCCCCGCCAGCCACACCCCGGCACACGACATCACCGCTGCGGCTGCTCCCTTCCGGGCCTGACCGGGTTCACGGTTGATCGTTGCGGGGGGACCGACAGAGCCACCATAACGCCTCACCCTGAGGTGAGGTGCGTCATTCTACGCGGTTGGGGCGAAGTTGCAAGCCATACAAGGACTTAGCTGCAAGGTAAGGCCGGAGATCACAGGCCCGAAGCTGTCTACCTGCTCCGCCCCCGGCCCCAACGTTATTGACCCTGGGCCTCGAGGATCTGCAGGAAGGCATCCTCGTCCAGCACCTTGACCCCCAGCTCGTTCGCCTTGGTCAGTTTGGACCCCGCCCCCGGCCCGGCCACCACCACGGCGGTCTTGGCCGATACCGACCCCGACACCTTGGCGCCCAGGGCTTCCAGGCGCTCCTTGGCCGCATCGCGACTCATGGCCTCCAGGGTTCCGGTGAGCACCCAGGTCTGACCGGCGAAGGGTAATCCCTGTACAACCTGGCGCGTGCTTTCCCAATGCATGCCGAAGGCCTTGAGCTGGGCCTCGATGGCCAGCGCCTGGGCGACGTTGTCCGCCTCGGCGAAGTACTCGCGCAGCCCCTGCTTGGCCCGCTCGTTGAGGCCGGACAGGGTCTTGAAGGTCAACCAGTCCTGGGAGCCTTCGATCAGCGCCGCGAGCGTGGGAAAGGCCGTGGCCAGGGTCTTGGCGCCGGTCTTGCCCAGATAGGGAATGTGCAACTGGTCGAGGAAGTCGGCGAAGGTGGCATAGCCGGAGAATTCGGCGTGCACCTCACCCTCGTCGGCCAGCTCGATGCCGTTGGCCAGCAGCGCCTCCAGCACGTCACGGTTGTGCGCGGACTGGAAGAAGTTATGGATCTCGAAGGCCACCTCCGGCCCGATGTCCGGCAGGTAGACCAGCACCTCGGGCAGGGCCTCGCGGATACGCTGCAGGCTGCCCAGGGCGCGCGCCAGGCGCTTGGCGGTCTCCTCGCCCACCTCCGGGATGCCCAGGGCGAAGATGAAGCGCGCCAACGTCGGCTGACTGCTGGCTTCGATGGCGGCCAGTAGGTTGCGACTGGACACCTCGGCGAAGCCTTCCAGTTCGACCACCTGCTCGTAGGTCAGGGTGTAGAGATCGGCCGGCGACTTCACCAGCTCGCGGTCTACCAGTTGCTCGACGATGCGATCGCCCAGGCCGTCGATGTCCATGGCCCGCCGCGAGGCGAAATGAATGATCGCCTGTTTGAGCTGGGCCTGGCAGGCCAGCCGGCCAACGCAGCGATAGACCGCACCTTCGCTGACCGACTCCTTGCCCTTGCCGCGCTTGATCAGTTGGGTGCGCTCCACCGCCGAACCACACACGGGACAATGGGTGGGGATCTCCACCGGCCGGGCATCCGCTGGCCGCCGCTCCGGTACCACCTGCATGATCTGCGGGATGACGTCCCCGGCGCGGCGCACGATCACGCTGTCGCCGATCATCACGCCCAGCCGCGCGATCTCGTCCATGTTGTGCAAGGTAGCGTTGGTCACGGTGACGCCGGCCACCTGCACCGGCTTGAGCCGGGCGACCGGGGTAATGGCCCCGGTGCGCCCCACCTGGAATTCGACATTGAGCAGTTCGGTCAGCTCTTCGCGAGCGGGAAACTTGTGCGCCAGCGCCCAGCGCGGCTCGCGCGCGCGAAAACCCAGCTCACCCTGCCAGTCGAGCCGGTTGACCTTGTAGACCACGCCGTCGATCTCGTAGGCCAGCGCATCGCGCCGCTGGCCGATGTCCTCGTAGTAGGCGCGGCAGCCTGACGCGCCCTGCACCTTGCGCAACTCGCGGCTGATGGGGATTCCCCATTCACGCAGCCGCTGCAGGATGTCGTACTGGGTGTCCGGCAGAGCCCCACCCTCGACCCGCCCGAAACCGTAGCAGCAGAACTCCAGCGGACGTTGGGCAGTGATGCGCGAATCCAGCTGGCGCAGGCTGCCAGCGGCAGCGTTGCGCGGATTGGCGAAGGTCTTGCCGCCGCTTTCCATGGCCCGGGCATTGAGCGCCTCGAAGCCGGCGCGGGACATGAACACCTCGCCGCGCACCTCCAGTACCGCCGGCCAGCCCTCGCCTTGCAGGCGTAGCGGAACGTTGCGGATGGTGCGCACATTGGCGGTGATGTCTTCCCCGGTGGTGCCGTCGCCGCGGGTGGCGCCGCGGGTCAAGATTCCCGCCTCGTACAGCAGGCTGACCGCCAGGCCATCGAGCTTGGGCTCGCAGGTGTATTCGACGCCGGAATCCGGCCCGGCGAAGTCGGTCTCGCCGAATTCCTCGCGCAGGCGCTTGCCAACGCTGCGGTCGAAGTCCTGCAGATTCTCATCGGCGAAGGCGTTGCCCAGGCTGAGCATGGGCACCTCGTGGCGGATGGTGCCAAAGGCGGCCAGGGCCGCGCCGCTGACCCTCTGGGTGGGCGAGTCGGGCGTCACCAGCTCGGGATGCTCGGCCTCCAGCGTCTTGAGTTCGCCGAACAGCCGATCGTACTCGGCATCGGGCACGCTCGGCTCGTCCAGTACGTAGTAGCGGTAGTTGTGGGCGTCGATCTCGCCGCGCAGGGCGGCGATGCGGGTGACGGCATCTTGGGCGTCGGTCATGGTGGTCTCTCACTGTCGCCACCCCAGGGGTGGCCCTGGCGCCACCAGCGGCGCCGCTACGAAGATTACAAACAAAAAGAGCAGCCGAGGCTGCTCTTGGTTCGCTCCGGCGCGATCAACGCTTGAGCATCAGGCTCTTGCGTTCGAAGTCGACGATACGCTGGCGGTAGTGTTCGATGGTCTGGGCGGTCATGACGCTGCGCTGCTCGTCCTTCAACTCGCCATTGAGTTCGGACGACAGCTTGCGCGCCGCGGCGACCATCAGGTCGAAGGCCTGCTTGGGATGGCGTGGACCGGGCAGACCCAGGAAGAAGCTCACCGCCGGAGTGTGGAAGTCGTCGATGGCATCCAGATCGAAGGTGCCCGGACGCACGGCGTTGGCCATGGAAAACAGTACCTCGCCATTGCCCGACATGCTCTCGTGGCGATGGAAGATGTCCATGTCGCCAAATCTCAGCCCGCTTTCGAGGATGTTCTGCAGCAGTGCCGGACCGGAGAAGCCCTTCTCGTCACGGGAGATGACATTGATCACCAGCACCTCGTCCACCGGCGCCATGGCTGCCTGACTGTTGCCACTGCTGCTGACGGGTTCGCTGACCGACTCACGCTCGGGCGCCTTGCTGCTCAGCGGCTTTTCCTTGCGCGGCTTGTCGCGACCACGGGTCACGACTTCATCGGAATCGGCGGCCAGGCCTGCCAGGCTTTCATCGCTGGACAGGTCGAAGCTGTCGGCACTGGGTTCTTCACGGCGTTCTTCACGGCGCTTGCGCTGCGTGGAGCGCGGTGGCGTCGGCTCGCCCGGATCGTCCAGGGATGGCTCCTTGGGTTCTACCACCCGCGTCGGACCGACGATTTCCGGATCCTCGTCCTCGTTTTCCGGCTGATTGTTCAACGACTGGTCAAGTTTGAACTTGAGCTTGCCCTTGCCGCTCATGCGACGCCAACCATCGAACAGAATACCGGCGATGACGATGACGCCGATGATGATCAGCCACTCGCGCAGACCCATATCCATGAAAAAGACATACCCCTGTGAAAATAATGGACCGACACCCGTCGGGAAACTTTGGAAAGTCGACGCTTGCGAGGTCTTTCCAAAACCTCCGAAACCTACGCCAAGTCAGTGTTCTTCTTAGCTTTTTCCACTTACCGCTAGCGCGGCCATAAGCTAGCACGACTATTGCCAACTTTACACCGCCAAGCCGCGAGGCTGTGGGGCATTAGGCATCGACCATGGCCACGGCCTCTTCCACATCCACCGCCACCAGCCGCGAACAGCCCGGTTCATGCATGGTCACACCCAGCAACTGATCGGCCATCTCCATGGCGATCTTGTTGTGCGTGATGTAAATGAACTGCACCTTCTCCGACATGCTCTTGACCAAGCGGGCATAACGGCCGACGTTGGCGTCATCCAGGGGTGCATCCACTTCATCGAGCATGCAGAACGGCGCCGGATTCAACTGGAAGATGGCAAATACCAGAGCCAGCGCCGTCAGCGCCTTTTCACCGCCCGACAACAAATGGATGGTGCTGTTCTTCTTGCCCGGCGGGCGCGCCATGATCGCAACCCCGGTATCGAGTAAATCTTCCCCGGTAAGTTCCAGGTAGGCACTGCCGCCACCGAAAACTTTTGGGAACAAGGCCTGCAAGCCGTGATTGATCTGGTCGAAGGTATCCTTGAAGCGATTGCGGGTTTCCCGGTCGATCTTGCGGATGACGCTTTCCAGGGTCTCCAACGCTTCCACCAGATCGGCGTTCTGGGCGTCCAGATAGGTCTTGCGCTCGGCCTGCTGCTGATATTCGTCGATGGCCGCCAGGTTGATCGGTCCAAGCCGGCCGATCCGCGCCGCGACGGCTTCCAGCTGCTCCTCCCAGGCGGCTTCGCTGGCCTCCGCCGGCAGGGTCGCGATCACCGTCGGCAGGTCATAGCCATCGGCCGCCAACTGCTCGGCGAAGCCGCTGCGCCGGGTCGCCAAGCCCTGCCATTCCAGGCGATGCTGCTCCAACTGGCCGCGCAGCAGCGTCGCCTGCTGTTCCGCCTGCAGCCGCCGCCGCTCGAAATCGCGCAACTCCCGATCGGCATCCTCCAGCGCCAGGCGCGCCGTCCGCATTTCCTCGTCGACCTGCAGGCGCCGCTCCAGCAACTCCTCCAGGCGCAGCCGCAATTCGTCGAGGGGCTCGCCGCCCTCCTCCAGGTTGAGATTGAGCTGCTCGCAGCGCTCGCCCAGGCGCGCGGTCTGCAATTCCAGCCGCTCCAGCGCCTGGAGCGTCGACTGGCGCTGGGCTCTCAGGGTGGTCAGGCGCACCGTGAGCTGATGCAGTTGTTCCTGAGCCTGGCGCTGGCGCTGGCGCGCCGCCTCCACTGCCTGCCGGTGGCGGTCACGCTGCTCCTGCAATAGCGCGCGCTGCTCGGTATCCACCGCCATGGCATCGAGGGCGTCCTGCAGGCGCAGCCGGCATTCGCCTAACTCCTCCTGCTCACGCGCCAATTGCTGCTCGACGTCCTGGAGATCGGCCTCCAGTTGCTGCCGACGGATGCTCAGCTGCTCGGCCCGTGCCTGCTGGGCAGAGAGCTGAGCACGGGATTCGGCCAGCCGCTGCTGCTCCTGCTTTTGGCGACGGCGGGCATCTTCACGTTCGCTTTCCAGACGTTGCTGGGCCGCGCGACGATCCTCCAGTCGCTCCTCCTGAAGGGCGAGCGCCTCGCTCAGCTCCAGGCGTCGCGCCTGCAACTCCTCCAGTTCGCGGCCGCGGGCCAGGACACTGCCTTCGGCCGCCTGAGCACGACGCACACGTAGGAAATGCCGGGAGACCCAGTAGCCCTCCGGCGTGATCAGACTCTGCCCTGGTGCCAAGGCCGGCCGCCGCGCCAGCGCCTCGTCGTAACTGTTCGCGATCAGCACCTGCCCCAGCCAGGGCGACAGGTCGCGCGGCGCCTGCACCTCCTCCAACAGGCTGCCGGCGGCGACCGGCAGCGAGCCGGGCAGCGCCAGATTCAAGGCACCGCTGGCGAAGGTAGCGAGACGCAGAGGCGCCAGGTCATCCAGGCAGACCGCCTGCAGATCGCTGCCGAGGACGGTCTCCACCGCCAGCTCCCAACCGGGGGTGACCTGGACATCGTCCGCCAGCTGTGGCGCCTGAGTGAGACCCTCGGCCTCGAGCCACTGGGCCGCGCCGGTATCGGGTGCCAGGGCCGCCTGCTGTAGGGCTTCCAGCGAGGCAATGCGGCCTTCGAGGCGCTGCAATTCGCCCTGGCGCTGACTCTGCTCGCCTGCCAACCCCAGCAGTTCTTCGCGTAGTCGCTGCAGGCCTTCGACGACCTGCAATTCCTGTTCGGCCAAACCCTCCAGCAGCAACTCGTCCTCGGCGATCTGCTCTTCCAGCATGACCAGACGCTCGGAAGGCCCGTCCTCGCCCAGCAGAGTGCGTTCATCACGCAGCCGGCGCTGCCGGTCCATGCCGCGCTCCAGGCCCTGCTCCAGCGAGCGGATGCGCGCCTGCTGCACATCGGCCTCCCGTTGCGGCTCGATACTCGCCGCGCTGAGCGCTTCCCAGCGTTGCTGCCAGTCCGCCAGGGCCAGCTCCGCCTCTTCCAACGCGGCACCGCCCTCCTCGCCCAGCTCCCGGGCCGCCTCTTCCTCGGGCTCGAGCATCGCCAGCTCTTCCTCGAAGGTAGCGAGCAGCACCCGGTCGTGCTCGAGGTGGGATTCGGCTTCGCTACGGGCCTGCTCGGCTTCGCGCAGGTCGTCCTGCAGCTGGCGCTGGCGCTGCTGACCATGTTGGATGGTCTGCTCCAGGCGGGCGATGTCACCACCCAGGGAGTAGAAGCGACCCTGCACCAGGTTGAAGGCTTCGCTCAACTCATGATGGCCATCGCGCAGCCGCTCGATGCCGGCATCCGCCTGGCGCTGTTCGGCGGTCAGGGCTTCGAGGGCGGTCTCCTGGTCGCGGATCACCTTTTCGCGCTGCTCGACGCGGCCATCCAGCTCGCGCCAGCGCACCGCCTGCAACTGCGCCTTGAGTTGCCGCTCCTCCTGCTTGAAGGCCTGGAAGCGCTCGGCCGACTGCGCCTGGCGATGCAGCCGCTCCAGCTGCCGCTCCAGCTCCTCGCGCAGGTCGGTGAGGCGGGCGAGATTCTCCTGGGTGCGGCGAATGCGATTCTCGGTCTCGCGCCGCCGCTCCTTGTACTTGGAGATGCCCGCGGCCTCCTCGATGTAGTGCCGCAGATCCTCCGGGCGCGCCTCGATCAACTTGGAGATCATCCCCTGCTCGATGATCGAATAGCTGCGCGGCCCCAGGCCGGTGCCGAGGAAGATATCGGTGATGTCGCGCCGGCGGCACTTGGTGCCGTTGAGGAAATAGGTGTTCTGGCCTTCGCGGGTCACCCGGCGGCGGATGGAGATCTCCGCGTAGCTCGCGTATTCGCCCACCAGGGTGTGGTCGGAGTTGTCGAAGATCAGCTCGATGGAGGCCTGGGATACCGGCTTGCGACTGTTGGAGCCATTGAAGATGACGTCCGTCATCGACTCGCCACGCAGATTCTTGGCCGAGCTCTCGCCCATCACCCAGCGTACGGCGTCGATGATATTCGACTTGCCGCAACCATTGGGACCGACCACCGCTGCCATGTTGCTCGGGAAATTCACCGTCGTCGGATCGACGAAGGATTTGAATCCCGCCAGCTTGATCGACCTCAACCGCATATCAGGAGCCCTTGTTCACCGCGCCGTGCCCAACCGCAGGCGAAAGGGCGAAAGTCTACCATTGGCGGCCACGACTGCCGTCGCTGAGCATGAGCTTATTTCCAGCCGTTCTGCACGCCGCCGGGGCGACAGGCTATAGTCCTGCACCCCCAATCGCAGGATGCCCCCATGAAGATCCTTCGCTTCACCCTGCTAGCCGCCGCCCTGGCGGCCAGCGCCCAGGCCCTCGCCGCGCCGCCGCTGCTCAACGTCTCCTACGACGTCATGCGTGACTTCTACAAGGACTACAACCCGGCCTTCCAGGCACACTGGAAAGCCGAGCACGGCGACACCCCGGTGATCCAGATGTCCCATGGCGGCTCCAGCAAGCAGGCGCGCGCGGTCATCGACGGCCTGCAGGCCGACGTCATCACCATGAACCAGGCCACCGACATCCAGGCCCTGGCCGATCGCGGCCTGGTGCCCAAGGACTGGGAAACCCGCCTGCCCGATCGCAGCGCGCCCTTCACCTCGGCCACGGTGCTCATCGTGCGCCAGGGCAATCCCAAGGGCATCCATGACTGGTCCGATCTGCTCAAGGACGGCGTCCAGGTGATCGTGCCCAATCCCAAGACCTCCGGGAACGGTCGCTACACCTACCTCTCCGCCTGGACCTACGCCCTGCGCCAACCGGGTGGTGACGAGCAGAAGGCCCGCGGCTTCGTCGCCGAGCTGTTCAAGCACGTGCCCATCCTGGATACCGGCGGTCGCGCCGCCACCACCACCTTCATGAAGAACCAGCAGGGCGATGTACTGGTGACCTTCGAGAACGAAGCCGAGATGATCGCCCGGGAATTCGGCCGGGGCGGCTTCGAGGTGGTCTACCCGAGCATCTCGGTGCAGGCCGAGCCACCGGTGAGCGTGGTCGACAGCGTCGTCGACAAGAAAGGCACCCGCGCCGAGGCAGAGGAATACCTCAAGTACCTCTGGTCCGACGAAGGCCAGAAGATCGCCGCGGAAAACTTCCTGCGCCCGCGCAACGCGAAGGTGCTGGCGCAGTACGCCGATCGCTTTCCCAAGCTCGAATTGATCGATGCGCAGAAGGAATTCGGTCCCTGGAGCGGCATCCAGAAGACCCACTTCGCCGATGGCGGCGTCTTCGACCAGATCTATACGCCTCAATAGGACGCTCGCGCCCGGCCTGGTGCCGGGCCTCTGATCGGCATAAAAGCCGCGCACACAAAAACACCGCCCTGAGGCGGTGTCTTTGTTTATTTGGAGCGGGAAACGAGACTCGAACTCGCGACCCCGACCTTGGCAAGGTCGTGCTCTACCAACTGAGCTATTCCCGCAATGTGGCGTCCCCTAGGGGACTCGAACCCCTGTTACCGCCGTGAAAGGGCGGTGTCCTAGGCCACTAGACGAAGGGGACGAAACCTCTTTCCGCAAGGCCTTTCACCTTGCATCCCACTGTCATGAAACCGTGAGATTGTGTTTGGAGCGGGAAACGAGACTCGAACTCGCGACCCCGACCTTGGCAAGGTCGTGCTCTACCAACTGAGCTATTCCCGCAATATGGCGTCCCCTAGGGGACTCGAACCCCTGTTACCGCCGTGAAAGGGCGGTGTCCTAGGCCACTAGACGAAGGGGACGAAACCTCTTTCCGCAAGGCCTTTCACCCTGCATCCGCCCGCCCAAAGGCAACCGGATTGTATTTGGAGCGGGAAACGAGACTCGAACTCGCGACCCCGACCTTGGCAAGGTCGTGCTCTACCAACTGAGCTATTCCCGCAATTTTTGGCGTCCCCTAGGGGACTCGAACCCCTGTTACCGCCGTGAAAGGGCGGTGTCCTAGGCCACTAGACGAAGGGGACCAGGTAGAATCCCTGAGGACTCTGGCCTACCACTCGGCTGACGCTTGCCGCCGTTGGGAGTGCGCGCATTCTAGGGAGCCTTACCCTGGGCGTCAATAGCTGATTAAATACTTTTCAAATCAACGACTTCGCTCGTACGACAAACGGCGGGCAAGCACCATGGAGAAGGTCATGTCCTCAACGATGATTGCAGCGGTAGTGGGGCTTGGCATCCTCTTGTTGATCATGATCGCCTTCGTCAACCAGAAGCTCGAAGCGGGCCGCTTGGAAAAGCAGCGCCTGGTCGCCGACCTCACCGACCGCATCAAGCGCTGCGCCCAGCTGGGCAGCAGTCTGCCCGGCCAGCTGATGACCCCGGCGCTCAAGCAGCTGTTCCACCGTATCGAACTCGGCCTGATCGCCCGCCTTGCCGCCCTGCAAGCCCCTTCCGCCGGCCTTACCGCACGCAAGACCGAATTGGAAGAAGCCCTGGCCAAGGGCGATGACATCGAACTCACCAATGCCGCCAGGCCAGTGCATACCGAGGCGCGGGTCAAGGAAGTTCGTGGCTATATGGAGATGCTGCACGCACTCGTCGCCCATGCCAATCAGATCGGCATTTTGGACGGCCAGGAAGCCCAGCGCTGGGTGGGCGAGATGCGCTACCTGCTCACGGCCACCTATGTGGAGTTCTTTCGCTACCAGGCCGAACAGCAGATCAAGAGCGAACACTATATCCAGGCACGCCAATCGTACGAACGGGCGATCATGCAGATCCGCAAGCAACAGCAACCCGAGCGCTATACCGAGTTGCTGGCCTATCTGGAAGAGCAGATTGCCCAGGTGAAACGCCAGCAGAGCGAACTGGTCGAGCAGGCCAGCAGCAGCGCCAACGAGTTGTCGGATAGCGTGGACACGCTCAAGGACGACAGCTGGCGCAAGAAGAACGACTACGAGTGAGGGCTTCCCTGCCCTCCCCGCCGATCAGCAATCGGTCGCGGCCAGAAAGGCCTCTACCATGGCTTCGATACCCGCCTGATCCGCCGCGCTGAAGCGCGCCGGATGAGGGCTGTCCAGATCCAGCACGCCGATCAGCCGACCGTCCTGCACCAGCGGCACCACCAGTTCGCTGCGCGAGGCCGCGTCACAGGCGATATGCCCGGGAAAGGCGTGGACATCCTCGACGCGTTGGGTGCGGCGCTCCCGGGCGGCCGCGCCGCACACGCCCTTGTTGAAGGGAATGCGCATGCAGGCCACCTTGCCCTGGAAGGGGCCGAGCAGCAGCTGGTCTTCACCCTCGACGAAATAGAAGCCGGCCCAGTTCAGGTCCGGCACTTCCTGATAGATGAAGGCCGACAACTGGGCGGCATTGGCCACCAGGTTGCGCTCACCGGCCAGCAGGGCTTCCACCTGGGCGGCCAGCATGGCGTAGCCCTCGAGTCCTGCCCCTACGCCCGTCAGTTCTACGGTCATGTGTTCTCCAACAGTTTGAGCCCGACCCATTGCCGGGCGAATTGATAGGCACAACGGCCATTGCGGTTGCCGCGACCGGACGCCCAGCGGATGGCTTCGCGATCCGCCTCTTCGGACCACTCCAGCTGCAGGCCGGACTTGCCGGCCAGGGTCGTGCACCAGTGGCGCACCACGGCTAGATAGTGATCCTGGGTAAAGGGGTAGAAGGACAGCCACAGTCCGAAACGATCCGACAGGGCGATCTTGTCTTCGGCCGCTTCGCTGGGGTGAAGCTCGCCGTCGACGTGCTCCCAGTTGGCGTTGTCGCTCTGCCGCTCCGCCACCAGATGACGGCGGTTGGAGGTGGCGTAGAGGACCACGTTGTCCGGCGCCTGCTCCAGGGAGCCATCCAGCACGCTCTTGAGCACCCGGTAATCGTCACTGCCGGAATCGAAGGACAGGTCATCGCAGAACACCACGAAACGCTGTGGCTGGCCGGCGAGCTGTTCCACGGCGCGGGGCAGATCGGCCAGGTCGTCGCGCTCGATTTCGATCAGGCGCAGGCCCTGCCCGGCATATTCCGCCAGCAGCGCCCGGATCAGCGACGACTTGCCGGTGCCACGCGCGCCCCACAGCAGACTGTGGTTGGCCGGCAGCCCGGCCACGAACTGGCGGGTGTTACGGGCGAGCTGGTCACGCTGCCGATCGATACCCAGCAGGTCGGCCAGGCGCAATTCCAGATTGACGTCGAGCGGCTGCAGATAGCCGCCATGGCCTTCCCGGCGCCAGCGCGCCGCATAGCAGTGCTGCCAGTCCAGCGGCTCGCGACGATGGGGCAACAGGGGTTCGAGGCGCTCCAGCACCTGCCGTGCGTGGAGCAGAAAGTCTTCTAGGGAGGCATTCACAGGGATGATCCTTGACGACGAAAAAAAGAACAGCGGACCAGCCGCCTTCCAAGCCGCGCATTATCGTATGACTTTTGCCCTCCAGACAAAGTCCGGAGGGCTACCACGCTAGGACGCCAGCGCCTGGCGGACATGCTTTTCCAGCTGGGACGGACGGGTGATGGGCGCGAAGCGCTGGACGCGCCCCTGGGTCGGCGTGACGAGGAACTTGGTGAAATTCCAGCGGATGGCGCCTCCCAACAAGCCCGGCGCCGCCCGCTTGAGCGCCACGAACAGCGGATGGGCGCCGTCGCCATTGACGTCGAGCTTGGCCATCACCGGAAAGCTGACATTGAAGCGGGTCAGGCAAAAGGTCTGGATCTCGGCATTGCTACCTGGCTCCTGACCACCGAACTGATTGCAGGGAAAGACGATCACCCGCAGTCCCTCGGCCAGATAGCGCTGCTGCAGCGCCTCGAGGCCGTCGTACTGACGGGTGAAGCCGCAACGACTGGCGGTATTGACCACCAGGTAGGCCCGCGCCGGCCAATCGGCCAGACAGGCCCGCTGGCCATCGGCGGTCTCGAACGGCACGCTGAGGAGGTCCTCGATCACGCGGAGGCCCTGGGTTGCAACTGTAGCGCCACCGAGTTGATGCAATAGCGCAGACCGGTCGGCGGTGGACCGTCGGGGAAGACATGCCCCAGGTGGGCATCGCAGCGGGCGCAGAGCACCTCTACGCGCTGCATGCCGTGGCTGAAATCTTCCTTTTCCCGCACCGCCTCGGCATCGATGGGCGCGTAATAGCTGGGCCAGCCGCAGCCGGAGTCGAACTTGGTGCTGGAGTCGAACAGTGCCAGCTCGCAGCAGGCGCAATGATAGACGCCAGGCGTCTTGGTGTTGCAGTAGGCACCGGTATAGGGTCTTTCGGTGGCGGCCAGGCGACAGACGCGAAACTGATCGTCGGTCAGGCGCTCACGCCAGTCTTCCGGGCTACGCTGTACTTTTTCCATGATGACCTCTCTGGATGCCGGCGCATCTTTTGTAACAGGCGATGCAGCCGTATGATTCCCGCTCAGTCTGGCATCCACCCGCGGATGCTGCCAAGCGCCGGTCGGCGTCCGTCCCCGCCGAGTCTTACTCGCCCCTTTTCCAGGATTCATTTCCCCATGCAGGTCTCCAAGTCGAACAAGCTCGCCAATGTCTGCTACGACATCCGCGGCCCGGTCCTCAAGCATGCCAAGCGCCTCGAAGAGGAAGGCCATCGCATCCTGAAGCTCAACATCGGCAATCCGGCGCCCTTCGGCTTCGAGGCGCCCGAGGAGATTCTGCAGGACGTCATCCGCAACCTGCCGACCGCCCAGGGCTACAGCGATTCCAAGGGCCTGTTCAGCGCGCGCAAGGCGGTGATGCAGTACTGCCAGCAGAAGCGCATCGAGGGTGTCGGCATCGAGGACATCTACCTGGGCAACGGTGTCTCCGAGCTGATCGTCATGGCCATGCAGGCCTTGCTCAACAACAACGACGAGGTGCTGATCCCGGCGCCCGACTATCCACTGTGGACCGCCGCGGTCAGCCTGGCCGGCGGCAAGCCGGTGCACTATCTGTGCGACGAGCAGGCCGGCTGGTTCCCCGACCTGGCCGACATGGAAGCCAAGATCACCAGCAACACCAAGGCGCTGGTGCTGATCAACCCGAACAATCCCACCGGCGCGGTCTATTCCAAGGAGGTACTGGAAGGCATCGTCGAACTGGCGCGGCGGCACAATCTGGTGCTGTTCTCCGACGAGATCTACGACAAGATCCTCTACGACGAAGCCCAGCACATCTCCACCGCCTCCCTGGCGCCGGACGTCCTGTGCCTGACCTTCAACGGCCTGTCCAAGTCCTATCGCGTCGCCGGTTTCCGTTCGGGCTGGCTGATCGTCTCGGGCCCCAAGCACCGCGCCCACAGCTATATCGAAGGCCTCGACATCCTGGCCAACATGCGCCTGTGCGCCAACGTGCCGGCCCAGCACGCGATCCAGACCGCTCTCGGCGGCTACCAGAGCATCAATGACCTGGTGCTGCCGCATGGACGCCTGCTGGAGCAGCGTAATCGCACCTGGGAACTGCTCAATGACATCCCCGGCGTCAGCTGCGTGAAGCCGATGGGCGCGCTCTATGCCTTCCCGCGGATCGATCCCAAGGTCTGCCCCATCCACAACGACGAGAAATTCGTTCTCGACCTGCTGCTCTCGGAAAAGCTGCTGGTGGTCCAGGGCACTGCCTTCAACTGGCCCTGGCCCGACCACTTCCGTGTCGTCACCCTGCCCCGCGTCGATGACCTGGAGCAGGCGATCGGCCGCATCGGCAACTTCCTCGGCGGCTACGCCCAGTAGCGGCAAAGCATTTCCGGGTCTTTCACCGGTTGGCGTCCCTGGCGGCGTCAACCGGCGCTGGCACTCGCGCGCTGGCCGCGGCCAGGCCAGCCGGCTGGCAGACGACACAGTTTGCAATAGTGGAAACATTGAATGGATCGGGGCCGAACCTTATATAGCCGGCAGATAAACCTGTGAGGAGCTATACCCCACCATGATGCGCATTCTGTTGTTTCTGGCTACCAACCTGGCGGTGCTGATCGTTGCCAGCATCACCTTGAAGGTGCTTGGCGTGGATCGCTACACCGGTCAGAACTATGGCAGTCTGCTGGTGTTCTGTGCCGTGTTCGGCTTTGCCGGCTCGCTGATCTCGCTGTTCATCTCCAAGTGGATGGCGAAGATGAGTACCCGTACCGAGGTCATCAGCCAACCGCGTACCCGCCATGAGCAGTGGCTGCTGCAGACCGTCGAGGAATTGGCCCGCGAAGCCGGCATCAAGACCCCCGAGGTCGGTATCTTCCCGGCCTACGAGGCCAACGCCTTCGCCACCGGCTGGAACCGTAACGACGCCCTCGTCGCGGTGAGCCAGGGCCTGCTGGAGCGCTTCTCGCCCGACGAGGTGCGCGCGGTGCTGGCCCACGAGATCGGTCACGTCGCCAACGGCGACATGGTGACCCTGGCGCTGATCCAGGGCGTGGTGAACACCTTCGTGATGTTCTTCGCGCGGATCTTCGGCAACTTCGTCGACAAGGCCATCTTCAAGAACGAGGAAGGCCACGGCATCGCCTATTTTGTGACCACCATCATCGCCGAACTGGTCCTGGGTATCCTGGCCAGCATCATCGTCATGTGGTTCTCGCGCAAACGCGAGTTCCGCGCCGACGAAGCCGGTGCCCGCCTGGCTGGCCCCAACGCCATGATCGGCGCCCTGCAGCGCCTGCGTGCCGAGCAAGGTATCCCGGTGCAGATGCCCGACACCCTGAACGCCTTCGGCATCAACGGCTCGCTGAAGAACGGTCTGGCCGGTCTGCTGATGAGCCACCCGCCGCTGGAAGACCGCATCGAGGCCCTGCGCCGCTACGGTCAGCGCTAAGCGCGAGCGATGAAAAAACCCGGCTTCGGCCGGGTTTTTTCATGGGCGGGTCAAGGATCGGATGGCATCGCCCAGCCCCTCGCCGGTCAAGGGAAACATCCGCTGGGCCATGAGTTCGCGCAGCAACTGGATCGAGGTGCTGCTGGCCCAGCCGTCCTGCGGATAGGGATTGAGCCAGACCGCCCGTGGGAAGTGCTGGCAGAGTCTCTGTATCCACAGGGCACCGGGCTCTTCGTTCCAGTGCTCGACGCTGCCACCTGGATGGGTGATCTCGTAGGGCCCCATGCTGGCGTCGCCGACGATCACCAGGCGGTAGTCCGCGCCATAGCGGCGCAGCAGTTCGGCGGTATTCAGCCCTTCCTCATGGCGCCGGGCATTGTCACGCCAGACGCGTTCATAGACGCAATTGTGGAAGTAGTAGTACTCCAGGTGGCGAAACTCCAGGCGACAGGCGCTGAACAACTCGCTGCACAGGCGCACATGCAGATCCATGGAACCGCCGACATCGAGCAGCAGGAGCACCTTGGTGGCGTTGTGTCGTTCAGGGCGATAGCGCACGTCCAGCAACCCGCCCTCCCGCGCCGTGGCGGCAACGGTCTCATCCAGATCGAACTCCGCCGCCGCACCCTTGCGAGCGAAGCGCCGCAGCCGCCGCAGGGCCAATTGCAGATTGCGCCGATCCAAGGGCGCGCGATCGTCCAGATTGCGGTAGTCACGCTGCTCCCAGACCTTGGCCGCCCGCCCCTGGCGGGTACCGGCCTCGCCGACGCGCACACCGAAGGGATTGTAGCCACCGCTGCCGAAGGGACTGGTGCCACCCGTGCCGACCCATTTGTTGCCACCGGCGTGCCGCTCGCGCTGCTCGGCGAGGCGCTGCCGCAGGGTTTCGAGCAGTTCGTCGAGGCCGCCCAGGGCCTGAAGTCGCTGGCGGTCCTCGTCCGACAGCAAGCGCTGGAACTCCAGCCGCAACCAGTCCGCGGGAATCGCCTTGGTCTCCGCCAGACGTTCGGACCTGGCCAGCTCGCCGGCATAGACCTGATCGAAGCGGTCGAAGAAGCGCTCGTCCTTGACCAGCACGGCACGGGCCAGCAGATAGAAGGCGTCTGGATCGGCCACTGCCAGGCCCGCATCCAGGGCGGCGTGCAGATCCAGCAGTTCGCCCAGGGACACCGGAATGCCGGCGGCCCTGAGTCGGGTGAAGAAGTCGAGGAACATGCCCGCCCTCAGCTCCGCCGGCGGCGCATGAAGGCCTGGCGTTCGAGCAACTGCAGATCCTGCTCGTTCTTCACCAGGGCGCCCGCCAGCGGCGGCAGGCCACCCTCGCCGTGCAGGGCCCGCTGCGCCGCCTCATCGCCCAGCAACAGGACCAGCCAGTCCACCAGTTCCGAGGTGGACGGCTTCTTCTTCAACCCCGGCACGCTGCGCAGGTCGAGAAAGAGATCCAGGGCCTCCTTGACCAGGCGCGCCTGAAGGTCGGGGTAATGCACCTGGACGATATGCTCAAGGGTCTCCCGCTCCGGGAAGCGGATGAAATGAAAGAAGCAACGACGCAGGAAGGCGTCCGGTAGCTCCTTTTCGTTGTTGGAGGTGATGATGATCACCGGTCGTCGCTGGGCGCGGATGGTCTCGCCCGTCTCGTAGACATGGAATTCCATGCGATCGAGTTCCAGCAACAGGTCATTGGGAAACTCGATGTCGGCCTTGTCGATCTCGTCGATCAAGAGCACCACCGGATCCTCGGCGGTGAAGGCGTCCCACAGCTTGCCGGGCTTGATGTAGTTCGCCACCTCCTGCACCCGGGGATCCCCGAGCTGGGAATCGCGCAGGCGACTCACGGCATCGTATTCATAGAGGCCTTGCTGGGCCTTGGTGGTGGACTTGACGTGCCAGGTGATAAGACGTGCGCCCTGGCTCTCGGCTACCTGCTCGGCCAGCAGCGTCTTGCCAGTGCCCGGCTCGCCCTTCACCAGCAGCGGACGTCCCAGCTGAATGGCGGCATTGACCGCCAGACTGAGCTCGGCCGTGGCCACATAACGCTCGGTACCCTGAAAGGCCATCATCTATCCTCTGGCAGCTGTTTCGCCTGACGATAACACGCCGTGCCTGGGCTGGACGCCATCGGACGCAAGGCCTAGGCTGCGAGTTTTCCGCGCCGTACAGGATCCGCCATGAGCCGCATCTTCGCTGACAACGCCCAGTCCATCGGCAACACGCCACTGGTCTACATCAACCGCCTCGGCCCCAAGGGCGTCACCCTGCTCGCCAAGATCGAGGGGCGCAATCCGGGCTATTCGGTCAAATGCCGCATCGGTGCCAACCTGATCTGGGACGCCGAAGCCAAGGGCCTGCTCAAGCCTGGCATGAGTCTGGTGGAGCCGACCTCGGGCAACACCGGTATCGGCCTGGCCTATGTCGCCGCCGCCCGTGGTTATCGCCTGGTGCTGACCATGCCGGCCTCCATGAGCCTGGAGCGGCGCAAGGTGCTCAAGGCGCTGGGGGCGGAGCTGGTGCTGACCGAGCCGGCCAAGGGCATGAAGGGCGCCATCGAGAAGGCCCGGGAAATCGCCGAGAGTGAGCCCGATCGCTACTTCATGCCACAGCAATTCGACAACCCGGCCAACCCGGCCATCCACGAGAAGACCACCGGCCCGGAAATCTGGAACGACACCGATGGCGCCATCGACGTGCTGGTGGCCGGCGTCGGTACCGGCGGCACCCTGACCGGCATCTCGCGCTTCATCAAGAACACCAAGGGCAAGCCGATCCTTTCGGTCGCGGTGGAGCCGGAAACCTCGCCGGTCATCAGCCAGACCCTCGCCGGTGCCGAGGTGAAACCCAGTCCGCACAAGATCCAGGGCATCGGCGCCGGCTTCGTACCCGGCAACCTGGACCTCGCCATGGTCGATCGCGTCGAGCAGGTCAGCGATGAACAGGCCAAGCTGATGGCCCAGCGCCTGATGCGTGAGGAAGGCATTCTCTGTGGCATTTCCTGCGGCGCCGCCATGGCCGCCGCGGTGCGGTTGGCCGAGACCCCGGAGATGCAGGGCAAGACCCTCGTGGTCATCCTGCCGGACTCCGGCGAGCGCTATCTGTCGACGATGCTCTTCGATGGCCTGTTCGACGAGCAGGAGCTGGTCCAGTAAGACCTCGAGGCAACTGCCCCCCTCCCTCCCGGAGGCGCTCGACAGGCACGGACACCTTTGTCGCCACCCAAGAAAAAGCCCGGTTTCCCGGGCTTTTTTTCGTATCAGAGATGCTTGATCTCGGCCTTGGCATCCAGGGCTCGACGGTAGGCCGCGAAATCGACCTGCCCGGCTCGCGAGGCCAGGTAGCGACGATACAACGCCTTGTCCTCGACGCTCAGGGCTTCCTTGGGTACGCCTACCCCCTGCAGACGGATCAGGACGAAGTCCCCGTTCTGCAGGCTGATGCCGGCATAGGACGGCTTGTCGGCTTCCGGCTTGGCCATGCGGAATGCGGCCTGCAGCACCTGGGGATCGACGCCCTCCTGGTTGCGCGTGGCGGCTTCGACGGTGCGCCAGTCACCCGCGGCGGCCTTGCTGCCGGCACGCAACGCCTTGAGCTGCTCTTCGCCGGCCTGCTTGGCCACGGCTGCGGCCTTTTCCTGGGTCAGGCGGGTCACGATCTCTTTCTTGACCGCATCCAGGGGTTGCAGCTGCGGCGTGCGGTGCTCCTTGTCACGGATCACCACCAGGGTCTCCGGGTCGAGCTGCAGGGCGGTGCTGTTGGCACCGTTACGCAGGACGTCTTCACTGAAGGCCGCCTCGATCACCTGGCGGTTGGCGGTCAACCCCTCGCCACCTTCGCGACCGAAGGGTGCGCTGGTCTTGACCTGCAGACCCAGCTCCTGGGCCGGCTGGCTCAGGTCGGAGGATTCGTAGGCGGAGCTTTCCAGCTTGCGGCCCGCTTCCACGAACAGGCGGTCGGCGTCTTCCGCCTTGAGCTGCTGTTCCAGACGCGGCCGGACACTGGCCAGGGTGGGCACTTCCGGCGCCTGGACGCCCTGCAGCTTGATCAGGTGCCAGCCAAAGCTGGTACGCACCGGTGCCGAGACCTGTTGCGGTGCCAGGGCGTACAGTGCCTCTTCGAAGGCCGGATCATAGACGCCACGACCGGCGAAGCCGAGGTCACCACCATTGGCCGCCGAACCCGGATCCTGGGAGAACTCCTTGGCCAGCTTGGCGAAATCTTCACCCTTGTTCAGGCGCTCCTGGATCTGCTGGATCTTGGCCTTGGCCTGCTCATCGTTCTGCTTGTCGTTGACCTCGATGAGGATGTGAGCGGCGTCGCGCTGCTCCGACAGATTGGCGATCTCGGACTTGTAGGCGGCCTGCAGGCGGCTTTCGTCGACCTTGGCCTTGGCCAGGAAGGCGGCCTTCTTCAGCTCGACGTACTCGATGACTACCTGCTCAGGCGTCATGAAGGCGTTCTTGTGGCTGTCGTAGTAGGCCTGGATCTCGTCCTGGGTCGGCGTGATGCCAGCCGGCGAGGCCTTGACGGTACGCATGGCGAAGTCGCGGGTCTGACGCTCGAGCGCGGCGAAGGCCTCGATATCGGCATCGGTGACGAAATTGCTGCCGACGATACCGGCACGCAGCTGACCGATCAGCATTTCGTCACGCAGCAGATCGCGGAATTGCAGGCGGTTGTAGTTCATCTGGCGAACGGCCTGATCGAAGCGCTGGGGATCGAAACGCCCTTCGGTCTGGAATTCGGGGGTATTGAGGATCAACTGATCCAGTGCCTGCTCGGAGAAGGCGAAGCGATCGGCCTTGGCGCTCTGCAGCAGCAGTTGCTTGTCGATGAGTGCCTTGAGTGCGGACTCGCGCAGCAACCGGTCATCCAGGGTGGAAGGATCGAAGCCCTGCCCCAGTTGTTGCTGCAGCTGGCGACGCTGCATTTCCACGGCCTGGGCCAGCTCCGTCTGCTTGATCTCGTCGCCATTGACCAGGGCGACGGCACCCTGGTGACCCGTGGCGCGGATGATCGCTTCGAAGCCGGTCAGCGCCATCAGCAGGATGATGAATCCGATGATGACTTTGGCAATCCATCCCTGCGAACGGTCCCTGATGTTTTGTAGCATGTTCCCCCCACGAGCTGTGGCCAGACCGGCCATGGCGAAATCGTCGAATAGCAAATAGCGAAAAGGCGCATCTCGAGATGCGCCTTTTCGTCGATCAAGGACCTTGCATCCAGCAGGACGGCGGAACACCAGCAACCTTGGCTGGCGCCCCGCCCATCAAGCCCAAGGGCGCCGTCAGTGCGTACTGACGCGCTCCTTGCCTTCCTGATCCCGCTTCTCGTCCTTGCTGACGAGCTCCGGACCATCGTCCGGAAGCGGCTCCGGCGTGTATTGCAGCGCAACCTCCAAGACCTCGTCAATCCATTTGACTGGCTTGATCTGCAAGTCGGCCTTGATGTTGTCCGGAATGTCCCGCAGATCCCGGACGTTTTCCTCGGGAATGATCACGGTACGGATGCCGCCACGATGGGCCGCGAGCAGCTTTTCCTTGAGCCCACCGATGGCCAGTACCTGGCCACGCAGGGTGATCTCGCCGGTCATGGCGACGTCGGCACGCACCGGGATGCGGGTGGCGGCCGAGACCAGCGCCGTGCACATGCCGATACCGGCGCTTGGGCCGTCCTTGGGCGTGGCGCCTTCGGGCACGTGGATATGGATGTCGTGCTTCTCGTGGAAGTCCTTGGGAATGCCCAGGCTGCGACCACGACTGCGGACCACGGTCAGGGCCGCGGTGATGGACTCGGCCATCACATCGCCCAAGGAACCGGTCTTGATCATCTGGCCCTTGCCGGGGACGACCGCGGACTCGATGGTCAGCAGTTCGCCGCCAACCTGGGTCCAGGCGAGGCCGGTGACCTGACCAACCTGATCCTGCTGCTCGGCCAGGCCATAGCGGAATTTGCGGACGCCCAGCCAGTGCTCTAGGGTATCCACGGTGACGCTGGCCGTGCGCTCCTTGCTCAGGGCATGCTGTTTGACCACCTTGCGGCAGACCTTGGCCACCTGACGCTCCAGACTCCGTACGCCCGCTTCGCGGGTGTAGTAGCGGATGATGTCGCGCAGGGCGTCTTCGTCGAACTCCACCTCGCCCTTCTTCAGGCCATTGGCCTTGACCTGCTTGGGAATCAGGTAACGGGTGGCGATGTTGACCTTTTCCGCCTCGGTATAGCCAGGCAGGCGAATGACTTCCATACGGTCCAGCAAGGGCGCCGGAATGTTCATGGAGTTGGCGGTACAGACGAACATCACGTCGGAGAGGTCGTAGTCCACCTCCAGGTAATGGTCGTTGAAGGTGTGGTTCTGCTCCGGATCCAGGACCTCGAGCAAGGCAGAGGCGGGATCGCCACGCATGTCGTTGCCCATCTTGTCGATTTCGTCGAGCAGGAACAGCGGATTGCGCACCCCGACCTTGGTCATCTTCTGGATCAGACGACCCGGCATGGAACCGATGTAGGTGCGGCGGTGGCCACGGATCTCGGCTTCGTCACGCACGCCGCCCAGGGCCATGCGCACGAACTTGCGACCGGTGGAACGGGCGATGGACTCGGCCAGGGAGGTCTTGCCCACGCCGGGCGGACCGACCAGGCACAGCACCGGCCCGCGCACCTTCTTCACACGCTTCTGCACGGCGAGGTATTCAAGAATGCGTTCCTTGACCTCTTCCAGACCGTAGTGGTCCTTATCCAGGACTTCCTCGGCACGGCCTAGGTCCAGGCGGACCTTGCTTTCCGCCTGCCACGGTACGTTCACCAACCAGTCGATGTAGGAGCGCACCACGGTGGCTTCGGCCGACATCGGCGACATCTGCTTGAGCTTGTTCAGCTCGGCCGTAGCCTTGGCCAGGGCATCCTTGGGCAGACCGGCGGCTTCGATGCGACGCTTGAGGTCGTCGACCTCGTTGTGGCCTTCGTCGATGTCACCCAGTTCTTTCTGGATGGCCTTCATCTGTTCGTTGAGGTAGTACTCGCGCTGGCTGCGCTCCATCTGCTTCTTGACGCGACCACGGATGCGCTTTTCCACCTGCAGGAGGTCGATTTCCGCATCCAGCAGGGCCAACACGTGCTCGACGCGTGCGCCCAGCTCGGTGATCTCGAGAATTTCCTGCTTCTGTTCGATCTTCAGCGCCATATGGGCGGCCATGGTGTCGACCAGACGGCTGGGATCCTCGATGCTGTTGAGCGAGGACAGGACTTCGGCAGGGACCTTCTTGCCGAGCTGTACGTATTGCTCGAACTGACTCATCAGGCTGCGCGAGAACACCTCGGATTCACGATCCGGGGCTTCGCTGTCTTCGATCAGGGTGACCAGCGCACGGGCATAGGCCTGGTTCTCGACGAAGGATTCGATACGGCCGCGCTGCTCGCCTTCAACCAGGACCTTGACGGTGCCGTCGGGCAGCTTGAGCAGCTGGAGAACGGTCGCGACCGTACCCATGTGATACATGTCGTCCGCGGCGGGATCGTCATCGCCGGGATTCTTCTGCGCGACCAGCAGGATCTGCTTGTCGCCAGCCATGGCGGCCTCGAGGGCCTCGACGGACTTTTCCCTTCCGACGAACAATGGGATGACCATGTGGGGATAGACCACTACGTCACGTAGGGGCAGCAGGGGAAGTTCTATCGTCGTAGTCATGGGGTACGGGTCTCGGCAAATAATCGGCCGCAGATGCGGTTAAGGCCTCGGTTTCCCCTAACATGAGGTTGACCGCCGCAAAATACAACCGTCGCTGAAATGAAAAAGGGGCCGAAGCCCCTTCTGTCACGCGTCTGGCGCCGCCTTGGCGGGCTCGCTGTTCTCGTAGATGAGCAGCGGCTGGGAACTCCCGTCGATCACGCTCTCGTCGATGACCACCTTGCTGACTTCCTTCTGCGAAGGAATCTCGTACATGGTCTCGAGCAGGATGCCTTCGAGGATGGATCTCAGACCCCGGGCACCGGTCTTGCGCTCCAGCGCCTTGCGGGCAACCGCCTTGAGCGCGTCGGGACGGAATTCCAGATCCACGTCTTCCATCTCGAACAGCTTGGCGTACTGCTTGGTCAGGGCGTTCTTCGGCTCGGTCAGGATCTGCATGAGTGCCGGCTCGTCCAGCTCGTCCAGGGTCGCGATGACCGGCAGACGACCGACGAACTCGGGGATCAGACCGAACTTGACCAGATCCTCGGGCTCGGCGTCACGCAGGGATTCGCCGATCTTCTTGCCCAGTTCCTGGCTGCGCACCTCGGCGTTGAAGCCGATGCCGCCGCCCTTGGTGGAACGGTTCTGGATGACCTTTTCCAGGCCGGCGAAGGCGCCGCCGCAGATGAACAGGATGTTGCGGGTATCGACCTGCAGGAATTCCTGCTGGGGATGCTTGCGGCCACCCTGGGGCGGAACCGACGCCACGGTACCTTCGATCAGCTTCAGCAGCGCCTGCTGCACGCCCTCGCCCGAGACGTCACGGGTGATGGAGGGGTTGTCGGACTTGCGCGAGATCTTGTCGATCTCGTCGATGTAGACGATGCCCATCTGGGCCTTTTCCACATCGTAGTCGCACTTCTGCAGGAGCTTCTGAATGATGTTCTCGACGTCTTCACCCACGTAACCGGCTTCGGTCAGAGTGGTGGCATCGGCGATGGTGAAAGGTACGTTGAGCAGGCGCGCCAGCGTTTCCGCCAGCAGGGTCTTGCCCGAACCGGTCGGACCGATGAGCAGGATGTTGCTCTTGCCCAGTTCGACGTCGTCTTTCTTCTCGCGCTGATTCAGACGCTTGTAATGGTTGTAGACGGCAACGGCGAGGACCCGCTTGGCACGCTGCTGACCAATGACATACTGGTCGAGGATGGCGCTGATTTCCTTCGGCGCTGGCAGCTTGTGCGCATTGCTTTCGGCCTGAGCTTCCTGGACTTCCTCGCGGATGATGTCATTGCACAGGTCGACGCATTCGTCGCAGATGAAGACGGAGGGTCCAGCGATCAATTTACGTACTTCGTGCTGACTCTTGCCGCAGAAGGAGCAGTAAAGCAGCTTGCCGTTATCGTCGCTATTGCGCGTATCTGTCATTCGATCGATCCAATGGAATGTGCTTACATCAACAAGATGGAGCCTATTGCACGGTTTTTCAAGCCTACCTGCCCAAACGACCGGCGCTTGGGCAGGTGGTCGAGGCGGGGTCAGGCGGGGATGTTGCGCTTCTCGAGGACCTTGTCGATCAGGCCGTAGGCGACGGCTTCGGGGCCACTCATGAAGTTGTCACGGTCGGTATCGCGGGCGATCACGTCCATCGGCTGACCGGTGTGATGCGCCAGCACCTTATTCAGACGCTCGCGGATGGTCAGAATTTCACGGGCGTGAATTTCGATGTCCGAGGCCTGACCCTGGAAACCGCCCAGGGGCTGGTGAATCATCATCCGCGAGTGCGGCAGGCAGAAACGCTTCTCGGCGGCGCCGCCTGCCAGCAGCAGAGCGCCCATGCTGCAGGCCTGGCCGATGCAGATGGTGGAAACGTCGGGCTTGATGAACTGCATGGTGTCGTAGATCGACATGCCGGCGGTCACCGAACCACCCGGGCTGTTGATATAGAGGTGGATGTCCTTGTCAGGATTCTCCGCTTCCAGGAACAGCAGCTGGGCGACGACCAGGTTGGCCATGTAGTCCTCGACCTGGCCGACCAGGAAGATGACCCGCTCCTTGAGCAGCCGGGAGTAGATGTCGTAAGCGCGCTCGCCCCGGGCGGATTGCTCCACCACCATGGGTACCAGACCGCCAGCGGCTTGAATATCGGGCATGGATTGCATGTATGAATTGCGGGACATGTCCTGCACTAGCTCCCTATCTGGATGACCTGTCAAAAACACATAAGCCAGCACGAGGCTGGCTTAGGTGAACTAGCAACTGGAGGCAGATCAGGCTGCTTGGGGAGCCTCGGCCGGTTTGACCGCGTCCTCGTAGGAGACCTGCTTGTCGGTGACTTTTGCCTGCTTGAGGACAGTATCCACGACTTGTTCTTCCAGTACAACCGAACGCACTTCGTTCAGCTGCTGCTCGTTCTGGTAGTACCACTTCACTACCTGCTCGGGCTCCTGATAGGCCGCAGCCATCTCTTCGATCAGCTCGCGAACGCGGGCGTCATCGGGCTTGAGCTCGAACTGCTTGACCATCTCGGCGATGATCAGGCCCAGCAGCACGCGGCGCTTGGCCTGCTCGCTGAACAGCTCGGCCGGCAGTTGCTCGGGCTGGATGTTGCCGCCGAACTGCTGGACGGCCTGAACGCGCAGGCGATCCACTTCGTTGCTGATCAGGGCAGCCGGTACGTCGATCTGGTTGGCAGCCAGCAGACCGTCCATGACCTGGTTCTTGACCTTGGTCTTGAGCGCCTGGCGCAGCTCGCGGTCCATGTTCTTGCGCACTTCGGCGCGGAACCCTTCGACGGTGGTCTCTTCCACGCCGAACTGCTTGAAGAAGGCTTCGTTCAGCTCGGGCAGCTCGGGTGCGGCCACTTCTTTGACGGTGACCTTGAACTGGGCGGCCTTGCCGGCCAGATCCAGGTTCTGGTAGTCCTCGGGGAAGGTCAGGTCGAGCACACGCTCGTCACCGGCCTTGGCACCGACCAGACCGTCTTCGAAACCGGGGATCATGCGCCCCGAACCCAGCACAAGCTTGGTGTTCTCGGCGGAGCCACCGGAGAAGGCTTCGCCATCCTGGGTACCGACGAAGTCGATGGTGACCTGGTCGTCGTTGGCGGCAGCGCGGTCAACGGCTTCGTAACGGGTACCCTGCTTGCGCAGCACGTCGAGCATCTTGTCGATGTCGGCGTCTTCGACGCTTGCGTCCTGGCGCTCGATCTCGATGCCGTCCAGGCCCTTGACTTCGAACTCGGGGAAGACTTCGAAGGTGGCGACATATTCTAGGTCCTTGCCCTTTTCGAACACCTTGGGTTCGACGGCGGGTGCGCCGGCCGGGTTGAGCTTCTGCTCGACGACGGCTTCGTAGAAGGTTTCCTGAATGAGATCACCCAAGGCTTCCTGACGAGCCGAGGCTTCGTAGCGCTGGCGGATGACGCTCATGGGTACCTTGCCCGGGCGGAAACCGGGAACCTTGGCACGCCGTGCAGTCTGCTGCAGACGCTTGTTCACTTCGGTCTCAATACGCTCGGCCGGCACGCCAATGGTCATGCGACGCTCGAGAGCAGAGGTGTTTTCAACGGAAACTTGCATGGATATTCCTCGTGGCACAAGAACAGGCCGGCTTTCCGACCCCCCAGAATCAAGGGCGACCATTCTAGAGACAGTCTCAAGCGAAGTCACCTGGCTTGATCCAGCGGTACGTACGGCAATCAACGAAGGGCGTCTGGCCTGACCCGACGAAAGCAACATTTTGTTGCCCACCTTTAGTTGTACGACGTCGTATGTAGTGCTAAACCCTGAAAGGGCAAGCTAACGAAAAGGCCACTTCCGGCCCCTTCACAACAACAACAATCGTTAGGAGAAACGCCCCAATGGAGCGATCCGGTCCCGTCGAAAAATCCGTACCTCTGGCCAAGGAGCAAGGCTCCGGCCTGCGCCGCCTGGCGAAGCTGCTGGGCCCCGGCATCATCGCGGTGCTGTCCTGGCTGGGCGCTGGCGACCTCATCACCTCTTCGGTGGCTGGCGCCAACTACGGCTACGCCATGATGTGGGTGCTGGCGGTGTCCCTGCTGCTGCGCTTTCTCATCGTCAACATCATCGCGCGCTTCCAGCTGTGCAATAACAAGGGCATGTCGATCCTCGAAGGCTATGCCCAGCTGCACCCGGTGTTCGCCTGGTTCATGCTCGGGTACGCGCTCGTCATGGGGCACCTGACCAACGCCTACATGCTCAAGGGCGCTGGCGAGGCCCTGGCCACCCTTCTCCATGTCGACTATCCGCTGCTCTGCTCGGTGGCGGTGGTGATCGCCGTCTGGCTGCTGGTGGGACGGAACTTCTATGCCCTGATCGAAGGCGTGATGAAGGTGCTGCTGGCGGTCATGACCCTGGCCTTCATCACCCTGGCGGTGATGTCGGGCCCGGACCTGGGCGGTATCCTGCGCGGCACCATCGGCTTCAGCATTCCGCCGGACGAAGGCGTGCATGGGGCTCTGCTGGTGGCCGTGTCGGTCATTGGCGCCGTGGCCGGTTCCATCGCCAACTTCGTGCATCCCTATGTGATGAAGGAAAAGGGCTGGACCGGCCCGGAGCACAAGCGCATCCAGCGCAACGATCTGCTGTTCGCCGTGGTGGTTGGCATCATCATCAACCTGGCCATCTGGGTCGTCGGCGTGGAAATCCTCAGACCCAACGGCCTGCAGGTGAACACCCTGAACGACCTGGGCTCGGCGCTGGAACTGTTCTTCGGCTCGGGCGGCTGGTTGATTTTCTTCACCGGCGTCTTCGCCACCCTGTTCGCCAGCGTGGTGGGCAAGACCACCGCCTTCCCCATGCTGATCACCGATGCCCTGCAGCACATCCGTCCGGAACGGCGCGAGCGCTATGGCAAGACCTTTCACAAGGACCCGGCGCACAAGTGGTTCCTGCTCTTCATCCTGGTGACGCCGCTGGTGTGGTCGCTGCCGGGCATGCCCGACTTCGTGACCCTGACCATCGGCGTGAATGCCTTGAACATCGTCGGCCTGCCGGTGATCTCCCTGGGCCTGCTGATCATGTCCAACCAGAAGTCGCTGCTGGGCGACGAGTACCGCAACAACTGGTTCGAGAACCTGGCCCTGGGTTTCGCCACCCTGCTGGCGATCTGGGTCGCGATCCAGCTGGGCCTGCAATTGCTGGGCTGAGCCCACCGCTTCAAGGGGCGGTTCGCCGTCCCTTCTCTTTCAAGGAGTCTAGAAATGGCTGAACAGAACCAACGTCCGCTGTTGCTGCAGGTGGGTCCGCTGCTGCCTGCGCTGCAGGACGCGCTAGAGACCCGTTATGAGGTGCTACGACTCTGGGAAGCACCCGATCAGTCCGAACTGCTCGCGGCACGCGGCCAGGACGTGGTGGCCGTGGTGACCTCAGGCGTGCACGGTGCGACCCGTGAACTGATGAGTGCCCTGCCCGCCCTGGCGGCGGTGTTCAGTTTCGGCGTGGGCTACGACAGCATCGACATCGCCGCGGCGCGCGACAGAGGCGTGCTCGTGAGCAACACTCCGGGTGTCCTGGACGACTGCGTCGCCGACACCGCCTTCGCCCTGCTGATCGATGTAGCGCGGGGCATCAGTGCGGCGGATCGTTTCGTGCGCCGCGGCGACTGGCGCCAGGGCAAGTTTCCCCTGACCTCGCGCCTGGCGGGCAAGACCTGCGGCATTGTCGGTCTGGGCAACATCGGCAAAGGCATCGCCCGACGGGTGGAGGCTTTTGGCATGGAAGTGGCCTACCACGGTCGCCATCGGCAACCGGACGTACCCTATCGCTATCATGCCGATCTCGAAGCCCTGGCGGAGGCAGCGGACTTCCTGGTGCTGTCGCTGCCCGGTGGTCCCGCCACCGATGGGCTGATCGACGCGCGGATCCTCGCGGCCCTGGGACCGCGTGGCTATCTCATCAACATCGCTCGCGGCAGTGTGGTCGATGAGCCGGCCCTGGTGGCGGCCCTGCGGAGCGGCGCCCTGGGCGGCGCCGGGCTGGATGTCTTCGCCGAGGAACCCGAGGTGCCCACGGCGTTGCTGACGCTGGACAACGTGGTCCTCACCCCGCATCTCGGCAGCGGCACCCACGAGACGCGCCAGGCCATGGCTGACCTGGTGCTGGCCAATGTGGAGCGCTATTTCACCAACGGGACCCTGGTCACTCCCGTCTGAAAAGCGGCGACCCGCGCGGCCGCCCTTTCCTACTCGATGGCGGGCAGGGTCTTGCTGCGGATCCGCCGTGCCAGCGAATCGTAGATCTCGCGGCAGCCTTCGTCCCAGAATCGGTCGGGATCGTCCTGGGGTTCGAGGGCAACGGAGAATTCGCCGTCGCGCTCCTTCAGCACGAAGTGGTCGTTGGTATAGAAGAAGGACAGCCCGATGGCGAAGGTCTGGGGCGTGCCGGCCAGGTCATCGACGATCACCGTGAGGTCGTAGCGCGCATAGACTTCCAGTTCGCGGACGATGTTGCCATCGACGCGCTTTTCCAGGCCCAACCCGGCATCGACCTGATCCGCGGGAGTGAGCCCCAGGTAGCGGGTGAAGCACTCCGGCAATTCATGCAGGCGGCGCTCCAGCTCCTGCCAGTAGGCTTCTTCCCGCTCGGCTGACTTGCTCAGCGCCTGACTCAATGCCTGATATCGTTCCATTGCCGTTCCCATCTGTTCACTGGAGGCCGTCGAAGGACGACCGACAGCTCTGAGACCCCGGCCGGGTCCCGGGGTGCCGCAGCGATCGGCGCCGGGCCTCAGGTCGCCGGCCAGCCCAGCACCGGCGCGCGGGCTTCGCCGAGCAGGAAGTCGCGATTGGCGTCGGTGCAGGCGCGCAGGTAGTCGGTCACCAGGGTGATGCGGCGCAGGCGGCGCAAGTCTTCGCGGTAGTAGAGCCAGAATTGCCGGGTGATCTGGATCTGTTCCGGCAGGAGCGCCACCAGGCGCGGATCCGGCTCGGCGACAAAGCACGGCAGGATGGCCAGGGCGTGTCCGCACAGGGCGGCCTGATACTGGGCAATCACGCTGGTACTGCGCAGGCCGCTGCTGGCCTCCGGCAGAATGCGCTCCAGATAGAGCAGCTCGGGGCTGAAGGCGAGATCGTCGACGTAGGTGATGAACCTATGACGGTGCAGATCCGCGAGCTGCGCGATGGGCGGGTGGCGGGCCAGGTAGTCGGCGGTGGCGTAGAGTCGCAGGCGATAGTCGCACAGCTTGCGGCAGACATAGGGTCCGCGCTCGGGGCGTTCCAGGGTGATGGCGATGTCGGCTTCGCGGCGCGACAGGTTGACGAAGTGCGGGACCGGTAGCACATCGAGGGTGATCCCCGGATAGCGATCCTGGAAGAAGCTCAGCTGAGGCGCGACGAAGTAGCTGCCGAAGCCTTCGGTAGCACCGATGCGCACCTGGCCGGAAGGCGCCAGACGGGTATCGGAGATCTGCTCGCAGGCGGTCTGCAGGGTGCTTTCCAGGGTTTCGGCGTGCACCAGCAGCCGCTGCCCTTCCATGGTGAGGCTGAAGCCGGTGCTGCGCGACTTCTCGAACAGCAGGGCACCAAGCGCCTTTTCCAGGGCTGAGATACGCCTCGAGACGGTGGTGTAATCGACCCCCAACCGCCGCGCCGCGGCGCTGGCCTTCTGGGTGCGGGCGACTTCGAGGAAGAATCTGAGATCGTCCCAGTCGAGACGCGCTGCCGGGTTATTGGATTTTTGCATGTCGGTCGGGCGTTTTTGTCGGAAGCCAAGAGACTTTTGCCGGAACTATACTGCTTACCAGGGCGCGTCACGAGTGGTGACGGCGCGACCCGCTGCTACCCAACAACAATAAAGAGCAGGCAACCATGACCCACCCTCAGGCCCCATCCCGGCGCCAGGCCGGACGCTGCCCTTCCCTCTCGATCCTGCAGGCCGCGGGGTATCGCCCATGACGGCCGGCGACGCCTTCCGCACAGCGCGGGACTTCCTGCTGCGCCATCGCACCGACTACGCCACTGCCGTCCGCGATTTCCGCTGGCCGGAACTGGAACACTTCAACTGGGCACTGGATCATTTCGATCGCCTGGCCGAGGAGCATGCCGGTCCGGCACTGTGGCGACTCGACGCCGAAGGTCGCGAAGAGCGCTACAGCTTCGCCGAGCTGCGCCAGGCCTCGAATCGCACCGCCAACTTCCTGCGGGCCCAGGGCGTGCGGCGCGGCGAACGCATCCTGGTGATGCTGGGCAACGAGGTGGCGCTGTGGGAGACGCTGCTCGGTGCCTTCAAGCTGGGTGCCGTGGTGGTGCCCGCCACCACCTTGCTCAGTGATGCCGATCTGCAGGATCGGGTGCAGCGCGGGCGCATCGCTCACCTGGTGGTGGGCAGTGCCCATACGGAGCGTTGCGCCAGTCTGGATCCGGGCCTTACCCGGATCTGCGTCGGGTCGCCGGTGGCCGGTTGGCAGCCCTATGCACCGGGCGCCTGCGCCAGCGACTTCCTGCCGGACGGCCCTACCCTCGCCACGGATCCGCTGCTGCTCTATTTCACCTCGGGGACCACCTCGCGACCCAAGCTGGTCCTGCACAGCCACAGCAGCTATCCAGTCGGGCACCTGTCGACCCTCTACTGGATCGGCCTGCAGCCAGGCGACGTACACCTCAACATCTCCTCCCCCGGCTGGGCCAAGCATGCCTGGAGTTGTGTCTTCGCCCCCTGGAATGCCGGTGCCTGCGTGTTCATCCATGACGTGCCGCGCTTCAAGCCCCAGGCGCTGCTGGAGGTGCTGGCGCGCTATCCCGTCACCAGTCTCTGCGCGCCGCCCACGGTGTGGCGCATGCTGATCCAGGAGGACCTTGCCGCCTATCGCGAGCGGCTGCAGCTGCGGGAGCTGGTCGGCGCCGGCGAGCCGCTCAATCCGGAGATCATCGACAGCCTGCAGGCGGCCTGGGGGCTGACCCTGAGAGATGGTTTCGGCCAGTCGGAGACCACCGCCCTGGTAGGCAATACCCCGGGCCAGCCGCTCAAGCCGGGCTCCATGGGTCGTCCGCTGCCAGGGTGCCACGTCGAATTGCTGGATGCCGATGGCCAGCCGGGCAACGACGGCGAGGTGGCCCTGTCGCTGCAGCCGCGCCCCGCCGGGTTGATGCTGGGCTACGAGGACAGTCCGGAGAAAACCGCCGAGGTGATGCGGGACGGCCACTACCGCACCGGCGATACCGCGGTGCGTGATGCCGAGGGCTACATCACCTTCGTCGGGCGCGCCGATGACGTCTTCAAGTCGGCGGACTACCGCATCAGCCCCTTCGAACTAGAAAGCGCCCTGATCGAGCATCCGGCCGTGATGGAAGTGGCCGTGGTGCCGAGCCCCGACCCCTTGCGCCTCAATGTACCTAAGGCCTTCGTCATCCTGGCCGCCGGCCACGCGCCTTCGCCTGAACTCGCGCAGGAGCTGCTCGGCTTCGCCCGTGGCTGCCTGTCCCCCTACAAGCGAGTACGCCGCCTGCAATTCGTCGGCGAACTGCCCAAGACGCTGTCCGGCAAGATCCGCCGCATCGAGCTGCGCCTGGGCGAGGCACAGCGCCGCGCGGCTGGCACAGCCGACCTCCACGACTATGCCGAAGAAGACTTCGCCAACCACCCTGCACCGGCCTCCGTTGCCACCGCCCAGGAATCCCTGTCATGACCCAGACCGCCATCAAAGACGTGCCGCTGCTGATCGACGGCCAATTCGTCACCTCCACCAGCCGCGAAGGCCGCGAAGTGATCAACCCGGCCACCCAGGAGGTGCTGGCGCGGGTGCCCTTCGCCACCCCTGAGGAGGTACAGCGCGCCGTGGCCAGTGCCAAGGCGGCCTTCGCCACCTGGCGCAAGACGCCCATCGGCGCCCGGGCACGCATCTTCCTGCGCTACCAGCAGCTGATCCGCGAACACATGAGCGAACTGGCCGCCCTGCTCACCGCCGAGCAGGGCAAGACTCTGGCCGACGCCGAGGGCGATGTCTTCCGCGGCCTGGAGGTAGTGGAGCACGCCGCGGCCATCGGCAATCTGCAACTGGGCGAACTGGCCAACAACGTCGCCAGCGGGGTGGACACCTATACGCTGCTGCAACCCCTAGGCGTCTGCGCCGGCATCACCCCCTTCAACTTCCCGGCGATGATTCCGCTGTGGATGTTTCCCATGGCCATCGCCTGCGGCAATACCTTCGTCCTCAAGCCCTCGGAGCAGGATCCGCTGGTGACCATGCGCCTGGCCGAGCTGGCGCTGGAAGCCGGGGTACCGCCCGGGGTGCTCAACGTGGTCCATGGCGGACCGGCGGTGGTGGACGCCCTCTGCGATCACCCGGATATCAAGGCGCTGTCCTTTGTCGGCTCGACCCGCGTCGGCACCCATGTCTATCGCCGCGCCAGCGAAGCCGGCAAGCGCGTGCAGTGCATGATGGGCGCCAAGAACCATGCGGTGGTGATGCCCGATGCGCCCCGCGAACAGACCCTGGCCAACCTGGTGGGCGCCGCCTTCGGCGCGGCGGGTCAGCGCTGCATGGCGGTCTCGGTGGTGGTGCTGGTGGGTGAAGCCAACAGCTGGGTGCCGGACCTGGTGGCCAAGGCGCGCAGCCTCAAGGTGGGTGCGGGTCACGAGCACGGCACCGATGTCGGCCCGCTGATCTCCTGCCAGGCCCTGGACCGGGTCAGCGGCCTGATCGAGCGCGGGCTGAGCGAAGGCGCGACCCTGGAGCTGGACGGCCGCAACATCCAGGTTGAGCGCTACGAGAAGGGCAACTTCGTCGGCCCGACGCTGTTTTCCGGGGTGACCACCGACATGACCCTGTACCGCGAAGAACTGTTCGGACCGGTGCTCTGCGTGATGCACGCCGCCACCCTCGACGAGGCCATCGCCCTGATCAACGCCAACCCCAACGGCAACGGCGTTGCCCTCTTCACGCGCTCCGGCGCCGCGGCACGGCGCTTCCAGGAAGACATCGACGTCGGCCAGGTCGGCATCAACGTGCCCATTCCGGTACCGGTGCCGCTGTTCTCCTTCAGCGGTTCGCGCGCCTCCAAACTGGGTGACCTGGGGCCCTATGGCAAGCAGGCGGTGCTCTTCTATACCCAGACCAAGACCATCACCACGCGCTGGCCCGACGAGCAGGACGTCGGCAGCGCCGGGGTCGTCAACACCACCATCACCCTCAAGTAAGGGAGACGCCAGCATGCATCTGGGATTTCTGGGACTGGGCAACATGGGCGCGCCCATGGCCCGCAACCTGCTCAAGGCCGGCCATCAGCTGACCGTCTATGACCTTTCCACCGCCGCGCTGGACGCACTGCGCGCCGAAGGAGCCGAGGTCGCTGCCTCGCCCACCGCCGTGGCGGCGAGTGGCGCGGAGGTGATCATCACCATGCTGCCCGCGGCCGCCCAGGTGAAGACGGTCTACCTGGGCGAGGACGGACTGATCGCCCGTGCCCGGCCGGGCACCCTCTTGATCGATTCCTCCACCATCGACCCGCTCAGCGCCCGGGCGGTGGCCAGCGCCGCCGCCGAGCGCGGCCTGGAACTGCTGGACGCCCCGGTCTCCGGCGGCACCGGCGGCGCCGCGGCAGGGACTCTCACCTTCATGGTCGGCGGTAGCGAGGCCGGCTTCCAGCGTGCCCAGCCGCTACTGGCCGCCATGGGCCGCAACCTGGTGCACTGCGGCGCCAGCGGCAACGGCCAGGTGGCCAAGGTGGCCAACAACCTGTTGCTGGGCATCTCCATGGTCGGGGTAGCCGAAGCCATGGCCCTGGGTACCCGCCTGGGCATGGACGCCAAGACCCTGGCCGGGGTGATCAATACCAGCAGCGGGCGCTGCTGGAGTTCGGAGGTCAACAACCCCTATCCGGACGTGCTGCCCCAGGCGCCAGCCTCGCGCGGTTACCAGGGTGGCTTCGCCGCCGAACTCATGCTCAAGGACCTGGGCCTGGCCACCGAGGCGGCGCGCGCCGTGCGCCAGCCGGTGATCCTTGGGGCGGTTGCGCAGCAGCTCTATCAGAGATTCAGCCGCGCGGGTGGCGGCGGCCTGGATTTCTCGGCCATCATCCAGGACTACCTGGACGAGGACGGTGCATGAGCGACGCCAAGGTACTGCTGGAAAGACGTGGCGGGATCGGCTATCTGACCCTCGATCGCCCGACCGGGCTCAATGCCCTGGACCTGGAGATGGTGCGCGCGCTGCACGGAGCCCTGCGCGACTGGGAACAGGACCCCGGCGTGCGGGTGATCGTGCTGCGCGGCAACGGCCCCAAGGCCTTTTGCGCCGGCGGCGATGTCCGTGCGCTCTACGACAGCTACCAGCGTGGCGACGACCTGCACCTGACCTTCTTCACCGAGGAATACGCCCTGGACCTGGCGCTGCACCGCTATCCCAAGCCGGTGCTGGCGCTGGCCCACGGCCTGGTCCTGGGCGGCGGCATGGGCCTGGTGCAGGCGGCGCGCCTGCGGATCGTCAGCGAGCGCACCCGCATGGCCATGCCGGAAACCGCCATCGGGTACTTCCCCGATGTCGGCGCCAGCCACTTCCTGCCACGCCTGCCGGATCAGCTGGGCCTCTATCTGGGCCTGACCGGCGTGCAGATCGGTCCGGCCGATGCCCTGGCCGCCGGCCTGGCCGATGTCTTCATTGCCGAAGCGACAACCGACGACCTCCTTCAACGGCTGGAGGCGGCCACTGCCCAGGGGCCGACCGATCTGGCCGCCCTGCTGCAGGAGTTCGCCACGGCGCCGGCCGAGTCGGCGCGTCTGACCGACCTGCGCCCCGCCATCGCCGAACACTTCGCCGCGGCGACCGTGGAAGAGTTGCGCGGCAGCCTGCAGGCGGAAAGCCGCTCCGCCTATCGCGACTGGGCCCAGGAGACCCTGGCCACCCTGGACGCCCGCTCGCCACTGGCGGTCGCCACCGCCCTGGAATTGCTGCGTCAAGGCGGCGGGCTGTCGCTGGAGCAGTGTTTCGCGCTGGAGCTGCACCTGGATCGCCGCTGGTTCGAAAAGGGCGAGATCATCGAGGGGGTGCGCGCCATGCTGGTGGACAAGGACCGCACGCCGCACTGGAATCCGGCTCGCTGGCAGGATCTGGATCCACGCCGCGTCGCGGCCTTTTTCACCGATTTTCGCCATTCCTGAGGAAGGCTTCCATGCACGACATCGAACTCACCGAAGAACAACGCATGATCCGCGACATGGCGCGTGACTTCGCCCGCCGCGAGGTCGCGCCCCACGCCCGGGCCTGGGAAAAGGCCGAGTGGATCGACGACGCCGTGGTTGCCCAACTGGGTGAACTGGGCCTGCTGGGCATGGTGGTGCCCGAGCAATGGGGCGGCACCTATATGGACTACGTCGCCTATGCCCTGGCCGTGGAAGAGATCTCCGCCGGCGACGGTAGCCTCGGCGCCCTGATGAGCATCCACAGCTCGGTGGGTTGCGGCCCACTGCTGCGCTACGGCACCGCCGAACAGCAGGATCATTGGCTGCCCGACCTGGCCGCTGGCAAGGTCATCGGCTGCTTCTGCCTGACCGAACCCCAGGCCGGCTCCGAGGCCCATAACCTGCGCACCCGCGCGGTCCTCGACGGCGACAGCTGGGTGCTCAATGGCAGCAAGCAGTTCGTCAGCAACGGGCGCCGCGCCGGCCTGGCCATCGTCTTCGCGGTGACCGATCCGGAGCTGGGCAAGAAGGGCCTGTCGGCCTTTCTGGTACCCACCGACACTCCCGGTTTTCGCGTCGAGCGCACCGAAGACAAGATGGGCCTGCGCGCCTCCGACACCTGCGCGGTCACCCTGGACAACTGCCGGATCCCGGCGGCCAACCTGCTGGGCGAGCGCGGCAAGGGGCTGGCCATCGCCCTGTCCAACCTGGAAGGCGGGCGCATCGGCATCGCCGCCCAGGCCCTGGGCATCGCTCGCGCGGCCTTCGAGGCGGCGCTGGGCTACGCCCGCGAACGCATCCAGTTCGACAAGGCCATCATCCAGCACCAGAGCATCGCCAACATGCTGGCCGACATGCACACCCGGCTCAACGCCGCGCGCCTGCTGATCCTGCATGCCGCGCGCCTACGCACGGCCGGTGAGCCCTGCCTCAGCGAAGCCTCCCAGGCCAAGCTGTTCGCCACCGAGACGGGCGAATGGGTGTGCTCCAAGGCCATCCAGATCCATGGCGGCTATGGCTACCTGGAGGACTATCCGGTGGAGCAGTACTACCGCGATATCCGCATCACCCAGATCTACGAAGGCTCCAGTGAAATTCAGCGTTTGCTGATCACCCGGGAACTCGATCGCTACGAAATGTGAGGGCGTCCGGGATGACGGCCGTGACCTGTCCAGCAAAAGCCGAAGATGACACCCAAGCGTCATCAGCAGGCGCTGGGCGGGTGCTACGCTCCTGACAGGGATCGTGTCTGGTCCCGGTCTCGTCAAGGAATACCGTTATGGCCTCCCTGCTCGCCTGCATCGATGGATCCCCTCACGCCGAAAGCGTCTGCGACCACACCGCCTGGTTGTCGCGGCGGCTGGATGCACCCGTCACCCTGCTGCACGTGCAGGAATCGGCCAGCAGCGGCAAGAAGGTCGCCAACGGCGCCCCGGTCTATCTGGACGATGATGTCGGTGCCGGGATGGCCAAGGCGCTGTTGCTCAATGCCCGCCAGCGCCTGCTGCAGCAGGGCCTGACCTCCGCCCCGCAGATCCTGCGGCGGCCCGAGGGCCTGGTGGATACCCTCAAGACCCTGGAAGCCGATACCCGCCTGCTGGTGATCGGCAAGCGCGGCGAGCGTTCCGGGGACAGCGGCATCGGCAGCCAGCTGGAAGCCGTGGTGCGCGCCGTGCACCGGCCGATCCTGATCTGCTCGGGGCCGTTCAAGCCGCCACGGCAATTCACCATCGCCTACGACGGGCGGGAAGCCACTCACCAGGGCATCCTGGCGCTGGCGCGCAGTCCGCTACTGGCCGGCATGAGCGGTACCCTGTTGCGAGTTGGCGAAGACGATCCGATCCTGCGCAAGCGCCTGGAGGACCTGGCCCTGCTGCTGCGCAGCGCCGGGTGCCGGGTGGACACCACCGTCGCCCATGGCGACGTGGAGCGCATCGTCCCCCGCCACCTCGACGAACGCCGGGCGGATCTGCTGATCATGGGTGCCTACAGCCACTCCTCGGTCTGGCGCTTCCTGCGCGGCAGTCGCACCACCCAGTTGCTGCACAAGACCGAAGTGCCGATGCTCCTGCTGCGCTGAGATCGCGGCTGCGCTCAGGCGCAGCCCATCCGTCTGGGACGCGCTTCGTCGGCCAGCCGACGCCAGCACTCAAGCCCGGCCGAAAGTCGCCGAAGCAACTCCTATAGAGCCCGCCTTCCGCCGGGCTCCCCGGCGCGTCGGTAGGCCCCATGAGCACCCATGTCATCCATTTCACCGGTCCCATCAATTCCACCAGTTGCGGCCAGCTGATCGCCCAGTGCTCTCAGGCGGTCCAGCAGGACGCCTCGCGCATCCTGCTCAAGATTGCCACCATGGGCGGCGATTGCAGCTACGGCTTCACAATGTACAACTTCCTGCTGTCCCTGCCGGTACCGGTGCACACCCACAACCTGGGTACCGTCGAATCCATGGGCAACATCCTTTTTCTCGCCGGTGAACAGCGTACCGCCAGTCGCCACAGCAAGTTCCTCTATCATTCCTTCTACTGGAATCTGAACAACTCGGTGGACCACGCACGCATGGCCGAATACGCCATGTGCCTGGACTACGACCTGGATCTCTATGCCCGCATCGTCGCCGAGCGCACCGCCGGTGCCGCAGAGGCCCTGGACATCCACAGCTGCCTCAAGGCCAACGCCCGGCTGCTGAGTCCGGAAGCGGCTCTGACCACGGGGGTGATCCATGCCGTGGATGAATGCCGGGTGCAACCGGGAGAGGTCACCACCTTCATCCATCTTTGAGCGGGCAACAAAAAACCCGGTGGACAATGGCCACCGGGTTTTTTGTTGCCTGATCCCGAGGATCAGCGACTGAAGGACATCAGGGTGTTGGGATAGCCGACGCTGGCATCCAGCCGGCTGGCATCGAAGAACACGCCCAGGCTTTTCGCCCCATCCTGCACGTAGCTGATCTTGAGGATCTGGCCGTTGACGAGGCGTACCGAGCCACCCAGCTTGAAGGCCGAGCGATTGGCTGCGGTCGCCGGGATGGAAATGGCCGCGGCGCGACGGTAGACGCCGCGATTCCAGTCGGCGTTGGTGAAGTCGTTGATGGCACTGCTGACGCTGGCGGCGCTGGTCACCCCGGTGGGCGAGACCGTCACGGTCTTGGGATAGCCCACGGCGTTGCCGTTGAAGGGCGTGCCCTCGGTGAAGACGCCCAGGCTGTTGCCGGCCTGCACCGAGGAGATCCGCCGTACCTGGCCATCCGCGGTGGTCAGGTAGGCACCGGCCTTGAAGGCAGCGCGATTCACCGCGGTTCCGGGTACCGAGATCGCAGCCTTTTTGAGGAACACGCCCTTGTGCCAGTCCGGGTTGGTGAAGTCGTTGACCACCGAGGTGACAGTGCCTGCGGTGGCACCGGTGCTCGGCGGAATCTGGACCCCGGCGTTGCTCCCCGTATTGCCGGTGTTGCCGGTGTTGCCAGCGCTGCCACCACCGGAATTGCCCACGGCGCCGGCATTGCCACCGGTGGAGCCGCTGTTGCCCGTGCCGGTACCGCCGGCGGCCGGCGCGGTGCTGCCACTGGCGTTTGGACCGATGGCAGTGCAGCTGCTGTCGTCCAGGTATTTGCGCAGGGTCGGCCACTGCGGGCGCTCCTGGCCATTGATGGGCTCCACCGACATGAAGTAACTGCCCCAGCCGGGACCTGCGGCCCAGTAGGAGGCCGGAATGCAGTTCTGCTTCAGGTAGGCCAGCATGTTGTCCATCAGCAGGTTCCAGCGCGGATTGTTGTCCGGGACACCGAACTCGCCGATATAGCCACGCTTGCCGTTCTTCTTCAGCCAGTCGACGAAGGGCTTCACCCGCGTCACGCCATAGTTGGCATCGAGCTTGTTGACGTCGGTCTTGTCATAGCTGCCGCCGGCGTTCTCGTCGAAGTAGGAGTGCGCCGAGAAGATGATGTTGTTGGCCGGATCCTTCAGCCCCAGCAGGGCATCGTTGAATTCGGCCCAGCGGGTGGCGCTCGACCAGCCGTTGCCTTCGACGATCACCGGCCGAGTGCTGTCCACCGCCCGGACGCCATTGATGCCGTACTGGGCCGCGGTCGGCCAGTAGGCCATGGCATCGTGGGGCTCGTTCATGATGTCGTAGGCGTACAGCGAGGACTGGCCGCTCCACTGCCGCGCGATGTAGGTCATGATCTCTTGATAGCGGGCATAGGGTACGCCGCTGGTACCTATCACCTGACCGCGATAGCGGGCGTAGTTGTGCAGGTCGAGGATGATCTTGATGCCATGCTTCTGCGCATAGCCGAAGGTCTGGTTCACCAAGGCCACGTAGGCGCTATCCAGGGGTCCGCCCAGGCGTGGCTGCAGGCGTTCCCAGATGATGGGGAAGCGAATCAGCTTCACGCCCCGCGCGCTCCACTGCTGGAAGTAGGCTTCCACCGGGAAGATATAGTTGGTGCCATTGATGCCAGGCAACACCTGGGGCGCGAAGCCCGCACCAGACAGATTCAGACCTACCAGGCTGACAGGCTCGGCCTGGGCGAAGCCAGCGGACAGCGCGACGACAGCAGCGGCCGCGGCGAGCGGACGACGAAGGGCGGTAACAACGGAGCGAATAGGTGTCATGGACAGGTACTGCTTTGGGAGGCGTGGCGTCGATGTCCTTTGTGTACGAGCAAAGCCTGGGTTTAGGTAAGGCCACTGGGACGTGACAAAAAAAGCGCTCTGCGTCCTGCAGTTGTCTCACCTAATACAAGTCATATGCCAGCCAAGTGAAACCTTTCATCCAACAGGAAGTCACAGCGTCCAAAGAAACGCTGAAAGCACCGGGACAGAGCCCTTGCGGCAAACGTAACCAAATGTGCGCGACACAGGGTCGCAGCTTGGAAAGCGGGCACCTGGTTGGTCTTTCGACCCCGCGAAGACAGAAATCTGACGCCAAAATTCTCCGAGCTCTCTCAGGGAATTTTCCTCCACCGTTACCCTCCAAGGCTCAGCAATGTCTTGTATATAAGGTCCAGTCATGCGCGCAGAACAGCCGGGAACCCCTGTCTTCCGACCCACTCTCCTGGTGGTGGACGACGAGCCACTGGTAGCGGATTTCGTCCGCGAAATCCTCGAGCCCGAAGGCTTCAACATCATCGCCGCTGACTCGGCCGACACCGCCCTGTCGTTGCTGGAGAAAGAAGACGCCAACATCGACATTCTATTGACGGACATTCGCATGCCCGGCTCGATGGATGGCGCGCAGCTGGCCAACATGGTGTGCCAGCGGTGGCCAGACATGCCGATTATTGTCATGTCCGGCTACGAAACGCCGTCCACGGCCAGCATTAAATGCAAGGTTCGGTTCCTGCCCAAGCCCTGGTCGATCGGTCAGCTGATCGACGCGGTGAATGGCGTGGCCTATTCGGTGACGCCCAGCGCCTGACTGGCGAGGAACCTCGGCAATGTGAACGCTGTCACATTGCCACCTCGACCGTCCGGACCGCCATAATGCTCGCCCTGACCCAGCAATTCGTTGCCCAGCTCCCCAACGTCACCTGCCTGTTCGGCCCGCTCACGCCGGATGGCGGTCTGCCCGCCCAGCTCTGCAACTCCTCCGGTCGACGTCGCCTGACGCTGATGCTGGATATCGCCCGGCTCCGCGATTCGAATTATTGTGCCGTTCAGGCGCAGCAGGTGCGCCGCTCACTGGGCACCTAACCGCTCGCTCGATCGTTCAGAGGGGTGGCGCTGGCCTGAGCAGGACCGCCTTGAGCGAAAAGGCCGAGGTCACACTGGCCACCCCGGGAATGCAGGTCAGGGTATCGGCCAGAAAGTGCTGGTAGGCGGCCAGATCCTGCACCACCACCCGCAACACATAGTCGGCATCGCCGGTCATCTGGAAACAGCTCATCACCTGGGGCGCCTTGACGATCTCCCGTTCGAAGGCGCGCAAGTAATCGGTGGACTGCTTTTCCAGACGTACCGAGACGAAGACGCTGACACTGCCGGCCAGCCGGGTTTCGTCGAGCTGGGCGTGATACCCCTGGATATAGCGCTCCTCCTCTAGACGCTTGACCCGCCGTAGCGTCGGGGTCAGCGACAGCCCGATCTTCTGTGCCAGATCGCGCCAGCTCAGACGGCCATCGGCGGACAGGGCATTGAGGATGCGCAGGTCGATACGGTCCAGACCAGCCATGGTGCAAAACCTCTACTGTTGTTCTTGTAGAGAGTTCAATAGCACCAAACGACCCTGCTGCCCACCTCCAAATTGCGGCAAAACGGCTAGCGGAGCCGGCCTATACTCAGGTGACCAATAACAAGAATGCCGAGGCCTCCACCATGTGGCACCCTGCATCGCACCCGGACGGCCAACCCGTCCTGCGACCCGCCCGCCCCCTTACCTACCTGGGGGGTCGGCCATGAGCGACTACCCACCCCTGCGCCTGCACGTCCCCGAACCCAGCGGCCGACCGGGCCGTCCTACCGACTTCAACTATCTGCAGCTCTGCCCCGCTGGCCGTGCGGAAAAGCCACCCGTCGACGTGGCGCCGGTGGATACCCGCGAGCTGGCGACCCAGCTGATCCGCATCCTCGATGAAGACGGCTGCGCCGTCGGGCCCTGGGCCACGGAAGAAGCGCCCGACCTGTTGCTGCAAGGCCTGAGGGCCATGCTCAAGACGCGCCTGTTCGATGCCCGGATGCTCAAGGCCCAGCGGCAGAAGAAGCTGTCCTTCTATATGCAGTGCCTGGGCGAGGAAGCCATCGCCGTGGGCCAGACCCTGGCCCTGCGCCCGGACGACATGCATTTCCCCACCTACCGCCAGCAGGGCATCCTCATCGCCCGCGAGGCGCCGCTGGACGAGATGATCTGCCAGCTGCTGTCCAATGCCCGGGATCCGCTCAAGGGTCGCCAGTTGCCGGTGATGTACTCCTACCGCGACCTCGGTTTCTTTTCCATCTCCGGCAACCTGGGCACCCAGTACATCCAGGCAGTGGGCTGGGCCATGGCCTCGGCGATCAAGGGGGACACCCGCATCGCCGCCGGCTGGATCGGCGATGGCGCCACCGCCGAAGGCGATTTCCACGCCGCCCTCACCTTCGCCCATGTCTACCGGGCGCCGGTGATCCTCAACATCGTCAACAACCAGTGGGCCATCTCCACCTTCCAGGCCATCGCCGGCGGCGAGGGCATCACCCTGGCCACCCGCGGTATTGGCTACGGCATCGCTGCGCTACGGGTGGATGGCAACGACTTCCTCGCCGTACTGGCCGCCTCGCGCTGGGCCGCCGAACGCGCCCGGCGCAACCTGGGGCCGACCCTGATCGAATGGGTGACCTATCGCGCCGGTCCCCACTCCACCTCCGACGATCCGTCCAAGTACCGACCCGCCGATGACTGGGCGCACTTCCCCCTGGGCGACCCCATCGACCGGCTCAAGGCGCATCTGATCGGTCGTGGTCTCTGGTCGGACGCGCTGCACCAGGCGCTGGCCGCCGAGCTGGAAGCCGAGGTCGCCGCCGCACAGAAGGCCGCGGAAGCCCACGGCACCTTTGCCAGCGATCTCGCCCCTAGCGCCGCCGACATGTTCGAGGAGGTCTACCAGGACCTGCCGCCGCACCTGCGCCGCCAACGCCAACAGCTCGGGAAGTGACGCCATGACCGTACAACAGGAAACCGACCTGCCGACCCAGGCCGGCAGCCGCAGCACCCTGACCATGATCCAGGCCATCCGCTCGGCGATGGACGTGATGCTCGAACGCGACGACAACGTGGTGGTGTTCGGCGAGGACGTCGGCTACTTCGGCGGCGTCTTTCGCTGCACCGAGGGCCTGCAGGCCAAATATGGCGCCTCGCGGGTATTCGATGCGCCCATCTCGGAGAATGGCATTGCCGGCGCCGCGGTGGGCATGGGCGCCTACGGCCTGCGCCCGGTGGCGGAGATCCAGTTCGCCGACTATGTCTACCCGGCCATCGACCAGATCGTCTCCGAGGCGGCGCGCCTGCGCTATCGCTCGGTCGGCCAGTTCACCTCGCCGCTGGTGTTCCGCATGCCCTGTGGCGGCGGCATCTATGGCGGCCAGACCCACAGCCAGAGCCCGGAGGCGATGTTCACCCAGGTCTGCGGCCTGCGCACCGTGATGCCGTCCAATCCCTATGACGCCAAGGGCCTGTTGATCGCCTCCATCGAGAGCGACGACCCGGTGATCTTTCTCGAACCCAAGCGCCTCTATAACGGCCCCTTCGACGGCCATCACGACCGCCCGGTGACGCCCTGGTCGGGACACCCGGCCAGCGCTGTGCCGGACGGCTATTACCGGGTGGAGCTGGAACGGGCCGCCGTGGTCCGCCCTGGCAAGCAGGTCACGGTGCTGACCTATGGCACCACCGTCTGGGTCGCCTTGGCGGCCGCCGCCGAGACCGGCATCGACGCCGAGGTGATCGACATCCGCAGCCTCTGGCCCTTGGATCTGCAGACCCTCACCGACTCGGTGACCAAGACCGGCCGTTGCGTGGTGGTGCATGAAGCGACCCGTACCTGCGGCTACGGCGCCGAGCTGGTGTCTCTGATGCAGGAGCACTGCTTCCATCGCCTGGAGGCGCCCATCGAGCGGGTCACCGGCTGGGATACCCCCTATCCCCACGCCCAGGAATGGGACTACTTCCCGGGTCCGTCCCGGGTCGGCGCCGCGCTCAAGCGCGTCATGGAGGTCTGAGATGGGTACCCATGTCATCAAGATGCCCGACATCGGCGAAGGCATCGCCGAGGTGGAATTGGTCAAGTGGTACGTGGCGGTAGGGGATGAAGTCGGCGAGGACCAGACCCTGGCCGACGTCATGACCGACAAGGCCATGGTGGAGATCCCTTCCCCGGTGGTGGGCCGGGTAGTCGCCCTGGGCGGCGAGCCCGGCCAGGTGCTGGCCGTGGGCGCCGAGCTGATCCGCCTGGAGGTGGCCGGTGACGGCAATCTGCGCGAGGCCAGTCGCCCCGTGCCGATGGAAGCCGCGCCGGCGCCAGCACCGAAGGCGGAAGCGCCCAAGCCCGAGGCGGCCCCTGCTCCGCGACACCCGGAAGCGGAGCTCCCGCGCGACGACGATCGTCCGGCCTCCCGACCAGCCCCGGGCAGTCCGCCGCTGGCGTCTCCCGCGGTGCGCCAGCACGCCTGGGACCTTGGCATCGAATTGCGCTTCGTCACCGGCAGCGGTCAGGGCGGGCGCATCCTGCATGGCGATCTGGAAGCCTATGTGCAGCAACGCGACGCCGGACTGCCACCGGCCACTGGCGGCGGTGGCCTGGCGAAACGCAGTGGCGAGGAGCGCATCCCGCTGATCGGCCTGAGACGCAAGATCGCCGAGAAGATGCAGGCCGCCAAGCGGCATATCCCCCACTTCACCTATGTGGAAGAGGTGGATGTCACCGAGCTGGAAGCCTTGCGCGCCACCCTCAACCAGCGCTGGCAGGGGCGTCGTGCCCATCTCACCCTGCTGCCCTTCCTGGCGCGCGCCCTGGTAGTGGCGGTGCGGGACTTTCCGCAGATGAATGCGCGCTTCGACGAAGACAGCAGCACCGTGACGCGTTATGGCGCGGTACATCTCGGCATCGCCACCCAGGGTGAGCAGGGCCTGGCGGTACCGGTGGTGCGCCACGCCGAGGCGCTGGATCTCTGGGGCTGTGCCCAGGAGGTGGCGCGCCTCGCGACCGCAGTGCGCGGCGGCAAGGCCGGGCGCGACGAACTGTCCGGCTCTACCCTGACCATCAGCAGCCTCGGTCCGCTGGGGGGCATCGCCTCCACGCCCATCATCAACCATCCCGAGGTGGCCATCATCGGCGTCAACCGCATCGTCGAGCGCCCGGCCTTCCGCCATGGCCTGGTGGTGCCACGCAAGCTGATGAATCTTTCCGCCTCCTTCGACCACCGGCTGATCGATGGCCAGGACGCCGCCAGTTTCATCCAGGCCGTGCGCCAGCTGCTCGAACAACCCGCCACCCTCTTCCTGGAGTAGCCATGGACACCCGACTCCTCATCATCGGCGGCGGCCCCGGCGGTTATGTCGCCGCCCTGCGCGCCGCCCAGCTGGGCATCGCCACTACCCTGGTGGAGGGCGCTGCCCTCGGCGGCACCTGCCTCAACGTCGGCTGCATCCCCTCCAAGGCCATGATCCACGTGGCCGAGGAATACCAGCGGGCCTGCGGGCGCGCTGAGCATGGCAGCCTGGGCATCCGCCACGGCCGCCCGGAGCTGGATCTTGGCCAGGCCGTGGCCTGGAAGAACGGCATCGTCGATCGCCTCACCACCGGCGTCGCCGCCCTGCTCAAGAAGCAGGGGGTGACGGTAATCGAGGGCTGGGCCGAAATCCTCGACGGCAAGACCGTCGAGGTGCAGCGTGCCGGCGGTGAGCGACTGCGCATCCGCACCGAGCACCTGGTGCTGGCCATGGGCTCCACCTCGGTGGAGCTGCCCAACCTGCCCTTCGGTGGCCCGGTGATCTCGGCGACCGAGGCGCTGTCGCCCACGGAGATTCCCGAGCATCTGGTGGTGGTGGGTGCCGGCTACATCGGCCTGGAACTGGGCATCGCCTATCGCAAGCTCGGCGCCCAGGTCGCCGTGGTGGAAGCCCAGTCGCGACTGCTGCCCGGCTATGACGCCGAGCTGACGACGCCACTGCGCCAGCGGCTGGAACGCCTGGGCATCGCGCTGCACCTGAACTGCCAGGTCGCCGGCCTGGCCGCGGACGGCGCGGGTCTGTGGATGACCCGTGGCGACGGTCGGGAAGAGCTTCTGCCGGCCCAGCGCATCCTGGTCGCCGCCGGCCGCCGCCCCCGCACCGAAGGCCTGGAGCGCCTGCCGCTGGACTACGACGGTCGCTACATCCGCGTCGACGACGGCTGTCGTACCAGCATGACCGACGTCTGGGCCATTGGTGATCTTACCGGCGAACCCCTGCTGGCCCATCGCGCCATGGCCCAGGGCGAGGTAGTGGCCGAGCTGATCGCCGGCAAGCGACGGCGTTTCGCCCCGGTGGCCATCCCGGCGGTCTGCTACACCGATCCGGAGATCGTGGTGGTCGGCCTCACCCCCGAGCAGGCCAAGGCGCAAGGCCTGGAGACCATGGTCGCCAGCTTCCCCTTCGCCGCCAATGGCCGCGCCCTCACCTTGGAGGGACCGGAAGGCTTCGTGCGGGTAGTGGCCCGCGCGGATGACCACCGCATTCTCGGCTGGCAGGCCACCGGGCAGCAGGTGGCGGAACTGGCCACGGCCTTTTCCCACAGCCTGGAGATGGGCATGCAGCTGGAAGACGTGGCCGCCACCCTGCACCCCCACCCCACCCTGGGTGAGGCGGTGCAGGAGGCGGCGCTGCGTGCCCTGGGCCGGGCGCTGCACCTGTGACCCACCTGCCGCGCGACAGCCTGGCCCCAGGCATCCTCGACGAGGCCCTGGCCGGGCTTTGCCGGCAAAGCGGTCAGTTGCCGGACGCCCTGCTCGCCGCGGAAGGCGTCCGGCTATCCGACCTGCTACTTGACCGAGAACGTCTCTCGGCGCCGCTGTTCGGCCAGCTGTGGTATCGCCTGGCACGGCGCTTCGGTGACGAATTCTTCGCCCTGGGTCCGCGTCCGCTGCCGGCGGGCAGCTTTGCCTTTCTCTGCCAGAGCACCCGCCTGCAACCGACCCTGGGCAATGCCCTGCGGCACAGCGCCGACTTCCTGCGCCTGACCTTGGGTGTAAACCTGCGGCTGCAACGCGACGGGGAGCGGGCGACCTTGCGATTGGCACCCGGTGGTCTGCCGGGTAGCTTCGCGGTCTTTACCCTCTGGCTGATCCTGCATGGCCTGGCCTGCTGGCTGGTGGGCCGCCGGCTGCCGCTAGAGGAGATCCGTCTGACCGCTCAGACGCCGGGAGCGGACCTGCTGGCCGACTATCAGCAACGCTTCGGGCCACGGCTAAGCTTCGCCAGCGATGACGACTGCCTGGTGCTGGACGCCGCCCTGCTGGTCCTGCCGATCCGGCGCAGTGCCACGGACGCGCGGCGTTTCATCGCCGGCGCGCCGGGCAATCTGCTGGTGCACTATCGCGACGACGCCAACCTGATCGCCCGCATCCGCACCCTGTTGCGCAGCCGCGCCCCCGAAGACTGGCCGGACGCCGTCGGCCTGGCGGCAGACCTGGGGCTCTCGCCCGCCACCCTGAGACGCCAGCTGGCGGCAGGCGGCCAGTCCTACCAACGCCTCAAGGACGAACGCCGGTGCCGGCTAGCCTGTCGCCAGCTGGATCAGGGCGCCCTGCCCCTGGATGAACTGGCCCTGCGCCTGGGCTTCGCCGATCCCCGCTCCTTCCAGCGCGCCTTTCGCAAATGGACGGGCTTGAGCCCCCTGGGTTATCGCCAGCGCCAGAGTCGAGCGGGTTAGCCGTCGGCCAGCTGGGCAGCGATGGCGGCGGTGTCTATCACCGAGCGCACCTCGCGGATTCGCCCGTTCTCGAAACGATAGAAGACATGCTCGCTGAAGCGTACCCGCCTCCCGTTCACCGCCACCCCGAACAGCTCGCCATGCGGCGTGCAGTCGAAATCCAGCTGCGCGACCAGCCAGGGTGCTTCCACCACCAGCAGATGCGCGGTGAAGTGCAGATCGGGAATGGCGGCATGATCGCCTTCAAGCATGGCCTGGTAGCCCGCCAATCCCAGGGGCCGGCCATTGTGTTCGACGGCCTCGTCGACATAACGGCCCAGCTCCGCCCAGGCCTGGCGGTTGAGGCAGTCGAGGTAGGCCTGGTAGTGGCTGCCGAATTCGGTTGCGGCGAGCGGCATCGCGAGCTCTCCATGGGCATTGACTGCTACAGGGGACCGCGCCAGTCCGGCAAGACTCCCGTTACCCGAGGCGATTCTTCACCAGACGGCCACCTTGCAGGATGACGTCGAGTCTTTCGCCCTGCCCCACCAGACAGGAGATATCAGCCAGCGGATCGCCATCCACGACCAGCAGATCGGCCAGGGCTCCGGTCGCGATACAACCCAGTTCGCCCTCGCGTTCAAGGATGCGTGCCGCGACACTGGTGGCGCTGCGCAAGGCCTCCAGATTGCCCAGCACCTCGGCGCGGATGCGCAGTTCCTGCGTCTGGTATTCGTGCATCTCGCCCAGCAGGTCGGAGCCGTAGCCCATGGGTACGCCCGCCTCGGCGAAGAATTCCAGGGCGCGACGGCCCGCCAGGCGGACGTCTTCGATCTTGGCCACGGAATCCGCTGGCAGCCCATAGCGGGCGCCGTGCTCGGCGAGCATCTCGTAGGTCACCTGGGTGGGCACGGCGAAGGCGCCCCGTTCGCGCATCAACTGCGCCGTCTCCCGGTCGACCAGATTGCCGTGCTCGATGGTGCGCACCCCGCACGCCACGGCACGGCGAATGGCCCGGGCGGTATAGGCATGGGCCATCACATAGGTGTTGGCCGCCTCAGCTTCCTCGACGATGGCACGAATCTCGGCTTCGCTGTACTGGGTATTGGCGATGGGATCGGTAGGCGAGGAAACACCGCCGGAGGCCATGATCTTGATCTGGCTGGCGCCCTGCTGCAGTTCTTCGCGCACCGCCTTGCGCACGTTGTCCACCCCGTCAACCACCCGGGCGATGGCGCCAGCACGGAAGCAGCAACTGCACGGTTCGTTCAGCAGCAGTTCCCCACGCGCCCGCATGTCCCCGTGGCCGCCGGTCTGCGACAGCGCCTTGCCGGAGGCGAAGATCCGCGGGCCTGGCACCAGCCCCAGAGCGATGGATCGTGCCAGTGCCCAGTCCGCGCCGCCGGCATCGCGGACGGTAGTGAAGCCGCGCTCGAGCATCGCGCCCAGAATGGGCAGGGCGCGGTACATGATGATGGCGTTGGGCTGCAGGGCGTTGAAACCCAGGTTGGCACTGGACGCCAGTACATGTACGTGGCAATCGATGAGGCCCGGCATCAGGGTGCGACCCCCGAGGTCGATGACCGTGGCAGCGGCCGGTGGAGTAGCGCCCTGGTCACGGACCGCGGTGATGCGCTCACCTTCCACCAGGACTTCCTTGCCGGTGATCAGGGTGCCGCTCGCCAGATCCAGCAGCTTGCCGTTGCGCAGCAGTAGAGAGGTGCTTTGAGTCATGCGGATTCTCCCGATGGTTGGCCGCTGGTGGCATCGCGGAACAGCGCGGCGCCCCCGGCACTGATGGCCGCCGCGAACATGATGTAGAAGGCCGGCGCCAGCGGGCTGCCGGTAGCGGCGATCAGCCAGGTCACGGTAAAGGTGGCGAAGCCGCCGAACAGGGTCACGGCGAAGTTGTAGGCCACCGACAGTCCGGTGGAGAGCACCCGCGTCGGCAACAATTCGCCGAAGGCTGCCAGCAGACCGCCCAGATAGCCGGAGATCAGCAGCCCCAGCACGGCCTGGAACACCAGCAGGGAAGGCAGGCCCGGCCAGCGATTGAGCATCCAGAACAGCGGCCAGGCGGCGCAGAAGATGGCCACGGCCGACCCCAGCAGCCAGGGTCGCTTGCCATGGCGATCTGCCAGGCGCCCTACCAGGGGCGTCGCCACCAGCAGCACCAGGCCACCGAGTACACCGGCGGTGAAGCCCAGGCCACTGGGCAGGCCCAGCACCCGAGTAGAGTAGGACGGCAGGTAGAACAGCACGGAGTAGGTGCAGACCGTCCAGAGCACGACCATGGAAAAGGTAATGGCGGTCTGGCGGGGATAGATGCGCACTACCTCCCGCAGCGGCGACTGGGCACGCTCGACGGAGGCATAGGCAGGGGTTTCGTCGATGCGGCTACGGATGTAGAAACCGACGGGGCCGATCAGGGAGCCGAACAGGAACGGCAGGCGCCAACCCCAGCTCTCAAGTTGCTCCGGGGTCAGCAACGCCGACAGCAGCGCGCCGGCGCCTGCACCCAGGGCGACCGCCACCCCGATGCTGGCCTGGATCCAGCTGGAGTAGTAGGCCTTTTGCCCAGCGGGCGCGTGTTCGGTAAGAAAGGCGGTCGCGCTGCCCATCTCGCCACCCGCGGAAAAGCCTTGCAGCAAGCGCGCGAAGACGATGAGCGCCGGGGCGAACAGCCCCCACTGGGCATAGCCCGGGGTCACGGCGATGATCAGGGTACCGGCGGCCATCAAGAGGATGGTCAGCGACAGCGCCGCCTTGCGACCGCGGCGATCGGAGTAGATGCCGAGCAGGATGCCCCCTACTGGCCGCATGAAGAAACCGACGCCAAAGGTGGCCAGGGCCAGCAGATAGGAGGTCAGCTCGTTGGCGCTCGGAAAGAACACCTTGGCGATGATCACGGAGAAGAAGCTGTAGACGGTGAAGTCGAACCACTCCAGACCGTTGCCGATCACGGTGGCGACCACCGCCTTGTTGGCCTGGCGGCGCTGGACGGCGGACGGCTGCGGGAAAGTCATAGCGCTCTGCATTGTTGGCTCCCTGAATGCGAGTCGCGCAGGAAACTCGGGAGTCCCTGCACCGGCGACGGCAGTTTCGATAAAGGAAACAGGACGAGGATCTTTGCCCTCTGCCGCCGAGCTTAAGGGGCTACCCGGGACGCAGGAAAACGCTGATTGCAGGGGTTTGCATGCGCCAGGCGCATGCAAGAGGCGTTAGAGCGACGCGCTCAAGCCGTCGTTCAGCCAGGCTTCGAAACGGCGCGCCGCCAGGCCCGGCTGACGATCACCCGGCCACAGCAGGTAGTACCCCCCCTGCCCCTGCACGCATTCGCTACAGGCTTCGACCAGCGAACCCGAGCGCAGGTGGGCATCGATCATGGGGCGCCAACCCAGGACGATACCGTGGCCGGCAATCGCCAAATCGACCAGGATGGGGTACTGACTCACGGTGAGCCGCTGGCGGATCCGCGGGGCGGGATAGCCCAGGCGCGCGAACCATTCCGCCCAGGACAGCCAGCGTCGCTGCCCGTCCTCGATCATCAGCAGGCGCCGGTCGAGCAACTCCAGGGGTGACAGTTGCTGCCCGCCCAGGTATTCCGGGGCGCAATAGGCGCCCACCCATTCGGGAAACAACTGGCGGCCGGCCAATCCCGGGGGCGGCGGCTCCCGCAGGAAATAGAGCGCCAGATCGAATTCAGGCTTGAGCAGGGTATCGAGGTTGTCGAGCACCCGCAGGCGCACGTCGATGCTGGGAAAGGCGCTGGCGAAACGGCCGATCAGTGGACCCAGCCACAGCGCAGCCACGCCCGAGGAGCAGGCCAGTACCAGCTGCTGCTCGCCGCTGAGATCCATGACGTCCGCCGTGGTTTCCGCGAGATCCGCGAGCAGCTGCTGAACCCGCTCGGCATAGCGCTGCCCGGAGACGGTCAGGTGCAGCCGCTTGTGCTCGCGCCGAAACAGCGCGCGACCGAGAAAGGCCTCCAGCTGCGCCACCTGACGACTGATGGCGCTCTGCGTGAGGTTGAGCTCCAGCGCCGCCCGGGTAAAGCTGCCAAGCCTGACCGTTGCCTCGAAGGCAATCAAATTGGTCAGGGGTGGCAAGGGATCGATACGCATCCGAGGGCTCTGCGACGCTGGGCGGAAACGGCCAGTCTAGCGCCTCCGAGAAGCGCCGGGTGCGCTCAACGATGCTCGAACTTCGCCGGACGCTTCTCGACGAAGGCGGCCATGCCTTCCTTCTGGTCGGCACTGGCAAACAATGAGTGGAAGACCCGGCGTTCGAAGCGGATGCCTTCGGCCAGGCTGGTTTCGAAGGCCCGATTGACGCTTTCCTTGAGCAGCAGGGTCGCTGGCAGGGAGCGACTGGCGATACCGCGGGCGGCTTCCAGGGTGCGCTCCAGCAGCTCATCGGCGGGAAAGACCTGGGCGACCAGGCCGGCGCGTTCGGCTTCGGCGGCCTCCAGCTGTCGACCGGTCAGACACAGTTCCATGGCCTTGGCCTTGCCCAGGGCACGGGTCAGGCGCTGGGTGCCGCCGATGCCGGGAATGACGCCCAAGGTGATCTCCGGCAGGCCGAAGCGGGCGGTGTCGGCGGCGTAGATGAAGTCGCACAGCAGCGCCAGTTCGCAGCCACCACCCAGGGCGTAGCCGGCCACGGCGGCGATCAAGGGCTTGCGGCGCTCGGCGATGCGGTCGGCGACGCGGAAATAGTCGTCCAGATAGATCTGCGGATAACCCTGCCCGGCCATTTCCTTGATGTCGGCGCCGGCGGCGAAGGCCTTGGCCGAGCCGGTGAGCACCACGCACCCCACCTCGGGATCGGCGTCCAGCCGCGCCAGCATGGAGTCCAACTCAGTGAGTAGCTGGGCATTGAGGGCGTTGAGCGCCTTGGGTCTGTTGAGGGTGATGAGGGCCACACGGTCCTCGATGTCCAGCAACAGGGTGGATTCGGTAGAGGCTTCGCTCATGATCTTGTCCTTGTCTAGTCGTTGAGTTCCAGAGCCAGGGCCGTAGCCTCGCCGCCGCCAATGCAGATGGCGGCTACGCCCCGCCGCAGGCCACGCTGGCGCAGTGCCTGGATCAGGGTCACCAGGATGCGCGCGCCGGAGGCACCGATGGGATGGCCCAGGGCACAGGCACCACCGTGCACGTTCAACCGCTCCGGGTCCAGCCCCAGGGCATCCTGGGCGGCCAGCGCCACCACGGCGAAGGCTTCGTTGATTTCGAAGAGATCGACATCCGCCAATTGCCAGTCGATGCGTTCGAGCAGCGTGCGAATGGCGCCGATGGGGGCGGTGGGAAAGTCGCCTGGCGCGCCGGCATGGGCGGCATGGCCACGGATGGTCGCCAGCGGGGTCAGGCCCTCCCGCGCGGCCGTGCTAGCGCGCATCAGCAGCAGCGCCGCGGCGCCATCGGAGATGGAGCTGGCATTGGCCGCGGTCACGGTGCCGCCTTCGCGGAAAGCCGGCTTGAGCGTAGGAATCCGCGCAGGGTCGGCGCGGCGGGGTTGCTCGTCGGTGTCGAGGCGCAGGGTCTCCTTGCGCGTCACCACCTCCACCGGGACGATCTCGGCGGCGAAGGCGCCGCTGGCCTGGGCCTGACGTGCCCGTGCGAGAGACTGCTGAGCATAGGCATCCTGGCGTTCGCGGCCGATGCCCAGACGTGCGGCGCAATCCTCGGCGAAGGTCCCCATCAGGCGCCCGGGTTCATAGGCATCTTCCAGGCCGTCGAGAAACATGCTGTCGATCAGGGCGCCATGGCCAAGGCGATAGCCGCTGCGGGCCTTTTCCAGCAGATAGGGCGCACGGCTCATGCTTTCCATGCCGCCCGCCACCACCACCTCGGCGCTGCCAGCGCGCAGCAGGTCGTGACCGAGGATGGCCGCCTGCATGCCCGAACCGCACATCTTGTTCAGGGTGGTGCAGCGCGTGCTCTGGGCCAGACCGGCGCCAAGCGTCGCCTGGCGTGCCGGTGCCTGGCCGAGGCCGGCGGGCAGCACGCAGCCCAGCAGCACCTCGTCGACCCGTTCCGGCGACCAGCCCGCCCGCTCCAGTACCGCGCGGACCACGGCACTGCCCAGTTGCGGCGCCGAGAGCGCCGCCAGTTCGCCACCCAGGGCGCCCATGGGCGTACGGGCGGCGGCGACGACGACAATGGGATCATTCATGGCGATTCTCCTAGCGCGGGGCCATGCGCAGGGCGCCGTCCAGACGGATCACCTCACCGTTGAGCATGGAGTTCTCGATGATGTGGCGGACCAGGGCGGCGAATTCCTCGCCGCGACCGAGCCGCGGCGGAAAGGGCACGTTGGCGGCCAGGGCCTCGCGGACCTCGGGGGTCATGCCGGCCATCATGGGTGTCTCGAAGACACCCGGCGCTATGGTCATGACCCGGATGCCCTGCCCGGCCAGTTCGCGCGCTGCCGGCAGGGTGAGAGAGGCGACACCGCCCTTGGAGGCCGCATAGGCCGCCTGGCCGATCTGGCCGTCGAAGGCGGCGATGGAGGCGGTGTTGATGATCACCCCGCGCTCGCCACCGGCATCGGCCTCGCCCTTGGCCATGGCGGCCGCGGCCAGGCGCAGAACGTTGAAGCTGCCCACCAGGTTGACCGTGACGATACGAGCGAAGGCGGCGAGATCATGGGGACCGTTGCGTCCGAGGATGCGGGCGCCACCGACGATACCGGCGCAATTGACCGCGCCCTGCAGACTGCCCCAGCGAGCCAGTACGGTATCGATGGCCGCGCTCAGGGCCTCGGCATCGGTCACGTCCACCGGCAGCGCCAGGGCCCGCTCACCCAGTCGTTCCGACTGGGCCTGCACAGCATCGGCCTGCAGATCCAACAGCGCCACCCGGGCGCCTGCCGCGGTCAGTACCTCGGCCGTAGCGGCGCCCAGGCCGGAGCCGGCGCCGGTTACCAGAAAGGTTCGCTCGTCGATGCGCATGATGACACTCCCCAGGGTGGTGTCTGCATCTTCGATCCTCGACAGAGGTCGGACAAGGGCCAGAACGCTCAGCCGTGCTGAGCGATCCGGTTCCTCGCTCACCAGGGCAGGGCTTGCCCCTGATAGTCGAGAAAGGCGCTGCCGCTTTGGCCGGCCCGGGCGTCGATAGTCGCGACCAGACCCGCGACGCTATCGGCCACCTCGACCGGCGCCTTGTCGCCACCCAGTTCGGTGCGGACCCAGCCCGGGTGCAGCGCCAGCACCGCGAAAGCCGGCTGCCGCCCAACTACCCAGCTCTGCAGCAGGCTGTTCAGCGCTGCCTTGCTGGCGCCATAGAGCGGCATCTCGGCGGCCCGCGCCAAGCTGACGCTGCCCATCTGCGAACTCAGGCAGGCCACAACCCCCTCGGCTGCCATCCGTGGCGCCAGGGCATCCAGCAACCGCAGGGGCGCCACGGCATTGGTGAGGAACAGCTCGCCCAGCTCCGCGACGCTGGCCCGCTGCCCGTTCTCTTCTGCCGGGCCCATGATGCCGGCATTGACGATCAGCCGCTCCAGCGCGCCGTCACCCAGCTCGTCCAGGAGTCGTGTGCCCAGGTCAGGATCACGCAGATCGCCGGTCACCACCCGCAACCGCCCCTTGGCGGCCGCGGCCAGGGCATCCAACGCCGCATTCGGCGTTCGCACCACCGCCAACACCCGAGCACCTTGCGCCAGATATCGCTCCACCAGCCCCAAGCCTATGCCCCGCGAGGCACCTATCACCCAGACATTCATAGCCTTCTCCTCAGTCCACCAACGTGATGCGCAAATGCCGTTTCTTGCCCAGACTCACCCGCCGGCCGGCGTCGCTCGCCGTCAGCAGGACATCGGGGTCCAGCACCGGTTGCTCGTCCAGCCGCAGGCCACCGCCCTCTGCCAGCCGGCGGACCGCACTGCGCGACGGTTGCAGTCCCGCTTCGACCAGCAACTCCACCAGGGTGACGCCTGCGTCCAGCTGCCGGCGGCTCAGGACGACCTCCGGCAATTGACCCGCGCCGTCGCGAGCGGCGAACACCTCGGCGGCCGCGGCCTCGGCCTCGCGCTGGGCCCGCTCGCCATGGGCCAGTCGGGTCGCCTCGTTGGCCAGCACGGTCTTGGCCAGGTTGATCTCCGCCCCACCCAGGGCGCCGAGCCGCCGGACCTCGTCCAGCGGCAACTCGGTGAACAGCGCCAGGAAACGCTCGACATCGGCATCGTCGCAGTTGCGCCAGAATTGCCAGAAGTCGAAGGCCGACAGTCGCTCCTCGTTGAGCCAGACCGCGCCCTGGGCCGACTTGCCCATCTTGCGGCCGTCACGGGTGGCCAGCAGCGGCATGGTCAGGCCATAGAGTTGGGGACCGCCCTGCCGGCGCGACAGCTCCACACCGTTGATGATGTTGGCCCACTGGTCCGCGCCGCCTAGTTGCAGGGTGCAGCCATAGCGCCGCGACAGCTCGACGAAGTCGTAGGCCTGCAGCAGGGTGTAGCCGAATTCCTCGAAGGACAGCGAGTGCTCGCGGTCGAGACGATTCTTGATGGCATCGAAGGTGAGCAGCCGGTTGATGGAAAAATGCCGGCCGACGGCGCCGAGAAAATCCAGGTAGCCCAGGCCGTCGAGCCACTCGGCGTTGTCCACCACCTGGGCACGACCGTGGCCATCGCCCACTTCGAGATAGCGGTGAAAGGCATTGGCGATGCCGGCCATGTTCAGGGCGATCTGGCCGTCGGTGAGTACCGGGCGACTGCTGTCGCGGAAACTGGGGTCGCCGATGCGGGTGGTGGCACCACCGATCAGCAAGAGGATGGGATGGCCGGCACGCTGCAGCCAGCGCATCAGCATCAGGCCCTGCAGATGGCCGACATGGAGGCTGTCGGCGGTGGCGTCGAAGCCGAGATAGCCGGTCACCGGCCCTGCGGCGAAGGCGCGCGCAAGGCCGTCCCGGTCGGTGGTCTGGTGAATGAAACCGCGGGCTTCGAGGGTGGTGAGCAGGTCTTGCGTGGTGCTGTCCATGGGGTCTCCTGTGGCTGGACGGTGCCAGGGAGACCGGGAGAAGTTGCCTTGACCGAGCCGCCCTAGGCGGTTCGGTCATGCAGCGCAGTACCTACCACCCGATGTTGGTCAGGTAGCAGTAATAGGCGCTGATGGGGCAAAGAAAGGTTCGCATGGGTCGCCACGCTACCGGCTCGCCTGCCGCTTGGCAACTGCGAACCGCTCGCACTGCCGCTTCGACCAGATGTCGCACCTCCTCTGGCAGCGGCTGAACGAACAGCGAGAGTGGCGTTCCGACTCCTGTCCTTTGCCAGCAGTATCGAGACGCAGAGATGAACGTACCCGCTCCACCCCGCGAGATCCCCAGCACCGGCATGGCAGTCCCAGGCGTACCTGGACATGGAAAAGCCTTTGCGTGAGAGGATCCCCCCAATGAAATGCATTACCCCAGCCAACCTGCTGTTGCTGCTGCTCTGCCTCACGGTGCTGGCCTACGCCACCGACCTGATCGGCTAGACGAGACCTGACCGTCCGGACGGTCAATCGGGTGGCATGGCAGGGCCACGGTTGCCCTCGGCCGTCTCTTGGCCTAGCGTTCAGGGCCTGTCCGTCAGAGAACTACAGCGTCATGCCCAGCCAACCCTCCAGTACCGTCGAAAGCATCGAGCTGATAGCGTCCCTGGATTCCGTCGCGGCGCTCCTGCGCGTCGTCTGTGATGTCAGCGGCCTTGGGGTCGCCACCGTCGCCGAGGTCACCGAGCAGCGCTGGATCGCCTGCGCGGTGGAGGATCGTATCGCCTTCGGCCTACGACCCGGCGCCGAACTGGATCTCGAGTCCACTCTGTGCAACCACGTGCGCTCCTCCCACGACGCCGTGATCATCAGCGACGTGACCCGGAACCCCACCTACTGCGATCATCCGGCGCCCAGCCTCTATGGCTGGAAGAGTTATCTATCGGTCCCGGTATTTCGTCCCAACGGGACCTTCTTCGGGACGCTATGCGCCTTCGATCCCCAGCCCAGGCCGCTGCTGGAGCAGCGCTCGGTGATCGATACCCTGGACGGTTTCGCCCGTCTGCTGGGTGAATTGCTCGCCCGCGAAGAACAGCGTCGCGAAGAAAGCCCCGGTGCGCGCGTCGACCGGGATCTGACGCCCTTGCACGACCAATTGCTGGTACTGCTGGAGGAGGATCTGCAGCGCCCGCTGCAGGCGCTGGCTGCGCAGGACCTGCACGCGGACGCATCCCAGATGCGGCACTGGCACACCGAGGCCCAGCGCCTGGCCGAACGCAGCGGCGTGGCCGCCGACTTCGTCCGCGCGCGCCTGGGCCATGGCCTGCCCCTGAAACCGGCGTTGGTTGACGGCTTCAATGAACAGCTCCTGGGCTTGTTCGCCACGCTGCAGACGCGCTTTCCCGGGCAGACCTTGAGCAGCAAATTGCCGGCCTTACCGGCTGCCTTGCGGCTGGATCTGCCGCGGGTGCTGCAGGCGCTGGACGCCGTGCTGGAGCAGGTCGCTTCCCGCAATCCTTCTGGGGGCAACCTGTTGCTGCGTGGCGCGATCAAGGATCGCTGCTACAGCCTTATCGTGGAAAGCAGCACCGCCGTGGTGGAACCTGGCACCCTGAGTCAACTGTTCCAGCCGGCGCTGACCAGGGCCGACCTTGCGCAGCCCGCCCGCCTGGACCTGGGCCTCTATCTCGCTCAGGAAATCGCCCGCGGCCATGGCGGCAGCCTGGTCGCGCGCCTGGAAGCCGGTCACTTGAGATTCCTCCTTACCCTGCCCACTGCTCTGGATTGATGCCCTTGCCCTTCCCTTCTCCCCTGCTGGTGATCCGTCACGGCGAAACCGACTGGAACGCCAGCGGTCGCCTCCAGGGTCGCCAGGACATACCGCTCAACACGCGCGGTCGTGCCCAGGCCGAAGCCGTGGGCCTGGCCCTGCGCGACCGCCTCGACATCTCTCGCTTCGCCTGCCTGAGCAGTCCGCTGCAACGCGCCAGCGTAACGCTCGATCTGATCCTGGCGCAGCTGCCAGGCACGCCAAGAAACCTGGGCCGCGATGCGCGCCTGGCGGAAAAGGCCTTTGGCGACTGGGAGGGCCTGGACATGCCCACCATCGCCCAGCGTTATCCCGAGCAGCACGCCCGCCGCGCCGCCGAGCCCTATACCTTTCGGGTATCCGGTGGCGAAAGCTATGCCGATGCCGCCGAGCGGGTGCGCCCGCTGCTGGAGGAACTCCAGGGCCCCACCCTGCTGGTGGCCCACGGTGCTCTGATCCGCAGCCTGCTGGTAGCGATCGGCCTGGCCAGTCCGGAGGTGGCGACCCGGATGGTCATCCACCAGGGCCGCTGGCTGGAGCTCACGGCCGCGGGCTATGAGTGGTACAGCGCCCCAGGCTGGGGCGACCAGCCTTAACTTAGCCGGCGGGCGAACTGGCTGACCGCGCCCACCACCTGGCGGGCGCCATCCTGGATCTCGGTGATGCGCACCCCGGCGTTGCTGGCCAGGTGCAGCCCCTGCTCCGCCTGCTGCCGGCTGGCGGCCATGTTGCTGACCGCCGTCTGCGCCAGTTGCTGGTTCTGCTGCACCACCCCGACGATCTCCTCAGTGGCCTTGCTGGTGCGCCCGGCCAACTGCCGGACTTCGTCCGCCACCACCGCGAAGCCACGCCCCTGCTCACCGGCCCGGGCGGCTTCGATGGCGGCGTTGAGCGCCAGCAGATTGGTCTGCTCGGCGATGCCGCTGATGGTCTTGACGATGGCGCTGATCACCAGCGACTGCTTGCCGAGGTCTTCGATGCCGTTGGCGGCGACCTGGATCTCGTCGGCGATGCGGGTCATCACCGCCACGGTGTCCTGCACCACGGCCGCGCCCTGACGCGCGCTTTCGTCGGTGGTCTGGGAGATGTCGAAGGCGACCCGTGCGGCCTCGGCCACGGCCAGTTCCTGCTCCACCTGCTCGGTGATGACGGTGGCGAACTTGATGACCTTGTACAGCTCGCCGCGGGTGTTGAGGACGGGATTGTAGGAGGCTTCCAGCCAGACCGTGCGGCCATGGCTGTCGATGCGCTTGAAGCGACTGGCGACGTAGTCGCCACGATTGAGCCGCTCCCAGAAGACGCGATAGTCAGCGGACTCCGACTCTTCGCGGCTGCAGAACATCCGATGATGCTTGCCGACGATCTGCGCCAGTGAATAACCCATGCCCTGCAGGAAGCGCTCGTTGGCGGTGAGCACCTCGCCGGACAGGTTGAATTCGATCACCGCGGTGGAACGCAGCAGCGCATTGATGATGCCCGAGTGCTCGGTGGAGGTTTCCACCTGCTCGGTACGGTCGTAGGCATAACAGCGGATCTGTTTGACCTGGCCCTGGGTGTCGCGCACGGGCGTCCAGATCGCATAGAGCCAGGCGACGCCACCCGTCCCGCGCAGCAGCCGATAGATGCCACTGGCCTGGCGACCTTCGTTGAAGCTGCGCTTCAGATCGCCATAGCAGACCAACTTCTTCACGTAGTCCGGAATGATGTCGTCCAGGTTCCGCCCGGTGAGGCTACCCGGTGCGTAACCCAGGCACTGGGCGAAATTGTCATTGAAGTCTTCGATCCGGCCCTGGGCGTCCAGCAGTAGGCAAAGGGCGTCATTGCAGAACGCCGCGCGCAGCTGACGGTGCTCGGCCAGCTCGGCTTCGAGATCAGCGATACGGCGTTTGAGTGCGGAGTTGAACATGGGATCACCCAGGAAAGTTGTGTCTTTCTCTGGTTCGACGCGCCGCGAGATTTCTTGACCAGGTGCTGATGAACGCTGGACGCGGACACGTCAGGAGAAGTGTCGACGATGCGCTTCGCGTGGTGCCGGCTGGAAAGCGCCACGGGCTCTAGCCTGCCGCTACCGCTTTGATAACGAACTCCACCGAGGTCGACGAAGGCGCGGGCGATCCGTTACCCGACCGCTCAGCGAAGTGACGAGCGGTCGAGTCAAATAGTCGCGGGCCCAGGCTCGGGCACGGCCTGGCGGGCCTGTCGTTCCAGGCGCTGCACCAGCGCGCCAAGATCGATCAGGGTGGCCTGGCGACTGTTGCCCCCGGTACTTACGCCCACCCAGCTCTGCGCCCGCTGTGCCGGCATCGCCCCGCCCTCCCCGGGCAATTGCCAGCTGCGCGCCAGGGCATCCGCCCGCAGGTCGGTAAAGGCCTCGATGGCCTCCACCCGCTGTACCACGAAGCCCAGGCGCTGGCGCTGTCCTTCCACCACGATCACCTGATCGCCCGGACCGGACTCGACCCTCTGCGCACCGGCCAGGGTCCGCAGGCACACCAGGGTGATCTGCTGGCCCCGGACCTCCATCACCCCCAGCAGCCGCGGATCCCGCTGCCCGAGGCGCAGGTAGCGCGACGGCAGGGGCAAGACCTCGGCCACCTGCTCCAGCGGGACGGCGAACAGCAATTCGGCGAGAAAGGTAAGACAGGGCTGGCGGCGGACCTGGCGCCGTTCCTCCTGCAACAGATCGCGGTCGGTGCGATAGATCCGCGCATAGGCGACCGCCGCCGCCTGGCAACCCAGGACCAGGTGATCGATCACGATCGCCGTCTCGCCATCCGCTGCGCTGAAAACCCCGCACAACAGCTCGGGCTGCTCCAGGCCAAAGCCGAGCAGCGGCGCGCACTGCGCCGGATCCCGTCGCCACATGCCGAGCAGCCGTTCGAAACCGAAGGCCACCCGATACTGACCCTGGTCGCCCGCCGCCAGCACCAGCAGTTGCTCACGGCGACTGTGCGCGGGCGTGGTCAGCCCCAACAGTGCGGACAGCTCCAGCACCGGCAACGTCTGGCCGCGTAACTGCACCTGGTGGCGACAGCTGTCGCTGGCGAATTCGCTGGGCGCCAGCTGCGGTCGATCCACCAGTTCCTGCACCACCTCCGCATCCAGGCAGAGGCGACGTCCGTCGCATTCGAACAGCAGATAGAGCCGCTCGCCATCCTTGCCGGCGCTGGCCCCCTGCCGATGGGCGTGGGGCACGTCGGCGCTGACCTCGAAGCCTGGCAAGGCGGCCAGGGCTTCCAGGTCCAGCAGATGGACCAGCCGGCCGCTTTCCGGGCGCAGGTGGACCTGCCCCAGGAGGCGCCCGGGTGCCCCCTGCAACTGCACGATGGCGTCCGCCGGCAGCCTGAGGATATCCACCACGTTATCGATGGCCAGGCCGAAGCGACCGCCGCCCTGGCGAATCACGGCGATCCGGCGCTCGCGCTCGACCGGCGGCACCCCCAGCAAGCCATGGCCGTCCACCAGCGGCAGTGGCTGACCGCCCAACTCGAAGAGACCGAGCAGCCAGGGCACCGGACTCGGATGGGCGGCCAGGCGGTCCGGCCAGGGCACCACGCGTTCCAGGGCCTGGGCGGGCAAGGCGACTTCCAGTTCGCCGATCCGCACGACACCCCGCATCACGAACGGGTGCCTCCGATGATGGGCGCCACCGTGGTGGCCGCGTCGAGCTCCTGGATCAACTGATTGACCCGCGCCGCATCGTCGAGCTGGGCGGCGGTGGAGCCGTTGATCGCCTCGATGGACTGTTGGGTCTTGCCCACCCCTTCGGCGATCAGCCCGAAGGCCTCGCCCACGCTGCGCGAGATTTCGCTGCCCTGGGCGATGCTCTTGACCGATTCCAGGATCAGCTTGTTGATCTCCTTGGTCGCCTGGGACGACTTCTCGGCCAGCTTGCGCACCTCGTCGGCCACCACCGAGAAGCCCAGGCCATGCTCACCGGCGCGGGCGGCTTCGATGGCCGCGTTGAAGGCCAGCATGTTGGTCTGGTTGGCGATATCGCTGATCACCTGGACGATGTCCTGGATGCCACCGGCGGTGGTGCCTATGGCCGCCATGGCGTCCAGCGAGCGCGTCAAGGTCAGGGAGCCGCGCTCCGCTTCCTCCAGCGTGCGGCGGGCCATGCGGTTGGCGTCATCGGTGGTCTCGGCGATTTGGTTGATGGAGCGGGTCAGGGCGTGCAGCGAGAGATTCATCTGCTCGATCTTCTGCCGCACATGCTGCTCCATCTCCACCTGCCGGGTGATGTCGGTGGCGAACTTCACCACCTTGTGCACCTGGCCTTCGGCATCGAAGATCGGGTTGTAGGTGGCCTGGATCCAGATGCGCTGACCGAACTTGCTCAGGCGCATGAAGCGGCCGCCGAACACCTCGCCCTGGGCCAGCCGCGCCCAGAATTCGCGGTACTCGCTGGAGGCGACGTGGTCGGCCTCGCAGAAGATGCGGTGGTGCTGACCGCGGATCTCCTCCAGGCGATAGCCCAGGGTCGCCAGGAAATTGCGGTTGGCCTCGAGGATCTTGCCGGTCAGGTCGAATTCGATCACCGCCTGGCCGCGGTCGACGGCCGCCACCTTGCCGGCATAGTCGCTGTTGCGAATCTGGCTTTCGGTGATGTCCACGGCGAACTTCACCACCTTGCACGGCTTGCCGTCGGCGTCGAAGATGGGGTTGTAGGTGGCCTGGATCCAGATCTCCTCACCCCGGCTGTTGCGCCTCTTGTACACCCCGGCGTCGAATTCGCCGCGCGCCAACTTATCCCAGAACAATCGGTACTCGGCCGAACGGGCGTAGTCGTCGGAGCAGAAGAGGCGGTGGTGTTTGCCCACCACCTCGTCGGACTGGTAACCCAGGGCCAGCAGGAAGTTGCGGTTGGCGGTGAGTACCGTGCCGTCGACGGTGAACTCGGCGATGGCCTGGGATCGGTCGATGGCCGCCACCTTGCCTTCGTAGTCGCTGTTGCGCAGCTGGCTCTCGGTCACGTCGCTGGCGAACTTGACCACCTTGTAGGGCTTGCCCTCGGCGTCGAGGATGGGATTGTAGGTGGCCTGGATCCATACCTGGCGGCCGTCGCTGGCGCGTCTCTTGTACAGGCCGGCATCGAAGTCGCCCCGACCGAGCTTTTCCCAGAACAGGCGATAGCCGGGCGAACGGGCATGCTCGGGTTCGCAGAAGATCCGGTGATGCTTGCCACGTACCTCGTCCAGGCTGTAACCCAGGGCGGACAGGAAGTTTTCGTTGGCGGAGAGGATGTTGCCGTGCAGATCGAATTCGATCACCGCCTGGGCGCGGTCGATGGCGGCCATCTTGCCTTCGAATTCGGCAGCCTGCAGTTGCGCATCGGTGACGTCAGTGGCGAACTTCACCACCTTGTAGGGACGACCGTCGCTGTCGAGGATGGGATTGTAGGTGGCCTGGATCCAGATCGGCCGGCCATCCCGGCGGATGCGCTTGTAGACCCCGGTATCGAAGAGACCCTGCCCCAGGCGATTCCACAGCAGCGCGTATTCTGGCGAACGGGCATAGTCGGCCGGGCACATCAGGCTGTGATGGCGGCCGCGCAACTCCTCCAGCGCATAGCCGGTCATGCCGAGGAAATTGTCGTTGGCCCAGAGCACATTGCCCTGCAGGTCGAATTCGATCACCGCCTGAGAGCGGTGAATGGCAGCGATCTTGCCCTCGTACTCCACCGCCTGCAGGCGACTCTCGGTAATGTCGGTGGCGAACTTGATGATACGCTGCGGTCGTCCCTCGGCATCCAGCAGCGGATTGTAGGTCGCGCGGATCCACCTCAAGCTGCCATTCTTATGCTGGCGCCGATAGACGCCGCTGTGGAACTCGCCGCGCCCCAGGGTCTGCCAGAACTGCTGATAATCCTCGCTCTCCACCACCCCTGGCGGGCAGAACAGACGATGATGCCGGCCGCTGACTTCCTCCAGGCGATAACCGAAGGCCTGCAGGAAGTTGTCATTGGCGTGCAGCACCCTGCCTTGCAGATCGAATTCGATCACTGCCAGGGAACGGTCCAGCGCCTGACGCAAGGCATGATAGGCGGAGGTATCGTCGACAGTGACAGATTCGGAAAACATGGGCAGCTCCAGGAAGGGGACTCGACAATCAGGCTATCGGCAATCGCGATAACAAATTGAACGCTGCCTATCCTAGAACTGTTTTCCGCTGGTGGAATCGCCAATGGTCGTCCGACGAACGACTCCCATGCTGGCCAGACGCCTTCAGACCACCAGCTTGGTGCCTATGACCAATAGCATGACCGCCAGACAGGGCCGCAGCACGCCATCGGGTACCCTCCCCGACAGGTGACTGCCCAGGAAGATGCCTGGCAGTGAGCCCAACAGCAGAAAACCCAGCACATGCCAGTCCAGGTTGCCCAGGCCGGCGTGGCCAAGCCCTGCCACCAGGGTCAGGGGCACCGCATGGGCGATCTCGGTGCCGACCAGGCGCCGAGTCGCCATCAGCGGATAGAGCAGGAACAGCGCCACCGTGCCCAGGGCGCCGGCGCCGATGGAGGTCAGGGTCACCATGAAGCCCAGCACCGCACCGGTCAGCACCGTGAGGGCATTGAGACGCCCCGTACTCAGGTGAAATCGGTCACCGGCATGCCGGCTGGCGAAGGCGAAAATCTGTTGCTTGAACAGGATGGCCAGGGCGGTCAGCAGCAGCACGATACCGAGGGCATGCTTGATGAGCGCATTGGTGGCGTGTTGGTCACCCGGGAGCAAAGCCAGCGCGAGGAGTGTGAGAGCCGCAGCGGGTACGCTGCCAGCGGCCAGCCAGCCGGTCACCGTCCAATCGATGTTGCGATTACGTTGATGGACGAAGACGCCGCCCGCCTTGGTGATGGCGGCATAGAGCAGATCGGTGCCCACGGCCGCGGCCGGGTTGATGCCGAACCAGAGCAGAATGGGCGTCATCAGCGACCCACCGCCTACCCCTGTCATACCCACGATGAAACCTACCACCAGCCCCGCGATCACGAAGCCCATTGCCCCAACTTCCATTACAGCCCCAATTGCCGTTGTCGGCTCATCTTGCGGCCGCACAGGATAACCACTCAGGTTATGCCGGGGTATATTGAAAGAGTCTTTGCTTATAACAGCTGGAACTATGAATCAGCCGTCATCGTGGGCGACGGGCGTCCAGATAGGCCAGGACTTCCTCATCGCCATAGCCCGCACGTCGCGCATGGGCCTCAATGGCCGCGCGGCAAGCGGGATCGGTGATGGTCGCCGGCATTGAGGCGCCGCAGGGCGCCAGTGCGGCCTGGGCCAGGAAGCTGTCCAGATCCTGCTTGTGTTCGTCAGCGACGGCGTGGGTGCCCGTGGTGGGCGCATGCGCTGCGACTGGCGGCGTGGTGGTCGCCACGACGGCGGGCTCGCTGGCTGTCGAATCGCCTTTGTGCGTGGTCGCCACCGCAGCCACCACCAGCAGGCCAAAGCCTGCCGTCAACACCAGCAACTTGCGTGTCGAACTTCCGCTCATGATCCCTTCTTCCCTCTAAAAAGCTTACCGTCCTGGACCTGAAAACGACCTGGGCCGCCTAACGTCCGACTTTTGACCAATCGAATTGGACAATATTTTTCCAGCTTGTGTTCAGCCCAAGGTGGGTCATGCCACACTCGGCGGCATCAGGAGACAGGAGCGGCTCATGCAGCAGAAGGATTTCGTCGGCCCCCGTTTGCGCCAGCTCAGCGCCGATCTCTCGCTCGCCGATCGACTGGCCGAGAGCGCTCAAATCGATCTCAACGCCGATCTCAAGCGCCGGGTCCGGGATGACCTCGAACGGGCGCTGCGGGAGATCGGGCAGCTCAGCGAAGAGCAGACCCTCTGGCTGAACTGGGCGAACACCTAACCCAGGCACGTCCAACGTCGTCGCGCTGTAACGCGCGGCTGCTATCTGTAGCGGCATCCACCCTCTGGAGCCGAGCATGAAAGCGGAATACGAAATCAGTGACGACATCGCCCAGTTCGTCGGCGGCGCCTTGATCAGCCTGGTATTGCTCAGTGGCGGAGCCATCGGCGGCGCCTGCTTCCTGCTGGCCGAGACGCTTGGTTGACCGCCCGCCGCCTACCCCCTAGCTAGCGTCAGGGCTGCGCAGCCATTCTTGAGCGAATGCCTGGCCGCCTACCCGGCTGACATCCATTGATTCATAGGCAACTTGCATTGCGCTGAGGGCGCATTACTCTTGAAAGGTGACAGTAACAATTAGCGCACACAGTTAAGAGGTCGGATCATGCGAACCCAACTGACCCGCTCGATCACCCTGTTCGACGCCCCTCGCCCCCAGGCGCAAGCCAAAGATGAGTCGGCGGTGCCCGCCGATAACGGTTTTACCGGTCGCACCAACCAGCGGTGGACGGCAACCTTTCTCTACGGCACCGCCCTGGCGTTCGTCTTCTGCGCGCCACTGTTCCGGCATCTACACTAGCTCTGCTGGCCGATAGCAGCTATTCGGGAACGGTGCGCAACCATGGCGTTCCAGCTGCTAGCTGAATCGCGGGCACAAAAAAACCGGCGCTGGGCCGGTCTCTTGCTGTGCATCTTGAATGGTGCGGACGGAGAGACTCGAACTCTCACACCTTGCGGCGCCAGAACCTAAATCTGGTGTGTCTACCAATTCCACCACGTCCGCGAGACGCTTGAAAGACGAACGCCAGACACGAGGTCTGGCGTTCGCTGAATATGGGGTGGACGATGGGAATCGAACCCACGACACCAGGAGCCACAATCCTGTGCTCTACCAACTGAGCTACGCCCACCATATCTTACCTACTTGCCGTCGCCGAACCGCCAATGGCGCGCCCGGCAGGACTCGAACCTGCGACCATCCGCTTAGAAGGCGGATGCTCTATCCAGCTGAGCTACGGGCGCCTGTTACGGCAGCTGCCCTAGCAGAGACTTCCTTGGTGAGAAGTCTCTTGCCTGGCCCTTGTCAGTGACTTGGGCTGTGCTCGGCAAGCGGGGCGAATGTTATAAAGCTCCCGCAGGTCCGTCAACTAATTTTTTAAAAATTTTTAAGCAGAAAGAATGAGTTAGCCGCCACAGAGGCTTCTCTGTTGCCAGCGGGCCCGTCCATGCGAAAATAGCCGACCCTTTTCCGTCACCACCAGAAATCGCCCATGACCGCCCAACTGATCGACGGCAAGTCCATTGCCGCCCGCCTGCGCCAGGATATTGCCCAGCGAGTCTCTCAACGTCGTAGCGCCGGCCTGCGCGCCCCTGGCCTCGCCGTCATCCTGGTCGGCACCGATCCCGCCTCGCGCGTCTATGTGGCGCACAAGCGCAAGGATTGCGAAGAGGTCGGTTTCGACTCCTATGCCCATGACCTGCCGGCCAGCACCACCCAGGCCGAGCTGGAAGCCCTGATCGACCGGCTCAACGACGACACCAGCGTCGACGGCATCCTGCTGCAGCTGCCCCTTCCCGCGCACCTGGATGCTACCCAGCTGCTGGAGCGCATCCGTACCGACAAGGACGTGGACGGCTTCCACCCCTACAACCTGGGTCGTCTGGCGCAGCGCAACCCCCAGCTGCGCCCCTGTACGCCCAAGGGCATCATGACCCTGCTGCACAGCACCGGCGTCGACCTCTATGGTCTGGATGCGGTGGTGGTCGGCGCCTCCAACATCGTCGGCCGTCCCATGGCGCTGGAATTGCTATTGGCCGGCTGCACCGCCACCGTGACCCACAGATTCACCCGCTCCCTCGAACACCATGTCAGCCAGGCCGATCTGGTGGTGGTGGCCGTGGGCAAGCCCGGACTGGTCAAGGGTGAATGGATCAAGCCCGGCGCCATCGTCATCGACGTCGGCATCAATCGCCAGGCCGATGGCCGCCTGGTCGGCGACGTGGAATACGAAAGCGCCTGCGAACGCGCCAGCTGGATCACCCCGGTTCCGGGCGGCGTGGGCCCCATGACGCGGGCCTGCCTGCTGGAAAATACCCTGTACGCAGCCGAGCAGCTGCACAGCTAGCAAAACGGGCCCCGCGGGGCCCGTTCTTCATTCGGCCAGGTTTCAGGGCAGCCAGGACTTCACGCGATCCGGATGGGCCGCGATCCAGGCCTTGGCGGCCTCTTCCGGCTTCTTGCCCTCTTCCACGGCCAGCATCACCTCGTTGACCTCACCGGGTTGCCAGGCGAACTTCTTCAGGAAATCCCAGACTGGCTTGGCCTTGGCTTCCAGGGCCGGGTTGGCCACGGTGTCCACGTGCTCGGAACCGCCGAACACGCCCTTGGGATCTTCGAGGAACTTGAGTTTCCACTTAGCGAACATCCAGTGCGGCACCCAGCCCGTCACCACGACGGCCTTCTGGTCCTTTTCGGCCCGGGTCAGCTCGGCGATCATGCCGCTACCCGAGCTGGCCACCAGCTTGTAGTCCAGACCGTAGTCCTTGATCGCCTGGTCGGCCTTGAGCATGACCCCGGCACCGGCGTCGATGCCGACGATACGGCCACCGAAGTCGGCCTTCTGCGCCTGCAGATCGGCGATGCTGTTGGCCTTGACGTATTCCGGCACGATCAGACCGATCTTGGCGTCGGGTGTATTGACGTTCAGATTGACCACCTGGTCCTTCATCTTGTCGTAATAGGCACCATGGGTGACCGGCAGCCAGGCGGACAACATGGCATCGAGTTTGCCGCGCGCGACGCCCTGCCACATGATGCCGGCGGCGACCGGCATGAGCTTGACCTCGTAGCCCAGATTCTGGCGGATCACTTCAGCTGCGGTGTGGGTCGTGGCCACGCTATCGGCCCAGCCATCGACATAGCCGATGGTGATTTCGGGCTTGGCCGCCTGAGCCAGGCTCATGGCCGAGGTCAGCGCGACACCGAGTCCTATTCCCAACAGTTTCTTCACCATGCTCATGCAGCAGTCCTCTCGCTATGGAAGTCGGGCGGTTGCCCCACCCCCATCATTCGGGCAATGCAAGATGGCCACTACCGCCTGGACGACGCATAACGACCGGTTAGCGACAGGAGCTGCACTTTCCGCGACATCCGATGTCGCTTGACGCAGCCCGTCGACCGCTCTGTAATCGATGCCTCGCAGAAACCTGCGGCTGCCGATGCAACCTATTGGCGGACCGTTGTCTTACCTACGCTCTCAAGCCCTCTGAAAGGACTCTGTCCATGCGTCTTCCGTTGCGCGTCGCCGCCCTGCTGGGCGCGCTGTTTTCCGGCCTCTGGGGTACCGCGCACGCGGCCGCCGAAGTGGATGCCGCCACCTATGGCTATCCGCTGGTCAATCCTTTCGAAGCCACCATCGTCACCACCCCGGAAAAATTCCGGCCCGAGCTGCCGCCCGAAAGCACCATCGACCAGGACGACTACAGCCTCAACCTGCGTCCCGAGCGGGAGTATCAGCTGCCCGGCAACTTCTGGCCGGTGAAGAAATTCCATTACCGGCTCGCGCGGCAGGACCATCCGGCACCGCTGATCTTCCTGATCGCCGGCACCGGGGCCAACTACTCCTCCAGCACTCAGGAATACCTGAAGCGGCTGTATTACGCGGCCGGCTACCACGTGGTGCAGCTGTCGTCGCCCACCAGCTGGGACTTCATGGTGTCGGTATCGCGCACCGCGACGCCGGGCTACACGCCGCACGATGCCGAGGATCTCTATCGCGCCATGCAGGCGGTGCGCGCCCAGCATCCCAAGCTGCCGGTCACCGACTATTACCTGACCGGCTACAGCCTGGGCGGCCTGGATGCTGCCTTCGTCTCCTATCTCGACGAGACCCAGCGCAGCTTCAACTTCAAGAAGGTGCTGATGGTGAATCCGCCGGTCAACCTGCTGACCTCGGTACGCAACCTGGATCGCCTGGTACAGACCGAAGTGAAGGGCGTCACCAACAACCGCACCTTCTATGAGCTGATCCTGTCCAAGCTGACCCGCTACTTCCAGGAGAAGGGCTACGTCGACTTCAACGACGCCGTGGTCCGCGACTTCCAGCGCTCGCCGGAGCGACTGAGCAACGAAGAGCTGGCCATGCTGATCGGCTCGTCCTTCCGTTTCTCAGCGGCGGACATCGCCTTCACCTCCGACCTGATCAACCGGCGCGGCCTGATCACCCCGCCGACCTACCCGATCAGCGAGGGCACCAGCCTGACGCGCTTCTTCGCCCGTTCGCTGCAGTGCGACTTCGACTGCTACATGACCGAGCAGGTCATGCCGTTCTGGCAAAAGAACTTCAAGGGGCAGAACCTCGACGATCTGGCGCGCAAATCCAGCCTCACGGCGCTGGAAGACTATCTGAAGAGCAGCTCCAAGATCGGCGTCATGCACAATGCCGACGACATCATCCTCGGCCCGGGCGACCTGGGTTTCCTGCGCAAGACCTTTGGCGATCGCTTGACCGTCTACCCCCACGGCGGCCATTGCGGCAATCTCAACTACCGCGTCAACGCGAACGCCATGCTGGAGTTCTTCGCCCGTGGTTAAGTCCCTGCTCGCTCTTCTCCTGATGGCCAGTGCCTCGGTATTCGCTGCCGAATCGAGCCCGCCGCCCTCCTCCACCCTGACCATCGGCTCGGACACCATGCCGGCCGCTCCCGTGGGCGCCGACGGCTTCAGCAATCCGCTGTCGACCCTCAAGTACAACCCGGGGCTGGATCAGCGCGAATTCGAACGGGCCTCCCTGGTCGCACTGGACGTCTACGACCCCTTCGAATCCTGGAATCGCCACGTCTACCACTTCAACTACCGGCTGGACGAGTGGGTGCTGCTGCCGGTGGTCAATGGCTATCGCTGGATCACCCCGCGCTTCGTGCGTTCGGGCGTGAGCAACTTCTTCAGCAACCTGGGCGACGTCAACAACCTGCTCAACAGCGTGCTGCAGTTCAAGGGCCGCCGCGCCCTGGACACCACCGGCCGGCTGCTGCTCAACACCACCGTCGGGGTGTTCGGCCTGTGGGATCCAGCGACCCGGGTGGGGCTGATCAAGCAGCCGGAAGACTTCGGCCAGACCCTCGGCTTCTATGGCGTGGGCGATGGTCCCTTCCTGATGCTGCCGATCCTCGGCCCGTCCAACCTGCGCGACACCGGCGGCTTGGCGGTGGATTTCGCCGCCGAGGCGCAGATCAACTTCCTCAACGTCAGCGACGAAAGCGGTCGCCACCCGGAGATCATGGTGCTGCGCGGCATCAACCTCAGGTACGTGACCGACATGAGATACGGCCAGCTCAATTCGCCCTTCGAGTACGAGAAGATCCGCTATTTCTACACCAAGGCGCGGGAACTGCAGATCGCCGAATAAGGCCTAGGCGCTGGCGAGAAAGGCCCGCAGCTCCGGCAGGCGGGCCTGCGCATCGGCCCGCCCCAGCGCCATCAGCTCCTGGCAGTAGGGGGCCTCGAACAGCAGATAGCTGAGCAGGGCGCTGCCCGAAGGCCGATTCACCCCAACCCCCCGCAACAACTGCCGCAATGCCGGCGGCAGGCGCTTGCGGTGCCGGGTGGCGATGTCGCCCAGTGGCTGGCTGGGTGAGATCACCAGCATCTCCACCGGTCGGCACAGGCGACCACTGACCGGATCCCCCGCCGGCAGCGCATTGCTCAGCAGGTTGAGGCGGCGCAGGGTTTCGGTATCGCTGTCCAGGGCATCGACAAAGGTGCTGTTGAGCAGGTGGCCGCCGATCTGCGCCACGGTCGGCGGCCGGCCCTGCACGCCATGCTCCTGGCCACCCGGCGCGCCCAGCCCTATCACCAGGATGCGATCCGCGCCCAGATGCAGCGCCGGACTGATGGGCGCCGTCTGCCGGACCGAGCCATCGCCCAGGAACTCACGCCCCACCTTCACCGGCGGAAAGAACAGCGGAATGGCCGTGCTGGCCAGCAGGTGGTCGACCGCCAGCCGCGCCGGCACCCCGACGCGCCGATGGCGGAACCAGGGATCGAGGACGCCCTGACTCTGGTAGAAGGTCATCGCCTGTCCCGAGGCATAGCCGAAGGCGGTCACCGCCACCGCTCGCAGCGCGCGCTGGCGCAAGGCCGCGGTGATGCCGGAGAAATCCAGCTCGCGGCTGAGCAGCGCCCGCAGGGGCGCGTTGTCGAGCAGCGCCAGCGGTTCCTGCCGCCAGGCACCGAACAGGGTCTGCAAGCCGAAGCGCGCCGCCTGGCGGGTCACCCCGCCCCAATCGCTGCGATAGATCATCGCGGTTTCCAGGCCCGACCAGACCGCGGCCAGGCGCTCCACCGCGCGACCGAAATCCAGGGCGCCGCAGCCCAGCACCGCCGCGTTGAGGGCACCGGCCGAGGTGCCGACCAGAATGGGAAAGGGATTCTCGGAGCGCACCGCCAGGGTATCCGCCACCACCTGCAGCACCCCGACCTGATAGGCGGCCCGCGCGCCACCGCCGGCCAGAATCAGCCCCGTGCGCCGCTCGGCGGCCAGGCTCATCTAGCGCCTCTTCTTCGGATACAGCTTGGGCTCGCCAGGCGGGCGGGTCTTGAACCGTCGGTGGGCCCAGAGGTATTGCTCGGGCAGCTGGCTGACGCAGCGTTCCACCCACCGATTGATGCGCAGGCAGTCGGCCTCCTCGCTCTCGCCGGGGAAATCGGCCAGGGGCGGATGGATGACCAGGCGGTAACCCGATCCATCCGCCAGACGCTCCTGGGTGAAGGGCAGCACCCGGGCCCGGCCCAGGCGGGCGAACTTGGTGGTGGCGGTAACGGTAGCGGCCGGAATGCCGAACAGTGGCACGAACAGGCTCTGCTTGGCGCCGTAGTCCTGGTCGGGCGCGTACCAGATGGCGCGACCGGCCCGCAGCACCTTGAGCATGGCGCGCACGTCCTCGCGCTCGATGGCGGTGGCGTCCAGGTTGTGGCGCTCGCGACCGCTACGCTGGATGAAGTCGAACAGCGGATTCTTGTGCTGGCGGTACATGCCATCGATGGTATGCCGCTGACCGAGCAGCGCCGCGCCGATTTCCAGGGTGGTGAAATGCAGCGCCATGAGGATCACGCCCTGCCCGTCGCGCTGAGCGGCCTGCAGATGTTCGAGGCCTTCGATATGGGCCAGCCGGGCCAGGCGCCGGCGCGGCCACCACCAGCTCATGGCCATTTCCAGCAGGGCCATGGCGCTGCTGGCGAAGTTGCGCCGCAACAGCCGATCGCGCGCCCGCTCGTCGAGCTGGGGAAAACAGAGCTCCAGATTGCGGCGAGCGATGGCCCGGCGCTGGCGGGCGACGTGGTAGAAGATCCAACCGAGGCCCTGGGCGAGACGCAGCAGCACGCCATAGGGCAGTTGCACCAGCAGCCAGAGCAGGCCAAGCCCCAGCCAGAGCGGCCAGTACCGTGGATTGAGAAAGGCGAGGCGGAAAGACGGCCGCTCCATCGGAACTCCTGCATGAAAAAGTCGCGCCATTCTACAGGCCTCGCGCAGATTTCCCGTAGCCTTCACAGTCACGGCCCCCCACACCCGGTGAGGGTTGCGGCACGCGGGGCATCCCGCTATAAGTCCCGCCATCCAAGCACAAGTACCCACCATGACCGCAGCCGATCCTTCCGAAAGCGACTCCGTCTTCCAGCTCAAGGGCAACATGCTCGCCGTGACCGTGCTGGAGCTTCTCCGCAACGACCTGGGGCGCCTGGACCGGCAACTGGCCCAGAAGGTCGCCCAGGCACCCAATTTCTTCCAGGAAACGCCGTTGGTGCTGGGCCTGGACAAACTCGCCGAGGACGCCGGCCCGCTCGACCTGGGCGCCCTCCTCGATCTCTGCCGTCGCCACGGCCTGCGTACCCTGGCGCTGCGCGCCAGTCGCAGCGGGGATCTGGCCGCCGCCAACGACTACGACCTGCCGATCCTGCCGCCCAGCTCCGGCGGTCGTGAGCGCCAGGTCGACCCGCGTGACCGCGAACCGGTCAAGCCAGCCGAACCTGTCGTACCGCCCGCCCCGGCGATCAATCCGACCAAGATCATCACCGCGCCGGTGCGCGGTGGGGTGCAGCTCTATGCCCCGGCCGGAGACCTGGTGGTACTGGCGCCGGTCAGCCCGGGCGCCGAGTTGCTCGCCGACGGCAACATCCACGTCTACGGCCCCATGCGTGGCCGAGCATTGGCGGGCGTAAAAGGTGATACTAAAGCGCGGATTTTCTGCCAGCAGCTGACCGCGGAACTGCTCTCCATCGCCGGCCAGTACAAGGTCGCCGAAGACCTGCGACGCCATCCGCAATGGGGCAATCCGGTACAGGTCGCTTTGGTGGGAGATGTGTTGAACATCACCCGCCTTTAACGGATAATTTCGCGAATTTTTCGCAATTGGCGCCTAAACCGCCAAGGGCAATACGAAGCGCGACACTGCCTGCAATCTCGTCACCGAGGGCACCGAGTCGCTTCAGTTATTACTTTCGATCAAGGTGAATCAGTTTGGCCAAAGTACTCGTAGTCACCTCCGGCAAGGGCGGCGTCGGCAAGACCACCAGCAGCGCTGCCATCGGTACCGGTCTCGCTCTGCGCGGCCACAAGACCGTCATCGTCGACTTCGACGTTGGCCTGCGTAACCTCGACCTGATCATGGGTTGCGAGCGCCGGGTGGTGTATGACTTCGTCAACGTGATCAACAACGAAGCCACCCTGAGCCAGGCCCTGATCAAGGACAAGCGCCTCGAAAACCTGTTCGTGCTGGCTGCCAGCCAGACCCGTGACAAGGACGCCCTGACCCAGGACGGCGTCGAGCGCGTGATCAACGAACTCAAGCAGACCTTCGACTTCATCGTCTGCGACTCTCCCGCAGGGATCGAGAAGGGTGCCCACCTGGCGATGTACTTCGCCGACGAGGCCATCGTGGTCACCAACCCCGAGGTCTCCTCGGTGCGTGACTCCGACCGCATGCTCGGCCTGCTGGCCAGCAAATCGCGCCGCGCCGAAAAGGGCGAAGAAGCCATCAAGGAGCACCTGCTGCTGACCCGCTACAACCCCGAGCGTGTCACCAAGGGCGAGATGCTTGGCGTCGAGGACGTGGAAGAGATCCTGTCCATTCGCCTGCTCGGCGTGATCCCCGAATCCCAGGCGGTGCTCAAGGCCTCGAACCAGGGCATTCCGGTGATTCTCGACGAACAGAGCGACGCCGGTCAGGCTTACAGTGATACCGTGGAGCGACTGCTCGGCAAGGAAGTGGCCTATCGCTTCCTCGACGTGAAGAAGAAAGGCTTCCTGCAACGTCTGTTCGGGGGTGGTGCCGAATGAACATCTTCGACTTCTTTCGCGACCGGAAGAAGCAGAACAGCGCTTCGATAGCCAAGGAACGGCTACAGATCATCGTGGCCCACGAGCGTGGTCGCCACGAGCAGCCGGACTATCTGCCGCAGTTGCAGAAGGACCTGCTGGAAGTGATCCGCAAGTACGTGCCCATCGAGCAGGACCAGATTCAGGTAGAGCTGGAAAACCAGGGCAGCTGCTCCATCCTCGAACTCAACATCACCCTGCCCGACCGCTAACGCGAACCAGGCAGGACAGCGGCGGCCCCAGGGCCGCCGTTGGCGTTTAAGCCCTGTCGAATTTCCGGGCACCTGCCAAGCGGACGCCAGGATTCGAAACCATGGCCTCTAGGAATCCCATGCCTCTCTCCAACATCCGCATCATTCACCAGGACGACGCCCTGCTGGTGGTCGACAAGCCCACCCTGCTGCTGTCGGTCCCCGGTCGCGCCGAAGACAACCGCGATTGCCTGGTGACCCGCCTGCAGGACAACGGCTATCCAGAGGCCCGCATCGTCCATCGACTGGACTGGGAGACCTCCGGGGTCATCGTGCTGGCGCGGGATGCCGACAGCCATCGCGAGCTGTCGCGACAGTTCCATGATCGGGAAACGGAAAAAGCCTACACCGCGCTCTGCTGGGGCGAGCCGGAGGCCAACAGTGGCCGCATCGAATTGCCGCTGCGCTACGACCCGCCGACCAAGCCGCGCCATGTTGTGGATCACGAACTGGGCCGCCATGCCCTGACCTTCTGGCAGCTGCTGGAGCGCCACGGCCACTACAGCCGGGTGGAACTCACCCCCATCACCGGACGGTCGCATCAGCTGCGGGTCCATATGCTAAGCATCGGTCATCCGCTGCTGGGCGATCAACTCTATGCCGAGGGCGAGGCCCTGGCGGCCCAGCCGCGGCTCTGCCTGCACGCGCGCCTGCTGACGCTGACCCATCCCCTCTCGGGCGAGCGCATGAGCTTTACCAGTCCCGCGCCTTTCTGACCGTCGGTGCTGGCATACTGAGGCGCTCAGCCAAAGGAGTGCCTCTTGTCCTCCTGGACCTCCTACTACGCCGCCACCGCCCAGGGTGCCCCGCGCGACACCCTGCTGCAGGCGCTCGCCTGCTGGTCGAGTCCGCCAGGATTGGCGCTGGATCTGGGCTGTGGCACCGGACGCGATACCCTCGTCTTGCTGGAACGCGGCTGGCAGGTGCTGGCGGTGGATGCCGAGGCCGAAGCCCTGAGCGGATTGCGCCAGCGCGTGCCGGTCCTGCTGCAGGCCCGTCTGGAGACCCGCCAAGAGCGCTTCGAGACGGCCAAAATTCCCCGCTGCGACCTCGTCAATTCCAGCTTCGCCCTGCCCTTTTGCGAACCGGCGCGTTTTCCCGCGCTCTGGACCAGGATCACCGCAGCCGTGCGCCCGGGTGGTCTGTTCTGCGGCCAGCTCTTCGGCGAGCGGGACAGCTGGGCCAGCAGGGGCGTGACGGTCGTCGCCGCCGCTGCCCTGGAGCAGCTGCTCCAGGACTGGCAAGTCCTCCAGCATGTCGAGGAGGAAGAGGACGGCCACACCGCGGTCGGACGGTCGAAGCACTGGCACATCCACCACCTGGTGCTGCAGCGCCGTTGAGCCTGGGCGCTACGCTCGACTCCCCTCGGTCCAGAACCTAGACTGGACGCCTTGTCGTCCGGAGTCGTCCATGCGTACCGATCAGATCCAAGGCCTCATTGATTTCCTCTCCACTTCGCCCACGCCCTTCCACGCCACCGCGGCCCTCGCCCGCCGTCTCGAAGCCGCCGGCTACCAGCGCCTGGACGAACGCGAAAGCTGGTCCGTGCAGCCGGGTGGCCGCTACTACGTCACCCGCAACGATTCCTCGCTGATCGCCGTGCGCCTGGGTGCCCAACCGCTGGAGCGCGGCCTGCGCCTGGTCGGCGCCCATACCGACAGCCCCTGCCTCAAGGTCAAGCCGCAGCCGGAGCTGCAGCGGCAGGGCTTCTGGCAACTGGGCGTCGAGGTCTACGGCGGCATGCTCATGGCGCCCTGGTTCGACCGCGACCTGTCCCTGGCGGGCCGGGTGACCTATCGCGCCGCGGGCCGGGTGCAGAGTCGACTGATCGACTTCCGCAAGCCGCTGGCGATCATTCCCAACCTGGCCATCCACCTCAATCGCGAAGCCAACCAGGGCTGGGCCATCAACGCCCAGAACGAGCTGCCACCGATCCTCGCCCAGGTGCCGGCCGGCGAGCTGCGCGACTTCCGCGCCCTGCTGGCCGCGCGCCTGCAACAGGAACACGGCATCGGCGACGTCGAGGTGCTGGATTTCGAACTGAGCTTCTATGATGTCCAGCCCGCCGCCCTGATCGGGCTGGACGATGACTTCATCGCCGCCGCGCGCCTGGACAACCTGCTGTCCTGCCATGCGGGTCTGGAAGCCCTGCTGGCCGCCGAGGGCGACGAGAACGCCGTGCTGGTCTGCACCGATCACGAGGAAGTGGGCTCCACCTCCTGCTGCGGCGCCGATGGTCCCTTCCTCGAACAGGTGCTGCAGCGCCTGCTGCCCACCGGGGATGCCTTTACCCGCACCCTGCAGCGCTCGCTGCTGATCTCGGCCGACAACGCCCATGGCGTGCACCCCAACTATGCCGACAAGCACGACGGCAACCACGGCCCGAAACTGAACGGCGGGCCGGTGATCAAGGTGAACGCCAACCAGCGCTACGCCACCAGCAGCGAGACCGCGGCCTTCTTCCGCGACCTCTGCCAGCGCGAAGGCGTGCCGGTACAGAGCTTTGTGGTGCGCAGCGACATGGGGTGCGGCTCCACCATCGGCCCCATCACCGCCGGGCAACTGGGGGTGCGCACCGTGGACATCGGCCTGCCCACCTTCGCCATGCACTCCATCCGCGAATTGGCTGGCAGCCACGACCTGGGTCATCTGATCAAGGTGCTGACGGCCTTCTATTCGAGCAGCGAACTGCCGCTCTGAAGCCGGACTAGTCCGGCACCTGGACCCTGACCTGGATGGCGTCATGACGCCAGAATTCCAGGTCGCAATCGATCAGTCGTCCCTGCTGGTCGTGGTTGATGCGGGTGATATGCAGCGCCGGACTACCCTGCGCCACTCGCAGGGCCTGGGCAGCCTCCGGCAACAAGGCGGTCGGCAGGATCTCGAAGCGCACCTCGCCGTAGCGGATGTCGTAGCGGTCGCGATACAGCTCGGTGAGGGAACGCTGCAGGTCGTGCTCCAGCAAGCCCGGGAAGTAGGCCGCATTGAGGTAGTGCTCGACATAGAGCACCAGCCGGCCGTCCACGCGGCGCACCCGGCGGATCTGATAGACGCTGGACAACGCCGGTAACTCCAGCAGGCGACATATCTCCGCGGACGCCAGCATCTGCCGCGCCGCCAACACCTCGGTGGCCGGTCGACGACCCTGGGCTTCCACCATGGCGTGGAAATGGGTGCGGGCCAAGGGGTTGTAGGCCAGGCGTGGCGGCGCAACGAACCAGCCGCGCCGCTCTTCGCGATAGATCAGGCCCAGGGCTTCCAGTTGCAACAGGGCCTCACGCAGGGTGATGCGGGTGGTGGCGAACAGCTCGCTCAGCTGGCGCTCGGACGGCAAGCGCTCCATCGCCAGCAGCAGGCCATGGGCGATCTGCTCCTGCAGCGCCTGGCGGATGGCGCTGGCGCCCGGCGCACCTCTTTGGACTAGACCAGCTTCGGATTGGTGCACCCGGAACGCCTCGACTAGGGTTTGCTGGGAGACTAGGGCGGCCAGATGACCGCTTGGTGACGACTGCAGCGCCGGTGCCAGCAGTGGAACGGGGCGAACTGCCATCAAATCGTCATACCTCGCTCCTAGATTGGCCGGTGTCTTGCTGACCTAGACCAAGCCCTAACACCTGGAGCGCCCGTATGACCCGTCTGCTTGCTTCCTTGTTGGCCACTGCCGTTGCGGTACAGGCCGGTACCGCCTTTGCCGATACCGTCGATCTCAAAGCCCTCGAAGCCGCCGCCCGCAAGGAAGGCCAGGTGAACAGCGTCGGCATGCCCGATACCTGGGCGAACTGGAAAGGCACCTGGCAGGACCTGGAGCAGAAGTACGGCCTCAAGCACCAGGACACCGACATGAGCTCCGCCCAGGAGATCGCCAAATTCGCCGCCGAAGGCGAAAACGCCTCCGCCGACATCGGTGACGTGGGTGCCTCCTTCGGCCCCATCGCCGTGCAGAAGGGCGTTACCCAGCCCTACAAGCCCAGTACCTGGGAGCAGATCCCCAGTTGGGCCAAGGACAGCGACGGCCACTGGGCGCTGGCCTACACCGGCACCATCGCCTTCATCGTCAACAAGCAGACCGTCAAGGACGTGCCCCACTCCTGGGCCGACCTGCTCAAGGGCACCTACAAGGTCACCATCGGTGACGTAAGTGCCGCCTCCCAGGCGGTGAGCGGCGTGCTGGCCGCGGCCTACGCCAACGGCGGCGACGAGAAGAACATCAAGCCGGCGCTGGATTTCTTCGCCAAGCTGGCCAAGCAGGGCCGCCTGTCCTTCACCAACCCGGTGGTGGCCAACCTCGAGAAAGGCGAGGTAGAGGTGGGCGTGGTCTGGGACTTCAATGCCCTGAACTACCGGGACCAGATCGACCGCTCGCGCTTCGAGGTGCTGATACCCTCCGACGGCTCGGTGACCTCCGGCTACACCACCATCATCAACAAGTACGCCAAGCACCCCAATGCCGCCAAGCTGGCTCGTGAGTACATCTTTTCCGACGCGGGCCAGATCAACCTGGCCGAGGGCTATGCCCGGCCGATCCGCGCCGAGCACCTGACCCTGCCGGCGGACGTCCAGGCCAAGCTACTGCCCCAAGCGCAATACGCCAAGGCGCGCCCCATCACCGACGCCAAGGCCTGGGAAGAGACTTCCAAGCGCCTGCCACGGCTCTGGCAGGAACACGTCCTGATCAACATGCAGCAGTGACGTCATGAAGGTCATCCTGGTCGTGCTGGACGGACTCGCCCTGAGGGTCGCCGAACACGGACTCGGCTTCCTCCAGGCGCTGTGCCTGGCCGGCCGGGGTCGCCTCTACCGCCTGGAGTGCGAGTTACCTTCGCTCTCCCGGCCGCTCTACGAATGCCTGCTCACCGGGGTGCCACCGGTGAGCAGCGGCATCGTCCACAACGGTGTCAATCGACTCTCGACCGAGACCAGCCTGTTCCATCTGGCTCGGGCCGCCGGTCTCACCACCGCGGCAGCCGCCTATCACTGGGTCAGCGAACTCTATAACCGCAGCCCCTTCGAGCCGGGCCGGGACAGGCACGTCAGCGACACCGGCCTGCCGATCCAGCACGGCCACTTCTACTACGCCGACCACTACCCGGATTCCCACCTGTTCGACGACGCCGAGCACCTGCGCCTCACCCATGCCCCGGACATCCTGCTGGTGCATCCGATGAACATCGACGACGCGGGCCACAAGCACGGTCTCTCCAGCCCCGAATACCGCAATGCCGCGCGCCGCGCCGATGGCCTGTTGTCACACTATCTGCCTACCTGGCTGGACGCCGGCTACCAGGTGCTGGTGACCGCCGATCACGGCATGAACGATGACCGTAGCCATGGCGGGACGCTAGCGGAAGAACGCGAGGTTCCGCTGTTCGTGTTCGGCGAAGGCTTCTCCCTGGGCGAGGCCACGCCGCGGCAGGTGGAGATATGCGGAACGGTGTGCAGCCTGCTGGGGCTGGCCCACGACAAACCCTGGTGCCGGGAGCTGCTGGCATGAAGCGGCCCTGGCTCGCCCTGCTGCTGATCCTGCCTTTCCTGCTGGTGTTCGGCGCTTTCCAGCTGGCGCCCCTGACCTGGATCGCCTTCAACAGTTTCGACTCCAGCGAAAGCGGCTGGGGCCTGGGCAATTACGCCGAGATCCTCGGCTCGCCCTTTTACCTGCAGGCCATCCGCTTCTCCCTGGAGATCTCGCTCTGGTCCAGCGTCTGCGGCCTGCTCATCGCCCTGGTCGGTGCCTATTCGCTGACGCGGGTGGACTCGCGACTGCGCGGCTTCGTGGTGGCCTTCACCAACATGACCAGCAACTTCGCCGGGGTACCGCTGGCCTTCGCCTTCATCATCCTGCTGGGCATCAATGGCTGCCTGACCCTGGCGCTCAAGCAGCTGGGACTGATCGAGAGCTTCAACCTCTACACCAAGGGCGGCCTGATCCTCATCTACACCTACTTCCAGATCCCCCTGGGCGTGTTGCTGCTGTTTCCGGCCTTCGAGGCCTTGAAGCAGGACTGGCGCGACGCCGCGGCGCTGCTCGGCGCCGGCGCCTGGCAATACTGGCGGCATATCGGCCTGCCGGTGCTCAGCCCGGCGCTGGTGGGCACCTTCATCATCCTGCTGGCCAACGCCCTGGGCGCCTACGCCACCGTCTACGCCCTCACCGTGGGCAACTTCAACGTGGTGCCGGTGCGCATCGCCGCCCTGGTCTCCGGCGACATCTATCTGGAGCCCAACCTGGCCGCCGCCCTGGCCATGCTGCTGGTGGCCTTCATGACCCTGATCACCCTCGTCCATCAGTGGCTGCTGCGGCGGAGTCGTCATGTCCCGAGCTGAGCATCTCTATCATCGCCTGGTGGTCTGGCTGCTGTTTCTGATCCTGTTCGCGCCCCTGGCCGCGACCCTGGTCTATTCCCTCGCCACCCAGTGGTCGGCGACCCTGCTGCCGGCCGGCTTCACGTTCAAGTGGTACCTGCAACTGTGGAGCGATCCGCGCTTTCTCGCCGCCTTCGGTCGTTCCCTGGCGATCTGTTTCGGCGCCCTGGCGTTGTCCTGCGTGCTGATCCTGCCGGCCATGTTCGCCATCGCCTACCACTTCCCGCGGCTGGATGCGTTGATGAACGTACTGATCCTCTTGCCCTTCGCGGTACCGCCGGTGGTGTCGGCCGTGGGTCTGCTGCAGCTCTATGCCGGCGGCCCACTGCCGCTGACCGGCACGCCCTGGATTCTGGTGTTCTGCTACTTCACCATCGCCCTGCCCTTCATGTACCGGGCCATCAGCAACAACCTCCAGGCGCTCAACCTGCGTGACTTGATGGACGCCGCCCACCTGCTCGGCGCCAGTTCCTGGCGCGCCGCCCTGCTGGTGGTGCTGCCCAACCTGCGCACTGGGCTGATGGTGGCGCTGTTCCTGTCGTTCTCTTTTCTCATCGGCGAATTCGTCTTCGCCAACCTGCTGGTGGGGACGCGCTACGAGACCCTGCAGATCTACCTCTACAACCTGCGCAACGGCAGCGGCCACCTGACCAGCGCCCTGGTCATTTCCTATTTCTTCGCGGTGCTGCTGATGACCTGGATCGCCAATCGCCTGAATCGGGAGCGGACATGAGCTATCTCGCAGTCAAGGGGCTGCACAAGCGCTACGGCGCCAACACCCTGTTCACCGACATCGAATTCCACGCCGAACAAGGCGAACTGGTGACGCTGCTCGGCCCCTCGGGCTGCGGCAAGTCCACCCTACTGCGCTGCCTGGCCGGCCTCACCGAGGTCGATCGCGGTGCCATCGTACTAGCCGGCCAGGACATCACCCAGTTACCGCCGCAACGCCGTGGTATCGCCATGGTGTTCCAGAGCTATGCCCTGTTCCCCAACATGACCGTGGCGCAGAACGTCGCCTTCGGCCTGCGCATGCAGCGGCTGGCGCGGGACGAAATCGGGCAGCGGGTGGGCGAGGCCCTGACCCTGGTGGAACTGCAGGGCTTCGCCGAGCGCTATCCGCATCAGCTCTCCGGTGGCCAGTGCCAGCGCGTGGCCCTGGCGCGCTCGCTGATCGTGCGGCCGCGCCTGCTGCTGCTCGACGAACCCCTCTCAGCGCTGGATGCCCGCATCCGTCGCCACCTGCGTGAACAGATCCGCGCCATCCAGCAGGAGCTGGGCCTGACCACGGTGTTCGTCACCCATGATCAGGAAGAAGCCCTGACCCTGTCCGATCGCATCGTGCTGATGCGCGAAGGACGCATCGTCCAGAGCGGCGATGCCGAGACGCTCTACACCGCGCCGGTGGATGCCTTCGCCGCCGGCTTCATCGGCAACTACAACCTGCTCAGCGCCGACCAGGCCAGCCGGCTGTTCGGCCAGACCTTCCAGGGGCAGGTGGCGATTCGCCCCGAGGCCATCCGCCTCGGCGTGGCGGGTGGCTTCAACGGCCGCATCGTCGGCCACAGCCTGCTGGGTAACGTGATCCGCTACCGGATCGCCACCGAAGCCGGCGAACTCAATGTCGACGTTCTCAACCATGGCCCGACGGCCTTGCAGCCGAACGGCACAGCCGTCACCCTGGCCGTCGATTCCGACAGCCTGAGAGAAGTGGCATGACCCTGGCGATTTTCGATCTCGACGAAACCCTTATCGACGGTGACTGCTCCAGTCTCTGGAGCCAGCAGATGGGCGTCCTTGGCTGGGTCGACCGCGAGTCCTACGTGCGGCGCGACAGCGAGCTGATGGCGGCCTATGCCCAGGGCGAACTGGCCATGGAAGACTACATGGCCTTCCACCTCGAACCCCTGGTGGGCCGCACGCCCGAAGAGGTGGATTTCGAGGTCGGACCCTGGGTCGAGGACGTCATCGAACCGCTGATCTTCAGCGACGCCATGAAGTGCATCGCCGCCCACCGCGCCGCTGGCGACCGGGTGATCATCGTCTCGGCCTCCGGGGTGCATCTGGTGGAGCCCATCGCCGAACGACTCGGCGTGGAAGAGGTGCTGGCCATCTACCTGCAGGTCAGCCACGGCGTCTACAGCGGCCAGGTGGAGGGGGTCATGACCTTTCGCGAAGGCAAGCTCACCCGCCTGCTGGAACTGCTCGGCGGCGACCGCAGCCTGCTGGATTCCGCCAGCTTCTACTCCGACTCACGCAACGACCTGCCGCTGCTGGAAGCAGTGGGCAAGCCACACGTGGTCAACCCCGATCCGGTACTGCGCGAACGCGCCACAGCGGCCGGCTGGCCGATCCTCAGCTGGCGGTAACTCGCACCGCGTCCATGGCGGCGCGGGGACGTAGGTTGGGCTGAGACGGCTTTATCGTCGAAGCCCAACATGGCCGGTTCCGAGCAAGATCCGTTGGGCTTCGCTGCGCTCAACCCAACCTACGGGCGCTCCCATGGATTACCGATGTTCGTAGGTTGGGCTGAGACAGCCCCATCGTCGAAGCCCAACATGGCCGGCTCCGAGCAGGGCCCTGTTGGGCTTCGCTACGCTCAACCAACCTACGACCGCTCCTACGGACGCCGATGCTTTCGTAGGTTGGGCTGAGACGGTTCCATCGTCGAAGCCCAACATGACCGGCTCCGAGCAAGATCCCGTTGGGCTTCGCTGCGCTCAACCCAACCTACGGACGCCGATGTTTTCGTAGGTTGGGTTGAGAAGGCTTTATCGTCGAAGCCCAACATGGCCGGTTCCGAGCAAGACCCGTTGGGCTTCGCTGCGCTCAACCCAACCTACGCCCAATCGTCGGCGGACCGCATTTAGCGCGATCAATAGGCGCCTGCCGGTACTATTCCAACCCTTCGTCCAGCACCAATACCACCTTGCCGTTCACCTCGTTGCTTTCCAGGGCGGCAAAGGCGGCTTCGGCGTTCTGGGCGGTGAAGCGGCGTTCCAGGTTGACGTTCAGCTTGCCTTCGGCGAACAGTGGCCAGACCTTGGCTTCCAGGGATCTCATGGTCTTGGCCTTGAATTCCACGGAGCGGTTGCGCAGGGTCGAGCCGATGATGCGGATGCGCTTGCCAAGCACCTTGCCCAGATCCATCTCGGCCTGGCGGCCGCCCATGAGGCCGATCAGCACCCAGCGCCCGTCCTGGCCCAGCAGATCCAGGTTGAGCGACGCATAGTTCGCCCCGACCGGATCGAGGATGACGTGGAAGGGCGCGAAGTCGCGCAGGCCTTCCAGATCGGTCTTGCGCAGCACCCCACCCTCGGCGCCGAGGCGCTCGCAGTGGGCCAGGCGCTCCTGGGAGCCGACGCTGACCCAGCAGGGATTGCCGAAGGCCTTGCACAGCTGGATGGCGGCCGAGCCGACGCCGCTGGCACCAGCGTGCAGCAGTACCTTTTCCCTCGGCTGCAGCGCGGCCAGGTCGAACAGATTGCTCCAGGCGGTCGCCCAGACTTCGGGCAGCGCCGCCGCCTCGATCAGCGACAGGCCGTCCGGTACGGACGCCGCCTGGCGTCCATCCACCACCACCTCGCTGGCCATGCCACCGCCGGCCAGCAGCGCGCAGACGCGGTCACCGACCTGCCAACGCGAATCCGCGGTGGTCTCGCTGACCACCCCGGCGCATTCGAGGCCCAGGGTGGCCGGCGCACCGGGCGGCGGCGGATAGTTGCCGGCCAATTGCAGCAGGTCGGCACGGTTGAGACCGGCGGCCGCCACCTTGATGCGAATTTCCCCGGGCGCCAGAGCGCGAGCGCTCAGTGACTGCCATTCCAGTTGCCCTTCGATACCTTGCAATGCGTTCACGGTGCCTCCATAGTGGCTCAGGCTTTGACGAAAAGCGCCTGCGCCGGCGGGTTCTGCGGGAGTCGAGCGGACCGGAAGACGCGGGGCTGTCACAGCCGTCCCCTCCGATCGTCGCTATCCTTCAGACCGCCGTCAGACGACTTTCGTCAGCGCCCGTCATACTTCCCCAGGCCGCGGAACCGCCCGGGCCGGGAAGGGCCTATAGCCTATTCCTTTCCGTGCATTAGTCGAATACACATGAAGCAGCTCTTGTCCCGTACCGCCCTCGTTGTCCTGCTTGGCGTCAGCGCAACGCCCCTCTTCGCCAAGCCCAACGCGCCGGTAGGCGCCGAGAAACTGCAACCCGACCGCGACCAGGTCATCGCCAGCCTCAACATCGTCGAGCTGCTCAAGCGCCACCATTACAGCAAGCCGCCGCTCAACGATGCCCAGTCGATCAAGATCTACGACAGCTATCTGAAGATGCTTGATCCCGGCCGGCTGTATTTCAATGCCGCCGATATCCGCGAATTCGACGCCGCGCGCACCCGTTTCGACGACTACCTCAAGCAGGGCAATCTCGAACCGGGTTTCGCCATCTACCGCCGTTATGCCCAACGCATGACCGAGCGGCTGAACTACGGCCTGGGTCTGCTCAACGCCGGTATCGGCAAGCTCGACTTCACTGTCGACGAATCCTTCAACACCAATCGCGAGAAGGCGGCCTGGCCGGCGGACACCGCCGCATTGGACGATCTCTGGCATCGCAAGCTCAAGGACGAGGTCCTGCGCCTGCGGCTGTCCGGCAAGACCGACCCGCAGATCCAGCAGCAGTTGACCAAGAGATACAAGAACCAGCTGGCACGCCTCAACCAGACCCGCAGCGAAGACGTCTTCCAGGCCTATATCAACGCCTTCGCCGAGTCCTATGACCCGCACACCCAGTACCTCTCGCCGGAAAGCGCCGAGAACTTCGACATCAACATGAGCCTGTCGCTCGAAGGCATCGGCGCGGTACTGCAGAACGACAACGACTACGTGCAGATCCTGCGCCTGGTCCCGGCTGGCCCGGCCGACAAGTCCAAGCAGATCGCGCCGGCGGACAAGATCGTCGGCGTCGCCCAGGGCGATGGCGAGATGGTCGATGTCATCGGCTGGCGTCTGGACGAGGTGGTCAAGCTGATTCGCGGACCCAAGGGTTCCAAGGTGCGGCTGGAGATCATTCCGGCGAGCAACGCGCCGAACGACCAGAAGACCAAGGTGGTCGCCATCACCCGCGAAGCGGTCAAGCTCGAGGAACAGGCCGCCCAGAAGCACGTGATCGACGTTCCCCACGAGGGCAAGCACTACAAGCTCGGGGTGATCAACGTGCCGGCCTTCTACCTGGACTTCAAGGCCTACCGCGCGGGCGACCCGAACTACAAGAGCACCACGCGTGACGTGAAGAAGCTCATCGGCGAGCTGCAGAAGGAAAAGGTCGACGGCATCGTCCTGGACCTGCGCAACAACGGCGGTGGCTCGCTGCAGGAAGCCACCGAGCTGACCGGTCTGTTCATCGACCAGGGCCCCACCGTGCTGGTGCGCAATGGCGACGGCAAGGTCGAGGTGCTGGCCGACGACGAAGGCGGTGCCTTCTACAAGGGCCCCCTGACCGTGCTGGTCAATCGGCTGTCCGCCTCGGCGTCGGAGATCTTCGCCGGTGCCATGCAGGACTATCACCGCGCGCTGATCGTCGGTGGCCAGACCTTCGGCAAGGGCACCGTCCAGACCATTCAGCCGCTCAACCATGGCGAGCTGAAGCTGACCATCGCCAAGTTCTACCGCGTCTCCGGTCAGAGCACCCAGCACCAGGGCGTGCTGCCGGACATCGACTATCCAGCGGTGGTGGATACCAAGCAGATCGGCGAAAGCGCCCTGCCCGACTCCATGCCCTGGGACACCATCCCCCCGGCGGTGAAAGGCCTGAGCAACCCCTTCGCCAACTATCTGCCGGAGCTGGTCAAGCGGCATGACGTGCGGGTGCAGAAGGATCCCGACTTCATCTTCGCTCGCGAGCGGCTGAAGCTCGCCCAGGAACTGGCGGCGGATACTACCGTCAGCCTCAACGAGCAGAAGCGGCGCGCCGCACAGACCGCCCTGGACAACCGCCAGTTGGCCATGGAAAACCAGCGTCGCCAGGAGAAGGGCGAAGCCCCGCTCAAGGAGTTGAAGAAGATCGACGAGGACAATCCCGCGATCGACGACGACAAGACCAAGCCGCAGGATGACGCCTACCTGATGGAGTCCGGTCATGTAATGCTGGACTATCTGGACCTGAGTCAGACACCGCCCAAGCGCTGACATCAAAGCGTCACATCTCTGTCGTGAAATGCCCGGGGGTCGCCAAGTGCGACCCCCGGGCATTTTCGTTTCTGGGTTCTTACAGGTTTACCATGACGCTTAACGACCAGGCTGGGGTGTTGGATCGCATTCTCGCCAACCGCGAGCTGCATTCGCTCTTTCAACCCATCGTTTCGTTGAGCGAGCGGCGCATCCTGGGCTATGAGGCTCTCATTCGCGGCGCCTCCAATACCCCGCTGCACTCGCCCCTGCCCCTCTATGCCACCGCCCGTCAGGCCGGGCGCCTGTCCGAATTGGAAATCGCCGCGCGCCAGCAGTCCTGCCTGACCTTCCGCGAGCTGGCCCTGGATGGTCTGCTGTTTCTCAACGTCTGCCCGGAAACCCTGCTGGAACCGGCGCACCAGTCGGGCCAGACCCTCAAGTTGCTGCAGCGCCTGGGGTTGTCTCCCGCGCAGGTGGTCATCGAACTGACCGAGCAGGCGCCCATCGATGACTTCGCGCTGCTGGCCACCGCCCTGCATCACTACCGGGCCATGGGCTTTTCCATCGCTCTGGACGATCTGGGTGCCGGCTATTCAAGCCTCAGACGCTGGTCGGAATTACGCCCGGACTTCGTCAAGATCGATCGGCATTTCATCGAATCCATCCACCGCGATGCGGTGAAGCGCGAATTCGTCGGCTCCATCCTGAAGATGGCCGCAGCCTCCCGCGCCCAGGTCATCGCCGAAGGCATCGAGACCCACGAAGAGTTGTCGACCCTGGCCAGCATGGGTGTCGACCTGGTCCAGGGCTATCTGCTGGGCCGCCCCACCGCCGCGCCACCGCGGGAGATCCAGACCCTGTTGCCGATCATGGTCAGCCGCAGTTCGGAGCTCGCCGAGGAGTCCACCACGGTCGCCGGCCTCCGGGTGGAACAGGTCGCCGTAGGCCAGGACATGCTGATCCCGGCGGTGCTGGAGCGCTTTCGTCTGCAACCCAGCCTCAATACCCTGGCGGTGGTGGATGACGACGACCGCCCAGTAGGCATCGTCCATCACCACGAGCTGAGTTCGGCGCTGCTCAAGCCCTTCGCCCACGAGGTGTTCGCCCGCAAGCCCATCGCCCGGTTGATGAGCCAGGACTTCCTGGCGACCGAATCCAACCAGTCGCTGCAACAGGTCAGCCGCCTGCTCACCACCCGCGCCCGCCAGCGCATCGAAGAGGATTTCATCATCACCGAAGGCGGCCGCTATGTCGGGGTCGGTCGAGTCATGGATGTCTTGCGGCTGATCACCGAGCAACGCATTCAGCAGGCCAAGCATGCCAACCCGCTCACCCAGCTGCCCGGTAATGTGCCCATTCAGCAGTGCCTCACGCGTTTGCTGGATCAGCAGCGCGAAGCCGTGGTGTGCTACGTCGACATCGACGGTTTCAAGCCCTTCAATGATCTCTATGGCTACGCCAAGGGCGACGAGGTCCTGCTCTGCCTGGCGCAGACGCTTTCCGAGCGCCTGGATCCGCAGCAGGATTTCGTCGGCCACATCGGCGGCGACGACTTCCTGGTGGTGCTGGGTTCGGCGGACTGGCGGAAAAGACTGAACGGTCTGATGGCGGCCTTCCAGGAGCGCTGCCGGCATTTCTATCGCAGCGAGCACCTGGAGGCTGGCTGTTTTCTTGCCTACGACCGAGATGGTCGCCGTCGCGAGTATCCGCTGTTGTCGCTGTCACTGGGGGTCGTGGAGCTGGACAAGGAGGCCGGCAAGCGAGTGGATGCCAGCGGCCTGGCCGGCCTCGCCTCGGAAGCCAAGCGCAACGCGAAGCAGGTACCCGGCTACAGCCTGCACCTGATGCGCGCCTGACGCTTACTCCTGGTGGTGATCGGGATAGCGGTGCTCGAACACCCGCGTCACCTCGGCCGCATGCCAGCTGACGGCATCGGTCACCTGGGGCGAACCCTCCAGCGCACCCAGGCGCAGGGCGCAATCAAAGAAGCCCTCACGGGGGATACGGGTGCCGCTCTGGCTGACCACCAGTGCACTGCGCAGCGGTCGGCCCTCGCGACGATCGAGAGCGGCCAGGTATTCCAGCGCCGTGGTCAGGGTCACCATCGCCGGCTGGGGCAATCCCAACCGTTCGATGACCGAGCGATAGGTCAGGAGGCTGCGGCTACGCCGCGCGCTCTCCAGTTCATCCAGCAGGGCCAGCCAGTGCTGGCGACTGATGCGTACGCTCAAGCCGTTCAATCCCGCAGCTGATCGAGGGCGACACCTGCCGCCGGCCGCTCGTGCTTGTCAGGCAGGGCCGCCAGGGCCGCCTGCTGACTCGCGGTACGGTTATCACGCCAGGCACGGAAGCCGTCCAGCTCATCGCTGCAGGCCTTGCCGATCCAGGCCAGGACGGCGAGGTCGTCGAGCAGACCGAACATGGGTACCCAATCGGGAATGAGGTCGATGGGCAGGAGGAAGTAGACCAGGCCGCCCGCCACGGTCAGCAGCGTCTTGCGGCTGATCCCGCGGTATTGGCCACGCCACCAGGCCAGCAGCAGTTGATGGAACAGGCTCAGGGTATCGCGCGCCTCGCCGAGCTTGAGCCCCCGCTTGCTGGTCTTGCGCGCGACTCCCAGCAACAGGGCTGGCAGCCGGCCGCGGATCAGCAGCCGCTGGGCGATACCAAGGTAGCGATCAAAGTTCTTCGGCGGCTTCATGGACACCTCGAGCGGGTAAAGACGATAGGTGCGGACCTGCAGGGCACAGGGCGTCGCACACTCGGGGTTGGATCGCACCGATGTCCCAGGGTTTCCCCGGCACCATGTAAAACGCCCTGCGAGCAGGGCGTTTGGCGGAGCGAGAACCCGTTACTTCTTGGCCGGGGCCTTTTCGGCAGCGGCCGGAGCATCGGCAGCCGGAGCAGCCGGGGCGTCTTCGGCGTCCGCGGCAGCGGCGTCCTTGATGCCGAGCAGTTCCAGGTCGAACACCAGCACGGAGTTGGCCGGGATCGCCGGGCTCGGGCTCTGGGCGCCGTAGGCCAGCTCGGAGGGGATGTACAGCTTGATCTTCTCACCGACGTGCATCAGCTGCAGCGCCTCGACCCAGCCCGGGATCACGCCGTTGACCGGCAGGTCGATCGGGGTGCCACGCTTGATGGAGCTATCGAACACGGTGCCGTCGACCAGCTTGCCCTCGTAGTGCACGGTGACCACATCGGTGGGCTTGGGCTGCGGGCCGTCGGCCTTCTTGACCACCTCATACTGCAGGCCGGAGGCGGTGGTGATCACGCCAGGCTTCTTGCCGTTCTCTTCGAGAAACTTCTTGCCGGCCTTGGCGTTGTCTTCGCTGACCTTGGTCATCTTCTCTTCGGCACGCTTCTGCAGGGCGGCGAAGGCTTCGGTGAGCTGCTGATCGGTCAGCTTCTGATCCTTCTTGCCTACCGCATCCTCGATACCCAGGGCGACGGCCTTGGGATCCAGGTCGTCGATGCCTTCCTGGGCCAGGCTCTTGCCCATGTTCAGGCCGATGCCGTAGGACGCCTTCTGGGCCGGGCTTTCCAGCTCGACCTTGGGCTTGGAGTCGCAGCCGCTCAGAACCAGACCCACCAGGGCCACCGCTGCTGCCAACCGATACTGTTTCATGTTGATTCCTTATCCGTGCGCATTGTGCGCGTTCAAATAACTGATCGAGCTTACAAGGAGACCTGCTCGCTTGCCATCGCCAGGCCTCTAAATGGCTGCAAAGGATAAGATTTCAAGCTTATGTCTGCCTGAACATCGCGTGAACGAGCGGCGGGCCGCCCCTGCGACGTCTTGTCCGGGGCGCCCGAGCAGTGGCGACCGCCAGGCGTCCAGGCGCTAAACTAGCGCCTTCTTCAGTGCCTGTCAGAGACCTCCATGTTCGAGCCCAACGATCTGAATCGCCCGCCCCTCGACCTCGCCCGCGAATCGCGCAAGGCCGGTGGCTACGGCCTGCTGTACTCGGTGCTGCTGGCGATCGGCATTCTGCTCTATCACCACTGGGTGCCCAGTGCCTTCCCCGGCAGCCTGCTGCAGATGTCCCTGGCGCTGCCCGTCATCCTGTTCGCCGGCAGCGCCGTGTACTACCTCACCATGGTGCGCAAGTGCGAGCGCCTGCAGCGCGAGGAAGACGAGAAGGCCGGCAAGGGCAAGACCAGACGCCGCTAGCCGCGCTGAACGTCGCCGCCGCCGCCCGGTCGATTGCAGACCACGACCGGCGCTGGAGGCGCGATGCTGACCATCACCGATCTGCACAAGAGTTATCCAACGCCCCAGGGCCCGCTGCCGGTCCTGCGCGGTGTGGACCTCAGCCTGGCACGGGGCGCGAGTCTGGCGCTCATGGGCGAATCCGGCAGTGGCAAGAGCACCCTGCTGCACCTGGTCGCCGGACTCGACCGGCCTGACCAGGGCCACATCCAGGCCGCTGGCCAAGCGCTCTCCAGCCTCAACGAAGGTGCCCTGGCTGCCTGGCGCCGCGAGGGCATCGGGCTGATCTTCCAGCAATTCAACCTCATCGCCAGCCTGACGGTGGCCGACAATCTCGCCTTCCAGGCGCGGCTGGCCGGCCGTCATGATCCGCGCTGGCAAACCGAACTCGCCGAACGCCTGGGGCTGGCCGCCCTGCTGGAGCGCTATCCGGAGCAGCTTTCCGGCGGCCAGCAGCAACGCGTGGCCCTGGGTCGCGCCCTCGCCTCCCGGCCGCCCCTGCTGCTGGCCGATGAACCCACCGGCAATCTCGACGAAGCCAGCGGCGACCAGGCCCTGGCGCTGCTGCTGGAGCTGGTGGCCGAGACCGGCAGCAGTCTGCTGATGGTGACCCACAGCGCGCGCATCGCCAGCCATCTCGATCGCACCCTGCAGCTGGAACGCGGACGCCTTGGCGGCGCAGCCGTGGCTCGGCCATGAGGCTGCTCTTCTGGAGTCTGCACAGCCTGGTCAGCCACTGGCGGCGGCATCCCCTGCAACTCGCCGGCCTGATCGCCGGCCTGTGGCTGGCGACGGCACTGCTGATCGGGGTGCTGGCGCTCAATGCCCAGGCCCGCCAGAGCTATGCCCAGGCCAGCGCGCTCTTCGGTGCCGACCAGTCGAGTCTGGAGGCCCGCGACGGCAAGCGCTTCACCCAGGCGCTGTTCGTCGAGTTGCGCCGGCAGGGCTGGCCGGTGTCGCCCGTCCTGCAGGGTCGCCTGACCCTGGCGGAGCGCGAGGGCACCCTGCCGTTGCTGGGCATCGAGCCGGTCAGCCTGCCCAGTGACCAGGGGGTGGCGGCCGGTGCCTCGCCCACGGCCCTGTACGACTTCCTCAGTCCGGCCGGGACCACCTGGATCGCGCCGGAGACGCTGCGTGAATGGCAGCTCCAGGCGGGCCAGGTGCTACACCGCGCCGACGGCCTGCCGCTGCCACCACTGCAACCCCGGCCCGGCCTGGCGCCCGGTACCCTGGTACTGGACATCGGCCAGGCCCAGCGCCTGCTGGACGCACCGGACCAGCTCTCCCGGCTGATCCTGCCTAAGACCTTTCAGCGCGCGCTGCCCACCTTAGCCGGCGTCGACCTGCACCGGGTGGAAAACGACCAGGGCGCCGAGCTGGCTCGTCTGACGGACAGCTTCCACCTCAATCTGCTGGCGCTTGGCCTGCTGGCCTTTGCCGTCGGCCTGTTCATCGTCCATGCCGCCACCGGTCTGGCGCTGGAACAACGCCGTGCCCTGCTGCGTACTCTGCGCGCATGTGGCCTCTCGGCCGCGACCCTGGTGCTGGCGCTGACCCTGGAACTGGCGTTGATCGCCCTGGTGGCCGGTGCCCTGGGCGTGGCCAGCGGTTATGCCCTGGCCGCGCTGCTGTTGCCCGATGTGGCGGCCAGCTTGCGCGGCCTCTATGGCGCCGAGGTCGCCGGCAGCCTGACCCTGAGCTCGGCCTGGTGGCTGGCCGGACTCGGCCTCAGCCTGGGCGGCGCCCTGCTGGCCGGTGCCGATGGCCTCTGGCGCGCGGCGCGGCTGCCGCTGCTGGCCCTGGCCCAGGGCGAAGCCTGGCGCGCCGCCCATGGCCGCTGGCTCAGGCGCCAGGCCTTGGGCGCCCTGCTGGTGGGCCTGGCAGCGCTGGTCCTGTGGCTGGGCGGCAACAGCCTGGCCAGCGGCCTGGCCCTGCTCGGCTGCCTGTTGCTGGCTGCTGCCCTGGCGCTGCCGCCGCTGCTGAGCGCACTGCTGGATCTCTTGCTGAAGCGAGCGAGGCGTCCCCTTTCGCGCTGGTTCCTAGCCGACGCCCGGCAGCAACTGCCCGGGCTATCCCAGGCGCTGATGGCGCTGCTGCTGGCCCTGGCGGCCAATGTCGGCGCCGGCAGCATGACCGAGGGTTTTCGCCGCACCTTCGATGGCTGGCTCGACCAGCGCCTGGCCGCCGAACTCTACTTGCGTCCGCAGGATGCTACCCAGGCAGCGGCCCTGCTCGACTGGCTGCCCCGGCAACCCAGCGTGGGCGCGGTGCTGCCGGTGTACGAACTGGAGACGGGCATTCAAGGCCAGCCGTCCACCCTGAGCGGTATCCTGGACGCTGATCTCTATCGTCGACACTGGCCGCTGCTGGATGCCGGTGGCGAGGCCTGGACGCCCTTCTTCGCCGGCAACGGCCTGATGCTCAGCGAGCAACTGGCCCGCCGCCTGGGCGTGGTCAAGGGCCAGCGGGTAGAGCTGCAGGGGAGCCAGGGTCGCTGGTCCGCCCCGATATTGGCCACCTACGCCGACTATGGCAATCCGCGCGGTCATGTGCTGCTGTCCCAGGCACGGCTGCGGGCGCTGTGGCCGGAGGCCACCCTGGTGCGCATCGTCGTTCGCATGGCGCCCCCACAGGTAGAGGCCTTGCGTAGCGAGCTGCAGCAGCGCTTCGGGCTGGACACCAGCCATTCCATCGACCAGGGGCAGTTGCGTCGCTATGCCGATCAAGTCTTCGAGCGCACCTTCAGCGCCACCGCGGCGCTCAACGCTCTGACCCTGGCGGTAGCCGGCCTCGCCCTCTTCATCGCCCTGCTCGGCCAGGCGCAGCGGCGTCTGGGCCAGCTCGCGCCGCTCTGGGCGCTGGGCATCGAGCGTTCACGACTGATCCTGCTCAGCCTGGGGCAACTATTGGGGCTTGCCCTTCTTACCCTGGCCCTCGCCATGCCGCTGGGCATCCTGCTGGCCTGGTGCCTGGTGGCGGTAGTGAACGTCCAGGCCTTCGGCTGGCGACTGCCCCTGCAGGTCTTCCCAGGTCAACTGCTGGCGCTTTCTGCCATTGCCCTGCTGGCGACCCTCCTGGCGGCCGCCTGGCCGTTGTTGCGGCTGCAGCGCAGTCAACCACTGGATCTGCTGCGAGAACTCGGCAATGAACGCTAGGGCCCTGCTGGTCGCACTCCTGCTGCTCACCGGTTGCGACAAGCAGCCGGCATCCGAGGGCTTCGCCGGCCTCGGCCAGGGCAGCGAAGACTTCGCCCCGGTGGTACCGGGCAAGGTGTTCAGCTTTCCCGCCGATCACGGTCCCCATCCGGATTTTCGCATCGAGTGGTGGTACGTCACCGCTAACCTCAGCGATGCCGAGGGTCATCAGTACGGCGTGCAGTGGACGCTGTTCCGCAATGCCCTGCGCCCCGGCGCCGACCAGCCTGGCTGGGGCAATGGCAACCTTTGGCTGGGCCATGCCGGGCTCACCAGCGAAACCCGCCAGTTCTCCGCCCAGACCCAGGGTCGTGGCGGAGTCGGCCAGGCCGGGGTGACGGCCGCCCCGTTTTCCGCCTGGATCGACGACTGGCGGCTGAGCGGCGACCTGACCGGGCGGGCCGAGGTCCAGGCCAAGGGGCCGGGTTTCGCCTATCGGCTGGATCTCGCCGCCACTGGCCCGCTGGTGCTCCAGGGCGAAGGCGGGGTGAGTCGCAAATCCGCCAGCGGCCAGGCGTCCTACTACTACAGCCAGCCCTTCTTCCAGGCCCAGGGCGAACTGCAGATCGAAGGTCGGCGCGTGCCGGTCAAGGGTCTCGCCTGGCTGGATCGCGAATGGAGCAGCCAGCACCTGGCCGCGGACCAGCTCGGCTGGGACTGGTTTTCCCTGCACCTCGACGACGGTCGCCAGCTGATGCTCTATCGCCTGCGCCAGGCCGACGGCCAGCATTATCTGTTCGGTAACCTGATCGCCGCCGATGGCCACAACCAACCCCTGCATCCCGGCGATATCCGCCTGGCACCGGAGTCCACCCACAGGGTAGCCGGACGCGAGGTGCCGGTACGCTGGTCCATCACCCTGCCCGGGCAGCACCTCGACCTGCGCATCGCTGCCGTCAACCCCGATGCCTGGATGGCCCTGGGTACGCCCTACTGGGAGGGACCGGTCAGAGTGGAGGGCAGCGCCAAGGGGGTGGGCTATCTGGAGATGACGGGGTACTGACAAGGGCAGCGGGACGCACCCAGGAGACCGCCACCCCGGAACTCCCAGCCCCGCTCCCACCTCGAATCCATACCTGTCCCTGCCGTCTCGCAGGGCTCCTTAGCGTGATAACCGAGGTTTCTCGATGAATGTCAAAGAGCTGAATCAGCAGATCAAGGCCGGTGCGGTCAAGGAAGTCAATCTGGTGTCCATGGAGGGTGGCTCCTACGTCATCCACGCGCTGGTGGAAGGTACCTCGATGCCTGTGGCGGATGACAAGGGTGCCACCCTGCACGTGGCCTCGGTGGAAGAAGCCCGCCGTATTCTCGATGACGTCAAAGACGTGCGGCTGTTCATCGCCCAGCCAGCGGTCTACGAAGAGATGGTCGGCCAGGACGTCACCCAGACGGACTCCCGTGAGGAAATTCCGCTGCGCTCCAAAGTGGAAAATCGCTGAGACGCCAGACACCTCCGTCGCCGGCGTCCGACGGCGACGTCCCTCCTCCATGACCTGAACGCCTCCTGCCGACATCGCCTTTAGGCAATCTGCTGCAACAACGTGCTCGTCCGAAGCGGATTGTTATATTATAACAATTCCATGCTCGCCGGAGGATTACCCTGTGTCCGTAGCCATTTCCCCTGCCCGCTCCAACGAGGAGATCGCCAGCCTCGCCGGGGCCAAGGCGGCCCTGCACACCTGGGCCGCAACCGTCGCCACCCGTGATGTGGAAGCCATTCTTGCCCTCTATGCGCCGGACGCCATCCTGGTCCCCACGCTATCCAACGAGGTGCGGGACTGCGAGGACAGCCGGCGGGAGTACTTCCGCAACTTCCTCGCCAACGAAGGACTGGTCTGCGACGTGCAGATCTTCAAGAAAAGGGTCAGCAGCAAGCTCAGCACCGTGGTCGTCGGCGGTCTCTACGTCTTTCACTACCGTGAAGGCGAGCAGGTGATCAGCGTGCCCGCGCGCTTCCTTTTCACCTTCGAGCAGATCGATAGCCGCTGGCTGATCACCGGCCATCACTCCTCCCGGGAGGCCTGACCTAGAGCGGTTGCATTTTGTAAAACTGCAACCCTTGCCGAACGTACCCGAGTTCGAAATCCTGTCTGGGTGACCCGGGCCCCTCTGACGGCGTGTGCCGCCATGTCGAGTCATAGTCTTGAAACTTGACTAAGGAGGGGCTCATGAACGCCCTGCATGAATTTTTCTTCGCCGACTTCCTCGGCACCGCCACCTGGATGTGGCTCACCTTCTTCGCCGTAGTCATCGCCCTTCTGGCCTTCGACCTGGGTGTCCTCCACAAGGAGAACAAGCCCATCGAGGTCAAGGAGAGCCTGCTGCTGTCCGCCGGCTACATAACCGCAGGCCTGCTGTTCGCCCTCTTCGTCTGGCAGCTCAAGGGCGCCGATGCCAGCCTCGACTACGTCACCGGTTTCCTGATCGAGAAGTCGCTGTCCATGGACAACGTCTTCCTGATGGCAGTGATCTTCGGCTTCTTCGCCATCCCGCGTAAGTACCAGCACCGGGTGTTGTTCTGGGGCATCCTCGGGGTGATCGTACTGCGCGCCATCATGATCGGCCTGGGCGCCGCCCTACTCCACCAGTTCGACTGGATCCTCTATGTCTTCGGCGCCTTCCTGGTGATCACCGGGGTCAAGATGCTGTTCGCCAAGGTGGACGAAGAACCCAAGCTCGACGACAACGTCTTCATCAAATTCCTGCGCAAGAAGCTGCGGGTGACCGATGAGCTGCACGGCGAGCACTTCTTCGTGCGCCAGCCCGACGCCAGCGGCAAGACGGTGCTCTGGGTAACGCCGATGTTCCTCGCGCTGATCGTGATCGAATGCGCCGACCTGGTGTTCGCGGTGGACAGTGTGCCGGCGATCTTCGCCATCACCCAGGATCCCTTCATCGTCTACACCTCCAACGTCTTCGCCATCCTCGGCCTGCGCGCCCTGTACTTCGCCCTGGCGGCGATGATCCACCGCTTCGCCTACCTGAAGTACGCCCTGGCGCTGGTGCTGGTGTTCATCGGCTGCAAGATCTTCCTGGTGGGCATCATCGGCAAGATCCCGCCGGCGATCTCCCTGAGCGTGACCCTGGGCCTGCTGGCTGGTGGCGTACTCGTCTCGCTGTACAAGACGCGCGGCGAAGCCAAGCACACCGCCGCCGGTCAGGAGTCACGCGACTCGCTGAATCGGCCTTCGTGAACAGGAGCAGTCGACCATGAACACCAGAGCCATCCTCAGTCTTGCCGGCATCCTCCTGCTGCTCGGCCTCGGCGGTTGCGACAGCGCGGAGAAGGCGGCGGACAGCTTCGCCACCAAGGTGGAAGAAGCCGCCCGCGAACAGGCCCGGGAAACCCTGGGCGGGACCCTCGACGAGCTGAACAAGAAGGTCGACGAGGCCCAGAACCAAGGCCGCGCCTGGCTGGATCAGCACCGGCCAAAGCAGGAAAAGGAAGAGGCAACCCCACCCCGGGCTACCAAGTCGGTGGAGGGCGTCGAAGCCTAAGGCTTTGGTCGCAAGAGCGTGTAGGTCGGGCTGAGACAGCTTCATCGTCGAAGCCCAACAGGGCATACATTGAGGCTGGGCGCTGTTGGGCTTCGCTGCGCTCAACCCAACCTACGGTGTTCCTTTGGGAGCACGGATCGTAGGTTGGGCTGAGACGGTTTCATCGTCGAAGCCCAACAGGGCATGCATCGAAGCTGGGCGCTGTCGGGCTTCGATAACGCTCAACCCAACCTACGGTGCTCCTTTGGCAGCGCGGATTGTAGGTTGGGCTGAGACAGCTCCATCGTCGAAGCCCAACAGGACCCGCACCGAGGCTAGGCGCTGTTGGGCTTCGCTAACGCTCAACCCAACCTACGGTGTTCCTTTGGCAGCGCGGATCGTAGGTTGGGCTGAAACGGCTCCATCGTCGAAGCCCAACAGGGCATGCACCGAGGCTGGACTCTGTTGGGCTTCGCTGCGCTCAACCCAACCTACGGTGATCCCTGATGGCAGCCTGAGGCTCAGTGCACCGCCACGATCTCCTGGCGGTGCACCTTGCCCTCCACCGTCACCGCCACCTCATCACCCTCCTCCCGACCGAGCAGAACCTGCCCCAGGGGGGCGCGGGGCGAGATCACCAGCACCTCCTGGCCGTCCAGCCTGACCTTGAGCCCCGCCGCATCCGGGCCAAGGAACAGCCAGCGGCTGGCCGTCGGGGTGGTCAGCTCGATCAGGGCACCGACGCGGATACCATCGGTCATGGCCACGGGCGTCAACGCCCGGTAGGCGGCCAGCGCCAGCTCGATCTCGTGCAGGCGGCGGCGTTGGCCGTCGGCCAGATAGGCCGCCTCCAGACCACGAGTGTCGTACTTGTTCTCGGCCTTGCTTTCGCTGTGGGTAGCCGCTTCGTGACTGGCCGTCAGCTGTTGGCTGATGACGTCGCGGTCGGCTTCCAGTGCCTGAAGAATGAGGGTGAGCAGTCGTGCCTTGTCCATGAACCGATCGCCGGGCAAAGGGTGCGAGCCTAAGGCCTAACGCCGCATCCTGCCAGCACCCTGGTGCGCCTGTCCGCCCGCCAGAACCCGCGCGCGGCCCATCGGTCAGTACAAGGCAGAATGTAACAGGACATAACAGATGCGTACCCGTACCGGACTCACCCTCCTGGCCCGCGGCGGCTATGCCGCCCGTGGCCTCGTCTACCTCATCATCGGCGTGCTGGCGCTACTGGCCGCACGGGGCTCTGGCCAGCCGGCGGACAGCCATGACAGCCTGGAAGCCCTGCTCGCCCAACCCTTCGGCCACTTCCTAGTCGGCCTGGTGGTGGTCGGCCTGGTGGCCTTCGCGGCCTGGCGCATCCTCCAGGCCATCCGCGATGTCGATGACCATGGCAGCAAGCCCAAGGGCCTGGTGATCCGCGCCGGCCTGCTGGTAGGCGGCATCACCTACGGCGCCCTGGCCTTCTTCGCCCTGGGCCTGCTGGTCAGCGGCCTGCGCCATGGCGGTGGTTCGGGTGGCGACACCAATGACTTTCTGCAGATGCTGCTCAGCTGGCGCTATTCCAACCTGCTGGTGTACGTCGCCGCGCTGATTCCGCTGGGCGTGGGCCTCGCGCATTTCGTGAAGGGCTGGAAGGCCAGCTTCGAGCGCTATCTCGAAGCCAGTCCGGAACAGCTGCGGCTGATCCGCCCCATCGGTCGCTTCGGCCTCATCGCCCGTGGGGTAGCCTTCGTCGAGATTGCCGTCCTGCTGGTGGTCAGCGGCTCGCGCTACCAGGCGCTGCATCCGCCGGGCATGAAGGACGCCCTAAACGGCCTGCAAAATCTGCCCTTCGGCGGACTGGTCCTGTCCGTGGTCGGCCTCGGCCTGATCGCCTTCGCCTGCTACAGCTTCGCAGAAGCCTGGTGGCGGCGCATCGAGATGGACCTGCCGGATGTGGGCGGGTCATTGCGCCAGGTATTGCCACGCTAGACCAGCGCCAGACGTCAACGCCTGGCGCGCCAGTCCGAGCGGGATGGACGATAACCTGATGGCCGTCAGCGCAACGGCCTAGCCATTAATCGGCAATCGCCCCACCTCGGTATGGCGTACCCCGCGCACTCGAACCGGATCACCCAACCGCGACGGGCCGCGGTCAGAAAGCGTTCGAGGGCGCCGTGGACGCGAAAACTGGCCTGGGTCCTGCTTTCACTAAGACAACGTCCGACCCGGGCCAGCGGTGGCTCCGATGAATGACCGCGCTAGGCTTCCACCTGGCTCCACTGCTTGTTCAAGCGCTTGTCCGACACCGGCATCCGGGTCCCCAGTTGCTGGGCCCAGAGCGACACCCGGTACTCTTCCAGCATCCAGCGATAGAGCTCCAGGTTGGCGTCGCGCTTGCCCTCCTGACCATGCTTGGCGGCGCGGGCGCGATACTGCTCCCAGAGTCCGGCCAGTTCGCCGCTCCAGACGCGATCGCGCTGCACCTGGCCGCCGAGCTTGTCGAAACGCTGCTCGATGGCCTTGAGGTAGCGCGGGTATTCCTTGAGCCACTCCAGCGGCGTATCCCGGACGAAGCCGGGATAGACCAGGCTGGCCAATTGCGCCTTGATGTCGTTCAGGGCCACCGCCTGGGCCAGGTCGATGCGGCCCTTGAATTTCTTCTGCAGGCCATGCCAGAGCTTGAGGATCTCCAGGGTCAGGCGTGCGATCCGTTCGGCCTGTTCGGTCCAGCCCGCCTTGCGTCGCTCGGCCAATGAAGCCAGGCCGGCGCCATCGCGGGGCAGCTCGGCTTCGTCGGCGAGGATGGCGGCGTCCAGGCTGGCCAACAGGATGTCTTCCACCAGGGCTTCCGGACGACCCAGTTCGCGGTGCAGCAGGCCCAGCTCGGTGAGGCCGGGCAACTTGCCGCGCAGGAACTTGGCCTGCTCCGTCAGTTGCTGCAGCAGCAGTCGCTGCAGCGCCCGCCGGTGCTGGTAGCGGGCCTCGGCCTGGGTGGCGAAGCGGCCTTCGCGCACCGTGCCCTGCTCGTCCACCAGTGCCGGATAGACCGTCATCGACAGCCCCGCCACCTGCTGCTGGGTCTTGGCCGCCACCTCGGCGAAGGCCTTGGCCTCCACCGGGCGCTGCTCCTGACGCTTCTGTGTCGGTAGCGCCAGGGCCGCCTGGCTTTCCTGGGCGAAGCGCGCCGTCACCTCGGCCAGATCGCGACCTTCCCCCAGCGGCTTGCCCTGAGCATCGACGACTTCGAGATTCATGCGCAGATGCGGATCCAGGCCGGCTTCGGCTTCCGGCCAGGCTTCGTCGGGAATGCGCGCGCCGGTCATGCGCTGCAGTTCACGCCCCAGGGCTTCGTGCAGCGAACCCTCGCCGAAGGGAATCTTGTCCAGGGCGGCGCGAACGAAATCCGGAACCGGGACGAAGTTCTTGCGCAAGGCCTTGGGCAGGTTGCGCACCAGGGCCACGCAGCGATCATAGAGCAACCCCGGCACCAGCCAGTCGAGGCGCTGGGGTGGCAACTGTGGCAATAGCGGCGCGGGCACCCGCAGGGTGACGCCATCGCGGGGATGGGTCGGGTCGAATTCGTAGGACAGCGGCAGGATCAGTTCGCCCAGGCGCAGGGTGTCCGGGTACTGGGCGGCGGTCACCTCGCTGGCTTCGCGGGCGAGGACGTCCTCTTCGCGCATCAGCAAGAGGTCGGGCTGCTTGGCGCTCTCGCGGCGATACCAGCTGTCGAAGGTGGCGGTCTGGTAGACGTCCGCCGGCAGGCGCGCGGCATAGTAGTCGAACAGCGTCTCTTCGTCGGCGAGGATGTCACGGCGCCGCGCCTTGGCCTCCAGCTCGTCCAGGCGTTCCAGCAGGGCGCGGTTGGCCGCCAGGCACTTGGCGCGGCTGTTGATCTCGCCACGCACCAGGCCTTCGCGGATGAACAGCTCGCGGGCAGCAGGCGGATCGATGGGGCCGAAGTGCACCGGGCGGCGGCCGACCACGATCAGGCCATAGAGGGTGACCTGTTCATAGGCCACCACCTGGCCGCGCTTCTTCTCCCAGTGCGGCTCAAGATGGGTCTTCTTGACCAGGTGGCCCGCAACCGGCTCGATCCAGTCCGGTTCGATCTTGGCCACCATGCGGGCGAACAGTTTGGTGGTCTCCACCAGCTCCGCGGCCATGATCCAGGTGGGCTTCTTGCGGCCGATGACGCTGCTGGGATGGATCCAGAAGCGTCGCTGACGCGCGCCCAGGTAGTCGCCATCCTCGCTCCTCTGGCCGATCTGGCTGAGCAGACCGGCGAGAATGGCCTTGTGCAGCGCCGCATAGCCGCGGGCACGCACCGCCGCCTCGTTGGCCTCGGCCTGTTGCTGAGCCTTGGCGTTGACGTGCTTGTCGGTGGTGGGCGCAGGTCTGTTGCCGACCTCCGCGGGTGCCGGCGCCGGACTTTCGGTCTTGCGCGCCTGGAGCCCCAGCTCGCGGCAGAGCAGGGTCAGCTGGCGATGGGCATCGCGCCATTCGCGCAGCCGCAGGTAGTTGAGGAAGTGCTTGCGGCACCAGCTGCGCAGGGCATTGGAACCTAGCGCCTGGCGCTGCTCCTCGAAGCCGTGCCAGAGATTGACCAGGGCGGCAAAATCCGAATCCGGGTCCTTCCACTGGGCGTGGGCTTGATCGGCCTGGGTCTGGCGATCGGCCGGGCGCTCGCGCGGGTCCTGCACCGACAGGGCACTGGTGACGATCAGCACCTCGGCGAGACTGCCCTGCTCCGTCGCCTCCAGCAGCATGCGGCCCAGGCGCGGATCGACGGGAAGGCGCGCCAGCTGCCGGCCCAGGGGTAGCAGGCGGCCTTCGACATCGACCGCCGAGAGCTCCTGCAACAGGGTGAAGCCGTCCTTGATGGCCTTGCCATCCGGCGGCTCGATGAAGGGGAAGTCTTCGATGCGACCCAGGCGCAGATGCAGCATCTGCAGGATCACCGCCGCCAGGTTAGTGCGCAGGATCTCCGGATCGGTAAAGGTCGGCCGTCCCAGGAAGTCTTCTTCGCTGTAGAGGCGAATGCAGATGCCCGGCTCGACCCGTCCGCAGCGGCCCTTGCGCTGGTTGGCGCTGGCCTGGGAGACGGCTTCGATAGGCAACCGCTGGACCTTGGCTCTATAGCTGTAGCGACTGATGCGCGCGGTGCCGCTGTCGATCACGTAGCGAATGCCCGGCACGGTCAGCGAGGTCTCGGCGACGTTGGTGGCCAGCACGATCTTGCGTCCGGGACGCGGCTGGAAGATCTTCTGCTGCTCGGCCGGGGTCAGCCGCGCATAGAGCGGCAAGACCTCGGTGAATTTCAGCTGGGCCTTGCGCAGCACCTCGGCGCAATCGCGGATCTCGCGCTCGCCGGGCAGAAACACCAGCACATCGCCCGGGCGCTGGCCAACGCTGCGCTCGTGGGCCTCGATCTCGTCCAGGGCCTGGAGGATGCCCTGGTCCACGGAGAGGTCGTCCACCAGCCGCTCGCCGTCTTCGTCCACCTCGGCGCTGAGGGGGCGGTACCAGGTATCCACCGGATAGGTCCGCCCGGACACCTCGACGATGGGCGCGCCGTCGAAATGCTGGGAGAAGCGCTCCAGGTCGATGGTGGCCGAGGTGATGATCAGCTTGAGATCGGGTCGGCGCGGCAGCAGGGTCTTGAGAAAGCCCAGCAGGAAATCGATGTTGAGACTGCGCTCGTGGGCCTCGTCGACGATAAGGGTGTCATAGCGTTCGAGAAAGCGGTCGTGCTGGGTCTCGGCCAGCAGGATGCCGTCGGTCATCAGCTTGATCAGGGTGGCGTCGGTGCTCTGGTCTTCGAAGCGCACCTGATAGCCCACCAGCTCGCCCAGCGGCGAACCCAGCTCCTCCGCTACCCGCGCACCCACGCTGCGTGCCGCCAGCCGGCGGGGCTGGGTGTGGCCGATCAGCCCTTGTACACCCCTGCCCAATTCCAGACAGATCTTGGGCAACTGGGTGGTCTTGCCCGAACCGGTCTCGCCGGCGATCACCACCACCTGATGGCCTTCGATGGCGCGCTTGATCTCCTCGCGCTTGGCCGCGATCGGCAGGGCATCGTCGTAACGGATACGCGGCACGCTGGCCCGCCGCGCCTCGACCTTGGCGCAGGAGGCCTGAAAGCGTTCCAGCCACTGGGCCTCGCGGACTGGATCGGGCTGTTTCTGCAAGGCCTGGAGCTGGCGTCTCAGGCGATGGCGATCGGCGTTGAAGGCCTGATCCAGGTTGGCGGCAAGACGGGCAACGGCGGGGGTATCGGTCATGAAACTCTTTCGACGGCGGTCGTTTGGACCGGTAAGTGTAAAAGAGTTGGGGGGTCTGGCGGGGCTTTACAAGAACGGCGGGCGGAAAACCGCCGGGTTGCCTGCCTTTGCGCGACGCCTGGTCGCGCAAAGGCAACACGGGGTCAGAGGCTGTTCAAAGGCTAGCGAGCTAGAGACAAACAAGGCGAAAGTGGCTGAGGAAGCGGAGTCTACAATTAGTAGATGAGCATTCCGAAGCCACTTTCAACGCCGTTTGGCCGACGCGCAGCAGTCTTTGAGCAGTCTCTCAGCGCTTGGCCTGGACGCTGGCTACGTTCAATCCGGCCGGCGGCGTGCGCAGCGCCATGTCGAGGGATTGCAGCGCCTTCCAGGCATCCTGCTGCAGATCGGCCGGATCGGCATGATCGAACTTGATCTTCTCGCCGGCGGCCGGCAGCGGCGGACGGGTGCCGTAGATCAGCGCATAGAACACCGAAGCGGTCAGGTAGGTGCCAGTAAAGGACGGGTGGCTGCCGTCGGGCAGGAACAGCCCCGGCTGCGGCTGATCGGCCAGGGCCTTCTGCCAGGCCTGGCCCACCGGGGCCAGCAGCGCGCCGGTTTCCTTGGCGAGGGGGGTGTAGACGCTGTCCAGCTGCGCCTGCATGGTCGGGTTGTTCTGCCGTGCCCAGGTCAGGTAAAGGATCGGCTGGGCGCCGTCCTTGCGCGCCAGATCGGCGATCAGGCGGACGTACCGACGGGTGAGGTCCGGATTCTTCACCGGCATCATGCTGTGATCCTGGATCACCACGTAGTCGTAGTTGGCCTTGGCCAGCTCGTCCTGCACGTCGTGGCGCTTCCAGTGTTCCTCAAGGCTGGCGCCGCTGAAGGTCACATGCTTGACGTCCAGCGGGCGCGGCTGACCGGCCTCGACGGACATTTGACGGACCATCGCCGGCAGATCGTTGACGAAGGTATAGCTGTTGCCCACGAACAGGACGCGGATGGGTTCACCCGCCTGGACCTGGCCGAGCATGCTGGAGCCCAGCAGGAAGAGACCCAGCAAGGCCTGGCGTACGCAAATTCGCATGGTGTGTCCTCAAGAAGAGAGGTCGAAGAGATGACGGCAAAATGCCGCCTGCGGTTTATACCCGAACCTCTTGCGAAAACCATGCTTGGAAACCGGCGACACCGCTACCAGTCGACGAGAGGTAGCGGCGCAGGGGACATGGTGAAGCCCTGTTACGCCTTCTTGAGTTCGGCGTCACGCAGTTCGCGGCGCAGTATCTTGCCAACGTTGGTGGTTGGCAGGCTGTCGCGGAATTCCACCAGCTTGGGTCGCTTATAGCCGGTGACGTTGTCGTGCATGTGCTTGAGCACCTGCTCGGTGGTCAGGGATGCACCCGGCTTGGGCACCACGAACACCTTGATCTTCTCCCCTGCCACCTCGTCGGGGATGCCGATGGCCGCGCACTGCAGCACCCCGGGTAACTGGGAGAGCACCTCTTCCAGTTCGTTGGGATAGACGTTGAAACCGGACACCAGGATCATGTCCTTCTTGCGATCGACGATGCGCAGATAGCCATCGGGTTCGATGACGGCGATATCGCCGGTGCGCAGCCAGCCTTCGGCGTCCAGGACTTCGGCGGTGGCCTCGGGGCGCAGCCAGTAGCCCTTCATCACCTGAGGCCCCTTGACGCACAGTTCACCGGGGGTGTCGAAGCCCAGGGCCACGCCATCGGCATCCACCACCTTGCAGTCGGTACCTGGTACCGGTACGCCAATGGTTCCCAGCCGGCGACGCTCCAGTGGATTGAAGCTCACCACGGGACTGGTCTCGGTCATGCCGTAGCCTTCGCAGATGCCGCAGCCGGTCACCTCTTCCCAGCGCAGGGCCACGGACTGCTGCAGCGCCATGCCACCGGAGAAGGTCACCTTGAGCTGGGAGAAATCCAGCTGGCGGAACTCCTCGCTGTTGCACAGGGCGGCGAACAGGGTGTTGAGACCAACGAAGCCGTTGAAGCGCCACTGCCTGAGTTCCTTGACCAGCGCGGGCAGGTCGCGGGGATTGGTGATCAGGACGTTGTGGTTACCCTGGATCAGCATGGCCATGCAGTGAATGGTGAAGGCATAGATGTGGTAGAGCGGCAGCGGCGCGATCATGACCTGAGCGCCGCCGCCCAGGTACTTGGTCATCAGCACCTGGCACTGCAGCATGTTGGCCACGAGATTGCGGTGGGTCAGCATGGCGCCCTTGGCGATGCCGGTGGTGCCGCCGGTGTACTGCAGCACGGCGACATCCTCCGCCGCCGGGTCGGCGTCGACGAAATCGACGTGCTCGCCCTTGGTCATGGCATCGACGAAGCGGATGGAATGGGGAATGCGATAGGCCGGCACCATCTTCTTGACGTGGCGGACCACGGCGTTCACCAGCAGGCGCTTGAAGGTCGGCAGCAGGTCGCCGACCTCGGTGATGATGACGTGCCGGATGTCGGTCTGCGGCAGCACCTGTTCGGCCAGGTGCGCCATGTTGGCCAGGCACACCAGCGCCCGGGCGCCGGAATCCTTGAACTGGTGCTGCATCTCACGGGCGGTGTACAGCGGGTTGGTGTTGACCACCACCAGGCCGGCGCGCATGGCGCCAAACACCACCACCGGGTACTGCAGCACATTGGGCATCTGCACGGCGATGCGATCGCCGGGTTGCAGGTCGGTGTGCTTCTGCAGGTAGGCAGCGAACTGACCGGACAGCTCATAGAGTTCGCGGTAGCTCAGCGTCCGCCCGAGATTGCTGAACGCCGGGCGCTCGGCGTAGGTCTGGCAGGCCTCGCGGAATACCGCCAGGACGTTGCGATAACGGTCCAGGTCTATGTCTGTCTGGATGCCCTCGGGATATTTGTCACTCCAGAAATTCGGCATCATGCAGCCCGCTCCCGCTCTATGGTTATTGTTCGTTGGCGTGCCGTGATCAGCGCTGAACCGGCCCTGCGAGCCTAGCAGCTTTGCCCTGCCCGCAACAGCATCAATATCCGCCCTGAACGTCACCTAATGACCATAAAGTCATTTATGGTCACCTTCTCTATCGGCTTTTCCGGGCGTCGATTAGCCTCAGACGACCAGCCTGGGTAGAATGCCCGGCTTCGCGGCGTCTGCCGCCTTGCCACAGCTGCCGGAGCGCCTCATGAGCCTGACCGAAAACATCCCTTATGAAGCCCTCGAGATCGGCCAAAAGGTGACCGTGACCCGCACCATCGAGCAGCGCGACGTGCTGCTGTTCGCCGCCCTCTCCGGGGACTGCAACCCGTTGCACCTGGATGCCAACTTCGCCGCCAAGACGCTGTTTCGCGAGCCCATCGCCCACGGCATGCTCAGTGGCGCCCTGATCAGCGCCGCGGTGGCCTGCAACCTGCCGGGCCCAGGCACTCTTTATGTCGACCAGACCATGACCTTCGAAAAGCCGGTCAAGCTGGGCGATACCCTGACGGTGGAAATCGAGGTGCTGGAAAAGCTGCCGAAGTTTCGCGTGAACCTGGCCACCCGCGTGTTCAACCAACACGGTGACAAGGTCGTCGATGGCGTCGCCAAGGTGGTCGCGCCGCGCAAGGCGGTGCAGGTGCAGCAGGTAGAACTGCCCCCCGTCACCGTCGGCTGATGTTCGGTCACGATCTGCTGCGCGTCGGCCTAACTGCGTTAAAAACGCCTTCGGAATGCTCATTTACTATTTGTAAACTCCGCTTCCTCAGGCGTTTTCGCCTTGTTTGGCTCTAGCTCGCTAGATCGTAAAACATAGTTTAGCAACACCACCTCAACTCAGATCGGTCAGGCCGCGTTGCAGCGGGGCTTGCAGACTGAACTCGCTGAACGCCACTTCCATGCCGCCCCGCTCCGGGGTGCCACAGACCGGACCGACCCGGTATTCCGCGGCGGCTGGCAAGCTGGCCAGGCGCAGCAGCGGCCAGCGCTGACCGTCCAGCGAGGCCTGCACCCGCAGGCTACCCTGGGTCAGGGTGACCCTCAGCCACACCTCTTCCCGCTCGCCCAACGCTGCGCCCACGGCCAGATCCGAACGGCCCTGGGTCAGGACGCTGAGCAGTTGCGGCGTGTCGTCGAAGTAGCCGATGCCAGCGCGCAGCCACTGCTGCTCGTCGATCCGCACCATAAGCCCGGCATGATCGCCCTGGTTCTTGCAGCGCGCCGCGACCCGCACCTGCGCGGTGAAACCACTGGTGACCCGGGCGCCGAAGAAGTGGCCGCTGTGGCGCTCGGCGCCGTCGTGGGTCTGACGCCAGAAGTCACTGTGGCGATCGGTGATGACCCGGAGCCGCTCGGGCTCGGCCAGCCAGGTCTCAGGTTCATTGATCCATTGGCAGATGTCGAACATGGGGCTCTCCTCGCGTGCTCGCGCTTGGAGTCCGGGCTGCCCCGCAAGTTCGTCTAGGCGCCGCCTTTGAGGATGGCGGCGGCGATCTGGTTGAGACCGATTTCCTGCTCCACGGCGCCGAGTTTCATGGCCTCCTTGGGCATGCCGTAGACCACGCAGCTGTCTTCGTCCTGGCCGAGGGTACGGCCGCCGGCTTCGCGTAGTTCCTTGAGGCCACGGGCTCCGTCGTCGCCCATGCCGGTCATGATGATGCCGAGGGCGTTGCTGCCGGCCGCCCGCGCCACCGAGCGGAACAGTACATCCACCGAAGGTCGGTGGCGGCTCACCGGCGGGCCATCGACCACGTCCACGTGGTACTGGGCACCACTGCGCTTGAGCAACATGTGCCGGCCACCCGGGGCGATGAGCACCCGTCCCGGGGTGACGCGATCACCGTGCCGCGCTTCGCGGACCTCAAGGTCGCAGAGGCGATCCAGGCGCTCGGCGAAGGCGGCGGTGAAACGCTCGGGCATATGCTGCACGACGACGATGCCGGGACAGACCCGCGGCAGGGAGGTGAGCACGGCTTCCAGCGCCTGGGTACCCCCGGTGGAGGTGCCCAGCGCCACCAGCCGCTCGGTGGTCCGGGCCATGGCCGTGCCACCGGCGGGTAGGATGACATCGGCGCTGAGCTTGGGCGCTGCCACCACGGGCGCCGCCCGCGGCGCCAGGCGCTTGAGATTGGCGCGGGCTGCCGCCTTGATGGCATGCACCAGGTCTTCGGTCGAGCCCTGGAGGAATTGCTTGAGATTGGCCTGGGGCTTGGTGACGATGCTAACCGCGCCGGCCGCCATGGCCTGCAGGGTGGTGGCAGCGCCCTTCTCGGTGAGGGTGGAGCAGATCACCACCGGGGTCGGCCGCTCGGACATCAGCTTCTTGAGAAAGGTGATGCCGTCCATGCGCGGCATCTCCACGTCCAGCACCAGGACGTCCGGCCATTGCTTGCGCATCTTGTCCATGGCGAACACCGGATCGGCCGCTACGCCGACCACCTCGATGCCCGGATCCAAGGCCAGGCTCTGTGCCAGCACCTGACGCACCACGGCTGAATCGTCGACGATGAGAACCTTGATCTTATTCATTAGGGGTAGTCCGGAGAGGAGGGATTTGCGCTCAGGGTCGCCTGCTGGAGAGAGACAGCGCCCGTGCGCAGATCGAGGATCAACTTGCGGTGCCCGATGCCTTCGACATGGGTCTTGTCGCACCTTAGACCATAGGCGGCCAGCAAGGCGCGCGCGGCCTCCACGTTGCGCTGCCCGATGGACGCCGCCGGCGTGCTCGGCACTCCGGGGAACATGGAGCCACCGCCATAGAGGTGAATGCGATACCCGCGTGGATCGCTGCCATGGCGCGCCATGGCCCTGAGGATCAGATAGAGGGCATCGTCGATGTAATGGCCGTCGCGCCGGGTGGTCTTGGCGCCACCCAGCCGACTGGGCAGCAGGGAGTGGGTCATGCCCCCCAACCGATCACCCGGGTGCCAGAAGACGAAGGACACGCAAGAGCCCAGTACCGTCCGCAGTTGCAGATCGCCACGACCGAAATACCAGTCGCCGGGGGTGAGGAAGCGTTCGCCCACCGCCACGGTGCTCAGATCGGCCGCTGATAGATGGAAGGCGACACCATGCGCAAGGCCTCGGTCACGCCATTGAGGGTTTCCGAATGGCTGATGAAGAAATAGCCACCCGGACGCAGATGGCGGACCAGCCGTTCGACGACCTGGCGCTTGGTGGGCAGATCGAAATAGATCATCACGTTACGCAGAAAGATGACGTCGAATTTGCCCACCTCCGGCAACCGGGTATTGAGGTTGATCTGCATGAAGGAGATGCGCGCCGCCAGTGCCGGATCGACCAGGAAGATGCCGGCGTTGTTACCCACGCCCTTGAAGCAGTAACGCCGCAGCAGCGCCGCGGGAATGCCCTCGGCCTCCTCCAACGGATACTGACCCAGGCGGGCCTTCTCCAGCACGCGCGTGCTGAGGTCAGAGGCGAGCATCTCCCAGGGCTTGTCACCGAGACCTTCGGCCAGGGTCATGGCCAGGGTGTAGGGCTCTTCGCCGGAGGAACAGGCACCGCTCCACAGGCGAAACGGCTGGCTGCCCTTCCAGTTCGGCAGCACCTGGTTGCGCAGGAAGTCGAAATGCTTCGGCTCGCGGAAAAAATAGGTCTCGTTGGTAGTGAGCAGATCCACCGCCATCTGGAATTCCCCCCGATCCTGTTGGATCAGGCGGAAGTAGGCGCCGTAGCTGGGCAGCTGGCGCAGGCGGATGCGCTTGGCCAGCCGTCCACCCACCAGCGGCTTCTTGGCATCGGACATGCTGATGCCCGCGACCTTGAAGATGAGGGAGCGGAATTGCTGGAACTCGGCATCGGTGAGCGCGAGGGCCTCGGACACGCTCATGCTCAGGCAGCCGGAATGGCAGCGAGCTGCTGGTAGTCGTCCTCACCGAGCACGCGCTCGATGTTGAGCAGGATGACGAAGCCGTCGCCCTGCTTGGCCATGCCGAGGATGAAATCGGTGCGCACCCGAGCGCCGAAATCCGGCGCCGGCTCGATGGCATCCGCGCCGATTTCCAGCACCTCGCTGACGGCATCCACCACCACCCCCAGCACCTGGGTGCGCTGCCCGCCCTGCACCTCCAGCACCACGATGCAGCTGCGCCGGGTCACCTCGGTGGGCTGGCCATGAAAACGCACGCCGAGGTCCATCACCGGTACCGCGGCGCCGCGCAGGTTGATCACCCCACGGATCGATGGCGGCAGCATGGGTACGCTGGTCACCGCGCCGTACTCGATGATCTCGCGCACGCAACCGGTGCCCACCGCGTACATGTCGCCGCCCAGCTGGAAGGTAAGAAATTGCCGGGGCAGATCTGCACTACTCATCAGACACTCTCCTCGAAGTGGGCGAAGCCGACCGGGGCCTTGCCCCGGGTGGCAACGGTCAAGGGCGCGGAGCGGAAGGCGGATGCCTTGCGCTTGGCCTTGCCCTGGCTCGAGCCGGTATTCGGGGACAGGCCCGCGTTGACGCCCGGCAGGGCATTGCCCAGGGTGAAGAATTCCATCAGTTGCTGCAGTTGCTCGGCCTGGCCGCTCATCTCCTCTGAGGTGGCCGCCAGCTCTTCCGACGCCGAGGCGTTCTGCTGGGTGAGCTGGCTCAGTTGCAGCATGGCGCTGTTGATCTGATCGACCCCGGCGCTCTGCTCTTCGGAAGCAGCGGTGATCTCCTGCACCAGATCCGAGGTCTTGTTGATCGAGGGGACCATCTCGCTGAGCAGAGTACCGGCACGCTCGGCCAGGGCGACGCTGTTCTTGGCGACCTCACCGATCTCCTGGGCGGCCACCTGGCTGCGTTCGGCCAGCTTGCGCACCTCGGCCGCCACCACCGCGAAGCCCTTGCCGTGCTCGCCGGCGCGGGCCGCTTCGATGGCGGCGTTGAGCGCCAGCAAGTTGGTCTGGTAGGCGATGGCGTCGACGATGCCGATCTTGTCGGCGATGGTCTTCATCGCCACCAGGGTATCGCGCACCGCCTCGCCACCCTCGCCCGCTTCCCGCGCGGCCTTGCCGGCCATGCCGTCGGTGACCCGGGCGTTCTCGGTGTTCTGGGCGATGGAGGCCGACATCTGCTCGATGCTGGCACTGGTCTCCTCGACCGAGGCAGCCTGCTCGGTGCTGGCCTGGCTCATGCTCTGGGCGGTGGCCGAGACCTCTTCGGAGGCACTGGCCAGGGAATCGGCGTTGCCGCGTACCTCGCCGATGATCTGCCCGAGGCGTTCGGTCATGCCGCGGATGGCCGCCAGCATGCTGGTGGTATCGCCCTCGCGGGTCTCCACCACGACGCTCAGATCGCCGCGGGCGACCCGACTGACCACATCGGCGGCATAGGCCGGCTCGCCGCCCAGCTGGCGGATGAGGCTGCGGGCGATCAGGTAGCCCATGGCGACCGACATCAGCAGCGCCACGGCACCCAGGACGATCATCAGGTTGCGGGCGTCCACATAGGCGGCGGTCGCGGCTTCGCCGGACTCGATCATGCGCTGGGCCTGGAGGTCATTGAGCTGATTGACCGCGGTGACCAGCTCGTTGTTGTTGGGGGCGAAGACGTTGAGCAGATAGTCACGCGCCTGCCCATGGTCGACGTCCAGCAGGCGGAAGAATTCGCTGTACTTGTCCTGCAGGCGCTGGCGGCTTTCCAGCACGGCCTTGAGCTTCTGCTTGCCTTCGTCGCTCTGGATCTTCTTGCCCAGGTCGGTGAGGATGTCGCCGTTCTCGGTGCGAATCCGCTTGATCTCGTCGAGGGTCTTGGCACGCTGGTCAGCGCCGTCCTGCAGCAGCAGGTTACGCATCTGGCGGCCGGAATCCAGGGTGTTGCGGGCCAGGGTGTTGGCCTGCACCGTCATGGGAAAGCGATACTGCGACATGGAGTCAGCGGCGTCCCTCATCGTCCCCATGTTCAGCAGCGCCACGCCGATGGTCAGCAGCAGCATGAGGATGGCGGCGCCGAAGCCCAGCATCAATTTGGTCGAAACACGCATCTTGTTCAGCATGGAATGACTTCCTAATGGTTACTGCCTAGTTCTTCGGCCTAGCCCTGGCCTTCTTTAACCGTTCTGCTATCTAGCACTTACCGCGTGTCCGCTCTGGAATGCGCCTCATCCGTTGCTCGACAGGGCCTTTGCAGCGCGACTCAGCAATACCAAGGCCTAGCCTGGCTGGCGTGTGTGCCACTTCCTTTCCACAAGGAAACGAAGCGTTACCCCTGGTCCGCAGCCGTCCATTCGGTTAGCACGGCGACCTAGCCAGCCGATCAATCGGTGGCATTACCGCCAAGGGGCGCGTCAGCCGGCGCAGCGGCGCCAGCCGATGGCTGTTCAGCCAGGCCACGGCATGGCGCCTAGGCGCTATTCACCGAAGCGTGTGAAACCTTCTGGAAAGCGAGCGTTCGCCGTCTCGCCACGACCGGACGCTAGCGGATGATGGGACCTCGGCAACGACGGCCGGACGTGTTCCAGCGCGCGATCCAGATCGCGCATGGCGCGCCCCTTTCCGGTATGGAAGAAGTTCATGAGTCGTTGCAGCTGTTCGGCCTGGCCGCTCATCTCTTCGGCCGTGGCCGCCAGCTCTTCCGACGCCGAGGCATTCTGCTGGGTGATCTGATTGAGTTGCAGCATGGCAGCGTTGATCTGCCCTGCCCCGCCGCTCTGTTCGTCGCTGGCCGCGGCGATCTCCTGTACCAGGCCCGAGGTCTTGGTGATGGAAGGGACGATCTGATCCAGCAGGGTGCCGGCGCGTTCGGCCAAGGCCACGCTGTTCTTGGCCACGGCACCAATTTCCTGGGCCGCCACCTGGCTGCGCTCGGCCAACTTGCGCACCTCGGCGGCCACCACCGCGAAGCCACGACCGTGCTCCCCGGCCCGCGCCGCCTCGATGGCCGCGTTGAGCGCCAGCAGATTGGTCTGGTAGGCGATGTCGTCGACAATACCGATCCGGTCGGCGATGGTCTTCATCGCCACGGTGGTATCACGGACCGCAGCACCACCCTCTTGCGCCTCCTGGGCCGCCTTACCGGCCATGCCGTCGGTAACCTTCGCATTTTCCGAATTCTGCGCGATGGACGCCGACATCTCTTCGATGCTGGCACTGGCTTCTTCCACGGATGCCGCCTGCTCGGTGCTGGCCTGGCTCATGCTCTGAGCGGTGGCGGAGATCTCCTCCGAGGCACTCGCCAGGGCATCGGCCGACAACCGCACCTCTCCGATGATCTGGTTGAGCTTGTCGACGGTGCCGTTGATGGAATTCTTCAGCTCCAGCAACTGGCCCTGGTAGTCGCCCTGAACGGTACGACTCAGATCCCCCTCCGCTAGCCTGGCCATCACGCCCATGGCCTCGTTCACCGGGGCGACAATGGCGTCCAAGGTACCGTTGATGCCAGCGACGATTCGACGGAAATCGCCCTGATGCAGGCTGACATCGGCGCGCGTATCGAGGCGACCGGCCATGGCCGCCTCGCTGAGGTGCTGGGCGTCATCGATCAGACGCTGGATATTGATCCGAACCTGTTCGACGTTGTCGTTGATGAAGGCCTTCTTGCCGGGGAAGCGCTCCAGCGGCGCCGAGAGATCGCCTTCGCCGAAGGCCTTGATGCAGGCCATGGCCTTCTTCTTCACCGCGATATGACCGGCGACCATGGCATTGATGCCAGCGGCGATTTCGCGATAGGAGCCCTGGAAGCGTTCGGCGTCGATACTGACGTCGATGTCGCCGGCATCATGCTCTTGGGACATCCGCTGCATCTCCGCCATCAACCCCTGCAGATTGCCCCGCAGCTGCTCGATGTGGGCGTTGATGAAGGCTTTCTTGCCCGGGAAGGCCTCCAGCGGCGCCGTCAGGTCGCCCTCGCCAAAGGCCTTGACGCAGGCCATGGCCTTCTTCTTGACCTGGATATGACTGTCGACCAGCGCGTTGATACCGCTGGCCATCTCGGCAAAGGCGCCCTGCAGGCCCTGGGCTTCGATGCAAACCTCGATATCGCCGATGGCATGCTCGTGGGACATCCGCTGCAATTCGCCCTGCAGGGTCTGCAGACTGCCGCGCAGTTCTTCGACACTGGCGTTGATGAAGCCCTTCTGCCCGGGATAGGGATCGAGCTTCGCCGTGAAATCGCCAGCGGCGATCGCGCTGACGCAGGCCATGGCACGTCTTTGCTCGTCCTGCTGCAGTTGCAGCGTGCCAGCGTACTGCTCCAACCAGTCGCGATAGCAACCCGGAAACGCCCTGGCATTGGAGCGACCGTCTAGGTGACCTCGCGCCTGCTCCGTGTTGATGCGTCCCCACTCGGCATCCACTTCGCGCAGGGTCGCCACCAGCCCGGCCAGTTGCGCCAACAGGCTCTGGGTATCCCCTTCGCGCAACGGCAACTGGCGTGGAAACTCACCACGCGCGAGCTGTGCCACCACCTGGGCGGCAACCCGCGGATCGGCGCCAAGCTGACGCTGCAAGGTGCGCATGATGAACCCGCCACCGAGGACCACTACGCCCAGGGCAGCCAGGCCCAGTACGCCCACCAGCCACTGGGCCGAACCGACACCTGGGCCACCCAAAGCTTTCAGCTGATAACAGGCCGCCCCCACTACCAGAAGCAGGGCTACGGCCATGCTCAGTACCGACCACACCACTCGAGTCCGTAGCGAGAACATCAACTGCATGTTGCGCTTCCTTTTTCCTGTCTTTTCTGAGTCTTTGCATCAGGGATCCAGCGGCGCTCAGCTGGTACTACGCGCGGCCAGGCCGGCCAGTTCTTCGATATCCAGCACCCGCGGGACATCGAGGACGACGACGAAGCCGCTGCCCGACTTGACCATGCCGGCGATGAAGTCCGGGCGCAGGCGACTACCGAAGCTGGGCGCCGGGCGGATGTCGCCGGGGGCGATCTCCAGCACCTCGCTGACCGCATCGACGACCACGCCAAGCACCTGCAGGTCATCGCCCGTGGGCACCTCCAGGATGACGACGCAGGTCCGTGGCCCGACCTGGGTCGGACTACCGCCGAAGCGTGCCTCCAGATCGATCACCGGCACCACCGCCCCGCGCAGGTTGATGACGCCGCGGATGCACGCCGGCATCCGCGGAACCTGGGTGAGCTGGCCGAACTCGAGAATCTCGCGCACGGCCAGGGTATCCACCGCATAGGTCTCTTCCTGCACGACAAAGGTCAGGTGCTGGTGACCCAGGGTGTCTTGCTCTAGATCGGAGATCGTCAGGGCGTTCATGGGTTACTCCGAGAAACGTACGTAGCCTTCCGGCAGGCGACCACCGGCGGCGGACTGGGAACGGACGGCGACTTGCGGACTGCGCGGAGCGGCTGGCCGAGCCCGCTCCATGGCCCGTTCCAGATCCTGTACCGCACGGCCTTCACCGGTGTGGAAGAAGCCCATCAGCTGCTGCAGTTGCTCGGCCTGGCCGCTCATTTCCTCGGCAGTGGCCGCCAACTCTTCCGAGGCCGAGGCGTTCTGCTGAGTCAGCTGATTCAACTGCAGCATAGCCCCGTTGATCTGACTTACCCCGCTGCTCTGCTCTTCGCTGGCCGCAGCGATCTCCTGCACCAGATCCGAGGTCTTGCCGATGGAGGGCACGATCTGGTCCAGCAGGGTGCCGGCACGCTCGGCCAGGGCCACGCTGTTCTTGGCCACGTCGCCGATCTCCTGGGCCGCGACCTGGCTGCGCTCGGCCAGCTTGCGCACCTCGGCCGCCACCACCGCGAAGCCCTTGCCGTGCTCGCCGGCGCGGGCCGCTTCGATGGCCGCGTTGAGCGCCAGCAGATTGGTCTGGTAGGCGATGGCGTCGACGATGCCGATCTTGTCGGCGATGGTCTTCATCGCCACCGTGGTGTCACGCACCGCTTCACCACCCTCGCCCGCTTCCCGCGCGGCCTTGCCGGCCATGCCGTCGGTGACCCGGGCATTCTCGGTGTTCTGGGCGATGGAGGCCGACATCTGCTCGACACTGGCACTGGTCTCCTCGACCGAAGCGGCCTGCTCGGTACTGGCCTGGCTCATGCTCTGGGCGGTGGCGGAGATCTCTTCCGAGGCACTGGCCAGGGCATCGGCCGACAACCGGACCTCGCCGATGATCTGGTTCAGCTTGCCGACGGTGCCGTTGATGGACGTCTTCAGCTCGTGCAACTGGCCCTGGTAATCACCCTGAACGGTGCGACTCAGGTCGCCTTCGGCCAGCCCGGACATCACCGCCATGGCTTCGTTGACCGGGGCGACGATGGCATCCAAGGTACCGTTGATGCCGGCGACGATGCGACGGAAATCGCCCTGGTGAGCACTGGCATCGGCACGATTGTCGAGACGACCGGCCATGGCCGCCTGGCTCAGCTGGTTGGCGTCCTCGACCAGACGCTGGATATTGCCGCGCACCTGCTCGAGGTTGTCGTTGATCACCGCCTTCTGGCCGGGGAAGCGCTCCAGCGGCACCGACAGATCGCCTTCGCCAAAGCTCTTGACGCAAGCCATGGCCTTGGCGGAATCGCTGAGATGACCGGCAACCATGCCGTTGACGCCTTCGGCCATGCTGCGATAGGCACCCTGGAAACGGTCCGCCGGAATGCGGACCACGGTTTCGCCGCGGTCATGGGCAGTCGACATGCTGGTCATTTCGGTGATCAGCCCGCGCAGGGTGGTAACCATGTTCTGCATGGCCGCCATCAGGCTGGTCTTGTCGTCGCCCCGCAGCTTGATGTCGTCGGGCAGATCGCCTGCAGCCACGCGGCCGGCCAAGGTGGCGACCACGGAGGGCTCACCACCCAGCTGACGCAGCAGATTGCGAGTGATGAAGAAACCCAGCAGGGCAATGGCCAGCAGGGTCGCCAGGGCGATGGACAGGGCCAGCCAGGTGGCCTCGACCTTGGTCTTCTGGGCGACTTGCACGCCCTGCTGCGCCAGGGTCTGGTTGTAACTGACGTGCTCGTCGAGGGCCTTGTTGATGGCGAGCATCACGTCGGTACGGCTGCGCATCAGGTTCTGGGCGTCGTCGTTGCGATTCTGCCGCGACAGGGCAATGACCTGCTCGCCCAGGCTGAACAGGGCATTGAAGGCGGCCTGATCGGTTGCCAGCAGTGTGCGATCGCGATCATCCGAAACCAACGCATCGTACTTGCCGAGGTTCTGGCCGATGCGCTCCTTGGCCGCGGCCAGGTCCTGCTCGGCGGTGGTCATGGCTTCGCTGCTGGTCGCCAGCACGTGACGATAGATGCCTACCACGTAGTCGGAGCGGCTATCGTTGATCTCGCCGAGCGCCTTCAAACTGGGCACGGTGTTGTCGTTGCCATAGTTGGCGGCCTGGAACACCTGGTCGATTTCGTATTGGCCAGTGCCGGCCAGCACAATGATGCCCAATAGCGCGGACAGCACCAGCAGCAGCATTTTCTTTATGACAGTCATGTCGGTAGTCTCAAAAAGGCCACCCGCAGGTGGCCATAGGATAAGGGGTCAGGAATCGAAGGGGGCGTAGCCTTCAGGTACGCCACCCGCGGTGCCATTGCGCAAGAGCTTGCCAGGGACCCGCGCCGTCCTTGGCCGTGTGGCTTCCAGCGCTCGATCCAAGTCCTGCACCACACGGCCTTCGCCGGTGTGGAAGAAGCCCATCAGCCGTTGCAGTTGCTCGGCCTGGCCGCTCATTTCCTCGGCAGTGGCCGCCAGCTCCTCCGAGGCCGAGGCGTTCTGCTGGGTCAGTTGGTTCAGTTGCAGCATGGCGCCGTTGATCTGACTCACCCCGCTGCTCTGCTCTTCGCTGGCCGCAGCGATCTCCTGCACCAGCTCCGAGGTCTTGCCGATGGAGGGCACGATCTGGTCCAGCAGGGTGCCGGCACGCTCGGCCAGGGCCACGCTGTTCTTGGCCACGTCGCCGATCTCCTGGGCCGCGACCTGACTGCGTTCGGCCAGCTTGCGCACCTCGGCCGCCACCACCGCGAAGCCCTTGCCGTGCTCGCCGGCGCGGGCCGCTTCGATGGCCGCGTTGAGCGCCAGCAGATTGGTCTGGTAGGCAATGGCGTCGACGATGCCGATCTTGTCGGCGATGGTCTTCATTGCCACCGTGGTGTCACGTACCGCTTCACCACCCTCGCCCGCCTCTCGCGCGGCCTTGCCGGCCATGCCGTCGGTGACCCGGGCATTCTCGGTGTTCTGGGCGATGGAGGCCGACATCTGCTCGACGCTGGCACTGGTCTCTTCCACCGAAGCGGCCTGTTCGGTACTGGCCTGGCTCATGCTCTGGGCGGTGGCGGAGATCTCTTCCGAGGCACTGGCCAGGGCATCGGCCGACAGCCGTACGTCGCCGATGATCTGGTTCAGCTTGGCGACGGTGCCGTTGATGGAATTCTTCAATTCCAGCAGCTGACCCTGGTAGGCGCCCTGGACGGTACGGCTCAGGTCACCCTGGGCCAGACCGGCCATCACGCCCATGGCCTCGTTGACCGGGGCGACGATGGCGTCCAGGGTGCCGTTGATGCCGGCGACGATACGGCGGAAATCGCCCTGGTGGGCACTGGCGTCGGCACGGCTATCGAGGCGCCCGGCCATGGCCGCCTGGCTCAGCTGGGCGGCGTCTTCGACCAGGCGCTGGATGTTGCCGCGGACCTGCTCGAGGTTGTCGTTGATCACTGCCTTCTGCCCAGGGAAGCGTTCCAGCGGCACCGAAAGATCGCCTTCGCCAAAGCTCTTCACACAGGCCATGGCCTTGCGCGAATCCTCCAGGTGCCCGGCGACCATGGCATTGACGCCTTCGGCCATGTTGCGGAAGGTACCCTGGAAACGCTCCACCGGAATGCGCGCGTCCGTCGCGCCGCGATCATGGGCCTCGGACAGCTGCACCATTTCCGCGACCAGGCGCTGGATGTTGCCGCGCACCTGTTCGAGGTTGTCGTTGATCACCGCCTTCTTGCCGGGGAAACGTTCCAGCTCGGCCGCCAGATCGCCTTCGCCAAAGCTCTTCACGCAGGCCATGGCCTTGTGGGAATCCTCCAGGTGACCGGCGACCATCGCATTGACCCCTTCGGCGACGTTGCGGAAGGCCCCCTGGAATCGCTCCTGCGGCAAGCGCGCGTCCGTCTCGCCGCGATCATGCTCGACGGCCATGGTGGTCATCTCCTGCACCAGGCCGCGCAGGGTCAGCACCATGCGCTGCATGGCGGCCATCAGGCTGGAATCGTCGCCAGCGCGTAGCTGCAGATCGTCGGGCAGGTCGCCTGCGGCCGTGCGGTTGGCGACCTTGGCCACCTCGGCCGGCTCGCCGCCCAGCTGGCGCAGCAGGTTGCGGGTAATGAAGAAACCGAGCAGGCCGACGGCCAGCAGGGTCACCAAGGCGATGCCGATGGAGAGGACGGTGGCCTGGCTCATGGTACGGCCGGCGACCTGCGCCTGCTCGCTGCCGAGCTTCTGGTTGTAACTGCGGTGCGCATCGAGGGCATCGCCGACATGGTCGATCACCTTGCGCTGCTCGCCGAGGATGCGTTTGACGTCCTCGTCCTGGCTCGCTCGCGACAGAGGCAACACCGTTGCCACCAGATCGTTCAGGGCCACGATGGCCTGGCGATCGTCCTGCAGCATGCGCCGATCGGCTTCGTCGGAGATCAGCGGCTCATAGTCCTTGAGCGCCTTTTCGGTCAGTTGCTGGGCCTCGGTCAGTTCCTTCTCGGCCTCGCGCGTGGCGACGTCGCCGTCCGCGGCCAGGTGGCGGTAGATGCCGGTGATGATGTCGGCCGAATGGGCATCGATGGCATCGATGCCCAGGATCGACGGTACGGTGTTGTCGTTGCCGTAGTTGGCGCGGTCGTACACCTGGCTCAACTGCTGGTAGGCGATACCCGCGAGCAGGATGATGCCCAGCAGCGCGGAGAGCACCAGCAGGGACATGCGTTTGGTAACGGTCATGTATTCTTATTCCTTGTCGATCAGGCCGGTACGGCGGCGTGGGCGGAGACGGTGGTGGACGAAGCCTCGCCGATCAACCCGGGCACGCTGAGGATCAGCGCCACGGCGCCGCTGCCGAGGATGGTGAAGCCGCCCAGGCTGCGGTTGTGGTCGAACAACGGACCGAGAGGCTTGATCACGGTCTGGAATTCACCGAGCAGCTGATCGACCACCAGACCGGCGCGCTGGCCGGCGTAGCGCACCACCACCACGTTCTGGCGCCGCGGCGGCGCTTCCTCGATGGCGAACAGCTGGCGCAGGCGCAGCACCGGCAGCACCTCGCCGCGCAGGTCGAGATAGTCGTTGCCGCTGGCCTGGACGCTGGCCGCCTCGGTCAATTCGATGCACTCCTCCACCGCTTCCAGGGGCACCACGTAGGCGGCCTTGCCAACGCCGATGAGGAAGCCGTCGATGATCGCCAGGGTCAGCGGCAGGCGGATCGTTACCGTGGTGCCCCGGCCCTCCTCGCTGGTGAGGTCGACGCTGCCGCGCAGGGCGGTGATGTTCTTTTTCACCACGTCCATGCCGACGCCGCGACCCGACAGGTTGCTGATCTGCTCGGCGGTGGAGAAACCCGGCTCGAAGATCAGGTTGAACACCTCCTTGTCGCCCAGCACCTGGCCTTCGCTGATCAGGCCGCGCTCGGTCGCCTTGCGCAGGATGCGCTCGCGCGACAGACCGCCACCGTCATCGGTGACTTCGATGACGATGCTGCTCGACTCGTGATAGGCGTTGAGGCCCACGGTGCCCTGGGCCGGCTTGCCGCGGGCCAGGCGCAATTCGGCGGATTCGATGCCATGGTCCATGGCGTTGCGAATCAGGTGGGTCAGCGGATCGCCGATCTTTTCCACCACGGTCTTGTCCAGCTCGGTATCGCCGCCGCTGATGCGCAGGGCGATGTCCTTGCCGATTTCCTTGGAGACGTCGCGCACCACGCGCTGGAAGCGGTTAAAGGTGGTGCCGATCTGCACCATGCGCAGGGTCAGGGCGGTATCCCGCACCTCCTCGACCAGGCGCGACAGCACCCCGGTGGATTCCACCAGGGTGGTCAGGCCGCTCTGCTGAGCGATCAGCTGGGTGCCGGCACCGGCGATGATGAGTTCGCCAATGAGGTCGATGAGCTGGTCGAGCTTGGTGGCGTCGATACGGATCAGTTGGCCTTCGCTGGCTGGCGCCCGCTGTTCCTTGATCTTGCGCTGCTTGTTCAGGGCCGCGTCCACCACCGGCGGATTGACCAGTTGGGCCTCGACCAAGACCTCGCCGATGGGCTTGCGCGGCACCGCCGGATCGGCCTGGCGGCGCAGCACCTCGTCCAGCTCGGTGGCGGTCAGGGTGCCGCAGCGCACCAGGATTTCGCCCAGGCGCAGGTCTTCCTCGGGCAGGTCGTCGATCAGTTGGCAATAGTCGCTGCTGCGGCTGTGCGGCGGCAGGATGCGGATCTGGCTGTCTTCGCGGACGAATTCGAAGGCCGCCTCGATGGTTTCCTTGTCGGCGTCGCTGTCGAACGCGACCTCGAAGCCCAGGTAGCAGGTTTCCGGATCCATCTCGGCGGCGGTCGGAATGGCATCGAACAGGGTAACGATGTTGACGATGCGGCCGAAGGTATTGAGGTAGCGCACGAAGGCCAGCGGATCCATGCCATTGCGCAGCATGTCCGGGCCGAAGCGCAGCGACAGGTGCCAATGGCCAGCGGCCACGCCATCCACCGGTGTCACCAGGGCGCGCGCCACGGCGGTCGGCTGGGCCGCCTGGGCGCTCGGCTGCAGATAATGCTCCAGGCGCTGCACCAGAGCGGCGCCCACGGCCTGGAAGTCGGCCTCCGGCTCGCTGCCGGACGACACCCGGGCAATCAGGCCATTGAGGTGGTCGCAAACCTCCAGGAACAGTGCCGACAGCGTCTCGTCGAACGCCATTTCACCACTGCGGATGCGATCGAGCACGCTTTCGGCGACATGGGTGAAGGCCACCACATGGTCCAGGCCGAACAGCCCCGCCGAACCCTTGATGGTATGGGCGGCGCGAAAGATGGCGTTGATCAGCTCGGCGTCATCCGGCGCCTGCTCGATCTGCAGCAGGGCGGCCTCCATCTGCTGCAACAGCTCCTCGCTCTCGGCGATGAACGTCTTGAGGATCTCGTCCATGTTCATGCGGCCACCTCCTGCGCGGCAGCCGCGGTAAAGAAGTCGGCGAGACCTGCCAGCTCCAGCAATTCGGTGACGGCGGGGCTGGGATCGACCAGCTCGAGACTACCCCCCAACCGTTGCGCCTCACGATGGGCCAGCAGCAGCAACTGCAGCCCGGCCGAATCGAATTCATCGACCTCGGCCAGCTCCAACGCCACGGTGCCCCCGGCGGCCAGGGGCTCCATCAGCAGCGGCTTGCTGTCCGCCGCGGTGTAGATGGTCAGCGGCCCGGAGAAGGGCAACCGGGTACGAATGACGTCGTTCATGGGTAGCCTCCAGGGCTATCAGGGCATGATCAGCTTGGAAACCGCTGCCAGCATCTGTGCGGGCTGGAACGGCTTGACCATCCAGGCCTTGGCCCCAGCGGCCTGGCCGGCGGCCTTCTTGGCGGCGTCGGATTCGGTGGTGAGCATGATCACCGGAGTGAACTTGTAAGCGGGCAGCTTCTTGGCCGCGGTGACGAAGGTGATGCCGTCCATGTTGGGCATGTTCACGTCACTGATGATCAGGTGCACCTTGCGACCGTCCAGCTTGGTCAGGGCATCGCGACCGTCACAGCCCTCGATGACGTCGTAGCCCGCGCTTTTCAGCGTCATGGACACCACCTGGCGGATGGAGATGGAGTCGTCGACGATCAGAATGGTCTTGTTGCTCATGGCAGCTTTCCTTAGAAGAAGGTGATATCGGATTCGGCAGCGGCGGCGGCCGGTCGCTTGCCGTGGTGCACGGCGACCTGCTCGGCCATGGTGTAGGTACGGGCCAGCTCGGCGAGCCAGCCCTTGGTGTCGAGGGGCGGCAGCGGCTGGCCGCTGGCGGCCAGGGCGCGACGCTCGATCACCAGGCGCTCGAGGCGGGCCTGGTCGTCGCGGATGTGGCCGAGCATCTGGCTGACGCGATCCTGGAACTGCAGGGCGACCAGCACCTCGGCGATGGCGCCGCCCACGGCCGCGGCGTTGTCGGCCAGGGCATCGCTGCGCTCGACCACGTCGCGGGTGGTGCCGCCAAAGCTACCGATGACCTGTTCGATGGTCTCGCCGGACTGGTTCAGGGTGCCGGTGTCGCGCTCGGCGTGGAGTTGCGACAGCTCCAGGGTGCGGGCGATGGCGCCATTCACCGTTTCCACGGTTTCGCCGATCTTCTGCCCGGTGTCGCCGGACAACGTGGACAGCTTGCGGACCTCGTCGGCGACCACGGCGAAACCGCGCCCGGCTTCACCGGCACGCGCGGCTTCGATGGCGGCGTTGAGGGCCAGCAGGTTGGTCTGGCGGGCCACGTCGCCGACGTCCTTGGCCATGCTCTTGAGTTGCTCGGTCAGGCCGGCCAAGCCGTTGACCTCGGTGAGCAACGCCCCCTTGCTCGACAGCGCCTCACGCAGCGACTGCAGGATGCCGTCCAACTGGTTCTGGCTGCTGGCCATCAGGCTGACCAGGCGATCGCCACTGCCGTGATCGTTGCCAGCGACGCTGTGGATACGGTCCGCCAGCTCGGCGAAGCGACTGGTCAGACTGACGATTTCCTGCTCGGTATGGACGCGCGCGGCTTCGATCTGCTCGGACCACACTGGCAGCACGGCTACACAGAGGGCTTCGAGAGCTTCGTCCCGGCCGCTGACCGGGCTCTGGTGGATGGCCTGACCGGCAGACCGCTCGACCTGCCGTGCCTGAGCGCGACGCAGCTGCCAGAAGCCCAGGCCCATGGCCAGGACCACCTGGGTGGCACTCAGGGCCAGGGTGGTCGCAGTGACACCGCCCGCGTACAGGATCGCGCCGGTGCCACAGGCACCCAGCAATGCAGGGGTGAAGGTAAAGTCGACGAGCGAAGGCGAGGAAGGGGCGTGTTCCACAGGAAGATACCGGTCTAGACGCCAGCGAAGGCGGGAAGGTGTGACCGGGTTATCAGCTCTGGAACGCTAAACTTTAGCCACGGACGGATAACTTATTGTAATAGCTTAGTGCCACTACAAGTTTTTCCGCCAGCTTTTTTCAGAGTTCGTCGCGCCGTTTGGCCCGTGCTAGACGGCCTGCCATGGCTCCCGCCTCTTCCAGAACCTCTCGTACATAGCCCAGATGCAGGCTCGCTGCCTCGCGCGCGCGTTCGGCTTCACCCGCGACAATGGCTTGGTAGAGCGTCCGGTGCTGTTCCAGCAAGCGCTCGCGGGTTTCGCCACGCTGCGCCTGCATGCCGCCGATATTGGTCACCATGTGATGCCGCAGCAGTTCGAACAGGCTGCGAATGCTGTGCAGGTAGACGGCGTTGTGGCTGGCCTCGGCGATGGCCAGGTGAAAAGCCGCATCGGCCTCGCCCTCCTCTTCCCGAGCCAGGGTCTCCCGCCGCCGATAGCAATCTTCCAGTCGTTCCCAGGCCAGGGTCAGTCGCGCCAGATCAGGCTCGGTGGCCCGTTGCGCAGCGTAGTAGGCGCAGGCGCTTTCCAGGGTATGGCGAAATTCCAGCAGGTCGCGCCGGGTTTCCTCGCGGCTTTCCAACAGCGGCAGCAGCGGATCGGTGAAGGCACTGTTGAGCGCCTCGGTGACATAGGTACCGCCGCCCTGGCGGCTGAGCAGCAGTCCCCGCGCTACCAGTTTCTGGATGGCCTCACGCAGGGACGGTCGCGACACCCCGAAGCGCTCGGCCAGCACCCGCTCGGCTGGTAGGCGCTCGCCAGGTCGCAGGGAACCCTCGGCGATCAGCGCCTCGAGATTCTTGACGATGTCGTCGGACAGACGACGTTGCTTTACCGGTTCGAACCCCATGAAAAACCTCGAAAAATGCCGCGGACAGCAGCGGCCGTCCGCCGGGTGGAAGGGATGGGCCGACGAAAGTCGCACATCAAGGGGTTTGACAGAGGCAAAGACCCCGCTTAACGTGCGTGAAGTCGCCCTTGTAAATTGGTCTTACCAATTTTTGCCACAGGTCGCGATCTTGTGCAACCCCGTCCTGCCGCCTCCCTACAAAAACAATCAAGGAGCACCCGATGGAAACCTGGCAACAGATCTATCTCCCCCTTGGCAGCCTTGGCCTTTCGGCCTTCGTCGCCGCCTTGCCCATTCTGTTCTTTTTTGTCGCCCTCGCCGGCCTGAGACTCAAGGGCCACGTCGCGGGCGCCTTGACCTTGGCGCTCGCCCTGGCCATCGCGCTGCTCGTCTACCGCATGCCGGTGGACAAGGCGCTGGCCTCGGCCGGCTACGGTTTCCTCTACGGCCTCTGGCCCATCGCCTGGATCATCGTCACGGCGGTGTTCCTCTACAAGCTGACGGTCAAGTGCGGCCAGTTCGACATCATCCGCAGCTCGGTGCTGTCGATCACCGACGATCAACGCCTGCAGGTGCTGCTGATCGGCTTCTGCTTTGGCGCCTTCCTGGAGGGTGCGGCCGGTTTCGGCGCGCCGGTGGCCATCACCGCTGCGCTGCTGGTGGGCCTGGGCCACAATCCGCTGAAGGCGGCCGGGCTCTGCCTGATCGCCAACACCGCGCCGGTGGCCTTCGGCGCCCTGGGCATCCCGACCATCGTCGCCGGCCAGGTGACCGGCATCGACGCCTTCAAGATCGGCGCCATGACCGGTCGCCAGCTGCCACTGTTGGCGTTGCTGATACCGCTGTGGCTGATGTTCATGATGGATGGCATGCGTGGCCTGCGGGAAACCTGGAAACCGGCGCTGATCTGCGGTGGCACCTTCGCGGTGGTCCAGTACCTGACCTCCAACTTCCTCGGCCCAGAACTGCCTGACATCACCTCGTCTCTGGCTGCCATGATCGCCCTCACCGGCTACCTCAAACTGAACCAACCGCAGCAGGCCACTGCCGGTGCCAACACCGTGGTGAGCGGCGGCGGCGCAGCTGCGCTAGGCGGTGGTGCAGGCTTCGGCCAAGGCGGTCGCCTGCCACCGGAGCATTCGCTGGGCACCGTGATCAAGGCCTGGTCACCCTTCCTGATCCTGACCGTGATCGTCACCCTCTGGACCACCAAGGCCTTCAAGGCACTGTTCGCCACCGGCGGCGCCCTCTATGCTCTGGTGATCAACGTCCCAGTGCCCTATCTGGACAAGCTGGTGATCAAGACACTGCCGATCGTGGCCACCCCGACGCCCATGCCGGCGGTCTACAAGCTCGACCTGCTGTCGGCCTCGGGCACGGCCATCCTGATTTCCGCCTTGATCTCCATGGCCATCTTCCGCATCAAGCCCTCGACCGCCCTGGGTGTGTTCAAGGAAACCCTGGTGGAACTGCGCAAGCCGATCCTGTCCATCGGACTGGTGCTGGCCTTTGCCTTCGTCGTCAACTATTCGGGCATGTCCACCACCCTGGCCCTGTTGCTCGCCGGCACGGGCGCGCTGTTCCCCTTCTTCTCGCCGCTGTTGGGCTGGCTGGGGGTATTCCTGACCGGTTCGGATACCTCTTCCAACGCCCTGTTCGGCTCGCTGCAGGCGACCACCGCGCACCAGATCGGCGTTTCCGACACCCTGCTGGTGGCCGCCAACAGCTCCGGCGGCGTGACCGGCAAGATGATCTCGCCGCAGTCCATCGCCGTGGCTTGCGCTGCCACCGGGATGGTGGGCAAGGAGTCCGACCTGTTCCGCTTCACCGTGCGCCACAGTATCGGCTTCGCCATCCTGGTCGGCTTCATCACCCTGGCGCAGGCCTATGTGTTCACCGGGATGCTGGTGCACTGATAGCGCGTTTCCCGGCGGCGGCTCAGGCCATCGCCGGTCCTCTTATTACCGGGCTAACCCGGAGTGACGCCTGATGAACGATCTTTTCTACAACGCCGCCCCCAACGCCACTCGTACCGCGCCGCCCCTGGCGCCGCCACGGACCTATCCGCAGCAGAAACCGACCCAGGTCTATCTGTTCGGCACTTGCGTGGTCGACCTTTTCTATCCCGAAGCCGGCCTGGACAGCATCCGCCTGCTGGAGCGCGAGGGCATCCGCGTGCATTTTCCCCAAGCGCAGAGTTGCTGCGGCCAGCCGGCCTACACCTCGGGCTACACCGAGGAAGCCCGTGCCGTAGCCCGCGCCCAGCTGGCGCTCTTCGCCGAACCCTGGCCGGTGGTGGTGCCCTCCGGCTCCTGCGCCGGCATGCTGCGCCATCATTATGCCGAGCTGTTCGCCGACGAGCCGGAGACCTTGCGCCAGGCGCTCGACCTGGCCGAACGCACCTATGAACTGGCGGAATTCCTGCTCAACGTCTGCCAGGTCGACTACCAGGACCGCGGCGCCCCGACCAAGGTGGCCCTGCACACCTCCTGCAGCGCTCGGCGCGAGATGCAGACCCACCTGCACGGCCGCGCCCTGCTCAGCCAGTTGGCGGCCGTGGAGCGCGCCGACCATGATCACGAGAGCGAATGCTGCGGTTTTGGCGGCACCTTCTCGGTACGCATGCCGGACATCTCCGGTGCCATGGTGGCGGACAAGACCCGCGCCCTGCAGGACAGCGGTGCCGCTCAGGTGCTCACCGCCGACTGCGGTTGCCTGATGAACATCAACGGCGCCTTGGAAAAGCAACGCGCCGCCTTGCGTGGCGAACACCTGGCGAGCTTTCTCTGGCGCCGTATCGGAGGTGCAGCGTGAACGAGATGCTGAAGATTCCCCTTACCGACATTAGCGAGTCGCCGCCCTTCAAGACGCGTGCGCGTCAGGCCCTGGGCGACGACCAGCTCAGGCGCAACTTCCGCACGGCCATGGATTCGCTGATGACCAAGCGGCTGGCCAGCATGAGCGACGCCGACGAGCGCGAGCGCCTGCGCGAGTTGGGTAATCGCATCCGGGCCCGGGCGCTGTCCAAGCTGCCGGATCTGCTGGAGCGGCTGGAAGCCAATCTCAGACGCAATGGCGTCCAGGTGCACTGGGCCGAGACCACGGCCGAGGCCAACGCCATCGTCCAGGGGATCGCCGAGCGCCATGCGGCCAAACTGCTGATCAAGGGCAAGTCCATGGTCAGCGAAGAGATGGACATGAACCACGTCCTCGGCGCCCAGGGCATCGACTGCCTCGAGTCGGACATGGGCGAGTACATCATCCAGCTCGCCGGGGAGAAGCCCTCGCACATCATCATGCCGGCCATCCACCTCAACCGGCAGCAGGTGGGCACCCTCTTCCACGAGCACCTGGCCGAGCCCTACACCACCGATGTCGATGAACTCATCCAGACCGGCCGGCGGGTATTGCGGCAGAAATTCTTCGAGGCCGACATCGGCATCTCCGGCGTGAACTTCGCCGTGGCCGAGACCGGCACCCTGTTGCTGGTGGAAAACGAGGGCAACGGGCGAATGTCGACCACGGTGCCGCCCGTACATATCGCCGTGACCGGGATCGAGAAGGTGGTGGAAAACCTCAGAGACGTGGTGCCCCTGCTGTCGCTGCTGACCCGCTCGGCGCTGGGTCAGCCCATCACCACCTACGTCAACATGATCTCCGGGCCGCGCAAGGCCGAGGAACTGGACGGGCCGCGCGAGGTGCACCTGGTGCTGTTGGACAACGGTCGCAGCCAGGCCTTCGCCGACAGCGAATTGCGCCAGACCCTCAACTGTATCCGCTGCGGCGCCTGCATGAACCACTGCCCGGTCTATACCCGTATCGGTGGCCACGCCTATGGCGAGGTCTATCCCGGCCCCATCGGCGCCATCATCACCCCGCATCTGGTCGGCTTGGAACGGGCGCCCGATCACCCCAGCGCCTCTTCGCTGTGTGGCGCCTGCGGCGAGGTCTGCCCGGTCAAGATCCCGATTCCGGCGCTGTTGCGGCGCCTGCGCGAAGAGAACGTCAAGGCTCCCGAAGCCGAGCCGCACCTGCTGCGCGGCCAGGGCAGCAAGTTCTCCGCCCGCGAGCGCTGGACCTGGCATGCCTGGCAGAACCTCTACACCTCGCCGCTGCTCTATCGCGGCTTCAGCTACCTGGCCACCCGCTTCGGCCGCTTCACCCCGGGCCAACTCGGGCCCTGGACCGAGCACCACAGCGCGCCCAAGCCAGCGAAGCGCTCGCTCCACGAACTGGCCCGCGAACACCTGGAGAACCGCCCATGAGCGCCCGCGACAACATCCTCGCCAAGCTGCGTGGCAGTCTGCAGGGTACCCAGCCCCTGGCCGACAACTTCGACGAAGCCCTGGTGACCGAGCCCTGGCGCTACCCACCCACGGAGCGCGTCGCCCGTCTGCGGACCCTGATGGAAATGGTGCATACCGAGACGCACCTGACCACCACGGCGGACTGGCCGGCGCAGGTGGAGCGCGTCCTCGCCGAACGAGGTCTGGATCAGCTGTTGATCGCCCCCGGCACGCCGCATGGCGCGCGCCTGGTGGAGCGCTGGCAGGACCAAGACCAGCCGCGCTGGAAGGCCTATGACCGCCCCGTGGAAGAGTGGAAGGCCGAACTGTTCAACGACACCCCGGCGAGCCTCACCGGCACCCTCGGCGCCCTGGCCTCCACCGGCAGCCTGGTGCTCTGGCCGGATCGCCAGGAACCGCGGCTGATGAGCCTGGTGCCGCCGTTGCACATCGCCCTGCTCAGGGCCAGCACCGTGGTCGACAACTTCTATGAGTTGCAGCAACAACACCGCTGGCAGGATGGCATGCCGACCAACGCCCTCCTGATCTCCGGACCATCCAAGACCGCCGACATCGAGCAGGTGCTGGCCTATGGCGCCCATGGGCCCAAGGACCTGGTGGTGCTGATCGTCGAGGACGAGTGAGGGTTTTGCCCCCTCTCCCCAAGGGAGAGGGAGCGGTCCAGCTCACGGCGTAAGTTGGGCTGAGCGCAGCGAAGCCCGACAGAGCCCAGCCTCGATGAATACCCTGTTGGGCTTCGACGATGAAGCTGTCTCAGCCCAACCTACGGTCCTCGCTGCAAAAGGAACACCGTAGGTTGGGTTGAGCGTTAGCGAAGCCCAACAGAGCCTAGCTTCGTGCGGGTCCTGTTGGGCTTCGACGATGGAGCCGTCTCAATCCAACCTATGAGCATTATGGCCAAAGAGTCATCGTAGGTTGGGTTGAGCGCAGCGAAGCCCAACGATCTCCCCCTCACTCCAGCTGACCAACCCGCTGCGGATCCGGCCAGAACAACGCCGCCTGCCCCAACCGCTGTCCGTCGACATCGAGCAGATTCCAGACCACGCCGGCATGGATCTGGAAGGCCTCACCGTCTCGATCGACCCGCCAGCCTTCATAGCCACTGGCATAACCCTGGCGCCCCACCGCCTCCATCAGGCGCTGACGCTCGTCCCGGTCCTTGGGCGAGGCGCTGAAGCGCGACGGCATGCCGAGAAACTCGGCGCGGGGATAGCCGAAGCAGCACAAGGCCTGGTGGTTGGCGTAGCAGAACAGCGGATCCTGTTCGATGCCGTGTGCCAGCAGGGCATATGGCGCCCTTTCGTGCAGCCACGTCAGAACGTCGGCCTGAGACAGGCCGGCAGGCCGCGGCAGCGGTTGGCCGAGCCAGTGGTGGTAGGAGGCGTCCAGCAGTGGAAGCAAACTGAGATCGGTAGCGGACAAACCGGTAGCTCCTTGGCGAGGGATCACCATTCAAGAGCAACCCGACGGGCTTGGGAAGCCCAGGGCCACCGCGGCAGGACGCCACGGCAGCCCGCAGGCGCGGTTTACTTCACCGCGGTCAGGTCGATGCGCACCACGCTTTCCGGCGCGGTGTTCATGTATTCCTTGTCGAAGGGCGTCTTCACCGTCGCATACAGCGTCTGGCCATCCGGACTCACCAGCAGGCTGTTGGGATTGGGCTTGAGGTCGTAGGCCTTCTTCTCGGCGTAGGTGGTGGCGTCCAAGATCAGCAGCCGACCGGTCTCGCGCTGAGTGATGTACAGCTCGTTACGCGTGGTATTGAGCTTGATGGCCAGGGCATCGCCCACCGGCAGACGCTTGATCACCTTGCCGCTGCGGATATCGAAGACCAGCACGGTCTTGGCTTCGGAATTGTCGGTAACGAACAACTGGTGGTTCGCGCGATCCTCGGCCAGATTCAGCAGCAGGTACTTGCCGCCATCGCCCGGGGTCCAGCGGTGCTCGATCTTGCGGGTACGCGGATTGATCACCAGCACTTCCCCGCTGCCATTGGCCGCATAGAGACGCCCGGTATCCTCGGAGTACAGCAGGCCGGTCACCCACTTGCCGGCATTGGGAATGCGCGCCTTGAGGGTCAGGGTCTTGGCGTCCACCACCCAGATCACGCCCGGATCGCCAACGCCGCCGACATACAGCAGACCGTCATGCAGGATGACCTGGCGCGGATTGACCGGATGGCCGTCGCGGCCCATCTCGTTGAATTTCAGGCGCTTCTCCACCTTGCCGGTGCGCAGGTCGATGCGGCTCAGACCACCATCCAGGGAGTTGGTGACGAACAGCGTCTCACCACTGGCGTCGGTGGTCAGGGCGAAATTCTTCAGATCGGTGTGGATCTGCCCGGTGATGGCCAGGGTCGCCGGGTCCAGCTGATAGATCACCCCGCCGGTGACGCCCTTGGTCAGTTGGGCGGTCGCAGCATAGACCGACTGCTTGGCCGGACTGTAGGCCAGTTCATAGACGCCGTAACCCAGCTCGATGCGCTTGAGTTCAGCGGGCGCCTGGGGCGGGGCCGGTTGCGCGGCCACGGGAGCCGGCGCGGGTGGCGGTGGCGTCGGTGCCTCCGGGCGATTGGAACAGGCGGCCACTGCCAGGGACAGTAGCGCCATGGCGCCCAGCGTCGAGACCTTGTTGAAAGACACCGCCATTTGCTTCTCCTAGGGACGAGGTACGAGAGATCAGGACAATCCTGAAATGATAAACGTTCGCACTATGCCCAAGGAGAACAGGTCAGACAAGGCCGAAAAATTTCAGCCTCTCACCTGATACGGGTCGTCATCCCCTGCCCCTCCGCTCTGGCCCAGGGTTTTCAGTCGTCCCTGACGATCCAGGCGAAAGCGCGAGAAATCCTCCGCTAGGTGCAGGTCGCCGCTATAGCAAGCCGCCGCCTCCTGGCGCAGCTCCTCGATGGAGGGCGAACGCCCCACAGCGGCCTGGTAGCGCGGACTGAAATGGGTGAGCAGCAAGGCGGGTAGCCCCTGCGCCTCGGCAAAGCGAGCGACCCCGGCCGCACTGCTGTGGCCCCAGCTCTGCCCGGTCTTGTCGATCTGCGCCTGGGCGTAGGTGGCTTCATGGACCAGCACCTGAGCGCCCCGGCAGGCCTCCGCCAGCAGCGCAGGATCGTCATTGTCCCCCGCCACCACCAGCCGCCGCTCCCCATGGGCCGCCTGCAGGAAGTCGGCGCTGCGCAGCAACCGGCCCTCGTGCGGCACATCCTCGCCTCCATGCAATCTTCCCCAGAGTGGGCCGCGCGGTACCTGGGCAGCCGCCAGGGCTGCCGGATCCAGCCGTTGCGGTCGGCGGGTCTCGCGGAAGCGAAAGGCGTGGCTGGGCACCCGATGGGAAAGCGCGAAGGCGTCGATATCCCAGGCGCCCACGGCAAGCCCGGTGAAACCTTCCAGGGCATGGAACTGCAACTCGAAGGGCAGGTGCAGCGCGGTCAGGGCCTGGGTAGCGGCCAGCCAGTCCTGTACCGCCTGGGGCGCGATCAGCACCAGCGGCTGGCTGCGTCCGGTCATGGCGGCGCTGGCCAGCAGCCCCGGCAGGCCATAGCAGTGGTCGCCGTGCACATGGGTGATGCAGATGGCGCGCAGGTCCGCCGCCGACAGCGGCGTGCGCAGCAGCTGGTGCTGGGTGGCCTCGCCACAATCGACGAGAAACCAGCCCTTGCCCTGGTCCTCGATCAGGGCAAGGGCCGAGACATTGCGCCGCCGGGTCGGCACCCCGGCCGAGGTGCCGAGAAACAAGAGGTCCATGGAGGCTCCAGGCAAAAGACCAGTCTAGCGTGGCTGCCCCGCTGTCGCCCGAGCAACAGCGGCCAGGCACTCCTGCTGCCGGCCAGGCAGGCCAGGCCCGGCAAACCCCGAGAACGCGGGCCTTTTCGCCCTGGCAACGCTCTTGCAAAGCCTCTGGCGTCGCCCCTACATCCGCCGAGGACCACCATGAATCTGCCCATTCGCCACCTGCCGCCTGCCCGCGCGGAAAGCCCGGACTACGAACAACTGGCTGCCCGCTTCCGCCCGATCTTTACCCGCATCGCCGAGGGTGCCCTGGAGCGCGAACGCAACCGCAACCTGCCCTATGCCCCCATCGCCTGGCTCAAGGAGGCCGGCTTCGGTGCCGTGCGGGTGCCCGTGGCATTCGGTGGCGCCGGCGCCAGCCTGCCGCAACTGGTCCAACTGCTGATCGAGCTGGCGGCTGCTGACAGCAATCTCCCCCAGGCCCTGCGCGGCCACTTCGCCTTTGTCGAGGATCGCCTCAACGCCCACGCCAGTGCCTCCCAGCAGATCTGGTTCGAGCGCTTCGTCGCCAGTGACCTGGTGGGCAATGCCTGGACCGAGATCGGCACGGTCAAGCTTGGCGAGGTCATCACCCGGGTCAGCCGTAAGAACGGCGAGTGGCGTCTCAACGGCACCAAGTACTACAGCACCGGCAGCCTGTTCGCCGACTGGATCGACGTCTACGCCCAGCGTGACGACACCGGCGGGGACGTCATCGCCGCCATTCGCACCGACCAACCGGGCGTGCGTCAGTCCGACGACTGGGACGGCTTCGGCCAGCGCACCACGGCCAGCGGCACCTCGGTGTTCGAGGATGTCGTCGTGGAACCCGACAACCTCATCGACTTCGCTACCCGCTTCAAGTACCAGACCGCCTTCTACCAGTTGGTGCTGCTGGCGGTGATCACCGGCAGCGGCCAGGCGGCCGTGCGCGAATTCGCCGGTGAAGTGCGCGGTCGTACCCGGATATACAGCCACGGCAATGCCAGCGCGGCCAGTGCCGACCCTCAGGTGCAACAGGTAGTCGGCAAGGCCTCGGCCTTCGTCTATGCCGCCGAGGCGGCGACCCTGGCAGCCGCCGTTGCGGCCCAGGCCGCCTTCGAGGCCCGCTATGCCGGGGATGCCGCCGCCGAGCACGACGCCAACGTGGCGGCGGAACTGGAATCGGCCCAGGCGCAATCAGCGGTCGCCGAGCTGGTGCTGCGCGCCACCAGCGATCTGTTCAATGCCCTGGGCGCCTCGGCCACCAGCACCCGCAAGGGGCTCGATCGCCACTGGCGCAACGCCCGCACCGCCGCCTCGCACAATCCACTGATCTACAAGGAGCGCATCGTCGGCGCCTGGGAGATCGAGGGCAGCGAACCGCCCTTCGTCTGGCAGATCGGCGGCGGCAGCAAGCAGGGCTGACGTCGAGTGACCACCTGAATGCACAACGGCAACCCCAAGGTTGCCGTTGTGCATTCAGCGCGCTGGATCAGTTCGACAGCTGGCGGGCGAACCGTCCCACGGCCCCAACCACCCGCTGGGCGCCGTCCTGGATCTCCACGATCACCTGCCCGGCCTGCCCGGCCAGTTCCAGGCCCTGCTCGGCCTGGCGCCGGCCATTCTCGATCACCGTCACCGCTTCGCCGGCCAGTTGCTGGTTCTGTTGCACCACCCCGACGATCTCCTCGGTCGCCTTGCTGGTGCGCGAGGCCAGTTGCCGGACCTCGTCGGCCACCACGGCGAAGCCGCGGCCCTGCTCGCCGGCCCGGGCCGCTTCGATGGCCGCGTTGAGAGCCAGCAGGTTGGTCTGCTCGGCGATGCCGCTGATGGTCTTGATAATGGTGCCGATCACCTGGGACTGATTGTCCAGCGCCTCGATGCCCTTCACCGCCTCCTGCATCTGGGTAGCCAGGGCACGCATGACGTCCACCGTCTGCTGCGCCACTGCCGCGCCTTTGCGGGCGGTGTCATCGGTATGCCGGGAAGTCTCGAAGGCCACGCTGGCGGCTTCGGACACCGCTTGCTCCTGGTGAACCTGATCGGTGATCACGGTGGCGAACTTGACCACCTTGTACAGGCGATCATGGGCATCGATCACCGGGTTGTAGGAGGCTTCCAGCCAGACATCGCGACCGTGGGCATCCAGCCGTTTGAAGCGATCCACGACGAATTCGCCGCGACGCAGGCGCGCCCAGAACTGCCCATAGGCGTCGGAGTTGGCCTCGGCTGGCTCGCAGAACAGCCGGTGGTGCTTACCCTTGATCTGCGCCAGGGAATAACCCATGGCCTGCAGGAATCGGTCATTGGCATCGAGCACCTCACCGTCGAGGTTGAACTCGATGACCGCCGTGGAGCGACGCAAGGCCTTGAGCAGGCTTTCGTGCTCGCGGGAGGTTTCGATGGTTCGAGTCAGGTTATTGCAGAACAACCGAAAGCGCGTCACCTGGCCCTGGCTATCATGGAAGGGATGCAGGATGCCTCTTAACCAGGCTTCCTGGCCGTCGCCACGCAGGAGATGCAGGGCACCGCTGTAGGGCTCACCGCGACTTAGACTCTGCTGCAGGCGCCGGCTGTACTCCTGGTTCCGAACGTGTGCCGGAATCAACTCGGCCAGGGGGCGGCCCAGCAAATCCGCGGCCCGCAGCCCCATCTCCTTTTCGAAATTGGCGTTCACGGAGGTGATGCACCCCCTGCCGTCCAGCTCCAGGCCGATCATCTCCACATCGAGTTCGGCTTTCAGTCGCTTGAAGGAATCCACCTGCTCGCGGAGACGTTGCAATTCTTGTTTTAGTCCCTTGTTAAACATGACACGCCCCTGGTCGGGAGATTGAGTTAACTCGGTGTCGGCAGCCAATGGTCAGGTCTTAAACTCGATGGTCAAGGAAATGACCAGGCGGTCAGAATGCAAGATGGGTGGCATCGAGCCATTAACTAATAACAAAAAAATATTTCAAACCAGGGCTTACTCAGCATTACGTTCTAACGCCTGCCAGATCCGTCTACGCTAAGAGTTCCCCATGTCCGACTCGCTGCTGGAACCACTCGCCCCCCTGCTGACCCTGTTCGCCGCCACGGCCGTGGAACGGGATCGTCAGGGTGGTACCCCCAAAACCGAGCGGGACGCCTTGCGCCAGAGTGGCCTGCTGGCCTTGAGCATTCCCGTCGAACTGGGGGGCCTGGGCGCGCCCTGGGACCAGACGCTGGAGGCGGTGCGTCGACTGGCCCGGGTCGACAGCTCCCTGGCCCATGTCTTCGGCTTCCACCATCTGCTGCTGGCCACCGCCCAGCTGTTCGGCCAGCCCGCGCAATGGCGTCCCTGGCTGGAAAGCACCGCCCGCGACACCCTGTTCTGGGGTAACGCCCTTAATCCCCTGGATCGCCGTACCCTCGCACGCCGCAGCGGCGACGCCTGGCAGGTGGATGGCCAAAAGAGCTTTTGCAGTGGCGCCCTGGACTCCGATCTGCTGCTGCTTTCGGCCCTGGAAAACGACGACAACGGGCGCCTGCTGATCGCCGTGGTCCCCACCGGCCGTGCCGGTATCCAGCTGTTCGACGACTGGGACAACAACGGCCAGCGCCAGACCGACAGCGGCAGCGCCCGCTTCGACGCCGTGCGTGTCGAACAGCGGGAATGGCTGCTCGACCCCGGCCCCCTGAGCACGCCCTTCGCCTGCCTGCGGCCGCTGCTGGCCCAGCTGATCTTCGCCAACATCTTTCTCGGCCTGGCCGAAGGTGCCTTCGCCGAGGCGCGCCGCTACACCACCACCCAGGCGCGCCCCTGGTTCAAGTCCCCGGCGGCAAGTGCCAACCAAGATCCCTACATCCTGCGTCACTACGGCGAGTTCTGGGTGGCCCTGGAAAGCAGCCGCCTGCTGGTGGAGCGGGCCAATGGCGCCTTCGCCCAGGCCTGGCAACAGGGACCGGCCCTCACCGCCGAAGTCCGCGGCGAACTGGCCATCGCCATCGCCACCGCCAAGGTCGCCACCAGTCGCCACGGTCTCGATCTCGCCAGTCGGCTGTTCGAAGTCGGCGGCGCCCGGGCCACCGCCGGCGCCCTGCGGCTGGATCGCTACTGGCGCAACCTGCGCACCCAGACCCTGCACGATCCGCTCGACTACAAGCTGCACGAACTGGGCGACTGGGCCCTCAACGATGTCCTGCCCACCCCCAGCTTCTACTCCTGAGGAACCCGCGATGACCCTGCTGACCCTGACCCGCACGCCCGAGGTGCCCCGCTACCGGGCGACCGCCCAGGTCTTCGCCGACCCGAAATCACGAGACCTGCTCGCCCATCTGGAAAAGATCGCGCCGAGCGATGCCAGTGTGCTGGTGATCGGCGAGACCGGTACCGGCAAGGAGCTGATCGCCCGGCATATCCATGCCTTGAGCCACCGCCATGCCGGCCCCTTCGTCGCCGTCAACTGCGGCGCCTTCGCCGAGAGCCTGGTCGAGGCGGAGTTGTTCGGTCACGAAAAAGGCGCCTTCACCGGTGCCCTGGCTGCCCGCGCCGGCTGGTTCGAGGAAGCCAACGGCGGCACCCTGTTTCTCGACGAGATCGGCGATCTGCCGCTGTCGGTGCAGGTCAAGCTGCTGCGCGTATTGCAGGAGCGCGAGGTGGTGCGACTGGGTTCTCGGCGCAGCGTGGCCCTGAACGTGCGCATCATCGCCGCGACCAACGTCCCGCTGGAGCGAGCGGTGGCCGAAGGAAGCTTTCGCGAGGACCTCTGGTATCGCCTCAATGTGGTCAGCCTGCCGCTGCTGCCCTTGCGCCAGCGCCAGGGCGATATCTTGCCGCTGGCCCGGCACTTCCTCCACGCCTATGCCCAGGCGCCGGTCTCCCTGACACCGGCGGCGGAGCGACGCCTGCTGGAACACCCGTGGCCGGGCAATATCCGCGAGCTGGAAAACACCCTGCAGCACGCCCTGCTGCTCAAACCCCAGGGCCAGCTGGAAGCCACTGACCTGTCGTTCGTCCAGCGGCCCAGCCTCGTTCCACCAGCGCCTCGGCCGGTCGAAACGGCGCCGGTGGACAGCCTGCTGACCGAGGCCTTCGCCCAGTTGTTCGAAGAGCAACCGGAGGCCCTGCACGAGCGCGTCGAGGCTGCCCTGGTGCGCGCGGCCTATCGCTTCTGCCATCGCAACCAGGTCCATACCGCGCGCCTGCTGGGGCTGAGTCGCAACGTCACCCGTGCCCACCTGATCCGTATCGGCGAACTGGTGGTCAATCATCGCCGTCCACTCGTGGCCCGGCCTGAACGCGAGATGCGCTTCTCCATCTGAGCCGGTCCGCCCAGCTGGGGTACCCGCGTGCCGAGGCGCCCCTTACACTGGGGTTTTGCCCCGCGAGGCCCCGCATGACCGCCCGAACCCTGCTGCACCGTCACCCCGCCCGGCGCGACGATATCGGCGATCTCCAGACCCGGCGCCCGCTACCGGGTCCCGGCCTGCACCACCTGGATCCCTTTCTCTTCCTCAATCACCACGGTCCCCAGGTGTATCCGCCGCACAACGCCGGCCTGCCCTTCGGCCCCCACCCCCATCGCGGATTCGAGACGGTGACCTTCATCCTGGCCGGTTCGCTCGCCCACCGCGACAGCGGCGGCCACGAGAGCGTGATCGAAGCCGGTGGCATCCAGTGGATGACCGCTGGCAGGGGCCTGGTCCATGCCGAGCTGTCGCCTGCCGCCTTCAAGCGCGACGGCGGCGACCTGGAGATCCTGCAGCTGTGGATCAATCTCCCCGCTCGCCTCAAGTTCACGCCGCCGGCCTACCACGGCGTCCCGGCTGCGAACCTGCCGCTGATCGAGGCGGATGACGGCCGGGTACGCCTCCGCCTGGCATCAGGTAGCCATCAGGGCATCCGGGGCGCGGTGGCGACGCCAACCCCTATCACCCTGATGACCGTCGAGATCGCGCCAGGGGGCCGCGCCACCCTGCCCGCCCCGTCCGGCGCCACCGTGTTCTGCTACGGCGTCCGTGGCAGCCTGCAGATCGGTGGCCAGGAAGAAGCGCCGTGGCAGCTGTTCCAGTTCGCCGACGACGGCGACCAGGTCGAAGTCGCTAGTCGCGACGGCGCGGTACTGCTCTATGGGCATGCGGCGCCCTTTGCCGAACCCATCGTCGCCCACGGCCCCTTCGTCATGAACAGCGCCGAGGAGATCCGCCAGGCAATCCGCGACTATCAGGCGGGCCTGTTCGGCGAGGTGCCGGAGTGAGTCAGCCATAAGAGCACGCTCAGGCTAGAATCCGGCTTTTGCCGGGAGCGCAGCGATGAGTGACGAAGTGCGGATCGAGGATCTGGTAGTGGGTGACGGCAAGGCGGTGGTCAAGGGCGCCCTGATCACCACCCACTACGAGGGCTGGCTGGACGACGGCACCCTGTTCGATTCGTCCCGTGCCAAAGGGCGGCCCTTCCAGTGCGTGATCGGCACCGGCCGGGTGATCAAGGGCTGGGACCAGGGGCTGATGGGCATGCGGGTGGGCGGCAAGCGGCGCCTGGAGGTACCGGCGGCGCTCGCCTATGGCGAACGTCAGGTCGGTGCTCTGATCAAGCCGCACTCCAACCTGAGGTTCGAAATCGAGTTGCTGGAAGTCCTGACGCGGGACGATTGATGCCTGACCGACTTCAGTTCGACGCCTTGGTATTCCGGCGTACCAGCTCGAGTTGGGCTTCGAGCACGCTCAGCCGGGCAAACTCTCGGGTGTAGATGACGAATTGCTCCTGAAAGCTCTGCCGGCTCCGGGCGAGATCCTGTCGATGACTGCGAATTTGCTCTTCGAGAGTCTGCAGCCGCTGCTGGGTGGTTTGCGTCATGGCACCTACTCCTTGTGCTTGTGGTGTCAAACGGACTCTAACCGTGCCCTGACAAATCGAGCTAGAGCCGTTCGTCGTCCCTTAAACCACCGCTACAGAGCCGTTTCGTCTCGCTGATGCGCTTCCGTGCTGCGTGAAAGGCGCGTTTTTCCTTACCAATCGTTCAAGAAAAAAGGCGACGAACCTCAAGAGGTTCGTCGCCTTCAGGATAGGCTCAGCGAAAGCTAGCGCGGTCCTACCGCCGTGCAACTGTTGCTGGCATCGACGTACTTCTTCAGGGTCGGCCACTGCGGCCGCTCCACGCCATTGACCGGCTCCACCGCCAGCGCGGCAGTTCCCCAGCCCGGACCCGCCGCCCAGTACGTCAGCGGCATGCAGTTCTGCTGCAGGTAGGCCAGCAGATTGTCGGTGGCGGTCAGCCAGCGGCTGTCGCCAGCCGGTACGCCGAACTCGGCGATCATGCCGCGCTTGCCATTGCGCTTGAGCCATTCGACGAAGGGCTTGACGCGATTGACCCCCACCTGCGGATCGAAGTTGTTCATGTTCTGCGCGGCGTAGCTGCCACTGCCGTCCTCATCGAGGTAGACGTTCGCCGCGTAAATGATGTTGTTGGCCGGATCCTTCAGATTGAGCAAGGCATTGCTCGCGCTCGGCCAGTTGGCCGCGCTACCCCAGGCATTGCCCTGGACGATCACCGGGTGGGTGCGGTCCATGGTGCGCACCCCGTCGATGCCGGACTGCGCCGTCACCGGCCAGCTGCTGTCGGCCCCATTGGGCTTACCCATGATGTCATAGCCATAGAGCGCGGCATGGTTGCCCCACTGGTAGGCCAGACGGTACATCAGATCCCAGTAGTTGAAGTTGGTGACGGTACCGGTGCCGATCAGGGTGCCCTTGTAGCGGCCGCCGTTGTCCAGCGCCAGGATCACCTTCATGTTGTACTTCTTGGCCAGCTCCAGCACCTGGGTGACCTGCTGGGTGTACGCCCCTTCCAGGCTCCCGAAGAAGCGCGTCTGCAGACGTTCCCAGATCACCGGGAAGCGGATCAGCCGTACGCCCTTGGCGCTCCACTGCTGGAAATGCGCCTCGCCCGGCATGATGTAGTTGACGTTGAGCACCCCCGGCAGGCTCTGGGGCGCGAAGGCGGCACCCGAGAAGTTCAGCCCCACCAGACTGAGCTTGGCGCTGTTGGCGGGTGTGCCGGTCGATCCCGTGGGTGTGGCCGTCGAACCGGTGGCGGGCGTGGTGGCACCCGAGGAGCCCGTGCTGCCGCTGCCGGTCGCAGGCTTCACCTCGGCCACTGGCGTCGTCACGGCCGGCGTCGCACTGCCCGAGTTGCTGCCCGAACTGGTGCTGCCGGTGCTGCCCGTAGAGCCCGTCGTGGTACCCGGCACCGTCGTCGACGTGCCGGAGGTGGTGGTCCCGGACTTCAGGGTCTTGGGATAGCCGTAGGCGTTGCCATCGAGCTGCGGGCTCTCGATGAAGACGCTCATGTTGCTGCCGACGACCTGGGCATAGGTCACCTTGTAGCTCTTGCCATCGGCCGGCGTGATCTGCGCGCCTACCTTGAAGGCGCCCACATTGGCGGCCGAGGCCGGAATGGAGAAGCCGGCGGCCTTACGATAGACGCCATGCAGCCAGTCTTCGTTAGTGAAATCGTTGATCGCGGTGGTCACCCCGGTCGTGGTGGAGCCTCCGGTATTGCCGCCGCCCGCGGCGGGAGCCGCGCCCGAGTTGCCACCGCTGCTCGAACCGGTATTGCCGCTGCTGGAACCACCGCTGCCGCCGGTGGCACCAGTGCCGCCACCCGTGGCCCCGGTGCCGCTGGCCGGGGTGCTGCCAGTACTGCTGGCGAAGGGACCGATGGCGGTGCAGCTGCTGTCATCGATGTACTTACGCAGGGTCGGCCACTGCGGCCGGTCGACGCCATTGATCGGCTCCACCGACAGGAAATAGTTGCCCCAGCCCGGGCCGGCGGCCCAGTAGGTGGCGGGAATGCAGTTCTGCTTGAGATAGGCCAGCATCCGGTCCATCAACGGCAGCCAACGGGGATCATTATCCGGCACGCCGAACTCACCGATCATGCCCTTCTTCTTGTTCTTCTTCAGCCACTCGACGAACGGCCGAACACGCTCCACGCCGTAATCCTGGCTCAGCTTGCCAACATCGATCCCGGTGTAGTTGCCGCCGGCGCTCTCGTCGAAATAGGAATGCGCCTGGAAGATCAGGTTATCGGACGGATCCTTGAGCGCCAGCAGGGAGTCGTTCCACAGCGGCCAGCGGGTCGCCTCGGACCAGCCATTGCCCTCGATCATGATGGGCTTGGTCTTGTCGACCGCGCGGACCCCGTTGATGCCGTACTGGGCGGCGATCGGCCACTGGGCCATGGAGTCGTGGGGCTCGTTCATGATGTCGTAGGCATAGAGCGAGGATTGGCTGCTCCAGCGCTGCGCGATCCGGGTCATGATCTCCTGATAGCGGTCGTAGGGAACCGCCGCGCTGCCGATCACCGATCCGCGATAGAAGGTGTAGTTGTGCAGATCGAGGATGATGCGCATGCCGTACTTCTGCGCATTGGCGAAGGTCTGGTCCACCAGCGCCGCATAGGTCGGGTCCAACGGACCGCCCAGCACGGGTTGCAGGCGCTCCCAGATGATCGGGAAGCGAATCAGCTTGACGCCCTTGCCGCTCCACTGCTTGAAGTAGGCTTCGACGGGAAAGATGTAGTGGGTACCGTTGACACCCGGTAGTACCTGTCCGGCGAAACCGGCACCGGACAGATTGAGGCCGACCAGATTGACCTGCTCGGCCTTGGCACCGGCAGCCAGGGTCAGGGCGGCAACGAAGGGCAGCACCCGGGCTGCCCTGCGGGAAAACTTCAGGAAGGATGGATTCATCATCACCAACTGCGCTAAATCGACAGCGCGCTCCCTGAACACTGGCCGATATGAAGTGAGAGAAGAGTCGCGCGCAGGAAATTTGGCACGACGTTGCCTCCAGGCAGGTTGACCTATACAAGCCACATGCCAACTTCATCAGCAACTATGATGGCCACTATTTAGACATCACGGCAGAATAATAAAAGCCTTTGTTTTTATTGAATTTTTTAAAATTTCCGCTCATCGACTCAGACGAGTGAATCCATTCACCTCCGTTTTCCCAACACCACACTCCCGCCCGCCGTCAAATTTACTTCCGCCATATTGGAACAACCGCCAAAAAGTTCCCTAAGGTGCCAAAAAAAGTAAGTCACAAATTAATGCGAAGTTGATCACATAATGGTGCAAGAGGAACTGGCTACATCAACCCCGGGTCATGGCTATAACCGACTCAGGAGCGACCCATGACCGCCCTCACCCTTGCCACCTATAACGTCAATGGCATTCGCGCTCGGCTGCCCATCCTCCTGCAGTGGCTGGAGCGGGAGCAGCCCGACATCGTCTGCCTGCAGGAACTGAAGGCCAAGTCCGCCGACTTTCCCCAGGCGGAGCTGGAAGCGGCGGGCTACGGTGCGCTATGGGATGGACAGCCGTCCTGGAATGGGGTCGCTATCCTGGCGCGGGGCGACCAGCCCCTGGAGATTCGGCGCGGCCTGCCGGGACTGGCCGACGATCCGCAACGCCGCTATCTGGAAGCGGCGGTCAAGGGCGTGGTCGTCGCCAGCCTCTATCTGCCCAACGGCAACCCCTGGCCTGGTCCTAAATTCGACTACAAACTGGCCTGGTTCGAGCGCTTCATCGACCACGCTCAGAGTCTGTTGGAGAGTGGTCATCCGGTAGTGCTGGCCGGGGACTACAACGTGGTGCCGACCGACCATGACATCTACAATCCGAAGTCCTGGCGCAAGGACGCCCTGCTGCAACCCGAGAGCCGTGCCTGTTTCGAACGCCTATTGCGTCAAGGCTGGCTGGATGCCCTCCGGGCCTGCCATCCGGACGAGGCGATCTACACCTACTGGGACTATTTTCGCCAACGCTGGCAGCGCAACGCCGGCCTGCGCATCGATCATCTGTTGCTGAGTCCGGCACTGCAGGATTCCTTGCAGGAAGCAGGCGTGCATCGCTGGGTACGCGGCCTGGAAAAGACCAGCGACCACGCCCCCACCTGGATTCGCTTCAAGGCCCCTGCCTGAGCGCGCTCAGGCGTCGCGCAGCAGATCGTTGGCATTGAGCAGCGCGAAGAGGACTTCCGGACGCTGGTTAAGACCACGGCGCACCGCCGCCGGTATCGACTGATGGAGCTTTCGGCACAGTCCCGGTCGCGGCTGCAATTCTATCAGCATGCCACGGGCGCTGCGTACCTCTCCGGGTCCCGGCCCGATCTCCAGGCGGATGCCAAGCTGTTCCTGCAGGCGCTGCTGCAGTCGCTCCAGCTCAGCTACGCTGGCGATGTTTTCCAGCCGTTCCAGTAGCCGCTGCTCTTCCTGGCGATTGAGCAACAGCGCTCGGGCATCACCGGCGGGGTCCGCCAGAATGGCGTCACGCTCGCAGGTGCAGACACCAGGTGGACAGGGAGCACGCAGGGAAGCCATCTGACTTCGATTCCTCTTCTTCAGGGGCAACAGGAATAGGCCCGCGGCTCCACCCTAGCGATAGTGGCAGCGGTCACGCAATGCAGCCTTGTTGGAAGAGGCAATTGCCGGTCTTCAGCAGACCTTCAGGTCACTACCCGGACTCCCAGAGCTGCGATCAATTCATACCCGATCCGTATAGATAACCAAACGAGCTAAAGGCATAGCTAAAGCTTATTTTTTGGCATAACAACTACCACGTAGGATGATGCTTTGACTGCCTACGACCTCACCATGCCTACGCTCTCGTCCGATCTGCTGATCGTCCCTGCGGATCAGCAAAGTACCCTGACCATCCGCGCCAAGGCACTGGCTTTCGCCGATCCCCGCTCCCGACAGCTGCTCGAACAACTGGACGAGTGGGCACCCTTGCCAGGCCCTGTCGTACTGTCAGGCGAATGGGGAACCGGGCGCGAGCTACTGGCGCGTCGGCTGCACGAACGCAGCGGCCGAAGCGGCCTGTTCAGCAGCCTGAACTGCGCCTCGCTCAGTCGCCGACATGGCGCTGCCGAATTGTTTGGCTATGTCCCCCGGGCCTATGCCGGCACCTCTGGCAGCCGCCTGGGCTGGTTCGGCACCGCTCACGAGGGCAGCCTCTATCTCGACGAAATCGCCGACCTGCCTGGCGCGTTGCAGGAAGAGCTGGTGGAGGTCCTGCTGGACGGCAGCATCCTGCGCCTGGGCAGTAGCTTACGCACAGCCGTGGATGTCCGCCTGATCGCCGGCTCCAGCGTCGACCTGGCACAGGCGGTTCAGGCGGGTAACTTCTCTGCTCGCCTCTGGGCGCTGCTTGCGCCAGGTCTGGTGGCCGTCCCGCCACTCCGCGAGCGCCCGGCCGATCTGCTACCGCTGGCCCGGTATTTCCTCCAGCAGCACGCGGACCGTCTCGACCGCAGGGCGCCTGAGCTGACGACCCAGGACCAGGCTGCGTTGATCGCCTATCCCTGGCCGGGAAACATCCGCGAACTTGAACAGGTTCTCCATACCGCCTTGCTAACCGCCTCGACGGCAGGGCTGCAGCTTGGCAAGCTGCTGCCATCGTCCTCCGGCACACGCTGAACTCCGCCGACAGACGGCAGTCCTAGCCGCGTACGCTATTTCGCTCGAGTCCTACCATGACCTCCATGTCCATCCCGTCGATGCCCACTCCGCCATAGCCAGCGGCTGCCATCTTTCTTTGGAAAGATGACCGCAAGCCTTGATTTGTCGCCTCGCGCGGCAGGCCTTGGTGCGCTTGGGAAAAGCCCGAGGCTTTTCAGGAATCGACTTTTTGGACTACGCCTTCAGCTGAAGGCGTTCAGGCAAGGTTTCATGAATATTGTGATCACTGGCCGCTCCGGCCAAGTTTCGCGCGCCTTGCAGCGCGAGTTCGGCAGCACCCATCAATTGACCGTACTGGGTCAGACGGACCTCGACCTCGCCCAGACTGAGCAACTGCGCGCGGCCTTCGACCAGCTGGCACCCGACCTCATTCTCAACGCCGCCGCCTATACCGCGGTGGATCAGGCCGAAGAAGACGTCGAGCGTGCCGAGGCCATCAATGCCCGGGCGCCGCAGATCCTGGCCGAGCTGGCGCGCGAACGGGATATCCCTTTCGTGCACTACTCATCCGACTATGTCTTCGATGGCAGACGCCGCCAGCCTTACACCGAGAGCTGCATCCCAGCGCCTCTCAGTGTCTATGGCCGCTCCAAGCTGGCGGGCGAGCAAGGGGTGCTGGCGGCAGGGGGTCGCGCCCTGGTGTTGCGCACCTCCTGGGTCTACTCCCATGACGGCCAATGCTTCTTCAACACCATGCGCCAACTGCTGGCCGAGCGCGACGAATTGCATGTGGTGGAGGATCAGCTCGGCGCCCCCACCTGGGCCCCTACCATCGCCACGGCCACTCGCCAACTGGTCGAACGCCTGCTGACGCACGACGACGTCGGTGGCCTCTATCACCTGACCAATGCGGGTCAGACCTCCTGGTACGGCTTCGCCGCCGCCATTGCCGAACGCCTGGATCAACGCGGCGAGCTGCGCGCGCGTCTCTATCCCACCACGACCGAACATTACCCCACGCCGGCGACGCGACCGCTTTACTCCTGTCTCGACTGCAGCAAGGTCGAGGCGGTTCTGCCGAGCGCCCTGCCGGACTGGCAGGCCGACTTCGACCGCTGCTGGGCACGGTTAGAAAGCGATAGAACGCTGAATTGAGCGGGCCGGACCCCGGCGGCGCCTGTCCGCCGGGCCGCCTCGGTTTCAGCCGCAGGCGATGGCGTCCCCCTCAACGGCTTTCCCGTTCCCCACCCTGGTAGGTGGCTTCCGCTACGTCCTCGTTGGGCGCAGGATGGCCCGGCAGATTCGGTAGCGCCTTGGCCCTTTCCAGGTCGATGCCGGCGCCCTGGGCCACCTGGGTGCCATAGTCCGGGTCGCAATGCCAGAAGTGCCAGACCATCCGCAGCTGGATGTCTTCGGGACAGGCCTGCATGTCGGCAACCAGGTTGGCGATGAGATCGTCCCGTTCCCAATCTTCGAAGCTGCGATAGCGCGCGCCGGTCTGCTGGTAATCGGCAGCCGTCTTGCGAGATTGATAGCGCCCCAGATGGCCCTCGATCCACTGACGATACTCGTGCTGCGGCCGCGGCGCCTCGCGCAGGCCACCCTGGGAGCTGGGCTCGTAATTGACGTGGGGATTGCTCCCGCTGCGATCCACCTGCAGCGCCATCTGACCATCGCGCTGATTGGTGGCGTAGGGGCATTTGGGGGCATTGATCGGCAATTGCAGATAGTTGGCGCCGACCCGATAGCGCTGGGTATCGGAATAGGACAGGGTCCGCCCTTGCAGCATCTTGTCGTCGGAAAAGTCGATGCCCTCTACCAGCACGCCCGTGCCGAAGGCGGCCTGCTCGGTTTCGGCGAAGACGTTCGAGGGATTGCGATCCAGCACGAGCCGGCCCACCGGCAGCAGGGGAAATTGGTCCTCCGGCCAGCGCTTGGTGTCGTCCAGGGGATCGAAGGGCAATTCGTCGTGTGCCTCGTCCGCCATGATCTGCACGCACATCTCCCACTCGGGATGATCGCCGCGCTCGATGGCATCGTAGAGATCCCGACTGGCGTGGCCCACGTCGTACTTTTGGATCTCGGCTGCCTGCTCGCTGGTGAGATTCCGGATGCCCTGCTTGGGCTCGAAGGAAAACTTGCATAGCACCGCCACGCCCTGGTCGTTGACCAGCTTGTAGGTGTTCACGCTGGACCCCTGCATGTGCCGATAGTCCGCCGGGATGCCCCAGGGGCTCTTCACCCAGGTCACCATGTGCAGGGCTTCCGGGTGATGCTGGACAAAATCGTAGAAGCGCCAGGGCTCCTGGCGATTGGTGATGGGGTCGGGCTTGAAAGCATGGATCATGTCGGGAAACTTGATGGCGTCGCGAATGAAGAACACCTTCAGATTGTTGCCCACCAGATCCCAGTTGCCGTCCTCGGTATAGAACTTGATCGCGAAGCCTCGCGGATCGCGCGCGGTCTCCGGTGACTCCTTGGCACCGATGACGGTGGAAAATCTCAGGAAGACCGGCGTCTTCACCCCGGTCCTGGTTAGCACCTTGGCGCAGGTGTAGCGGCTGGCCGGCTCATCGCCGATGGTGCCGTAGGCTTCGAACCAACCATGAGCAGCGGTCCCCCGGGCATGCACGACCCGCTCGGGCACCCGCTCCCGGTCGAAGTGAGTGATTTTCTCGATGAACTGATAGTTTTCCAGCGTGGCAGGGCCTCGCTCGCCCACACTGCGCAGGCTCTGATTGTCCCGTACCGGATGACCCTGGCGGGTCGTGAGAGTGTTCTTGTCGTCGCTCATGGTGGTCTCCAGGCTAGTCATGTCGAACACAGCAGTGACCGGACCCGTCCACAGCAGTTGTCCTCTGTCAGACGAGCTGTCCAGAGACGAAACGGCGCCACGGTCGCTTATGCTGACCACCCGAGGCTCTAGCCGATACCTCTCGTCCGTTCGGCGGAAATTATCGCTGATCGCGCTATCGATCCCATCCAGACTGTTCATCGTCAGTCGATAAGACTCATGGCGATACTCTCCAACAAGAACAGCAGCCGGAGCCTCCCATGGCAGAAGAATATGAAAGCGACCTGCAACCCTTCTCGCAACCTGCGTGCGAATCCGACTTCAACGAGATGGCCGCAGCCGTTGCGACCGCCATTTGCATGTGGGCGCTGACAACCTTGATCGCGGTGGTCGGGGGCTACCATGGTGGTGTGGTCACCAACATCATCAACCTGCTGGTAGTGGCCGCAGGTGCGCTGGGCTACCTTGGGCGACGCTGGCAACTGAGGCGCCGATATCGCTCTGGGCGCCGTACCAGAGCTTTTCCGCAGCGCTAATACTCTGCCTACTGGTTCTCAGCCGGAGCGGAACTGGCTATCATCAGAGCCCTGAAATCATGGCAGGGATGCTCATGTCTTATCTGGTCTTGACCCGTCGCACCGACGAAATCATCAATCTATCCCTGAAACCGGGAGCCGATGAAGAGCAGGTGCTGGATCTGCTGTTCAACGGCGGCATCAATATCCGCATTCTCAAGGTTCAGGGCGATCGCGTGCAGGTAGGCATTCAGGCCCCTGCCGACATCAGCATCATGCGCCAGGAGTTGCTGCCCTTCTGACTCGGCCGGTAGCTGGCGTAGCTACCGCAACCAGGGCGAATGGCGATTGCGCACGTACTCGAAGCGCCCGTCCAGCCCACGCCATTCCACCCCCTGCCAGAGCTCCGGTGCCAGCGTGCCTTCTGCCTGCAGATCCGCCCGGTAATGGGCGAAGAACGGTTGGCCATCGCGCAGCACGATGACGTTGTGGCGTTCTTCGATCTGGGCGATCAGATCCAGTACCGCTTCGGCCGAGCGCCCGCCGCTCAGGCAATAGCAACTCCCATACTGGTGAAGCATGCTTTCGAAGCGGTAACGATAGAGGGTGCAGCGATCGGTTTCGAGGTGAACGCTCTGCCCCTTGGCATCCTGCAGGGCATGATGAACGCAGTGATCGCAGTCTTCGAACTCCTGACGCGACTCCACCCACTCACCGAGAAACTGCTTCTTCCACCGCCACACCAGCAGCCCACGATCTTCAGGCCGTGAATACACGCTGACCTTGTAGAACATCGCTCGACTCCTCTTTTATTGTTATGCGCCGAAGTCACCTTCCAAGGTCTGCCGTTTGCCGCTCGCCCCTTGGGATCGCACGCGCTGTGGCGTACGTTTTCAGCATCGCTCCATTTGCCTGGGGCGTCCAGCCATTCCCAGGCGCCGGGCACTACCGCTCGACGGCGCGCAGTTTCGTCGACGCCATTGCGCTTGGCTGCCGAAAAAGTCGCGGCTTCGTCCAATTTCCATACAAGATGCAAGCGGCGGCACTTGCCGGATCAGCTGTTCCAGATCACGGCAAAACCCCACTCCAGAGCCGGATACAAGACAGGTACAGCTTTTCGTACCGCCTATCAGGCAACTCGATGTGGCCTGCTCAAGTTCTCTGCAGCGGACTAGTATTCAGCCAACATCGGCGCCTGGACCGATTCAAAGGCTCGCGTTAACAAGGACTTGGCAGGTCCTGACGTCATGCTGCCGACGCCAGACCGCGTTGCCGACGAGCAGTTGAAGAGGCGCTCCAGAGCGCTCGTCCTTTCGATAGTGATAAAGGCAAAGCTACTCGAAGAATCCCTTATCGACTCAAGGACTTTTTATGTCTGGTCTGGATAGCGACTTCAACGAAGCGCTCCATTACGCCATCAGAAACTGCCCTGCCCGTACGCCTGAGCAACGGGCCGCCATCGACCATGCCGAGAAGGTCATCCGCCAGGGGCCAGCCGCGCTCTCTCCGCTGGAGCGCAAGACCCTGGTCTTGGAACTGGGCTTCTGGCTGGACCGTTACCAGCGCCTGCAGGAATTCTCAGGCCAACGCCTGATTGGTGCAGCGGCGGAGCCAAGCTGCTCCCTTGCGAGCCAGGTCAAGGGCAAGGCTAGCTAGCTAGCCAAACGTCAGGCAATAAAAAACCCCGAGGTGCCTGGCACGCTCGGGGTTTCTGGATATGGCGGAGAGATAGGGATTTGAACCCTAGGAGCCATTGCTGACTCAACGGATTTCGAATCCGTCCCGTTCGACCACTCCGGCATCTCTCCAACGCGGCGCATGATACCAGCCATGGGGGCAAAAGCGAACAAGCAATTGCAAAAAAAGCTCTGGTATCAGCGGCTTGCGTTTAGAGTGGGACGCCCAGGCGCTGGGCGACCTCTTCGTAGGCCTCGATCACGCCGCCCAGACCCTGGCGGAAGCGATCCTTGTCCATCTTCTTGCGGGTTTCCTTGTCCCAGAGACGGCTGCCGTCCGGGCTGAATTCGTCGCCCAGCACGACCTTGCCGTGGAACAGGCCGAATTCGAGCTTGAAGTCCACCAGCAGCAGGCCGGCGTCGTCGAACAGCTGCTTGAGGATATCGTTGATGCGGAAGGTCAGCACCTTCATCTCGGCCAGTTGGTCGAGGGTGGCCCAGCCGAAGGCCTGGACATGGCTTTCGTTGACCATGGGGTCGTGCAGCGCATCGTTCTTCAGGAAGAGTTCGAAGGTCGGCGGCGTCAGCTCCAGGCCCTCTTCCACGCCCAGACGGCGCACCAGGCTGCCAGCAGCGAAGTTGCGCACCACGCACTCCACCGGAATCATCTCGAGCTTCTTGACCAGGCATTCGTTGTCGCCCAGCAGTTGCTCGAACTGGGTAGGGATACCGGCGGCTTCCAGCTTCTGCATGACGAAGGCATTGAACTTGTTGTTCACCATGCCCTTGCGCTCGAGTTGTTCGATGCGCTCGCCATCGAAGGCAGAGGTATCGTTGCGGAACAACAGGACCAGGCAATCGGGATCGTCGGTGGTGAATACCGACTTGGCCTTGCCACGGTAGAGTTCTGCGCGTTTTTCCATCTTGGACTCCGGTTCGAATGGCTTGCAGGCTGTGGACGAACGCAGGTGAGACGAGCGGTTCGGGACGAGTACAGCCGGGAAGCGCAGTTTACATAGGATCGTGGGTATTTTGGCCGTGCAGCAGCGCCTGGCCGCGAAAGAAAACCGGGTCAGCGCCTCAGGCGATGGCCTGCCACTCCAGTCCCTGCTGCTGATCGGCGATCTGCAGCCAGTCCGCGTCGCAGCCGAGCACGTTGGTAAAGCAGGCGCGGGCAAGCCAGGGGTTGTTGTTCTTTTCGCTCAGGTGGGCGAGCACCAGATGCTGCAGGCCCGAACAGGCCAGCTCCATCACCAGCTCGGCCGATTGCCGGTTGTTGAGATGCCCACGCACCCCACCAACCCGCGCCTTGAGGTGATAGGGATAGGGTCCCGCGGCGAGCATGTTGCTGTCGTGGTTGGCCTCGATCACCAGCGCATCCAGACCGCGGTAATGGGCCAGCACGCCGGGAGTGGCCTCGCCGAGATCGGTGAGCACGCCGAGGCGCTTGCGGCCGTCGTCGAAGACGAACTGGGTCGGCTCCAGGGCGTCGTGGGACACCTGCACCACCGTCACCTCCAGGGCATCCAGCACCAGCCGCTCGCCGTCCACCAGCAAGCCTTGGGCCGCTACTGGCTTGCGCAAGCCGCGACCTGTACCAGCGCTGTAATACACCGGCACGCCGTGCTTGCGCGCCAGGAGCTCGACGCCCTGCACGTGATCGGAGTGTTCGTGGGTGACCAGGACGGCGTCCAGCTGGGCAGGTACCACGCCCAGCCGGGCCAGGCGACGTTCGGCTTCCCGCAGGGAGAAGCCGCAGTCGATCAGCACATAGCTGTTATGGCTGTGCACCAGGGTCGAGTTGCCCCGACTGCCGCTGCCCAGGATTGCGAAGCGCATACTGCATGCTCGTCTGAAGCTTTTTCAGCACGCCTTCGGCGATGTCCTGGGGTGCTGCGGTGTTGATGGTCTTGTCCAAGGTGACCTGGACGGTGTTGCCCACCGAGGTGAGGCGCACCTGGAAGCGCCGTGCGCGGGCATCTTCCTCTTCCTTGGTCTCGCCCTTGCCGAACAGGCGACCGAAGAAGCCCGGCTTGCGCTCTTCGGGCTTCTGCGCGCCTTCGGCGAGGTTCACGTAGTACACGCCCAGGCTGCGATCCATGTCGTCGACACGGATGTCGGCGCCCTCGATGGCGCGACCCACGCTGGACCAGGCGCGATTCAGGTCGCTTTCCAGCACCAGCATGGGCACGCCGCTGCCGTCGACCTCGTAGGTCACGCGCTCGGGGGTATCGTAGCCACCGGCGGCCAGCAGCGAGACCGAGCCACTGCCCTGCTCGCTACGGTCCAGGCCGGCCAGCACCTGATTCAGCAGGGCGTCATCGAGCGCCGAGCTGTTCTGGCTGCTGGACCAGGACGGCTCGCTGGAGCTGCCCTGGCTGCGGGTCTGGGTCTGCAGGAAGATCTCGCTGCTGCCCGATTGCACGCCCGGCTCGATGCGCAGGCGGGTGCGCAGCTCGGTGCCCGGCTGCAGGCGGCCATTGGTGCTCAGGCTGCGGGCCAGGGGCGTCGACAGCTCGGTCGGCGACTGCCAGGCGGTGATGATCTCACCGGTCTGCGGACGCTCTTCGGCGATGCGGAAGCCATTGTCGGTCAGGTACTGACGGGCCACCGGCCAGACGTTGGCCGGGACCTTCTGGGCGGCCAGCCAGCGGGCGTTGCCGCTGCGCTGCACGCTGAACTGCTCGTTGCCACTGCCCTGGACGGCCAGCGCCTGGGGTTTCGGCACTTCGAAGCCATAGGAGCGATTCTGGGTGTCGGCCACGTTGGCCGGGATCGGCAGCAGCGGATCCAGGGGTTTGGCCTGGACATCGGTCGGCACCTGCATGGGGCCGGTTTCGCGGGATTCGAGATAGTCATTGCCGCGATCGCGGAAATAACCGTGCTCGCCCCACACCCAGCTGCAGCCACTGGCGGTGGCCACGGCCAGCCCCAGGGTGGTCAAACCCAGAACACGTTTCATCGACTGTTTCCTGATCACGCCAGCACTCCCGCCTGACGCAGGGCCTGACGTACCACTTCATGGCAGCGCGAGCTCAGCCAGGTCAGCGGCAGGCGGATACCGGCGTCGATCATGCCCATTTCGTGGAGGGCCCACTTCACCGGGATCGGATTCGATTCGATGAACAGATTCTTGTGCAGCGGCATCAGCTTTTCGTTGAGCGCGCGTGCGGTGTCGGCATCGCCCCGCATGGCGGCGGCGCAGAGTTCGCTCATCGCCCTGGGCGCCACGTTGGCAGTCACCGAGATGTTGCCCTTGCCGCCCAGTAGCATGAGCTCCGCAGCGGTGGCGTCATCGCCCGAGTAGACCAGGAAGTCCTTGCTGACACGGGAGAGGATGTCGCGTGCGCGGGCCAGGTCGCCGGTGGCTTCCTTGATACCGATGATGTTCGGCACCTTGGCCAGGCGCTCGACGGTCTCGGCCAGCATGTCGCAGGCGGTACGGCCCGGCACGTTGTAGAGGATCTGCGGGATGGCGACGGTTTCGGCGATCATGCGGAAGTGCTGATACAGGCCTTCCTGGGTCGGCTTGTTGTAGTAGGGCACGACCAGCAGACAGGCATCGGCGCCCGCGTCCTTGGCGGCGCGGGTCAGGTCGATGGCCTCACGGGTGGAATTGCCACCGGTGCCGGCGATGACCGGGATGCGGCCCTTGACCTGCTCGACCACATGACGGATCACGGCCACGTGCTCGTCGACGTCGACCGTGGCGGATTCACCCGAGGTGCCCACCGCGACGATGGCGTCGGTGCCTTCGGCGAGATGGAAGTCCACCAGCTTGGTCAGGTTGTCCCAGTCGATACGCCCCTGGGCGTCCATAGGGGTGACCAGCGCCACCATGCTCCCCGCAATCATGCAACCGCTCCTGCCGGAAAAAGAGAGCGGTAATGGTACTGACGCCTCTGCGCCAGCACAAGCAACGTGCCCCCAACGGGCATTCCCCCCGCGAGCGCTTTTCGCTACCCTTTCGCCTTTGCCAGTCTGTATCTCCCCTGCCAGGAACCCTAATGTCCGCTACCCCCCCGATTCGCGAACAATTTCTCGTCATCAGTGCGCTGGGCGCCAATCCCATGGAACTGACCAACGTGCTCTACCGCAGCTGCATGGACAACCGGTGCGCGGTGGTCAGCAGCCGGCTGAGCCGCCACGGGGAATACAGCGCGTTGATCCTGCAGGTCTCGGGCAACTGGGACGGTCTGGCGCGCCTCGAAGGGGGCCTCGCCGGCCTTGGCAAGCGTCACGGCTTCACCGTCGGCGTCACCCGCAGCGCCGCCCTGGAGAATCGCCCCCAGGCCCTGCCGTACGTCGTCTATGTCAGCGCCGCCTATCGTCCGGACATCCTCAACGAACTCTGCCAGTTCTTCGCTGACCACAAGATCGAGGTGGAGAACCTGGTCTGCGATTCCTACCAGGCGCCCCAGACCGGCGGCACCATGCTCAACGCCACCATCACCGTGACCCTGCCGGCTGGCACCCAGATCAGTTGGCTGCGCGACCAGTTCCTGGATTTCGCCGACGCCCTCAATCTCGATGCCCTGATCGAGCCCTGGCGCCCGCAGAGCAACTGACAGGACCCGCAAGGAGCTGCCCATGAGCGTGACCCTCGACCAACCGCTTCCGGATTTCCAGGCCCAGGCCACCAGCGGCCTCGAGGTCTCGCCCGCCAGCCTGCGCGGTCGCCAGGTGGTGCTGTACTTCTATCCCAAGGACAACACCCCCGGCTGCACCACCCAGGGCCAGGGCTTTCGCGATCTGCACGAGCAGTTCCAGGCGGCCGACACCCTGATCCTCGGAGTCAGCCGTGACAGCCTGCGCACCCACGAAAATTTCCGCACCAAGCAGGGCTTTCCCTTCGAGCTGATCAGCGACAAGGACGAGACCCTCTGCCAGCTGTTCGACGTGATGCGGCAGAAGAAGCTCTATGGCAAGGATTACATCGGCGTGGACCGCAGCACCTTCCTCATCGACCGGGAAGGCGTGGTGCGCCAGATCTGGCGCGGCGTGAAGGTCCCCGGGCACGTCGCCGAGGTGCTGGCCGCCGCCCAGGCGCTGAACGGGGCCTGATCAGGCCTTGCGCAGCCAGTAGCGGAAGGTCTCCCCTACCACCTCTTCGCCCACCAGGGCGTGTCCCGACAGCTTGGCGAAGGTGCGGAAGTCGCGTTGCGAGCCGGCATCGGTGGCCGTGACGGCGAGGACCTCGCCGGCTGCCAGACGGTTGAGTTCCAGCTTGGCCTTGAGCAACGGCATGGGACAGTTCAGGCCGGTGGCGTCCAGCTGGGCGGTCACCGCGCCGGTGTAGGGTTGGCTCAGGTCGGCCATGGGATTCTCCATTGTGGGGTACGCCAGTGTCAGGGTCGCTAGGCACCTAGACGGCGGGCCGCTAAAGTAGCCCTTTTGCGGCCACGAGTCATGCCATGAAAGTCCTGCGCCCTGCCCTGCTGTCCCTGGCGCTGCTCGCCGCGCCCTTCCTGGCGCAGGGGGCGAACGATCTGCCGTCGCTGGGCGATGCCAGCTCTTCGATCGTCTCGCCCGAGCAGGAGTTTCAGATGGGTCGCGCCTGGCTGAGCATGTTGCGCGGCCAGGTCCCGGCCATCAACGATCCGCAGCTCAAGCAATTCGTCGAACAGACCGTCTACAAGCTGGCCGAGACCAGCGACCTGCAGGACCACCGCCTGGTCTTCATCCTGATCAAGGATCCGGAGATCAACGCCTTCGCCGCGCCCGGCGGGGTGATCGGGGTCAATGGCGGGCTGTTCCTGAAGTCGGAGACCGAAGCCGAGTACGCGGCGGTCATGGCCCATGAGCTGGGTCACCTCATCCAGCGCCACTTCGCCCGCGGGGTGGAAAACCAGCAGCGCATGCAGTTGCCGCTGATGGCCGCGCTGCTCGCCGGTATCGTAGCTGCGGCCGCGGGCGGTGGCGATGCAGGAATCGCCGCCATTGCCTCGACCCAGGCGGCGGCCATCCAGAGCCAGTTGCGCTTTTCCCGGCTCAATGAGCAGGAGGCCGACCGGGTCGGCATCGTCAATCTGGAGCGCGCCGGCTACGATCCGCGCGCGATGCCGGAGATGTTCGGCCGTCTCGCCCGCCAGTATCGCTACGACCGCACCCCGCCAGAATTCCTGCTGACCCACCCGGTCACCGACAGCCGGATCGCCGATACCCAGGCGCGTGCCGAGCGTTTTCCCAAGGGCGGCGTCGAGGACAGCAAGCGCTTCCAACTCATGAAGGTGCGTGCTCAGATGTATTTCGAGGAAACCGCCGGCCTGCTGGTGAAGCGCTATAGAGCCCAGCTGCAGGAAAACCCGGACAACGATGCTGTACGCTACGGCCTGGCCATGGGACTGACCAAGCAGGGTCAGCTCAACGAGGCGCGCGACACCCTGGCGCCGCTGCTGCGCAAGGCGCCGGACGACATCAGCTACAACCTCGCCCAGGTCGATCTGGACATCACCGCCAATCGCCTGCCCGACGCCCAGAAACGGGTGCAGCGGCTCCTGGAGCTCTATCCGGACGATCTGGCCGTGAGTCTGGCGCAGGTGGACATGCTCGGCCGCACCAAGCAGGCCAAGGCCGCCAGCCAACTGCTCGACAAGCTGCTCAAGCAGCGGCCGATCGATCCGGATCTGTGGAACCAGGCGGCGGACGTCCGCGGTCAGGCCGGTGATCTGGTCGGGGTGCACCAGGCGCGAGCCGAGTACTTCGCCCTGACCGGCGACTACAACCAGGCCATCCAGCAACTGGGCTTCGCCAAGCAGCGCGCCGCCAGCAACTATCAGCTGGCCGCGCGGATCGACGCCCGTCAGCAGGAGATGATCGCCCAGCGCAAGCTGAGCGAAGAGATCCTGCGCTAGCGTCCCAGGCAGCGCCTATTAGGCGTTGCCCTTGACCCTTAGCTGCAGCGCCTGGGTGAAATCGAGCATGCGCTTGAGCGGCTTGACCGCCCGGGGGATGAGGGCTGGATCGACCAGCACCTCGCCGGAGCCGTCGAGCAGGCAGTTGAGGGTGCGCTCCAGGGTATTCATCGCCATCCAGGGGCAGTGGGCGCAACTGCGGCAGGCGGCGCCGTTGCCCGCGGTGGGCGCCTCGATGAAGGTCTTGTCCGGACAGGCCTGCTGCATCTTGTAGAAGATGCCGCGATCGGTGGCGACGATGAACTGGCGATTGGGCAGCGTCTGGGCGGCCTTGATCATCTGGCTGGTGGAACCGACATGGTCGGCCAGTTCGATCACCGCCTCGGGCGATTCCGGATGCACCAGAATGGCGGCCTCCGGGTAGAGCCGCTTGAGGTCTTCCAGCTGGCTGGCCTTGAACTCCTCATGGACGATGCAGGAGCCTTCCCACAACAGCATGTCGGCACCGGTCTCGCGCTGGATGTAGCGACCCAGGTGACGATCGGGCGCCCAGAGGATGGTCTCGTCGTTGTCCATCAGGTGCTCGACGATATCCAGCGCGCAGCCGGACGTCACTACCCAGTCCGCGCGCGCCTTCACGGCGGCGGAGGTGTTGGCATAGACGACCACGGTGCGCTCGGGGTGCTGGTCGCAGAAGGCGGAGAATTCGTCCACCGGGCAGCCCAGGTCCAGAGAGCAGGTGGCTTCCAGGGTCGGCATCAGCACCCGCTTTTCCGGGTTGAGGATCTTGGCCGTCTCGCCCATGAACTTGACCCCGGCCACCACCACGGTGGACGCCGGATGGCGATTGCCGAAGCGGGCCATCTCCAGGGAATCGGCGACGCAACCGCCGGTCTCCTCGGCCAGGGCCTGGATCAGCGGATCGGTGTAGTAATGGGCCAGCAGTACCGCGTTCTGCGCCTTGAGCTCGCGGGCGATGGCGGTCTTGTAGGCCGCGATCTCGTCCGGACCGAGCGCCTTGGGCTGCTTGGCGGCCAGATGGGCCTGGACCAGGAGACGTTCGGAAATCTGCACCATGGCGGGTACCTGAAAACGGGGGTCGTCAAGGCCGCGCATCATAGCAGCATCCTCGCCGACTCCCTATGGTCGCCCGCGGCTCCTCCGTGATGAGTGGCCATGTGCCGCTAATGTCTGGCAACACTTGGCTTTTCACTTCTCCAGCGGCCGGGGGTCCGACACAGGAACGCCCGGCGAGCGTCTCGCCGGCCCCTGCTGCTGGAGACCTATCGTGCCGCCCCGTTCGACCTCGCGCTCCCGGACCCCCGATCACGCTCTCGCCACCCTCCTCGATGAGCTACGCGCCCTGCACGGCGCTCTGCAACAGGCCAGCGCGGACCCACGGCTGGATCGGCAGGCGCTCAATCCCGCCTACCGGGCCAGCGCGCAGAACCTGCTCGCCTATCTGGCGCTGCGCGATGGCGACCTGCATGGCTTGCAGCTGCAGCTCTCCGCCCTGGGGTTGTCCTCTCTGGGCCGCTCCGAAGCCGCGGTGCTGCCGGCGGTGACGACGCTCATCAACACCCTGGAACGATTGCTGGGTGGCAGCCCAGCGGCACGGCCTACCACCAAGACCGTCAACCCCCTGGCCGACCACGCCCGGACGCTGTTCGGAAACCCATCCTCCGCACGGGCGGTGCGCATCATGGTCACCCTGCCACGGGAGGCCGCGGACAACTATTCGCTGGTACGCGACCTGCTGGCGGCGCACATGGATTGCGCGCGCATCAACTGCGCCCATGACGAACCGGCCAGCTGGCGGCGCATGATCGAGCACGTGCGGCGGGCCAGCGCGGAGCTGGACCTGCCGTGCAGGGTGTTCATGGACCTGCCGGGACCCAAGTTGCGCACCGGCCCCATCGCCACGGGCGCGGCGGTGCAGAAGGTAAAGCCCGAGCGCGACGCCCAGGGTCGCGTACACCATCCGGCGCGGGTCTGGCTGACCGGTCGCCGCCGGTCGCGACCGGCGCCCTCCCCCGCGGCGGCCAGTATCCAGGTAGGCGAGCGCTGGCTGAGCGGCTTGCAGCCAGGTGACCGGATCCAGCTGACGGACACGCGTCGGGCGCAGCGCCGCTGGACGGTCGTCGAGGTCACGGACCGCGGCTGCTGGGCGGAGGCGGCCAAGACCACCTATCTCGCACCTGGGCTGCACCTGAGCGTCGAGCGCGACGGACGCAAGCGGCACAGCCGCATCGGTGACTTCGCTCCGCAGCCGGGCGCTCTGCGGTTGGCCGAGGATGACCTGCTGATCCTGACCGCCGACCAGACGCCCGGCCAGTCCGCCAGCCATGACAGCGGCGGTCGCCTGCTGACACCGGCCACCCTGGGCTGCACCCTGCCCCAGGTGTTCGCCGACGTGCGCGGCGGCGAGCCGGTCTGGTTCGACGACGGCAAGATCGGCGGGGTGATCGAGCGCGCCGACCAAGAAGCACTGCACGTCCGCATCACCCATGCGCCCGGCGGCGCCAAGCTCAAGGGCGACAAGGGCATCAACTTTCCCCAGAGCACCCTGCGGCTGGCACCGCTGGGCGACCAGGACCTCGCCGCCCTCGCCTTTGCCGCCGAGCATGCCGACGGCATCGAGATGTCCTTCGTCAACAGCGCGGACGACGTCCGCGCCTTGCTCGCGGAATTGGAACGCCTGCAGGCCGACCACTTGGCCGTGATATTGAAGATCGAGACTCGGCGAGGCTTCGACAACCTTCCCGCGCTCTTGCTGGCGGGCATGCAGCGCGGCGGATTCGGCGTCATGATCGCCCGTGGCGATCTGGCGGTGGAAGGCGGCTTCGAGCGTCTGGCGGCCCTGCAGGAAGACATCCTCTGCCTGTGCGAAGCGGCCCATGTGCCGGTGATCTGGGCGACCCAGGTCCTGGAGAACCTGGCCAAGAAGGGCTCGCCTTCCCGCGCCGAGATCACCGATGCCGCCACCGGGGTCCGCGCCGAATGTGTGATGCTGAACAAGGGCCCGCACATCCTCAAGGCGGTCGCCACCCTGGATGAGTTGCTGGTGCGGATGCAGGGCTACAACAGCAAGAAGCGCCAGATGCTGCGCAAGCTGGAACTGGCCTCGCCCTGGGCGGACTGATCCGCCCAGGGCCGGTCAGGCCTAGAGAACCTGCAGGCGACCCGCTTCCAGACGGACACGAGCCCCATAGGGCCAGGCCTGGTTTTCCGGGCCGTGGCCGCTGGGCAGGCCGCGGTAGAGGGCGATGCCGCGCGGGGCCAGCCATTCGGTGAAGATCTCTTCCAGCGACTGCTCGACGTTGCGCTGCGGGCAGTCGGTGAAGGTGCCCAGGCAGACGGCGCCGATGCGATGTTCGGTCAGGTTGCCCAGCAGCTGGCAGAGGCTGCGCTCCAGCCGGTAGTAGGGCTCGCCGACGTCTTCCAGCATGAGGATGGCGCCATCATGGGGACGCAGCGCTGCCGCCGTGCCGACCACGCTGGCCAGGGTGGTGAGGTTACCCCCGATCAGCTCGCCGGCAGGCACCTGGGCCGGACCGGCCAGGCGCTCCAGCTGCCAGCCCGGACGGGCACCGGCGCACAGCTCCAGCACCGACTCCAGCGAGCGGGTACGGGCGACCTGGGCTTCAGGATCCTCGTCACGACGCCCCCAGTCCAGCGCGCCGGGACCGTGGATTGCGGTGAGGCCACGGCGGTGAAAGGCTTCCAGCAGTACGGTCAGATCGGAGTAGCCGATCAGGGGCCGCCCCTTGCTGCTGGACAGCCGCGACCAGTCCAGCCAGGGCAGCAACTGGGCGGAGCCATAGCCGCCGCGCAGGCACCAGACCGCATCCACGTCTGCCTGGCTGAACGCCCAATGCAGATCCGCTGCCCGCTCCTCGGCGGTTCCGGCGAGATAGCGATGACGCTTGAGCGCCTGCTCCCCCAGCACCGCTTCGATACCGGTGGCCTGCAACTGCTCGACCGCTGCCGTGACCAGCTCTTCCTTGACCGCACCTGCCGGACTGACCAGCGCCACACGCCGCACGGGACTCATTCCAGCACCTCCACTGGCATGCCGGCCTCGATGACGCCACGGCCCAGGGGGATGACGTTCATGCCGAACAACATGCGGTTGTCATTGAAGCGGTATTCGCGCAGCGCAGTCAGCGGTTGCCGATCCGGGTCCTTCTCGCCGGTCACCGGATCCTGGGTGATGACGATGCAGCGCGCGCAGGGACAGGCGACGGCGAAGTCCACCGCGCCGATACGCAGGCGCTTCCAGCCGTCTTCGGCGTATGCGGGCGTACCCTCCACCACCAGATTCGGCCGGAAGCGCAGCATTTCCAGCGGCTTGCCGACGCGCGCCACCAGATCGGCCAGAGAGGCCTCGCTGGTCAGCAGCAGGGGAAAGCCATCGGCGAAGTGGACCTTCTGCCCGGGCTCGGCAAAATCAGTGTTGATCTGGCGAGCATGGCTTTCGGCGATGTGCACCAGGCGGCAAGGACGCCCGAGGAAGTCGCTCAGCCAGGCATCGGCTTCGGCAGCCACCGGCGCCTGCAGGGTGTCACGCCAGATGGTCACGCCCAGGCGTTCGCCCGTGGCCTCCGGGACGGTCACCTCGATCGGCTCCTGGCCCGGCGCGCTCAGGCGCAGGCGGTCAGCGGCCAACCAGCGCGCCTCGATGTGATTCATCTGCGCCAGTTGGCGCAGGGTCAGGAAGCGGCCGGTGTCGGCATCCACCACCATCCAGCGGCGATCACCCACCAGGCCCAAGGCGTCCACCTCGGCCTGCGCCAGCGATTCCACGGCCGTCGACTTGACGGGATAACGATAGAGGGCACTGAGGTACGACATGGGCGCGGCTTCCTGGCGGCGGACAAAGGCCGCCAGTGTAAGGGAGGCGCCGGAGCGGCGAAACCGCGGGAACTACTCCTCGGCCAGCGCCAGGCGCCGGCGCACTTCCTCGACCAGTTGATCGGGCTGGAACTTGGAGAGGAAGGCGTTGCAGCCCACCTTTTTCACCATGGCTTCGTTGAAGCTGCCGGACAGCGAGGTGTGCAACACCACATAGAGATCGGCGAGGCGCGGATCCTGGCGGATCTCGGTGGTCAAGCGGTAGCCGTCCATTTCCGGCATCTCGGCATCGGTCAGTACCATCAGCAGCTTCTCGGTCAGCACCACGCCCTCGTCAGCCCAGGCCTTGAGCTTACGCAGGGCCTGCAGGCCGTCGGTGGCGACGTGGAATTTCAGATCCAGCTGCACCAGGGTGTCGCGCAACTGGCCAATGGCGGTGCTGGAGTCGTCGACCAGCAGCACCTCGCGGCCGCGGGCCTTGGCCAGCAGCGGATCGGCCAGGCGTTCCTGGGAGACCTTGACGTTATAGGGGGCGATCTCCGCCAGCACCTTTTCTACGTCGATCACCTCCACCAGGCGGTCTTCGATGCGGGTAATGGCGGTCAGGTAGTGCTGGCGTCCGGCGCCACCGGGCGGAGCCTGGATGCTGTCCCAGTTGAGGTTGATGATGCGATCGACGCTACCGACCAGGAAGGCCTGCACCGAGCGGTTGTACTCGGTGACGATGATGGTGCTGTTCTCGTCGGGGGTGATGGGTCGCATGCCGATGGCGGCGGCCAGGTCGATCACCGGCAAGGTCTGGCCCCGCAGGTGGACCACGCCGCAGATCATCGGATGGCGCTTGGGCATCTGGGTCAGGCGCGGCAGCTTGAGGACTTCCTGCACCTTGAACACGTTGATGGCGAACATCTGCCGGCTGGACAGCTGGAACATGAGAATTTCCAGACGGTTCTCGCCAACCAGCTGAGTGCGTTGATCGACGGTGTCGAGAATGCCGGCCATGGAAAGTCCACTCCAAAGATAAGTCAGGTCACAGGCTATCGGCGGCTGACGCCAGTTCTTGAGTCCCGGAAACAGGAAAGCCGCCCGAGGGCGGCTTCCAGAACGGACGCGCGGATCAGGCGCGCGGCAGGGTCACGCCGCGCTGGCCCTGGTACTTGCCGCCGCGATCCTTGTAGGAGACCTCGCAGGCCTCGTCGGATTGCAGGAACAGCATCTGGGCCACGCCCTCGTTGGCGTAGATCTTGGCCGGCAGGGTGGTGGTATTGGAGAACTCCAGGGTCACGTGGCCTTCCCACTCGGGCTCCAGCGGCGTGACGTTGACGATGATGCCGCAGCGGGCATAGGTGCTCTTGCCCAGGCAGATGGTCAGGACGTCACGGGGGATACGGAAGTATTCCACGGTGCGTGCCAGGGCGAAGGAGTTCGGCGGAATGATGCAGACATCGCTGACCACATCGACGAAGCTCTTGTCATCGAAGTTCTTCGGGTCCACCACCGCGGAATGGATGTTGGTGAAGACCTTGAATTCATTGGCGCAGCGCACGTCGTAGCCGTAGCTGGACACCCCGTAGGAGATCACCCGACTGTCATCCGCGCCGCGCATCTGGCGCTCGACGAAGGGCTCGATCATGCCGTGCTCCTGGGCCATGCGGCGAATCCACTTATCCGATTTGATGCTCATGGCAGGTCTGGCTCCGCGGCGAAAAATTGACCGCGCATTCTAGTGGATAGCCGCGCGGTCTCAAAGGCGAACGGACGAAATCAGTCGTCGCTGACGGTGATGGTGGGCATGCCGCCGCCGGCCTGACCGCCCTGGGCGATGCGAGCGCCGACCTTGCGCGCCAGCTCCTGGTAGATCAGCGCGATCTGGCTGTCGGGATCGGCGATGGCGGTGGGACGTCCGGCGTCAGCCTGCTCGCGGATAGCCATGGCGAGCGGCAAGGAAGCCAGGAGATCCACGCCGTACTGCTCGGCCAGCTTGCTGCCGCCGCCTTCGCCGAACAGGTGCTCGGCATGGCCGCAGTTGGAGCAGATGTGCACCGCCATGTTCTCCACCACCCCGAGCACCGGGATGTTGACCTTCTGGAACATCTCCACGCCCTTCCTGGCGTCCAGCAGGGCCAGATCCTGGGGCGTGGTGACGATCACCGCACCGGCCACCGGCACCTTCTGCGCCAGGGTCAGCTGGATGTCGCCGGTGCCCGGGGGCATGTCGATCACCAGGTAGTCGAGGTCATTCCAGGCGGTTTGCGTGATCAGCTGGATCAGGGCGCCAGAGACCATGGGACCGCGCCAGGCCACCGGGGTCTTGTCGTTGGTCAGGAAGGCCATGGACATGACCTCGACGCCATGGGCCTGCAGCGGGATGAACCACTTCTCGTCGCGCACCTCGGGGCGGGTGCCCTCGGCGAAGCCGAACATGATGCCCTGGCTGGGGCCATAGATGTCGGCGTCCAGCACGCCGACCCGGGCCCCTTCGCGGGCCAGTGCCAGGGCCAGGTTGGCGGCGGTGGTGGACTTGCCCACCCCGCCCTTGCCCGAGGCCACGGCGATGATGTTCTTGACGTTGCCCATGGCCTCCAGCTGCGGCTGGGCGGCGTGAGGCGCGATGATGCAATCGACCTGGATCTCGGCGGTCTCGACCCCGGGCACGTTCTCCAGCGCGGTCTTGAGCACCTGGGCCAGGCCACCCTTGAACAGTCCGGCGGCATAGCCCAGTTCGAAGCGGGCCCGCACCCGGCCACCGTCCAGCGCGAGGTCGCGCAGGGCGCCGGCGCTGAGCAGGTCCTGTTCGAGATAGGGATCGTGATACTGGCGCAGCGCGGCCTCGATGGCCTCGCGAGTCGGAGCGGTCATGCAGACTCCCGGAAACAGCGGATAGGAAAGAGAAGCTGCGGCCTATGCTACCCACTGTCCTTGCTAAAGCCTATCCACGCGGCGCTACACTCCCGGCTTTCCCCTCGCCCGTGGAGCCCTGCGTGAACGCCTCTTCCCTGCACATCAGTTCTACCTTCGACAGCGGCGCCGTCGAGGTGCTGTCCCTGGCCGATCACGCGGATATCCGCCTGCGCATTCGCCCGGACACCGCTTCGCCCTTCACCCAGTGGTTCCATTTCCGTCTCGAAGGCGCCCGCGACCTGCCCTGCCAGCTGAGCTTCGACAACGCCGGCGCGTGCGCCTACCCAGAGGGTTGGCGCGACTATGGCGTGGTCGCGAGCTATTGCGGCCAGGAGTGGTTCCGCATTCCCACCCGCTACGACGGCAAGACCCTGAGCTGGACCGTCACCCCGGAACACGACAGCCTGTTCTTCGCCTATTTCGAGCCCTATCCGGAGAGCCGTCACCTGGCCTTCATGGGCGAGGCGCAACGCCACCCCGCCGTCCGTCTGGAAACCGTCGGCCGTTCGCTGCTGGGACGTTCGCTGGACCTGCTGCGCATCGGTACGCCGGGCGCTGGCAAGAAGAACATCTGGATCATCGCCCGCCAGCACCCCGGCGAGCCCATGGCCGAGTGGTTCGTCGAAGGCCTGCTGCGCCGCCTGCTCGGCCTGGGCGAATACCAGGGCGACCCGGTCGGTGCCAAGCTGCTGGAGCACGCGGTACTGCACGTGGTGCCCAACATGAATCCCGACGGTTCGGCCCTGGGCAATCTGAGAACCAACGCCGCCGGTGCCAACCTCAACCGGGAATGGCTGGAGCCGGACGAGGAGCGCAGCCCCGAGATCCTGGCGGTACGCCGCGCCATCGCCGCGAGCGGCTGCGACCTGTTTCTCGACATCCACGGCGACGAGGCCCTGCCCTATGTCTTCGTCGACGGCTGCAATGGCCTGCCCAACTTCGGTGAGCGCGAAGAGGCCGAGCAACAGGCCTTCCTGCAGCGCTTCCAACGTGCCAGCCCGGATTTCCAGACCCGGTACGGCTATCCACGCGGTCATTTCGGCAGCGAGACCCTCAAGCTCGCCACCAAGTACGTCGGCCATACCCATGGCTGCCTGGCCCTGACCCTGGAGCTGCCGTTCAAGGACAACGCCAACGATCCCCGCCCGGATGTGGGCTGGAACGGTGCCCGCAGCGCCGCCCTGGGCGCGGCCATGGTCAATGCCCTGTACTGGCAGCTGGCCGATCTCTGAATGCTCGAAGTCTGCTGCGCGTCGGCCAGACTGCGTTGGAAACTGCCTCAGAATGCTCATTTACCCGTTGTAAACTGCGCTTCTTCGGCAATTTCCGCCTTGCCTGGCGCTAGCTCGCAGGACTTCGCGCTTTTCAACGCCCATTCCCACGGATGAAACCGACCGGCCATTTCGCTATGATGGTCGGTCAACTTATCAGCGCCGCGATCCAGCCAAGACCATGACCGAGCCCCGCAAGATTCTCGTCACCAGCGCCCTGCCCTATGCCAACGGCTCCATCCACCTCGGCCACATGGTCGAGTACATCCAGACCGACATCTGGGCCCGCTTCCAGCGGCTGCGCGGCAACCAGTGCCTCTATGTCTGCGCCGACGACGCCCACGGTTCGGCCATCATGCTGCGCGCCGAGCGCCAGGGCATCACGCCCGAGCAACTGATCGACAACGTCAAGCGCGAGCACAGTGCCGACTTTGCCGACTTCGGCGTGGCCTTCGACAACTTCCACTCCACCCACGCGGAAGAGAATCGCGAGCTGTCGCGCGCCATCTATCTGAAGCTGCGGGAGAACGGCCATATCGCCACTCGGCCGGTCACCCAGTATTTCGACCCGGACAAGCAGATGTTCCTGGCCGACCGCTTCATCAAGGGCACCTGCCCCAAGTGCGGCAGCGCCGACCAGTACGGGGACAACTGCGAGAAGTGCGGCGCCACCTATGCGCCCACCGAACTGAAGGATCCCAAGTCGGCCATCTCCGGCGCGACCCCGGTGCTGCGTGAATCCGAGCACTTCTTCTTCAAGCTTCCCGACTTCGCCGAGATGCTCAAGGGCTGGACCCGCAGCGGCGCCCTGCAGGAATCGGTGGCCAACAAGATCGCCGAATGGCTGGACGCCGGGCTGCAGGAATGGGACATCTCCCGCGATGCGCCCTACTTCGGCTTCGAGATCCCCGACGCCCCGGGCAAGTACTTCTATGTCTGGCTGGACGCCCCCATCGGCTACATGGCCAGCTTCAAGAATCTCTGCGATCGTCGCGACGACCTGGACTTCGACGCCTACTGGAACAAGGACAGCACCGCCGAGCTGTACCACTTCATCGGCAAGGACATCGTCAACTTCCATGCGCTGTTCTGGCCGGCCATGCTCGAAGGCGCCGGCTACCGCAAGCCGACCGCGCTGAGCGTCCACGGCTTTCTCACCGTCGACGGCCAGAAGATGTCCAAGTCCCGCGGCACCTTTATCAAGGCGCGCACCTACCTGGATCACCTGAATCCCGAATACCTGCGCTACTACTTCGCCGCCAAGCTCTCGCGCCACGTCGAGGACATCGACCTGAACCTCGAGGACTTCGTGCAGAAGGTCAATTCCGACCTGGTGGGCAAGGTGGTCAACATCGCCAGCCGCTGCGCCGGCTTCATCCACAAGGGCAACGCCGGCCTGCTGGTGGATGCCCAGGCCGCACCCGAACTGGAAGCCGCCTTCCGCGCCGCTGCGCCGAGCATCGCCGAGGCCTACGAGACCCGTGACTTCGGCCGTGCCATGCGCGAGATCATGGCCCTGGCCGACCGCGCTAATGCCTGGATCGCCGACAAGGCGCCCTGGAGCCTGGCCAAGCAGGACGGCAAGGCCGACGAAGTCCAGGCCATCTGCGCCCAGGGCATCGAGCTGTTCCGCCAGCTGGCGATCCTGCTCAAGCCGGTACTGCCCAACCTGACCGCCGCCGCCGAGGCCTTCCTCAACGTCGCCCCCCTGACCTGGGCCGACCTGGACACCCGCCTGGCCAATCATCAGCTCAACGCCTTCCAGCCCCTGCTCACCCGCATCGAACCCGCCAAGGTGCAGACCATGATCGACGCTTCCAAGGAAGACCTGGCCGCCCAGGCCGCGCCCGAGCCCGCCGGCAACGGCGAACTGACCAAGGCCCCGCTGGCCGAGACCATCGACTTCGATACCTTTTCCAAGGTCGACCTGCGCATCGCCCTGATCGAAAAGGCCGAATTCGTCGAGGGCGCCGACAAGCTCCTGCGCCTGACCTTGGACATCGGCGACGCCAAGCGCAACGTCTTCTCCGGCATCAAGAGCGCCTACCCGGAGCCGAGCCAGCTCGAAGGCCGCCTGACCCTGTACGTCGCCAACCTCGCGCCGCGCAAGATGAAGTTCGGCGTCTCCGAAGGCATGGTCCTGGCTGCCGGCCCCGGCGGCAGCGAGATCCACCTGCTCAGCCCCGACAGCGGCGCCAAGCCCGGCCAGCGGGTGATGTGACAGCGACGGCGCCGAGAGCCTGCGCAAAGCCGAGCGAGCTAGCGACAAACAAGGCGAACATGGCTGAGGAAGCGGAGTTTACAAAGCGTAAATGAGCATTCCGAAGCCATTTTCAACGCAGTTTGGCCGACGCGCAGCCGACTTTGAGTAGGCTCTCAGGGCGCCGTTCTTCCCCCAGTCCCGACCCTGATCATGAACGCTCACGCCACCCTCATCAGCGCCATCGACGCCCTGCTGCCCCAGACCCAGTGCGGCAAGTGCGGCCACCCCGGTTGCCAGCCCTATGCGGCGGGCATCGCCGCGGGCGAAGCGCACAACAAGTGTCCGCCCGGGGGCGCAGCCACCATCCTCGAGCTTTCAGCGCTGCTGCAGCGTCCGCCGCTGCCCCTGGATTCGCCCTATCCGGTGACGCCCAGCCAGCGCGCGGTGATCCGCGAGGCCGAGTGCATCGGCTGTACCAAGTGCATCCAGGTCTGCCCTACCGACGCCATCCTCGGCGCGGCCAAGCTGATGCACACGGTGATCGAAAGCGAATGCAGTGGTTGCGAGCTGTGCCTGGCGCCCTGTCCGGTGGACTGCATCGATCTGGTGGCGGTGCCGGCACCGGTCGATCGCCAGGCTGAACGTCAGCGCGCGCAGTACTACCGCCGCCGCTTCGACGCCCGCCAGGCGCGCCTGCAGCGGGACCGCGAGCGACTGGACGCCGAGCGCCAGCGCCGTCAGGTGCCACCTGCGACCGCCACGGCTGCAGAGCACCCCGCCACGGCGGAATCCTCGCTCAAGCCGCTGAAGATCGCTGCCGCCATGGCACGTGTCGCCCTGCAGAAGGCCGAACGGCAACTGACCCAATACGGCACGCCCGCACTGGAAACCCAGGTGCAGCAGTTGCGTGAAGCCGCCCAGCAGGCCCAGGCGGCCCTCGACCAGGCGCAGCAAGCGCCCGCCACTGCCAGCGCACCTGCCCTGGCGACGCCAGCCGCCGATCCCGCCGCCCTCAAGCGGGCGCGGATCGCTGCCACCCTGGCGCGTGCCCAGCTGACCAAGGCCGAGCGGGCCTTTGGTACCGAGCCAACACCCGAGCAGAACGCGCAACTGGAAACCTTGCGCAGCGCCGCTCAGCAGGCGACTCACCGCCTCGCGGCCCTGGAAGAGCGAATCGCCCCATGAACGCCGCCAAACGCCTGGAAATCTTTCGTCGCCTGCACGAAGACAATCCCGACCCCAAGACGGAGTTGGCCTATGCCTCGCCGTTCGAGCTGCTGATCGCGGTGATCCTCTCCGCCCAGGCTACCGACGTCAGCGTCAACAAGGCCACCGCCCGCCTCTATCCGGTGGCCAACACGCCCCAGGCCATCCTGGATCTCGGGGTAGAGGGTTTGTCGGAGTACATCAAGACCATAGGGCTCTACAACAGCAAGGCCAAGAACGTCATCGAGACCTGCCGGCTGCTGCTGGAGCGCCATGGCGGCGAGGTACCCCAGACCCGCGAAGAACTGGAGGCCCTGCCCGGCGTGGGCCGCAAGACCGCCAACGTGGTGCTCAACACCGCCTTCCGCCAGCTCGCCATGGCGGTGGACACCCATATCTTCCGGGTCAGCAACAGAACCAATCTGGCCCCCGGCAAGAACGTGGTGGAGGTCGAGCTCAAGCTGCTCAAGGTGGTGCCGAAGGCCTACCTGCTGGATGCCCACCACTGGCTGATCCTGCATGGCCGCTATGTCTGCCAGGCGCGCAAGCCCCGCTGCGGCAGCTGCCGCATCGAAGATCTCTGCGAATACAAGGCAAAAACCTCTGACGATTGAAAAAGGGCGTATCAAAGCCCTTCGGCGATTGAAAAAATCTTTTTTACCGGCCCCTGCTTTGTCGTTATAAGGTGCGCGAAAAGGTCCCGCCGCCCTGTCATGAGTGCGTGTGACCCTGTCCAGCCTTGCAGGAGTTACCAATGGCCGAAGACAAAAGCGATATCGATGTAGACGACGATTTCGAGACCGATAACGAGGCGTCCGAAACCGTCGATCCCGTCGAGCCCATCGTCAGCAAGACCAACCTGACCAAGCGGCGCCTGATCGACAACATGCTCGAAGAGCGCCGCCTGAAGCGGCAGATCTCCGAGTACGACTTCGATCTCTAGGCCATGAAAAACCCCAGCCTAGGCTGGGGTTTCGCGTTGCAGGGCGACCCTTACAGCAGGGTGCGACCCTTGCCGGCGGCGATGCGCATGCGCAGGGCGTTGAGCTTGATGAAGCCCGCCGCGTCCGCCTGGTTGTAGGCACCGCCGTCTTCTTCGAAGGTGGCGATGTTGGCGTCGAACAGCGACTCGTCGGACTGGCGACCGACGACGATGACGTTGCCCTTGTACAGCTTCAGCCGCACCACGCCGTTCACGTTGGCCTGGGAGGCGTCGATCATCTGCTGCAGCATCAACCGCTCGGGACTCCACCAGTAGCCGGTGTAGATCAGGCTGGCGTACTTGGGCATCAGCTCGTCCTTGAGGTGGGCCACCTCGCGGTCGAGGGTGATGGACTCGATGGCGCGGTGGGCCTTGAGCATGATGGTGCCGCCGGGGGTCTCGTAGCAGCCACGGGATTTCATGCCCACATAGCGGTTCTCGACGATGTCCAGGCGACCGATGCCGTTCTCGCCGCCGATGCGGTTCAGTTCGGCCAGCACCGTGGCCGGGCTCAGCTCCTTGCCATCGATGGCGACGATGTCACCGTTGCGGTAGGTCAACTCGATGTAGGTCGGGGTGTCAGGTGCGGCTTCCGGGGACTTGGTCCAGCGCCACATGTCTTCTTCGTGCTCGGTCCAGGTGTCTTCCAGCACGCCACCCTCGTAGGAGATGTGCAGCAGGTTGGCGTCCATGGAGTACGGCGACTTCTTCTTGCCGTGGCGCTCGATCGGGATCTGGTGCTTTTCGGCGTAGTCCATCAGCTTCTCGCGGGACAGCAGGTCCCACTCGCGCCAGGGGGCGATCACCTTGACGCCTGGCTTGAGCGCATAGGCACCCAGCTCGAAGCGCACCTGGTCGTTGCCCTTGCCGGTGGCGCCGTGGGAGATGGCGTCGGCACCGGTTTCGTTGGCGATCTCGATCAGGCGCTTGGCGATCAGCGGACGGGCGATGGAGGTACCCAGCAGGTACTCGCCTTCGTAGACGGTGTTGGCACGGAACATCGGGTAGACGAAGTCGCGGACGAACTCTTCGCGCAGGTCGTCGATGTAGATTTCCTTGACGCCCATGGCCTGGGCCTTGGCGCGTGCCGGTTCGACTTCCTCGCCCTGGCCGAGGTCAGCGGTGAAGGTCACCACTTCGCAGTTATAGGTATCCTGCAGCCACTTGAGGATCACCGAGGTGTCCAGGCCGCCGGAATACGCCAGGACTACCTTCTTCACATCCGCCATGCCGTTCGCTCCCGTGTGTTGCGTTGAGTCGGAAAGCGACAAGTCTACTGGTCGCCTCGCCGCTTTTACAGGGGCGCGACGCACTCTGATGTCTGGGCGACATCCGGTCGGGTGGATCAGCCCTTGGGTTTGGCGGGCGGTGCCGGGGTAGGCGCCGGCGGTTCGGCCGGATTGGCGGCGGTGCTGGTGGTTGGCGCGGCCGCTGGTTCGCTGCTTGCCGGCGCCCGCGAGAACACCAGGGTCACCCGGCGATTGAGCGCGCGATTGGCCTTGCTGGTGTTGGGTGCCACGGGATACTGCTCGCCAAAGAAGCGCAGCTCGATCTGCTCGGCGGCGAAACCCTTGCTCTTGAGGTACTCCATCACGGCGATGGCCCGCAGGCGGGATTCCTGGCGATTGTCCAACCGGGTGCCCTGGTTGTCGCTGTAGCCGGAGACGATGACGTGATTGACCGTCGGATCGGCCTTCAGGTACTCGTCGATGAGATCGAGCTTGGCCTTGGCAAGGTCGTCCAGGGTATCGCCGCCGCCCGGGAAGCCGACCTGGGAATGACGGATCTGCTCGAAGTTGACCGCCAGCAGCTTCTGGGTACAGGCCTGGAATTGCTGGTACGCCGGCTCGAAGCGCACCGGCAGCAGCCGGACCTCGACCTGGTCGTCCAGGGCACCTGCCCTGCTCACCTGGGGCATACGCCCTTCCATCAGCCCCGCCAGCAGGCGCTGCGCCTGTTGTGCGCTGGTGGCCAGCGCCTGTTCGCCCTCCACCACCTTGACCGAGCCGAGGCTGATGTCGCCGAGCCCCGGCTTCCAGGGCACTGCGGCCGCCTTGAGGTGGGCACTGCCCGCCGGCAGCCACTGGCCATTGGGCCGCAGCTCGAACACCGTGGCTTCGCCCGCGCGGCGCAGGAAGCCACCACTGCCGAAGCGCGGGATGGGCTGCACCAGCCGACAGGCGAAGATGTCGCCCTCCACTTTCCATTCCACGCTCTCGAGCCGGCTCTGGAAGGTCATTCCCCAGGCCGGCACGGCGAGCAGCAGACAGGAAAGGAAGAGGTAACGCGGTCGCACGTCGGGCTCCGGAAAGAAAAAGTACCTGGGCTTCTTATCGGTCGAGGGCACGGAAAACTTGAGCGCGGTCCCGCCGCACGGATGCCGGCTACCCCCTTTTCCGGTAGCATTTCCCCACTTTCCCGCAGCCTGGAATCCCGCATGACCGACCGGATCACCCTTGCCCGTCCCGATGACTGGCACATTCACCTGCGCGACGGCGCCGCCCTGCCGCAGACCGTCGCCGACGCCGCCCGGGAATTCGGTCGCGCCATCGTCATGCCCAACCTGGTGCCACCGGTGCGCAACGCCGAACAGGCCGCTGCCTACCGCGAGCGTATCCTGGCCGCACGCCCGGCCGGCAGTCGCTTCGAGCCGCTGATGGTGCTCTACCTCACTGATCGCACCAGCCCGGACGACGTACGTAGCGCCAAGGCCAGCGGCTTCGTGCACGCCGCCAAGCTCTATCCGGCCGGTGCCACCACCAACTCCGATTCCGGGGTCACCTCGCTGGACAACCTCTTCCCCACCCTGGAAGCCATGGCCGAGATCGGCCTGCCGCTGCTGGTGCATGGCGAGGTCACCCATGCCGAGGTGGATGTCTTCGACCGCGAGAAGCGATTCATCGACGAGCACCTAGTGCGTATCGTCCAGCGCTTCCCGACGCTGAAGGTGGTGTTCGAGCACATCACCACCGGTGATGCCGCTGCCTTCGTGCGCGAGGCCCCGGCCAACGTCGGTGCCACCATCACGGTCCACCACCTGCTGTACAACCGCAACCACATGCTGGTGGGCGGGATCCGGCCGCACTTCTATTGCCTGCCGATCCTCAAGCGCAACACCCACCAGAGCGCCCTGCTGGACGCCGCCACCAGCGGCAATCCCAAGTTCTTCCTCGGCACCGACTCGGCGCCCCATGCCCGTCACGCCAAGGAAGCCGCCTGTGGCTGCGCCGGCTGCTACACCGCCTATGGCGCCCTGGAACTCTATGCCGAGGCCTTCGAGAGCCGCAACGCCCTCGACCGCCTGGAAGGCTTCGCCAGCCATTTCGGTGCCGACTTCTACGGCCTGCCGCGCAATACCGAGATCGTCACCCTGGTGCGCGAGGACTGGCAGGCGCCGGCCTCCCTGCCGTTCGGCGACCATGAGGTGATTCCGCTGCGCGCGGGCGAAACGCTGCGCTGGCGGCTGGAGGTGGGCGCATGAGCATGGATGAGACCTTCAGCGACGAACTGGATGCCAGCCAGCCGATGTCCGACTCGCGCATCCCCATGGCGCGCCGCTTTCGCGGCTATTTGCCGGTGGTGGTGGACGTCGAGACCGGTGGCTTCAACGCCGCCACCGATGCCCTGCTGGAAATTGCCGCCACCACCGTGGCCATGGACGAGGAAGGCGTGCTCTATCCGGATCACACCTACTTCTTCCGCGTCGAACCCTTCGTCGGCGCCAACATCGAACCGGCGGCGCTGGAGTTCACCGGCATCAAGCTCGACCATCCGCTGCGCATGGCGGTGGGCGAAGAGCAGGCGCTGAGCGAGATCTTCAAGGGCGTGCGCAAGTCGCTCAAGGCCAGTGGCTGCAAGAGAGCCATCCTGGTCGGCCATAACAGCAGCTTCGACCTGGGTTTCCTCAATGCCGCGGTCTTGCGTTGTGGCCTGAAGCGCAATCCCTTCCACCCCTTCTCCAGCTTCGATACCGCAACCCTCGCCGGCCTGGCCTATGGTCAGACGGTATTGGCTAAGGCCTGTCAGGCGGCCGGTATCGAATTCGATAATCGCGAAGCCCACTCGGCCCGTTACGACACCGAGAAGACTGCCGAGCTGTTCTGCGGCATCGTCAATCGCTGGCGGGAGATGGGCGGCTGGGTCGACCTGGACTGATCGGACAACCGCCTGTCGCCCAGGACACCTTTGATGAGATTTTGCCGCCTACAACTTTGACAATCATTCTCATTGTCATTAGCTTTGGCGGCACCTCCACTCATACAGCAGGCGATCCATGTACGTGTGTCTTTGCCGTGGCGTGACCGACAAGCATATTCGCGAAGCCATCTATGAAGGCTGCTGCAGTTATCGGGAAGTCCGGGAAAGCACGGGTTGCGCCACCCAGTGCGGCAAGTGCGCTTGCCTCGCCAAACAGGTGGTCAAGGAAACCCTCGGTGAACTGCATGGTGCCCAGCAGCTCGCCTACGCCCTGGACGTCCCGCGCGCCTGAGCGACATCCCTGCAAAAAAATGCCGGACCTTGCGTCCGGCTTTTTTATTGTCTAATCAAACGCTTACGGAAAGGATGAAAAAGCTTTCGATTACCGTTCGATTTTCGTCGATTTTTCAACAACTTAAGCTTTTGACAAAGGGCCCTTCCACGCTCAGACTGCCGGCAATCCCACCCGATTTGCAGGTCCGGCCATGAAAGGCGATATCACCGTCATCCAGCATTTGAACAAGATCCTCGGCAACGAACTGGTGGCCATCAACCAGTACTTCCTGCACTCGCGGATGTACAACGACTGGGGTATCCGCAAGCTGGGCCATCACGAGTACAAGGAATCCATCGACGAGATGAAGCACGCCGATCGCCTGATCGAGCGCATCCTATTCCTGGAAGGCCTGCCCAATCTGCAGGACCTGGGCAAGCTGATGATCGGCGAGAACACCCAGGAAATGATCCAGTGCGACCTGCGCCTGGAAATCAGCGCCGTGGCTGACCTGCGTGAAGCCATCACCTATTGCGAAAGCGTACGGGACTACGTGAGCCGCGACATGCTCAAGAGCATCCTCGAGTCCGAGGAAGAGCACATCGACTGGCTGGAAACCCAGCTGAGTCTGATCGCCAGCGTCGGGATCGAGAACTACATCCAGTCGCAGATGCACGACGACGATTGATCGGGCAAACGCCCATAAAAAAAGCCCGCACGCTGCGGGCTTTTTCATGGGCCAAAGACTCAGGCGTCCTTGGTTTCCACGGCTTGCTTGATCAGGGTCTGCAGCTCGCCCTTCTCGTACAGCTCGGCCAGGATGTCGCTGCCGCCGACCAGCTCGCCGCCCACCCACAGCTGGGGAAAGGTCGGCCAGTTGGCGTACTTGGGCAGATTGGCACGGATTTCCGGATTCTGCAGGATGTCGACATAGGCGAATTTTTCGCCACAGGCCATCAACACCTGAGCGGCACGGGAAGAGAAGCCGCACTGAGGCGCGTTCGGCGAACCCTTCATGTAGAGCAGCACGGGATTGTTGGCAATCTGGTCTTTGATGGTATCGATGATTTCCACGATGCACCTCGCTAATACGGTGGGACGATTGTAACGGAAAGGCCGGTGGAACGCCGGGATTTCCGCGACGTCCAGCCCGAAACAAGCGCGGCTCGACCTGGCAATCGACCACGTCTGTCGAGGCACGTTCGCTCCGCCCGCAGCGATTTGGCAGACCAACTGGCAAACTTTGGCGGCGAGGCTGTGGTCAGGTTAAGGGTAGGCGCCACTCGGTGCGCCTGATCCAAGACCCAGGAGAACTCCATGAGCCTGTTCAGCAAGATCCTCTCGAAGCTCGGCATTGGTGAAGCCCACGCGGATACCCCCGCCGCAGCGCCCACCACCGGCACGACCGATACCGCCGCACCTGCCGGCAACCCGGCCGCGACCGGCAGCGCCACTTCCATGAGCCAGGTGGACGTCGCCGCCAAGCTCGACGGCCTGGCCGCCCAGAAAGGCGAACAGCTCAACTGGAAGACCTCCATCGTCGACCTGCTCAAGCTGCTCGACCTGGACAGCAGCCTGACCGCGCGCCAGGAACTGGCCAAGGAGCTGAACTGCCCCGCCGACAAGCTGAACGACTCCGCCCAGATGAACATGTGGCTGCACAAGGCCGTTCTGCAGAAGCTGGCCGACAACGGCGGCAACGTTCCCACCGACCTGCTGTAACCCCCACCCGTCCGCTACCCTGTCCCAGGCTAGCCGCCCTGAATTGAGGGCCTAGCCTGCGATGGTGGTAAAATGCGACATGAACTTATACCATTTCGCCTTTGGTCTTTCCGCCGTTTGAAACGGCATGCTCTCAGGTTCGCCGCGTCCTCCAGGGACGGCCGTTACCGGGACGGGACGCTAGGGTAACGAAATGACGGTTCGCCACTTTCTCTCTTTCATGGATTGTTCCTCCGCGGAACTCCGCCAACTCATCGCACGGGGCATCGAGCTCAAGGCCCTGCGTAACCGGGGTGTGCTGCACGAACCCCTGCGCAATCGCGTCCTGGGCATGATCTTCGAGAAGGCCTCGACCCGCACCCGCCTCTCCTTCGAGGCCGGCATGATCCAGCTCGGCGGCCAGGCGATCTTTCTCTCCTCCCGGGATACCCAGCTCGGCCGCGGTGAACCCGTTCCGGACAGCGCCCGCGTCATGTCGAGCATGCTAGACGGCGTGATGATCCGCACCTACGCCCACGAGATGCTGACCACCTTCGCCGCCCATTCCCAGGTGCCGGTGATCAATGGTCTGTCGGATGACCTCCACCCCTGCCAGCTGCTGGCCGACATGCAGACCTTCTTCGAACACCGGGGCGATATCCGTGGCAAGACCGTGGCCTGGATCGGCGACGGCAACAACATGTGCAACAGCTACATCGAGGCGGCCGAACAGCTCGACTTCACCCTGCGCATTGCCTGTCCGGAAGGCTACGAGCCCAACCCGCGCTTTCTCGAACGGGCCGGCGACCGCGTGCAGCTGACCCGGGATCCGCGTGAGGCCGTGGCCCAGGCGCACCTGGTCAGCACCGATGTCTGGACCTCCATGGGCCAGGAAGAAGAAACCCGTCTGCGCCTGGCAGCCTTCAAGCCCTACCAGGTCACCGCCGAGCTGCTCGATGGCGCCGCCCCCGAGGTGCTGTTCATGCACTGCCTACCGGCTCACCGCGGTGAGGAAATCAGCCATACCCTGCTGGACGATCCGCGCGCCGTGGTCTGGGACGAAGCCGAAAATCGCCTCCACGCCCAGAAGGCGCTACTCGAATTCCTCATCAAGCCGCCGCTACACGCCTGATCCTGGCGTAGGCCTCGGTTGCGCCAGGCAGCCGAGGCCTTTGGCTCACAGCAACAGCTGCCCGCGCATGACCGTTACCGCCCGCCCGGCGATACTGACCCGATCGCCTTCCAACCGACACCTGAGTTGCCCACCGCGAGCGGAGAGTTGCTGGGCGGTGAGCATCCGCTTGGCCAGTCGCCGCGACCAGTAGGGAATCAGGCTGCAATGCGCCGAGCCGGTGACGGGATCCTCGTCCACGCCCACTGCCGGGGCGAAGAAGCGCGAGACGAAGTCGACCTCCTGTCCCCGTGCGGTCACGATGACGCCCTGCCAGGGCAGCCGGGCAATGGCAGCCAGATCCGGCTTGCAGTCACGCACCGCCTGTTCCGACTCCAGCAGCACCAGCAGCTTGTCCGCCGCCAGGGCATCCACCGGCGAGACCTGCAGGGCTCGCTCCAGTTCGGGCGTCACCCCCAGCTCCGTGGGCACCAACGCCGGAAAATCCAGCGCCAGCAGGCCATCGCCCTCGCGAAACACCCGCAGCACGCCCGACTGGCAGATGAACTCCAGTCGATCTCCAGGCTCTCCATAGGCTTCAAACAGCACATGGGCGGCTGCCAGGGTGGCATGACCGCATAATGGCACCTCGGTCCGCGGGGTGAACCAGCGAATCCGCCAGGTCTCGCCCTCGCGCACCACGAAGGCGGTTTCCGAAAGATTGTGCTCGGTGGCGATTCGCTGCAGCAGCTCGTCGGCCGGCCAGCTATCCAGGCGGTAGACGGCAGCAGGATTGCCGCGAAAGGCCTGATCGGTGAAGGCATCGACCTGATGAAATTCTAGGGACATGCACGCTACCTGAGCAGAAGAAGAGAAACAGCAAGCGTCAACGTCGCACGGGCACCCGGCCTCTGATGATCCCTGTAGCGACGGCTACAGCCTAAGACCGGCCGATGGACAGGTTGTCTTCACAAGTCCTATGACCAAAATAGCAGGCGGCGTCGCATCGGCAATGAATTGTCGAACGTCGTCACTGTTTTTGCGCTCAGGAGCTTTGACAGTTTTCATATTTGAAATTAGATTTTCGGTTGCGAACAAATGGCCCATCGGCCACCTATAAATACAACAACCACGAGGCTCCCCCATGAGTACTCTTCTCGCTCCAACACTACGCGGTCAATGCATCGCCGAATTCCTCGGCACAGCCCTGCTCATCTTCTTCGGTACCGGCTGCGTGGCGGCCGCGAAGGTCGGCGGCGCTACCCTCGGCCTGTGGGAGATCAGTATCATCTGGGGCGTCGGCGTGAGCATGGCGGTCTACCTATCCGCCGGTGTCTCCGGCGCGCATCTCAGCCCGGCCGTCACCATCGCCCTCTGGCTGTTCGGTGGCTTCGAAAGACGCAAGGTCCCGGCCTACATCCTGGCCCAGGTCGCCGGTGCCTTCTGTGGCGCGGCGCTGGTCTACGGCCTCTACAGCAGCCTGTTTTTCGATTATGAACAGGCCCACAACATGGTCCGCGGCAGCCAGGCGAGCCTGGAACTGGCCGGCGTCTTCTCCACCTATCCCCATCCTTCCCTGTCGATCGGTCAGGCCTTCCTGGTGGAAGCCGTCATCACCGCCATCCTGCTGGCCATGATCATGGCCCTCACCGACGACGGCAACGGCCTGCCCCGTGGCCCGCTCGCCCCCCTGCTGATCGGCCTGCTGATCGCCGTGATCGGTGGTTCCATGGGTCCGCTGACCGGCTTCGCCATGAACCCGGCCCGGGATTTCGGACCCAAGCTGATGGCCTTCTTCGCCGGCTGGGGTGAAATCGCCTTTACCGGTGGCCGCGACATCCCCTACTTCCTGGTGCCGATCTTCGGCCCCATCGTCGGTGCCTGCCTGGGCGCCGCCGGTTACAAGGCGCTGATCTGCCGCCACCTGCCCGGCCTGGCTTCCGGTGCCTGCGACGTCCCGGCCAAGGCCGAGGACAGCGCCCGCACCGAAGTGAACTCCGCTTCCAAAGCGTCCTGATCGCCGCGAATCACAATAAGGAATACGACCATGACCGACCAGAACAAGCAGTACATCGTCGCGCTCGACCAGGGCACCACCAGCTCGCGTGCCATCGTGCTGGACCGCAATGCCAACGTGGTGACGATCGCCCAGCGCGAATTCGCGCAGATCTATCCCCAGGCCGGCTGGGTCGAGCACGACCCCATGGAGATCTGGGCCACCCAGAGCGCGGTGTTCGTCGAGGCCCTGGCCCAGGCCAGCATCAGCACCGAGCAGATCGCCGCCATCGGCATCACCAACCAGCGTGAAACCGCCATCGTCTGGGACAAGCTCACCGGTCGTCCCATCTACAACGCCATCGTCTGGCAGAGCCGCCAGAGCACCGCGATCTGCGACCAGCTCAAGCGCGACGGCATGGAAGACCATATCCGCAAGACCACCGGCCTGGTGATCGATCCCTATTTCTCCGGCACCAAGATCAAGTGGATCCTCGATCACGTCGAAGGCAGCCGTGAACGCGCCCGCCGCGGCGAGCTGCTGTTCGGCACCGTGGACACCTGGCTGATCTGGAAGATGACCCACGGTCAAGCCCACGTCACCGACTACACCAACGCCTCCCGCACCCTGCTGTTCGATATCCACAAGCGTGAGTGGGATGCCACCATGCTCGAGGTGCTCGACATCCCGCGCGAGATGCTGCCGGAAGTGAAATCCTCCTCCGAGGTCTATGGCCAGGCGCACCTGGGCAGCGGCCAGACCACCGGCATCCCCATCGCCGGTATCGCCGGCGACCAGCAGGCGGCGCTGTTCGGCCAGATGTGCGTAGAGCCCGGCCAGGCCAAGAACACCTATGGCACCGGTTGCTTCCTGCTGATGAACACCGGCGAGAAGGCGGTGCAGTCCCAGCACGGCCTGCTGACCACCATCGCCTGCGGTCCTCGCGGCGAGGTCAACTACGCCCTGGAAGGCGCCATCTTCAACGGCGGCTCCACCGTCCAGTGGCTGCGTGACGAGCTCAAGGTGATCAACGATTCCCTGGACTCCGAGTACTTCGCCACCAAGGTGACCGACAGCAACGGCGTCTACCTGGTCCCGGCCTTCACCGGTCTGGGCGCGCCCTACTGGGATCCCTATGCCCGCGGCGCGCTGTTCGGCCTGACCCGGGGCGTGAAAGTGGACCACATCATCCGCGCCACTCTGGAATCCATCGCCTTCCAGACCCGCGACGTGCTGGACGCCATGCAGCAGGATGCCGGCGAAGCCTTGAAGTCCCTGCGCGTGGACGGCGGCGCCACCGCCAACAACTTCCTCATGCAGTTCCAGTCGGACGTGCTCGGCACCCGGGTCGAGCGACCGGAAATGAAGGAGACCACGGCCCTGGGCGCGGCCTACCTCGCGGGTCTCGCCACCGGCTTCTGGAGCAGCCTGGACGAGTTGCGCAGCAAGAGCACCATCGAGCGGGTCTTCGAACCGGCTTGCGATCCGAGCAAGAGAGACACCCTGTACAAGGGTTGGAAGAAGGCAGTCGAGCGTACCCGCGGCTGGGCGCTGGACTGAGTCGAATCCGACCGGGAGGCGGCCGGTACTCGCCGGGCCGCTTCCCGCAAGGCTCCCCCACGAGGCCGGCGTCTTCCGACGCCGGTCTTGCTTTGCGCGACAAGCGCTTTCCACCTTGAAAGAGCTACGGCATCCTCTGTGAATTTACTCGATCACCTCAAGGAAGCCGTAATGAGCCTGGCGCCTCGCCAACAGCAGATTCTCGAACTGGTCCGTGAGCGCGGCTACGTCAGCATCGAAGAGCTGGCCCAGCATTTCTCCGTCACCCCCCAGACGATCCGCCGCGACATCAACCAGCTCGCCGAAGCCGGGCTGCTGCGGCGCTACCACGGGGGTGCCGCCCACGACTCCAGCGTGGAAAACACCGAATACAGCATGAGGGCCGGACAGATGCGCGAGGAAAAGCGCCTGATCGCCGAAGCCGTGGCCGCTGCCGTGCCCGACCATGCCTCGCTGTTCATCAACATCGGCACCACCACCGAGGCCATCGCCCATGCCCTGCTCGGGCATCGCAGCCTCAAGGTCATCACCAACAATCTGCACGTGGCCAACATCCTCAGCGCCAAGGACGACTTCGACGTGCTGATCGCCAGCGGCAAGGTGCGCAGCGATGGCGGCGTGGTGGGCCAGGCCACGGCCGACTTCATCAAGCAGTTCAAGGTCGACTACGCCCTGGTGGGCATCAGCGGTATCGACGAAGACGGCACCCTGCTGGATTTCGACTACCAGGAGGTCTGCGTCTCCCAGGCCATCATCCACAATGCCCGCCAGGTGTTTCTCGCCGCCGACTCCAGCAAGTTCGGCCGCAACGCCATGATCCGCCTGGGCAGCCTGGAGCAGATCGATCAGCTGTTCACCGAGAAGGAGCCCTCTCCGGCCTTCGCGCGCTGCCTGCGCGAATGGCAGGTCAAGGTCGAGGTAGCGCGCCCGCGCTGACCTCCAGGGGCGACGACCATTCGTCGCCTCCCCCCTCTCCATATTCGTTTTTTTTCGTTTTAGCGGTCTGAAGACACAGGCCTGGCTAGAACCTGAGTTTTTGCTGGGCTATTATGTTCGAAACCGAATAATTATGTTCGTTTCACAGGAGGCACCATGGCCCAGGCACCCACTGCAACTCCCCGGACCTACGATCTCGCCGTCATCGGCGGTGGCATCAATGGCGTCGGCATCGCCGCCGACGCCACCGGTCGTGGCCTGTCGGTGTTCCTCTGTGAACGTGACGACTTGGCGAGCCACACCTCCTCTGCCAGCAGCAAGCTGATCCACGGCGGCCTGCGCTACCTGGAACACCATGAGTTTCGGCTAGTGCGCGAAGCCCTGGCCGAGCGCGAGGTACTGCTGGCGAAGGCGCCCCACATCGTCAAACCGATGCGCTTCGTCCTGCCCCATCGCCCGCACCTGCGTCCGGCCTGGATGATCCGTGCCGGTCTCTTCCTTTATGACCACCTCGGCAAGCGCGAAAAGCTGCCGGGTTCGCGCGGCCTGAAATTCGATGCCCAGGGGCCGCTCAAGGCCGAGATCAAGCGTGGCTTCGAGTATTCCGATTGCTGGGTGGACGATGCCCGGCTGGTGGTGCTCAACGCCATGCAGGCGCGGGACAAGGGTGCCGACATCGTGACCCGCACCCGTTGCGTCAGTGCCCGTCGCGTCGAGGGTCACTGGGAGGTTGAGGTCGAAGGTCCTCAGGGTCGCCAGCAAATCCGTGCCAAGGGCCTGGTCAATGCCGCCGGCCCCTGGGTCGCCAGCTTCATCCGTCAGGACCTGCAGCAGAAGTCGCCCTATGGCATCCGCCTGATCCAGGGCAGCCATGTCATCGTGCCCAAACTGTACGAAGGCGACCAAGCCTACATCATGCAGAACGAGGACCGCCGCATTGTCTTCGCCATTCCCTACCTGGGCCAATACACCATGGTCGGCACTACGGATCGCGAGTACCAGGGCGATCCGGCCAAGGTGACCATCACCGACCAGGAAATCGACTATGTGCTGGGGGTGGCCAATGCCCACTTCCGCAAGCAGCTCAGTCGCGATGACGTCCTGCACACCTTCTCCGGTGTCCGCCCGCTGTGCGACGACGAGTCGGATAACCCCTCCGCCATCACGCGCGACTACACCCTGTCGCTGGCCGAAGAACAGGGCGCCCCGCTGCTGTCGGTGTTCGGTGGCAAGCTGACCACCTACCGCAAGCTGGCCGAGTCGGCGATGGCGCAGCTGCAGCCCTTCTTCCCCCGGCTGGGCAACAGCTGGACAGCCTCGGCACCGCTGCCCGGTGGCGAGAACATGACCACGCCCCAGGCCTTGACCCGCGAACTGCTGGACAAGGTCAGCGGCCTGACGCCGGCCCTGGCGCAGCGCTGGGCCACCACCTATGGCAGTCGGGTCTGGACCCTGCTGGGTGATTCGCGCTCGGTGGAGGAACTAGGTGCGGTAATCGGCGCTGACCTCCACGTGCGTGAAGTGGAATACCTGCAGCGCCACGAGTGGGTCACCCGTGCCGATGACGTGCTCTGGCGGCGGACCAAGCTGGGCCTGGTATTCACCAATGCGGAGCGGGCCGCTCTGGAAAACCTCCTGGCGCATTCCGAACCCGCCCGGAGCGCCAAGGACAGCAACGCGGCCTGACGCCTGCTGTTCCTGAGCGGGCAATCCGCTCAGGAACAATGGTGTTCACCCTTGCAATAGACACTGAAACAGCGCGCCAGGCGCGTTGGAGCATAGGCAGCACCATGAAAAGTCTTCATGATGCACCTTTACCTCCAGCGCCGACGCCATGTTCGAACTTCGCCACCTGAAAACCCTGCATGCACTCCGCGAATCCTCCAGTCTGGTGGAGGCTGCAGAACGCTTGCATCTGACCCAGTCCGCCCTCTCCCATCAGTTCAAGGAACTGGAAGAACGGCTGGGGACCCCGCTATTCATTCGCAAGACCAAACCCATCCGCTTCACCAGCGCCGGTTTGCGCCTGCTGCAGACCGCGGACGCGGTGTTGCCGCATCTGCGCAGTGCCGAACGGGATCTGGCGCGCCTGGTGGGCGGGACGGCGGGCCGGCTGCACATGGCCATCGAATGCCACAGCTGCTTCCAATGGCTGATGCCGACCATCGACCAGTTTCGCGATTCCTGGCCGGAAGTGGAGCTGGACCTGGCCTCCGGATTCTCCTTCGCACCCTTGCCCGCGCTAGCGCGGGGCGATCTGGATCTGGTGGTGACCGCCGATCCAGTGGACCTCTCGGGGGTCACCTATGTGCCGCTGTTCACCTACGAAGCCCTGCTGGCGGTGGCCAACCAGCATCCCCTGGCACAGCGGCCCTATATCGTGCCCGAGGACCTCGCCCAGGAGACCCAGATCACCTATCCGGTGGAGCGTGATCGACTGGATATCTTCACCCGCTTTCTCGATCCGGCCGATGTCGAACCGCTGTCGATTCGCACGGCGGAGATGACGGTGATGATGCTGCAACTGGTGGCGTCAGGCCGTGGCGTCTGCTGCCTGCCCAACTGGGCGATCCATGAGTACAGCTCGCGCGGCTACGTGACGGCGCGCCGGCTGGGGGAGAAAGGCCTCTATGCGACGCTCCATGCGGCGATTCGCGAAGACATGCTGGAAGCGCCCTTCATGCAGGATTTCCTGCTGACCGCCAAGGACACCTCCTTCGCCACCCTCGAAGGGGTCAGCAGCGCGCGCTGAGCCGGCGCGCTGCCCGTGGCGCTTACTTGCTGTTGCCACCCGGGAAGCCGGCGAACTTCTTGTTGAAGCTCGAGACGCGGCCTTCGACCTTCATCTGGCGCTGCTCGCCGGTGTAGATGGGGTGGGAAGCGCTGGATACGTCGAGGCTGATGTAGGGATAGGTCTCGCCTTCGTATTCCTGGGTGCGGTCGCTCTCAGCCGTGGAGCGAATCAGGAAGTAGGTGTCCGAGGTGGTGTCGTGGAACAGCACGGGACGGTAGTTGGGATGGATACCGGGTTTCATGAGACGTCTCCTGGTCTGGGGCGCCGAAGACAGGATGCCTTCCGCGCGCCGATTAAAGATACATTATAACATATAAAGATCACTTTTGCAGTCCCGCCTGTGACGGTGGCGGCAGCCATGACCCTTGCGATGGAACCATCCGCCGCGCCTGGGGCTCGTAACCTGAGGCCCTGACCGGCGGTACCCCACTCTCTTTGAGACCCGCTGTCGGTCGGTGCGTGCGTTCAGGCCCACGGCGCCAGACAGACGAGCTGTCCGCCCCTGCCCTTTGCGCCCGCACGACGCCCTGCATTGGCTTCTCAAGGATCGCGAGAAGTCCACACGCATTGGATGCGCACGCCGGGTTCGGGATTGAACTCACCGCGCCGCATCCCAAGGATTCAAGAGGCACAGCACCATGTGCGGCATCGCCGGAGAGCTTCGTTTCGATCAACAACCTGCAGCCATCAGCGCGGTGGAGCGCATCACTCACCGCCTCGAACAGCGCGGACCGGATGCCTGGGGTTTCCATAGCCAGGGGCCGGTCGCCCTGGGCCACCGGCGGTTGAAGATCATGGATCTGGCGGAAGCCTCGGGCCAACCCATGATCGAGCCGGAACTGGGTCTGTCTATGGTGTTCAACGGCGCCATCTACAACTATCCGGAACTACGTACCGAGCTGGAAGCCAAGGGTTATAGCTTTTATTCCGGTGGTGACACCGAAATCCTGCTCAAGGCCTATCACGCCTGGGGCAAGGACATGCTGCCCAAGCTCAACGGCATGTTCGCCTTCGCCATCTGGGAGCGAGACAGCGGTCGGCTGTTCATCGCCCGGGATCGCCTGGGGATCAAGCCGCTGTATCTATCGTTCACCGACAAACGCCTGAGATTCGCCTCCAGCCTGCCCGCCCTGTTGGAAGCCGGTGACATCGACACCCGCATCGATCCGGTCGCGCTCAACCACTACCTGAACTTCCACGCCGTGGTGCCGGCACCGCGCACCATCCTGCAGGGCGTGCAGAAGCTGCCGCCAGCGACCTGGATGACCGTGGATGCGTCTGGCCAGCAGCATCAGGAGACCTGGTGGAATCTGGACTACGGTCCCCGTGAAGACGAGCGTCGCTACACCCTGGACGACTGGGCCGAGCGCGTCCTGCATGGTCTCAAGGACGCCGTGGCGATCCGGCAGCGCGCGGCGCGCGAGGTCGGCGTGCTGCTCTCCGGCGGGGTGGACTCCAGCCTGCTGGTGGGCCTGCTGCACGATTCGGGGGTCAAGGACCTGCTGACCTTCTCCATCGGCTTCGAGGATGCCGGCGGCGAGCGTGGCGACGAATTCCAGTATTCCGATCTGATCGCCAATCACTACGGCACCCGTCACCATCAACTGCGCATCGCCGAGGACGAGATCATCCAGCAGCTGCCGCGCGCCTTCTCGGCCATGAGCGAGCCGATGGTGAGCCACGACTGCATCGCCTTCTATCTGCTGTCGCGCGAGGTCTCCAAGCACTGCAAGGTAGTACAGAGCGGCCAGGGCGCTGACGAACTCTTCGCCGGTTACCACTGGTATCCCCAGGTGCATGGCGCCGCCGATCCCTTCGCCGCCTATCGCGCTGCCTTCTTCGACCGCGACTATGCCCAGTACGCCGCCACGGTGCAGGCAGGCATGCGCCTGGAGGAAGACGCCGCCGAGGCCTTCGTGCGTCAGCACTTCGCCAAGCCGGGCGCCAGCGCCGGGGTCGACAAGGCCCTGCGCCTGGACAGCACCGTGATGCTGGTGGACGACCCGGTCAAGCGGGTCGACAACATGACCATGGCCTGGGGCCTGGAAGCTCGGGTGCCCTTCCTCGACTATCGCCTCGCCGAACTCTCGGCGCGCATTCCCGCCGAATTCAAGTTGGGCGATGGGGGCAAGCAGGTGCTCAAGGCCGCCGCGCGCAAGGTCATTCCCCAAGAGGTGATCGACCGGCCCAAGGGCTATTTCCCGGTGCCGGGCCTCAAGCACCTGGAAGGCAACACACTCAGCTGGGTACGCGAGCTGCTGCTGGATCCCAGCCAGGATCGCGGCCTGTTCGACACCGCCGAGATCGATCGCCTGCTGACCAATCCAGCCGACCGCATCACGCCCCTGCGTGGCTCCAAGCTCTGGCAACTCGCCGCGCTCAACCTCTGGCTGAGCGAACACGGACTGTGAGGGTGCAAGACGCATGAAAGCGACCAGCTACAACCAGCGCCTCCAGCGTGCCCAGACGCCCTCCTACGAACGGCTGCAGGCGCGCCTGGCGGAAGGCGATCATCCGACCTCCCAGCCGCTCTGCCTGCATTGCGGCTGGGGACGGCTGCTCGTCGGCCATACCTATCCCGACCCCGCCAGCCTGGCCAAGGAGCTGCTCACCGAAACGCCGGGCGAGCGCGACATCGCCCTCTACGTGGCCGCTCCGCACCAGGTGCTGGCCCAGGCGCCACAACAGCTGTTTCTCGACCCCAGCGATACCCTGCGGGTCTGGTTCAGCGACTATCGCCCGGCACGCCGGATCTATCGCGGCTTTCGTATCCGCCGCGCCTGCTCCGCGCAGGACTGGAGCGAGATCAACCGGCTCTATCAGCAGCGCCATATGCTGCCCGTCGACACCGAGCGGCTGACGCCCCGGCACAAGGGCGGCCCGGTCTACTGGCTGGCGGAAGACGACGACAGCGGCGCCATCATCGGCTCGGTGATGGGCCTCAATCACGTCAAGGCCTTCCAGGATCCCGATGGCGGCTCCTCGCTGTGGTGCCTGGCGGTATCGCCCGAGTGCAGCCGACCCGGCGTCGGCGAGGCGCTGGTGCGCCACCTGATCGAGCACTATGCCAGTCGCGGCCTGGCCTATCTGGACCTGTCGGTGCTGCATGACAACCTGCAGGCCAAGCGCCTCTACGACAAGCTGGGTTTCCGACCGCTGCAGACCTTCGCCATCAAATGCAAGAACGGCATCAATCAGACGCTTTTCCTCGGCCCCGGCCCTGCTGCCGAACTGAATCCCTATGCACGGATCATTGTCGACGAAGCCCTGCGGCGTGGCATCGAGGTGCAGGTGGACGATGCCGAAGGGGGTCTTTTCACCCTGATCCAGGGCAACAGGCGCATCCGTTGCCGCGAATCCCTCACCGATCTCACCTCCGCCGTGACCATGACCCTCTGCGCCGACAAGGTGCTGACCAGCCGTACCCTGGCCCGGGCCGGGTTGAAGGTCCCTGAACAGCAACTGGCGGGCAGCGACGAAGACAACGCCGCCTTCCTGGAGAAGCATGGCGCTCTGGTGGTCAAGCCGGTCAATGGCGAACAGGGCAAGGGCGTGGCCGTGGATATCCGCGACGCCGAACACCTCGCCACCGCCATCCAGGCGGCGCAGCGTTATGACGATCGCGTGCTGCTGGAAAGCTTTCACCAGGGCCTCGACCTGCGGATAGTGGTCATTGGCCACGAGGTGGTGGCTGCGGCCATCCGCCGGCCGGCGGAAATCGTCGGCGACGGTCAGCACAGCGTCCGGGACCTGATCGAAGCCCAGAGTCGCCGTCGCCAGGCCGCCACCGGCGGCGAGTCGCGCATCCCGGTGGACGAGGAAACCGAACGCGCCATCCGCGGTGCCGGCTACGAGTGGGACAGCGTGCTTCCCACCGGCACCCACCTGGCCGTGCGCAAGACCGCCAACCTGCACACCGGCGGCATCCTGGAAGACGTCACCGACAGCCTCCATCCGGTGCTGGCCGACGCTGCCATCCAGGCGGCCCGGGCACTGGACATCCCCGTCACCGGCATGGACCTGCTGGTCCCGGCTGCCGACTCGCCCGACTACGTCATCATCGAAGCCAATGAGCGGCCGGGCCTGGCCAATCACGAGCCCCGCCCCACCGCCGAACGCTTCATCGACCTGCTGTTCCCGCTCTCCCGGGAGGTTCCGCTATGAATCGCTTGCCCGAGCCCGATCTGGATTACCTGCGCAAGGTCCTGCTGGACATGCTGGCCATCCCCAGCCCCACGGGTTTCACCGACACCATCGTCATGTACGTGGCCGAACGGCTCAACGAACTCGACATCCCCTTCGAACTGACCCGCCGCGGCACCATCCGCGCCACCATCAAGGGCCACAAGGAGAGTCCCGACCGGGCCGTCTCCGCGCACCTGGACACCATTGGCGCCATCGTCCGCGAGATCAAGGACAATGGCCGCCTGGGCCTGGCGGCGGTCGGCCACTGGTCGAGTCGCTTCGCCGAAGGCAGCCGGGTCAGCCTGTTCACCGATGACGGCACCCTGAGAGGCAGTGTGCTGCCGCTGCTGGCCTCCGGTCACGCCTTCAACACCGAAATCGACAAGATGCCGGTGACCTGGGACCACATCGAATTGCGCCTGGATGCCGTGACCAAGAGCCGCCATGAGACCGAACAGCTGGGCGTGCAGGTCGGCGACTTCGTCGCCTTCGATCCGCTGCCGGAATTCACCGACAGCGGCTACATCAGCTCGCGTCACCTGGATGACAAGGCGGGCGTCGCCGCCCTGCTCACCGCGCTGAAGATGCTCAAGGAAACTGGCCAGACGCCGCCGATCGACTGCCATCCGCTGTTCACCATCACCGAAGAAGTGGGCTCCGGCGCCGCCGGTGCCCTGCCTTGGGACGTCAGCGAATTCGTCGGCATCGACATCGCCCCAGTCGCGCCCGGCCAGCGCTCCGACGAGCACCGCGTCAGCGTGGCCATGCAGGATTCCGCCGGCCCCTACGACTATCACCTGTCACGGCACCTGCTGCGCCTGGCGCAACGCAACGACATCCCAGTGCGCCGCGACCTGTTCCGCTACTACTACAGCGACGCCCACTCGGCGATCAGTTCCGGCCAGGACGTGCGGGTCGCCCTGCTGGCCTTCGGTTGCGACGCCACCCATGGCTACGAGCGCACCCATATCGTCAGCCTGGCGGCGCTCAGCCAGCTGCTGACCGGCTACATGCTCAGCCCGCCGGTGTTCGACAGCGATGCGCAACCGGCCGACAGCTCGCTGGACCGCTTCGGTCACCAGTTGCTGCCGGAAGACACCCAGATGGACAACCAGACGCACCTGCCGCCGCTGGAGGAGGTCGTTGGCGACGGCAGCAAATAGCGTTCGAACCAAGCGCCTGGGGTATCCTGGGCGCCTTTTTTCAGGCCCCTCTCCATGATCATCCCCCACGACCAGCTCGCTGCCGCCACCCTCGACAACCTGCTGGAAGACTTCGTCACCCGCGACGGCACCGACAACGGTGACGAGACGCCCCTGGCGACCCGTACCCAGCGCGCGCGCCGTGCCCTGGAAACCGGCGAAGCCGTCATCCTCTTCGATCCGGACAGTGCGCTGTGCCAACTGGTGCTGCGCCGCGACGTGCCGCCCGAGTTGCTCGACGACTAGCGCGTCTCGCGCCTGTCAGGCACTGCCGCGCGGCGCCAACAGGATCACCAGCGCCCCGGCCACGCACAGCAGACCGCCCGCCAGATCCGTCCAAGTCGGCCGGGTGCGCTCGACCAGCGCCAGCCAGCCCAGCGACGCCACCACATAGATGCCGCCATAGGCGGCGTAGGCGCGCCCGGCGTAGGCCGCCTCGATACGGGTCAGCAACAGGGCGAAGAGCACCAGGCTGGCAAGCCCGGGCGCTATCCACCAGGGACTGCGATCCAGCCGGAGCCAGAGCCAAAAGGCATAGCAGCCGGCGATCTCGAACAGCGCCGCCAGTAGGAACCAGAGATAGTTCAGCATGGTGCCGCGCCGTCTTCCTGGCGATAGGGCAAGGCCTCGGCGGCCCGGCGCGCATAGGCCTGGACCCCCTCTCGCTCCTGGTCGAGAAACTCCGCCACAGCGGCTCTCAAACCCGGATGTACCAGGTAGTGCCAGGAATGGGTCAGGGTGGGCTCGAAGCCCCGAATCAGCTTGTGCTCACCCTGGGCGCCGGCATCGAAGCGCTGCAGCCCTTCGGCGATGGCGTACTCGATACCCTGGTAGAAACAGGTCTCGAAGTGCAGCTGGTCGAATTCCTGCAGGCAGCCCCAGTAACGGCCATAGAGGGTGTCATCGTCCTTGAGATAGAAGGCCATGGCCACCGGCCGGCTGCCCTGGCGCACCAGCACCACCCGAATCGCCTCGGGCAGCCGCTCGGCCAGCAGGCTGAAGAAGGCGCGGGTCAGGTAGGGATCCTGGCCGCGTACCTCGTAGGTATTGGCATAGCAGGCATAGACGAAGTCCCACTCCGCCTCGCTCAACTCATCGCCCTTACGCCACTCGAAACTCACCCCCAGGCCGGCGACCTGGTCGCGCTCCTTGCGCAGCTGCTTGCGCTTGCGCGAGGTCAGGGCGGCGAGGAAGTCGCCATAGTCGCGATAGCCGCGGTTATGCCAGTGGAACTGGCAACCGAGGCGGGCCAGCCAGCCATCGCGATCCTGCAGCACGGCATCGGCCTTGGGGTCGGTGAAGTTTACGTGCAGGCTGGAGAGCTCCAGACCGGCCAGGCTGCCCGTGGTGGCGTCGAGCAGGGTCGCGCAGGCGGCTGGCTCGCCCAGCAGACGCGCCCCCTGCACCGGCGAGAAGGGCACGGCGGCCAGCAGCTTGGGATAGTAGTCGATCCCGGCGCGCCGGCAGGCATCGGCCCAGGCCCAGTCGAAGACGTATTCGCCATAGGAGTGCGCCTTGAGATAGGCCGGCATCGCGGCCCGCAGTCGACCCTGTTCATCCTTGAGGATCTGGTGCGCGGGCTGCCAGCCGGTCCCCTGCCCCAGGCTGCCGCTGTCTTCCAGGGTGGAGAGGAATTCATGCCGCAGAAAGGGCTGGTCGTCCACCAGCAAACCGTTCCACTGCTCGGCAGACACCTGGGCCAGGCTGTAGAGATACTCGACGATCATCCCACTCCCCTTGCTTGGACTCGGCGTACAGGTCTAACACAATTCAATGCCCTGACGGGCACCTGGGAAAGACCCTGGTGAATGGCTTTCGTGCGGACGAAAAAAAACCGCCGTGAGGCGGTTTCTTTCGAGTGTGGCGTCCCCTAGGGGACTCGAACCCCTGTTACCGCCGTGAAAGGGCGGTGTCCTAGGCCACTAGACGAAGGGGACGTTACCCTGGTGCGACCCTTGCGGATCACGAAATTGGTGGAGCTAGACGGGATCGAACCGTCGACCTCTTGCATGCCATGCAAGCGCTCTCCCAGCTGAGCTATAGCCCCAAGTACAGCATCTTGCCACGCCTGGGATGCGTGACCGATATGGCGTCCCCTAGGGGACTCGAACCCCTGTTACCGCCGTGAAAGGGCGGTGTCCTAGGCCACTAGACGAAGGGGACGTTACCCTGGTGCGATCCTTACGAATCACGAAATTGGTGGAGCTAGACGGGATCGAACCGTCGACCTCTTGCATGCCATGCAAGCGCTCTCCCAGCTGAGCTATAGCCCCGCGTACAACGTTCGCCACGTCTGGGATACGTGACTGATATGGCGTCCCCTAGGGGACTCGAACCCCTGTTACCGCCGTGAAAGGGCGGTGTCCTAGGCCACTAGACGAAGGGGACGAAACCTTCTACCGATTTCCCCCGAGGGCGAAACCGAAATTTGGTGGAGCTAGACGGGATCGAACCGTCGACCTCTTGCATGCCATGCAAGCGCTCTCCCAGCTGAGCTATAGCCCCGTCGGTCAGGACGGGGCGCATGTTAAGAGGCCCGGCCTCCCCTGTCAACACCAATCAGAAAAAAACCTGCTAGTAACAGACACTTAAGCCGGAAAAGGGTCAGATCGCCCGCGCCAGGGCCGCACGCTGGGCGCGGGCCGCCAGCAGGTAGGTGAACTTGCCATCGCTGGCGGAGAGCTTGCGCAGGACCTTCTTGTCCAGGGCGCGGTAGCCGCCCATCTCCAGCGCCGTACGCCCCGAGCTGCCGATCAGCATGCCGGGATTGGCCACCATCAGCCGGGCCGCCTGATCCACGGCCTTGGCGTAGCTCTTGCGATCATTCAGGTCATAGCCTTGCAAGGGCAGCAGCATGCGCAGCCATTCGGCCCAGTAGAATTCAAGGAATTCCGAGGGCAGTACCCGGCCATCCGGCGTACGCGGCTTGTCGTAGCCGATCTGGCGAGTGAAATACACCAGGGCGCGGTAGGGATCGTCGGCCATGGCGGTGAGCCCTAGGGATTCAGGCAGCTGTTCGGGCAGGATCGGACGCCCCTGGGGGTCCTTGAGCCAAGCCTTGCGCTCGTCGAGCAGGCGAATCCAGAACTCGGCCATGCTCGCCGCGCCGCTGAAATCGTCGGTGACCCTGACCCACACCGAGGTCTCGGCGCCACCGCCGGGGTGTTCCCAGAAGGCGGAAAAGGTGTGGTGACCATCGGTGAGGTAGAGCTGCTGTCCGGGGCCGATGACCACGGTCTTCATTTCGTCTGGATAGGTGCCGGGTGGCTTGACGCCCAGGGCGTCGCCAGCCGAGCGCAGACTGGTGCTCGGCTGAAAACCGCCACTCAGGTGCTGGCCGTTGGCTTCGCAGTAGTCGTCGAACAGCTTGCGTCGGTCGCAGACGTACTTGCCAAGCTTGTACAGCACCTGGTCGTGGCCGATCGCGGGCTGGGTGGGGCGCAGCTGGCGCAATTGCACCCGGAGCAGGCTTCCTGGCGACACGGGGGTCTTCCTTTCTCGAGAGGTCTTCCCAGGTCCGACAACGGTCCTCCCGGGAAGACTCCTGCCGTCGATCAGACCTTGCGCAGGACCACGCTGCCGATGGAGTAACCGGCGCCGAAGGAACTGAGCACCCCCAGACTGCCACTGACCAGATCCTCGTGGTGCAGATGCAGGGCGATGACCGAGCCGGCAGAGCTGGTGTTGCCGTAGGTATCCAGGATGACCGGCGCCTCGCCAGGCTCGGGTTCGCGCCCCAGCAGGCGCTTGACGATGAGGTGGTTCATCGTCAGGTTGGCCTGGTGCAGCCAGAAGCGCGAGACCCGCTCGACGGGGATATCCAGCTCGGCGAGGTGATTGGCGATCAGTTCGGCCACCAGCGGGCAGACCTCCTTGAACACCTTGCGCCCTTCCTGGACGAACAGCTTGTCCGGGTGGGTCATGCCCTCCTCCGCCGCGCGGTTGAGGAAGCCGAAGTTGTTGCGGATGTTATTGGAGAACTGGGTGAACAGCCGCGTGCCGAGGATCTCGTAGCGGTGCGCCGAGGTCGCCTGGTCGGCGCGTTCTACCACCAGGGCGGTGGCGGCATCGCCGAAGATGAAGTGGCTGTCGCGGTCGCGGAAGTTCAGGTGCCCGGTGCAGATCTCCGGATCTATCACCAGCAGTGCCCGTGCCTGGCCCAGTTGCACGGCGTTGGCTGCGGTCTGCAGGCCGAAGGTCGCCGAGGAGCAGGCGACGTTCATGTCGAAGCCGTAGCCCTGGATGCCCAGCGCGGCCTGGACCTCGATGGCCACTGCCGGATAGGGCCGCTGCAGGTTGGAGCAGGCGACGATGACACCGTCGATGTCGGCGGCGGTCCGCCCTGCCCGTTCCAGCGCCTCGCGCGCCGCGGCGACGCCCATCTCGCAGAGGATCGAGGGCTCGTCGTTGGAACGCTCGGGAATGCGCGGCACCATGCGCGCCGGATCGAGGATACCGGCCTTGTCGACCACATGGCGGCTGCGGATGCCGGAGGCCTTCTCGATGAAGGCGGCGCTGGATTCCGGCTGGGGCGCCAGACTGCCTTGAGCGATGGCGTCGGCATGCTCGGCATTCCACTGGCCAGCCCACTGGTTGAAGGACGCAACCAGCTCGTCGTTGGAAATGCTTTCGGGCGGCGTATAGAGCCCACTACCGCTGATGACCGCGTGCTGCACGGCTATTCCTCTTGTTGTCAGGATGAAGCCGTGCCAGTTTGCCGCAAATCCAGGGTGGACGCCCGTGCAATCTCAACGCCGATTGGCGGCCTCGGCGGCGCGCAGGACGTCGCTGCCTACTTCGCTTTCGTACCTCTTGAGCAACGGCGCCACGGCCGTGCGCCAGGCTTCCCGCTCGGCAGGCGTCGGCACCAGGATCCTGCTGGTATTGGCCGCGACCACCCGTTCGCGCGCCTTGGCGTTGATGGCTTCGGCATCGCGGTTCACCGACTGGGTCACTTCGTCGAGGATGGCCTCCAGCTCGCTGCGGATCTGGAACGGCAGGCCATTCCAGAAGGTGGTGTTGGTGATGAGCATATAGGTGAGGAAGCTGTGGTTGTCCTCGACGATATAGGGCTGCACGCTGTTGATCTTCTGTCCCAGCAGGTTCGACCAGGGATTCTCCGCGCCCTGCACCTTGCCGGTCCGGAGGGCGTCGTAGACCTGGGCGAACGGCAGCTTGACCGCCTCGGCACCCAGTTGCTGGTAGTAGGCGGCCAGCACCTCGGAGGATTCGACGCGGAAGGTCAGCCCCTTGAGATCGGCGGGAGTGTGGATTTCCCGCGTGGCCGAGAGCTGGCGGCCGCCGTTGTTCCAGTAGCCCAGTCCGGTGATGTTGTGGCTGACCAGGCTGCCTAGCAGTTCGCGGCTCTTGTCGCGGCGCTGGAAGCGCTTGACCGCCTCGATGTTGTCGAACAGGAAAGGCAGATCGTAGACCCTGAGTGGTTTGGCCAGGGCGTTGAGCTTGGAAACCGAGGGTGCCAGCAGTTGGACCTTGTTGCTGCGCAGGGCGTCCAGTTCGTCGGCGTCGCCCACCAGGCTGGAATTGGGATAGACCTCCACCTTGACCTGGCCGGCCAGTCGCTCCTGAACCAGCTTCTGGAACTGCAGGGCACCACGGCCCTTGGGCGTATCGTCCGTCACCACATGGGCGAACTTGATGACGATCGGCTCGGCCACGGCGAAGGGCATGGCCAAGGCGATAAGCGAGCCGGCCAGGGTGGCGAAGAAGGTCTTGATCATGGAATTCCCTGCGTTGAACGATCCATCGGATCGCCTGCGCGACCCCGGTCACGCTGCGTGCGCGACGCGGTTACCTTAGCAGTCGCGAGGTGAATGGCTGGTCAGCACAGGGAAATGGCACGACGAATGTGCAAGAAAGTAGGATCAGGGGTAGGACCAGCGCCGTCGAAACGGCGCCAGGAAATCATCAAGGCGAAATGGGATCGCTTGCAGGAAAGGTTTCCTCGACGGATTCGTCGAGCTGCTCTTCGCTTACCTCGTCTTCATCGTCGGCGACGGGCGGATCGTTCGGCTGCTGTTGGGCATGGACGGCGTTCATGGCAAATCTCCAGACGCGGAAAGAGAAGGACTACAGGGCCGAAAGGGTTCGGCCCTGTACGTTAGTCATGGCGATGCAGGCGGACGTTCAGCTCGTCGACGATCGGTGCCCAATCGGCATCTTCCATGATCTCGTCCTTGAGGAACGCCTTTTGCGACGGTGACCAGAAATCGGCTTCCGAGACCTTCACCTCGTCGGGCAGCGGGGAATGGCTGGCGATGAAAGCATCGATGGCAGCCGGATCGGAATCCAGGCCCAGTTGCTCGAAGAGGGTCGTCAGATCGTGAACGGGAAGTTCCATAGGGGTCTCCAGGCAGGTATCGGTCGGTAACGGCAAGCATCTAGAAAGACGCCAGCCTTGAGGGGTTCCCCGGCCTTAATAAATCCTTCAGCGTCGGGCCTTAAGGTACGCCCACGTTTCGCCAACCAGGGCCTTCGCCATGTCGCTTCCCGTCTCTGCCATTCACTTCACCGCCGTACCGCGCCGCATTCTCGTCACCGGCGCTACCGGCTTTCTCGGCGGCGCCGTTACCCTGCGCCTGCTGGAGCTGGGACATGTCGAGGGGCTGCAATTCCTGGTCCGGGCGGCCACCCCGGCGGAAGGTCTGGAGCGGCTGCTACAGAATCTCCGTGTCCATGACGTCGACGAGCGCCTGGCGGCGCTGCTCAAACCCGAGCAGATCCTCTGTGGTGATCTGCTGGACACCCATTGGATCGAGGCCGCCAAACCGCAACTGCTGGCGCTGGACGAGGTCATCAACTGTGCGGCGGTGGCCTCCTTCTCGCGCAATCCGAAGATCTGGCCGGTCAATGTCGAGGGCACCTTCGCCCTGGCCGAGGCCTGCGCCCAGTCCCGGCGGCTGAAGCGCTTCCTGCACGTCAGCACCGCCATGGCCTGCGGCCCGCAGCGCCAGTCACCGGTCGCCGAGACCTGGGACTTCCCCGAACCCGAACAGCAGCTAGTGGACTACACCGCCTCCAAGGCCGCCATCGAACTCAAGCTGCGTAACGAATTGCCGCTGCTGCCGCTGGTGGTGGCGCGTCCTTCCATCGTCGTGGGTCACCGTCGCTCGGGCTGCAAGGCGTCAGGCAGCATCTTCTGGGTGTTCCGCATGGGCTTCGCGCTGGAGCGCTTCACCTGCGGTCTGGATGAGCAGATCGATGTCATTCCGGTGGACTACTGCGCCGAAGCCCTGGTGGAGCTGGCGCTCAAGCCCAAGCTGAACCACAGCCTGTACCACATCTCGGCGGGCAATGCGGGTGCCTGCACCTTCGGCGAAATCGACGAGGCCTATGCCGGCGCCATGGGCGACGCCCCGGTGGGCGAGCGCTATCGCCAGGTGGACAGCGCCGATCTCAAGGAACTCGCCGCCGACTTCAACGAACGCATCGGCCCGGCCAATCCACGCCTGGTGCTGCGCGCGCTCAAGCTGTACGGCGGCTTCGCCGATCTAAATTATCTGTTCGACAACCAGCGGCTGCTCGACGAAGGCATCGCCGCCCCACCGCGCTTCACCGATTATCTGGATGTCTGCGTGCACTCCTCGCGGGACATCAGCATACCCGCGCAGATGCAGTGGGACTTCAAGTAAGGCCTACCCCGGTCCTGGCAATCGCCAGGGCCGGGTCTTGCTCAGACGGGGTCCTTTTCCGGCGAATTCAGCCGCGAATCCCGCACGATCTCGCTGACCGAAGCATAACCCCCGCGGGCATCGCGCAGCATGGTGCGCAGGTTGCCTTCGATGGTGTTGCAGATGGTACCCATGGTGATCTGGTGACGACTGCGCTGGAAGGGATTCTGCAGATCGGTGCCGACCTTTTCCATGGCCAGGAAGATGAAGCCCACCACGGTGGAGGCCAGCGGCGTGTACCACTCCAGGCTTTCCACCAGGCCGATGGGCATCAGCACGCAGAACAGGAAGATGAACAGCCGCGGGAAATTCACATAGGGATAGGGCAAGGGGGTATTGGCGATGCGCTCCATGCCGCCCTGCCAGTTGGACATGTCGACGAAGGTGGCTTCCAGGCGCTCCAGACGGATGCTGTCCAGGCGACCGGCGCGGTATTCCAGGGCGATCAGGCTGGAGGAACCGCTGAGGATGGCGTTGGCGAAGTTGTTGGTCTCCTTGCGCATCGCCCACTCCTCCTTGCCCAGGTAGGTGCGCACCTCCTTGGGCAACGAATCACCGCTGAGCTGGCAGGCCAGGCAGCGGACATAGGCGAGGTGACGCTCGATGAGCACCGTCTTGATCGCATTGAAGTGCTCATCGCCGTCGTCGATGAGCGTCAGCGCTTGGCGGGCGAAGCTACGCGAGCTATTGACCATGCCGCCCCAGAGGGTGCGCGCCTCCCACCAGCGTTGGTAGGCACTGGTATTGCGAAAGCTGGTCAGCACGATCAGCGCCGAACCGATCAGGGTCAGTGGAATGTTGGGCAGCTGCGCCCGATTGTCGACGAAAATCATGTAGTCGACGGTAACGGCGATGTCCCACAGCAGCAGCCAGAACACCGACCAGCCGACGTAAGTGAAGGTTTGCCGAAGGAAGGTCATTTTGCTGGTGAAAAAACCCAAGGTGATAGTCCTTAGCGCGAGAAAGAAGGGATGCAGCCATAGGAACCTGGGGTCGAAAACAGGTTCAAGGCAAGCCTCTAGAGCGCGGATCGCCGCCCATTTCATGTAATAGGCCCGGGACAATTGCGTTTCCAGATATGAAGAGGCCCGTCGCGCAGGCCGTTACCTCGCCAAGGCAGCAGCGCCTGGCTGGTAGCCACGTCACGGAGGATATCGACCCGTTCAGCGAACATCCGCGCCCAGGTGCGGTCCGACGGACACCACGCCCTTCCGGAGCACTGCCATGACCGCCACCCCGCGCGTTCGTCTGGATGTCTGGAGCGACTACGTCTGCCCCTTCTGCTACCTAGAGCTGCCCCAGCTGGCGCGCCTGCAGGAGGAATTCGGCGATCAACTGGCCATCGAGTGGCATGCCTTCGAATTGCGCCCCGAACCCACGCCCACCCTGGATCCCGCCGGGGATTATCTGCGCCGGACCTGGGACCGGGCGGTCTATCCCATGGCGGCGGAATACGGCATGGTGCTGCGGCTACCACCGGTCCAGCCGCGCAGCCGTCTGGCCCTGGAAGCAGCGGAATTCGCCCGCGACCACGACCGCTTCGACGCCTTCCATACGGCGGTCTTCCAGGCCTTCTTCGAAGAGGGGCGCGATATCGGCGAGCGGGAGGTGCTGATCGATCTGGCGCGCCGCAGCGGTCTCGATGGCGAAGCCTTGCAGGCCAGCCTGGCGCGCGGTGACCACACCGACGTGGTGCTGCACGCCGAGGATCGCGCCGAAGCCCTGGGCATCACGGCCGTACCGACGCTGCTGCTGCGTTCCGCGCAGGCGCCCATCGAACAGGCGCGGGCTCTGGATGGAGCGGTACCCTTCGCCCAGTTGGCGGCAGCCGTCCGGGCGCAGCTGGACGCGATCCAAGCCTAGCGCTGGGCGGCCGGCGTCAACTCGGGGAACAGCACCTCGGTAAAGCCGAAGCGGGCAAAGTCCTGAATCCGCGAGGGATAGAGCCGACCGATCAGGTGATCGTACTCGTGCAGCACCACCCGCGCATGGAAGCCTTCGGCCTGCTGGTCCACCAGGTTGCCCGCGCCATCCACGCCTCGATAACGGATTCGCCGCGGCCGCGGTACCTCGCCGCGCAGCCCGGGGATCGACAGGCAGCCTTCCCAGCCCAGTTCTTCGCTGGCATCAAGGACCTCAATGCGCGGATTGATCAGTACCTGCAGCGGTACCGGCGGCGCCTCGGGATAGCGGGCATTGCGCTCGAAGCCAAAGACCATCAGCTGCAGGTCCTCACCGATCTGCGGGGCGGCAAGACCCACGCCACCCGTGGCGGCCATGGTATCGAACATGTCCTGGATCAACGCCTGCAGCTCCGCCGAGCCGAGGCGCTCGGCGGCTATCGGCGGCGCCACCCGCAGCAGCCGGGGATCACCCATCTTCAAAATGTCGCGAATCATGCGAGGATTCCTTCTTTGCCAGTCACCGGCGTTTCGCCAGGAGCTTAAACCAGATGTCCTCCCTACTGCTCGCCAGCGCCTTCGGTCTCGGCCTGAGCGCTCCCCTCGTCCAGGCCGAGGAGGACGCCCTCGCCACGCGGCTGGATCCGATCCTGGAGCGCGCCATCGCCCAGCAGCGCATCGTCGGTACCGTGGTCATGGTCGCCCGTCAGGGCCGGGTGGTGTATCACCGCGCGGCGGGATTCGCCGATCGGGACGCGCAGCGGCCGATGCAGGAAGACCAGCTGTTTCGCTTTGCCTCCCTGACCAAACCGCTGGTGGCGGTGACGGCGCTGCGCCTGGCGGATCAGGGGCGCCTGGATCTGCAGGCGCCGGTCAGTCGCTACCTGCCCTACTTCACCCCGCACCTGGCCGATGGCACTCCAGCCGTGCCCACGCTGGCCCAGCTCCTCAGCCACACCGCGGGCCTGCACTACGGCTTCGGCGAAGACCAGGACGGTCCCTATCACCGCGCCGGGGTATCCGACGGCCTGGATGGCGCCCCCCTGACCCTGGAAGAAAACCTGCGGCGCCTCGCCGGCGTACCGTTGGACTTCAAGCCAGGTACCCAGTGGCGCTACTCCCTCGGGCTGGATGTCCTGGGCGGCGTGCTGGAAGCCGCGACCGGCCTGCCCTTGCCTCAGGTCGTCCAGCAGCAGGTGGCGGCACCGCTCGACCTGCACGACCTGAGCTTTCACGTCAGCGAGCCCAGCCGCCTGGCCACGGCCTATCGCGACGGCTATCCACGCCCGGAGCCCATGAGCGAGCCCTATCTGCTGCCCCTGCCCAAGGGCGGCATCCTCTATTCCCCGGCGCGGGCACTTTCGGCCACGGCCTTTCCCTCGGGCGGCGGCGGCATGCAGGGCAGTGCGGGAGAATACCTGGCCTTCCTGGAGGCGCTGCGCCAGGGCCGGCTGCTCACCCCGACCAGCCAGCGTCTGTTCATGGAAGACCAGATCCCCAGACTGCAACGCGACGACGCGCCAGGCTGGGGCTTCAGCCTGGGCGCGGCGGTGCTACGCGATGCCCGGCTGGCGAAGACGCCGCAGACGCCCGGTACCCTGCAATGGGGCGGGGTCTACGGCAACGCCTGGTTCATCGATCCGGCGCGCGAGCTGAGCGTGGTGATCCTCACCAACACGGCGATCGCCGGCATGAGTGGCCCCTTTCCCGACGCCATCCGCGATGCCCTCTACCGGGACTGATCGCTCAGCTGGACCGGCCAAGAGCGGTCGAGCGGTGAGGCAGTGGCAGCGGCCTGTCCTCGCCGCGAGAAAGCTGTGCCTGGATGACGGGAAAGGGCAATTCCAGCACGGCGCAACACAGCCTCAGCAGCTCCAGTTCGCGGATTCGTACGGCTTGATCCGCCTCCACCAAGCGGATCAAGCCTTCCAGTACCAGGGTCCGCGCCTCGACGCCCAACCGGCCAGGCCCATCAGAGCCACTTCGAGCGCGGGTAGCCAGGCCAGTGGCGGCTGGTAGGCACAGTGCAGTCCGGGAAAGGTGGTTGCCACGGCCAGGAGGAAGGCGCGCCGCGCCGCCAGGACGCTCTCGTGGGTCTGCTCGGCAGCGACCGCGTAAAGAGTGAGCACCGCCGTCCGCTCCTGGGCCAGGGTACGCCGCCCTGCAGGCTGTTGGCGTCCGGGCGCCAGACTACCGATCAGCTGGCGCTGGATGATCCGGGCGAGGTAATAGCGGGACAGATCCAGCTCCGCGGATCGCAGCTGCGTCTTGAGCGCGACCAGCAAGGCGCGCAAGGCAGGCCGGGGCAACTGCCGGATGGCCGGAAAGGTCAGCTGGGCCAGCGGCAGATGCAGCGCCGTGTCCAGGCTATCCACCCAGCGTCGCCCCTCCCCCGCGGCAGTCGGCGCGGAGGCACCGGCCAGGGCCAGCAGCACCTCGGCGGCCTGTTGCGGGTCTTGCAGGAAGAGGTACAGCGCTGGCGGGATGTCCGCCAGGCGCTCGTCGGCCACCGCGGGCGGGGCTGTTGGTTGACTCGTAGTCGGTTGTGCCGGCGCGGGTGGCGGACTGCCGGCGACATAAGCCACGCCCGTGGGCAGCAGCGCCTCCGCCCGCAGGCGCTCCAGCTGCCATTCGTCGAACCCCGGTTCGAGTTGCTGGATGCGTTCCAGGACCGGTGGATGGGTGGCGAACCAGGACGCGCCGGAGTCGCCCAGCACCATGTGGGCGACGCTACGCGCCCGGCGATGATAGAGCCGCCCCTGCAGCGGATGGGCGGCGATCTTTTTCAAGGCATCGGCCAGCCCCTGGGGATGGCGGGTGAACTGCACGGCAGAGGCATCCGCCAGGCGCTCGCGCGAGCGCGTCGCCGCGGCCTGGATCAGATTGGCGAAGAACAGTCCGCAGCCGCCGATCGCCAGCAGCACGGTACCCAGCAACCAGCCCAGCAGATGGTTGCCGTCGACCCGGGTGGTGGTCGAGGTGCGATCGGAAAACAGCTCCTGTCCCAGATCGGCGATCAGGCTGATGCCATGCAGCCAGCCCAGCAGGCGCAGATTCAGGCGCATGTCGCCATTGAGCAGATGACTGAATTCATGGGCGACCACGCCCTGCAACTCGTCCCTGTTCAGCTGCTGCAGGGCGCCGCGGGTCAGGCACAGGCTCGCATCAGCCGGTCCATAGCCACTGATGAAGGCATTGATGGCCGGTTCGTCCGGCAGCAGATACAGCCGCGGCACCGGTACGCCGGCGGCCAGCGCCATCTCCGCCACCACGTTGTGCAACTGGCGGGTCCGGGGATCGGCCTGATCGTCCAGCGGCACCGCGCCCATGCGCCTGACCACCGCCTCTCCACCCTGACGGGCGAGTTGCCGGACCTTCCAGAAGGACGCTCCGGTGATGACGCCGACAAAGACCAATCCGCTCTTGACCAGCGTTGGCCCGCGTCCGCCCAGGTAGTCGACGACCTCCCGCGGCAAGAACACCAGGGCCAGTCCGGCACTGGCCAGCGCCATGAGCAGCACCACCAGAGCCAGCAAGGCGAGACACAGCCGGGTGCGCCGACGCGCCGCGGCCTGGTCGTCGAGAAAGCGCACGAACTCAGCTCAGGCTGATTCGCGGCACCTGGCGCGCGGCCCCATCCGGCAGCGCCAAGGGCTGCGCCAGGCGAAAGCCGAAGCGGCTGGCGAGCAGCGATCCGGGAAAGGTCTCGCAGCGATTGTTGTAGTCCATCACCGCATCGTTATGGGCCTGACGCGCGTAGGCCAGCCGATTTTCCGTGGAGCTCAGCTCTTCCATCAACTGGATCACCGTCTCGTTGGCCTTGAGCTCCGGATAGGCTTCGCTCACGGCGAACAGCCGCCCGAGAGCGATGCCGAGCCCCTGCTCGCCCTGCTCCAGGGCATGCAGCGCGACGGGATCCTCCGGCCGGGTCTTGGCCTGATGCAGACCGGATTGCGCCTGCTGGCGCGCCACCATCACCGCCTGCAAGGTCTCGCGCTCGTGCTGCAGATAGCCCTTCACCGCCACCACCAGATTGGGGATGAGGTCGTGTCGGCGAGTGAGCTGGACATCGATCTGGGCGAAGGCATTGCGATAGGCGTTACGCGCCGTGACCAGGGCGTTGTAGAGGCTGATCACGAACAGGCCGATGGCGACCAGGGCAGCCAGCAGGAGCAGCAATTTCATCGAATCGTCCTTGAAGGTGGTGACAGTGCCAGTCTAGGAGCAAGCCGCGCCGATCGCTGTTCAGCGCGACGGATGCGGCGGTTGAGGGGATGGCTGGTGGAGCATGGGCCGACCATCGCTGCTCAGGGCGAGGATGGCGCGCCCGTGTCGGTCGGCTGCCGTGGCGCCGAATCCCCCTTGCGTCTGTGCTGCACCTCTACCAGCAGGGCGTCACGCTCCTGGCGCATCTGGGCGAGACTGGTCTGAGCTCGGGTCAGCTCTTCCTGCAGCCGCTGGGCCTGGGCCTCGGAGGCGCGCAATTCCCGATTCTGCGCGCGCAGCCCGGTCACCACCTTGTGCGCCCGGGTGAGCCGCATGACCATGTTGTCCACCTTGAGCTCCAGGGCTTCGCGGTGGGACAGCAGCTCCTCGACGTAGGGGTCGTCGCTCTTTTTCCATTCGGGGTAGTTTTCGTCGTACACCTCCTCCGGTCCCTCGTCGAAGAGGTCGACGTTGCGGTTCACCGCCGGGCCGGGGCTGACCGGAAGAGGTGGCGGCTGGGTATCGGCAGGCGGATTGGCCACCGCCGCAGGGAGGGCCGGCGCCTGCGCCTCGCTGGCCTCCTCGCCCTTGGCCGCGGCGTCGCCGGCGAAGTAGCGCTGCCACAGGAGAAACACCACCAGGGCGATCAGCAGGATGTTGCACAGGGTTATCAGGACGAATCCCCAATCCATCAGCTGTGCATGACTCATCTGCCGCTCCGCTCTCTTCCGGTGATAGGGCCTGGGTGCCAAGCGAGGCCGCACGCCTACCGTGTCGGCGGCGGCGCCTCTCTGCAGCTGATTTGAATACAGTTGTCAGCCTAAAGCATTTTCATCAGCCAGGCGGCGCCCGAGTGGGGACGAGTTGTCAGGCACGGGGATGTGCGAGATTTTTCAGCGGGCGGCAGAGGCGCTACAGGCTAGGGCCGCGCGGGAAAATCTGGGCAAAAAAAAGCCCGACGCTGGGCGTCAGCCTTGGCGGCGGGCGATATTGGGCTTCGCGGGGCTCAACCCAACCTACGGGACGAGGTAGGTTGGGTTGAGACGGCTTTATCGTCGAAGCCTAACAAGCAGCCCAGTCGGCTCTCCTACGCCAGGCTCTTGCTCACCACCTCGTAGACGTCGCTGGACAGCTCGCCGCTGGCCAGGATGCGCTCCAGTTCGGCGCGCATCAGCGCCTGGCGCGCGGGACCGTACTTCTTCCAGCGGGTCAAGGGCGTCAGCAGGCGCGAGGCGATCTGCGGATTGAGCCGATTGAGGGTGATGATCTGATCGGCCAGGAAGCGGTAGCCGCTGCCGTCCTCGGCATGGAAGTTGACCAGATTGCTGTTGGCGAAGGCGCCGATCAGCGCCCGCACTTTGTTGGGGTTTTTCAGGGTGAAGACCGGGTTTTCCATGAGTGCCTGGACGCGGGCCAGGCCGCCCGGCAGCGGGCTGGAAGCCTGGACGCTGAGCCAGGTGTCCATGACCAGCGGATCGGCCTTGAACTCCTCGAAGAAGCGCGCCAGTACCTCCGCCTTCTCCTGCTCGAAACCGGAGTTGACCAGGGCGCTCAGCGCAGCCAGGCGCTCGGTCATGTTGTCGGCGTGCTCGAATTGCTCCAGAGCGGCGTCGCGCGCCTCCGGCTCCTCCAGCAGCATGAGGTAGCCCAGGGCGGCGTTCTGCAGGCTGCGACGCGCGATATGGTCGGCGCTGGCCTGGTAGGGCGTGGCGCGCGATTCCTCACGAGCGCTGCGGTAGCGCTGCCAGAGCACGTCGCGCAGGGCCTCGGCGATGGTCCGGCGGGCCTGGCGACGGGCACCGTGGATGGCACCGGGATCAGCCTGCTCGGACAGCTCCACCAGATAGGCCTCGGACGGCAGCGACAGCATCTCGGCGACCATGGCCGGATCGAGGGACTCATCCGCCGCCACGGTGCGCAGGGCCTCCACCAGCCGGGTGTCCAGCGGCTGGCCGGCGATCATCTCCTGCAGCACCTGCACCGCCAGTTGCTGACCGGCGTCCCAGCGATTGAAGCCGTCGCTGTCATGTTGCATGAGGAAGGTCAGCTGCTCACGGCTATAGGGGAAGCTGAGCTTGACCGGGGCGGAGAAGCCGCGCAGCAGCGAAGGCAGCGGGCGCTCGGGCACATCGACGAAGGTGAAGGTCTGCTCGGCCTGGGTGACCGACAGCACCCGGTCGGTACCCTGGGCAGCGGCTTCGCCCTCCAGGCGCAGGGGCAGCTCGCGGCCCTGGCCATCCAGCAGGCCCAACTGGACCGGGATGACGAAGGGCTCCTTGGTCGGCTGGCCTGGGGTGGGTGGGCAGCTCTGGCGGAAGGTCAGGCGATAGGTCCTGGCCGCCGCATCGTACTGCTCGCTGACCGCCAGGCGCGGGGTGCCCGACTGGCTGTACCAGCGCTTGAACTGGCTGAAGTCGGCGCCGTTGGCGTCTTCCAGGGCCTTGATGAAGTCGTCGCAGGTCACCGCCTGGCCATCGTGGCGCTCGAAATAGAGATCGGTGCCCTTGCGGAAGCCGTCCGGGCCCAGCAGGGTGTGCAGCATCCGCACCACCTCGGCGCCCTTCTCGTACACTGTCAGGGTGTAGAAATTGGAGATCTCGATGAAGTGATCCGGACGCACCGGGTGGGCCATAGGGCCGGCGTCTTCGGCGAACTGGTTGGTGCGCAGGAAGGCCACGTCCTCGATGCGCTTGACCGTCGGCGAATTCATGTCGGAGCTGAAGCCGGCATCACGGAACACGGTGAAGCCTTCCTTGAGCGACAGCTGGAACCAGTCGCGGCAGGTCACGCGGTTGCCCGACCAGTTGTGGAAGTATTCGTGGGCGACGATGGCCTCGACGCGCTGGTGGGCGGCGTCGGTGGCGGTGCGCGGGCTGGCCAGCACGGCGCTGGAGTTGAAGATGTTGAGCCCCTTGTTTTCCATGGCGCCCATGTTGAAGTCGTTCACCGCGACGATCATGAAGATATCCAGATCGTATTCGCGGCCGTAGACGTCCTCGTCCCAGCGCATGGACTTCTTCAGGCTGTCCATGGCGTGCTGCAGCTTGCTGATGTTTTCCGGCTCGACGTAGATGCGCAGGGCCACGTCGCGGCCACTGCCGGTGCGGTAGCTGTCTTCCACGCACCAGAGATCACCGGCCACCAGGGCGAACAGATAGGCCGGCTTGGGGAAGGGATCTTCCCAGGTGGCCCAGTGCCGACCACCCTCGGTGTCACCGCTGGCCACCGGGTTGCCGTTGGAGAGCAGGATCGGATACCGGGCCTTGTCGGCCTCCACCGTGGTGGTGAAGACACTCATCACGTCCGGGCGGTCCAGGTAGTAGGTGATCTTGCGGAAGCCCTCGGCCTCGCACTGGGTGCAGAACATCGTGCCGGAGACGTACAGCCCTTCCAGGGCGGTGTTGCTTTCCGGGTGGATGCGTACCGAGGTCTTGAGCACGAAGGCCTCGCCCTGCGGCTGCAGGGTCAGGCTGCCCGCCTCGACCTGGTAGTCGCCAGCGGCCAGGGCCTGATCGTCCAGCGCCACCGCCAGCAGTTCCAGCTCCTCGCCGTGCAGCACCAGCGGCGGCAGGCCGGCGCCACGCGCCGGATTACGCTGCAGCTGCAGCTCGGCGTGCACCAGGGTCTGGTCGTCGTGCAGCTCGAATCTGAGGCGGGTTTCCTCGATGAGGTACTCGGGCGCCTGGTAGTCCTTGAGGTAGATGGTCTGGGGCTGGTCGGTGCGCATGGGTTTACATCCTTACTCGGAAACGGACACGGCCAGCTGATAGGCCGTGTACTTGCGAATGTTGATCACGCCGGTGTCGAACATCAGGTATTGACCCTTGATGCCCAGCAGCGTGCCTTCCACCACGGGGGTCTTTTCCAGGTCGTGGCTGACCACCTTGGTGGGATAGACCGTGACCGGATAATGGATCTCGATGGGCGCCATGTCGACCACCGGCTGGATCGCCTGCAGGCCGAAACGGCCCTGGAGATCGTCCAGGCCCTGGGCGCAGGCATCGAAGATGCGCTCCCGTACCGCCACCAGGTCTTCCGGCGCGGCGACGCCCTTGAGCATGGCGCGCCAGTTGGTGCGGTCGCCCACCTGGCTACGCAACACGTCCTCCACCAGGCCGGATTGCTGGCGGGTGGCGACCCTCAGGATCGGCAGCGCCTGATAGGCGCCCTGGTCGATCCAGCGGGTGGGCAACTGGGTGGCGCGGGTGATACCGACCTTGAGGCCGGAGGAATTAGCCAAATAGACCACGTGCGGCACCATGCAGTGGGCTTCGCCCCACTCCGGCTGACGGCAGGTGCCGTACTCGTAGTGACACTTTTCCGGACTGACGATGCAGCTGTCGCACTGGGCCAGGGCGGTGAAGCAGGGATAGCAGTAGCCCTGGCTGAAGCTCTTGCGGGTCTTGCGACCGCAGTGGGTGCAATGGATGGCACCCAGATATTCGAGGCGCACGCGGCGGCCGATCAGCGGGTTGACCGGCACCTCCCGCTCATCGAGGCGGAAGGCATAGTTGACGGGGTCGGCCAAGGTCACGGCCATCTTGCGCAGGGCGCCACGGCCCAGTTCGGTCATCACGGTAGGAATTTCTCGATCTCTAAAAGACGCGAGGTGCCTCTTCGTCACCGAAGGGCACCTCGTCGGGTAGGGCGTAGTCGATCAATGAATGGCGTCGGACTTGAACAGGATGTTCTCGATGGGCACCGACTTGGAGGCGCATTCCTGAGGGCCCATGTAACCGGTCCGCTGGTCTTCGGGCAGGTGCTTGGCCTCGTAGGCGATCACCGCCTGCAGACAGAGCTCGACCTGGTCACGACTGAGTTTGCGACCGTCGGGCCACTTGCCGATCTCCACGGCCAGCTTCAGGCCGTCGTAGATATCGGGGGTGATGTTTTCCAGCATCTGGGCGAAGGATGTCGACATGGGTCGCTCCGGACTCTAGTGAAACTCCAGTTTACCGGGCTGCCCGCCACGGTGCACCTGGCCTGGCTCAATGGCGGTCATAGGGTGAGGTCTTGCGCGCGGGCAAGGAGGATCGCGGCCATGGGCCGCTCCTACTCCGCATCGGCGGACCGTCATCGCCGCAGGTTGACCCAGTCATGCGCCAGCGCTGCCCAACAGGCAACGCCGCTGAACCCTGGCACCCCGCCGCCATCAGAGCAGGAGGCCTTTTCTGGAGACCCCATGCCTGCCTATCACCCTCTCATCCTTGCCGGTGTCGAACTCTGGCTGCTCGCGGAAAAGGCGATCTACTGGCCGGCGCGCCAGGCGCTGCTGGTGGCGGACATCCATTTCGGCAAGGCCGCGGCGTTTCGGGCACTGGGTCAGCCGGTACCCCACGGCACCACAGCGGGCAATATCGCGCGACTGGACAGCTTGCTGGCGCGCTACGACTGCCGCGAGATCATCTTTCTCGGTGACTTTTTGCACGCGCCGGAATCCCGCGCGCCCCTGACCATGGACACCCTGGAGCGCTGGCGGGAACACCAGGCCCACCTGCGGCTGCTGTTGATCCGCGGCAACCACGACCGCCGCGCGGGGGATCCACCGGCCGCCCTGGGTATCGACGTGGTAGCTGAGCCGCTGGAACTGGACGGCCTGTCGCTGCAGCACGAACCCGATCCCCATCCGCGACTGCCGGTGCTGGCCGGACATATCCATCCGGCGTTTCGTCTGCACGGCCGCGGGCGTCAGGCGCTTCGCCTGCCCTGCTTCTGCCTGGAAAACGATGAAGTGCTGATCCTGCCGGCCTTTGGGGACTTCACCGGCGGCCACCTGCTGGCGCCCGATCCGGCGCGACGGATCTTCGTGGTAGGGGATGGCGGTATCTGGCCCCTGCGCTAGGTTCTGTACGAAAAGTGCCTACGCTCGGTGATGCTTCGTTGAAAAAGGCCTGGATCGCCAGCCCGGTCGGAATGCTCATTTACCGCTCGTAAACTCGAGCGCGAGTCCGATCCGCTTCCTCAGCCTATTTCGCCTCGCCTGACCTTCGCTCGTCGACTTTTCGTACAGAACCTAGAACCAGATACCCCGGAGATCAGCCCTCTTCGGTGATCCCGGTGATGGTGATGCCGTGCCGCTCCAACAGGGCTACGGTAGGTTCGTCGTAATCCCGCGGGACCTCGCTGTCATCGTACTCTTCCAGGGCATCGTCGCGGACGATCTGGGCGACCCGCTCCATGTCCGGCTTCTGCTCGGCTTCGGTGGTGACCACCGAGGTGTTGCCGTCAACGTTGCTGTAAGCAATTTTCCACTTCGACATCTCAGGACTCCTCACACGGGAACAAGGCTATCGAGAGATTAGAGGGCCAGACGCCCAGTAATTCGCCCTAACGCGGACGAAAGACGATATCCAGCAATCCGGCCAGGGCACCATCGGCGCAATCGGCCACGGCCAGCGCCTCGCGGGCCTGCTTGAGGTGACTCTGCAACTGTCGTTGAGCATGGTCGCGGCCGAGCAGGCTGACCAGGGTGGACTTGTCGCCATCCTTGCCGGCGTCCTTGCCCAGGCCCTTGCCGTCGTCGAGATCGTCGAGCAACTGGAAGGCCAGGCCCAGCTGGCAGGCGAAAACATGGAAGGCTTCGCGCTGCGTTGCGCTGGTGACCAGGGTGGCACCGGCCATGCCCATGGCCGCGGAGAACAGCGCCCCGGTCTTGAGCTGGTTGGTGAGGGCGATGGCTTCGGCCGGACGCGTTTGGCGACCGCCGTGCAGGTCATGGTACTGGCCGCAGACCAGCCCGGCCGTACCGACCGCATCGGCCAGCTGGCAAACCATCTGGGTCCGGGTTTCCGCCGGCACCCCGGCGAGGCCGGCGACCAGCCGCAGGGCATGACTGAGCAGGGCCACCGCCGCCAGCATGGCGACGTCTTCGCCGAACTCGACATGCAGGGTCGGACGGCCACGGCGCAGGCGCGCATCGTCCATGCAGGGCATGTCGTCGAGGAACAGGGAGGCCGCGTGCACCATTTCCACCGCGCAGCCCAGATCGAGCACGGCTTCGTCGGACTGACCCAGGTCCTCGGCGGCCAGGACCATCAGCAACGGACGCAGTCGCTTGCCCGGGGCCATGACCCCACTGCGGATGGCGGCGGCGACCGGATCGGTCCCGGCCGGCAATAGCTCTGCCAGACGCTCGTCGATACGGGTACGCTGCCATTGCAGCGAAGCGGCAAAATTGTCTGTCGCGTTCGGCACTAATACGGTCGCCATGAGTCGAGATACTCCATATGTGGAACCGACGAACGGTCGCACCTCGGTGGATTAGGTCTTCGCAAAGCGAACCCGTCGTCCCCTACCAGACCACAACGACCGACGAAAGGTCATTCAGGGCGGACTCTAGAAGACATGGTGGATTGGGAACTGGCAAGCCGCAAGAACGATCATCTGGACATCGTGCTGGATCCCCACAAGGCCCGCAGCGCCGTCACCACGGGCTTCGACGCCTACCGCTTCACGCACTGCGCCCTGCCCGAACTGAATCTGGACGAGATCGACCTGGGGACTCGGCTGTTCGATCGCCCCCTGGCCGCGCCCCTGCTGATCAGCTCCATGACCGGCGGGCCAGAGCGGGCCGCACTGATCAATCGCCATCTCGCCGAAGCGGCCCAGACCCTGGGCATCGCCCTGGCGGTCGGCTCCCAACGGATCGCCCTGCAGCAGGGTGGCGACCAGGGCCTGACCGGCGAATTGCGGCGCCTGGCGCCGGACGTACCCCTGCTGGCCAACTTCGGTGCCGCGCAGCTAGTGGCCGGCTATGGCCTCGACGAGGCACGCCGCGCTGTGGAGATGATCGAGGCAGACGCCCTGATCGTGCATCTCAACCCCCTGCAGGAAGCCGTGCAGGCCGGTGGCGATCGGACCTGGCATGGCATCCTCAGCGCGCTGGAAAACCTGGTTACACATCTGGCCGTGCCGGTCGTCGTCAAGGAAGTCGGGGCCGGCCTTTCGGGCCGGGTCGCCCGGCAACTGCTGGAAGCTGGCGTAGCGGTGCTGGATGTCGCCGGGGCCGGCGGCACCAGTTGGGCGGCGGTGGAAGCCGAACGCGCCCGTGACGAGCAGCAGCGTGCCATCGCCCGCGCCTTCGCCGACTGGGGCATCCCCACCGCGGAGAGCCTGCGCCAGGTGCGCGCGGCCTGCCCGCAGGCGACGGTGATCGCCTCCGGCGGCATCCGCGACGGCATCGACGCCGCCAAGGCCATCCGCCTCGGCGCGGACCTGGCTGGCCAGGCCGCCGCGGCCCTGCCCGGCGCCACGGAATCCACCGAGGCAGTGATCGCTCATTTCCAGGTGGTGATCGAACAGCTGCGCATCGCCTGCTTCTGCACCGGCTCGGCCGATCTGGCCAGCTTGCGCCAGGCCGAGTTGCTGGACGCCACGCCGCTGCGGTGCCCATAGTGGCCGACACCCGACCGGACGCCGCCATGCATGTTGCCCTGATCTCGCCGCCGCTGCCGAGCCATTTGTCCACCCATCTGGTGCTGGGCGAGGCGCTGGTCGCCCTTGGCCACCGGGTCACCCTGCTGCACCAGGTGGAGGTGGGCGATAGGACGCTCCCAGCGGGTATCCAGTTTCAGGCAATAGGCGCGACCAGCCATCCACGTGGCAGCCTGGGCCCCTTGCTCGCCCGTACCGCCAGCAGCAAGCCATGGTCGGTGTTCGGGGTGATCGCCGACATGGCACGCAATACCGAATTGTTCTGCCGCGAAGGCCCGACCGTCCTGCGCGACCTGGGTGTCGATTGCCTGATCGCCGACCAGATGGAGCCGGCCGGTGGCCTGCTCGGCGACCACCTGGGTCTGCCCTATGCCTCGCTGGCCTGCGCCGTGCCGATGAATCGCGAGCCCCATCTGCCGCTGCCCACCCTGCCCTTCGCCTATCCCGGCACCGAGCGGGAGCGGCAGATCGTCCAGGGCGCCACCCAGGTGTTCGACCTGATGATGCGTAGCCAGGGCAAGGTCATCCAGCGCCAGGCTCAGGCCTTCGGCCTTGGCGACCGGCGCACCCTCGACGACTGCTTCTCGCCATATCTGCAGTTGAGCCAATGCCTGCCGGGCTTCGACTTTCCGCGCCGCGCGCCGCCACCGCACTTCCACGAGGTCGGGCCGCTGCGCTCGCCGGCAGTGCGTGAGCAACGGCTGGAACTGGAGATCGATCCGCGCCGGCCCTTCGTCTTCGCCTCCTTCGGCACCCTGCAGGGTGGCCGGCTACCGCTGTTCCGCCGCATCGCCCAGGCCTGTCGCCAACTCGATGTCCAGGTGCTGATCGCTCACTGCGGGCGGCTGGACCCCAACGCCGAGCGGCGTCTGCTGGACGATGGCGCTACCTGGGTGACCGACTTCGCGCCCCAGGAAGCGGCCATCGCCCGCGCCGATGCGGTCATCACCCATGGCGGCTTCAATACCGTGCTGGACGCCCTGGCGGCCGGCAAACCCATGCTTGCCCTGCCCATGGTCTTCGACCAGCCCGGCATCGCCCGGCGGTTGGAGCGGGTCGGCGCCGGCATCTGCCTGGCGCCGCGCCTGGCCAGCAAGGCACGCCTCACCCAGGCCCTGGGCGCGGTGCTGGCCGATCCCGGCTATCGCCAGGCAGCCGAGCGGTTCGTGCCCATTACCCAGGCGGCCGGCGGTGTCTCGGCTGCCGCCCGCCTGGTGGATGGCCTGGCCCGAAGAGGGCTCGATCGTGCGTCCTGATCTATTGATCGTCGGCGGCGGCCTGGCCGGTGGCCTGCTCGCCCTGCGCCTGGCGGAGACGCGGCCAGAACTGGACTGGCGCCTGGTAGAAGCCGGCCCACGTCTGGGCGGCAACCACACCTGGTCCTTCCACGAACCGGATCTCACGGCGCCGCAGCATGCCTGGATCGAGCCCCTGATCGCCCATCGCTGGCCGGGCTACGAGGTGCGCTTCCCCAAACGGCAGCGACAGCTCGGCAGCGGCTACGCCAGTATCAGCACCGAACGTTTCCATGAGGTGCTGAGCGCGCGCCTGCCCGCCGAGCGCCTGCTGCTGGGTCGCCAGGTGCTGCGCCTACAGGACGACGGCGTGGTCTTCGCCGATGGCTACACCCTGGCCGCCGGCGCGGTGATCGACGCCCGGGGGCCGCGACCCGATCCGGCGCTCTGGCTGGGCTATCAGAAATTCCTCGGCCAGGAGGTCCGCCTCACCCGCCCCCATGGCCTCACCGAACCCATCGTGATGGACGCCACCGTCGATCAGTTGGACGGCTATCGCTTCGTCTACAGCCTGCCACTGACACCCGACCGGCTGCTGATCGAAGACACCTACTACGCCGACGGCGAAAGCCTGCCGGTCGAACGTCTGCGCCAGCATTTGGCCGACTACGCCCGCCAACAGGACTGGGAAATCGCCGAGGTGCTACGCGAGGAACAGGGCGTGCTGCCCATCACCCTGGGCGGCGATCTCGACCGCTACTGGGACAACGTCGCCGCCGGGGCGCCCATCGGCCTGGCCGCGGGCCTGTTCCACCCCACCACCGGTTACTCGCTGCCGGAGGCGGTGCGTCTGGCGGAGCACCTGGCCGCCCAGCCCTTCACCTCCAGTGCCGTGCTGCGCGACACCCTGCGGCAGTATGCCCAGGGGCGCTGGCGGCAGCAGGGCTTCTTCCGCCTGCTCAATCGCATGCTCTTTCTCGCTGGCCGCCCCGAACACCGGGTACGCGTCATGCAAAGGTTCTACGGCCTCGGCGAACCACTGATCCAGCGGTTCTACGCCGGCCGCCTCACCGCCTTCGATCGCCTGCGTATTCTCTCCGGCAAACCGCCGGTACCGCTGAAACCGGCCCTGGATGCCGCGTTGGCGCGTCCCCCTCAGTTCAAGGAAGCACCATGACCCAAGGTAACGGGCCCAAACGGGCCATCGTCATCGGCGCCGGCTTTGGCGGTATCGCCCTGGCGATCCGCCTGCAGTCGGCCGGCATCGCCACCACCCTCATCGAGGGTCGCGACAAGCCCGGCGGTCGTGCCTATGTCTATGAAGACGCCGGCTTCACCTTCGATGCCGGCCCTACCGTCATCACCGATCCCTCGGCGCTGGAAGAGCTGTTCGCCCTGAGCGGCCGGCGGATGAGCGACTATGTGGAGCTCCTCCCGGTCAGCCCTTTCTACCAACTGTGCTGGGAAGACGGCACCCGCTTCGACTACGTCAACGACCAGGCCCGGCTGGACGAGCAGATCCGTGCCCTGGAACCGGACGACGTGGCTGGCTACCAGCGCTTTCTGGCCTATTCCCAGGCGGTGTTCGAAGAGGGCTACCTCCGTCTCGGCGCCAAGCCCTTCCTCAAGGTCGGCGACATGCTCGCCGCTGGCCCCAAGCTGGCCCAGCTCACCGCCTGGCGCAGCGTCTACACCCAGGTGTCGCGCTTCGTGAAGAGCGAGAAGCTGCGCCAGGCGCTGTCCTTTCACACCCTACTGGTGGGCGGCAATCCCTTCGCCACCTCCTCGATCTATGCGCTGATCCATGCACTGGAGCGCAAGTGGGGCGTCTGGTTCGCCAAGGGCGGTACCCATCAGTTGGTCCTGGGTCTGCTGAAACTCTTTAGCGACCTCGGTGGCGAGCTGCGGCTGAATGCGCCGGTGGAACGCATCCTCACCGAAGGCAATCGCGCCACTGGCGTCTGCCTGGCCGATGGCAGCCAGATCCCGGCCGACCTGGTGGCCTCCAACGCCGACGTGGTGCACACCTATCGCAAGCTGCTCGGTCACCACACCCATGGCGTGGTCGAGAGCAACCGCCTCAAGCGCAAGAGACACAGCATGTCGCTGTTCGTCATCCACTTCGGCCTGAGCCAGCCGCCGGTGGGTCTCGAACACCACATGGTCTGTTTCGGCCAGCGTTATCGCGGTCTGATCGACGAATTGTTCAAGGGCCCGGGCGTCCCGGACGATTTCTCGCTCTACCTGCATTCGCCCTGCGTTACCGACCCCTCGCTGGCGCCACCCGGCCAGAGCGCCCACTACGTGCTGGCGCCGGTGCCTCACCTGGGCAATGCCGACGTCGACTGGAGCGTGGAAGGCCCACGCCTACGCGACAAGATCCTCGCCTATCTGGAAGAGCGCTACATGCCGGGCCTGCGAGCCAATCTGGTCACTTCGCGCATCTTCACTCCAGCCGACTTCCGTCAGGAGCTCAATGCCCACGTCGGCTCGGCCTTCTCCCTGGAGCCCATCCTCACCCAGAGCGCCTGGTTCCGCCCGCACAATCGCGATAAGGTCATTCCCAACCTCTACCTGGTCGGCGCGGGCACCCATCCCGGCGCCGGCGTTCCGGGCGTGGTGGGTTCGGCCAAGGCCACCGCCAGCGTCATCCTCGAGGAGCACGGTTAGCCATGACTGCCACCCATGACGTCGTCGACCACGCCGAGCAGAGCATCGCCGTCGGCTCCAAGAGCTTTGCCGCGGCCGCCAAGCTGTTCGCACCCGAGACCCGCGAGAGCGCCGTGCTGCTCTATGCCTGGTGCCGCCATTGCGACGATGTCATCGACGGCCAGGAACTGGGTCATGGCCAGGTCGAGGGCGACCGCCGTGGCGGTCGGGAACGCCTGGCCGAGCTGGAACGGCTGACCCGCGCCGCCTATGGCGATGAGCTCCTGCAGGATCCGGCCTTCGCCGCCTTCCAGCGAGTGGTCAAGCGCCATGGCATCCCCCTGGCCCTGCCGCTGGACCACCTGGCCGGTTTTCGCATGGACGTCGAGGAGCGCGTCTATGTGGAGCTGGAAGACACCCTGGAGTACTGCTACCACGTCGCCGGCGTGGTCGGGGTGATGATGGCACGCATCATGGGCGCCGAAGACGAGGAGACCCTGGATCGCGCCTGTGACCTGGGCATGGCCTTCCAGCTCACCAACATCGCCCGCGACATCGTCGAGGACGCCCGCATCGGCCGCATCTACCTGCCACGGTTGTGGCTCGACGAGCTCGGCGTACCGGCCGAAGAGCTGGCCGACCCCCGCCATCGCGCGGCGGTCGCCCAATTGGCCGAGCGGCTGGTACGTCTGGCCGAGCCCTACTACGATTCGGCGCGCCAGGGCCTCGCAGCCCTGCCCCTGCGCTCGGCCTGGGCCATCGCCACCGCCCGTGGCGTCTATCGCGAGATCGGCGTGCAGGTGCTGCACCTGGGCGCCCATGCCTGGGACCAACGCGTCAGCACCAGCACCGCCGACAAGCTGCGCCTGGTCTGCCGCGGCGCCGCCCGCGCCATGCTTTCCCGGCACCAGCGCGACGAGCCGCGCCCGGCTATGCTCTGGACCCGGCCGCGCCGCTGACGCCAGCGATTACGCTTCGGTCACATTTGCGTGCATCTCAGGGATGCCCAACAGCAAACTTTTATGCGATAAACGGGTCGGATTAAAGCGACCCCTCGCGGGCCGCGGATGGATGGATGCCTGAGCCAGAGCGCTGCATCCGGTAGTCAGCCTACGAGTATGGGATTTGCACATGCACAAGACGGAAACGGCTGTTTCACACGATCGCTTCGCTGCCTCCTCGTCACTACTTGCCCTTGGCCTTTCCGCTAACGCGCAGTCCGGTTACAAGCCAGAATTCTTCAACGCCACCCAGTGGCGTACCCTGGTCGCCCTGTGCGCTCATCTGCAGGCCGACAGCCAGCAGGCCGATGCCCGCCTTCCCGAATTCATCGATCGCCACATGTTGACCCCCTACGCCCATGGCGACCGCTCCAACATCGTCGATCCCTTCGATGAACAGGCGCAGGTCCAGCAGGGCGCCAATCTGCGCGACCTGCTGCGTGACGGTCTGGCCGTGGTGGATAGCTATTGCACCGAGCGGCTGGGTGCCGGTTTCGCCGAGCTGGCGGCTGGCGAGCAGGCCCAGGTGGTCACCGCCGCCGAAGCGGGGACCCTGAATCCGCCCGCCAAGGAATTCATCGATCTGCTGCGCAACGAGAGCGAGCGCAGCCAGTACGCCCATTCGCTGTTCGCTGCCTACGACGACACCCCCGCCGTCGCCTGACCCCGGTTAGCGCCTCCCAGGAGGCGCTTCCGCTCCCGCCTAGTCCACGCCTTCCTGCACCTGATCCCGGGCCTTGCGCTCACGCGAGGAATCCAGGGCGCCGCCGTGTATCTCACGCAACTGCTGTTTGAGCCGCTGGGTGGTTGGCGCCAGCAGGAAGCCGAAGGATACGCAGCCGTCCTTGCCGTCCACCGCATGGTGCATGCGGTGCGCCTGATAGAGCCGCTTCAGATAGCCAGTGCGCGGCACGTAGCGGAACGGCCAACGCTGGTGCACCAGCCCATCGTGGGCGATGAAATACAGCAGGCCGTAGAGGGTCATGCCGGCCCCTATCCACTGCAGGCGCCAGTAACCGGCATTGCCCAGGGCGATCAGCAGGATGGCGAGGCCAGCGAAAACGACCGCATAGAGATCGTTCTTCTCGAACCAGCCCGTGCGTGGGCGGTGGTGGGATTCATGCCAGCCCCATCCCCAGCCGTGCATGATGTACTTGTGCGACCACCAGGCGAAGACTTCCATGCCAGCCACCGTGGCCAGCACGATTCCCGCATTGATCAGTAGCTCCAACGTTACCTCCGCACCCACCTGCTCAGGACGTCGCCACCGGCTCGGCCAGGGAGCCGGCGGTCTCGCCCAGCAGGGGCGAATCCACTGGTAGATAGACCTGCAGGATACCCGGACGCACCTCGAATCTCACCCGGTCGCGCTTGACCGGTTCGCCATCGAGGTTCATGTCCAGACCTTCGGCGGCTTCCAGCTCAACCCAAGGCAGGCGCGCGCGGATAAACATCTCTTCGGTGCTGAAGCCCTTGCTGAGGAATTCGCCAAGGGTACCGAGCACGTCCTGGGACGCCGGCAGGATGCCCACGTCGAGCAGGCCATCGTTGACCACGGCGGTGGGACAGAGCACATGGCCACCGCCCGCCTGACGACCATTGCCGATGCCCAGGGCGAGGAATTCACCCTCCCACTCGAAACCCGGCCCGCGGAAATGGCCGTGCGCCGAATGCACCTCGGCGAAGCGGGTCAGGCCGGTGAGCAGATAGGCCGCCCCGCCCAGCAGGCGCTTGAGTTCACCCGGGGTGTTGGCGGTGACCTGGGAGCCGAAGCCACCGGTGGCCATGTTGAGGAACAGTTGACCATCCGCCGCGACCAGGTCGATGGCGCTGGTCGGGCCGTCCAGCAGCGCCAGGGCCGCCGCGGGTTCTACCGGCACCCCCGCTGCGCGGGCGAAGTCGTTGGCGGTGCCCAGCGGCAGCAGGCCGAGGCGTGCCTGGCTGTGGTTCTGGGCCATGGCTTCGGCCACCGCGCGCAGGGTGCCGTCGCCACCGGCCGCAACCAGGGTGCCATAGCCTTCGCGGGTCGCCTGCTCGACGAAGCGCGCCGCATCGTCTTCTTCCCAGGTTACCCGCACATCGATGCGATGACCGGCGGCACGCCGTTCGAGAATGGCCTCTCGAACGTCCTCGTTACCGGTTTCCTTGCCATTGAGAATGACCAGGGCTGCGTCAGCCAGGGTGCCTGTCGTCGTCATGTCTGTCGTCCAAGGTTGGCGCTGCGCGGCGAGATGCCGCGTCAGGTACCGGGCAGAGCCCGGCGTGCGATTCTGGAGACTAGGACTGTGGCCCAACGGCCACGTTCAGTCCTGACGATCGGTTGGCTACGCCTTGAGCAATTCCGCGAGGGGAATGAAGCGCACCAAGTCACCGACGGCGAAGGTGCGGTCCTCGCGGATCTCCACCAGACCATGGGCCCAGACCGCGGTTTGCAGCACATTGGAACCCTGGTTGCGATGGGGCACCGCCCGGCCATTCTCCAGGCGCGCGCGCTGGTATTCACGGCGCGCCCCGGCTCGCGGCCAGTCGAAACCCGCCGGTACCTCGACGCTCAGCGGCGCCACGTCGATCTTGCCGGCCCGGCGCAGCAGATAGGGCCGCGCCAGCAGGCCGAAGGTCACCAGGGTCGAGGCGGGATTGCCCGGCAGGCCGATCAGCGGGATACCGCGGAAACGCCCACAGGTCAGCGGCTTGCCCGGCTTGAGCGCCAGCTTCCACAGGGTCAGCTCGCCCTCTTCGCGCAGTGCCTGGCCCAGATAGTCGGCCTCCCCCACCGAGACGCCGCCGGTGGACAGGATCAGATCGGCCTGCAGCGCGCCGAGCCGCTGGCGGGTCTCGGCGAGGTCGTCCGGCAGGATGCCCTGGTCCGAGACCTCGCAGCCCAGCCGCCGCAGCCAGCTGATGAGCAGGGCACGATTGCTGTTGTAGATCTGCCCCGGCCCCAGCGGCTGCCCGGGCGCCACGAGTTCATCGCCGGTGGATAGGACTGCTACCTTGGGGCGGCGAAAGACGTCCAGCCGGGCACGCCCGAGGGACGCCGCGACGCCCAGTTCCACCGGGCCCAGGGCAGTACCGGCCGACAGGACCTCGTCCCCCACCTTGACCTCATTGCCGCGGCGGCGGATGTTGCGCCCCGCTCGCAGTTGCTCGACGAAGCGGACCCGACCGTCGTCCAGCACCTCGGTGTTCTCCTGCATTTCCACGCAGTCGGCACCCGCCGGCACCGGCGCGCCGGTAAAGATGCGCGCACAGGTGCCTGGCTCCAGCGGCGCCGGTGCCTGGCCGGCGAAGATACGTTGGGAAACCCGCAGCGGCTCGCCCTGCCAGTCATCCAGGCGCAAGGCATAGCCGTCCATGGCACTGTTGTCCCAGGGCGGCAGGTCCAGGTCGGCGATCAGCGGAGCGGCCAGGATGCGCCCGTCGGCGTCTTCCAGGGCGACGCGCTCCTGGGGCAAGGGACCGTCTTCGGCGGCCATGGCCAGCAACCGCGCCAGGGCCTCTTCCAGCGATAGCAGGCTCATCCGCGCGGCCCGCAGGGTTCGGCCTGCTTCAGATGCGGCACGAAGTTGCAGGGGCGATGACGGTTGTCCAGCTGCTCGGCGAGGATGCCGTCCCAGGCGGTGCGGCAGGCATTGGTCGAACCGGGCAGGCAGCAGACCAGGGTGCCGTTGGCCAGACCGGCCAGGGCACGGGACTGCACGGTGGAGGTGCCGATGTCGGCCACGGAGATCTGGCGGAACAGCTCGCCGAAGCCGTCCACCTGCTTGTCCAGCAGGCAGGCCACGGCTTCCGGGGTGCTGTCGCGACCGGTGAAGCCGGTGCCGCCGGTGATGAGCACCACCTGCACCTGCTCTTCGGCGATCCAGTGGGCGACCTGGGCGCGGATCCGGTAGAGGTCATCCTTGAGCAGCACGCGGTCGGCGAGGAAGTGGCCGGCGGCCTGCAGGCGGTCGACGAACAGCTGACCCGAGGTATCGGTCTCGAAGGTGCGGGTGTCACTGACCGTGAGGACGGCAACGTTCAGCGGTACGAAAACCGCCTCGGCTTTATGGCTCATCTGCTTGGGTTTCCGAAGAGTGCGAAAGAAAGGGTGCAGCGGAAGACCGCTGGACGGGCAGCGGGTTTCCCGTGGGTGAGGTGACCAGGGGTGGCCAGGAGGCGAGCGCTCCGGCAGGGAGGCTCGCTGTCGGCCACCAGGGTCAGGGAAGACATCCGCGCGGGCTGCATAGCGACAGCCTAGAGGAAAAGCCGACGCGCCTTCAACCCGCAGGGGCGCGACCGGCCATGGCTAGCGCTGGCGCTGTTCGCCCTCGGCATGGCTGTCCCACTTGATGGGGCGCGGATCGGCGATGTCGTTGGCGTCCTGGCTGAAGCGACCATATTGCGGCGCGATATCCGGATCCTCTTCCCAGGTTGCCTGCTGGGTGAAGGTGCCGGCCTTGCGATCGAAGGTGAGGAAGTGCCGGGCCGTCTTGCCACCCCAGTCCGCGGATGGCAGCGAGATGAAATCCACCTGGTACTTATCGTCGGTCAGTTGGCCATGCACCACGTAGACGCCATAGTGCTCCTCGCCCGGCGAGATGATCTTGTAGACGCCATTGCTGTAGTAATAGAGGGTGGCGTCGGGATAGGGCTTCTTCTCGTAGAGCTTTTCGTAGAACAGCTTCTGCCGGATGGTCGGCTTGCCGAAGGTGACCTTGATCGAGGGCGGTTCGCCACCGCCCGCGCCAAAGGCGGGCAAGGCCGCCAGGGCCAGGGCGGAAAGCAGCATCGTCTTCATCGTTTCCAAACTCCTTCTGGGCAGGGACTCCCCTCCACCAGGCGGAGAGGATCAAAGGTGTCTAGTACGCCCCTTTGCAGGGCACACCCGAGTCTAGCCCAGGGCTCCTACCCGAACAAACCCCGCCAGCGCCGGCAGCCAGGGCTGAAACCGGGCTAGGATGGGCGCCCGCTTCCCACGTCCTGACACTCGAGGTCTTCTGCATGTCCCTCCTGCCCGCTTCCATCCTGATCCTTGCCGGCGGGCGCGGCCAACGCATGGGCGGGCGCGACAAGGGCCTGGTGGAATGGCAGGGCCAGCCACTGGTGGCCCAGGTACAGGCGGCGGTGCGAACGCTGACCGATGACCTGGTGATCTCCTGCAACCGCAACGCGCCGCGCTATGCTCAATGGGCCGACCAACTAGTGGCCGATGACCAGCCGGACTTTCCCGGCCCCCTGGCCGGCATCCTCGCCGGCCTCGCCGTGGCGCGGCATGACTGGGTGCTGCTGCTGCCCTGCGATGCGCCCCGTATCGATACCGCCCTCGCCCGGCAGCTGCTGACCGCGGCCCAGGCGAGCGACGGCCCGGTGATGGCGCGCCAGGGCGGCTACTGGCAACCGCTGTTCAGCGCCCTGCCCCGGCGCCTGCTGCCGGCGCTACGTCAGGCCTGGGCAGGCGGCGAGCGCAGTCCGCGTGGGGCCCTGCTGACGCTGGGCCTGACCGCCGTGGATTTCGCCGAAGACGATATCCGCCTGGCCAACTTCAACGATCCCGCGGCGCTGGAAAGCGCGCTCTGACCCTAGGTTCTGTACGAAAAGTCGCTGAGCGAAGGTCAGGCGAGGCGAAAAAGGCTGAGGAAGCGGATCGGACTCGCGCTCGAGTTTACGAGCGGTAAATGAGCATTCCGAAGCCTTTTTCAACGAAGCATCACCGAGCGCAGGCACTTTTCGTACAGAACCTAGCGACCCATCGAGCCAGAGGGTGTGACCCGCCGGTTCCCGGACGAACTTGACCCCGCGCCAGCGGTCCTAAGGCCGCTTGGTTGCCAAGAAAGGAGACCGTCACATGAACAAGCACCTGTTCCCCGCCGCCCTGTTGGTCGTCGCCAGCACCCTGCTCGCCGGCTGCTCCACGCCCAGCGTCATCACCCTCAACGATGGCCGCGAGATCCAGGCCACCGACACGCCGAAGTACGATGACGACTCGGGCTTCTATACCTTCAAGCAGCTCGACGGCAAGCCGACCCGCATCAACAAGGACCAGGTTCGCACCATCAAGGAGCTCTGATTCCTGCCCGGCGCGATTTTTTTACCTAACCCCTTGTGCTTGCATGAGTTTTAGGTAGAATGCGCGCCATCCATTACGGAGCGTAGCGCAGCTTGGTAGCGCGTCTCGTTCGGGACGAGAAGGTCGCTGGTTCGAATCCAGTCGCTCCGACCAATCTGATCCGCCAGGATCACCCCAAGGCCCGCCTAGTGCGGGCTTTGTTGTTTCTGGGGTTTGGCTATTTACCTCGGTAGCGCTGTTCGTTTTCTCTAGCGCTACTACTTGCCGTACGGCGATACCTCAAGCATGACCTTAGGCACGCGTATGGCCGAGGCGCCAATAAGCGGCGAGCCGGCTACGCGAATCGCATTCGAGCAGACGTTGCAGGCGCTTGACCTCACGGCCGAAGAACTGACGGGGCGGGCAACCAATGTCCTCGCGCTGAACCGCCAGCGGGCCGAAGCCCAGGCGCTGCTTGCACAGCAAAGCCAGCAGCACAGCGCCTAGCTCTTCCTGGCCAGCGACAGGCCGCCTACGGGCGGCCTTTTCGTGTCCCGCCGCCAAGGCCCGCATCGACGCGCTACGCGCCTTGCAGGGAGTCTGATCAGGTCAGACCCCCTGCCCGCTGGATGCAGAGCTGCCCCTGTGGAGCGTCACAGGCTGCGGAGCCGACTGACTGCACCGATCACCCTACCCTGGCCAGCGAAAGGCCGACGGCGGACGGCGTGGAGGTGTGCGGGCACCCGGTCCCACACCTCGGCCGCCAAGGGCCGCGCCGAAGGGCTCTGCACCCGGCGCGCGCCGTTGTCCCCCCGCCACACCTGCGGGCTAGATGTGTCGGTTTTTCTGCACCCCTGCAGTAAGCCCAAACCCGCCCCCTTCCTATCTTCTGTAAGGACATATAACCTGGCAAAAACCCTGCGGATCCCTGCACCATCGGGCAAAACAGGGTTAGCTCAATAGTGCAGGGCTTCCAGTTGCAGCCAAGGCAGGTTTAACAGCCGGAAGCAGGATCGAAACAAAAGGTCACTATCACAATGGAAGTGCGATGAAATTATCTGACATAAAAATCGCGTATCGCGACCACTCGCAAAATATCTGGCTCGTCAGGGCGACAGGTGGTCGATATGTTAGACATTTCCGAAATGGGTCCGTCATTACAGTCAGTCATCTTGATGAGTTTTATAATCATATTGATGAGCTTGATAATGCAATACCATCAGAAGCAACAATAAAATCTCTAATTCTTAAAAATCCAAAGTACAGAGAAAAGAATTCGCCGACGCGAAAGCTTAATCAGTCCGGCGTGACCAAACTTCAGCAAATTACAACCTTCATAAACAAGATTAAGAAGGGCGACCTTATCGTCTCAGTAGACGATATGAACGTCTCTATTGGCATCTGCCAGTCGTCAAAAGCAAAATTTAGCTCTCGACCGATAAAATCTTCGTCAGCGGCCAAAAAGAATCACTCAACTCTGAATCACAGATTAAGAAAAAAGGTGAACTGGGGGCCGTTAGTAAAAAGGGAAAATCTTTCCTCATCCCTAAAGAAGTCGCTTCAGTCGCCAAAAACGATAGTCAGCCTGAATGATCATTGGCAGTCCATTTATAGTCTGCTATACCCCTTTTTCTTTGATGATAAGAATATTTATTTTTCGCACAAAATTGAAACCAAAAGCGACATCAATAGCAAGCTGATCGCAAAGTTATTTGACAACCTATCAAACAATCAGTTGATAGCAGAAAGAATTCTAGACCAAACGCTAGACCAAGATTTCATTGACCTCCTGATAAAGGATCAAATAGATTGGGAAGAATTCAGTCTAACATCAAAAGCTGAATTTATGTCTCCAGGAGTTATCTTTAATAAACTCCCCATCCCAGACCATTACAACAAAAACCTAGCAATAGCCATTATAACCACTCTTATGCTCATAAATTCTGGACAGATAAGTGCGGAGGAAGCCGTCAGTCAGATATCACAGAGCGCCTCAATATCTCCCACATCTGTAATTGATGAGCGCTACAAACGAATGGATGGAAACGCCAATATTGCCAGGCTAGCAAGCGAGCTGATGAAAGAAAAAGAAAGCGAGCTTGAGGAGATATCAAAATTACAAAAAGCTGATCAAATTAAGAAGAAGCTTAAGATATCTATACCCAAACATAATACTGACGAACTCGAAGGAACTATAGGCATCAAGGCGATAGGAATAAAATGAAAACGAATATTATCGACCTCGCGGGAGGCACATTTGTAATATCCGCCGCCTCATATGCAACAGGCATTGCCTTTTTCAATTCTTACTATAGGAAGCTAAACCTAGACCCTAACCTTCTAACCATTCCCACGGAAAGGATTTTTCTCGAAGGCGGAAGAACCCTATTAAACGCCACTTTCTGGCCCATACTCATATTATTTGTAGCAATTTTTATTGGTCACATCCTATTTTCTTCTAGCTTGAAAGCAATTTTAGAAAAGGCGTCTCGCAACAAATTTTTTGCCCACCTGTACCGATCAGCCAGATTCACGCTCGAAAAAACTAGCTGGTGTACAGCATACATAATACTAGCGGTAATTTTTTCTTATAGCTTCAACAAAGCTATAAAAGAAGGCGAGATGCTTGCATCGCATTACCAATGTTTATCCACGACAATAGCTATTGCAAATAGTCCGAGCCTGACGGGATGCGCACTATTCAAGAGCGAAACAGAAATATGGATTTTTGTAGAAGACAAAGGGAAAAGATCAATAAAAAGCATACCTGTCGAAAAATACGACAGCATTAGTACGAAAGCAAATTACTAACTATAGCCACGATCATACACCAGAGGCGCTTACTGAACCGGCTAAGATTGACCAATAATCCTAAGACGAATAAATATAAGTTCAAAAATTACTAGACTATTTGATGAGATAGATTTCTCTAACCCTATTTAAAAGAAAATTTCCATTAAAAACTTTAATCTTCGGCATTGCCAATGCTTGAGCCTGACGAGATGCCTTTTGCCGCAATGCTGTAGTAGCAGAAATCCCATACATGGCGCGACCTAAACTGTAGTATTAGCAGCGACGATAGGTCCGCAAAACCTAGTATGACTCTTAAAACTTGGCAGCTCCTCAGCGAATAGAGAAAAGCCTGCATGGTGATGCTTCCCTTATAAATTCCGAACGCGGACATCCATTCTCGCCTATGTCTAGCGGTTTTAAAAAACCGTTTAGGACCCAAAGCTTTGTATAAGAAGGAAATAAAATGGGACGCATTATCGAATTCCCTTTTGAAGACAGATACGTACCTCTCGCACAAAACAGCCTATTTCAAGATGAAAATTGTTTTTCAATAATAATAGGAAGAAATGGAACAGGCAAAAGCAGGCTTTTGAGCGATATAGTTTCCAACTACTCAAAAATGATTGACGAAAAAAACAATTATTTTTTTGGTGCTAACGGTTTTATTCCAGCGAAGATACTAGCTGTATCGACCAGCCCCTTTGATAAATTTCCCAGCGTGCCTAGGAGTAAGACAACTAGCTTTCGCTCAATTTATTCATATATAGGAATGCGCAGCTCCGGCATGTATGCAACGAATGCCATGGCGTTAATGTCGTCAACCACAAAAGGACTTATAAATAAGTATTTAGAATCCGAAAGGCATGAAAACTTAAACGAGATATTCAGACTACTTAAGATCGAAGCGAAGCTAAGCTTTGTGTTTAAGCTGAACATCAATAGAAAGATTGCTATAAAGGACCCTAATAATCCAGAGCAGAAGTATTTTGTTGACTACGAAGATGTAGGAATATCACTCACTGATCGGCGCGGTAACGCGATAGATGATAGCTTTGAAGAAATCCTTGAAGATCGTATATTCGAAAGCTTTAGGTCTTTATCGCAAGAAGTAAAAAATGACATAGCTTACGCATTGAATTATACGATGGAGAGGCTTGACACGAAGAGGGATAGCTTATTCAAACTAGACTTTGATTATATAAGCAAATACCGCGAAGGATTTATCGACAAGCATTTCGCAACGGCGGTCCTAACTCTATTAAACCATAACATAGTTAAGCTATTCGACTTGAAAATATGGAAGAAGCACGAGTCTGGGGACACACAAGAGCTATCACTTAGGCGAGCAAGCTCGGGCGAGCAGTGTATGCTCGTGATGACACTAGGCATTGCCGGTCAAATAGAGCATAGATCGCTAATACTGATAGACGAGCCAGAGATAAGCTTACATCCCGCATGGCAAGAGCGGTTCATCAAAACACTAACAACCGTCTTTTCGCAATACAAAGAATGCCACTTTATTATTGCAACACATTCCCCTCAAATTATCTCAAGGCTATCTACCGAAAACTGCTTTATAACAGTAATAGATGAAAATAAGCTTCATAGAGCTAATGATTACCTTGAAAAGTCTGCAGACTTTCAGCTAGCCGAGCTTTTCGATGCACCCGGCATCATGAACGAATATATTACAAGGCTAGCATTTTCTTTACTCACCAAAGTTAGATCAGAGAGAACTTTAACTGATCAAGCAAAGGCTGAGATGAAAAAGTTACAAACAATGCAGGGTAAGCTAGAAGAAACAGATCCTAATTTCGAACTAATCAATACCGTTGTTGATGTGTGCCAATATTATGCCACTAATTAATAAGCACTACGTCCCAGACGACGATGACAAAAAAATGATCGACCAGGTAGTGACACAAGCTAGATTTAGCTATAAAGACTGGTCAAAAGACGAACTCATGTCTCTAAGAAGTAAGGTGAGAGAATTTTATAGAATCGAGCAAAAGGGAGTATGCCCTTATTGCAAAGGCCCTATTTCGATATCAGCTGCTGGAAACGCTACGATTGAACATATACTGCCAAAATCGAAACACATCGCCTTCCTTTTTGAACCTAAGAACCTATGCGTAATATGTGCAGACTGCAACCTTGCAAAAAACGATAAATCCGTTATAAATGAAGAGGAAACGGAAACACTTAATGGTATCGCAGCACAGTACCCAAGGGCCTCTGACCGCTTCAAAATTGTACATCCTTCAATAGACGAATATGACGACCATATAGAAATACATCGAAACAAAGTCTATTCTGATAAAACCGATAAAGGCGGTTTTACAATCCAAGTTTGTAAACTAAACCGATATACCAGAAAGTTTGGATATGAGCCTGAAGCCCTGTCAGACTACGCACTATTTGAGCAATTGAAAAAATTCAAGGAAGGTACTGACCTAGACCGTGACGAGGTAATGAAAAAACTTCGGGAACTAATTCCAAGCCCTAGCTGAATAGAAGACTTTTTAGACATAAAATTTATCTAATTATACATATGACACACATTGTGACTTTATGTCAGCCACCCTATAAGTTCCAAATGCGGAACGAAGGAAAGCAGCTTGCAGGTCAGCAGTGTTTAAACGGCCGCGAGCGCTCACCGGCAGCTTCATTACTAAAGACGGACGCTTTGCAGATCTATGTCGTATGCTGCTATCGATCCGTGTATGCCTACGTGTATGCCTGAAGGCTACGAACGCAAGAAAACCTACTCCTAGAGCCGGCTACAGCGAATTGTATTGACGTAGTCGCTCGACCAATTTGATCCGCAAGGATCACCCCAAGGCCCGCCTAGTGCGGGCTTTGTCTTTTCTGCGGTTTGGCTTTGGCGCCCAAAAGGAGCGCCACCCTCCCCCTCTATCGCCGACTCAACGCCAGCTTCGCCGCGAACAGCAGAAAGACCACGCCCGTCACCCGATCCAACCAGCGGATCACTGCAGCCTTGCGCAAGGTCTCGCCCAGGGTGCGGGTGGCGCCGATCAGGGTCAGGGACCAGAGCAGGCTCAGCAGTACATGGATGGCGACCAGGCCGAAGGTCCAGGCGATCAGGGGTTGGCCCTGGGGGATGAACTGGGGCAGGAAGGACACATAGAAGATGCCGATCTTGGGATTGAGGACATTGCCGAGCAGGCCTCTGAGAAACCAGTTGGAGGCCGTGCCGCCCTCGCCTGTCGTGGGTGCGAGGGCGGTACGGGGGCGCAGCAGCAGGTTGAGGGCGAGCCAGCAGAGGTAGGCGGCGCCGCAATACTTGAGCAGCGTATAGGCCAGTTCCGAGACCGCCAGCAACGCGCCCAGGCCAAAGGCCACGGCGGCGCCCCAGAGCAGGCAGCCGGCATTGATCCCCAGGGCCGCGCGCCAGGCCTGGGCGCGGCCTTCGACCGCGGCGGTGCGCAGGATCAGGGCGGTATCCAGGCCAGGGGTGAGGGTAAGCAGGGAGGCGGCCAGGGTGAAGGCCAGTAGGTTGTCGGCGAGGGGCATAGCGGGACCTGTTGCGGCGTGTGGCTCGCAACGGTAGCACGCGCCAGGACGGCGATCAGCCTGCCCCTGTATCGCGAGGCCGCCCGCAGGCGGCCATGACGAGGCTCAGCCAGCGGCGCGGAAGGCCGGTTCCTGGTCGGCGATGTAGCGGGCGGCAGCGCGGCGGGCTTCCAGTTCGAAGGCCTGGGGGTGGCGATCGACGATGCGCTCCAGGGTGCCACGGGGAATGCCATCGGCTTCGAAGTCGGTACGGCATTGCAGGGCGCCGGCGTGGCAGACGTTGCGCTCGACGGCTTCGATCAGGCCTCCGGCGCGCAGGCTCTTGACGATGTTGTGGGGCAGACGGCGACTGCGGCGCAGGGCGGCCGTGGCCGTGGCCAGAACGTCGAGAACCTCGTTTTCCACCGGGCTGAAGGGACCGTTGCCAAGCTTGCCCTTCTGCAGCAGATAACGACGGGAGAGCAGATTGCCTTGGCGTTCGAGGGCCTCTCTGGCCGCTAGGTCGAGGCGACCGCGGCTTTCCAGGCTGCGCTCCAGCGCGATGAGAAATTCCCAATCGGTGATCTGAGAAATCTGGGTGATGACTGCGTCCATGAAGCGCTCCTTGCCAGTCGGGAATAGATGGCACATTGATAGCGTTCGGCGTATTTGGTTCCCTGCCAAAGGGGCTTGCCGACGGACGTCATATCATTTGGCCAGTGCCGCCGTAGTCGTGCCGACGAACGTCTTTTTTCCGGGCACCAACGGTGGGATCACTGATGTGGGTCAAGGGCGATTGGGAAGTCGGCAGGCAGGGGGCGCTAGCGGCGCGGCAGCAGGTTTTCGACCAGCTGGCTGAGGTCGGCGACACTCCAGGGCTTGGGCAGGAAGGCCGCGCGACGCGGCAGGATGGCGAGGTCCTGGTCGATGTAGCCGGAGATGATGATGAAGGGCACCGTGGGCCAACTGACGGCGGCCAGCTGGGCGAAGGCCAGGCCGTCCAGCATGCCTGGCACGTTGACGTCGGCGATGACCAGCTTGGTATCGCTGCCGCGGGCGTCCATGTGCGCCAGGGCCTCGTCGCTGGAAACCACCGCCACGACATCCAGTCCCTGTTCGGTCAGGATTTCGGTCAGCAGCTCGCGCTGCCCCGGATCGTCTTCCAGAACAAGAATTTGTCTTTGTATATCAAGGCTTCTCGGCTTCATGGCAGCTCAGACATCGGATGCCGGAGAGGTTCTCCGCAAACTTACCTAACGGTCACCTGAGAGAGGTGAGCGGTACACTGGCAAATGGCCGCCAAAGCCGCGCCGCGCCTGGCTTTCAGCCTGGCAAAGGAGGATGCCAGACGGCCTCGGACGGCGCACCGGTGAAGTTTTTTCGCCGCTTGGCTGTCTGAGGACCATACCGCCCCATTTTGCCTGCGCAAGGATTCCGCCCCCCGTGAGCCGACAGCACCCACCCCGCAAGGCGCGAGTCGATAATTCAGCGACGAGCGATGTTTCGCACGAGGGCAAGAACATCTTCTTCGCCGCGGTGGAAACGACGCGGATGCCGATGCTGATCACCGATCCCAACCAGCCGGACAATCCGATCCTCTTCGCCAACAATGCCTTCACCGAGATGACCGGCTACCAGGTGGACGAGCTGCTGGGGCGCAATTGCCGGTTCCTGCAGGGGCCGGAGACGGATCGCTCGGTGGTCGCCCAGGTTCGCGAGGCGGTGGAGCAGGAGCGCGAGGTCTCGGTGGAGATCATCAATTACCGCAAGGATGGCTCGACCTTCTGGAATGCGCTGTTCGTCTCGCCGGTGTACAACGAAGCGGGCGAGCTGACCTACTACTTCGCGTCCCAGCTGGACGTCAGCCGCCGTCGCGACGCCGAGGATGCCCTGCGCCAGGCGCAGAAGATGGAGGCCCTCGGCCAGCTCACCGGCGGTATCGCCCACGACTTCAACAACCTGCTGCAGGTGATGATGGGCTATATCGACATCATCCAGCGCACCGCGGAAAAGCCCAGCTTCGACCAGGAGCGCATCGTTCGCAGCGCGACCCATGCCAAGTCCGCAGCCGAACGCGCCAGCACCCTCACCCAGCAATTGCTGGCCTTCTCGCGCAAGCAGAAGCTCGAAGGCCGGGTGCTGAATCTGAACAACCTGATTCGCTCCTCCCACGAACTGGCCGAGCGGACCCTGGGCGATGTGGAGATCCGCACCCAGCTGGATCCGAACCTGTGGAATTGCCGCATCGATCCGACCCAGGCCGAGGTGGCGCTGCTCAATATCCTGATCAATGCGCGAGACGCCCTGGCGGATCGAGCGCAACCCAGCCTGGGCATCGAGACGCGCAACGTCGAGGTGCGCGAACTGGCCAACATGTCCTACGACGGCCTCATGCCGGGCCGTTACGTCAGCCTGGCGATCACCGACAACGGCCACGGCATGCCAGCCAGCATCCGGGACCGGGTGATGGATCCCTTCTTCACCACCAAGGAGGAAGGCAAGGGCTCGGGGCTGGGTCTGTCGATGGTCTATGGCTTCGCCAAGCAATCCGGCGGCACGGTGCGCATCTATTCGGAAGAGGACGTCGGCACCACCCTGCGCCTGTACTTCCCGGTGGACGACAGCCACATCACCCATCAGCAGGGCGAGCAGCGCTCGGAGCGCCGTAATGGCACCGAACGCATCCTGGTGGTGGAAGACCGCCCGGACGTCGCCGAATTGGCCAAGCTGGTGCTGGAAGACTATGGCTATACGGCGCAGATCGCCTTCAACGCCAGCGAGGCCCTGCGCGTGCTGCGGGAGACCGAACAGCCCTTCGATCTGCTCTTCACCGATCTGATCATGCCGGGCGGCATGAACGGCGTGATGCTGGCGCGGGAGGTGAAACGCCTGCATCCGGAGATCAAGGTGCTACTCACCACCGGCTATGCCGAGAACTCCCTGGAGCGCACCGACATCGGCGGTTCGGAATTCGATGTGATCTCCAAGCCCTATATCCCCAACGATCTGGCGCGCAAGATCCGCCGGGTACTGGATGGCCCGAACGGGATCGCCTAAGCATCGCGCCGCGCCAGCCGGTACCGACGTATCGGTATGGCCGGGTGACCGCCTGTCACAGTGGCCTGGCGCCGGCGACAGCATTAGACTGACCATTAACAAGGTGCGGGTCTTGCCGTCACCCTCTCCCGCCGAGGTCTTTCGGCGTGCTGCCGTCACTGCCTGCACCTTGCCGCCGCCCTGTCGAGTCCGCTCGGGGCGCAGGTTGGGCCGCGTATATCCTGTGTTTTTCGCTTCCGCCACCACGAGGTCCGGTCATCCATGAGTTCTCCCAGCCAGTCAATTATCGCGACAGGCAATGCCGGTCTGGATCAGGTGTTACGCGGCGGTTTGCCCAAGGACCGGCTCTATTTGCTGGAAGGCACCCCGGGGTCGGGCAAGACCACCCTGGGCCTGCAATTTCTCTTCGAGGGGGTGCGTCGAGGCGAGTCGGTGCTGTACATCACCCTGTCGGAAACCAGCGAGGAGTTGCAGAGCGTCGCCGAATCCCACGGCTGGAGCCTGGAAGGCATGCACCTGTTCGAACTGTCGGCTGCCGATGCGGTGCTGGGCGGCGCGCAGGAGCAGACCATCCTGCACCCCTGGGAATCCGAATTGGGCGATACCATCGAGTTGATCCAGACCCGGGTGGATGAGCTCAAGCCAAGCCGACTGGTGTTCGACAGCCTGTCGGAGATGCGCCTGCTGGCCCAGGACCCGCTGCGCTATCGACGCCAGGTGCTGGCGCTCAAGCAATTCTTCGCCGGCCGCGGCCTCACCGTCCTGTTGGTAGATGACCTAACCACCAGCGGCGGCGAGCGGGACAATCATCTGCACAGCCTCTGCCACGGCGTGTTGACCCTGGAACGCCTGACCCTGGACTTCGGCGCCGCTCGTCGCCGCCTGCAGATCCAGAAGCTGCGCGGCCGGGACTTCGTCGCCGGTTATCACGACTTCACCATCCGCCATGGCGGCCTGGAGGTCTATCCACGGATGATCGCCGCGGGGCGCTACCAGGATTTCGCCGGCGAGCCGGTACCCAGCAGCATCGCCGACATGGATGCCCTGTTGCACGGCGGGCCCTTGCGTGGCACCAGCACCCTGATCACCGGGCCGGCCGGCACCGGCAAGACGACCCTGGCCCTGCAGTACGTGATGGCCGCCTGCGCCCGCGGCGAGAGGTGCGCCCTCTATGAATTCGACGAGCGCATCGGCACCTTGCTCAAGCGTGCGGAAAGCATGGGGATGCCGCTGCTGCGCTATATCGAGGAAGGCCTGCTGGTGGTTCACCAGATCGATCCCGCCGAGCTGTCTCCCGGTGAATTCGCCTGGCGCGTGCGGCGAGACGTCGAGGAGGACAACTGCCGGATGCTGGTGCTGGACAGCCTCAACGGCTACCTCGCCGCCATGCCCCAGGAACAGCAGTTGATCCTGCAGCTGCACGAATTGCTCTCCTATCTGAGCCAGTCCGGGGTCGTCACCTTTCTCATCAACCCCCAGCATGGCCTGGTCGGCTCGATGACCTCCAGCCTGGACATCTCCTATATCGCCGACACCGTGGTGCTGATTCGCTTCTTCGAGGCCCAGGGACGCCTGCGCAAGGCCATCTCCATCCTCAAGCATCGCGGGGGTGGCCATGAGGATGCGATTCGGGAATTGCGCATCGATACCCGGGGCATCCGCGTGGGCCAGCCCCTGGTGGACTTCCGCGGCGTGCTGACCGGAACCCCGGAATACTTCGGTGCCAAGCAACCCCTGATGGAAGAGCGCGATTGACCGAGACCACGACGCCGGCCTGTGAGCTGATCATCTGCGCCCCGTTGCGGGGTGACGCGGCCAGTCTGCAGCGCCTCTTCACCCAGGGCTACCACACGCGTTACCTGGCCAGCCTCGACGAGGTCGCCGCCGCGCTGGGCGACGAGACGGGCATCATCGTGTTCACCGAAGAGGCCCTGCGCCAGGACCTGCAGGCGCTGGCAGAGGCGCTGGAGCGGCAACCGACCTGGTCGGACATCCCGCTGGTGCTGCTGGCCTCCGACGCCAAACGCTCGGGCCGCGGCAATGACCTCCTGCGTCGGCAGCTGCCGGCGGCGACCACCAATCTGGTCATCCTGGAGCGCCCGCTGAGCGGTGCCTCCCTGCTGAGCAGCGTGGCCTCGGCCTGGCGTTCGCGCCTGCGCCAGTTCGAGATGCGCGACCGCCTCGCCGAACTCGCCCAGGAACGCGAGCGCATGCAGACACTGCTGGAGAACCTGCCGGTCGGCGTGTGCTTCATGGACAGCGAAGGCCGCACCCTGGTCAGCAATCCCTTCTATGAGCAGCATGTGCCCGGTCAGCGTATCCCCTCCCAGCAACCCGAGGAAGCCACACGCTGGACCGCGCTCGACGACAATGGACGCCTCTTGCCGCCCGAGCGGTTTCCGGGTGCCCGCGCCCTGGCTGGCGAGCGGGTCAAGGGCCAGGATTTCTATCACACCACCGCGACCGGCGAGGAATCCTGGTTGCGGGTAAGCGCGGTGCCCCTGCACGACGCCACCCAGCGGATCATCGGGGCGACCACGGTGATCGCCGACATCAGCGACGAAAAGCGCGCCGAACTGGCCTTGCGCCGCTTCAACGAAGAACTGGAATTCCAGGTCGAGGAACGCACCCGGACCCTGGCCCACACCCTCAGCGAGCTGCAACGGGAAACCGTCGAGCGCAGTCGCGCCGAGGAGCAGTTGCGCCAGTCACTGAAAATGGAAGCGGTCGGCCAGCTCACCGGCGGCATCGCCCATGACTTCAACAACATGCTGACCGGGGTGCTGGGCGCGCTGGATCTGATGAAGATCAAGAACAAGGGCCAGCTGGCGGGCCTGGAGCGCTACATGGAAGCCGCCCAGCATTCGGCGCACCGGGCGGCGGCGCTGACCCAGCGGCTGCTGGCCTTTTCCCGGCGGCAATCGCTGGAATCCCGGCCAATGTCCGCCAATGACCTGATCCTGGCGCTGCAGGACCTGCTGCAACGCACGGTGAGCGAGCAGATCTCGGTGACCCTGGCGCTGGCCGATGACCTGCCCTGGATCCTGGCTGATGCCAACCAGCTGGAGAATGCCCTGCTCAACCTGGTGATCAATGCCCGCGATGCCATGCCGCACGGCGGTGTCATCACCCTGGAGACCTATCCGCTGACGGTCACCGAGCCGGGTAGCGGGGATGATGCGCTGGCCCTGGGCGATTACGTCTGCCTCGAAGTCCGGGACACCGGGACCGGCATCCCCGAGCGCCTGCTCGGCAAGGTGCTCGAACCCTTCTTCACCACCAAACCCCAGGGCCAGGGCACGGGGCTGGGTCTGTCGATGGTCTATGGCTTCGCCCGGCAGAGCAACGGCCGCCTGACCATCGCCAGCGACACGACGGGGACGCGGGTTTGCGTCTGCCTGCCGGCGGCCGAGCAGCGCCGCGAACCCAAGCGGATCGAGCCGGCCGAATTCGTCCAGGGCGCTGGCGAGACCATCCTCCTGGTGGAGGACGACGATGCGGTGCGGTTGGTCAATCAGGAAGCGCTGGAAGCCCTGGGTTATCGCGTCTGGAGCGCGGCCGAAGGCAAGGCCGCGTTGCACCTGCTGGAGCAGATCCCGCGGCTGGATCTGCTGGTGACCGATGTGGGCCTGCCGGGCCTCAATGGTCGCCAGCTGGCGGAAGTGATCCAGCAGCTCAGGCCGCGGCTGCCGGTGCTGTTCCTCACCGGCTACGCCGAGGGCGCGCTCAGTAGGACCAGCTTCCTGGGTGGTAACATGGAATTGATGACCAAGCCCTTCACCCTGGACCAGTTGGCCGCGCAGGTCGCCGCCATGCTGTCCGGGTCCGCCAATCGGGCCGTGGTGCCCTCCTGAGGTCGCCGCTGCCCCACGACCTGACCAAGGCACCCATGACCACCCAGATCCGCCCCGCCCGCCGCACCGACGCCGCCCGCATCCATGCATTGATCGTCGAGTTGGCCGACTACGAAAAGGCCATCCACGAGGTCCTGGCCAGCCCGGCCCAGATCGAGGCCACGCTGTTCGCCGCCGACACCCCGACCCGCGCCCTGGTCGCCGAGCAGGAAGGTGTGGTGGTGGGCTATGCCGTGTATTTCTACAGCTATTCCACCTGGTTGGGCCGCAACGGCATCTACCTGGAAGACCTCTATGTGAGCCCCAGCGCCCGCGGCACCGGCCTGGGCAAGGGCCTGCTGCGCGAGCTGGCCCGCGAGGCGGTGGCCAACGATTGCGGTCGCCTGGAATGGAGCGTGCTGGACTGGAACACCCCCGCCATCGACTTCTACGAAAGCCTGGGCGCCCAGGCCCAGAGCGAATGGGTACGCTATCGCCTGGATGGCGCCGCGCTGCGGGATTTCGCCGAAAGCGGGCGATAGGCTTTCGTAGGTTTAGTTAAGCGCAGCGAAGCCCAACAGCTGTTGCCCCGGCGCCGGATTTGTTGGGCTTCGACGGTAGAGCCGTCTCAACCCAACCTACGGTGATCGGGGCCATGGCATGGTCGATAGCTGAACCGCCGTAGGTTGGGCTGAGCGCAGCGAAGCCCAACGGACGATGCTTCAAGCGCGTGATGTTGGGCTTCGACGGTAGAGCCGTCTCAGCCCAACCTACGGTGATCGGGGCCATGGCATGGCCGATAGCTGAACCGCCGTAGGTTGGGCTGAGCGCAGCGAAGCCCAACGGACGATGCTTCAAGCGCGTGATGTTGGGCTTCGACGGTAGAGCCATCTCAGCCCAACCTACGGTGATCGCGGCATGGTCACGATAGCTGAACCGCCGTAGGTTGGGTTGAGCGCAGCGAAGCCCAACGGACGATGCATCAGGCGCGTAATGTTGGGCTTCGACGGTAGAGCCGTCTCAGCCCAACCTACGGTGATCGCGGCATGGTCACGATAGCTGAACCGCCGTAGGTTGGGTTGAGCGCAGCGAAGCCCAACAGGCGATGCTTCGGGCGTGTGATGTTGGCGGTCCGCTCCGACACCCTGGCTTCCCCGTAGGAGCGGCCCATGGCCGCGATCCGTGTCAGCCGGCGCGTGGAAACGGCGCAGCCTTATCCGCTGGAGCTTCGGCATGGGGCTTGCCCTCACCCCAGCCCTCCCAGAGGAGAGGGGGTTATTCGAGCGAGCGGCAGGTCTTTGTCAGTACTGAAGAATCGCGATCAACCGGCACCAGCCTATTCATCGCACAGTCCCCAGCCAGAGTCCATTACAGATCCGCCAACTCCACCTGCGCCGGGCGGCGTTGCATCAGCACCTTGCCGTGGCGGATGGAATACAGCGGCAGGCCCTGGCTGCGGACCATCTCGTAGTCGCTCTCGGCGGACAGCACCAGCAGATTGGCGGGGCGCCCCTCCTCCAGGCCATAACGGTCGCCCAGGCACAGCGCCTTGGCACTGTTCACCGTGACCAGATCCAGCGCCGACTGCAGGTTGCGATAGCCGAGCATATGGCAGATGTGCAGCCCTGCTTCCAGCACGCGCAGGATGTTGCCGTTGCCCAGCGGATACCAGGGATCGACGATGGAATCCTGGGCGAAGCAGACGTTGAGGCCGGCCTCCAGCAACTCATTGACCCGGGTCACGCCGCGGCGCTTGGGAAAGCTGTCGAAGCGACCCTGCAGGTGAATGCTCTCGGTCGGGCAGGAGATGAAGTTGATGCCGGCGTGGGTCAGCAGGCGAAACAGCTTGGCGCAGTAGGCGTTGTCGTAGGAGCCCATGGCGGTGGTATGGCTGGCGGTGACCCGCGAACCCATGCCGCGGCTGCGCGCCTCTTCGGCCAGCACCTCCAGGAAGCGCGAGTGAGGATCGTCGGTCTCGTCGCAATGGACGTCCACCAGGCAGCCGCTGCGCTCGGCCAGGTCCATGAGGAATTTCACCGAGCTCACCCCCTGGTTGCGGGTGTACTCGAAGTGCGGGATGCCGCCGACCACATCGGCGCCCAGGCGGATCGACTCCTCCATCAGCTCGCGGCCGTTCTTGAAGGATTCGATGCCCTCCTGGGGAAAGGCGACGATCTGCAGATCGATCAGGTGCCGGGTTTCCTCGCGCACCTCCAGCATGGCCTTGAGCGCGGCCAGGGACGGATCGGTGACGTCGACATGGGTGCGCACGTGCTGGATGCCGTGGGCGGCCAAGGCGCGGATGGTGCGCTTGGCGCGGGTCTTGGTGTCTTCCTGGGTGATGGTGGCCTTGCGCTCGCCCCAGCACTCGATGCCTTCGAACAGGGTGCCGCTCATGTTCCAGCGCGGCTCGCCGGCGGTCAGGGTGGCATCGAGGTGGATGTGCGGCTCGACGAAGGGCGGCACTACCAGGTTGCCGGCGGCGTCGATGTCGTCCGGCCCCACCGCGGGGGGCATCAACTGCTCGGCGATGGCAGCGATGCGCCCGCCTTCGAGGCGGATGTCGTACAGGCCTTCACGGTCACGCAAGCGGGCGTTGAGGATGCGCATGGTAGATCTCCCTAGAGCGAGGCAGGAGCAGTAGTACGCCCCCGAGTCAGTCCATTGAACACGCCATAGGCCAGTGCCGCCACCCCGATACCCACCAGCGGTGCGACCCAGGGTGAGCCGAAGGCGGCGATGGTGCCCAGCCCATAGGCGGCCAGGCCCGGCCAGTTGTAGTGCGGCAGACGGGCCTCGGCGAGCAAGGGATAGCGCCCGCGATGGCGCAGCCAGAAGTCGGCGACGATCACCCCGCCGATGGGCGGGATCACCGTACCGAGCAGGACCAGATAGGGCACCAGCAGGTCGTACATGCCCAGCACCGCCAGGGCTGTGCCGATCAGGGCGCCGGCCAGGGTCACGGTCTTGCGGCGGTCGGTACGCACCAGGTTGCAACCGGCCACGGCGAAGTTGTAGATGGTGTTGTCCTGGGTGCTCCAGATGTTGAGCAGCAGCATGGCCAGGGCGGCGGTGGCGAAGCCCTGCAGCATCAGCACCTCCACCACGTCGGGCTGCTGGTAGACGATGGCGCCATAGGCGCCGATCAGCACCATCAGACCGTTGCCGATGAAGAAGCCGATCAGGCTGGCCAGCACCGCCACTCGCGTGGAGCGGGCGAAGCGCGTCCAGTTGGTGGCCTGGGTGGCACCGCTGACGAAGGTGCCGAATACCAGGGTGATGGCGGTGGACAGGTCCAGGCTGCTGCTGGGTTGGATCGCCAGCAGGCCGGCCAGGCCGCCGGCCTTGGCGGTGGTCACGCTCATGGACAGGATCAGCAGCAGCGCCATGGCCGGCACGGCGATCCAGGAAAGGATCTCCAGGCCGCGATAGCCGATGTAGGCAGTGGCGCAGAAGCCCAGGCCGAATACCGCCATCAGCGCCAGCACCGCGCCCTGCTCCAGGCCGAAGTACTTGCCCAGCACCACGGCGGCGGTGGCCGTACCCCAGGCGTACCAGCCGATCTGGGTGAAGCCGAGGATGAGGTCGCACAGCTTGCTGCCGCGCTCGCCGAAGGCGAAGCGCCCCATGAGCACCGAGTTGAGGCCGCTGCGACAGGCGATATGGCCGAGGGCCGCGGCATAGAGACCCAGCAGCAGATTGCCGAGGGCGATCACCAGCAGCAGGTCGGCGAAGCCGAAGGCCACCCCCAGCTTGCCGCCGGCGAACATGGTGGCGGTAAAGAAGGTGAAGCCCAGCAGCACCATGGCCAGGGAGGCCAAGCCCTTGCGGGCCTCGGGCGGGACTTCGCTCAGGGGGTAGTCGTTGCCAGCGTTGCTCATGGCGATCTCCTCGGGATGGGCGTGCCTGTCCTTAGCAGTGCCCGTGCCAGGCATCGTCGAGCGGCGTGGCAGAGCCGTGGCGTAGCCGCAGGTCCGCAGCTGGAGCCCACCTTTGGTGCAAGGGAGCGCCCCCGTGCCTTGGCCGGGGGCGGTCAAGTGTGAGACGGTTGCCGCGGCCGTCTCACAAGGAAAAGATCATGACCACGCCACGCCTCGCCGTCCTGGGTTCCGGTCTCATGGGCATCGGCATCGCCGTGCATCTCGCCCGCCACGGCCATGCCGTGCGCCTGCAGGATGTCGACCCCGCCCGTCTCGCCGAGGTGGCCGCCACCGTGCGTACCCTGCTCGCCGAGCTGGAAGAAGCCGACATCGCCGTGGACACCGAGGCGGTCGCCGCCCGCCTCACGACCACGACCGAGCTTGCCGATCTCGCCGACTGCGACCTGCTGTTCGAAGCCGTGCCCGAGCGCCTGGAACTCAAGCATCGTCTCTATGCCCAGCTCGAAGCCGTGCTGCGCCCGGACGCCCTGATCGCCAGCAACACCAGTGGCCTGCCCCCGGACGAGCTGGCCGCGCACCTGCGTCATCCCGAGCGCCTGCTGATCGCCCACTTCTGGAATCCGCCACACTTCATTCCCCTGGTGGAGCTGGTGCCCGGCACGGACACCCTGCCCACGCACCTGGAGTCCGTGCGCCAACTGCTGGAAGCCGCCGACCTGGAGGCCGTGGTGTTGCAGCGGGCCATTCCCGGCTTCGTCGGCAATCGCCTGCAATTCGCCCTGTTGCGCGAGGCCCTGCACATCGTGCAGAGCGGCGCGGCGGATGCCGAGACGGTGGATCGGGTGATGCGCGCTTCCCTGGGTCGGCGCTATGCCATGGTCGGCCCCCTGGAGGCGGCGGACATGGGCGGGCTGGACACCTTTCGCGACATCGCCAGCCACCTCTGGCCAACCCTGGCGCGGGACGAGGCGCCGCTGCAGCTGCTGGAAGACCAGGTGGCCGCCGGCCGCACCGGCGTGCGCAGTGGCGCGGGGTTCTATGACTGGGACGCGGCGCGGCGCGAACGCATCGTCCAGCGGCGCCTGCACCAGTTGCGCCATGCGCTGAAGCCATGAGCCGCACCCCACCCGGTCTGCCGGGGCTGGAAGACTATGCCGGCATTCGCCAGCGGGCGATCCGCTCGCTGTTCGAGATCATCGAGCAGACCAGCAATGGCACGGTGATCGTCGACCGCGACGCGCGCATCGTCTGGATCAACCAGAGATACGCCCAGCACTTCGGCCTGCCGGATGCCGCCGCCGCCATCGGCCAGCCGGTGGAGCAGATCATTCCCCACAGCCTGCTGCGGGAGGTGGCGCGCAACGGTCAGCCGATCCTGCTGGACATGCTGGAGACCCGCAGCGGCCCCCTGGTGGTGATGCGGCTGCCCATCCATACCGATGACGGCGAACTGATCGGCGCCATCGGCTTCGCCCTGTTCGATCAGTTGCAGCAGCTGGCGCCCCTGGTGACCCGCTACCTGCGCATCCAGGAAGAGCTGGCCACCACCCGGCGTTCGCTGCAGCACGCGCGTACCGCCAAGTACGGCTTCGGCCATTTCGTCGGCAGCGGACCGGCCAGCCTGGAGGTCAAGCGCCGCGCCCGCCGCGCTGCCGCCAGTGCGGCCGCGGTGCTGCTGTTGGGCGAGACCGGCACCGGTAAGGAGCTGCTGGCCCACGCCATCCATGGCGCCTCGCCGCGGGCCGGGCGACCCTTCGTCAGCATCAATGCCGCGGCCATTCCGGAAAGCCTGCTGGAAGCGGAATTCTTCGGCACCGCGCCGGGTGCCTTCACCGGTGCCGAGCGCCGGGCACGTCCAGGCAAGTTGCAGATCGCCCAGGGCGGCACCCTGTTTCTCGATGAGATCGGCGACATGCCCTTGGCCTTGCAGGCCAAGTTGCTGCGCGTGCTGCAGGAAAAGGAATACGAACCCCTGGGCTCCAACGAGGTGCTGGCCTGCGACGTGCGGATGATCGCCGCGACCTCGCGTGACCTGGAAGCGGCCGTGGCCGAGGGACGCTTTCGCGCCGATCTCTATTACCGACTCAATGTGCTGCCGATCCGCATCCCGCCGCTGCGTGAGCGCCTGGACGACCTGGCGGTACTGGCCGAGGCCATCCTCGACAGCCTGCCGCAGGTTGGCGGACAGCCCACCCCTGAACTCACCGCCGATGGCCTGGCGCTGCTGCAGCGCCAACCCTGGCCCGGCAACGTGCGCGAGTTGCGCAACGTGCTGGAACGCGCGGTGCTCTTGGGTGACGACAGCCAGCTGGACGCCAGGGCACTGGCCGCGGCGCTGGATGGGGCCCCCGCACCTGCCACAGCAGGTCAATCCCTCCCTGGCCCGAGCGGCGAAACCTATGCCGAAGCCCGCCAGCGCTTCGACCGCGAGCTGTTGCAGGACACCCTGGCCGCCTGCGGCGGCAAGGTGGATGAAGCCGCCCGCCGTCTGGGTCTGGGGCGGTCTACGCTGTACAAGAAACTAGTGGCCTTGGGGCTGACGTCTCAAAATTGAGATATATCTACATAAAGAGACAGCCTGTAGGAGCGGCCCATGGCCGCGATTGACGATCCATCGCGGCCATGGGCCGCTCCTACAGGGTCCACCCGTAGGTTGGGTTGAGACGGCTCTATCGTCGAAGCCCAACATTGCTGGCCTCGGGGCGATGTTGGGCTTCGCTTCGCTCAACCCAACCTACAGGGTCCAACTTTTGAGACAATTTACCGCTAGCTGGCGAAGATCGAAATAAAACTTCATACAAAACAATAACTTATAAAACTGGCACGGTTCTGGCTCCTGCGTTCAGGCGATCCCTACATCGCCCTATAACAACAAGAACCGCTTCGCCTCAGGCGAAGCTCTAGGAGAAGCCATGAGTGTCCTGATCGCACTCGCTGCCCTGGCGCTGCTGATGTTCGCCGCCTACCGGGGTTTCAGTGTCATCCTCTTCGCCCCTCTCGCCGCCCTTGGCGCCGTGCTGCTCACCGATCCGTCCGCCGTGGCGCCCGCCTTCACTGGGGTGTTCATGGACAAGATGGTGGGCTTTCTCAAACTCTACTTCCCGGTGTTCATGCTCGGCGCCCTGTTCGGCAAGCTGATCGAGCTGTCGGGCTTTTCCCGCGCCATCGTCGCCGCCGCCATCCGCCTGCTCGGTCGCGAACGGGCCATCCCAGTGATCGTCGCGGTCTGCGCCCTGCTGACCTATGGCGGCGTCTCGCTGTTCGTGGTGGTCTTCGCCGTCTATCCCTTCGCCGCCGAGATGTTTCGCCAGAGCGACATCCCCAAGCGGCTGATCCCGGCGACCATCGCCCTGGGCGCCTTCTCCTTCACCATGGATGCCCTGCCCGGCACGCCGCAGATCCAGAACATCATCCCCACCAGCTTCTTCCAGACCACCGCCTGGGCCGCGCCCTGGTTGGGCCTGGCCGGGTCGCTGTTCGTCATCGCGGTGGGCCTCACCTACCTCGGTAGCGCTCGCCGCAAGGCCCGCAACAGTGGCGAGGGCTATGCCAGCGTGCCGCTGCGCAACGAACCCGAGACCGCCGCCGACCTGCCGCTGCCCAATCCCTGGCTGGCTCTGGCGCCGCTGGTGCTGGTAGGCGTGCTCAACCTGCTGCTGACCCGCTGGATTCCCGACTGGTATGGCGCCACCCATAACCTGGCCCTCCCCGGCATGGCCAAGCCGGTGACCCAGGAGGTGGCCAAGCTGACCGGCATCTGGGCGGTGGAAGGCGCGCTGCTGGCGGGCATCCTGCTGGTGCTGGCCACCGGCTTCGGCGCCATCCGCGGGCGGTTGGCCGAGGGCAGCAAGACCGCCGTCTCCGGCGCCCTGCTAGCCGGGATGAACACGGCGTCCGAATACGGCTTCGGCGCGGTGATCGCCGCCCTGCCCGGCTTCGTGCTCTTCGCCCAGGGCCTCAAGGCCATCCCCGATCCGCTGATCAACGAGGCGGTGAGCGTGACCCTGCTGGCCGGCATCACCGGCTCGGCCTCCGGTGGCATGAGCATCGCCCTGGCCGCCATGAGCGACACCTTCATCGCCGCCGCCAATGCCGCGGGCATCCCGCTGGAGGTGCTGCACCGGGTGGCCTCCATGGCCAGTGGTGGCATGGACACCCTGCCGCACAACGGCGCGGTGATCACCCTGCTGGCGGTGACCGGCCTGACCCACCGCGAAGCCTATGGCGGCGTGTTCAAGATCACCCTGATCAAGACCGTGGCGGTGTTCTTCGTCATCGCCCTCTACTACCTGACCGGCCTCGTCTAAGGAGACAACCATGGACCTTACCGGCAAGACCGCCCTGGTCACCGGCTCCACCAGCGGCATCGGCCTGGGCATCGCCCAGCGCCTGGCCGCCGCTGGCGCCACCCTCATCCTCAACGGCTTCGGCGATCCCGCTGCGGCCCAGGCCAGCCTGCCCGATCGCTCGGGCTTCCATGGCGCCGACCTGTCCAGGCCGGAGGAGATCGAAGACCTCTTCGCCTACGCCAAACGCGACTTCGGCGGCGTGGACATCCTGGTCAACAACGCCGGCATCCAGCATGTGGCGCCGCTGGAAGACTTTCCGGTGGAGCGCTGGGACGCGGTGATCGCCCTCAATCTCTCGGCCGTCTTCCACACCACTCGCCTGGCGCTGCCGAGCATGCGCGAACGCGACTGGGGACGGATCGTCAACATCTCCTCGGTGCACGGCCTGGTGGCTTCCACCGGCAAGGCGGCCTACGTGGCCGCCAAGCATGGTGTGGTGGGCCTGACCAAGGTCACGGCCCTGGAGACCGCTCGCACCGGCATCACCTGCAACGCGCTCTGCCCGGGTTTCGTGCTCACCCCGCTGATCCAGCAGCAGTTGGACAGCCGTGGCAGCGACCCGGACCAGGCGCGTCGCGACCTGCTCAGCGAGAAGCAGCCGTCGCAGGAATTCGTCACCACCGACCAGCTGGGCGAGCTGGCGCTGTTCCTGTGCAGCGACGCCGCTGCCCAGGTGCGCGGCGCCGCCTGGACCATGGACGGCGGCTGGACCGCCCAATAACGACAAGAGGATCTCTGCCATGAACAAGCTCTACCCCAACGCCGCGGCCGCCCTCGACGGGCTGGTCAGCGACGGCATCACCCTGGCCGTGGGTGGCTTCGGCCTCTGCGGCATTCCCGAGGCGCTGATCGCCGCCCTGCGCGACACCGGCGCCCGCGAGCTGACCGCCATCAGCAACAACGCCGGGGTGGATGGCTTCGGCCTCGGCCAACTGCTGGAGACCCGGCAGATCCGCAAGATGATTTCCTCCTACGTGGGCGAGAACAAAGAATTCGAGCGCCAGTACCTGGCTGGCGAGCTGGAACTGGAATTCACCCCCCAGGGCACCCTGGCCGAGAAGCTGCGCGCCGGTGGCGCCGGCATCCCGGCGTTCTATACCCGTACCGGTTACGGCACCCTGGTGGCCGAGGGCAAGGAGGTGCGCGACTTCAATGGCCAGCCCCATGTCATGGAACTGGCGCTGACCGCCGACGTGGCCCTGGTCAAGGCGCTGCGCGCCGACAAGGCCGGCAACCTGGTGTTCAACAAGACCGCGCGCAACTTCAATCCGCTGTGCGCCATGGCCGGTCGCGTCTGCGTGGCCGAGGTGGAGGAGCTGGTGGAAGTCGGTGAGCTGGACCCCGACCAGATCCACCTGCCCGGCATCTTCGTGCAGCGCCTGGTGGTCAACGCAAGCCCTGAGAAACGCATCGAGAAACGCACCCTGAGCGAGGAGAAGTAAGATGGCCTGGACCCGTGAACAGATGGCGCAACGCGCCGCCCGGGAGCTGCAGGACGGCTTCTACGTCAATCTTGGCATCGGCTTGCCGACCCTCGTCGCCAACTACATCCCCGCCGGCATGGACGTCTGGCTGCAGTCGGAAAACGGCCTGCTGGGCATCGGCCCCTTCCCCACCGCCGAGACGGTCGATCCGGACCTGATCAACGCCGGCAAGCAGACCGTTACCGCCCTGCCCGGCAGCAGCTATTTCGACAGCGCCACCAGCTTCGGCATGATCCGCGGCGGTCACGTCAACCTGGCCATCCTTGGCGCCATGCAGGTGTCGGCCCAGGGCGACCTGGCCAACTGGATGATCCCCGGCAAGATGGTCAAGGGCATGGGCGGCGCCATGGATCTGGTGGCTGGCGTGCAGCGCGTGGTGGTGCTGATGGAGCATACCGCCAAGGGCGCCCACAAGATCCTGCCGGCCTGCGACCTGCCGCTGACCGGGGTCGGCGTGGTCGACCTGATCATCACCGACCTGGCCGTGCTGGAGGTGACCGAAGGCGGCCTGAAACTGGTGGAACTGGCCGAAGGCGTCAGCCTCGATGAACTGCGCGCCGCCACCGGCGCCCCCATCCAGGCCTGAAGGAGATCCCGATCATGCAAGACGTCGTCATCGTCGCCGCCACCCGCACCGCGGTCGGCAGTTTCCAGGGCTCCCTGGCCAATGTGCCCGCGGTGGAGCTTGGCGCCACCGTCATCCGCGCCTTGCTGGAACAGACCAACGTGGCGCCTGCCGCGGTGGATGAAGTCATCCTCGGCCAGGTGCTCACCGCCGGCGCCGGCCAGAATCCGGCGCGCCAGGCGGCGGTCAAGGCCGGCCTGCCCCACGAGGTGCCGGCCCTGACCCTGAACAAGGTCTGTGGCTCCGGTCTCAAGGCGGTGCAGCTGGCGGTCCAGGCGATCCGCTGCGGCGACGCCGAGATCGTTGTCGCCGGCGGCATGGAGAACATGAGCCTGGCGCCCTATGTGCTGCCCAAGGTACGCACCGGCTTGCGCCTGGGCCATGCCGAGCTGGTCGACACCATGATCAGCGATGGGCTGTGGGATGCCTTCAACGACTACCACATGGGCCAGACCGCGGAGAATCTGGTGCAGAAATACGGCATCAGCCGCGAGGCCCAGGATGCCTTCGCTGCACGCTCCCAGCAGCGCGCCGCGGCAGCGGTGGAGTCCGGGCGGTTCCGCGAGGAGATCACCCCGGTGGCCATCCCCCAGCGCAAGGGCGAACCGCTGCTGTTCGACACCGACGAAGGCATCCGCGCCGACACCGCCGCCGAGGGGCTGGCGCGCCTGCGTCCAGCCTTCACCAAGGACGGCAGCGTCACCGCGGGCAACGCCTCCAGCCTCAACGATGGCGCCGCTGCCGTGCTGGTGATGAGCGCCGCCAAGGCCACCGCCCTGGGGCTCACGCCGCTGGCCTATGTCGCCGCCTATGCCAGCGCCGGGGTGGACCCGGCGATCATGGGCATTGGCCCGGTCTCCGCCACCCGCAAGACCCTGGAAAAGGCCGGCTGGCGGCTGGCCAACCTGGACCTGATCGAAGCCAACGAAGCCTTCGCCGCCCAGGCCCTGGCCGTGGGTCAGGAGCTGGGTTGGGATGACGACAAGGTCAACGTCAACGGCGGCGCCATCGCCCTGGGCCATCCCATCGGCGCCTCCGGTTGCCGGGTGCTGGTGACCCTGCTCCACGAATTGCGCCGCCGTGACGGTCGACGAGGCTTGGCGACCCTGTGCATCGGTGGTGGTCAGGGCGTGGCGCTGGCGGTGGAGCGGCGTTAAAGCCTATCGCGGCCATGGGCCGCTCCTACAGGTCCGGACACCACCGTAGGAGCGGCCCATGGCCGCGATCAATGCATCACCGTCCCGCACTACATTCCCACAAAAAACAACAACAAAAGGACCTCCCATGAGCTCAACCCCTTCCCGCGACTCGCGCAGCGCGCGGTTCGCCCTGGCCTGTTCCAACTGGGCCGAACGCTGGTTTCCCGATTCCTGGGTCTTCGCGGTGCTCGCCGTGGCCGTGGTGGCCCTGGCCGCCCTGGGCATGGGTGCACCGGCGGCCACCACCGCCAAGGCCTTCGGCGATGGCTTCTGGAGTCTGATCCCCTTCACCATGCAGATGGCCTTCGTGGTCATCGGCGGCTATGTGGTCGCCAGTTCCGGCCCGGCCGGGCGCCTGATCGAACGCCTGGCGCGGGTGCCGCGCACCGGACGCGGCGCGGTGTGCTGGGTGGCCCTGGTGGCCATGCTCGCCTCCTTGCTCAACTGGGGTCTGAGCCTGGTGTTCGGCGGCCTGCTGGTGCGCGCCCTGGCGCGGCGAGAAGAACTCAAGATGGACTATCGCGCCGCTGGCGCTGCGGCCTACCTGGGCCTGGGCGCGGTCTGGGCGCTGGGGCTGTCGTCCTCGGCGGCGCAACTGCAGGCCAATCCGGCCAGCCTGCCGCCCTCGATCCTGGCCATCACCGGGGTGATCCCCTTCAGCCAGACGCTGTTCCTCTGGCAATCCGGCGTCCTGCTGATGGTGTTACTGGTGGTCTCGGCGGTGATCGCCTATGTCACCGCCCCGGGGCCGGACAGCGCGCGCGATGCCCGCGCCTGTGGCGTCGATGTCACCCCGGCGCCCAAGCCGGCCGCCAGGCCGACCCGTCCGGGTGAATGGCTGGAATACAGCCCGATCCTGATCGTGTTGCTGGTGCTGCTGGCCGCGGGTTGGCTGGTGCAGGAATTCGCCAGCAAGCCGGCCATCGAGGCCATCTCCGGGCTGAACACCTACAATCTGCTGTTCATCTCCCTGGGCGCCCTGCTGCACTGGCGACCCCGGCACTTCCTCGACGCCGTGGCCCGCGCGGTACCGGCCACCACCGGGGTGTTGATCCAGTTTCCGCTGTACGGCTCCATCGCCGCCATCCTGACCAAGGTCAACGGCGCCGACGGCCAGACCCTGGCGCACCATATTGCAGCGTTCTTCACCCAGATCGCCACCCACGACACCTTCGCCCTGCTGATGGGCGTCTATTCGGCGCTGCTGGGGTTCTTCATCCCCTCGGGTGGGGGCAAGTGGATCATCGAGGCGCCCTATGTGATGCAGGTGGCCAATGACCTGCAGTATCACCTGGGCTGGGCCGTGCAGATCTACAACGCCGCCGAGGCCCTGCCGAATCTGATCAATCCCTTCTACATGCTGCCGCTGCTGGGCGTGCTGGGGCTGAAGGCGCGCGACCTGGTCGGCTTTTCCTTCGTGCAGCTGCTGGTCCATGCACCCCTGGTGCTGGTGCTGCTGTGGCTGTTGGGGGGAACGTTGGCGTATCTGCCGCCGGTACACCCGTAGCTCGGGTGGGGCGCAGACGATAAAGCGGGAGGGGTAAAGCGGAAGCCGGCTGAATCTCAGCCGGCGATGGCCAGGCGGGTGCTGTCGATGATGGCCTGCAGGCGGCTCGGGCTGCTGTATTCGTCACGATAGATCCGGCGGGTGTGCTTGGCCACGCCATGTTCGTTGACGACGATGAAGGAAAAACCCCGTTTGCTAGGGGCGTCGATGACGCAGCTCATCGGCGCGAAAGCGGCGCTGAGGGCATGCATGGCGTTCTGAGCTTGGGCTTGTATGTTCATGACTTCAGTTGTAAACCTCACGTGTGACGCTGCTATGACAAGGGTCCAGACCGATAGTGCCTAGTCCTTGAATTAATTGTTAGCAATAGACGTGCCGGAATGTAACAAGGCCTTCCGGCACGTCTTTTCCTTACTTACCAGCCGTCTGCTGGCGGCGCTTGGCCCGCCGCGACAGCATGTTCAGACCCTCGATCAGCGCCGAGAAGGCCATGGCCGCATAGATATAGCCCTTGGGCACATGGGCGCCGAAACCCTCGGCGATCAGGGTCATGCCGATCATGATCAGGAAGCCCAGCGCCAGCATCACGACGGTGGGGTTCCGGTCGATGAACTTGGCCAGGGGATCGGCCGCCAGCAACATGACGGTCACCGCCACCACCACCGCGATCACCATCACCGGCAGGTGCTCGGTCATGCCCACGGCAGTGATGATGCTGTCCACCGAGAACACCAGATCCAGCAAGAGGATCTGCACGATGGCCGAGCCGAATGCCAGGGTCGCCGTCTCAGCGCCCTTGGTCAGGGCGCTGTCGGGCTCGGGATCGACGTTGTGGTGAATTTCCTTGGTCGCCTTCCACAGCAGGAACAGGCCACCGGCGATGAGGATCAGGTCCTTCCAGGAAAAGCTCTTGCCGAAGACCTCGATGATCGGCTCGGTGAGCTGGACGATCCAGGCCACGGTACCGAGCAGACCCAGACGCAGGATCAACGCCAGGCTGATACCGATGCGGCGGCCCTTCTGCTGTTGATGGGCGGGCAGCTTATTGGTGAGGATGGAGATGAAGATCAGGTTGTCGATACCCAGCACCACCTCCATCACGATCAGGGTAGCCAGGGCAGCCCAGACGGTCGGATCGGCAGCGAGTTGTAGCAGATAGTCCATTGCGGTGCGGTTCCAGTGGGAAGAGAAAGGCCTGACGCGGAGTCAGGCCGTAGGTCTCACCATCAGAGCCTTGGCGGTGTGAAATGCTCGTGAAGACCTCTGCTGCAATTGTTTCAAACTGTCGCAGCAGTACGTCGCTGGACGAAGCGTGCCACGTAGTCGTCGGCCGGCTGGCCGAGGATGTCCGCTGGGGTGCCCACCTGTACCAGCCGACCGTCGCGCAGGATGGCGATGCGATTGCCCAGGCGCAGCGCCTCGTCGAGGTCATGGGTGATGAAGACGATGGTCTTGTGCAGGCGCTGTTGCAATTCCAGCAGCTGCTCCTGCATCTCGGCGCGGATCAGCGGATCGAGGGCGGAAAAGGCCTCGTCCATCAAAATGATCTCGGTGTCCGCCGCCAGGGCGCGGGCCAGGCCGACCCGCTGGCGCATGCCGCCGGACAGCTGGTGCGGCCACTTGCGCTCGTAACCGGCCAGGCCGACCACCTCCAGCCAGTGCAGCGCCCGCTCCCGGCAGACCGCCTTGGGCTCGCCGCGCACCTTGAGGCCATAGGCAACGTTGTCCAGCACCCGCCGATGCGGCAAGAGACCGAAGCTCTGGAACACCATGCTGATGCGCTGGCGCCGCAACTCGCGCAACGCTGGCAGGGGCAGTTGCAGGATGTCCTGACCATCGATGAGGATGCGCCCGCTGCTCGGGTCGATCAGCCGGTTGAAGTGGCGCACCAGGGTCGACTTGCCGGAACCCGAGAGCCCCATGATGACGAAGATCTCGCCTTCGGCGATCTCCAGAGAGAGATCGTCCACCCCCACCACGCAACCGGTACGGGCGAGGATGTCGGCCTTGTCGTGCCCCTCACGGAGCAAGGCCAGGGCTGCCTGCTCGCGCTTGCCGAAGATCTTGGAGACCCGCTCGACGACGATCTTCATCGCTCCACCTCGTGGCGCTGGCGGCCATAGGCCTGGGTGATGCGGTCGATGACCACGGCGAGAATGACGATGGCCAGACCCGCCTGCAGGCCCTTGCCCACGTCCAGGGTCTGGATGCCCACCAGGACCTCTTCACCGAGGCCGCGAGCGCCGATCATGGAGGCGATCACCACCATGGACAGCGCCATCATGGTGGTCTGGTTGATGCCGGCCATGATGCTTGGCAAGGCCAGCGGCAACTGCACGCCGAACAGCTGCTGCCAGCGATTGGCGCCAAAGGCGTTGACCGCCTCCATGACCTCGCGATCGACCTGGCGGATACCCAGGTCGGTGAGGCGGATCAGGGGCGGCGCGGCGTAGATCACCGTGGCGAAGATCGCCGGCACCTTGCCCAGGCCGAACAGCATCAGCACCGGGATCAGGTACACGAAGCTGGGCATGGTCTGCATGATGTCCAGCAGCGGCATCAGCACGAGGCGCAGGCGAGCGCTGCGGGCGCAGAGGATGCCCAGGGGGATGCCGATGATCACCGCGATGGCGGTGGCCACCAGCACCAGGGCCAGGGTCTGCATCAGCTTGTCCCACAGCCCCAGGGCGCCGACCAGGAACAGCAGTCCGGTGATCAGCAGGGTCGGCAACACCCGGCGGGTGGCATGGGCGGCCAGGGCCGCGACGATCAGCAGCAGCGCCCACCAGGGGGTGCCGCGCAGCAGGCCTTCAAGCCAGACGATGGCCTGCAGCAGGGTGTCGGAGATGGTCCGGAAGACGTCGCCGTAGCGGGTCACCAGCCAGTCGACACCGCGATTGACGGCGTCGGCGAAGGAAAAGGTCAGGCCCTCGGGAAACATCCTAGAGCGCCGCCTGGATCTTGCTGCGCGCCGCCGCGTCGGTCACCCAGGCCTGCCACAGTTCGGGATGGGCCTTGAGTAGCGCCTTGGCGGCGGTGGGGGCGTCCTGCTTGGCTTCGGCCTGTTCGGCCAGGGTGCGGTTGAGCAGCTCGATGGGCACATTGACGCGGCTCAACACGGCGACCAGTTCCGGTGCACCGTCGTGGAAAGGCTTGGAGAGACCGGCCTGCACCTGGATGCGCTTCTCTTCGCCGGCGCGCGGCTTGAGTTGAACCATGTCCACGCGCCCCAGCAGCGGCGTCGGCGACCAGTAGTAGGTCAGGATCGGCTGCTTGCGCCGAGTGGCCGAGACGATGGCCGCATCCAGCGCCGGTCCGGTGCCGGGACGAAAGTTGGTGTACTTGTCGCTCAAGCCGTAACTCTGCAGCATCTGGGTGTTTTCCAACTCGCACGTCCAACCGGCCGGGCAGTTGTAGAAACGGCCCTTGCCTGGCTCTTCCGGATCGCGGAACAGCTCGGCATATTGTCCCAGGTCGGCGATGCTCTTCAAGTCGGGGGCCTTGGCGCCCTCGCCTTCCACCAGATAACGCGGCACATACCAGCCTTCGGTGGCGCCTTCGATGGGCGCGCCCACGCCGACCACCTTGCCGGCCGCGGCGGCCTTGTTCCAGGCCTCGCTACGGCCGATCCACTCCTCGGCGAAGACCTGGATGTCATTGTTGCCCAGCGCCTGCTCCAGGGTGATGGAGTTGCCGGGAATGCTGTCCACGGTGCAGTCATAGCCGTGCTGCAGAACGAAACCCATCAACTCGGTGAGCAGCATGCCACTCTCCCAGTTCACCCCGGCGAACTTCACCGGCTGGCTGGCGCACCAGCTGTCGGCCTGGGCGGTGCCGGCGGCGAGCAGGCCAAGGGAAAGGCCGGCGGCCAGGAGGGAACGGCGGGGAAAGGCTATGGGCATGGGTGGCTCCGTCTGCACTGGGAGGGCCAGGGCGGCAGAGCCGTTCCGCTGGCGATCCTACCTTGGTCAGCGGCGCGGGCCCAGGGTTCAGCCAAGGGCCCTGGCGCCGCCGCGGTGAGGCGCGCGGGTGCTGAATCCCGCCTCATGCTCCGGTCGATTGATTGCCGCCACTTCAGCACCAGCGACCGCTCCTGGCCCGTTGCGACACCCGCGCGGACGGCCGCTGCGCTCGAACTTTGCCCGCGCTCGGCTCTTCTACCGGGGACACCCACGCGGAGCTGATCATGCGTATCCATCACCTCAACTGCGGCTGCATGTGCCCCCTGGGCGGGGCGCTGTACGACGGTTTCAGCCATGGCCTTGCCGCTCACCTCGCCTGTCATTGCCTGCTGGTGGAAACCGACCGGGACGGTCTGGTGCTGGTGGATACCGGTTTTGGCGAAGCCGATCTGCGGGAGCGGGGCCGGCGGCTGAGTCCCTTCTTCCGGCTGATGAATCGCATCCAGTACGACCCCGAGCTCAGCGCCCTGGCGCAGATTCGCCGCCTGGGTTTTCGTCCGGGCGATGTTCGCCATATCGTGCTGACCCACCTGGACTTCGATCACGCCGGCGGCCTGGATGACTTTCCCCAGGCCCAGGTCCATGTGCTCCAGCGTGAATGGGACGCCCAGCGCCAGCGCCACGGCTTCATCGGCCGCCGTCGCTACAGCCCGGCGCAGTGGGAAGGGATCCGCCACTGGCATTTCCATGAACCCCGAGGCGAGCAGTGGAATGGCTTCGCCAGCGTGCGTGACCTGCCAGGCCTGCCGCCGGAAATTCTGATGATCCCCCTGCCCGGTCACACCCCGGGCCATGCCGGCATCGCCATCCAGCATGAGGGCGGCTGGCTGCTGCACGCTGGTGACGCCTATTTCTACCGCGACGAGATGCGACAGGCCGAACGCCACTGCACACCGGGCCTGAGGTTCTACCAGCGGCTGATGGAAGCCGACCGCACCAGTCGCCTGGACAACCAGGCGCGCCTGCGCGAACTTTCCCTGCGCCAGGATCTGGGGCTGACGCTGTTTTGCAGCCATGACCTGGTGGAGTTTCGGCAATTGCAGGAGGGTAAGCGAGCTTAGGTTGGGCTAAGCGCAGCGAAGCCCAACAGGACTCAAGCCGAGCTCCTCAATGTCGGGCTTCGACGATGGAGCCGTCTCAACCCAACCTACGACGCGACCCGCCACTGCGGTCCCGTAGGTTGGGCTAAGCGCAGCGAAGCCCAACAGGACCTAGGCCGAACTCCTCAATGTTGGGCTTCGACGATGGAGCCGTCTCAAGCCAATTTACGCAATCACCGGATAGCCCTGCTCCACCGCCTCGCGGCGCCAGTCCAGCAGGGGCAGATAGGTAGCCTCGTCTACTGCGGTGAAGCCCTCGATGGCGAGGCGCTCGGCCAGCGCAGGATCGGCGGCCAGGCTGTCACTCAGCGCCCCACGCAAAGCCTCAACCTCTGCATCTGACCGGCTGGCGGCGGTGATGAAGGGCAGCGCCGGACTCGGGCGGGTGCGTTGCAAGAGGCGCAGACCGGCGACCCGCTCGGGTTGGGCGCGCTGCAGATAGCCATAGGTCACGGCATCCACCGCGGCCACATCGGCATGGCCTTGCTGCAACAGCGCCAGGCTGTTGGCGTGGCTCTCGCTGACGATCACCTCACCAAAGAAGCGGCCACGCTCGGCCAGGGGCGCCACGGCGAGGCGCAGGAGATTCATGCCGCTGTTGGAATCCAGGCCATTGAGCGCCACTCGCTTGCCGCGCAGATCGACCAGGCTGGCCACATCCAGGGCGTCGGGCACCAGGATGAAGGCGCAGTGCTCGGCCTCATTGCAACCCTCGAAGCGATAGCGCGGCGCCGCCACCAGACGCACCTGACCGCGCAGGTGGGTCGCCCAGGGATAGCCGCAGGTCTGGGCCAGCAGCAGCTCCGGATGACTCCAGAGCGCCGGCAGTTCCTCGGGTGCGGATTCGAGGGTCGCCCCCAGGCGCAACGCCACGGCCTCGGCGAGCTGGCGATAGGCGTCGCGCACCTCGGCGGGCTCGACGTACATGGTAAGGGCGGCGACGGTCATGGGCGGCTCCTGCACGGAAAACCGCCATTATCCCCTATCGTTGCGCCTAGAGCGCGGCCTTCACCCGCTCGGCATTTTCCGCTGGCAGCCAGGACGTCCAGACCTCGGGGTGCTCCTTGAGGAAACGCTTGGCCACGACCTGGGCATCTTCGCGTTTCTCGGCCATGCCAGCGAGGATGCCGTTGAACTGGTCGAGGGGAAATTCGACCTTCTCGAACAGGGCCACCAGGGCCGGCGCCTTGTCGTGCAGGTCGCGGGAGACGCCGATGGTGATCTTGGCCGGTAGCGAGCGCGACGGCAGCGGATCGGGGTTCTTCGGATCCGACAGGGTATCCCAGGCCTTCTGGCTGAACGGTGGTTCTTCCAGCTGGACCAGCTTGTAGCGGCCCATCAGCGGTGTCGGCGACCAATAGTAGAAGAGCACTGGTTCGCCGCGGCGCATGGCGGTAGCGATGGCGGCGTCCAGCGCAGGGCCGGTACCGGTGCGGAAGTTGGTGTAGCTGTCGGTGAGCTTGTAGGCCTTGAGCTTCTGGCTGTTGACGATCTCGCAGGTCCAGCCGGTCGGGCAGTTCAGGAAGCGGCCCTTGCCCGGCTCCTCGGGATCGCGGAACAGCTCTTTATAACGTGGCAGATCGGCCACGCTCTTGAGATCCGGCGCCTTGGCCTGGATGCCGCGCTCAGGATCGCCCTTGACCAGGTATTCCGGCACCCACCAGCCCTCGGTGGCGCCCTTGACCGTCTCGCCGACGGCGAACACCTTGCCGGCCTGTTCCGCAGCGCGCCAGGCCGGACTGCGCCCGGCCCACTGCTCGCCGGTGACCTGGATGTCGTTTTGCGCCAGGGCGTTTTCCAGGGTCACGGTGTTGCCCGGTACGCTGTCGGTCTGGCAACCGTAGCCCTTCTCCACCAGCAGGCGCAGGACCTCGGTGGTGAACATGCCGCTCTCCCAGTTGGGGCCGGCGAATTTCACCGTCTTTGGATAGGGACAGCCGCCATCGGCGGCAAAGGCCAGTGGCGCGATGGCGAAACTGGCGAAACTGGCGAAACTGGCGAGGGTCAGGGCGAAACGCAGGCGCATGGGCAATTTCTCCGACAAGGGACGTGGGCCTTTCGACCCAAGGTATGGCCATTCGTCGCCGCGAGCCAGAGCTATTTCACAGCGGACCGCCCTCGGCGGTCTTGCGCAGGCCGGCGATCACCGTTTCGCCGGTTTCCCGGGCCAGCTCGGCGTACCAGGCCTGGGTGGCCAGGGGCTCATGACCGTGGGTGATCTCGCAGCGCTTGCGCGCCCGCGCGACGATCCCGGCGACCCGCTCCAGCCGGGCTGCTTCATAGGCCTGGAGCGCTGCCAGGGGATCCTGTTCGGCGTCCAGGCAGCGCGCCAGCACCCAGGCGTCCTCCATGGCCTGACAACCGCCCTGCCCCAGATCCGGCGCCATGGCATGGGCGGAGTCGCCCAGGAGCGCTACCCGGCCCTGTACCAGGGTCGGCAGCGGCCGGGTGTCATGGATTTCCACCCGCGCCACGCCCTGGGGATCCAGCCGTTCGATCAGCCGTTGCACCGGCGGTGCCCAGCCGGCGAAGTGCTCGGCTAGCTCCGCGCGGTAACGGCTGCGGTCGTTGGGTGTGCCCTTGGGCAGGGGTACATCGAAGAAGAAGTAGAATTCATCGCCGCCCATGGGCATCAGGGAGACTCGCTGATGCGCCCCGACGAATTGCGCCCAGTCGTGGGCCTCGGCCAGATCCGGCGCGATCGCTACCCGACCGTTCCAGTTCACGTAGCCGCAATACTCACGGGTGATGGCCCGGCCCGCCACCCGGTCGCGCAGGCGCGAGTGGGTACCGTCGGCGGCGATCAGCAGATCGGCCCGCTCGCGACGCCCGTCGCCAAGGTGCACGGTCACCCCGTCCGCGTCCTGCTCGAAGCCCTCGCAACCGACACCCAGGGTCACCTGATCGGCGCCCACGGCGTCCAGCAGAAGGCGCTGCAGGTGGGCGCGGGCGATGGGCCGTGCCGGTCGGCCCACGGCTGTGTAGAGCGGCAGCAGGCTGAAGTGGGTGAGCAACTGTCCCTGGTGGTCACGGTAACTCATGGTCTGCATGTCGCCACTGACCGCGGCGATGGCGGGCCCCAGTCCCAGGTGTTCGAGCACCTTGACGCCGTTGGGCCAGATGGAGATGGCCGCGCCGATGGGTGCGAGGTCCTGCGCCCGCTCGAACAGGCGGACCCGGTGTCCGGCCTGCTGCAGTGCCAGGGCGGCGGTGAGACCGCCCATGCCGGCACCGGCGATGATGATGTCGAGAGATGGCATGACGGACCTCGTTGGCCGGTAACAGATGCCTTGAGCAAGCAATTTCCTGACCAGGTGGTCAGGTATTGGAATCAGGCCGCTGGCGAAACGAGCGGGGTCGGAAAACGCACCAGCCTGGTGCTCTGCGACCACTCGTCGCTTCGTTTCTAGGCAGGCTGCCCTTCGTCGGCTCGCATGACGCATTCCAGAGCTCTTCTATACTCCTAAGGTAGTCGCCAGTTGCGTTGTACCCAGCGTTCGCCATCCACAGAGGCCCGCTTGCGGCGACCACAGCGGGTGAGGAGCAGGATCATGATCAATCATGTCTGGGGCCTGCTGGCCCATCCCGATCGCGAGTGGCAACAGATTCGTCGCGAAGGGGAAACGGTCGGGCACTTCTTTGCCCATCATGTCGCCTTGCTGGCGGCCATTCCCGTCGTCGCGTCCCTGGTGGGCACCACCACCTTCGGTTGGCGCTTCGGCGGCGGTGAAGCCCATGTGCTGGATCTACCTACTGCGGTGGTACTGGCGGTCATCAGCTATGCGCTGATCATGGCGGCGGTGGTGGCCATGGGGCATGTGATCCACTGGCTGGCGCGGCGCTATCCAGATCGGCCCAGTGCCAATCGTTGCATTCTGTTCGCCGGCTACGTGGCCACGCCCATGTTGCTGAGTGGCCTGGTGGGTTTCTATCCGCTGGTGTGGCTGTGCGCCATCGCCGGCATTGTCGGCCTGGCCTATTCGGCCTACCTGCTCTATACCGGCATCCCCTCCTTCCTCAATATCGATCAACGGGAAGGCTTCATCATGTCCGGCTCCACCCTGGCCATCGGGGTGCTGGTGCTGGAGGTGCTGATGGCCACCACGGTGCTGATGTGGGGTTACGGCCCGGAGCTGTTCGGCTGATCGAACGTCGCTCTGCCGTTGGCAAAAAGCCCGGATCGGTCACCGATCCGGGCTTTTTGTTGGCAAGCGGCTAGCGGCGGGAAAAGCCGTAGAGATCCATGGCCAGGATGCCATGGGCGATGCCGTCATGATGGACGCTGAAGGTGCCTTCGGGGTCCGCCGCGCCCAAGGCGACGAACAAGGGCAGCAGGTGCTCGTCGGTAGGATGCGCCTGGCGGGCCTGGGGCGCCTGGCGCCGGTAGTCGAGCAAGGCGTCCATATCTCGCTCGCGCAAGCGATGTTGGATCCACTGCTGGAAGTCCCGCACATAGCCTGGGGACTCAGCGCCCCCACGACGGAAGTGACCGAGGTTGTGGGTCAGGCTGCCCGAACCGATCAGCAGGGTGTCCGCCGGCAGCACCCTGGCCAGCGCCTGGCCCAGGGCATAGTGGTAGTCCGGCCCGCGGGTGGCGCTCATCGACAGCGGCACCACGGGGATTTGCGCGTCGGGATAGAGATAGCGCAAAGGTACCCAGGCGCCGTGATCCAGTCCCTGCGCTTCCGTCTCGGCCTCCCAGCCCTGGTCACGCAAGCCTTGAGCCAGTTGCTCGGCCAGCGCCGGGGCACCCGGCGCGGGATAATCCAGGCGGTAGAGGGCTTCGGGAAAGCCATGGAAGTCATGGATGGTGGCCGGCCGCTTGGCGCTGCCGAATACCGGTATCCGGGTATCGAAGTGCGCCGAGACCACCAAGATGGTGGCCGGGGTCGGCAGTAACCGCCCCAGGGCGCGCCAGGCCGCCCCTGCCGCGCCGGCGTCAAGCGCCTCCATGGGCGACCCGTGGGAAACGAACAGGGTGGGAAGCGACATGGTGGCGACCTCTCGAGTGGATGGATTCAGGCGCGCTTGCGGGCATCCCAGGAAAGCTGACCCGCGCCCAGCAGCGCCAGGGCGGCAGCGGTCACGGCGAGAAAGACCGGATATTCCCAGCCGCCGTCGGGATTGGAAAAGGACCAGCCGTTGCCGAAATGGACCGTCGCCGCGGCGAACAGTTGGACGGCGGCCACTGCCGCGACTGGACGCACCCAGACGCCCAGGATCAGGAGCACGCCCGCGCCCAACTCGAAGAAGGTGACCGGATAGGCCAGCCAGCCGGGAAAGCCCACCGAAGCGAAGAAACCCGCGGTGCCTGGCAAGGTGAACACCAGCAGCTTGGTCAGGCCATGGGCCAGGAACATGGTGCCCAGGGCCAGGCGCAGCAATAGGGCGGCATAGGACGAAGTACGATCGGTCATGCTGATTCTCGAGCAGGGGAAAGATGACCCATTGTCCTGTTTCCAACGCGCGAATAAAGGTGCACTCTGGGAATGAACTGTGCACGCTATGGAAACAATCCTTGGATACCCTGAGAGCCCTGCAGGCCTTCATCAAGATCGTCGAACTGGGTAGCCTGACCGCGGCGGCTGAACGGCTGGAGCTCTCGCGCTCGGCGCTCACCAAGCATCTGGCCGCCCTGGAGCGACACTACGGCACCCGGCTGCTGCAACGTACCACCCGCACCCTGAGCCTGACCGAGGCCGGACGCACCCTCCATGAAGGGCTGGTGCCCCTGCTGGGCGATCTGGAGGCCCTCGAGCAGCGCCTGCAGGAAGGCCACGAGCGCCCGCAGGGACGCCTCAGGGTTAGTGCGCCCCTGACCTTTGGCGTGCGCCACCTGGCACCGCTGGTGAGCAGTTTCCTGCACGAATACCCCGAGGTCGCCATCGATCTGGAGCTGAGCGATCGTCAGGTGCGCCTGGTCGAGGAAGGCTTCGATCTGGCCGTGCGCATCGGCGATCTCAGCGATTCCAGCCTCGTGGCCCAACCCCTGGGGGCGGTGGAATTGTTCATCTGCGCCGCGCCCGCCTATCTGCAGCGCCACGGTCGTCCCGAGCACCCGGCCGAACTACGCGAGCACCGCTGCCTGCTCTACAGCTACGCCAGCGATGGCGATCTCTGGGAATTCCAGCGTGACGGTGAGCGCCTGCAGGTCAAGGTCAGTGGGCCCTTGCGCGCCAACAATGGCAGTGTCCTGCACCAGGCGGCGCTGGACGGCCATGGGATCATTCGCCAACCGGACTTCCTAGTGGGCGATGACCTGGCGACGGGTCGCCTGCAACGACTGTTCGCACCCTGGTACACCCAGGCCATCGCCATCCATGCGCTCTATCCCCATCGGCGTCTGGTGCCGGCCAAGGTGCGACTGTTCATCGCCTGGCTGCAGCGACATCTGGTCACAGCCGAGCACCTGAAAAGACTGCCGTAGGTCGCCGCCGAACGGTCGTTGCCGGGGGCTTCGCAGCCTGACGGGGCTTGCCTAGAATCCCTGCCTGTCCCGCCGGCACTGCCGGTTTCTGCGATGGCTGTCGTTCATGTCGACCGAGAATCCTTGCCTCAGCTGTGGCGCCTGCTGCGCCCACTTTCGCGTGTCTTTCTATTGGGGCGAATGCCAGTCGGCAGGCGGCCCGGTGCCCGATTACCTCACCGTCGCGGTCAGTCCCCATCTGGCGGCCATGCAGGGCACCGAGCAGAAGCCGGTACGCTGCGTGGCCCTGCTGGGCGAAGTGGGCTGCGGCACGCGCTGCACCGTTTACGAGAACCGTTCCAGCACCTGCCGCGAGTTCACCGCCGCCTGGGAGAACGGCGAAGCCAATCCCCACTGCGATGCCGCCCGCGCCGCCTATGGCCTGCCGCCGCTGACGCCGCCGTTGCAACCCCATATCTCGCCCGACCGCGTAGCTTAGGCGCTGTACGAAAACTGCCTGCGCTCAGTGATGCTTCGTTGAAAGAACCTTTCGGAATGCTCATTTACCATTTGTAAACTCTGCTTCCTCAAGGTTTTTCGCCTCGCCTCACCATCGCTCGGCGACTTTTCGTTCAGCGCCTAGAGGAAACCAAACGGCCATCGCCGCTGCCCAAAAAGGCGACGGCTGGGCTGTGAAGCGTGGAAAATGCAGTGCGGATCAGGTTTTCACGCCCCTGCCAGATCGAATACCCTATCGTTCTTTCGCCCGCTATGCGTATCCTGTAGCGCCGAACAACAAGGCTGCTTCAACCGGCCACGTAGAGGCTCACAAAGGCTCTACGCAAGGCAAAGCTGCCGCTATACTGCCTGGCCAATACTCACACATGGAGTTTTTACATGAATAAAGCTGAGCTGATCGACGCCATTGCCGCGTCTGCCGACCTGCCCAAGGCCACCGCTGCCAAAGCCCTGGACGCCTTCACCACTGCGGTGACCGACGCCCTGAAGCAAGGCGACAGCGTCAGCCTGGTCGGTTTCGGAACTTTCGCAGTAAAAGAGCGCGCTGCTCGCGAAGGCCGCAACCCGCAGACCGGTGCCACCATCAAGATCGCCGCTGCCAAGCTGCCCGGCTTCAAGCCCGGCAAAGGCCTGAAAGACGCCGTCAGCTAAGACTGCGTTGGTCGATTCTTGTCTTCCGGGCGCTCAAGAGCGCTTCGGAAGACAGTCCTCCGCTTCACCCTCTCCCGCTCTACCCTCTCCTCGCCCTAGTGAAAGTCCCGACTCGACACCATGAGTTCGTCGAGCAGTGGACTCAGGTCGGTCAAGCGACCGGCGATCAGGTGCTGTACCCCCGCCTCGCGCTCCAGATGCCCCTCGACCTGTAGCAGCCGAGCCTGCAACAGCGGTCGTCGCTGCTGCTCGCCCACCGCGCGCCAGACCACCACATTGAGCATGCCGTGCTCGTCTTCCAGGGTCACGAAGATCACCCCACTGGCCGTGCCGGGTCGCTGCCGTCCGCGCACCAGACCTGCTACCCGCACCAGGGCGCCTGGCTCGATCTCGGCCAGTTGGCGAAAATCCCGGCAACGCCGCGCCTGGAGTTCGCCCCTGAGCAGGGACAGCGGATGCGGACCCAGGGTGGTACCCAGCATGCGATAGTCGGCGTGGACGTCTTCGGCGACACTGGGCGCGGGCAAGACCGGGCGCTCCTCGGCGGCGCTGCCGGTTGCCTCGAACAGCGGCAGCTGGCGCTCCACCCCGGCCATGGCCCAGCGCGCCTGATGGCGATCGCCGGCGAGCTCCGCCAGGGCGCCAGCCTCGGCCAGTTGCCCACGCGCCCGCACATCCAGTTCGGCCCGGCGGCAGAGGTCCTCGATGTCGCGAAAGGGCTGCGTACCCCGCGCCACCACCAGGCGGCGGCCGACCGCTTCCGCCAACCCCTGCACCAGGCGCAGGCCCAGGCGGATCGCCGGCTGATGGCCAGCGCTCGCCTCCAGCCGGCAGTCCCAGTCGCTGGCCTGCACGGTCACGGCGCGCACCTCGACGCCATGGCGTCGCGCGTCCTGCAGCACCTGGTCGGGGCTGTAGAAGCCCATGGGCCAGCTGTTGACCAGGGCGCAGGCGAAGGCGGCCGGTTCATGGCACTTGAGCCAGGAGCTGGCATAGGTCAGCAGGGCGAAGCTGGCGGCATGGGATTCGGGAAAGCCGTAGCTGCCGAAGCCCTTGATCTGCTCGAAGAGGCGCGCGGCGAATTCCGGGCGATAGCCGCGCTCGACCATGCGACTGTGCAACCGCTGGCGATGAGGTTCGAGGCCGCCATGACGCTTCCAGGCGGCCATGGAGCGGCGCAGCTGATCGGCTTCGCCCGGGGTGTACTGGGCAGCGGTCATGGCGATCTGCATCACCTGCTCCTGGAACAGCGGCACTCCCAGGGTGCGCTCCAGGGCTGGCCGCAATTCGTCATGGGGATAGTCCGCCACTTCCTCGCCACTCCGGCGGCGCAGATAGGGATGCACCATGTCGCCCTGGATCGGCCCGGGCCGGACGATGGCCACCTCGATCACCAGGTCGTAGAGGGTTTGCGGCCGGAGGCGCGGCAGCATGGCCATCTGGGCGCGGGATTCGATCTGGAACACCCCCACCGTGTCGGCGCGGGAGATCATGGCGTAGGTGGGCGCATCCTCCTGGGGCAGGCTGGCCAGGGTCCAGCGCTGGCCACGCCAGTCAGCGACCAGGTCGAAGCAGCGGCGCAGGGCGCTGAGCATGCCCAGGGCGAGGATGTCGACCTTTAGCAGGCCCACGGCATCGAGGTCGTCCTTGTCCCACTGGATCAGGGTGCGCTCGGGCATGGCGGCATTCTCCACCGGCACTAGCGTAGCCAGGGGCGCCTCGGAGATGACGAAGCCGCCGGGATGCTGGGAGAGATGCCGGGGAAAACCGATCAGTTGACCGGCGAGGATGAGCACCCGCTGCAGCAGCGGGCTGTCGGGATCGAAACCGGCTTCGCGCAGACGTGCGGGGCCGGGGATCTCGTCGGTCCAGCGCCCGGCACACCCGGACAGGGCATCGAGCTGATCCCCCGGCAGGCCCAGGGCCTTGCCGACATCGCGCAGGGCGCCGGCGGCGTGATAGGTGCTGACCACCGCGGTGAGCGCGGCCCGTTCGCGGCCATAGCGGCGGAAGACGTACTGGATCACCTCTTCGCGGCGTTCGTGCTCGAAGTCGACATCGATGTCGGGCGGTTCGTCGCGCTCGCGGGAGATGAAGCGCTCGAACAGCAGGTTGCCGGTGAGCGGATTCAGCTCGGTGATGCCCAGCACGTAGCAGACCACCGAGTTGGCTGCCGAGCCGCGGCCCTGGCAGAGGATGTGCTGGCGGCGGGCATGGTCGACGATGTCATGCACGGTGAGAAAGTAGTTCTCGTAGCCCTTCTCGGCGATCAGCGCCAGCTCCCTGGCCACCTGGTCGGTGACCTTTTGCGGCGGTCCCTCCGGCCAGCGCCAGGCCAGGCCGCGGCGGGTCAACTCGGCCAACCAGGAGCCGGCGGTCTGGCCGGCGGGTATCACCTCCTGGGGATAGCGATAACGCAACTCGCCCAGATCGAAGTGACAGCGGGCGGCGATCTTCAGGGTTTCGGCGCGCAAGGCATCGGGATAGAGCCCTTCGAGCACCGTCAGCGGGCGCAGATGCCGCTCCCCGTTGGGATGCAGGCGATAGCCGGCCTCGGCCACTGGCAGGTGGTGGCGGATGCTGGTGAGCACATCCTGCAGGGCACGACGACCGCGGGTATGCATGTGCACGTCGCCGCAGGCCACCGGCGGCAGCCCCAGCTGCTCCCCCAGTGCCTGCAACTGCATGAGCTGGGCGGCGTCATCGGCGCCGCGCAGCAATTCCACGCCGAGCCAGAGGCGTTCGGCGAAGACCTGCTTGAGCCAGGCGCCCTCCTCGGCCAGGGGTTCGCCGCCCGGCAACCAGATGGCCAGCAGCCCGGGCAAGGGGTGCTGCAAATCCGCACGACCCAACTGGTAGCGGCCCTTGGGCGCACGGCGGCGCGCCCGGGTGATCAGGGCGCAAAGAGACTCGTAGCCAGGCAGATCCTCCACCAGCAGCACCAGGCGCAGGCCGTCGTCCAGGGTCAGCTCGCTGCCAACGATGAGCGGCAGTCCGACCTGGCGCGCCGCCTGCCAGGCGCGGACGATGCCGCTCAGGGTGCCTTCGTCGGTGATGGCCAGGGCGGCGTAGCCCAGCGCCTTGGCTCGCTCGAACAATTCCAGGGCGCTGGAGGCACCGCGCTGGAAACTGAAATTCGACAGACAGTGCAACTCGACATAGCCGCTCATGCGAACCAGCCCTGGATCCACCAGGGCGCCTCCTCGCCATAGCGGCGGAAGGCCCAGGCTTGGCGTCCGTCGGCCACCTCGATGCGGTAGTAGTCGCGGCGTTGGTCGCCGCCGTCCCACCAGCCGCTTTCGATGCGTTCAGGACCGGCCAGGATCCGGCGTGGCTGACCGTCGAGGGGGCGCGGTTCGCGCAGCAGCCAGCCCGGACGCAGGCCGGGCAGCACAGTCTCCAGGCGTCGCTCGTGGCGCCAGACCAGGGCGCGCTCGGGCCGATGATCCGCCTGGATGCCAAGGCCGAGCACGGCCTCCTCACCCAGCCGGGCACGCAGACGCTCGCGCAGCACCTCCCAGCCCACGGCCTGGGCCGGGCGTTCGTCGAACAGGCCATGGCGTTCCGGCACGAAGAGCGGCAATTCCTCGCTTTCCAGGCGCAGCGCCAGGACCGGCGCCACCACCTGCAACTGTTCGAGGCGGCCACGGGCGAATTCGAACAGCAGGGCGGCATCGCGCTCGGGGGCCAGCAGGCCGATGGTGAGGGTGGTGGCCGGCCCCTGGCGATGTTCCAGCCAGAGCAGGAAGCGCTGCACGCCACGGTCGCGACTGGCCAGCCAGGCGGCCAGGTCGGCGGTGAGGCGGCGCAGTGGGAACAGCAGGGCCTGGTGGGAGTCCACCTCGAAATTGAGTTCCACCCGCGCCACGAAGCGATCGGGCGGCCGATAGAACTCCAGCGCCAGACTGCGACTGCCGCTCAGCAGATCCAGCTGCTGCAGAAGCTCCGGCGCGAAGCGCCGGGCCAGGGCGGCCCTGGGCAGGGCCTTGAGCTGCTCCAACCGGCGGATACCCATGCGCGTCAGCGCCTGGGCTTGCTGGGGGGCGAAACCGGCGCGCTCCACGGGCAGCCGATCGAGTAGGCGCGGCAGGTCGTCCGGAGAGGCGATGAGACCATCGGCGACATTGGTCAGCATGCGCGCCGCCACCGGATTGGGTGCCAGGGCCAGCCGATGACGAAAGCCCAGGCCCTGGAGCTCCTGACGCAGGCGCCGCTCCAGCCGCGGCCAGGGACCCAGCAGCGGCAGGCTGGACTGGATCTCCAGCAGCAGCGCCCGCGGATAGTGGCGACTGACCTGGGAGCTGAAGCCATAGCCCCAGGCCGCCAACAGCGCCTCGGCCGTCTCGATGAGCGCCGGATCATGTTCCTGCTGCTCGAAGTCGCGGGTCAGCGCCTGGGCGGCGGCCAGGGTCAGGCCAGGGCGCAACCCCAGGGCTCGCGCGGCCGGATTGACCGCCCGCAGCAGGCGACGCTGGGGCGGACCGGAAAGCAGCACCAGCGGCTGCTCCGGCTGCGGATGGCGGCGCAGCACGGCATCCAGCGCCAGCTGCGGAAAGAGGATGCAGGCCCAGCGCATGACCAGCTCAAGCGCCGCCGGCCAGATCGAGCACGCCGGGCTGACCGCCGCGGCATTTGCGGATGTGCAGCCGTTCCAGCGGCGCCCTGAGTTCCAGGCGCAAGGCCGCCGGCGAGGGATTGTCCAGGGCGGCGGCCGAGCGCAGGGCGAAGGCCAGGGTACGACCGCTCTCGGCGGCGACCTGCAGCCGACGCAGTTGGCGATCATCGGCCCGCTCGGGCCAGCAGAGCACCGCGCCGAAGCATCCCGAACGCAGGCACTGCTCGGCGGCCCAGAGCACCTCGGCGCCCTGGGCGCGGATCACCACCAGGGAATCCAGCGCCACGCCGGCCGCCTGCCAGGCCAGGGGATAGGGCAACAGCGGCGGGCCGATCAGGGCGATGCGTTCGGCGGCCTGGCTCAGGCGCGCCAGGGTTGGCCAGAGCAGCCGCAACTCGCCATGGCCGGGGCCGGCGAGCAGCAATTCGGTCAGCGCCGCCTCGGGCCAGCCGGCGCCGGGCAGATGGGCATCCAGGGCGGCGACCCCGGTGGGCTGGTCGCTGCGCCGGGCATCAGGACTGGTCTGCCCCTTCCAGAGCCGCCGCTCCTCGAACAGCCGGGCCAGGCTGGCGCCGCCGCTCATGCCGCCAGACCTGCAGGGGTGTTATCCATGGCCATCGCCTCAATCTGTATATGCATACAGTATTAGAGGCGATCCGCATCGGGGTCAAGTCGAACCGCTGCCTCGGCTGACGAAGGTGACCGTCAGATCCAGATCACCACGCCGATCAAGGCAGCCAGCAACAGCCACTGTTCGAGGTAGTAGCGGAAGCGGTTGCGCTTCTTCAGCGCCTTGCCGCGTTGACGGATGCGATAGAGGTGCCGGAAGGCACGGTTGAGGCCACCGGTGCGGTCGCTGGCGTCATTGGGCGAGGCCGCCGAGGCCAGCAGGGTACCGCTGATCCAGCGGTTGAAGGCACCGGCCCAGCGATAGCGCAGCGGTCGCTCGATGTCGCAGAACAGGATGATGCGATCCTGCTCGGTGGTGTTCTCGGCGTAGTGGATGAAGGTTTCATCGAACACCACTGCCTGGCCATCGCGCCAGTGATAGCGCTGGCCGTCCACCTCGATGAAGCAGCGTGGGTCGTTGGGCGTGGCCAGGCCCAGGTGATAGCGCAGGGAGCCGCCATAGGGATCGCGATGACGCACCAACCGCGACCCGGGCGGCAACTCGGCGAACATGGCCGCCTTGACCGTGCCGATGCCCCGCAGCAATCCGGTGGTCTGCGGGCACAGCTGCATGGCGGAAGGATGGCTGTCGCCGTACCACTTCAGATAGAAGCGCTTCCAGCCGCTCTTGAAGAAGGAGTTGAAGCCGGCATCGTTGTGCTCGGCGGCTTTCTTGATCTGGCCGGCACGCAGCAGGTCCAGGGCTTCGTCACGAATGAGCTGCCAGTTGTCCTGCAGCACCTGGAGCTCGGGAAAGCGTTCCACCGGGTGATAGGGCTGGTTGGGTACCCGCGACGTCAGGAACATGAAGGTGTTCAGCGGTGCCAACACCGTCGAATGATCACCTAGCTGACGCAGGAAGCGATGACGCACCCGACCGCGAAAATGCACGTACAACACACAGAGAAAGAAACCGCCGATCACGAACCACTTCACGCGTCACTGTCCTGAAAAGAATGTTTCAAGATGTTATACGCTCCACCGGCATCAGACCTAATTCTAAGGTCTGACGATTAGCCGCAGGCTTGCACGGGGACGTGCACCGCCGCTGGGAGCCATGACGGGCATCTTGTATCCTGCAGGTGACACTTCGAGTGCCCGGAGGGCCTCATCATGCGTTCGCTACTCTATGGCCTACTGCTCGCCAGTGGCGTCGTGGCCGCTCAGGATGTCTACAAATGCGTGGACGACCAGGGCCAGACGACCTATACCCAGGGCGCTTGTCCGACGAATAGTCAGATCACTACCATTCCGCTGCAGCGTTTGCCCGACAGCAACGGCTTCACTCCCCCGCCAAAACCCGCCACGCCACTGCCAGCCACTGCGCCGCGCGAGATCACCGTAGTCCCCGCGCCGGCCAGCAGCCGTCAGCGCCCGGTCGATGACGTCACCGTGGTCGGCGGCTCTTCCTCCTCTTCCAGCTTTCGCCAGGAAACCCAGGTGCGCAGCGGCGGCATCCTCTATCAGCCGGTGCCGATCTACATCGACCGCCGGCCGCGTGACGAGACCTGGCACATGGTGCCCCACCCCCAGGCGCAGCCGCCGGCTCCGCCTACTCAGCAGATTTACGGTATCCCTTTCAAACGCTGAAAGGCGGTAACCACTGCCTAAAGACGATGCAGGAAGTTGACGACGAACTTGCGTCCCTCGGTGCGGTTCTCGGCGTCCTGCTCGAAGTAGCTGTTGACGGTGACCAGGTTCTGTCTGGAAAAGGCGTAGGTGAAACCCGGACCCCAGGCCCAGACTTTTTCCCGGCGTCCGCTGACGTCATGGCCATCCACCTGGGTATCGGTGATCTGCCGGAGCCAATAGCCGCTCAGGCCGATGCTGAGTCGGTCGTTCAGCGCGTACTGGGTGGCGAAGTTGGCATGCAGTGCCTGGCCGGCCTGGGTGTCTGAGACAGCGCCGAAGCTACGCAGCGGCTGGTCGTTCTTGCCATTCCACAGGTACCAGAAGCGCCCGGTCACCGACCATTGGGGCGTCAGCCAGTAGGTGGTGGCGTAATAGGGATTGAAGGACCAGAAGTTGCTGCCCGGATTGATCGCCCGGTCGCGGTCGTAGCGACCGGTGGGGGCGACGATCTCGGCCTCGATGCGCTGCGCCCAGCGCGGTCCGCCGTCGGGGCGGGTGGTGGTGGGTAACTGCAGGAAGGCGCCCAGGGTCAGGTCCCCTACCCCTTCGCGGGCGCTCAGCGCCTGGCCGCCGAGGCCATCGTCGACATCGGCATGGGCCAGCCAGGGCAGGATGGCGGTGAAGCCGGGCATGGCACCGTTGGCCAGCGGCTGCCCCAGGTAGATCAGCTGGGTGACCGGGGCGAAGGTGGTCAGGTCCTGCTTGGGCAGGGGCAGCTTGCGGCCATTCTGATCGTTGAAGCGACTGGTCTTGCCATAGATCAGGTATTCCGCCAGGTACCAGCCAGGGCCGTCCGGTGCCGGGGCACCATCATAGAAGCTGGTGGAACCGAGGTTGAGACCGGGCAGGTCGTAGGCCTGAGCCAGCGTGGAGGCGAGACTGGCCGCGGCCAGCAGACCGAATCGGGAAAGTGTGCGCATGACGTCGTCCTGGGATTGTTCTTGTTGTGGGAACACGCGATCACCGCACCTGGGCAGGCGCGGCGATCCGGGTCAGACGTAACTGGCGGCCAGGCCGCCATCCACTGGCAGATTGGCGCCGTTGATCCAGCGCGAGGCATCGCTGCAGAGGAAGGCGATGACCGCGGCCACCTCGTCGGCCAGCGCCGGACGCAGGATGCGCTGGCTGTCGCGGGCGACCCGCTCTTCACCCAGCATGCTGACGAAGTCACCGAGGATGGGCGTGAACACCGGGCCCGGCGCCACGCAATTCAGCCGCACGCCGAATTCGCGGAACCAGGTCTGGGACTGCACGAAGCTCCAGACGATGAGCGCCTCCTTGAAGTACTGGTAGCAGGTGGCCTGCTCCACCGGATGGGCCTCCAGCCAGGCCTGGGCCTGGGCGAAGTCGGCGATTTGCGCCAGTTCGCGGTGCCGCTCCAGGCGCTGCGGCCATTCGGCGCCGAGGATGGAGGTGACGTTGACGATGGCCCCGCCCTGCCCCAACCGCGCGACCAGTTGCTGGCTGAGCAACCGCAGGCCGAGGTAATTGACCCGGGCCACTGCCTCCCGGGGTGCCGTGCCCGGTACCCCGGCGATGTTGCACAGGCCGTGCAGGTGCGCCGGCAGGCGACCGACCAGGGCGGCGATGCTGTCGGGATCGCCCAGGTCGGCCTGGTGGAAGTCGTCCAGGCTGAACTGGGGCTGATTGCGGTCGACGCCGATCACAGTGGCGCCTTGGAAGCGTGCCAGGCGCGCCAACTCGGCGCCAATGCCGGAGGCCACGCCGGTGATCACCAGAGTCTTGCCATTCAGGGTCATGGGATTTTCCTCTTGTTGTTATTGGGGGTGGAAAAGGGGCTAGAAGGGATAGCGCGGCAACTCCGAGTGCTCGGTCACCCATTGCCACTGGCTGTAGTCGTCCCAGTTGCACAGGCCACCGACGCTGCCGCCATTGCCGGACTGGCCACGCCCGCCGAAAGGATTGACCACCTCGTCGTTCACCGTCTGGTCGTTGAGGTGCAGCATTCCGCACTCCAGCCGTTCGCCCAGGGCCCGGGCCCGCGCCAGGGAGCCGGACAGCACACCGGCCGCCAGGCCATAAGGGGTGCGGTTGGCCAGGTCGATGGCCTCGGACTCGTCGGCGAAGGTCACCACGCTGGCCACCGGGCCGAAGACTTCCTCATCGAAGGCCCGCATGCCGGGGCGGACGTCGGCGAGCACCGTGGGGGCATAGAAGAGGCCTTCGTGATGACCGCCCTGCAGCAGCCGGGCACCGGCGGCGAGGCTATCGGCGACGATGCCCTGCACCCGTCGCAACTGCCGGTCGTTGATCAGCGGGCCGAGTTGGGTGCTGGGCGCCAGGGGATCACCCAGGCGCAGGGCGGCGGCGCGGGCGACCAGGCGTTCGCTGAAGGCGGCGGCGATGCGCTGGTGCACCAGGATCAGGCCGGTGGCCATGCAGATCTGGCCCTGGTGCAGGAAGCTGCCCCAGGCGGCGCAGCTGGCGGCGCGGTCGAGATCGGCGTCATCGAGCACGATCAGCGGATTCTTGCCGCCCAGCTCCAGCGCCACCTTCTTCAGATGGCGCCCGGCGCTTTCCGCCACCTGGCGCCCGGCCTGGGTCGAGCCGGTGAAGGCGATCATCCGCACCTGGGGATGGGCGCAGAGCGCCGCCCCGGCCTCGGCGCGACCGGGCAGCACCTGCAGCACGCCTTTGGGCAGGCCGATGGCCTCGAACAGTCGGGCGATCAGCACGCCGCCGCTCACCGGCGTCTGGTGATCCGGCTTGAGTACCACGGCATTGCCGCAGGCCAGCGCCGGGGCCACGGCGCGCAGGGAAAGGATCAGCGGGAAGTTGAAGGGCGAGATCACCCCCACCACGCCATGGGGCAGGCGGCGGGCATAGGACAGGGCACCACGCTCGCTGGGCAGAACCACGCCATGGGGCTGCAGCAACTGGCCGGCGACCTGCTGCAGGATGACTCCGGCTTCGCGCAGCTCCAGCTCGGCCTTGGACAGGATGCCGCCGGTCTCCCGGGCGATCAGGGGTGCCAGTTCGGCGCGATTCAGTTCGAGCTGCGCGGCGGCCGCCAGGAACAGCGCGGCCTTTTGCCGGGCCGTCCAGGCGGCCCAGGCCGGTTGCGCCTGGGCCGCCTTGGCGCAGGCCTGGTCGATGTCGGCGACGCTGGCGAGGCCCGTGCGATGCAGGGGCTGGCCGGTGGCGGGTTCGATGACCTCTAAGGTGCCGCCCTGAGCGGCGATCCAGTCGCCATCGAAAATCCGCTCGCGCCAGGGTGCGCCGTCCAGGAACGGCGTGGATGGTCTGCTCATAGCCTTCTCCTTGTTGTTATCGGGCCGCGGTGGGCACAGATAAGGGAGCAAGGGCTGTGCCCAGCCCGGGCTGGCAGGAGAAAGAGTCGTTCAATCAGGGACTTGCTGATTTAGGTGGGCAAAGACACCCAGCCCACCCGGCAAACGCCTTGCTCAAAAGATAAAGTTATGAGGTATAACCTTTTCCTCGATTGCGCATTTGCGCAAGTCACCTGGGAGGTGGTGCCATGGCCCGGTCCGAACGCCTGTCCCTCAACGCCTTGCAGCAGGTCACCCCTGGCCTGTACCGGGGCGACAGCGCCGCCTGGGACGGCAGCGCCAGCCCGACCCAGGCGGAACTGGCCGAGTGCCTGTTCTTCTCGCCCGGAGATGGTCGCATCTGGCTCAACGACCAGCGCATGCTGCTGGTGCACGCCTCCGCCTTTGGCGCCCTGCGGCGCGAGCTGATCGGCGCCCTGGGTCAGGAACGCGCCCGCGGCCTGCTGACCCGGGTCGGCTATCTGTCCGGGGTGCGCGACGCCGAGCTGGTGCGCAAGCGCTGGCCCCAGGCCGACGCCGCCGCCATCTTCGCGGCCGGCACCCGCCTGCACGGCCTGGAGGGGCTGGTGCGGGTCGAGCCGCTGCATTTCGAATTTGATGTCGACCAGGGCCGCTATGGCGGCGAATTCCTCTGGCACCACTCGGCCGAATGCGACGAGCACCAGATCGCCCATGGCCAGGGCAGCGATCCGGCCTGCTGGATGGAGATCGGCTATGCCATCGGCTACGTCAGCAGCCTGTTCGGCCGCCTGGTGATCTTTCGCGAGGTGGAATGCCGGGCCATGGGCCACCATGTCTGCCGGGTCGAAGGCCGCAATGCCGAACGCTGGCCCGACGTGGCGGAGGACCTGCGCTATCTCAATGCCGCGGGCGATGGTACCCCTGAGAGGACTGCCACCGAACGCCTGCCCGCGCCCCTGCCCCACGCCGTCGACGGCCAGCCGCTGGTAGGCGCCTCGGCGGCCTTCAACGGCGCCTTCCAGGCGCTACAACGGGTCGCCCCGACCCCGGCCACGGTGCTGCTCACCGGCGAATCCGGGGTGGGCAAGGAGCTGTTCGCCAGCCACCTGCACCGTCTCAGCCACCGCGCCGACGGCCCCTTCGTCGCCCTCAACTGCGCGGCCATTCCCGAGAATCTCATCGAAGCCGAATTGTTCGGCGTGGAGCGCGGTGCCTATACCGGCGCCAACCAGTCCCGCGCCGGGCGCTTCGAACGGGCCCAGGGCGGTACGCTGTTCCTCGACGAGATCGCCTGCCTGAGCCTGCCCGGTCAGGGCAAGCTGCTGCGCGCGCTGCAGGAGCGCGAGATCGAACGGGTCGGCGGCAGCCGCACCCTCAGGGTGGACGTACGGGTAGTCGCCGCCACCAACCTGGACCTGCGCGAAGCGGTGCGCCGTGGCGACTTCCGCGAAGACCTCTTCTATCGTCTCAACGTCTATCCCATCGGCATCCCACCCCTGCGTAACCGCCGCGACGACGTACCGCTGCTGGTGGATCTGTTCCTGCGCCGCTTCTGCGCCGCCTACGAACGCCCGCCGGTAGGGCTGACCATGCGCGCCCTCAAGGCGCTGCTGCGCTACGATTTTCCCGGCAACGTACGGGAATTGCAGAATCTGGTGGAGCGCGGGGTGATCGCCAGCGATCCGGGCGAACTCATCGACCTGCCCCACCTGTTTCGCGGCGAGCCGCTGCCGGCCGACCTCCTGGAACCGGCGCCGCAGACAGCCGGCTGGCTGGAGCGCCTCGGCGTGGCTGGCGAACGCCCGCTGCACCTGGGCCAGCTGGAAGCCGAGCTGCTCGACGAAGCCCTGGCGCACAGCCACGGCAACGTGGCCGCCGCGGCACGACTGCTCGGCCTGAGTCGTGCCCAGTTCGCCTATCGCCATCGACGCGCGAGACGGGATCTGGACTAGAATGACCCCTCGATACCCTCCTCTCGCCATCTCCGACGGAAGCCCTTCCCGCCGATGAGTTCCCCCGACGACGCCACGCCCCTGGACCCTGCCGCCACCCCCTGGCTGGACACCGCCGTAGGCTATGCCCTGCGCCGCGCCCAGATGAAGATGTTCCAGCATCTGGTGGACAGCCTGGCCGAATACGACCTGCGCCCTGCCCAGTTCACCGCCCTGGTGATCCTCGAACAGGAACCGGGCCTGATGCAGGCCGACCTGGCCCGGCGCCTAGCCATCGAGCCGCCGCAACTGGTCCTGCTGCTGAACAAGCTGGAACGCCAGGGCCTGGCCGAGCGGGTGCGCGGCACCCAGGATCGCCGCGCCTACGCCCTGCACCTCACCGAGCAGGGCCGCGCCCTGGTGGGCGAACTCAAGGAACGCGCCGCTGCCAGCGACCGAGCCGCCAGCGCCCCGCTGGACGACGCCGAACGAACAGAGCTGTTGCGCCTGCTGCGCAAGCTCAATGGAGAGCTGGGCTGAAGGTTGATCGCCGGGTGTTGTGTTGGGCTTCGCTGCGCTCAGCCGCAACCTACGAAAAGCCAGCTTGCACCGATCGCCCCCTCTCCCTCGGGGTGAGGGATACTGGCAGCGTCTGGGGCAGTACCCTGTTGGGCTTCGCTGCGCTCAGCCGCAACCTACGAAAAGCTAGCTTGCACCGATCGCCCCCTCTCCATCAGGGAGAGGGTTGGGGTGAGGGAGATTGGCAGCGTCTGGGGCAGCGCCCTGTTAGGCTTCGCTGTGCTCAGCCGCAACCTACGGAAAGCCAACCTGCACCGAACGCCCCCTCTCCCTCGGGGAGAGGGCTGGGGTGAGGGGGACCCCGGTACCTATCGTCACGCCCTGATCAACAGCGGCGCCGTTCCCCGATAGCAGGCCTCCAACCGTTCCGCGCGATGGGTCAGGACGCTGCGCTGGTTGAGCGAGCCCTTGTCGGTGATCTCGCCGCGATCGGCGGACGGCGGCTCCTCCTGCAGGGCGATCCATTCCAGGCGGCTGGCGTTGCCCGAGGCCTCGCGATTGAGGCGCTTGAGCCAGGCGGCGAACCAGTCCTGCACCGGCGCACTGGTCAGCACCGTGGCGGCATCGGCGCTCTCGTCCAGCCCGGCCAATTGCCGGCAGTCCGCCAGCCGCGGAAAGACCAGCAGCCCAAGGCACTCGCGATCCGGCGCCGCCACCACCACGTCCTGCACCAGGGGCGTGCCCTCCAGCACCGCGCGATTGCGCAGGGGACCGACGCTGACGAAGACCCCGGACGACAGCTTGAAGTCCTCGGCGATGCGGCCATCGAACATCAGGCCCAGTTGCGGGTTGGCCGGATCGACCAGCTTGAGGGCATCGCCCGAGCAGTAGAAACCCTCTTCGTCGAAGCAGGCGGCGGTCTGGGCGGCATCGCGCCAGTAGCCAGGCATGATGTGCGGCCCGCGGAAGCGCCCTTCCAGCTTGCCGTCCACCGGCACCAGCTTGAGTTCGCACCCCGGCGCCGGTACCCCGACGTAGCCGGCCACCGACAGGGGACCGGTGGTGAAGGTGCAGCTGGGCGAAGCCTCGGTCATGCCCAGCCCGGCCATCATGCGGATGCGTTCGCCGCAATGGGCCTCGGCGATGCGATCCAGGCGATCCCATACGCTTTGCGACAGCCCCGCCGCGGCAAAGAAGAACAGCCGCATGCGGGCGAAGAAGCGCTCGCGCAACTCGGCGTCGCGCTCCAGGGCATTGGCCAGCTCTTCCCAGCCGCGCGGCACCGTCAGGTAGGCGGTGGGTGATACCTCGCGCAGGTTGCGCAGGGTCTCGCCGAAGCCCTGGGGCGTCGGCTTGCCTTCGTCGAGATAGAAGGTGCCGCCGTTGTAGAGCACGATGCCCAGGTTGTGGCTGCCGCCGAAGGTGTGGTTCCAGGGCAGCCAGTCCACCAGCACCGGCGGCTCTTCGCCAAACACCGGAAAGGTCTGCAAGAGCATCTGCTGGTTGGCGCAGAGCATGCGCTGGGTAGTGGTCACCGCCTTGGGCAGCTTGGTGGAACCCGAGGTGAAGAGAAACTTGGCGATGCTGTCCGGCCCGGTCGCGGCGAAGGCACGCTCGGCCGCGGCCAATTCACCGCGAGCGAGCAGCGCCGCGAAGGCCAGGCTGATGCGCCCCTGTACCCGACCCCGGGTCGCGATCACCGGCACGTCGGCGGGCAGCACGGCGTCCAGCGCCTTCTGGAAGGCTGGGCCGTCGCTGACGAACACCAGTCCCGGCTGCAGCAGACCGCAGACATGGCGCAGCTTGGCGTGGTCCTGGGACAGCAGCGCGTAGCCGGGTGACACCGGGCAGAAGGGAATGCCGGCATAGAGGGCCGCCATGGCCAGCTGCAGGTGCTCCGGGTCGTTGCCGGAGAGAATCGCCAGCGGCCGCTCGGCGGAGAGGCCGAACTCCAACAGCGCGGCGGCCAGCTGGCGCACCCGCTGCAGCATCTCGCCATAGGAGAAGTCGCGCCAGGCGCCGCCGGCCTCCCGTGCGGCGAAGAAGGTGCGGTCCGGGGCCACCGTGGCCCAGTGCAGCAGCCGGTCCAGCAGTCGCGGCGGCGGCGGAGTCAGGGCTTCCTGGGAGGCCATGTAGAGCAGTCCACCCCGCTCTTCCACGGTGACGCCGGGGTGGCCCAGGGTCACCGGGCGATAGCGCAGCGGCTGATCGGCGGGCGCGCGGGTTTGCGTGACGTGACTCACCTTGAATTCTCCTCTGGGCTGGCGCCCGAGGGCGCCTCTTATTGTTGTCGCGACAGGAGCGAGGGACGGCGGACGCGGATCAGATCGGGTAGTGGCGCGGCCCCGTCTGCAGCGTCACCCAGCGCAACTGGGTGAAATGGTCGATGGAGGCGCGCGAGCCGAAGCTGCCGTAGCCGCTCGACTTGACGCCGCCGAAGGGCATCTGCGCCTCGTCGTGCACCGTGGGGCCGTTGATGTGGCAGATGCCGCTCTCCACCCGCTGCGCCAGCGCCAGGGCACGGGCGGTGTCGCGGCTGAAGATGGCCGACGAGAGGCCGAACTCGGAATCGTTGGCCAGGCGCAGCAGGGCCTCGTCGCCCTCGGCACGGATCACCACCGCCACCGGGCCGAAGGATTCCTCGGCATAGAGCTGCATCTCGGCGGTGACGCCATCCAGCAGCGTCGGCTGCAGGATGCTGCCCTCCAGCTCGCCACCGCAGACCAGCCGCGCGCCCTTGCCCACGGCGTCGTCGATCATGGCCTTGATGCGGGTCCCGGCGCTGGCGTCGATCAGGGAGCCGAGGACGGAGTCGGGTGCACTCGGATCACCGGCCTTGAGGGTGCGCACCTTGGCCGCCAGGCGCTCGACGAAGGCATCGGCGATGCGGCTGTCCACCAGCAGGCGCTCGGTGGACATGCAGATCTGTCCCTGGTTGAAGTAGGCACCGAAGGCCGCTGCAGCGACCGCGGCATCCAGATCGGCGTCCTCCAGCACCAGCAGCGGTGCCTTGCCACCCAGCTCCAGCACGGCGGGTTTGAGGTGGCGAGCCGACAGTTCACCGACGATGCGCCCGACCCGGGTGGACCCGGTGAAGTTGACGCGCCGCACCGCCGGGTTGGCGATCAGCCGCTCGACGATGGCCGGGGCATCCTCCGGAGCATTGGTGACGACATTGACCACACCGTCGCCCAGGCCGGCATCCTGCAGCACCTGGCCGATCAGCCGGTGCACGCCAGGACTCTGTTCGGAGGCCTTGAGCACCACGGTGTTGCCGCAGGCCAGCGGCATGGCCAGGGCGCGGGTACCGAGGATTACCGGGGCGTTCCAGGGGGCGATGCCCAACACCACGCCGCACGGCTGGCGCAGCGCCATGGCGAAGCTGCCGGGCACATCGGAAGGAATGACCTCGCCCTGGATCTGGGTGGTCATGGCTGCCGCCTCGCGCAGCATGTTGGCCGCCAGGTGGACATTGAAGCCGTACCAGTTGGCCATGGCCCCGGTCTCTCCAGCGAGGGCGACGAATTCGCTACTGCGCGCGGCCAGACCATCGGCGGCAGCCAGCAGGCGGCGACGGCGCTCGCCCGGCGGCAACACGGCCCAGGCGGGAAAGGCGGCCTGGGCCGCGGCCACCGCGGCGTCGGCGTCGTCCAGGGTAGCGGCGGCCACGGTGGAGACCACCGCGCCGGTCACCGGATGGCAACGCTGATAGCTGCGACCGTCGCCGGCCGGGCAGCTGGCGCCGCCGATGAGCAGGGATACCTCGACCATGACGCTACCTCTTGTTGTTGTACGGGTGGGCGGTGGCGGTTCAGCGCTTGTAGGTCTGCAGCCCGGGCTTGATGCTCTTGTCGTCGAGGAACTGCTTCATGCCCTGCTCGCGACCGCCCTCCGGATCCTGCAGCCGCGACTGGTCGAGCTTGGCATAGAGATAGTCCTCGTTCTGCTCCCAGGTCAGTTCGCGGCAGCGCTTGAAGCCGACCTTGGCGGCACGCAGCACCACCGGATTCTTGTCCAGCAGCTCACGCGCCAGGGCGGTGGTCACCTCACGCAACTGGTCGCGCGGCACGCTCTGGTTGACCAGGCCCATGGCGGCAGCCTCGGGCCCACTGAAGGTCTTGCCGGTCATCACATAGTAGAGGGCGGTGCGATGGCCCACGGTATCGGCCAGGGCCTTGCTCACCAGGTTGCCCGGGGGAATGCCCCAGTTGATCTCGGACAGGCCGAAGGTGGCCTCGTCGGCGGTGATGGCCAGGTCGCAGGCCACCAGCGGGCTGAAGCCGCCACCAAAGCACCAGCCGTTGACCATGGCGATGGTCGGCTTGGCGTACATGCGCAGGAGCTTCCACTGCCACTGGGAGGCTTCGCGGCGAATCTTTTCCTGCAGGATCTCGGGGCCGGCATCGGTCTCGCGGAAGTATTCCTTGAGGTCCATGCCCGCGGTCCAGGCATCGCCGGCACCGGTCAGCACCAGCACGCCGGCGCTGGCGTCCTGCTCCAGGGTCTCCAGCACCTCGACCATCTCGCGGTTGAGGGTGGGACTCATGGCGTTGCGTTTCTCGGGACGATTGAGCGTCACCCAGGCGATACCGTCCTCGATGTCCACTTTGACCGTCTGCCAACGTCCGTCGTAACTGCCCATGGCGTGTGCCTCTTGTTGTTGGGTGGGTATGGAGCCGAAGCTACGCCAGGTAATTAGTTAAGTCAATTAACTATTTTTGGCAAAACGATGACCTTGCCAAAAGCGGCTAGCCCAGCGCCTCGCCCTGCCGCCGACTCAGCTCCGTGGCGGTATGCCGCTGCTCGGGCCGGGTCAGCAGGAGCAGCAGCCCCGCCGCGACGAACACCCCGGCAAAGACCAGATACAGCCGCAGCGGTGGCCAACCCTGGTCGAGCAGTAACCCGGCCACCACCGGCGAGAGGATGGCGCCCAGGCGACCGATGCCGATGCCCCAGCCCACCCCGGTGGCCCGCACCTCGGCGGCATAGGCCAGCGCCGGCAGCGCATAGAGGCCGGCGACGCAACCATTGGCGAACAGTCCGATCAGCAGCCCCATGGCCAGGGCACCCAGGTAGGAACTGCCCAGGTGGGCGAAGACCACCAGCAGCAGCGCGGTGGTCAGCATGAAGCCGCCCAGCGCCCGGGACAGTGGCAGGCGGGCGAACAGCAGCCCCACCAGGGCGGCGCCAAAGATGCCGCCCACGCTCAGCAGGACGCCACCGGCCACCCCCTGCTGCTCGGACAACCCCAAGGTAGTGAGCAGCTTGGGCGTCCAGCTCATGATGAAGTAGAAGCCGAACATGGCCAGAAAGAACAGCGTCCACACCAGCAGGGTCGTGCGCCGCAAGGCAGGCGCCAGCAGCCGGCCGACAGTACCGCCCGCTGTGGAGTTTTCCAGCCGCGGCGGCAGCACGGCGAGCTCGGGCTGGCCGAGTCTCCTGGCCAGGCGATTGACCCGCACCAGAGCGCCGGCTGGCTGGCGCGTGAGCAGGAAATCCAGGGACTCGGGCAGACCGACGAGCACCAGCGGGATGGCCCCCAGGGTGAGGAGACCGCCGGCACAGAAGACCGCGCGCCAGCCCCAGTGCGACAGCAGCCAGACCGCCAGCAGTCCACCCAGGGTCGCCCCCAGCGCATAGCCCATGCCCTGCAGGCTGACTGCCAGACCTCGCCAGCGGCGCGCCGAGTATTCGCTGGCGATCACGTTGCTGCTGGCCAGCACCCCGCCCACGCCCAATCCGGTCAGGCCACGCAGCAGCGCCAGTTGCAGAGGTGATCCGGCCAACGCCGAGAGCAGCATGCCGAGCCCCGAGAGCAGCAGGCAGACCAGGATCAGCCAGCGGCGGCCCCAGCGATCGGCCAGTGGCGCCAGCAGCAGCGAACCGGCCGCCATGCCCACCAGACCGGCGCTGAGCAGCAGCCCCACCTGGGCGCCGGAGAGCCCCCACTCGCGGGATACCGAGGCCGCGGTGAAGGCCATCACCAGCACATCGAAGCCGTCGATCATGTTGAGCAGGATGCAGACCAGCACCGCCAGGTACTGGAAACCACACATGGGTCCCTGGTCGATGATCTCGCGCAGGTCGGTCATAGCCCACCTCGCGCACTGAGCAGGTGACGGCGGCGACAGGTGCCGCGCCCGGGCGTGGACGGAAAGACGGCGACGGGTACTGACATGGCGAGCATCCTTGGGTTCTTGTTGTTGGAATCTCAGCCTGCTTAAGCTGGCAAATATGGATCCAATTCACAAGATGCCTCGGCCTATCCGAGTCCCACCCGTGGCGGTGTCACCAGCCGCTTCAACACTGGAAAACCCATTCAATCAAGGCCATTCGGTACCGGATTGGCTCTAAGCGACGGGTATTTACTGGGCGATTATCGAGCAGCAATCGCTCTTGGCTACCGACTAGCCGCATTGACACCCTGGATGGCCTCAATCGATTATTGGATCCAATAGACAACAACAAGAGGTCCCGATCATGTACCCGAAGAATGCCTGGTACGTCGCCTGCACCCCCGACGAAGTCCAAGACAAACCCCTGGGGCGCCAGATCTGCGGCGAACCCCTGGTCTTCTATCGCGATGCCAACGGCCAGGTGGTGGCCCTGGAAGACTTCTGCCCGCACCGTGGCGCGCCGCTGTCCCTGGGCTTCGTCCGCGACGGCACCCTGGTCTGCGGCTATCACGGCCTGGAGATGGGCTGCGGCGGCAAGACGCTGGGCATGCCAGGCCAGCGGGTCGGCGTCTTTCCCGCGGTACGCCCCTATGCCGCCGTGGAGCGGCACGGCTTCATCTGGGTCTGGCCAGGTGACCAGGCCAAGGCCGATCCGGCCCTGATTCCCTATCTGGAATGGGCCGAAAGCCCCGATTGGGCCTATGGCGGCGGTCTCTACCATATCCAGTGCGACTACCGGCTGATGATCGACAACCTCATGGATCTCACCCACGAGACCTACGTCCATGCCTCCAGCATCGGCCAGAAGGAGATCGACGAGGCGCCGCCGGCCACCCGCGTCGAAGGCGACGAGGTCATCACCAGCCGGCACATGGAAAACATCTCCGCCCCACCCTTCTGGCGCATGGCGCTACGTGGCAATGGCCTGGCCGATGACGTCCCAGTGGATCGCTGGCAGATCTGCCGCTTCACTCCGCCCAGCCACGTGATGATCGAGGTGGGCGTGGCCCATGCCGGCCATGGTGGCTACGACGCCCCGGCGGCGGTCAAGGCCGCCAGCGTGGTGGTGGACTTCATCACCCCCGAGACCGAGACCTCCATCTGGTACTTCTGGGGCATGGCACGCAACTTCAAGGCGGAGGACGCCGAGCTCACCGCCAGCATCCGCGAGGGCCAGGGCAAGATCTTCGGCGAAGACCTGGAGATGCTCGAACGCCAGCAGCAGAACCTCTTGCGCTATCCCGAGCGCGGGCTGCTCAAGCTCAACATCGATGCCGGCGGGGTGCAGTCGCGGCAGATCATCGACCGCCTGCTGGCCGCCGAACAGGCCGCCACCGGCATCCCGGTCCGGCAGATCGCCTAGGAGACAGTCATGCTCGATCTGATCGTCACCGCCGTGCAACGCGAGGCCCCCACCATCCTGGCTTTCAACCTGGCCCGGGCCGACGGCGGCCCGCTGCCCGGCTTCGCCGCCGGCGCCCACCTGGAGATCACCCTGGGCGACGGCCTGGTGCGCCACTATTCGCTGTGCGCCACGCCCGAATCCGCCCCGACCCGCTATCGCATCGCCGTGCTGCTCGTCGCCGATTCCCGCGGCGGCTCCCAAGCCATGCATCGGCTGCAGGTAGGTGATCGCCTGCAGGTAAGCGAGCCACGCAACCTCTTCACGCTGGTACCGAGTGCCCGCCGCACCCAGCTGCTGGCCGGCGGGATCGGTATTACCCCGATCCTGGCCATGGCCGAGCAGCTCTATCAGCAGGGCGCGCGCTTCAGCCTGCGCTACCTGGTGCGGGATCGCGACCACGCCGCCTTCATCCCCTGGCTCAAGGCGCGGCCCTATGCCGACCAGGTCAGGGTCCACTTCGACCAGCACGATCCGGCGCTGAGACCCAACTTCCAGCACCTGCTCGGCCCGGCGGCGCCGGACGACCACCTCTATGTCTGCGGCCCGGCCGGCTTCATGGCCGCCGTGGTGGACGCCGCCCAGGCCCAGGGTTGGCAACCCGGCCAGATCCATCGCGAATACTTCGCCGCCGATCCCGCCGCCCAGGGCGAGCAACGCCCTTTCGAGGTGGAACTGGCGCGCAGCGGTCGCCGCGTGCAGGTACCGGCCGAGCGCAGCGTGGTCGAGGTCTTGGCGGACCTGGGTGTCGTCCTGCCGGTATCCTGTGGCCAGGGCCTCTGCGGCACCTGCCTGACCCCGGTGCTGGCCGGTGAACCCGAACACCGCGACCTCTTTCTCTCCGCGGCCGAGCACGCCGCCAACGACCGCTTCACCCCCTGCTGCTCCCGCGCCAAGGGCGAGCGCCTGGTGCTGGACCTCTAACGCCCCGAGCCCACCCTACCTCCCCCTCTCCCCCTGGGAGAGGGCCGGGGTGAGGGAACCTCCCTACACCAACACCCGCACCGCCCCCGCCTCACCCTCTTCCCCACCAAACCAGCGTGCATAGCCCAGGGTCGCCTGGGCGTGCTCGCGCATGATGCCCTCGGCACGCGCCCCCTGGCCGCGCACCAGGGCATCGAAGACCGCATGGTGCTGCAGATGGGCGAAGTTGAAGCGGCGGTATTCGCGCTCGAGATCCTCGGCATCCACCGCCAGGGCGCTTACCGAGGCGAAGGGCAGATGCTCGTGGCGGCCCAGGGCCAAGCCGATGGCCGGATTGCCGCTGGCCGCGACGATGGCCTGGTGGAACGCCCGATTGAGATCGTGATACTCCTCCAGGTCCTCCAGCCGCACATGCCCCTTGGCGAACAATCGATCGCCACGGCGCAGGCAGTCTTCCAGCGTGGCGCGCGTGGCCGCATTCAGGCCGCGCTCGGCCGCCTGGCGCGCGGCCAGGCCCTCCAGCACACCGCGCACTTCCACCGCGCCTTCCAGATCCGCGCCCGTCAGTGCCCGCACCTGATAGCCCCGGGCGCCGCTGCGCTCCAGCAAGCCCTCCTGGGCCAGGGTGCGCAGGGCCAGGCGCACCGGCATGCGCGACACGGCGAAGCGTTCGGCGGTGGGGATCTCCGCCAGCCGCTCACCCGCCGTGAGCTCGCCGGACAGAATCATCTGCCGCAGCGCGGCCAGTACCCGCTGTCCCGGCTTGCTCATGGCTGTCCCTCTCCTTCGTTGATCTCGGCCAGCAGCCACTGGCGAAAGGCCTGCAGCGACGGCAGCCCTTCGTTGCGCGGCGGATAGACCAGGTAATAGCTGCGCCGGCTGACCAGCGCCGGCCCGCAGGCCAGCAGCTCGCCCTGGGCCAGTTCGTCCTCCACCAGCACCCGGGGCACCAGGCCGATGCCGATCCCGGCGCGCACCGCCTGGATCAGGTGCGAGGTCAGCTCGAAACTCGGCCCCGGGCGCATGGCCCGATGCGGCAGCTCATGGTGGCGGAACCACTCGCCCCAGGCCTGGGGATTGTTGGCCACGCCCAGCAGCAGCTGGCCAGCCAGGGTCGCCGGCGTCGCCTCCGGTAACGCGGCCAGCGTCGTCGGGCTGGCAATCACCACAAGCTGCTCGGCCTGCAGCGGATGGGCACAAAGCCCTGGCCAGTCACCGCTGCCGACGCTGATGGCGGCATCGATCTCGCTGGCGGCGAAGTCCACCGCCTGGATGCGCGAGTGCAGGTGCACCAGCATGCCGGGGTGGGCGGCATAGAAATCGCCCAGGCGCGGCAACAGCCACTTGGAACCAAAGGTCGGCAGCACCGCGAGGCGCAGGGTGCCCTGCCCGGAGGCGAAGGCCATGGCCTGCAGGGTGGCGCTGCGGATCTGTCCCAAGGCCAGGCCCAGTTCACGGCTATAGGCCCGGCCCACATCGGTCAGGACGATCTGGCGGCCCTCGCGGCGGAACAGCGTCAGCCCCAGCAACTGCTCCAGCGCCTGCACCTGGCGGCCCACGGCGCTCTGGGTCAGCGACAGCTCTTCGGCCGCCCGGGTGTAGCTCTCATGGCGCGCCGCCGCCTCGAAGGCCAGCAGCAGCGACATGGAGGGCGTCAGGCGACGGTGATTCATTCAGGATCTTCCGGCATAGGCGGCGGAATCTTCGGTTGTGGCCCCGGCGCGCTGTGGTGAGAATGCCTACTATAGCCAGAAAAGGTCGATGCCATTCCTTCGTTCGCTGAAGGAGACGGCCATCCGCCGCCAGAGAGCTCGCCTGATGAACATGATCGCCCGCCTGCCGGCCCCGGCGCCCCTCGCCGCCGCCTACACCGACTTCCTCAGCGCCCTCGCCGCCAGCGGCTTCCAGGGTGAGATCGCACCGGACCATGCCAGCCGTACGGTCATGGCCACCGACAACTCCATCTACCAGCGCCTGCCGCAGGCCGCGGTCTTTCCCAAGGACAGCGCCGACGTCCAGCGACTGGCCCAACTGATGGGCGAGGCGCGCTTCCAGGGCGTGGTCCTGACCCCGCGCGGCGGCGGCACCGGCACCAATGGCCAGTCGCTCACCGACGGTATCGTGGTCGACCTTTCCCGCCACCTGAACCGGATCCTGGAGATCAACGCCGCAGAGGGCTGGGTACGGGTGCAGGCCGGGGTGGTCAAGGACCAGCTCAACGCCGCGCTCAGGCCCCACGGGCTGTTCTTCGCCCCGGAGTTGTCCACCTCCAACCGCGCCACCATCGGCGGCATGATCAACACCGACGCCAGTGGCCAGGGCAGCGTGACCTACGGCAAGACCCGCAACCACGTACTGGAACTGGACGCCTACCTGATCGGCGGCGAACGTGTGGAAAGTCGCCCGGTGGACAGCGCCGAGCTGGACGCCCTCTGCGCCCGCCAGGACCGTACTGGCGCGGTCTACCGCTGCGCGCGGGACATCGCCGAGAACCAGGCCGCGCTGATCGAGGCGCGCTTTCCCAAGCTCAACCGCTGCCTGACCGGTTATGACCTGGCGCACCTGGTCGAGCCGGACGGCCGCTTCAACCTCAACAGCGTGCTGTGCGGCGCCGAGGGCTCCCTGGCCTTCATCGCCGAGGCCAAGCTCAACGTCCTGCCGATTCCCAAGTACTCGGTGCTGGTCAACGTCCGCTACGCCAGTTTCATGGACGCCCTGCGCGATGCCCGCGCCTTGATCGAATTGAAGCCGCTGTCCATCGAGACGGTGGATTCCAAGGTGCTCTTGCTGGCCATGCAGGACATCGTCTGGCACAGCGTGGCGGAATACTTTCCCGAGGACGTGGAGCGCCCTACCCTGGGCATCAACCTGGTGGAATTTAGCGGCGACGATCCCGAGGCAGTGGACGCCCGCGTCCAGGGCTTTCTGGAGCACCTACGCCAGGACGTCACTGTCGAGCGCCTGGGCCACACCCTGGCCATCGGCCGCAATGCCGTGACCCGCGTCTACACCATGCGCAAGCGCGCCGTGGGGCTCCTGGGCAATGTCCAGGGCGAGATCCGTCCGCAGCCCTTCGTCGAAGACACCGCGGTGCCGCCGGAGCGCCTGGCCGACTTCATCGCCGAATTCCGCGCCCTGCTCGACGGCCACAACCTGCAATACGGCATGTTCGGCCACGTCGACGCCGGGGTGCTGCACGTGCGTCCGGCGCTGGATCTCAAAGACCCGCGCCAGGCGGCGCTGGTGCGGCCGATCTCCGACCAGGTGGCCGTACTGACGCAGAAATACGGCGGACTGCTCTGGGGCGAACACGGCAAGGGCGTGCGCTCGGAATATGCGCCAGCGTTCTTTGGCGATCTCTATCCCGCGCTGCAGGCGCTCAAGGGTGCCTTCGATCCGCACAACCAGCTCAATCCGGGCAAGATCGCCACCCCGCTCGCCAGCGGCGCCGAGCTGCTCAAGGTCGATGGCGTGACCCTCAGGGGCGAACTGGACCGCACCCTCGACGAGCGCGTCTGGCAGAGCTACGGCACCGCCATGCACTGCAATGGCAACGGCGCCTGCTACAACTACGATCCCGACGACGCCATGTGCCCGTCGTGGAAGGCTACCCGCCAGCGCATTCACTCGCCGAAAGGCCGTGCCTCCCTGATCCGCGAATGGCTGCGCCTGCAGGGCCAGGCCGGCATCGATGTCCTGGCTCCGGCCCCGCGTGGTGCCCTGAACTGGCTCAAGGCTCTGCCCCAGCGCTGGCGCAACGGCCGCCAGGCCGAGGCAGATTTCTCCCACGAGGTCTACGACGCCATGGCCGGCTGCCTGGCCTGCAAGTCCTGCGCAGGCCAATGCCCGATCAAGGTCAACGTCCCGGAATTCCGCTCGCGCTTTCTCGAGCTCTATCACCGTCGCTACCTGCGCCCCCTGCGCGACTACCTGATCGGCTCCCTGGAATTCAGCCTGCCGCTGTTCGCCCGCGCCCCCGGTCTCTACAACGCCGTCATGGGCGCCACACCCATCCAGCGGCTGTTCGCCGAGCGCATCGGCATGGTCGACAGCCCCCTGCTCAGCCGTTTCGACCTGGTGCCGGTCATGCAGCAGTGGCAGGTACAGATCGCCACCCCCGAGCGGCTGCTGGCCCTGAGCGATGAAGAACGCGCCAAGACCATCGTGCTGGTGCAGGACGCCTTCACCCGCTACTTCGAGACGCCGCTCACCGCCGCCTTTCTCGAACTGGCCGCGCGGCTCGGCCAGCGAGTGTTCCTCGCGCCCTATCGCGCCAACGGCAAGCCGCTGCAGGTGCAGGGCTTCCTCGGCGCCTTCGAGCGCACGGCGCGACGCAACGCGGCAGGACTCGCCAGCCTGGCTGGCTTCGGCGTCAGGCTGGTGGGCCTGGATCCAGCCATGACCCTGGTCTATCGCCAGGAATACCCCAAGGTCCCCGGCATCGCCCGGATGCCCGAGGTGCTGCTGCCCCAGGAATGGCTGCTGCAGGTGCTGCCGGAAGAGAAGCAGGTGGTCGGCGACAAGGTCTATCGCCTGCTCGGCCACTGCACCGAAAAGACCAACGCCCCGGCCAGCGTCAGCCAGTGGCAGCAGGTGTTCGAACGCCTGGGTCTGGGCCTCAAGCCGGAAAGCACCGGCTGCTGCGGCATGTCCGGCACCTACGGCCACGAGGCGCGGAATCTCGCGACCTCCAAGGTGATCTACGACCAGTCCTGGGCCCGCGCCCTGGCGGTACCGGCGGAACAGGGCGAAGCCCTGGCCACCGGCTACTCCTGCCGCAGCCAGGTCAAGCGCCTCGACGACCGCCGCCTGCGTCATCCGTTGGAAGCGGTACTGGATGCGGTAAGGGGCTGACCGCCTTGTTGGGTTTCGCTGCGCTCAACCCAACCTACAAGGACGCCCCCTGTCGTAGGTTGGGTTGAGACAGCTCCATCGTCGAAGCCCAACAACCGAAGCTCGGCCCGGGGCAGTGTTGGGCTTCGCTGCGCTCAGCCCAACCTACAAGGACGCTCCCTTTCGTAGGTTGGGCTGAGACAGCTCCATCGTCGAAGCCCAACAGCCGAAGCTTGGCCCTGGGCAATGTTGGGCTTCGCTACGCTCAACCCAACCTACAAGGACGCTCCCTGTCGTAGGTTGGGTTGAGACAGCTCCATCATCGAAGCCCAACCGAAGCTCGGCTCGGGGCAGTGCTGGGCTTCGCTGCGCTCAGCCCAACCTACAAGGACGCTCCCTTTCGTAGGTTGGGCTGAGACAGCTCCATCGTCGAAGCCCAACAGCCGGAGTTCAGCCCTGGGCAGTGTTGGGCTTCGCTGCGCTCAGCCCAACCTACAAGGACGCACTCCTGCCATAGGTTGGGCTGAGACAGCTCCATCGTCGAAGCCCAACAACCGAAGCTTGGCCCGGGGCAATGTTGGGCTTCGCTACGCTCAACCCAACCTACAAGGACGCTCCCTTTCGTAGGTTGGGCTGAGACAGCTTCATCGTCGAAGCCCAACAGCCGGCGCCCGACCCGGGGCAGTGTTGGGCTTCGCTGTGCTCAACCCAACCTACAAGGACGCACTCCTGCCGTAGGTTGGGCTGAGACAGCTCCATCGTCGAAGCCCAACAGCCGCAGGGTGGAAAACCGCGCAGCGTTTTACACGCATCTACACACACGCTCGACCCGCCTGCTGGCAGATCGCTCGACCGGAGCGCTAGGAAAGGAAGGAAGACACCAGAGGACACGACCAGAAAAAATCGCGCCCAAACGAAAAAGCGGCCACTAGGGCCGCTCTTCGATGGCTGCTGGCGTTCAGGGCCAGACAACCTTTAAATGGCGCAGCGGACGGGACTCGAACCCGCGACCCCCGGCGTGACAGGCCGGTATTCTAACCGACTGAACTACCGCTGCGCATTACCTCGAGTGGTGGGTGATGACGGGATCGAACCGCCGACCCTCTGCTTGTAAGGCAGATGCTCTCCCAGCTGAGCTAATCACCCGTTTGCTCTCGAAGTGGGGCGCATTCTACGGAGGGGCTTACGACCTGGCAACCCCTTTTTGAAAAAAAATTTTCCAGCACTTCCAAAGGCTTAGCGCTGCCCTTCCAGGCAACTGGAGAAAGCGCGCATTCCCGACGACCACCGCGATCCGGGGTTGGCCTCCGGGGCGAGCGACGCGGATAATGCGCGCTTCGTTTTTGGGAGTGACACCATGTGGTTCCGTAATCTGCTCGTCTACCGTCTCACCCAGGAAGTCGCCTTCGAGACCGAAGCCCTCGAAGCCGCCCTCGCCGCCAAGCCAGCGCGCCCCTGCGCCAGCCAGGAATTGTCCACCTATGGCTTCGTCGCCCCCTTCGGCAAGGGCCCGGACCTGCCGCTGGTGCACGAAAGCCAGGGCTTCTTCCTGATCGCCGCGCGCAAGGAAGAACGCATCCTGCCCAGCAGCGTGGTCAAGGAAGCCGTGCAGGAAAAGGTCGACGAGATCGAAAACCAGCAGATGCGCAAGGTCTACAAGAAGGAGAAGGAGCAGATCAAGGACGAGATCGTCCAGGCCTTCCTGCCCCGCGCCTTCATCCGTCGCCAGACCACCTATGCCGCCATCGATCCCAAGCAGGGCTGGATCCTGGTCGACGCCTCCAGCGCCAAGCGCGCCGAGGACCTGCTCTCCACCCTGCGCGATGCCCTGGGCTCGCTGCCGGTACGGCCGCTGGGCGTCAAGCAGGCGCCGATGGCCACCTTCACCGACTGGGTCAAGGCTGGTGACGCCACCCATGGCCTCTACATCCTCGACGAGTGCGAGTTGCGCGATGCGGGCGAAGATGGCGGCGTGGTGCGCTGCAAGGGTCAGGACCTGACCAGCGAAGAGATCCAGAACCACCTGGGCGCCGGCAAGCTGGTCACCAAGCTGGCCCTGGCCTGGCAGGACAAGCTGGCCCTGCTGCTGGACGACAAGGTCACCATCAAGCGCCTGAAGTTCGAGGACCTCCTGCAGGACCAGGCCGAACAGGACGGTGGCGAAGACGCCCTCGGCCAGCAGGACGCCAGCTTCGTGCTGATGATGATGACCCTGGCGGAATTCCTGCCACAGCTGATCGAAGCCCTGGGTGGCGAAGAGCTGCCCCAGGGACTGTAATGACGACCTGCGCGTGATCGCTTGAGTCACAAGGCTCATCCGATCACGTGGACAGCCCCCAAGGCCGGCAGAGACCGGCCTTTTTTCTGCCTTTTCGACAGGAGTTCAACCCATGCGCGCGCTCGCCGCCTTCAGCCGCTTCGTCGGCAATACCTTCGCCTTCTGGGTGCTGCTCGCCGCCCTGCTGGCGTTCTTCGCCCCCGCGGTGTTCAAGCCGCTGAGCGTGGCCATCGTGCCGCTGCTGGGGGTGATCATGTTCGGCATGGGCCTGACCCTCAAGGTCGAGGACTTCGCCGCCGTCGGTCGCCACCCCTGGCGGGTGCTGCTGGGTGTGGTGGCCCACTTCGTCATCATGCCGGGCGTGGCCTGGGCGCTCTGCCAGCTGTTCCACCTGCCGCCGGAGATCGCCGTGGGCGTCATCCTGGTTGGTTGCTGCCCCAGCGGCACGGCGTCCAACGTGATGACCTGGCTGGCCAAGGGCGACCTGGCGCTGTCGGTGGCCATCGCTGCCGTGACCACCCTGCTCGCCCCCCTGCTGACCCCGGCGCTGATCTGGCTGCTGGCCTCCACCTGGCTGCCGATCTCCTTTGGCGGCCTGTTCTGGTCGATCCTGCAGGTGGTGCTGCTGCCCATCGCCCTGGGCCTGGTCGCCCAGCGCCTGCTCGGTCATCGTGTCGGCGCCCTGGTCGAGGTGCTGCCGCTGGCCTCGGTGGTCAGCATCGTGGTGATCGTCGCCGCCGTGGTGGCCGCCAGTCAGGCGCGCATCGCCGAATCCGGCCTCCTGATCATGGCGGTGGTGATCCTGCACAACGGCTTCGGCTTCCTGCTCGGCTATCTCACCGGCAAGTGCTGCAAGCTGCCAGTGGCCCAGCGCAAGTCGCTGGCGCTGGAAGTGGGCATGCAGAATTCCGGCCTCGGCGCCGCCCTGGCCACCGCGCATTTCTCACCGCTGGCAGCGGTGCCCAGCGCCCTGTTCAGCGTCTGGCACAACATCTCCGGGGCGCTCCTGGCCACCCTTTTCCGCCGCTTCAAGGACGACGACGCCCGCCCCTGAGGGCTCGTGCCACACCTGCCGGACCAGCGCCTGGCAGGTGTCCTCGGTGAAGGGCTGCGGCCGGGCGATGCCATAGCCCTGGGCATAGTCGACGCCCAAGGCGCCGAGGGCCGCGATCACCGCGGCGTTCTCGGCGAACTCGGCGATGGTCTTCTTGCCAGTGAGATGCCCCAGCCGATTGATCGCCTCGACCATGGCGCTGTCCACCGCATCCTCCAGCAGATGGCGAACGAAGCTGCCATCGATCTTCAGGTAGTCCACCGGCAGATGCTTGAGATAGGTGAAGGACGACATCCCGGCGCCGAAGTCGTCCAGGGAGAATCGCACCCCCAGGCCGCGTAACTCGTCCATGAACTGGCGTGCCGCATCCAGGTTGGCCACGGCGCTGGTCTCGGTGATCTCGAAGCAGATCCGCGTCGGCGCGATCTGCCAGCGGTGCAGCTGCTCCCTGACGAAATCCGCCAGCCCCGCCTCGCCCAGGGAATGCCCGGACAGGTTAATGGCCAGGGTGTCGAGCAGCCCGTCGGGCAGTTCGGCGAAACGGGCCAGCGCCGCGGCGATCACCCAGCGATCCAGGTCCGGCATCAGCCCATAGCGCTCCGCCGCCGGGATGAAGGCACCGGGTGCGATCAAGCGGTCGCCCTCCTCCAGTCGCAGCAGCACCTCCACATGGCGATCCGTGGCCGTCTCGCAACCCAGCCCGAGGATCGGCTGGACGTACAGGCGGAATCTGTCCTCGGCCAGCGCCCGGTGCAATCGCTGCACCCAGGCCATCTCGCCATGGCGCTGGTCCAGCTCCACGTCACCCGGCGCAAAGACCTGGATGCGATTGCGGCCCTTGTCCTTGGCCGCGTAACAGGCCAGGTCCGCCAGGCGCAGGGCTTCCTCCGGTGCGAGAGCCTGACCACCCAGATGCACCACGCCGATGCTCAGGCCAACGCGAAAGCCCTGCCCGGCCGCCTCGAACTGCAGCGCGCCCACGCAGCAGCGCAGACGCTCCGCCACGGCCTCGGCTTCAGCCGGCGCACGGTTCTCCAGCAAGACGCCGAATTCATCACCGCCCAGGCGCGCCAGGCAGTCTTCCTCCCTCAGCTGCTGCCCGAGCAATTCGCACAGCTGGCGCAGCAGGCGATCGCCATGGAAATGCCCGGAGGTGTCGTTGACGATCTTGAACTGATCCAGATCGATGAACATCAAGGAGGCTCGCGCCAGGTCCTGCCGGGCCAGCAGGCGTTCCAGCCGGATCTCGAATTCACGGCGATTGACCAATCCCGTGAGGGCATCGTGACTGGCCTGCCAGGCCAGGTCATGCAGAAAGGCCCGCTCGCGGGTCTGGTCATGCATCACCAGCACCACACCGGCACCCGATTCGCCCCGTGGCAGCGCGGTCACCGTGAGGGCCACCGGCACCCGGGTGCCATCGACGCGCACCAGCTGATGCGCCAGGGGTTCGTTGCCCGCCAACCAGTCCGGGCTGCGCAGCCGCTCGGCCAAGGGCAGGTTCGAGGGCGGCTGGTCTTCGGTCTGGATATCGAACAGGTGGGTGACGGGCGTGCCTGCGACCAGCTCCCTCCGCGCCAGCAGGCGTTCGGCTGCCGGATTGTGATAGAGCAGCCGCCCCTGGGCATTGAGGGCCAGCACCGCATCGCCAAGGGAGGCCAGGATGACCTGGATGTGTTCCTTTTCGGCCTGCAGCGCCTGCTCGGAGCGCCAGCGCTGCTGCACCAGGCTGTGCATGCGCCAGAGCGCCAGCAGCACCAGCAGGGCGCCGACCAGGACATTGGCGATGAACAGCGCCGCGACCAGCTGGCGTGACGCCACCCCCAGACGCTCCGAGAAGGCCACCGTTTCCGGCATCATCCGGTCGTGCAGATCCAGCAGCTGGCGTTTCAGCGGAATCAGCGCCGGCCCCGGTCCATGCAGCTTGATCAACTCGAAGCCGGTGCGTGCCAGGGCCTTGAATTCGTCCATGTAGGGATCGGTGACCTGCCAACGGGCGATCACCCCTTCGAAGGGCTCCACATGGCGAGCCATCTGAAAGAGTGCGATGAGGCCGTCGATATCGTCAGGGTGATTGCCGGCCAGGCGCAGCAACCGCGCCGCCTCGGCAGGCGGGCCGCCGCTGTCGAGCGCCTCGCGCGCCGCACGGTCGAGGTCATTGACGCTGATGGAGGCCAGGTAGTCGTGGTAGGCCTCGGCCTGCCCTTCGTCCAGGTAGGCACCCAGCGTCAGCATGGCGTTGCCGAGGCTCTTGCTCCACAGGCTTTCCGCCGAAACATAGGCACGCACCGTCGACAGCAGTTGCAGGCTGACGATGGCGACCAGTGCCTGGCAGGACAGGATGATGACGAAGGGCCAGACGACCCGCAGGGTGCGCAGCGCAGAGGAAGGCGACAGTGAAGACATACAGCGATCCGCAAGAGGAGACGGGCGAATTCTTGCCATTGAGCAGGCATGTCGGCCGTTTCGCGGAAAACTGTTGGTCTGGAAAGACTTCGCGCTGGATTACTGACGCCAAACAAGCGACATAGACCCCTCGCAGTCCTGACACTGCCGACGAGCGGTAGCCCAGGCCCTGTGCCTAATTGAAGGACGCTTCCAGCCGCGCCTTCACCTCGGGCCATTCGCGGTCGGTGATGCTGTACATCACGGTGTCGTCCAGACGACCGTCGGCCAGCCGCCGATGATGACGCAGCAGGCCTTCACGGACCGCGCCCAGCTTCTCGATGGCGGCCTGGGACCTGAGGTTGGTCGCCGCGGTCTTGAGCTGCACGCGCACCAGCTGCCAGTGCTCGAAGGCATGGCGTAGCATCAGGTACTTGATGTTGCCGTTGAGACCACTGCCATGCTGCTCGCTGTCGAGCCAGGTCCAGCCGATCTCGGCGGCGGGCAGCGCCGGCAGGAAGTCGGCGAAGCGGGTAGTGCCCACCACCCGGTCGGCGATCCGCACGGCGAAGGGCAAGGCGCGCCCCTCGCGCCCCTCGGCCAGCGCCTGACGATACCAATCCGGCCGCAGGGGGCCGCTCAGGTAGTGCAGCGCCTCGCGATTGCGCTCGGCCAGGCTGACCAGCTCCAGCACGTCGCCCTCCGCCAGGGGGTCCAGGCGCAGCGCACCACGTTGCAGGGAAATGGGCTGCGCTTGGAACATGACGGTCTCTCTCGCTTGAATCAGCCCGCCAACCTAACAGGGCCGGCCGTCTGGCTCAACCCACCGTCATCCCATCGCGCGCCAGAACTGACGTCTGGCACCCCAAGGTGCGACACTTTGTCCGGGCGCGATGGGCGCCTGGAATGTCTGGAGTCGCCATGTCCCTGCCCAGCGGGCTGATCATCACCGTTACCCTCGGCTACCTGGCCCTGCTGTTCGCCATCGCCTTCTATGGCGATCGCCGCCCACCGCTCAGGCCGCGCCTGCGGGCCTGGGTCTACAGCCTGTCGCTGGCCGTCTACTGCACCAGCTGGACCTTCTTCGGCGCGGTCGGCCAGGCCGCTGACCAGCTCTGGTCGTTCCTGCCCATCTACCTGGGCCCCATTCTCTTCCTGCTGCTGGCGCCGCAACTGGTCAAGAAGATGGTGCTGATCAGCAAGAAGGAAAACATCACCTCCATCGCCGACTTCATCGCCTCCCGCTATGGCAAGTCCCAGACCCTGGCCATCGTCGTCGCGCTCATCTGCCTGGTCGGCGTCCTGCCCTACCTGGCGCTGCAGCTCAAGGGCATCGTCATCGGCGTCAACCTGTTGACCGGCATCAATGCCGAATCCCTGAGCACTCGTGCCCAGGACACGGCGCTGTTCGTTTCCCTGGTGCTGGCGGTGTTCGCCATTCTCTTCGGCACCCGCAACCTGGATGTCACCGAGCACCATCGCGGGATGATGCTGGCGATCGCCTTCGAATCCCTGGTCAAGCTCGCCGCCTTTCTCGCCGTCGGCCTCTGGGTCACCTACGACCTGCACGATGGCTTCAGCGACCTGCTCGCCCGTTCCCAGCAGGCGCCGCAGCTGCAGGAATACTGGCGCGAGACGCTGGACTGGCCGGGCCTGCTGATCCAGACCGGCGTGGCCTTCATCGCCGTGATGTGCCTGCCGCGCCAGTTCCATGTCACGGTGGTGGAAAACACCGATACCCGGGACGTCAACCTGGCGCGCTGGGTGTTTCCGCTCTACCTGGCGCTGGCCGCCCTGTTCGTCATCCCCATCGCCCTGGCCGGCCAGCTGCATCTGCCCGGCGGCGTGTTGCCCGACTCCTTCGTCATCAGCCTGCCGCTGGCCCAGGAGCGTCCCTGGCTGGCCTTGCTGGCCTTTCTAGGCGGCGCCTCGGCGGCCACCGGCATGGTGATCGTCGCCTGCGTCGCCCTCTCCACCATGATCTCCAACGATATCGTCCTGCCCTGGCTGCTCAAGCGCCGCGGCCAGGTCGAGAGTCCCCATGCGGTGTTCAGCCACTGGATGCTCACGGTGCGCCGCGCCAGCATCGTGGTCATCCTGGTCCTGGCCTATTGCAGCTATCGTCTGCTGGGCTCCAATGCCAGCCTGGCCACCATCGGCCAGATCGCCTTCGCCGCCATCGCCCAGCTCGGGCCGGCCATGGTCGGAGCGCTGTTCTGGAAGGCCGCCAATCGCCGCGGCGTCTTTGCCGGGCTCACCGCCGGGGCGCTGCTCTGGGGTTATCTGATGGTGCTGCCGGTGGTGGCCACCAGCCTGCAATGGCCACTGGGGGCCTTTCCCGGCCTGGCCTGGTTCGAGCAGCCCACGGGTGAGCGGACGTTGCAGCCGACCACCGTCGGCGCCCTGGTGTCCCTGGCCGGCAACTTCCTGCTGTTCGCCCTGGTGTCGCTGCTCTCGCGCACCCGGGTCTCGGAATACTGGCAGGCCGGGCGCTTCATCGCCCAGTACGCCCTGCCCCGGCCGCGCAATCGCGCCCTGCTGGCGGTCAAGCTGGAGGACCTGCGACTGCTCGCGGCCCGGTTCGTGGGTGATGAGCGCGCCCGCCTGAGCTTCAGCCGCTTCGCCGAGCAGAGCGGCCTGACCTATCACCCCGGAATGAACGCCAACAGCGAATGGATCGCCCAGACCGAGCGACTGCTGGCCGGGGTGATCGGCGCCTCCTCCGCGCGCGCGGTGGTCAAGGCCGCCATCGAAGGCCGCGACATGCAGGTCGACGACGTGGTGCGCATCGCCGACGAAGCCTCGGAGGTGCTGGAATTCAACCGGGCGCTGCTGCAGGGCGCCATCGAGAACATCTCCCAGGGCATCAGCGTGGTCGACCAGTCGCTACGCCTGGTGGCGTGGAATCAGCGCTACCTGGAACTGTTCGACTATCCCGACGGCATGATCCAGGTTGGCCGGCCCATCGCCGAGATCATCCGCTACAACGCCCTGCGCGGCCTCTGCGGACCGGGCGATGCCGACGAGCACGTGGCCCGCCGGGTGGAACGGATGCGCCAGGGCATCCCCCACACCTCGGAACGCACCTTTCCCAATGGCCGGGTGATCGAGCTGATCGGCAGCCCCATGCCCGGGCGCGGCTTCGTGATGAGCTTTACCGACATCACCGCCTTCCGCGAGGCCGAGCGCGCCCTGCGCGAAGCCAACGAAGGCCTGGAGCAGCGCGTCGAAGAACGCACCCGCGAACTCTCCCAGCTCAACCAGGCACTGGAGGAAGCCAAGGCCCACGCGGAAGCGGCCAACCAGTCCAAGAGTCGCTTCCTCACCGCGGTCAGCCACGACCTCATGCAGCCGCTGAGCGCCGCCCGCCTGTTCACCGCCGCCCTCGCCCACCAGGACGGCCTGGCCCAGGAGGCCCAGGAGCTGGTGCGCAACATGGACAGTGCCCTGAGATCCAGCGAAGACCTGATCGCCGACCTGCTGGACATCTCGCGCCTGGAGAACGGGCGCATCCTGGCCACGCCGGCGCCCTTCCCGCTGGCCACTCTGTTCGACGCCCTGGGCGTCGAATTCAAGGCCCTGGCGCAGGATCAGGGCACCAGCCTGCGCATCCGCGGCAGTCAGCTGGTGGTCAACAGCGACAGCAAGCTGCTGCGTCGAGTACTGCAGAATTTCCTCACCAACGCCCTGAGATACGCCCATGGCCGGGTATTGCTCGGGGTGCGTCGTCAGGGCCAGAGCGTGAGCCTGGAGGTCTGGGACAGCGGTCCTGGCATTCCGGCGGACAAGCTCGAATTGATCTTCGAGGAATTCAAGCGACTGGACAGCCACCAGACCCGAGCGGAAAAGGGCCTGGGCCTTGGTCTGGCGATCGCCGACCGCCTCTGCCGGGTGCTCGGCCACGAACTCTCGGTACGCTCCTGGCCGGGCCACGGCAGCGTCTTCAGCGTCAAGGTGCCCCTGGCGCCCGCCCTCGCCATCCAGGCGGCCACTGCCAGCGAAGCCGCCCAACCCTTGGCGGGCGATCCGGTGCTGTGCATCGACAACGAGGACAGCATCCTGCTGGGCCTGCGCAGCCTGCTGGGTCGCTGGGGCTGCCAGGTCTGGACCGCGCGCAGTCGCGAAGAATGCGCCGCCCTGCTGGAACAGGGCCTGGTGCCGCGCCTGCTCATCGTCGACTACCACCTGAGCGACGCCGATACCGGTCCGGATGTCGCCGTATGGATCCGCCAGAGGCTGGGGCAGGATATCCCGGGCATCGTCATCAGCGCCGATGGCCGCCCAGAATGCCTGGCCAAGGTCCGCCAGGCGCGGCTGGATTTCCTGCCCAAGCCGGTCAAGCCGGCCTCGTTGCGTGCCCTGTTGAGTCGTCAGCTGGCCCTGTCCGGTTGACCTGGACAGCACTGCCTGAACGCTGCCTTCGATAGGTCTTTCGTTCAGCGTCGATTAAGGTTCTGCGGCCCTCATCCCACGGAACAATCCACAGCTTCTGTTGATAACTTTGTTGAAAACATGGTGGAAAAGAACCCGGAGCCTTGCTCTGCGGGCGCCCCGAACAAGTTGATCATTTTTTAATCAGTTTGATAAGTTCAACGTAATCAATAACTTAATTCAAAAGCAGGATTTTTGGTTGGGAAAACCCTGGCATCGAGTGGGCTTGACAAGCGCTAGCACAGGTTGTGCACAACTCACCGAAAAAATGACCAACGGAAACCTGTCAGCGGTCGCACAATTGTCAAGTATTCGTGAAACATATTTTTTCAGGCTCCTCCGTACCCGAGGCCCAGGGACAGCCCGCAGGCTAGAGCCAGCGCTCAGAGCGGCAGGCAGGCCAAAGGCTAGCCTTGTCCTCTGCCGGTCATCGGGTAGACTGCCCCTTTTCGCTCAGGGCTGTCACGGCGACGCCCAACCGGTCAAACAGGCATGGACGCGTCAGCCTTCTGGAATAGCTCAGTCTCATGAACGTCTTCATCGCGGGTCAACACGGACAACTTTCCCAGGCACTGCAAGTGCTGCTGGCCGCCAAGGCCCAGGTCACCGTGGTTGGCCGGGCCCAGGTGGATTTCACCCAGCTGGACGCGCTTCATGACCGCGTCCTGGCCGCAAAGCCCGACGTCATCATCAATGCCGCCGCCTATACCGCCGTGGACGCCGCCGAGAACGATGCCCAGACCGCTACCCTGATCAACGCGCGGGTACCCCAAGTCTTCGCCCGGGCGGCCCAACAGCTCGGCATTCCGATGGTCCACTACTCCACCGACTATGTCTTCGATGGCAGCCAGGACGGCCGCTATCGGGAAGAGGATCCGACCTGCCCGCTCAATGTCTATGGGCGGACCAAGCTGGCCGGCGAGAATGCCGTGCGCGAACACGCCGAGCGTCACCTCATCCTGCGCACCAGCTGGGTCTATTCCTGGCAGGGCAACAACTTCCTGCGCACCATGGTACGGCTGCTCAGCGAGCGCGACGAATTGAACATCGTCGACGACCAGATCGGCGCGCCCACCTGGACGCGTACCATCGCCGATGCCACTGACCGCCTGCTGGCCCACAGCGACAAGGGCGATCTCTGGGGCACCTATCACCTGACCGCCAACGGCACCACTTCCTGGTTCGGTTTCGCCGAGCAGATCGCTCGGCGCCTGGGCGAGACCGGTCAGTTGAAGGCACGCCTGAATCCCATCCCCAGCAGCTCCTATCCCACCCCGGCCCATCGCCCGATCAATTCCCGCCTGTCCACCGAAAAGCTGGCCGCGGTGCTGGGCCAGCCGCTACCCGACTGGCAAGCGGCTTTCGAGCAGTGCTGGAACGAGCGCGAGCTTCAGGTGGGCGGCTGAAACGGGCCGCCGGTCATACTTCTGGGATCTCTCCCAGAACTACCCCTGTCCCTTGAAGTCAATGGCACTGACCCCGCTCACGCCAGTCAGGTACGTCATGGACAACCCCTTCCAACTCATCGCCGCAGCCTTCGAGCATGACTTCCGGGTCAATTTCCGCATCGAGCGCCTCGACGGCAGCGTCAGTCTGACGCTGTCGGACGACAGTGGCGTCAAGGTCAAGCGGTTGATCAGCAAACAGCAGCTGCACGACCACACTCGCCTCGCGCGGCTGATCGACAGCATCCGGCTGGGTATCGCCATCGACGAAGGTCACGGCGTTACGGCCTTGCTGGCAGGCGGCAGCGGTACCGTCAACCGTCTGACCGTCGCGAACTGAGCAAGGATCTATGCAAACCATGGAAGGCCTGATCAGCAGTCCCGTGCAGACGGCGAATCCCACGACGTTACTGGATGGCGTGGAGACGGTACCGACGCTGCAATCCGCCCAGACTTCGCTGTATCAGCTGACCTGTGCGCGGCTCGACGAACAGCTGGCACCGCTCAAGGTCTGGCCGACCCTGCCGGACCGTACCGGTCGATTTTCCTTCACCCTGTTGGACAGATGCGGACGCATCCTCTATCGCTCGCCGGCCTTGCGCCAGGCGCTGTATCGAGAAGAGGATCTGCTCAATGGTGTGATCGCCAGTGCGCGGCTGGCCGCCGTGCAGGCTGGACAGGGCTTTCCGTCCTGGGGTGTAGTGGACGTCGCCTGCCCTATGTATGAGCTACCTGCCACTCAACTTCCCTGTGCGGGATGCCGCCTATTGAAGTGTAAGAGCTAAGAGAAAAGTCGCGGGAAAAACGCTTAGGGCTTGTTTGCCCTCTTCAACTCTTCAACGTTCGAGACCAACGAATACCCGAGCATTCGTACTGCAAGTCTCGCGCTGAAGCGTTCTGATGCAGAATCTTTACTCGGAATATCTCAGCATATTGGCGCCGGTGGCACGCAGCACCGCCATGGACTGTGGCGCCAGGGCGCCGGCCCGCAGCGAAACATCCTTGCGAACCTCGTCAATCACCGTCTTCAGCAGCTGGCTCTCGCCCAGTTGCCGGGCACTGACCACCCGGTTCACACGAGCGTCGTCACACTGCTGATCCTGCACCGTCAGCACGATACTGCCATCGGGGCGAGGTGCCGTAACCGAGCATTTATAAGTACTGAAAGCGGCAGTCAGTCTATCAATGGCGTTTTCCATTCTTCCCCCTGTTATTTGTCTAGAAGTGCATGGATGATCAAATACGACGCAACTGACAGTGATAGAAACAGCAAAGTTCTAGCGCTCTACTTGAATAAGACGACCAATGGCGCTAGTACGCCGTTTTGTGAGCCAGCTCTTCTAATTGACGATCAGCGGGGAACTTTTAAAGGGGCGAAACGGGTAAGGTATGACCATTCGTCCGCTGTGAGCTTGGACCTGTAGCCGCCTAGCGCGCCCTTGACGACGGCCCTGGCCCGCGGAACCTTTGGTCGGAGCCCTCACTCGAAAGGGCTGAAACGGATAACCATCGCCTATCAGGAGCGCGCCATGAACGACAAAACCCCTCCCGTGATCAAAGACGAGCTTGCTGCTGACATCCATGAGCAGGCACACAAGCAGAACACTGACCGGGTCCGTCGTCATCTGGGCGAGGCCGAGCAGGCGTTGACCGATGAATTCCACACTCTGTTGGCAGACGCCGAGCAATTGCTCAAGCACACCGCCAGCATGGCCGGTGAGCAGGCGGACGAACTGCGCGCCAAGTTGAGCTCCAGCCTGGAGCGCTCCCGCGACGTGCTCAAGTCCAAGCAGGATGACCTCTACCGCCAGGGCGTCGCCGCCAAGGAGACCACCGAGGAATACGTGGTCGACAATCCCTTCAAGGCCCTTGGCATCGCCGCCGGCGTTGGCTTCCTGATCGGCCTGCTGGCCTCGCGCCGCTAAGCCTGGGGGATCATCATGGACACCTCCTCTCCTCCACGGGAGCTGCCTGACGAGGCGCCCAAGCCATCGGTCAAGCGTCTCGCCGGCGCGGTGGTAGGGCTGCTGCAGAGCCACCTGGAATTGCTGGGCATCGAGGTCCAGGAAGAGAAGGTCCGTACCTTCCAGCTGTTCCTCTTTACCGGCCTGAGTCTGATCTTCGGTCTGCTGGTGCTGGTGGGCGTTTCGGCGGCCATCATCATCGCCTTCTGGGATACCTACCGCATGACCGCGACCCTGGGTCTGTGCGCCTTCTATGCCGTGGCGCTGGTGATCTGCATCCTGCGGGCACTGAGCCTGGTCAAGGGTGCCGCCCCTTTCCACGCCACCCTGGAAGAACTCAATCGCAACCGGGAGCGCCTACTGCCATGAACCAGCCGCTCAGCTCCGCCACCAGCCAGGCCAAGCGCAAGGAACTGGTCAGGCTGCGCATGGAGATGTATCGCCAGCAGCTGATCTACAACGCTCAGCCCCTGCACAATCCCATCAGCCTCATCGGCGATCTGGTACGACCCAATCGGGACAAGGTGACCAGTTCAGCGAAGAAGCCCCTGATGTTGGGTGCCACGGTGTTCCTGTCTCTGTTCGGCAAGCGCCTCGGTGCCGTGGGTCGCTTGGCCCGTATCGGTCTGGCGCTCTATCCCATCGTCAATCGCCTGCAGAATCGGCACCGCGAACAGGCGGACCAGCCGCTGCCACCGCCTCGTTAGAACGAACGGCTCACCAGGGAGCCGTTTTCACGGGTGGCATCCTTATCGCATGCTGGCTATCCCGCCACGCATTCCACTGCGGTCAGACGATAAGGAATCACCGTGCTACGAGGTCAACCCACTGCCTTCTTCCAACCCTTCATCGATACGGCGACTGGACGCATTGCCGGCGTCGAGGCGCTTGGCCGACTGCGGCAGGCCGACGGCACCTACACCTCTGTCGGCCCGTTGTTTGCCGATCCCCATACCCCGACCCCGGATCTGCTGCAGCTGGACCGCACCCTGCGGGAAGACGCCCTGCAGCGCTTCGCCAGCGCCCCGGATGACTGGTTTCTCAGCCTCAACCTCTCGCCGCGCTGGATCAGTCAACTGGAACGCGGTGCCGAATTGCCGAGCCTGGCGCAGCTGGAGCGCTCCGGTATCGACCCGACACGGATCGTCTACGAGATCACCGAAGCAGCCGGCGATCTGCCGAGCCTGACCCAAACCGTCGCCCGCTATCGCGAACGCGGCATCCGCATCGCCATCGACGATTTCGGTTCCGGCTATTCGCAACTGGATCGGGTGCTGGATCTGCAGCCGGATATCCTCAAGCTGGACATGTGCCTGTTCCAGGCCGCCGCGCGGGGTGGCACCCGGGGCGAGGCGGTCAAGGCGCTGGCACAGATGGCCGAAAAGACCGGTTGCTGGCTGATCGCCGAGGGCGTCGAGACCGAGACCGAACTCGACTTCGCCCTGGAGTGCGGCGCTCGCTACGTCCAGGGCTTCCTCTTCGCCGAGGCCACCGCCGAATTGGGCGCAAGCGACAGTCATCAGCAACGCTTCGCCAGCCTGCGCAGTCGCTTCGTCGACGGCAAGCTGGCCCAGCAGACCCGGCTGCTGGAGTTGCGCCAGCAGTTAGCAGAATTCGTCACCCAGCTCAGACCCTGGGCGGAACACGGCGGTCCCCTGAGCGCCCTGCCCGATCCCCAGGCGTTTCCCGGGCTGCTGCGCATCTACCAGTGCGACCGCACCGGCACCCAGATCACCCCGAATCTGGAGTGGAACGGCATGTTCTGGCGCGAGAATCGCCGCTACCTCAATCACAACTGGTCCTGGCGCCCCTACTTCTATGCCCTGCTGGCCGAAGGCTGGAACGAGCGCCGCCTGGCGCTTTCGACGGTCTATCGCGATGCCACCACCAACCAGTACTGCCTGACCGCCAGCCAGTTCCTGGAAAGCGGCCAGCGCCTGCTGCTGATCGACCTGGATGCCAGTCAATTGCCGGGCTTTGCCAAGTAAGCGGTGATGATCGTATGTTGCCGAGGTCAGAACGCAGAAGCGCCGAACGGCAATCGTCGGCGCTCCCCCTATCGGTGATAGCTCGAGGACGGCCTTGGACTGGCAGACACTTCTTATCCGCGAACGGCTGGGCAAACCCCTGCACAGCCCGGATGAACTGGGGCGCAGCCCCTTTCACAAGGACCACGATCGCATCATCTTTTCCGGCGCCTTCCGCCGGTTGGGACGCAAGACCCAGGTGCATCCCGTCACCAGCAACGATCACATCCATACCCGCCTGACCCACAGCCTGGAGGTGAGCTGCGTCGGGCGCTCCCTGGGCATGCGCGTGGGCGAGAGTCTGAGAGGCGCCCTGCCCGAGTGGTGCGATCCGAGCGACCTCGGCATGGTGGTGCAATCCGCCTGCCTGGCCCATGACATCGGCAATCCGCCCTTCGGCCATTCCGGCGAAGACGCCATCCGCTACTGGTTCACCCAGGCCGCCGGCCGTGGCTGGCTGGACGACATGAGCGAGGCGGAGCGCCAGGACTTCCTGCACTTCGAGGGCAACGCCCAGGGCTTCCGGGTGCTGACCCAGCTCGAATACCACCAGTTCGACGGCGGCACCCGCCTGACCTACGCGACCCTCGGTACCTATCTCAAGTACCCTTGGACGTCACGCTATGCCGCGGCGCCCGGCTACAAGAAGCACAAGTTCGGCTGCTACCAGAGCGAATTGCCGCTGCTGGAACAGATCGCCGAGAAACTCGAATTGCCGCTGCTCGGCCCCGAGCGTTGGGCACGGCATCCGCTGGTCTACCTCATGGAGGCCGCCGACGACATCTGCTATGGCCTGATCGACCTGGAAGACGGCCTGGAGATGGAGCTGCTGGACTATGCCGAGGTCGAGGCGCTGCTGCTGGGCCTGGTCGGCGACGATCTGCCCGAGACCTATCGCCAGCTGGGGCCGCGGGATTCCCGCCGGCGCAAGTTGGCGATCCTGCGCGGCAAGGCCATCGAGCACCTGACCAACGCCACCGCCCGCGCCTTCGTCGACCAACAGGACGCCCTGCTCGCCGGCACCCTCGGCGATGACCTGGTCGAGCACATGGCCGGTCCGGCCAAGCTCTGCGTGCAGCGCGCCAAGGCGCTGGCCCGGGAGAAGATCTTCCACGACAAGCGCAAGACGCTGCACGAGATCGGCGCCTACACCACCCTGGAAATCCTGCTCAACGCCTTCTGTGGCGCGGCCCTGGAACAACATCGCGGGCGCGAGCCTTCCTTCAAGAGCCGCCGCATTCTCGACCTGCTGGGCAACAGCGCGCCCGATCCTTCCTGGACGCTGCACCAGGCCTTCATGCGGGTGATCGACTTCATCGCTGGCATGACCGACAGCTATGCCACCGCCATGGCGGCCGAGATGACCGGGCGTTCGAACCCGGTTTAAGGAGCGCCACGATGGCCACCGCACCCCGCACGCGCAAGGGCCCCGGCAGTCGCTGGCTGGCCGCCCAGGGCTGGAAGGCCTTTCCCTTCCAGCGCGAGGTGGCCAAGGCCATCGCCGCCGGGGAGTCCGGCCTGCTGCACGCCACCACCGGCTCGGGCAAGACCTACGCTGTCTGGCTGGCCGCCCTGGATGCCTTCGTCGCGCCCAAGCCGATCACGGCCAAGGGCCTGCCCAGCAAGCGCAAGCAGGCGCCACCGCCGCTCACCGTGCTCTGGTTGACGCCCATGCGCGCCCTGGCGGCGGATACCCTGCGCGCCCTGGAGCGCCCGGTGCTCGACGAGGAGCTGGAATGGACCCTGGGCCTGCGTACTGGGGACACCGGCAGCAGCGAGCGCGCCCGCCAGAATCGCCGGCTGCCGACGGCCCTGGTGACCACGCCCGAGAGCCTGTCGCTGCTGCTGTCCCGGGAAGATGCTCAGGAAGCCCTGGGCCAGGTTCGCCTGGTGGTCATCGATGAATGGCACGAACTGCTCGGCAACAAGCGCGGCACCCAGACGCAACTCGCCCTGGCCCGCCTGCGCCGTTGGAATCCCGGGCTGCAGACCTGGGGCCTGTCGGCGACCCTGGGCAACCAGGCCCATGCGCTGGACGTGCTGCTGGCCGGAGAACCGGGACACCTGGTGCAGGGTCGCCAGGACAAGCGCCTGCAGGTGGATACCCTGCTGCCCCAGGGCGGCGTCGAACGCTTCGCCTGGGCCGGGCACCTGGGCATGCGGCTGCTGCAGCAGGTGATCCGCGAACTGGAAGACAGCCCCACCACCCTGGTCTTCACCAACACCCGCGCCCAGACCGAACTCTGGTACCAGGCCCTGTTGCAGGCGCGCCCGGACTGGGCCGGTCTGATCGCCCTGCACCATGGCTCCATCGAGAAGCAGGCCCGCGAATGGGTGGAGGCCGGTCTCAAGAATGGCCAGCTCAAGGCGGTGATCTGTACCTCCAGCCTCGACCTCGGGGTGGATTTCCTGCCGGTGGAGCGGGTGCTGCAGATCGGCTCGCCCAAGAGCATCGCCCGCCTGCTGCAACGCGCCGGCCGCAGTGGTCACGCCCCGGGCCGGGCCTCGCGGGCGACCCTGGTACCCACCTACAGCCTCGATCTGCTGGATGCGGCGGCCACTCGCCGTGCCATCACCGCGGGCGAGATCGAGGCGCGCACCGCCCCGGTCAAGCCCCTGGACGTCCTGGTGCAGCATCTGGTGACCGTCGCCCTGGGCGGCGGCTTCGAACCGGACGACCTGCTACCGGAGATCCGCAGCGCCTGGGCCTATCGCCACCTCAGCGAAGGCGAATGGATCTGGGCGCTGGCCTTCGTTCGCAACGGGGGCGCTTCCCTGTCGGCCTACCCGGATTACCGCCGCGCCGAACCGGACGCCGAGGGCATCTGGCGTGTCCCCGACAAGCAACTGGCCAAGCGGCATCGGCTGGGCATCGGCACCATCGTCAGCGAGACCAGCCTCAATGTGCAGTTCTGGTCCAAGGGCGGCGGCGGCAATCGCCTGGGCAACATCGAGGAAGGCTTCATCGCCCGGCTGCGGCCCGGCGACCACTTTCTCTTCGCCGGTCGTACCCTGGAACTGGTACGGGTGGAAAACATGACGGTGTACGTGCGCCGTGCCAGCGGGCGCAAGGCCGCCATCCCGCGCTGGAGCGGCAGTCGCATGCCGCTTTCGGACACCCTCGCCAAGCACGTCCTGGCGCTGTTGGAAGACGCCGAGGCGCAGCGCTACGAGAGCCCGGAAATGCGCCTGCTGCAACCGCTGCTGGATGTACAGCGGCAGTGGTCGGCCCTGCCCAGCGCCCATTACCTGCTCGCCGAGACGCTGGAATCCCGCGAAGGCTCGCACCTGTTCCTCTATCCCTTCGCCGGGCGCCATGCCCACCTGGGGCTGGCTAGCCTGCTGGCCTGGCGCCTGGCGCAGCGGCGCCCCTGCACCTTTTCCATCGCCGTCAACGACTATGGCCTGGAACTGGTCTCGCCGGTCAGCCTGGACTGGCAGGAGCTGCTCGATGCCAGTCTCTTCACCACCGACAACCTGGTCAGCGATACCCTGGCCAGCCTCAACGCCGCCGAACTCGCCCAGCGCCGCTTTCGCGAGATCGCCCGCATCTCCGGGCTGATCTTTTCCGGCTACCCAGGGGCGCACAAGAGCAATCGCCAGTTGCAGGCCAGCAGCAGCCTCTTCTATCAGGTGTTTCGCCAATACGATCCCGACAACCTGCTGCTCGGCCAGGCCCAGACCGAGGTGCTGCGTCAGGAACTCGATGCCGACCGCTTGCAGCAGACCCTGACCCGGACCGGCGCCCTGCCCCTGCGCCTGGTTACCCTGGACCATCCCTCGCCCTTCGCCCTGCCACTCATGGTCGAGCGGTTACGCGAGAGCCTGAGTTCGGAAAAGCTGGCCGATCGCATCACCCGCCTGGTCGGCGACCTGGAGCGCGAAGCCGGACCGGACGAGCGCGCGCGCGCCTTCGATCCCGAATCCCTGGTGCAACCCAGCCATGACAGCGATCTGACACCCCGTCGGGGCGCTAGTCCGCGGCGTCCTCGCGTACAGAAATCCGGTCGTCCTCGATAACGATCCGGCCCTGGCGATAGAGATGGCCGATGGCCTTCTTGAAGTTGCCCTTGCTGACGCCGAACAGCTGATGGATCAGGGCCGGCGGACTGCTGTCGCTGAGTTCCAGCACCCCTCCCCGCGCCTTGGCCAGGCTGATGATCTGCTCGGCGAGATCGGTACCGGCGGCGGCCCCCTGGGGCTGCAGGGTCAGGCTGATCTTGCCGTCCGCCCGTATCTCGCGAATGAAGCCGCGCTCGCGCTGGCCCAGGCGCAGCGGCTTGAAGGCCTCGTTGCGATGCACCAGCCCCCAGTGCTTGTTGTCGACGATCACCTTATAGCCGAGGTCGGTCTGCTCGACGACCAGCAGCGGTACCGGTTGGCCGACCTTGTAGCGCGCCGGCTCGCGATCCAGATAGCGATCCAGCCGCGCGGTGGCGACGATCCGCCGGGTGCGAGTGTCCAGGTGCACGTGCACCACGCAGTGATCGCCCACCTGCAGCGGCCGCTTCTCTTCGGAGTGCGGCAACAGCAGGTCCTTGGGCAGACCCCAGTCGAGGAAGATCCCTACCCGACCCACCTCTACCACCCGCAGGCTGGCGAAGCCGCCGACCTGTACCTTCGGCTTCTCGGTGGTGGCGATCAGGCGGTCTTCGCTGTCCAGATAGAGGAAGACGTTGAGCCAGTCGCCTTCGGCGCAGGGTTCGTCCCTCGGCGCATAGCGACGCGGGAGCAGCACCTCGCCGTCGTTGCCGGCATCCAGGAACAGGCCGATGGGGGTATTGCGCAAAATCTGCAAGCTGTTGAAGCGACCCAACAAGGCCATGAGTGGAGACTCCTGTAGAAAGCGGTGCATTTTACCGCGATCAGCAAAGCCACTGCTTGCTCGCTACCCTGGCCCTTTGAAAGGATCGCTCAGCATCGTGCGAAGCCTTGATGGCCGCCGGGTGTCGCCCGGGTAGCGAACCTCGACTCGATGCGACGCTATCCCGGCACGGTTTGGCGCCATACCCTGCTGGAGACCTACCTGCCGTTCACAGCGGATGGAGCCTGCTGACGTCCGGGCAGCGCTGCCTGCATGAAAGTGATCGGCGCTTGCTCGATAGATGCCTTCCCACCAACTCAACCCGCATCCAGTGACCGCCAGATTCAGGCGGTCAGGCAATCATCGGCGAGTGGAATCTCGATGAAGAGACCAACGGTGTCAGCCTCGACCCGCATGGCTGCCACCACCGCATTCAGCAAGAACGGATTGGTAGCCTGCTCGTTGGTCACTATTCGCTGGGTCAGCTTGATCGACTGCTGGGCATGGTAGACAGCTACCAGTATTTCATTGAGGTTCAGGCGACGAAGCTCGACCCGGTATCCGGCGAGTCCGTGGCCCAATGCGCGTCCTGCGCATTCGAGACCGTTTTTCACGGTAAATCCTTGAACCCTTGCGGTTCGGGGTAATGAATCGAACGAAATAATAGCATCTAGCCACTACCCGCATTGAGCAGGCCGTCACCGTTTCGACACCACTGGCCTATGGCGACAGCGAAAACGAAAAGCCTTTGCCCGCGACCGCTGAGCGTTTGCTTCGACCGGCTGAAAACCTTCCCCTAGCCGGGACCCGCTCTTGGGTACCATACCGGTCACGAAAAGACTCCGATAAACCTCAGCTGGCCGAATCGCACCGCCTGGAACCCCGAACGATGGCCTCGGTGGGCAACACGACAGGGTGGAGGAGACGGGTGCTCACAGGCTCTTGAAAATCTGAAGAATCAGCCCTCACGCACTACTGATTGCCGGGCACGATGCACTGCCCAGCGACTCGGCCAACGACACCTTGCGTCAGGGAAACGATTCAGCACGGATCCTTTTCGGCAGCCGACAGGCCCATGCCCAGGATTGCGATACGCCTCCCCTGCGCCAACAGCCGTTTGCCCGCTCTAGCCACCACTTCGACCATGGTCGCTAAAGTCAACATCGAGCAGCTCAAAGGTCTTGTTTTGCGCAAGCCAGTCTGAGACCATCCATCGCTGTCAGGTGAGGCTGTCTCTACAAAGCGGCTCACCTGTCGAGAACCTGGAGTACATCAGGGCCAGCTTTCGCGGCATGGGTTTCTCCTCGTTTCAAAACTGTCGTCCTTCGGACAACAACGTCATCTTATTCAAGGAGAAATCCATGTCTACTCGCCAAACTGGCACCGTCAAGTGGTTCAACGACGAGAAAGGCTTCGGCTTCATCACCCCCCAGAGCGGCCCGGACGTGTTCGTTCACTACCGTTCCATTCAGGGTAACGGCTTCAAGAGCCTGCAAGAAGGCCAGGCCGTTTCCTTCCTGGTCGTGCAAGGCCAGAAAGGCCTGCAGGCCGATGAGGTGCAGGTGATCTAATCACCCGCCTTCTCGAAAAAGCCCAACCCCCGGTTGGGCTTTTTTTTGCGCGGACGTTGGCCAACCAACGTTCGCAATAGCGACCTAGGGATGAGGTGCGTCTTGTGAAAACCTTCGCTGCCCTGCTCTTCCTGCTCCTGCTCGCCGGTTGCGCCGCCTTTCCCGGTGACGAACTCCCTTCCCAGCCGTTCCGAGCTCCCGCGAGCGAGCGACAGCAGCGCCCCAATGTCCTGGTGGAGTTCAATTTCTATCGAGGCGAAGTCGAAGACGCCAAGGAGGCGACCTCCATCGCCGTGGCCCGCGAAGGCCTGAAGCCCAGGCTGCGCCAGGTCCTGGAGCACTCCCAGCTGTTCGACCGTATCACCCTGGTGCCGGAGCCCGGCAAGCCGGACGACGCCTTGCTGCGCCTCAAGCTCTACAACAGCACCTCCTATGCCGCGGCCATCGCCAGCGGCCTGATCACCGGTGCCACCTTCTTTCTCGTCCCGGGTACCGCCAGGGACGACTATGTACTGACCGCCGAGTGGCTGGCGCCGGGGGGCAGCACGCCCACCCGCGTGCGCAATGCCAGCTCGGTGCGCACCTGGATGGGGGTCTGGTTCCTGCCCCTGGCCGCCAGCCATCAGGCCGGCACCGCCATCGAGGACACCTTCGCGCGGCAGGTCAACGAGGCCCTGCGGCAATTGCAGGCCGCCGGCGTGTTCACCGACCACTCCTCGCCCCAGGGGAACGGCGAAACGCCTGCACCGGTCACACCTTGACCGGCAATCAAGCAGACGAGGATCCCATGGCCGAAGAAAAGCGCAAAGCCGACGAACGCGAACTGCCCAAGGACGAAAAGCCCCTGCGCACCGAGCACGCCAAGACCGATGACGGACGCGATCCGCCTTCGCCCAACAGTCCGGACCGCACCAAGGACGCCACGGGCTACAACTGATCCCGCCCTTTCCAGACACGACCGCCAAGGCGGTCGTTTCTTTGTCTGCGTGCTGCCCCTTGGGATTGGCTCGTCCCGCCCTCCTTACTGCATAATGCCCGCACTCCGACGTCTATCGGCCCCTTTTCTCTTCAACTAGGCCGGTACCCTGCCAAGGTGTGTGTCCCGATGCGAAAGACTTTCCGATCTCTGGGCCTGCTGTTGAGCTGCTGCGCCCTGGGCTTTTCCCTGCCCGTCAGTGCCGATACCTCCTACCTGCCGCCGCGAATCGAAAAGGCGATGCAGACCAACAAGATTCCCGGTAGCGATCTGTCGCTGGTGATGCTGCCCCTCGACGGCCCGGGCGAAAACGACTACTACAACGCCGACGTCTCGGTGAATCCGGCGTCGACCATGAAGCTGATCACCACCTATGCCGCCCTGGAACTGCTGGGCCCCACCTACCAGTGGAGGACCGAGTTCTATACCGACGGCACCCTCAAGGACGGCATCCTCAACGGCAACCTCTATCTCAAGGGTGGCGGCGATCCCAAGCTGAACATGGAGCGCCTCTGGCTGCTCATGCGCGACCTGCGCGCCAATGGCGTGCTGGAGGTCACCGGCGACCTGGTGCTGGATCGTGGCCGCTTCGTGAAACCCAATCTGCCGGCCTTCAACGATGACGGCGAAGACGAGAACAAGACCTTCCTGGTGGGGCCGGATTCGCTGCTGGTGAACCTGAAATCGGTACGCATGGTGGTGCGCTCGGCCGATGGCCGCGTCAGCGTCTCCATGGATCCACCGCTGACCAACGTCAACATCGACAACCAGATGCGCGCCACCGGCAAGAGCGGCTGTCCCGCCTGGCCGGATGTGCGTTTCAATCCGGTACCCCAGGCCGATGGCAGCACCAGCCTCATCGTCAGCGGCCAGTTGCCGGACGGCTGCAACGCCCAGAGCTATCTGTCGCTGCTCGATCACCCGGCCTACACCGCCGGCGCGGTGCGGGCCATCTGGCAGGAGCTGGGCGGCAGCATCAAGGGCCGCACCCGCGAGGGCAGCGTGCCGCGCAACGCCGAGGTACTGGCGCGGGCCTTCTCGCCCGATGTGGTGGAGATCATTCGCGACATCAACAAGTACAGCAACAACACCATGGCCCAGCAGCTGTTCCTGTCCATCGGCGCGCAATTCCGCACCTCGGCGGATGCCGACGACGGCAAGGCGGCGCTGCGGGTCATCCGCTCGTGGCTGGCGCGCAAGGGCATCAATGCCAGCCACCTGATCATGGAGAACGGCTCGGGCCTGTCCCGCGCCGAGCGGGTCAGCGCGCGGGAGATGGCGGAGATCCTCAGATCGGCCTGGCAGAGCCCCTATGGGCCGGAGTTCATCTCCTCGCTGCCGCTGGCCGGCATGGACGGTACCCTGCGCAAACGCATGAAGAATTCGCCGCTGACCGGTCAGGCGCACATGAAGACCGGCACCCTGAACAACGTGCGCGCCCTGGCAGGCTTCGTCCGGGACGCCAATGCCCGCAACTGGGTGGTGGTCGCCATCCTCAACAGCAGCCGTCCCTGGGGTGCCTCCTCCATCCTGGACGAGGTCGTGCTGGATCTCTATCTGCGCAGCCGCCAGGACGGCGCGGTCGCCAACTGACGCGCAAAACAAAACCGGCGTCTGCTCACGCAGACGCCGGTTTTGTTTACAGCACTCGGCAAGGCAGGCCGGAAAGCCGACGTTACCGCGCTGCACCGCATTGGGCAAGACCTTTGTCCAATGCACCCTTGTGGGGCATTTTCACGCCGCGGCTACGGCCTAGATCATGCCGAGCAAGAGCAGCACCAGCAGGACCACCAGGATGGCGCCCACGATGCCGGACGGGCCATAGCCCCAGCTGCGCGAATGGGGGAACACCGGAAGTCCGCCGATGAGCAGGACCAGCAGCACCAGAACCAGGATGGTCGAGAGAGTCATCTGCCATTCTCCATGAAGGCCAGGGGTCGACCGCCGTCGTAACAGGTTGCTACGAAGCGACGGGCCTGTTCCATGGACCCGCGCCAGCGGCGGAAAATTCCGAAGTCGTCAGGCGACCTCTGCCATCCCTCGATCCACCGGTGTTCCCGGCAAAAAAAAGCCCGGATCAGGGATCCGGGCTCGGTCTTGGTGCAGGTATCTATCAGTGCGAGACGGCGCCGCTGGCCCCCAGGCCGGTCTGGGATCTCACGAACTGCGGGTAGAAGCGCGCGCGCTCTTCTTCGGCAGCCGCCGACTTGTCGGTGATGGAGAAGAACCAGATGCCGATGAAGGCCACGGCGATGGAGAACAGCGCCGGGTATTCATAGGGGTAGATCGGCTTGGCATGACCGAGGATGGTCACCCAGATGGTCGGGCCGAGCACCATCAGGGCCACCGCGGTGATCAGGCCGAGCCAGCCACCGATCATGGCGCCCCGCGTGGTCAAGCGCTTCCAGTACATCGAGAGCAGCAGGATGGGGAAGTTGCAGCTGGCGGCGATGGAGAAGGCCAGGCCCACCATGAAGGCGATGTTCTGCTTCTCGAAGAGGATGCCCAGGGCAATGGCGACTACGCCCAGCGCCACGGTGGTCATCTTGGAAACGCGAATCTCGTCCTTCTCGTTGGCCTTGCCCTTCTTGATCACGCTGGCGTAGAGGTCATGGGAGACCGCCGAAGCACCGGCCAGGGTCAGACCGGCCACCACCGCCAGGATGGTGGCGAAGGCCACCGCCGAGATGAAGCCCAGGAAGATGCTGCCGCCCACGGCGTTGGCCAGGTGCACCGCCGCCATGTTGTTGCCGCCCAGCAGGGCGCCGGCGGCGTCCTTGAAGGCCGGGTTGGTGCTGACCAGCAGGATGGCGCCAAAGCCGATGATGAAGGTCAGGATGTAGAAGTAGCCGATGAAGCCGGTGGCGTAGAACACGCTCTTGCGGGCTTCCTTGGCGTCGCTCACGGTGAAGAAGCGCATCAGGATGTGCGGCAGGCCGGCGGTGCCGAACATCAGCGCCAGACCCAGGGAGAAGGCCGAGATCGGATCCTTCACCAGGCCGCCGGGGCTCATGATGGCCTCGCCTTTCGGATGCACGGCGATGGCTTCGGCGAACAGTCGGTTGAAGTCGAAGCCGACGTGCTTCATCACCATGAAGGCCATGAAGCTGGCGCCGGACAGCAGCAGCACCGCCTTGATGATCTGCACCCAGGTGGTGGCCAGCATGCCGCCGAAGAGGACGTAGAGCACCATGAGGATGCCCACCAGCACCACGGCCAGGGTGTAGTCCAGGCCGAACAGCAGCTGGATCAGCTTGCCGGCACCGACCATCTGGGCGATCAGGTAGAGGGCGACCACCACCAGCGAACCGCAGGCGGACAGGGTACGGATGTCCTTTTGCTTGAGGCGATAGGACGCCACGTCGGCGAAGGTGTACTTGCCCAGGTTGCGCAGGCGCTCGGCGATCAGGAACAGGATGATCGGCCAGCCCACCAGGAAGCCGATGGAGTAGATCAGGCCGTCGTAGCCGGAGGTGAACACCAGGGCGGAAATGCCCAGGAAAGAGGCGGCCGACATGTAGTCACCGGCGATGGCCAGACCATTCTGGAAACCGGTGATGCGCCCGCCAGCGGCGTAGTAGTCCGCCGCCGAGCGGTTGCGCTTGGAGGCCCAGTAGGTGATACCCAGGGTGGCGCCGACGAAGGCCACGAACATCAGGATGGCGGAGACGTTCAGGGGTTGGCGCTGGACCGCGCCGCTGATGGCGTCGGCCGCCCACAGCGAAGGCGAGAGGGCCAGCAGTGCAGCGGCCAGGGAAAGACGTCTCATGGCTGCACCTCCCGGAGGATTTCCGCGTTGAGCCGATCGAATTCGCCATTGGCCCGGCGCACATAGATACCGGTCAGGACGAAGGCCGACAGGATCAGACCGACGCCCAGGGGGATACCCCAGGTCATGGCGGTCTCCGCATGGATACGGGTACCGAGGATCCTGGGGGCGAAGGCGATCAGGAGAATGAAGGCGGAATAGAGTCCGAGCATGATGGCGGAGAGCGTCCAGGCAAAGCGCCCGCGCTTGGTCACCAGTTCTTGGAAACGCGGACTGGCTTCAATCCGCCGGTAGGTGCTGTCATTCATTATTGTTGTTCCTTACAGCATGACGGGAGCGTCGAGCTCTACTCTAGGCCCGCCCGGTAAGGCTTCCAGACGACTTTAGTCGTACCTTCTCCGACCTCAGTAATCCCAGAGCCGACGCCAGCCCTGCAGCGGGTGGTGACCCTCGCCATCGAGCACCGAGACGCTCGCCGTCATGCCGGCGCTGAGGTGGATATCCGCCGGTACGTCCAGCAGTTCGATGCGCACCGGAATGCGTTGCGCCAGGCGCACCCAGTTGAAGGTCGGCTCGACGTTGGCCAGCAACTGGGCATCATTGGCCGCATTGCGATCGGTGATGCCGCTGCTGATGCTCGCCACCCGGCCCTGCAGCGGCGCCGCCTGATTCATCAGGCGCACCCGTACCGCATCACCGGGGTGGATAGAGGGGATCTTGGTCTCCTCGAAATAGGCCATGACGTAGAAGGACTTGGTATCCACCAGCGCCATCACCGCCTGGCCGGTCTGCACATAGTTGCCCTCGGCGAATCTGAGGTTGGTGATCCGCCCTTCCCGCGGCGCCAGCACCCGGCTGCGATCCAGGTTGATCTGGGCCAGGTTCACATCGCTCAGGGCTTCCTGGTACTGGCTGCGGGCGACGGCCACATTGACCTGGGCGGTCTCGCGGTCCTCGGCGCTGATGGCGCTGGTACCCAAGCGCTGGCGCCGGGCCGCTTCGCTCTCGCGCAGACGCAATTGCTGCTGGCGCGTCTCGGCCACCGCCTTGGCATGGGCGAGATTGGCCTGATAACGCTGCTGATCGATCTGCAGGAGCAGATCGCCCGGCTTGACCAATTGGTTGTCCACCACCGCCAGACGGGTCACCCAGCCGGACACGTCGGGCGCGACCACCACCACATCGGCCCGTACCCGCGCATCGCGCGTCCAGGGCGTATAGAGATAGAAATGCCACAGCCAGGTGCCGGCCAGGATGGCGAGCAGTACCACGATCAGGGTTATCGCCACACGCAGGGTCTTGTGCATCGCCTTTGCGATCCTCTTGTCATAGGGCTCAGGTGGCCAGCACGGCCACGATGCCGGCCAGCCAGAGCACGAATAGCGCGCAGCCGAACAGGGCGCCGTGCCAGAGATGGCGGCCGAGGCCGCTACGCTGCAGTAGCCACAGCGAGAGGGCCGTCAGTAACAGCGCCAGGACGCCATAGACGAACAGCGGCCCCAGGTAGACCCCGCCGATGGCCCATTCATGCAGATTCATCCGCGCCCTCCTCCACTACCGCCTCTAGACAACAGCTGCGCCAGGTCTGCTGGAGCTGGCCGATGGCACCGCGCGCCAGTCGATGCGGCTCATCGTCCGGCGCCTGGTCCAGCGCCTGGCGCAAACGCTCCGCTGCGGCGTCCAGCGCGCCCGGCTGGAGGTCACCGAAGCCCACTTCCAGCTGTTCGGCAAAGCGCGCGAGAAAGGCATCCCGCGCCCGCGCCACCTCGCCCTGGGCATCGGCCAGGCAGGCGCGCAGGTGCAGCAATTCGTTGCCCAGGTCCAGCGCCAGCAACCCCTGCTCCCAGCGCCCGCGCTCGCCCGACGACAGCTGCTCGATATGCCGCGCCAGCAGCAACAGGCGATCCGCCATGCGTCCACCGAACCAGGTCTCGGCATTGGCCAGAGGGACCCTGGTCAGTCGCTGCAGGTCGTAGGTGGTGGCCTCCAGGATCCGGCGACTGGTACGCCGCGGCGTCCGCAGGCTGATCAGCCGGAACATCAGCACCGCCGCGCCCACCCCGATCAGCAGACTCTGCAACTGGTTGAGCAAGGCGCCCATCTCCACCTGGCCGTGATTGTTGGGCGAGACCAGCACCAGCAGGTGGATGGCGAAGGCCGTCGCGGTGCCCACCACGCTGGGTGGACCGGCCATCCCCAGGGCGGCAAAGAATAGCGGCACCCCAAGTACCAGGGACAGCAGCGGATAGCCACTGATCTGTGGCAACAGCACCTGGCTGACGAGGATGGCGACCGGTGCGGCATAGAGGATGCCGCGCAGGAACCCGAGACCTATGGTTGCGGCGTTGTCGCGATTGGCGAACAGACTGCAGATGACGCCGGCCATGAGCATGGCACCCGGCGCCGAGGGCCAGGCACTGGCCAGCCAGAAGACGCCCACGGCCAGCAGCGCACAGGCGCTGCGCAGGCCATAGAGCAGCGCCGTCTGGACATCGCGATGGCGGGCCAATGCCGAGGGCGCCACGGCGCTGAGCTGCGCCGTATGGACGCTGTCCAGAGCTCGACCGGCGAGCAAAATCTTGTCCAGCAGGATGGCGAAGCGGGCCAGCAGGTAGCGCTGGTCGTTGTCCAGCTCCGGGGCGGTGCCGGCAGCCTCTCGCAGACGCTGCAGGAGGGCCTCCAGAGCGGGAGCCTGGGGGTCGGCCAGGGTCACCAGCAGTTCGTCGCGCCAGGGCTGCAGCGCGCCCCTTCGCGACTCGTCCAGGCCACGCCACTGGCGCATGGCGCCGCGAGCGGTGCGCAGCAGGCTGAGCAGGTCGCGCGAGAGCAGGCGCAGCGCCCGGGCACGCTGCCGGCCACGCTGGCCTTCGAACCAGGCATGGTCGCGCTGGGCGTCCACCGCCACCACCTGGCCGAGCATGGCCAGCAGGCCCTGGGTGGCGTCCTGGGCCTCCGCCAGCTCCGCCCGCGCGGCGGCCACGCCCTGCTCCCAGGTGCGCCGCGCCTGAGCGGCCAGATTCTGCTCCACGCGCTGCGGCCAGAACAGCGCGCTGACCGCCGAGGCCACGACGATGCCCAGGCAGATCTCGGTACAGCGGGCCACCGCCTGGTCGAACACCGTCAGCGGATGGGCGATGGCGGGCAGACCGATGATCGCCACCGTATAGCCGGCCAGGACGAAGCCATAGGCGACATGGTTGCGCAGCAGGGTCGAGGCGGCCGTGCAGAGGGCCATCCAACCCGCCAGGGCCAGCAGGAACAGCCAGGGGGTCTGGGCGAAGAAGCCCATGAGTACCACCGCCATGCAGGTGCCAGCGAGGGTGCCGAGCAGGCGGAACAATCCCTTGGCCAGCACCATGCCGGACAGCGGCTGGGAGACGATCATCACCGTCATGCAGGCCCAGACCGGTTGCTCGAGGCTGAAACGAAAGGCCAGCCAGAGCGCCAGTCCGGCGGCGAACAGGGTTTTGCCGGCAAAGAGGAGCGCCGCCGGCGTGGGTGCGAGAAAGACCGTCCAGGGTAGGCGCACGTCGGCTCTTGGTCTGCAGGGGATCCAGCATAGGCCGCGCGACCCGGGCGAAGTTCCAGCGGGTCGCCCGGACGAAAAAAAGGCGACCCGGGGGTCGCCTGAAGTGCCTTGCGTGCTCGAGCGACGACGCTCCGTCGTCACCACTCCCTGCAGACTAGACGAGTTGCAGCCGGCGTTCTTGATCGAGATCAAGATTGGCCGGGTTTTGCCCGGCCATGCCGAGCAGGCGGTCGATCAGGGCGCAGTCGGATTCACGCCGCACCTGGGCGAACAGAGCCGCCGCCTCGGGATAGCTGCGCGTCAGCATGCCCAGCCACTGCTTGAGGCGCCCTGGGGCGTAGCGCGGCGCCAGCTTGCGCTGCGCCATGACCCAGAAGCGCTGCACTCGCGGCAGGATCTCGGCCCAGCTTTGCGCAGCCGTCTCCTCGCCGCGTACGGCAGCGGCGATCTGCAGCGCCAGATCCGGTCGCGAGACCAGGCCGCGGCCCAGCATGACCGAGGCCTGACCGCTGACACTGCGGCAGCGCCAGTAATCATCCAGGGTCCAGATCTCGCCATTGGCCAGCACCGGCACGGACACCCGGTCGGCCACCCGCGCCACCCACTCCCAGTGCGCCGGCGGCCGATAGCCCTCGACCTTGGTTCGTGCATGGACCACCAGTTGCGCCGCGCCGCCTTCCGCCAGGGCCTCGGCGCAGGCCAGGGCGCTGTTCGGACTGTCATAGCCCAGGCGCATCTTGGCGGTGACCGGAATGTGCGCCGGAACGGCCTGACGCACGTTCTCGACGATCCGGTTGAGCAGTTCCGGCTCCTTGAGCAGCACCGCGCCGCCGCGGGACTTGTTGACGGTCTTGGCCGGGCAGCCGAAGTTGAGGTCGATCACCGGTGCGCCCAGGGTGCAGGCGAAGGCCGCATTGTCGGCCAGGCAGGCCGGATCCGAGCCCAGCAGCTGCACGCGCATGGGGGTGCCCGATGGCGTACGCGCACCCTGCCCTAGCTCCGGCGCCAGCTTGGCGAAGGCCGCTGCCGGCAGCAGGCGATCGCAGACGCGGATGAATTCGCTCACGCACCAGTCGAGTCCACCGACTTCGGTCAGCAACTCGCGCAGGATGTCGTCGACGAGTCCCTCCATGGGCGCCAGGGCGATCTCCATGTCAGACGTCCTCGCCGGGCAGCGCCTGACCGTAACCGGCCAGGAACTCAGGTGGCATACGCTTGGGCTTGCCGGAAGACAGCTCGATGCAGACGAAGGTCGTCCGGGCGCGCAGCAGGGTCACGCCATCGGCGGGACGCTGCAGCTGGAATTGCCGGGTCATGCGCAGACGGCGATCCCAGTCCACCAGCCAGGTGCCGAGCACCAGCTCATCGTCCTGGTAACCGCTGCTGAGGTAGTCGATCTCGTGGCGCACCACGGCCATGGCGCGATCCAGGCGCTGGAAGGTGGCCAGGTCCAGGCCCAGGGCCGCCGAATGCTGCCAGGCGCACTGTTCGAGCCAGCTGACGTAGACGGCATTGTTGGCATGGCCCAGGCCGTCGATGTGCTCGGCACCGATGCGCAGCGGCAGGAGATGGGGCGTCGGTCTGTCCCACTGCATGATGAGACCCTCTCGCGGGCAAGGTCGAAAGACGGAAGGCCAGGCCGAACGGGGTCCTGGCCAGGTCATCGGTCGCGGATACTGGCATGAATCCGCGGACAATAAAAAAGGGCCTGCATCGCTGCAGGCCCTTCTTCATGTTTGGCGCACTCGGGAGGATTCGAACCTCCGACCGCTCGGTTCGTAGCCGAGTACTCTATCCAGCTGAGCTACGAGTGCGTTTCGGTGAGTTTAGCCAGAACACCGCTGGTACTGCTGAAGCCAGAGGCTTCGTCGATTTGGCGCACTCGGGAGGATTCGAACCTCCGACCGCTCGGTTCGTAGCCGAGTACTCTATCCAGCTGAGCTACGAGTGCGTTGAAGCTGCGTATTCTAGCTTCCGTTTCTGACGTGTCAAGCAAATTTGCTTGTTTATCAGGTACTTACCATTTGGTCAGTACAGCGGAGCCAGTTTGAAGCAAATGGCGGTGAGGGAGGGATTCGAACCCTCGACACCCTTTTGAGGTGTACTCCCTTAGCAGGGGAGCGCCTTCGGCCACTCGGCCACCTCACCGCAACGGGGCGAAACTATATCGAAGGTTTGCCCGTTTGCAAAGAGAAAAATTCAAAAAAAATCAGTGGTTTGGTTCTTGGTCCTTTTCCTTCTGGATGCGCTGGTAGATTTCCTCGCGATGAACCGCGACTTCCTTGGGTGCATTGACGCCAATGCGGACCTGGTTGCCCTTGACTCCCAGTACCGTCACGGTGACTTCGTCACCCACCATCAGGGTCTCACCAACCCGACGAGTCAAAATAAGCATTCCATTCTCCTTAAGCTTTAACTCAGTCTGCACGTATGAACCGAAACGATCCCTGAATGGACCCTCTAGTCGCTATTGACCTCTGTCCATGCAAGTAAAGTTCCGCAAGAGCCGCGATAGATGAGGCCCCTGTGGCAGGGACCTCGCTTGGCGGGTCACTCGGCGCCGCGTGCGGGGGCGTCGAGCTCGAAAGCGGTGTGCAGCGCGCGAACGGCCAGCTCGAGGTATTTCTCCTCGATGACCACCGACACCTTGATCTCGGAGGTAGAGATCATCTGGATGTTGATGCTCTCCTTGGCCAGGGCTTCGAACATCTGGCTGGCCACGCCGGCGTGGGATCTCATGCCGACGCCGACGATGGAGACCTTGGCGATCTTGATGTCGCCCACGGACTCGCGGGCCCCGATCTCGACGCCGGTGCGCTTGAGGATCTCCAGCGCCGCCTGGTAGTCGTTGCGGTGCACGGTGAAGGTGAAGTCGGTAGTGTTATCGTGCGCGACGTTCTGCACGATCATGTCGACTTCGATGTTGGCCGCGCTGATCGGGCCGAGGATCTTGAAGGCCACGCCGGGGGTATCCGGCACACCGCGAATGGTCAGCTTGGCTTCGTCACGGTTGAAGGCGATGCCGGAGATGATCGGCTGTTCCATGGATTCCTCTTCATCAAGGGTAATGAGGGTGCCCGGACCCTCCTGAAAGCTGTGCAGCACGCGCAGCGGCACGTTGTATTTGCCGGCGAATTCCACCGAGCGGATCTGCAGCACCTTGGAGCCGAGACTGGCCATTTCCAGCATTTCCTCGAAGGTGATCTTGTCCAGCCGCTGGGCCTGGGGCACCACGCGCGGATCGGTGGTGTAGACGCCGTCGACGTCGGTGTAGATCTGGCATTCGTCGGCCTTCAGCGCGGCCGCCAGGGCCACGCCCGTGGTGTCGGAGCCACCACGGCCCAGGGTGGTGATGTTGCCCTGCTCGTCGACGCCCTGGAAGCCGGCCACGACCACGACCTTGCGCGCCTTGAGGTCGGCGCGGATGCGGGCATCGTCGATCTGCTGGATGCGCGCCTTGGTGTGGGCGCTGTCGGTAAGGATGCGCACCTGGCTGCCCGTGTAGGAGACCGCCTGGACGCCGCGCTTGAGCAGCGCCATGGTCAGCAGGCCGATGGTGACCTGCTCGCCGGTGGAGACCATGACATCCAGCTCGCGCGGATCGGGTTGCTCCATGATCTGCTTGGCGAGGCCGATGAGGCGATTGGTCTCGCCACTCATGGCCGACACCACCACCACGATCTGGTCGCCCGCTTCATGGAAGCGTTTCACCTTGTCGGCGACCTGCTCGATACGCTCCACCGTACCCACCGAGGTACCGCCGAATTTCTGTACGATCAATGCCATTGCTTGCTGCCCGTCCGCAGAAAAATCTGATTCATGTTGTTAAGGGAGGAAGCGGGCCGCCCTCCCCGGCGACCCGCAGCGCTCTTAGAGGCTTTCCTCGGCGTACTGGCCGGCACAGGCCAGGGCCGCTGCGAGCTGGCTGGCATCGGTGCCGCCGCCCTGGGCCATGTCAGGACGACCACCGCCCTTGCCCCCGACCACGGCCGCGGCGCGCTTCATCAGCTCGCCGGCCTTGAGCTTGGCGGTCAGGTCGGCGGTGACGCCGGCCACCAGCACCACCTTGCCGTCGGCTTCGCCACCGAGCAGGATCATGCCGCTGCCCAGCTTGTTCTTGAGCTGGTCGACCAGCGCCAGCAGCGCCTTGCCGTCGAGGCCGTCGAGACGCGCGGTGAGCACCTTGGCGCCCTTCACATCCTGCGCCTGGTCCACCAGGTCACCGGCCGAGGCACTGGCGGCCTTGGCCTTGAGCTGCTCGATTTCCTTTTCTAGCTGGCGATTGCGCTCGACCAGCGCGGCCAGCTTGTCCAGCACGTTGTCGCGGCTGCCCTTGAGCAGGCTGGCGGCTTCGCGCAGCTGTTCCTCGGCGCCGTTGAGATAGGCCAGGGCCGCGGTGCCGGTGATGGCTTCCACGCGGCGTACGCCGGAGGCCACGCCACCTTCGCTGACCAGCTTGAGCAGGCCGATGTCGCCGGTCTGGGCGACGTGGGTACCGCCGCACAGCTCGACGGAGAATTCACCGCCCATGCCGACCACGCGTACCACGTCGCCGTACTTCTCGCCGAACAGCGCCATGGCGCCACGGGCCTTGGCCTCGTCGATGGCCATGACCTCGGTGGTCACCGCGCTGTTCTTGCGGATCTCTTCGTTGACGATGGTCTCGATGCGCTTGAGCTCCTCGGGCTTGATGGCCTCGAAGTGGCTGAAGTCGAATCTCAGGCGCTGGTCGTTGACCAGGGAGCCCTTCTGGTGGACATGGTCGCCCAGCACCTGGCGCAGCGCGGCGTGCAGCAGGTGGGTACCGGAGTGGTTCAGGGCGATACCCTGGCGGCGACCGGCATCCACCTGGGCCATGAGCGCGGTGCCGACGTTGAGGCTGCCCTTGGTCACCACGCCATGGTGCAGGAAGGCGCCCTGGGTCTTGGTGGTGTCGCGCACGGCAAAGCCAACGCCGGCGCTTTCCAGGAAACCGGTATCGCCGACCTGGCCACCGGATTCACCGTAGAACGGTGTCTGGTCGAGGATGACCACGCCCTCTTCGCCTTCGGCCAGGCTATCGACCGGCTGACCGGCACGGTAGAGGGCGACGATGATGCCCGAGGCGCTGGTGGTGTCGTAGCCGAGAAAACGGGTTTCGCCCTCGACCTTGACCAGGCTGTTGTAGTCCACGCCAAAGGCGCTCGCGGAACGGGCCCGCTCGCGCTGGGCCTCCATCTCGCGTTCGAAGCCGGCCTCGTCGAGATTCAGGTTGCGCTCGCGGGCGATGTCGTTGGTCAGGTCGACCGGGAAGCCGTAGGTGTCATAGAGCTTGAACACCACGTCGCCGGGGATGGTGTCGCCCTGCAGCTGCGCCAGATCCTGTTCGAGGATCTTCAGGCCCTGCTCCAGGGTCTTGGCGAACTGCTCTTCCTCGGTACGCAGCACACGCTCGATGTGCGCCTGCTGCTGGACCAGCTCGGGATAGGCCTGACCCATCTCGGCCACCAGGGCGGCGACGATCTTGTGGAAGAAGGTGCCCTTGGCGCCCAGCTTGTTGCCGTGGCGGCAGGCACGCCGAATGATGCGGCGCAGCACATAGCCACGGCCTTCGTTGGACGGCAGCACGCCATCGGCGATCAGGAAGCTGCAGGAGCGGATGTGGTCGGCCACCACCTTGAGCGACGGGGCGTCGTCGTTGGCGCAACCGATGGCCTCGGCGGAGGCTGCCAGCAGCTGCTGGAACAGGTCGATCTCGTAGTTCGAATGCACGTGCTGCAGCACGGCGCTCACCCGCTCCAGACCCATGCCGGTGTCGACGCTGGGCGCCGGCAGCGGATGCAGGACGCCATCGGCGGTGCGGTTGAACTGCATGAAGACGTTGTTCCAGATCTCGATGTAGCGATCGCCGTCTTCTTCCGGCGAACCGGGCGGGCCGCCCCAGATCTCGGGGCCATGGTCGAAGAAGATCTCGGTGCAGGGACCGCAGGGACCGGTGTCACCCATGGTCCAGAAGTTGTCCGACGCATAGGGCGCGCCCTTGTTGTCGCCGATGCGCACCATCTGCGCCGCGGGCACCCCGACTTCCTTGGTCCAGATGTCGTAGGCCTCGTCATCGGTGGCGTAGACGGTGACCCAGAGCTTTTCCCGGGGCAGACCCAGCCACTGTGGCGAGGTGAGGAATTCCCAGGCGAAGGTGATGGCGTCGCGCTTGAAGTAGTCGCCGAAGCTGAAGTTGCCCAGCATCTCGAAGAAGGTGTGGTGACGCGCCGTGTAACCGACGTTCTCCAGGTCGTTGTGCTTGCCGCCCGCGCGCACGCACTTCTGGCTGGTGGCGGCGCGGGTGTAGCTGCGCTTTTCCATGCCGAGGAAGCAGTCCTTGAACTGGTTCATCCCGGCGTTGGTGAACAGCAGGGTCGGATCGTTCGCGGGGATCAGCGAACTGGAGGCGACCCGGGTGTGCCCCTTCTCTTCGAAGAAGCGGAGGAAGGCTTCACGGATTTCGGCGCTTTTCATATTCATTCCAGACAATGGGCTTTTCGACGCGCGTGACGGGCATCCGACTGGATCGCAGACGAGACGAACGGAGCGGGCGCCGCAGACGCGGCACGTGCGGAAAACGGACACGCATGCCTGGGAGTATATCGACGCCTGCGCCCCGGTGTCGCCCCGGTTGCGCAGGAAAAACGTCGTCGGAAGACTTAGCGGTGGCGGTAGGCGGCGAAAGCGGCGATGACCGCCTCGATATCGGCAGCGTTGACGTCCAGATGGGTGACCAGGCGCAGGCGTGGGGCCGGACTGATGCGGATGCCGCGTGCGGCGAGGAAGGCCTGCAGGGCGGGTGCTTCGTTACCCATGGCGAGGTAGACCATATTGGTCTGCACCGGCTCCACCTGGTAGCCGAGTTCGGCCAGGGCGGTGCCGAGCTGGGCGGCATGGGTGTGGTCTTCGGCCAGGCGCTCGACCTGGTGGTCGAGCGCATGCAACCCCGCCGCTGCCAGCATGCCGGCCTGGCGCATACCGCCGCCGACCACCTTGCGCCAGCGACGCGCCTTGGCGATCAGCTCGGCATCGCCGCAGAGTACCGAACCCACCGGTGCACCGAGACCCTTTGACAGGCAGATCGACACCGAATCGAAATGCTGGCTGATCTCGCGCACCGGCACGCCCAGCTTGACCGCGGCGTTGTACAGCCGCGCGCCGTCCAGGTGCAGGGCCAGGCCGTGCTCCCGGGTGAAGGCGCGTGCCGCCGCCAGATAGGCCAGCGGCAGGACCTTGCCGTGCATGGTGTTTTCCAGCGCCAGCAGCCGGGTACGGGCGAAGTGGAAGTCGTCGGCCTTGATGTAGCTGCGCACGAGGTCGAGGTCCAGACTGCCGTCGGCGGCCATCTCGATGGGCTGCGGCTGGATGGAGCCGAGCACCGCAGCGCCCCCGCCTTCGTACTTGTAGGTGTGGGCCTGCTGGCCGACCAGGTATTCGTCGCCCCGCTCACAGTGCGCCAGCAGGCCGAGCAAATTGCTCATGGTGCCGCTGGGCACGAAGAGTCCGGCCTCCAGGCCGAGATCGCCCGCCAGACGCTGCTCCAGTCGGGTAACGGTCGGGTCTTCGCCATAGACGTCATCGCCGAGTTCTGCGTCCAGCATCGCCTGGCGCATGGCCGGCGTGGGCTGGGTGACGGTATCGCTGCGCAGATCGATCATGCAAGTCGCTCCTTATGCCGGGACCACGATGAGCCCGGCCCGCAGGCCGACGGCGACCTTGGGGTTGGGGAAGATGATGCGTGCCTCGGCCTCGTCGACGATCCAGCGCTCGCTGCCGTCCTCGGCCAGCAGGGACCCCTGGCGCAGCGGTGAGAAGTTGGCCACGTCGTCGGCCAGGTGCAGCTGGAAGCGCGGACTGGACTTGTACACCTGGCGCGCGACCCGGAATCTCAGCAGCGAGGAATCCGGCGGCGGCAGTTCGGCTTCACGGCCTTCGATCAGGGCTTCGAGCAGCAGCCGCAGGCGACTCAGGTCGAGTTCGCTGTTCTCGCCGAAGGGACGGGCCTGGCCCAGCTCCAGGGTCAGGGCTTCGGCCTGGCATTCGGCGTAGGTGTAGGCGCTGAAGGTGATACCGGGTTTATCATAGAGCAGCACGGCTTCGATGCCGGCGGCTTCCAGGCGCTGCAACTCGGCTTCCGAATGCTCGCGCCCGGCGCTCCAGGGATAGAGGGCGAAGCGCGGCAGCGCCGAGGCGCGCAGCGCGGTGTGCAGGTCGTAGTGCAGTCGGGCCCGATCAGGCTTGCTGAAGAACTGCGCGGACAGGCGCTCGAGATCGTTGGCACGTTGGGCCTCGGAGCCTTCGGCCTGGGCATGGCGACCATTGAACAGGCGATTCAGATCCTGCTCGACATAGCGGGTGCCGCGGCGCATGGCATCGGGATTGCCGAACATGAACAGCATTCGGCAGGCGGGACGCAGGGCGCCGCTGGCGATGCCGCCGAGCAACTCGTCGAGCAGTTCCATGGGCGCCGTCTCGTTGCCATGGATACCCGCCGAGAGCAGCAGGTCCAGGTGGTTGTCGCGCGCCACCGGCGGAGTGACTTCCAGCACGCCTTCGGTCAGCCAGTGGAGACGGGTGCCGTCGGCAGTCAGTTGAATCTTCTCGGTCGGCTCGCGGCCGGCCAGGGTCAGGTCCAGCAGGCGGCCAAGCGCCAACCGATAACGTTCAGATGCAGCCATGCTCTACTCCGCTGAGCGACGTGTCGGAGCTAGATACTCAATGATCGTGGCCGCAACCGCAATCGGCGTCATGCACATGATTCTCATCGCCTTCGTCGGCGAAGGTTTCCAGGGCGATGGACAGGCCCAGGGCATTGAGGGCCTGGGGCCGCAGCACCAGGACCGGGGTCTGCTCTTCGTCGTCCTGGGAGTCGGCGAAGATGTTGAGACCGCCGCTGCCGTCGGCTTCCAGCCAGAGGTCGCGGCCGGCCAGGCGGATCGCCAGGCGCTGGACTTGCAGCGTCTGCTGCTCGTCGGCGGTAGGTTCGAGGATCAGGTCGAGACGGTCGCTCATGGAAACTCCGGGCATCAGGGCAATTGAAAGGGATAGACCGAGCCGAGGCCCAGCAACTGGGTCAGCTCGTCGAGGGCGGTACGGACCTCGCCCAGCAGCTGAGGATCGGCGAGATCCGCGGGTGCCAGGCGGTCGCGGTAGTGGCGGTCCACCCAGTCGAGTAGTTGGGTGTGCAGCGTCGGCGTGAAGCGCACCCCTGGATTCACCGCCGCCAGCTCGTCGGGCTTGAGGGCCACCCGTAGCCGGAGGCAGGCGGGGCCACCGCCGTTCTGCATGCTTTGCTTGAGATCGAACACCTTGACCTCGCCCAGGGGCCCCGCGCTATTGACCTGGGCCTGCAGGTAATCCCACACCGCCGGATTCTGCCGGCACTCGTCGGGTACCACCAGCAGCGCGCCCTGCCCCGGCCGATCCAGCAACTGGCTGTTGAACAGGTAGGAACGCACGGCGTCGCCGACACTGATCTCATTGCGGCGCACGCAGAGGCGCTGCAGCTGGCCGCCGCGCCTGGCGAGCTTGCCTTGCAGTTCATCCAGCACGCGGTCGCTGTCGAGAAAGGCGTCTTCGTGATGGAACAGCACCTGGGCGTTGCCCACCGAGATGACGTCGTTGTGAAAGACGCCCTGGTCCACCACCGCCGGATTCTGTTGGGCGAACACCACGCCCTCCTCGCTCAGCCCGTGCAGCCGGGCGATGGCCTGGGAGGCTTCCAGGGTCTGGCGAGCTGGATAGCGATGGGGCTCGGGATAGCGCGGATCGAAGGCGCTACGGCCAAAGACGAAGAACTCCACGCCCGGGGCGCCGTGGTCGTGGCTGAAGCGGGTGTGGTTGGCCGCGCCCTCGTCGCCGAACTGGGCCACCGAGGGCAGCGGCGCATGGTGCTGGAAATGCGCGGGATCGCGAAACATCGCCTGGAGGATGCGCGCCGTGGTGGTCGGTTCGAGGCTGCGGTGAAATTTGCAGGCCAGGTTGGCCGGGGTGAAATGCACCCGGCCATCATGGGTGTCGGCGCTCGGGCTGACGGTGGCGGCGTTGGCGGTCCACATGGCCGAGGCGGAGCTGGCGGACAGCAGCAGCGGCAAGGCTTCGCGCGCGGCGCTTTCCAGCACCTGGGCATCACTGCCGGCGAAGCCCAGGCGGCGCAGGGAGGCGATGTCGGGCCGCTCGTGGGGCGCGAGGACCCCCTGCTCGAAGCCCAGCTCCATCAGCGCCTGCATCTTGGCCAGGCCCTGACGTGCCGCCTCGCGCGGATTCGAACACTGCTGCTTGCTGGCCTGGGAGGCCACGTTGCCATAGGACAGGCCCGCATAGTTGTGGGTCGGACCGACCAGGCCGTCGAAATTGACCTCCCGAGCAGCGAGAGCGAGGTGACTCATAGGTGTAATCCTGGGGGCAATTGGGCAGGCAGGCTCAGGGCTTCGCTCTCCAGCGAGGCGACCGGGAAGGCGCAGTAGTCCGCGGCGTAATAGGCGCTGGGACGGTGATTGCCCGAGGCGCCGACGCCGCCAAAGGGCGCTGCACTGGCCGCCCCGGTCAGGGGACGATTCCAGTTGACGATGCCGGCGCGCACGCCCTGCCAGAACCGTTCGTAGGTGGCCGGATCGTCGGCCAGCAACCCGGCCGCGAGGCCGAAGCGGGTGGCGTTGGCCAGCGCCAGGGCATGGTCGAAGTCCGTATAGCGCTGGACCTGCAGCAGCGGACCGAAGACTTCCTCGTCGGGCAATTCAGGGATCCCCGAGACATCGAGGATGCCCGGGGTAAGCAGCGCGCGCGTCGCATCCGGCTGACGCATCTCCAGCAGCGCGCGGCCACCCTGCGCCAGGCGCTGGGCCTGAGTCCGCAGCAGGGTCTGGGCAGCGGCGAGGGAGATGACGGTGCCCATGAAAGGCGCCGGATCGGCGTCGAAGCGGCCGGTACTGAGACCCGCGCTGACGCTTGCCAGACGCGCCAGCAGGGCGTCGCCCCAGTCACCCTGGGGCACGAGCAGGCGACGGGCACAGGTGCAGCGCTGCCCGGCGGAAAGGAAGGCCGACTGAACGATGGTCACCACGGCGGCGTCCAGATCGGCCACCGGCTCCACCACCAGGGGATTGTTGCCGCCCATCTCCAGGGCCAGCAGCCGCTGCGGACGGTCCGCGTTGAGGCGGTGCAGGGCCGCGCCCGTGGCGCTGGAACCGGTGAAGAGGATGCCGTCCAGGCCCGGATGCGCGGCCAGGGCCTCGCCGGTGGTCCGACCGCCCTGCACGAGATTGAGCACCCCGGCCGGCAGCCCGGCGGCGATCCAGCATTCCAGGGTCAGGGCGGCGAAACGCGGCGTCAGCTCGCTGGGCTTGAACACCACTGTGTTGCCAGCCAGCAGCGCCGGGACGATATGGCCATTGGGCAGATGGCCGGGGAAATTGTAGGGACCGAAGACCGCCAGGACGCCGTGCGGTCGATGGCGCGTGACGCTGCGGGCGTCCGCCACGCTAGCCGAACGCTCGCCGCTACGGGCCGCTTCGGCCTGGGCCGAGATGGCCACCTTGGCGATCATGCTGCCGAGCTCGGTATCGGCCTCCCACAGCGGTTTGCCGGTTTCCTCGGCCAAGGCCCGGGCCAGCTCGGAGCGGCGTTGCTGCAGCGCCTGGGCGAAGGCCTGCAGGATCTCCAGACGCGCGGCCTGGCCGCGTCTTTCCCAGGCAGGAAAGGCCTGGCGCGCCGCGGCGATCGCCTGGTCGACGTCCGCTGCGTCCGCGGCCGCGCCCTCCCACAGCGCGGTACCGGCGTAGGGGTCGAGCGAGGTGAAGGTCTCGCCGCGCCCGGGGCGCCACTGACCAGCGATATAGAGGCTATCCATGAGCGCTCCTCAGGGCATCAGGCGCACGGCGCGCACCTGGGCGCCGGCCATCAGCCGCAGTTCGCGGGCGGTGGCCAGATCGACCACCAGGGTGCCGGACGCCAGGCGCGCGCGGGCGCTGGTGATGCGGCAGTCCTGGCACTTGCGGTTGTGGATCAGATACACCTCGGCGTCATCGCCAGGCGTGCCCACCGCCAGCACCAGGCGCTGGCTGTCGCGGATCGCGCGCACCTTGGCGGTCTCCGCCTCCAGGGTCGGGCCGGCATCGAAGATGTCGACATAGCCCTGGTAGTTGAAGCCTTCGGCCTCCAGTAGGCGGCGGGCGGCTTCGGTGTCCGGATGTACCTTGCCAATCACCTGGCGCGCCTCTGGAGACAGAAAGCAGGTGTAGAGCGGAAAGCGCGGCATCAGCTCGGCGATGAAGCCGCGGTTGCCGATGCCGGTGAGATAGTCGGCCTGGGAGAATTCCATCTTGAAGAAGTGCCGCCCGAGGCCCTCCCAGAACGGCGATTGGCCCTGGTCGTCGGACATGCCGCGCAACTCGGCGATGAGGCGCTCGGCGAACAACTCGCGGAATTCGGCGATGAACAGGAAGCGCGACTTGGACAGCAGGCGCCCAGCCGCGCCACCACGCCGATCCGCACGCAAGAACAACGAGCAGAGTTCGGAGCTGCCGGTCATGTCGTTGGCCAGGAACAGCGTGGGAATCTGCCGGTGGATGTCCAGTTCGCGCGAGGCGCTCACCGTCAGGCCGACCCGGTAGTTGTACCAGGGCTCGCGCAACCCTAGGGCGGCGGCGATCCCGGCGATGCCGATGACCTCGCCGTCCTCTTCGAGGGCGAAGAGATAGTCCGCATCGGCGGCTTCAACCTGCTGCAGGAAACTGCGCTCGGCATTTTCCACCCGCTGCGCCAGGCGTTCTTCGCTGGCCGGCAGGGTGGTGAGGCCGGCGCCGGCCGCCTGCGCCAGTTGCAGCAGCGCGGGCACATCGGCACGGGTGACGGGACGGACGATCATCGGACCTCCAAAGACGCTAGGATCGGCTACAGCGCTACCAGACGAACCCGGTCGCCTTCGGCGATCTCCAGGGTGGCGATCTGCTCGGGGGAAAGGACGACGGCTTCGCCAGGCGTCCAGCGCAGCGGCGTGGCCAGCGCCCGGAAGTTTTCCAGGCCGTCGTTGGCGATCAGGAACCAGGGCGCGTCCTCGGACGCCGCTGCGCCCTCGCTCACCGGCACCAGACGGCTCTCGGCGATGGAGCGGATGGCCGTGGTGCGGGCGTGCAGGGTCGGACCGCCATCGAAGATGTCGATGTAGTTGTCGGTCTCGAAGCCTTCGCGACTGAGGATGTCGAAGGTGATCTGGGCGCGCGGGTGCACCTGACCCATGGCCTCCTGGGCGCTGTCGGGCAGCAGGGGCACATAGAGCGGATAGGTCGGCATCAGTTCGGCCAGGAAGGTACGACTCTTCTGCCCCGACAGGCGCTCCGCGGCGGCGTAGTCCATGTCGAAGAAGTTACGCCCTACCCCGTTCCAGAACGGCGATTCGCCGTCTTCGTCCGCCAGGCCGACGATTTCCACCACCACCGTCTCGGCGAAGCGCGCCGGGTGGGCGGCCATGAACAGCAGGCGGGCGCGGGAATTGAGCTCGGCGTGGGGGGTGTCGAGTAACGGACGCTGGACGTAGAAGCTGCTCAGCACGCTGTTGCCGGTCAGGTCGTGACAGAGCGACAGCACATGCACCTTGTTGTGGATCTTCAGCTCGCGCGAGGCGTGGATGAAGGTCTCGTTGCGAAAACTGTAGAAGGGCTCGGAGAAGCCCGCCGAGGCGACGATGGCCGAACAGCCCAGCAGCTCGCCGCTAGTGGTGTCTTCGAGCACGAAGAAATAGCTCTCCTCGCCATGAAAGCCCACCTCGGCCGCCAGCGACGACTCCGAGGTGCGGATCTTGTCGCGCAACCGCTCGGGGTTGTCGGGCAGCGAGGTGACGCCAACCGGGCTATCCGCGGCGAGCCGCTGGACCAGGGGCAGATCCGCCGCGCGCGCAGGGCGCATTACCAGCATGAGAACTCCTTGTGTACGGATCCATCCCTGGATGCCAGCGGTACGCGTCCCGCGTCCGGAGATTAGCCTTGGGTGAGGCGCGCCAGGGCACGATCCAGGCGGGCCAGGCCTTCGTCGATATCGGTCTCGGCGATGATCAGGCTTGGCGCCATGCGCAGCACGTCCGGGCCGGCCTGCAGGATCATCAGGCCTTCCTCGTTGGCGGCGGTGACGATGTCCTTGGCGCGCCCCTTCCAGCTGTCGTTGAGCACGGCGCCGATCAGCAGGCCCAGGCCGCGGATCTGCTGGAACAGGTGGTAGCGGGCATTGAGCTGCTCCAGACCGGCGACGAAGCGCTGGTGACGGGCAGCGACACCGGCCAGGGTTTCCGGGGTGGCGACGATGTCCAGCAGCGCGGCGCCGACGGCGCAGCCCAGCGGATTGCCGCCATAGGTGCTGCCGTGCACGCCGGCGCTGAAGTGCTGGGCGACCTTCTCGGTGGTCAGCATGGCCGCCAGCGGGAAACCGCCGCCGATGCTCTTGGCGGTGGTGAGGATGTCCGGCACCACGCCATAGTGCTGGTAGGCGTAGAGATGACCGCTGCGACCGACCCCGCTCTGCACCTCGTCGAAGATCAGCAGGGCGCCATGGGTGTCGCACAGGCGACGGGCGCCTTCCAGGTAGGCCTGGTCGGCCGGCAGCACGCCGCCCTCGCCCTGGATGGGTTCGAGGATGACCGCGCAGGTCTTGTCCGACACCACGGCTTCGAGAGCGGCCAGGTCGTTGAAGGGCACATGGCGGATGCCTTCGATCTTGGGACCGAAACCATCGGAATACTTGGGCTGCCCCCCGACGCTGACGGTGAACAGGGTCCGGCCGTGGAAGCTGTTGGTGGCGGCGACGATCTCGTAACGGCTGCCGCCGCTGACGTCATGGCCATAGCGCCGGGTCAGCTTGCAGGCCGCCTCGTTGGCTTCGGCGCCGGAGTTGGCGAAGAACACCCGGTCGGCGAAGGTGTGGTCCACCAGCTTGCGAGCCAGACGCAGGGCGGGTTCGTTGGTGTAGATGTTGGACACGTGCCAGAGCTTGCCGGCCTGCTCGGTCAGGGCGTCGATCAGCGCCGGATGGCCATGGCCCAGGGCGCTGACCGCGATGCCGCCGGCGAAATCGACGTATTCGCGATCGGCCTGGTCCCAGACGCGGGAGCCCTCTCCTCGCACCGGAATGAACGCGGCAGGGGCGTAGGTCGGGACCATCACCTCATCGAAGGCGGCGCGTTGCACGTTGGGTTGAGAAGCGGACATCGGGATTTCTCCTGCCGATCACGGCGGTGACTGAGGGGGATTGTAGGACGACCTCCAGACGCGGCATTGCGCCCAGGCGACAACTATTTACGGGCGAAAACGCAAACGGGCGTCCGACTCGCAGTCTAGCGATTCGGACACCCGCTCTGGAAGGGCAAGGACGTACCTTCCGGTACGCCCGAGAAATCAGTTGGGCGCGACGCGGCTGGTGCCGTTGACGGTCAGGATGCGCACCCGCTCGCCGACGCGGAAGATCTCACCCTTGTTGACCGCCTGCACATAGGCACGCGAGCCGCCGTCATCTTCCTTCACGGTGATCTCGACGCCGTTGGCCTTGGTAAAGCCCTCTTCGGTGGCCGAGCCCAGCAGGCCGCCCGCCACCGCCCCGATGATGGCGGTCACGAAACTGCCACGGCCACCGCCGATGGCACTCCCGCCAATACCACCGACCACGGCACCAGCCCCGGCCCCGATGGGCGACTTGGTGCCCTCGATGGTGACCGGACGCAGGGCGGTGATGGTACCGGTACGGACCGTCTGCACCTGCCGGGCCTCGTCACGCGAATAGACGTCGCCGGACTGATCCGAGGCGCAGCCGGCCAGCAGGGCGACGGCGGTCAGGGAGGCGGCGAGCTGAAGGACTCTGTTCATGGGGCAACTCCAAGGGCAGTTGAAAGACACTGGCCGCACCCACAAGGATGCAGGCGCAGATCGCTATTATCCTTGACCCAGGGCATCCAGGGAGGTTTCCGGTGACTGTAACCCGGGTACCTTGCGAACGCCTTAAGGCGCCAGGCGCTGGCGCTGCCACTCACCGTCGAGGCGCTGGTAGTCCAGCCGATCATGGAGGCGACTGGAGCGGCCCTGCCAGAATTCGATGCGCTGGGGCCTCAGGCGATAGCCACCCCAGAACGGCGGTCGGCTCGGTTCGCCGTCGGCGAAGCGCTGCTGCACCGCGGCCAGGCGCTGCTCCAGTTCGTGACGGTCGGCGATGACCTGGCTCTGCGGCGAGGCCCAGGCTCCCAGGCGACTGCCCAGTGGGCGGACCCGGTAGTAGGCGTCGGATTCCTCGGTCGACACCTGCTCCACCCGGCCTTCGATGCGCACCTGGCGTTCCAGCGCCGGCCAGAAGAAGGTCATGGCCGCGCGCGGCTGCCTGGCCATTTGCTGGCCCTTGGCGCTGTCGTAGTTGGTGTAGAAGACGAAGCCCTGGGGATCGACGCCCTTGAGCAACAGCACGCGGCAATGGGGCTGCCCCTCGTCATCGACGGTAGCCAGCCAGCAGGCGTTGGCTTCGACGGGCGGCTGCTCGGTGCGTACCGCCTCTTCGAACCACTGCCCGAACAGGGCATAGGGATCCGCGGGTGCCTGGGCTTCGGTCAGGCCGTCGCGGGTGTAGTCGCGACGCATATCGGCGAGGGACGGTGACATGGAAGTCTCCTGCTAGGTCGGTATCGACCTAGCTTAACCAAGTCCCGCCTGGCTCGCCTGCTTCAGGACAAGCTTTGTAGCTAGCGCGCCGCCAAGGACTGCAGGCTGGCCAGCACGGTCGCGCGCGGCTGGATCAGCACCTCGACCCGGCGATTGACGGCACGGCCGGCGGCGGTGGTGTTGTCGGCACGCGGATGAGCGGCGGCCAGACCACGCACGATCAGGCGATTGCCGCTGTAGCCGCTGAGACGGAAGATGGCCGCCACGGCCTGGGCGCGCTGCAGGCTGATCTTGTCGTTGAGCGCCGCGGCACCGGTGCTGTCGCTGAAACCGAGCACGATGACGGCGCTGTCTTCGTCCACGCTCACCGACTTGGCCGAGCGCGACAGCGGGCCGAGCATCACCGGCAGCAGCATCTCGGCGCGATCCGGGTTGAAGGAGCTATCGACCGGCGCCACCAGCACCAGCGCATCATCGCGACGTTCGACCTTGACGTTGCTGCCGGCCACGGCCACGCGCAGCTTCTGCTCGTGCTCGTCCAGCCAGGCCTTGCTGACCTTGACCGGTACCGGCTTGAGCGCTTCCGCCTTGGCGACGGGCTTGACGTCTTCGCTACCGAAGGGCCACCACCAGTGACCGCCCTTCTCACCCGCCGCAGCGGCCTGCTCCGGCTTGGCCGCCGGTGCCTTCGCCACGACCTTGGTGTCGGCCTTGGGCTCGGCGGCCTTGGCCACCGGCTTGACCGGTTCGGCAGCCTTGTCGCTACCGCCGAACGGCCACCACCAGTGTCCGCCGTTGGCGGCGGTGCTGGCTTGAGCAGTGCCCGGCTTGGCAGGCGCGGTGGCCTGGTCGCCAGTGCCCTGGAAGGAACTGCAGGCGGATACGCCCATGCAGAGAATGAGGGTGGTGGATTTGATCAGCTTCATGCAAAGTTTCCCATCGGCGAGCCGGAGGACAGAGTGAATCAATGCCCCGGCCAGAGCCGGTGGCATGAGTGAACTTAAAGTAGTTTCGAGATTGTGGCCGCAAACCTACGCCGGGCAAAGCGGTGGAGTCACGAAATTTGCGTGTATGCCGACCAGTGGCGTGTCCTTGCTCAAGACAAGGGGAAAATCCGCTCGGTCCTGCGTACCCCACTCGATGGTTCTCCGAGGGCCCGAAGCGACAAAAGGGGTCACCCGTGAGCCCGCATCCGTTTCCAGCAAAGGCACCAGGCCAGCAGGAGGCTTGATCATGGAAGGCTTCGTCGATGTCGCGACGCTCGAGGACCTGGCCGCCAGGTCCGACGCCATCACGCAGGCGTGCCGCTGCCAGCAGCGGGATCTTTCGGGATGGACCGCCTGGCCGGTGGGCTACCGGGAAACGGACTTTGCGCAGATCGGCACCCTGGGGCGCCACGCGCCTGAGGAGGCGATCCTCGAGGAGTATCATCCGGCAGGCACCCACTACTGGTCGAATGCCGCCCCCATCGCTCCGCGCTTCCATCCCTACAACCAGAGCACGCTATGGCGGTGCCTGGGCTGCCAGCGTCTCTACCTGAGGCATAACGACGACGGGGCCTACCATGTGGCACCACGAATCCGGCTGCTGCAGCCGGCACTGATCGTCGATGCAGCTCACGCCAACGATGGGCGGGAAGCCACTGTGACGTGACCTCACCTATGCCAGTTGTCACCCGCGATGGCTAGGCGATCATGCGGGCGCTGGCAACCTGGCACGACGCAAACGGCGATCCAACGTCCGCTCCCCCGTCCGCAGCCGCTCTAGCTCGCGGTATCGGAAGATGCCGCTCGTTAGCTGCAGCGAAAACCGGGAATTAAGCCCACAATAGACGCCGCGCATCCCGCGTGCGGGTGTGCGCCCATCAACGGTAAAAGACCTGGTCCCAGCAATACGATGGCAACTACAACTCGAACGGGCGTCGCCTGGTTTGTCGACGGGGCCTATGCCTTGAGCGCCTGGAACGGCTCGGTATACGGCGCCAAATTCGACTATCTCAAACTACGGCTCTTCATCGAAGAGGATGCGGGCGAACCCATAGGCGACGCCTACTACTTCAACTGCGATAGCGACCCGCCCACCGTCGCCCAGACCAACTTCAACAAGTTTCTCAGCTCGGCGCCGCCCAAGGGTGCAGGCCTGAGGGTCAAGCTCTACTGGCTGCAGAGCAAGGCCCACGAATGGCCTACCTCGGCAGGCGGCGGGCCGATCCTGCATCCGGTGACGGGCGAGCAGTACACCACCAAGAGCCAGAAGGGCGTCGATGTCGGCCTGGCCTTCAACCTGATGCGCTCCCATGCCAAGCGCGGCTGGAAGAAGCTCTACCTGGTGGCGGGCGACGGCGATTTCCACGAGGTGGTCCAATACCTGGTGGAAAACGAAGGCGTGGAGGTCACGGTGATCGGCGCGCACTTCTCCATCAGCGGCGAGATCGCGCCCTATGTCCGGGTGATCGAATTCAAGGACATCGAGACGGCCATCGCCCGCTAGCCGAGGGCCTCAAAGACACTCCCCTACCGCGCGTGCCAGGGCCTGGGCGCGCGGATCCATCAATACATAGGGTCCCAGGGTGTTGGTGACGAAGCCGAAGGCCACCTCGCGCTCCGGATCGGCGAAGCCGGTCGAGCCGCCCGCCCCCGGATGGCCGAAGGCCTGAGGCCCGAGGCCATAGGTGGCGTTGGCCTGGTCCGGTTGATCGAGCATGAAGCCCAGGCCGAAGCGGGTCGGCGTCAAGAGCGTACGGTCTTCGCCCTGACTGTGCTCCACCAAAGCCTCGCTCAAGGTCTCCCATTCCAGCAGATCGCCGGCCAGCAGGCCGGCATAGAAGCCTGCCAGGCTGCGTGCATGGCCGTGGCCGTTGGCGGCCGGCTGCTCGAAGCGGCGCCACTCCGCCTTGTTGGTGCTGGTGAGCACGCCGGATGGATTGCCAAAGGCCAGGGTCGGCAAGGCGCCCGGATCGCTCATGGTGGTCTTGAGCAGGCGCTGCGCGGCGGCATCACCCAGCACCCCCTTGCCGCGTACGATATGGGCGACGCGCGCGTCTTCGCTCGCCGGTAGACCGATGTGGAAATCCAGATCCAGGCGCCTGGCGGTCCGGGCCACGATGGCCTCGCCCGGACCACGGCCGTCCGCGCGACGGATCAGTTCACCCAGCAGCCAGCCAAAGGTGATAGGGGCATAGCCATGGGCGGTGCCAGGCGTCCACCAGGGTGCCTCGGCGGCGACCGCAGCGGTCATGGTGTCCCAGTTGTACAGGGCGTCACCCGCCAGGCGTTCGCGCAAGGCGGAGACGCCGGAGCGATGACTAAGCAAATGGCGCAGAGTAATGTCGGCCTTGCCGGCCGCAGCGAATGCGGGCCAGCGTTCGGCGACCGGGGCATCGAGGGCCAGCTTGCCCTCCTCCACCAACTGCAACGCCGCCACCGTGGTGAAGGCCTTGGTGCAGGAGAACAGATTGAGCAGGGTATCGGTGTGCCAGGGCGTCTGGCTGTCCTTGTCGGCCATCCCGCCCCAGAGATCCAGCACGGTTTCACCACCGACCTGGACGCACAGCGCCGCCCCGCGGGTCTGGCCGGCGGCCAGCAACTCGGCGAAGGCCTCGCGGACGGATTCGAATCTCAGGTCGTGATAGCCGTGGACGGTCATGGGTTTTCCTTGCTGTGGTTCTTCGGTATCGCGGCCATGGGCCGCTCCTACAAGGTCCGATGTGTCTGTAGGAGCGGCCGCTTCGGCGGACCGCCATGGCCGCGACAAGGCAGTTGCACGTAATGTCACCTAGAAGCGGCCGCAACAGCGAACCGCCATGGCCGCGATCTCTTACTGGATCTCCCGCCGGAACGGCGGCAGCGCATTGAGGATGGCCTTGCCGTAGCGCTGGGTCACCAGGCGGCGATCCAGCAGCGAGATGGTGCCGCTGTCCTGCTCGGTACGCAGCAACCGACCGCAGGCCTGGATCAGCCGCAGCGAGGCATCGGGCACGGCGATCTCCATGAACGGATTGCCGCCGCGCGCCTCGATCCACTCGGCCAGGGCGGCTTCTACCGGATCGTCCGGCACGGCGAAGGGGATCTTGGCGATGACCACGTGCTCGCAGTAGGCACCGGGCAGGTCGACCCCTTCCGCAAAGCTGGCAAGACCGAACAGCACGCTGGCCTCGCCGTCATCGACGCGCTTCCTGTGCTTGTTGAGGGTCTCCTGCTTGGACAGGTTGCCCTGAATCAGCACCCGCTTGCGCCAGTCCCGTTCCAGGCCGTCGAAGACGTCCTGCATCTGCCGCCGCGAGGAAAACAGCACCAGGGCGCCACGCGCGCCCTCCAGCATGGCCGGCAATTCGCGAACGATGGCCGCGGTGTGCTCGGCCGCATTGCGCGGATCGGCCTTGAGATCCGGCACCCGCAGCACCCCGGCCTCGGCGTGGCGGAACGGGCTGGGGACCACGGCGGTGGCCGCCGAACGCGGCAGGCCTGATCTCATGCGGAAGCGGTCGAAGGTGCCCAGGGCGGTCAGGGTCGCCGAGGTCACCAGGGCGCCGTAGGCGACATTCCACAGGTGGCGGCGCAGCATCTCGGCGGCGAGGATGGGGCTGGCGTTGACCTCGATGTCGTACAGCGATCCCGTTTCCGCCAGGGTCATCCAGCGCGCCATGGGCGGGCTGTCTTCCGGGTCTTCGCAGGTGAAGGCCGTCCACAACTCCCAGTTGCCCTGGGATCTTGCCAGCAGACTGCCGAACAGCGGATACCACTCCTCGGCCTGGTAGCTGGCGAGGCCAATGCTGGACTCGCCGTCCATGGCCTGCTTGAGCATCTCGGTCAGGCGGGTGAACAGATCGGTGAGCTTGGCGAAGCCTTTCTTGAGCTCGATGCCCATTTCCCGCAGGTCTTCGGGAATGACCCCGCCGACGAAGCGGTGGCGCGGCCGTTCCCGGCCTTCCATGTCCTCGCCGGCGCGGAAATCGGCCAGAGCCTCGCAGGCGGTGAACATGAATTGCTGCTGGGTGCGGATTTCCCGCGCCAACTCCGGCACCTGCTCCACCAGCCGGCCGAGATCGCCCGGCAGGGGGTGCTGGGCCAACAGCTTGGTGAGGTTCTTAGCGATCTGCTCCAGCCACTCGGCGGTGGATCTCAGCCGGGTGAAATGGGCGAAGTGGCCGATGGCCTTGTCCGGCAGGTGGTGGCCTTCGTCGAACACATAGAGGGTGTCGCGCGGATCCGGCAGGATGGCGCCGCCACCCAGGGCCAGGTCGGCCAGCACCAGGTCATGGTTGGTGACGATGACATCGACCTTGGTCATGCCTTCGCGCGCCCGGTAGAAGGCGCACTGCTGGAAATTCGGGCAATGGCGATTGGTGCACTGGCTGTGGTCGGTGGTGATGCGCGACCACTGGACGTCCTCGATGGCTTCCTGCCAGCTGTCACGATCACCGTCCCAGCGATTGCCGGCCAGGCGCTCGATCATCTTGCCGAACAACTCGTTGGACGCCTCGTCCACGTCGATCTTGAAGCCATCCTCGGCGAACAGCTGGGCGGTGGCGTTCTGCGCCTGGCCTTCCTGGAGCAGCATATCGAGCTTGGACAGACACAGGTAGCGGCCACGGCCCTTGGCCAGGGCGAAGCTGAAGGACAGCCCGCTGTTGCGCAGGATGTCCGGCAGGTCCTTGTGCACGATCTGCTCCTGCAGTGCCACCGTCGCCGTGGCGATGACCAAGCGCTTACCAGCCGCCTTGGCCGCGGGGATGGCGGCCAGGGCGTAGGCCACGGTCTTGCCGGTACCCGTGCCCGCCTCCACCGCCACCACGGCCGGCTCACCTTCGCGATGGCCCTCCTCGTCCTGGGCGATGGCGCCCAGGCCCTTGGCGGTTTCCGCGATCATCAATCGCTGGCCGTAGCGCGGCTTGAGCGACTTGGCTTCGAGGAAACGCGTGTAGGCGCCCTGGATCTGGGTCTTGAGTTCGGTGCTGAGCATGCCTGGTTCCGGGCGATGGCAAAGCAGCGCCACGTCCGGCGGACGAGCGCTGTATGCATCTACAGTAATGGATCTTGGGCGCTATGATAACGCGCCTGTCGTCAGGATGCGCCCAACGTTGTGGTCGCAGGCCGATCAGGCGCTCGGCAGCTGAGGGGGCAGGCGATGAAAGGCGCCAAAGATCAACAGGCTCAGGCGGTCGAGCCAGGGGTGGCGACGCAGACGCAAGGCACGACGGCTGGCGAAGACTTCGCCTAAATGGAGCAGCAGCAGGGCCAGGGCGACCAGCGCGAGCAATTCGGGGAAAGGACGAGCGAGAGGCAGAGCGAGGGCGGCGGCTGCGGCGAGCCAGAACAGCAGGAGTAGAACTTTGCCGGTAAGGGACAGGGTTTTCATGGATTCCAGCAGGAGGACGAGATGGATCGGACCATAACGCCTATCGCCGGAAAAAGTAAAGGCGGCGGACCAGGGTCCGCCGCCGGTGCATCACTCGCGGTCGATCTGGATTTCGACGCGGCGGTTGGTGGCACGGCCTTCAGCGGTCTCGTTGGTGGCGATCGGCTGACGCTCGCCCATGCCCTTCACGGACACGACGCTGGCCGCCGGCACACCGGCCTGGATCAGGTAGTTGCTGACCGACTTGGCACGACGCTCGGACAGACGCTGGTTGTATGCATCGGTACCCTTGCTGTCGGTGTGACCGGTGATCGACAGGCGGGTGCTGGCGGCTTCGCCACGCAGACGGCCGGCGATACCATCGAGCTGAGCACGATCCTGCGGGCTGACCTCGGCGGAGTCGAAGGCGAAGTGCAGGTCACGGGCGGTGATCACTTCCTGCTTGGGCAGCGGTGCCGGTGCGGGAGCCGGTGCGGGCGCCGGAGCCGGGGCCGGGGCCGGTTCCATGCGAGCGACCTGCTCGTTGCCCTTACCATGCACCCAGCAATAGGCGCCAGCGGTGGTGCCGATACCCAGGGCCGCCATGCCGGCGACGTTACCGCTCTGAGTAGCACCTGCCGCGCCGCCGACCAGGGCGCCGACCGCTGCGCACACCGGCCAATCGGATTTCTGTACGCCGCCCGCACAACCAGCCAGCACGGTGCTTGCCAGGATGAGGGGTAAAGCTGTCCTTGCGATGCTCTTGCTCATGAAGGGTCTCCTATAGACCGGGTGCCGCGAGTTAGGCTCGTCTTTCGTTTTATGGCGCTGTCAGACTAATGGTGGCGTACACATCTTGACAACGCTGGTTGCTTAGTCAATCGCGATTTGATTAGGGTTCCCTTAATGGCAAACATATTCTCCTCCCGCACCCCGCAACAGGCTCTGGCAAGCCTGCTCGAGCACCACCAGCCCAAGCGCCTGCTCTGTGTGGCGCGCGAGCCGCTGCCAGCGCTTGAGGCCTATGCCGAGGCCCATCCGCACTGCCAGGTGGTGCAGGCAGCGGTGCCCCTGGATGACCCGGCGCTGCTGGCCGAGCGCTACGACCTGGTGATCGTCGCCGATTGCCTGGAACACCTGCCGCTGCGCCAGGGCCGCGAATTGCTCGGCGGCCTGCGCAACCTCAACACCTCGCGCCTGGCGGTGCTGGTGGACCTGGCCGCCAGCGACTGGCAGGTGACAGACTTCTACGCCCTCGCCCTGCAGGCCAGCGAGCGCTTCGCCCGCGAGGGCCAGGTGGTCACCCTGTTCAGCTATGATCTGCACGACTACAAGCAGGTCCCGGACTGGCTCAATGCCAAGTTCTGGGCCAATCCGCAGAATTTCGGCAAGTACTGGTGGTGAGATGCAACCAATGGCCCCCTGCCCCTGTGGCTCGGACCGCTCGCTCGGCGACTGTTGCGGAGCCTTTCATGCCGGTACTCCGGCGCCCGATGCCGAACGGCTGATGCGTTCACGCTACAGCGCCTATGTGCTGGGGCTGATCGACTACCTGGTAACCACCACGGCGCCTGCCCAGCAGGAGCAGTTGGACCGGGAGGCCCTGGCGGCCTGGAGTCTGGGCAGTCGCTGGCAAGGGTTGCAGGTGCTGGAGCATCGCCCCGAGCCGGGGGATCCCGCCCATGCCCGGGTCAGCTTCGTGGCGCGCTGGGAGGATGGGCGCGGCGCCCATCGTCATGAGGAGCACTCGGGCTTCGTCCAGCACGAGGGACGCTGGTACTTCCTCGATCCGACCGTACGCCCCCTGCCGGGTCGCAACGACGCCTGCCTGTGTGGCAGCGGCGCCAAGTTCAAAAAGTGCTGCGCCGGCTTCCTGTAACGCCGGCCGCGCTCATTCCTTGACCAGCGTCAGGTGATCGGTATCAGGGACCGCTACGGGTAGCGGCTCGGACGCCGGCCCCAGGTCGCTGCCCACCGGCGCCAGACTCAGGTGTGAGAGATCGACTCGCGGCGACGCCACGGGTGCGGCCTCATCCTGGAGATCGGCGCCCACCGGTGCCAGGCCGAAATCCGGCGCCTGGATATCAACGAAGGCCGCCATCACGGCATCCCGGGGAGCAACCGACAGAGATCCACGCTCGGCGGAAGGTCGCGAGGCGGTCGCCGCGGGGGCTGGGGTAGGTCCCCGCGACTCGGCAGGTGCGGCAGCCGGCTCGATCGTCTCGGCCATGGGCACGACCTCCACCAGCGCCCCCGCCTGGGCCAGGGTGGCGCGATAGCGCTCGGCCGTGGCGGCATCGAGGCGGTTCTTGATGATCATGCGGCGACCGGAAAAGAGCACGGCGATGCGCTGTTCATCCGCCTGAAACAGACGCATCAGATTCTGTCGGGTCTGCTGCGCATCGGCGCCAGCGACCAGTTCGCCTTGGAAGGCGATTTCATAGAGCACGGCGGACATGACGACCTCCTCGGTCACGGCAAGAGGTGCAGGATGCAACGTCGCGCCGGAGTGGTCCAGTCCGCACGGTCGCCAGGCCCAGGCGTTTTTTTGTTAGCCTGTGCCGAAGCGGCCCCGACTTGTGCAGCAATCGGTGCTTGTTAAACTGCGCAGAAAACGGGAGTGCCGCATGCTTCGCCAGGCCTTGTTCATCACCCTGCTCGGCGTCTTGCTCAGCAGTCTTGGCGGTTGTACCTATATCGGGCGCAACTATGACGAGCCTCAGGTCGAATTGACCGGCGTGGAGCTGATCCGTGCGCGGCTGTGGAGCCAGGATTTCGTGCTGCACTTCCGCGTCCAGAATCCCAACGACAGCGCTCTGCCCGTACGTAGCCTGGCCTACACCGTCTACCTGAACGATCTGCTGCTGTCCCAGGGCGTCGCCAACCTGCATGCGTCAGTTCCCGCCAACGGTCGACGCAGCTTCTCCGTACCGGTGCAGACCAATCTGTGGCGTTACGTGAAGGACGTGGGCCGCATGCTCGAAGACCCTGAGCAGCCGATCAGTTACCGCCTGCGTGGCCGGGTGAAGACCGGTTGGCTGTTCGGCCGCAGTGTCCATTTTTCTCGCCAGGGACAGTTCGTGCCTGGCGCCTACATCCCGGAGTTATGAGATGAACCAACACGTCCACGGTCCCGATTGCAATCACGACCACGATCACGACCATGGCCATGCGCACCACGTCCACGGCCCGCACTGCAACCATGGTCATGCCCAGGAGCCGGTGCGCAATCCGCTGAAGGAAGTGGGTCGCAACGATCCCTGCCCGTGCGGCAGCGAGAAGAAATTCAAGAAGTGCCACGGCGCCTGAGCCCGTTTCCGTAAGTTGGGCTGAGGCGGTTTTACCGTCGAAGCCCAACATGGCGGAGTCAGCCTGGACTGTTGGGCTTCGCTACGCTCAACCCAACCTACCCCTCCGCGACCCTGGCGCGTTACCAGGGCTGTCCGCCGCGTTGCGATTCCAGCCGCCGGATGAATTCCTCCAGCACCAGGGCGTAGAGATCGTCCTTGAGCACCAGGTCCTCTACCCCGCAATCGATGTTGGGGTTGTCGTTGACCTCGATCACCGCCAGCTTGTCGCCCGCCTGTTTCAGATCCACGCCATAGAGACCATCGCCGATGAGATTGGCGGTGCGTACCGCCAGTTCGACCACCGCATGGGGCGCGTCCTGCACCGCCAGAGTGCGGAAATCGCCGCTGACCTCGGTGGCGCTGGCGCTGTGGTCGTAGATCTGCCAGTGGCCCTTGGACATGAAGTACTGGCAGGCGAAGATCGGCTCCTGGTTCAGCACACCGATGCGCCAGTCGTATTTGGTGTAGAAGAACTCCTGGGCCAGCAGCAGTACCGAGCGCTCGAACAGCTCGGCGCTGGCCTTGCGCAGCTGCGCCGCGTCCTCGACCTTGATGACGCCCCGGGAAAAGGAGCCATCGGGAATCTTCAACACCAGCGGAAAGCCCAGCCGCTCGCCGAGGCCCTCGAGCTGGCCGGGATTGTCCTTGTAGAGGATCTCGGTCGCCGGCATGTCCAGCTTGTGGGCGCGCAAGAGGTCGGCCAGATAGACCTTGTTGGTGCATCTGAGGATCGAGCGTGGATCGTCCATCACCACCAGACCCTCGCTTTCGGCCTTCTTGGCAAAGCGATAGGTGTGGTGGTCGATGGCGGTGGTCTCGCGGATGAACAGGGCGTCGAATTCACCCAGCCGCGCGTAATCCTTCTTTTCGATCAGCTCCACGTCCAGCCCCAGGTGCTTGCCGACGCGCACGAAATTCTTCAGCGCCTTGGCATCTGACGGCGGAAAGGCTTCCTTGGGGTCATGCAGGATGGCCAGGTCGAAACGATATTTTTCGCGCCGCCCCGGCTTGAGCCAGACGCGGCGACTGAAACCGTCAAGGGCGTTGGCGAATTGATCTTCCTGCTGTTCGTGCAGCTTGTGGATGCTGCCCAGCTTGAGGCCGCCGATGTGCCAGCCGGCGCGGTCGCGGCGGAATTCCACCAGCAGCAGCGGACAGGGAAAGGCCTCGAATACCTGGCGCGCCAGATCCTGTAGAGGCGCGATGTCGGTGTTGCCGAAATAGAGCGTGAGGGTGAAGCCGTCGGCGCTACCGTAGGGATGACCGGCCAGCGCCTTGGTCAGCAGCTTGTCCAGATCCTCCAGCGCCAGGCCATAGAGCGACTTGCGCGCCAGTTCGCTGATGGTACGCACCGAGGGGATGACCTTGTGCCCCCGGGCTTCGGCGAGCAGCGAGCAGTAGTAGCCGTGGCCGAGGTACTTCTGGCTGCGGCAGAGGTTGATCACCTGCACGCGCTTGCCATTGTCCTGTTCGTTGGATTGCTCCAGGTATTCCTGGGCGGTGATGACGTCTTCGCTGGGATAGTAGGACGACCAGTCTTCCTTGCGTTCCACGACGATATACAGCTTGCTCACTGGACCTCCTGGTTGCGGGGCGTGGTCCCGGTGGAAACCCGGATGCCGCCGGACCACTCCAACTGTTGTAACGCGGGTGCTATTAACCGTTGCTTAACCATGCCAGGCTGCCCGCTCTGCTCCAGGAGAATCCTTCGCGATGAGTTTCATGCTCAGGCCCGCCGGGCTGGACGATCTGGCGGCACTGGTCGATCTGGAAGCCCGCTGCTTCAGCTATGACCGCCTTTCCCGGCGCAATTTCCACTACATGCTCACCCGTGCGAACGCGGTCCTGATCCTGGCGGAAAACGACCGCCAGGTGGCCGGTTACGCCCTGGTGCTGTTCCACCAGAACACTTCTCTCGCCCGGCTCTATTCCATCGCCGTCGATCCGGACGCGCGCGGTCATCGCCTGGGCCAGCGCCTGTTGGAGGCTGCCGAAGCCGAGGCGGTGGAGCGCGACTGCGCCTACCTGCGCCTGGAGGTCCGACCGGACAACGCCGCCGCCATCGCCCTCTACGAGCGCAACGGCTATCTGCCCTTCGCCACGGTGGAGGACTATTACGAAGACCACAGCCAGGCGCTGCGCTTCGAGAAGCGCATCCGCCAGCCGCGCGAGGGCCAGGCCCGACCGGTGCCCTTCTATCGTCAAACCACCGACTTCACCTGCGGCCCGGCCAGCCTGCTGATGGCCATGGGCGCGCTGCAGCCGGGCCGCCCGCTGGAGCGGCGCGAGGAGCTGCGACTGTGGCGCGAAGCCACCACCATCTACATGACCGCCGGTCATGGCGGCTGCGGACCTCATGGCCTGGCGCTGGCGGCGCTGCGCCGTGGCTTCAAGGTGACCCTGCAGGTCAATACGCGCGGCCCGCTGTTCCTCGACGGCGTGCGCAGCGAGGAGAAGAAGGAGGTCATGCGTCTGGTGCACGAGGACTTCAGCACCGAGGTCAAGCAATCGCCCATCGAGCGGCTCTACCGTACCCGCCTGGACGTGGCCGCCTGGGTCGCCGAGGGCGCTTTTCCACTGGTGTTGATCAGCTCCTTCCGGCTGACCAAGGCCAAGGGACCTCATTGGGTGCTGGTCACCGACTGCGACGAGGACTTCGTCTACCTGCACGATCCCGATGTCGACCACAGCCAGCACCGTCGCGAACTGGACTGCCAGCACATTCCCGTGTCCCACGCCGAATTCGACAAGATGAGTCGCTTTGGTCGCGGCAAGCTGCGTGCGGCGGTAGTCCTGCGGGCAGGGTGAGGCGGGGTTGCACGGTGGCGCGAACAGGGCCAGGATCAGGACCAAGAACAATGACGGGGCGGTCCATGAGTCAGGCCTTGCGCAAGAACAACCCTTCCTACGAGTTGATGGAGGACCTGAGCGGTCACTCGGTCATCTACCGGGAGCATGGCTTTCCCTGCCCGCTGGTGCGCTGGCATTTCCACAAGGAATACGAGCTGCACCTGATCGTGGCCAGTTCGGGGACCGCCTTCATTGGCGACTATATCGGCAACTTCTATCCGGGCAGCCTGTTCCTGACCGGTCCGCATCTGCCACACAACTGGATCAGCCGCGTCGCCGAGGGCGAGGTGGTGGCCAAGCGCGACATGCTGGTCAACTTCACCAACGAGACGGTGGATAACGCCACGGCGGTGTTTCCCGAACTTAGCGGCCTGGCACCGCTGCTGGAACGTGCCCGCTATGGCATCGAATTCCAGGATCCGCAATTGATCGCCCGCGCCGAGGTGTTGCTGCAGCAGATCTCCGAGAGCGGCGGTGCCACCCGCCTCGGCCATTTTCTGGTGTTGATGGAGGCGCTGGCCACGTCGGAGCGCTATCAGCTGCTGTCCGGCAGCGTCGAACCGGCCACGGCCAGCGAACAGGCGGTGGATCGCACCAACCGGGCGCTGAATTTCATCTTCGATCACTACCAGCGTGACTTCACCCAGGAAGAAGTGGCCGAGCACCTGGGCATGACGCCCACCTATTTTTCCCGCTTCTTCCGTCAGGCTACCGGTCGCACCTTCGTCGAATTCGTCAACAGCCTGCGCATCAGCAAGGCCTGCGAGATGCTCTCCCACAGCAGCATGCCGGTTACCGATATCTGCTTCGAGGCCGGCTTCAACAACATCTCCAACTTCAATCGACGCTTCCACCAGCTCAAAGGCATGACCCCGCGGCAATACCGTAGCCTGACGGTGCAGCGCCTGACCGAACAGAACGCCTGAACGGCTTTCCTTGATCCGGTTTGTCGCCAGCTTGAGAGCCACTGAACAGACCCAATGTATAGTTCGGTTATGATCGAACTACCCATCCGTGTCGACCGAGGACAGAGCCACCATGAGCGAACCCTACACGCCCCCACGCGTCTGGACCCCTACTACCTCCGGCGGCAACTTCGCCAGCATCAACCGCCCCATCGCCGGCGCGACCCATGACCAGGAGCTGCCAGTCGGCGAGCACCCCTTCCAGCTCTACTCCCTGGGTACGCCCAATGGTATGAAGGTGACCATCCTGCTGGAGGAACTGCTGGCGCTCGGGCACACCGACGCCGAATACGACGCCTGGCTGATCCGTATCGGGGAAGGTGATCAGTTTTCCAGCGGTTTCGTCGAGATCAACCCGAACTCCAAGATCCCAGCCCTGGTGGATCGTCGCGGCGCCGAACCGCTGCGTGTCTTCGAGTCCGGCGCCATCCTGCTCTATCTCGCCGACAGCTTTGGAGCCTTCATCCCGAAGGATCACGCCGGTCGCACCGAGACACTGAACTGGCTGTTCTGGCAGATGGGCTCGGCGCCCTTCCTGGGCGGCGGCTTCGGGCATTTCTATGCCTATGCGCCGGAAAAGCTCGAATACCCCATCAACCGCTACGCCATGGAAGCCAAGCGCCAGCTCGATGTCCTCGACCGCCTGTTGGCCGAGCGCCGCTATGTGGCCGGCGAGGACTACGGCATCGCCGACATCGCCATCTGGAGCTGGTACGGCAACCTGGTGCTGGGTCAGTTGTACAACGCCGCGGAATTCCTTTCCGTGCAGGACTACCAGCACGTGCAGCGCTGGGCCCAGGCCATCGCCGCGCGGCCGGCGGTGCAGCGTGGCCGTAGGGTCAATCGCACCTGGGGTGAGCCGGGCGAGCAACTGGCCGAGCGGCATTCGGCCAGCGACCTGGACTGACCCAACGAGCGGTGGCAGAAGGGGTCTGCTGCCGCTAGCGCCCCCAGTCCGCCGTGGCGGAGCCGAGTCGCGTCGCGGGGCGACGCCACTGCAGCTCGACCTCACCTATTCGGAGCGGCGCCCGCAAGCGCAACGCAGGCCCCCAGGCGGTGGGTTCCTGAGCGTCACCGTAGTCCCGCGCCTCGGGTCCTCGATACATCGGTCCACCGCTCGCACCTGGTCGCTCGGTCAGCAGCACGGCGGTACGGGCGAGGGACAGCCGCGCCGTCACTGCCAGCCCTTCCCGTTGACGCCGTGCCAGCCCGCGCAGGGCAGCGGCAGCCATGAGATAGCCAGTGGCATGGTCGAGCGCCTGCACCGGCAAGGGTACCGGCGTCTCCACCCCTTGCCAGGCACTGCCAGCCGCTGCGATGCCGCAGGACATCTGCACCAGGCTGTCGTAGCCCCGTCGTAGTGCCCAGGGACCACTCCAGCCGTAGGCACAGAGGGACACATCGATCAGGCTGGGATTGAGCGCGCGTCGCTGTACGTCTCCATAACCCAGCTGCTCCAGCGCATCGGCGCGATAACCATGCACCAGGATGTCCGCCTCGGCCAGCAGCGTCGCAAACCTCTGGCGGTCGGCGGGCCGTCTGAGATCGAGCCGCGCGCAGCGCTTGCCCAGGGTGACCTCGGGCGCCTGGGCCGGTTCGTCCCAGGCGGGCGGATCGATCCGCAGCACCTCGGCGCCCAGGCCGGCCAGCAGGCGGGTAGCGATCGGCCCGGCGAGGATGCGGGTCAGGTCGAGGACGCGGATGTCCTGCAAGGGACGTTGTGGATCCGGTCGCCAGTCGCCCGCCGTGGCAATGGCGGTCCATTCCTGGGCGATCAGGGGTTCGGCGCGCACCGCTTGCCCCTGGGGATGTGCCTGCCACTCCACCTGGCTGCGCAGCCTCGCCGCGCAACCTCCGGCGTCGACGATGGCCGTCTCCAAGGCTTCGCCCGACCAGCCGGCCATGGCCTGTACCACGGCGTCATGGCGGTTGGCACAGCCCAGGACGGCAAGGGCACGCTCGCGGTGGTGGGGCGCATTGGCATGCAACCGTAGCCAGCCGTCACGGGTGCGGTAATCACCCGTGATGGGATCCCAGACGGCGGGCAACTCCCAGCCCAGGGGACGCAGGGATGTCTTGAACCAGGCCGCGGCGAGATGTCGGTCCACCTGTACCGGCAATCCGGGTGCCCCTTCGGCCAGCAGATCGGCGGTGGCCAGGCCGGCGACCCCGATCACCGCCGTGGCGAGATCGCTGACCGGGAAGCAGGAGGCCAGGCTGTCGTCGCCCAGGACCTGCAGGTTTGTCGCCTGGGCGGCAGGCATACCAAGGGCGACCACGAGTTCGCTGAGCAAGGCGTGAAAGGCGGCAGGCGTACGGGACGGGTTGGCCAAGGCGAGGTCCTCCGCGGCAGCAGGCAGTGCTGCCACAGTACCCCTGCCTGTACGAGCAGGACACCAGCGTTCGTCCGCCTACCGTCCAGCCCGACGCGGGGACAAATCGCCCGGCACAAGGGTCTCCCCTTCATCGCCTCACCACACCCTATCGGAGACCCCATGACCGAACGACAGCTGCTCATCGCCGGTGCCAGCGGCATCATCGGCCAGGCCGTGCTGGAGGCCTTTGCCAAGGCCGGCTGGTCCATTACCACCGTTGGCCGCTCGAGACAGGGCCCAAGCCGCTTTCCCCATCTGACCGCCGACCTGCTGGACCAGGACAGCCTGGCAGCGGCCAAGGCCGATCTGGCCGGCGTGACCCATCTCTTCTACAGCGCCCTCAAGCCGAACCCCGATCCAGGCGTGGAGGCGGACGAAAACGCCGCCATGCTGGAGAACCTGGTGGGCGCGGTGCGTAGCGCCGGAGCACCCCTGGCCCGCATCACCTTCGTCCAGGGCGGCAAGATCTACGGCGCTCACCTGGGGGTCTACAAGACGCCGGCCCGCGAAGACGACAGTCGTCACTTCCCGCCCAATCTCTACTTCCGCCACGAAGACTTCGTCCGCAGTCTCGAAGGTGATGGCATTCGCTGGACGGCGCTGAGGCCCGACATCGTCATCGGCCATTCCCTGGGATCAGCCATGAATCTGGGCAACCTCATCGGCCTCTATGGCGCGCTCTGTCGCGAGACCGGCACGGCCATGCAGTTTCCCGGAACGGAGCAGGCCTATCGCGGTGCCCTGGTCAACGTCACCGCCGCGCCGCTATTGGGCGAGGCCGCGGTCTGGGCAGCGGAAGAAGAACGCGATGGCGCCTACAACCTCACCAATGGCGACGTCTTCCGCTGGAGTCACGTCTGGCCGCAGCTGGCCAACTGGTTCGGGCTGGAGGTGGGCGAGCCGCAACCCATCTCCCTGGCCCAGCGCCTGACCGCACTGAAACCGGTCTGGCAGGCGCTGGCAGAGCGCGAAGGACTGGCCGAGGCCGATCCCGAACGGATCGCACCCGGCGCTTTCGGCGACTTCATCTTCCATGTCGAGAAAGACGCCATCTTCGACGTGACCAAGGCGCGGCAGGCCGGCTTCGGGCGGATGATCCTGAGGTCCGACGAGGTCTTGCTCGCGCACCTGGAGGATATGCGTCGGCGTCGACTCATTCCCTGAGCCGTCTCGCGCCGTCCTGAACAGTCGAAAACGCCAGGGGCAGCGCATGGTCTTATTCGCACCGCCTCGCTCACTTCCGTTGGAGTTACACGATGTACGCCGACACCCTCACCTGGGGCCATGGCCCCCGCACCTTTGAAGTCTTTCTCGAGCCCACCTGCCCCTTTTCAGTCAAGGCCTTCAACAAGTTCGACGACCTGCTGGCCCAGGCCGGCCCCGAGCGGATCACCCTGAAGATCCGCCTGCAATCCCAGCCCTGGCACCTGTTCTCCGGCGTGGTGGTGCGGTGTGTGCTGGCCGCCGCCACCCTCGACGGCGGCAAGGAAAGCGCCAAGGCGGTGCTGGCCGCGGTGGCGGCCCATCGCGAGGAATTCGAGTTCAAGGATCACGCCACCGGCCCCAACCGCGACGCCACGCCCAACGACATCATCGCGCGCCTGGAAGGCTACAGTGGCCTAGCCCTGGCCGACGCCTTCGCCAATCCGGACCTGCAGCACGCCATCAAGTGGCACTGCAAGTACGCCCGGCAGAACGGCATCCATGTCTCGCCGACCTTCATGATCGATGGCCTGGTGCAACCGGATATGAGCAGTGGCGACTCGGTCGCGGACTGGCTCGCCCGGCTGGAGTGAGCACCGGGACTCAGGGTCGCGAGAAGGCGTAGCCCCGTCACTCGCGCTATGCTCGGCAGCTTCCTCTCGCCCCGAGACAGACTCTTCATGACGCTCCCTGCCGGAGCTTCATCCTGGAAGCCCTGAGCGTCTACCTGGGCCTGGCCGCCCTCGCCTTTGGCGCGACCACCCTGCTACCCCTACAGTCGGAAGCGGCCCTCGCCGGGCTGCTGCTTACAGAGCGCTATGCCACGGCGCTCCTGCTGCTGGCCGCGACGCTGGGCAATGTCGCCGGCTCGACGCTGAACTGGTGGCTCGGCACCCATCTCGAACGCTTTCGCCAACGCCGCTGGTTTCCGGTATCGCCGAAACGGCTTGCCCGCATTCAGGCGGCCTATCAGCGCTGGGGCTGGTGGTCGCTGCTGCTCAGCTGGACGCCCGTGATCGGTGATCCGCTGACCCTGGTCGCCGGCGTGATGCGCGAACCCCTGTGGCGCTTTTTACTGGTGGTGACCCTGGCCAAGACCACGCGCTATGCAGTGGTCTGGGGGCTTACCCAGGGTTGGCGCTGATCGAGCGCGCGAGGAAGGTCTTCCCGTCCTTACGTCCAGACTTCTCGGTACGCCACAGGAATACTGAACGCGCACTCTCAGCCGGCTTGACGGGTCCGCTGACCCAGCCAGGTCGCCTCGACGGAGGCCAGATCGGCGCGTGGGATGAGTTGCGCAGGAATGCAGCTGCAGCGCGACAGGTTGAAGACCTGACGGCCCTCTGCGGTCATGACGTCCTGCATGACCTTGAGCCCGGGCAGGATACGGCTGTACAGGTGCTCGTCCAGACCACAGGGCGATCTCGCGCCTGTGCTGCCTTCGTAGAAGCGTGGGGCCCGGGCATTGAGGTCGACACCGGCCAGATAGATCTTGCTAAAGCCCAGGTGATAGGCCAGTTGCAGGGCGATGAAGGCAACGGTCCGGACATCGAAGATGCCGTAGTCCATGTCTCGGCTGAAGCCGATGTCGCGCGCTCGGCGACTGAGCAAGGTGAGCGTGCGTTCGGCCTGGTCACGCTCCAGCCCGAGGTAGTGTTCCAACCGGGTACTGGGCGCTCGTCGCAACGCGTGAGCCTTGGCCTGCCGGCTTTCCGGGAGCCGTTCGATTGCCGCAGGCCACAATGCCAGCCGTTGCGCCTGCTCGATCCCGCGCGCATAGAGCTCAGGTTGCTGCTCGGCAAAGCTCAGGTCGCTGCAGACGTAGAAGAGCGGACGGATGCCGCTCCCGCTCAGCTTGGCGATGGCACCGTTCATGGTGATGATCGGCACATCCTGCCAGGCGTCCAGGTTGAGTTCGGCAGCCGAAGGTCCGGAAGCCAGTAGGAGCACCGGGCCACGTTGACTGTTGCGCAAGGGCGCGAAGTCCTGGCTCACAGCGGCGAGCCACCTGGACGCGCGGCATCAAGGACCTTGGACAGGCAGTTTGAAAGCTGCTCGAGTGGCATACCACCAGCTCCCTGTACGGCAATGACGAAGGTTATTAGTCATACATATTCAACGGTACCGATAAAAAAGTAACCGGGCACCCTGGTGAATGACGCCACCAACGCTACGTTTTGCCGCTTAGGACTCACTTAAGGTGCCCGTACCGAATGTGGTGCCCGTAGCAATTGAAAGACTTGTCTGTGAGCCAGCAGAAGCCGAGGCGGCCCAGGGCCTGGAACGATCCGGAGATCCGCCCTGCCCCCAGCGACATCGCGCCACTCGTGGGAGCTCGCGAACGACCGATTGCCCCTTAACGGAGACACCGCACCGATGATCAGGAATACTGCGCGGAGAGGCGCCATTCGCACAGGGCCTCGACCGCTCGCGAATGGCCCTCACCAGGCATGGCAGGGTCACAGGGTTGGAGGTTGCCGCCAGCCGCACTGTGCCTGTACGAGCGCGGTGGACAGGCGCGAGGACTTACGCCGCGCCGGCGCCCTAGGAACCGCGGTAGGTGCTGAAGCCGTAGGGGCTGAGCAACAAGGGGATATGGTAGTGCTGCTCCGGCTGGGTGACGTCGAACACCACGGGGATTTCGGGGAAGAAGGCGCTGCGACCCTGCTGGCGATAGTAGTCGCCGGTCTTGAAGACCACCCGGTATTCACCCTTCTCGAAGGTCTTTTCCTGGGGAAACAGCGCCGGCACCCGGCCCTGCTCGTTAGTGACCTCCTCCGCCAGCGGCTGCCAGCCCTGCCCTACCTGGCGCTCCAGGGTCACGTGCACCCCCGCCGACGGCTTGCCGTCTTCCAGGTTGAGCACATGGACGCTCAGGGGGTTGGGTGCAGCAATCGCGAAGCCGGACAGGGCCAGACCAGACAACAGGACGAACGTCTTCATGGAGATTTCCTTCAGGGATGGGAGGTGAGATTGAGGTGTTCGGCGGCCGCCAGCGCACAGCGCTCGTCCGCCCCGCCACCGCCGGCACCGGCGATGCCCAGGGCGCCGACCAGCTGGTCGCCTTCGTAGAGGGGGATGCCACCGCCGAGCAGCAGCAACTCGGGCAGGGTGACGAGATTGGCCGCATCCGGGTTCTGCCGGGCGCGCTCGGCCAACGCCTGCGACGGGGTACGGGTGGACAGTGCGGTAAAGGCCTTGCGCCGCGCCGCCTCGGCGTTGTGCGGCCCGACGCGGGTATCGCGTTGCAGGAGGATCAGTTGACCGCTGCGGTCGAGCACCGCGAGCGCGGCGCTGCAGGGCGCGGCCTGCGCCAGACGCTGGGCAGCCGCGAGGTCGAGATCGGGATGCTGCGGCAACGCCGCCTGCGCCTGACCGAGGGCGGCAGCGCCCAGCAGCGTGAGGGAGAGAGAGGAAAGAAAGCGCGACATGATTCGAGGTCCAGGAGATGACCCCGCCAACTTATCCTGATCGTTCGGTCAGGAACGGGTACTGCAGAATGACAATTTTGTCAGAAGGATCAGCGGGATAGCTGTCCCGACCCGACAGCGTTACCCCTCGCCCGCAGCATTAACATTCCTGCCTCGCGGCGCGTGGTTAACGCGCCGAGGCTCCTGTTGCCTTTATCCCTCTTTATTACCAGCGACCCGAGCCGACAGTGGCCTCACGAAGGGCCGTTGCTTTCCAAAGGTGCACAGGCCCATCGACCACGCAAAACCATCGGGCCGCTATTGATCGATTAGATCAAAACATGCTTTATTGTGATCAGAACAATCACAAGGTAGGCATGACCATGAAATTCCGCGGCATCGTTCCCGCCCTCGTTACCCCCTTTGACGCCCAACAACGTGTCGATGAAAACGCTTTGCGCGGTTTGATCGAAAACCTGATTGGCGCCGGCGTCCACGGCCTGTTCGTACTGGGCACCAACGGCGAGTTCTTCGCCCTCTCCGAAGCCGAAAAGTTGCGTATCGCCGAGCTCACGGTGGACGCCGCGGGCGGCCGGGTCCCGGTCGTAGCCGGTACCGGTGCCTTCGCGACGCACGAAGTGATTGAACTGAACAAAAAGATGGCGGATCGCGGCGTCGATGCCCTGTCGGTGATCACGCCCTACTTTAATGCTGTCAGCCAGAAAGAGCTGATCACTCATTACGAAGCCATTGGCGACGCCTCCCCACTGCCGCTCATGCTCTACAACATTCCGGCCAAGACCGGCATGTCGATCGGCATCGGCGCTGTGGCCGCCCTGAGCCAGCATCCGCAGATCAAGGGGATCAAGGACAGCGCGGGCAACTTCGACGCCCTGGTGCAGATGATGAAGTACCGCAGCGATGACTTCGCCGTCTTCGCCGGTACCGACTCCCTCATCTATTGGAACCTGCTGGCCGGCGGCGATGGCGCGGTGGCGGCCACGGCCAATGCCGTGCCCCAGGTCGTCATGGCCATCTGGAACGCCTTCCAGGTCGGCGACCACGCCACCGCCCGCGCCGCCCAGGAAAAGCTGCGCCCGCTGCGCGATGCCTTCGCCCTGGGCACCATGCCGTCGGTACTGAAGAAGGCCGCCGACCTGCTCAACGTCCCGGTCGGCCCCTGCCGGGCCCCGGTCGCGCCGCTGGACGAAGCCACGGTGCACAAGCTCGAAGGCCTGCTGGCCATCTATCGCGACTGATCCGGAGCGCCCATGTCCCTCTATCATTTCCAGACCGTCAAACACCTGGTCCACGGCGCCGGCGCCCTGGATCAGCTCGGCGACAAGCTCGCCCTCCTCGATGTCCCGCTGCGCCGCGTGGTGCTGGTCACCCAGAACGCCATGCATGGCCTGGGCGTGACCGAGCGCGTCAAGGCGCAACTGGCCGCCCGCGACATCGACGTGGCCGTGATCGACAACGTCGAGATCGAGCCGACCCTTGAGAACATCGAGCAGGTCTTTCGCGAACAGGTCTCGCCGCACCAACCGGATGCCCTGCTCGCCATCGGCGGCGGCTCGGTGCTGGATGCCGCCAAGCTGTTCGCGGTCATGCTCACCAACGAGCAGTCGCTCAGGTCCATGCTGGGTATCGACCAGGTGGCCCGCGCCGGGCTGCCCACCGTGCTGGTCCCGACCACCGCCGGCACCGGCTCGGAAGTGACGCCCAATGCCATCGTTACCCTGCCCGACGAAGAGCTGAAAGTGGGCGTGGTCAGCCGCCACCTGCTGCCCGCCCTGGTGCTGCTCGATCCGCTGCTGACCCTGAGCCTGCCCAAGGCCATCACCGCGGCTACCGGGATGGACGCCTTCACCCACTCCCTGGAGTCCTTCATCTCCAACAAGGCCAACCCGGTCAGCGATACCTTTGCCCTGGAATCCATGCGGCTGATCGCCGGCAGCATCGTCGAGGCCTATCAGCAGCCGGATTCGGTACGCGCCCGCAGCGACATGCTGCTCGGCTCCACCTATGGCGGCGTGGCCCTGACCGCCGCCGGCACGGCCGCTGTCCATGCGCTGGCCTATCCCCTGGGCGGCAAGTTCCACGTCACCCACGGCGTGGCCAATGCCATGCTGCTGCCCCATGTCATGGCCTTCAACCTGGACAGTTGCGCGCCGCGCCTGAAGCGTGCCGCCATGGTCTGCGGCCTGGCCCGTGAAGAAGACAGCAACGAAGCCGCCGCAGGCAAGCTGATCGAGCAGATCACCGCCTGGACCGCCACCCTGGAGATTCCTCAGGACCTGGCCGCCTTTGGTGTGCGCGAGGAGCACCTGCCAGAGATGGCCGTGGCGGCGTCCAAGGTCACCCGGCTGATGGTCAACAATCCCAAACCGCTGAGCCTGGACGACATCCAGGCGCTGTACCGGCGCCTGCTGCCATGACCCGCCTGCTGATCCTGGCCGACGACCTCAGCGGCGCCGCCGACTGCGCCCTGGGCTTTGCCAAGGCCCAGGCGACCCGGGTGCTGCTCGACGCCGAGGCCCTGGACGCCCAGGCGCCGGTGACGGCACTGGATCTGGACAGCCGTCGACTGGATGCGCGTGCGGCGGCCGCACGCCACGCCGCGCTGCTCGGGCACCCGGCGTTGGCGGGCGCCGCGCTCTACAAGAAGATCGACTCCACCCTGCGTGGCAATGTCGCCGCCGAGGTGGCGGCCCTCACCCCGCGCGGCCTGGCCCTGGTCGCGCCCGCCTACCCGGCACTGGGCCGCACGACCCAGGGTGGCATCCAGTACCTGGACGGCGTACCGGTCGACCAGACTGATGTCTGGCGCAATGAGGGACTGACCGGCAGTGCCGATCTGGTCGCTCAACTGACCGATCATGGCATCAGCTGTGCGCGGCTGGATCTCGCGACCCTCCGTCAGCCGGTGGCGCTGGCCGCCGCCCTGCGCCGCGCGCTGGACAGTGGTCTGCCCGCGCTGGTCTGCGACGCCGAGCGGCAAACGGACCTGGAGGCACTGGCCCGGGCTTCCGCGCCCGTGGCGCAGCAGCTGTTCTGGGTCGGCTCCGCAGGCCTGGCCGAGGCGCTGCCCGCTGCCCTGGGCCTGACCGGCCACACCGCCCTCCGCCCTCATGGCGACGGCCCGATCCTCACGGTGGTAGGCAGCATGTCACGACACTCCCAGGCCCAGGCCGAGCGTCTGGTGGCGGGGAGCGGCCAACACTGGCAGCGGCTGGCCCCTGCCTGGCTGCTGGAGCCGCAACGCACCGCCGAGCGTACCGCGCTGGCCGCAGCCCTCGCTCGGCAGCTCGCCCGTGGCGAAGACGTCCTGGTGGGCCTTGACCAGCAGGCTCGCGACCCGCGCCAGGCCGTAGCCCTGAGCCAGGTCCTGGCCGAACTGCTGCAGCCCGCCCTGCAGGAGGCCGCCGCCGTCATGGCCACCGGTGGCGAGACCGCTCGCGCCCTGCTCGCCCAGGCTGGGATCACGGCGCTGGACCTGCACGGCGCCCTCGCCCCGGGCGTGGCCCTGGCCAGCACCCGCTGGCGCGGTCGCGCCTTGCGGGTAGTGACCAAGGCCGGCGGCTTCGGCCAACCCGACACCCTCCTCGATGCCTGGCGCCACCTGCGCGCCAGCCTACCCGCACAGGCCGCCACGGCCTCCCTGCAGAAGGAAGCCCACCATGTCTGAACGTCCCGTCATCGGCATTACCATGGGTGACGCCACCGGCGTCGGTCCCGAGATCATCATGAAGTCCCTGGCCCACGCCTCGGTCTACGACAGCTGCCGCCCGCTGGTCATCGGCGACGCGGGCCGCCTGGAGGATGCCAATCGCATCGTCGGCGGTCGCCTGCAGATCAACGCCATCGAACGTCCCGATCAGGCGCGCTTCCAGCCCGGCGTGGTGGATTGCATCGACCTCGGGCTGATTCCCGCCGACCTGCCCTACGGCAGGCTGTCCGCCCTGGCCGGCGACGCCGCCTATCGCTACATCGAACGCACCGTGCAGCTCACCTCCGCCGGTGAACTCGATGCCATCTGCACCGCCCCGCTGAACAAGGAAGCCCTGCACGCCGGCGGTCATATCTTCCCGGGGCACACCGAGCTGCTGGCGCACCTCACCGGCACCGAGGAGGTGTCGATGATGCTGATGACGCCGATCCTCAAGGTCATCCACGTCACCACCCACATCGGCATCATCGATGCCATCGCGCGCATCGAGCCGGGCCTGGTCAAGCGCACCATCGAACGCGCCCACGCCACCCTGCAGCGGGCCGGCATCCAGGACCCCCTGATCGCCGTCTGCGGCATCAACCCGCATGCCGGCGAGAACGGCCTGTTCGGCTACGGGGAGGAAGAAACCAAGATCCAGCCGGCCATCGACGAACTGCGCGCCCGTGGCTGGCGCGTGGAAGGCCCACTGCCTGCGGACACCCTGTTCTTCCGCGCCGGTCGCGGCGATTTCGACTGCGTGGTGGCCATGTACCACGATCAGGGCCATGGGCCGGTCAAGGTCATGGGCCTGGAGGCGGGCGTCAATGTCACCGTCGGCCTGCCGGTGATCCGCACCTCGGTGGACCACGGCACCGCCTTCGACATCGCCGGCAAGGGCATCGCCGACGAGCGCAGCCTCATCGAGGCGTTGCGCCAGGCCACCGAACTTGCCAGCCGGCATCGCGCCAGCCAGGCCGCCTGAGGAGCCTGACCATGAAAGTCGTCTGCACCTCGCCCTCCTTCGCCAAGTACTCCCGGGAACCCCTGGAGTTGCTGGCCCGCCACGGCATCGACGTGGTGACCTTGCCCGCCGACATCGATGCCGAGGGTTTCATCGCCGCGGCCGCCGAGTGCCAGGCGGCCATCACCGCCTTCAATGTCTTCGACGCCGCCACCTTCGCGGCCCTGCCGCAGCTGCGCCTGGTGTGCAAGCACGGCGTCGGGGTCGACAACATCGACCTGGACGCGGCCCGTGCCAGCGGCGTGACCGTCTGCAACGTGCCCAACTCCAACCGCCACGCGGTGGCCGACTACACCTTCGCCCTGCTGCTGGCCTCGGCCCGCCAGGTCGCCCGCGCCGACCGTGAAACCCGCGCCGGCGAGTGGCCGCGGCTGTTTGGCGCGGATGTCCACGGCAAGACCCTGGGCATCGTCGGCCTGGGCAGCATCGGCAAGGAAGTCGCGCGGCGCGCCAGCGGCTTCGCCATGCGCGTCATCGCCCATGACCCCTATCCCGATCAGGCCTTCGCCGACCGCGAACGCATCGAGTTTCGCGCCCTCGACGACCTCCTCGCCGAAGCCGACTTCGTCACCCTGCACATCGGCCTGTCCGACGCCACTCGCCACCTGCTGGACGCACGGCGAATGGGCCTGATGAAGCCGGGCGCCCACCTGATCAACGCCGCGCGCGGCGGCATCGTCGATGAAGAGGCGCTCTACCAGGCGTTGCACAGCGGCCACCTGGGCGGCGCGGCCCTGGATGTGTTCGAGGACGAGCCGGCCAACCAGCACCCGCTGTACGGGCTGCCCACCGTGGTGGTGTCACCGCACATCGCCGGCTACACCCCGGGCGCGCTGGACATCCTCAGCCTCACCTGCGCCCGCAACGTGGTCGCCGCCCTTACCGGCAGCACCACCCTGGAGTCCGTCGTCGTCGCCCCCTGACCCCCTACCCCTTTCGGAACCTGATCATGGATAACAACAACAAGGCCACCAGGATTCGCTGGATCATCGCCGGACTGATGTGGACAGCGATCGCCATCAACTACATCGACCGGGTGGTGCTCTCCGCTGCCGCCCCCTTCATCAGCAAGGAATTCGCCCTCAACGCGACCGAGATGGGGCTGATCATGTCGGCCTTCTTCTGGTCGTACGCCCTGCTGCAGTTGCCCGCGGGCTGGCTGGCCGACCGCTTCGGTCAGAAGGCCACCCTAGGCGGCGCGGTGCTCTGGTGGTCGCTGGCGACTGCCCTGACCGGCCTTGCCACGGGCTTCAAGTCGCTGTTCGCCTTGCGCATCGGCCTGGGCATCGGCGAGGCGGCGGCCTACCCGAGCAACGCCGGCATCACTTCGCGCTGGTTTCCCGACAAGGAGCGCGCCACCGTCTCGGGCATCTTCGACAGCGGTTCCAAGTTCGGCGGCGCGGTGGCCATGCCGCTGATCGTCGGCCTGATCGCACTGTTCGGCTGGAAGCTGACCTTCGTCATCAGCGGCGCCCTCGGCATCCTCTGGGCCCTGGCCTGGTTCGCCTTCTACCGCAACGATCCGGAAGACCACCCGCGCATCAACCAGGCCGAGCTGCGCTACATCCGCGAAGGCCAGCGGCGCCGCGAAGGCAATGGCGAGAAACCAGCCATGCGCTGGTACGAGCTGCTGCGCTACCGCAACGTCTGGGCCATGTGCCTGGGCTTCTTCTTCATCAACTACAACTCCTACTTCTTCATCACCTGGCTGCCCACCTACCTGGTCAAGGAAAAGGGCATGGACCTCATCTCCATGGGCTTCATGGCGGCGCTGCCGCTGCTGATCGCCATGGTGGTGGAAGTCTTCGCCGGCTGGCTGTCGGACCGCATCTACCGCAGTGGCCGCTATTCGCTGACCACGATCCGCAAGACATTTCTGATCGTCGGCCTGCTGATGGCCTCCTGCATCGGCCTGGCGGCCTTCGCCGAGTCGGCCTGGATCGCCATCGTGCTGCTGTGCATCGCCAAGTCCGGCACCACCGTGGCGGCCACCCAGGTGTGGGCCATGCCCGGGGATATCGCCCCGCGCGGCATGACCTCGATGCTGGCCGGCCTGCAGAACTCGGTTTCCAACATGGGCGGCGTGGTCGGCCCCATCGTCACCGGCTTCATCGTCGCCACCACCGGCTCCTTCAACATCGCCCTGCTGTTCTCGGCGGCGCTGATCGTGGCAGCCATCCTCAACTACCTGTTCCTGCTCGGCCGGGTGGAACCCATCGTCACCGACGACGACCCGGAGGCGGACCTGCTGGGCGCCGGTCAACCCAGCCACTGACGTTCCTCGTTCAGGGCGCCGGCGGCCTGCCGGCGCCCTGTGAAAAAGCTCGTACAACAACAACACGGAGCGATTTCCATGCAGACGTTCGACGTGCAAAGCACCGCCATCATCATCGGGATGGTGGTGGTCTACATTCTCTTCACCACCTGGCTCAGCATCCGCCTGCGCAGCCGCACCAGCGGCGAATTCATGGTGGCCGCGCGCAGCATGCCGGCCTTCGTGGTGGGTATCCTGATGATGTCAGAGTTCATCGGCGCCAAGTCCACGGTGGGCACCGCCCAGGCAGCCTTCGAAAGCGGTTTCGCCGCCTCCTGGTCGGTGATCGCCGCGGCCATCGGCTTTCCGCTGTTCGGCCTACTGATGGCGCGCAAGCTCTACGCCTCCGGCGAATTCACCATCTCCGGCTTCATCGCGCAGAAGTACGGCCTGTCCACCAAGCTGATGGTGTCGATCATCATGATCTACGCCCTATTGCTGGTGAACGTGGGCAACTACGTCAGCGGCGCCGCGGCCATCGCCACGGTGCTCAAGATCAACCTACCCACCGCGGCCTTCATCACCGCCATCGTCAGTACCCTGTACTACGTCTTCGGCGGGCTGAAGAGCGTGGCCTACGTCAGCATCCTGCACACCTCGGTCAAGTACGTGGGCGTGCTGATCGTCCTGGGCGTGGCCCTGCACATGACCGGCGGCTTCACCCCGGTCATGCAGAGCATGCCGGAGCACTACTTCACCTGGGACGGCGCCATTGGCGGCAGCAAGATCTTCGCCTGGATCATCGGTACCGTCGGCGCGATCTTCTCCACCCAGTTCATCATCCAGGCGATCTCCTCGACCAAGGATGCGCGCGCCGCCCAACGCTCCACCTTCCATGCCTCGCTGCTGTGCATCCCTATCTCCCTGGCGCTGGGCTTCATCGGCGTCGCCTCCAAGTACCTGCATCCAGAAATGAGCAGCCTCTACGCCCTGCCCGTCTTCCTGCAGTCGATGCACCCGGTGCTGGCCGGCGTGGTGACCATTTCCCTGGTCGCCTCCATCTTCGTCAGTGTCAGCACCGTGGCTCTGGCCATCGCCTCGCTGGTGGTCCGGGACTTCTATGTGCCGCTACGCAAGCCCACGCCCGAGCGTGAGTTCAACGCCACCCGGGTGATCTCGCTGATCATTGGCTTCGTGCCGCTGTTCTTCGTGTTCTTCGTCCCCGAGATCCTGAACCTGTCGTTCTTTACCCGGGCGCTGCGCCTGTCCATCGCGGTGATCGCCATGATCGCCATCTACCTGCCGCTGTTCGCCACCAACCGGGGCGCGACGCTGGGCCTGCTGGCCTCGACTATCACCACCAGCGTCTGGTATCTGCTGGGCAATCCCTATGGCATCGACAACATGTACGTTGCCCTGGCGACGCCTGCCATCGTCGTGGTCATCGAACGGCTCTTTCCCCAGCCCGCCGCCAAAGCCGCTCCTGCCGAGGTCCCCCATGTCCATCACTGAAATCGCCATCGCTGGCCGCCAGGACAGCTTCCTGCCGACGCCCTATCCGCAGAACCACGCCGCCAACCTGCTGGCTCAGCCTGACGGCACCCTGCTGTGTACCTGGTTCGCCGGCACCCAGGAAGGTAAGGCCGATATCTCGGTCATGCTCAGCCGCCGCGATCCGGCGACCGGTACCTGGAGCGATCCCGTGCAGCTGTCGGACGACCCGACCCGCTCCGAGCAGAATCCCATCCTGCTCCAGGCGCCGAATGGCCCGCTGTGGCTGCTGTGGACCGCCCAGGTAGCCGGTAACCAGGACACCGCCATCGTCCGCCGCCGCCTGTCCCCCGATGGCGGTCACAGTTGGGGCGCCATCGAGACGCTGATCGACACCCCCGGAACCTTCGTTCGCCAGCCGCCGGTGGTGCTGGCCAACGGCGACTGGCTGCTGCCGATCTTCCACTGCATCGCCCGCCCCGGCGAGAAGTGGGTGGGCAGCCATGACACCAGCGCCGTGCTGATCTCCAGTGACCAGGGCCGCAGCTGGACCGAGCATGCCGTGCCCGAGAGCACCGGCTGCGTGCACATGAACATCCAGCCGCTCGGCGACGGCACCCTGCTGGCGCTGTTCCGCAGTCGCTGGGCCGACTTCATCCACGCCAGCCGTTCCCAGGACGGCGGTCGCAGCTGGAGCGCCCCTACCCCGACGACCCTGCCCAATAACAACTCCTCCATCCAGTTCATCCGCCTCGCCAGCGGCGAACTGGTGGTGGCCTACAACCCCACCAGCGCCGCCGACTACAGCGAACGCCGCGCCTCGCTCTACGACGAGATCGACGATGGCGACAGCCGCGTCGATCCGGTAGCAAAGGACGGCGAGCGCAGCGCCATCTGGGGCGTACCACGCGGCCCCATGAGCCTGGCCGTGTCCACGGATGAGGGGCACAGCTGGCGACGCCTGGACGTCGAGGCCGGCGACGGCTATTGCCTGACCAACAACTCCACCGAGAAGCTCAATCGCGAGTACTCCTATCCCAGCCTGGTACAGGCGCCCGACGGTGATCTCCACCTGGCCTTCACCTACTTCCGCCAGCGCATCAAGCACGTCCGCCTGCCCCTGGCGGCGCTGCGTTAGAGGAGACGGCGATGACGACCCAACCCCACGCCCTGATCACTGGCATCAGCTCCGGCATCGGCGCGGCCATCGCCCAGCGCCTGCTCGCCGAGGGCTGGCGGGTGACCGGCCTGAGCCGCCGCTCGCCCGAGCAGTCGCATCCGGCGCTGACCTGGATCGGCGTCGACCTGGCCGATGACCAGGCGCTGGATAGGGTATTGGCCGACATCGAACCGCTGGACGCCATCGTCCATGCCGCCGGTTTCATGCGCACTGCCCCCCTGGGCGCCCTGGACCCGACCGATGGTGCCGCCATGTGGCACCTGCACGTGGCCGTGGCCAGCCGCCTGGTGGATCGCCTGGTCGAGCGCCTCGCCACGGACGGGCGCATCGTGCTGATCGGCAGCCGCACCATGCAGGGCGCGGCCGGACGCAGCCAGTACTCCGCCACCAAGGCGGCCCTGGTGGGTCTGGTGCGCTCCTGGGCGCTGGAGTTGGCCGCGCGTGGCGTCACCGTGAACCTGGTGGCGCCCGGGGCGACCGAGACGCCCATGCTGCGTGATCCGGGTCGTGCCGGCACGCCGCCGCGGCTGCCGCCGCTGGGCCGCTACGTGCAGCCCGAAGAGGTCGCGGGCCTGACCGCCTTCCTGCTCGGCCCGGATGCCGGCGCCCTCACCGGCCAGACGCTGACGGTCTGCGGCGGCGCCTCGCTGTGATGTGGGGGAAGCACGACTGCGCTAGAGTAGCGCGGTCTTTCCCGATGGATTCCCCATGAAGGTCGCCAAACGTCGCCAGGCCATCCTCGAACTGGTTCTGGCCGGTCACACCAATGTCGAAACCCTGTGCCGGCATCTGGAGGTGTCGGAAGCCACGGTCCGCCGCGACCTGACTGCCCTCGCGGAAGAGGGCCAGATCCTGCGCACCTACGGTGGGGCGACCCATATCGGCACCCGTGAGCCCGAGCCGTCGCTGGAGCAACGCAGCAACCAGTCCGGTCCGGAAAAGGCCCTGCTTGCCCGCGCCGCCCTCGCCCATATCAACGACCACGACACCCTGGTGCTGGACGGCGGCACCACCACCGCCGCCCTGGCCAAGCTGCTCAACGAAAGACGCGGCCTGCACGTCATCACCAACAACCTGCTGGCGGTGCCGCTGCTGCGCGATCTGCCGGAAGGCCACGTCACCCTGCTCGGCGGCGACCTCCGCCCCGGCAGCATGTCCACCTTCGGCCCGGCGGCCTTCACCATGCTCGAGCGGTTGTCGGCCGACAAGGTCTTCCTCAGCGCCGACGGCGTCGTCGCCGGCCGCGGCCTCTGTGAGGCCAGCACCGAGCAGGCCTATCTCAAGGAGCTGATGATCCAGCAAGCCGCGGAAGTCTTCGTCCTCGCCGACTCGACCAAGCTCGGCCGTGATCGTCAGCAACACTGGACGCCGCTCAAAACGGACTGGACGCTAATTACCGATGCTACGGCGACCGACGTCCTGAACCCCTTCAGGCAGCAGGCACTGGTTCGGGTAGAGACCATTTCCTGACAGAGAGGGCAATGTCTATTCACATGGCAGACATCACCACAGAACGATTAGCCTACGCATCGAAAAATTCGCGTGCCACTAGCTTCCCTCCCTAGATCAAGACCTGATAGGGCCTCGGCTACAGCGAAGTCATGTCCGGTGACTTGCACAACGACAATGCCTCAAAGTTGCCGAATATCACTCCCATAGGCACTGATTATCTAGCTAGTAGTCATAACCCTTGCACACATACGAGGAGACCACATGGCTATCAATGCAGAACTCAAAGCTGAAATCTTGCGCCGCCTGTATCACTCGCATCCATCGGGCCTGGGTAGTGAAATTCTCGATAACCATCACGGCGAAGATGCCGTTATGGACGTTCTTCAGGACCTGCAAGAGCATGGACTGATTCATAAGGGCAACGTCCACGTCGACGCTCAAGGCGATCGCTCTTTGGTGCTACCGATAAAGCTCACCTCTGCTGGAGCAGATGCCGCTAAGAACGCTGAATGACATTAGGAGGCCCAGTACTAACGCTGGGCCTTCCTATTTTTATTAGCTAGTCCAAAGCAGCGGCTGGCCCGGAAGCAGGTTGGATTATGCTTTAGGCTGTGGTCGAGGCGCGTATCCCGAAAAGGGCACTCAAGATCGAATAAGCTGCCACAGGCGATAGTGAGAACAGCTGCGCAGGTAATGCCGAGCTCAACTGAGCTGGATGTCTCTATACGTCATTACCAATGAGCAGGCGGGGTGGAAGACTCAGTAAGGTAGGTATGCTTGTAACCAGCAATACCCTTGCAGCAACACGGTCAAAAGCTACCAGGAACCCTACCCAGCGAATCGCCAGCTGATTTTGATTCTATTTTGGCTTGGTTCCAGAAACGAAAAAGGCCCAAGCCACTAAGTGCTTGAGCCTTCTCGTTAATTTGGTCGGGACGGAGTGATTCGAACACTCGACCCCTTGCACCCCATGCAAGTGCGCTACCAGGCTGCGCTACGCCCCGACTGTGTTCCTCTAGGGAACGGCGTGCATCTTACTGCAACACTTTGATTAATGGAAGCTTTTTTTCACTTTTTCAGTACGACGAGGACTTCTTCGAGTTCGCTGATCATCTGGCGGATGAGCTGGTGGTACTGCGAACCCTCATCGCGGGTCTCGTCGCCCTGGGTGAGGCGCTGGCGCGCCCCGCCGATGGTGAAGCCTTCGTTGTACAGCAGAGAGCGGATCTGGCGGATCATGAGCACGTCGTGGCGCTGGTAGTAGCGCCGGTTACCGCGGCGCTTCACCGGGTTCAGCTGGGGAAATTCCTGCTCCCAGTAGCGCAGCACGTGCGGTTTGACCAAGCAAAGGTCGCTCACCTCACCGATGGTGAAGTAGCGCTTGCCCGGTATGACCGGCAGTTCGTCGTTATGACTTGGTTCCAGCATAGGCCTCGACCCTGGCTTTGAGTTTCTGCCCGGGGCGGAAGGTCACCACACGGCGCGCCGTAATGGGTATCTCCTCCCCTGTCTTGGGATTGCGTCCGGGGCGCTGGCGCTTATCGCGCAGGTCAAAGTTGCCGAAACCAGACAACTTGACCTGCTCGTTGCTTTCGAGCGCATGACGAATTTCTTCGAAGAACAGTTCGACCAATTCCTTGGCTTCACGTTTGTTCAGACCGAGCTCTTCAAACAGACGTTCGGCCATCTCAGCTTTCGTCAGGGCCCCCATGCGCTATTTCCTTAACGTGGCGTTGAACCTTCTTTCCAGAGAAACGAGGATTTTCTGCGTCGTTTCGTTGACTTCTTCATCGGTTAATGTGCGCGATGGATGTTGCAAGGTCAAGCCGATGGCGACGCTTTTTCTATGTGGATCAATACCTTTGCCTTGATAGACGTCGAACAGGCGCAGTTCCTTGAGGCCTTCTCCGGCGTTTTCGCGGATGTCGGCCAAGAGGTCGCCTGCGGCGACGGTTTCGTCCACCACCAGTGCCAGGTCACGCCGCACTTCCGGGAAGCGCGACAGCTCGCCAAAGCGCGGCAGGCTGCCGGTGGTCAGGGCATCCAATGCCAGCTCGAAGAGGAACACCGGGCGATCCACGTCCAGCTCGCGTGCCACTTCCGGGTGCAGGGCGCCCAGATATCCGACTGGCTGCCCTGCCCTTTCGATCAGCGCGGTCTGCCCCGGGTGCAACGCCGGATGCTCGCCCGTGACGAAGCGGAAGTCGCTACCCGCACCAGACTGAGCCAGCAGCGCCTCGACATCGGCCTTGACGTCGAAGAAGTCCACCGCCTCACGTCCGGACGACCAGCTCTCCGGCAGACGCGAACCGCAGACGGCGCCGGCCAGGACGTTTTCCTGCACCAGGCCTTCCAGCTGACCAACAAATCTCAGCCCCGACTCGAACAGCCGGACGCGGTCCTGCTGACGGTTGAGATTGTACTGCACGGCCTTGACCAGACCCGGCCACAGCGACGAGCGCATGGCGGCCATGTCGGTGGAGATGGGATTGGCCAGCATCACCGGCTGGGCCTCAGGGGCGAACAGCCGGAAGGTCTTTTCGTCGATGAAGCTGTAGGTGATGGCTTCCTGGTAGCCGCGGGCCACCAGCAGGCGTCGCAGCTGGCTCAACTCGCCCTTGCTCTCGGGCAGGGGTTGCGGCGCCAGACGAGCCTGGGGGAAACGGATCGGCAGCTGGTTGTAGCCATAGAGGCGCGCCAGCTCTTCGATCAGGTCCACTTCGATGCTGATGTCGAAACGGTGGCTGGGTACGCCCACCTGCCAACGACCAGCTTCCAGGCGGGCTACGGCCAGGCCCAGGCCGCTGAGCAGACGCTCGACCTGGGCATCGTCCAGGGTCAGACCCAGAACGCGCTCGATGCGCTCGGCGCGCAGCAGGATCGGTTCGACCTGCGGCAGGTACTCGGCACTGACCGCTTCGATCACCGGACCCGGTTCGCCGCCGACGATGTCCAGCAGCAGACGAGTCGCGCGCTCCATGGCCTTGCGTGCCAGTTCGAAGTCCACGCCCCGCTCGAAGCGGTGGGAGGAATCGGTGTGCAGGCCATAGGAGCGAGCCTTACCGGCAACGGCGATGGTGTCGAAGAAGGCGCTTTCCAAGAACAGATCACGGGTACCGGCGGCGACACCGCTGTGCTCGCCCCCCATGACGCCAGCGATGGCCAGGGCGCGTTCGTGGTCGGCTATCACCAGGGTGTCGTTGCGCAGTTCGATGTCCTGGCCATCCAGCAGTACCAGGCGCTCGCCGGCATCGGCCAGGCGCACGCGGATGCCGCCCTTGATCTGGTCCAGATCGAAGGCGTGCATGGGCTGACCCAGTTCGAGCATCACATAGTTGGTGACGTCGACGGCGGCGTCGATGCTGCGCACGCCGCTGCGGCGCAGGCGCTCGACCATCCAGTCCGGCGTCGGACGGGACAGGTCGACGTTCTTGACCACGCGACCCAGGTAGCGCGGGCAGGCCTGCTGAGCCATCACCTCGACCGGACGGGTCTCCTGGTGCGTAGCCGCTACGGCCTCGACCTGCAGGGGCTCGACGGTGGCGTTGTACAGGGCACCCACTTCCCGCGCCAGACCGGCGATGGACAGGCAGTCACCACGGTTGGGCGTCAGGTCGACGTCGATGATGGCGTCATCCAGCTGCAGGTAGCTGCGGATGCTCTCGCCCACCGGCGCGCCGGCCGGCAGCTCCAGCAGGCCGCTGTTGTCGTCGCTGATCTGCAGTTCGCTGGCCGAGCAGAGCATGCCGTGAGATTCCACGCCGCGCAGCTTGGCCTTCTTGATGGTGAAGTCACCGGGCAGGGTTGCGCCGACGGTGGCGAAAGGCGCCTTCAGGCCCGCGCGCACATTGGGTGCACCACAGACCACCTGGAAGGATTCCTGACCGTTGCTCACCTGGCAGACGTTGAGCTTGTCGGCATCGGGATGGCGCTCGACGGAGACCACCTCGCCGACGATGACGCCCTGGAAGCTGCCGGCCGCCGCTTCGACGCCGTCCACTTCCAGGCCGGCCATGGACAGCCGGGCAACCAGATCCTCATGCGTAGCCGCAGGGTTCACCCAGCTACGCAGCCATTGTTCACTGAATTTCATAGGACTCCCGTCTGGCAGCTAGCGGAATTGCGCCAGGAAGCGCAGATCGTTGTCGAAGAAGAGGCGCAGGTCGTTGACCCCGTAGCGCAGCATGGCCAGGCGCTCGGCGCCCATGCCGAAGGCGAAGCCCTGGTACTTCTCCGGATCGATACCGGCCATGCGCAGGACATTGGGGTGGACCATGCCGCAGCCCAGCACCTCGAGCCAGCGCGAAGCCGGTTCGCCGTCGCGGCTCGGACGGCGGATGTCCACCTCGGCCGATGGCTCGGTGAAGGGGAAGTAGGAGGGACGGAAGCGGACCTCCAGCTCTTCCTCGAAGAATTCGCGCAGGAAAGTCACCAGGGTGCTCTTGAGATCGGCGAAGCTGACTTCCTCGTCGATCACCAGGCCTTCGACCTGATGGAACATCGGCGAGTGGGTCTGATCGCTGTCGCAGCGGTACACGCGACCCGGGCAGATGATGCGGATCGGCGGCTGCTGGCTCTCCATGGTGCGGATCTGCACCGGCGAGGTGTGGGTGCGCAGCAGCATGTTGGCGTTGAAGTAGAAGGTGTCGTGCATCGCCCGTGCCGGGTGGTGGCCGGGGATGTTGAGCGCTTCGAAGTTGTGGTAGTCGTCTTCGATTTCGGGACCGGTGGCGACGCCATAGCCGATGTTGGCGAACAGGCGCTCGATACGCTCCAGGGTGCGGGTGACGGGATGCAGGCCACCGGAGGCCTGACCACGCCCGGGCAGGGTCACGTCGATGCGTTCCGCGGCGAGGCGAGCGGCCAGGGCGGCCTGCTCCAGCGTCGCCTTGCGGCTGTTGATTGCGTCCTGGACACGTTCCTTGGCGGCGTTGATCAGCGCGCCAGCCTGGGGACGCTCCTCCGCCGTGAGGTGGCCCAGGGTCTTCATGATCTGGGTCAGTTCACCCTTCTTGCCCAGGTAATTGACCCGGAGCTGTTCCAGGGCATTGGTGTCTTCGGTGTGCCGCACGGCCTCCAGTGCTTGGGAGACCAGCGCATCCAGGTTTTCCATCTAGGGACTCCAGATACAAAATAGGGGAAGAGCTATGAGGCTCTTCCCCTATTGATAACGTTGCTTCGCGCCAGGGGCGCGAGATTGCCGGGGGGCTTAAGCCAGCGAAGCTTTAGCTTTCTCGACAATCGCAGCAAACGCCGCTTTTTCGTTCACGGCCAGATCGGCCAGTACCTTACGGTCGATCTCGATGGCCGCTTTCTTCAGGCCGGCGATCAGACGGCTGTAGGACAGACCGTTGATACGAGCACCAGCGTTGATACGAGCGATCCACAGAGCGCGGAACTGACGCTTCTTCTGACGGCGGTCACGGTAGGCGTATTGGCCTGCCTTGATTACCGCTTGCTTAGCGACGCGGAAGACGCGCGAACGGGCACCGTAGTAGCCTTTGGCGAGCTTCAGGATTTTCTTGTGACGGCGACGAGCGATGACGCCACGCTTAACACGAGCCATGGGTAACTTCCTTTAAATTCTTGACCAGGATTAACGAAGGCGCAGCATGCGCTCGACCTTTTGGACGTCGGATGCATGCATCAGCGACGTACCGCGCAGCTGACGCTTACGCTTGGTGGTCATCTTGGTCAGAATGTGGCTCTTGAAAGCGTGCTTGTGCTTGATGCCACCAGCAGTTTTCACGAAGCGCTTCGCAGCGCCGCTTTTGGTTTTCATCTTTGGCATGTTCGGATACTCCGCATTGAGTGATTACGCATAACAGCAAGGCCTGCCAGTGCCCTGGTAGTTACTTTTTCTTCTTGGGGGCGATGACCATGATGAGTTGGCGTCCTTCCATCTTAGGATGCTGCTCAACGGCGCCGTGTTCGACGAGGTCAGCTTCGACCCGCTTCAACAGCTCCATGCCCAGCTCCTGGTGGGCCATCTCCCGGCCGCGGAATCTCAACGAGACCTTGGCCTTGTCCCCCTCGGTTAGGAAACGTACCAGGTTGCGTAGTTTTACCTGGTAATCCCCTTCTTCCGTCCCTGGACGAAACTTGATTTCTTTGACCTGAGCCTGCTTCTGGTTCTTCTTCGCCGCCGCGACTTGCTTCTTCTTCTCGAAGACGTGCTTGCCGTAGTCCATGATCCGGCAGACCGGGGGTACGGCGTCGGCGGTGATTTCCACCAGATCCAGCTTGGCGTCTTCAGCAGCCTGCAGGGCCTCCTGGATGGAGACGATGCCTACTTGCTGACCATCGGCGCCAATAAGGCGAACTTCCCGGGCGGTGATATTTTCGTTGATCGGTGCCCGGGGTGCGGCTCGCTTGTCTTGTCTCATGTCACGCTGCTTGATAGTGATTACTCCGAATCTTGCCGGCCACGCCGGGAAACCGCTTGCGTGAGCAGCTCGCGGAAACGCTCGACGGGCATGGAGCCCAGATCTACGCCTTCACGGGTACGCACGGCAACGGATCGTGTCTCAACCTCCCGGTCTCCAATAACCAGGAGATAGGGAACCTTGAGCAAAGTATGCTCGCGGATTTTAAAGCCGATCTTCTCGTTTCTCAAGTCGGCTTTGGCCCGGAAGCCCTCAGCGTTCAATTCGCCGACGACCTGCTGGGCGAAATCGGCCTGTTTGTCGGTGATATTGAGTACCACCGCCTGGGTCGGAGCGAGCCAGGCCGGGAACAGACCGGCATAGTGCTCAATGAGCATGCCGATGAAGCGCTCGAAGGAACCGAGGATGGCACGGTGCAGCATCACCGGGCGCTGACGACTGTTGTCCTCGGAGATGTAGCTGGCATCGAGGCGTTCCGGCAGGTTGGGATCGTACTGCAGGGTACCACATTGCCAGTTACGCCCCAGGCAGTCCTTGAGGGTGAATTCGATCTTGGGCCCGTAGAAGGCGCCCTCGCCCGGCTGGTATTCCCACTCCAGACCCGAGGCGTCCAGGGCATCGGCCAGCGCCTTCTCGGCGCGATCCCACAGCTCTTCGGAACCGACGCGCTTGGCCGGTCGGGTGGAGAGCTTCATGATCACGTCGGTGAAGCCGAAGTCGGCATAGACCTGCAGGGTCAGCTTGATGAAGTCGGCCGCTTCCTTCTCCACCTGCTCTTCGGTGCAGAAGATGTGCGCGTCGTCCTGGGTGAAGCCGCGTACGCGCATGATGCCGTGCAGGGCGCCGGACGGCTCGTTGCGGTGGCAGGCACCGAACTCGGCCAGGCGCAGCGGCAGGTCGCGGTAGGACTTCAGGCCCTGGTTGAACACCTGCACGTGGCAGGGGCAGTTCATGGGCTTGACCGCGAAGTCACGGTTTTCCGAGGCCGTGGTGAACATGTTCTCGGCGTAGTTGGACCAGTGACCCGAGCGCTCCCAGAGGATGCGATCGACCACCTGGGGCGTCTTGATCTCCTGGTAGCCGTGCTCGCGCTGGACCTTGCGCATGTACTGCTCGAGTACCTGGTAGACGGTCCAGCCATTGGCGTGCCAGAACACCATGCCCGGCGCTTCTTCCTGCAGGTGGAAGAGATCGAGCTGCTTGCCGATGCGGCGATGATCGCGCTTTTCGGCTTCCTCGATGCGCTGGATGTAGGCCGCCAGCTGCTTCTTGTCCGCCCAGGCGGTGCCATAGATGCGCTGCAGCTGCTCGTTCTTGGCGTCGCCACGCCAGTAGGCGCCGGACAGCTTGGTCAGCTTGAACGCCTTGAGGAAGCGGGTGTTGGGCACGTGCGGGCCCCGGCACATGTCGACGTATTCCTCATGGTAGTACAGGCCCATGGCCTGCTCCTCGGGCATGTCGTCGATCAGGCGTAGCTTGTACTCCTCACCCCGGGCCTTGAACACCTCGATGACTTCGGCGCGCGGCGTCATCTTCTTGATGACGTCGTAGTCCTTGTCGATCAGCTCGCGCATCCGCGTCTCGATGGCCGAGAGGTCATCCAGGGTAAAGGGACGCTCGAAGGAGATGTCGTAGTAGAAGCCTTCGTCGATCACCGGGCCAATGACCATCTTGGCGGTCGGGAACAGCTGCTTGACCGCATGACCCACCAGGTGAGCGCAGGAGTGGCGGATGATCTCCAGACCGTCCTCGTCCTTGGCGGTGATGATCTGCAGGTTGGCATCCTGCTCGATGAGATCGCTGGCATCGCGCAGCTGGCCGTCGACGCGACCGGCGATGGTGGCCTTGGCAAGACCGGCACCAATGGACTGGGCAACTTCGGCTACGGTGACGGGCTTGTCGAATGGACGTTGGCTACCGTCGGGGAGAGTAATGACAGGCATGGCGCCTCCTCAACTCAGTGGTGACCCATACCAAGGGCCACATGGTGGGATTGGCCAGTAAGCAGCCGCACCGCTGGAAATCCCGCCGCACAGTGGCAGGGCCGCAAGGCATTCCGGGCGACGCGAAAGGATCACTGGAAAGTTTGGGACGGAAATCCTTTCAGAAACTGAGACCTGGCGCAACCTCGCAAGGGACGGTTGCCCGCTCAACGTGCCACGTCGGGGTACTTCTTGAGGAACTGCTTCTGCATTTCCTGGCAGTTTTCCATCAGCGCCTGGCGATCCGCCGGCGAGGTGTCCGCGGCATTGGCCCGCGCCAGGCACTGGTCGATGGCCTGCTGCTCGTTGGCGCGGCTGACCGGCGTGGCATTGTGGCGATAGACGTAGATGATGGAGCCGAAGACCACGACCGCGAACAGGATCGACAGCAGGATCAACCCCAGGCAACCACCCTTGCCGATCTGCCGGCCTTCACCACCCTGCGTCATCATTCGCTCCTCGTTGTGGCGGGCCCATGCTCGCGCCTGGCGAGGCAGTAGAGCCCCAGGAAATATCGCCCGCCAGTCTACGTGAAAACCTGGATCGCCACGACCGAGGCAAGCGGTCACACCCCTACCCGCCTGAGGGATCCGTATAAACCTCAGACTTCCAAAAGTTCTTCCAGGCGAAACATATTCACACGAGATTCAACCAAAGGCGCCCTTGGTTAACGGCCGACAAGATTACCCGCATTTAACAGTGCAAGACTGTTCAGCGACTATTCAAGAAAAGCTCGACTCCTATTAATCCAGTGTTAAGGGATCCGGCGGAGCATCGATTCCAGGCACTACAGAACAAGGTTCTGTTACCTGAGCGATAACCCAACTTCAATTGCATATCCGCTGGAGGCAGCACATGAACGTCAAGAATAAACTGGCAAAGAGCCTGCTGGTCGTCGCCGTCGTAGCCGCCTGCTCGTCTGCGGCCTTCGCCGCCACCCAAGCCCCCTCGCCCAGCGAACTGGGCAATTTCCAGGCGCTGTCCACTCAAGGCCAAAGAGCCTTCACCGATATATCCACCGCACGCCTGGAACTCTTTCAAGGGCAAACGAAGAAAGCGGTAAGCCATGTCAAGGATGCGCAACAGGCACTCAAACTTGCACAGTCGGATAATACGGCACTGGAAAAAGCCGCGAGTGAGTTGCAGGTCAAGGATAATCAGGGCAAGGCCGACACCAGCACGACCGTAACCTCCTGGCTACCGATTTGGGGTGACACTGTGGTGCAGGACAGTTATATGGCCAGCCCGCAAAAAGTGAAAGCAGTGGCGGACGCCAACAACAAGCTCAAACACGGCGACGCCAAGGGCGCCGCGGAAACCCTGCGTCTGGCCGACGTCGATATCGACACCGCCATCGCCCTGGCACCACTCAAGCAGACCATGACGGACGTCGATCAGGCGGTTAAGCAACTGGCCAGCGACAAGTTCTATGAAGCCAACCTGACGCTCAAGCAGGCTCAGGATGGCGTGCGCTACGCCTCGACGGCCCTGGACTTCACGGCGAACAAACACGGGCTGCAGCCGGCGGGCTCCTTCACCGAGACCGTTACCCCGAGCAGCTGATGGCTTGGGGCGGACAACAGGGCGATCGCGAGATCGCCCTGTTCGAACCCAGCACGCCTGGCTGACCAAAGGCTACCGAGCAGGTAAACGAAAACTGGATCGCCCTTCTTACCCACCAGCCGTGCGGGTTTTGTCAGGCAAGATAGGATTCAAGCCAATACCCCTTCTGCAAGAAGCCTCGGCAAGACAGATCCACCGCATTCAGCGCTCCCACCCTCAACGTACCCATTCAGCGGACGCAAGCTGTCGCTTAGAAGAGCCAGTAGGCCTGTGGCGGGCACCTAAGCCTGTCACCGGGTAAAGGCTTCGCTTTCTCAGCCTCGCATACGCCTTTCCCCCTTTCCTTCCCAATGGCAGCACTGCCAGGCCCTGCTGACACGCCCCAGCTGCCAAGTCGCCCGGTTCAGGCCTAGCCATTTCCTTCCGCGAACATCAACCAGGAAATGCACGATTATGCGCGGTCTTGCTTAATCATGCCTGTTCGGCTAACACTGATATGAGGTGTGATAACCCTTTACTGTCGCCTTATTTCGGAGCACTCCCATGCAACACGTGCAACTCGCCACCCAACAACGCTCGGGAGCGATCGAGCAATGGGCGACCCGCGTCGGCTTTCTGATTGCAGGTTCGGCTATGGCTGCGTGGGCACCCCTGGTGCCCGTCGCCAAGGCAAGGATCGGCGCCGATGATTCGACGCTTGGCCTTCTGCTGCTTTGCCTCGGCCTGGGATCCATCGTCGCGATGCCCATCGTAGGCATCCTCGCCAGCCGCTTTGGGTGCCGCGCGGTGATCGCGACCAGCTCGGTGGCACTGGCCCTCGTGCTGCCGCTGCTGGCCGTTGCCGATTCGATTTTCGGTATGGCCATCGCCTTGGCTCTGTTCGGGGCAAGCGTTGGCGCTCTGGACGTCGCCATCAACATTCAGGCGGTGATGGTCGAGAAGGACAGCGGTCGCAACATGATGTCCGGCTTCCACGGCTTGTTCAGTGTGGGCGGCATTGTCGGCGCCGGCGGCATGAGCGTTCTGCTGGGGGCTGGAATCCAACCGCTGGTTGCGACCCTGGTGTTCAGCGCGTTGTTGATCCTTCTACTCGCGGCCTCAATCAAGGGTCTGCTGCCCTACGGCAATCATGACGCCGGGCATACTCCGCTGTTCACGTTGCCGCGCGGGATCGTCGCCTTCATCGGCCTGCTCTGTTTTCTGATCTTTCTCGGCGAAGGCGCGATCCTGGACTGGAGCGCCCTGTTCCTGATCGATGCCCATGACGTCGCCCCGGCACAGGCCGGCTTTGGTTACACGGTATTCGCGTTGGCCATGACCCTTGGTCGTCTGACCGGGGATTGGATCGTGAAGACGCTGGGCGGCCTGAAAGTGGTCGTAGGCGGCGGCCTACTCGCCGCGGCAGGCTTTCTGATGGCGGTGCTGGCACCCAGCCAGCCCTTTGCCTTCGCCGGCTTTCTGCTCGTTGGCCTCGGAGCCTCCAACATCGTCCCGGTGCTCTTCAGTGCCGCAGGGCGGCAGACCCGGATGCCTCCAAGCCACGCCATTGCCGCGATCACCACCATCGGCTACGCCGGCATTCTCATCGGTCCGGCAGCGATCGGTTTCGTGGCCCAGCATTGGAGTTTGAGTGCAGCGCTGGTGCTGGTGGGGGGCGGGATGGCGTTTGTTGCGCTCACCTGGCCGATGACCGCAAGACAACAAAATGCCTAGTGCTTCACCCTCGCCAGAGCCTGGCGGCCGCTATCGAGCCCTTGGCGACGGCGGAATGGCATAGTCGCCGGTCACTGCTCCTTCTTCCATGCGGATCGAGCACCAGGCTCTCGGCTCAGGCCCCTTCCCAGAGGAACACACCAGACGCCAGGGGGGGGGGCATGTCGATCCGACAGGGTTTCGCTATCACCAAGAAGGCCAAGGCGAACAGGTCGTTGAGTATCAGGACGCCGGGACGAATCAGCAGCCCTGACAGCTGAACGCCTTCCCATCGCATCCCCAAACGAAAAAAGGGCGACCCTTTCGGATCGCCCTTCTTCTTACCCGCCAGCAGTGCGGGTTTTGTTTGGTAGGCACGATTGGATTCGAACCAACGACCCCCACCATGTCAAGGTGGTGCTCTAACCAACTGAGCTACGTGCCTGCTGTGGGTGCGCATTCTACAGCGCGAGACTTTAGCGTCAAGCCCTTTTTTCAGCTAAACGCCTGAAAACGTGAAATTTTTTTGAGGTCTAGGAAAGACGCCGGGCTGGGCGCCGTGGATAGAGCAGGATGGAAAGCCAGAGCGCGAGGGTTTCCACTGTCACCGCCAGCGCCAATCCCAGCCCTATTCCCCAGCCGATGGCTTCGGGGGTAAGGACCACCTGATAGCGATATTGCCGCAGGGTCTCGTCACGCAGCTCGCCGTTGGGCCGTACCAGGATGTGCCAGGCCCGCTGGTACCAGGGGCCTTGTAAGGCCTGCCATTCTTCGTTGAACAGCGCGTTACGGCGCATCAGTACGCCAAGGCTGTCGGCGTCGCTGCGAAAGACCGGATCCTCGCTGGCCCGGTAATGCGCCAGCAGGCCGTCGAGGCTGCCCTCGAAATATTGCTGCGCGGTCCGCCTGAAACCGCTCAGGGCCTGATCGGACTCCAGGCGATGGGCATCCACGCGCTGCTCGTAGTCGAGCATGAAACCGGGGATCTGCACCCCTACCAGCAAGGCCAGGGTAAACAACAGCAGACGAATATAGCTGCGCAGCATCGTGAAGTAGGTTCCTGTCTAGACGCGACCCTGGGTGACGATCTCGCCATCCCACCAGAGATGCCATTCCCCCGGCTGATGCAGGGTCCAGACCTCGTCGCAGGTCAGCGGCTCGGTGGCGATGATGGTGACGACATCATTGGGCGTGGTCTCGGCCTTGAAGTCGATGCGTACTTCCGCATCACGCAACTGGGCCGGACCGAAGGGGGCACGGCGGGTGATATGGGCCAGCTTGGTGGTGCAGAAGCTGAACAGCCAGTCGCCATCGCTGAGCAGGCAGTTGAAGACGCCCTTCTTGCGAAAACCATCGCAGGCGTTCACCAGCTGCGGCAGTAGCATCTCCACCGGGACGGGTTCGGGAAAGCGCTCGCGAACCTGATCCAGCAGACTGCAAAAGGCCGTCTCGCTGTCGGTAGTGCCTACCGGTCGGTAGAAACGCGGCTCGGGATAAAAATCCTGCAGCTGGCCATTGTGGGCAAAACTCCAATAGCGCCCGCCCAGCTCGCGCACGAAGGGATGGGTATTGGCCAGATTGACCGCCCCGACATTGGCGTGGCGGATATGGCCGATCACCGTGTGGCTCTTGATCGGATAGCCCTGGACCAGCTTGGCCACTTCGGAATCGGCGCCCGGCAAGGCATCCTTGAACAGGTGCAGGCCCCTACCCTCGTAGAAGGCCACGCCCCAGCCGTCTCGATGCGGACCGGTACGACCGCCTCGCTGCATGAGGCCCTGGAGACTGAAGACCAGATCCGTGGGCACGTTGGCACTCATGCCCAGCAATTCGCACATGTCCGTCCCTCCGGGGTGGCTGCCTGGTTCAACGGCGGCTGCAGCCGCTGCCCTTCGCGGTCATGCTGAAGGGGTCACGGCCCAGGCGCAAGCCTGGATTACAGACGGGGTTCGACGCGCTCGCTGCGGCCACGGGGTTCACGGCGCTCCACAGGTGCTGCCGGGCTGCGCAGTGCCGTCGGCGATTCCGGCTGTGGATCATCCGCCGGGCTTTCCGCGGCGACCGGCGCAGGACGCGGATGGGAGCGGCGGTACAGCCAGCGACAAAGGACGAAGATCAGGTAGAGCACCACGCCGATGGTGCCGGCCGCCGCCAGATTGGCCACGGCCGACCAGGCACTGTTGCCGACCTTGAACACCAGGTCCAGCACCGTCACGGCGATGGCCGGAGCATAGAGGCCATGCTCGGCATCCACCAGGGCCGGGGTCACCAGCAATACGGCCACCACCAGGCGGATAGGTTCGCGCAACCAGCGCCAGAGCCAACCGGTGGCCTTGAAAGACACCACCAACAGCAGCAGCGCGGCGACGGCGTAGACGGCCCAGGCGATCAGGTACTCTTGCTCGGTCATTGCGATCCATGGCGATAGCGGAAAGGAGAAGCCTATGATAGCGGTTTTGCCCCGCCCGCGTGCTCTTGCGCGGCGCCCAAGGAGCCCGCATGACCCAAGCCCCCATTGCCCGCCGCGCCCCCGGTGACGATCCCTACGCCTGGCTGGAGAGCCGCGACGCCCCCGAGGTGCTGGCGCACCTGGAAGCCGAGAACGCCTACCTGGAAGCCGAGCTTGCACCCGAGGCCGCCCTGCGCGAACAGCTGTTCGAAGAGATCCGGGCGCGCATTCGCGAGACGGATCTGTCGCTGCCCGTCCCCCGCGGCGACTATCTCTACTACCAGCGCACCCAGGCCGGTGACGAATACGGCCGTAACTATCGCTGCCGTCGCCCCGCCAATGGCGACCTCACGCCCGATCCGGCGACCGAAGAATTGCTGTTCGACGGCAATGCCATTGCCGACGGCGGCTTTCTCTCCGTCGGCCGCTTCACCATCAGCCCGGACCAGACCCGGCTCGCCTACAGCCTCGACCAGGTCGGTGACGAGACCTACCGGCTCTATGTGAAGGAGCTGGCCACCGGCTTGGTGACCGAACTGCCCTTCGAGGAGTGCGACGGCAGTCTGACCTGGGCCAACGACAGCCGCACCCTGTTCTTTGGCGAGCGCGACGAATCCCATCGTCCGCACAAGCTCTATCGCTACCACCTGGGCGATGCCGAGCCGCAACTGGTCTTCCACGAGACCGACGGGCGCTTCTTTCTCGGCTGCTATCGTTCGAGCTCCGAACGCAAGCTGCTGCTGCTGTCCCACAGCAAGACCACCAGCGAAGCCTGGGTGCTGGACGCGGATCGGCCGGACGAGGCCTTCGTCTGCCTGGCGCCCCGCGAAGAAGGTCATGAGTATTTCCCCGATCATGGCGTCGATGGCTGGTACATCCGCAGCAACCAGGACGGCATCAACTTCGCGCTCTACCAGGCCGCCGAGGAAAGTCCCACGCGCTCGCACTGGCAGCTGCTGGTACCTCACGATCCTGCGGTGATGCTGGAGGACGCCAGCCTCGGCGCCCAGGCGCTGGTCTTGAGCCTGCGCACCGCCGGGTTGCCGGTCCTGGAGGTTCGCCCCTATGGTCAGGCCTCCTACCGGGTCGACCTGCCGGACGAGGTCTACAGCCTCGATGCCATGGACGTACTGGAATTCGACAGTCCCGTCATGCGCCTGCGCTACGAGGCGCTCAATCGCCCCGCCGAGATCCGCGAACTGGACCTGGTAAGCGGTACCCAGCGAGTGCTCAAGCAGGTGCCGGTGGAAGGCCCCTTCGACGCCGACGCCTACGAGAGCCGCCGCCTGTGGGCCACCGCCACGGACGGCACGCGCATTCCCATCAGCCTGGTCGGTCGGCGCGATCTGCCGCAGAGCGCCCCGCTCTACCTCTATGGCTATGGTGCCTACGGCCACAGCCTGGACCCCTGGTTCTCCCATGCGCGCCTGAGCCTGCTGGATCGTGGCGTGCGCTTCGCCATCGCCCATGTGCGCGGCGGCGGCGAACTAGGGGAAGCCTGGTATCGCAGCGGCAAGCTGGAACACAAGCAGAACACCTTCGACGACTTCATCGCCTGCACCGAGCATCTGCTGGAGCAGGGCCTGACGACACCGCAACAGGTGGTCGTCAGCGGCGGCAGTGCCGGCGGTCTGCTGATCGGCGCCGTGCTCAACCAGCGGCCCGAGCTCTATGCCGGGGCCATTGCCGAGGTGCCCTTCGTCGACGTGCTCAACACCATGCTCAAACCGGACCTGCCTTTGACCGTGACCGAGTACGACGAGTGGGGCGATCCGAACGAGCCCGAGGTGAGGGCGCGCATCGCCAGCTACGCGCCCTACGAAAACGTCAAGGCCCAGGCCTATCCGGCCATCCTGGCGGTGGCGGGCTATCACGACACCCGGGTGCAGTATTGGGAAGCCGCCAAGTGGGTGGCGCGGCTGCGCGAGCGGCGGACCGATCAGGCGCCCCTGCTCCTGCTCAAAACCGAATTCGGCGCCGGACACGGCGGCATGAGCGGGCGTTACCAGGCGTTGCGCGACGTGGCCCTGGAATACGCCTTCGTCTTCCGGGTACTGGGCCTGACCGGCTAGGGAACGGCGGGGGCTCTGGGCAGGTCTTTTCCACAGCCAAAGGAGAATCTGCCATGCACCTAGATGCCCCCACTCCCCCTCTCGCTCCCCCGCCTCGCAACGCCGCTGCCATCCAGGGCGTGGAACGCCTGGCCTCCGTGGCCGGCGGTGGCTTGCTGCTCAGCCGCGGCCTGGCGCGTGGCGGTCTGCTCGGCCTGCTGACCGGCGCCACCGGCGCCTGGCTGCTGAATCGCGGCCTGCGCGGCCATTGCTCGATCAAGCGCACCCTGACCAAGGTGCGTTTCGAGCGCGACGTCCGCCGTTCGCTGGCCTGGCATTCGGCAGCCTCCCAGACCCGCCGGATCGTCATCGCCCGTCCCCGCGATGAGCTCTATCGCTTCTGGCGCGACTTCTCCAACCTGCCGATCTTCATGCGCCACATCGAACGCGTGGACGTGCTCAACGACCGCTATTCCCACTGGGTGGTCAAGGCGCCCATGGGCCGTTTCGAATGGGACGCCGAAGTCACCGACGACATCCCCGGCCGCCTGATCGGCTGGCGCTCCTGTGGCTATGCCGGTCTGAACAACCTGGGCTGGGTCAGCTTCGAAGATGTGCCCGGTGGCACCGAGGTGACGGCCGTCATGGCCTACGAACCGCCGGCCGGCCGCCTCGGCCACCTGTTCGCCCGCCTGCTGCGCCGCGACCCTGGCACCCGCATCGCCCAGGACCTGGCCGAGTTGAAGGTGCTGCTGGAACGGGCCCACGCCGTCGGCGATCGCTATGGCGCCGTCGAGCGCACCTCGCACATGGAGTCGCCGCTGGGCTGACCTCCGGCTGTACTGCGGCGTCTCGTCCGGGACGCCGCTACCTTCCTTCAGGCCATTCAGCCCCGATTGGCTTATCTCGCAGCGACCCCTGAATCCGCTTTGCGACACCTCGGTGACAACCGGCGTGCGGCCTCTTGCGACGCCTGGAAAACCAATGTTAGCTTTCGAACAACAGAGCTCTTAATGACAGCTCGATAACATTGCGGATCCGAACCTTGACCAAGCCGCTGTTCTTCCAAGCCCTCGAAGGTGCCTTCGCCGACCTTACGCCCACCGGCAAACGCGTCGCGGGCTACCTGTTGGCCAATCCGGAGAAGCTGCCCTTCGAGACCGCCGACAGCATCGCCCAACGCACCAACACCACCGGCATTTCCGTGGGTCGGCTGCTGCGCTCGCTGGGCTATCGCAATCTCGACGACGTCAAGCAGAGCTTGAGAAACGAAGGCCTGGAAGGCTGGCGCATCACCGATCGCTTCAGTGCCTTTCGCCAGCAGAGCGGACGCAGCGACGCCCTGGACCGCTCTCTGGCCGCCGAGCTCGCCGCCATCGAGGACGTCTACCAGCTGGCCCGCGGTCCGGTGTTCGAACAGGTGGTCCAGCAGCTGACCGGTGCGGACGCCGTGTTCATCGCCGGTATCCAGACCACCCGCGGCGTCCTGGGTAGCTTTCACAGCCTGCTGGAATACATCCGCCCCAAGGCCTTCTACGTCGACGGTCTGTCGGGCACCTACGCCGACATCTTCAACAGCGGCTTCGCCCAGCCCTACCTGGTGGTGGCCGACTTTCGCGCCTATTCCAGCGTGACCCGCAAGCTCTGCGAAGCCGCACGCGATGCCCAGCTGCCCATGGCGCTGATCACCGACTACCACTGCCCCTGGGCACGGGATTACCCCGCCGACCTGCTGCAACTGCGCCTGGAAGTCGACCAGTTTTGGGACTCCCTGGCCCCGCTGGCCTGCCTGCTCAACCTGCTGGTGTCAGCGGTGGCGGATCGCTCGGGCGATGCCTTGGAACAGCGTCTGGCCAGCAACCGCGCCCTGCAGCAGCGCTTCGGGCAATTCGAATGAGCGCCGGCACCCCTCTTTACTCTAAGGAAACATCCCGTACCGTGAACCATCCGGAACTCGTCGAGATCGACGCCCACCACTATGGTGTGGACATCCACCTGGTCTATGCGACCGCCGACAACCTGGCCGGCAAGGTGCTCTACCAGGACGCCCACTGCCTGCTGCACCGGGATGCCGCCGCCCGCCTGCAACGCGCCAGCGCGCTGGCGCAACAGGCCGGTCTGCGCCTGCAGGTGCTGGATGCCTACCGCCCGCCCTATGCCCAGCAACTGCTGTGGCGGGTGCTGCCCGACGCCCAGTACGTGAGCGATCCAGCGCAGGGTTCGCACCACAGCCGCGGCGTGGCCGTGGACGTGACCCTGCTCGACGAGGCCGGTGAACCGCTGGATATGGGTACCGGCTTCGACGACATGCGCGAGCTGTCGCATCTGTTCAATCCGGCGCTGCCCGCTGCCGCCCAGCGCAACCGCCTGCTGTTGCTGGGCATCATGCAGAGCGCCGGCTTCACCTTCATCCCCAGCGAGTGGTGGCACTTCGAACTGCCCGACGCCCGTCGTTATGCGCTGATCGACTACCACCATCTCAGCCAGGAGGAGCTCGCCGCCCTGCTGAACTGATCCTGCCGGCGACCGGGTCATTCGAATCCGGCGCCGCGAGCCCATCGCTCGACCGCCTTGCCCACTGCCGAAACACCCATAAACCCAAACAATCCGAGGTACCGGCATGTTCTCGTCTTCGCGCACCTGCGTTTCATCGGCGTCCCGCGTGCTCGCCCTGGTTTCCCTGCTGGGCCTCGGCGCCTGGCAGCCAGCCAGCGCCGCCACCGCGACCGACACCCTGGTCATCGGCAAGCCTGCGGATCTGCAGACCGTCGATCCGGGCGTGACCTTCGACAACAACGACTGGACCGTGACCTATCCGGCCTACCAGCGCCTGATGCGCTACAAGGTGGAAGACGGCAAGGGCAGCACCGACGTCGAGGGCGACCTGGCCAGCGGCTGGACCGTCTCCCCCGACAACCTGGTGTGGACCTTCACCTTGAAGCCCGGCAACAAATTCGACGATGGCAGCGAGGTCACCGCCGAGGCGGTCAAGTTCTCGGTCGAGCGCCTGATGAAGCTCAAGCAGGGCCCGTCCAGCATCTTCCCGGCGGACATGGCGGTGACCGTGGTGGATCCGCAGACGATCAGATTCACCCTGCAGAAGCCCTTCGCGCCCTTCCTCTTCGCCCTGGCCCACGACGGCGCCAGCGTGATCAACCCCAAGGTGGCCAGCACCCACGGCAAGGACGTGGACGCCTGGCTGGCCGGCCATACCGCCGGCTCCGGCGCCTATCGCCTGGCCGCCTGGCAGAAGGGCCAGTCGCTGACCCTGGAGCCCAACCCGCACTACGCCGGCAAGGCGCCCACGCTCAAACAGGTGGTGATCCGCATCATCGCCGAGCCTTCGGTACGGCGCCTGCAACTGGAACAGGGCGATCTGGACATCATCGAGGACCTGCCCGAAGACCAGGTCAAGGCGCTGGCGCAGAAGTCCGGCTTCGTCACCACCGCCTACCCCTCGCTGCGGGTGACCTACCTCTACCTCAACAACAGGCGCGCGCCCCTGAACGACGTCAACGCGCGCAAGGCGGTGGTCGACTCCCTCGACTACCAGGGCATCGTCGAAGGCATCGCCATGGGCAAGGCCAAGCTCATGAACGGCCCGATCCCGGACGGCATGTGGGGGCATGATCCGAGCCTGCCAATGCCCAAGCAGGACCTGGAAGCCGCCCAGGCCGCCCTGGGCAAGGCGCCCAAGGTGCGGGAACTGCAATTCCTCTACTCGGACAAGGATCCGGCCTGGGAGCCGATCGGCCTGACCCTGCAGGCGGGCCTGGGCACCCTTGGCGTCAACCTGAAGATGGAGAAGCTGGCCAACGCCACCTTCCGCGAACGCCTGGGCAAGGGCGATTTCGACGTCGCCATCGGCAACTGGAGTCCGGACTTCGCCGATCCCTACATGTTCATGAACTTCTGGTTCGACAGCACCAATGCGGGACTGGCGGGCAACCGTGCCTTCTACAGCAATCCCAAGGTGGATCAGCTGCTGCGCGACGCCGCCAGCGTCAGTGACGTGGCTCAGCGCAAGGCGCTGTACCAGGAGGCCCAGAAGATTGTGGTGGGCGACGCCGCCTACGCCTACCTCTACCAGAAGGCCTACACGGTGCCGATGCGCGCCGCGGTCAAGGGGTACGTGTTCAACCCCATGCTCGAGCAGGTCTTCAATTTCGCTGCGATGTCCAAGTAAGGGCGACGGGTGCCGGCGCGCTCCGGCACCCGCCTCGCGAGGTATGCCATGGCCTTCTTCCATCTGCTGCGCAAGCAGCTGACCGATATCCTCATCGTGGTGATCGGGGTATCCCTGATCACCTTCGTCATCTCCCACCTGATCCCGGGCGATCCGGCGCGGCTGATCGCCGGCGAGCGTGCCAGCGATGAAATCGTCGCCGGCATCCGTCAGCAGCTGGGTCTGGACCTGCCGCTCTACCAGCAATACTTCCGCTACATGGGGGACCTGCTGCAGGGCGATCTGGGCCAGTCGATCCGCACCCATCGCCCGGTGTTGGAAGACCTCCAGCTGTTCTTTCCGGCCACCCTGGAGCTGGCCCTGGCGGCGCTGCTGCTGTCGATCCTCATTGGCGTACCCCTGGGCGTGCTCTCGGCGGTCTACAACAACCGCTGGATCGATCATATCAGCCGTACCCTGGCGGTGGCCGGCATCTCCACCCCGGCCTTCTGGCTGGGCCTGGGGCTGATCGTGCTGTTCTACGGGCATCTCGGCTGGCTGCCGGGCGGCGGGCGGCTGGACCAGGGGCTGACGCCACCGCCGACGGTGACCGGCTTCTATCTGATCGATACCCTGCTGGCGGGCGATCTCACCGGCTTCGCCAGTGCGGCCAGACACCTGTTGCTGCCGGCGGTGACCCTAGCCTTCGTCAATCTCGGCGTCATCACCCGGCAGATCCGCGGCGCCATGCTCGAACAGCTGGGCGAGGACTATATCCGCACCGCCCGCGCCTATGGCCTGTCGCAGACCACCGTGGTGCTGAGCCACGCGCTGCCCAACGCGCTGATTCCCTCCATCACGGTAATCGGCCTGGCCCTGGGCGACCTGCTCTATGGGGCGGTGCTCACCGAGACCGTGTTCGCCTGGCCGGGCATGGGCGCCTATGTGGTCAAGTCGATCCAGGCGCTGGATTTCCCGGCGGTCATGGGCTTCGCCATCGTGGTGTCCTTCATCTACGTCCTGCTCAACCGCTTCATCGACCTGCTCTACCGGCTGGTCGATCCCCGCATCGGCAAGGTGAACTAGCATGACGACCCTGACCGCTGCGCGCCCCCGCTGGCGCGAGCAGACCGCCTGGCTGGCCTGGCGGATCCGCCGCAATCCGCTGATGCTCACGGGGCTGGTGATCACCCTGCTGGTGCTGCTGTGCATGGTCGCCGCGCCCTGGCTGGCCCCCTATCAGCCCAACGCGCTGAAACTCACCGCCCGCCTGCAGGCACCCAGCGCCCTGCACTGGTTCGGCACCGACGAGGTGGGTCGCGACCTGCTCAGCCGGGTGATCTACGGCAGCCGCCAATCGGTGGGCGTCGGCCTGTTCGTGGCCTTTGCCGCCTGCGCCATCGGCGGCCTGCTCGGCTGCCTGTCGGGCATCGTCGGCGGCGCCTTCGACCGGCTGATGATGCGCCTGATGGACATCATCCTCTCGGTGCCTTCGCTGGTGCTGATCATGGCCCTGGCCGCCGCTCTCGGGCCTAGTCTGTTCAACGCCATGCTGGCCATCACCCTGGTGCGCATCCCCTTCTATGTGCGCCTGGCGCGCGGCCAAACCCTGAGCATCCGCCAACTGGCCTACGTCCAGGCAGCGCGCACCTTCGGCGCCGGCAAATGGCACCTGGTGCACTGGCACGTGGCCCGCAACGCCATGCCGCCGCTGCTGGTGCAATTCAGCCTGGACATCGGCAACGCCATTCTCATGGCCTCGGCGCTGGGCTTCATCGGCCTGGGCGCCCAGCCGCCCACCGCGGAATGGGGCGTGATGGTCGCCAGCGGCCGCAATTTCATCCTCGACCAGTGGTGGTACTCGACCTTCCCGGGCCTGGCGATCCTGGTCACCGCCATCGGTTTCAACCTGCTGGGCGATGGCATCCGCGATCTGCTCGATCCTCGCCAAAAGGGCAAATGACATGGGCCAGTCCGTTCTGCACATCGACCAGCTGAATCTGGAATTCCCCGGCTTTCGCAGCAGCGCCAAGGCGCTCAACGGCGTCAGCCTGAGTGTGGCCCCCGGCGAGATCGTCGGCGTGGTGGGCGAATCAGGCTCGGGCAAATCGGTCACCGCCATGCTCACCCTCGGCCTGTTGCCCCCCGGCAGCTACCGGGTCACCGGCGGCAGCGTCAACCTGGTGGGCCACGATATGCTCGCCTTGAGCGAGCGCCAGCTGATGGAAGTACGCGGCCGCGAGGCGGCGATGATCTTCCAGGAGCCGATGACGGCGCTCAATCCGACGCGGCGCATCGGTCGCCAGCTGCTGGACGTGATTCGCCGCCATACCGCGCTGGATGCCGCCCAGGCCCGCGCCAAGGCAATCGAGTTGCTCAAGGACATGCACATCGCCGATCCCGAGCAGATCCTCGAACGCTATCCCTTCGAGCTGTCCGGCGGCATGCGCCAGCGCATCATGATCGCCCTGGCCTTCTCCTGCGATCCGCAGCTATTGATCGCCGATGAGCCGACCACCGCGCTGGACGTCACGGTGCAGCGCCAGGTGCTGCTCCTGCTGCGCGAAAAGGCACGGGCCCGGGGTACCGCCATCCTGCTGATCACCCATGACATGGCCCTGGTCGCGCAATTCTGCGATCGCGTCTATGTGATGTACGCCGGCGGCATCGTCGAACAGGGGGCTACCGCGGCGGTCATGCAGGCACCCCGGCATCCCTATACCCAGGGCCTGCTGGCCTGCCTGCCGGAAAAGACGGTGCCCGGCAGCGGCCTGGCCAGCATCCCCGGACAGGTGCCCAACCTGGGCCAGCTACCTGGCGGCTGCAGCTTCAAGGATCGTTGCAGTCGGCGCCATGAGCGCTGCGAGACGCGCCCCGCACTGCTGCCGACGGACACCCCCGATCACCTGAGCGCCTGCTGGCTGCAGGCGGAGGACGCCCCGGCATGAACACCTTTTCCCCGCCCGCCGTACCGCTGCTGGAACTCAGCGGCGTCGAGGTACGTTATCCGGTGGGCCGCGACTGGCTCGGGCGTACCAAGGGCCAGGCCCATGCCCTCAACGGCATCGACCTGCGACTATTTTCCGGCGAGACCCTGGGCGTGCTCGGCGAATCCGGCTGCGGCAAGAGCACCCTGGCCCAGGTCCTGATGGGGCTGGTGGAGCCGGTGAGCGGCTCCCTTCAAGGCTCGGCCCGTGGCGAGCGCAACATCCAGATCGTCTTCCAGGACCCGCAGTCCTCGCTGGATCCGCGCCTGCCGGTGTGGAAGCTGATCACCGAGCCGCTGGTGGTGCGGGGTCGCAGCTCCTCTGTCGAATTGCGCGCCCTGGCCGAGCGCCTGGCGGTGCAGGTCGGTATCCGTCCCGAATACCTGGATCGCTACCCGCACCAATTCTCCGGCGGCCAGCGCCAGCGCATCGCCATCGCCCGGGCGCTGTCGTCGGATCCGGACGTCATCATTCTCGACGAACCCACCTCGGCCCTGGACATCTCGGTGCAGGCGCAGATCCTCAACCTGCTGGCCCAGCTGCAACGCGATCGCAGCCTGACCTTCGTGCTGATCTCCCACAACGTCTCGGTGGTGCGCCACCTGGCCGACCGGGTGGCGGTGATGTACCTGGGGCAGATCGTCGAGCTGGGGGCGGCGGCAGAGGTGCTGGAGCAGCCCAGCCACCCCTATACCCGATTGTTGCTAGAGGCGGTGCCGCGGCTGGATCAGCCGCTCACGGGCAATGCCGCGGCGCAGCGCACCGAGCTACCGGGCAACCGAGTACTGCCGACTGGCTGTTTCTTTCGGGATCGCTGTCCGCAGGCGGGCACCGGTTGTGAGCGACCTCAGGCACTGCTGCCAGGTGAGTTGGCGGAGGTACGCTGCCATCGCGCAACAGGCCTGACCGCGCCGCTGCGGACCAGCCCCGCGGCGGTCTGAAGCCGGGATCAGCCCGCGCGAAAGATCAGATAGTCTTCCCAGTCGTCTTCGGCGACCTGAGTTTCGCTGAGCATGCGGCCGGACTGGGAAATGCCAGCCTTGTGCACCGCCTCGCGGTCGTCACAGATCAGCGGGTGCCACTCCGGCAGATCCTTGCCCTCGGCCACCAGGCGATAGCCACAGGTGGGCGGCAGCCAGGCGAACTGGTCGGCCTGGGCCGGGGTGAGCTGGATGCAGTCGGGGACGAAGCGGGTGCGCTCGGCGTAGCGACTGCACTGACAGGTCTTGAGATCCAGCAGCTTGCAGGCGATGCGCGTGTAATAGACGGCGCCGTCGTCCTCGTCTTCGAGCTTCTGCAGGCAGCACAGGCCACAGCCGTCGCACAGTGACTCCCATTCCTGGGCATCGAGCTGATCGAGGGTCTTGCGCTTCCAGAACGGCTGGGTGATGGCGGCCATGGCAGAGATCGTGGCAAGGAAAGGGGGCGCGCAGTCTAGTGCCGCACGCCGCGAGCGCCAAGCACCGTTCGCGCCCTTGTCGACGCCGCCCGACCGGATTACCGTGCCGGACTCCCCTTTCCTCCCGTGGTGAAGCCATGACCAGCAGCAGCCGTACGCCCCAGTATCCCGTCGATCCCCAGTTCGTCCAGCGCTGGTCGCCCCGCGCCTTCGACCCGGTCGCCATCGAGGAAGAGACCCTGCTCGGTTTCATCGAGGCCGCGCGCTGGGCGCCGTCAGCCTTCAATGCCCAGCCCTGGCGCTTCCTCTATGCACGTCGCGACGACGCCCATTGGGAGCTGTTCCTGTCGCTGATCAGTGAATTCAACCGCGGCTGGGCGCAGCACGCCTCGGCGCTGGTGATCATCCTGTCGAAGACCACCCTGCTGCGCGCCAGCAGTGGCGAGGAAGTCCCCTTCCCCAGCCACAGCTTCGATGCCGGTGCGGCCTGGGCCTACCTGGCACTGCAGGCGACCAATGCGGGCTGGCACGCCCACGGCATGGCCGGGATCGACCGCGAAGGCATCCAGCGCGAACTCAAGGTGCCGGCGGCGTTCAAGGTCGAGCTGGCGGTCGCCATCGGCAAGCTGGGCGACAAGGCCAGCCTGCCGGAGTCCCTGCAGGGGCGCGAGTTGCCCAGTCCGCGCCTGACCGTCGAGGAGCTGGCGGTGGCCGGCCCCTATACCTTCGACTGAGCGGCCAACTCGACGGCGCCACGCAGGGGCTGCCCCTGTTGCAGGCGCTGGAGATTGTCGAGAAACAACCGGACCGCCGCCGCCGGCGGCGTGGGCCCGGCGACATGGGCGGTGAGGTGCAGGTTGGGCGTCCGCCAGAAAGGGTGCTCGGCCGGCAACGGCTCCTGACGGAACACGTCGAGCACCGCCCCGGCCAGCTGCCCGCTCTCCAACGCGGCGATCAGCTCGGCGTCCACCACGCTGGTGCCGCGTCCGGCATTGATGAACAAGGCACCTGCAGGCAAGGCGGCGAAGAAATCCGCATCGTAGAGATCCCGGGTGCTGCCGCTGTCCGGCAACAGATTGACCACGAAGCCCGCATCCCGCGCCACCTGGTGCAGTTCCGCGAGCGGCACCACCCGGGCAAAGCCAGGCAAGGTTCGTGCACTGCGGGCGACGCCGGTGAGGATCATGCCGAACGGCGCGAGCAACCGGGCGATGTCCTGACCGATGTCCCCTGCCCCGACCAGCAGCAGACGCCGCCCGGCCAGGGTGCCCGGCGCCCGGGTGTCCCAGTGCCCCTCGCGTTGGCTGAGCTGACGCGCGGCCACCTGGCGCTCATGCTGCAACAGATAGGTCAGGACGTATTCGCCGATGCTCTGGCCGAACAGCCCTACTGCTCTGCTGAAGCGATAATCGTCTGGCAGGTCCGCCGCCAGCAACGGCGCATAGCCGGCCCAGGTGGATTGCAGCCAGAGCGGCTTGACGCCCTCGCGCAGCAGGGCTGCGGCACGATCCGGCTGGCCGAGCCAGTAGCATGGCCGCTGGGCAAGACGCACGGCCTCGACCGGGTCCGTCGGCACCTGCAGTTCCAGCGCCGGCGCCAATTGGCGCCAGGCCTCGACATAGCCGGCCGCCGCGTCTTCCAGCAGCAGGACGGCGGTCATAGCGGATCGTTGAGACGCAGCAGTTCTTCGGGCAGGTGCTCGATGTAGTCGTCGCGCTCCAGCTCCGGGGGTGGCATCTGCAGGTGATAGCCCTGCTTGGCGATGTTCTCGAGGACCTTGGCGACGTCTTCCCGGGCCAGCGTGCGCTGCGGGGTGAGCACGAACTCGAAGGCCAGTGCCGGAGGCCCGAAAGCCGCAAGCAAGCCTTCAGGGACCAGAGTCAGGCCCTTGAGCTTGTCGACATAGAGGTACATTTCCGGCTTGCGCGGGCTTCGGTAGATGGAGCAGAGCAGTTTCATGGGGTGTCTTCCAGGGGCGCCGGCGGAGTGCGCTGCGCCTGCAGGTGATCGAGAAGGGCCTGGCCGAAGCGTTCGCGGCGCCAACCGCGCAGGTTCGCCGGCAGTTGGTAGTCGCCATCGGGCCAACCGGTGAGTAGCAGGGCTTCGAGCACCTTCTTGCGCAACATCAGTTCCGGCGCCATGCCCAGGGCCTCGGCATCGCGTTCGCCAATAGCACGCAAGGTCTTGAGCAGCGACGACGCCTCGTGAGGCAAGGGCTCGGCCTGCAGCTCTGGCCATTGGTCAGCCGGGGTGGCCGCACCTTCGGCGATCAGCGCCAGCAGGGTATCGCCGTCCTGGCGCACGGTGCGCGGGTGCATGTCGTCGATGCGCGCCAGGGCCTGCTTGTCGGTCGGCTGGAAACGCGCCAGCGGCCACAGCGAGCGCTCGCGCAGGACATGGTTGCGCGGCTGATCGCGCTCGCGGGCACTGACCTCGCGCCAGTGGCAGAGCACCCGCAGCACCGCCAACTGCTGGCGCGACAGGCGCCAGGCCAGCTTGACGTCGCGGTAGGCTTCCCAGGGATCGCTGATGCGCCGCAGATTGGCGACCAGTTCAGCGCCATCTTCCAGTAGCCAGGTGCGCCGCTGATCATCCAGACGCGCGTTCAGGTAGTGGTAGACGTCGACCAGATAGGTCACGTCGGCTGCCGCGTAGCGCTCCTGCAACGGCGTCAGCGGCCGTTGCAGCCAGTCGGAGCGGGTCTCGTCCTTGGGGATGTCGATCTTGAGCACTTCGGCGACCAGCCGCGAATAACCCATGGAATGGGCCAGCCCCAGATAGGCCGCCGCCAGCTGGGTGTCGTACAGCGGCTGCGGCAGGCTGCCGGTCAGGCGCAACAACACTTCCAGGTCTTCGCTGCAGGCGTGCAGCACCTTGACCACCGCCGGGTCCTCCAGCAGCGCGGCGAAAGGCGTCCAGTCACCGATGCACAGGGGATCGACCAGGTAGGCCTTTTCGCCGTCGCCGATCTGGATCAGACCGGCCTTGGGATAGAAGGTGTCGACCCGCATGAATTCGGTGTCGAGGGCGATGAAGGGCAGGGTCTGGCAGCGCTCGCAGAGGGCAGCCAGTGCCGCATCGTCGCGGATCCAGTGAGGGGCAGAAGTCAAGGGCGCACTCCGAACAGATGAGCCGACAGTATAAGCCACCCGGGCCGGTTCTTCGGTGCCGCTTGACGCCCCTGTCACACACCGGGAAACGTGGCATTCAGCGGCTTTCCAGGCGGGTTCGTCGGATGAACGCCTGATGACCGCCCCGAACCAAACGTGACCGAATAGTTTTTTTTGTATTCGCAAGCAGGGCCTGCTAAAAGCTGAGTGTGCGCAGGTACTCACTCGGACTTGGGAATCCGCGGAGGTAAGCGCTTCTCGCCTTTCAATGGAGCTGCAAGAGCATGAAAACAATAAAACTGACCCTACTTGCATTGGCCGTTTCGAGCGCTTCCGGCTATGCCCTGGCGAACGGTCTGGCTATCAACGAACAGAGTGTCAGCGGGATGGGTACCTCCTTCGCCGGACGCTCTTCCTCCGCGCAGGACGCTTCCACCATCTATGGCAACCCGGCTGGCATGTCCCGCCTGGGCCGTGAGGTGTCCCTGGGTGGCGCCTATATCCACGCCAAGATCGACATCAAGGACGCCAGTGGTCGCTACGCCAACGGCCAGGCCGTGCAGGGCAGCAACGACGGCGACATGGTGCCCAACTCGGTGGTGCCCTTCGGCTATTTCGTGACGCCGGTGGATGACCGCCTGCACTTCGGCCTGGGTGTCTACGTCCCCTATGCGCTGATCAGCAACTACGAGCACGCCTTCCAGGGTCGCTACCAGGGTCAGGCGAGCAAGGTGGAAGTCATCACCATCCAGCCGACCGTCAGCTACAAGATTACCGACAAGGTGTCCGTCGGCTTTGGCCCGACCATCAACCGCATCGAAGGCAAGCTCAACAGCAACGTCAACTTCGGCAGCACCCAGGATGGCCAGGTCAAGATCGATGGCGACGACACCGCCTATGGCTTCAACGTCGGCCTGCTGGCGGACCTGACCGATGACCTGACCTTCGGCCTGACCTACCACTCCAAGGTCACCTACAAGCTCAAGGGCAACACCGAGGTGACTGGCGCCAACAGCCAGGCCAGCCCCATCACCAACGCCCTGGTCAGCCGCCTCAATGGCAAGTATGACGCCAGCCTCAACATCACCCTGCCGGAAAGCAGCGACGCCTCCTTCACCTATCGTCTGAACAACGACTGGACGATGTACGCCGGCGCCACCTGGACCCGCTGGAGTCGCCTGAAGTCGATCGACGTGGAGAACGAGGGCACCCCCACCCTGCCGGTGCTGGGCTCGCCCTTGGCAACCGTGACGGAAGAGCTCAACTGGAAGGACACCTGGTCCTACGCCATCGGCGCGGCCTATCAGCTGAATCCCCAGTGGGTGCTGCGTGCCGGCATGGCCATCGACCCCTCCCCGGCGGACAACGGCAACCGCAACGTGCGCATCCCGGTGGGCGATCGCAAGACCTTCTCGGTGGGCGCAGGCTGGTCGCCGACCAAGGACATGACCATCGATGTGGCCTATGCCTATCTCTGGGAAGACGATGTGTCGATCAATCGCCCCGCTACCTCGACCAAGGCAGGCTACAGCGCTAAATACGACAACAGCGCCCATGGCCTGGGTGCCCAGCTGACCTACCGCTTCTAAGCCCTAGGATCTGCTACAGAAGCCGCCGCGAGGCGGCTTCGTGCTTTCTGGGATATTGATCGCGCGTCAGCCGCCCCGCTCGGCGAAGGGCTTTGCCTTTCGTCTACGCCCTGAGTTCCCAGTAACCCTGCTCCTGCTCGGCGTACCAGCGCTGGAAGTCTTCCAGCGACAGGGCGCCGGCCACCAGCTGGCCCTGGATCTGGTCGCAGCCCAGGTCGGTGAGGACCTGCAGCGCCTGGTGGGTCTCCACGCCTTCGGCCACCACCCGCAGGCCACGCAACTGGCCCAGCTGGACCAGCAGCCTGATCACCTCCTGATCACCGGGCAGTTGGCAATGCTCGATGAACTGCCGATCGATCTTCAGCTCGTCGATGGGAAAGCTGCTCAGGCAGGCCAGCGAGGAATGCCCGGCGCCGAAGTCGTCCAGCGACAATTCGAAGCCCATGGCCTTGAGCTGGCGCAGGCAGTCGAGCACCTGTACCGGATTGCTCATGGCCCGGGACTCGGTGATCTCCAGGCAGAAGCCGGCGGCCACGGCACCCGTCTCGTCCAGCAGCCGGCCGATGCGGGCGATGAAGGCTGGGTGCTCAAGGTCCAGCAGCGACAGATTGACGTTAAGTTTGAGGGCACCTAGCTGCCGCTCGCGCTGCAGGTGCATGCAACGTTCCAGTACCCAGAGCGTGATGTCGCAGATCTTGCGGCTCTGTTCGGCGATACCGACGAAGGCGTCCGGCTTGAGCAGGCCCAGTTCCGGATGCTGCCAGCGGATCAGGACTTCGGCGCCCTCGACCCGGCCATCCGGCAGCGCGATCTTGGGTTGCAGATAGAGCCGCAACTGGTCGTGATCCACGGCGAGGTCCAGGGCATCGAGCATGGCAATGCCGAGCTGCCGCTGGCGCTCCTGGTCCGGATCATGGAAGGCGAAGGGCAGCTGCCGCCGGCGCGCATCCTGCAGGGCGGTCTCGGCGTTGGCCAGCAGGGCTTCGGCGCTGGTGCCGTGTTCGGGGTAGCAGGCGATGCCGAAGGTGATGCGCAGGGATACCCGCTGATTGCCACTGACGAAGGGTTTCTCCACTAGGTTGCGCAGCGACAGCAGCGCCGCCTCCGCCGAGGCGACGTCGAACCAGGGCAGCAGCAGGACGAAGGTGTCGGCGCCGATCCGCGCCACGCCGTTCTCTTCCGGCGCCGCGACCCTTAGCCGGCGGGCCAGATGACGCAGGATCTTGTCGCCGCCCTCCTGGCCAAGCAGTTCGTTGATGTTACGGAAGTTCGCCACGTCCAGCAGCAAGACGGCGAAACGCCCGGCTGCGGCGCGCTCGATGCGCTGGCGGATCTCCAGGACCAGCCGCACCTGGTTGGGCAGGCGGGTGAGCATGTCACGAAAGGCCAGCTGGCTGATGCGCCGCTCGCGCGCGGCGAGGGCGGCGCCCATCTGGTTCATGGCGCGACCCAGCCGACCGACCGGGTCCCGCCCTTCCTTGAGGCCCAGTTGATAGTCGCCATCGGCGATGCGTTCGGTGGCCTGCCCGAGGCGGGCCAGATAGCGGTTGAGGGCGCCTGCCAGTATTCGACTGACCAACGCCCCCAAGGCAAAGATGATCGCGCCTATCAGCAGCGAATCCAGCAGAGCCGACTGCTCTGCCGCTGCTATTCCTTCCATGAACATGTCCGCCCCTATGACGACTGCTTGCCCGTCCTGCCCGGGAATGGCCAGGAACAGGGAACGGAAACTGCCAAAGTTATCCTGGTATTCCGCGAAACGAGGTTGATGATCGGCAAACACGGCGCCGAGTTCCGGCGGGGCCTGATCGTAGAGCTGGCGATAGTCGCCGAAGTAGCCAACGCGGATTTCTTCCTCGTTGGCCGAATCCATGATGAAGCGAAAGCTCGAACCGTCCTTGACGAAGGCATAGAGCGACGCCAGCCCGGCCTTGCGGGCATAGCGATCCAGGGTGATCAGGGTTCGCTGGTAGCGTTCGGGATCGGCCTGGGCCGGATCCTGCAATTGGGCGAGATAGTCCTCGCCGAGAATTTCCGGCAGCGCCAAGGCCGCGCTCATCAAGCGATAGTCGATGCTCTGGCTGCTGGCATCGCGGGCCTGGCGATAGCTGTGCAGGGTAAACAACAGGGTGCCCAGGGCATCCACCAGGATGAACGCCAGAAAGAAGGTGGCGAACAGGCTGCGCGGTTTGAGGCTGAGCCGCGACGCGGGGGCGACTTCCCGGGGCGAGGCGGCGCTTTGGGGCGCATCGGGCATTGGGGCTCCTTGTCCAGTTGACGACGACTCCCTCTGGACCCGCACGTGCCGAGGTGGCTTCGCTGGGCGCGCAACCAGGCGCCTTCTTAACGGTTTAACCAGGGTCGTTCAAGGACGGAGATCGCAAAATCCCAGGTATCTCACGCTTGGGTCGATTTTTCAGCCCAGCGACAGGGCCAGCGCGACCAGCACCCCGCTCTCGGCGAGCTCCAGCAGCGCTCCGGCGGTATCGCCGGTGGTGCCGCCGAGACGCTGGCGCAGGGCACGACGCACCAGCAGCGCGACCATGGCGGTCACCAGCAGCGCGGTCACGCCCTGGGGTAGCAGGACCATACCAATGGCCCCCAGCAGCAGCACTCCCTTGAGCGCAGTCCGCGGCAGGTGGCGACTGAGCAGATCGCCGAGGCCACCGGGGCGCACATAGGGCGTGGTCAGCAACAGCCAGGGCAGCGCCAGGCGACCGGCCAGCGGCGCCAGCCACAGGCCAGCCGGCGCATGCGGTAGCAGGACGACCAGGGCGCTCCACTTGAGCAGCAGGGTCAACAGCAGCGCCAGCACGCCCATGGGGCCGCAGGCCGGATCCTTCATGATGGCCAGGGTCCGCTCGCGATCGCCAAAGCCGCCGATCCAGGCATCTACCATGTCGGCCAGGCCATCCAGGTGCAGGCCGCCGGTGAGGATCACCCAGCCGGCCAGCACCAGCGCCGCCTGCAGGAAGACGCCGCCCGCCGCGCTCAACCAGGCGATCAGGCTCAGGAGCGCGCCCAGCAGCAAGCCCACTGCGGGATACCAGAGCACCGAGCGGCCGACGGCCTCGGCGGGCGGCAGGCCGGGCAGCCGGATCGGCAGTCGCGTGAGAAACTGCACGGCGATCAGCAGCGGCAGTGGCATCAGCTCTCCTCCAGCGCCAGTGGCTGCAGGGTCGCATAGGGCGCCTCGACCTGCAGCAGGTCCTTGGCCGCCAGACCGCGCTGGCGAGCCAGCAACAGGCGGATGACGCCGCCGTGGGTGACGAGCAGGCTGCGCCGCCCGTGCAGGCGTGGACGCCAGCGCGCCACCGCTCCCAGCACTCGTTCGGCGAAGGCGGCCACGGGTTCACCGCCAGGGGGGGTATAGGCATAGGGATCGGCCCAGAATAGCCCCAGGGCCTCGGCCTGGTCCTGCATGAGCTCCGCGGCGCTGTGGCCTTCCCAGGCGCCGAAATCCAGTTCGCGCAGATCCGCCTCCACCATCAGTTCGGCGCCCTGCTCCGCCGCCAGCCACTCGGCGAAGCGCGCGCAGCGTTGCTGCGGCGACGTCAGGATGAGTTCGAACGGTGGCTGCGCGGCAACGGCGGCGCGCATTTGCTTCCACCCCCGTTCCGACAGGGGCGGATCGAGGCGTCCACGAAAGCCTTCGGGGCCCTCGGTGACGCCATGGCGCAGCAGCGAGCAATCAGTCATGGGCGCGGCTGGAGACACTGGCTTCGGCGAAGGTCGCCATCTCGCTGTGCAGGCGGCAGGACAGTTGCAGCAGCGGTACGGCCAGAGCCGCACCGCTGCCTTCGCCGAGGCGCAGGCCGAGATCCAGCAGGGGTTCGCCGCCCAGGGCCAGCAACACCGCCGCATGACCGGGCTCGGCGCCGCAATGGGCGAACAGTAGCCAGTCGCGGGTGTCGGGTTGCAGGTGCTGGGCACAGAGCGCGGCCACCGAGCAGATGAAGCCGTCCACCAGGGTCGGCAGGCCCTGCTGGGCGCAGGCCAGGTAAGCGCCGGTCAGGGCGGCCAGCTCGAAACCGCCCAGGCGGCGCAAGAGTTCATAGGGATCCTGCAGGGTATCGCCATGGCGCAACAGGGCGCGCTGGATGACCGCCACCTTGCGCGCCACGCCATCGGCGTCCAGCCCGGTCCCGGGTCCGGCCAGGGCCAGCGGCGAGGTATCGAGTAGCACGCTGGCCAGGGCGCTGGCGGCGGTGGTGTTGCCGATGCCCATCTCGCCACCGATGAAGAGGTCGGCGCCCCCGGCGCAGGCACGCAGGACGGCGTCGCGACCGGCCTGCAGCGCGGCCTGGCACTGGTCATGGGTCATGGCCGGGGTCAGGGTGAAGTTGGCTGTACCGCGTCCGAGCGGCAGGTCGATGACGCCGGGCAAGGCTTCCAGGGGCGTGACGGTGCCCAGGTTGATGACTTCCAGGGCCGCGTCCAACTGCCGGGCGAGCACGCTGATGGCCGCGCCGCCGCGCACGAAGTTGCGCACCATCTCGGCGGTCACGGACTGCGGATAGGCCGAGACGCCCTCCTCCACCACCCCGTGATCACCGGCGAAGACGGCGATGGCGGTGCGCTGCAGCAGCGGCCGGGGCGTACCCTGCAGGGCGGCCAGCTGGATGGCCAGCACCTCCAGATCGCCGAGCGAACCGCTCGGCTTGGTCAATACCGTCTGCCGCTGGCGTGCGGCTTCGGCCGCAGCGGTATCGGGTTGGCGGCAGGGTCCTTGCCACCAGGGCATGCTCATAGCGGGGTTCCTTTGAGGGTCAGGGGGAGACCGGCGACGGTCAGCACCACGCGCTCGCAGCGCGCGGCAAGGGCCTGGTGCAATTCGCCGGCGGCATCGACATAGCGCCGGGTCAGCTCGCCCAGGGGGACGACGCCCAGCCCGGTCTCGTTGCTGACGAAGATCAGGCGACCGGGCAACTGTGGCAAGGCGTCGAGCAGCTGGGTGCAGGCTTGCTCAAGGCGTCGAGGATCGTCGAGCAAGAGCAGATTGGTCAGCCAGAGGGTCAGGCAATCCACCAGCAGGCAGGCATCCGGCGCCGCCAGAGCCTGCAGGCGTTCGGCCAGCGCCAGAGGTTCTTCCACCAGCGCCCAGTGCGCCGGCCGGCGGGCGGCATGACGTTCGATGCGCCGCGCCAGTTCGGCGTCGCTGCCCCCAGCGGTGGCGATATAGGTGACGGCAAGGCCGGACTCGGCGGCCAGGCGCTCGGCCAGGGCGCTCTTGCCGGAGCGAGCGCCACCGAGGATGAATTCGCGCATCTAGAGCTCGCAGAGGGCGCGCAGGCGCCCGGTGTCCAAATGATGCTCGACCAGATCGGCCAGGCGCTCCAGATCCCGTTCGCGCAGAGCGTGGTAGTCCAGTTGCTGGGGTTCGGCGAGACCCGCCCAACGCAGCAGGGCAACGCTGGCGGCGGGCGACTCGAACAGGCCGTGCAGGTAGGTGCCCAGCACCTGGCCGTCGTCGCTGAGGCTGCCATCGACGCGACCATCGGCGAAGCGCAGCACAGGACGCGCCAGCGCCGCGCCCTGGCTGACACCGGCATGAATCTCATAGCCCGCGACCTCGGCCGCGCCGTCGCACAGCCAGCCGTGCACGTTGCGCAGCTGCTTTTCCGCCGCCAGTTCGGTGGTCATGGCCAAGAGTCCCAGACCGGCGCTGTCGCCGGGCGTGCCCTCCAGGCCGAGGGGATCGGCGATCCGCTCGCCGAGCATCTGGAAGCCGCCGCAGATGCCCAGCACCCGCCCGCCGTATCTCAGGTGACGGGCGATGGCCTTGTCCCAGCCCTGGGCGCGGAGGAAGGCGAGATCGCTACGCACGCTCTTGGAGCCGCCCAGGATGATCAGATCCGCTGCGGGCAGTTCCTCGCCCTGGCGGACGAAGAGCAGCTCCACCTGGGGATGCAGGCGCAAGGGATCGAAGTCGGTGTGATTACTCAGCCGCGGCATCACCGGTACCGCCACCCGCAGCCGCGGACCTTGCTTGGCGACCTGGCCGGTGGCCAGGCGATCCTCGGCTTCCAGGTGCAGGTCGTGCAGATAGGGCAACACGCCCATTACCGGCTTGCCGGTGCGGGCTTCGAGCCAGTCCAAGCCCGGCTGCAGCAGGGCCAGGTCGCCGCGAAAGCGATTGATGATGAAGCCGGCGACGCGCGCCTGCTCGCTGGGCTCGAGCAGGTCCAGGGTGCCGACCAGATGGGCGAAGACGCCGCCACGGTCGATGTCGGCCACCAGCAGCACCGGGCAGTCCACCGCCTCGGCGAAGCCCATGTTGGCGATGTCGCCCTGGCGCAGGTTGATCTCGGCCGGCGAACCGGCGCCCTCCACCAGTACCACCTGATAGCCCTCGGCCAGTCGGGCATGGGAGGCCAGCACCGCCTCCCGGGCTATCGGCTTGTAGGCGTGATAGGCCTTGGCGTCCATGCTGGTGACGGCACGGCCATGGATGATCACCTGGGCACCGACATCGGTATTGGGCTTGAGCAGCACCGGATTCATGTCGGTATGGGGCACCAGGCCACAGGCCTGGGCCTGGACCGCCTGGGCGCGGCCGATCTCGCCGCCATCGGCAGTCACGGCGCTGTTGAGCGCCATGTTCTGCGGCTTGAAGGGCACCACGGCCACGCCCTGGCGATAGAGCCAGCGGCACAGGGCGGCCACCAGGGTGCTCTTGCCGGCGTCGGAGGTGGTGCCCTGCACCATCAGCGTACTCATAGGGGGCTCCGGTAACCGGCCAGACCGGCGTCCAGCCGCTGCCAACCCGACTCGTCGCCGGGCAGGCCGACTCTCAGGGCGCCAAGCGCGGGGAACAGGCGGGTCAGGATGGCCTGGCGGGCCAGGTGTTCATGCAGGGCTGCGGCATCGGGACGCCGCAGCAATTGAAACAGGGCACAGCCGCCGCTGGGTGCCAGGGCGTGTCGGACGAGCAACGCGGCCAGGCGCTCGCCCGCTTGCAGCAGCGCCTCGCGCTGACGCTGCTGGCCCTGCTGATCGGCCAGCAGTTGCCGGGCCAGATAGCGGCTGGGGCCGTTCACCGTCCAGGGCCCGAGGTGCTCGTCGAGGCGCGCCAAGAGTGCTGGTGCCGCCAGCACGAAGCCCAGGCGCATCCCGGCCAGCCCAAAGAACTTGCCAAAGGAGCGCAGGACGATCAGCCCGGGCAGATCGCTGAAAGGCGCCAGACTCGCCGCCGGAGTGGGATCCATGAAGGCCTCGTCCACCACCAGCCAGGCGCCGCGGCGTTCGAGCCGGGCGTGCCAGTCCAGCAGGCGGGCTGGCGACAGGCGCTGCCCGGTGGGGTTGTTGGGATTGACCACTACCACAACATCCAGCTGGTCGAGGTGGGTCGCGATCTGATCTTCGCCCCACTCCAGCACCTCGTGCCCGGCGCGTTGCCAGGCCAGGGCGTGCTCGGCATAGCAGGGTGCCAGCACCGCGACCCGCGCGGGCGGGCGCAGGGTCGGCAGCGCCTGGATGGCCGCCTGGGAGCCGGCCACTGGCAACAGCGCGGCGGCCCGGTAACAGGCACAGGCAGCTTCCACCAGGCCATCGTCGGGCTCCGGCAGCCGGGCCCAGGCGCTGGCGGGAATTTCCGGCAGCGGCCAGGCCCAGGGGGCCAGACCGGTGGACAGATCCAGCCAGTCGGCCAGGGGAATGTCGTAGGTGCGCGCCGCGCGCCTCAGGCGACCGCCGTGCTCAAGCAAGCAGCAGCCCTCCCAGGGCGATCAGCAGGGTCCACAGCCAGGCACCGCGCCGCACCAGCTTGAGGGCGCGGGTGATGGCCAGGAAGGTCGGCGCCGGACCGCGACCCAGCACCGGGCGCTCGTGCCATTCGCCATGGTAGCGGGCCGCGCCGCCGAGGCTCACGCCCAGGGCGCCGGCACCGGCCGCCATCACCGGGCCGGCGTTGGGGCTGTCCCACAGCGGCGCCTGGGTGCGCCAGCTTTCGATGGCGCTCCAGAAGCGGCCAAGGCCGGCATAGGTCAGAGCCACCAGGCGCGCGGGAACATAGTTGAGGACGTCGTCCAGGCGCGCCGCGGCCCAGCCGAAACGCTCCAGACGCGGCGTGCGATAGCCCCACATGGCGTCCAGGGTATTGGCCAGGCGATAGAGCACCACGCCTGGCGCACCCAGCAGGGCGAACCAGAACAAGGCGGCGAAGACGGCGTCGCTGCCATTCTCCAGCACCGATTCGGTGGCGGCGCGAGCCACGGCGGTCTCGTCCAGCTCGCCCGTTTCGCGACTGACCAGGTAACCGACGCGGCGACGCGCCTCGGGCAGATTGTTGCGTTGCAGGGCACGCGCTACCGGTTCGGCATGCTCGCCCAGACTGCGCAGTCCCACCGCCAGATATAGCGCAATGGGCTGGATGATCCAGGCCAGCCAGCCGATCTGGCAGAGCAAGGCGGTGAGCAGCACCCAGGGCAGCACCGCCAGGCTCCAGGCCATCACCCCATGACTGCGCCAACCGCGGCCACCGGGATTGAAACGGGCTTCCAGGCTGTCGGCCAGACGACCGAACAGCACCAGAGGATGGGCACGGCGGGGTTCGCCGAACAGTAGGTCAAGCAGCATGCCGCCGACGACCGCGAAGGCCAGCATCATGGCTTCTGGCCCCAGCGATTCTCGAAGACCAGCTCCTCCAGCGGCCGCCCCTGGCGCCAGCCCTCCTCTTCCAGCATCGGGCGCGGATAGAAGGCTTCCACCGGTCCCAGGCAGAGGATGGCCGCCGGCTGCGCGCCTTCCGGCATCTCCAGCAGCCTGCGCACGGCTTCCGGTTCGAACAGCGACACCCAGCCCATACCGAGGCCTTCGCAGCGCGCCGCCAGCCAGAGATTCTGGATGGCGCAGGACAGCGAGGCGAGGTCCATTTCCGGCAAGGTGCGGCGACCGAAGACATGGGCGTCGCGGCCGTCCATGAGGGCCGCCACCAGCACCTCGGCGCAATCGAGAATGCCCTGTACCTTGAGCTTCATGAAGTCGTCGCTGCGCTCGCCGAGCGCTTCGGCGGTGGCGCAACGTTCTTCCTCCACCAGCTCGTGCAGGCGCTGGCGCAGGGCTGGATCGCTGATGCGCAGGAAGCGCCAGGGTTGCATCAACCCGACACTGGGGGCCTGGTGCGCAGCACCCAGCAGCCGGGCCAGTTGTTCGGGAGGTACCTCGCCACCGCAGAAATGGCGCATGTCGCGGCGCTCGGCGATGGCTCGGTAGACGGCGGCTTGTTCGGCGGGGGTATAGGGGGTCGTGGTCACGGCTTGAGCATCGCGGCGGCCGCGGCGGGTGCCGACGGCATGTAGAAGTGAATATAGCTGGCGGTGAGGCGACCGTCGCGGTAGACCGCCTCGGCGACCGCCTTGCCATTGGGACACAACCCGCGCGCCCAGGGCGCCTCGGGCGACTCCAGGGCGGAGTGGTGATAGGTGTGGCCGCGCAAGGTGCCCTGCTCGAATTCCACCGATTGCAGCGCCAGCGCCGTCAGGCGCGCCTGCATTCGCGCGCTGCCGGGCAGCAGCCCGAGCAGGCTGGCGGATTCGCCGGCCTTGTCGGTGAGTTCGTCGAGCAGATAGAGCATGCCGCCGCACTCGGCGAGGATCGGCTTGCCGGCGGCGTGATGGGCGCGGATGGCCGCGCGCATGCCCAGATTGTTGGACAACGTCTGCAGGTGCAGCTCGGGATAGCCGCCGGGCAGATAGAGGCTGTCCACCTCCGGCAGCGCCGGGTCGGCGAGCACGGAGAAGAACTGGAGTTCGGCACCGAGGCTGCGCAGCAGATCCAGATTGGCCTGGTAGATGAAGGCCAGGGCCGCATCGCGGGCCACGCCGATGCGCACCCCCGCCAGCAGCGGCTCGACCACGGCCGGTTCCGGCTCGGCGAAGGCCACCGGCGGCGGCAATTCGATGTCGGAACTGGCACCCAGGGCGTCGGCCGCCATGTCCAGACGGCGATCCAAGTCGGTAACCTCGTCAGCCTGGATCAGCCCCAGGTGACGACTGGGCAACTCGATGCCGGCATCGCGCGGCAGGCTACCGAAGAAGGTCATGCCCGCCGGCAGGCTGCCGCGGATCAACTGGGTCTGCCGCGGACTGCCACTGCGATTGGCCAGCACCCCGGCGAAGGGCAGGCTCGGCCGATAGTGGGCCAGGCCATAGGCCAGGGCACCAAAGGTCTGCGCCAGGCCCGCGGCGTCGATCACTCCCAGCACCGGTACGCCGAAGCGCTCGGCCAGGTCCGCCGCCGACGGCTGCCCGTCGAACAGCCCCATGACGCCTTCGATGAGGATGAGGTCCGCCTCCGCCGCCGCTTCCCACAGCAGGCGCCGGCTCTCGGCCTCGCCGATCATCCACAGATCGAGCTGGTAGACCGGCGCGCCGCTGGCGCGGGCCAGGATCATCGGATCGAGAAAGTCCGGACCGCACTTGAACACCCGCACCCGTCGCCCCTGGCGGGCATGCAGCCGGGCCAGGGCGGCGGTGACGCTGGTCTTGCCCTGCCCGGAGGCCGGAGCGGCGATCAGCAGCGCCGGGCAGTGTCGCGTATCCCTTACCATTCGATGCCCTGCTGAGCGCGCACGCCGGACTGGAAGGCATGCTTGACCAGACTCATGTCGGTCACGGTGTCGGCGGCCTCGATCAGCGCCGGCGGGGCGCCGCGGCCGGTCACCACCACGTGCTGGTGCGCCGGACGTCCAGCCAGATCGGCCAGCACCTGATCGACGTCCAGATAGCCGTGCTTGAAGGCGATGTTGAGTTCATCCAGCAGTACCAGGCCGATGGCTGGATCGCGCAGGAGCTCCACCGCCACCGCCCAGGCGGCGGCAGCCGACTGCAGGTCGCGGGCGCGGTCCTGGGTGTCCCAGGTGAAGCCCTCGCCCATGACGTGGTAACGCACCTCGTCGGGGAAGCGCTTGAAGAAGAGTTGCTCGCCGGTGTCGCGACGGCCCTTGATGAACTGCACCACGCCCACCTGCATGCCATGGCCGAGGGCGCGCGCCGCCATGCCGAAGGCGGAGCTGCTCTTGCCCTTGCCGATGCCGGTATGCACCAGCAGCAGGCCACGCTCGTCCTGGGCGTCGGCGATACGGGCGTCGATCACCGCCTTCTTGCGCACCATGCGCGCGCGGTGGCGTTCGTCGCGCTCGGGGCTGGTCGAATCGGGGGTGTCGGTCATGGGGCGGTTCTCCAGGTGCGGGCGCGGCGGAGAAACGGGCAGAGACGCCACCCGCGCAAGGCAGATGGCGACGCCGCGCGAAGCCCTCCGCATCGCCGAGATGAGCGCAAGCGTGGCCGGTCTCCGGGCTGGTGAGCCGATGCCTGGTGGCATCCGCCGCGCCCCTTCCCGGCCAGGGCCAGTGGGCATCGCGCAGCTACTGCTCAACTACCGTTGCGGGGGCAGCGCCGGCTCGACCGGCTTCCCTGTTTCACCCCGCTCCAGGCGGGGCACCACGTGCAAGGGCGCAGGGTACGGACTAGCCGGGAGAGCGTCAATCGATGGCACCGCCCGAACTCGGCGTCGAGCGGACGGGTCCACCCTAAGCACCCACCGCCAGGAGCTACCGGATGAACGATGCCACCCTCGCCGCCTGCATCAAGGCCTGCCTCGACTGCGCCGCCGCCTGCGAAACCTGCGCCAGCGCCTGCCTGGGCGAAGCCAATCTGGACATGATGCGCGACTGCGTCCGCCTGGATCGCGATTGCGCCGACGCCTGTCGCCTGGCCGCCACCTTCATGCAGCGCGACAGCGATCGCGTCGCCGAAGCCTGCGCCCTGTGCCTGGCCACCTGCCGTGCCTGCGCCGCCGAATGTGGCAAGCACAAGGCCGATCACTGCCAGGCCTGCGCTCGGGCCTGTGAAGCCTGCGCCGATGCCTGCGCGGCCATGGCCGCCTGAACCCCTTACCGCGCTGATACCCGCCCGATCCGGTCCGGCCGCTGACGCAGCGCCGGATGCAGGGCGGTGCCCAGGCCCGGTGCGGTTGGCGGTAGCAGCCAGCCCTGCTCCAGTACCGGCAGCTCGGTGACCAGCTCACGATAGAAGCCCGCCAGATAGGCTCGCACCACTTCCTGAAAGATGGCATTGGCTGAGGCCAACCCCAGATGCAGCGAGGCCATCAGCACCACCGGTCCGGTGCAGTCGTGCGGGGCGATGGGCTTCTGATAGGCCTCGGCCAAGGTGGCGATCTTGCGCGCCTCGCTCAGCCCTCCGCACCAGGACAGATCCACCATCACATAGTCCAGCGCATCGGCCGCCAGCAGATCGCGGAAGGCACCGCGCATCGCCAGGGTCTCGCTGCCGCAGACCGGAATGCCCGCCAGCCGCCGGAAATCCGCCAACCCCTGAACGTGATCCATCTTGATCGGATCTTCCGCCCAGAAGATGTTGTACTCCTTGAGTGCTCGGGCGATCTGCAGGGCGCAGGTTGGATTCCACAAGGAATGGAATTCGCACATCACCTCGATGCCATCGCCGACCGCCTCCCGGATGCGCGCGAAGGGCTCCAGACCCTGGCGCAAATCGGTGCTGGACAGATACTGACCGCCACTGGCCAGGGCGAAGGCATCGAAGGGCCAGATCTTCATGGCGGCAAACCCTTCGTCCACCAGACTCTGGGCCAGTTCACCGGGGTTTTCCACCGCCGCCACCTGATCGTCGTAGCGCCCGGCCACGCGGGCCTCGCCCTTGGCGATCAACCGGCGCTGCTCACCACCGGTATTGAAGTTGGGACTGGCGCAGGTGTTATAGGCGCGCATCCGCTCGTGGACCTGGCCACCCAGCAGCTGATGGATGGGCACGCCCATAGCCTGGCCGAACAGGTCCCAGAGAGCGATGTCCAGCGCCGAAGCCGCTCGGGTTTCCACGCCGCTGCCGTTGAAGCCCAGATAGCCACGCAGCAGCGCCCGGCTGTGGGCTTCGATCTGTAGGGGATCGCGACCCAGCAGCAGCGGCGCGCAAAGCGAGTGGATCTGCGCCTCCACCGCTTCGGCGCCACGAAAGGTCTCACCCAGGCCAATCAGGCCGCTGTCGGTGTGGATCTCCACCCAGAGCAGATTGGGCAATTGCGTGAGCCTGGTGGTTTCGATACGAGTGATGCGCATGGCGCCTCCTCTAGCGCGGTCCGTGGACCTGGTTGAGCAGCGTTTCGCCTCGCCGCAGGCGTTCGATGTTGGCGGCGATGAAGGCATAGCGGCGCGCGAACAGCCCATGGGTCCAACCCGAGACATGCGGCGTGCAGACGGCATTGGGCAGTTCTTCGAAGCGATGCCGTGCGGGTGCCACGAGATCGCCTTCGCCATTAGGGTAGCGGTACCAGACGTCCAGGTACGCCTTGGCGATGCGCCGGTCGGCGAGCGCCTGATAGAGGGCGTCTTCTTCCACCACCGCCGCTCGTGCCAGGTTCAGCAGCACGGCCTCCGGCCGCATGGCGGCGAATTGGGCAGCGCCGAAGCAGCCCCGGGTGGTCTCGTCCAGCGGACAGGCCAGCACCACGTAATCGGCCAGGCCCAGGGCCTCGTTCAGCGCCTCGGGCGCAAGGGCGGCATCGGCCCCAGAAGGCACCTGGCCGTCGCGGGCACTACGGGTGATGGCCAGGATGCGCATGCCGAAGGCCCGCGCCCGCTGCGCCACTGCCTGGCCTATCCTGCCAAAGCCCAGGATCGCCAGGGTCCTGCCCTGCAACTCACCGCGCGGCTGGCGTCCCAGATAGGCATTGGTCCAGCGCTCGCTGGCGAAGGCCGCCTGGGCCTCACCCAGGCGCACCTCATGATCCAGCAGGCAGGCCAGGGCGTATTCGGCCATGGGAATCTCGTGCTCGAAGACGTTGCAGACGCGGCAGTCCGCTGCCAGCACCCTGAAATCGATGCCATCGAGACCAGCGCCAGGTACCTGCAGCAGCCGTACCCTGGGTGCCTGCGTTGAACGCTGCAGACGCATGGCGACCAGAACATCGGCGCCCTCGATTCGCTCGTCCCAGGCGGCTGATGCGTGGGCTTCCCGCGGCAAGGTAATAAAGGTGGCCGGGCTGGTCAGGTCCCTGGCGAGCGTCTCCTGGTGCGTGGCGGCTTCGCCAATCATTACGATCTTCATCCGGCTCCTCCCCTGCTGAGCGAAAATGGTACCGCTACCATTTTTGTTACCCTAGCGCCCAGGAAGTCGTCTGACAACCGCCGCCTGTCCTTAGGCGCTAGCGCGCTCGACCCACTCGACACCCAGGTCGCGCTGCTGCGGCTCTCCATCACTACCCGCCAGACGGGCCAGCAACAATTCCGCCGCCGTGTGCCCCAAGGCCGTGGCATCCACCCGTATCGTGGTCAAGGCAGGCAGGGTATGGGCCGCGAAAGCCATGTCGCCGAAACCGATCACCGCCACGTCGCCGGGTACCGCCAGCCCCTGCGCCAGGGCCTCGGTCAGCACGCCATGGGCCAGGGTGTCGGAGGTGCAGACCACCAGCAGCGGCCGCACCTTGGTTTGGGCGAGCAGCTGGCACAGGGCCTGGCGCCCCTGCTCCAGGCTGGGCAGTCCGGTGAATAGCGCCGGCGCCGTCTCGGCGATGCCGAGGGTGGCCAGGGCCTGACTCAATGACAGACGTCGCCGGGTACCGCGGGGATCGTCCACCGCCACCTGGGCGACCTGGGCATAACCGCCAGCGTTCGCCCGCTTGGCCAGCAGGGCACCCACTGCCTCGTGGTGAAACCCTACCGCCTGATCGATGGGCTCAGCGCTGAGATCCCAGGTTTCCACCACCGGCACACCCGCCGCCTGGAGCCGGGCACGGCTGGCCGGCGTGTGATCAACGCCGGTCAGGATCAGGCCATCCGGCCGCCGACTGAGAATGGTCGCCAGCAGCGCCTCTTCATGCCTGGGATCGTGGCCAGTGACGCCCAGCAACACCTGATACCCGGCCTGGGCCAGTCGCTCGGCCACCGCCTGGTAGCTGTCGGCGAACAGCGGATTGGTCAGCATGGGCACCAGCACCGCCACCAGCCGACTGCGATTGGAGGCCAAGGCCCCAGCCACCAGGTTGGGCATGTAGCCGCTTGCTGCTATGGCGGTCAGTACCCGCTCACGGGTGGCCGCCTTGACGCTTGCGGGCGCGTTCACTACCCGCGAGACCGTGATCGGCGCGACGCCGGCCAGGCTGGCCACGTCGCGGATGGTCACGCTACCGGAGCGGCTTCTCGTCTTGCCCGTCATCCTTCCACCCCTGCGCGCTCTGGTCGCAGCCAAAACCGCCATGCTAACCGGCCCTCCTGGCGGCCACCATTGGCATTACCCGTCGACGCCAGGGATAATGCCCGCCCTTTCATCGATATCCAGGCCTTCGCCATGACCGATACCAACCAAGATCCCCGTTTGAGCCGCATGAAGCGTCGCCTGCGCAAGAAGCAGTACCTGGGTGAATTCCAGGAACTGGCCTTCGAAATCAAGGTGAGCTTCAAGAACGAACTCAGCGAAGACGACCTGGACACCTTCCTCGGCGACTTCATCGACTACGTCGAAGAGCGCAAGCTGGACTACATCGGTGGCTTCGACAACGCCTGGGTCGAAGGCACCATCATGGCCAACAAGCGCTACACCTCGCCCACCGCGGAAGACCGTACCGCTCTGCTGGACTGGCTCAAGGCCCGCGCCGAAGTTGGCGAAGCCAATGCCTCCGAGCTGCATGACGCCTGGCACCACGACGGCGAAGTCTAAGAGACTGTTCGAAGGCGGCTGCGTGTCGGCCAAACGGCGTTGAAAATGGCTTCGGAATGCTCGTTTACCACTCGTAAACGCTGCTTCCTCAGCCATTTTCGCGGGGCCGCCTAGGCTTGTTTGGCTCTAGCTCGCGAGCCTTGGAACAGCCTCTGGGCAACCCTCGTCGGATAGCTTGGCGCCCGTTGCGGTCGTAAAGGGGAATCCGTTGGAAACCAGGTCCTCATGACGACCCTTCTGCAAATCTCCGATACCCACTTCGGCACCGAGCAACCTGCTGTGGTCGCGGCCCTGGAAGCCCATGTCCGCGAACACGGCGCCGATGTCCTCATCCTTTCCGGGGACATCACCCAGCGCGCCCGGCGCGAGCAATTCGCTGCCGCCAAGACCTTCGTCGAACGCCTGGAAAGCTACGGTATCCCGCGTACCCTGGTGATCCCGGGCAATCACGACCTGCCGCTGTACAACCTCTTCACCCGTTTCCTGATGCCCTACGGCAACTATCGCCGCCATTTCGGTCAGGAGCTGGAACCCAGTTTCGAGAACGACGAGCTGCTGCTGGTCGGGCTTAACACCACGGCCCCGCAACGCCACAAGGATGGCGCGGTGAGTGCCGAGCAGATCGAGCGGGTGGCCGAACGCCTGCGGCGCGCCGGTCCCGGCAAGCTGCGCATCGTCATCGCTCACCAGCCCTTCGGCGCCCTCGAACTCAGTGACCTGAGCAATCTGCAGCACAACGCCGATCACGCCCTGGCCACCTGGGCCGATGCCGGCCTGGATCTGGTGATGGGGGGGCATATCCACCTGCCCTATGTGCTGCCCTTGAGTCGCCAGTACCCTACCCTGCCCCGCGAGGTCTGGATCGTTCAGGCCGGCACCGCGCTTTCTTCGCGCGTGCGGGGCACCTCGCCCAACTCCTTCAACCGCCTGTTGGTCGGTGAAGGCGCGGAAAAGACCGTGGACGTGGAACGCTGGGATTTCCAGGACGATCGTTTCGTGGTCGGCGAGCGTCACGAACTGCGCTGGCATGCCGCCCAGGATGCCCTGGCGGAGACCTGAGGCGTCCACGCGGAGCGCCGATGCGCGCTCCTGCGCACTTCCAGCCAAGGAAATTGATTCAAGCTGTTGAAACGGCGGACAGACTGCGGGCGCCGCGTAGTCTTAGGACTTTTCGGCAAGAGTAGCCTCCCATGGAATCCCTGACGCAATCGCTGCTTGGCTTTATCGAAACCCACCAAGCCTGGGCGCCGCTGATCGTCGGCCTGCTCGCCTTCGGCGAATCCCTGGTGCTGCTGGGCGTCTTCATTCCGGCCACGGCGCTGATGCTGGTAGTCGGTGGTCTCGCCGGCTCCGGAGTCCTCGCGCCCGTGCCCCTGGTGCTGGCTGCCATCGTTGGCGCCATCCTCGGCGACATCTGCTCCTACATCATCGGCCGCTGGCTCGGTCCCAGCATCGTTCACCGCCCGCCCTTTCGCCGCTATCGCAAGCAGGTGGCCAAGACCCGGCTGTTCTTCCGCCGCTATGGCTTCTTCGCCGTGTTCGGCGGGCGTTTCCTGACCATGATCCGCAACACCGTCCCCCTGGTGGCGGGGATGATGGCGATGAACCAACTGCGCTTCCAGTCGGCCAACGTGTTGTCGGCCATCGTCTGGGCGCCGCTGATGATGGGCCCGGGCTACCTCGCGGCCAAGGGCGCCAACCATTTCAGTTTTGCCGGCAACGAACCCCTCTGGATCGGTGCGGGGGTCGTCGCCTTGCTGGGCGCCGGTGGCGTGCTGTTTTTCAAGCAGCGCCTGAAACGCGCCTAACCGCGAGCGGCCAGCGCGGCGCGCAGGCGCTCGCGGTTCAAGGGCACCTCGCGCAGGCGCAGACCGGTCGCCGCAGCGACGGCATTGGCGATGGCCGCGGGGATGGCGGCAGTGGTGGCCTCCCCGGCACCCACCGCCGGCTCCTCTGGCCGATCGATCAGCTCCAGTTCCAGCTCGGGCAATTCATTGAAGGTCAGCGGCGGATAGGCGCCCCACTCCAGACTCGTCACCCCCTGGTGATCGAAGCGCACCGCCTGCTTGAGGGTCCGGGCGATGCCCTGCACCACGCAGCCCTCCAGCTGATTGCGCAAGCCGTCCGGATTGACGATCAGACCGCAGTCGTGGGCCACCACCACCCGCGTGACCCGGATACCCGTGGCCTCGCTCACCGCCACCTCCACCACCGCAGCCACATAGGCGTTCTCGTTTTCGTAGCGCAGGAAGGCCAGACCCTGACCTTTCACGGGGGCACCGTCCCAGGCCTTTTCCTGCAGGGCCGGCGGTTGCCACCCGGCCTTGGCGCTAGCGGCCTGTAGCACCGCCCGCGCCCGCGGGTCCTGCAGATAGCGCAGGCGGAATTCCAGCGGATCGACCCCGGCCCCCAGGGCCAACTCATCCATGAAGGATTCATTGGCGAAGGTATTGCCGACCGCCCCGAGGGCACGCAAGGCCGACGGTCGCAGCGGCGAATCGCTGGCTTCCAGCCAGTGCGTGGATACCTGGACATTGATCACGTCGTAATCCAGCGGGGCGTTGCGATCGCCACCGCCCCGCCCGCCCTTGAGCGGCAGGTTGTAGGCCAGCTGTCCGGCGAGCAGCGCCGCCCTGCCAGTCTGGTCATTGGGGCGGGTCAGGTGGGTAGGTGTCCAGTTGGCGAAGCGCCAGGCGAGCAGGTCGCCCGCGGTGCTCAGACCACCGGCCAGGCGCATCAACATGGCTGGCCCCTTGGGATTCCAGCCGTGCTCGTCAGCGCGACTCCATTGCACCCGCACCGGACGGCCGCACAACTTGGAGAGCAGTGCCGCATCGGCCGCCGCATCATCGGCGCCGTTGTGGCCATAGCAACCGGACGCCTGCTGATAGATGACATGGATACCGTCTTCCGGCAGCCCCAGCAGGTCCGCCAGTGCCGCCCTGAGCTGATAGACGCCCTGGGTACCGCTCCAGACGGTAGCGCTCTCGGCCCCCACGTCCGCGACTGCGCAGGAGGGACCGATGGAATCGTGATTCTGATAGGGCCAGCGATACTCGGCCTCCAGGCGCTGCGCAGCGCTCGCCAGTTCGCCCGCGACATCGCCGGTCTCCTGCTGGATGTCGGCCGGTCCGGCCTTGGCTTCCAGTCGGGCATAGAGCTCGCCCGGCAGCGGCAGGTCCGGTACCAGGCTCCAGTCCACCCGTAGCGCCGCCGCGCCCTGTCGCGCCAGCCACGCCTGCTCCGCCACCACCGCGACGAAGGCGCCCTCGTAGACCAGTCGTGCGCCGGACGGCAGCGCACTGGCATCGATACCGCGGATGCTCACCCCCGCCAGTCGCGCCGAGCCGGTGCAGGGCGGTCGCACAACGCAACCGTGCAGCATGCCGGGTAGGCGCAGGTCGTGGACATAGTCGAAATGGCCGAACAGCTTGGCGGGAATGTCCTCGCGTGGCACCGAGGTGCCGACCAGACGGTAATCCTTGACGGCCCGGGTGCGCACGGCCTGGTTGACCAGCCGCCCTAGGGGCCGTCCGCCCACCAGTTCGCCATAGCTGACATAGCGTCCGGTGGGATCGCCGCGATAGACCACGCGGCCGTCCACCGTGTCCACCACGGCCAGATCCAGCTCCAGGCGCCGCGATCCCTCCAGAAACAGGAATTGCCGCGCGCTGGCGGCGGCCTTGCGCAACTGGGCACCGCCTACCTGCAAGCTCTTGCTGCCAGCGGTGATGCCCTGGTCCGGCGTCAGCCGGGTATCGCCCTGGATCAACCGGGTGGCGGCGAAAGACACGCACAGCTCCTCGGCCACGATCTGCCGCAGCGCCGTGCTGACCCCGGTGCCCAGCTCCACCTTGCCGCTGTAGACGGTGACCTGGCCCTGGGCATCCACAGCCAGCCAGGCGTCCAGCTGGCGCTGATCGAGGGTCTTGGCCAGGTCCACCGGGTCAGCCGGTGCAGGCAGCACCTGGGCGGCGACCGGTCGCTGCAGGCTGAAACCCAGCAGCAGTACGGCGCTACCGCCAAGAAAGGTGCGGCGTGACAGCGTCATGCCGAGGCCTTCCCGTCGCGCAGCAGCACCGCCGCGCGCTTGATCGCGCGCAGGATCCGATAATGGGTACCACAGCCGCAGAAGTTGGCGGCCAATGCCTGACGGATCTGCGCATCGCTGGGATCCGCCACCCGTGCGAGCAGTGCCTGGGCGGTCATCACCATGCCAGGGATGCAATAGCCGCACTGCGCCGCCTGTTCCTCGATGAAGGCCTGCTGCAGCACATGAGGGGCCTCGGGCGTGCCCAGACCTTCCAGGGTCAGCACCTCGCGACCGACGAAGGAGGCTGCCGGCAACAGGCAGGCGCGCACCGGCTTGCCATCCGCCAGCACCGTGCAGGCGCCGCACTCACCCAGGCCGCAACCGAATTTCGGTCCCTTGATGCCCAGTTCATCGCGCAAGGCCTCCAGCAGGGGCATGCGCGGGTCGACGTCGAGCTGTCGCGGCTCGCCGTTGACCTTCAATTCAATGACCGCCACCGCTATTTCTCCGCGTTACGCGCCGCCGCCACATCCTCGGGGCGGATGTCGGCGGCATGACCGCCAAAGCGGCGGCCGATGTAGGTGGCCAGATCGGCGAGCTGCTGATCGCTGAGCAATTCCCGATAGGCTGGCATGAAGGCGTGCTCGCTACGCCCCTGGCGGTCGAGACCGTCGAGCAGGACGCGCACCAGGTTGGTCCCTGTGGGATCGCGCACCGCCGAGTAGTTGCTGAAGGACCGCGGATAGGGACCCGCCGGTCCCTGGTCATCCGGTGCGTGACAGCTGGCGCAAGCGGATTGCAGCAAAGCCGCGCTTTCCGCCTCCGCGGCCGTGAGAGGTCCGGCCTCTCCGGGCGGCTGCACCTCGGCGCGCGCCGGGACCGCTCCGGGCTGCGCCGGCAGGGTTCGCAGATAGGCGATCAGGGCACCGAGATCGGCGTCGTCCAGATGGCGGGTGCCACCACTTACCACCTCCGCCATGGGCCCGGCCGCCACGGCTTCGCCGCGTTGATGGCCTTCGCGCAGATAGCTGGCCAGCTTGGCATCGCTCCAGCCGCCGAGGCCACGCGGATCCGCGGTGAGATTCCAGGCGGTCCAGCCCTGCTGGGTCGCGCCGGCATAGGCCCGGCCGCTGTCGAGCCCCTGACTCCAGGTCCGCGGGGTATGGCATTCCTGGCAGTGCCCCAGCGCCTCCGCCAGGTAGGCGCCTCGCGCCACCTGCGCATCGGCCGTCGCCGGTAACGGACCTGGCGTGAAGTTGAGCCACTTCCAGCCACGGATCAGCGCGCGCTGGTCGAAGGGAAAGCGCAGCGCATTGGCCGGCGGCGCATAGGGCACCGGGCGCTGGATCTGCAGGAAGGCGAAGATGGCGGCGACGTCCTCGTCGCTCAACCGGGTAAAGGCGGTATAGGGAAAGGCGGGATAGAGCTGCTCGCCTTCCCGCCCCAGCCCGTCATGCAAGGCGCGGCGAAACTCGTCCACCGTCCAGTCACCCAGCCCCTGCTGGCGATCCGGGGTGATGTTGCTCGAATAGAGACGACCGAACGGCGTGTCGAAGGCGACCCCGCCAGCGAAGGGCGCGCCATCCGGGCGGGTATGGCAACCCTGGCAGTTGCCCAGGCGCGTCAGATACTCGCCCCGCGCCTGGGTCGCCTCATCGGCGCCGGCCGATGCGACGCTAGACAGGAGCAGCATCCCCGCCAGCAGGGGCAGGGCAAAGGATCTCATCGGCCCTCCTCGTGAGCTCGAACCGGACTGGCGGATGTCGCCGCGGCTTCGCCGTCATCCTAATCGCAGCGGCCAGCCGCGGTGGCGTTCACCCCTGGAGGTGAGATGCAGACGACAGTTTCGGCCAGCGCGTCAGCGGCGGCCTTTACATTACCGTGCCGGTCCGGCTGCGTTCTTATACGGCGCTATCGGGAGATTGACGCTGCCCAGTCCTGATTACCTGTACTCAGGACAGAAAGGATAGACGCACCTATTTGAGCACATACAGGGGTGGTATTACTTATCGCTTGGGCACGAAGCCATCGGGCTTGGCCGCCAGCCAGTCGACGAACTGTCGGATGCGCGCGTCGCTGAGCAGCAATTCGCGGCTGTTGTATTCCAGCGCCAGGGTCTTTTCGTCGAAGGTCTGGTGGATATGGTTGTGGCAGGGGCGGCAGACCCAGAGGGTGGCGGTGATCCGGCTGACGCGGTCGAATCTCTTGCGCACGTAGGCCTTGTCGTGCAGCGAGCGAGGGATCAAGTGATGGCGGGTGAGCGGCGCCGCCCGACCGCACAGCTCGCAACGAGCCGGCTGGGGCGGCAGACGTATCGCCTGAGGCATGATGGGCTCCGCACGGGCTGGATGCCCATTCGAGCGGCCCGGGCGGAACGGGGTTCAATAGCCGCCGGCGAGACTCGGCGTGACCAGCACCCGCTTGGCCTGCAGGTAGCTGTTCTGCCAGTAGGGCTTGGCCAGGCTGTCCAGGCGTACCGTGCCACCGGTGCGCGGCGCATGGACGAAGCGCCCCTCCCCTACATAGATGCCGGCATGGCTGACCTGACGGCCACCGGCAGTGGCGAAGAAGATCAGATCACCGGGCTGCAGGGCATTGCGCGCCACATTGGGCGAGCCCAGGGTGATCATCTCGCGGGTCGAACGCGGCAGGGCCACCCCAGCCGCATCGCGATAGACGTAGCCGATCAGGCCGCTGCAGTCGAAACCGCCGGCCGGGGTGTTGCCGCCATAGCGATAGGGGGTACCGACCAACCCGATGGCGCGAAACAGCACATCATTGGCGGCTTGGGCTTGGCTTTCCAGCAGGGGACGGGAAACGACCGGGGCGACCGGTGCGGGGGCCTGGGGCGGCCTGCCGGCACAGGCGGCCAGCAGTACAAAGGCGCAATACAATCCGAGGCGAGCCGCATGCGGCATTGGAGACATCCTTAGTTATCCATCGATCACCGTCGGCCTGCCACGCAGCCTCGACGGGTCCTCGAAGCGCACCGGCGAAGATCGCGGCGATACGCTTCAGCGCAATACGCGCTTGCCTTCCAGGAAACTCACCTTCCAGTACTGGTCGTTCAGGCTGTCCACCCGCACCCCGCCGCTCCGGCGACTGGAGGAATGGATGAACTTGCCCTCGCCCATGTAGATACCGGTGTGACTGACCCGGCCACGGCCGTTGCTATTGAACAGCAACAGGTCGCCAGGTTCCAGGTCGTTCTTGCTGACTACCGGTACTTCGAGATCGATGATCTCGCGGGTGGAGCGCGGCAGGGTCATGCCGGCCCGCTCGCGGAACACGTAATTGACGAAACCGCTGCAATCGAAACCGGCCAGGCTACTGCCGCCACGGCGATAAGGCGTGCCCACTAGCTGGGTCGCACGGTCGAGGATCTGGTCCGCCAGATTCGGCAGCGCCTGGCGCGGGCCGACCTCGCGCTCCCAGTCGAGCTGATGCGGCGACTGGGTATGAGGGAAGACCGGACGTTGCTGAGCACCCTCAGCCTCCACAGGCGCGGAGCCGTTGCCAGCGCCACCCAGGCCATGCAGCGAAGCGGTCTGGAACGTCCGGGAGGTAGCGGGCGAATCCTGGGTAATGGTGGTGTCGGGACTTTGCGGCGCACTCGCACAGGCGGCGAGCAGACAGACAAAAGACAGGGGCACGAGGGGTGCGAGGCGGTTCCTTGGCATGGGCACGACCGTGTCGTTTTTTCAAAGTTTCGACACCTTGCCGACCTGGATCACAGATGGCAAGTTTTTTTAGCCCTCGATGTGACTTAAAAGCCGAGGAAGGACGTCTACGGCCCTTTTTTTGAGTTGAACGGTCGCCAAGCCACTCAGCGACGAACGGTCCGGATTGATCTCGATGAGGTCACCACCCTGCGCCAGGGTCTGCCCGATCGGCGCCTGGATATAGCCGAAGGCCGCCGTGGTGCCGACGGCGATCACCAGATCAAAGCCCTCCTCCGCTGCATCCTGCAGACGCTGCAGTTCGGTGATCGGCAGGGCTTCCTCGAACAGGACCACGGGTGGCCGCAGGATCCCGCCGCAAGAGTGACAGCGCGGTGGCAACGGACCTGCCAGACAGGCCTGGGCATCCGCTACTGCCTGGCCACACCTCATGCAGGCCAGCGGTTCGAGTTGCCCATGGATCTCGATCAAACGCTCCGCTGGAAATCCCGACTGTCGATGAAAGCCGTCGATGTTCTGGGTCAGCACCCAGCTGCCAGGGTGACGCACGCCGAAAGCGGCAATCGCCCGGTGCGCCGCATTGGGCACCGCCGCGGCGCAGGCCTTTCCGAGTTGAGCCAGGTAGCGCCAGCAGACGTCGGGACGCTGCCGCAACATGCTGCCCGACAGCGCCGCCTCGATGGGAACGCCCTCTTCGGTAAGGCCGTTGTACAGCCCACCCAGGCCACGATAGGTCGGCAAGCCCGAGTCGGCGGACAGCCCTGCCCCGGTGATGAACAGCACCCGCCCGGCCCGCGCGAGCAGACCCCGGGCGCGTGCCAGGGCGTCAGTCAATGATTCACCGTCAGAGCCAGCATCACCGACAGCTGGCAGAGCGGACGCCCGCTCTGTTCCTGCCAGAGGTTGAAGGCCTCTTGCATCTTCTGCCGATCGCGCTTGGCGGTGGGCGCCTTGTCGAGGATGTTCTGCGCCTTGAGGGCCGTTACCACGTCGTCGGTCGCCAGGAAGGTGTCCTTGCCGGCCATGCGCAGGAAGCGCTGCGCCGACAGGCCACCCAACTGATTGCCACGCTTGGTCAGCAGCTCCCACAGGCCGACAATGTCCTGCCCCGGCCAATCGGCCAGCAACTGGCCGAAGCTGCCGTGGCTGCGCTGGAAATCGAGCACCATCTGGGCGTTGATGGGCACGCTACGCAGCTTGCCCAGGTGGCGGATCAGCCGCGCATCCTGCATCAACCGCTCCAGGCGTTCGCCGCCCATGAGCACCACCTTCTCCGGATCGAAGCCGAAGAAGACCTCCTCGAAGGCCGGCCACTTGGCATCCACCAGGCTGTGCTTGAGCCCGGCGCGAAAGATGCGGCGAGTCAGCAGCGACAGATAGCGGTCATCGCCCACGGACCTCAGGGTCGCGGCGTCCACCGGTTGCGGCAGCCGCGCCTCCAGGGCCGCGCGGGAGCCGCAGCGGTTGAGAGCGTATTCGAGCAGCCAGGCGTAATCCCGCATCAGAGATTCATCACCTGGACGAAGCGCGGCGTCGCGCTGTCATCGATCTTGAGACTGGCGAAGTCGAACAGCTCGCGATCCGCCAATTGCGACGGCACCACGTTCTGCAGGGCACGGAACATGATCTCGGTCCGCCCCGGCGTCTTGCGCTCCCACTCCAGCAGCATCTCCTTGACCACCTTGCGCTGCAGGTTTTCCTGGGAGCCACAGAGGTTGCAGGGAATGATGGGGAATTCGCGCAGGACCGCGTAGGCTTCGATGTCCTTTTCGTTGCAATAGGCCAGCGGGCGGATCACCACGTTGCGGCCGTCATCGGCCCGCAGCTTGGGGGGCATGGCCTTGAGCGTGCCGCCGTGGAACAAATTGAGGAAGAAGGTTTCTACCATGTCGTCGCGATGATGGCCCAGCGCCATCTTGGTCGCACCGATCTCGTCGGCGAAGGTATAGAGGATGCCCCGCCGCAGGCGCGAGCACAGCGAGCAGGTGGTCTTGCCCTCGGGGATCTTTTCCTTCACCACGGAATAGGTATCACGTTCCAGAATGTGGTACTCGACTCCCAGTTCCTTCAGGTACTGAGGTAAAACGTGCTCAGGAAAGCCCGGCTGCTTCTGGTCGAGGTTGACCGCCACGATCTCGAAGCGAATCGGCGCGACCTTCTGCAGATAGAGCAGCATATCGAGCAGGGTGTAGCTGTCCTTGCCGCCGGACAGGCAGACCATGACCTTGTCGCCGTCCTCGATCATGTTGTAGTCGGCGATGGCTTCGCCGGTAAGACGGCGCAGGCGTTTCTGCAGCTTGTTCTGGTTGACCGAAAGGGTGCCCATGGATGAATCCGCGAAAGGAAAAAACGAAAGGCCGGCATTTTACGCGCAAAGCGTCCGCCGCCCTACCCCGAACGTCAGTCCGCAGCGACCGGCAGCCATGAGCGAGACCCAGGCGCTCATGACGGCGCTCCATCAGGAACTGCTCCGGGCCAAGTCCGGCCTGTCGGAATACGAGTTGCTGCAGGCCTTGCGTCGGGCGGGGTCGCCCCTGGTGCCCCCGCGCCCGGTGACCGACAACTACGAACTCTTCCGCCTGCACTTTCGCGTCTTCAACGCGCTCTACCGCCTGCGTGACCAACTGCGCGCCGAACAGCGCGCCGAACTCTTCATCAGCGCCCTGCGCATCGAACTGCGGCCCTACCTGCGCGCCCGTGCCGGGCTGGTGGTAGCCGATCCGTTGCGCGCCTACTACCTGGATCTCACCCAGCTCGAAACCACCACCCCGGAAGACGTGGCCGATCTGCTCAATCACTTCTGGGCGCTGGTCAATGGCGAGTCGGAACTGCTGGAAGCCCTGCGTCTGCTAGGCCTGGATCGCTCGGCCGACTACGGCCAGATCCGTCGCCGCTATCGCCAGCTCGCCAGCCGTCATCATCCCGATCACGGCGGCAGCACCGGCCGGCTACAAGCCATCAACGCGGCCATGGATACGCTGCGGCGGCACTACGGTCACCAGCCGACCGCGGACGCTAGGGCGCAGGCACGAGCTTCGGCATAATTGCCCGGTTCCCCAGAGGTTGCCCATGTCTGAACCACTCAAAGACCGGGTCGAAGACTGCTATCGCCAGGCCGAGGCCTTCTTCAAACGCCGCTTTCCCCGTCCCGACGTCAGCCTGGCCTTGCGTGGCCAGCGCGCAGGCGTTGCCCATCTCACCGAGAATCGGCTGAGATTCAATAAGCAGCTCTATCAGGAAAATACCGTCCACTTTCTCGAACAGACCGTCGCTCACGAGGTGGCGCATCTGGTGGCGCATCAGCTGTTCGGTGGCCATATCAGGCCCCATGGCGAGGAGTGGCAGCTGATCATGCGGGGCGTCTATGGGCTGCCGCCGGATCGCTGCCATACCTATGAGCTGCCACAGCGCGCCCGAACGCTCTATCTGTATCGCTGCAATTGCCCGGATGGTCGCTTCGAGTTCACCGCCCAGCGGCACGCCCTGGTACGCAAGGGACGGCGCTATCTCTGCCGACGCTGCCGTGGACCGCTGGCCTTCACCGACGAAGTGATCAGCGGCTGAGCCTGCCAGATCCGTTCCGGGTACCGGCAGGCAGGGAAAGCACTCAGCCCTGGGCAAAGACTTCGTCGAACAGGTTGTGCATCGCCAGGAAGGCGCGCTTGGCCACAACCGGGTGGTACTGCTGCTTGCCCGGATTGTTGGCTTCGGGATCGGTGAAGGAATGCACCGCGCCGCCATAGCTCAGCAACTGCCAATCCACCTGGGCGGCATCCATTTCCTTGCGGAAGCCAGCGAGCTGCTCGTCCGGCACCATTGGATCGGCGGCACCGTGCAGCACCAGCACCGGACCGGTGATACGCGCCGCATCGGCCGGGCTGGGCGTATCCAGATTGGCGTGGAAGGTCACCACGGCGCTCAGCGGGGCCCCGTCGCGCGCCAGTTCCAGAGCCACGCAGCCGCCAAAACAGAAGCCGATGGCGGCGATCTGGTGGACGTCCACCGCCGCCGTCTCGGCCTGGGCGACCAGGGCCGCATAGGCTGCCTGCATGCGCTGGCGCAGCAGGGCGCGATCGCCGCGGATCGGCGTCATGGCCGCCAGGGCCTCGTCGGCGTTCTGCGGACGCACATTGCGACCGTAGAAATCCACTACCAGGTAAGCCAGGCCGTCGGCCTCGGCCAGCGCCTGGGCCTGCTCGACGGCGCCATGGGACACCCCCATCCAGTTGGGTGCAAACAATACGCCCGGACGGGTCGGATTACCGCTGGTGGCGTACACCAGCTGGCTCTCGAACGGTTCACCATCGATTTCGTAGGCAACGGGTTTTACAGTGACATCGACCATGGGGTCCTCCAAAGGGTGGATAGAAAGAAGCCCGCCGAGGCGGGCTTCTCTATCTTTAAGCGGACAATTCCACCAGCAGTTTGTTTAACCGGCGGACATAGGCGGCGGGATCCTTGAGGCTATCGCCCGCGGCCAGTGCAGCCTGATCGAACAGGATGTGCGATAGGTCGGCGAAGCGGTCCTCATCGGGCTCGCCATCGAGTTTCTCGATCAGCGGGTGCTGCGGATTGATCTCGAAGATCGGCTTGGAATCCGGCGCCTTCTGGCCGCTGGCTTCCAGGATCCGGCGCATCTGCAGACCCAGGTCCTGCTCACCGATGGCCAGGATCGCCGGCGAATCGGTCAGACGATGGGAAACGCGGACTTCGCTGACCTGGGCGTCCAGGGCCTGCTTGAGGCGCTCGACCAGGCCTTCCTTGGTCTTGGCGACCTCTTCCTGAGCCTGCTTGTCTTCTTCGCTGTCCAGCTTGCCGAGGTCGAGATCGCCACGAGCGACGTCGACGAAGTGCTTGCCGTCGAATTCGGTGAGGTAGCTCATCAGCCACTCGTCAATGCGATCGGTCAGCAGCAGCACCTCGACACCCTTCTTACGGAAGACTTCCAGGTGCGGGCTGTTCTTGATCTGGGCGTGGCTCTCGCCAGTCAGGTAGTAGATCTTGTCTTGACCTTCCTTCATGCGGCCGATGTAGTCGGCCAGGGACACATTCTGAGCGTCATCGCCGTTGTGGGTCGAGGCGAAGCGCAGCAGACCGGCGATCTTCTCGCGGTTGGCGAAGTCTTCCGCCGGACCTTCCTTGAGCACCTGACCGAAGTGCCCCCAGAACGACTGGTACTTTTCCGGTTCGCTCTTGGCCAGCTTCTCCAGCATGTCCAGCACACGCTTGGTCAGCGCCGACTTCATGGAGTCGATCACCGGATCCTTCTGCAGGATCTCGCGGGAGACGTTCAGCGACAGGTCGTTGGAATCCACCACACCCTTGATGAATCTCAGGTACAGCGGCAGGAACTGGTCGGCCTGGTCCATGATGAAGACGCGCTGCACATAGAGCTTGAGACCCTTGGGCGCTTCACGCTGGTAGAGATCGAAGGGCGCACGGGCCGGCACGTATAGCAGCGAGGTGTATTCGAGCTTGCCCTCGACCTTGTTGTGGCTCCAGGTCAGGGGATTCTCGAAGTCATGGCCGACGTGCTTGTAGAACTCCTGGTAGTCCTCGTCCTTGAGTTCGGTACGCGGACGGGTCCAGAGCGCGCTGGCACGGTTGACGGTTTCCCACTCGGCGGCGGTCGGCTGCTCGTCTTCGCCACCCTGCTGCTCCTTGGGCAGCTCGATGGGCAGGCCGATGTGGTCGGAGTATTTCTTGACCACGTTGCGCAGGCGCCAGCCATCGGCGAATTCGGTTTCCTCGGGCTTGAGGTGCAGCACGATACGGGTACCGCGCTCGGGCTTGTCGAAGTTCGCGACCTCGAACTCCCCTTCCCCCTTGGACGACCAGTGCACGCCCTCGGCGGCGGGCTGGCCGGCACGGCGGGTATAGACATCCACCTGGTCGGCGACGATGAAGGCCGAATAGAAGCCCACGCCGAATTGACCGATGAGGTTGGAATCCTTCTTCTGGTCACCGCTGAGGTTCTTCAGGAAGTCGGCGGTGCCGGACTTGGCGATGGTGCCGAGGTGGGCGATCACCTCTTCGCGGCTCATGCCGATACCGTTGTCTTCGAGGGTGACCGTGCCCGCCTCCTTGTCGAAGCTCAGGCGAATCTTCAGCGTATCCCCGCCTTCGAGCAGTTCGGGCTTGGACAAGGCCTCGAATCTGAGCTTGTCGGCCGCGTCGGAGGCGTTGGAAATCAATTCGCGCAGGAAGATTTCCTTGTTGGAATACAGCGAGTGAATCATCAGGTGAAGCAGCTGCTTCACTTCGGTCTGGAAGCCTAGGGTTTCCTTTTGAGTCTCCACACTCATGCTACGAACTCCGCTATCGATAGGAACGCACCAGATGCCTGGCGATGTCGCCGAGATGGGGGCGCCCGGAGACATTTCAACCTTGGCGCGCTCGGTTCGCGATGCAGGTAGGAATTTGCGCGATGCCTGAGCTAGACGCGGAACTTAACTTTTAACGGTGCGCTCGAACGGCTGTCGTGTAGTTCATAAGGAGAAAACACATGAAAAAGCCCTTCGCCATCGCCCTGCTCTTCACTGCCGCCTTCGGCCTCGCTGCCTGTGACAAGCCTTCCGAAAACAAGGCTCAGGATGCTGCCAAGACCGAACAGAAAGCTCAGGAAAACCTGAACAAAGCCGCCGAGCAGAGCAACAAGGCTGCCGAGCAGCGTAACGAAGCTGCCAACGAGGCCGCCAAGGAGCAATCCAAAGGCGAAGCCACCTCGGTCAGCCCGGCTACCGGCACCGCCAACGGCAACGCGCCGGCTACCCAGCCCAAGCCGTAAGCTGATCGGATAAGAAAAAAGCCCGCTGCTGCGGGCTTTTTTGTGGGCGCTGATTCAGGAGCGCGAAGGATCCGGCTCGGCCTCGTCCGCTTGGGCATGCCCGCCACGCCTCAGGCTTTCCAGCACCAGCGCGACCAGGCCCACCACCACGGCCGGCAACAGCCAGCCCAGACCCGAGTCGGCCAGCGGCAACCACTGCACGGCCTCGCTCAAATAGGGCACGCTCAGGTGCGCAGCCTGCAGGCCGTCGAGGATGCCGAAGGCCAGGGCGACCAGCAGCACCGGACCGAGAATGCGCCCGGGCGCCGCCCAGCGGGCGGTGAAGAAGCTCAGCACCACCAGCGCGATGCAGGGCGGATAGATGGCGGTCAGGATGGGCACCGAAATCTGGATCAGCTGGGTCAGCCCCAGGTTGGACACCAGCAGCGAGAAGGCCGCCAGCAGAACCACCAGGCTGCGATAGCTGAAGGGCAGGAATTCACTGAAGAATTCCGCGCACGCGCAGGTCAGCCCCACCGCCGTGACCAGACAGGCCAGGGTAATCAGCACCGCGAGAAAGTCGCTGCCGACACTGCCGAAGGTGTGCTGCACATAGGCATGCAGGACCTCGGCGCCATTGCTGGCGTGGGGCACCAGTGACCCGCTGCCGGCGCCGAGCTGGAACAGGCTCAGGTAGACCAGCACCAGCCCTGCCCCGGCGATCAGGCCGGCGATGATGGTATAGCGCGTCAGCAATTGCGGCGCCGTCACGCCCCGGGCGCGAATGGCGTTGACGATGACGATACCGAACACCAGGGCGCCCAGGGTATCCATGGTCAGGTAGCCGTTGACGAAGCCCTGGGACAGCGCCCGCGAAGCATAGTCCGGCGCTGCCGTGGCAGGACCGCCGGCTGGCCAGAACAGCGCCGCACCACCCAGCACTGCCAGCGCCAGGATCTTCAGCGGACCAAGAAAGCGTCCCACGGTGTCGAGCAGGCGTCCCGGATAGAGCGAGACCACCAGCACCACCAGGAAGTAGGCCAGGCTGTAGAGGAACAGCGGTATGGGTCCGTTGCCCAGCAGCGGCGCGACGCCGACCTCGAAGGACACCGTGGCGGTGCGCGGCGTAGCGAACAGCGGCCCCACCGACAGGTAGCAGACGATGGCCAGGGTGCGGGCGGCCGTCTGGCCGAGCGGCTTGCTCAGGGCATCCATGCCACCGCCGACCCGCGCCAGGGCGATCAGCGTCAGCACCGGCAGGCCGACGGCGGTCAGCAGGAAGCCCAGGGCGGCGCTCCAGACGTGCTCGCCCGCCTGCAGACCGACGATCGGGGGAAAGATGATGTTGCCCGCGCCGACGAACAACGCGAACGTCATGAATCCAAGGGCCAGGACATCCCGGCTTTGCAAAGCTTTCATGGAAGGCAGTACCAGCAATGAGGAAAACGAGGCAGCCCGCCCTCATGGGAGCAGGTCTTGGCGGGGCCACGGCGTGGCCGTTGGAGCGGAAGGTTGCCATCCTAACGAATTACTGGCGAAAAGGCAGCCGGCAGCTGATGAGGCGTCATGAGCGCGCCCATGAAAAAGGCCGCCCGGAGGCGGCCTTTTCTACAGTCAGTCAGGCTCAGGCCTGCTTGACTTCCCAACCGGTCAGCTCGGCCAAGGCCTTGCCGATGTCGGCCAGGGACCGCACGGTCTTCACACCGGCGTCCTGCAGGGCGGCGAACTTCTCGTCCGCCGTGCCCTTGCCACCGGAAATGATGGCGCCAGCGTGGCCCATGCGCTTGCCGGGCGGAGCGGTGACGCCGGCGATGTAGGACACCACCGGCTTGGTCACGTTGGCCTTGATGTAGGCCGCGGCTTCTTCTTCAGCGCTGCCGCCGATCTCGCCGATCATCACGATGGCTTCGGTCTGCGGATCTTCCTGGAACAGCTTCAGGATATCGATGAAGTTCGAACCCGGGATGGGATCGCCGCCGATGCCCACGCAGGTGGACTGGCCGAAGCCGGCGTCGGTGGTCTGCTTCACGGCTTCATAGGTCAGGGTGCCGGAACGCGACACGATACCGACCTTGCCCGGCAGGTGAATGTGACCGGGCATGATGCCGATCTTGCACTCGCCGGGGGTGATGACGCCGGGGCAGTTCGGACCGATCAGGCGCACGCCCAGTTCGTCGCACTTCACCTTGGCATCCAGCATGTCGAGGGTGGGGATACCCTCGGTGATGCAGACGATCAGCTTGATGCCGCCGAAGGCCGCTTCCAGGATGGAGTCCTTGCAGAAGGGAGCCGGCACGTAGATCACCGAAGCATCGGCGCCAGTGGCTTCCACCGCCTCGCGCACGGTGTTGAACACCGGCAGACCGAGGTGGGTGGAACCGCCCTTGCCGGGGGTCACGCCGCCCACCATCTGGGTGCCGTAGGCGATGGCCTGTTCGGAGTGGAAGGTACCCTGGCTACCGGTGAAGCCCTGGCAGATGACCTTGGTGTCTTTGTTGATCAGGACGCTCATTACTTACCCTCCGCGGCCTTGACGACCTGCTGGGCAGCGTCGGTCAGGCTGGTTGCCGCGATGATGTTCAGGCCGCTTTCGGCCAGGACCTTGGCACCGAGTTCGGCGTTGTTGCCTTCCAGGCGAACCACGACCGGCACCTTCACGCCAACTTCTTTAACGGCACCGATGATGCCTTCGGCGATCATGTCGCAGCGCACGATGCCGCCGAAGATGTTGACCAGAACGGCCTTCACGTTGCTGTCGGACAGGATGATCTTGAAGGCTTCGGTCACGCGCTCTTTGGTCGCGCCGCCGCCCACGTCCAGGAAGTTGGCCGGCTTGCCGCCGTGCAGGTTGACGATGTCCATGGTACCCATGGCCAGACCGGCACCGTTGACCATGCAGCCGATGCTGCCTTCCAGGGCCACGTAGTTCAGTTCCCACTTCTGCGCATGGGCTTCACGGGCGTCGTCCTGCGACGGGTCGTGGAAGGCACGCAGCTTGGGCTGACGGTAGATGGCGTTGCTGTCGATGTTGATCTTGGCATCCAGGCAGTGCAGGTTGCCGTCCTTCTTGATCACCAGCGGGTTCACTTCCAGCAGCGCCAGGTCGTAGTCCTGGAACAGCTTGGCCAGACCGACGAAGATCTGGGTGAACTGCTTGATCTGGTCACCTTTCAGGCCCAGCTGGAACGCCAGGTCGCGACCCTGGTAAGGCTGAGCGCCCACCAGCGGATCGATGGTGGCCTTGAGAATCTTTTCCGGAGTGTCGTGAGCGACCTTCTCGATGTCCACGCCACCTTCGGTGGACGCCATGAACACGATACGGCGGCTGGAACGATCGACCACGGCGCCCAGATAGAGCTCCTGATCGATGTCGGTGCAGGATTCAACCAGGATCTTGGTGACCGGCTGACCATTGGCGTCGGTCTGGTAGGTCACCAGACGCTGGCCCAGCCACTTGGCGGCGAATTCCTTGGCTTCTTCCTTGCTCTTGACCAGCTTCACACCACCAGCCTTACCACGGCCACCGGCGTGTACCTGGGCCTTGACGACCCACTCGTCGCCGCCGATACGGCCGCAAGCCTCGTAGGCCTCCTGGGGGGTGTCGACAGCGTAGCCTTTGGAAACGGGCAGGCCGTATTCAGCGAACAGCTGCTTACCCTGATACTCGTGGAGATTCATGCTTGTCTACCGTCTTCGTTGGGTATTGCGCATTCGACGCTGTGCGTTCTCCGAGCCGTCCTCCGGACGGTCGCGGGCACCGCGCCACCTGTGACCCCTGCCCTAGTGGGGTGTCTCACACCCCACTCACAAGAGTCCGAGGCGCCTTCCTGCGGTGGAGCCCTGAGGCTCCACGGCGGTCGGCGACCCCGTGGTTCCGTAAATCTCTTACCGCTTCTTGCGATTCACTGCGTGGATCGCATGACCGTTCACCGCCAGGGCCGCTTCGTGCAGCGCCTCGGACAGCGTCGGGTGCGAGAACACCATCATGCCCAGGTCTTCGGCGCTGGTGCCGAATTCCATGGCGATGGCGCCTTGCTGCACCAGCTCCGCCGCGCTCGGGCCGACCACATGGACGCCCAGGACGCGATCGGTCTTGGCATCGGCCACGACCTTGACGAAACCGGCGGTGTCATTGGCCGCCAGGGCACGACCGCTGACCGCGAAGGGGAAGGTGCCGACATTGACTTCGACGCCTTCGGCCTTCAGGGCCTGCTCGGTCTTGCCGACCCACGCGATTTCCGGGTGGGTGTAGATCACCGAGGGGACCAGATCATAGTTCATCTGGGCCTTGTGACCAGCGATGCGCTCGGCGACCATCACGCCCTCTTCCGAGGCCTTGTGGGCCAGCATCAGACCGCGCACGCAGTCGCCGATGGCGAACACGCCCGGCACACTGGTGGCGCAGTGGTCGTCGACGTAGATGTAGCCACGCTCGTCGCTTTCCACGCCGCTGTCGGACGCCAGCAGGTCGGTGGTCACCGGACGACGGCCCACGGCAACGATCAGGCGATCGAAGGTGATCTGCTTTTCTTCACCGGCTTCGGTGTAGTTGACGGTGACTTCTTCGCCATTGACCTGCGAGCCGGTCACACGAGCACCCATGCGGATGTTCAGACCCTGCTTGGAGAGGATCTTGTAGGCTTCCTTGGACACCTGCTCATCGGCGGCGACCAGGAACTTGTCCAGGGCCTCCAGCACGGTGACTTCGGCACCCAGGCGGGCCCAGACCGAACCCAGCTCCAGGCCGATGACGCCGGCACCGATCACGCCCAGACGCTTGGGCACGCTCTGGAATTCCAGGGCGCCGGTGGAATCGACGATGACCTTCTGGTCCACCGGAGCCGGCGGGATGTCGATGGGACGCGAGCCGGACGCCAGGATGACGTTTTCGGCCTCGACGACCTGGACGTTGCCGTCCAGACCGGTGACTTCAACCTTCTTACCGGACAGCAGCTTGCCGTTGCCTTCCAGCAGGGTCACGCCGTTGGCCTTGAACAGGGTGGCCACGCCGCCGGTGAGGTTCTTCACGATCTGGTCCTTGCGGCCGATCATGGTGGGCACGTCGATGGTGACGTTCGGCGCGTCGATGCCGTGAACCTTAAAGCCCTCGTGGGCTTCGTGGTACTTGTAGGAGCTGTCCAGCAGCGCCTTGGAGGGAATGCAGCCCACGTTCAGGCAGGTGCCGCCCAGGGCGACCTTGCCTTCCTTGCCCTTGTAGCGCTCGACACAGGCCGTCTTCAGGCCAAGCTGCGCGGCGCGGATGGCGGCCACGTAGCCACCAGGGCCGGCGCCGATCACCACTACGTCGAATTTGTCGCTCATACACTAATCCCCTTGGAGCAGCTTCAGGCAGGAAAACTTGAAGCGGTGCGTGGCCCCTGCCCCGCACCGCGAGAGCCGGATCAGATGTCCAGCAGCAGACGAGCCGGGTCTTCCAGCAGGTCCTTCATGGTGACCAGGAAGGTCACGGCTTCCTTGCCATCGATCAGGCGATGGTCGTAGGACAGCGCAAGATACATCATCGGCAGGATCACCACCTGGCCGTTCACCGCCATCGGACGTTCCTGGATCTTGTGCATGCCCAGGATCGCGGTCTGCGGCGGGTTGACGATGGGAGTGGACAGCAGCGAACCGAAGACACCACCGTTGGAGATGGTGAAGGTACCACCCTGCATGTCTTCCATGGTCAGCTTGCCGGCCTTAGCCTTCTTGCCGAAGTCGGCGATGGTGCCTTCCACTTCCGCCAGGCTCATGAACTCGGCGTTACGCAGCACCGGCACCACCAGGCCACGGTCGCTGGACACGGCCACGCCGATGTCCTGGTAGCCGTGGTAGACGATGTCGTTGCCGTCGATGGAGGCATTGACGCCCGGCTGACGCTTGAGCGCCTCGGTGGCGGCCTTGACGAAGAAGGACATGAAGCCCAGGCGCACGCCGTTGTGCTTCTTCTCGAACATGTCCTTGTACTTGGAGCGCAGGTCCATGATCGGCTTCATGTTGACCTCGTTGAAGGTCGTCAGCATGGCCATGCTGGACTGGGCTTCAACCAGGCGCTCGGCGACCTTGGCGCGCAGGCGGGTCATGGGCACGCGCTTCTCGGTGCGGTCGCCAGCGGCGGTCACCACCGGAGCGGCGGCGGCAGCGGGCTTGGCAGCCGGAGCGGCAGCGCCGGACTTCTTGGCTTCGACAGCGGCGACGGCGTCTTCCTTGGTGATGCGACCACCCTTGCCGGTGCCGACCAGGGTAGCCGGGTCGATGCCGTTCTCTTCGGCGATCTTGCGCGCGGCGGGCGCCAGGATCGGATCCTCTTCACCACCGGCGGCCGGTGCGGCGGCCGGAGCACTGGCGGCAGCCGGCTGGGCAGCCGGAGCGGCGGCGGCAGTGGCGCCCTCCTCCACGCGAGCGATGACTTCTTCGCTCAGCACGGTATCGCCTTCGTTCTTCAGGATTTCGGCCAGGACGCCATCGGCCGGTGCCACGACTTCCAGCACGACCTTGTCGGTTTCGATGTCGACCAGCAGTTCGTCACGCTTGACCGCTTCGCCGGGCTTCTTGTGCCAGGTGGCGACGGTGCCGTCAGCGACCGATTCCGGGAAGGTAGGGGCTTTGATCTCGATAGCCATTCTATGAATTTCCTTAGTGATCTCTAGTAGTCGCGTGGCGAATCAAACGGAGAAAGCATCGTGCAGCAGTTTTTCCTGCTGCTCGGCGTGCATGGAGGCATAGCCGCAGGCCGGCGCGGCGGACGCATCGCGACCGGCGTATTCCAGACCCAGGCCCTGCTTGTAACCGGACACGGCGCGGCGCATGTGATGCTGGCTGCAGTACCAGGCGCCCTGGTTCATCGGCTCTTCCTGGCACCAGACCACGCGCTCGAGGTTCGGATAGCCGGCCAGTACGTCGGCCAGATCGTCTTCCGGGAACGGGTAGAGCTGCTCCAGACGCACGATGGCGATGTCCTGGCGATTCTCGCTGCGGCGCTTTTCCAGCAGGTCGTAGTAGACCTTGCCGCTGCACAGCACCAGGCGCTTCACCTGCTGGGCATCGATCTGATCCAGTTCGTTGATCACGGTCTGGAAGGAGCCATGGGCCAGGTCTTCCAGGGTCGAGATGGCCAGCTTGTGGCGCAGCAGCGACTTGGGCGTGAGCACCACCAGCGGCTTGCGCAGCGGGCGGATCACCTGGCGACGCAACAGATGGTAGATCTGCGCCGGCGTGGTGGGTACACAGACCTGGATGTTCTGCTCGGCGCACAGTTGCAGATAACGCTCCAGGCGTGCCGAGGAGTGCTCCGGGCCCTGGCCTTCGTAGCCATGGGGCAACAGCATGGTCAGGCCGCAGAGACGACCCCACTTGATCTCGCCGCTGGTGATGAACTGGTCGATGACGACCTGGGCACCGTTGGCGAAGTCACCGAACTGGGCTTCCCAGACCACCAGCGCATTGGGCGTGGTGGTGGCGTAGCCGTATTCGAAGCCCAGTACCGCTTCCTCGGACAGGAAGGAGTCGTAGATCTCGAACGACGGCTGATTCTCGGCCAGGTGCTGCAGGGGCACGTAGGGTACGGCGTCCTTCTGGTTGTGCAGCACCGCGTGACGGTGCGAGAAGGTGCCACGGCCGACATCCTGACCGGTGATGCGGATCGGATGGCCTTCGTGCAACAGGGTGGCGTAGGCCATGGTCTCGGCGAAGCCCCAGTTCAGGGGCAGACCGCCGGCGGTCATCTTCTGGCGATCCTCGAGGATCTTGCCGACCTGACGCTGGACCACGACGCCTTCCGGAACCTGCAGCAGCTTGTTGGCCAGGTCCTGCAGGGTCTTGAGGTCGAAGCCGGTGTCGTGCCGGGCGGTCCAGGCATGGCCGAGGTAGGGTTTCCAGTCGACGAACAGGTCGCGATTGGGCTCCTTGACCAGGCTGGCCACGACGTGACGGCCCTCGTCGAGGGCGCCGCGATAGGCTTCGAACTGTGCCTGGACCTGCTCGGCAGTGACGACGCCGGCCTGGGTCAGGGCATCCGCATAGAGATCGCGGGTGGTGCGCTGCTTGGCGATCTGCTGGTACATCAACGGCTGGGTGCCGCTCGGCTCGTCGGCCTCGTTGTGGCCGCGACGGCGGTAGCACACCAGGTCGATGACGATGTCCCGCTTGAACTGCATGCGGTAGTCGACCGCCAGCTGGGTGACGAACAGCACCGCCTCGGGATCGTCGCCGTTCACATGGAAGATCGGCGCCTGGATCATCTTGGCGACGTCGGTGGCGTACTCGGTGGAGCGCGCGTCCTCCTGGCGGTTGGTGGTGAAGCCCACCTGGTTGTTGATCACCAGGTGCAGGGTGCCGCCGGTCTTGTAGGCCCGGGTCTGCGACATCTGGAAGGTTTCCATGACCACGCCCTGGCCGGCGAAGGCGGCGTCGCCGTGGATGGCCACGGGCACGACCTTGTCACCGGAGCGATCGCCGCGGCGATCCTGGCGCGCGCGTACCGAACCTTCCACCACCGGAGAGACGATCTCCAGGTGCGAGGGATTGAACGCCAGCGCCAGGTGGACTTCGCCGCCCTGGGTCATGACGTTGGAGGAGAAGCCCTGGTGATACTTGACGTCACCGGAGCCCAGCTCGACCAGCTTCTTGCCTTCGAACTCGTCGAACAGGTCGCGCGGGTTCTTGCCCAGGGTGTTGACCAGCACGTTCAGGCGGCCACGGTGGGCCATGCCGATCACCAGTTCCTTGACCCCATAGGAGCCGGAACGCTGGATGATCTCGTCGATCAGCGGAATCAGGCTCTCGCCGCCTTCCAGGCCGAATCTCTTGGTGCCCGGGTACTTCGTGCCCAGGTACTTCTCCAGACCCTCGGCGGCGGTCAGGCGCTCCAGCAGATGGGTACGGACTTCCGGCGAATACTGCGGGCGGCCACGGACGCTTTCCAGGCGCTGCAGGAACCAGCGGCGCTCCTCGGAATCGACGATGTGCATGAACTCCGCACCGACCGTGCGGCAATATGTCTCTTGCAGCGCATCCCTGATTTCGCGGAGAGTTGCTTCCTCTTTGCCGATGAACAATTCACCGGTACGGAAGGTGGTATCCAGATCGGCGTCGGTCAACCCATAGTGGTTGAGCAGCAGATCGGCAGGCGGCTGACGCTGCCACAGACCCAAGGGGTCGAGTTGGGCAGCCTGATGACCCTGCAGACGGTATGCCTGGATCAGACGCAGGACTTCGACCTGCTTCTTCTCGTGTTCGGAACTGACGGTACCGGCCGAGACCGGCTGAGCTCGCCGCTGATTCTTGCCCAGCAGCACGAAATGGTCGCGGATCGCGGAATGCGCGACGTCCGGCGAATTGCCAGTGACCGCGGGCAGCTTTTGGAAGTAGGTGCGCCATTCTTCCGGCACAGCGTTAGCATCGTGCAGAAACAGCTCATAGAGCTCTTCCACATAGGCAGCATTACTGCCGGACAGGTGAGCGCTGTCCCACAGTTGCTGCATCTGACTTTCGTGCATCTAGTTCACCCCTTCGGCAGAGATAGCATCAGCCGATGACCAGCCTCGACGCGAGACCTGGCCTCACTACGACTGCGCCAATGCCCGGATGCGGTTCCGGGTATCCCTGAATGGACATTGGTTGAATCAAGCTATCAAGGTCGCTAACGAACCCGCCCGGCACAACTGGCCGGGCGGGACGTGGATCAGGTACCGCTCTGCAGCAGCATCGCCCGCACATGGCCAATGGCCTTGGTCGGGTTCAGCCCCTTGGGACAGACCGCTACGCAGTTCATGATCGAACGGCAGCGGAACACGCTGAACGGATCGTCCATGGCGGCCAGACGCTCCTGGGTCTTGGTGTCGCGACTGTCGGCCAGGAAACGATAGGCCTGCAGCAGCGCAGCGGGGCCGAGGAACTTGTCGGGATTCCACCAGAAGGACGGGCAGGACGTCGAGCAGCAGGCGCACAGAATGCACTCGTACAGACCATCGATCTTCTCGCGGTCTTCCGGGCTCTGCAGGCGCTCGATGGCCGGTGCCGGGGTCTCGTTCTGCAGGAACGGCTTCACCTTCTCGTACTGCTTGTAGAAGATGCTCATGTCGACGACCAGGTCACGAATGACCGGCAGGCCAGGCAGCGGACGCACGACCAGCTTGCCGTTCTTGACCACCGCCGACAACGGCGTGATGCATGCCAGGCCGTTCTTGCCGTTGATGTTCATACCGTCGGAGCCGCACACGCCTTCGCGGCAGGAACGACGGTAGGAGAAGCCTTCATCCTGCTCTTTGATCAGAGCCAGGACGTCCAGCACCATGAGGTCCTTCCCACCGGTATCGACCTGGAACTCCTGCATGGACGGCAGGCCGTCCTGATCCGGGTTGTAACGATAAACGCTGACTTTCAACATGGTGGTCACCTTTAGTAAGTCCGAACCTTGGGTTCGAACATCGGTACGGTCTTGGGCGCGAAGTTGACGTCACGCTTACTGACCCGCTTTTCACCGGGGAAATAGAGGGTGTGGCACAGCCAGTTCTCGTCGTCGCGCTCTTCGAAGTCTTCACGGGCATGAGCACCACGGGACTCCTTGCGGTTCTCGGCGGCGATGGCGGTCGCTTCGGCCACTTCGAGCAGGTTCTGCAACTCGAGCGCTTCGATACGGGCGGTGTTGAAGCCCTGACTCTTGTCGTTGATCTTGACCTTGGCGATGCGCTCGCGCAGGTCGGCCAGCTCGGCGATGCCCTTCTGCATGTACTCGCCGGTGCGGAACACCCCGAAGTAGTTCTGCATGCAGGTCTGCAGTTGCTTGCGCAGGGTGGCGACGTCGTCACCGGTGGTGCGCTCGTTGACGCCGGACAGGCGCTGCAGCGAGGCTTCCAGATCGCTTTCCGAGGCACCGCGGTGCTCGATACCTTCCTTGAGCGCCTTCTCCAGGTGCAGACCAGCGGCACGCCCGAAGACCACCAGGTCCAGCAGCGAGTTGCCACCCAGACGGTTGGCCCCGTGCACGGACACGCAGGCCACTTCGCCTACGGCGAACAGGCCTTCGATGATCTTGTCGTTGCCGTTGGCGTCCTGGGTGATGGCCTGGCCATGAATGTTGGTGGCGATGCCGCCCATCATATAGTGGCAGGTGGGGATCACGGGCACCGGTGCGACGACCGGATCAACATGGGCGAAGGTCTTGGACAGTTCGCAGATACCGGGCAGACGGCTGTGCAGCACGTCTTCACCCAGGTGATCCAGCTTCAGCAGCACGTGATCGCCATCCGGACCGCAACCGTTGCCGGCCAGCACTTCCTTGACCATGGAACGGGCGACCACGTCGCGACCGGCCAGGTCCTTGGCGTTGGGCGCATAGCGCTCCATGAAGCGCTCGCCATGCTTGTTGATCAGGTAGCCACCCTCACCGCGGCAACCCTCGGTGACCAGTACCCCAGCGCCGGCGATGCCAGTGGGGTGGAACTGCCACATCTCGATGTCCTGCACCGGCACGCCGGCGCGCAGCGCCATGCCGACGCCGTCACCGGTGTTGATCAGGGCGTTGGTGGTGGAGGCATAGATACGGCCCGCACCGCCGGTGGCCAGCACGGTGGCCTTGGCCTTGACGTAGACGGTCTCGCCGGTTTCGATGGCGATGGCGATGACGCCGACCACGACACCATCCTGGTTCTTGACCAGATCCACGGCGTACCACTCGTTGAGGAAGACCGTGTTGTTCTTCAGGTTGCCCTGATAGAGGGTGTGCAGCAGAGCGTGACCGGTACGGTCGGCTGCGGCGCAGGTACGTGCGGCCTGGCCACCCTTGCCGTAGTCCTTGGACTGACCGCCGAAGGGACGCTGATAGATGCGGCCCTGCTCGGTACGGGAAAACGGCAGCCCCATGTGCTCGAGTTCGAAGACCGCTTCCGGGCCCACGGAACACATGTACTCGATGGCGTCCTGGTCACCGATATAGTCCGACCCCTTGACGGTGTCGTACATGTGCCAGCGCCAGTCGTCGTTCGGGTCGGCCGAAGCGATGGCGCAGGTGATGCCGCCCTGAGCGGACACGGTATGGGAGCGGGTCGGGAAAACCTTGGTGATCACCGCGGTCTTGTGGCCGGACTGGGCCAGTTGCAGGGCGGCGCGCATACCGGCGCCGCCGCCACCTACGATGATGGCATCAAACGAAATATGACGAATTGTGGACATAGATCAAACACCCCAGAAGATCTGCACGCCCCAGACGAAGAACGCGAACATCGCGAACCCGCATACCGCCTGGAAGAGAAAACGCACGGCGGTAGCACCCTTGCCGATTGCCATGGTGGTCAGGTAGTCGGTGGAGATGGTCCACATACCAACCCAGGCATGAACGCAGATGGACACCAGCGCCAACAGGCTGAAGATGCGCATCAGGGTGTGGGAGAATAGGCCGTGCCATTGCTCGAAGGTGAGCCCTGGATGAAGGATCAGGAAACCGATGAGAAAGAGGAAGTAGACCGCGAGGACGACTGCCGAGACCCGTTGAGCCATCCAGTCGTAGAGACCGGAACGCGAAAGATTGGTGACGTTGGTTACCATACCCAAACCCCTGCCAGAATGATCAGAACTGCGGAAATGACCAGCACGAGCTGCGCACCCAGCTTGCCGCCCTGCAGGGTTTCGCCGGCGCCACCATCCATGATCAGGTGCCGAATGCCGGCGACCAGGTGGTAGAGCAATGCGGACAGCAGACCCCAGATCACGAGCTTGACCAGCGGATAGGCCAGAAAAGCTTTCACTTGGCCGAAGCCTTCCGGGCTACCCAACGACAGATGCAGGCCATAGAGCATGACTGCGATGCCGAGGAAGAGGATGACGCCGGAGATACGGTGAAGAATCGAGGTATAAGCTGTGATAGGTAGTTTGATGGTCCTGAGATCTAGGTTTACAGGTCGTTTGCTATTCACGGCTTCTTTCACACTGAGGGCCCAATTACGGTCGGGCTAGTTATAGGAGATTCCACATCTGCTACACGCTTCCTGTTGAAAGCGTCTCGACCGCTCGGCATCAGCTCGCCGACCCGGCACGGTCGGGCGAGAATTATAGACAGTTAGCCTACTCATGACAAACGCGGATACCCGATCCCGACGTCGCCAGCTGATATTCAGAAGCCTGCGTGTTAATGTCTTTTCGCCGCACAATCTGCCCAGAAAGCGCCTCTAGGGTGATATTTTCGTAAATTGACTTTCAAATTTATCCCTCTATAGTGGGCGAGGCCCTGAGTGGAGGGTTTATTGATGATTTCAAAGCAAAATAAGGAGGCCTAATGGCTGACAAGAAAGCGCAGTTGATCATCTCGGGAGCGGATCCGGTTGACCTGCCCGTTATGTCCGGCACCCTCGGCCCGGACGTGATCGATGTTCGCAACCTCACCTCCACTGGTGTGTTCACCTTCGACCCGGGCTTCATGTCCACTGCCTCGTGCGAGTCCAAGATCACCTACATCGACGGTGACAAGGGCATCCTGCTGCATCGTGGCTACCCGATCGAGCAATTGGCGGAGAAATCCGACTACCTCGAGACCTGTTACCTGCTGCTCAAGGGTGAGTTGCCGAACGCGCAAGAAAAAGCGCATTTCGTTGACACCATCAAGAACCACACCATGGTTCACGAGCAACTGAAGAACTTCTTCAACGGCTTCCGTCGCGATGCGCATCCCATGGCCATCATGTGCGGCGTGGTCGGTGCCTTGTCGGCCTTCTATCACGACTCCCTGGACATCACCGATCCGCAGCACCGCGAGATTTCGGCGATGCGCCTGATCGCCAAGATGCCGACTCTGGCCGCCATGGTGCACAAGTACTCCATGGGTCAGCCGATGATGTATCCCCGCAACAACCTGGGCTATGCGGAAAACTTCCTGCACATGATGTTCAACACCCCGTGCGAGGAAAAACCCATCAGCCCAGTGCTGGCCCGTGCCATGGATCGCATCTTCATCCTGCATGCCGACCATGAGCAGAACGCCTCCACCTCCACCGTCCGCCTGGCCGGCTCTTCGGGCGCCAACCCCTTCGCCTGCATCGCTGCCGGCATTGCGGCCCTCTGGGGTCCGGCGCACGGTGGCGCCAACGAAGCCGTGTTGAAGATGCTGGACGAGATCGGCGATGTTGCCAACATCGACAAGTTCGTGGCCAAGGCCAAGGACAAGAACGATCCGTTCAAGCTGATGGGCTTCGGCCACCGGGTCTACAAGAACTTCGATCCCCGCGCCACGGTGATGAAGCAGACCTGCGACGAAGTCCTGGCCGAGCTCGGCATCAACGATCCGCAACTGGAACTGGCCATGCGCCTGGAAGAACTGGCCCGCAAGGACCCCTACTTCGTCGAGCGCAACCTTTATCCGAACGTGGACTTCTACTCCGGCATCATCCTCAAGGCGATCGGTATTCCGACCAGTATGTTCACCGTGATCTTCGCCATGGCGCGGACCGTTGGCTGGATCTCGCATTGGCAGGAAATGCTGTCCGGCCCCTACAAGATCGGCCGGCCGCGCCAGCTGTACACCGGCGTTGTCCAACGTGATATCTCGGACGATCGCGGCTGATCGATCCGTAAAGAAGAACCCCGCTTCGGCGGGGTTTTTTATGCCTGCAGTGCCTGGATCTACGTCTGACGCCAAGAACGTCAGGCATGAAAAAGCCCGCACTAGGCGGGCTTTTTCATGTCTGGATCAGGCAGATTACTTGGCCTGAGCTTCGACTTCGGCTTCTACGCGACGGTTAACAGCGCGACCGGCTTCGGTAGCGTTGTCAGCAACCGGGCGGGACTCACCGTAACCAACAGCGTTCACACGGCCACCCTGCACGCCGTACTGGTTGACCAGCACGTTACGCACGGCGTTGGCACGACGCTCGGACAGCTTCTGGTTGTAGGCGTCAGTGCCGACGGAGTCGGTGTGGCCTTCAACGGTGGTCGAGGTCTGCGGGTACTGCTGCATGAAGTCAGCCAGGTTCTTGATGTCGGCGTAGCTGTTGGGCTTGACCACGGCCTTGTCGAAATCGAACTTCACGTCCAGCTCGACGCGAACGGTTTCAGCGGCAGCCGGGCAGCCGGTAGCGTCAACGGTGACGTTGGCCGGGGTGTTCGGGCACTTGTCGACGTTGTCGCAAACGCCATCGTTGTCGGAATCGGTGCAGACGTCAGCAACGGGAGCCGGAGCCGGAGCCGGAGCGACTTCTTTCTTGGTGGAACCACCGAAGTTCAGACCAACACCAACAGCAGCGCTCCACTCGGTGTCGCCGTAGTCGATGTTGTAGTTGGCTTGCACGCCGGTACGGGCATACAGGTTCTCGGTGAAGTAGTACTTCAGGCCGGCACCCAGGTTGGCGTAGGTGGAGTGATCACGACCACCTTCGTTGATGTCGCGGTTGCTGATGGACTGGTGAGCGAAACCACCGGACACGTACGGACGCAGGCCGACGCCGGGCTGACCGAAGTGGTAGTAGGCATCCAGAGCGGCCAGGCTGCCCTTGATGTTCTTGTGGCCCAGGTCGCGGTCGCCACGAGCGTTATGGTACTCACCGTAGGACAACGCCAGCTCAACGTCGTCGGTCAGGAAGTAGCCAACGGAACCGCCGTACAGGTCGGCGTTGGTCATGTTGCGCTGGCTGTCGGTGAACAGACGGCTGCCGAACAGCTCAGTCTCGACGGCGCCTTGACCTTGTGCCAGGGCGCTCAGCGAGGCGCTTGCCAGCAGGGAGCCGATCACGACGCCCAAGGTGCTCTTCAGTTTCATCCTTTGTATCCCCATTTTAGTGGTACTAATTCCGGCAATCTCCGGAGGCTTCGACAACAAGTTTTCGTGAAGTTCAAAAACTTACAGCTGACACATCCGGTCAGCCCTCAACTTCAGCTGCGAACTTGTCACGCAGTTTGTCGAGTGCCCGCTTGTATCGCATCTTGGTGGCGCTGAGCCCCATGTGCATGATGTCGGCGATCTCCTGGAACTCCAGCTCCGCGACGAAACGCAGCACCAGGATCTCCCGATCGACCTGCCCCACATGGACCAGCCAGCGATCCATCCCTCCCTTTTCTTCCAGCTTCGGCGCCCGTTCCTCGGAGGCTTCCTCCATCGGATCCAGACTTAATGCCTCCACCAGCCGCCGCTTGCGGCGTTCCTTGCGGTACTGAGTGATGCACTCGTTGTAGGTGATGCTGTACAGCCAGGTCTTGAATTTCGATTTCCCCTCGAAATTCTTCAAACCGTAAAGCACCTTCAGCATGATCTCCTGGCAGACATCGTCGGCATCCCGGTCGTTCCCCAGGTAACGGGCGCAGACGTTGAACAGGGTGCGCTGATAGCGGCGCATCAGTTCTTCGTAGGCTCGCGTCACGTGGAAGAGTTCACCATGCGCGCGCTGGACCAGCTCTTCATCGCTGAGCGTGGTCGGATCGTAGGCATGAGGGGCAGGCTTGTTCAAGACGGAATTGGCTACCAAAAAGTGGCGGGCATGATAGCCATCTCCGCGGCGCCTGTCAGCGGCTGCGGACCTGAGCCTCCAGCAATAGACGGTTCGGAACCGAAACGATATCGCCCTCCTCGGTCATGATGAGGGTCTTGGCGGTACCGATCTCCTCGATCTCGCCTTCGACGTCCGCCAAGGTCACCCACTGGCCGACTTCGTAGAGTTCGCGCACGTAGATACCGGCCAGAATCTGCGACACCAGTCCCCGGCTACCCAGCCCCAGGGCCAGGGCTGCAGCCAGGGCGAAGGCGGTGAGCACGATGGCGATGACCAGGTTCAGCAGTTCGGTCTTGATCTCCAGCTGACCGACCGCGACCGAGATCGCAATGATGATGACCAGGCCCTGGGCCAGACGCCCCAGCCCTGCGGCGTAATCCAGGCCGACGCCCTCGGCGGCGCCGTGGACCAGGCCGCTGACCAGTTGCGCCAGCAGCACCCCGACGATGAGCACCAGGGCGGCGCCAAAGATCTTGGGCACATAAAGCGCCATGACGTCCAGGGTGGAGGAAACGCGCTGCAAACCCAGGGACTCGGCCGCCGACACCAGGAACACCAGCAGGACGAACCAGTAGACGATCCGGCCGATCAAAGTGGTGACCGGCATGCGCATGCCGATCTTGGCCAGTTGCTTGGTCACGCCGGCACCGGCGAGCACGCGGTCCAGGCCGAGCTTGGCGAGGACCTTCGACAGCACGGTGTCGAGAATCTTGGCGACCGCGAAGCCCGCCAGGATCACCACCAGGGCGCCGAAGACGTTGGGAATGAAGCCGGCCACCTTGCTCCACAGGGTGGTCATGGCGGACAGCAGACTCTGGGTCCAGATATCGAATTCCATCTACTTCAGGATCTCCGGGGAAGATTCGCTACGTGCGGTACGGCGCGAGCGCGGCTTCAGATGAGGGGCGCCGTTGCCCAGTGCCAGCAGCAGCGCCGATGCCCAGTGCCGCCCGATCAGATCGAACAGCGCACCCGCGCCCACCTGACGATTGGCGGTCTTGAGCACACGATGCAATCGTGCCTGATCATCGCCCTCCTCGTCCTGAGCATTGGCCGGGGTATTGAGGAGCGCCTTGAGGGACGCTTCGAAGGGATCGTGCATAGGCACCTCGCTGGTCGTTTCCTCTTGACGCAGCGAGGTGGAGACGGGTCACAGCCAGCGCAGTCGGCGAAACAGCCAGACCTGGAAGATCGCCACCGCGCCGATCAGCAGGCAGGCGGCCACGAAGCCGAAGGCGGATGACGAACCCGGCATGCCCCCCATGTTCATCCCGAGCAGACCGGTGATGAAGCTGATGGGCAGAAAGAAGCCGGTGATGATGGCCAGCAGATAGAGGGTGCGGTTGGTCTTTTCCGTGGTCGCCCGTTGCTCGGCGTCCTGCAGCAGCGCGACCCGCTCGCGCACGACCTCGAGCTCTTCCAGGTTGCGCACCAGACTGTTGTGCAATTCGCTCCAGTAACCCTGACTGGCCGCCTCGACGAACCAGGCCGGCTTGCCACGAGCCAGGTCGCCATAGATGTCACGCTGCGGGGCCAGATAACGGCGCAGCCCGGTGGAGCGGCGCCTGAGGGTCAGCACCTGGGCATGGTCGGGCAGGCTGCCCTCGTCCTGGTCGACCTGCTCCTCGAGACTATCGAGTTGATCGGACAGGCCACGCACTAGGTCATCGACCCGACTGGTCATGTAGCTGGCGAGGTAGAGCACCAGCTCCTCGGCATTCTGGGCGCCGATGCCCGCCTCCAGGTCCTCTTGGACTTCGGCGGCAGCCTTCATGGGCCTCATGCGCAGCGAGATCACCCGGCGTTTATCGACGAATACCCGCAGCGACACCATGTCTTCGGGCACGGCGCCAGGATTGAGGTTCACCCCGCGCAGGAACAGCAGGAGGCTGTCGTCGGGCTGATTGACCAGGCGTGGGCGGGTCGCCTCTTCCAGCAGCAGATCGCAGGCGAATTCGCTCAGACCACTGGATTGCCGGAGCCAGGCCTGGGCCTCGGGCACGCTGCGATCCCAGTGCAGCCACAGCACCTCGCCGGGACCCGGCTCGACCTCGGCCAGTTCACGGCGACTCAGGCGCCGTCCACCACCGCGGCCGTCGAGGAGGTAGCCATAGACGAGGCCCTGTTCCACATCACTGTCGTACTGCTGCATCTGGTGTCTCGTACAAGGATCCTGCCCCCGTGTGGTGAGGCGATCCGGCGAACGTGACTCCAGCTGGGCGCAGGGCCACGCTCGTGGGGAATGGGGGATTAATCCCGGAAAGAGTCACCCCGCCTCAGGCAGGCAGGGTGACCTTTGGGATCAGGCGTTGCCTTCAGCCAGGAAGAACCAGGTGTCGAGCACGGAGTCGGGGTTGAGCGAGACGCTCTCGATGCCCTGCTCCATCAGCCACTTGGCCAGGTCCGGGTGGTCCGAGGGACCCTGACCACAGATGCCGATGTACTTGCCGGCCCGGTTACAGGCCGCGATGGCATTGGCCAGCAGCTTCTTGACCGCCGGATTACGCTCGTCGAACAGGTGGGCGATGATGCCGGAGTCCCGATCCAGGCCCAGGGTGAGCTGGGTCAGATCGTTGGAGCCGATGGAGAAGCCGTCGAAGTGCTCGAGGAACTCGTCCGCCAACAGAGCGTTGGAGGGCAGCTCGCACATCATGATGACGCGCAGGTCGTTCTCGCCGCGCTTGAGGCCGTTCTCGCCGAGCAGCTCGACCACCCGCGCCGCCTCGTCCAGGGTGCGCACGAAGGGCACCATGAGCTCGACGTTGGTCAGGCCCATCTCTTCGCGCACCTTCTTCATGGCGCGGCATTCCAGCTCGAAGCAGTCGCGGAAGTTCTCGCTGATGTAGCGAGAGGCACCGCGGAAGCCCAGCATGGGGTTCTCTTCCTCAGGTTCGTAGAGTTTGCCGCCGATCAGATTGGCGTACTCGTTGGACTTGAAGTCCGACAGGCGCACGATGACCTTTTTCGGCCAGAAGGCGGCGGCCAGGGTGGACACCCCTTCCACCAGCTTCTCGACATAGAAGCCGACCGGATCCGAGTAGCCGGCGATGCGCTTGTCGACGCTTTCCTTCACCTCGAAGGGCAGGCTGTCGTAGTTGAGCAGCGCCTTGGGGTGCACGCCGATCATGCGGTTGATGATGAATTCCAGGCGGGCCAGGCCCACGCCGGCATTGGGCAGCTGGGCGAAGTCGAAGGCGCGGTCGGGGTTGCCGACGTTCATCATGATCTTGAACGGCAGCTCGGGCATGGCATCCACCGAGCTCTGGCGGATGTCGAAGTCCAGTTCACCTTCGTAGATCAGGCCGGTGTCACCTTCGGCACAGGAGACGGTGACGGTCTGGCCGTCCTTAAGCAGGCTGGTGGCGTTGCCGCAACCGACCACGGCCGGGATGCCCAGCTCGCGGGCGATGATGGCGGCGTGGCAGGTACGGCCGCCGCGATTGGTGACGATGGCGCTGGCGCGCTTCATCACCGGCTCCCAGTCGGGATCGGTCATGTCGGAGACCAGGACGTCACCGGGCTGGACACGATCCATCTCGCTGACGTCACGGATGATCTTGACCTTGCCGGCACCGATGCGCTGGCCGATGGCGCGGCCTTCCACCAGCACCTGGCCCTTGTCCTTGAGCAGGTAGCGCTCCATGACGGTGGCGCTGGCCCGGCTCTTCACCGTTTCCGGGCGCGCCTGGACGATGTAGAGCTTGCCGTCGTCGCCGTCCTTGGCCCATTCGATGTCCATCGGACGACCATAGTGACGCTCGATGATCAGCGCCTGCTTGGACAGTTCGGTGACCTCGGCATCGGTGATGGAGAAACGCGCGCGATCCGCGGGCTCGACGTCGACGGTGCGCACGGAGCGACCGGCCTTGGCTTCTTCGCCATAGACCATCTTGATCGCCTTGCTGCCCAGGTTGCGCCTGAGGATGGCCGGGCGCCCGGCTTCCAGGGTGGGCTTGTGGACATAGAATTCGTCCGGGTTCACCGCGCCCTGCACCACGGTCTCGCCCAGGCCATAGGCGGCGGTGACGAAGACCGCATCGCGGAAACCGGATTCGGTATCCAGGGTGAAGAGCACGCCAGCGGCGCCGGTTTCCGAACGCACCATGCGCTGCACGCCGGCGGACAGGGCGACCAGCTTGTGATCGAAGCCCTGGTGCACGCGGTAGGCGATGGCGCGGTCATTGAAGAGGGAGGCGAAGACTTCCTTGGCCGCGCGGATGACGTTGTCGACGCCGCGGATATTGAGGAAGGTTTCCTGCTGACCGGCGAAGGAGGCATCCGGCAGGTCTTCGGCGGTCGCCGAGGAGCGTACGGCGACAGCGAGATTGGGGTTGCCTGCCGAGATCTCGGCGAAGGCCCGGCGGATTTCGGCGTCCAGGCGCTCGGGGAAAGGCGCGTCCATGACCCACTGGCGGATCTGGGCGCCGGTCTTGGCCAGGGCGACGACGTCATCGACATCCAGGGCATCGAGGGCCGCGTGGATACGCTCGTTCAGCCCACTCTGCTCAAGGAAATCGCGATAGGCCTGGGCCGTGGTGGCGAACCCGCCCGGCACGGAGACGCCCGCGTTGGCCAGGTTGGCGATCATCTCGCCGAGGGATGCGTTCTTGCCGCCCACGCGCTCGACGTCGTGCACGCCAAGCTGCTCCAGTGAAATTACATACTCGTCCAAGGTCTTCTCTCCATCTTGTGTCTTTGTGGGAAAGCAGTACGCCTCGGCGCTCGCCCCATGGACAGTGGACGGCGGTAGGTTACAGTGCAGCGATCCCTGCCCCGTACGCCACCAGGACGTCCCTCCATGCAACGAACCGCCTTTTTCATTTCCGACGGTACCGGCATCACGGCCGAAACCCTCGGTCAGAGCCTCCTGGCCCAGTTCGGGGACATCACCTTCAGGAAGGTCACCCGCCCCTACGTGGATACGCTGGACAAGGCCAGGGCGATGGTACAGCAGATCAATGCCGCCGCCGTCCAGGACGGTGCGCGACCCATCATCTTCGATACCATCGTCAACCGCGACATCCGGGCCATTCTGGACCAGTCGAACGGGTTCATGATCGACATCTTCTCCACGTTTTTATCCCCGCTCGAACGGGAACTTTCCGCCGAATCTTCGTATTCGGTAGGGAAGTCACATTCGATCATGCACAATAGTCACTACATGGAGCGGATCGAGGCCGTCAATTTCGCACTCGAAAACGACGACGGCGCCCGCACGACCCACTATGCGCAGGCCGATCTGATCCTGGTGGGGGTCTCGCGCTGCGGCAAGACGCCGACCTGCCTCTACATGGCGCTGCAATATGGCATCCGCGCGGCGAACTATCCGCTGACCGAAGAGGACATGGAGCGCCTGCAGCTGCCCGCCTCGCTCAAGACCTACAAGGACAAGCTGTTCGGCCTGACCATCGACGCCGAGCGCCTGGCGGCGATCCGCCACGAGCGCCGGCCCAACAGCCGCTATGCGAGCTTCGCCCAGTGCGAATTCGAACTGCGCGAGGTGGAGAGTCTGTTCCGCCGCGAGAACATCTCCTTCATCAACACCACGCATTTTTCCGTAGAGGAGATCTCGGCGAAGATTCTGGTGGAGAAAGGCGTGGAAAGACGGTTTAAATAGCCGACCACCCCTCCTCTTCGGCGCCCTCGCGGCGCACCAGGCGACCGCCATGAATCTCGTCGATGCCCTGCTGTTCTTTCCGGTCGCCCTGCTCATCGCCCTGACACCCGGCCCCAACAACTTCTGCTCGCTCGGCAATGGCATCCGTCACGGCGCGGTGACGGCGGGCCTTGCGGCCCTGGGTCGCAATGTGGCCTTCGTGATCTTCTTGGTGATTTCGGCGGTGGGCCTGGGCGCCATGCTGCTGGCCTCGGAGACGGCCTTTACCGTCATCAAGTGGATCGGTGCGTTCTATCTGCTCTACCTGGGCGTGAAGAGCTGGCGCAGCCGGGCCTTCGACGGCCTGGACCTAAGCGAGAACGGCGCGGCGCAACCACGCGCGCTGCATCGGTTGATGCTGCAGGAATTTCTCATCGGCATCAGCAACCCCAAGGCGATCCTGCTGTTCGCCGCGGTCTTTCCGCAATTCATCGACCCCACCCAGCCGACCACCCAACAATTCGTCTACCTGGGTGGTACCCACTTGTTCGCGGAAATGGTCGCGGCCTTCATCTATGGCCTGTTCGGCCGGCAGATCCGCCGCTTCATCCGCGGGCCCCGCGGAGTGCGCCGCCTCAACCAGGCCACCGGCGCCTTCTTTGCCGGCGCAGGCGGCCTGCTGCTGACCGCTCACCGCTAGCTCAGGACGTTACCAGGTGGGACTGGGCAGCGCCCAGCTTCGCCAGGGCCGCCTCTATCGCCGACCAAGGCCTTTCCGGGCGCACTGCTGGCCTGCCCATGGCGGCCTGGCGAGCGGCCAGCACCAGACAGGCGAATTCGGCCGCCACCGCATCGGCCTGCGTCGCGTCGGCGTCCCTGGAAAGGACCGCGGGGGACAGCCAGAGGCGCTCCTGCAGGCGTTCGCCGGCCTGGCGAACGAAGTGCAGCCGCCGTTGCTGGCCTACGGGTCCGGCTTCAGTCTCTTCGACCAAGCCCAGCGACAGCGTCTTGTAGGCCGGCAGTCGATCGAGCAGCCCCTGCTGGGCCTGGACCGACCGTGGCCAATCGACATGCAGCCCCTCCAGCGGCAGACCGGCAGCCAACCCCAGGTTCTCGATCAACTCACCATGACGCACACCCAGCAGCTTCTTCAGCGGCTCGCGTTGCAGCAGGTTGTAGGCTCTTTCGAAGGCGGTACGCCAGGCCAGCGGCAGTTCCAGCGTCAGCAGCGGCTCGTCGATCTGGATCCATTCCACGCCCTGGGCGGCCAACCGCGCGAAGATCTCGCCGTAGACCGGCAGCAACGCTTCCAGCAGTTCGAGGCGGTCGAACGCGGGATCGAGCGAGCGACCGAGCCATAGATAGCTCAGAGGTCCGAGGATCACCGGCTTGACCAGCAGACCGAGCGCCTGGGCCTCGGCGACCTCGTCGAACAGCTGCTCCCAGCCGATGGCAAAGGACTGGTCCGCGGTGAATACCGGGACCTGACAGGGGCCGGCGAATCCCAGATCGTCTGCCGCCTCGGTGCGAGTGGCGGCGCCGACCAGATACGAATGCGCCAGAACCCGATCGCCCCAGCCGAAGTCGCCTACTGCGAGCCACTCACAACCCGCGGCCTGCTGGGCGCGCCACGCCTGCTGACGCTGCTGACGTCCCTGGGCGATCAGGGCGGCCCGGTCGCAATCGTCGAGAGACGCCATCGTCGCCAGGGACGCGTCACCCTGTTGCTCGCGCCGCGCGGAACTCTGGGAATGAATCTTGACCATTGCACACCTCCACCAGACAAGGTGAAGATTGTCATCGCGCATGACCCATGAAACAAACTCAGGTTTCTTGTGGTGAACTCAAGTTTCTCTCATACACCGCGATCAGGGTTTGAAGCGCGCCATGCTGTAGGCGTCGACGAACACCCCATCGCGCAGGGCATAGCGCCGCAGCAGCCCTTCTTCTTCGAAACCCAGCTTGCGATAGAGCGCCAGGGCCGGCTCGTTGTCGCTGAAGACGGTCAGTTCGACCCGTTGCAGATTCATCCAGTTGTCGGCGAGGTCGAGCAGGGCCGTCAGCAGCTGGGTACCTATGCCCTGCCCCTGGCAATCCCGGGCCACGCCCATGCCGAGGGCGCCACAGTGCTGGCGGCGAATGCGCTGCTGCTGTTCGAGACTGGCGCTACCCACCACCTGCCCCTGCCGCAGGGCGACCAATCCTATCCGCCCTTCGCGCTCGCCGCTCAGACGCTGCCGCCATTGTTCGGCGCTCTGATAGGGTAGCTGCAGCACCTGCCGCGCCACGGCCGGATCGCCATAGAGGGCAGCGAGACCCTCGGCATGGCGATCAGCATAGCGTTCCAGATGGACGATCGAGCTGGACATGGGCGGCACTCCTTCGCAGAAGTCCGCAGCTTCGCCCAAGTCCGGTGGGTCGGACAAGGGCGAAGCGTAAGCCCGCTAACGGAGTCGTGGGATCAGAGGGTCCACTTCAGGCTGAGCATGACGTTGCGGGGATCGCCGTAGACGCCGGTACCAGTGCCCGTTGGAATGCCCTGCCAGTATTTCTCGTCGAAGATGTTGTTGAAGTTGACGCGACCATCCCAGTGCTCGTTGAAGCGGTAACCCGCCATCAGGCCCACCAGTGCGTAGCTATCCTGCTTGGCTTCGCCGTTGCCGACACGCTCGAAGGTCCCGCTCTGAGCCAGCAGATCGGCGCCAATGCGCCACTTGCTCAGCTCGCCGGTGAGCTGATAGCTGGTGGCGGCCTTGAACAGGTGCTTGGGCTGCTCCGGCGCGAAGCGGCGGTCTTCGTAAACAGCGTCTTTCGTGAACTCGCTCAGCACCAGGGTGTAGGCCGCCGACGCCTGCCAGTTGGGTGCGAATTGACCGGAGATTTCCGCATCTATGCCGCGACTGCGAACCTCGCCAGCGGCGGTGTAGCAGCTTTGCACCGGATAGCCCGGGCAGAAGGTCGCCTGGTTGCTCGGCAGGTAGGCGCGATTTTCCTGGACGGTGTCGAAGAGCGCGACGGAAGCGTTCAAGGCGCCATCGAAATAGGCGCCCTTCAGCCCGATCTCGTAGCTTTTGCCGGTCCGGGGTTCAAGTACCGAACCTCCGGTGTTCTGCTCGCTTTGCGGCTTGAAGATCTCGGTATAGCTGGCATACACCGAGTAGGTGTCGTTCAGGTCATAGATGATGCCGGCATAGGGCGTGAATTCGCGTGTGGCCTTGTAGTCGTTGTCACTGTAGAGATTGTCGAAGTCGTACCAGCTGACGCGTCCCCCAACGATGACGTGCAGGGGATCGATCGGATTGAGACGCGCAGCAGCGTAAATCGCTTCCTCGGTGGAGGTGTTCTTGCTGGCGTAAGGCGTCAAGCTGTCCTTGGCCGGCTTGGGAATGCTGCTGGGACGGAAGTTGTAGATGTCGACCGGGGTTGCGCCGGAAAAGCCCCCGCGCTGGTAGAACTTTTCCTGACGCCGACTGATGCCCACCATCAACTCATGCTCTCGACCCAGCAACTGGAAGGGGCCGCTCACCGAGGCATCGAGGTTGAGCTGGTCGGAATCCGTCCGATAGGCACCGGAGGCGGTGGCCAGATCGCTGACGGAGGAATAGCTGAAGTCCGGCGCTACAGAGGTCAGGTAATTGGAATAGGTATCCGAATTCGCCCAGACCTGCTGCGCTGCCAGCTTGGCCTTCCAGCCGTTGTCGAAGGTGTGGGTGATGTCCGAGAACAGGGTGTAGGTGTCCTGATCCCAGTACGCCCAGTCGCCGCTCAGGAAGGTGGAGCGTGACAGGTGCAGGTCTTCGCCATTGGGACCGCTGGGCAGGCTGCCCCAGTCGGAGGTCTTGTCCTCGCGCTGCTTGGAGGCGCCGATGGTCCAGGTGGTAGAGTCGCTGAGATCCGCTTCAAGGACACCATAGAAGGTCTGGCGTTTGCGCTCGCGGACGTCCTGGAAGCTGTTGCTGTCTTCATAGGCAGCCACGGCGCGACCGCGCAGGGTGCCAGCTTCATTCAGCTTGTTGGAGGCGTCGACCTCGGTACGGTAGCGATCCCAGCTGCCGGCGCTGGTGGTGACGCTGACCTGCGGAAAGGCGGTCGGGCGCTTGCGCACCAGATTCAGGGTGGCCGAAGGGTCGCCAGCACCGGTCATCAGGCCGGTCGCGCCGCGCACCACCTCGACCCGGTCGTAGATGGACAGGTCCGCCGAGGACAGGGTGTCGAGGGTGAAGGTCCCGGCCGTGGTGGGCAGGCCGTCGTACATGATGTTGTCGATACGGAAGCCGCGCGCGAGGAATTCCTGGCGGTCGCCGCCGAACTTGTTCAGCGTCACCCCCGGCGCGTAGCGGACCACGTCGTTGAGATCGGTCATGCCCTGGTCTTCCATGCGCTGTCGGGTGATGACACTGACCGACTGGGGCGTCTCGCGGATGGACAACGGCAGGCCGGTGGAGGTGCTCATCGCCCCGGTCGTGTAGGAGCGAGTGCCCTCGGTGCTCGCTCGTCCCACGAGCGAGCCATCGTCGGCGGTGATGGTGGTGGCATCCAGCGCCACGCTACCGGTCCCGGCCTGGGTGGCTGCCGGGGCGACGGTGGCGACGTTGCCGGACAGCGAGGCGGCCAAGCCACTGCCGGCCAGCAGCCGCTGCAAGGCAACGTCCGGCTCCATCCGCCCCGACAGCGCCGGCGCACCTTTGCCGGCCAGGGCCGCGGGATCGTAGTTCACCTTCAGGCCGCTGGCGCGCGCAAAGCTCTGCAGGGCATCGGCCAGCGGCTGCGCCGGTTGCGACAGGGCGATGGGTGCTGCCTGGGCCAAGGCTGTCACGCCCAGAGAAACGGAGAGCGCCAGGGCGCGAAGAGTGAAGTGCTGCATCTAGGTTCGTCCTCAGAATGGAAGCGGTCCGTCCATACCCCACGTAAGGACTCGACAGACCCGGCTCCCGGGTCCATGGACCTGCATCCAACGCCGCCAGCGGCGGGCTGAAAGACTATGAGATGACGTCCTATCTGTAAATGCAAATTAGTATCATAAATATACGCGAACGTTACCCATTGGTATTCTTGCGCTCTAGGCTGCGGTTCCGTGAAGTTGCGGGAGCTGGGTGCACTTCAGGTAAAGAGCTGCCTGATCCATTCCATCCAATACATTGGCGGAACATGGGTACCAGGGCTGGAGCAAAGCAAGAGAGCGCGCAAGCTACTCCTAGACGAAAAACGTGACGCAATTTGCAAAAAGTCCTCCATTGCCGCAGAGTTGCTCTCGCTTGAAACAAGGAACGTTTTGATGTGCCAAGGAATGCCACCAAGGTCCATGACCCGTCTGCGTCGTGGGCTGCTGCTAGGCGTACTGGGGCTGCTGATCCTGGCCTGTGATCCCTTGGGCTTGTCCAGCGCCACGGACAAGGCCAGCGAACAATTCTTCAATCGACTGCTGTCGGCCTTCTACTCCGATCGCGGCCAGCAACAGATCGTTTTGCTGTTGCTGGACGATGCCTTTCTGCTTCGGCACGATCTGCATTGGCCTCTGCCTTATCAGGAACAGGCCAAGGTGTTGGCGCGGCTGCTGCATTATCGGCCCCAGGCGGTATTCGTCGACCTGCTGTATAGCCACGATCACTCCCGGGCGAACGAGACGCCGCAGGTACTGGCCAACGTCTTCGCCCGCTATGCCCAGCAGGACATTCCAGTGTTACTCGCCAGCACCGGGCAGACGCTCCCGCAGACGAATCAGGCGGATACTCTGTCTGAGCTGGCGAAGGTGACGAAGCCGGCCATCATCCAATGGGATGACCAGGGGGACCGCTATCCCCTCACCGTAACCGGCAGCGACGGTCAGCCGCTGCCTACACCTGCCCAAGCGCTCTATCAGGAATACTGTCAACGCCAGACTTGCGAGCCACGTGAGATGGCAGCGGACGCGCCTCCCATCGCCGTGCAATGGGGACTGCATACGGCTAGCCAGCAGCCTCTGCTCAGCAACAGCCAGCATTGCCAACTGCGCTCCAGTGCCCTGGCGGAGACCTTCCAGATGGTGCTGACCGCGTTGTTCTGGCGCTTCTCCACTCCCGCGACCCTGCCCTGCCCCTATACCCTCACCCTGAATGCAGCGGAACTGGAAACGACCCTGCCCGAAGAGCGGGCGCTGCTGCGCAGCGTATTACAAGGGCGCCTGGTTCTGGTGGGTGCCGACATCACGGGAGCGGCGGATCGAATCCATTCACCGGTTCACGGACAGATTCCGGCGGTCTATCAGCACGCCATGGCCTTGGACAATCTCATTACCTTACAGGCCGACTATTACCGAGACCCGCCAAGCCTGGGCGACACCTCACTGGATGTCATCAGTATCGTCAGCCTGGTGTTTGCAGCTGCCATCCTCGCCATTGTCCTGGTTCGCGAGCAAGGTTGGTTCACTAGGCTCTACCTGAGAACGGTGCTGGTAATCCTCCTGTTGGCCGCCATGGCCGTCTGCTACTTGCTGAGCCTGACGCCGCTCAACGTGGTCGGTCTGGGACTGCTCAGCCTCACCCTTTTCCGCAATCACCTAGAAGCTCGGGCGGAGACCCGAGAGCACATCCGGCAAGGAGAACAATCATGATCAAAGCGTGGCTCACCAGCGCAATTCTCGTGGTATCGCTTGAGCTTCAGGCCGCTCCCCTCACGGTCGTGGCGATCGAGAGCGACCCCTTGAGCCTGCTTGACCCACTCGGCAAACCCTTGGGTAGCCTGTCTCGGGATCGCCTGCCCCAGCTGCCGCTGCCGGTCTTGTCCACCAATGAATTGGATCTGGTGGAGGTACAACTGGATGGTCGGCGAGTCTGGCTGGACCGGATGGACGTGCGCCTGAACCAGGGCGCAGAGGTAAAGATGCCGTGCGCCAAGCTGGCCAGTGGCACGGCCGACCGCAGCAGTGGGGCCACCTTGGGCTACGGCGCCGGCTGCGCCAAGGAGTAGCGATGAACACCGCCCGCGCTGTCCTACCGCTGCTCTTTGGCTGCCTTGCGCTGAGCGGATGTGGGACGCTCACCGGTGCGCCCGATGCCCTGGCCAATCTGTCAGGAAAGCATACGTATGCCACCTTCGACGGCCACTATCTAGATCAACCGGATGTGCGAGCCCACCGCACGCTCGATGCCCGGCACGTCGAAAACCTGCGCCTCAGCTACGATGGCCGCAGTCTTCCAGCCAATGAGGTGCGCCAGCAGAACCTCGTCGCCATTGCTCCGCTAGAGGAGTATCTGGATGGCATCGTGCAAAAACTCGGGCGGGGCTGGCCGGGTGAGATGCCACCCCTCAAGATCGGCCTGGTCGATAGTTACGCCTTCGGCCCTTCGGCCGATCCTTACGGCAACATCTTCGTGCCCCTGGGGATGTTGGAAAACGTCGCCAGCGAAGATGAAATCGCCGCCATGCTGGCTCATGAAATGAGCCACGTTCTGCTGCGGCACCATGATCGCCGTAAGGCGTTCATCCAGCAGAAAGAGAACGTCACGCGCATGGCGACCTTGGCGATCCTGGGTGCGACAGTGACCGACACGCGCATGGATCGCGCTGGCGATCAGGTCCGCTTCAACCAGAAGAATCCCGCAGAAACCGGCAAGATCATCAACCGTACCCTCCTCTACAGCGCCTTGATCAACAGCTTTTCCGACAATGTCTGGAACACGGCCTGGGGCCGCGTCCAGGAGGATCAGGCAGATTTGCTCGGCGTCGACCTGCTGATCCGTGCTGGCTATGCACCGCGGGCCGCCAGCCACAGCCTGCAACGCCTGGACGACTACCAGGGCAAGCAGACCCCGCTGATGGCCACCTTTCTTCAGGAACGCCAGTTGGGCCTCACGGCGGCGGTTACCAAGCTGGATGTCAATGGGGTGCTCAAGGAAGCTCAGACATTCCTCAATCAAGGCATGCTGGTAAGCATTACCACGGCCAGTGACTACCTGCAGCGCTCGCACATGTCGCCCATGCAACGTGATAAGGACCTGCGCCAGTACCTGCAGCGGGAGTATCAGGGCGAGCGGCGCGCCCAGGTGGAGCGCTCGCGCTGGTCGCACCTGCGTGAGGATCCTCGGGTACGGGCCGCACTCAGTGCCTACCGCGATGCCTATGGCGCCAATGTGGCCCTGGAACGCAAGGATCTGCGAGGTGCTCAAGCCCTGGTCGAACGTGCCCTGTCATCACCAGTAGCCAACCAACCCGGCATCCGCCGTGCAGCCTTCAATCTTCACCTGGCCCAGGGTAATCGGCAGCAGGCGGCGGCAACCCTGCAGGCCATCGAGAACTGGCGCCTGGCGAGTCCGGAGCTTTACGAGCTGGCAATTTCCGCACGCCTGAACAACGGCGATCCCCAGGGTGCGCTCGCCTTGATCGATCAAGGCGAGCAGAACTTCGGCTCCGAAGAAATGTTCATCGTGCAGAAGATCCATGTTGCACGACAACTCAAGGACCAGCCCGCCCAGCAGCGGCTGGGTAAGAAATGCCTGACCTATCCCAGCGTCAAGGCCAATTGCGTGAAGTTGGTGCCAGGGCTGAAGGCTTGATCCGTTACGCGAGGGACGCTTCCTGACCATGGGGCATCTCCGATTCGGCATCCGAACACCCTGTACAGGACCGCCGTCCGGTCGGTGCCGCACCCGTTCAGACCAGGCGCCGACTTCCCCCCGCCCCTTCATCGCGAAAATGCTGGGCGATGGTCAGGATCTGCGGCTCGATGGCCAGGAAGGCATCGAGCACCTGGGGATCGAAGGTGCTGCCACGCATCTCGCGCATCATCTGTAGCGAGTCTTCGTGGCTGAAAGGCTCCTTGTAGCAGCGACGACTGATCAGCGCATCGTAGATGTCGGCCACCGCCATGATGCGCCCGGCCAAGGGGATGTCTGTACCAGACAGCCTGTTGGGATAGCCGCTGCCGTCCCATTTCTCATGGTGGGTACTGGCGATCTCGGCGGCCAGGGCGAGGAAGTTGTCATCCTCCAGATGGCTGGCGGTGCTGAGGATGATCTGGCGACCGAATTCGGCGTGCCGTTGCATCACCTGCATTTCCTCGGGCGTCAGCCGCCCGGGCTTGAGCAGGATGGCATCCGGCACCCCGACCTTGCCGATGTCATGCAGCGGCGCGGACAGGAACAGCAGCTGGATATAGTCCGGCGTCAGCAGGTCCGCCGCCTGACCGGTGCGTCTCATCTGCTCGGCGATGGCACGGACATAGTGTTGGGTGCGCTTGATATGGGCACCGGTCTCGGGATCCCGGGTCTCGGCCACCGCGGCCATCGACTCGATAGTGACCTGGCGTGACCGTTCCAGTTGCCGGCGCCAGCGCTCTTCGTACTGGCGCGCCAGGATGATCCGGGTGACCAACGCCAGGCCCGACAGCATCGCCACCAGCAGCAGGGGCGCGGCCAGGGGCAGGAAGACGTCGTAGCGCACGAACAGCCAGATGCCCAGCAGCTGTGGCAGGACGATCAACGCGGTCGCCAACAGGGCGAAGCGGCGCTGATTGTGGTTGTAGAAAAACCCGGCGGAAAGCAGTAGGCCGCCGATCAGGCACAACGCCAGTTGCAGTACTCCAGCGAACTGGGGGACCCGCACCAAGGCGTCGTCCAGCAGGTCCTGGGTCAGGGCGGCCTGCAGCCTGACGCCGGAAAAGGTCTGGCCCAGGGCCGTCGTGTGCAGATCATTGAAGCCCGCGGCAGATACGCCGACGAAGACCACCTTGTCCTTGAGTCTGGCGGGCGCCACCGCGCCACTGAGCACCGCCAGCGCCGAGACCTCAGGATAATGCTCGGCAGTGCTGTGCAGGTGCAGCAGCGCCTGGCCTCGACTGTCGAGCGGCAGACGGTGATCGCCAAGCCGCAGCACCGGTCCGGCGATGCTGGTCTCCACCACGCCCTCGGTCAGCCCCAGGGCGCGCATGGTGGCGGCCAGGGCCAGACTGGGATGGATGATGCCCTGGTGACTGAGCAGCAGGGGGGTGCGCCTGAGGATGCCATCGCTGTCACGCTGGCTGTTGATGAAGCCGCTGAAGCGCGTCTGGCTGGCGATGGGGGCTACGTTGTCCAGCGCGCCAGTGGCCTCGGGCAGCGCCAGGGCGTCGAGGGCACCGCTGAAGCCAATCCCGGGCCGTAGGCCGCTGGAAGCGGGCTGGTGCAGATCGAGGAAGAAGAAGCGGGCGGCGATGGCCCCCGTCTGTCCCATGACGTAGCCAAGATAGCCGTCGTTGTCCTGCAACTCCGCAGGCACGCCGGAAAAGCTCAGGTCGATGCCGAAGTCGTCTTTGAAGCTCTGCTGCAACGCCTTGAGCGAGGTGCGGTCCGGCTCACTGAACAAGACGTCGACGGCGATCGCGGCGGGCTCGGCTTCGGCGATGCGGGAGAGCAGCTCGGCTATCCGATAGCGGGGCCAGGGCCACTGGCCCAGTGCCGCCAGGCTGGCTTCGTCGATGCTGACCACCTGTACCCCGGTCGCCTCTTCATCGCTGGCCGAAAAGCGGCTCAGCTGATCGTAGGCGAGGCGGTCGAGATACTGCAGTGGCGTCCATTGCAGCAAGGCGGCGAAGCCAAAGGCCAGCGACAGCCCCAGACTGACCAGGAACATCCAGGGCGCACGACGACGCAACGGGTGGGTGACGGACTTCATGCACCAGACCCTAGAGAATCAGGACTTCGGCACGGCGATTGCGCGGTTCCGACTTTCCCGGGCGAGACGGCACCAGTGGCACCGTGTCGCCGAAGAACTCGACGTTGATACGCAGCTTGGGATCGAGCCGCTGTAGCAGACCGGCCACCTTGCGGGCGCGCTGCCCTGAGAGGTCGAGATTGTAGGAAGGCGTACCCGACGCATCCGCGTGGCCGAATACCGAAATCTCGGTAGGCATGCGCTGGCGCGCAGCGTCCAGCACCTCTGGTAGCAGCGCTTTGGATTGCGGTGTCAGCTCCATACTGTCGGACCGGAAGTTGAGCACGAAGGTCTTTGGCGGCGAGGGCTGGGCCGCCAGCACCTGGCGGTGCTGCTGCTCGAAGAGCGGCTGGGCCACTGACTGCGCGGCAGTCGGCGCCTGATTCGGTCCGGCTACCGTAACCTCGGCAAAGCCCTGGTCGATTGCCTGGCGCCCGGCGGAGCTGGTGACGGAGACGGCACCGACGTGCCCATCCTCGTCGGGCATCAGGGTGACCCTGGTCTGGGGCAGCGGCGGGCTGGCACAGCCGCCCAGCACCAGCGCCGACAGCAGGACACCTAGCAGCAGGCGACCCTGGGACGAGGCAGCGATCACGGCGCTCATTGGGCCTGGACCAGGAAGCGGGTGCCACGCACGCCGATGGTGGCGGAAGGCGTCTCGATCTTCACCGAGTCGGGCGAGACCTTGCCGATCTTGCCGGACGAGTAGATGGCCGCGCCTTTGGTGAGGTAGACCGAGAAGCCATAACGGCTGCTCTTAGGTTCAAACAGGTAATCGCGCAGCTGCACATCGGCGTCGTTGCCCAGGGTGAGCAGGGTACCGTCGAGAAAGACGATGGCCGCGGTGGATTCCGGGCCCGCCTGTAAGCGATCGGCCACCTGCAGGGTGGTGCCGGCCTGGGCCTGGAAGGTCGTCGTCTGACGCAGCACCGTGACGCTGCCCGACACGCTCTTGATCAGCGCGACGTGGGACTCTTCCGCGGCAGTCACCAGTGGTGATCCCAGCACCTGCACACCGAGCAGCGCCAACGCGCACAGTATTCTTTTCATGCTTTCCTGTCCTTGGATGGACGACGTGCTTGGACGGTCTCTGACTAGGCAACGCGGGTTGCAGCAGGCGCCCAGGCAACTTCCCGAAGCAGCCTGCTACCCAGCGAGCCTGGCACTAGGCTCGTGAACCCAATCACCTTCTACCAGATAAACAAGCCAGGCGGCATAGCCAGCAGCACAAGTGGCGATTTGATATCACCATTACGGGGCGGGACAGCGCGAGACGAACGCTGATAACTGCGGTCTAGTGACCATCTTTCCCAGGTCGCCTTCCATGCACATCATTTTGGTCCGTCACGGCAAACCCGATCTTTCCAGTAAGGCTCGCTGCACCCCGCGGGAGATGAAGGACTGGGTCGCGCGCTACCAGGAGGCGCCGGTGCCGGCAGGCCAGGAGCCTGCGGAAACACGGCGGCTGGCGCAGGAGGCGGGCTATGTGGTGAGCAGCCCCCTGGGACGTTGCGTACGCTCGCTGGAATACCTGATGGGGCGCACGGACAGCCCGGTCGATGAGGTCTATGCCGAAGCGCACCTGCCTTATCTGGAACTCGATGCGCCGCGGCTGCCGGTCAAGGCCTGGCGCCTGCTGTTCAGATCCGCCTGGTTCCTGGGCTTCGCCGCCCATACCGAATCCATCGGCAGCTCTTCGGTGCGCGCTGGCCAGGCGGCCGATCGACTCATCGAACTGGCCGAACGCCACGGCTCGGTGCTGTTGCTAGGACACGGCATCATGAACGTCCTGATCGCCTGGCAACTGCGCAAGCGCGGCTGGCGCGGTCCGCTGCATCTGCTGCTGAAGGACTACTGGAAGCCGAGCCTCTATCGCAAAGAGCAGCGCTAGGACGCGGCGCATGGCTTCGGTCACACCGGCCACGTCCGACGGCGGCAAGGTGACCGGTAATAGCCAGGCAACCTGCCCTCTTGCCTCTTCGTTCCGCCGGAACTGCCCGCTCACCTGTCCAGCGAAGGCCCTACCAAGGCGGCGAGCTGGTCGTAGACCCCTGGCGCTGCCACCAGCAGGGGATTGCCATTGACCAGGCCCTCGTTACGCAGGAAGGCGTTGTGGCGGCCGCCCGCCTCCTGGATCAGGACCAGGCCCGCCAGGCAGTCCCAGCCATGGATCAGGGTCTCGTAATAGCCGATCAGCCGGCCGGCGGCGACGTAGGCGGTCATCAGGGCGCCCGAGCCATTGCGAAAGAACTGCCCGCCTTCGGCCAGCAGACCGGTCACGAAGGGCAGGAAGTTTTCCTTGCCACGTCTATGGGTGGTACCCAGGCCGGTCAAGCCCTGGCGGATCTCGGTGGCGGGATGGACACGCAGTGGCTGATCGTTGACGAAGGCACCATGCCCCCGCAGTCCATGGAAGAGTTCGTCGTGATTCGGATCCATGATCGCGCCGAGCAAGGGCTCCCCCTCGTGCATCAGGCCGATGGACACGCACCAATTGTGCAGTCCATTGAGAAAGGGCGCGGTGCCGTCGATGGGATCTATGACCCAGAGATAGGGGGCAGCCAGATCGGTTGCACCGCCCTCCTCGCCCAGCAGGCCATCCTCTGGAAAGCGTTCGCTCAGGCGTTGGCGGATGAGCTCCTCCAGCGTCTTGTCGGCGATGCTCACCACGTCCTGCAGGTCGCTGCCCTTGTGGTCCACCTGCAGCGCGCCGCGCCGGTGATAGAAGTCGAGGCCGAGTTGCGCTGCTTCCCGGGCGATCTCCTGGACGGCGCGGTAGCGTTCGGCGATGGCGGGGGCAATGTTGACCATGAAGACTCCTGGAGCAGTTGAAAAGCGCCAGGGTGCCAGCTCGGAACCAAGATGCAAATGCTCCATACGGGACGGCACCAGGTCATCGTCCTCAAGCAGAATTACGGCGTCCGGCAACCAACCCGTGTCTCCAGTCATAGTGGTACAGAATACAAATCCGCTCTCACTGTAATGCAATCTCAATTGGTCGCCTTCGCGGACATTCAATTCCAAGGCTGCGAAATCCCGCTTGAGTTGCCAGCCATCGGCGCAAGGCTGGCACCAGGCGTTGGGCACCCAACCAGAACGACCATCCACAGCTTTGCACCATGTCCAGCCCAGCATATCCGTGATCTCTTGCGAGCCATCGATTACCGGCTGAACGATATCGCCGCCTGCAACTGCCAGTGGATTTGGATAAGGTCGTTGATAGGCGAGACTGGCGCTACCTAAGGTGCCAGGAGGAAAGCGATAGAACATATGACTAATCCTTATTGACGTCGTCCTTACTCTTTAAGCTCTACCAGTACCAGGCGGTCACCACCATGTCATCTGCAAGCTGCAGGCTGTCGGGTATTGGCAGTCGATACGGCGAAATGTGGAAGCGGACCGCACCAAATCCGCCAGCAGCCGGTCAGAACATTCAAGCGCTCGATGTACCGGGAGGACGCCATGACCGCACAAACTTCGCTATTTCACGGCAATGGTCAGTTGCAGCAATTGCGCCGACTGATACCCAGAAAGCACTTCGAGTGTCTGGAGCGCCATCTGGAGCTGTTGTCGAGCGAATTCCCACTCTTCGATCATCCGCCACTGATGATCGACTGTGCCATCGCCGAAACCCTGGAATACCTCGGCATCCGTGCCTTCCAGTGGCAAGGCAGCTGCGACCTGCCGCAGCGGATGGCCCTGGGTAGCGCGCTCATGGGTGAGGGGTTCATGGCTCAGTCCAGTACGCCCGAATACACCCTCTACCTCAATGCGCGTGGTGAAAAAGTCCTGTTGCGACAAGAGCCCGCTGCCAGCCAGACCTTGGTCAGCCTGGTCTCGGATTGCCCGCCGCTCTTCGCCTATCTGGCAGCCAAGCACCGCGAGCCGCTATCGGTCGACTGAACGGTTCGGCATCCAGTTGTCGGTGGTGTGACCGACCGGTACTCAGGATGACGAACGGGATCACAGTTACGCAGTAACGTCAGACTAAGAAGGAACCAAATAGGCAGGGTAATGGTAGATTCGCGCTTCGGATCTACCAGGAGACCCAAGGAATGGGAATTCGTATTCTGGCCAGTGTCATTGCGACCTTTGCAGCCCTTCACGCCCAGGCTGCCACCCTTCCCGCCGTACCGCCGCTCAAGCTGGCGGATCTTACGCTCAAGGCTCCCGCCGCAAGTACCGAGGTTCTCCCTAGCAGAGCCGACGCCCAGCCCCGTGACACTCGACAGCCAATCAATAGCGCCCGCTGGCTGAACGAACGTCAGACCTTTGTTCAAGAACAGCGCTGGGTATTCTAGTCCGTTCGATTGATGTCGACGGATGGCTTCCAATTCGTATGCTTTTTAATCCCGCCCAGGGAATGAATCGCCGTTTTCCAGGTCCGTCTGGTTCTATGGGCAGCTCACCCCGTCTGCCCTTTCGACCTGCATGCGGAGCCGTCATGAAACGCCTGTCCCTTCTCCTGTTCGCCGCGCTGTCGGCATGCAGTTCGGCGCCTACCTCTCCTCCGGCCGACCCCTCGCAATTCGGCGGCCGTACCCAGGAGCAACTCCGGCAGAGTTTCGGCTCGCCGCAGCGAGTCGCGCAGCTCGATCGCCTAGTGGTCTACGAATATCGCAACCTGCGCGCCCCGGGTAGCGCGACGCCGGTCTATTCCTTCCTCATCGAAAACGAACGGGTGATCGAATCTACCCCCGGAACCTTGCAGCTTTATCGCGAGGACGGCATCACCAAGGTCAAGGCGGAAAGCCTCTAGGCAGAGCGGACGCCCTTGCCGGAGGTTAACGCACGGCCTGGAAGGGATGTGCAAAAAAATACCGATTTTGGTGTCTTCCAGCATTTGTTTCCCAGGCGGCTACGGGCTGTAATCAGTCCGAGGCTTCCGCTGCCAAGGCCGCAATAGCCGGTCGCGTAGTGGGTTACAACAACAAGAAAAGCGTCTGCTGCATTGGCACGGGACGCGGAGTGCAAGATGAAAACCACACCAAAAGCGCTTTTATTGTCCGCTGTCACCCTCTCTGCAGGCCTGACCTTTTCACTGGCCCTTCAGGCCGCTGAAACGGTCACCATCGCCACCGTCAACAACAGTGACATGATCCGCATGCAGCGGCTGTCCAAGACCTTCGAAGAACAGCATCCCGACATCAAGCTCAACTGGGTGGTGCTCGAAGAAAACGTGCTGCGCCAGCGCCTGACCACCGACATCGCCACCCAGGGCGGTCAGTTCGACGTCCTGACCATCGGCATGTACGAGACCGGCCTCTGGGGCGCCCAGAACTGGCTGGAGCCCATGAAGGACCTGCCCGCCAACTACGACCTGGACGACCTCTTCCCGTCGGTTCGCGAAGGCCTGTCGGTCAAGGGCACCCTCTATGCGCTGCCCTTCTACGCCGAAAGCTCCATCACCTATTACCGCAAGGACCTGTTCCAGCAGGCTGGCCTGACCATGCCCGCCCAGCCCACCTGGACACAGATCGCCGAGTTCGCCGGCAAGCTGCACCAGCCGGACAAGGACCAATACGGTCTCTGCCTGAGAGGCAAGGCCGGCTGGGGCGAGAACATGGCCCTGGTCACCACCATGGCCAACGCCTTCGGCGCGCGCTGGTTTGACGAGAAGTGGCAGCCGGAATTCACCGGTCCGGAATGGACCGCGGCGGCCAACTACTACGTCACCAACATGAAGAAGTACGGCCCGCCCGGCGCCTCCAGCAATGGCTTCAATGAGAACCTGGCGCTGTTCAACAGCGGCAAGTGCGCCATCTGGGTCGATGCCAGCGTCGCCGGCTCCTTCACCATGGACAAGAGTCAGAGCAAGGTCGCCGACAGCGTCGGCTTCGCCGGCTCGCCGCGCGAGGTCACCGACAAGGGTTCCTCCTGGCTGTACGCCTGGTCCTTGGGTATCCCGACCTCCTCCAAGCACAAGGATGCCGCCAAGACCTTCGTGACCTGGGCCACCTCCAAGGACTACGCCAAGCTGGTCGCGGACAAGGACGGCATCGCCAACGTGCCGCCGGGTACCCGCAAGTCCACTTACAGCCAGGCCTACATGGACGCGGCGCCCTTCGCCAAGGTCTCCCTGGACATGCTGCAGCACGCCGACCCGGCCCACCCTTCGGCCAAGCCGGTGCCCTATGTGGGCATCCAGTACGTGACCATTCCCGAGTTCCAGGCCATCGGCACCTCGGTGGGCAAGCTGTTCGCCGCGGCCCTTACCGGGCAGATGTCGGTCGAGCAGGCCCTGCAGGCGGCCCAGCAGTCCACCGCCCGGGAAATGAAGCGCGCCGGCTATCCCAAGTAGCGCTGGATACCGGGATCCGCCGCGCGCGGATCCCGGCCTAGCGGCTTTCCCTGCCTGATCCGCCACTGGCCTCGCGAGACGCCAGTGCCTCGTCACGGCCCACTGCCTTGCGGAGCATCGCCATGCAGACCTCCACCCTCAAGACGCCTGCCGTCGAAACTCCTGCCGCCCCCGCCCGGCGTCAACGCCGTCGTGCCGGTCCCGGCTGGTTCCTGATCAGTCCTTCGGTGGCCTTGCTGCTGGTGTGGATGCTGGTGCCCCTGGGCATGACCATCTGGTTCTCGCTGATCCGCTACAACCTGCTGTATCCCGGCGAGCATGGCTTCGTCGGCCTGGAGAACTTCGAATACTTCGTCACCGATGCCGGCTTCTGGCCCGGCATGACCAATACCCTGCTGCTGGTGGGCAGCGTGCTGCTGATCAGCGTGGTCTTCGGCGTACTGATCTCGGCGCTGCTGGAAGCCAGCGAGTTCCTTGGCCGCGGCATCGTCCGCGTCCTGCTGATCTCGCCCTTCTTCATCATGCCCACGGTCAGTGCCCTGATCTGGAAGAACCTGATCTTCCATCCGGTCTCCGGCATTCTCGCCGCGGTCTGGAAGCTGTTCGGCGCCACCCCGGTGGACTGGCTGGCCACCCATCCGCTGCTGTCGATCATCCTGATCGTCTCCTGGCAGTGGCTGCCCTTCGCCATTCTCATCCTGATGACCGCCATGCAGTCGCTGGACCAGGAGCAGAAGGAAGCGGCTCGCCTGGACGGTGCCGGCCCGCTCGCCATCTTCTGGCACCTGACCCTGCCACACCTGGCGCGGCCCATCGCCGTGGTGGTGATGATCGAGACGATCTTCCTGCTGTCGGTGTTCGCCGAGATCTACACCACCACCAGCGGCGGCCCGGGCTTCGCCTCCACCAACCTGGCCTATCTGATCTACAACCAGGCCCTGCTGCAGTTCGACGTCGGCCTGGCGTCCGCCGGCGGCCTGATCGCCGTGCTCATCGCCAACATCGCCGCCATCATCCTGGTGCGGATGCTTGGCAAGAACCTGACCCAACAGTGAGGACCCTGACATGCTGACGCTCAAGCAATCCCGGCGCCTGCAGAGCCTGCTGCTGGGCCTGCTCGCCTGGCTGGTGGCCCTGGTGCTGTTCTTCCCGATCTTCTGGATGGTGCTGACCAGCTTCAAGACCGAGATCGACGCCTTCGCCACGCCGCCGCAGTTCTTCTTCATCCCCACCCTGGAGAACTACCTGACCATTCAGGCGCGTAGCGACTACTTCCACTTCGCGCTGAACTCGGTGGTGATCTCCTTTGGTGCCACCCTGCTCAGCCTGCTGTTGGCGCTGCCGGCGGCCTACTCGATGGCCTTCCACGAGACCAAGCACACCCAGCGCCTGCTCTTGTGGATGCTCTCCACCAAGATGCTGCCGGCAGTGGGCGTACTGGTGCCCATCTATCTGCTGGCCAAGCAGTTCGAACTGCTCGACAGCCGGCTGCTGCTGATCGCCGTCTACACCCTGATCAACCTGCCGATCGTGGTCTGGATGGTCTACACCTACTTCAAGGACATCCCCAAGGACATCCTCGAGGCCGCGCGCCTGGATGGCGCCACCACCTACCAGGAAATCGTCCGGGTGCTGCTGCCGATCGCCAAGGGCGGCATCGCCTCGACCATGCTGCTGTCGCTGATCCTGTGCTGGAACGAGGCCTTCTGGTCACTGAACCTGACCTCGTCCAACGCCGCGCCGCTGACCGCGCTGATCGCCTCCTACTCCAGTCCCCAGGGACTGTTCTGGGCCAAGCTGTCGGCCGTCTCGACGCTGGCCTGCGCGCCCATCCTGATCTTTGGCTGGATCAGCCAGAAACAACTCGTCCGCGGCCTGTCGTTCGGCGCGGTGAAATAAGAACAAGAGGACTCCTGTCATGGCCAATCTGAAAATCCGCAGCCTGCGCAAGGGCTTCGACTCGCTGGAAATCATCAAGGGCGTCGACCTGGACATCAACGACCGTGAGTTCGTGGTCTTCGTCGGTCCCTCGGGTTGCGGCAAGTCCACCCTGCTGCGCCTCATCGCCGGTCTGGAAGAGGTCAGCAGCGGCACCCTGGAACTGGACGGGCGCGACATCACCGAGGTCTCGCCAGCCAAACGTGACCTGGCCATGGTGTTCCAGACCTACGCCCTCTATCCGCACATGAGCGTGCGCAAGAATCTGTCCTTCGCCCTGGATCTGGCCAAGATCGACAAGCAGGAAGTGGAGCGCAAGGTCACCGATGCCGCCCGCATCCTCGAACTGACACCCCTGCTGGAGCGCAAGCCGCGCCAGCTCTCCGGCGGCCAGCGCCAGCGTGTGGCCATCGGCCGCGCCATCGTGCGCCAGCCAAAGATCTTCCTGTTCGACGAACCCCTGTCCAACCTAGATGCCGCCCTGCGCGTGCAGATGCGCCTGGAGCTGGCACGCCTGCACCAGGAACTGCAGGCCACCATGATCTACGTGACCCACGACCAGGTAGAGGCCATGACCCTCGCCACCAAGGTGGTGGTACTGAATGGCGGGCGGGTCGAGCAGGTCGGCTCGCCCCTCGAGCTCTATCACCATCCGGCCAACCTCTTCGTCGCCGGCTTCCTCGGCACGCCGAAGATGGCCTTTCTCAAGGGCAAGGTGCTGGCCACCGACGCCCAGGGCGTGGAAGTGGAGCTGGCCGCCGGTCCGCGCCTGCACCTGCCGCGGCGCGGTGACGGCCTGACGGTTGGCAGTCCGGTGACCCTGGGCATTCGCCCGGAACACCTGCGCCTGGCCGCCGACGGCCAGCTGCCGGTAATCAGCGATGTGGCCGAACGCCTGGGCAGCGACACCTATTGCCACATGGTCACCGAGGCCGAGGAGCCGCTGACCGTGCGCGTGCCGGGTGACTGCGCCGTGGCCTACGGCGAACGCCAGCGCCTGGCCCTGGACGTGGACTTCTGTCACCTGTTCGACGAACAGGGCCGCGCCGTGGCGCCGCTGCTGCGCCAGGCCGCCTGATCTCCCCTTCTCTCCTGGTCATGGCCGACCATGACCAGGAGCGCCTTCTGCCAGGATCCCTCTCATGAAACTCAATCGCCAGAATCTCGACCAGCTTCCCGCATACATCGCCAAGCCCTCCTACGCCGCCTGCCAGCTGCGTCAGGGTATCGTCCACATCGGCGTCGGTGGCTTCCACCGCGCCCACCAGGCCATCTACACCGAAGCCCTGCTCAACCAGGGCCGCGACCTGGACTGGAGCATCTGCGGCGTCGGCCTGCGCGCCGAGGACCGCGCCATGCGTGACGCCCTGGCCGGACAGGACTACCTCTATACCCAGGTGGTGCTGGCCGACGAGCCGGACACCGAGGTCCGCGTCGTCGGCGCCATCAGCGGCATGCTGCTGGCCGAGGAAGGCACCCAAACGCTGATCGACAAGCTGGCCCATCCCAGCACCCGCATCGTCTCCCTCACCATCACCGAGGGCGGCTACTGCATGGATGACAGTACCGGCGAATTCAACTTCAAGCTGCCCCAGATCCAGCACGACCTGCAGCATCCGGGCGATCCGCGCAGCGTCTTCGGCTTCCTGCTGGCAGCCCTGGCCAAACGCCGCGCCGAGGGCACCGGTCCCTTCACCGTGATGTCCTGCGACAACCTTCCGCACAATGGCCAGGTGACCCGCAAGGCCCTGCTGGCCTATGCCGGCCTGGTGGACGAAGAGCTGCACGGCTGGATCGCCGAGCACGTCAGCTTCCCCAATGCCATGGTCGATCGCATCACCCCCATGACCAGCACCGCCCATCGCGAGGCCCTGCTGGCCGAACACGGCGTCGAGGATGCTTGGCCGGTGGTCTGCGAGCCCTTCCTGCAGTGGGTGCTGGAAGACAAATTCGTCGCCGGCCGTCCGGCCTGGGAAGACGTCGGCGTGCAGTTCACCGATGATGTCACCCCCTACGAGGAGATGAAGATCAAGCTGCTCAACGGCAGCCACCTGGCCCTCACCTACCTGGGCTTCCTCAAGGGCTATCGCTTCGTCCACGAGACCATGGCCGATCCGTTGTTTGTACGCTACATCCGCACCTACATGGACGAGGACGTGACCCCGCAGCTGGCGCCGGTTCCGGGCATCGACCTCGACCAGTACAAGGACACCCTGATCGAGCGCTTCTCCAATCGCGCGATCGCCGACCAGCTGGAGCGGGTCTGCTCCGACGGTTCCTCGAAGTTTCCCAAGTTCACCGTGCCGACCATCAACCGGCTGATCGAAGACGACCAGGCCATGGATCGCGCCGCCTTGGTGGTGGCCGCCTGGGCGGTCTATCTGCGCGGCGTGGACGAGAGCGGGGCGACCTATCGCATCCCCGATCCGCGGGCCAACTACTGCGAGGAGCTGGTGCAGGAGCAGAAGAACCTCACCGAGCGCCTGCTGGGCGCCGAGGAAATCTTCGGCAAGCACATCCCGAAATCCGCCGCCTTCGTTGCCGCCTTCGAGCGGCAGCTGTACAACTTGCGGACCCATGGGGTCAGCGCCACCTTGCAGACCCTGCTCGGCGACTAGCCTTGGCAAAACGCTGCCTAGGTAGCGTCGATGGTTCATACAAGCCCTAACAACAAGGAGCGGCCAGGCATGAAGTTTCTCGGGATCGACTGCGGTACCCAGGGCACCAAGGCGGTGATCCTGGATGTCGAGCGCGGCGTGGTACTGGGTGAAGGCAATGCGCCTCACCCCCTGACCGAGGGCGCCAATGGCCGTCGCGAGCAGAATCCGGCGGACTGGGTCCGGGCGCTGGTAGCGGCTACCCGCGCCGCCCTGGCCCAGGCCGGCAGCGATGGCCAGGACATCCTCGGTGTTGGCGTCTCGGGCCAGCAGCATGGTCTGGTGCTGCTCGACGACAGCGGCAAGGTGCTGCGTCCGGCCAAGCTCTGGTGCGACACCGAGTCCACCCCGGAAAACCAGCGTCTGCTGGAGCATCTCGGTGGCGCGGCAGGCTCCATCGAGCGCCTGGGTCTGGCCATCGCGCCGGGCTACACCGTCTCCAAGCTGCTCTGGACCAAGGAGCAGCATCCGGAGGTGTTCGACCAGATCGCCCAGGTGCTGCTGCCCCACGACTATCTGAATTTCTGGCTGACCGGCCGGGCCGTGGCCGAATACGGCGATGCCTCGGGTACCGGCTATTTCAATGTGCGCACGCGCCAGTACGACCTGGAACTGCTGCGCCATATCGACCCCAGCGGTCGCCTGGAACGCGCCCTGCCGGCGCTGATCGAAGCCGACCAGCCGGTCGGGCGGCTGCGGCCGGAGGTCGCCAGCCAACTGGGCATCAATCCCCAGGCGCTGGTCTCCAGCGGCGGCGGTGACAACATGATGGGCGCCCTGGGCACCGGCAACAGCCGCGCTGGCCAGATCACCCTGAGCCTGGGTACCTCGGGCACCCTCTATGGCTATTCCGACGAACCCCGCATCAGCGAGCATCCCGCCGTGGCGGGCTTCTGCTCCTCCAACGGCGGCTGGCTGCCGCTGATCTGCACCATGAACCTGACCAATGCCAGTGGCCAGATCCGCGAGCTGCTCGGTCTGGATCTCGCCGACTTCACCCGGCTGGTGGCGGAATCACCCATCGGCGCCGAAGGGGTGCTGATGCTGCCCTTCCTCAACGGCGAACGGGTACCGGCACTGCCGACGGCGACCGCCAGCCTGCACGGCCTGACCGCCACCAACCTGACGCGCGCCAACCTGTGCCGGGCGGTGGTCGAGGGGGTGAGCTTCGCCCTGAGATACGGCTTCGATCTGCTGCGCGACCTGGGCATGCCCGGCGACACCCTGAGACTCATCGGCGGCGGCGCCAGGAGCCCGGTGTGGCGCCAACTGATCGCCGATCTGATGAACACCCCGGTGGTCTGCCCGGTCCACGGCGAAGCCGCGGCCCTGGGCGGCGCCTTGCAGGCGGCCTGGTGCTGGAGTCGGGAACAGGATCGTCCGGAATCGCTCGACAGCCTCACAGAACGCTGCGTGCACCTGGATCCGGCCAGTCGCGCCGAACCGGATCCCGCGCGGGTCGCCGAATACGAGGCGGCCTACCAGCGCTATCGGCAGCAACTGCGGGAGAGCTACGGGGTAGCCTAGCGAGCGGAGGGGTGGAAAACGCCAGGCGGTTTTCACCCCATGGAGACTCAGCCGTAGGTTGGGCTGAGCACCGCGAAGCCCAACAAAACATAGCCGTACCTTTACATCGTTGGGCTTCGCTGCGCTCAGCACCAACCTACGTCTCAGGCCTTGCCGATCGGCACGAAGGGCGCATCCAGCAGCCGGGCGAGGTCCGTCGGTGCCAGGGCCACTTCCAGTCCGCGGCGTCCCGCACTGACATGGATGCTCGGCAGCTCCGCGGCGGACTCGTCGACAAAGGTACGCAGCCGCTTCTTCTGCCCCAGCGGACTGATGCCACCCACCAGGTAGCCGGTGCTGCGCTGGGCTTGCTCGGGCTTGGCCATCTCCAGCTTCTTCACCCCGGCCGCCTGGGCCAGGGCCTTGAGATCCAGGGTGCCGGCGACCGGCACGATGGCCACCAGTAGTTCCTGCTTCTCGCTCGCCGCCAGCAGGGTCTTGAACACCGTCGCCGGCGCCAGACCGAGTTTCTCGGCGGCTTCCAGGCCGTAGGAGGCGGCCTTGGGATCATGGTGGTAGCTCAGCACCTCGTGGGGCACCTGGCTCTTCTTGAGCAACGCTATCGCCGGGGTCATGCCAGCACTCCTTGGGGATCGGCCACCTCCGCCCTTCCGCGCCCTTGGGCCTTGGCCCGGTAGAGGGCGAAGTCGGCCGCCTGCAGCCAGTGGGCGACGTCATCGTAGGTGCGGTCGAAGCCGGCGATGCCGCAGCTCAGGCCGACGCGCACGTTCTGCCGGTCGCCGGGGCCGCCCGCCTGCATCTCGTGCAAACGCTGCTGCAGCCGCCGGATCAGATCCAGGGCCCGCTCGGGCGAGGTGTCGGGTAAGAGGATACCGAATTCATCGCCGCCAAAACGACCGGCGAGGTCACTGGCGCGGATGGTGCGCGCCAGCAGACCGGAAAATTGGCGCAGCATCTCGTCACCGGCCTGGTGGCCGAAGCGATCGTTGACCAATTTGAAGTTGTCCAGGTCGATCATCAACAGGCTGGCCTCGGCGCCACTGCGCTTGCAGCGGGCGAACTCGCGCTGCAGCAGCTGATCCCAGTGCGTTCTGTTGTGCAGGCCGGTCATGCCATCCTGCTTGCTGATCAGCTCCAGCTCCTGCTTGCGCCGCGACAGCTGCTGCGCCAGGCGAAAGCTCACCAGGCCCAGGGCCCAGGGATAGGCGACGATCATCGGCAGGCAGGCATAGATCTGCGCCGTCGAGGTCTGGATGGCGACCGGGTGGCGCAGCACGACCAAGCCGATGAGGATGCCGGCCAGCTGCGCGAGCAGGCCGCGGCGCCAGAACACCAGGCCACCGGCGCCCAGCATGTTGAGGCTGGTCATGGCGAGCAGGGTCACGCTGGGCAGAAGGTTGAAGCCCATGCTCGCCACCCAGAAGCCCGCCGAGCCACAATCCAGCAACAGGTTGCTCAACTCGGCGCGATAGGGATCCCGGGCGCGGACGGCGCGCAGATAGGCCAGCGGCGACCACAGCAGCGCATTGGCCAGCAGCAGGATCCACAGGCCGACGGATACCGGCTGGGTGATCTGGACCGAGACGATGCAGCTCAGGCTGAGCAACAGGCCAACCGCCCGGGGCAGCCAAAGCCGCCGGGCGAAACTGTGGCCACGCGTGAGCGCATCTGGCATTGGCGATCCCCACTGCGACGGACGATGAAAGGTCGCGCATTATCAGTGGATAAGGGCAAAACGCCAGCGACCCGCGACCTGAACGTCGTTTACCGATAGCTACGACGCGCCTAGACACTGCCAGAAGGAAACATCGGGTGACACGAGCACCAGACGAACAGCCTTGAACCTCGGCCTGACCGGCCTCATCCAATGGTCAGGCCCGTCAAAAAGAGGAAGCCGCATGCAAGTTCAAGTCAACAGTGACCACAACATCGAAGGCAGCGCCGGTTTGCAGAATTGGGTGACGTCCGTGGTGGAAGACCGCCTGGATCGTTTCGACGAACTCCTGACCCGCGTCGAGGTGCACCTCAACGACGAAAACGCCGGCAAGTCCGGTGCCCAGGACAAGCGCTGCCAAATGGAAGCGCGCATCAAGGGCCATCAACCCCTCTCGGTCACCCACAAGGCAGAGTCCCTCGACCTGGCAGTGGATGGCGCAGCGGACAAGTTGCTGCGAGCCATCACCCACCTGTCTGGCAAATTGGAGAAGAAGCGCCTTTCCGGCGGCGAACTCAATGACCCCCTTGCCCTAGAGGATTCCGAAGAGTTCAAGGATTCCTTGCGGCAGGACGAATTCCTTGAACGGGAGCAACTGGCTCACGATCACGAGTTGAAGTAAGGCAACCTCTGGCTTCAGCATACAACCGGGGCCGCTCATCGAGCGGCCCCGGTCTTTTTCAGCCCGGCAAAAAGGATGCTCCATGCCTTCTCCTCTTCGCGTCGCCCTGATCGGCTATGGTTTCGTCGGTCAGACCTTCCACGGCCCACTGCTGCGTTCGATCCCAGGCCTTGCGCTGGAACTGGTGGCCTCGCGGGATGCCGAGCGTGTGCACGCGGACCTGCCCGAAGTCCGGGTGACGGCGGATTACCTGGCCGCCGTGCAGGATCCGGCCATCGACCTGGTGGTGATCGCCTCGCCCAACCAGACCCATGCGCCCCTCGCCAGCGCCGCCCTGGCCGCCGGCAAGCATGTAGTGGTCGACAAACCCTTTACCGTCACCCTCGCCGAAGCCCGACAACTGGCCGCCGAAGCCGAACAGGCCGGGCGGTTGCTGTCGGTGTTCCAGAATCGCCGTTGGGACAGTGATTTTCTCGGACTGCAGGAGGTACTGGCCAGCGGCGCCCTGGGCGAACTGACCAGTCTGGAATCGCGCATCGAACGCTTTCGCCCTGAGGTGCGGACACGCTGGCGCGAAGCGGCGCTCCCCGGCAGCGGACTCTGGTTCGATCTTGGCCCCCATCTGCTGGATCAGGCGCTCTGCCTGTTCGGTCTGCCCGAGCGCCTGCAGGCGCAGCTGGTGCGGCAGCGTGCCGGCGCCCTCACCGACGACTGGTTCCAGGTGCAACTGGACTACGGCGCCCGCCAGGTGACCCTGAGAGCCGGGATGCTGGCCGCCGATGGCGTACCGCGCTTCCTGGCCCAGGGTACAGCGGGCAGCTGGATCAAGCAGGGCGCGGATCGCCAGGAAGACGCGCTCAAGGCCGGCGTGCGCCCCGGTGGTCCGGACTGGGGCCAGGATCCTGATTCTGGCTGGCTCATCACGGGCGATGGCGAACGCCAGGCGTTGCCGACGCCAGCGGGAGATCACCGCCGCTACTACCTTGCCCTGGTCGAGGCTCTTGCCGGGCGCGCCGCCAATCCCGTCCCTCCCGCCCAGGCCTGCGCCCTCATGGCCCTGCTGGAAGCGGCACAGCGTTCCTCGGCGGAAGGTCGGGCGCTAGTGCCCGAACTCACGGCTGCCGAACGCGTTTCCTACTGACCCGCCACCCACTGCGGACGCCGTCCCGCCAGGCGTTCGCCCAACTGGCGCAGGGTGCGCGAGAGACGACGCTCGATCCACTCGTAGCTGCCCCAGGCTAGCAGCAGGATCACCGGCAGGCAGACCGCCAGGGTCTGGTAGGGGCTCAGTCCCCACTGCTGGTGCAGCCAGTAGTCGCCCAGCCAGAGCACGATGACGTGCACCAGGTAGACCGAATAGGACCAGTCCCCCAGTGCCTTGCACAGACGTGAGCCGGCGAACCAGGGTTCGAGAATCACGCAGGTGCCAACCAGTACCGCGCTGGGCACGCCCCAGGTCAGCAGCCGCCAGGGATGGTCCGCCGGAAAGGCCACCAGACAGACCAGTGCCGCCAGAGCAGCCGTCAGGGCCAGCGGCTTGGAGCCGCGCAGGGCGCCGCGCCGATAGAGCGCCGCCAGGCTCACGCCCAGCAGGAACTCGAAGATGATCGGATTGCGATAGAAACTGCTGACGAAGGACTCGCGGGCCAGCACCAGGCTGACGAGGATCACCAGCAGACTGACCACGCCGATGCGCCAGCGCTCGGCCACGCCAAAGGACAGGGCGAACAGCAGGTAGAACAACATCTCGAAGTTGAGTGTCCAGCCTACCGGCAGGATCGGGTAGTGGCCGAAGCCCGCCGGATTCTCGCTGGGAATGAAGAACAGCGAGAGCAGCAGTTCCCGTGCGGCGATCCCGTAGACCGGCATCACGTCGCTGGCCAGATAGAGGATCAGCGCCGTCACCGCGGTGTACAGCCAATAGGCCGGGACGATACGGGCGATGCGGTGCCAGAGGAAGGTGCTGCGCCTGAGCGATCGGCCGGCGGTGGACAGGTAGATCACGAAGCCGCTGAGCACGAAGAAGATATCGACCCCGACCTGTCCCCGGGTGGAGAGCAGATGGCCGCCGAGGCTGTCGGCGTGGAAGTCGAAGAACACCTGCATGAAGTGATGAAAGACCACCAGCCAGGCGGCCAGGGCCCTGAGAGCCTGCAGTGAAACCAGCATTGTAGAACCTTTCCCTCCTCGTCCCGCCAGGCACGACCCAGCGCCGCGCCGTCATTGTGGACGGCCTGGGCGGATCGGGTGTTCCCGGGAAAAGGCGGGATTGCGCCGGATCACAGGCTGAACGGATCGATGCTCGACCCGTTCAGCGGCAGTTCAGGCGGCTGGTCTCATTGCAGGCTGAGACGCCAGGCACGGTGGATCTTGGGATTGCGCGCGAAATCCGGATCCAGGGTGCTGGCGCTGATCTCCTCGACGCGATAACGCTCGGCGAGACCTACATCCAACTCGAACTTGCGGAAGTTGTTGGAGAAGTACAGTACGCCGTTGCGACTCAGATGGGCCATGGCCGAATCGATCAGGGCGACGTGATCGCGCTGGACGTCGAACACGCCTTCCAGACGCTTGGAATTGGAGAAAGTCGGCGGATCGACGAAGATCAGATCGTATTCGCCGCGATCGTTCTCCAGCCAGTGCAAGACATCGCCCTGCTCCAGGCGGTGTCGCTCGGAAAAGCCGTTGAGCGCCAGGTTGCGCCGGGCCCAGTCCAGGTAGGTCCGCGAGAGATCGACGCTGGTGGTGCTGCGCGCTCCGCCCACTGCGGCCTGCACCGTGGCGGCGCCGGTGTAGCAGAACAGGTTGAGGAAGCGCTTGCCCTGGGCTTCCTGACGCAGGCGCAGGCGCAGCGGGCGATGATCCAGGAACAGGCCGGTGTCCAGGTAATCGGTGAGATTCACCAGCAGTTTGGCGCCCGCCTCCTCCACCTGCAGGAATTCACCCTGGGCCGCCTGACGCTCGTACTGCTTGGTGCCGCTCTGCCGCTCGCGCCGCTTGACCACCACCCGCGCCGGATCGATGTTCAAGGCCTGGGGAATGGCGGCCAGGGCATCGAGCAGGCGCGCCTGGGCCTTGTCCGGATCGATGGAACGGGGCGGTGCATATTCCTGCACGTGCACCCGGTCACCATAGAGATCCACGGCCACCGCGTACTCGGGCATGTCGGCGTCATAGAGGCGATAGCACTGCACGCCCTGGTTGCGCGCCCACTTGCCGAGCTGCTTGAGATTCTTCTGCAGGCGATTGGCGAACATCTGCCCGCCTTCGCTGAGCTTGGCCGGTTCCGCCGCCTGATCGATGGCCGAGCGCTCGCCGCTGCGGCTGCCGGTGACGAACTGGCGGGTCTCCACCTCGAACATCAGCAGCTTGCAGGGCAAGGCGCCGTTCCAGAAGGCGTATTGCTTGTGACTGCGGATCCCCATGCGCTTGCCCAGTTCGGGCGCACCGGTAAAGACCCCCGCGCGCCAGCCCAGGCAGGCCTGGCGCAACCGCTCGCCGAGATTCTGGTAGAGATACAGCAGACTGGCTTCATCGCCCAGGCGCTCGCCATAGGGCGGGTTGCAGATCACCAGACCGGTCTGGCCCTTGTCCGGCCGCGGCTCGAAGTTGGCCACCTCGCCCTGGTAGACCTTGATCCACTCGGACAGACCGGCGCGCTCGATGTTGTTGCGCGCCGGCTGGATCAGTCGGGGATCGGCTTCGTAACCGCGGATCCAGGCCGGTGTCTTGGCCAGGCCAGCCGCCGCCCGCGCTTCGGCGTCCTGATGCAGCTGCTGCCAGAGCGCGGGCACATGGCCCAGCCAGGCGGAAAAGCCCCAGCGCTCGCGGCGCAGGTTGGGCGCGATGTCCGCCGCCATCAGCCCGGCCTCGACCAGGAAGGTACCCACCCCACACATGGGGTCGGCCAAGGCCCCGCCCGCCGCGGCCAGGGCCGGCCAGCCGGCACGGATCAGCACCGCGGCCGCCAGGTTTTCCTTGAGCGGCGCCGCCCCCTGCTGCAGGCGATAGCCGCGCTGGTGCAGGCTCTGGCCGGAGAGATCCAGCGACAGGATGGCCTGACCCCGCTCCAGGTGCAGATGGACGCGCAGGTCCGGGGCGACCTTGTCGACCGTGGGTCGTTGCCCGGTCCGTTCACGCAGGCGGTCGACGATGGCGTCCTTGACCTTGAGGGCGCCGAAATGGGTGTTGTCGATGCCCGCGCCCTGGCCGCTGAAGCCCACCGCTAGGGTGCCGTTGGGCGCCAGGTGCTCTTCCCACTCCACGCCATGCACACCCAGGTACAGCCCCTGGGGGTCTTCCACCGGGAAGCGGGCTAGCACCAGCAGCACCCGGTTGGCCAGGCGCGACCAGAGGCAGAGGCGGTAGGCGTCCGCGAGACTCGCCTCGCCGCGCACCGCCGCGGTCTGGCTACGGGCTTCCTGCAGGCCGAGGCCCTGGGCCTCTTCCAGCAGCAGGGTCTCGAGCCCCTTGGGACAGGTGAGGATGAGTTGTTGCATCGCGGACATCGTTGAATCCATAGGTTAGCGAAAGGCGCTTCTCTGCCTTTGGTCGGATTGACCGGTAAGGACAGCGCCTCCCGTGAAAGTTTGACTGCGTCTCAACAAGCCGCAGTGACGGCATTCCAGCGGCGGTTTATCGCCATTTCATTTCGATTTGATTACGTCTTATAGCTAAAAGGTCGTTCCCAGCCAGGGTCTCATTGGTTAGTAATTGACCACCCGCAGCGCGAAGGTGCGGGGCGGATGTCAGGACGCCGGCTCTGGCATCCAGGCCTGCAACGGGCCATGGACAATCTGCAAGTCAACCTACGAGGGCACTACCCTATGAGAAGACTCAAGCGTGATCCAATGGAACGAGCTTTCCAGCGTGGTTATCAGCACGGCATTGTGGGCAAATCGCGGGACCTCTGCCCCTTCACCCAGGACGCCGTCCGGCAGGCCTGGCTCAATGGCTGGCGTGAGGGCCGTAGCGACCAATGGGACGGCTACGTAGGCACCGCCGGTCTTCAACGCGTGAATCAACTTCAAGCCGTAGGCTAATTCGATTTCACTAGCGGAAGCCCGAGGGCTTCCACCAGCGTTCTGGTTTTGTTCCAGTCAGATCCCTTCCCAGGATCAGGGACCAGGTCCCACGGGGGCTCCCAGCGAGCCCCCTATCCCTCAGCGGCGTGCTGCCGCGATCGCGTCCACGGCTTCGCGGATCAACGCCGGTCCGCGATAGATGAAACCGCTGTAGAGCTGCACCAGACTGGCCCCTGCGGCGATCTTTTCCGCCGCATCTTCCCCCGACAGGATCCCGCCCGCCGCGATGATCGGCAGCCGGCCACCCAGTTCGCCCGCCAAGACCCGTACCACATGGGTGCTCTTTTCCCGCACCGGGGCGCCCGACAGGCCACCAGCCTCGGCGGCATAGGGCAGATTCTCCACCCCTTCGCGCCCCAGGGTGGTGTTGGTGGCGATGATGGCGTCCATCCCGGCATCGCGGATCGCCTGGGCGGTCAGCACGATTTCCTCATCGGTCATGTCCGGGGCGATCTTGATGGCGATGGGCACCCGCCGGCCATGCTGGACCGCCAGGTCTTCCTGGCGCTGGCGCAGGGCTTCCAGCAGGCTCTTGAGCGCATCGCCGAATTGCAGGCTGCGCAGGCCGGGCGTGTTGGGCGAGCTCACGTTCACCGTGATGTAGCTGGCATGGGCATAGACCCGGTCCAGGCCGATCAGGTAGTCGTCCACCGCCCGCTCCACCGGGGTACTGGCGTTCTTGCCGATGTTGATCCCCAACACACCCTGGAAGCGCGCCGCCTTGACCCGCTCGATCAGGGCGTCGACACCCGCATTATTGAAACCCATGCGGTTGATGATGGCGTCGGCCTGTTCGAGACGGAACAACCGCGGCTTGGGATTGCCCGGCTGCGGCCGTGGCGTCACGGTGCCGATCTCGACGAAGCCGAAACCCAGGCCGGCGAAGCCGTCAATGGCGGCGCCGTTCTTGTCGAGTCCGGCGGCCAGGCCCACCGGATTGGGAAACTCCAGACCCATGACCTGGACCGGCAGCCGACCCGGCCGCCGTCCGAGACCGGTCAGGCCCAGACGACCGGCGGCACCGATCAGGTCCAGCGCCAGATCGTGCGATCCTTCGGGAGACATTTTGAAAAGCAGAGGACGGAGCGCGTCGTACATGGCGGACTCACAGGCAATTCGGAAAACGCGCATTATACAGGCTTGCCAGCGGCCATACGTCGCTCGCGCCGGACTCGAACGGTCACTCGCACAAAAGATCCTACCTTTCGGGAATCATTTGACGATAGCGCGGTCTTTGCCACGCTAGAATCGGCCGTGCAGTTCCTATCCGCCCCGGAGATCCCATGAGCAACAGTGCCAACCTCCTGGGCAGCCCCTGGTCTTCATTGGCCTTGCATCTGCATCCTTCCCTGGCCAGCCGCCGCATCCAGCGCTGCCTGGAGCGGCTGGCCGACGCCTTCGTCCCCTTGCCCGCGCCAACCGACAGCCTTTGGTGGGACGAAGGCCATCCATTGCATCTGCTCCTCGGCCTGCCACGCGCCGCCCTGTCCGGCCCGACCCAGGAGATCAAGAGCCGGGCCCATGCCCTGCTGAGTCAACTGGTGGTGGCTGAAACCGTTCAGGTCGCCGCTCTCGACCTGCGCGCCATCGATGGACTCTGCCAGCGTCTAGGCGACAGCACACCCGCGACAGTGGTGCATCTGGAGGAGCTGGCCGCCCTGCCCGCGGCGCGCGAGCAGGTGCGGATCATCGGCTATCGGGATTTTCAGGCGGCGCTCTATCGCACCCTGCCGAATCTGTCCGCGGAACAGACTCTGCGTCTGCGCCAGGCCAGCTGGCGGGGTACTCGGCTATTCCTGGAAAACGACCCAGCCACCACGCTCGCCTTTGCCAGCATCATCGCCTATGCCCGGATTCGCGGCATCGCCGTGGAGGTGCCGGCGCAGATCCAGCGTCTGCGCCTGGACCCGGCGGCCATCGACCGCCTGCAAGAGGCCTTTGCCCTCTACGCCCTGCCCAACGCGGTCTGGAATCACCCGGACTTCATCCAGGTGCTGCTGGGGCTGAAGCTCGACTATGCGCGCCTGCCACTGCCCGCACCGGGCCAGGATCTGGAATGGCTGCTACTGCCCAACGAGGTGGCGAGCACCCGGGTCCTCGCCGAGATTCTCGAACGCCTGGGCGCGGCCGAGGTGATCGGCTACCTGCAGGCGCTCTAGCGATCGCTCAGCAGGCGATGACCGCAGGCGCGTGACGCTGCCCCGCCGCCAGGAAGACCTCGAAGGCCAGCCGCTGGCCGGCCAGCATCGCCGGGTGCAAACGCGCATCGCGGCCGGCCTCGTCCAGGCGCTGCAGAAATCCCGGCCAGGCGCCCTGGGGGGGTACGTGGCCCAGATAGGCCCGGGCATCGCGTACCGCCTCATCGGGACTCTCGCCGGCATGGCGATCCAGCAACCGCGATCCCAGCCGAGATCCCTCCAGCACATAGGCCACCCCCCAGCACTCACCCTCATCGAGCAGACGCTCGAGGGCGACGGGTTCGGGCGGGGCGGCGGCCAGTTGCTGCAGATCTTCCCCCAGCACTTCGGTACGGCGACGCTCGGCCCAATCGGGCAGCAGACGCTGGATGCCGGAGCGCTCCAGGAGCGCTTCGAGGCCGATCAGCGCCTGGGCATGGGCCTGCAGAAAGGCGGTGTAATGGGGCCGGGTCTGCAGTGCATAGCGGCCGAAGGTCGCATCGACCTGCTCGTGCAGGGCACCGCCCTCGGCGCGCAACATTTCACGGATGGTGGACACGCAAATACCTCATGGTGACGGCGGCCTTCAGAGGGGCGAAGGCTGGGGCTTCTCGCCGCGCAGGGCTGCCTGCAGCCGTGCTGCCAGGTCCGCTTCGCGAAAGGGCTTGGGTACGATGAATGATTGTTCCGGATCGAGCTCGCCCAGTTCGGCGTAGCCGGTGATGAAGACCACCGGCAACTGTGGCAGCCGCTTGCGCACCTGACGGGCCAGTTCGGCACCGTTCATGCCGGGCATGGCGAAGTCCGCCAGCAACAAATCGATCTGCGGATCACGCTCCAGCGCGCTCAACGCCGCGAAGCCGTTGCTGGCTTCCACCACCTGATAGCCGAGATCGGCCAACAGGGCGGCGGTCACGTTGCGTACCGCGTGATCGTCGTCGACCAGCAGAATGCGGCGTTCGGCGGCCTGTTCGTCACGATCCATGGCGGGCAGCCCGATCGGATCCAGGGCATCCTCCGCCTCGGTACGGGGCAGATAGACCAGCACCGTGGTACCGCTGCCCATCTGCGTCTCGATGCGCACACCGCCACCGGACTGCTTGGCGAAGCCGAACACCTGGGCCAGGCCCAGACCGGAGCCCTTGCCCACCTCCTTGGTGGTGAAGAAGGGTTCGAAGGCCTTGGCCAGCACCTCTTCGCTCATGCCGGTGCCGGAATCCTGCACCGCCAGCAGTACGTACTCACCGGGTTCGGGTTCTTCGGGACGTTGAGGCGGCTCGCTGATGGTCTGGTTGGAGGTGCTCAGGCGCAGGGTACCGCCGACCGCCATGGCATCCCGGGCATTGATCGCCAGGTTGAGGATGATGAGTTCGATCTGGGTCGGATCAACCAGCGCATGCCAGCAATCGGCGCGCAGATGGGTCTCGATCCAGACGCTGCCACCCATGGTGCTGCGCAGCAGTTCGAGCATACCCTCGACGGTTTCGTTGAGCTTGACCGGCTTGGGCGCCAGGCGCTGCCGGCGGGAAAAGGCCAGCAGCTGAGCGGTTAGCTTGGCGCCCCGCTCGCCCGCTTCGCGGATGTTCTGCACCCGCCCCTGGGTCTTGTCGCTGGCCGCCAGGCGCGTCAGGTCGCGCTCGAGGAAGCTAGCGCTGCTGAGCACCACGGTGAGCAGATTGTTGAAGTCGTGGGCCACGCCCGCGGTGAGCTGGCCCACGGCCTCCAGCCGCTGCATCTGCTGCAGGGTCGCCTCCACCCGCTCGCGCTCGTCGATCTGCTCGCGCAATTGGCGATTCGCCGCGGCTAGCTCTTCCATCGCCAGGACTTCCGAGGAGATGTCGCGACCCGAGCAATAGGTCATGCCCGCATCCGGTACCGCCGTCCAGGAAATCCAGCGATAGCTGCCGTCGCGGTGACGGATACGGTTGACGAAGCGCTGGCTGGTCGCGCCATTGGCCAGCTGCTTGAGTTCGTTGTCGGTGATGAAGCGTTCGTCGGGATGCACCAGCGTCAGCAGCGAGGAATCGAGCAGCTCCACGCGGGACCAGCCGAGATTCTCTTCCCAGGCCGGATTGAGCGCCACCAGGGTGCCATCCGGCTTGCACACCAGCAGCAGATCGCGGGTGAGATCCCAGGTCCGATCACGCTCGCGGGTACGTTCTTCGACGCGTTCGCCGAGACTGACGTTGAGCCGCTCGAGCTTTTCCGCGGCATCGCGCTGCTGGGTGATGTCGAGCATCACCCCCAGGAAGCGGGTGCAGACGCCGCTTTCGAAAAAGGGCTGGCCACGGGTCTCGACCCAGCGCTGGGCGCCGTTGTCCAGACGGATGCGGTACTCGCTGCGGTAGTCGTCGTCGCGCTCGTCGGCACCCGCCTGGCGGACCGTGTCGAGAAAGCGCTCGAGGCCGTCGCTGCCGCACAGCCGTGCGAACACCTCGAGATCGACCACCGCATCGGCTGGCAGGCCGAACATGGCCTTGCAGCGTTCGTCCCAGACCAGGGTACGACTGGCGGGCAGGTATTCCCACATGCCCAGTCGCGAGGCGTCCATGGCCAGGCGCGATCTGACCTCGAGACTGTGCAGGGCTTCTTCGGCCCGACGCCGCTCGCGGCGCTCGTGCACCACCAGCAGCGCTCGCTCGACGGCCTTGGCCAAGAGCTCCATGCTCTGCTTGAGCACATAGTCGTTGGCACCCAGGCGCATCATTTCCACGGCGTGCACTTCACCGAAGATGCCCGAGACGAAGATGAAGGGCGTTTCCGGAGCCAGCGCCCGCGCCACCCGCAAGGCCTCGGCACCCGAGAAGCCTGGCAGGATGATGTCGGAGAGGATGATGTCGTAGGTCTGCTGGCTCAAGGCCAGGGTGAGACCGGTACGCTCATAGACGATCTTGGATTGCAGCTCGAATCCATGTCTTTCCAGCTCGATCAGAATCAGCTCGGCATCGAGCTTGCTGTCTTCCACCAGCAGGATCTTGATCTGTTTCGAGAGAGGCATAAACGGGCGTCGGCCTTGAATCTGTTCGCTCAGGGGAACCGGTTCGCGCATGTCTGCCTGTCGCGGATAACTGGATACGGATGAACTGAGCTTGCTCACTCGCTAGCGGCCAGTCCGCCTGGTGACACGTCGCGATCCTGGGGGCGGCTCATTGAGCACAGCCCAGAATACGCCGAGATCGCTGATCGCGGCGACGAAATCACGAAACTCGACCGGTTTGACCACGTAAGCGTTCACGCCCAGTTCGTACGCCTTCTCGAGATCAGGTTCTTCGCGTGACGACGTCAGCATGACCACGGGGATGCTGCACAATTCGGGGGTACCGCGCACCAGTTCGAGCACCTCGAGGCCATCGACCTTGGGCAGCTTGAGATCCAGCAGCATCACCGCCGGATTACCGGGCTCCCGGTCAGCATGAGGCTCTCGCCGCAGCAGATAGTTCACCGCTTCGGCGCCGTCGCGGAGCACCACGACATCGTTGGCCAGCTGGCTGCGCTCCAGAGCTACCAGGGTGAGCTCCAGATCGTGCGGATTGTCTTCGACCAGCACAATGGGTTTGAGCATGAACAGAACTACCTTTTGTGTACCGGCGACGGTCGTTGTTTGGGAAGGGCGAAATAGAAGGTAGCGCCCTCGCCGATGGCGCCCTCTGCCCAGACACGACCGTCATGGCGTTCGATGATGCGTCTGACGCTGGCCAGGCCGATGCCGACCCCTTCGAATTCGTCGGCGTGGTGCAGGCGCTGGAAGACGCCGAACAGCTTGCCCACATAATCCATGTTGAAGCCGACGCCGTTGTCCCGGACAAAGACGATGTCCTCGGAATCGCTCGGCAAGGTGCCGATCTCGATCACCGCGGGGTCTTCGTAGCGACTGTATTTGATGGCATTGGCCAGCAGATTGCGCAAGGCGAGATGGACAAAGGCGGCGTCGGCGATGACCACCGGCAGGGGGCCGATGTGCCACTCCACCTGACGCTCTTCATAGTCCGGCGCCATTTCTTCACGGATGGCTTCCACCAAGGCCGTGAGGTTGACGTCGGAATAGCGAATAGCGGCCCGGCCCATCTGCGAAAAACTCAGCAGATTGTCAACCAGGCTGCCGGCGAAGCGCGCCGAGGAGCCAATGTTCTCCAGGAAGCGCCGACCGCGATCCGACAACTTGCCGCCTTCGATGTCGCCCAGCAGCTCGGCATAGCCGGCGATATGGCGCAACGGCGCACGCAGATCGTGGGAGACGCTGTAGGAGAAGGCCGCCAGCTCCTTGTTGCTGCGTTGCAGCTCTTCTGCCAGCTCGGCCATTTCTTCGGCCTTGCGCAGGACGATCCCGCGCACCGCGTTGCGCAGTTCGATGGCGCTTTCCAACTCCAGGGGGGACCAGGGCAGCGACAGACCACGTACCGTCTCCTGCCACAGCGCAAAACTCTGTCGCGGCGACAGGCGCCCATCGCTGCCTTCCTGCTTGGTCGGGCGCCCCGCCCAGTTGACCACCTGGACCAGCTCGCTGCGGAACCAGATCAGGTAGTGGGAATGCAGTTCGGAAATGGGTACGGCGAGGACTCCGGCGGCATACCCGGCGAGCTCGGGCAGCTCGGCGATGTCCTTGGCCACGTTATCGGTGACGTAATGATCCTTGACGTTGACCGACAGCCATTCGACCAGGCTGTCCACCACCTCGCGCGGTGGTACCTGGCCGATCAGCTCGGTACCGTCGGAGGAGATGATGGCGGCACCCTGGGCCCGGGCGAAATCCAGATAGACCTGCGGCAGTTCCAGCAGCCCCTGGCAGACACTGTCGCGGTCGGCCATGGTCGACAGCATCTGCACCATGGATTGGCGCAGGGCCAGACGGCGGTCGGATTCCGCGTGAGTCTCGGCCGCATCGATCTGCAGCGACAGCACCCGGCCGAACAGCTCGCAGGCGGTACGCGTCTGGAACGACACTCGCTGGGGCTGACGATCATGGCAGAGCACCAGCCCCCAGAGGCGGTCGCCGACCACGATGGAGATGGACATGGATGCCAGGGTGCCCATGTTTCTCATGTACTGCAGATGCACCGGTGACACGCTGCGCAGCTGCGCGAAGCTGAGATCCAGCGGTTGCCCGGTCGATGGATTGATCGGCGGCTGCAGCGGCGAGGGCTGATAGCAGGCATTGCCGATCACCCGGATACGGTTGGCCAGGTACAGGCGCCGGGCCTGGGCCGGAATGTCCGAGGCGGGGAATCTCAGCCCCAGGTAGGTGGGTACCCCCGGCGCGCACTCCTCGGCCAGGACCTGACCATGACCGTCGTCGTCGAAGCGATAGATCATGGTGTGATCGAAACCGGAGATACGCTTGGCTTCGCGCACGGCGAGCGTGGCGATGGCATCGACAGTTTCCGCCTGATGCAGTTGCTCGATGAATACCCGCACCATGGGATAGAGGGTATTAAGGCCGAGTCGGCTGTCCACCGGCGCCTCGAACTCGACGATCAGCACCCCGCCGAAGCGATGCATGAACAGGGCGAAGGTCTGCTGTCGCGGTCCCAGGGTCACGTCGCCCTGATAGATGGGATTCTGCTCTTCCTGGGCCAGGGCGCCGAGCATCGCGGGCAGATCCCGATCCGGCAACAATTCGCCCAGGGTGCGTCCCAGCACCTCTTCCACGGCGATCCCGAGGTACTCGAGCACATTGGCGCTGGCCTGCACGATGCGCAGATCCGGCTCTTCCACGGCGAACAGGAAGCCATGTTCCTGAATACTGCCGGGAATGTGGATCGGCTCATTGGCACAATCGGCCAGAGCATCGGGCTGCGTCTTGGAGGGTGACTCGAGCGCCAAACCGGGAACCTCGTGTGATCGGGGAGAAACGCAGGAAAGAGGTGCGCAAAATGGGAATCAAGAATCGTCCAGACTACCAGACCCTGGGCGGGAGGCGAAGCGAAACGGCACCCACCCTGACCACCTGCCCGAAAGGCGATAGCCCGTCCGGGGCAAGCCGGAATCTTCACCCCTGGCGTCTGGTCGGACCTGGTTTAGCCCCAGGAATCCATTCATGTCCCTGCGCCTCGCCCTCCCCCTGGCCACCCTGTTGCTGAGCCCACTCACTCAGGCGCAGTCCGTCTATGGCGAACGTCTCGAAGGCTTCGACTACGATTTCCCGGTCAAGACCTTCAGCTTCGACTCTCAGCGCCAAGCGTTGGAGATGGCCTATCTCGATGTCGCGCCGAGCGGAAAACCGAACGGCCGAACCCTGGTCCTGCTGCACGGCAAGAACTTCTGTGCCGGTACCTGGACACAGAGCATCCAGGTGCTGAGCGCTGCCGGCTATCGGATCGTGGCCCCGGATCAGATCGGTTTCTGCAAATCCAGCAAGCCGGCGCACTATCAGTACAGCTTCCAGCAACTCGCCGCCAACACCTGCGCCCTGCTCGACCACCTGGGCATCGCCCGGGCGACGCTGATCGGTCACTCGACCGGCGGCATGCTGGCGACCCGCTATGCGTTACTCTATCCCGAGGCCACCGAACAGCTGGTACTGGTCAACCCCATCGGCCTGGAGGACTGGAAGGCCCTGGGCGTGCCCTATCGCAGCATCGACCAGTGGTACGCCCGGGAACTCAAGACCTCCGCCGATGGCATCCGCGACTACGAGCGCAGCACCTATTACGCCGGCCAGTGGTCGCCGGACTACGACCGCTGGGTCGACATGCTCGCGGGTCTCAACAACGGGCCGGGCAAGGAGCGGGTGGCGTGGAACTCGGCACTGATCTACGACATGATCTACAGCCAGCCGGTGGTCTATGAATTCGCGCGATTGCGCATGCCCACCCTGCTGCTGATCGGCCAGCGCGACACCACGGCCATCGGCAAGGATGCCGCGCCAGCCGAGCTCAAGGCGCAGCTAGGCCGCTATCCCGAATTGGGCAAGGCGGCGGCGCGGCGTATCCCCCAGGCGACCCTAGTGGAATTCGAGGATCTGGGCCATGCGCCCCAGATGCAGGCGCCGGAACGCTTTCACCAGGCACTGCTGCAAGGGCTGAGCACCCGCAAGGCTCCCTCGGCGCCGCCCAAACCCTGACCCGCTTCCACCGGTAAAAAAGGCGGCGCACCCGAGGGTACGCCGCCTTTTCATGGCGCTGTCGGATCAGGGCGCCCGCAAGATCCAGTCGCGGGTACCCGTCGCCTCAGACGCTGCTGCTGGCCAGATCCGCCAGTTCACGGCTGGCGACGCTGTACATCGCATAGTCCTGGCCGCTGGCATTGCGCAGATCCACCAGCAGGCCCCGCCAGCGCTCCACCGCCGCCCTATGGCGTTCCAGCCACAGTGACAACCGGGCTTCCGGATCGCTCGGCGCCTCGCTCAGATTGAGCATGGCGACGGTGATGGTGCGCTGCTGCACATCCACCTCGTCGCGGAACGCCTCGCGGGCCAGGGCCTGCCAGGCATTGGCCACCGGCAGCTGGTTGAGTTGCTGCTGATACCAGGCCAGATCCAGCACATCGCCCGCCGCGAACCAGGTGGCCGCCACCGCCAGCGGATCCTGGGCGGTGACCTCCGCCGCCTGGATCACCGGCAGCAGCGTATAGATGTGGTTGGTCCCGGCGACCACGCGCGCCAGCAGCTCGGGTACGCCCGCTTCGGTATAGGCGCGGAAGCGCTCTTCCCAGTCCTGACGCGGTTCGCCCTGCAGCAGTTCATCCAGGCGTACGCCCAGAGCGGCGATGCGTGGCCCGAAGAAGGCCGCCACGGCGCCGGCATCCAGACCACTGCGATGGCTGCGCAGGAACCAGCGGGTGGCCCGGCGCCCCAGGCGCATCAGTTCGCTCATCAGACGCAGCTGCAGGTCAGCCGGCACCTGATGATCCAGGGCTTCCACCTGACGCCACCAGTGCGGCAGGTGCAGCACGTCGCGCATCACCACATAGGCGCGGGCGACATCGGCCGCGCTCATGCCGGTGGATTCGCACAGGCGCTGCACGAAGGTGATGCCCATGTGGTTGATCAGGTCGTTGGCGATCTGGTTGGCGACGATCTCGCGCTTGAGGCGGTGGCGCGCCATGGCCTCGGGGAACTGCTCGGTCAGGCGTTGAGGGAAGGCGCCCTGCATGTCGCGGGCGAGGTAGTCATCATCCGGCACCGAAGAGGCCAGCAACTGTTCCTTGAGGTCGATCTTGCTGTAGGAAATCAGCACCGACAGCTCGGCCCGGGTCAGCCCCTGTTCCTTGGCCGCGCGTTCGGCGAGCACCTCATCGCTGGGCAGGAATTCGAGGGTACGATCCAGCTTGCCGCGCCCTTCGAGATCCACGATCAGTCGCTGGTACTCGGCCAGGTGGGTCCGCGCCCGATACTCCGCCAGGGACAGGGCCCCGGTCTGCATGTAGTTGTTGGCGACCACCAGCTCGCCGACCTCGTCGGTCATCTCGCCCATCAGCGTATTGCGCTGCTTGACGGTCATGTCGCCGGCGGAGACCACATCGCCCAGCAGGATCTTGATGTTGACCTCATGGTCGGAACAGTCCACGCCCCCGGCGTTGTCGATGAAGTCGGTGTTGCAGGCGCCGCCGTGCAGGCCGAACTCCACCCGCGCCAGCTGGCTCATGCCCAGGTTGCCGCCCTCGCCGATCACCTTGGCGCGCAGGTCGCAGCCATCGACGCGCAGACCGTCGTTGGCCTTGTCGCCGATATCGGCGTGGGTTTCGAAGCTGGCCTTGACGTAGGTGCCGATGCCGCCATTCCAGATCAGGTCCACCGGCGCCTTGAGCAGGGCGTTGATCAGCTCGTTGGGCGTCAGGTGATCGGCGGTCAGGTCGAAGCGCGCCTTCATCTCGGGGCTGATGGCGATGCGCTTGGCACTGCGCGGGAAGATGCCACCGCCTTGGGAGATCAGGCTGGCGTCATAGTCGGTCCAGCTCGACCGCGGCAGGTTGAACAGCCGCTCGCGCTCGACATAGCTGCGCTCGGCGTCCGGGTTGGGATCGATGAAGATGTGCAGGTGGTTGAAGGCCGCCACCAGCTCCAGGCTGCGCGAACGCAGCAGGCCGTTGCCGAAGACGTCGCCGGCCATGTCGCCGATGCCCACCACGGTGACCGGATCGGTCTGGACATCGATGCCGCGCTCACGGAAGTGACGCTGCACGCTGACCCAGGCACCCCGGGAGGTGATGCCCATCTTCTTGTGGTCGTAACCCGCCGAACCACCGGAGGCGAAGGCATCGTCGAGCCAGAAACCATAGTCCTGGGCGATGCCGTTGGCGATGTCGGAGAAGGTCGCGGTGCCCTTGTCGGCCGCCACCACCAGATAGGGATCGTCGCCGTCGTAGCGCACCACCGCGGCCGGCGGCACCACCTCGCCATCCTTGAGATTGTCGGTGATGTCTAGCAGACCGCTGATGAAGATGCGGTAGCAGGCGATGGCCTCGGCCTGGATCTCATCACGGGAGCCACCGGTGGGTAGCCGGCGCGGCACGAAGCCACCCTTGGCGCCCACGGGCACGATCACAGAATTCTTGACCTGCTGCGCCTTGACCAGGCCCAGCACCTCGGTGCGGTAGTCTTCCTCGCGATCCGACCAGCGCAGGCCACCACGGGCGACGTTGCCGAAGCGGAGGTGTACCCCTTCCACGCGTGGGCTGTAGACGAAGATCTCGTAGCGCGGCACCGGGCGCGGCAACTCGGGAATGGCCTTGGGATCGAGCTTGAAGCTGAAGTAGGCCTTGGGTTTGCCGGCGGCATCGGTCTGGAACACGTTGGTTCTCAGGGTCGCCTTGATCAGGTCCAGATAGCGTCGCAGGATGCGGTCTTCGTTGAGCACCGCGACGTCGTCGAGGGCGCTGAGGATGGCCTGCTCCAGCCGCTGCTGCTTGTCGTCCAGGTCTTCGCTGGTCATGCGCCGCGCCAGATAGAACTTCATGCGGAACAGCCGCACCAGCTCCCGGGCGATATCGACATGGGCGTTGAGGGTGGCGGCGATGTAGCCGATGTCGAAGCCGATGCGAATCTGCTTGAGATAGCGCGCATAGGCGCGCAGCACCGCGACGTCGCGCCAGGGCAGCCCGGCGGTCAACACCAGGCGATTGAAGCTGTCGTTTTCCGCCTGGCCTTCCACCACCTGGACGAAGGCATCCTGGAAGGTGTCGTTGAGTTGCTGCAGATCCAGCTCGAGGCCGGCCACGGTGGTGAAGGCGAAGTCATGGATCCAGTAGCGGCGGCCATTGCGATGACGCAGCTCGTAGGGGAATTCGCCGAGCACGCGCAGGCCGAGATTTTCCAGGATCGGCAAGACGTCCGACAGCGCCAGGGGCGTGTCGGCGTGGTAGAGCTTGCAGTGCAGAATGTTGTCGCCGGTCTGGGTCAGCGGCTGGTAGAAGCCCATGGCCAGACGGCGATCGTCCTTCAGGGCCAGCAGGTGCCGCATGTCCACCACGGCCAGGTGCGGCGCGAAGCGCTCGCGGTAGCCGGCCGGGAAACCCAGCGGGTAATCGGCCAGGATGGAGGTGCCCTGGGCTTCGCCGAAGCTGTCCACCATCAGGCTGGCGAAATCGTCCTTCCAGCTGCGGCAGGCCTGCACCATCTCCTGCTCCAGGCGCGCCGGATCGACATCCTGGGGCTGCAGGGGATCGACGCGCAGGATGAACTGCACCCGCGCCAGCACGGATTCGGAGAAGAAGGTCCAGAATTCGCAGTCGGTGCCGTGCAGGCGATCCATGAGGATCTGCTGCATGCGCTGGCGGACTTCGGTGGAGTAGATGTCGCGCGGCACATAGGCCAGGCAATAGAAGAACTGGCCATAGGGATCGCGGCGCAGGAAGACGCGCACCTTGCTGCGTTCCTGGATCTGCACGATGGCCATGGCGGTGCTGAAGAGATCGTCCACCGGGGTCTGGAACAGATCGTCCCGCGGCAGGCCTTCGAGCACCTGCGCCAGTTCCTTGCCCAAATGGGCGCTGCTGTCGAAATCGGCGCGGCGGCGCACCTCGTCCACCTTGCGGCGGATATAGGGGATCTCGCGCACGCTGTCGTTGTAGACGCTGGAGGTATAGAGGCCCATGAAGCGATGCTCGCGCACCACCCGGCCATTGGCGTCCACCTCGCGCAGGGAGACGAAATCGGGATAGGCCGGACGATGCACCCGGCTCGGGTCGGCCGCCTTGGCAAAGGACAGTAGCACCGGCTCGCGCAGGTAACGCAGCGGATCACCGGACAGGCTGATCTCGGCCGTCTCGGGACGGCCGCGCAGGCGCCGCGACAGCCCCAGCAGGGAGTCGGGCACATAGCGTTGCACCGCGGTCTCGCCATCGCCTTCGACGGTGAATTCCTCGTAGCCGAGGAAGGTGAATCTGTCGTTGCGCAGCCAGTCGAGGAAGGCCTTGACCTCGGCCAGCTCCCCCTCCTCCACGCCCGCCGGACGCCGATCCAGCCAGGTCAGCAGGTCGCCGACCTTAGCCTTCATGGCGGCGAAGTCACCCACGGTCAGGCGGACCTCGCCGAGGATCTCCTGCAGCGCTGCCTCCAAGGCGCGCAACTCGCTGGTTGCCGCGCAGCGGTCGATCTCAAGGAACATCAGGGCTTCGCGGGTCACTCCTTCGCCCTGCTGGCCCTTGGGCAGCAGCTCGAGCAGACGACCCTGGGCATCTCGACGGACGCTGAGAACGCTGTTCTGCAGGGTATGGACACTGTAGCCCTGGCGATTGAGTTCCATGCGCACCGAGTCCACCAGGAACGGCGAATCGGCGTGCAGTACCTCGACCACAGTGTGGCTCGATTGCCAGCCGTGTCGCTCGTAATCCGGATTGAAGACCTGCACCCGCGGCTCGGCCGGATCGAAGACGTCCAGCAGGCGCCAGGCCGACAGCACGCAACCGACCAGATCGGACAGCCGACGTTGGGTGAGTTCTTCTAGCGGGACGATGCCGAAGAACTGGGCGGTGAAGCGATCCAGCTGTTCGAGGGTATCCCCTTCGACATGGGCCGCGAGGGCATTCTTGAGTTGTTGTTGGAAATCCGCTTGGCTGGCAGCGGTGAAAAACGCCATAACCGTACTCCGTCCTGAAGGTGCTGTGGGCTTCGCTCCGCAGAGGACAGGCCTCTCCCGGAGCGAGTTCCACAGGGGACGAGGCCGGACTGCACCAAAAAAGTGCAAGGATGCAGTGCCGCTAGAGTAGCCGGCAAAGCCGCCTGCGCACGTACGTCAGGGCGACAACAAGATTCAGCTGCGGAACGGATCTCAATAGTGTGGCGGCGGGGCTTCGTCCGGCATGCCGCCACCCCCTGCGCTCTGCAACTCCGCCTGGCGTTCGGCCAGCAGGCGGATCTGCGCCGCGCAACGATCCAGGGTCCGCTGCTGCTCGACGATGATGTCGTTGAGGGTCTGGATGGTGTCGTCCTGGAACGCCTGGCGCATTTCCAGGTCGGCGATACGTTCTTCGAGGGTCATGCCTGTGCCTCCTGTTCGAGCAGCCCCTGCCAGCGCTGCGCGGCCGCGCGGCCGGCGGCTTCGCCATAGGGCTCACGTGGCGAGTGCCCCCATACCGGGCCGGGCCAGGCCGGGTCACCTTCCTGCCGCAGCAAAACATGCAGGTGCAATTGCCTGACGATGTTGCCCAGGGCACCGATGTTCAATTTTAGAGCTGGCTGAGCGCCACGCAACACCTGGGCAACAAGTGTCACCTCTCGCCACAGTTGCGCCTGATCCTGGGGTGACAGATCGAGGACCTCGGTAACACCTTCGCGCCGGGGTACCAGCACCAGCCAGTCATAGCGGCGATCGTTCAGCAGCAACACCTGGCACAGCGTCAAGGACGCCACTTCCAGGGAATCGCTCGCCAGTCGTGGATCGATTTGGAACATCTCATCTCCTGCCAACACAGGTCAGCACTAAAAGTGTGCATGACTTTGGGTGAATGAAACCTTTGGTGTCACAAAGGTGCAATCAGTCCTTCCGAAACTGCCCATTGCCTGGAGAACAACCGAGCGATAGACAGGCGGGCACAGGAATTGCCGTTTTGTGCACGCTTTTTGCTATCACGATCCGGGTACGACGATCGGAAGGGAACTCTTAAAGAATTTTCTTAAGAGTCTTGGTTAATCCGCTCATCACACGCAAAATTTTGATGAAGCCTATCGCCCCTCCAAGAGAGGTGCTATATGTGCCGCCATTAGAACAAACAGCCACGGCTGACACGATGGCTGACTTTCAACCCAAAGGAGCATTTCTGATGCAAGCGATGAAGTGGAGCATTCTCGCCCTGGCCGTAGCTGCAGGGACCACTCAACTGGCTTTCGCCGACCAGCAGTCCGAATCCAAGGGCTTTGTCGAAGACAGCAAGCTGACCCTGTTGAACCGTAACTACTACTTCAACCGGGATCTCAAGAATACTCAGAACGACCGTATCGATTGGAGCCATGGTTTCCTGCTGAACTACGCATCGGGCTTTACGCAAGGCACCGTGGGTGTCGGCGTCGACGCCTTTGGCTACCTGGGCATCAAGCTCGACGGCGGCGCGGGCACCTCCGGCACCGGCAACCTGCCACGCAACAGCCGACTCGAGCCTGCTGACGAGTACTCCACCGCCGGCGCTGCGGTCAAAGTCCGCATCTCCAACACCGTGCTGAAGTACGGCAACCTGCAGCCTACCTCACCGGTCTTCGCTCTGGGTGGCAGCCGTCTGTTCCCGCAAACCGGTACTGGCTTCATGCTGACCAGCGAAGAAATCCAGAACCTGTTCCTGGAAGCCGGTCATTTCACCGCTGCGCGTGACAACGTCAATACCTATCACGACGGCAACCTGGGATCCCAACTGCTAGGCGCTGTAACTAGCAAATCAGGTGACTACGTCGGCGGCAAGTACAAGATCAACGACCAACTGAGCAGCTCGCTTTACTATGGGCGGCTGGAAGACCTCTGGAACCAGTACTACGCCAACGTCAACTTTGTACAGCCGCTGAGCGCTAACCAGTCGCTGACCTTCGATGCGAACTACTACTACACCGAAGACACCGGCAAATCCAAGCTTGGCGACATTAGTAACAACGCATTCTCCTTGGCAGCCGCCTACAGTATCGACGCGCACACCTTTACCGTAGGCTTCCAGAAAATCAACGGCGACACCCCCTTCGACTACGTAGGTGCAGGCGGGAAGGGTGAGCGGGTTGGTAGTGGTGGAGACAGTATCTTCCTGTCCAACTCCATCCAGTACTCCGACTTCAACGCTCCTGGCGAGAAGTCCTGGCAGGTACGCTATGACCTGAACATGGCCACACTCGGTGTTCCTGGCTTGAGCTTCATGACTCGCTACGTCCGCGGTACGGGAATCGATGCGCCTAGCGCTAGTAGTGCTTATGCTGGCTTGTACGAAAACGGCGACAAAGAGCACGAAACCAACGTAGAAGCCAAATACGTACTGCAGAATGGCCCTGCAAAGGACCTTTCCTTCCGCGTACGTCAGACCTGGCACCGCGGCGATGCTAATACCGGCGGCACCGTCAACGAGTTCCGCCTGATCACCGAGTACCCGCTGAACATCCTCTAATAGAGGTCAGCCCTACTCGCACGATCCAGCAGCCCGGCCTTCGCCGGGCTGTTCTTTTCCGGCCTCTGGTCGGCTCTGCCCGCGTCCCTGTACGCCCTGCCCCACCCCACCGTACAATGCCGGTCCCGTCTCGATGCCGACAGACCGCCTAGCCATGCGTACCAGCCAGTTCCTGCTGTCCACCCTCAAAGAAACCCCTTCCGATGCCGTGGTGATCAGCCACCAGCTGCTGCTGCGCGCCGGCATGATCCGCAAGCTGGCCTCGGGTCTCTATACCTGGCTGCCGCTGGGCCTGCGCGTGCTGCGCAAGGTGGAAGCCGTGGTGCGTGAGGAAATGAACGCCACCGGCGCCCTGGAGGTGCTGATGCCGGCGATCCAGCCCGCCGAGCTGTGGCAGGAATCCGGTCGCTGGGAGCAGTACGGCCCCGAGCTGCTGCGTCTGAAGGACCGTCATCAGCGCGATTTCTGCGTGGGCCCGACCCATGAGGAAGTCATCACCGATCTGATGCGCAACGAGCTGAACAGCTACAAGCAGCTGCCGATCAACCTCTATCAGATCCAGACCAAGTTCCGTGACGAGATCCGTCCGCGCTTCGGCCTGATGCGTGGTCGCGAGTTCGTGATGAAGGATGCCTACTCCTTCCACCTGAACCAAGCGTCGCTGCAGCAAACCTACGACGCCATGTACCAGGCGTACTGCAACGTCTTCAGCCGCCTGGGTCTGAACTTCCGCCCGGTGCAGGCCGACAACGGCTCCATCGGCGGCAGCGGTTCCCATGAATTCCACGTGCTGGCCGGCTCCGGTGAAGACGACATCGCCTTCAGCGACAGCTCCGACTACGCCGCCAACATCGAGAAGGCCGAGGCCCTGCCGCGGGAAACCGCGCGTGGCGCCGCCACCGAAGAATTGCGCCTGGTCGATACCCCCGACACCAAGACCATCGCCGATCTGGTGGAGAAATTCGGTCTGGCCATCGAGAAGACCGTGAAGACCCTGGTGGTTCGCGGCGCCGAGGAAGGCAAGCTGGTCGCCCTGGTGGTGCGTGGCGATCACGAACTCAATGAGATCAAGGCAGCCAACCTGCCGGAGGTCGCCAGCCCCCTGGTGTTCGCCACCGAGCCCGAGATCCGTGCCGCCATTGGCGCCAGCCCCGGCTCCCTGGGCCCGATGAATCTGTCGATTCCCTGCATCGTCGATCGCTCGGTCGCCCTGATGAGCGACTTCGGCATCGGCGCCAACCAGGAAGACAAGCACTACTTCGGCGTCAACTGGGAGCGCGATTTGCCGCTGCCCCAGGTCGCCGACCTGCGCAACGTGGTGGCCGGCGATCCGAGTCCGGATGGCCAAGGTACCCTGGTGATCAAGCGCGGCATCGAAGTGGGTCATATCTTCCAGCTGGGCACCAAGTACAGCGAGGCCATGAAGCTGTCGGTCCTGGGCGAGGAAGGCAAGCCTACCCTGCTGACCATGGGCTGCTACGGCATCGGGGTATCCCGCGTGGTCGCCGCTGCCATCGAGCAGAACCATGACGAGCGTGGCATCCGCTGGCCGGCTGCCCTGGCACCGTTCAACGTCGCCCTGGTGCCGATGAAGTACGAGAACGCCGCGGTGAAGGAAGCGACCGATCGCCTCTATGCCGACCTCAAGGCGGCCGGCTTCGACGTGCTGCTGGACGACCGCGACAAGAAGACCAGCCCTGGCGTGAAGTTCGCCGACATGGAGCTGATCGGCATCCCCCATCGTCTGGTGGTGGGTGAGCGCGGCCTCAATGAAGGCCTGGTCGAGTACAAGGGCCGTACCGACAGCGACAGCCAGAACGTCGCCTTGGCCGAGATCGTCGGCTTCCTCAAAGCCCGCTGAGGGCTACCGCTCCAGGTCAGGCGTCCGTGCGCCTGACCTGGAAGTCGGTGAAGCCTGCGCAGGCCACCTCCTCCAGCTCCACCCCGGTCACCCGCGCCGCTGCCGGTCCCTGCCAGAGCCAGCGCTCCAGGTGGGCGAGCACCTCGACCGAACCCTCCAGGTGGCACTCCACCCGGCCATCCCCCAGATTTCGCACCCAGCCGGTGATGCCCAGGCGCTGCGCCTCCTGCCGCGTACTCTCGCGGTAATAAACGCCTTGGACGCGGCCACTGATCAGGCCGTGACGCGCCGCTCCGTCTCTCATCATTGGGCGCCCCTTTCTTCCAGCCCTGGCGCGACCTTGAGCCAGTGAGCCACGCTCCCGGCCAGCAGTTCATGACGCTGCGCCTGCAGTCGGGTGAAGGCCTCCTGCAGCTGCGGATACCAGTCACCGGGAAAGCGTTCGGCGGGCGGCCAGCAATCCGGCGCGGGCGGCGCCCAGGGCGCGCGATCCAGCAGATCCAGGAGCGCATAGCCATGCAGATCGCGGCAAAGCACCCAGTGACCGCTGTCGTTCTGGCAGACCAGGCGCTCCTGCTGCAGGAAGGCCAGCACCGCGTGCCATTCGTGCTCCGGCAGCTTCCAGCCAGCCTGGTGCAACCGCCCCAGGTGCAGACTGGAACCGCTTTGCTGTCGCTCCAGAAAGGCCCGCAGCACGGCGAGCAGGATGAAGAACGCCGGCAACGGTGCGCGCCGCCAATGATGGGTGGTGGACAGGCTGCAGACCACCTCCGCCCCCAGCAGCACGATCAGCCAGCAGACATAGATCCACACCAGGAACAGCGGCACTGTGGCGAAGGCGCCATAGATCAGCTGGTAGCCGGGAAAGTAGAAGACATAGAGACCGAACAGACTCTTGGCCGCCTCGAACAGCACCCCGGTCAGGGCACCGCCGATCAGCGCGTGGCGTAGGGGTACCCGTGTGTTGGGCACGGCGGCGTACATCAGGGTGAAGGCGGCGATGCTGAACAGCAGTGGCGTGACCTTGAGCAGCATCTGCGCACCAGACATGCCGTAGGAGCCAAAGACCAGGGCCACCGAGGCCAGATAGGTGCTCATGGCGAAACCGGCGCCCAGCAGCAGGGGGCCCAGGCTGAGCACCGCCCAGTAGAGCAGGAAGCTGGAGACCCCGCGCCGCGGAATTCGTACTCGCCAGATGTCGTTGAAGGTCTTTTCCACCGTCACCAGCATGAAGAAGGACGTCACCGCCAGCAGGGCCACGCCCAGCCAGGTCAGGTGCCGCGCCTGCTCGATGAAGTTGCGCAGGTATTCTTCCAGGGTCGCCCCGGTGGAGGGCACGAAATTGCGGAAGATAAAGGCCTGGATCTGCACTTCCGTGCCCTGGAAGGCGGGTATCGCCGAGAGCATGGCGAAGGTCACGGTCATCACCGGGACCACCGCGAACAGGGTGGTATAGGTCAGGGCCGCGGCATTGTTGGGCGCGCGGTCTTCGATGAAGCGGTCGGCGAGGTAGCGAACGAAGGACAGCAGTTCACGCAAGCGGGCCGGCATTGGCGGTTCCTCGAAAGGCACGGTCAAGGGCTGGCGCGGCAGTCCTCGCCAACCCGCTACAATGGCCATCTTACCTTCTATGGATCAGCCCATGAGTGAAATCGTCCTCTATCACAATCCGCGCTGCTCGAAATCGCGGGCGGCGTTGGCGCTGCTGCAAAGCCGCGAGCTAGCCGTGTCGGTGGTGCCCTACCTGGACACGCCGCCGGATGCCGCGACCCTGCGCGCACTGCTCGCCAACCTGGGCCTGGAGGCGCGCCAGTTGCTGCGTACCGGCGAGGAGATCTATCGCGAATTGAACCTCGCCGATCCGACGCTGGACGAAGACGCCCTGATCGCGGCCATGACTGCCCACCCCAAGCTGATCGAGAGACCCATCGCCGTGCGCGGCTCACGCGCCGTCGTCGGTCGTCCCCCCGAGCGTGTCCTGGAGATCCTGCAATGACCCCCGAAGCCTATGTCCTGGTGCTCTACTACAGCCGCCATGGCGCCACCGCCGAGATGGCTCGCCAGGTCGCTCGCGGGGTGGAGATGGGCGGCATGGCCGCGCGCCTGCGCACCGTGCCGGCGGTCTCCGCCGAGTGTGCCGCGGTCGCCCCGGCCGTGCCCGAGCAGGGCGCGGTCTACGCCACCCTAGACGACCTGCGCGACTGCGCCGCGCTCGCCTTGGGCAGTCCGACGCGCTACGGCAACATGGCCGCCGCCATGAAGTATTTCCTGGATGGCACCAACAGCCTCTGGCTGACCGGCGCCCTGGTGGACAAGCCCGCCGGCGTCTTCACCTCCACCGCCAGTCTGCACGGTGGTCAGGAGAGCACCCTGCTGTCCATGGCCCTGCCGCTGCTGCACCACGGCATGCTCATCACCGGCCTGCCCTACAGCGAGAGCGCCCTGCTGGAAACCAGGGGGGGCGGTACGCCCTATGGCCCGAGTCATTTCGCCGGGGCGGATGGCAAGCGCGCACTGGACGAACAGGAGACGGCGCTGTGCCGGGCCCTGGGCAAGCGCCTAGCGACCCTGGCGGGTCGCTTGCAGAAGAAGTAGGAGCCGGCGCGGCTACCAGCCCATGATTTCCTTGACGAAGGGAATGGTGAGCTTACGTCGCGCCTGCAGTGACGCCTGATCCAGACGTTCGAGCATGTCGAACAGGGCGTCCATGCTGCGGGTGTTGCGCGAAAGGATGAAGCGGCCGACCTCGTCGGTCAGGTGCAGGCCACGGCGGGAAGCGCGCAGCTGCAGGGCGCGCAGCTTGTCTTCGTCGGACAGGGGTCGCAGCTGGAAGACCAGCGCCAGGGTCAGCCGCGACTTGAGATCGGCCAGCTGCACCGGCAACTGCCGCGGCGAGGCGGTACTGGAGATCAGTAGCCGCTTGCCGGCATCGCGCAGGCGATTGAACAGATGGAAGAGCGCCTCTTCCCAGCGCCGCTGGCCGGCTAGGGCGTCGAGATCGTCGAGGCAGACCAGTTCGCACTGCTCGAGATTGTCGAACAGCTCGACGCCATAGTCGGCCAGTTCACCCATAGGCAGGTAGATGGCCCGCTCGCCCAGTTCCTCCAGGCGGTGACAGGCGGCCTGCATCAGATGGCTGCGACCGGCGCCGGCGCCACCCCAGAGATAGATCAGACTTTCCGTCCAGCCGGCATCGGCGTCGCAGAGACGCTCGACATAGCCGAGCGCCGCGGCATTGGCGCCAGGGTAGTAGTTGACGAAGGTGGCGTCGTCACGCAGACGAATGCCCAGGGGCAGCTGTAAAGGCATCATGCCAGCTCGAACGGCTCTTGGCAGTTTCGCGAGGGCGCCAAGTCTAACCAAATCCCGGGCCCCTCGCAGCAGCCGCTTCAGTCTTGGGTGTCAGCCCTCATGGCCAGCGGAAATACAGGGTGGTACGCGCTGGCTGGGCGGATGGGGCCGGCTGGGCCGCAGGCGCGCTCGGCGTGGCCGTGGCGTCGACGGGCGTGCCCGGGGTCGCCGCTGCCGGAGTGGCAGGCGCAGCATTGGCGGCCGGCGCCGAGGCGGGCTGCAGCCCGGCAAGACCGAGTTGCGCCTGCAACTGGTCCGGATTGGCGGTGAGGTCGTAGGTCAGCTGGGTCCCCTCGACCTTGACCAGGCGGCTCGACAGGGGCTCCAGGACTTTCTGCAGCTGGGCATAGCGCTCGAAGTTGGAATTGTCGGCCACCAGGGTCAGCGGCTGGGTGGTGCCCGGGCGGGAAACGAATTTCTTCGACAGGCGCGCGGCCACGTCCTGCAATACCGCGGCGGCCAGGGCGTCCTGATCGGCCGCCTGGCTGCTGCCCTGCTCCGCGGCGCCGTTATTCCACAGGCGCCACTGGGCCTGCCAGCCATTGCCCTGGGGCTTGGCGTGCACGGCCAGCAGGGCATTGGCGCCATAGCGCTCGGAGGCCTGGCGCAGGGCGGTCGGGTCGTTGGCGTCGATGTTGGCGGCAGTGCCGGCCAGTTGCTCGTTGAGATCGGCCAACGGCAGGCGGATCGGCAGGCCGGCGCGCTGGGCGCCGCGCTGGACGCCGGTGCTGGCGGGCTGGCCATCACCCACCAGGGTCGCCCCGCTGTCGGCGTCGTTGAGCCACCAAATCATCACCACCGGACGATTGGCGCCCCATACCGAGAGCCCCGCCTGGCCCAGGGCACGCTCGGTAGCGGCCGGGTCGAAGTTGGCCACCAGCACCTCCGGCGGGCCGGCGTCATAGCTGTACTGGCTGATCAGGGATTCGGGCGCCGCCAGGGCACTGGCAAGACCTGGGGTCTGGCCGGCCTGGGGATTGCCGGTCAGGCGTCCGGCCAGCACCTGCAGGGCGCGCTTGAGGGCGGCATTGCGCTCGTCCGGTTGTTGCGAGGTCACCGGCTCGCGGACCTGGTAGAGGTTGTCCACCACCTCGGCGCGGGCGAGCGGACTCAGGACCAGCAGCGAAGCGAGCAACGGAAGGACGAGACGGCGCATGGCGATTCCATAGAAAGGGCAAGGGGCATACCTTAAAAGCCGCCCGATCCGCGAGCAAGGGCACTGGGTCGCGGGCTGCGCAGAAGATAGCGGCGGAGACTGCCCGCCCGGCGAACGGACGACCAGGCTCAGACCACAGCAGGCTGGCCGGGTGCCATCGCTGCCCGGACCGGAGGCCGCGGCGGGCCGCGTGCTTTGGCACGGCTTCTGGTAAAATCGCCCGCCTCATTGCCGGCTGGCGCCAGCCGGCTCGTTTCGCCATTAGCCAAAGGCCAGGATTCATGAGCAAACAACCCCAGCTGAGCTACAAGGACGCCGGTGTAGACATCGACGCCGGTGAGGCTCTGGTAGAACGCATCAAGGGCGTCGCCAAGCGCACCGCCCGCCCGGAAGTCATGGGCGGCCTGGGGGGCTTCGGTGCCCTGTGCGAGATCCCGGCAGGCTATCGCCAGCCGGTACTGGTCTCCGGCACCGACGGCGTCGGTACCAAGCTGCGCCTGGCCATGAACCTGGCCAAGCACGACAGCATCGGCATCGACCTGGTCGCCATGTGCGTCAACGACCTGGTGGTCTGCGGTGCCGAGCCGCTGTTCTTCCTCGACTACTACGCCACCGGCAAGCTCAACGTCGACGTCGCCGCCCAGGTGGTGACCGGCATCGGCACCGGTTGCGAACAGGCTGGCTGCTCCCTGGTGGGTGGCGAGACCGCCGAGATGCCCGGCATGTACGAAGGCGAAGACTACGACCTGGCCGGCTTCTGCGTCGGCGTGGTGGAAAAGTCCGAGATCATCGACGGTTCCAAGGTGACCACCGGCGACGCCCTGATCGCCCTGCCCTCCTCCGGCCCGCACTCCAACGGCTATTCGCTGATCCGCAAGATCATCGAGGTGGCCGGCGCCGACATCGAGAACATCCAGCTCGACGGCCAGCCGCTGACCGAACTGCTGATGGCGCCCACCCGCATCTACGTCAAGCCGCTGCTCAAGCTGATCAAGGACACCGGCGCGGTCAAGGCCATGGCCCACATCACCGGCGGCGGCCTGCTGGACAATATCCCACGGGTACTGCCCGAGGGTGCCCAGGCGGTGCTCGACGTCGCCAGCTGGCAGCGTCCGGCGGTATTCGACTGGCTGCAACAGCAGGGCAACGTCGACGAGACCGAGATGCACCGTGTGCTGAACTGTGGCGTGGGCATGGTCATCTGCGTGGCCCAGGATCAGGTCGAAGGCGCCCTGCAGGTGCTGCGCGCCGAGGGCGAGCAACCCTGGGTCATCGGCCGTATCGAACAGGCCGCCGAGGGCGCCGACCAGGTCGTGCTGAACAATCTGAAACAGCACGGATGAGCCCTGCCGACTGCGCCGTGGTGGTGCTCATCTCCGGCCACGGCAGCAACCTGCAAGCTCTGATCGACGCCGCGACCCCGCCCGTGCGGATCGCGGCGGTGATCGCCAACCGCGCCGAGGCCTATGGCCTGGAGCGGGCTCGGCAGGCCGGGATCGCCACCCAGGTGATCGACCACCGCGAGCATGCCGATCGCGAAAGCTTCGATGCGGCCCTGGCGGCTGCCATCGACGCCCAGGGCGCCGATCTGGTGGTGCTGGCCGGCTTCATGCGCATTCTCACGCCGACCTTCGTGCGGCGCTACCAGGGTCGTCTGCTCAATATCCATCCCTCGCTGCTGCCACTCTACAAGGGCTTGCACACTCACCAGCGTGCCCTGGATGCCGGCGATGCCTGGCACGGCTGCAGCGTGCACTTCGTCACCGAAGAACTGGATGGCGGTCCGGTCGTCCTGCAGTCGCGGGTGCCGGTACAGGCCGAAGATACGGCGGAGAGCCTCGCGACACGGGTACACGCCGCCGAGCACCTCCTTTATCCTGTGGCCGTGCGGTTGTTCGCCGAAGGTCGTCTGCGGCTGGGTACCCTGGGTGCCGAGCTCGATGGCGAGGCACTGCCGCCTACCGGGGCCACGTTGCCGTCGCTGACGGCCGCGGCCTCCCTTTCCTGATCCAAGGAGAAACTGATGCGACGTCTGTTGTTCCTATTGGCCACCCTCTGCAGTGCCTCGGCCTTCGCCTTCGACCTGCAGCCGTTCACGGCCAGCTACACCGCCGACTGGAAGCAGATGCCGGTCAGCGGCTCGGCCGAGCGCTCGCTGCAGAAGGAAGCCGATGGTCGCTGGGAGCTGAAGTTCGAAGCCTCCATGCTGGTCGCCGGCCTCAACGAGTCCAGCACCTTCCGCCGTGAGGGCGAAGCCTTCCTGCCGGACACCTACCAATACAAGCGCAGCGGGCTGGGCAAGAGCCGCGAGAGCGAACTGACCTTCGACTGGGCCGGCAAGAAGGTCACCGGCAAGGACAAGGATGATCCGGTCAATCTGACCCTGGATCGCGGTCTGCTGGACAAGTCGACCTACCAGCTCAAGCTGCAGCAGGACGTAGCGGACGGCAAGAAGAGCATGAGCTACCAGATCGTCGACGGCGACAGCATCGACACCTACGACTTCCGCGTCATCGGCCCGGAGCGCATCCGCACCCCGCTGGGTTTGTTCGATGCCATCAAGGTGGAGCGCGTGCGCGATCCTACCAAGAGCAGCCGCAAGACCGAACTGTGGTTCGCCAAGGATTGGGACTACCTGCTGGTGCGGCTCTACCAGCAGGAGAGCGACGGCAAGGAATACCAGACCAGCCTCAAGGAAGGCTCGGTCAACGGGCGCACGGTGAAAGGCGCCAACTGATCCCGGTAGTTGCAAAGACGCCCTCTTCGGAGGGCGTTTTCTTTTCAGTTGGGACCCGTCCGCTCAGGGATTCCACCAGCCCGGTCGCTGGTCGGCGAAAGAATGAAAGAGCGGCACAACGTCATCGTCGAGTCGATCCAGGCTACCCACCGCCAGGGCGAGAGTCGGACCGTCATCCACGGCGCCCAGCGTGGAACCGCAGTGCGGGCAGAAGGCTCGGCATGTCGTAGCCGAGGAGCGCCAGAGGGCCGGCTCGCCACCCGGACCGGTCCAGCGCAGCTGGGCCTTGTCCAACTCGATCCAGACCTGCGTCGGCGCTCCGGAATGCCGGCGGCACTGCTCGCAGGAACAGCTGTGGGGATCCCGTGGCGAGCCTGTCACCAGATAACGAATCTGGCCGCAGAGGCAGCCACCGGTGCGCGTGCTGTCCATCAGGAGATGCCTCCTTGGTCCTGCCCAGGCGTGCGGGATTTCTCGTAGCGGACATCCGTCCCCTCAAAGGAGACGACCCTGTGCCAGCCGTGGGACCGATAAAAGGCATTCGCCCGTACCGCCGGGCGCCCATCGGTGACCAGCCAGATCAGGGCATGACGGCGGAATAGCGCGGTCTCGGCGGCTGCCAGCAGACGGGCACCGAAACCCTGGCCTTGCCAGTCGGGTCTGACGAACAGAGCGAAGACCTCGCCATTCGCCAGATCGACCAGGCTGAAACCTACCACCTCGCCTCCCACCTCCACCACCCAGGCACAGGGCTCGGCGGTGAGCAACTCGGCGATCGATTCAGGGGTGATGCCCAATTCAGCGAGTTGCTCCCGGGTAAGGGCGTTGTCCGTGACCGCGGTACGGATGGCGAACAGCGCCTCTATGTCGGCCAGGGTGGCAAGCCTCAACTGAGCGGAGGCAGCGCAAGCGGTCACAGGGATTCTCCTGATGTCGGCATAGAGCGATGCCGATGATGACCATGAGCAGCGCGACAGATTGTCGCAGAAGTTGTAACGACTTGTTGCCGAGATACGCCTTGGTCCTGAAGCGAAACGCTCTAGTATGGGTTTTCAAGCCCTGCCGTAGCGCGGGCTCGACCAAGGAGATACAGCATGACCATTACCGTAACCGAACGTGACGAAGACCATATGTCCCGCGAAGCCCGTGGCCTGGGCATGCATCTGTGGGACGTGAAGCAGGAAGGGGAATTGGTCGGCGTCTACCAGAGCGAAGCCGATGCCCTGGAATACAAAGAGCAGATCGAACATGACGGCGCGTCGCACGCCGAGTGATCGAATAGCGGTTTACTGACTGCCTGAAAAAGGCCCGTCTCTTGGAGGCGGGCCTTTTTCGTTGCAGAGTTCGCGAATGTTGGGCTTCGCTGCGCTCAGCGCCAACCTACGGCAGCCTCATCGTAGGTTGGGTTGAGACGGCTCCAGCGTCGAAGCCCAACAGAACGCTGCTGACCCTAGTGCAGCAGCTCGTCGGCGAAGACCTTGTCCAGGGTGATGGGCAGGTCGCGAACCCGCTTGCCCGTAGCATGGAAGATGGCGTTGGCGATGGCCGGCGCTACCCCGACGATACCGATCTCGCCGATGCCCTTGGCGCCCAGCGGATTGACGATCTCGTCGTGTTCCTCGACGAAGATCACCTCCAGCTGATGAACATCGGCCTGCACCGGGAAGTGGTACTCGGCGAGGCTGTGGTTCATCCAGCGGCCTTCGGTGGTGTCCATCATCCCCTCTTCCTGCAGGCCCATGCCGATGCCCCAGACGATGCCGCCGGCCACCTGGTTCTCGCCGGTCTTGAGGTTGAGGATACGACCCGCAGCCACAGCGGTGACTACGCGACTGACTTGGACGCTGCCGAAGTCCTCGTCCACCTTGACCTCGACGAACACCGCCGAGTGGGTACCAGTGGCGTAGTTGTCGCGCTCTTCCGCCGGCTCGGCGCTGGCCAGGGTTTCCATGGACGGCGAACCCGAAGCCTTGAGGATGGCGGTGAAGTCGACGCGCTGGGCTGGATCGGTCTTGAGGCTGATGCCGCCGTCGGCGAACACCACCTGCTCCAGTTCGGCCTTGGCCAGCGGGGATTCGTCCATTTCCTTGGCCGCATCCAGCAGTTGCTGGCGCAGCTGATCGCAGGCCAGTTTCACGGCGGTGCCCACCGAAGACACGGTAAAGGAACCGCCTTCCAGCGGCGCCTTGGGCAGGGTGGAGTCGCCCAGCTTGAAGGTCACCTTGTCCAGCGGCAGACCAAGGTTCTCGGCGGCGATCTGGGTCATCACCGTATAGGTGCCGGTGCCGATATCGGCGGTCGCACTGGCTACCACCAGGCTGCCGTCGATGTTCATCACCGCCTTGGCGGTGGCGGGTTGCTGCATGGCCTCCCAGACCCCGGTCGCCATGCCCCAGCCGACCAGCTGGTTGCCGTCGCGCATGGAACGCGGCGCCATGCTGCGCTGCTCCCAGCCGAAACGCTCGGCGGCCTGGCGATAGCATTCCAGCAGCTCCTTGCTGGAATAGGGCTTGCCCTTGGCCGGATCCGTGTCGGTGAAGTTGCGAATACGCAGCTCCAGCGGATCGATGTCGGCAGCGTAGGCCAGTTCGTCCATGGCACTTTCCAGCGCATAGACACCCAGTACGGCCCCCGGCGCGCGCATGTCCAGCGGGGTGTAGACGTCCAGCGCGGCCAGCTGGTAGGCCAGCTTGACGTTAGGACAGGCATAGAGCGACGCCGACCAGACCAGCACCATCTCGGTGAAGTCTTCGAAGCGCGAGGTGATGCCCAGGGCGCTGTGATCGATGGCCTGCAGCTTGCCGTCGCTGTCGCAGGCCAGCTTGACCTGCTGATAGGTCTCGGGGCGATAGCCGAAGGTGAACATCTGCTGGCGGGTCAGGGTGACCCGTACCGAGCGCTTGAGCTGCAGCGCGGCCATGGTCGCCAGCACCAGCTGGTACTGCGGACGCAGACCGGACCCGAAGGCGCCGCCGACGAAGGGCGAGATGACCTTCACGTCGCCTTCGCCCAGACCGAAGATGCTGCTGACGAACTGGGCGCTGTTCTGTACGCCCTGGGTCTTGTCATGCACCGTCAGCTTGCCGTCCTTGTGGTAGATGACCGTCGAGGCGTGCATCTCCATGGGATTGTGGAATTCCGCCGCGGAGTGGTATTCGGCTTCGATGCGGGTAGGCGCCGCGGCCCAGGCTGCCGGGGCGTTACCCCGATTCTCCGGCAACTCCATGGGCGCTTCGTGGGCCTGGTCGCGAGCCTGGGCCAAGTCGGTGGCGTGCTCCTCTTCGCTGTATTGGGCGCGAATCAGCGCGGCGGCGTGACGTGCGGCCTCGAAGGTCTCGGCCACTACCAGGGCGATGGGCTGGCCACTGTAGAGGATGCGATCGTTGTACAACGGCCGAAAGGGCTTGCCGTCAGCCGCATCCATGTCGGTATAGCTCTCGTCATAGCTGGCCATCTTGGGTCGATTGAGGTGGCTGAGCACCTCGATCACGCCCGGCTGGGCCAGGGCTTCGCTAACGTCCAGGCCGAGCAGGCGACCCTTGGTGATGGTGGCGTTGACCACGAAACCAAAGGCCAGATCCGGCACGCTGAATTCGCCGGCATACAGCGCCTGGCCGGTGACCTTGAGCGGACCGTCGACGCGGGGAACGGCTTTTTGCAGATGGACGACGGTCATTGCAGGGTACCTCCGGCGGCTTCGGTAAGGGCACGGACGATGGCGCGCCGGGCCAGTTCGATCTTGAAGCTGTTATGGGCGAAGCCCTGGGCGCCTTGCAGCAGGCGATCGGCCAATTGACCGAAGGCCGCCTTGTCCGCGACCTGGCCAACCAGCGCCTGCTCGGCCTCCGGCAGCCGCCAGGGCTTATGGGCCACGCCACCCAGTGCGACACGCACCTGCTTGAAGCGCTCGCCGTCCAGTTCCAGGGCTGCCGCCACCGAGACCAGGGCGAAGGCATAGGAGGCGCGGTCGCGAATCTTCAGGTAGGCGCTGTGGGCAGCCAGGCTTTCCGCCGGCAGGGTCACGGCGGTGATGAGTTCGTCGGCCTCAAGGTTGGTGTCGCGCTCCGGGGTGTCGCCGGGCAGGCGGTGGAAATCGGCGAAGTCGATGACGCGATCACCCTGGGGCCCGCTTACCTCGACCTTGGCCTGTAGGGCGGCCAGGGCCACGCACATGTCCGAAGGGTGGGTGGCGATGCACTGCTCGCTGTGGCCGAGGATGGCGTGGATGCGATTCTGCCCTTCACGAGCGCCGCAGCCGGAGCCGGGTTCGCGCTTGTTGCAGGGGGTGCCCACGTCATAGAAGTAATAGCAGCGGGTGCGCTGCAAGAGGTTGCCGCCGGTGGAGGCCATGTTGCGCAATTGCGGGGAAGCGCCGGCGAGGATGGCCTTGGCCAGCAGCGGATAGCGGCGTTGCACCTCGGGGTGGTAGGCCACCTCGGCATTCTTGACCAGGGCGCCGATGCGCAGACCGCCTTCGGGGGTGGTCTCGATTTCGCGCAGGGGCAGGCCGTTGACGTCGATCAGTTGCTCGGGACGCTCGACGTTTTCCTTCATCAGGTCCAGCAGGTTGGTACCCCCGGCGATGAAGTGGGTCTGGGGACCATGCTGGCGGATGGCATCGGGCACGGCGTTGGGCTTGGCATAACCGAAGCGGTTCATTCGCGGCCCTCCCCTTGCTGGCAGGCCGGGCGCGCTCGTTCGATGGCGGCGCGGATGTTGCGATAGGCGCCGCAACGGCAGAGGTTACCGCTCATCTGCTCGGCTACCTCGGCCTCACTCTGGGCATGGCCTTCCTTGAGCATGCCGATGGCCGAACAGATCTGGCCAGGGGTGCAATAGCCACATTGGAAGGCGTCTTCGGCGACGAAGGCCTCCTGCATGGGGTGCAGCTGGTCGCCCTGGGCCAAGCCTTCGATGGTGGTGACCTCGGCGCCATCCTGCATGACCGCCAGGGCCAGGCAGCTATTGATGCGGGCACCGTTGACCAGCACCGTGCAGGCGCCGCATTGGCCGTGATCGCAGCCCTTCTTGGTGCCGGTCAGGTCGAGGTGATCGCGCAGGAGGTCGAGCAGGGTGGTCCAGGGTTCGACGGCCAGCTGCAGCTGCTTGCCGTTGAGGGTCAGGGCGATGGTATGGGACTCGGGTTCGGCCAGGGGCTGAAGCTGGCGCACGGGGGTGGCGTTCATGGCGGACCTCACGGTTAAAGCCGCGGGGTGCAGATGCCCCCGTGGTCGGAATAGGTGGTGGCAGCGAAAGGCCACCTCAGGTAAGGGACTGTTGCCGACCGGAAGCGGTTCAGCACCCCTGCCCAGCGGTATTCAACGTGACGTTGAGGGCTGTTCAGCGAAGCGTTGGGAAGGCCGTTCCAGAGGCTTTCGCCGCGATCAGGACACATCTGGTATGGCGCTTCGTTGCGCCAGCGGCCCAGTGGCCTGAACCCCGTCGGCAAAGGGGCAGTCATCAGAACTCCCGTGATGCGCCTCCAACGATGAGAATCCAACCATGGCTTCCGACTCCGATGCACCCTGGCGCCTGTCCCGGCGCCAGTTCCTCGGCACTTCCGCGGTGCTGGTGGCGACCAGCGCCATTCCCGGCTACACCTTTGCCCAGGCCAGCGGTGGCGCACCCCTGACACCCCAGGCCATCGCCGCCCGCCTGCCGCAGCTGCTGCCCCTGACCCTGCAGATCAATGGCGAGGCGCGCCGGCTCAAGGTCGACAGCCGCACCACCCTGCTCGATGCCCTGCGCGAAAACCTGCACCTTACCGGCACCAAGAAGGGCTGCGACCATGGGCAGTGTGGCGCCTGTACCGTGCTGGTGAATGGCCAGCGCATCAACAGCTGCCTGAGCCTGGCGGCCATGCATGAAGGCGACGCCATCACCACCATCGAGGGCCTGGGCAACGCCGAGCGGCTGCATCCCATGCAGGCCGCCTTCCTGGCCAAGGACGGTTTCCAGTGCGGCTATTGCACCCCGGGGCAGATCTGCTCGGCGGTGGCCTTGCTCGACGAGGTCAAGGCCGGCATGCCCAGCCACGTCTCGGCGCGCCTCGATGGCCCCATGCGCCTGAGCGAGGAAGAGATCCGCGAGCGCATGAGCGGCAATCTCTGCCGCTGCAGTGCCTATCCCAATATCGTCGCGGCCATCCAGATGGCGGGGGGACAGGCATGAGAGTCTTCGACTATCGGCGTGTCCAGAACGAGGCCGACGCCAGCCGCCAGGGCGTCCAGGCGGGCAGTCGCTTCATCGCCGGGGGTACCAATCTGCTGGATCTGATGAAGCTGGAGATCGAGACTCCCAGCCAGGTGCTGGACATCAATCGCCTGCAGCTGGATCAGATCAGCGCCACCGAGGGCGGCGGCTTGCGCATTGGTACCCTGGTGCGCAATTCCACCCTGGCCGCGGACCCTCGGGTGCGCGAGCGCTATCCGGTGCTGTCGCGCGCCTTGCTGGCCGGTGCCTCGGCGCAGTTGCGCAACAAGGCCACCACCGGCGGCAATCTCCTGCAGCGCACCCGCTGCTCCTACTTCTACAACACCGCCATGCCCTGCAACAAACGCCAGCCCGGCAGTGGCTGTGCGGCCCTGGGCGGCTTCAATCGGATGAACGCGGTGCTTGGCGCCAGCGACCAGTGCATCGCCGTGCACCCCTCCGACATGGCGGTGGCCATGCGGGTGCTGGACGCCACGGTGGAAACCCGGGAAGCCACTGGCCGCACCCGGCGCATTCCTATCGCCGACTTTCATCGCCTGCCCGGTGACACCCCGCAGATCGAGACGGTGCTGCAACCCGGCGAACTCATCACCGCCGTGACCCTGCCGCCGCCACCGCCCGGCATCCAGGTCTATCGCAAGGTGCGCGATCGCGCCTCCTACGCCTTTGCCCTGGTGTCCATGGCGGCCATCGTCGAGCTGGACGGCACGCGTATCCGCAGCGGTCGCGCGGCGTTCGGCGGACTGGCGCACAAGCCCTGGCGGGTGGCGGCGGCTGATCAAGCCTTTGCCGGCCAGGCGGCGGACGGTGATCTCGCCGCCGTGGGCGATGCCCTGCTCGCCGGCGCCCGTGGCTATGGCCACAACGATTTCAAACTCGAGCTGACCCGTCGCATCCTGCGCGCCGGGGTGGCCGACGCCCGCCAACAGGCCTGAGGACAGCAGCATGGAAATGAATGAACCCGCTGGCCGTAACCTCATCGACGAGAATCGCGGCGGCCTGATCGGCAAGCCCATCGATCGCGTCGACGGCCTGCTCAAGGTCACCGGCCAGGCGCCCTACAGCTTCGAATTCCGCAACGATCGCGTGGCCTATGGCTTCATCGTCGGCGCCACCATCGCCAAGGGCCGCATCGCTCGACTGGACACCTCGGCCGCCGAAAGCGCGCCGGGCGTACTCAGCATCCTGACCTATCGCAACGCGCCGCGCCAGGCCGCCCGCGAGCCGGACAACAGCGGCCGCTTCACCCGGCCCAAGCCCTACTTGGACAGCGACCAGGTGCGCTATTTCGGCGAACCCGTGGCCTTCGTGGTGGCCGAGACCTTCGAGGAGGCGCGCCTGGCAGCGACCCTGGTGGAGATCGACTACGCCGCCGAACCGGGCGTCTTCGATCTGGCCGCCAATCTCGGCCAGGCGGTGAAGCCACCGGATGGCGACCAGCCCACCGATACCGCCTCGGGCGATGTCGACGCCGTCTTCGCCCGGGCGCCGGTCAAGCTCGACGAGCGCTACACCACGCCCTACCACATCCATGCGCAGATGGAGCCCCACGCCAGCCTCGCCCAGTGGGATGGCGACCGGGTGACGATCTATTGCTCCACCCAATTCGTCGAGCAGGCACAGAGTTGCGTGGCCAATACCCTGCAACTGCCCAAGGAAAACGTCCGCATCGTGGCGCGCTACATCGGCGGCGGTTTCGGCGGCAAGTTGCCGATCTATGCCGACGCCCTGATCGGCGCCATGGCCGCCCGGGCCATCGGCCGGCCGGTCAAGGTCACCCTCACCCGCCAGCAGATGTTCCAGATCACCGACCACCGCTCGGCCACGGTGCAGCGCATCCGCCTGGGTGCCGACCGCGATGGCCGTATCCAGGCGATGGCCCACGAGGGCTGGTCCCATTCCGCTCGTGGTCTGACCTACTACGAACCCACCGGTCTGTCCTCGCGTAACCTCTATGCCGGCGATGACCGCCTGGTGGCGCACCGCATGGTCGAGCTGGATCTGCCCGAGTCCGGCTCCTGCCGCGCGCCCGGCGAAGCCGTGGGCATGCTCGCCAGCGAAAGCGCCATGGACGAGCTGGCGGTCATGCTCGCGCTCGATCCCATCGAGCTGCGCATCCGCAACGAACCCAGCCAGGACCCGGAAAAGCACATCCCCTTCTCCTCCCGCAAGCTGGTGGAGTGCATGCAGGACGGCGCCCGCCGCTTCGGCTGGAACCGGCGCAATGCCACGCCCGGTCAGGTGCGTGATGGCGACTGGCTGATCGGCATGGGCATGGCGGCGGCCAGTCGCGCCAACATGCTCAGGCCGTCCCAGGCCGGCGTACGCCTGGAGGCCGATGGCACGGCCACGGTCAAGACCTCGATGACCGACATCGGCACCGGGACCTACACCATCCTGGCGCAGATCGCCGGTGAGTCCCTCGGCTTGCCGGTGGAGCGGGTCAAGGTGCTGCTGGGCGACAGCGACGATCCGGCCGGTGCCGGCTCCGGCGGCTCCTTTGGCGCCGCCAGTTCCGGCTCCTCGGTCTATGTCGCCTGCGAGAACCTGCGCCTGAAGGCGGCGCAAGCGGCGGGCCTCGATCCGGCCAGCGCCCGTTTCGTCGGCGGCCGGCTGATCGCCGACAACGGCAGTCGCGACCTCGCCGAACTGGCGCGCGAGCATGATCTCCAGGCCATCGGCGAGATCAAGCCGGGGCAGACGCTCAAGGACTATTCCCAGCAGGGCTACGGCGCCTTCTTCGCCGAGGTGGGGGTGCACGCCCTCACCGGCGAGATCCGTCTGCGGCGCATGCTCGGGGTGTTCGCCGCGGGGCGCATCCTCAACGAGAAGACCGCCCATTCGCAGATGCTCGGCGGGATGATCTGGGGGGTGGGCAGCGCCTTGCACGAAGACGGGGTGATCGATACCCGTCACGGTCACTTCGTCAACCATGACCTGGCCGACTACCACTACCCCTGTCACCTGGACATCCCGGCCATCGAAGCCCATTTCCTGCCGGAAGTGGACGACAAGGCCAATCCGCTGAAGATCAAGGGTGTCGGTGAACTGGGGATCTGCGGTGCCGGGGCCGCCCTCACCAACGCCGTCTACAACGCCTGCGGGGTGCGCATCCGCGACTATCCGCTGACGGTGGACAAGGTGCTGGCAGGGCTGAAGACGGCCTGACGGCAGGCGGCGCAGCTCAGCGCGCCGCCTTGCTTCCCGCCCGGGTCGCCAGCAGCACCCCGCCGATAGCGATGACCATGGCCACCCAGGCCAGCGGTGGCAAGGTTTCGCCCAGCAGCAGCCAGGCGCTTAGGGCGGCGCCCGGCGGCACGCAGAAGAACAGCGCACTGACCCGCGCCGCCTCGCCGGCGCGGATCATCCACACCAGCAGGCTGATGGCCAAGAGCGAGTTGGCCAGCACCAGATAGGCCAGGGCACCGATGAAGGCCGGCGCCCAGTGCACCGGGCTGTGCTCGAACAGCAGCGCCAGGGGCGCGCAACACACCAGGCCGACGCTGTACTGCACCAGGTTGTTGGTGACCGGATGCTGGGCCACGCCCAGGCGCTTTTCGTAAAGCACGGCACTGGTCATGCCCAGCAAGGCGCCTACCGCCAGGCAGATGCCGAACAGGGATTCCACGGCGACGCTGGCGCGCGCCACGATCACCCCGATGGCACCGAGCAGTCCCAAGGCCAGCCCCAGCCACTGCAGCGGCGCCACCCGCTCGCCCACCAGCAGGGGCGCGCCCAGAGCCACCAGGATGGGTTGCAACGAGGCGACCATGGCCACCACGTTGGCCGAGGCACCCATCACCAGGGCGCCATAGCTCATGCCGAAATAGACGCCCTGGATCAGAAAACCCACCACCGCCAGATTCGCCCACTCCCGCCGCGTACGCGGCAGTGGCGGGCGCAGGATGAGGAAGGCGACCAGTAGCACGCTGAAGGCCAGGGCATAGCGCATCGCCAGCAGGGTGAAGGGTGGTGCATAGGCCAGGCCCACCTTGGACACGGCGAATCCGGCGGACCACAGGGCCAGGAACACCAGGGGAATGAGGCGCAGCAACCAGGGATGCAGCGAGGTGGACGACATCGGATTCTCAAGGCCAGGCGAGTCAGCGGGACGCAGCTCGCGAGCGGGAAGGATAGCTGACGATCAGCAGACCGCTGAGTACCAGGGCGGCACCTGCAAGAAAACCAGGGCCTGGGGTCTCGTCCAGCAGCCAGACGCCCATCAGCACCCCGAACAGCGGCGTCAGCAGGGTCAGCACCCCCAGGGGCGCGGCGCGATAGCGACTGAGCAGCACGAACCACCCCAGCAGACTGATGCCGGCGACGATGAACACCTGGAACGCCAGACTCGACCAGGCCAGGGAGTCGAGTGCTGCCAGATCCAGGTGTTTGCCGAGCGGGAGGGCCAGCGCCAGGAGCACCACCCCAGTCACCCCGAGTTGATAGAACAGGGTGCGCAGCGGCGGCGCCTCGGCCAGGGCGCTGCGGCGGATCAGCACCGTGGTGGCGCCCCAGGCAGCGCCGCCGACCAGGCCGATCAGATCGCCCTGCCAGCTGGTGCCGCCGCTCGGCTTGCCAATCAGGAAGGCACAGACCACGCCACTGGCCGCCAGCACCATGCCCAGCCACTGACGCCCCGACAGCCGCTCGCCGGGCACCAGCCAGTGCAGGCCACAGGCGGCGAACAGCGGCGCCGTGTAGATGAACACCACCATGTGCGCGGCGCTGGTGTATTTCAGGCCCACCGCCATGCAGAGGAACTCCAGGGCGAACAGCGAACCGGAGAGCAGTCCGGGAATCAGCGTCTGGTCGCGCCCCAGGCAGCGGATGCCGCGCCAGCGTGCCAGACCGTAGAGCAACCCGGCTGCCAGCAGCGAACGCCAGCCGATCTGCAGCAGCGGGTCGACCTGTTCGGCGATGGCCTTGATCGCCGTCTGCTGCAGGCCCCAGACCAGGCAGAGCGCCAGCATGACCAGCACGGCCGTGGCATCCAGCTCCTTGCGCATGAGCGTCGCTCCACGAATAAGTGAGCCTGAATGGTGACGGTGGCTGAACAGGTCAGACAAACGATGTTTAATGGGTGTCAGGCTCAGGAAAACTAAGGCTCAGCGTGACCACTCCCCTTCCCCTCAACGCCCTGCGCGCCTTTGCCGCCGCCGCGCGGCACCAACAGTTCGCCAGGGCCGCGGACGAGCTGCACGTCACCGCCGGCGCCATCAGTCGGCAAATCCGCCTGCTCGAAGCCGAGCTGGGGCAACCGCTGTTCGAGCGTCTGCCCCAGGGGGTGCGGCTTACTGCCCAGGGTCGCGCCCTCGCGGCCGAGATCGCGCCGCACCTCGACGGCCTGGCCCGCGCTGTGGCCCGGGCACGGGTCAAGAGCAGTGTCCTGACCGTCAGCGCGCCGCCCACCTTCGGTCAGGAGTGGCTATTGCCGCGCTTGGAAGACTTCAGCGACAGCATCCGGACATCGAGGTATTTCTCGACGCCTCGTCCGCCATCGTGCCCCTGGGCACCGAGGGCGGTGCCCAGGCGGCGATCCGCTATGGCCGGGGCGATTGGCAGGACGGCGAGACCCGCCTGCTGCTGCGCGAATGGATCTTTCCGGTGTGCAGCCCGGCGCTGATCCCAGCGCCGCTGGCAGAACCCGCCGCCTTGCTGGACTATCCGCTGCTGCATGCCGAATGGCCCGGCGGCTGGCGCTCGGGGCGTCCCAGCAGCCGCTTCAACGCCTGGCAGGATTGGTTCGCCAGCCAGCAGGTGCCTTTGGGCGACAGCCTGCGCGGCCCACGCTATTCCCTGAGCGGCATGGCCCTGCAACAGGCGGCGGCCGGCAAGGGAGTGGCCCTCGGCGGCTGCGTGCTGGCCCAACGGATGCTCGCCAGTGGTGCCCTGGTGCGGCCCCTGCCGGATCGGTTCAACCAGCTCTCGACCCAGGCCTACTTCCTGGTGTTGCCCAAAGGTCCGGTGGACGCCCCGGTGCAGCGCTGGATCGACTGGCTGCTGGTGCAGATCCGCCACTTCCGCGACACCCAGGGCGAGACCCAGGAGACCGGCGGCGCTTGGTGAGCGCCCTCCACTTGCGGCAGTCTGAAGGGATTGCCGTCCAGATAGCTGCCTCCATGTCCGCCTTCCGCCTGTCCTCGCTGCTGCTCGTCCTGACCGTTCCGCCCCTGGCGCTCGCCGCCGAACAGCCGCCTGCCGACTGCGATCGCCAGGGCAGCGAGGCCCAGTTGGCGGCCTGCGCCGCCGGGGATCTGGCCGCGGCCGAAGCCCGTCTGGCGGACGTCTACAGCCGACGGCTGGCTGCCACCGCCCCCACGCAACGCCCCGCCTTCGAGCGGCTGCAACAGCTCTGGCAAGACGACCGGGCGCCCCGCTGCGCCACCGCCACCCGCGGTTTCCAGGGCGCCATGCAGCAGCTGCAGTACCTGAGCTGTCTGAAGTCGGTGACCCTGCTGCGCCTGGACGATCTGCAACGGCAACTACCACAGCGCGACTGACGCTTCGTCGCCCGCGCTGCTGTCCGGCGCCAGGACTCACTATCATGGCGCCCCGCTGTTGGAGTTCGCGATGTACGAGCGTTACCTGCCCCTGCTGGTCCTGGCCGGACTGCTGTTCCTGGGGGCACTGTGGTGGTGGCAGCGCCATCGCCAGGCCGCCTTTCCCTATCGCCAGGTCGAAGCCCTCTTCACCCCTGCCGAACAGGCCTTTCTCGCCGTGCTCGACGAGGCCGTGGGCGACGACTACCGGGTGTTCGGCAAGGTGCGCATCGCCGATGTGGTCCAGACTTTGCCGCTGCGCGATCGCCGCCGCTACCTGGTCGCGCAGAATCGCATCAACTGCAAGCACTTCGACTTCGCCATCTGCCGCCGCGACGACCTCGCCGTACACGCGGTGGTCGAACTCAACGACAGGTCGCACCTGCAGCGTCATCGGCAGCAACGCGACCGCTTCGTCCGCGCGGTGTGCGAGGCCGCCCAGTTGCGTCTGGTAGAGATCCCGGCAGCGGCGCGCTATTCCGCCAGTGCCATACACGACGCCGTGTTCGGCGGGCGCCGGCCGCGCAACCGTAAGGTAGCGCCCAACCAGGCGCTGGCGCCGGAGTGCCCCGAGTGCCAGGCGCCCATGGTCCGCCGCCGTGCGCGCAGCGGTCGCCACCAGGGGCGGGAATTCTGGGCCTGCTCGAACTACCCGGACTGCCGCGCCCTGCTCGACATCGAAGACTGACCAAGGGGCCCTGCCATGCGCTATCCCACCACTCCGGACGGTCGTTATTTCGTGGTCAGGGGCCGGCTCTGGCGCTGTACCGACCCCAGCCTGCCCGCCGACCGCCGCGACGCCCTGACCCATGAGCTGATGGACGCCCGCCGCCAGGTGGGTGTGGCCAAGCGCCAGGGTGATGACGCGGCCCTGCGCACCGCCCGCGCCGCGGTGGACGCCGCCAAGCATGCCCTGGGTGAACGCGGACCGGTCTGGTGGACCGATGGCGCACCCGATTACAACCGTCGGATAGTTAAGAACACGCCCTATGCCGACTGGTACCAGCAGCTGGCGGCGGAGGCTTCCTGACCTGCGCCGTGCGGCGTAAGGTGGAGGGTCGACTCCTCTTGCGAGCACCGCTCTTGCGTATCCGTCCCGCCTTCGTCACCGACCTCGCCGCCATCTGCCGCCTGGCCGAACAACTCGCCGAGCAGCATCACCGACAGGCCCCGGCGACCTTTGCCGCGCCCTCCGGCGGCTGGCGCGACCAGGACTACTGGGCCGCCCAGCTGGAGCCGGACGATGGGGTGATGTTCGTCGGCGAGGCCAGGGGCGAACTGGTGGGCTTCGTCACCGCACGACTGTCTGATACCCGCTCGATTTCCTTTCTGCAGCCCTTGGTCCTCTGCCGGATCGGCACCCTGGTGGTGGCCGCTAACCACCGACGGCTGGGCGTGGGCGCACGGTTGCTGGAAGCCGTGGAAGCCTGGGCCCGGGACAACGACGTCGACGAATTGCGCCTGGAGGTCATGGAATTCAACGAAGATGCCCAGGCGTTCTATGCACGCCAGGATTTCCACGGCCAGTCACGGATCCTGGCCAAGGCCTTGCGGTAGATTGGCGCTAGCGAATCGCGGCCATGGGCCGCTCCTACGGTCAGCACGAAGCGGTAGGAGCGTGAGTGGCTCGGTCCCGTAGGTTGGCGCTGAGCCCAGCGAAGCCCAACATGGCCAGATCGAGACTCTGCCGTTGGGCTTCGACGATGGAGCCATCTCAACCCAACCTACGCGGGCACCGTAGGTTGGCGCTGAGCGTAGCGAAGCCCAACGTTGCCGGATCGAAGCCCCGCTAGTAGCCTTCGACGCTGACCCTACACACTCTCCCGGCTCACCAACTCGAACCCCAGGTCCACGCAGGTCGGTTGGCTGCGACCGTCGAGCAGGCCCAGCAGGAGGGTCGCCGCCTGGCGCCCCACCGCGGCGCGCGGGGTCTGGATGGAGGTCAGCCGGGGCACCGTGTGCGCCGAGCCGGGCAGGTCGTTGAAGCCCAGCACCGAGACCCGCTCCGGGATGGCGATTCCCAGCCGCTGGGCCTCGAACAGCGCGCCCTGGGCCAGGTCGTCGTTGCAGAAGAACAGGCCGTCGACATCCGGCCGGCGGGCCAGCAGCTCGCGAAACTGCTGGGCGCCCAGGCCCACGGACGACGGCTGCGAATCCAGCACATCCAGACTCGGATCGTAGCAACCCGCCTCGCGCAGCACCTGGCGAAACCCTTCGCCCCGGGCCAGCGCCCGCGGGTCGAGCTGGGCGGCGACATAACCCAGCCGCTTGCGCCCCGCCGCCAGCAGATGCCGCGCCGCGGCAGCGCCGGCGGCATGCTGGGAAAAGCCCACGCTGGGCACCCCGCCAGCCGGATCCAGCTCCATCATGTGCACCCGCGGTACCCCACTGGCCGCCAAAAGCTGACGGGCGGCGTCGGTACGGTCGAAGCCGGTCAGCAGCAGGCCCCGGGGCTGATAGGCCAGGTAGTTGCGGATCAGCTTCTCCTCTTCCAGGGGATCGTAGTGGTAGTTGCCGATCAGCACTTCCAGGCCACGGGGGCGCAGGACCTCGTGGATGGCCTCCAACGGCTCGATGAACAGATGGTTGGACAGCGAGGGGACCAGCACCACCACCGAGTGCCCCTGAGCCGAGGCCAGGGCGCGGGCGGCCGGATTGGTGACATAGCCGAGACGCGCGGCGGCTTCCTGCACGCGGGTGACCAGCTCGGGCGCCACGCTGGCGACACCACGCAAGGCCCGCGAGGCCGTGATGGGCGAAACACCGGCCTGCAGCGCCACCTCGGTGAGGGTGGGCCGACCGGAACTACGAGAACCCGTTCGATTCATTGTTATGGTTTCAGGCTTGTCAAGGACGGAGAACGCGCCTAAGGTAGCGCTGTCTCACCAGACACTACAAGCCTGGCGTGTCCTCCAGGAACACGTCGGCATTCGGCCTAACAAGATCGACAAGAACTGGAAGCCGCTCCCTTTTTAATTTTCCGGGTAGCGCTGTCTCCAGACCGGAGGTGACGATGAACACTCCCATTCCCGCGCTCGTGGTCATGGGCGTCGCAGGCTGCGGCAAGAGCAGCGTCGGCGCGGCCATTGCCGAGCAGGACGGTGGCCGCCTGATCGAAGGCGACGCCTTCCACCCCGCCGCCAACATCACCAAGATGAGCGCCGGCATTCCCCTCAACGATGAAGATCGCGCCGGCTGGCTGACTCGCCTGGGTGAGGAACTGGCCGCTGCCGTGGCCGCGGGCGAACGTCCCGTACTCACCTGTTCCGCGCTCAAGCGCCGCTATCGCGACCAGCTGCGCCAGGCCGTGCCCGGTCTCGGTTTCGTCTTTCTCGAACTGACCCGCGAGACCGCGGCCCAGCGCGTCGCCAATCGTCCAGGGCACTTCATGCCCGCCAGCCTGATCGACAGCCAGTTCGCCGCCCTGGAAGCACCCCACGGTGAACCGGCTACGCTGGTAGTGGACGCCCGCGATCCGCTGGCCGCCATCGGCACCCAGGTGTCGGCCTGGTGGACCACCTCGGCGCGCCTGGCCCAACCGGCCTGACGAGACAGCGCTATCCATTCCAACCCTTAGGGTCTGTTCAAAGTCTCGCGAGCTAGAGACAAACAAGACGAAAAGGGCTGAGGAAGCGGAGTTTACGAATGGTAAATGAGCATTCCGAAGCCCTTTTCAACGCAGTTTCGCCGACGCGCAGCAGACTTTGAATAGGCTCTTACAACGCCCACAACAACAATAGGAGAGGCACCATGTTCGGCATGGACCACAACAGCTTCCTTCTGCTCGACGCCCTGGTCACCATCATCGGCCTGGTGCTGCTGATCACCAAGTTCAAGGTCCATCCCTTCATCGCCTTGACCATCGCCTCGGGCTTTCTCGGCCTGACCTCCGGCATGCCGGTGGAAAAGGTCATGAAATCCTTCCAGGACGGCTTCGGTGGCGTGCTCGGCTTCGTCGGCATCCTGCTCGGCCTGGGTACCATGCTCGGCAAGCTGATGGCCGATTCCGGCGGCGCCGACCAGATCGCCCAGACGCTGATCCGCGCCTTCGGCATCAAGCGCGTGCACTGGGCGATGATGTTCGCCGCCTTCCTGGTGGGCATTCCGCTGTTCTTCGAGATCGGCTTCGTGCTGCTGGCGCCCCTGGTGTTCATCGTCGCCCGCCGCACCGGCCTGTCGCTGGTCAAACTGGGTATCCCGCTGCTGGCCGGCCTATCCGCCGTGCACGGCCTGGTGCCGCCGCACCCGGGTCCGCTGCTGGCGGTCGGGGTGTTCGGTGCCGACATCGGCAAGACCATCTTCTATGGCCTGCTGGTCGGCCTGCCCACCGCCATGATCGCCGGTCCCATCTTCGGTGCCTGGATCTCCAAGCGCATCCCCGGTTCGGCCAACGCCGAGCTGGTCGCCCAGATCGCCCAGGAGACCGACAACCGCAATCTGCCAGGCTTCGGCATCACCGTGTTCACCGTGTTGCTGCCGGTGATCCTGATGCTGCTCAAGGCCTTCGCCGACATCTTCTTCGCCGCCGACAACCACTTCCGCATCTGGATGGACTTCATCGGCCACCCCATCACCGCCCTGCTCGCCGCGCTGCTGCTGAGCTTCTACAGCTTCGGCACCGCCTGCGGCTTCTCCCGCGAGAAGATCGTCAAGCTGCTCGACCAGAGTCTGGCCCCGGTGGCGGCCATCGTGCTGATCGTCGGCGCCGGCGGTGGCTTCAAGCAGATGCTGGTGGCCAGCGGCGTCGGTGAGGTGATCGGCAACCTGGCGGTGCAGACGCAGATCTCGCCGATCCTGCTGACCTGGCTGGTGGCAGCGGTGATCCGCGTGGCCACCGGTTCCGCCACTGTGGCGACCATCACCGGCGCCGGCATCGTCGCCCCCGTGGTGGCGCTGGTGCCCGGCGTGAACAAGGAACTGCTGGTGCTGGCCGCCGGCGCCGGTTCGGTGATCCTCTCCCACGTCAACGACGCCGGCTTCTGGCTGGTGAAGCAGTACTTCAACATGACCGTGGCCGAGACCTTCAAGACCTGGTCGATGATGGAGACCATCCTCTCGGTGGTGGCCCTGGCCTTCATCATGCTGCTGTCGCTGTTCGTCTGAGCCGTTAGATAGGGACGGCCCCTGGCCGTCCCTCCTCCACCACGAAACTCGCCCGGTTGCTGCGCTCGGCATCCGGACGGGTTCGGTCACTGATGGTGCGCAGGTCCACCTGCAGCCGTTCCCGCGTCAGTTCCAGGGCCAGATAGCCGCGCTGCCGACTGTCGAAGAAGCGCACCTGGGGATTCTCCGGCAACAACGCCTGGAAACGTTGGTAGTCCGGTCCGTCCGAGGTGATGGAGGTGCCGACGAATTCGCTCGCCACTACAGGACTCCGCTCGTCTTCCGGCTCGCGGTGCAGGTCCGTCACCCAGAAGGAATGGATGTCCCCGCCCAGGGTCACCGGATTGGCCAGGCGGCTGTCGGCCATGGCCGCGAGCAGCCGCTCGCGAGTCGCCGGATAGCCGTCCCAGCCATCGGTCCAGCGCGCCGGATCGCCATCCGGCAGGCGCTGCCGCAGGGGTGCCAGCAGGAGATCCTGGGCGATCAGATTCCAGCGGGTGGCATTGTGGCGAAAGCCATCCAGCAGCCAGCGCTCCTGCGCCTGCCCGAGCATGCTGCGCGCGGCGTCGCGCAGACCCGGGCAATCCGGGGCGACCAGCTGGCCACCGCGGGTCCTGGCCGTGGCGCAGGCCGGCTCGCTGCGGTACTGGCGACCATCGAGCAGATGGATCTCGGCCAGGTCGCCAAAGCGCCACCGGTCATAGAGGCGCAGCGCTGTGCCCTGGGTGCGCCAGCTGCGCAGGGGTACGTGCTCGCGAAAGGCCTGGTAGGCCGCCTGCAGTCGCGCGGCGAAGGCGGCCAGGCTGACCTGAGGATCCGCCGACCAGGGACCGGAATAGTCGTTCTGCACCTCATGATCGTCCCAAGTGATGACACTGGTGACCTTGGCGTGCAGGTACTGCAGATCGGGATCGGTGCGGTACAGGGCGTGGCGCCGCCGGTAGCTGGCGAGGTCCCGGGCCTCCGGCAGGCCGTGTCGGCGTACCGTCGGCAGGTGCAGGGGTACGTTGCCCTCATAGAGGTAGTCGCCCAGGAAGAGCGCCAGATCCGGCTGCTCGTCGGCCATATGCCGGTAGGCACTGAAGAAGCCTTTCTCATAGTGGGAACAGGAGGCTGCCACCAGCTTGAGACGCTGTGGCGCACTGGCCGAAGGCGGCAAGGTAGTGGCCTGGCCGATCCGACTCCGATGTCCCAGGGCGGTGAAGCGATACCAGTAGGGGCGCCCCGGGAGCAGATCGACCAGGGTGATCGCCAGGCTGAAAGCCGCCTGAGGCCGCGCCTGGGCCATGCCGCGCTGCACCACCTGGCGCAGCCCCGGATCCAAGGCGACCTCCCACTCCACCTCGACCGGGCTGCGCAGACCGCCCAGGCCATCTGCGGCCAAGGGATCAGGTGCCAGCCGTGTCCAGATGACGAAGCCATCAACGGCAGGATCGCCACTGGCAACGCCCAGGGTGAAAGGATCGGCTTGCGGTTCGCGAGCGCTGCAACCGGCGAACCAGGGCGCGCTCAGACTCAGGCCGAGCAGGCCCAGCGCTTGACGTCTCGAGGTGCTCATCCAGGCCTCCGCGAAAAGAGGCCAGGGTGGCTCAAGCAGGTGACAACAGGATGTCGCCGACCTCAGGCCAGCGGCAATTCTTCCAGGATCATGATCTGCGGCGCCTCGCTGAGCAGGCCCTCGAGATCGCTCAGCAGTTGTTTGAAGTGCGCGGTTTCTTCGTGCTCGGCGAGGGCTTCGCGACTGGCCCAACGCTCGATGAAGACATAGCGCCCCTCATGGCTCGGATCGCGATGCGGGGTATAGAAGTGGCAGGCGGGTTCGGCGCGGGAAGGCGCGACGATGGCGCGCATCGCGTTTTCGACGGCTGCAGCCTGGCCAGGCTTGGCCTGCAGAATGGCGACGATGCGGATTTCACTGGTCATGCGGGAGACTCCGAAAAGGGTGTTTCAGCATGCCGCCTGGACACCCCAAACACTACGGGGCCGATCACCCGGCCCCGGCCACGATGGCTTACTGCTTGGCTTTGACGATCTTGTCGATCACCGCGTTGCTGCGCTTGATCAGCACGTAGTCGGAACCGATCTTCACCCATTGGCTGTCTTCGCCCGGCTGTTCCAGTCCGTGCTTCTTCCAGTCCTTGATCACGTACTCATCGCGGATGTACTTGCGTGGCGCCCGGCCACCCTCTTCGAGTTCAAAGGTAGGATGATCAGGGTCGTGGGTAACAGCCTCGTCGCTCTGATTGGCATCCTTCTTGTTGACCTTGTTCTGGTACTGCGCGTTGGTGGGCTCCGAAGCCGCCTTGTCGGCGGCCGGCTTGGTCGGCGTCATGGACTCGGGCGCGGCCTGGACCTGCAGGGCACCTGCCAGGACGACGGTACCCAGAGCCAGGGAGAGCAGCGATTGCTTGATCATGGGGGTGTTTCTCCTCTGCGTTCGAGGTTTTGACCCCGCGCTCAGCAGAAAAGCTCCACGACTACCTGCGGACGCACCGTTGGCCTTACCAGCGTTCGTCCCGATCGGTCCTGCAGGATCAGCCCTCACCCTTGGCTATCGTTTACATCCTTCATGCAACGAATCCCTGGTGGCGACGACAGCTGGCGAAACCGTCTCATCTCGACGCTGGCAGTCTGGCTGGCAGGTGCCGGCGATTCCTCGACCTTTATCGGTAAGCCAGGGCTGGCGAGCCTTGCAGCACCTCAGGCAGAGTAGCCCACCTCTTTTCCGGACGCGCGCACTCATGGAACGCTGGAAGATTCTCGCCGGCCTGGTGAGCTTCACCTTCTTCATGGAAAACCTGGACGCCACCGTGATCGCCACGGCCCTGCCGCAGATGGCCCTGTCCTTCGGCCGTGATCCGGTGGACCTCAACCTGGGCATCAGCGCCTATCTGCTGGCCATCGCCGTGGGTATCCCGGTGAGCGGCTGGATCGCCGAGCGCTTCGGTCCGCGACCGGTCTTTACCCTGGCCATCGGCGTCTTCACCCTGGCCTCGCTGCTGTGCGGGATAGCCCAGTCCCTGGAACACTTCATCGCCGCGCGCATCCTTCAGGGGCTCGGCGGCGCCCTCATGGTCCCCGTGGGCCGCCTGGTGGTGCTGCAGGTGACGGAGAAGCACGAACTGGTGCGGGCCATCGCCCTCATTACCTGGCCCGGCCTGGTGGCGCCCGTGCTCGGTCCGCCCCTGGGTGGCCTGATCACTACCTATGCCGACTGGCGCTGGATCTTCTACCTCAACCTGCCATTGGGCTTGATCGCCCTGGTGCTAGCCTGGCGCCTGGTGCCGGCCGACATCCCCACCCAGCGGCATCCGCTGGACTGGCGCGGTTTCCTGCTGCTGGGCGGGGCCTGTGTGGCCTTCATGTGGGGCGTGGAGCGCCTCGGCCAGAATCAGGGCAGCCTGGGTAGCAACCTGGCCTGGATGGGCATAGGGCTGATCCTCGGCACCAAGGCGGTGCGTCACATGGCCCGTATCGAACGACCGCTGATCGATTTTGGCACACTGCGCATCCCCACCTACCGCGCGGCCATCCTCGGCGGCGGGCTGTTCCGCATCACCATCGCCACCGCGCCCTTCCTGCTGCCGCTGATGTTCCAGCTGGCCTTCGGCCTGGACGCCTTCCAGGCCGGCCTGCTCCTGTTGGCCCTATTCGCCGGCAATCTCGCGGCCAAGCCCTTTACCACCGCCACCATGCGCCGCTTCGGTCTGCGCACCATCCTGATCGTCAATGGCCTGCTCAGCGCTCTCAGCCTGCTGGCCTGCGGCCTGCTCACCCCCGGCTGGCCGCTACCGCTGATCTTGCTCTTGCTGTTCTGCAGCGGGGTGTTCCGCTCACTGCAATTCACCGCCAGCAATGCCCTGGCCTTCGCCGACATCCCCAAGGACCGCCTGGGGCATGCCTCCACCCTCTTCAGCACCAATTTCCAGCTGGCCATGGGCCTGGGCGTGGCCATCGCCGCCCTGTTGCTACGCGCCTCGATGGAGTGGCACGGCCATTTCGACCCGCAATTGGCAGACTTTCGGCTAGCCTTTTGCATCGTGGCCGTGCTCGGCATCCTGAGCACCCTGGATGCCTTCCGCCTGGCCCGCAATGCCGGCGATTCGGTCAGCGGCCATACCTCTGGAAGTTGACCAACCGGACAGTGCTCGACGCGATGCCGATTGGGGGTAGGTCCTAGCGTCTTACCCGTGTTTACCGACCTGTTATGATGCGCGCCTTTTTCCGATCAGACCGGCGCGCACGAGGCATCCCATGCTGGAAAGACTCTTCCAACTCAAGGCCCACAACACCTCTGTCCGCACCGAACTGCTGGCTGGGGTCACCACCTTTCTGGCCATGGCCTACATCCTGTTCGTCAACCCGAGCATCCTCGGCGCCACCGGCATGGACAAGGGCGCGATCTTCGTCGCCACCTGCCTGGCCGCCGCCATCGGCTCGGCACTCATGGGACTCATCGCCAACTACCCCATCGCCCTCGCCCCGGGCATGGGCCTCAACGCCTTCTTCACCTACACCGTGGTCCTGCATCTGGGCCATACCTGGCAGGTGGCGCTGGGCGCGGTGTTCCTCTCGGCGCTGATGTTCTTCCTGCTGTCGATCTTCCGCATCCGCGAATGGATCATCAACAGCATCCCGCTCCCGCTGCGCTCGGGCATCGCCGCCGGCATCGGCCTGTTCCTGGCGCTGATCGCCCTGCAGACCGCCGGCATCGTGGTGGGTAATCCGGCGACCCTGGTGGGCCTGGGCGACCTGTCCAAACCCGGTCCGCTGCTGGCCATCCTCGGCTTCTTCCTGATCGTCGCGCTCGAAGCGCGCAAGGTCACCGGCGCGGTGCTGATCGGCATCCTGGTGGTCACCGTGATCGCCATCGCCCTGGGCGTCAGTGCCTTCGGCGGTCTGGTGTCTATGCCGCCGTCGCTGGCACCGACCTTCCTCCAGCTGGACATCCGGGGCGCCCTGGACGTCGGCCTGATCAGCGTCATCTTCGCCTTCCTGTTCGTCGACCTGTTCGACAACTCCGGCACCCTGATCGGCGTCGCCAAGCGCGCCGGCCTGATGGGCAAGGATGGCCACCTGCCGAAGATGGGCCGCGCCCTGATCGCCGACAGCTCCGCCGCCATGTTCGGCTCGCTGCTGGGCACCTCCACCACCACCAGCTACATCGAATCCGCCGCGGGGGTTTCCGCGGGTGGTCGTACCGGCCTCACCGCCGTGGTGGTCGCGGTGCTGTTCCTGCTGGCGCTGTTCTTCGCCCCCCTGGCCGGCAGCGTGCCGGCCTTCGCCACCGCCCCGGCGCTGTTCTTCATCGCCGTGCTGATGACCTCGGGGCTGGCCGAGATCGAGTGGGACGACCTGACCACCGCCGCCCCGGTGCTGGTCACCGCCCTGGCCATGCCGCTGACCTATTCCATCGCCAACGGCATCGCCTTCGGCTTCATCGCCTGGACCGTCATCAAGCTGCTGTCCGGCCGCACCCGCGAGCTGAATTCGGCACTGATCGTGCTGTCGATCCTGTTCGTCATCAAGCTGGGCTGGTTCAACGCCTGACCCCTCTCCTCGGGGCTCCGGCCCCGAGGTCTCCCCGCCTCACCCTGCCCCGGATCTACCATGTCCCAACCTTCCTTCGCTCCCGCCGACTACCAGGCTCAACTCGACGCCAAGGCCAACCGCCTGCGCGAACTGCTGGCGCCCTTCCAGGCTCCCGAGCCGGAGGTCTTCGCCTCGCCGCTGCAGCACTACCGGCTGCGCGCCGAATTCCGCCTGTGGCGGGAGAACGAGGAACGCCACTACGCCATGTTCGCCCCGGGCGACAAGCACACGCCGATCCTCATCGAAGACTTCCCCATCGCCAGCCAGCGCATCAATGACCTGATGCCGCGCCTCAAGGCCGGCTGGCAGGCGGACGTAGCGCTGTCGTTCAAGCTGTTCCAGGTGGAATTCCTCACCACCCTGAGCGGCGATGCGCTGATCACCCTGGCTTACCACCGGCCATTGGACGCCGCCTGGCAAGCCGCCGCCGAGCGCCTGGCCGCCAACCTCGGCATCAGCCTGATCGGTCGTTCCCGCGGCCAGCGCCTGGTGATCGGTCGCGACCATGTGCTCGAAGAACTGGAGGTGGCCGGGAAAACCTACCGCTATCTGCAACCCGAGGGCGGCTTCACCCAGCCCAATGGCACGGTCAACGGCAAGATGCTCGCCTGGGCCCATACCGCCCTGGGCGCGCGTGACGACGATCTGCTGGAGCTCTATTGCGGCAACGGCAATTTCACCCTGCCGCTGGCCAGTCGGGTGCGTAAGGTGCTGGCCACCGAGGTGAGCAAGACCTCGGTCAACGCCGCCCTGCACAACCTGGCCAACAATGGCGTGGACAACGTCACCCTGGTGCGCCTCTCCGCCGAGGAACTGACCCAGGCGCTCAACGAGGTCCGGCCCTTCCGCCGCCTGGCCGGCGTGGAGCTCAAGAGCTACGACTTCGGCACCGTCTTCGTCGACCCGCCCCGCGCCGGCATGGACCCGGACACCTGCGAACTGACCCGCCGCTTCGAACGCATCCTCTATATCTCCTGTAACCCGGAGACCCTGGCCGAGAACATCGCCCAGCTGCAGGACACCCATCGCATCACCCGCTGCGCCCTGTTCGACCAGTTCCCCTGGACGCACCACATGGAGAGTGGGGTGTTGCTGGAGCGGCGGTGAGGGCTTTGAGCGTCGAGGTAATCCGCGTGGAAAAGGTTGCGCCGTTTTCCACCCTACGCCGGGGCTGAGCGCCCCTCTCCCTTGGGAAGAGGGCTGGGGTGAGGGAGGCTACTGAGCCGTAGGTTGGGCTGAGACGGCTCCACCGTCGAAGCCCAACAGCCAGGCACCCTTGTTGGGCTTCGCTGCGCTCAACCCAACCTACAAAAGCCCACCATGACGCCCCCTCTCCCCGCGGGAGAGGGCTGGGGTGAGGGAGACCGAGCCGTAGGTTGGGCTGAGACAGCTCCACTGTCGAAGCCCAACAGCCAAGCCCCCCTGTTGGGCTTCGCTTTGCTCAGCCCAACCTACAAGAGCCCACCATGACGCCCCTTCTCCCTTGGGATAGGAGACCGAGCCGTAGGTTGGGCTGAGACGGCTCCATCGTCGAAGCCCAACAGCCAAGCCACCTGTTGGGCTTCGCTTTGCTCAGCCCAACCTACCAGGGCCCACCATGCCACCCCTCTCCACCGGGGAGAAGGCCGGGGCGAGGGAGGCCCTACTCGTGAAACTCCGCCACCGTCTCGCGCCGGCCATAGAGAAAGGCGTCGGCCACGTGGCGCAGCGGGGCCACGTCCACGTCGGAGCGGTTCTGGGCGACCAGCTCGGCGAAGCGGGCATAGAGGCCGGCGTACTCCCGGTCGGGGCCCTGGTGGGTCAGCTGGCCGTCCAGGTACAGCTCGCTGCCGCCCTTGCTCAGGGTCAGGCGACCGGCATCGGTGTCGACGTGGATGTCCCAGGTCTGGGGTCCGGTCTGCAAGAAGTCGAAGTCGGCGGCGATGGGCACGCCGGCGCTGTCGACGAAGGCCAGTTGCGCGGCCACCGGGGTCTGGCAGTTGCCGGGGACCTGCAGCGTCGCCTCCTTGAGAAAGAACGGCCGCGGCAGGATGGCGGTGACGATGGACAGGGCATTGATGCCCGGATCGAAGACACCCATGCCGCCCGGTTCCCAGATCCAGGCCTGACCGGGATGCCAGACGCGCACGTCTTCCTTCCACTCGATCCGCACCGCCTGGATGCGCTTGGCTTCCAGCCATTCGCGGGCCGGCTGCACGCCCTGGGCATAGCGCGAATGCCAGGTGGCGAACAGCGACAGCCCCGCCGCCTCGGCCTGGCGGGCCAGGGCGTCCACTTCGCTCAGGGTCGCGCCCGGCGGCTTCTCCAACATCACGTGCTTGCCGGCGGCCAGGGCCTCGCGCGCCTGTTCGTAACGCACCGCCGCTGGCGCGCAGAGCGACACGGCGTCGATCGCCGAGCCGTCTTCGAGCAGGGCGCTCAGGCTGGGATAGTGGGCGACGTCGTCGAGCTGGGCGTTGCGGCTGGCCACGGCGACCAGCTCGTAGTCGGGATTGGCGGCGAGCGCCGGCAGATGCTGGTCACGGGCGATCTTGCCCAAACCGACGATGGCTATTCTTATCATGATCGTCCTCGGTAGACGGTAGGAGTCCGCCGCCTAGGATCAGGCAATCATCACACCAAAGCAACAGCTTCGCGGTCGGTCTGCAGGCTCTCGCGCAACTCCAGCCAGCTGCGCAGATTGGCCCCCTCACGGCCCTTGCGCCACATCAGCCAGGTGGTGGCCTGGGCGAAACGCGCCTGGATCGGGTGACGCTGCACCCGCTCGCGGCCGGGCAGGCTGTCGAGCATGGATTCCGGCATCAGCGCCACCCCACCGGTGATCACGCAGGCCAGCATGCTGTGGTAGGACTCGATCTCCATCACCGGTCCACTGGGCACCCCCGCCGCAGCGTACCAGGTGTCCAGGTAGCGTCTATAGGAGCAACCGGCGCGAAAGCCGAACACCGGACGCCCGGCCACGTCGGCCGGTGAGCGCACCGGGCCGAGTTCCAGCCCGGTGATCAGTACCAGGCGTTCCTCGAACCAGGGCTGGCCCTCCAGCGCCACATCGGGCGCCGGGCCGTCCACCAGGGCGGCGTCCAGGCGACCGGCCAGCAGGCCTTCCACCAGTTCGCCGCTGGGGCCGCTGTGCACCTGCAGATTCACCTTGGGATAGCGCTGGTGGTAGCGCGCCAGCAGCCCCGGCAGATGGATGGCTGCGGTGCTGAACATGGAACCCAGGACGAAGGTGCCGGCCGGCTCCCCGCCCTGCACCGCGCTGCGTGCCTCGTCGGCCAGGGCGAACAGGCGATGGGCGTAGTCCAGCAGCCGGTGGCCGGCGGCGGTCAGGTGCAGCCGCTGGCGTTCGCGTAGGAACAGCTCCACCCCCAGCTTGTCTTCCAGCTGGCGCAGGCGCGTGGAGAGATTGGAGGGCACCCGGTTGAGCCGCTCGGCGGCCCGTACCAGCGAGCCCTCCTCAGCCACCGCCTGGAAGATGCGTAATTCGGCGAATTCCATACCTTTCTCTTTAGCTGAACATCTATTTCTCTATTATTCGTTTTTATTGATTAACTTCAAGGCCTAGGCTGTCAGCATCCATCTGTTACCGGAGCCTTTTCGATGACCGCCACTACCCGCCTGCTGGCCTGCCTGCTGGCCCTGGCCACCGCCATGGGCATCGGCCGCTTCGCCCTGACCCCCGCCCTGCCCCACCTGATCGCCGAGGGTCAGATCGACCTCACCGGCGCCAGTCTGCTGGCCGCGGCCAACTACCTGGGCTATCTGCTCGGGGCCCTGGACGCCCTCTTCGCCCGTCGCACCCATGCGCGCCTAGTCGGAGGCCTCTGGCTCTGCGCCGGCCTGACCCTGGCCTCCCTGCTGGCCGATGGCCTGGCCGCCCAGGCGCTGCTGCGCTTCGGCACCGGCCTGGCCAGTGCCTGGGTGCTGGTGATGGTGACCGGTCTGAGCCAGCCCCTGGCCGCCGAGGCCGGACGGCCACGCCTGGGCGCTCTGGTCTTTACCGGTCCCGGGGTCGGCATCCTCATCAGCGGCCTGATGGCCCTGGTCAGCAATCGCCTGGGTGGCGATTCCAACCAGCTGTGGCTGAGCTACGGCCTGCTCGCCAGCGTGGCCACCCTGGCACTGCTGCCGCTGCTGCCACGGCGCAGTCCCGCCACCCCGCTGCCTACCACCGCCGCGGCGCCGACCAAGCGCTCGCCCGCCTTCAACCGCCTGATCCTGGCCTATGGCCTGGTGGGCGTCGGCTACATCCTGCCGGCGACCTTCCTCTCGCAGATGGCCGCCAGCCGCTTCCACGGCCAGTGGCAGGCCGACCTCTTCTGGCCCGGCTATGGCCTGGCGGCAGCCCTGGGCGTGGTGCTGGTGAGCCTGCGTCGCCCGGGCACCGATACCCGCCGCTGGCTGATCGCCACCCTCTGGCTGCAGGCCGCAGGTGTGCTGCTCTGCCTCCTGCCGGGCAGCCTGGCGCTGTTCCTCGGGGTGCTGCTCTGTGGCGGCCCCTTCCTCGCCTGCATGCAGCTGGTGATGCAGTACGGCCGCGAGCTGGCACCGGCCACGCCGCAACGCAACGCCGGGGTACTGACCGCCAGCTTCGCCAGCGGCCAGTTGCTCGGTCCCTTGCTCGGCGCGGTGAGCAGTCACTTTGCCGGCGACCTGCAACCGGCCTTGGTGATCGCCGCTCTGGGCCTGCTGTTCGCCGGGCTGCACCTGCGCCGCGCCAAGGCGTCGCTACAACGCTGCCTCGCCTGAATCGTTTCCGCTGCGGCCATTCGTCACAGAAGTAAAACTGGGTGGTTCCTTGTTTTGAAATGTTTCGCCGTTCCTGAGTACAGTGACCGCCGCGCCTCATAGAGGAGGCGCTTCAGGCGCTCGCCATCCACCCTACAAGGAATACAACACTCATGATGAAGGCCTCCGATCTGGTCGTTCGCTGCTTGGAAAACGAGGGTGTGGAATACATCTTCGGCATTCCCGGCGAAGAGAACCTGGACCTGCTGGAATCCCTGCGTCGCTCCTCGCAGATCAAGCTGATCCTGACTCGCCACGAGCAGTCCGCCGGCTTCATGGCCGCCACCTACGGCCGCTTCACCGGCAAGACCGGTGTCTGCCTCTCCACCCTCGGTCCAGGCGCCACCAACCTGGTCACCGCCGGCGCCTATGCCTACCTGGGCGGCATGCCGATGCTGATGCTGACCGGCCAGAAGCCGATCAAGAAATCCAAGCAGGGTCGTTTCCAGATTCTCGACGTGTGCCGCATGATGGCGCCGCTCACCAAGTACACCCACCAGTTCGCCTCCGCCGACAACATCCCGTCGCGCATCCGCGAGGCCTTCCGCCTCGCCGAGGAAGAAAAGCCCGGCTCCGTGCACCTGGAATTGCCGGAAGACATCGCCGACGAGCACACCGAGAGCCTGCCGGTACCGCCGAGCCTGAGCCGCCGTCCGGTCGCCGAGGCCAAGGCCATCGCCGCCGCCGTCTCCAAACTGGAAAACGCCCGCAGCCCGGTGCTGGTATTGGGCGCCGGCGCCAACCGCAAGATGACCGCGCGGGTGCTGCGTCAGCTGATCGAGAAGACCGGCATCCCCTTCGTCACCACCCAGCTGGGCAAGGGCGTGGTCGACGAGCGCCATCCGCGCTTCCTGGGCAACGCCGCCCTCTCCGCCGGTGACTTCGTGCACCGCGCCCTGGAGTCCGCCGACCTCATCGTCAACATCGGCCACGATGTGATCGAGAAGCCGCCGTTCTTCATGACCCGCGGCGGCACCGAGGTCATCCACATCAACTTCCGCTCCGCCGAAGTCGATCCGGTGTACTTCCCCCAGGTCGAGGTGGTCGGCGACATCGCCAACGCCATCTGGGAGATCAAGGAGCGCATCGAGGTCCAGCCCACCTGGGACTTCGACCGCCTGCTGACCATCCGCGAAGCCAACGAGGCCCACGTCGCCGAAGGCGCCACCGATGACCGCTTCCCGGTCTACCCCCAGCGCCTGGTGGCCGATCTGCGCAACGTGCTGCCGTCCGACGGCATCGTCGCCCTGGACAACGGTATCTACAAGATCTGGTTCGCCCGCAACTACAAGGCCTACATGCCCAACACGGTGCTGCTGGACAACGCCCTGGCCACCATGGGCGCCGGCCTGCCGTCGGCCATGGCCGCGCGCCTGGTCCATCCCAACACCCCCATCGTGGCGGTGTGCGGCGACGGCGGCTTCATGATGAACAGCCAGGAGCTGGAAACCGCGGTGCGCCTGAAGATGAACCTGGTGGTCATCATCCTGCGCGACGACGGCTACGGCATGATCCGCTGGAAGCAGGCGCAGATGGGCTTCGAGGACTTCGGCCTGGACTACGGCAACCCGGACTTCGTCCGCTACGCCGAAAGCTACGGCGCTCAGGGCCATCGCGTGGAAAGCGCGGCGGCCTTCGCCCCGCTGGTGCAGCACTGCCTGGACACCCCCGGCGTCCACGTCATCGACTGCCCGGTGGACTACTCCGAGAACGACCGCATCCTGCACCAGGACATCAAGGAGCGCAGCGCGGCGGTCTGATCGAGTAGGTCAGTCAGGTAAGGGAACGCCCCGGCCATGAGGTCGGGGCGTTTTTGCTTGGGCCCACGACGGCGTCCCGAACGCCTCGCCGCGCCAGCCCACCCAGGTCGTCGCCATGGGCAAGCGTCTTGGAATTGCCATGAAGGGAGGCGTCTTATCAGGCTTTCAGCACGCCTTACCTGTGAAAAAGGACGACTTTTCCTTGTATTTAGTCAAACTATTCAGCAAGTTTTATCAATAAAATCAAAAAGATACGATGTGAGATCTCAACCAGAACAGGCCGCATATCCCGGTAATTGTGCAGCCTATCGCTTGGCTTTAAACCTTCCAGCAATCGCGCCTCTATTAAGGAGACCTTAAGCACCGTCGTGGCTGTACCCCCTCATCCGCTGCTTTCCTCGGCGCGAGACCGCAATCGTCTGATTGCCCGTCCGCGCCTGCAGGCGGCAGGGCGAGGTCAGGTCTTGCCCAAGGCGCCTAGGGGAATACCCGTGGTTACTCGCACAAGATGCCAAGCGCCCTTCGCGCCCACCGGCCCTGCCGGTAGCTGACGAAACAGAGGCTGCCGTAACCCTCAAGAAGACGCTGGCCCCGTGGCCGGCGTCATCCAGAGCTCCGCTATCCAGGTAGTCCAAATGCAGCAAAATAGCTGGAATGTATTAAGCAATCTCACCGTCAGGGCCAAGCTGGCCCTCGGCTTCGCTCTGCTCATCGGCATGATCCTGCTGGTGGCCTACACCGGCTGGTCGGCCACCGATACCTTGCGCGATCGCAGCGAACGCATGAACGACATCGCCGGTTACAGCACCGTGGCCCGTGACATGCGCATCGAGCGACTGGTGTACTTCACCAAGGCCGATGATGCCCAGGCGGCCAAGTGGCTCGCCGCCCTGGAAAAGACCGAAGCCCAGTTGCACGGCATCGCTCCGCATTTCAAATCTCCGATTAATCAGACCCTGCTCGACGAGGCGGACAACACCCTCAAGCGTTATCGCGACTTCTACGATCAGACGATCGCCGCCACCCGCGAGCGGGAAGCCATCCGCAAGGTCGCCAGCGCCGCGGCCGAGGCCGCCAACACCCATCTGCTCACCCTGGCTGAAGCGGCGAACGGCGAGACCGGTCGCCCCGCCGATCGCCAGCAGCTGGCGGCGCTCTTCATTGGCGTGCAGCGGATGCGAGTGGATTTCCGTGGCTATGCCACTGCACCCGGCAAGGACAGCGAACAGAAAGCACGCGACTCCGTCAACGCCGCGCTCTCCCAGGCCAAGGCGCTCGGCGCCACGGCTCTGCCGGCCGAGACCGTGCAGAAGTTGCTCGGTGAAATCTCCGGCTACGGGCAGCGCCTCGAACAACTGGTGGCGGCGCAGGCGCAGGTGGACCAGGCTCAGGGCGGCATCACCACCACCATCACCACCCTGCTCTCCATCGCCGACAAGCTCACCGCCATCCAGCAGGAATTCCGCGCGGCCGACGTGGCCAATGCCCGCCAGTTGCTGTTGATCTGGCTGGCAATCGCGATCGCCCTGGGCCTGGCCTGTGCCTGGCTGATCACCCGTTCCATCGTCAAACCCTTGCAGGACACCGTGGCGCTGGCCGAAATGGTCGCCAGCGGCGACTTCACCCATCAGCAGCAGGTCACCCGCAAGGATGAACTGGGCGCCCTGCAGACCAGCATGCAGCGCATGACCGGCAACCTGCGGCGTCTCATTGGCGAGGTGCGTGACGGTGTCGTCCAGGTAGCCAGCGCTGCCGAGCAGTTGTCGGCGGTCACCGAGCAGACCAGCGCCGGGGTGCAGTCGCAAAAGGTCGAGACCGACCAGATCGCCACCGCCATGCAGGAAATGACCGCCACCACCCACGAGGTGGCGCGCAACGCTGGCGAAGCGGCCAAGTCCGCGCTGGACGCCAGTCGCCAGGCCCAGCAAGGCGATCAATCGGTCAGCAAGGCAATCGACCAGATCGAGCTGCTGGCCCGGGAGATGGCGTCGACCAAGGCGGCCATGGCCACCCTCCGTGGCCACGCCGACAGCATTGGCGGCGTGCTCGACGTGATCAAGGCGGTGGCCGAGCAGACCAACCTGCTGGCGCTCAATGCCGCCATCGAAGCCGCCCGTGCCGGCGAGGCGGGACGTGGCTTCGCCGTGGTCGCCGACGAGGTCCGCGGCCTGGCCCAGCGTACCCGCTCCTCGACGGACGAGATCGCCCAGCTCATCACCGGTCTGCACCAGAGCACCGACCGCATGGCGACGGTGCTCGACCATAACGTGCAGTTGACCGACAGCAGCGTCGGCCTGTCCCGCGAGGCGGGCGAGATGCTCAAGCGCATCACCCAGTCGGTGAAAGACATCGAGTCGATGAACGAACAGATCGCCTGCGCGGCCGAGCAGCAGAGTTCGGCCGGCGAAGAGATCAGCCGCAACGTCACCAACGTCCGCGACATCTCCGACCAGACCGCCGCCGCCAGCGAGGAGACGGCCTCGTCGAGCATGGAGCTCGCCCGTATCGGTGTGCGCCTGCAGGAGATAACGACACGCTTCAAGGTGTGATCCTGGCGGGCGCTCCTTCCCCTCACCCGGTCCTCTCCCCAAGGGAGAGGGAGCGCCTGGGATGGACTTCCAGCAGGAAGGAAAACGCGGCACAAAAGGTAGGTTGGGCTGAGCACAGCGAAGCCCAACGCCAGTTAGCTGAACACTGGGCCGTTGGGCTTCGACGGTGGAGCCGTCGCAACCCAACCTACGACCGGATCTCCCTCACCCCATCCTCGCCTCTTCCAGCAGCCAGCGTTCGAAACTTGCGAGCGCGGAATCGATTTCCGTCGTGGGACGGGTGACCAGCACATAGCGTTCACGCAGCTCCGGCAGGACCGGCCAGGGCGCCTGAAGTCGGCCGGCGGCCAGATCCTCCTCGATGTAGTGCTCAGGTACCAGGGCCATGCCGAAGCCGGCCTTGGCGGCCTCGATCAGCAGCGAGTAGCGATCATAGGTAGGACCAACCGCCTGGGCGCCCAGGGGTAACCCGGTGAGCGTGGCATAACGGGCCCAGCTGTGCGGACTCTCCAGCTTGTGCAGGAGCGGCAGGCTGGCCGGAGGATTGCCCGCCAGACGTGGATGACAGACCGCGACCAGCTGCGTCTCAAACAACGGCTGCACCCGCAGACCGTGCCAGACCGGATGGTCATAGTTGATCGCGGCGTGCAGTCCGCTGTCTTCCAGGGCGAAGGGCTGCGTCCGCTCGCGCAGATTGACCTCGATGTCCGGATGGCGCGCCTGGAAGCGCGCCAGCATCGGGATCAGCCAGCGACCCGCCAGGGTCGGAATGACGCCAATCTCCAGCGCGGTGGTGCCGCGGGCCTGGGCGACCAGTTGCCGCGTGTGGCGTTCGATGTCGGCAAGGGCCGTGCGCATGTGCGCGGCATAGCGGGCTCCGGCAGCGGAAAGCTCGACGCGATTGCCGATCCGCAGAAACAGTCTGACGCCCAGTGCAGCCTCCAGCTTGGCGATCTGCCGGCTAATGGCGCCCTCGCTGAGCGACAACTCCTGCGCCGCCTTGGCGAAGCTGAGATGGCGGGCGGCCGCTTCCAGGGCCACCAGCGCCGTAGTACTGGGCAGGCGTCTAGTCATCAGCGGTCATCCTTGGCAGCGGGGCGCCCCAGGATGACGCCTGGGCAAGCTGCCTTGCAAAAAAATCCGTAACGCTCCCCCGCCAGCACCTCCTAGCATGACCAGACGATACCAGGGAGGCAGCAGCAGTGATGATGACGAGGACGTTCGCCTGGAACCGCATGGATCGGCTGCTGCTGGGCACGGGTCTGTTGATTCCGTTCTGGTTGACTATCGGCGTAGGACTGACCGCCCTGGCGTATCCCGGTTACAGCCATGTCGATCATGCCCTGAGTCGGCTGGGGGCTGTCGATGCGCCCACTCAGGGATTTTCCGCCTGGCTCAACAACGTTCCTCTGGGGGTGCTGTTCGTGCTGGTCGCCCTGGGGCTGGCCAGACGTTTTCGCACGTCGCGCCTGGCCGGGTTGAGCGCGGCCCTGATCCTGCTCCACGGCCTGGCGAGCTTCGCCACCGGGCTGTTCCCCTGCGACCAGGGCTGCGCCCCGCTGCAGCCCTCCGTTTCCCAGCAACTGCACAACCTGGCCGGCCTGGTGATGTTCCTGTCGCTGACCCTGGCGAGCGCGCTCTGGGCGTGGCTCGGCAAGCGGTTGCTGGCCTCGCCCGGCCTGGCTGTCTTCTCGGCGATCTGCACCCTGCTGGCCCTGGTCACCGCAGGCATGATGGCGAGCGCGGTCGCCGACGGCCAAGGCTTCGGGCTCTACCAGCGCCTCAACTATGCCGTGGGCGTCGGCTGGCTCGCCGTCCTGAGCGGAATGGCCAGGCGCAGCCCAGGTGACCAGCCGTGACCGACCAGCCGCCTGAAACCGCTCAGGCATGGACGGTCAGGGCGACGAGCCGGGCGACCACAGGCCGTACCAGCAACACACAGACGAAGGCGGACGGCATGGCCACCTGATAGGCACTCATCACATTCCTGAAGTAGTCGGCGTCGAAGCCGAACTCCGCCAGGGTGATCACCAGGCACATCAGCAGGGCCATGATGGTCGACATATAGAGGGCGAAGACATAGGGCGTCGCCCGCTTGGGAAAGCGTCGCTTGGTGGAGGTAGCAGGACTGATCGGATTCATCGGGTTGCCTCGGGTCAAGGAATCGAGGCCAAGCTTACAAGGGCGAATATCTGCCGGTAGCCTTCTCCGCCTTGGTTCACTATAAACAGAAATCAACGAATCCTTCGGCAGGGCCCCCATGGACATCCTGGGCTTGATCAGTACCTACATCAGGGTCGTGGAAGCGGGCAGCATCGCCGGCGCCGCTCGCGCTCAGGGCCTGAGCGCGGCCGCGGTGAGCCAGAGCATCGCTCGCCTGGAGGCACATCTGGGCGTACGGCTGCTGTCGCGGACCACGCGCCGTCTCGCCATGACCGAAAGCGGCGCCCGCTATTTCGAGAAAGTCCGGCACATCCCCCAGGACGTCGAGGTTGCCGCCCACCTGGCGACCCTGGCCAGCGAGCCGCAGGGATCGCTGCGGATAGCCACCACCGCCGCCTTTGGCCGCCATCTGCTCGCGCCGCTGCTGCCGGCGTTCAAACAGACCTATCCGGGCATCGACATCGAATTGATCGGCAGCGACCGGCGCCTGGATCATCGCCTGGAACAGATCGATGTCAGCCTGAGGATCAAGGCGCAGCTGAGCGACAGCCTGGTCGCCCGCCGGATCGCTTCTCGTGCCTTTGTGTTCTGCGCCGCGCCCACCTATCTCGAACAGGCCGGCACACCCCGCACCCCGGAAGAGCTGCAGCAGCACGCCTGCCTGCTGTTCCGCTATCCCACCGATGGACGCTATCTGCCCTGGCGCTTCGTGCGCGCGGGTCAGACCTTCGAGGCGGCCACCCGCCCTGGCTTCGTCTGCGACGACATCGACATGATCGCCCAGCTCGCCGTGAACGGGGGCGGCATCGCGCGCCTGGCGGACTTCGTCGCCCTGCCGCTAATCGAGCGGGGCCAGCTGGTGCCGCTGTTCGACGCCCAGAGCCAGGACGCCACCGCCGCGCAGTCGGAGCCGATGGACATCTATGCCTGCGTTTCCGAGCGTTCCGCGCTGAGCGGCAAGGTCCGCGCCTTCATCGACTTTCTCGAACAGGCCCTGCAGCCGGGCTCCTGACAGGCGAAAGCCCTGGCCGCCGTAGCGACCAGGGCCGCTCTCTCAGGGACGCAGTACCAGGGTGGTGATGTCGGTGTGGTGCAACAGGTGGGACGTCTGACTGCCCAGCAGCAAGCGCCGGGCAGCGGAATGACGGTAGGCACCCATCACCAGCAGGTCGGCCCGAGAGGCCTGGACCCGCTCGGGAATCACCTCGGCCGGATGCCCTGCCACGAGCTGGGTCGTCACCTCGCTGCCGCCGGTACGCAGGAGCTCCGCAGCGGCCTCCAGTTCGGCCACGCGCGCCGGCGTGGACTCACCGACCTGCAAGACCTCGCCCTGCATCCCTGCCAGCAACCCGCTCCTGGCGACCTCCAGCAATCCCCGATGGGTGGCCTCGCTGCCGTCATGGGCGAGCAGAAAGCGCTGGGGTTCGCGGAAGTCGGCGGCGCACACCAGGATGGGCCTGTGCAGCGTGCGCACCACGGTTTCCAACTGGCTACCGATACCGCGGCGACCGGCATGCTCGCCGCGCTTGCCGATCACCAGCAGGCTCATGTCCGCCTCCAGTTCGCGCAGGGTATCCACCAGGTAGTCGTGCCGCTGGAGCATGGCAGGCGCCTTGACCAGCCCGCTGCCCTGCAACCGCTCCACGGCCCCAGCCAACAGGGCCGCGCCATCGGCACGTGCCAGACGCGCGCGCTGCTCGTCCAGCCGCGCCAGTTCTTCGAGCAGGTGCTCGCGCGAACCGAGGCCGATGGCGCCGCTGGCATCGGGGGCTGTGGGATAGAGGCTACGCTCCAGGACATGCAGCAGGGTGAGGGGCAGCGCCAGGCGCCGGGCCAGCCAGGCACCGTGGTCGCAGACACTGCCCGCCAGGGGCGAGCCGTCGATACAGGCGATGATCTTGCTCATGGTGTCGCCCTCCTCAGTGGCCCAGCAGTTGGCTGCTGGCCCCGGGTTTGTCGTGGATGCCGAAGCGGTCGACCAGGGTCGCGCTGGCCTGATCGAGATCGAGGACCTGCACGGTCACGCCTTCCCGGCGATACCTGAGCACGACCTTGTCCAGGGCGGCGACGGCGGTGATGTCCCAGAACTGGGCCGCCTTGAGATCGATCCGTACCTCGTCCAGCACCTCCTTGAAGTCGAAGGCCTCGATGAAGGCCGCGGTGGACGAGAAGAACACCTGACCACGCACCTCGTAGACGCGAACGCCGGGCGCCTCCAGACGGGACGTCAGCGTCAGTTGGTGCCCCACCTTGTTGGCGAAGAACAGCGCAGCCAGCAGCACCCCGACCAGCACGCCGAGCGCCAGGTTGTGGGTGGCGACCACGACCACCACGGTGGCCACCATCACCAGGTTGGTGGAGAGCGGATGCCGCCGCAGATTGCGGATCGAATCCCAGCTGAAGGTGCCGATGGAGACCATGATCATCACCGCGACCAGGGCCGCCATGGGGATCCGGGCGAGCCAGTCACCGAGAAACACCACCATCAGCAGCAGGAAGACGCCGGCGCAGAGTGTTGACAGCCGGGTGCGTCCGCCGGATTTCATGTTGATCACCGACTGGCCGATCATGGCGCAGCCCGCCATGCCGCCCAGCAGGCCGGCGGCGATGTTGGCGATCCCCTGCCCCTTGCACTCACGATTCTTGTCGCTGGGCGTATCGGTGATGTCGTCGACGATGGTGGCCGTCATCAGGGACTCCAGCAGCCCCACCACGGCCAGTGCCAGGGAGTAAGGCAAGATGATCAGCAGGGTGTCGAGCGTCAGCGGCACCTGGGGCCAGAGCAGCACTGGCAGGGTATCGGGCAGCTGTCCCATGTCACCCACCGTGCGGATGTCCAGCCCCAGGACGAGGGAGACGGCCGTCAGCACCAGGATGCACACCAGCGGCGAGGGCAGCAGTCTGCCCACCACCGGCAGCAGCGGGAACAGATAGATGATGCCCAGTCCGGCGGCGGTCATGGCGTAGACCTCCCAGCCGACATGGGTCAGCTCGGGCAACTGGGCCAGAAAGATCAGGATCGCCAGGGCATTGACGAAGCCCGTCACCACGGAACGGGACACGAAGCGCATCAGCGCACCCAGGCGCAGATAGCCAGCAGCGATCTGCAGCACCCCGGTCAACAGGGTCGCGGCCAGCAGATATTGCAGGCCGTGCTCCTTGACCAGGGTCACCATCAGCAGCGCCATGGCGCCGGTAGCCGCCGAGATCATGCCGGGGCGACCGCCGACGAAGGCGATCACCACGGCGATGCAGAAGGAGGCGTAGAGCCCCACCTTGGGATCGAGTCCGGCGATGATGGAAAAGGCGATGGCTTCGGGGATCAGCGCCAGGGCGACGACCAATCCGGACAGCACATCGTTCTTCACATTGGAAAACCAATGCGTCTTGAGGGTATTCAACATGGACAACTCGCACCTGTGCCTGACCCGTCGAGCGAGTGGCAGACGCCGGATCAGGCGTGAATTCCAGGGTTGGCAGCCGCCACGCCGCGGGCGCGACAGGACGGCAGACGTCCTTGCGTCAGCGAGCAAGGACGGGAGAGGTGCGAGCTATGGGGGACTGGGTTGCCAGTCGCGGGAGGGGCAATGCATACCCCAAAGGTATCACGAAAGAACGAGCGTTTGTAGACCGCACCTGCCGGTCTGGCCGGGCGTCAACCTGCCCTCACCGGCTTCCGCCGTCGCTGACGAGGTAGGTAGCCCGGTCGGTCCCACGCGGCAGCCGGTCCGGCGCCCGGGTGATCAAACCGATGTCCTTGGCCGCATCGTAGCCCAATCGTCGCCTGTTGCTTTCGGAGGACAGCAAGGTGGTGAGCTCCTCCGGGGTCAGCTTGAGGCAGCCCTTGTAGATCTCACGGAACTTGAGGTTCTCGCGCTCGACGTCCTCGAACGCCTGCTTGGCCTGATCCGGCTTCATGTAGCCGTTGACGGCGATGGCCGCCGCGGCCGGATGCAGGAGAAAGCTGGCGAGCGGCGCCGCGTAACGATCTTCGGCCGCGCAATAGATCATGGTGGCGGATGAATCCGTCGCGGCGGCGTCGATGGTATTGATGTGCAGCGGATAGTGGCGGATGAATTCGTAGGCGACATAGCCCGCCTCCATGCTGCCGCCAGGGCTGTTGAGATAGAGGTTGACGTTCTTGGTGGCGGGGTACTTGAGGGCGATGTCGCTCAGGGCGGCCAGCAGAGAGCTGACCGAGCGATCGTTGATACCGCTGTTGAAGTACACCGACGCGGTGTCGGCGCTGGCCGCCGTGCCCTCGCCGCGGATGACGGCCATCTCGGCGGAGGCCTCCGGCAGACAGCCTGCGGCCAGCACGGCCAAGGCCCCGGCGGCCAACCGTTTAGCAACGCTCGAACGTCTCATCCCCTCTCGCTCCCAGGTCGGCAATCGGCCAAAGACCTAAAACGCTAGAGGGCGAGACTTAAGATCGGCTTAAGGCAGGACGGACTGCCTGGATCGCTGTGCGCTCAGTCCTTTTTCAGCAGTCCCGCCAGCCCCGCGAAGGGGTTGTGGGTCGCCTGGGCCACCTTGGGCGTGCTCAGGGAGCTGTCGCTGAAATACTGCTGATCGGTGTAGCGACTGTGCTCGTTGTCGTGGCAGTACAGGCAGAGCAATTCCCAGTTGGAGCCGTCCTGGGGATTGTTGTCGTGGTTGTGGTCCCGATGATGCACGGTCAGCTCGCTCAGGCGCTTGCCGGCGAATTCCCGGGCGCAGCGACCACAGACGTGGGGATACATCTTCAGCGCTTTTTCGCGATAGCCGCGTTCGCGCTCGCGCTGGGTCTCGGCGAGGATTCGATCCAGCTTCGAGGTATCGGTAGCCATGCTGCACCTGGGTGGTCGGGAGAGAGGCCCAGTATAGCCTGGGCCTGGCGCTCCCGGTGAGCGCTCGCCATAGGATCCGGCGGCCGATCGCCCGACCTCTTAATCTCAGGCTTAACCTTCCCGCCAGTGCCGCCATCGGTTTGCCGAAGCGCTGGCGAATGCCCTGCGCACGGATCGAACTGCCGCCCAGGCCGACGGCTTGGCAGCCCAGGCGCTGTCGCGCTGCATCTGCAAGCGCCCCACGTCCAGAGCCTGCTGGTGGGTTCATCGACACCGCCAGCCCAGCGGAGGCCGATGAATTGGCCAGGCACTTGGCGCAGCTGGAGCGCTGACAGCTTTTTATTCGCCCTCACCTTCACGGGCAGCAACCCTTCCTACGAATCGCGCCTGACCGCAAAAATGTTTATTGCGTCACATAAAACTTTTTCATGGACTACCGCTCCAACGCCAGGCTCAGACGCTCTGGCCTGCGGTTCTTGAACGAAAAAGCCATTTCCGGCGCTCGCTCCGCCACAGGGATGATCGAGCCGCGTCACCTGCGATACCTGTACCACCAGGAGTCACGCTTCCCCGCCGTCAACGCAAGACACGGATCAGTCGCGTTCCCCTCCGCTAGCTCGCCATAACCCCTAACCTTGCCCCCTGGGCGTGAGTCGACTACCTAGCGCTTGAGGTTTTCCCATGCTGCAACAGCTGACCATCTCGAACAAACTCAGACTCGGCTTCGGCGCGATCCTGGTCATCATCCTGGCGCTGATCCTGGCGGCCAGTCATGGCTTCACCCAAGTCAACCTGGCCGTCCGGCAGAACATCCACTCCTACCATGTGCTGCAGGATTCCGATGCCGCCCTGCTGGCCTTAGTCAACATGGAAACCGGCATGCGTGGCTTCGCCCTGACCGGCAAGGACGAGTTTCTCGAACCCCTGAACAAAGGCGAACAACAGTTCGCCGATCAGTTGCAGGACCTGACCCAGCTCACCCGCGACAATCCCGAGCAGCAGGCCGGTCTGGCCCAGCTGGGTCAGGCCAAGCAGCAATGGAACAACGAGTCCGTGCAGCAGATTCTGGCGCTACGCCGGCAGGTCAACGCCGGTACCCAGCCGCTGGATACCCTCACCGCCCGCATCGCCACCGCCCAGGACAAGGGCAAGATGGACGCGATGCGCGAATTGCTGGGGCAGATCAAGACCCGGGAGAATCGGCTGCTGGACAGCCGTACCCAGTCGATGGACGACGCCAAGCAGCAGGCCATGCTGATCCTGATCAGCGGTGGCATCCTCGCCGCGCTGCTGGCGCTGGGCATCGCCTGGTCGCTGTCGCGCACCATCGTGGGTCGACTGGCCCAGACCGTCGCCATCGCCCGGGCCATCGCCGCCGGCCGACTCGATTCGCCGATCCCTGCCGGCGGACGTGACGAGCTGGGTCAGCTGCTGACCGCCTTCGGCCAGATGCAGGACAGGCTGCGCGACATGATCCAGGGGATCAAGCAGGGCACCGACCAACTGGTCGCCGCCTCCCACAGCATCTCCGCCAACTCCCAGCAGCTGTCCACCGCCGCCCAGGAGCAATCCAGTGCCGCCTCCAGCATGGCGGCCACCGTGGAGCAGCTGACCGTGAGCATCAACCACGTGTCCGACAACGCCGGGGAAGCCCACGACCTCTCCAGCCAGTCGGGTCGCCTGGCCCAGGACGGTGGCCAGACCATCCAGGCCTCGGTGGACAGCATGAAATCCATCGCCGGCACGGTGCAGTCCTCGGCCACCCGCATCGGTGAACTGGGCGAGCACTCGGAACGGGTGTCGTCCATCGTCAGCGTGATCAAGGGCATCGCCGACCAGACCAACCTGCTGGCGCTCAACGCCGCCATCGAGGCGGCGCGGGCTGGCGAACAGGGGCGCGGCTTCGCCGTGGTGGCCGACGAGGTCCGCCAGCTGGCGCAACGCACCACCAACTCCACCCAGGAGATCGCCGCCATGATCGAGAAGATCCAGGCAGCGACCCAGGCGGCCATGAGCGACATGGAGGTGGGCGTGCGCCAGGTCAACGGCGGGGTCGATCTGGCCAATCAGGCCGGCGAGGCGGTGATCAGCATCAACAATTCCTCGGACAAGGTGGTACGGGTGGTCAACCAGATCTCCCTGTCCCTGCGCGAACAGACCGCCGCCAGCCATGACGTCGCCCGTACCGTGGAGCGCCTGGCGCAGATGGCCCAGCAAAACAGCGAGGCCATCGACGAGACGGTCAAGACCGCCGTCTCCCTGGATGCCCTGGCCAATGACCTGAATCGGCAGATCGGCCAGTTTCGTTGCTAGCGCTGACCTGCGGTCTTCGCCACGCGATCCCGACCTCCCACCGCCTGGCCCTGGCCAGCGGTGGACTGCTGACACAAACTGAAACATTCCCCTAGCGCAACGGTCACACAGGCGTCTCCCCCAAGGCCTGCGCCCTGCATGAAAACCCCGCGTCCCGCTGATCGTATTCCCCGCCTCAACCAGCTGCGCAACCTGAAGATGGCCCGTTCCGCCCACGCCTATGTGCGGGGCAGTACGGTGCACTTCTACGAGTGGCTGCACAGCCAGCCCGGTCGCAGCCTGCCCAATGGGCCGGCGGTGTGGATCTGCGGCGACTGCCATGCCGGTAACCTCGGCCCCACGGGCGATCTGCACGGCACCACCGACGTCAATATCCGCGACCTGGACCAGACCGTGGTCGGCAATCCGGCCCATGACCTGGTGCGCCTGGCGCTGTCGCTGGCCACGGCGGCACGCGGCTCCGACCTGCCGGGGGTAACCACGGCGCGGATGCTCGAAGAGATGATGCGCGGCTACGAGATAGCCTTCGAGGACGACCTCGAGCGCGAGGTGCCGCGACCGGCCCAGGTCAAGGCCGGGATGCGCAGCGCGGTGCAACGCACCTGGAAGCACCTGGCGCGCGAACGCATGGAAAACACCCGACCCAAGCTGCCGCTGGGCAAGCACTTCTGGCAGCTGAGCAAGGCCGAGCGCCAGGCCATCGCCGAGTTGTGCGAGACCCCGGGCATCCACGCCCTGGTGACCTCGCTCAAGGGCCGCAGCCACGACAGCCGCGTCGAGCTGCTCGACAGCGCCTACTGGGTCAAGGGCTGCAGCTCCCTGGGCCTGCGCCGCTACGCCGTGCTGCTGGGCGTGGACGACGGCGACGACCAGGACTACTGCCTGATCGACGTCAAGCAGGCGGTCGCCGCCGCCGCTCCGCGCGTGGCCCATGCCACCATGCCCCGCGACAACGGCAAGCGCGTGGTGGAAGGGGCACGCCAGCTCTCCCCGGCCCTGGGCAATCGCATGCTGGCGGTGCGCATGCTCGATCACTCCTTTTTCATCCGCGAACTGCTGCCCCAGGATCTCAAGCTGGAACTGGATGAACTCAGCGCCCGCGAGGCCATGAGCGCCGCGGCCTACCTAGCCCGGGTGGTCGGGCGCGCCCATGCCCGGCAGATGGACCTGGCCACCCGGGTGGAGTGGATGAGCGATCTGCAGCGCAATCGCACCCGCACCCTGGATGCGCCCTCCTGGCTGTGGAGCAGCGTGGTGCAACTGGTAGGCGCCCACGAAATGGGCTACCTGGCCCACTGCCGCGCCTATGCCCTGGAGCATGCGCAGGATTGAGGACCTAGTAGCACCGGCCTGAAGGCGCTCGCCTCAGGCCGCGCTGCTTGCTCCCGCCCACCATTCCGAACGCCGCCCCCAAGCACCGCCCAGCCCGACTCGGTGGCTAGAGGCCGTGCCCAACCGACCCTCAGCCACTCACCCGCTGAGTCGATCCGCTCGATCGCGCATTGTGCGACCCCTCGCCTTTAACTAAAATGAGACGCTTTATCATTTAAAGACCGGCGCTCGCGCCAAGGATCTTCCATGCGCCCTGCCCTGTCTTCCGGCTCGCCCACCATCGCGTTGGATCAGCTCTATCGCGATCATCATGGCTGGCTCAGCGGCTGGCTGCGCGGGCGGCTGGGCAACGCGCCGGATGCGGCGGACATCGCTCAGGACACCTACCTGCGCATCCTCGGTTCCGGGCGCCTGCCGGTGCGTGAAGACTCTCGGCGCTATCTGGTGCAGGTGGCCAAGGGGTTGGTGATCGACCTCTGGCGACGCCAGGAGGTGGAACGCGCCTATCGCGACGCCATCGCCCACCTGCCGGAGGCCCAGGTGCCGTCGCCGGAGACGCACTGGCTGATCGTCGACGCCCTCCTGCGCATCGATGCCATGCTCGATGGCCTGCCCGCCCCGGTCCGGGAGGCCTTTCTGCTGGCGCAATTCCAGCGACTGACCCTGGCCGAGATCGCCGTACGGCTGGATCTGGCGGTGATCACCGTGCGCCGGCATATCCAGCGCGCCCTGGTGGCCTGCCTGGTGGCGTGCGAGGCATGAGCCTTCCCGCGCCGCAATTGCTCGAAGAGGCGGCCGAGTGGCTGCTCACCCTCAACTTCGACGGCGCCAACGAGGCGCAGCGCCAGGCCTTCGAACGCTGGCGCGCGCAGAGCGAGGCCCATGGCGCGGCCTGGGCAAGAGCCGAGCGGGTCATGGGGACCTTCGCCAGCGTTCCCGTGGACATCGGCCAGCAGACGGTACGCCGCGTCGGTGACCGGACGCTCAGTCGGCGGCGCACCCTGCGCCTGCTCACCGCCCTGCTGGTGGGGCTTCCCGGCGGCTGGCTGGCCCTGCGCCCCCTGCCACTGGACGCGTTGGGCGCCGAGTTGACGACAGCCATCGGCGAGCGGCGCTCCCTGCTGCTCGCCGATGGCAGTCAGCTGGTGCTGAACAGCGACTCCGCCCTGGACGTGCGCTTCGACGCAGGCATCCGCCGCCTGCATCTGCGACGGGGCGAGGTGCTGGTGACCACCCATGCCGATCCCGTCGTGCCACGCCGGCCTTTCGTAGTCAGCCTGGCGCAGGGCGAGGTCGAGGCCCTGGGCACCCGCTTCAGCGTACGGGCGGAAGAGACGCTCTGCCGGGTGGCGGTCTTCGCCCATGGCGTGGAGGTGCGTCCGCAGCAGGGTGCGGCCATACGCCTGGCCGCGGGGCAGCAAGCCTGGTTCGACGCCCGCGGCGTACAGCGCCTCGCCCCGGTGGACGAGGATGCCAGCCTCTGGACGCACGGTATGCTGCTGGCCCACGACCGCCCGCTGGCCGAGGTGCTGGCGGAACTGGGTCGCTATCGCCCCGGCCTGCTGCGCTGCGACCCGGTCGTCGCCGGGCTGCGGGTGTCCGGCGCCCTGTCGCTGGACGACACCGACCAGGCCCTACTGGCGCTGGAACGCACCCTGCCGATCCGCATCACGCGCCGCACCCGCTACTGGGTGGCGGTGGGGGCGCCCTGAACGCCGGCGATCCAGCCGAAAAAAAGTTCGCGCTGCCCTGAGCACTTTGCCGCGCTCGTCCGGGATAGCTGCAGACACCCTCATGGGGAGCGGTGGCAGCCCGCGCCTGGTGCGCTCAAGAGGACGGCAACACGACATGGCAAAGATCCACCGGCAGCAACCCGCCACCCGAGCCTTCACCCCACTGATCCTGGCCGTCGCCCTGCAGGGCGTGCCCCTGGCCGGTGCCGGACTGGCCCTGCTGCCCCTGCCGGCCCTGGCCGCCGCGGAGGGGCGTGACTACCGGATTCCCGCGGGTCCGCTGAACGCGGTACTGGCCCGCTTCGCCGCCACGGCCGGGGTCCAGCTGGTGTTCGATCCGGCGCCGCTGGCCGGTCGCAGCAGCCCGGGACTGCAGGGCCGCTATACCCTCGACCAGGGCTTCGAGCGCCTGCTGCGCGGCAGCGGCTATCGCTGGAGCGAACGTGGCGCCGGCATCTATGCCCTGGAAGGTGGCAGTGCCGAGGCCGCCCTGGCCATGCCCGAAACCACCATCCAGGCCAGCGCCACGGGCGGGGGCGCGGATGTCGGCTACCGGCGCCCGGTCAGCACCAGCACCACGCGCCTGGGCCTGACCGAGCGGCAGACACCCCAGGCGATCACCACCCTGACCCGCGACCAGGTCGAGGATTTCCGCCTGCAGAGCATCAAGGAAGCCCTGCGTGCCGCCCCGTCGGTGACCGTCGAGCAAACCGAGACCGACCGCACCCAGTTCACCTCGCGCGGCTTCGACATCAACAGCTTCCAGTACGACGGCATGGGCATGCCCTTCGTCAGCACCACCCTGGTGGGCGACCAGGACCTGGCGGAATACGAGCAGGTGGACGTCCTGCACGGGGCCAATGGCCTGATGAGTGGCACCGGCAATCCCTCCGCGGCGGTCAACTTCGTGCGCAAGCGGCCCACCGCCGAGTTCCAGGCCAGGCTCGGCGCCAGCATCGGTTCCTGGGACAACCGCCGGGTGGATGCCGATGTCTCCGGCCCCCTGATCGAGACCGGCAAGGTACGCGGACGCTTCATCTACGCCCACGACAAGGGCAATTCCTGGCTGGATCGCTATGGCCATGAAAAGAACATCGCGGCCGGCCTGGTGGCCTTCGACCTCAGCGAGGCCGATACCCTGACCCTGGGTTTCTCCCAGCACAACAGCGACGCCAACGGCAGCTCCTGGGGCAACCTGCCGCTGGCCGATGTGGACGGCAATCCGTTGCACTACGGCCGGCGCAGTTCCAGCATCGGCCAGGACTGGACCTACTGGAATCTGGATACCCAGCGCGTCTTCGGCGAATTCACCCACGACTTCGGCAACGGCTGGCGGGGTACCCTCACGGCGACCGGCGTCACCGAGCGGCAGAACGCCGACATGTACTACATCTTCGGCGTCAACGGCGACGACGCCACCGCCTTTGGCGACCATTCCGCCAGCAAGGCGCACCAGCTGATCGGCGAGGCCAGGCTGTCCGGCCCCTTCCAGCTATTCGGCCGCGACCACGAACTCACCCTGGGCGCCAGCTACGGCCGGACCCACCAGAAGTTGCGGGAAAAGATCCTCGCCGAGGATGGCTACTACCCCACCACCCTCTCCGGCTCCCTGGCCGGGGTCCCCGAGCCGTCGCTGCAATACACCGACGATATCGGCCACACCCAGGACTTCACCGACCGCCAGAAAAGCCTGTTCGCCGGCGCCCGCTTCGAGCTGGTCGACGACCTGCACTGGATCGTCGGTGCGCGGATGCTCAGCGCCGATGCCAGCGGCCTGAGCTATGGCGCCGACTACTACACCCGTGCCCATGGCGAGGTCACCCCCTACACCGGCCTGGTCTACGACCTGAGTCCGCAATGGAGCCTCTATGCCAGCTGGACCAAGATCTTCAGCCCACAATACAGCTTCGGCCTGGATGGCCGGCTGCTCGATCCGCTGGAAGGCAAGAGTCTGGAAGCCGGGATCAAGGGTGGCCTGTTCGACGACCGCTTGAGCCTGACCGCCGCGGTGTTCAAGACCGAGCAGCGCAACGTGGCCTCGACCTCGGTGTTCGCCGGTTCGCGCTATCTCTACGACACCACTGACTACCAGAGCCATGGCCTGGAGCTGCAGGTCTCCGGCGAGGCGCTGCCCGGCCTGGACCTGCTAGCCGGCTACACCTATGTGCGCATCGACGACGCGGACGGCGAGCGGGCGCGCAAATTCGTGCCCAGCCACAGCTTGCGTGGCCTGGCGACCTATCGCCTGCCGGGCCTGCCCCAAGCCAAGGTCGGCGCGCGGCTGAGATGGCAGAGCGGTATCGAGAACGACAACAACAGCCGCATCCACCAGAACGCCTATGCCCTGGTGGATGTGCTGGGCAGCTACGATTTCGACGAACACTGGAGCACCCAGCTCAATCTCAACAACCTCACCGACCGCAAATACCTGCTGTCGCTCTACAACAACGCCACCAGCGGCAACTACGGCGCGCCGCGCAACGCGACGCTGTCGGTCAGCTACACCTTCTGAGCCCAGGCAGGCGGACGACGAGACCGCTGTCCCGTCGTCCGCCACCGCCCGGCGATCCTTTGCTCCCTGACGTGGTCCGAGTCTGCACGCTCCCAGTCAAGGTTTCCGCCCGTCATGCCCTCCTCCCCCCGTCCCGGTTTCGTCTCCGTCCGCGGTGCCCGCGAGCACAACCTGAAGAACGTCGACGTGGATATCCCCCGCGATGCCCTGGTGGTGTTCACCGGGGTGTCCGGCTCGGGCAAATCATCGCTGGCCTTCGGCACCCTCTATGCCGAGGCCCAGCGCCGCTACTTCGAATCGGTGGCGCCCTATGCGCGGCGGCTGATCGACCAGGTGGGGGTGCCCCAGGTGGAGGCCATCGAAGGCCTGCCGCCGGCGGTGGCCCTGCAACAGCAGCGCGGCCAGCCCAACAGTCGTTCGTCCATGGGCAGCGTGACCGGGCTTTCCAGCCTGGTGCGGATGCTCTATTCCCGCGCCGGTCGCTACCCCGCCGACCAGCCGATGCTCTATGCCGAAGATTTCTCGCCCAACACGCCCCAGGGCGCCTGTCCCGAGTGCCACGGCCTGGGCCGGGTCTACGAGGTCACGGAAGCCTCCATGGTGCCGGATGCGTCGCTGACCATCCGCCAGCGCGCCATCGCCGCCTGGCCTACCGCCTGGGGCGGGCAAAATCTGCGCGATATCCTGGTCACCCTCGGCTATGACGTCGACATCCCCTGGCGCGACCTGCCACAAAAGCAGCGCGACTGGATCCTTTTCACCGAGGAGCAGCCCACCGTCCCGGTCTATGCCGGCCTCACCCCCGAGCAGACCCGTGCCGCGCTCAAGCGCAAGGCCGAGCCCAGCTACCAGGGCACCTACACCGGGGCGCGGCGCCATGTGCTGCACACCTTCGCCAACTCTCAGAGCGCCAAGATGAAACAGCGCGCGGCGCGCTTCATGATCGGCCAGACCTGCCCGCTGTGCCACGGCAAGCGGCTGACCCGGGCGGCGCTCTCGGTGACCTTCGCCGGCCTGGACATCGGCGAATTGTCGCGGCTGCCGCTGGACGACCTCACCGTGCTGCTGCGCCGGGTCGCTGCCGGCGATTTCGACGAGGCGAAGGATGCCCGCGTGCTGGACGCCAAGGCCGGCAAGCAGGATCGCGCCCGGCGCAAGGCCGCCGGCGGCAGCGATCACGCCAGTGCCCCGGACGTGCGCCGTACCCCCGATCTTTCCCCGGAAAAGCGCCTGGCCGCCCAACGCATGGCCACCGAATTGCTGGAACGGCTGCAGACCCTCACCCGCCTGGGCCTTGGTTATCTGGCTTTGGAGCGCAGCACCACCACCCTCTCCTCCGGCGAATTGCAGCGCCTGCGCCTGGCGACGCAGCTGGTGTCCCAGCTGTTCGGGGTGGTCTATGTGCTGGACGAACCCTCCGCCGGTCTGCATCCGGCCGATGGCGAGTCGCTGCTGGAAGCCCTCGACGGCCTCAAGGCCCAGGGCAATTCGCTGTTCGTGGTGGAGCACGACCTGGCCACCATGAAGCGTGCCGACTGGCTGGTGGATGTCGGTCCCGCGGCCGGCGAAGGCGGTGGCCGGGTACTCTACAGCGGCCCGCCCGCCGGTCTGGCCGAGGTCGAGGAGTCGGTGACGGCGCGCTATCTGTTCGCCGCGCCGCAACGCGAGACCCGGCCGCCCCGTGAACCCCAGGGCTGGCTGCGGCTGGCCGGGGTCACCCGCAACAACCTGCAGGGCCTGGACGCCGCCTTTCCGCTGGGCTGCCTGACGGCGGTGACCGGGGTCTCCGGTTCGGGCAAGTCCAGCCTGGTCAGCCAGGCGCTGCTGGAACTGGTGGGCGCCGAACTGGGCCAGCGCGCCGCCGAAGATGGCGACGAGGCCCCGGAACTGGACGGCGATGCCCTGCCCGCCACCACCGGCCAGGTAGTCGGTGGCCTCGGCGGCATCCGCCGGCTGGTACCGGTGGACCAGAAGCCCATCGGCCGCACCCCACGCTCCAACCTGGCCACCTACACCGGCCTGTTCGACGGGGTGCGCAAGCTGTTCGCCGCCACCCCCGAGGCGCAGGAACGCGGCTTCGACGCCGGACGCTTCTCCTTCAACGTCGCCAAGGGCCGCTGCCCGACCTGCGAGGGCGAGGGCTTCGTCAGCGTCGAACTGCTGTTCATGCCCAGCGTCTATGCCGCCTGCCCCACCTGCCAGGGCGCGCGCTACAACCCCGAGACCCTGGAGGTGCGCTGGCAGGGCAAGACCATCGCCGAGGTCCTGGGCCTGACGGTGGACGAGGCCCTGGCCTTCTTCGCCGAGGAAGCCCCGGTGGCGCGAGCGCTGCGGGTGCTGGCCGACATCGGCCTGGGCTATCTGCGCCTGGGCCAGCCGGCCACCGAACTCTCCGGCGGCGAAGCCCAGCGCATCAAGCTGGCCACCGAGCTGCAGCGCACCAGTCGCGGTACCACTCTCTATGTGCTGGACGAACCCACCACCGGCCTGCATCCGGCCGACGTGGAGCGGTTGATGCGCCAGCTGCACGGCCTGGTCGACGAAGGCAATACCGTGGTGCTGGTGGAGCACAACCTGCAGGTGGTGGCCGGCAGCGACTGGCTGATCGACATCGGCCCCGGCGCCGGCACGGCGGGTGGGTGCATCGTCGCCAGTGGCACGCCCCGCGCGGTAGCGGACGATCCCGCCAGCCCCACGGCACCCTATCTGCGGCCCCTGTTCGACTAACCCGTAATTGGCGCCACGCTACGGCGGCAGGCGGCCAGCACCAGCAAGGTCAGTGCCGCCGCCAGGGCACCGAACTGGAAGGTGGCGGCGGAGCCGACGAAGTGCCAGAGCGCGCCGGCGATGGTGCTGGCCAGCAACAGGGCGATGCCACTGACCAGGTTGAACAGGCCAAAGGCGGTGCCGCGCAATTCGGCCGGGGCGGTCTTGGCGACCATAGCGGCGAGCAGGCCCTGGGTCATGCCCATGTGCAGGCCCCAGAGCAGGATGCCCAGGGCCAGCCCGATCCAGCCGCTGCTGAAGGCCAGCGCCAGGTCGGCCAGGATCAGCAGCACCAGGCCCCAGGCCAGCAGCGCGCAATGGCTGATCCGGTCGGACAGCGCCCCCAGCGGATAGGCCGACAGCGCGAACACCAGGTGCATGCCCACCATCACCAGCGGCACCAGCGCCAGGGGCACGCCCACCTGCTCGGCCTTGAGCACCAGGAAGGCCTCGCTGAAGCGCGCCAGGGTGAAGACACCACCAAGCAGCGTCACTTGCCAGAAGGCCGCCGGCAATTTGCACAGCTGGCTGCGGGTGAGCGGATTGGTGCGCGCCTGGACGATGGCCGCCTTGGGTTCCTCCAGGCCGAAATACAGCAAGGCGACGGCGATGAAGGCGGGGATCACCGCCACCCAGAACACCGCGCGGAAATCGTTGGCCCAGAGCAGCATCAGCCCCACCGCCAGCAGCGGGCCGAGAAAGGCGCCGAGGGTATCCAGCGACTGGCGCAGGCCATAGGCGGCACCGCGGATCTCCGGCGGCGTGACGTCGGCCACCAGGGCGTCGCGCGGTGCGCCGCGAATGCCCTTGCCGATGCGATCCATGAAGCGCGCGCCGAACACCAGGCCGGCACCGCTGGCCAGGGCGAACAGCGGCTTGCTCAGGGCGCCCAGGCCATAGCCCAGCACCGCCAGGCCCTTGCGCTTGCCCAGGTAGTCGCTGAGTACGCCGGAAAAGATTTTGGTGATGAGCGCGGTCGCCTCGGCCACCCCTTCGAGGATGCCGATATAGAGCACGCTCAGGCCCAGGCCGGTGGCCAGGAACAGCGGCAACAGGCTGTGGATCATCTCCGAGGAGATATCCATGAACAGGCTCACCCCACCCAGAATCCAGACCCCGCGGGGTATCCGTCGCCAGCTCGCCGTCATCGTCACGCCCCTGTCCTCCTCGATCCTGTCCATCCCTGCCTGGCAGCAGGCAAACCCGTCGAACCTAGCATGACGCTCACGGACGGCTCTACCGAAGAGACATCCCTGGTTACACTGGGCGCTGCTCCTTCCTTCGAGGCCACCCCATGAAAACCCTGCTGGTCATCGGCATCGGCGCCGGCGATCCCGACTACCTCACCCTCCAGGCCATCGCCGCCCTCAATCGCGCTAGTACCTTCTTTCTGTTCGACAAGGGCACGGAAAAGGACAGCCTGATCCACCTGCGCGAGACCATCTGCGCCCGGCACATCCGCCAGGCGGATTATCGTTTCGTCACCGCGCCCATCCCCGAGCGCCGCCGCGAAGGCGACTATCGCCAGGCGGTGGACGACCTCAATGCTGCCAAGCAGGCGTTGATGGAAGAGATGATCGAGCACGAGCTGGCGGACGACGAATGCGGCGCCTTCCTGGTCTGGGGCGATCCGGCGCTGTACGACAGCACCCTGCGCATCCTGGCGGCGATCCGGCGCGACGGCCGGCTGGACTTCGACTATGAGGTGATCCCCGGCATCTCCAGCGTCCAGGCCCTGGCCGCGCGCCATCGGGTGCCGCTCAATCGCATCGGCCAGGCCCTGGAGATCACCCCCGGCCGGCACCTGGAGCGCTTTCCCGCGCACCTGGACAGCCTGGTGGTGATGCTCGATTCCCACGAAGCCTATCGCCGCCTGGACGAGCCTGGCCTGCACATCTACTGGGGCGCCTACGTCGGCACGGCGGACGAGATCCTCATCGCCGGACCGCTGCAGGAGGTGGCTGAAGAGATCCACCGGGTGCGCAGTGCCGCACGCGAAGAACACGGCTGGATCATGGATACCTATCTGCTCTGTCGCGGGCCGGCAGACGCCTGAGGGCTGTCCAGCCGTCGATCCAGATGGATGGTCTGCCAGGGCAGGGTCGTCTCCCGCGCGACGACCTGGAAACCCTGGTCCAGCCAGAAGGCTTCGGCCCCGGGCAGGAAGGGGTGGGTGTGCAGATAGAGGCGGTCGACCGCCTCCTGCCGCGCCTGGGCCAGCAGCGCCCCGAACAGCCGTCGCGCCAGGCCCTGGCGACGCTGCTGCGGCGCCACATACAGCCGCACCACCTCCACCGTCCGCTCGCCAGGATAGGCCAGCTGCGGAAAGCGCCGGTCGTAGGGCCGGTAGGCGATGCTGCCGAGGGGCTCTCCAGCGGCACCCCGGGCGATCAGCAGGCAGCCGCGACCTGCCCCATAGTGGTCGGCGAAGCCCTGTAGATCCGGGGGCAGGGTCGTCGCCTCGATCCGGCTACCGAACAGCTCGCGATAGCTCGCCTGCAGGAAGCCCAGCGTCTCGTCATCCGCGGCGGTGATCCGTTCCAGGCTGATGGAAGGCGCTTGGCTCATGGCGGTGTTTGGTCTCTTCGGCAGAGGGCGGGGCGCGACATTTCGGCGCAGGGCCGCGCCGGCCGGGCTGTGCGCCGCTCGCGACGATGATACAGTCCCAGCCATGAAAACCGTCCGTTTCCCGCGCGCTTCGCTCGCCTGGATGCTGCTTGCCTGCATCCTGTTGAACGGACTCGTCTGCGCCCTGGGCCATGGTCAGATGCTGGCACGCCTCACCCTGCCGGTCCTGCCATCCCTCGGCCAGGTGCATGAGCACCATCACGGTCTGCACGCTCAGGCCGTCCAGGGTGATGACATGGCCGGCATGCACGCGGGCCTCCCGGGCGGCAGCGTGACGACCCTCTCGCCCACGGGTGATTGCGTCTTCGCCGCCACCCTGTTCCTCGCCACCCTGCTGGCCGTCGCCCTGCAATGGCTGCTGCGTCCCGGCGATCCCCATTGCCGACGCTACCAGAGCGCGCTGCCGCCCCCACCCCGCGCACGACGCTCCACGCTCCATCCCCAGGCGCCCTGACACCTCGGCGACGAAAGACGGCTGTCCTCTCTTTTCGTAATCCCGCGCGTGGCCCCTCGCTGGTCGCGCGTCGCTCCGTGGTGAACGCTATGACTTCGCACCCCTCCGCTCCAGCCGCCAAGGCGCCGGGGCCGCTGCTGCAACTGCTGGCGCGGCTGCATTTCCTCATCGGCCTGTTCGTCGGTCCCTTTCTGCTGATGGCCGCCGCCAGCGGGCTGCTCTATGCCCTCACGCCGCAACTGGAAGCGCGCCTCTATGCCGAGGCCCTGCACACCCCCAGCCGTGGCGAAGCCCTGCCACTGGCCGAGCAGGTGCGCGCCGCCCAGGCCATGGCCGGTCCTGCGCTGACCCTGGGCGCGGTACGTCCTTCCCCTGCGGCGGGCGACACTACCCGGGTGATGTTCAACGATCCGTCCCTGGGCGAATCGGCCCATCGCGCCCTCTTCGTCGATCCGGTCACCGGCGCCATCCGTGGCGACCTGACCGTCTATGGCACCAGCGGCATCCTGCCGCTGCGCACCGCCATCGATCAGTTCCACCGCAGCCTGCTGCTGGGCGAACCCGGTCGCCTCTACAGCGAGCTGGCCGCCTCCTGGCTGTGGGTCGCGGCCCTCGGCGGTCTCACGCTGTGGCTGGTGCGGCGCCGCCAGCGCCGCCCGGCCCGAGGGCTGCGCGGTCTGCATGCCAGCACCGGCGTCTGGCTGCTGGGCGGACTGCTGTTCCTCTCCGCCACCGGCCTGACCTGGTCGCGCTTCGCCGGCGACAACATCGGCGTGCTGCGCGCTCACTATGGCTGGTCCACGCCCAGCGTGAAGACCTCCCTGGGCAGCGCGCCGGCACCGGCCATGGCCCACGACGAGCACGCTGAGCACCACGGCCATGGCGCCATGCACATGACCATGGCACCGCCGCTGGATCCAGCCACCTTCGATCGGGTACTGGCCAGCGCCCGCGCCGCCGGCATCGACGCGGGCAAGCTGGAGATCCGTCCGGCCCGTAGCGCCGACAAGGCCTGGACGGTCAGCGAGATCGACCGCCGCTGGCCGACCCAGGTGGACGCCGTCGCCGTCGATCCGACCAGCCTCCAGGTGGTGGACCAGGTGCGCTTCGCCCAGTACTCGCTGCCGGCCAAGCTGACCCGCTGGGGGATCGATGCCCATATGGGCGTGCTGTTCGGTCTGGCCAACCAGCTGGTGCTGGTGGCCATCGCCCTCGGCCTGCTGGTCATGACCGTCTGGGGCTATCTGCTCTGGTGGCGCCGTCGTCCTACTCGCGATCCGGCGCAACCGGGTCTGGTCGCCCTCTGGCGGCAGCTGTCGCCCCTGCCGCGCCTGCTGGTCCCGGCGACGGCCGTGCTGCTCGGACTGTGCCTGCCGGTGCTCGGCGGCAGCCTGCTGCTGTTCCTGCTGCTGGACACCCTACTCGGCCTGCGCGGCTCGGCCCTGCGCACGGAAGCCGGTTCGGCCTGAGGTGGGGATGGGACATTTGTCGGGCTTCGCCCAACCTACGAGTGAAGGATGGGCGCGTAGGTTGGGTTGAGCGCCAGCGAAGCCCAACGGGGCTGGCACGACGTTGGTTGTCGGGCTTCGACGGTGGAGCTGTCTCAGCCCAACCTACGTAGTCGCCCCGTCGCCCCCGCCCTGACCGAGGCTGCGTCCTTGTCCACCCTATGGCGCACGCGGCCTCCCACTCGCACCCAACCACCCCCTCTCCCCCTGGGAGAGGGCTGGGGTGAGGGCCCGCCCAACACCAATCGTCACGCCAAAAATCGCTTTCGAGACCATCCATCGGCCCGCCTCGCTTCAGACTGGCGCACCCCGTCGACGGGATTATAGTTATCGCAATCCCCATCCTTCGAGGATCTGCCCATGCCCCGCCTGTTGCACGTGATAGGTTCGCCCCGCCAGGAGCGCTCCGCCTCGCTGGACGTCGCCACCGCCTTCATCCAGGCCTGGCAAGGCAAACATCCCGACGCCGAGGTGGATACCCTCGATGCCTGGCACTGCGACCTGCCGGAATTCGACGGCCCCATCCTCGACGCCAAGTACGCCGGCATCCAGGGTGAGCCCCTGAGCGCTGAGCAGGCGCACGCCTGGACGGTTGCCAAGGCACTGGCGCAGCGCTTCAAGGCCGCGGATGTGCTGGTGTTCGGCGTGCCCTGCTGGAATTTCGGCATCCCCTACAAGCTCAAGCAACTGTTCGACGTGGTCAGCCAGAAGGACCTGCTGTTCACCTTCGACGAGCGCGGCCTCAACGGCCTGCTCGGCGGCCGCCAGGCCCTGGTGATCGCCGCCCGCGGTGCGGCCCTGGATCGCCAGGAGCACCAGGAATCCTATCTGCGCACCTGGTGCGAGATGGTCGGCATCGACCGGATGCACACCGTGGTGGTGGAAAAGACCCTGTTCGGTGCCGAGGTCGACCAGGCTTCGCGCGACCAGGCCAAACAGGACGCCGTGGCGCTGGTGGCCAAGCTCTGATTTATCCAGCCGGCGCCTCGGTGTCGGCTATCTGCAGACTGACCAGGACGACCCGACAGACCCAGGCGGACAGAATCAGCTGCGGAGGTACTACCCGAACGCCAAGGCATTCTCCTAGTAAAGCTCTGACCTCCCAAATGTCTATACAAATAGCCAGAGTTGTTCTTACTATCTCGCTTTTGCAGGATCACGCTCGTTTCGCGAGCGATGCCCTTGCACCCCTTGCCGTCGAGGAGGCTGGTCAGATGCTTGAAGGATGTGCGGGCTTGTGGACCAAGACCTTGTGTCAGGGCCAGGCGATCCAGCAAGCCAGGCAGGTCAGCCCATGAATCTCGTCGAGCATCTGCCCGCCGCTGCGCATCGCCGCATGGCCTGGCGTAACGGCCTGGGCACCACCCTGGAGATAGCCCGCGACACGGATGGCACAAAGGCGGACTTCGGCTGGCGGGTCTCCATGGCGGACGTCTCCCAGTCAGGCGACTTCTCTCCCTTCCCCGGCATGACGCGAATCATCAGTGTGCTCGAAGGCGCCGGCATGCGGCTGAATGTCGACGGCCTATGCACCCCAGCGCTCGGCTGTTGGGAGACGTTCATCTTTTCCGGTGACTCCCAGGTCAGCTGCAAATTGCTCGATGGACCCATCCGCGATTTAAATCTGATCTATCGCCCGGATCGCTACCAGGGCGAGCTGAGCTGGCTAAGGCTCGACGGTACTCGGCAGCTAGGCGTGGTGGCGACCACCTTGCTGTTCTGCGACCAAGGGTCTTTGTGCATCCTGGGCGGCCATTCGCCAATCAGGCTGGAGCGGCATGATGCGGCGCGTGTTGCCCTTGCTTCCTCTGGTCAAACCCTGACCCTGCAGGGCCAGGCACACCTCGGCCTGATCCAGCTGCGACCGCTGGCAACACCCAAGACCGCAACCCGCGGCTGCGAAACCTGCCCGCCATAGCATCCGGCCGCCTGACTCGCAGCGGTAGAGTCCCTGCTTGGGGTCCCTGTTCAGCGATGCCGCGTCGTCGAGCTCAGCTTGTACCTGTCGCCCGGATGCAGCAGCCGCACGTAACTAATCAGGTGCTCGTTCGACCAGGTCCGGCGGATCATCGACAGGCAGGCCGCCCCCTCGGCGATCTCCAGCCAGTGCGCGGTCTGAGCGTTGGCCAGCACCGCCTCGACGATGTGCTCCACATCGCTGATCGGACAGCTGGCCACCAGCACCTCGTTGGGCGTCTGGCAGCTGAAGTCGCTGTCCAGGTAGTGCGGCACCCAGCGCGGATTGACATAGCGATCTTCGAGCTGGATGGGCACGCCATCCTCACGGTGCACCAGGATGCTGTGGAACACCTGGCTACCGATCCGCAGGCCAAGACGCAGAGCCACCTCGTCATCGGCGGCGATAGCTTCGCTGCGCAAGACATCGTTGGCGTACATATGCCCCCTTGCGCGCACCTCGGCGGCAATGTTCATCACCTCGTGTAGCGAGGATTCGGCACGGGAATCGGTGACAAAGGTTCCCAGCCCGGCTTGGCGCACCAGATAGCCTTGCTGCACCAGGTTGTTGATCGCCTTGTTGGCCGTCATCCGACTGACCGAGAAGTCCCGCGCCAGCTGCTCTTCGGGAGGAATCTGGTGATTGACTGGATAGTCCCCGTTGCGGATCCGCGTCAGCAGGAAATCTTCGATCATCTTGTAGCGCGGGGGCGTCTGGCTGGTCACCGGATCTCCATGGCGTTGGCAACGCAAAGAGTCGAATGATACGCCCCGCTCCGTCCCTTGCCATCCGTTGGCAGGGGACGGAAACCTCTCGACGTTACTCGACCGTCAACGCCGGCTGGCGATCAACGGAAGGCCGGACCCAGATGTAGTAGGCGAGGATCAGTAAGCCAAGCCACACCACGCCTACCCCCATGGCCGGACGACTGTCCGGGAACCAGCCCAGCACGCCGAACACGAACAGCATGAAGCCAATCGCTGCAGCAGGCGCCACGGGCCACAGAGGAACCGGAAACTTCAGCGCGGCCGTCTCGGCAGGCGTCATGCCGCGCCGCATGGCGACCTGGGACAGCAGGATCATCAACCAGACCCAGACCGTCGCGAAGGTCGCCAGGGAGGCGATAAGCAAGAAGACGTCTTCGGGGATCAGGTAGTTGAGGATCACGCCCAGCAGCAGGGCAAGCGCCATGACCACCGCGGTCAGCCAGGGCACGCCATTGCGCGACACCTTGGCGAACCCCGCCGGCGCCTGACCTTGCTTGGCCATGCCATAGAGCATGCGCCCCGCGCCGAAGACATTGCTGTTGATCGCCGAAATCGCCGCGGAGATCACCACGATGTTGAGCAGCACGGCGGCAAAGCCGATGCCGAGGTGATCGAATATCTGTACGAAGGGACTGCCCTTGGTACCGATCTCCGGCCAGGGAAAGATGGCCATCAGCACGAACAGCGTCAGCACATAGAACAGCAGGATCCGCACGGGCACGGCCCTGATCGCCTGGGGGATGACCCGCTGCGGATCCTTGGCCTCTCCCGCGGTGACGCCAATGATCTCGATGCCACCGAAGGCGAAGACCACCACCGCGAAACAGGCAATGAAGCCGCCGATGCCATTGGGCATGAAGCCCCCGTGCGCCCAGAGATTCTGGATGCCGGTGCCGCCTTCGCTCAGACCCATTCCATAGAGCATGATGCCCAGGCCACCCAGGATCATCGCCACGATGGCACCGACCTTGAGAGCGGACAGCCAGAATTCCAGCTCGCCAAAGACCTTGACCGAGCAGAGATTCAGAGCGCCGATGAAGAAGATGATCGACAACACCCAGATCCAGCGCGGTACATCGGGAAACCAGAAGCCCATGTAGATGCCGAAGGCGGTCACGTCGGCCAGGCAGACGATGACCATCTCGAAGTAGTAGGTCCAGCCGGTGAGAAAGCCCGCCAGCGGGCCCAGGTAGCTGGAGGCATACGCCCCGAAGGAACCAGAAACCGGATTGCGTACCGCCATCTCGCCCAGAGCGCGCATGACCATGTACACCGCCGCTCCGGCGATCAGATAGGCCAAGAGTACCGACGGGCCGGCCAGCTGGATCGCCGAGGCCGAACCGTAGAACAGGCCCGTGCCAATGGCCGAGCCAAGGGCGATGAAACGTATGTGCCGGGCATTCAAACCCCGCGTGAGGCCAACCAGGTTGGTCATGCTAGAGATCTCCGATTGTTGTTGTAGTACAGAGATGGCCGCCCGCAGAGAAGGCGGCCTTGCAGGCGGGCGATAGCCCTTAGAGACTGGGTAGCAGGCGCGCTATGATCAACTCGTTCAGGCAGCCGCTGGCCAGCAGCGCGCTGGCGGCCTCGATGTCGGGGGCGAAGAAGCGGTCTTCCTGGTAGTAGGGCACCTGTTCGCGCAACAGGCTGCGCGCCCTTTCCAGGCGTTCCGAACTCTTCAGGCCGTGACGGAAGTCCAGGCCCTGGCAGGCGCCCAGCCACTCGATGGCGAGGATGCCGCGCACGTTCTCGGCCATGGCCCACAGTCGCTTGCCGGCATTGGGCGCCATGGACACGTGGTCTTCCTGATTGGCCGAGGTGGGCAGGCTGTCGACGCTGGCCGGATGGGCCAGGGCCTTGTTGTCGCTGGCCAGGGCCGCGGCGGTGACCTGGGCGATCATGAAGCCGGAATTGACCCCGCCGTTCTCCACCAGGAAGGGCGGCAGCTGGGACATGTGCCGGTCCATCATCAGCGAGGTGCGCCGCTCCGACAGGGCACCGATCTCGGCCAGGGCCAGGGCCAGGTTGTCGGCGGCCATGGCCACCGGCTCGGCGTGGAAGTTGCCGCCGGAGATGACGTCGCCCTCTTCCGCGAACACCAGCGGATTGTCGGACACGGCATTGGCCTCCACCTCCAGCACCTCGGCGGCCTGGCGCAACTGAGTCAGGCAGGCGCCCATCACCTGAGGCTGGCAGCGCAGCGAATAGGGATCCTGGACCTTGTCGCAATTGGCGTGGGAGCGGGACACCTCGCTGCTGTCGGTGAGCAGCTCGCGATAGGCCGCGGCCACGTCGATCTGGCCACGCTGGCCCCGCGCGGTATGGATGCGCGCATCGAAGGGCGCCCGGGAACCGAGCATGGCCTCGACGCTCAAGCCGCCGCAGACCGTGGCCGCAGCGAACAGGTCTTCGCCTTCGAACAGCCCGCGCAGCGCATAGGCGGTGGACACCTGGGTGCCATTGAGCAGCGCCAGGCCCTCCTTGGCCGCCAGGGTCATGGGTTCGAGACCCGCGACCGCCAGCGCCTCGCGGGCCGGCAGCCACTGGCCCTGGTAGCGCGCCTTGCTCTCGCCGATCAGCACCAGCGACATGTGCGCCAGCGGCGCCAGGTCACCCGAGGCGCCCACCGAGCCCTTGAGCGGGATATGTGGATAGACCTCGGCATTGATCAAGGCGATCAGCGCCTCGATGACCTGGCGGCGAATGGCGGAGAAACCGCGGGCCAGACTGTTGACCTTGAGCAGCATGATCAGCCGCACCAGGTCGTCGTCCAGCGCCTCGCCCACACCGGCGGCATGGGACAGCACCAGGGAGCGCTGCAGCTTTTCCAGATCCGCCGGCGCGATCCGCGTCGAGGCCAGCAGGCCGAAGCCGGTGTTGATGCCATAGGCGGTCCGGCCTTCGGCGAGGATGCTTTCCACGCAGGCCACGCTGGCATCGATGGCGGCATGGGCCGCCGGATCCAGCTCGACGCGCAGCGGCTGCTGATAGGCCTGGCGCAGCCGGGCCAGGTCGAGGGTGCCGGGTTTCAGGATAAGGGTATTCATCGATCAGACTCCTTTGCCGATCATGGGCAGATTCAGGCCCTGCTCGCGGGCGCAGTCGATGGCGATGTCATAGCCGGCGTCGGCGTGGCGCATCACCCCGGTGGCCGGGTCGTTGTGCAGTACCCGGGCGATACGGGCGGCGGCGGCGTCGGTGCCGTCGCAGACGATGACCATCCCGGAATGCTGGGAAAAGCCCATCCCTACCCCACCGCCGTGGTGCAGCGAGACCCAGGTGGCGCCGCTGGCGGTGTTGAGCAGGGCGTTCAGCAGCGGCCAGTCGGAGACGGCGTCGGAGCCGTCCTGCATGGCCTCGGTCTCGCGGTTGGGGCTGGATACCGAGCCGCTGTCCAGGTGGTCACGCCCGATGACGATGGGCGCCTTGAGTTCGCCGCTGCGCACCATCTCGTTGAAGGCCAGGCCCAGCTTGGCGCGCAAGCCCAGGCCGACCCAGCAGATACGCGCCGGCAAGCCCTGGAAGGCGATGCGCTCGCGGGCCATGTCCAGCCAGCGGTGCAGGTGGGCGTCATCCGGGATCAGTTCCTTGACCTTGGCGTCGGTGCGATAGATGTCCTCGGCATCGCCCGACAGCGCGGCCCAGCGGAACGGACCGATGCCGCGGCAGAACAGCGGGCGGATATAGGCCGGCACGAAACCCGGGAAGGCGAAGGCATCGGCGACGCCGGCTTCCTGGGCCATCTGGCGGATGTTGTTGCCATAGTCGAAGGTCGGGACGCCCATCTTCTGGAAGTCGAGCATGGCCTGCACGTGGGCAGCCATGGACTGCTTGGCGGCCTTGACCACGCCCGCCGGATCGGTGGCTGCACGATCCTTGTATTCGGCCCAGGTCCAGCCGATCGGTAGATAACCATTGAGCGGGTCGTGGGCGCTGGTCTGGTCGGTGACCATATCCGGGCGCACACCACGGCGGACCAGTTCCGGCAGGATTTCGGCGGCATTGCCCAGCAGGGCGATGGAGATGGCCTTGCCGTCGCGGGTCTTGGCTTCTTCGGTGTAGCGGGCGATACGCGCCAGGGCGTCATCGAGGTCAGTGGCCTGCTCGTCGACATAGCGGCTGCGCAGGCGAAAGTCGATGCTGGTCTGTTGGCACTCGATGTTCAGCGAACAGGCGCCGGCCAGGGTCGCGGCCAGCGGCTGGGCACCGCCCATGCCGCCGAGACCGGCGGTGAGCACCCAGCGGCCACGCAGGTCACCCTGGTAATGCTGACGCCCGGCCTCGACAAAGGTCTCGTAGGTACCCTGGACGATGCCCTGGCTACCGATGTAGATCCAGCTGCCGGCGGTCATCTGGCCGTACATGGCCAGGCCCTTGGCATCCAGTTCGTTGAAGTGCTCCCAGCTGGCCCAGTGCGGTACCAGGTTGGAGTTGGCGATCAGCACCCGCGGGGCATCGGCGTGGGTCTTGAACACCCCGACCGGCTTGCCCGATTGCACCAGCAGGGTTTCGTCGTCACCCAGCGCCTTGAGGCTCTCGACGATCTTGTCGTAGCACTCCCAGTTGCGCGCCGCCCGGCCGATGCCGCCGTAGACCACCAGCTCCTGGGGGTTTTCCGCGACCTCGGGATCGAGATTGTTCATCAGCATGCGCAGCGGCGCCTCGGTCAGCCAGCTCTTGGCATTGAGCTGGGTGCCGCGGGGGGCGCGAATCTCACCTTCACGAAAACGGGTCATGGGATCTTCCTCTCTTGTTGTTCGCGGCAGGCCTTAAAGGTCCAGTGCCAGGGTATGGATCAGCCGCGCCGCGACCCGGGCCGTGCGGCCGTCCTGGTCGAGTGCGGGATTGAGTTCGGCCACGTCGGCCAGGCGCAACTTGCCGCTGGTCTTGAGCCGGCGGATTAGGGGCTCCAGCAAGGCGAGGCTCACGCCATGAGCGGCAGGTGCGCTGACCCCGGGCGCCTCGCCCGCCGGCAGCACATCAAGGTCGAAGGTCAGATAGAGGGCATCGCAGCCGGCGGCGAAGGCGTCCAGCTCGGCGCCGATGCGCTCCAGGCTGCTCTCGCGAATCTCGTGGTCTTCGCGGGTCAGCACGTCCAGCTCGGCGGCACGCCTGAGCAGCGTGCGGGTATTGGCCGCCAGGCTCAGACCCAGGCAGGCATAGCGAAAGGGCCAGTCGTGGTGGGCGCAGTGAGCGGCGATCTGGGCGAAGGGTGTACCGGAGGTGGGGCCCCGCGTCAGATCGCGCAGGTCCAGGTGGGCATCAAAATTGACGATGCCGATGCGTGGCTTGGGCAGCGTCTTGGCCAGGTGCAGCGCCAGGCCCGACCAGCTGGCCCAGGCGACCTCGTGGCCGCCGCCCAGCACCAGCGGCAGATGACCGCCGTCCAGCAGACCGCACACGGCCCCGGCCAGGCGCGTCTGAGCGCTTTCCAGATCACCATCGGCGCAGCGGACATCACCGGCGTCATAGGCTGGGCCCTGACGCTGCCAGGCCACGTTGGCCAGGGCCCGCCGCAGGGCGATGGGACCCTCGGCAGCGCCGGTGCGACCCTGATTGCGCCTTACCCCCTCGTCGCAGGCGAAACCCAGCAGCGCCATACCCGGCGTGCTGTCCGCCGCCAGCGGCTGGATGCGCTGGTGCCAGCGCAAGGCGTCGGCTTCCGGATCGATACGGCCGGTCCAGCACTCCAGGGTCTGGCGATCAGCGAACATGCTGCACCTCCCCGCCGAAGACGCGCTGACGCAGGCGGCCCGGACGCACCTCATAGGCCAGCTCCGCTGGCTGACCGACGTCCCACAGGCAGAGATCCGCCGGGGCGCCCACCTGGATACGTCCAAGTTCCGGACGCCCCAGGGCCTGGGCAGCATGGGCGGTGATGCCGGTCAGGGCCTCGCGGGGGGTCAGGCGAAACAGGGTGCAGCCCAGGTGCGCGATCAGGGTCGGCAGATAGAGCGGCGAGGTGCCCGGATTGACGTCACTGGCCAAGGCCATGGGCACCCCGTACCGACGGAGCAATTCCACCGGCGGATGCTGGGTTTCGCCCAGCATCAGGAAGGCACCGGGCAGGAGCACGGCGACAGTACCGGCGGCAGCCATGGCGCGCACGCCGGCTCCGTCGAGGTACTCCACATGATCCGTGGACAAGGCGCCCAGCCGCGCGGCCAAGACGCTGCCACCCAGGTTGGACAGCTGCTCGGCATGAGCCTTGATCGGCAGACCGTGCTCGCGCGCCGCCAGGAATACCCGCTCACACTGGGCCGGCGAAAAGGCGATGCCCTCGCAGAAGACGTCCACCGCATCGGCCAGGCCCTCGGCCACCGCGGCCGGAATCATCTCCCGACAGACCAGATCGACGTAGCCCTCGGCATCACCCTGGAATTCCGGCGGTACGGCATGGGCGCCCAGCAGCGTGGTGATCACCCGGACCGGCAGCGCCTCGCCCAGCTGGCGGGCGACCCGCAATAGCTTGAGTTCGTCGGCCACCGTCAGGCCATAGCCGGACTTGATCTCCACGGTGGTGACGCCCTCGTCGGCCAGGGCCTGCAGGCGCGGCAGGCTCAGGGCGAAGAGGTCCGCCTCGCTGGCTGCCCGGGTGGCCCTTACGGTGCCGAGGATGCCGCCACCGGCGCGGGCGATTTCCGCGTAGCTGGCGCCCTCCAACCGCTGCTCGAATTCTCCGGCACGCTGACCGGCATAGACCAGATGGGTATGGCAATCCACCAGGCCCGGCGTCATCACTCCACCCACTTCCGTCCGCTCGACCCCTGGGGCCAGCTCGGTACGAAACTCGGACTCCGGCCAGACACCGGCAATCTGGTCGTTCTTGATCCAGACCGCCATGGGCTTGGGCAGGGTCTGCAGGCCATCGAACAGGGTGACGTGGCGCCACAGGCGGGAAGTGAAGGCGGAGGACATAGGGATCCCTCTTGTTAATGTATATACATTTAACCAGGAGGGAGACGACTGTCAAGCGCTTAAAATGGCCGCGATCCTATTCCAGACGCATTGCAAAGGCCTGAAACAGGTGTTATCGGTAATGATCCAAATCCAGTCACCCCTCCTGTATATACAATAAGTGTGCAGCGCTCTAAAAAAGTCTTTCCAGATCAAGACGCTAGGCAGCTGGGCCCATGAGACCCGACAGCATCAAGGTTTGTCTGGAGTAGGCGACGCCGCTTCACACCTTCCGTCATGGCCGGGGATAGCCCGGCGACTTCGCGATCGGCCTGGCGTCTGCCACACAGACCTACAGCGGCGTCACCGTCACCTCCACCAGCGGATCGTGGTGGCCGCCACCGAGGATCACCCCGCGCAGTGGCGAGACATCGGTGAAGTCGCGGCCCCAGGCCAGGGTGATGTGTTCCAGGTCCGGCAGGACGTCGTTGGTGGGATCGAAGTCGACCCAGCCCTGCAGCGGGCAATGCACGCTGATCCAGGCATGGGAGGCGTCGGCGCCGATCAGCCGGGGCTTACCGGGTGGCGGACGGGTCAGCAGATAGCCGCTGACATAGCGCGCCACCAGCCCCAGGGCGCGCAGGCAGGCCAGCATCAGGTGGGCGAAGTCCTGGCAGACTCCATGGCGGTGCTCCAGCACCTCGCGCAGCGGCGTCGCCACCTGGGTGGCGGTGGCGTCGAAGCGGAATTCGCGGTGGATCTTTTCCATCAGCGCCCGACAGCCCAGCAGCAGCGGCCGACCCGGTGGAAAACAGTCCTCGGCGAAGCGAGCGAAGATGCCGTCCAGGGGCACCGCCGGCGATTCGAAGCGGAAGTGGTGGACGTCCAACGAGACCCGGGCGGCGGGATAGCGCAGACCGTCGCGCACCTCTTCCCAGGGGGGCGAATCCGCCAGCCTGAGCCCGGCGCGGGAGTCCACCTCCACCTCCAGCTCGGTGCCGACATAGAGTTCGTCGTGGGGGCGCTCGAAGGACAGCCGCGTCAGCGGATTGCCAAAGGCGTCCCAAGCGTCCTGGCGCTGGGTCGGTTGCGGCAGGATCGCCAGTTGCCGGGACAGGCAACGCTGCCAGGCGCAGTCGCGCGGCAGCAGGTGCAGCAACTGCTGGGAAAGCGACACCGGCGCCTCGTAGCGATAGTGGGTGTCGTGCTGGATGCGATAGCGGATCTGGTTCATCACATGGACACCGTGCGCTGACTGACGGCATCGACATGGGCGAAGCAGCGATAGATGACCCGCTCGGACAGCTGGCTGCTGGCCTCGGCGATCTGTCGCAGCAGGCGCGCCAGGCCCTGCTGCACCTCGATCCGGCCGGCGTCGCCGAACAGGGTGTTCTCCAGAGTCGCGAGGTCGAAGCGGCGCAGCCGGTCGTAGGCATCGTGCAACGCCGGGTCGCGTGGCAGGCCGTAGTAGCGTTCCAAGTGCTCCACGGCGTTGATCAGCGCATGCAGCTGGAAGCGGATCGAATAGGGGTTGTGCTCGTGCAGCATCAGCAGGTCCAGCACCGGGATCAGCTGGGGCGCCGCCTGGTAGCGGGAGCGATAGGTGATGATGCTGTTGCCCAGCTCCAGCAGCCATTCCAGGCCCGCCGCGTCCCAGGTGGCGCCCCCTTCGAGAAAGTGCGCCAGGCTGCCGGCGAGGAATTGTACCCGCTCGATGCGCCGGCCGATCATCAGAAAGCGCCAGCTCTCGTCGTGGGTCATGTCGTCGAAGGTGAAGCCGGCCACCGCCGCCAGCGCCATCACCAGGCGGTTGAGACTCTGCAACGCTTCGCCCGGCTCGCTGCCCACCTGGCCCAGGCCATGGGCCTCGCGCTCCACCTCGCGGATGGCGCGCCAGTTCTCCGGCGACAGCCGTCCGCGGACCTGGGCCGCGGCCCAGTGCAGCCGTTGCAAATTGGCGCCCAGGCCGCTGGGAAAGTCCCCCGGCCCCAGGGCGGCGTGCAACTGCTCGGCCAGCCGGCCACCCGCCGGCAGCAACTCCAGGGCCGTGGCCAGATCGATGGCCGACTGCACCGCCGGCCCGCCGTCGTCGGCGTCCAGGTAGCGACTCAGGACGATCCGTAGAAGGCGCGCGGCATCCTCGCAACGTTCGCTGTAGCGACCGTACCAGAACAGGTTTTCGGCGGTGCGCGAGGGCAGAAAGGGATCCTTGCGCACCAGATCGCGCACCCCCAGCACCCGCGCCCCGGGCACCTCGGCGGCGGCACGGCTGCCACCCAGCACCCAGGTGTCCTTGCTCGACCCGCCGCGCTGCATGGACACCACCGCGGCGCCCTCGTGGGCGACCCGGGTCAGGCCGCCGGGCATCACCCAGTAGCCGTCTTCGCTGGCCACCGCATAGACGCGCATGCCGATGGCCCGCGACTGCAGGCTACCGCCCTGCCAGACCGGCGCCTGGGACAGCTGGATACGCTCCTGGGCGACATAGGCATGGGGCGTGGCCAGGATGCGCGCGCGCAATTCGGCCAGTCCCTCGGTATCCAGCGCCTTGCCGAACACCGGCTCGAAGCCCTGGGCCGGATAGGCCGGCTTGATCACCAGCTCCGCCAGGCGTGCCAGGGCCGCTTCCCGTACCGGCGTCTCGCCGCACCACCAGGTCGCCACGGAGGGCAGCGCCAAGGTCTCGCCGAGCAGGGCCTGGCAGACGCCGGGCAGGAAGCCCAGCAAGCCGGGCGACTCCAGCAGCCCGCTACCCAGGGCATTGGCCATGATGACGTTGCCCTGGCGTACCGCTTCCAGCAGACCGGGCACGCCCAGCGCCGAATCGGTGCGCAGCTCCAGCGGATCGCAGAAGTCGTCGTCCAGCCGGCGGAAGACCGCATGAACCCGTCTCAGCCCGCTCAGGGTCTTGAGATAGAGGCAGGCATCGCGCACCGTGAGGTCCTGGCCTTCCACCAGCGGAAAGCCCAGTTGGCGGGCCTGGTAGAGGTGCTCGAAGTAGGTCTCGTTGTAACGCCCCGGCGTCAGCAGCACCGCCAGCGGCGCCTCCTCGCCGATGTCCAGCCCGGCGCTCAGGGTGCGCTGCAGGGTCTGGAAATAGCCATTGAGCGGCTGGACCTGCAGGTCGCGGTGCAGGTCGGGAAAGGCCCGCGCCACGATGTGGCGGTTCTCCAGGGCATAGCCGGCGCCGGAGGGCGCCTGGGTGCGATCGGCCAGCACCCACCAGCGGCCATCGGGCGCGCGGGCCAGATCCACCGCATAGACGTGCAGCCAGGTATCGCCCGGCGGGCGCAACCCCTGGCAGGCCCAGAGAAAGTTGTTGTGGCCGAACACCAGCTCCGGCGGCAGCAGCCGCTCGTGCAACAGGCGCTGCTCGCCATAGAGATCGCCCAGGACCCGGTTCAGCAGGCGCGCCCGCTGCGCCACGCCGGCGGCCAAGGGCGCCCACTCCTCCGCCGAGATCAGCTGCGGCAGCAGGTCCAGCGCCCAGGGCCGGTCGCTGCCCTTGGGATCGGCGTAGACGTTGTAGGTGACGCCGTTTTCCTGGATCTGCCGGGCGATCAATGCCTGGCGCTGGTCGAGCTGCGCCGGTCGCAGCCCGGCCAGATGGCCGTAGAAGCGGCGCCAGGGCGGCCGCACGCCACCCCGCGGACTCCAGAGTTCGTGGTAGCTGCCGGTCATGTCGCTGGCATTGCGGGAAGCGTTCGGGGGCATGGTCGGAGGACGGCTGACAGGCTACGAAAGCGGGTTCGAAAAGGTCGAGTCGGCAGGCACGGCAAGGCAGGCGTGCCGGTCTCGCCGGTAACCTAGGGTAGTGGTGTCGCTCGGGATGCGCCACCGCAAACACGGGCCGCCGCGGCCAGCGGGGCGCAGTCCGGTCCGGGGACCTATCCTAGAGCGCTCGCCGGCGGTGCCAGGCGACGAACAACCCGGAACTCCAGGGTCGGGCCGCTCTACTAATCCGCTAGCAAGACGCCAGCGCCCCGCCGGCGTCCGACGCGGCCGCTCTCGCCAGGTATCAGCCCCATGCGCAATTTTCTCGGAAGCTACAGTTCGAATCGTCAGCAACGCAATGCCCTGCGCGCCCTGCCCGTCCAGCGCAAGGTCGCCAACTGCACCTGCGGCCAGGCCATCTTCTTTCCCAACAGCGAATGCCTGGCCTGCGGCAATTCCCTGGGCTACGCCCCGGACCAGGGCACGCCAACGGCGCTGCAGCCCGCCGAAGGCGGCCTCTGGCAATTGCCCGAGGCCAGCAGCGGCCTCTATCGTCGCTGCGCCAACCTGGATACCCCGGCCGCCTGCAACTGGCTGGTGCCGGCCGAATCGGGCGAAAACTTCTGCGTGGCCTGCCAGCTCAACCACACCATTCCGGATCTGTCCTTCGAGGGCAACGGCGAGCGCTGGCGCAAGCTGGAGCTGGCCAAGCGGCAACTGGTCGCCCAGTTGTTGGGCCTGGGCCTGCAGGTGATCCCCCAGAGCCAGGATGCCGAGCGCGGACTCGCCTTCGACTTTCTCGCCCCCGATGCCACCGGTACCCCCACCACCGGGCACGCCAATGGCCTCATCACCCTGAACATCCTCGAAGCGGACGATGCCCACCGGGAAAAGGTCCGCGCCGACATGCACGAACCCTATCGCACCCTGCTCGGCCATTTCCGCCATGAAGTGGGTCACTACTACTTCGATCGTCTGGTCGCCGGCACCGCTTGGGAGGAGCCCTTCCGTGCCCTGTTCGGCGACGAGCGCGCCGACTATGGCGAGGCCCTCCAGCGCCACTACGAGCAGGGCGCGCCGGCTGGCTGGGAAAGCCAGTACGTCAGCGCCTACGCCACCATGCACCCCTGGGAAGACTGGGCGGAGACCTGGGCGCACTACCTGCACATGATGGACACCCTGGCCACCGCCGCCAGCCTGGGCATGAACGCCGGCAGCCTGCAGCTGGACTTCCAGCCCTTCACCCGCGAGGCGCTGTACGAGGCCGAGGACCGCAGCGATGACGAATTCCTTGGCTTCGCTAATGCCTGGATCGAACTGGCGGCCATGCTCAACGAACTGTCCCGCAGCATGGGCCAGCCGGACTTCTATCCCTTCGCCCTGCCCGCGCCGGTGATCGCCAAGCTGCACTTCATCCACAAGGTCATCCACTCGGCCCAGCCCAGCGTGCTGGAACAGGGTCTGGCCGCGGACGACACCACGGCGGGTGCCACCCTGGGCGCTACCCTCTGATCGGGGTCCTGCTCAACCGAGCAGGACGATGCCCCAGACCGCGGCGATGATGAACATGGCCACGAACTGCGCAGCGCTGCCCAGATCCTTGGCGTTCTTCGACAGTTCGTGCCAGTCCAAGGAAATGCGGTCCACCACGGCCTCGATGGCGGCGTTGAACAGCTCCACCACCAGCGACAGCAGGCAGACCGCCACCAGCAGTGCCCGTTCGCCGCGACTCACCTCCAACCAGAACGCCAGCGGTACCAGCACCAGATTGAGCATCACCAGCGAACGAAAGGCCGCTTCCTGGCGAAAGGCCGTGCGCAGCCCGGCCAGGGAATAGCCGGTGGCGTTGATGACCCGGCGCAAGCCGGTCTTGCCTTTGTAGGGAGAGATCACCGAAAAGCTCCATCCAGCAGGGGCGAACCGCCGATCCGGGTGGACGGCAGCTGCAAGAAAGTGAAAGTCGACGGTCGCGCCCGGTTCGGGCGCCGAGAGCGCCTGAGTCAGCTGGAGGTGCTCTCCAGCTGTTGCAGCAGCAGGGCCGCCTGGGTGCGGGTGCGGACGCCGAGCTTGCGGAAGATGGCCGTGGCATGGGCCTTGACCGTAGCCTCGGAGACATTGAGCTCGAAGGCGATCTGCTTGTTGAGCAGCCCTTCGCAGAGCATGGTCAGCACCCGGAACTGCTGGGGGGTGAGACTGGCGAGTCCGGCACTGGCGGCCTTGGCTTCCTCGCTCAGGGCGGCGGCACCTTCCACCTGCGGCGGCCACCAGGTATCACCGTCCAGTACCTGACTGACCGCCTGCTGCAGGGTACTCAGATCGCTGGACTTGGGAATGAAGCCACTGGCGCCGAATTCCCGGGCGCGTTGCACCACCGCCGGTTCTTCCTGGGCCGAGATCATCACCACGGGCACCTGGGGATACTGGCCCCGCAGGAGGACCAGTCCGGAAAAGCCATAGGCCCCGGGCATGTTGAGGTCGAGCAGGACCAGATCCCAGTCGGTGCGTTCGGCCAGGCAGGCCTGGAGCTCGGCGATGTCGGCCACCTCGGTGAGCCGTGCCTGGGCGCCCAGGCCGAGGGTCAGGGCCTGCTGCAGGGCGCTGCGAAACAGCGGATGATCGTCGGCGATCAGTATCTGGTAGGCAGCCGCCATGGTGTAGCTTTCCTTGTTGTCGTGAGCGCCCGTGTCGACCAGGTACCTGGCGCCCGGGCTGCGTGCAAGCATGCCCAACGGCGCGGACGGGAGCAAGGCCGGGCGGACCGCGGACGGTAGGCAAGACCCGGCGGTTTGCGGCACAGTTGCCGTTTTGCCCAAGAGACGCCCATGCCCAGCGCCGCCCTGCGTGCCGATCTGCTCATGCTGCTCACCGCCCTCATCTGGGGCAGCGCCTTCATCGCCCAGACCGGCGGCATGGAGCACATCGGCCCCTTTCTCTACACCGGCCTGAGATTCGCCCTGGGCGCCCTCACCCTGCTGCCATTGCTGCTGTATCTGCGCCGCCGTGGCCGCCAGCGGCGCCTGACCCGCGACACCTTCAAGGGCGGCCTGCTGATGGGCCTGGTGCTGACCCTGGGCATCAATCTGCAGCAGGTCGGGCTGCTGTTCACCAGTGTGACCAACTCCGGCTTCATCACCGGCCTCTATGTCATCGTGGTGCCGCTGCTGGGACTGCTGCTCGGCCAGCGCAGCCATCTGGGCACCTGGATCGGCGCCAGTCTGGCGGTGGTGGGCATGGGGTTGCTGAGCATCGGCGACAACTTCCAGGTGGCGTCCGGCGATCTGCTGCAACTGGCCGGCGCCCTGGCCTGGGGCGTCCATGTTCTGCTGGTGGGACACTATTCCAGTCGTCACGACGCCACGGTGCTATCGATCCTGCAGTTCGGGGTCTGCGCCATCATCAGCCTGGTGCTGGCGCTGGTCTTCGAGCCGATCCAGTCGACCGGGATCGTCCTCGCCCTACCCGAGTTGCTCTATGGCGGCGTGATCGCTGCCGGCATCGGCTACACCCTGCAGGTGTTCGCCCAGCGCGGCGCCATCGCCTCCCATGCGGCGGTGATCTTTTCCCTGGAGGCGGTATTCGCCGCCTTCTTCGGCGCCTGGCTGCTGGGCGAGGCCCTCAGCGGTCGTGGCTACCTGGGCTGCGTGCTGATGTTCGCCGGCATGCTGGCCGCCCAGCTCTGGCCGCGCCAGGCGCCGGTGGAGATCAAGCCGGTCAACTAGCGCGCAGGGCCTTCAGTTGCCTACTGGCTGGGCTGTCCGCCGCCAGCGGCAGATGATGCTTGGCATCCAGGTAGCGCTCGCTGAACACGTCCAGATAGGCCTCCAGCAGCCGCCCGGCCGGCGCCTCGCCAGCCAGTTCCAGGCACAGGGCGGCGACCTCGGCGGTGCAGAGGTGCTCGCCGCGGGTGGAGCGCCGCAGGCGGTAGCGCGACAGGGCAGTGGGCTGGAAACTCAACACCGGCAGGCGGTCCAGGTAGGGACTCTTGCGAAACATCTTGCGCGCTTCGGTCCAGGTGGCATCCAGCAAGACGAACAGCGGTCGCTGGCCGGGTGCCAGCGGCAGGGTCTCGACCACCCGCTCGGGGGCCGCGTATTCGCCAGGAAACACCAGCAGCGGTTGCCATTCTGGCTGCGCCAGCAGCTCCGGCAGCGCCGGGTCCACCGCCGTGCGACTCCAGCCGAAGGCGTGGGTATCGGCCACCACGTCGGCGATCAGCCAACCGGTGTTGCTCGGTTTGAGCGGCTCGACATCGTGCATCAGCAGGCACATGCCGGCGTGGGTCTGGCGCAGGGGGCGCAGGTCGCAGAGGCAATGACTGGGGGCCAGGCGGCAATTCGGGCAGCGCGCCATGCGCGAGCCCCGGGCGATGAAGGGCTTGATGCTGCGCGCCAGGCGCTCCTGGCGCAGACGGGCCACGGCATGCAGAGGGGTATCGCTGATCGGGGTCATGCCGGGCTCGCGGGTAAAAGCGCAGTTTACCAGAGCGATCGGGATGCCCGCGGCGGCCAGGCAGGTTACCCTGCGTAGACGCCTTGCGAACCCCCGCCCGCGACCACGGTCGAAACGGGCTCCTCTACGCTGGAGAACACGATGCCTCGTTTTGCTTTGCTCGCCCTGACCCTCGCCCTGCCCTTCACCGTCCAGGCGGCCGAGTCGCTCAAGGACCATGAGCTCAACCAGATGCTGCGCAAGGTCGCCACCGAGAGCAGCCAGGGCACGCCACGCGCCATCAACGAGGACATCCTCGACCGCGGCTACACCGTGCAGGGCAAGCAGTTGGTCAACAACCTCAGCGTGCGCCCGGCGCATGCCGCGCGCATGCGCGAGAATCCGGCCACGGTACGGGTGCAGCTCGCCGAGAGCGTCTGCCAGAACAACGGCTATCGCCAGTTGCTGGCCCGTGGCGCCACCCTGGTCTATGACTTCACCGAATACCAGACCAACAAGCCGGTCATGGTCGAGCGCTTCCAGGCTGCCGACTGCGGCCTGGGCAAGTAAGCGGAGGGTCGCGGCATGACCGAGGACAACGACGACAGCTACCTGGCCCGCCATGTGGAGCCCAGCGCCGCCGATCTCGGTCAGCGCATCGACGAACTGCTGGCGCACGCCCTGCCGGGCGGCAGCCCCAACCTTGGCCTCTACCGCGAGATGCTGGTGACGGTGGTGCGCATGGCGCAGACCAATCCGGCGCGCTGGGACGCCAAGATCGTGCTGCAGACCCTCAAGGAGCTGGAGCAGGCCTTCCGTACCCTGGAGCGCTTTCGCCGGCGGCGCAAGGTCACGGTATTCGGCTCGGCGCGGACCCGCATCGACCACGGTCTCTACACCCTCGCCCGCGAACTGGGCAGCGCCCTGGCCCGCCGCGACATGATGGTCATCACCGGCGGCGGCGCCGGCATCATGGGCGCCGCCCACGAGGGCGCCGGACCCGAGGCCAGCCTGGGCTTCAACATCACCCTGCCCTTCGAACAGCGCGCCAATCCCACCATCGAAGGCACGGATCACCTGCTGTCCTTCCACTTCTTCTATGTGCGCAAGCTGTTCTTTCTCAAGGAGGCGGACGCCCTGGTGCTCTGCCCCGGCGGCTTCGGCACCCTGGACGAGACCTTCGAGGTGCTCACCCTGATCCAGACCGGCAAGAGCCCGCTGGTACCGCTGGTGTTGCTGGATACCCCCGACGGCCACTTCTGGGACGATACCCTGGCCTATCTGGAGCGCAATCTGCTGGAGGAAGGCTACATCCTGCCCGCCGATCTCAAGCTGGTCCGGCTGGTACGCTCACCGGAGGCCGCCGCGGCCGAGATCGAGCGCTTCTATGGCAACTACCACTCCACCCGCCGGCGTGACGGCCTGCTCCATATCCGTCTCAAGCACGCCGTGACCCCGGCCTGCCTGGAGCAATTGGCCAGGGATTTCGGCGACCTTTGCCGCACCCCGGGCTTCACCCAGCTGGCCCCGGGCGAAGGCCAGGCCGACGAAGCGGAATTCGCCCACCTGACGCGCCTCACCTTCGACTTCCACGGCCGCCACTACGGCCGCTTGCGCGAACTGGTGGACGAGCTCAATCGCCCGGAGCATTGGTTATCCACGTAGGTTGGCGCTGAGCACAGCGAAGCCCAACAGACCCTGGAGCCCGTGTTGGGCTTCGACGATAAAACCGTCTCAACCCAACCTACCCAACTGCCCCGTAGGTTGGCGCTGAGCACAGCGAAGCCCAACAAAACAGGCTGCCTACCGCCGACTCAACACCCGGTTGATCCCATCCATGGCATAGCCCCGATAGGCCAGGAAGCGACCCTGCTTGGCGCGTTCCTTGGCATCAGCTGGGGGCGTACCGAATTTCCTGCGCCAGACGTCTTCGAGGTGCGCCTGCCAGTCCACGTCCGCTTCACGCAGTGCGGCTTCCACCTGATCCCGCTGCAAGCCGCGCTGACCCAGTTCTTCGCGAATGCGCATGGGCCCGTAACCGGAGCGGGCACGGCTGGCGATGTAGCTTTCCAGATAGCGACTCTCGTCGAGCAGGCCATCCTCGGCCAGGCGATCCAGCACCGGGCCGAGCAGGCTTTCCTCGGCCCCGCGCCGCCGCAGTTTGCGCGACAGCTCCTCGCGACCATGTTCGCGACGGGCCAGCAGATCCATGGCGGCGAAACGAATGGCAGCGGTGGTATCCAGTGGATTGCCCAAGGGTGATCCTCCTTATGCAAAAACCCCCGCACGAGGCGGGGGTTGTGTCAAACGTGGCACCCGATCACAGATCGATGTCAGCGTCTTCTTCGGCGGCCACTTCGGCCTTCTGATTGGTCGGCTGACTCAGCAGCTTCTCGCGAATCGCCTTGTCCACGGCACCCTTGATCTCGGGATTGTCTTCCAGGAACTTGGCGGCATTGCCCTTGCCCTGGCCGATCTTGCTGCCCTGGTAGCTGTACCAGGCACCCGACTTCTCGATCAGCCCCAGCTGCACGCCCAGATCGATGATCTCGCCATTCAGGTAGATACCCTTGCCATAGAGAATCTGGAACTCGGCCTGGCGGAACGGCGGTGCCACCTTGTTCTTGACCACCTTGACGCGGGTTTCGCTGCCGATCACCTCGTCGCCTTCCTTCACCGCGCCGATGCGACGGATGTCCAGACGGACCGAGGAGTAGAACTTCAGGGCGTTACCGCCAGTGGTGGTCTCGGGGTTGCCGAACATCACGCCGATCTTCATGCGGATCTGGTTGATGAAGATGACCAGGCAGTTGGCGTTCTTGATGTTGCCGGTGATCTTGCGCAGCGCCTGGGACATCAGACGTGCCTGCAGGCCCACGTGCATGTCACCCATCTCGCCTTCGATCTCGGCCTTGGGCACCAGAGCCGCCACGGAGTCGACGATGATGACGTCGACCGCGTTGGAGCGCACCAGCATGTCGGTGATTTCCAGGGCCTGCTCACCGGTATCCGGCTGGGACACCAGCAGATCGTCGACGTTGACGCCCAGCTTGCCGGCGTAGTCCGGATCGAGCGCGTGCTCGGCGTCGACGAAGGCGCAGGTGGCGCCCTGCTTCTGCGCCTGAGCGATGACCGACAGGGTCAGGGTGGTCTTACCCGAGGATTCGGGACCGTAGATCTCGACGATCCGGCCCTTGGGCAGACCACCGATGCCGAGGGCGATGTCCAGACCCAGGGAGCCGGTGGAAATCGCCGGAATGGCCTGGCGCTCGTGATCGCCCATGCGCATCACGGTGCCCTTGCCGAATTGCTTTTCGATCTGTCCCAAGGCCGCGGCCAGGGCACGCTTTTTGTTGTCGTCCATTAGATTCCTCTCGGAGAAAGAAGGGCCAGACGGCCGTGGATACCTGTATAAGTGAACAGTATTAAACCATAGTCGCCCTCTGGTTGCTACACCCGAGGGCCTTTTTCCTCGGCCAGCAAGGCCAATAAAACCTGCAGGGCACGGACCTGGGTCTGCTGGCGGACCGCGGCGCGATCGCCGGCAAAGACCTGCCGTTCGGTGCGCAAATTTTCTCCATCGCGCCAGGCTAGCCAGACAGTGCCGACCGGCTTGCCCGGCACCGCGCCACCCGGCCCGGCGATACCGCTCACCGCGACCGCAAAGCGAGCACCGGCGCGCTGTTGCGCACCCAGCGCCATGGCCGTCACCACCTCTTCGCTGACCGCGCCGACCTGCTCGAACAACGCCTCAGGCACGTCCAGCTGTAGGGTCTTCTGCCGGTTGGAATAGGTGACGAAGCCGGCCTCGAACCAGGCCGAGCTGCCAGCGACGCGGGTGATCGCCTCGGCGATGCCGCCGCCAGTGCAGGATTCAGCGGTGGTCACCTGGGCACCAGCCGCCTGCAGGGCGTCGCCCAACCGCTGGGCGAGACTATCGAGGGAATCCATCGAGACCTTCCTGTGCGAAAGAGAACATAAGAGGTGACCGCGGCAAGCGAGCGCCTGCGGCGACCACTGGTCGGCCTGCACCTTAGACCGGCTTGCCGGCCCGCGTGAGAAAAGATTTACTGAAACCGGTTTCAGGCACCTACAAAATCCTAACAGCGGTACGCCATGAACGATGTCTTCATCCCCGGTCCGCGCGCTACCCGTGCGACCATCGCCGAAGTGGCCGCCGTCGCCGGCGTGTCCAAGGCCAGCGTGTCCCGCTATATCAGCGGCGATCGTCGCCTGCTGTCAGACGCCCTCGCCACGCGCATCGAGCAGGCCGTGGTCGCCCTCGATTTCCAGCCCAACCAGATGGCCCGTGGCCTCAAGCGTGGACGCAGTCGCCTGATCGGCATGCTGGTGGCCGACCTGCTCAATCCCTACTCCACCGCGGTGATGCACGGCGTGGAAACCGCCTGCCGCCAGCAGGGCTATTCGCTGCTGATCTGCAACACCGATCAGGACGCCCGCCAGGAGCGCCAGCAACTGGCCGCGCTGCAGTCCTACAGCATCGAAGGCCTTATCGTGAACACCTTCGGCCAGCACGCCGCCGATCTGCAGCACCTGGGCAGCCGCCTGCCGCTGGTGCTGCTGGATCGCGAATTGCCGGGCGTCGAGGCCGATCTGGTCGGGCTCGACAACCACCAGGCCATCGCCACCGGCGTGGCGCACCTGCAAAGCCAGGGCTATCGCGACCTGCTGCTGATCAGCGAACCTCTGGATGGCACCAGCTCCCGCCGTCAGCGCCTGACGGCTTTCGACGCGGCCCTGGCCGCACACCCCAGCTGCCGCGGCGGGCATTGCGTCCAGGCCGACAACGCCCTGGCGCTGCAGACCGCCCTCGCCGCTTTCCTGGCCAGCCCCGGCCCCGGTCCCAAGGCGCTGCTCACCGCAAACGGTGTGGCGACCCTGGCCACGACCCTGGCGCTGCAGGCCCTGGGCGAGCCCCTGTTCGAGCGCCTCGGCCTGCTGGCCCTGGACGATCTGGACTGGTTTCCGCTGGTGGGTGGCGGCATCAGCGCCCTCGCCCAGCCGACCCATGCCCTGGGCGTGGCCGCCTTCGAACGCTTGCAGCGGCGCATCGACGGGGATCGCAGTGCACCGGTACAGCAGACCTTCGGAGCGGAATTGCACATCCGTCAGTCGACTCGCGCTAGAACCTAGGGGCACCTTTCGCCTTTTTGCCCGTCTTTTGATGAAACCGGTTTCAGGAGAACAACAATGCCACCGGAGATCGCCATCACCACCTCGGCCTTTGGTGCCGACGGGGTACGTACGCAGGGCCAGGCCGCCTGGCTCGACCTGATCGCCGCTGCGGGCGCCACCCAGGTGGAAATCCGCGCCGAACTCTTCACCGATACGCCCGATTTCGCTGCCCTAGGCGCCGCCATCCAGGCGGCTGGTCTGGGTTGTGTCTATTCGGTCCCCCTCGAACTCTGGCCCGACGCCGGCGCGGCCCTCTCGCCGCGCCTGCCCGAAGCCATCGCCGAAGCCCGCCTGCTGGGCGCCGATACCCTCAAGGTGTCGCTCGGACACTATCGCGCGGCGGCCGATCTTTCGGCGCTTGGCAGCTTGCTACGGGACGGTGGTCCGCAGCTGCTGGTGGAAAACGACCAGACCGCCCAGGGTGGCCGGGTCGAACCGTTGCGCGCCTTCATCCAAGCGGTCCGGGCAGCAGGCCTGCCAATAGGGCTGACCTTCGATGTCGGCAACTGGCGCTGGCAGGACGAAGATCCCCTCCAGGCCGCACGGCTGCTCGGAGGGGACGTCCGCTACCTGCACTGCAAGGCGGTGCGCCGACGTGCCGGTGGCCTGCATGCCGTGCCCCCGGAAGCGGCCGATCTGCTGGCCTGGCAGAGCCTGATGGTCCACTTCCCCACCGGCCTGCGGCGCGCCATCGAGTTTCCCCTCATGGGGGCCGATCTGCTGGCCGAGACCCGCCGCCAGGTAGCAGCCCTGCGCACCTTCGATAGCCAGCAGCGGGAGGAGCGCCAGCATGGCTGACTTCGACATCCTCGCCTTTGGCGAAACCATGGCCATGTTCGTCGCCGAGACGCCGGGCGACCTGGCCACGGTCGGCCAGTTCGGCAAGCGCATCGCCGGTGCCGACAACAATGTGGCAATCGGCCTGAGCCGCCTGGGCTTCAGGGTCGCCTGGCTGTCGCGCGTCGGTGACGACTCCTTTGGCCGCTTCGTGCGCGCCAGCCTAGAGGCCGAGGGGCTGGACTGCAGCCGCCTCACCGTCGATCCGCAGCACCCCACCGGCTTCCAGCTCAAGTCTCGCGCCGCCGATGGCAGCGATCCGGTGGTGGAGTACTTCCGCCGCGGTTCGGCGGCCAGCCACCTCAACATCGAGGAGGATTTCGACCCGAGTCTGCTGCAGGCGCGTCACCTGCATGCCACCGGTATCCCGCCGGCACTGTCGTCCAGCGCCCGCGCCTTCAGCCGCCACCTGCTGCAGGCCATGCGCGACGCCGGTCGCAGCATCTCCTTCGATCCCAATCTGCGGCCTTCGCTGTGGGACAGCGAAGAGCAGATGCGTCGCGAGCTCAACGACCTCGCCGCCCTCGCCGACTGGGTGCTGCCCGGCCTGGCCGAGGGCCGGCTGCTGACCGGCTACCACACCCCGGCGGACATCGCCGCCTTCTACCTCGACCGCGGCGCCAAGGCCGTGGCCATCAAGCTCGGTCCCGAAGGTGGCTACTGGCGCACCCCTGAGGCCGAGGGTGAGGTCCCCGGCGTGCCCGTTGCCGAGGTGGTGGACACCGTCGGCGCCGGTGATGGCTTCGCCACCGGCTTCGTCAGCGCCCTGCTCGATGGCCTCGATGTCGCCGCCGCCGTCGCCCGCGGCAACTGGATCGGCGCCCGCGCCGTGCAGGTGGTCGGCGACATGGAAGGACTGCCCTACCGACACGAACTGCCCTGATCTACACCTTTACAAGAACAATCAAGCAGGTGACCCCATGAACGCCTCTTCTCTCGCTCCACGCCGCTGGTGGTATCTGATGCCAGTGGTCTTCATCACCTACAGCCTGGCCTACCTCGACCGGGCCAACTATGGCTTCGCCGCCGCCTCGGGCATGGCCGACGACCTGGGCATCACCCCGGCGATGTCCTCGCTGCTCGGTGCGCTGTTCTTTCTCGGCTACTTCTTCTTCCAGGTGCCCGGCGCCATCTATGCCGAGAAGCGCAGCGTCAAGCGGCTGATCTTCTGGAGTCTGATCGCCTGGGGCGGCCTGGCTACCCTGACCGGCATGGTGCCCAACGTCACCCTGCTCATCGCCATCCGCTTCCTGCTCGGCGTCGTCGAAGCGGCGGTGATGCCGGCGATGCTGGTCTATCTCTGCCACTGGTTCACCAAGCGCGAGCGCTCGCGGGCCAATACCTTCCTGATCCTCGGCAATCCGGTGACCATTCTCTGGATGTCGGTGGTCTCGGGCTATCTGATCCATGCCCTGGACTGGCGCTGGATGTTCATCATCGAAGGCCTGCCGGCGGTGATCTGGGCCTTCATCTGGTGGCGCCTGGCCGCCGAGCGGCCCAAGGATGCCACCTGGCTCGCCGCCGAGGAAAAGGCCCGTCTGGAAGAGGCGCTGAAGGCCGAACAACAGGGCATGAAGCCGGTCAAGAACTATGCCGAAGCCTTCCGTTCGCCCAAGGTCATCCTGCTGTCGCTGCAATATTTCTGCTGGAGCATCGGCGTCTATGGCTTCGTCCTCTGGTTGCCGTCGATCCTGCGCCAGGGCGCCCAACTGGACATCGTCCAGGCCGGCTGGCTGTCCTCCCTGCCCTATCTGGCCGCCGTGCTGGCCATGCTCGGCGTGTCCTGGGCCTCGGATCGCATGCAGAATCGCAAGCTGTTCGTCTGGCCGCCGCTGCTGATCGCCGCGCTGGCCTTCCTCGGCTCCTTCGCCCTCGGCCCTCACCACTTCTGGTGGTCCTATGCGCTGCTAGTGGTGGCGGGGGCCTGCATGTACGCCCCCTATGGCCCCTTCTTCGCCATCGTCCCGGAGATCCTGCCCGTCAACGTCGCCGGTGGCGCCATGGCGCTGATCAACAGCATGGGCGCCCTGGGCTCCTTTGCCGGCTCCTATCTGGTGGGCTATCTCAACGGCGTGACCGGCGGTCCCGGCGCGTCCTTCGGCTTCATGGGCGGCGCCCTGCTGGTGGCCGTGGTCCTCACCCTGCTGCTGCGCCAGGAACCGGTCGCTCGCGCCGCGGCGCTCAAGCCCGCCACCAGTCACTAGAGGAAAACTCGTCCATGAAAAAGAAGGTGATCCACTACAAGGCCCTGTCGCCGGTGCTGACCGCGCGATTGAGCGAGGCCTTCGACCTGGAGTACATCGACGTCAAGGCCCCGGGCGGCGAAGCCCGGTTGCGCGAACGCCTGCCCGAGGCCCAGGGCCTGCTCGGCTCCAGCTTCAAGCTGACGCCCGAACTACTGGATTTGGCGCCCCGGCTGGAAGCCATCGCCAGCGTCTCGGTGGGTTTCGACAGCTACGACCTGCCCTATCTGCAACGGCGCGGCATCCTGCTCTGCAACACCCCGGATGTGCTCACCGAAAGCGTCGCCGATGCCGCCTTTGCCCTGCTGCTCGCCACCGCGCGGCGCATCGTCGAGCTGGCCGACTGGGTGCGTGCCGGCCAGTGGCAGGCCAGTCTGGGCGAGGACCATTTCGGCTGCGACGTCCATGGCAAGACCCTAGGTCTGGTGGGCATGGGCCGCATCGGCCAGGCCATCGCCCGTCGCGCCCACCTGGGCTTCGGCATGCAGGTCAACTACACCGCCCACGCCGCCAAGCCGGAGGTGGACGAACGCTTTGGCGCACGCTTCCTGGCGCTGCCCGAGTTGCTGGCGAGCTGCGACTTCCTCTGCGTCACCGTGCCCCTGAGCGACGAGACCCACCACCTGTTGGGCGCTGCCGAACTGGCGCGGTTGCCAGCCCATGCGATCCTGATCAATGTCTCGCGCGGCCCGGTGATCGATGAAGCCGCGCTGATCGCCGCCCTGCAGCAAGGCCGCCTGCGTGGCGCCGGGCTGGATGTCTTCGATCGCGAACCCGTGGCGCCGGACTCACCCTTGCTGCGCCTGCCCAACGTGGTACCGACGCCACACCTGGGCTCGGCGACCCAGGAGACACGCGAGGCCATGGCCCGCTGCGCGGTGGACAACCTGCTGGCCGCCCTGGGCGGTAGCCGGCCGGCGAATCTGGTCAATCCGGAGGTCTGGCAGCACCGCGAGTGAGCCATGGCGCTCATTTGTGGTCAGACCATTATCAGCCCAACGGAGAACGCCCCATGACCGCCTTCGACGATCCCCAAGCCTTCGTCAACCGCGTGCGCGAGCAGGCCGCCGATGCCGAGCGCAGCGGCGACATCCCCCGCCTGCTGCAACTGGTCAACGAACTGGCCACCGCCTTCGAGCGCCAGGCCCACAGCACGGCGGCGGACAACGCCGAGGTGGCGCGCGCCGTCGAGGAGTTCGAGCGGCACGAGGGCACCTGAACCGTCGGTCTGCCCGCCTTTCGGTCGTGCGCCCTTTCGGTACCGTGACGGACCAGCGTCCCGAGGTCTAGCTCTAGTGCCCATCGCCACCCACACTCTGCTCGGCCGGCTACTCAAGCTGGTCCCGCGGGACGCTCCCGCCCCCTGGCGCTATCTGGGCGCGGCCCTGCTGATCGGCATCGCGGCCGGGATCCGGTTGAGTCTGGGCATCGACAGCCTGCCCTATCTGCTGTTCATCCCCTTCATCATGGCCGCGGCCTTCTGGTTCGGCCTGGGTCCCGGCCTCTGTGCCATCCTGCTGTCGGTGCTGCTGGCCGAGACCCTGTTCGTCAAGGCGCCGGCCTATTTCGCGCTGTTCTCCGAACGCTGGGTGTCCCATGCCCTGTTCGTGCTGGTCAACATCATCATGGCGACGGTCTGCGCGGCCCAGCGCCGTAGCCTGGAATCCCTCTATCGCTTCGCCGGCAATCTCGGCGAACAGGTCACCCTGCGCACCCGTCAGCGCGACCTGATCTGGCAGGCCAGCCCCGATCTGCTCTGTACGGCGACCCTGGAAGGCCAGCTACTGGATCTCAATCCAGCCTGGACCCATACCCTGGGCTGGAGCGAAGAGCAGTTGCGCCACGAGCCCTTCATGGCTTTCGTGCACGTAGAGGATCGCGCCCGCACCGAGGCGGCCCTGGAGCGCCTGGCGCTTGGCGAACCGGTGTTCGGCTTCGAGAATCGCTATCGGCATCGCGAAGGCGGCTATCGCTGGCTGTCGTGGAATTCGGTGCTGCAGGAGGGCCTCATCTATTCCGCGGTGCGCGAGGTCACCGCCATCCGCGAACAACAGGAAGCCCTACGCCAGACCGAAGAGCAACTGCGCCAGAGCCAGAAGATGGAAGCCGTCGGCCAGCTCACCGGCGGGATCGCTCACGATTTCAACAATCTGCTGACCGGGGTGATCGGCAGCCTCGACATGCTCAGTCTGCGCCTGGCGCAGGGTCGCTTCACCGACCTCGAACGCTATGCCACGGGTGCCAAGGGCGCCGCCGAACGCGCCGCGGCCCTCACCCACCGCCTGCTGGCCTTTTCCCGTCGCCAGGCGCTGGATCCCTCGGCCACTCAGACCAACGCCCTGGTGCAGGGCATGGAAGAGCTCATCCGCCGCTCGGTAGGCCCCCAGGTCGAGATCCATATCGAACTGGCCGAGGCGCTCGACCTCACCCTGTGCGATCCCCACCAGCTGGAAAACGCCCTGCTCAATCTGTGCATCAACGCCCGGGATGCCATGCCCGAGGGTGGCACGCTGCGCATCGTCACCGCCAATCGCCGCCTCAACGACGCCCAGGCCACCGCGCTGGAATTGCCGGCTGGCGACTACGTGACCCTGGCGGTACTCGACACCGGTTCCGGAATGCCGCCCGAGGTCCTGGCGCGCGCTTTCGATCCCTTCTTCACCACCAAGCCGGTGGGCATGGGCACTGGCCTGGGCCTGTCGATGATCTATGGCTTCGCCAGGCAGTCCGGTGGCGTTGCCCATATCGCCTCGGCTCCGGGCCGAGGCACTACCGTGACGCTCTATCTGCCACGCCTGGTGGAAATCCCACCGCCGTCGGTCGAGACGATGCGTACCTCGCCGTTACGCTATCCCGCTGGCATGACGGTGCTGGTGGTGGACGACGAACCCCTGGTGCGGACGCTGGTGGACGAGGCCCTGCGCGAACACCGCATCCGCACCCTGGAGGCGACCGATGCCGCCACCGCATTGCAGGTGCTGGAATCGGATACGCCGCTGGATCTGCTGATCGCCGACGTCGGCCTGCCGGGCGGGTTGAGCGGCTGCCAGCTCGCCGCCCTGGCCCGGGAGCGTCGCCCGGGTCTGATGACCCTGCTGATCACCGGCTACGCCGAGGCGGAGCTACCCGGCGAACCCCTGCCCGCCCCTGGCGTCGAGGTGCTGGCCAAGCCCTTCACCCTGGAAAGGCTCATGACCCAGATCGATCTGCTGCTGGCCGCCCGCGAACAAAAGCCGCAGGCCTGATGCCGCTTCCTTGAGCCGAGTGGGGCCGACAAACGCCACGAGTTGGTGGACAATACGCGGCTATCCCAAGGCAACCGGATCGAAACACCCGCATGAGCGATCTCTCCGCGCACACGCCCATGATGCAGCAGTACCTGAAGATCAAGCATCAGCACCCCGAACAGCTGCTGTTCTATCGCATGGGCGATTTCTACGAGCTGTTCTACGACGATGCCCGGCGTGCCGCCAAGTTGCTCGACATCACCCTGACCGCCCGGGGCGCCTCGGCCGGCAAGTCCATCCCCATGGCCGGCATCCCCTTCCATTCCGCCGAGGGCTACCTGGCCAAGCTGGTCAAGCTCGGCGAATCCGTGGTGATCTGCGAGCAGATCGGCGACCCGGCCACCAGCAAGGGCCCGGTGGAACGCCAGGTGGTACGCATCATCACCCCCGGCACCGTCAGCGACGAGGCGCTGCTCGACGAGCGCCGCGACAACCTGCTGACCGCGGTGCTGGGCGACGAGCGCCTGTTCGGCCTGGCCGTGCTGGACATCGCCAGCGGCCGCTTCACCGTGCAGGAACTGGCCGGCTGGGAAACCCTGCTGGCGGAGCTGGACCGCCTCAATCCCGCGGAACTGCTGATCCCAGACGACTGGCCCGTCGGCCTGCCCGCCGAGAAGCGGCGTGGCGTGCGTCGCCGGGCGCCCTGGGATTTCGATTGCGACTCGGCGCTCAAGAGCCTCTGCCAGCAATTCGGCACCGGCGACCTCAAGGGCTTCGGCTGCGACAAGCTGGGCCTGGCCCTCGGCGCCGCCGGCTGCCTGCTGGCTTACGCCAAGGAAACCCAGCGCACCGCCCTGCCCCACCTGCGCAGCCTCCGCCACGAGCGTCTGGACGACACCGTCATCCTCGACGGCGCCAGCCGCCGCAACCTGGAACTGGACGTCAACCTGGCCGGTGGTCGCGACAACACCCTGCAATCGGTGGTGGATCGCTGCCAGACCGCCATGGGCAGTCGCCTGCTGACCCGCTGGCTGAATCGCCCGCTGCGCAATCGCGCGGTGATCGAGGCGCGTCAGGACGCCATCACCTGCCTGCTGGAAGGCTATCGCTTCGAGACGCTGCAGCCGCAGCTCAAGGACATCGGCGACCTGGAGCGCATCCTCGCCCGTATCGGCCTGCGCAACGCCCGCCCGCGCGACCTCGCCCGCCTGAGAGACGCCCTGGCCGCGCTGCCGGCGCTGCAGGACGGGCTGACGCAGATGATCGCCCCGCACCTGCTCGATCTGGCCAAGAGCATCCAGACCTATCCGGAACTGGCCGCGACCCTGGCCCGCGCCATCATCGACAACCCGCCGGCGGTGATCCGCGACGGCGGCGTCATCAAGCGTGGCTACGACAGTGAGCTGGACGAGCTGCAGACCCTGAGCGAGAACGCCGGCCAGTTCCTCATGGACCTGGAGGCCCGGGAAAAGGCCCGTACCGGCCTGCAGGGGCTCAAGGTCGGCTACAACCGCGTCCACGGCTATTTCATCGAGATCCCCAGCCGTCAGGCCGAATCGGCGCCGGCCGACTACATCCGTCGCCAGACCCTCAAGGGCGCCGAGCGCTTCATCACCCCGGAGCTCAAGGCCTTCGAAGACAAGGCCCTGTCGGCCCAGAGTCGCGCCCTGGCTCGGGAAAAGGCCCTCTACGAGGCGCTACTGGACGAACTCATCGGCCACCTGGCGCCGCTGCAGGACAGCGCCGCCGCCCTGGCCGAGCTGGACGTCCTGGCCAACTTCGCCGAGCGCGCCCTCAACCTGGACCTCAACAAGCCGCGCTTCGTCGCGGAGCCCTGCCTGAAGATCGGCCAGGGTCGCCACCCGGTGGTCGAGCAGGTGCTGGAAACCCCCTTCGTCGCCAACGACGTCACCCTCGACAACGACACCCGCATGCTGGTTATCACCGGTCCGAACATGGGCGGCAAGTCCACCTACATGCGCCAGACCGCGCTGATCGTGCTGCTGGCCCATGTCGGCAGCTTCGTCCCGGCGGCCAGTTGCGAACTGTCCCTGGTGGACCGCATCTTCACCCGCATCGGCTCCAGCGACGACCTGGCCGGCGGCCGCTCCACCTTCATGGTGGAGATGAGCGAGACCGCCAACATCCTGCACAACGCCAGCGAACACAGCCTGGTGCTGATGGACGAGGTGGGTCGCGGTACCAGCACCTTCGACGGCCTGTCCCTGGCCTGGGCCGCCGCCGAGCAACTGGCGCGGCTGCGCGCCTGGACGCTGTTCGCCACCCACTACTTCGAGCTGACCGTGTTGCCGGAAGGCCAGCCGAGCGTGGCCAACGTCCACCTCAACGCCACCGAGCACAACGACCGCATCGTCTTCCTGCACCATGTGTTGCCGGGCCCGGCCAGCCAGAGCTATGGCCTGGCCGTGGCGCAACTGGCCGGGGTACCGGAAGACGTCATCCTGCGCGCGCGGGAGCATCTCGCCCGCTTGGAAGCGGCCAGTTTCAACGGTGAGGTGGGTACGCCACTGCCGATAAGTGTCCCTTCCAAGGACCGCCCCTTGCAGGCCGATCTGTTCGCCAGCGCCGTCCATCCTCTCATCGAGGAACTGGAACGCCTGCAGCCGGACGACATCACACCCAGACGGGCCCTGGAGCTTATCTACGAATGGAAAAAGCGTATCTGAGTTAACGGATACGAGGGTTCCGGCAATGCTGCTAGAATCCGCCGCCTTAGCCTGAGGAGAACGAGCAGATGACCTTCGTCGTCACTGACAACTGCATCAAATGCAAATATACCGACTGCGTGGAAGTCTGCCCGGTGGACTGCTTCTACGAAGGCCCCAACTTCCTGGTGATCCACCCGGACGAGTGCATCGACTGCGCCCTGTGCGAACCCGAATGCCCGGCCCAGGCGATCTTCTCGGAAGACGAGGTGCCGGCCGGCCAGGAAGCCTTCATCGAACTCAACAGTGAATTGGCCAACATCTGGCCGAACATCACCGAGAAGAAGGATGCCCTGCCTGACGCCGCCGAGTGGGACGGCAAGCCCAACAAGCTCCCCCAGCTCGAACGCTAGGCCTTGCCTGGAATCTCCAGGCAATAAAAAAGGGGGCGGATCGCTCCGCCCCCTTCGTCCCTGTCCCTGTAATCCTGCCACCGTCCTGGTGAACCTCGTCCTGAGGTGATCCCGATCCGCTTCCTGCCGATCCGTGTCGTCCCAGACACAGAGCCGATAGTACTCTCCTCCCGAGCAATGGCAATCTGCCACAAGCCGCCCTCTCAGGCCGCTTCGCTGCTCCGCCCGAAACAAAAAATCGTTATGCGGCAATCACTTGAAGATTGGCCATACTGATCAAGCGATGCTTTCCGGCAGTCTCAAGCGATTCATGCTTACGCGGCCTGTAAGCCGAGGCTTACAAGAACACGCAGAAAAAAGCCCGGATGAATCCGGGCTTCGTTTGGCTGATATTCAGCTAGGGCTGGTCAGAACAGCGAATCACTGGACAGGCCATTGCGCTCGAAGATCTCGCGCAACCGCTTGAGTGCCTCGACCTGGATCTGCCGCACCCGCTCGCGGGTCAGTCCGATTTCCTGTCCTACCTCTTCCAGGGTGCAGGCTTCATGACCCCGCAGGCCGAAGCGGCGTACCACCACTTCGCGCTGCTTTTCCGGCAGTTCCAGCAGCCACTGGTCGATGCTCTGGTTGAGATCCGAATCCTGCAGCAATTCGCAGGGGTCGGTGGGGCGATCGTCGGTCAGGGTATCGAGCAGGGTCTTGTCGGAATCGGGACCGAGCACCATGTCCACCGAGCTGATCCGCTCGTTCAGGCCCATCACCCGCTTGACGTCCGCCACCGGTTTTTCCAGCAGCGCGGCGATCTCCTCGGGCGAAGGCTCGTGGTCGAGCTTCTGGGTGAGTTCGCGTGCCGCGCGCAGATGCAGGTTGAGTTCCTTGACCACGTGGATCGGCAGGCGAATGGTGCGGGTCTGATTCATGATCGCGCGTTCGATGGTCTGCCGGATCCACCAGGTGGCATAGGTGGAGAAGCGGAAGCCCCGTTCGGGGTCGAATTTCTCCACGGCGCGAATCAGGCCCAGATTGCCTTCCTCGATCAGATCGAGCAGCGACAGGCCGCGATTGATGTAGCGGCGGGCGATCTTGACCACCAGGCGCAGGTTGCTTTCGATCATGCGCTTGCGACCGGCGGGATCACCGCGCTGCGCGAGACGCGCGAAATGCACCTCTTCCGCCGGTGACAGCAGTGGCGAGAAGCCGATTTCGTTGAGATAGAGCTGAGTGGCGTCGAGTGCTCGGCCATAATCGGCCAGCTTGGCGCCGCGCAAGACCTGGTTACCGCGCCCGGAGAGCGCCTTGGTCATGGCGGATTCGGTGGATTCCTCACCGAAGGGATTGGAATCGAGAAGCAGGACATCGTCGCCGAGATCGTACTCGGTTTCTTGTTTGTTCTGGATCATCTTGAGTAACCCTTGCTCGTCTGTGCTTCGAGCCAGGGCGTATCGATACGTTGCCGATGCGCCATGACTCGCCCCCAAAGAGCTGCGGGATCGAGTCGGCGCCTAGCGAATCAGCGATTGGGCAAAAACTGCAAAGGATCCACCGGCTTGCCCTGACGGCGAATCTCGAAATGAAGCTTGACCCGGTCGGTCCCGGTCGACCCCATCTCGGCAATCGTCTGCCCTATCTTGACACGCTCACCTTCCCGAACCAGCAACCTACGATTGTGACCGTAGGCACTGACGTAGGTTTCGCTGTGTTTGACGATAACCAGTTCACCATAACCCCGCAGACCGTTTCCGGCATAGACCACGGTGCCATCGGCGGCGGCCATCACGGGCTGGCCTTCCTGGCCGGCGATGTCTATTCCCTTGTTTAGACTGCTGCTGGCGGAGAAGCGACTGATCAGGGTGCCTTTCGTCGGCCAGGCCCAACCGGAGGCCGATTGGGGGACGTCACGGGTCGGCGTCTGGGCTGGCGTCACCGGGGTCGGCGGTGGCGCCGTAGGCAGATTCGGGGTCACCACCGGGGTGGCGGCGGTGGGACTGGAGGTGACGGGCGGCGGGATGGGTACCGGGGTGGCCACCGGACTGCCCGGTGCCGGAGCGGAAGCTACCGTGGCCGGTCGACGGATGATGCGACTGGAACCACTGGCGCTGGAACCGTTGCCGAAACGAATGACCTGGCCGACATGGATGACATAGGGCGCACTGAGACCATTCTGGGCCGCCAGGGCACGCCATTCCCAGCCGTTGCGGGAAGCGATGGAAAACAGGGTGTCACCGCGCTTGACGCGATATTGCCCGGAAGTGACCTGGGGCACGCTGCCGCGACCATCGCCGCGGTCGACAACCGGCGCTCGCGAACCGTTGCTCGAACAACCCGTCAGCAGCAGGGCCACGAGCACTGTCGCTAGCCAGCCTGATCGCCCTCGTCCTGGAAATCCTTGCGCTCGGGCCTTCACCCGTTCCTCCCGCAGAGTCTGATCATCTACCGTCCGGCCATCCCGCCGGCCTCAAGCGGCCAAAGCCGCCAGGCAGCCTTGGAGCGTGGCACCGGGGTAACGTTCCCTATCGCTCACTGGGCCAGAGGTCCGTTGAGCAGGGGCACGAAACGGACGGCGTTGAGTTCGTGGCGGACGAAGCCGTCGTCTTCGCGCACGATCAGCAGGAGCTTCTGCTCCTCGTCGACGCCCACCGGGATCACCAGGCGACCGCCGGGTGCCAGCTGGTCGAGCAGCGCCTGGGGGACTTCCCGCGCGGCCGCGGTGACGATGATGCCATTGTAGGGCGCCAGCGCCGGCCAGCCCTCCCAGCCATCGCCCCAGCGGAACACCACGTTGCGCAGGTTGAGTTCGAGCAGCCGCTCCTTGGCCCGGTCCTGCAGCGACTGGATCCGCTCCACGGAAAACACCCGCTCCACTGTCTGCGCCAGGATGGCGGTCTGGTAGCCGGAGCCGGTACCGATCTCCATGACCTTGTCCAGCGGCCCGCCGGCGAGCAGGAGCTCGGTCATGCGCGCCACCATGAAGGGCTGGGAGATGGTCTGGTTGTGGCCGATGGGCAGCGCCGTGTCTTCGTAGGCGCGATGGGCCAGGGCCTCGTCGACGAACAGATGACGCGGCGTACGGCGGATCACCTCCAGCACCTGGGCGTTGGACAGCCCCTCTTCGTAGAGGCGCTGGATGAGCCGCTCCCGGGTGCGCTGGGAGGTCATGCCGATGCCGTGTCTTTGCATATGCTCTTGCCCCTGAGTCATGTCAGCAGCTCCGTCAGGGCCGACAGGCCGGCGAAACCCTCGCGGAAGGTGCGATCGAACTGCAGCGGCGTCACCGACACATAGCCTTCCAGCACGGCATGGAAATCGGTACCTGGTCCGCCATCCACGGCATCGCCGGAGACCGAGATCCAGTAGCCGGCCTTGCCGCGCGGATTGATCTCGCGCACCGGCGGCTTGGCCTGGGCACGGTGCCCCAGACGGGTCAGCTGCAGGCCCTTGATCTGCTCAAGCGGCAGATCCGGGATGTTGACGTTGAGCACGGTGCGCGGCGGCAGGTCGAAGCGCTCGTGCAGGGCGACAATGCGGGTCGCGATCTCGGCCGCCACCGCCATGTTGTCGGGGCTGCGCGAGACCAGCGAAAAGGCCAGGGCAGGACGATCGAGGAAACGCCCTTCCATGGCCGCGGCGACGGTGCCGGAATAGAGAACGTCGTCGCCCAGGTTGGCACCCAGGTTGATACCGGCCACCACCATGTCCGGCGTCTCGTCCAGCAGGCCGTTGAGGCCGAGGTGAACGCAATCGGTAGGCGTGCCGTTGACGCCCAGGAAGCCATTGGGCAGGCGCTGCGGATGCAGGGGGCGGTCCAGTGTCAGGGCACTGCTCACGCCGCTCATGTCATAGAGCGGCGCGACTACCTGGCACTCGTAGTCCGCACGAGCGGAGAGCGCGGCATGCAGCGCGGCGATACCGGGGGCCAGCACCCCATCGTCGTTGGCGATCAGAAGTCGCATGGATGTTCCGTCTGCCCTGCCTCGCCAAGCGTTACCAGCTCGCGAACCACTGCGGTGGCGAAACAGCCGGCCGGCAGGACGAATTCGAGTTGCAGAATGTCAGGAGCGGGATAATGCCACGTCAGGCCGCCGATGGGGAGGCGCAGGATGCGCCGTTCATGCGAGAGGCCGGCACCGGCCAGCCAGGCGGGCAGCTCTCCGGCGGCCTTCGCCACCGCCTGTTCCAGGGCAGCGGCCGGCCCCTGCACCGGCGACTCGCCGGCGCCCCACAGGGGGCCGGTGGGGTGCAGATCGAGCGCCGCCAGGCGCGGATCCTCTAGATCGGCGGTGGTCGCTGGAAAGTGGCTGCGGCTGTCGGTGAAGGCCAGCAGATCGCCCTCCTGCGCCCGCTGCCACGAGCCATCGGCGACACGACCGGCCAGCACCTGATTGAACAGCCAGCTGCGCGCGGCGGACAGGGTTCGCGAACGCCGGTTGCGTTGCTCGGGCAGGCGCTGGTCGCGGGCGCACGCTTGAGCGTCGGCCAGATTGCCGCCCTCATGGCCGAAACGCTGCGGACCGAAATAGTTGGGTACGCCCTCGGCGGCGATGGCCTGCAGCCGCGCCTCCAGCGCCGCGGCATCGGCCTTGAGCCCGGTCAGGCGCAGACGGAAGCCATTGGCGGCATGGGCGCCGCGTTGCAGCTTGCGTCGGTGCCGTCCCTGCTGGAGGATCACCAGCGTCTCGTCGCAGGCGGCCGCGAGGTCCGGATCGGCCTTGCCGGGCAGGTGCAGACTGAACCACTGGCGGGTCAGCGCCTGGCGATCCTTGAGACCGGCGTAGCTGATCGCCCGCTGGGGCACGCCAGCGGCACGGGCGAGGCGGCGCACGGCCTCCTCAGTGTTGAGGCCACGCTTCTCGACCCATAGCCAGAGGTGCTCGCCATCACCGCTCAGCGGGATGTCCAGTACCTCGTCCACCTGGAAGTCCTCGGCGCTGGCCTTGAGGATCGCCTGGCCACAGGGGTCGCCATGGGCGCGCGGCCCGAGCAGCTGGTCTTCGGTCATAGCGGCAGCAACAGCGCCACGGCGTGCACGGCGATGCCCTCTTCGCGCCCGACGAACCCCAGACGCTCGGTGGTGGTGGCCTTGACGTTGACCTGGCCCAGTTCGACCTGCAGGTCCTCGGCGATGGCCTGGCGCATGGCCTCGATGTGCGGCGCCATCTTCGGTGCCTGGGCTGCGATGGTGCCGTCGACGTTGCCGACCTGCCAGCCCTGCTCGCGCACCAGGCCGACCACATGACGCAGAAGCACCCGGCTGTCGGCGCCCTTGAAGCGCGGATCGGTATCGGGGAAATGCTTGCCGATGTCGCCCAGGGCGGCCGCGCCCAACAGGGCGTCGGCCAGGGCGTGCAACAGCACGTCGCCGTCGGAGTGCGCGACCAGGCCATTGTGGTGGGGAATGCGAATGCCACCGAGGGTGATGAAATCGCCCTCGCCGAAGGCGTGAACGTCGAAACCGTGACCTATGCGCATGAAGAGAGACGCCCTGGAAAATGACAGGGCGTCGATTCTACCGGCTGTGGACAGCTGCCGTCGCCCTCAGGGGGTCGACAGGGCCGCCGCGTGATGCCGCAGATGGTCGTCGATGAAGCTGGCGACGAAGAAATAGCTGTGGTCATAGCCGGGTTGCAGCCGCAGTTCCAGCGGATGACCCGCGGCTTCCGCCGCCCGCTGCAGCGCCTGGGGCTTGAGCTGTTCGGTGAGGAAGCTGTCCTGTTCGCCCTGGTCGACCAGCAGCGGCAGCCGCTCCTCGGCCTTGGCCAGCAGCGCACAGGCATCCCATTCCGCCCAGGTACTGCGGTCTTCGCCCAGATAGTTCGAGAAAGCCTTGTGCCCCCAGGGGCAATCCAGCGGATTGACGATGGGCGAGAAGGCCGACACCGAACGATAGCGACCCGGATGGCGCAGGGCGCAGATCAGGGCCCCGTGGCCACCCATGGAATGACCGCTGACGCCGCGGCGATCGGAGACCGGAAAGTTGGCTTCGATCAACGCCGGCAGTTCCTCGACCACATAGTCGTGCATGCGGTAGTGCCGGGCCCAGGGCTGCTGGGTGGCGTTGATGTAGAAGCCGGCACCCAGGCCGAAGTCCCAGGCCTTGTCGGGGTCGTCCGGCACGCCCTCGCCGCGCGGACTGGTGTCCGGCGCCACCAGCACCAGGCCCAGCTCGGCGGCCAAGCGCTGGGCACCGGCCTTCTGCATGAAATTCTCGTCGGTACAGGTCAGGCCCGACAGCCAGTAGAGTACCGGCAGATCGCTGCGGGCTTCCGCCTGGGGCGGCAGATAGACGGCAAAGGTCATGTCGCAGTCGAGACTGCGGGCGCGGTGGCGATAGCGCTTGTGCCAGCCGCCGAAACTCTTGTTGCTGGAGAGCAGTTCGAGACTCATGGTCATCTCCCTCGGAAAGAAGGCGCCCGTGGGCGCCCTCTCGGCGATCAGTAGTGGACGACGGTGCGGATGCTCTTGCCTTCGTGCATCAGCTCGAAGGCCTCGTTGATCTGCTCCAGGCCCATGGTGTGGGTGATGAAGGTGTCCAGCGGAATCTCGCCGCTCTGGGCCTTGCGCACGTAGCCGGGCAGCTCGCTGCGGCCCTTGACGCCACCGAAGGCGCTGCCGCGCCAGACGCGGCCGGTCACCAGCTGGAACGGCCGGGTGCTGATCTCCTGGCCAGCACCGGCCACGCCGATGATCACCGACTCGCCCCAGCCCTTGTGGCAGCACTCCAGCGCCGCCCGCATCAGGTTGACGTTGCCGACGCACTCGAAACTGTAGTCGACGCCGCCATCGGTCAGCTCGACGATGACCTCCTGAATCGGCTTCTGGTGATCCTTGGGATTGACGAAGTCGGTGGCGCCCAGCTCGCGGGCGATGTCGAACTTGGACGGATTGATGTCGATGGCGATGATGCGACTGGCCTTGGCCATCTTGGCGCCGATGATAGCCGCCAGACCGATGCCGCCCAGGCCGAAGACGGCCACGGTCGCGCCCTCTTCCACCTTGGCGGTGTTGAGCACGGCGCCGATGCCGGTGGTGACGCCACAGCCCAGCAGGCAGACCTTTTCCAGGGGCGCCTCGGCGGGGATCTTGGCCACCGAGACTTCCGGCAGCACCGTGTACTCGGAGAAGGTCGAGCAGCCCATGTAGTGATAGATCGGCTCGCCATTGTAGGAGAAGCGGGTGGTGCCATCGGGCATCAGGCCCTTGCCCTGGGTCGCGCGCACCGAGCTGCACAGGTTGGTCTTGCCGGATTTGCAGAATTTGCACTGGCCGCATTCGGCGGTATACAGCGGGATGACGTGATCGCCGACGGCGACCGAGGTCACGCCCTCGCCCACCGCTTCGACGATGCCACCGCCCTCGTGACCGAGGATGCAGGGAAAGACGCCCTCGGAATCCTGGCCGGACAGGGTGTAGGCATCGGTGTGGCAGACGCCGGTGGCGACGATGCGGATCAGCACCTCACCGGCCTTGGGCGGCTCGACGTCCACTTCGACGATCTTCAGAGGCTCATTGGGCGCGAAGGCTACGGCGGCGCGGGACTTGATCATGGTCGACTCCAGAGGGACGAAAAAACGAGGTGACCAGTTTAGACGCCAGAAATCCTGGAACAATCGGGCATACTGGAATTCATTTTTGCCATAGGGAAACAATCATGGGCTGGGAAGGCATCGACGAATTCGTCGCCGTGGCGAGCACCCTGCACTTCGGCCAGGCCGCCGATCGTCTCGGCACCTCGACTTCCCATGTCAGCCGTCAGGTCGCCCGCCTGGAAGAACGCCTGCAGGCGCGGCTGCTCTATCGCAGCACCCGCAGCGTGGCCCTCACCGAAGCCGGCCACACCTTCCTGCAGCACTGCCGCCGTCTGCAGGAGGCGCGCGACGAAGCCCTGCGCGAGGTCAGCGACCTCTCCAGCCAGCCCAAGGGACTGATCCGCATGACCTGCGCCGTGACCTATGGCGAGCGTTTCGTCGTGCCCCTGGTCAACGACTTCCTCGCCCGCCATCCCGAGGTGAGTCTGGAGCTGGACCTGACCAATCGCACCGTCGACCTCTTGCACGAAGGCTACGACCTGGCCATCCGCCTGGGCCGTCTGGCCGATTCCCGCCTGGTGGCGACCCGGCTGGCGCCGCGGGAGCTCTATCTGTGCGCCGCACCCAGCTATCTGGAGCGCTTCGGCGCGCCTCACACCCTGTCGGAACTCGCTCGCCATCGCTGCCTGGTCGGCACCAGCGACATCTGGAGCTTTCGCGAAAACGAGCGCGAGGTGCTGCACCGGGTCCAAGGCTCCTGGCGCTGCAACAGCGGCCAGGCGGTATTGGACGCCGCGCTGCGCGGCTTCGGCTTGTGCCAGCTGCCGGACTACTATGTGCTGCCGCATTTGGCCCGGGGCGAACTGCGTGCCCTACTGGACAACCGCCAACCGCCCAACAGCGCGGTCTGGGCCCTCTATCCGCAGCGGCGCTTTCTCTCACCGAAGATTCGCCTGCTGGTGGAACACCTCAAGCAGGGCCTGGGCACGCCGCGCCCAGGCGCTCGCCACCCAGCGGGCTGAGCGCAGCGAGCGAGTCTTTTCAGCAAAGGAGTGCTGCTGACGTGAGTCCTAGGCCTCGGCGAAGACCACTTGCAGCCGCTGCAGGTCTTCGGGGGTGGTGACCTTGATGTTGTCCACCCGGCCTTCCACCAGGCGTGGCGCATGGCCCGCCCATTCCATGGCCGAGGCCTCATCGGTGATGGCAGCGCCCGCCGCCAGACCGGCGCTCAGGGCGTCACGCAGGGCACCGAGGCGAAACATCTGCGGCGTATAGGCCAGCCACACCTGGCTGCGATCCACGGTTTCGCTCACCCGACCATCGCGCCCGACGCGCTTGAGGGTGTCCCGCGCCGGCACGCCCAGGAGGCCACCCACCGGGTCCTGGGCCAGTTCGGCCAGCAACCGATCCAGGTCATCACGTCGCAGATTGGGCCGCGCCGCGTCATGCACCAGCACCCAGTCGCCATCGGTGGCGCCCTGCTCGGCTAGCAGCAGCAGGCCGCCCAGTACCGAGTCGGCGCGCTCGCGGCCGCCCGGTGCGCGCAGGATGCGGGCATCGCGGGCGCACGCCAGGGTCGGCCACCAGGGATCTTCCGGGGCCAGGCTCACCGCCAGGCCGCGCAGACGCGGGTGGCCGAGGAAACAGTCGAGGGTGCGCTCCAGCAGGCTGCGGCCACAGAGGTCGAGGTATTGCTTGGGGCGGTCGGCACGCATCCGCGCGCCCACACCCGCGGCGGGAATGACCGCCCAGAAGGAAGGCAGAAGGGACATTATTTGGATTGCAGGAAGAGGGTTTCGCCTTGTTTGACCATGCCGAGTTCGTGGCGGGCACGCTCCTCGACGGTCTCCATGCCTTTCTTGAGCTCGACGACCTCGGCTTCGAGGATCTCGTTGCGCTCCAGCAGGCGCTTGTTCTCGCCATTCTGGTCGGCGATCTGCTGCTTGAGTTCGCGCACCTGGGCGAAGCTGCCATCACCGACCCACAGGCGATACTGGAGACCGCCGAGCAGCAGGAGCAGGAAGGGGAACAGCCAGTAGGGACTTCGCATGGGAGGTAACGGATTCGCGGACGGCGGATGCCGCAAGGACGGCGGCAGAGACGAAAACAGGATAGAAGCCCAGCTCTACGCTTGTAAACTGGGCATCTATCCTGTGGTCCGTCGGACGTGGTGGGAGAAGACGACCTAGATCATCGCCTCCCGGTCACACAGCGCTTAGCTGCGGAATTCGGCACGACCGCGGTAAGGCGCCTTGGCACCCAGCTGCTCTTCGATGCGCAGCAGCTGGTTGTACTTGGAGACGCGATCGGAACGGCACAGCGAACCGGTCTTGATCTGACCGGCGGCGGTGCCCACGGCCAGGTCAGCGATGGTGGAATCTTCGGTCTCGCCGCTGCGGTGGGAGATCACCGCGGTGTAGCCGGCGGCCTTGGCCATCTGGATGGCTTCCAGGGTCTCGGTCAGGGAGCCGATCTGGTTGAACTTGATCAGGATCGAGTTACCGATGCCCTTCTCAATGCCTTCCTTGAGGATCTTGGTGTTGGTGACGAACAGGTCGTCGCCCACCAGCTGCACCTTGCTGCCGATCTTGTCGGTCAGGGCCTTCCAACCGGCCCAGTCGGACTCGTCCATGCCGTCTTCTATGGAGATGATCGGGAACTGCTCGGTCAGCCCGGCCAGGTAGTCGGCGAAACCGTTGGCGTCGAAGGCCTTGCCCTCGCCGGACAGGTCGTACTGGCCGTCCTTGTAGAACTCGCTGGAGGCGCAGTCCAGGGCCAGGGTCACGTCGGTGCCCAGCTCGTAGCCGGCGTTCTTCACCGCTTCGGCGATGGCGGCCAGGGCGTCGGCGTTGGAGGCCAGGTTGGGCGCGAAGCCGCCTTCGTCACCCACGGAAGTGCTCAGGCCACGGGCCTTGAGCACGGCCTTGAGGTGATGGAAGATCTCAGCGCCTACGCGCAGGGCGTCGGCGAAGCTCTTGGCGCCGACCGGCTGGACCATGAATTCCTGGATGTCGACGTTGTTGTCGGCATGCTCGCCGCCGTTGATGATGTTCATCATCGGTACCGGCATGGAGTACTGACCGGGGGTGCCGTTCAAGTTGGCGATGTGGGCGTAGAGCGGCAGGTCCTGGTCTTCGGCGGCGGCCTTGGCGGCGGCCAGGGACACGGCCAGGATGGCGTTGGCGCCCAGCTTGGCCTTGTTGTCGGTGCCATCCAGCTCGATCATGGCACGATCCAGCGCCTTCTGGTCGCTCGGATCCTTGCCCAGCAGCAGGTCACGGATCGGGCCGTTGATGTTACCCACGGCCTTCAGCACGCCCTTGCCCAGGTAGCGGCTCTTGTCGCCGTCGCGCAGCTCCAGTGCCTCGCGCGAACCGGTGGACGCGCCGGACGGCGCGGTGGCGCGACCGACGATACCGTTGTCCAGGATCACGTCCGCTTCAACGGTGGGGTTGCCGCGGGAATCCAGGACTTCACGTCCCTTGATGTCGACGATGTTAGCCATTTTTGTATCGATCTCCATGTTACCGGTCATTGACGGATCAGCCTTCGGCTACCCGCGAGCCTTTTGGTTCAGCCGCCGCTCAGGCAGTTTCGATCGGCGTGAACGACTTCACCAGCTCGTCCAGCGCCTTGAGCTGGGCCAGGAAGGGCTCCAGCTTGTCCAGGCGCAAGGCACAGGGGCCGTCGCACTTGGCATGTTCGGGATCCGGATGGGCTTCGAGGAACAGACCGGCCAGGCCCTGGCTCATGCCGGCCTTGGCCAGGTCGGTGACCTGGGCGCGGCGGCCACCGGCGGAATCGGCACGCCCGCCCGGCATCTGCAGGGCGTGGGTCACGTCGAAGAACACCGGGTAGCCGAAGCTCTTCATGATGCCGAAGCCGAGCATGTCGACCACCAGGTTGTTGTAGCCGAAGGAGGAACCACGCTCGCAGAGGATCAGCTGGTCGTTACCGGCTTCTTCGCACTTGGCGAGGATGTGCTTCATCTCCTGGGGCGCAAGGAACTGCGCCTTCTTGATATTGATCACGGCGTCGGTCTTGGCCATGGCCACCACCAGGTCGGTCTGTCGCGAGAGGAAGGCCGGCAGCTGGATGATGTCGCACACCGCCGCCACCGGAGCCGCCTGGTAGGGCTCGTGGACGTCGGTGATCACCGGCATGCCGAAGGTGGCCTTGAGCTCTTCGAAGATGCGCAGGCCGGCTTCCATGCCCGGGCCGCGATAGCTGGTCACCGAGGAACGGTTGGCCTTGTCGAAACTGGCCTTGAAGACATAGGGGATGCCCAGCTTCTCGGTCACCTTGACGTATTGCTCGCAGACCTGCATGGCCAGATCACGGGATTCCAGCACGTTCATGCCGCCGAACAGCACGAAGGGCTTGTCGTTGGCGATCTCGATGTTGCCGACGCGGACGATCTTCTGCACGGTCATGCTCAATCCTTCTTGGCGTAACGCAGGGCGGCGTTGACGAAGCCGCTGAACAGCGGATGGCCGTCACGCGGGGTGGAGGTGAACTCCGGGTGGAACTGGCAGGCGACGAACCAGGGATGGTCCGGGGCTTCCACCACCTCCACCAGGGCGCCGTCGCCCGAGCGACCGGAGATCTTCAGGCCGGCGGCCTGGATCTGCGGCAGCAGGTTGTTGTTGACCTCGTAGCGGTGACGATGACGCTCGACGATGACGTCCTGGCCGTAGCAGTCGTGCACCAGGGTGCCTTCGCTCAGCTGGCACTCCTGGGCGCCCAGGCGCATGGTGCCACCCAAGTCGGAGCCTTCGGTGCGGATCTCGGTGGCGCCAGTGGCGTCCTGCCACTCGGTGATCAGACCGACCACCGGGTGCCCGCTGGCCTTGTCGAATTCGGTGGAGTTGGCGTCTTTCCAGCCCAGCACGTTACGGGCGAATTCGATGACCGCCACTTGCATGCCCAGGCAGATGCCCAGGTAGGGAATCTTGTTCTCGCGAGCGTACTGCACGGTGGCGATCTTGCCTTCCACGCCGCGCAGGCCGAAGCCGCCGGGAACCAGGATGGCGTCCACGCCCTTGAGCAGATGGGTGCCCTGCTGCTCGATGTGCTCGGAATCGATATAGCGCAGGTTGACCTTGGTGCGGCTCTGGATGCCGGCGTGGGTCATGGCCTCGATCAGCGACTTGTAGGCGTCGAGCAGTTCCATGTACTTGCCGACCATGGCGATAGTGACTTCCTGCGCGGGGTTGAGCTTGGCGTCCACCACGCGATCCCACTCGGACAGATCGGCCGGCTTGCACTCCAGTCCGAAGCGCTCGACGACGAACTCGTCCAGGCCCTGGGCGTGCAGCACGGAGGGAATGCGGTAGATGGTGTCGACGTCTTCCAGGGAGATGACCGCGCGCTCTTCGACGTTGGTGAAGAGCGCGATCTTGCGACGCGAGGAGCTGTCGACGGTGTGGTCGGAACGGCAGATCAGCACATCGGGCTGCAGGCCGATGGAGCGCAGCTCCTTGACCGAATGCTGGGTCGGCTTGGTCTTGGTCTCGCCGGCGGTGGCGATATAGGGCACCAGGGTCAGGTGCATCAGCATGGCGCGGCGCGCCCCGATCTCCACCCGCAACTGGCGGATGGCCTCGAGGAAGGGCTGCGACTCGATGTCGCCGACGGTACCGCCGATCTCCACCAGGGCCACGTCGGCATCGCCGGCGCCCTTGATGATGCGCCGCTTGATCTCGTCGGTGATGTGCGGAATCACCTGCACGGTGGCGCCCAGGTAATCGCCGCGGCGCTCCTTGCGCAGCACGTCCATGTAGATGCGCCCGGTGGTGAAGTTGTTGTTCTGGGTCACCGTGGTGCGGATGAATCGCTCGTAGTGACCCAGATCCAGGTCGGTCTCGGCGCCGTCATGGGTGACGAACACCTCGCCGTGCTGGAAGGGGCTCATGGTGCCGGGATCCACGTTGATGTAGGGATCCAGCTTGAGCATGGTGACCTTCAGCCCTCTCGCTTCCAGAATGGCGCCCAGGGAGGCCGAGGCGATGCCTTTCCCCAAAGAAGAAACAACACCGCCCGTGACGAAAATAAAGCGCGTCATGAAAATTCCTAGAATCTGCGTTGAGGCGGAGAGCCGCCGATGAAAGCGAGAGCGGTCGGCCTGGCGCCGGACCAATGCACACCGTCCACTCGGGGCGAGCGGAAAATGCGATATAAGACGGGAGCGTAGTCTAGCCTAAAGGTCATCCCAGCTCAAACCCGCCCATGCCGTCTGCGGGCTGCCACTCAAGCCGCCCCCCCCCCGGCAGGCCATCCAGACCGGGCAGGTTGGCCACCGCCAGCAGTTCGTCGCCGCGCCAGAGCAGCGGCAATCGGCCGCGCAGGAACGGCGGCACCCCCTGCTCGTTGAACAGGCGCTTGAGCTCGCGCGAGCCGCGACCTGGTACGAACAACCGCTCGCCCCCCTGGCGATAGCCGATCCGCCAGCCGGATTCGGCGGCCTGTTCGAGGAAGTTCAAGCGGCCATTGCCGGCCAGCTTTAGGCTGGTTTCCTGTCCGGTGATGGCCAGGGATTGCGGCGCGACCTGCCAGGCGTCGGGCACCCACCAGATCCGCCCTGCCCCCCGGCGCACCTGGCCGCCTTCGAGACGCCAGAGGGGATCGCTCGCCGCGCCCGCCTCGCACACTGCCTGCCAACCAGCCCAGTGGGCGCTGTCGGGCTGGCGCGTCAGCGGATCCAGCCAAGCGCGCAAGGCATTGCGTTGGCGCGCCTCGCTCAAGGCTTGCAAAGGCGCCAGGGCCAGATTGGGCAAGGGAATCCAGGCGAACCCGTGATCGACACACCGGGCCCGCTGCAGATCCAGATCGGCCAGCTCGCCGAGCAATTCGTCGGCTTCGGCCAGATGCCGGGCACCGCGCGCCATGACCTGATCGACGCCCGGCCAGCGGTCGCGTAGCCGTGGCAGCACCTCGTGCCGCAGATAGTTGCGATCCAGTCGGGTATCGGCGTTGCTGGGGTCTTCGATCCAGTCCAGCCCTTCGGCTTCGGCATAGGCCAGCAGCGCACTACGCGGCTCGTCCAGCAGGGGCCGCCAGAGGCGACCGGCAACCAGCGAACGGGTTTCGGGCATGCCGGCCAGCCCCTTCACACCCGCGCCCCGTACCAGCCGCTGCAGCAGGGTTTCCAGCTGATCGTCGCGATGCTGCCCCAGCACCAGGCAGCCATCCTGGGGCAGCACCTGGGCAAAGGCCGCATAGCGCGCCTCGCGCGCAGCCCGTTCGAGACTGGCCGCGCCATCGGCATGGACGTGCAGGGTATCGAGAGGGACAGCCAACTTCTGGCAGACCTGGGTGCAGTGCTCGACCCAGGCATCCGCCGCGGCTTGCAGGCCATGATGCACATGCACCGCCTGCAGATCGCCCGGCAGGCCATGTTCGCGCAGCCGCGCGAAGAGGTATAGGAGAACGGTGGAGTCGAGTCCGCCGGAGAAGCCCACCCGCCAGTGACGGGTGAGCGGCTGCCGCTCCAGGCGGGCGTGCAGCCGATCCAGCAGACTCATGAGAGCGGAATCAGGCGATGCCGTAGCTCATCAGGCGCTCGTAGCGACGCTCCAGCAGCGCCGGCATATCGTAGCCCTTGAGCTCGTCCAGCTGCTCCAGCAACGCAGTGCGCAGGCTGTTGGCCATGGCCTGGGGATCGCGGTGCGCGCCACCCAGGGGCTCGTCGATCACCTGATCGACGATGTTCAGGCTCTTCAGCCGCTCGGCGGTGATGCCCATGGCCTCGGCGGCATCGGGGGCCTTCTCGGCGGTCTTCCACAGGATGGAGGCGCAACCTTCCGGCGAGATCACCGAATAGGTGGAGTGCTGCAGCATGTTGAGCTGGTCGCAGACGCCGATGGCCAGGGCGCCACCGGAACCACCCTCGCCGATCACGGTGGCGATGATGGGGGTCTTCAGCCGCGCCATGACGCGCAGGTTCCAGGCGATGGCCTCGCTCTGGCCACGCTCTTCGGCGTCGATGCCCGGGTAGGCACCGGGAGTGTCGATGAAGGTCAGGATCGGCATCTTGAAGCGCTCGGCCATTTCCATCAAGCGACAGGCCTTGCGATAGCCTTCCGGACGCGGCATGCCGAAGTTGCGGCGGACCTTCTCGCGGACTTCACGACCCTTCTGGTGACCGATGATCATCACCGGACGACCTTCCAGGCGGGCGATGCCCCCGACGATGGCCGGATCGTCGGCGAAGTGACGATCGCCGTGCAGCTCTTCGAAATCGCTGAACAGGTAGTTGATGTAGTCGAGGGTATAGGGACGCAGCGGATGCCGGGCCAGACGGGCCACCTGCCAGCTGGACAGGTCGCTGAAGATGCTCTTGGTGAGCGCCTGACTCTTCTCCTGCAACCGGGCGATCTCGTCACTGATGTTCAGCGCATTGTCGTTACCGACCAGTCGAAGTTCTTCGATCTTGGCCTGGAGATCGGCGATGGGCTGTTCGAAATCGAGATAGTTCGGGTTCATGGGCATCCGTTATTACAATCTAGAGCCAGGGGCCGGGGCGCCTACCTTAAGGGATCGGACGAGGCAGGTCGAGACTCCTGCCACGTCACCGGCACCCGCCGCTGGCGAGGGTTGGGACGGAGCGCACGAGGCGCTCGGACTTAACGATAGTTGAGAAAGACGTTCTCCCTGCCGAACTGGTCACGCAGGGTTTGAATCAGGCCATCGGCCGGGTCGATCCGGTAGTTCTCGCCGAACTGCAGCAACGCCCGCGCGGTGGGCCCCTGGTAGTCGATGGTGACCGGGCAGGCGCCGCGATGGCGACCGCACAACTCGCCCAGCCAGCGCAGCCGATCACCGGCCAGCGCCTCGCTGCGCACGGCGATCCTGAGGCTCTCCGCCAGGGCGGTACGGGCCTCTTCCAGGCCCAGCACCCGCTTGGCGCGCAGGCGCAGACCACCGGAGAAATCGTCCTGGCTGACCTCGCCCTCGACGATCACCAGGGCATCGGTCTGCAGCAGCGCCTGGGCGGCGTTGAAGGCTTCGGCGAACAGCGAGGCCTCGATGCGCCCGGAGCGATCGTCCAGGGTGACGAAGCCCATCTTGTCGCCGCGCTTGTTCTTCATCACCCGCAGGTTGACGATCAACCCGGCCACGGTCTGGGTTTCCCGCGACGGCTTGAGGTCGACGATGCGCTGGCGCGCCAGCCGGCGCACCTCGCCTTCGTATTCCTCGATGGGGTGACCGGTCAGGTACAGCCCCAGGGTCTCCTTTTCCCCGCGCAGGCGCTCCTTGAGATTGAGCTCCCGGGCGCGACGGTGGTTGGCATAGACGTCGGCCTCGGGTTCGGCGAAGACGCCACCGAAGAGATCCACGTGACCACTGTTGTGACTGCGCGCGGTCTGCTCGGCCGAGGCGATGGCCTCTTCCATGGCCGCCAGCAGCACGGCGCGATTCTGGTCGATGGTCGCCTGATAGGCCTTGAGTTCGTCGTGGTAATGCGGCCCCAGGCGGTCCAGGGCACCGGAGCGAATCAGGGCTTCCAGGGTGCGTTTGTTGATGCGCTTGAGATCCACCCGCGCGCAGAAGTCGAAGAGATCCTTGAAAGGCCCCTCGGCACGCGCCTCGACGATGGCCTCCACCGGGCCCTCGCCCACGCCCTTGATGGCGCCCAGGCCATAGACGATGCGCCCGCCCTCGTTCACGGTGAACTTGAACTCGGAGATGTTCACGTCCGGCGTGTCGATGCGCAGTTTCATGTGGCGGCATTCCTCGATGAGGATCACCACCTTGTCGGTGTTATGCATATCCGCCGACAGCACCGCGGCCATGAAGGGCGCCGGATAGTGAGTCTTCAACCAGGCGGTCTGGTAGGAAACCAGGCCGTAGGCGGCCGAGTGCGACTTGTTGAAGCCGTAACCGGCGAATTTCTCCACCAGGTCGAAGATGTTGCCCGCCAGCTCGCCATCAATGCCGTTATTGGCGCAGCCCTCGATGAAGCCGCCGCGCTGCTTGGCCATCTCCTCGGGCTTCTTCTTGCCCATGGCGCGGCGCAGCATGTCCGCCTGACCCAGGGTGTAGCCGCCCATGACCTGGGCGATCTGCATCACCTGTTCCTGGTAGAGGATGATGCCATAGGTGGGCGCCAGCACCGGCTGCAGGCCTTCGTACTGGTAGTCCGGATGCGGATAGGCCAGCTCGGCGCGGCCGTGCTTGCGGTTGATGAAGTCGTCCACCATGCCCGACTGCAGCGGACCCGGGCGGAACAGCGCCACCAGGGCGATGAGGTCTTCCAGGCAGTCCGGCTTGAGCTTCTTGATCAGCTCCTTCATGCCGCGGGATTCCAGCTGGAAGACGGCGGTGGTCTCGGCCTTCTGCAGCAGGGCGTAGGTCGGCTTGTCGTCCAGCGGGATGAAGTCGATGTTGAGCGGCTCGCGCCCCTCCTCCACTTCCGTGCGGTTGATGGTCTCCAGCGCCCACTTGATGATGGTCAGGGTGCGCAGACCAAGGAAGTCGAACTTGACCAGACCGGCCTGCTCGACGTCGTCCTTGTCGAACTGGGTCACCAGGCCGTTGCCATCTTCGTCGCAGGCGATGGGCGAGAAGTCGGTCAGCTTGGTCGGCGCGATCACCACGCCCCCGGCGTGCTTGCCGGTGCCGCGGGTGATGCCTTCCAGCTTCAAGGCCATGTCCCAGATTTCCTTGGCGTCCTCGTCGGTCGCCAGGAAATCGCGCAGCGGCTCCTCCTGCTCATAGGCCTTCTGCAGGGTCATGCCCACTTCGAAGGGGATCATCTTCGACAGACGGTCGGCCAGGCCATAGGACTTGCCCTGCACCCGCGCCACGTCGCGCACCACCGCCTTGGCGGCCATGGTGCCGAAGGTGATGATCTGGCTCACCGCCTCGCGACCATAGAGGTCGGCCACGTATTCGATCACCCGGTCACGACCGTCCATGCAGAAGTCGACGTCGAAGTCGGGCATGGAGATCCGCTCGGGGTTCAGGAAGCGCTCGAACAGCAGGTCGTAGGCCAGCGGATCCAGGTCGGTGATCTTGAGCACATAGGCGACCAGGGAGCCGGCACCCGAGCCCCGGCCGGGACCGACCGGTACGCCGTTGTTCTTCGCCCACTTGATGAAGTCCATCACGATGAGGAAGTAACCGGGGAAGCCCATCTGGATGATGATGTCGAGCTCGAAGTTAAGCCGGTCGACGTACTCCTGGCGCTTTTCCTCGTAGTTCGGCGTGGTCTCGCGCGGCCAGAGCACGGCCAGGCGCTCCTCCAGGCCCTCGAAGGACACATGGCGCAGGTAGTCGTTGATGGTCATCCCGTTGGGAATCGGGAAGTTGGGCAGGAAGTATTTGCCCAACTGGATTTCGATGTTGCAGCGCTTGGCGATCTCGACGGTGTTTTCCAGCGCCTCGGGCAGGTCGCTGAACAGCTCGGCCATCTCGGCCGCCGACTTCAGGTACTGCTGGTCGCTGTACTTGCGCTCGCGCCGGGGATCGTCCAGCGGACGGCCCTCGCCGATGCAGACGCGGGTCTCGTGGGCCTCGAAGTCCTCGGCCTTGAGAAAGCGCACGTCGTTGGTCGCCACCAGCGCGCCACCGCAGCGATCGGCCAAGGCCACGGCGGCATGCAGATGTTCTTCGTCACCGGCTCTTTCGGTGCGCTGCACCTCCAGATAGAAGCGCTCCTGGAAGACCTGCTGCCATTCCTCGAACAACTGATCGGCCAGGGCCAGATCGCCTTCGAGCAGCGCCAGGCCGATCTCGCCCTCCTTGGAACCGGACAGGGCGATCAGACCTTCATTGGCTTCCTTCACCCAGTCGCGCTGGATGACGATCTGGCCGTCCTGCTGACCTTCCCGGAAACCCCGGGACAGCAGCTCGGTCAGGTTGCGATAGCCCTTGGCGTTCATGACCAGCAGGGTCATGCGGGTCAGGGGCGCGTCGCCTTCGCGACCGGCCAGCCAGATATCGGCGCCGGCGATGGGCTTGATCCCGGCGCCCATGGCGGCCTTGTAGAACTTGACCAGCGAACAGAGGTTGCCTTGGTCGGTCACCGCCACGGCCGGCATTCCGGCGGCTTCGGCAGCCTTGACCAGCCCCTTCACCCGCACGATCCCATCGACCAGGGAGTATTCCGTGTGGAGACGCAGATGGACGAAGGATGCGGACATGGCAGAGACCCCTTGATGCATGAGGCGCGAGATTGTACTGGATTGTCGACCCGAGGTCAGACCGCCGCGACGGCTGTCAGTAGGTCGCGACGATCTGGGTCGAGGCCTGGGTCTCGAGGGCGTGCCAGGCGTCGCGCACCGGCGCGAAGGAGCGCCGGTGGATGGGCGTGGGGCCCAGGCGCCTGAGCGCGTCCAGGTGCTCGGCGGTGGGATAGCCCTTGTGTCCGGCCAGGCCATAGCCCGGATAGAGAGCGTCCAGCGCCTGCATTTCGCGGTCGCGGGTCACCTTGGCCAGAATGGACGCCGCGGCGATCGCCGGGATCTGGCTATCGCCCTTCACCACCGGTGAACTGGGCACCGCCAATTTGGGACAGCGATTGCCATCGATCAGGGCCAGCCGCGGCTGGACCCGGAGCCCTTCCACCGCCCGCTGCATGGCCAGCATGGTGGCGTGCAGGATGTTCAGCCGGTCGATCTCGGCGACCTCGGCGCGGGCCACGCACCAGGCCAAGGCCTTTTCCTGGATCTCGTCGAACAGGGCTTCGCGACGTGTCAGCGACAGCTTCTTCGAATCGTTGAGGCCGAGGATGGGCTTGCCCGGATCGAGGATCACCGCGGCCGTGACCACGGCGCCACACAGCGGACCGCGGCCGACTTCGTCCACCCCGGCGACCAGCGCCTCGACCAGATTGAAATCCAGTCCCAACTGCATCAGCTGCGCTGCCGCAGGAGATCCAGCACGGCAGCGGCCGCCTGGACCGAGGCATCGCGCCTCAGGCTGTGATGGATGGCCGCGAAGCTGTCGGTCTGTTGCTGCGGCTGCTCCAGCAGCGGCAGGAGTTCGACCACCAGCCGCTCCGGCGTCGCCTCGTGCTGGATCAGCTCCGGCACCAGCTTGCGCCCGGCCAGGAGGTTGGGCAGCGAGATGTAGGGACTCTTCACCAGCTGCTTGAGGATCAGATAGGTCAGGGGCGCCACCCGATAGGCCACCACCATGGGTCGCTTGAACAGCAGCGTCTCCAGGGTCGCGGTGCCCGAGGCGATCAGCACGCCATCGCAGGCGGCCAGCACCTCATGGGAACGCCCATCGGTCAGCAGCAGCGGCAGCGGCGGCCGGCCTTCCAGCAACTGCTCCACCTGGGCCCGCCGTGCGGCATTGGCACAGGGGAGGACGAAGCGCACACCAGGACGCACCGCCAGCAACTGGGCGGCAGCGTCGAGGAACAGGGCACCGAGACGCCCTACTTCACCGCCGCGACTGCCTGGCAACAGGGCGACGATCTGCCCCTCTTCCGGCAAGCCCAGGGCCTGCCGGGCCGCCAGGCGGTCGCTGTCCAGGGGAATGGTATCGGCCAGCGGATGACCGACGAAGCGCACCGGCACCTGCTGTTCTTCGTAGAAGCGCGCCTCGAAGGGAAACAGGGTCAGCATCAGGTCGCAGCCGTCGCGGATCTTCAGCACCCGCTTCTGCCGCCAGGCCCAGACCGAGGGGCTGACGTAGTGCACGGCCGGAATGCCGGCGCGATGCAGCTGGGCTTCGATCTCGAGGACGAAATCCGGGGCGTCGATGCCGATGAACACATCGGGACGGGCGTCGAGCAGCTGACTGATCAACGCCTTGCGCCGCCCCAGGAGTTCCTTTAAGCGGCCAAGCACCTCGACCAGCCCCATGACCGCCAGGCGCTCCATGGGAAATTCGGACACCAGCCCTTCGGCTTCCATCCGCGGACCGCCCACGCCCATGAAGGAGATATTGGGGTGCTGCGCACGCAGCGCCTGCATCAGACCGGCGCCGAGCAGATCGCCCGACGCCTCCCCTGCCACCAACGCCACGCGCAGCGGGCGCTGGGAGAACTCAGCGGGTAATGCCACGCGTCGCACTCAGGATGGAGTCGCGGAACACCGCCACTTCGGGAAACTGCTGAGCCACCGGCTCCAACTCGCGCAGGGCGTCATCGACGGTCAGGCCCTGGCGGTAGACCACCTTGTACGCGCGACGCAATTCCTTGATGGCTTCGGCCGAGAAACCCCGACGGCGCATGCCTTCGAAGTTCATGCTGCGGGCTTCGGCCGGATTGCCGAACACCGTGACATAGGCCGGTACGTCCTTGCCGATGGCCGTGCCCATGCCGGAAAAGCTGTGGGCGCCGATACGGCAGAACTGATGCACCAGGGTATAGCCGGACAGGATCGCCCAGTCATCGACATGCACGTGCCCGGCGAGGGCCGTGTTGTTGACCAGGATGCAGTGATTGCCGATCACGCTGTCATGGCCGATGTGCACATAGGCCATCAGCAGGTTGTGATCGCCAAGGGTCGTCTCTTCCCGATCCTGCACGGTACCGCGATGGATGGTGACCCCTTCGCGGATGGTGTTGTGATCGCCGATCCGCAGCCGGGTCGGTTCGCCCTGATACTTAAGGTCGGGCGTATCCTCGCCGATCGACGAGAACTGGAAGATACGATTGTGACGCCCGATCACGGTCGGACCCTTGAGGATGACGTGAGGCCCGATAACGGTCCCCTCGCCAATCTCGACATCCGGTCCGATGATCGACCAGGGGCCGACCTGGACATCGGCGGCGAGCCGTGCCTTGGGGTCGACGATAGCCCTGGAGTCAATCAACGTCATAGCTTGCGTTCCGCACAGATGATTTCAGCCGAGCAAACCGGCTTGTCGTCCACACTGGCGTGGCATTCGAATTTCCAGATGCCGCGCTTGGTACTGATGAAGCGAGCGTCGAGCATCAGCTGATCGCCCGGCGTCACCGGTTGGCGAAACCGCAGCTTATCCGATCCGACGAAGTAGTACAGGGTGCCGTCTGCCGGCGAGGAATTCATCATCTTGAAACCGAGCACGCCGGCGGCCTGGGCCATGGCCTCGACGATCAGCACGCCCGGCATGATCGGGTGCTGGGGGAAGTGGCCGGTAAAGAACGGTTCGTTGATGCTGACGTTCTTGTAGGCACGAATGCGCTTGGCTTCGATATCCAGCTCCAGCACGCGATCCACTAACAGAAAGGGATAGCGATGCGGGAGATATTCACGGATCTCGTTGATGTCCATCATGGTCGGGGAAGGCCTGTTCAGAAAGGGGAAACATCCGATGCAGAATCAAGCATCAGAAGCAGCGTCATCCCGCGAGGTCACGGTAGCAACGATTTTTTCCAGATGTTGCAGACGGCGGGCCATGTCGTCGAGGTGACGAATCCGCGCGGCGCTCTTCTTCCATTCACCGGCAGGCTGCATCGCCGTACCGGAGGAATAGGCGCCGGGCTCGGTAATCGAGCGGGTCACCATGGTCATACCGGTGACGAACACGTGGTCGCACACCTCGATATGACCGACCATGCCCACGCCGCCGGCGATGGTGCAGTGCTTACCGATCTTGGTACTGCCAGAGATGCCCACGCAGGCGGCCATGGCGGTGTGCTCACCGACCTGGACGTTGTGCGCGATCATGATCTGGTTGTCGAGCTTGACGCCATTGCTGATGACCGTGTTCGCCAGGGCGCCGCGGTCGATGGTGGTGTTGGCACCAATCTCGACGTCGTCGCCGATCAGCACCCCACCCAGCTGGGCGATCTTCTGCCACTGGCCACCCTCGTTGGCGAAGCCGAAGCCCTCGGCACCGATCACGGCACCCGATTGCACCACGGCGCGCGCGCCGATGGTCACGTCGTGATAGAGCGTGACCCGGGGCGCCAGCCAACTGTCGGCGCCAATGACGCTCCGCGCGCCCACCACGCAGTGGGCGCCCAGACTGACGCCCGCGCCGATGCGCGCCTGCGCCTCGATCACCACATAGGGACCGATGGCCGCCGTCGGATCGACCTCGGCATCCGCGGCGACCAGTGCCGTGGGATGGATGCCCGCCGCGCTGCGCGGCTTGCGATCGAACAGATGGGAAAGTCGCGCGTAGGCCAAATAGGGATTCGCCAGGATCAGGGCGTCACCGGCATAGCCATCGGCGTCCTTTTCCGTCAGCAGCACGGCCCCGGCCTGGGTATCGGCCAGGTAGCGGCGGTACTGCGGATTGGCGAGAAAACTCAACTGCTCAGGACCGGCCTCGGGCAGGGTAGCCAGACCGGTTACCAGGCGCTCGGACGAACCGCGTAACTCCACGGTCAACTGGCGGCTTTCCAGCCACTGCGCCAGTTCGCCCAGCGTAAAGGTGGTATGGCTCATCAACGACCCGCGTTCATGCGCTCGATCACCTGACGGGTGATGTCGTATTGCGGCTTCACGTCCACCACGGCACCGCGCTCGAGCACCAGATCGTAATCGCCCTTCTTCAACACCTCTTCCACGGCCTTGTCCAGGCGCGGCTTGAGCAGCTTGAGCATGTCACGATCCGACGCCGCCTTGGCATCGTTGAGTTCCTTGGACTGGAACTGGAAGTCCCGAGCCTTCTGGCGGAAGTCGTTCTCCAGACGAGTACGCTCGGCCTGGGCCAGCTTGTCACCGCCCTTGTTGAGCTTGTCTTGGATATCTTTGGCGGAGCTTTCCAGGCCCTTGAGCTTGTTCAGTTGGGGACCGAACTTCTTCTCGGAATCCACCGCGTACTTCTTGGCGGCATCGGATTCCAGCAGGGCCATCTGATAGTTCAGCACGGCGATCTTGGTATCGGCGAACACCGGAGCGGCGACGAGAACGGCAGCGAACAGAGCGTAACGGGTGTACTTGTGCACAGTTGACTCCTGCGTAAAGCGCAAAGGTGTAGCCTGGGTCAGAACGTCTGACCCAGCGAGAACTGGAAGACCTGCGGATCGGAGTTGGCCGGCTTCTTGACCGGCATGCCCAGGCTGAAGCTCAGCGGGCCCAGGGCGGTAACCCAGGTCACACCGACACCAACGGAACTGGCCATGTTGGAGAAGCTGACATCACCACAGTTTTGTGTCGAGTTCAGGTAGCACTTGGTGCTGAACACATTACCCACGTCCCAGAACAATACGGTCCGCAGGGACTTCTGATCCTTCACGAAGGGCAAGGGGAACAGGTATTCCACACCGCCGGTGATCAGGACGTTGCCACCGAAGGCCTCGTCGTTCTCCCGATCGCGATAGCCCTGACCTTGATTAGCATAAGTCGCAGGGTTCTTTGGCGGCGTCGTCCGCGGACCCAGGCTGCTGTCCTCGAAACCCCGTACCGAGTTGAAGCCACCGGCGTAGTAGTTCTCGTAGAACGGCAGACCATCGGTGCTGCCATAGCCGTCGCCGTAACCCAGCTCGGTATGGAAGCGCAGCGCGGTAGTGTCGGTCAGCGGGGTGAACAGCTGGCCGCGGTAGTCGAGCTTGTAGAAGCTCAGGTCGCTGCCCGGGATGGTGATCTGGCCGGTCAGGCTCTGGGAGGCACCACGGGTCGGCAGCACGCCGCGGTTCAGCGTCGAGCTGGACCAGCCGATGCTGGCCTTGAAGTTGGTGAAGTTGTCCCCTTCGCGATCTACGAAATCGTAGATCTCGTCGGCGCTGTAGGTACCCGGGTTGATCTCGTCCTTCTGCACGCTCAGACCATAGGTCAGGCGCGAGGTCTCGCTGATCGGATAGCCCAGGGTGACACCGGTACCCAGGCTGTTGATCGAGTAGTAGGAGACGTCACTGTCGTACAGTTTGCTGTAGTCGGTGCTGCGATAGAAGATGTTGTAGCCCAGACTCACGCCATCCGGCGTGAAGTAGGGATCGGTGAAACTGAAGTTGTAGCGACTCTGGTACTGGGAACGGGTCAGACCGATGCTGACCTGGTTGCCGGTACCGAGGAAGTTGTTCTGGCTGATGGAACCGCCCAGGATCAGACCGGCGCTCTGGGCGAAGCCGATGCTGGCGGTGATGGAGCCGGACGGTTGCTCTTCGACGTTGTAGTTGACGTCGACCATGTCGTCGGTGCCAGGCACCTGGGGCGTCTCGACCTTGACTTCCTTGAAGTAGCCCAGGCGTTCGAGACGGGTCTTGGACTGGTCGATGAGGTAGGTGGACGCCCACCCGCCTTCCATCTGGCGCATCTCGCGACGCAGCACCTCGTCCTCGGTCTTGGTGTTGCCGCGGAAGTTGATGCGATTGACGTAGGCACGCTTGCCCGGATCGACCACATAGGTCAGGGACACGCTGTGGTCGTCGTCATGGGGCTCGGGCAGACCGTTGACGTTGGCGAAGGTATAGCCTTCGTTGCCCAGGCGGCGGGTGATCAGATCCGAGGTGCTGGTCATGACCTTGCGCGAGAAGACCTGGCCCGGCTGGACCAGCATCAGTTTGCGCAGCTCTTCCTCCGGCACCTTGAGGTCGCCGGACAGCTTGACTTCACGAACGGTGTACTTCTGCCCTTCGTTGACGTTGACCGTGATGTAGACGTGCTTCTTGTCGGGCGTGATGGACACCTGGGTCGAGGTGATGTCCATGTTGATGTAGCCGCGGTCCAGGTAATAGGAGCGCAGGCGCTCCAGGTCACCCGCCAACTTTTCCCGGGAGTATTTGTCATCGTTACGGAAGAACGACAACCAGTTGCTCGGCTTGAGTTCGAACAGCGAGGTGAGGTCATCCTCGGCGAAGACCGTGTTGCCCACCACATTGACGTGGGAGATGGTCGCGACCTCGCCCTCGTTGACGGTGATCTTCAGCTGCACCCGGTTACGGGGCTGCGGCACCACTTCGGCGTCGATACTGGCGGAATAACGGCCCTGGGCAACGTACTGGCGCAGCAGTTCGTTGCGCACGCCTTCCAGCGTCGCACGCTGGAAGATCTCGCCCTCGGCGAGACCGGCCTGCTTGAGGCCCTTCATCAGGTCGTCGCTGGAGATCGCCTTGTTGCCTTCCAGGGTGATGCTGGAAATGGAGGGACGCTCGACCAGATTCACGACCAGGACGTTGCCGTCACGGCCCAGCTGGATGTCCTGGAAGAATCCGGTACGGAAGAGCGAGCGGGAGGCTTCGGCCAACTTGTTGTCGTCGACGGACTCGCCGACATTGAGCGGCAGGGCACCGAAGACGCTGCCGGACGATACTCGTTGCAGTCCGTTGACGCGGATATCGGAGATGGTGAAGGACTCGGCGTGTACCTCGCCGATCATCAGCGCGGCTATTACCGCAGGTAGCAGCAGGCGTTTCATGAGTCCCTTTTATTCCAACTGGCAAATAAAGAATCTGCCGCACGGGGCGGCAGATTCGGCAATCAGCAGAGTGTCAGAGGCGACCGAGGTCATTGACCAAGGCCAGCAGCATCACACCCACGACGAGGCTAATACCGATCTGCATGCCCCATGTCTGTACACGCTCGGACAAGGGCCGCCCGCGAATCCACTCGACGAAGTAGAACACCAGGTGACCACCGTCGAGCACAGGGATAGGCAACAGATTCAGAACCCCCAGGCTAATGCTCAGGTACGCCAGAAAATTGAGGAAGTCCCCCAGGCCTGACTGAGCGGAAGCGCCCGCCACTTTAGCAATGGTTATCGGCCCGCTCAAGTTTTTTACCGACAGCTCTCCCAAGAGCATCTTCTTCAGGGAAACCAGCGTCAGCACGCTCATCTGCCAGGTCCGACCGATCCCCTCCCCCACGGCGGCGACGGGTCCATAGCTGATTTCGCGAACCATTTCCGCCGGCCACTTGACCGGTGCCACACCGGCGCCGAGGTAGCCGGCGTCGGTGGAATCGACCCGCCGCGCGCCCAAACGTAGGGACAGATCCCGCCGCTGACCCTCGCGTTCATAGGTGACCTTGACCTGCTGATCGGGATGCGCCCGCACCCAGTCCACCGCCTGCTGCCAATCGCTGATCGCCGTATCGTTCAAGGCGATCAGGCGATCTCCCGTCTGCAGGCCGGCCGCTTTCGCCGGACCGGCCGGATCCAGCTCGGCGAAGACCGCCGGAATCTGTGGCCGCCAGGGTTTCAGGCCCAGGGCCTGGATCGGATCGGGATCTTCCGCACCGCGCAGCCAGGCGTCGAGCTGGATGACCGTGCGCTGCTCGGCGGTGGTGCCCGGCACCCGGTAACTCAGGCGCAGCGGACCACTTTCACCCAGACGATCGACCAGGCGCAGATTGACTGCCGACCAGCTGTCCACAGCGGCGTCATCCACCGCGGTCAGCTCAGCGCCGACGGGAATGCCTGCGGTGGCAGCCAGCGTATCGGGCGTGATGCCACCCACGACCGGCCGCGGCTGCTGGGAACCCAGCATGGCCAGCACCCAGAAGAACAGGATGGCGAGCAGGAAGTTGGCGATCGGACCGGCGGCGACGATGGCGATGCGCTGGCGTACCGTCTTGCGGTTGAAGGCGGCATGCTGATCTTCAGGGGCCACCGGCGCTTCGCGCTCGTCCAGCATCTTTACGTAGCCGCCCAGTGGGATCGCGGCCACCACGAATTCGGTGCCGTGGCGATCGTGCCAGCGCAGCAGCGGCTTGCCAAAACCGACGGAAAAGCGCAGGACCTTGACGCCGCACCGGCGCGCCGTCCAGAAATGGCCATACTCGTGAATGGTCACCAGGACGCCCAGGGCGATCAGGGTTCCCAGTATCGTATAAAGGATGGACATTGGCTGCCTCCGCTACCTCAGTGTGCCGATTCTGCGGACTCGCAGGTCAGGTGTCGAGGCGCGGGATCAGCGTCTCGCCAACCACTCCCGAGCCAGCTGCCGAGCGGTATTGTCGGCTGCGAAAACCGCGTCCAGATCGGCGGCCGGACCGGGCTCGACACCCTTGAGCACCGACTCGATCAGTTGCGGGATCTCGGTAAAACCCAGTTGACCCGCGAGAAAGGCCTCGACGGCGACTTCGTTGGCGGCATTGAGCGTCGCCGGCATGCAACCACCCGCCTGAGCGGCTTCCCGGGCCAGACGCAGGCAAGGAAAACGCGCTTCGTCAGGGCGCTCGAACTCGAGCCGGCCGATTTCGAACAGATCCAGCGCCGTGACCCCGGAGTCGATTCGCTCGGGCCAGGCCAGGGCATGGGCAATGGGGGTGCGCATATCGGGATTGCCCAACTGGGCCAGCACCGAACCGTCCACATAGTCGACCAGCGAATGAATTACGCTCTGGGGATGGATGACCACCTCGACCTGCTCAGGTGTCGCCTCGAACAGCCAGCACGCCTCGATCAACTCCAACCCCTTGTTCATCAGGGTCGCGGAGTCCACCGAAATCTTGCGGCCCATGGACCACTTGGGATGGGCACAGGCCTGGTCCGGCGTCACCTCGACCAGCTGCTCGGCCGGTGTCTCGCGGAACGGACCACCCGAGGCGGTGAGCAGGATGCGTCGTACGCCCTTGCGCGCCAGGCCGGGTGTCGCCGGATCGGCCAGGCACTGGAAGATGGCGTTGTGCTCGCTGTCGATGGGCAGCAGGGTCGCGCCACTGGCCTGCACCGCCTCAATGAAGAGCGCGCCGCTCATGACCAGGGCTTCCTTGTTGGCCAGCAGCACACGCTTGCCAGCCTTGACCGCCGCCAGCGTCGGCTTCAGCCCGGCCGCGCCAACGATGGCCGCCATGACGGTGTCGACCTGGGGATGAGCGGCGATGGCCTCCAGGCCACCCTCGCCCACCAGAATCTCGGGGAGCATTTCAGCCCCTCGCAGCAGGCCGGCCAAGCAGTCGGCGGACGCCTGATCCGGCACGGCCGCATAGACCGGCTGGAAACGTCGGCAGAGATCAGCCAGCTCGTTCAGGCGACGATGCCCGCTCAAGGCAAAGATCCGATAACGCTCAGGGTGCCGCGCTACTACATCCAGGGTGCTGGCACCGATGGAGCCGGTAGCACCCAGCACGCAAAGCCGTTGGAGACTCACTGGACACCCCAGCCGGCCCACCAGAGCAGCAGCGCGAACAGCGGCACGGCGGCCGTGAGGCTGTCGATGCGATCCAGTACGCCGCCGTGACCGGGCAGCAGTTGACTGCTGTCCTTGAGCCCGGCCTGACGCTTGAACATGCTTTCGGTGAGATCACCCACCACGGAAATCAGCACCACGCAGGCCGCGCCGATGAGCGCCTGCAAGAGGTCGCCCAGACCCCAGCCACGGACCAGGCCGAGCACCAGGGTCGCCACCAGCGCCGCGGCCAGGCCGCCATAGAGGCCTTCCCAGCTCTTGCCCGGACTCACCGCCGGCGCCAGCTTGCGCTTGCCAAAGGCCCGCCCGGAGAAATAGGCGAAGATGTCGGCCAGCCACACCAGCATCATCACTTCGAGAATCAGTAGATTGCCACCCGGTGCTGCCTTGAGCAGCATCAGCCCCTGCCAGGCCGGAACCAGCACCACCAGCCCGATCAGCAGGCGTCGCCAGGAGGCCTGCCAGGCACGAGCGCTATCGGGATAGGTGAGCACCAGCACGGTCGCATAGAGCCACCAGGCCAGGCTGATGAACAGCAGTCCGTGAGCCCCCGCCGGCAACCACCAGCAGAGCAGCAGCGCCAGCGCCACGACGGCAGCATAGGCACAACGCAGCGGCTGGGTTTCCAGACCCGCCAAGCGTGCCCACTCCCAGGCACCCAGGACCACGACCGCACCAATGAACAAGGCGAAGGCCGCCCCTTCCAGCCAGAAAAATCCGGCCAGGGCGATGGGCAGGAGCACCATCGCCGTGATAACTCGCTGCTTCAGCATTAGGCGCGTAGCTCCGCTTCCACCTGTTCGCAGGTCCGGCCGAACCGCCGTTGGCGGGTGGCGAAGTCGGCCAGCGCGGCGTGCATGGCCTCGTGCTTGAAGTCCGGCCAGAACAGGTCGGAAAAATACAGCTCGGCATAGGCGATCTGCCAGAGCAGGAAGTTGCTGACCCGCCGCTCGCCACCTGTGCGGATGCACAGGTCGGGCAACGGCAGGTCAGCGGTCGCCAGGCAGCCCTGCAGCAGCTCCGGCGTGATGTCACCCGGCTGCAGCGACCCCTGCTGGACCTGCGTCGCCAGCTGCTGGGCGGCCTGGGTGATATCCCATTGCCCCCCGTAGTTGGCGGCGATCTGCAGCACGAACCGGGTGTGATGGGCAGTGAGTGCCTCGACTTCCGCCATGGCCGCCTGCAGTTCCGGATGGAACAGCGAGCGATCGCCGATGATGCGCAGCCGGATGCCATTCTGATGCAGCTTCTTGGCTTCCCGCCGCAAGGCGGACAGGAAGAGCTCCATCAGGGCGCCGACCTCGTCGGCCGGACGCCGCCAGTTCTCGCTGGAAAAGGCGAACAGCGTCAGCACCTCGACGCCCGCATCGCCGCACACCTCGATGACCGCGCGCACGGCGTCCACTCCGGCCTTGTGACCGGCGACGCCCGGCAGCAACCGACGGCGCGCCCAGCGATTGTTCCCATCCATGATGATCGCCACGTGACGTGGCACCACCTTGCCTGGCTTGCTCATGCCCATGTTACGTCCCAACCGTTGTCAAACAGCCATTAAGTCGGCTTCCTTGGCCTCCAGAGCCTTGTCCACCTCGGCGACGAATTTATCAGTCAGCTTCTGGACTTCATCCTGAGCGCGACGATCCTCGTCTTCACTGATTTCCTTTTCCTTGAGCAGATCCTTAAGCTGAGCCAGGGCATCGCGGCGGATGTTACGCACGGAAACCCGCGCCTGCTCGGCCTCGGCACGCGCCTGCTTGGTGAAGCCCTTGCGGGTCTCTTCGGTCAGGGCCGGCATCGGCACGCGAATGGTGGTGCCGGCGGTGGCCGGATTGAGGCCCAGGTCGGAGGTCATGATGGCCTTCTCGACCGCCTGGATCATGCTCTTGTCGAACACGCTCAAGGCCAGGGTCCGCGAATCCTCGACGGTGACGTTGGCCACCTGGCGCAGCGGGGTGTCGCTGCCGTAGTAGGACACCATGACGCTATCCAGGATGCTTGGATGAGCGCGTCCGGTACGGATCTTGGCAAAGGCGTGGCCCAGGGCTTCCAGGGTCTTGGTCATGCGCGTCTGCGCATCCTTCTTGATCTCGTTGATCATGCTGCTCCCTCCTCGATCAGGGTGCCCTCACCACCGCCCACCACGATGTTGAGCAGGGCGCCGGGCTTGTTCATGTTGAAAACCCGCAGGGGCATGTTGTGGTCACGGCAGAGACAGATGGCCGTGAGGTCCATGACACCCAGCTTGCGGTCGAGCACTTCGTCGTAGGTCAGGCGCTCGAATTTTTCGGCATTGGGATCCTTGAAAGGATCTGCCGTGTATACACCATCCACCTTGGTGGCCTTGAGCACCAGATCGGCTTCGACCTCGATGGCGCGCAGGCAGGCGGCGGAATCGGTGGTAAAGAACGGATTGCCGGTCCCGGCGGAGAAGATGACGACTTCGCCATCCTTCAACTGACGCAGGGCCTTGCGGCGATCGTACTGGTCGGTCACGCCGACCATGGAGATGGCGGACATCACCGTGGCGGGAATATTGGAGCGTTCCAGGGCGTCACGCATGGCCAGGGCGTTCATCACGGTAGCCAGCATGCCCATGTGGTCGCCGGTCACCCGGTCCATACCCACGGCGGACAGCGCCGCACCGCGGAACAGGTTGCCACCGCCGATCACCAGACCGACCTGGACACCGATGCCTACCAGTTGGCCGATCTCCAGCGACATGCGATCCAGCACCTTCGGATCGATCCCGAAGTCTTCACTTCCCATCAGGGCTTCGCCACTGAGCTTCAGCAGAATACGCTTGTAACGGGGTTGGCGACCACTCATCTGCTGTGCCATTCACTCTCTCCTGTGGCGATGAACATGTGCGGGGGATTTTGATCCAGCGATAGGAAAGCGCAACTGCAGTTGCGTTCACTCCCATCGGCAAAAAACTCCTTGGAAGACGAGAAATCAGACCTGCCTTCCAATTTGACAAAGAGGCCGCGCGCTCGAAGCGGGCGGCCTCCTGGGCAACGGCGGATGTCGGGCTTACTGCTTGCTGGCAGCCAGCTGGGCAGCGACTTCGGCAGCGAAGTCGACTTCAGCCTTCTCGATGCCTTCGCCTACTTCGTAACGTACGAAGGAAACGATTTCGGCGCCGGCTTTCTTGGCCAGTTCACCGACCTTGACTTCCGGATCCTTGATGAAGGGCTGCTCAACCAGGCTGGCTTCGGCCAGGAACTTGTTGATACGACCCTTGACCATGTTCTCCACGATGTTTTCCGGCTTGCCGGCGATCTTGTCGGCATTCAGCGCCAGGAAGATTTCCTTTTCCTTGGCGACAGCTTCTTCGGAAACCTGGGACGGATTCAGGAACTGAGGATTGCTCGCCGCGACGTGCATGGCGATTTCCTTGGCCAACTCGGCGCTGCCACCCTGCAGGGTAACGACCACACCGATGCGGTGACCGTGGAGGTAGGCGCCAACGACATCGCCTTCGACGCGGGTCAGGCGACGGATGTTGACGTTCTCGCCGCACTTGGCGACCAGGGCCTCACGGGCACTTTCCTGAGCGGCGATCAGCGGAGCGGCATCGCTCATCTTCTCGGCGAAGGCCTTGTCCAGGCTGGCGGCGACGAAGCCCTTGAAGTCGTCCTGCAGAGCCAGGAAATCGGTCTGGGAGTTGACTTCGATGATGACGGCAGCCTTGTGGTCGTCAGCGACCTTGACCGCGATGGAGCCTTCGGCAGCCACGTTACCGGCTTTCTTGGCGGCCTTGATGGCGCCAGCGGCACGCATGTCGTCGATGGCCTTCTCGATGTCGCCACCGGCAGCGGCCAGGGCCTTCTTGCAATCCATCATGCCTTGGCCGGTGCGCTCGCGCAGTTCTTTGACCAGGGCTGCAGTGATTTCTGCCATGTTTGAAATCCTCTTGAATCGGTTTCGAGGTCACTCCGCACGGAGACGGAGCCAATGAAACGCCAGTAGGCAAAAAGGGGGCTAGGCCCCCTTCTCGCACGTCGAACCACTCGACCCTAGGGTCGACCTGCTCAGCCCTCGACGGCTTCGGCAGCGGTTTCTTCGACGAATTGCTCGTTGGCACCGCCGTTGCTGCCGCCACGGATCACGGCATCGGCAACGCTGCTCAGGTACAGAGTAACGGCGCGGAAGGCGTCATCGTTGCCGGGGATGATGTAGTCAACACCTTCCGGGCTGCTGTTGGTATCGACGACGCCGATGACCGGGATGCCCAGCTTGTTGGCTTCGGTGATGGCGATGCGCTCGTGGTCAACGTCGATCACGAACAGGGCATCCGGCAGACCGCCCATGTCCTTGATACCACCCAGGCTGCGCTCGAGCTTTTCGAGGTCGCGGGTACGCATCAGGGCTTCTTTCTTGGTCAGCTTGTCGAAAGTACCATCCTGGGATTGGACTTCCAGATCGCGCAGACGCTTGATCGAGGCACGGATGGTCTTGTAGTTGGTCAGCATGCCGCCCAACCAGCGATGATCAACGAAGGGCTGACCGCAACGCGCGGCTTCTTCGCGAACGATCTTGCCGGCAGCGCGCTTGGTGCCGACGAACAGGATCTTGTTCTTGCCGGACGCCAGGCGCTCAACGAAGGTCAGGGCCTCGTTGAACATCGGCAGGGTCTTTTCGAGGTTGATGATGTGGATCTTGTTACGCGCGCCGAAGATGTACTTGCCCATCTTCGGGTTCCAGTAACGGGTTTGGTGGCCGAAATGCACGCCGGCTTTCAGCATGTCACGCATGGAGACTTGAGACATTTAGATGTTCCTCGTAGTCGGGTTGGGCCTCCACGCATCCCAATGACCAACTTCCCATCGGGAAGCACCCAGGTCATCGTGTCGATGCGTGTGTGGGGTTAGGAGCGCTAAAGGGCATAGCCCCGAAAAAGCGCGCGACTTTATATCACGCCTTGCCGGATACCACCAGCGGCGATTGCCGCCTAGCGGAGATCCAGGGGTACCGCCGGTAGCCACAGCGCGGGCGACGGCTCTGATAGAATAGCGGATCGAAAGCTAACGCCCGGCGTGATACCTAGAGATTTCCGATGACCGTCATCCTCAAGACCCCTGAAGACATCGCCAAGATGCGCATCGCCGGCCAACTGGCCGCCGAGGTGCTCGAAATGCTGGACGAGCACGTGCGTCCCGGCATCACCACCGAAGAACTGGATCGACTGGCCCATGACTACATCGTCAACGTGCAGCAGGCCATCCCCGCCCCGCTGAACTACAAGGGCTATCCCAAATCCATCTGCACCTCGCTCAACCACGTGGTCTGCCACGGCATTCCCAATGACAAGCCGCTCAAGAGCGGCGACATCATGAACGTGGACATCACCGTGATCAAAGACGGCTACCACGGCGACACCAGCAAGATGTATCTGGTGGGCGACGTACCCGAGTGGGCGGACCGCCTCTGTCAGATCACCCAGGAATGCCTCTACAAGGGTATCGAGCTGGTCCGCCCGGGCGCGCGCCTGGGCGATATCGGCGAAGTCATCCAGAAGCATGCGGAGAAGAACGGCTTCTCGGTGGTGCGCGAATACTGCGGCCACGGCATCGGCAAGGGCTTCCACGAAGAGCCGCAGGTGGTGCATTACGGCCGTGCCGGTACCGGCCTCGAGCTGCAGGCCGGGATGATCTTCACCATCGAGCCGATGATCAACCAGGGCCGCTACGAGACCCGCCTGCTGGGCGACGGCTGGACCGCCATCACCAAGGACCGCAAGCTGTCCGCGCAGTGGGAACACACGGTGCTGGTCACCGAACAGGGTTACGAGATCCTGACCCTGAGAAAGGACGAAACCTTTCCCCGCGTTTCTGCGTGAGTGAGCGCCCATGCCCCAGGTCGATTCGGAGTTGTTCGACGCCGGCCAGTTCCAGGCTGAGCTTTCGCTGAAAGCCAGCCCCCTCGCGGCCTTCAAGAAATTCATCCGGGCCGCGAACGCTACCCTCGATGCCCGCTTTCTGGCCGGACGCAGCGTGCGCCGGCTGGTCGAGGATCGCGCCTGGTTCATCGACCAGATGCTCATCGCGGCCTGGAATCGCTTCAGTTGGCCGGAGGATGGCATCGCGCTGCTCGCGGTCGGCGGCTATGGTCGCGGCGAGTTGCACCCGCACTCGGACATCGACCTGCTGATCCTGCTGGCCGAAGAGGAGCAGGAGCGTTTCCGCGACTCCATCGAAGGCTTCCTGACCCTGCTGTGGGACGTGGGCCTGGCGGTGGGGCAAAGCGTCAGATCCCTGCGCGAGTGCACCACCGAAGCCCTCGCCGACCTGACGGTCATCACCAACCTGATGGAAAGCCGCACCCTCGCCGGCCCCGAGCACCTGCGCCAGGCGATGCTCGCGGCCACCAGTGTCGAGCACCTCTGGCCAGGGCGCGCCTTCTACCTGGCCAAGCGCGCCGAGCAGAGTGCAAGACACGCCAAGTACAACGACACCGAATACAACCTGGAACCCAACGTCAAGGGTTCGCCCGGGGGGCTGCGCGACATCCAGACGCTGCTGTGGATCGCCCGGCGGCAATTCGGCACCCTCAACCTGCAGGCCCTGGTGGGCCAGGGCTTTCTCACCGAAAGCGAGTGCAGCCTGCTGATCTCGGCGCAGGAGTACCTGTGGAAGGTTCGCTATGCCCTGCACATGCTGGCCGGTCGCCCGGAGGATCGCCTGCTGTTCGACCACCAGCGACGCATCGCCAACCTGCTCGGCTACGAGGACAACGACGCCAAGCTGGCGGTAGAACGCTTCATGCAGAAGTACTACCGGGTGGTGATGGACGTCTCCCAGCTCAGCGACGTGGTCATGCAGCACTTCGAGGAAGTGAATCTGCGCGACGAGCAGGTGCCCGCCGCGGTGACACCGATCAACAACAGATTCCAGATCCGCAACGGCTACCTGGAGGTGGTGCATCCGCAGGTGTTCCTGCGCACGCCCTTCGCCCTGATGGAACTGTTCGTCCTGCTGGCGCAGAACCCGGCGGTCAAGGGCCCCAGCGCCGGCACCATCCGCCTGCTGCGCGACAGCCGTCACCTGATCGACGACGCCTTCCGCCAGGACATTCGCAACACCAGCCTGTTCATCGAACTGCTCAAGAGCGAATCCGGAATCCATCGCAATCTGCGGCGGATGAATCGCTACGGACTGCTGGGGCTCTACCTGCCCGAATTCGGCCAGATCGTCGGCCAGATGCAGCACGACCTCTTCCACATCTATACGGTGGACGCCCACACCCTCAATCTCATCAAACACCTGCGCAAGATGAGCTACGACGTCCTGGCGGAGAAGTATCCGCTGGCGACGCGGGTGATCCACAAGCTGCCCAAGCCGGAGCTGATCTATATCGCCGGTCTCTACCACGACATCGCCAAGGGCCGCGGCGGCGATCACTCGGAGCTGGGCGCGGAAGACGTGGAAGCCTTCGGTCGCCGCCACCAGCTGCCGGAATGGGATACCCGCCTGGTCAGTTGGCTGGTGCGCAACCACCTGGTGATGTCCACCACCGCCCAGCGCAAGGATCTCTCCGATCCCCAGGTGATCCACGACTTCGCCCTGACGGTGGGTGACCACACCCATCTGGACTATCTGTACGTCCTTACCGTGGCCGATATCACCGCGACCAATCCGTCGCTGTGGAATTCCTGGCGTGCCACCCTGCTGCGCCAGCTCTACACCGAGACCAAGCGCGCCCTGCGCCGCGGCCTGGAGAATCCGGTCAATCGCGAGGAGCAGATTCGCAGCACTCAGCAATCGGCCCTCGATACCCTGATGCGCCGCGGCATCGATGCCGATGACGCCGAGCAGCTGTGGTCGCAGCTGGGCGACACCTATTTCCTGCGGCATACGGCGCTGGACGTGGCCTGGCACACCGAGGCCATCCTCGGCCATGGCGATACCGCGGAGCCCCTGGTGCTGATCCGCGAGACCACCCAGCGGGATTCCGAAGGCGGCACCCAGATCTTCATCTATGCCGCGGACCAGCACGACTTCTTCGCGGTGACCGTGGCGGTGATGGACCAGCTCAACCTGAACATTCAGGACGCCCGCATCATCACCTCCAGCAGCCAGTTCACCCTGGACACCTACATCGTGCTGGATACCGATGGCGGCTCGATCGGCAACAATCCCGCGCGCATTGCCCAGATCCGCGGCGGCCTGATCGAGGCGCTCAAGCATCCCGAGGAATACCCGAGCATCATCAACCGCCGCGTGACCCGCCAGCTCAAGCATTTCGCCTTTTCGCCCCAGGTGAACATCTATACCGACACCACGCGTTCGGCGAGTCTGATCGAACTGACGGCGCCGGACCGACCCGGGTTGCTGGCACGGGTGGGTCGCATCTTCCTCGACTTCGACCTGTCCGTGCTCAACGCCAAGATCGCCACCCTCGGCGAGCGCGTGGAAGACGTCTTCTATGTCACCGACGCCGATGGTCGCCCCTTGGCGGATCCCGCTCTGTGCAGCGCCCTGCAGCAAGCCCTGATCAAGCAACTGGGCGAGTCGGACAGCCAGACGCCACTCAGCCGCATCAGCATCTAGCGCCTTGATCTAACGCCTCGAACGAAGGACCACCCGACGATGAATCCCACCCTCGACCTGCTGCAGCCCTATCCGTTCGAGAAGCTGCGCGCCCTGCTCGCCGGCGTGACCCCGCCGGCGGCGATCAAGCCGATCCCGCTGTCGATCGGCGAGCCCAAGCATCCGTCACCGGCCTTCGTCGCCGAGGCCCTGACCGCGAACCTGGATCAGTTGGCGGTCTACCCGACCACCCTCGGTATCGTCGAGCTGCGCGAGGCCATCGCCAGCTGGGCCGGCCAGCGCTTCGGCGTACCGGCGGACTGGCTGGATCCGGCACGCCACGTGCTGCCGGTGACCGGCACCCGCGAAGCCCTGTTCTCCTTTACCCAGGCGGTGGTGGATCGCAGCAAGCGTGGCCTGGTGCTGAGTCCCAACCCCTTCTATCAGATCTACGAAGGCGCGGCCCTGCTGGCCGGCGCCGAGCCGCATTACCTGCCCTGCCTGGCGGACAAGGGTTTCAATCCCGATTTCGACAGCGTGCCGGACGAGATCTGGCAGCGCTGCCAGCTGCTGTTCCTCTGCTCGCCCGGCAACCCGACCGGTGCCCTGCTGCCTGTGGCAACGCTGAAAAAGCTCATCGCCCTGGCCGATCGCCACGACTTCGTGATCGCCGCCGACGAGTGCTACAGCGAACTCTATTTCGACGAAGCCAGCCCGCCACCCGGCCTGCTGACCGCCTGCGCCGAACTGGGTCGCAGCGACTTCGCCCGCTGCGTGGTCTTTCACAGCTTGTCCAAGCGTTCCAACCTGCCGGGCATGAGATCGGGTTTCGTCGCGGGCGATGCCGCCATTCTCAAGCGCTTCCTGCTCTATCGCACCTACCATGGCTGCGCCATGCCGGTGCAGGTGCAGAAGGCCAGTGCGGTAGCCTGGCGCGACGAGGCCCATGTCCGCGAGAACCGCGAACTCTATCGGCAGAAGTTCGCCGCCGTGCTGGATATCCTGCAGGGCAGCCTGGAGGTGTCACTGCCGGACGGCGGCTTCTATCTCTGGGCCAAGACCCCGGGCGATGACGAAGCCTTCGCCCGTGACCTCTTCGCCCACGAACACGTGACCGTGGTGCCGGGCTCCTATCTGTCGCGAGAGGTCGCGGGCGTCAACCCGGGTGCCGGAAGGATCCGCATGGCGCTGGTCGCACCCCTGGCCGAATGCGTGGAAGCGGCAGAGCGCATCCGCCGCTTCTGCCAGGGCTAGCGATTGCCCTGATCGCGCATCAGCGCGGTCTCCTGGATGTCCAGTTCGCGCAGGAATTCGCTGACCACCAGGTCGTCGATCACCCCGGCGATCCGCAACCGATAGAGTTCGCGGCGCTGGGCGCGGATGGCGAGCAGGCGCAGCTCGCCGTCCAGGCTATCCCGCAGGCGCGCCAGGGAACGGGCGTCCTCGCTGTCATCGGCGGAACTCAGCTCGTCGCGGAATTCGGCGATGATGCCAGCCCTGATCTCCGCCTGCAGCGCCGCCCGCGCCGGCTCGTCGGTGTCGCTCGACTCCACGTCTTCCAGGGCCACGATGGCGGCCCGAGCGGCATTGATCCGCACCTCGCAGCGCTCCCGCTCCAGCAGGTCGTTGGATTGCTCCGGCAGCCGCGCCAGCAGTAGCGGTATGCCGATGCTCGCCACCACCAGCGACAGCAGGATCACCCCGGCGGCGATGAACACCAGGACGTCACGCAGGGGAAAGGGCGTGCCATCCGAGAGCAGCAGCGGCAGCGACAGCACACCGGCCAGGGTCACGGCACCGCGTACCCCGCTGAGGGAAGCGATGGCGGCGATCAGCCGAGGATCTCCAGCGATGGTGATAGGGCCGCTGCCGGGCTGGGTCAGGTGCCAATAGCCCAGGATGACACCGAAGCGAATGGCCATGATCACCCCGTAGGCACCCAGCACATAGAGCGTCAGCCAGCCCGCGGCCGGCCAAAGCGCCTGGGACGCCGGCAGCGCCGCCGCCAGAATATCGGGAAGTTGCAAACCCAGGATCAGGAACACCAGGCCGTTGAAGGCGAATTCCACCAGCCCCCAGACACTGTGATTGAGCAGGCGGGTGGCGGTCTGCCGGGGCAGCATGTCGACCCGGCTCTGCATCATGCCGGCGGCCACGGCGGACAGGATGCCCGAGACCCCCAGTCGCTCCGCCAGCACATAGGCGGCGAAGGGCAGCAACAGCATGAAGACGACATGGGGCGCAGCATCGCTCCAACCGCGCTTCACCACCATCCAGGCGCGCGCGCGACCCACCAGCCAGCTCAGCACCCCGCCGACCAGTACGCCGCCCACCGCGACGATGACGAATTCCAGGCTGGCCTGGCTCAACGAGAAGGCACCGGTCAGGGCCGCCGCCACGGCGAACTTGAAGGTCACCAGACCCGAGGCGTCGTTGAGCAGGGCCTCACCCTGGATCACGTGCAGCAAGGCGCTGGGCAGCCGGCCGCGGACGATGCTGGACACCGCCACGGCATCGGTGGGCGACAGCACCGCCGCCAGGGCGAAGGCCACCGCCCAGGGCAGGTGCAGCATCCAGTGCAGGAACCAGCCGGCGCCCAGCACCGTGAGGAATACCAGGCCGAAAGCCAGCACGAAGATCGGCCGGCGCAGCCGCCAGAATTCCCGCTTGGGCATGCGCCAGCCATCGGAGAACAGCAACGCCGGGATGAACAGCAGCAGAAAGAGTTCGGGGTCCAGGGCGACATGCAGCCCCAGCGTGGGCCAGGCGAGCAAGGCACCGACCACCACCTGGATCAGGGGTAGCGGGATAGGGATGAGATGGGCGCTGAGTCGGGTGGCACCCACCATCAGCAAGAGGATCAGAGCGGTATAGAGAATCTGCACGGTGGTCTCGTGGTCAGGGCACCGGTCGCGGTACCAGATACAGGAGATGCGTCCCGCGGGAGTGGGGACACGTCGACCTCGCGTTGTTGGGACTGATGTCCCCGGATTTGGTTTTACCCAAACTTTACCCGAGTCCATCTAGGCGACTCGCCGCCGTTGCGGTCTGATAGACATACCCGGTTTCATTTCCCCGGGTCGCAGGAGAATGATCATGCTACGTCGCATCACTCAAGTCGTGGTGCTTGCCGGCTGCCTCGCCATCGCCGGTCAGGCGTCCGCCCACGGTCGTGGGCCCGGTCCGGCCTTTCTCGGTGCCGTGGTAGGCGCCGTGGTCGGCGGAGCCATCGTCTCCCATTCCTATGCCCGCGAGCCGGTCTATGTCGAAGGGCCACCGCCGCCCCCGCCGCCGCGCGTGGTCTATTACGAACCGGCACCGGTCTATGAATATCGCGTGGTGGAACCGCGCCCCGTGTACTACGGCCCGCCGCCCGGTGCCTACTACTACGGTCCGCCGCCGCGTTGGTAAAGGCCCATGAAAAAACCCGCCGAGAGGCGGGTTTTTTCATGGCTGCAGGCCTTAGATCACCTGGCGTCGACGGAGCACGTCGAGGATCTGCTGGACCCCCTCCTCCACCGACAGCTGCTCGGTATCGATCACCAGATCGGCGTCTTCCGGCGCATCGTAGGCAAAGGAGATGCCTGGGATGTTGTCGCCACCGGCCGTGTAGAGTCCCTGGGGATCGCGCTCGGCACAGGCCTTGGGCGATGCCTTGACATGCACGGTCAGCAGCCGCTCGGCGCCAATCAGCGCCTGGGCCTGGGCGCGGCCCTCGGCATCGGGCGCGACAAAGGCCGCCAGGGCGATCAGGCCCGCCTCGTTGAACTGCCGGGCCACCTGGGCCGCCCGCAGCCAGTTCTCGCGACGACCCGCGCGATCCTGCGGCAGGCCCTTGTTCAGGTCATGGCGCAGATTCTGACCATCCAGCACGAAGACCGCGCGACCGGCATCGAACAGCCGGCGCTCCAGGGCATAGGCCAGGGTGGTCTTGCCGGCACCGGAAAGGCCGGTGAAGAGCACCGTGGTGGGCTGCTGACCGAAACGCGCTGCCCGCTCGCCGGTGGCGACGTGCAACTGGTGCGCGCCCTGGCCATGACCGGCATTGCCCACCGGCTCGGCGATGATCATGCCGGCACCCACGGTGCCATTGGTCAGGCGATCGATGACGATGAAGGCGCCGGTGGTACGGTTGACGCCATAGCCGTCCAGGGCGATGGCGGAATCCAGGGCCACCTTGACCCGGGCGATCTCGTTGAGCTTGAGCTCGCTGGCGGCGCCGCGTTCCAGGGTGTTGACGTCCACCGTGTGCACGATGCTCGGCAGCGAACCCGGCACATAGCTGGTGGCGCGCTTGATGTCGTACTTCTTGCCCGGGCGCATGGGCTCTTCGGCCATCCACACCAGCATGGCCTCGAAGCTGTCGGTCACCTGAGGACGGTTGTCGGCATGCACCAGGACGTCGCCCCGGGAGATGTCGATCTCGTCTTCCATGGTCAGGGTCACCGCCTGGCCGGGACCGGCCTGCTCCAGCTCACCTTCGTAGGTGACGATGGACTTGACCCGGCTGCCCTTGCCCGACGGCAGGACCACCACGGCATCGCCCTTGGTGACCACGCCCGAGGCAAGGGTCCCGGCGAACCCACGGAAGTTGAGGTTGGGGCGATTGACGTACTGCACCGGGAAGCGCAGGTCATCGAGGTTGCGATCCGCAGCGATCTCAACGGTCTCGAGGATTTCCATCAGCGGCTTGCCGCTGTACCAGGGCGTCTGCTCGCTGCGGTTCACCACGTTGTCGCCCTTGAGCGCCGACATGGGAACGAAGTGGATATCCTTGGCACCCAGCTCGATGCGCTGGGCAAACGCCAGGTAGTCGTCCTTGATGCGTTCGAACACCGCCTGGTCGAAGCCCAGCAGGTCCATCTTGTTGATGGCGACCACGATGTGCTTGATGCCCAGCAGCGAGGCGATGTAGCTGTGCCGACGGGTCTGGGTCTGGATGCCATAGCGGGCATCCACCAGGATGATCGCCAAGTCGCAGGTGGAGGCTCCGGTGGCCATGTTGCGGGTGTACTGCTCATGGCCGGGGGTATCGGCGATGATGAACTTGCGCTTGGCCGTGGAGAAGTAGCGATAGGCCACGTCGATGGTGATGCCCTGCTCGCGTTCGGCCTGCAGGCCGTCCACCAAGAGCGCCAGATCGACCTCTTCGCCGGTGGTCCCCACCTTCTTGGAATCGCGGGTGATGGCTTCCAGGTGATCCTCGTAGATCATCTTGGAGTCGTGCAGCAGGCGCCCGATCAGGGTGCTCTTGCCGTCGTCGACGTTGCCGCAGGTGAGGAAGCGCAGCAGCTCCTTGCGTTCGTGCTGCGCGAGGTAGGCCAGGATGTCCTGGCCGATCAGATCGGATTGGTGCGACATCTTAGAAATACCCCTGACGTTTCTTCTCTTCCATGGATCCGGCGCCATCGTGGTCGATGACCCGGCCCTGGCGTTCGGAGGTGCGGGTGAGCAGCATCTCCTGGATGATGTCCGTCAGCGTCGTCGCCTGGGACTCTACCGCGCCGGTCAGGGGGTAGCAGCCAAGGGTACGGAAGCGCACCTGGCGCTTGTGGATGCGCGCCTTCTCCTCGGGCGAGAGGTGTTCGAGGATTCGGTCGTCGTCGATCATGAGCAGGGTGCCGTTCTTCTCGATCACCTCGCGCTCGGCGGCGAAGTACAGCGGCACGATCGGGATGCCTTCGAGATAGATGTACTGCCAGATGTCCAGCTCGGTCCAGTTGGACAGCGGGAAGACCCGGATCGACTCGCCCTTGTTGGTCTTGCCGTTGTAGATGTTCCACAGCTCGGGGCGCTGGTTCTTGGGATCCCAGCGGTGCTTGCTGTCGCGGAAGGAGTAGACGCGCTCCTTGGCGCGAGACTTCTCCTCGTCACGGCGAGCGCCGCCGAAGGCCGCGTCGAAGCCGTACTTGTCCAGCGCCTGCTTGAGGCCCTGGGTCTTCATGATGTCGGTGTGCTTGGCGCTGCCATGGGTGAAGGGATTGATGCCCTGGGCGACCCCTTCCGGATTCTTGTGCACCAGCAGATCGAGTCCCATGTCGGCGACCATGCGATCGCGGAATTCGTACATGGCCTGGAATTTCCAGCCGGTGTCCACGTGGAGTACCGGGAACGGCAGCTTGCCGGGAAAGAAGGCCTTGCGGGCCAGGTGCAGCATCACGGCCGAATCCTTGCCGATGGAATACAGCATGACCGGATTGTCGAATTCGGCGGCCACTTCACGGATGATGTGGATGCTTTCCGCCTCAAGCTGTTTGAGGTGCGTCTGTTTGTCGAGCATGGCTACTCACGATTGCAGAAAGGTGGCCTAGAAGAGGTCCGTGACGGCGTCCAGTCGACTGGACACCCCGGACAGAGCGGGCCGTGGACGAACCTCAACCTTACCATAGGCAACGGTTATGGCCCGCCAGGCCATCTAGATCCAGAAGTTATATGCTTATGACGCTCAGGCGGGATTGTCGCAGTCGATGAAGAGGTGCTGGATACCCAGCTGCGCGGCCAGATAATCACCCAGCGCCTGCACGCCATAGCGCTCGGTGGCATGGTGGCCGGCGGCGAAGAAACTCACGTCGTTCTCGCGAGCGCTGTGTACCGTCTGCTCGGACACCTCGCCGGTCAGATAGGCATCCACCCCGGCAGCGATGGCCTGGTCGATGTAGCCCTGGGCACCGCCGGTGCACCAGGCCAGGCGCCGGATCGACCGTCCGCCGTCGACCACCAGCGGCTCGCGCTGCAGCACGTCGGCCACTTGCCGACCGAAGTCCGCGGCGGATTGCGCCTGCGCCAACTCGCCCTGCCAGATCAGCCCCTTGCTATCCCCGGGCAGCGGCCGGATATCCTGCAGCCCCAGACGACGCCCCAGCTGGACGTTGTTGCCCACCTCGGGATGGACATCCAGCGGCAGGTGGTAGGCCAGCAGGCTGATGTCGTGGCTCAGCAGCGTCTTGATCCGGCGCTGCTTCATGCCGACGAGGCGGGCATCCTCGCTCTTCCAGAAGTAGCCATGGTGCACCAGGATGGCATCGGCGCCGGCGGCGACGGCGGCGTCCAGCAGCTGCTGGGAAGCGGTGACGCCACTGACCAGCAGGCGCACCTGCTCACGACCCTGGACCTGCAAGCCGTTAGGGCAATAATCCTGGATCCGGGCCGACTCCAGGTAACGGTCGGCGGTCTCCACCAGTTGATCAAGGGACAGGGTCACGGACGGTTTACCTCCTCAGCGGCAACGCCACCGCGTGTCTTCGGGTGGCGTCGCTCCTTATAATGCCCGCCAGCTTATCCGGCACGCCCCGGGCGGACAAATTCAAGGATGTGATCGATGAAGGCTCTGCGTTATCTCGGCTGGCCCGTGCTGTGCGGTCTGCTCGTTGCGGCCCTGATCATGCAACGCTATCCCCAGTGGCTCGGCCTGCCCGCCCAGCCGCCGCTGTTCGAGGCCGCCCAGGCGCCCTCCTCTTCGCGCCAGCAAGGGCCGGTTTCCTACGCCGACGCAGCGAGTCGCGCCGCACCGGCGGTGGTGTCGCTGCGTTCGACCAAGGCCGCCAAGCCCGGCAAGGCCGGCGATACGGCCAACGACCGCAAGAGCCCGGCCAAGCCGGTGGAAGAACTCAGCCTGGGATCGGCGGTGCTGATGAGCCATGACGGCTATCTGTTGACCAACAACCACGTGACCCTCGACGCCGAATCCATCGTGGTGGCCCTCGCCGACGGGCGCCAGACCCTGGCCAAGCTGATCGGCAACGATCCGGCCACGGACCTCGCCGTACTCAAGATCGACCTGCCCAACCTGCCGGCCATCTCGGTGGGCGACTCCACGGCGATCCGCATCGGCGACGTGGTGCTGGCCATCGGCAATCCCTTCGGCGTCGGCCAGACGGTAACCATGGGCATCATCAGCGCCACCGGCCGCAACCAGCTGGGGCTCAATACCTACGAAGACTTCATCCAGACCGATGCGGCGATCAACCTGGGCAACTCCGGCGGCGCGCTGGTGGACGCCAGCGGCAATCTGATCGGCATCAACACCGCCATCCTCTCCGGCGGCTCCCAGGGCATCGGCTTCGCCATCCCGATCAAGCTGGCCATGGAGGTCATGCGCTCGATCATCCAGCATGGCCAGGTCATCCGTGGCTGGCTGGGCGTGGCGGTGGAGGTGATCACCCCGGAACTGGTCAAGACCTATAGCCTCAAGGTCGATCAGGGCATCGTGGTGACGGACATAGATCCCGATGGACCGGCGCACAAGGGCGGTCTGCGCGCCGGCGATGTGCTGGTCAAGCTGGCGGGCCAACCGATCAAGGATGGCCGGCTGGCGATGAACCAGATCGCCCGCAAGCAACCTGGCGACAGCATCCCCATCGAGGTGCGGCGCCAGGACAAGACGGTGCAGGTCAAGGTCACCGTCGGGCTGCGCCCCCTGATGGAAAAGGCGCGCTAGCCGCGGACGTCTCTCAGAGGGTGTCGAGGGCCGCGATCAACGCCTGATTCTGCGCCGGCGTACCGATGGTGATGCGCAGGAAGTCGGCGATGCGTTCGGGGCGGCTGAAGTGACGCACGATGACGCCATGCTCGCGCAAGCCCGCGGCCAGCGCCGCTCCACCCTTCTGTACATGACGGGCGAAGATGAAGTTGGCGGCCGAGGGCAGGACCTCGAAGCCGCGCGCCAGCAACTCGCCCACCAGCACTTCGCGACTCTCGATCACCTGTCGGCAGGTCTCGTCGAAATAGGCGCGATCCTCGAAGGCCGCGGTCGCGCCGGCCAGGGCCAGGCGATCCAGCGGATAGGAGTTGAAGCTGTTCTTGATCCGCTCCAGGGCCTCCATCAGCGGCGCCTGGCCCATGGCCAGGCCAACACGCAAGCCGGCCAGGGAGCGGGACTTGGACAGCGTCTGGGTCACCACCAGGTTGGGATGGCGCTCGATCAGGGCGACTGCCGACTCCGCCCCGAAGTCGACGTAGGCTTCGTCCACCACCACCACCGAGGTCGGATTGCCCACGACGATACGCTCGATGGCGTCCAGCGCCAGGGCGCTGCCAGTCGGCGCATTGGGGTTGGGGAAGATGATGCCGCCATTGGGCCGCAGATAGTCCTCGGGGACGATCTGGAAATCCTCGTCCAGCGCTGGCGTCTCGAAGGCGATGTCGTAGAGGCCACAATAGACCGGATAGAAGCTGTAGCTGATGTCCGGGAACAGCACGGGTCGGCCATGGCCGAACAGGCCCAGGAAGATGTGCGCCAGCACCTCGTCCGAGCCGTTGCCGACAAAGACCTGGTCGCTCTGGATGCCGTAGTAGCGAGCGACGGCATCCTTGAGCGCCTGGCCGTTGGGATCGGGATAGAGACGCAGGTCATCGGTGGCAGCGGCGCGGATGGCGTCCAGCGCCCGCGGTGATGGACCGTAGGGATTCTCGTTGGTGTTGAGCTTGACCAGGTTGGTCAGCTTGGGCTGCTCACCCGGGACATAGGGCACCAGGTTCTTGACGAAGGGACTCCAGAGTTCGCTCATGCCTGCTCCTCCTGAATGCGGTATTCGGCGCTGCGGGCGTGGGCGGTCAGGGACTCGCCACGCGCCAGGACCGAGGCGACCCGGCCTAGCGCGGAAGCGCCGGCGGCCGAGCAGTGGATGATCGAGGAGCGCTTCTGGAAGTCGTACACGCCTAGGGGCGAGGAGAAGCGCGCGGTGCCCGAGGTCGGCAGCACATGGTTGGGACCGGCGCAGTAGTCGCCCAGGGCCTCGGCGGTGTAGCGCCCCATGAAGATGGCGCCGGCATGGCGGATCTCGGGCAGCCACTGCTCGGGCTCGGCGACGGACAGCTCCAGGTGCTCGGGGGCGATGCGGTTGGCCACCTCGATGGCCTGGGCCATGTCGGTGACCTGGATCAGGGCACCCCGCCCTTCCAGCGAGGCACGGATGATGTCGGCGCGCTCCATCTCCGGCAGCAGGCGGGCGATGCTGGCCGCCACGGCGTCGAGGAAGGCGCCGTCCGGACTGACCAGGATGGCCTGGGCGTCTTCGTCGTGCTCGGCTTGGGAGAACAGGTCCATGGCGATCCAGTCGGGATCGGTCTGGCCGTCGCAGACCACCAGGATCTCCGACGGGCCGGCGATCATGTCGATGCCTACCTTGCCGAACACGTGGCGCTTGGCGGTGGCGACATAGATGTTGCCGGGGCCGACGATCTTGTCCACCGGCGGCACGCTTTCGGTGCCATAGGCCAGGGCGGCCACGGCCTGGGCGCCACCGATGGTGAAGACGCGGTCGACCCCAGCCAGGGCCGCGGCGGCCAGCACCAGCTCGTTGACCTCACCGCGCGGCGTGGGCACCACCATGACCACCTCGGGTACGCCGGCGACCTTGGCGGGAATGGCGTTCATCAATACCGAAGAGGGATAGGAGGCCTTGCCACCTGGCACATAGAGACCGGCACGATCCAGCGGGGTGACCTGCTGGCCGAGCACGGTGCCGTCCGCTTCCTGGTACTGCCAGGAATCCTGGCGCTGCTTCTCGTGATAGCTGCGTACGCGCTCGGCAGCGGCTTCCAGCGCGGTGCGCTGCTCCGGCGTGATGCGGGTCAGGGCTTCTTCCAGGCGCGCACGCGGAAGGATGAGATCGCTCATGGCGGTCGCCTCGACGCCATCGAAGCGGCGGGTGTATTCGAGCAGCGCGGCGTCGCCCTGGTGGCGCACGTCGGCGATGATCGCCAAGACCCGCTGGTTGATGTCGGCGTCGGACACCCCTTCCCAGCTCAACAGATGATCCAGATGCTCGGCGAAATCCGGAGCGGCGGCGACGAGTCGGCGGATGGCGAGCGGAGCGGTCATGGCGGATCCTCTTCAGGAGAGCGAAAGGGGCGCCCGAGAGTAACAGCCGGCTCCGTGTGGGCGCCCGACAATTTGGCTATGGCACGGATAGGCGAAGCTGGAGGGGTGGAAGCAGTCCGAGCCGGCATTCAGCCACCGGCCAGGACTTAGAGCCTGTTCAAAGTCTCGCGAGCTAGAGACAAACAAGGCCTAGGCGGCCCCGCGAAAATAGCTGAGGAAGCGGACCGGGCTCGCGAACGAGTTTACGAGTGGTAAATGAGCATTCCGAAGCCATTTTCAACGTAGTTTGGCCGACGCGCAGCAGGCTTTGAACAGGTTCTCAGGCGCCGCGCGCCTCGACGGCGTGGCGCAGGGTCTCGATGAGCGCCTGGATACGGCCATGCTGCATCTTCATCGAGGCCTTGTTGACGATCAAGCGCGAGCTGATGTGGGCGATCAGCTCCTGGGGTTCGAGCCCATTGGCCTTGAGGGTATTGCCGGTGTCGACCACGTCGATGATCTTGTCGGCCAGCCCCACCAGCGGTGCCAGCTCCATGGAGCCGTACAGCTTGATGATGTCGACCTGGCGGCCCTGCTCGGCATAGTAGCGCTTGGCGACATTGACGAACTTGGTCGCCACCCGCAGGCGGCCACGCGGCGCCGGAGCGCCCACAGCGCCCGCGGTCATCAGCTTGCAGCGGGCGATGCGCAGGTCCAGCGGCTCATAGAGACCATCGCCGCCGTATTCCATCAGCACGTCCTTGCCGGCCACACCCAGGTCCGCGGCGCCATGCTCCACATAGGTGGGCACGTCGGTGGCGCGGACGATGAGCAGGCGCACATCGTCCTGGGTGGTCGGGATGATGAGCTTGCGGCTCTTGTCCGGATTCTCGGTCGGGGCGATCCCCGCCGCCGCCAGCAGCGGCAGGGTGTCGTCGAGAATACGGCCCTTGGACAGGGCGATGGTCAGCATCGGAGGTCCTTACTTGGGCGTGCGACGGATCTTGGCGCCGAGCAGCTGGAATTTCTCCTCGATGCATTCGTAGCCGCGGTCGATGTGGTAGATGCGATCGATCAGGGTATCGCCTTCGGCCACCAGGGCGGCGATGACCAGGCTCGCCGAGGCGCGCAGGTCGGTCGCCATGACCGGGGCGGCCTTGAGGCTGGGCACGCCGGTGACGATGGCGGCATTGCCTTCGATGGCGATGTTGGCGCCCATGCGTACCATCTCGTGAACGTGCATGAAGCGGTTCTCGAAGATGGTCTCGACCACGGTACCGGTGCCTTCGGCGACGGCGTTCATGGAGATGAACTGCGCCTGCATGTCGGTGGGGAACGCCGGATAGGGTGCCGTGCGGATGTTGACCGCGCGAGGGCGATTGCCCTTCATGTCCAGCTCGATCCAGTTGCTGCCGGTGGCGATGTGGGCACCGGCCTCTTCCAGCTTGGCCAGCACGGCTTCGAGGATGGTCGGATCGGTATCCTTGAGCTTGACGCGGCCACGGGTGGCAGCGGCGGCAACCAGGTAGCTGCCGGTCTCGATGCGGTCCGGCAGCACCGAATAGGTGGCCCCACCGAGGCGCTCGACGCCTTCCACGGTGATGGTGTCGGTACCGGCGCCCTGGATGTTCGCCCCCATGGCGATCAGGCAGTTGGCCAAATCGACGACTTCGGGCTCGCGAGCGGCGTTCTGGATGACGCTGCGACCCTTGGCCAGGGTGGCGGCCATCAGCACGTTCTCGGTACCGGTCACGCTGACGGTATCGAAATAGTAGTGGGCACCGCGCAGGCCACCGGCCGGCGCCTTGGCCTTGATGTAGCCGCCTTCGACGGTGATCTTGGCACCCATGGCCTCCAGGCCGCGCAGGTGCAGATCGACCGGACGCGAGCCGATGGCGCAACCGCCGGGCAGGGCGACTTCCGCTTCGCCGAAGCGCGCGACCATCGGACCCAGCACCAGGATCGAGGCGCGCATGGTCTTGACCAGTTCATAGGGCGCGACCAGGGTCTTGATGCTGGAGGCATCCACCTCGACGTTGAGCTTTTCACCGATCACCGGCTGGACGCCCATGCGGCCGAACAGCTCGATCATGGTGGTGATGTCGTGCAGATGCGGCAGGTTGGCGATGGTCACCGGAGTGTCGGCGAGCAGGGTCGCGGCCAGGATCGGCAGGGCCGAATTCTTGGCCCCGGAAATGCGAATTTCACCGTTCAGGCAGTTGCCGCCGGTAATGATCAGTTTGTCCATAGCGAGTTCTCGGCGCTGCAAATCAGGCGCGTTCGGCCCAGGCAGCACGGGTGAAGAATTTCATGGTGACAGCATGGATGCTGCCATCGGCGATCTGCGGCTGGAGGTGGGAGTAGACCTGCTGCTGACGCTTGACCGGGCTGAGTGCCTGGAGCTCGTCGCTGATCAGGTAGAGCTGGAAGTTGCAGCCCTCGCCTTCCACTTCGACCTGGGTATCGGCCAGTTTTGCCTCCAGGAGGCTTTTGACTTCTTGGGCCTGCATGGCGGCACCTCGGCAATCTAGTACAGCCGGCGATCATACAAAAAAACCAGCTGTACGGCGACTGCGATGACCGTTAGCCGTGAGCGTCGTCCGCCAGGGGCAGCAACTCCAGGGCATCCGATACGTCGGCGATCTGCCGCAGCTCGGAAGGCAGGTGGGCAATGCTGAGCAGGCGACCAGCGGCCTGGGCATCACGCAGCCAGGCCAGCAGCAGCGCCAGGCCGGCACTGTTGGAGTGCTCCACCCCGGTACAGTCCAGCACCAGCGGACCGCTGCCCTGGCCGATCAACGCCCGGCCCTGCTCGCGCAGGGTCGGCACGCTGGCGTGGTCGAGCACGCCCGACAGTTGCAGTCGGGCACCCTCGGCGGTGATGGCGGCGCGACTCACGAACCGACCTTGGCCTTCTGGGCCTCGGGAGAATCCTTGGCCTTGGCCACGGTGCCCGCCCAGTTGTTGATGGTCTTGTCCAGGTCGTTGCCGTTGTCCTGCATCGCCTGGGCGAACTGGTCGCGGAACAGCTTGCCGAGGTTCAGGCCATTGATGATGACGTTACGCACCTTCCACTCCTCGCCCTGCTTGACCATGCTGTACTGCACGGGATACACGGCGCCATTGTTGCCCTTGACCTCCATGCCCACGCTGGTGCGGTCGGGACCGTCGGACGGACCTTCAGGCAGCACGCGGATGCCCTGGTTGTTGTACTCCAGCAGCGCATTGCCATAGAACTGCATCAGGCTGCGCTTGAAGTTTTCCTGGAAGCGCGCCATCTGCTCGGGCGAGGCGCTGCGGCTGTAGCGCACGGTCATGATGCTGCGCGAGATGCCTTCGGCATCCACCACCGGACCGAGGATGTTGTTGAGCGACTCGTAGAAGGCTTCCGGGCTGCTGCGATACCGGTCGCGATTGGTCTCGAGGTCGCTGAGCAGCGTGCTGGTGGTCTGCTGGATGACGTCATGGGCCGAGGGCGCCGCCTGGGACACCAGCGGCAGCAGGGCCAGGATCGCGATCACTCCGTGACGAAGTAGCTTGAGCATGGAGAAGCCTCTCATCATTTATTGGCGGAAGAGTCTTTATTGACCGAGTTGAGCAGGAATTTGCCAATCAGGTCTTCGAGAACCAACGAGGATTGTGTATCTCGAATGGTCGAACCCTCCTTGAGCACCTGCTCGTCACCGCCCACGCTGATGCCGATGTACTTCTCGCCGAGCAGGCCGGCGGTCAGGATCGAGGCGATGGAGTCGGTCGGCAGGTTGTCCACCTGCTTGTCGATCTGCATGGTGACCCGACCGCGGTAGCTGTTGCGGTCGAGATCGATGGCGGTGACCTTGCCGATGGTCACGCCCGACAGGGTCACCCGCGATCTCACGGTGAGACCGGCGATGTTGTCGAAGTAGGCATAGACCTTGTAGGTATCGTGATGGTCGCTCATCGTCAGACCGCTTACCCGCAGCGCCAGCAGCAGCAGTGCGAGCACGCCGGCCAGCAGGAAGAGTCCGACACCGATTTCCTGGGTGCGGGTTTGCATCAGAGATCTCCAAACATCAGGGCGGTAAGAATGAAGTCGAGGCCGAGCACGGCAAGCGACGCATAGACGACGGTACGGGTGGTGGCGCGACCGATGCCTTCGGAGGTCGGCTCGCAGTCATACCCCTGGAAGACGGCGACCCAGGTCACCACGAAGGCGAACACCAGGCTCTTGACCACGCCATTGAGCACGTCGCTGAGCATCACGCTGTTCTGCATGGTGGCCCAGAAGGAGCCGTCGTAGACACCGAGCCAGTCGATGGCGACCATGGCCGCGCCCCAGATGCCCACCACGTTGAACATGGCGGCCAGCAGGGGCATGGAAATGAAACCGGCCCAGAAACGCGGCGCGACGATGTACTTGAGCGGATCCACGCCGATCATTTCCAGGCTGGACAGCTGCTCGGTGGATTTCATGTTGCCGATCTCGGCGGTCAAGGCGGAACCCGCCCGGCCGGCGAACAGCAGCGCTGTCACCACCGGGCCAAGTTCGCGCAGCAGGGTCAGGGCCACCATCTGCCCCACGGCCTGCTCGGAACCGTACTTGACCAGGATGTTGTAGCCCTGCAGGGCGATCACCATGCCGATGAAGAAGCCCGACACCACAATGATCGGCAGCGACATCACGCCCACCGAATAGAGTTGCTTGCCCAGCAGCTGCAGGCCGTTGCCCACGCCACCGCGACCGAACACCGCCAGCAGCAGGACGATCACCGAGCGGCCGATGGCCGCCACGACGTCCAGCCCGGCTCGGCCCAGCCGACGAATCCGCTCCACGGCGGAGACCTTACGCATCAGTGTTTCCCCAGCAAGGCATCGCGCAGATCCGGCGCGGCATAGTGGAAGGGTACCGGGCCATCGGGGATGCCCTGCATGAACTGGCGAACCCGCGGATCCGGCGATTCGCGCAATTCCTTCGGCGTGCCCTGCCCCAGCACCTTGGTGTCGCCCACCACATAGAGGTAGTCGGCGATGCTGGCGGTCTCGGCCAGGTCGTGGGAGACCACGATGCTGGTCAATCCAAGGGCTTGGTTGAGCAGGCGGATCAAGCGCACCAGCACACCCATGGCGATAGGGTCCTGGCCGACGAAGGGCTCGTCGTACATGAGGATCTGCGGATCCAGGGCGATGGCCCGCGCCAGGGCGACCCGGCGCTTCATGCCACCCGACAACTCGTCCGGCATCAGTTCGACGGCGCCACGCAACCCCACCGCCTGCAACTTGAGCAAGACGAGATCGCGGATCATTTCCTCGGGCAGCTTGGTGTGCACGCGCAGCGGAAAGGCCACGTTCTCGAACACATCGAGGTCGGTGAACAACGCGCCACTCTGGAACAGCACGCCCATCTGACGGCGCATCTCGAACAGTTCGCCCCGGGACAGCTGCGGCAGATTGGCGCCATTGACCCAGATCTCGCCGCTGCTCGGTCGCAACTGGGCGGCGATGAGACGCAATAGAGTGGTCTTGCCACTGCCGGACGGTCCCATGATCCCGGTGACCTTGCCCCGCGGGATGCGGATATCGACGCGGTCGTAGATGAGACGCGTGCCGCGCTTGAAGGAAACGCCCTTCAACTCCACGGCGTACGGGCTATCGACGGTCATCAAGACTCCTAACGTTCAACTCTGTGCAGGGAGACGCCGCTCCGCCGCTTCAGGGCACGCGATGCTCGTGTGCGGCGGCCCCGGCAAAAGGGCGGCACTATAGCATTCGTTGCCGATGAGACTTCCAAGCTGCAGGCGGCGTTGCTGTGTGTCGCGGCTTTGCGCATATAATTTCCGATTGTCCCGTCACCTGCCTTCTGACCCATGCCCGACTCAATAGATTTCATCGCTTCCGCCAAGCGCACCATAGATGTAGAGCGAGTGGCCGTGGCCGCCCTGGGCGAACGCATCGACGCAAGCTTTGCCGCCGCCTGTCGCCACCTGCTCGCCTGCCGTGGGCGTATCGTGGTCCTGGGCATGGGCAAATCCGGGCATGTCGGCAACAAGATCGCCGCGACCCTGGCCAGCACCGGCAGCCCGGCCTTCTTCGTGCATCCGGCCGAAGCCAGCCATGGCGACATGGGCATGATCACCCGCGATGACGTCATCATCGCCATCTCCCAGTCGGGCACCTCCAGTGAGATCCTGACCCTGCTGCCGCTGATCAAGCGCCTAGGCGTCCCTTTGATCAGCTTTGCCGGCAATCCCGCCTCGCCGCTGGCCAAGGCCGCGGACGTCAACCTGGACACCAGCGTCGCCACCGAGGCCTGCCCGCTCAATCTGGCACCCACCTCCTCCACCACCGTCGCCCTGGTGCTGGGCGATGCCCTGGCCATCGCCCTGCTCGAGGCCCGCGGCTTCACCGCCGAGGACTTCGCCTTTTCCCACCCGGGCGGTGCCCTGGGCCGGCGCCTGCTGCTCAAGGTGGAAAACGTCATGCATGCCGGCGCCGACCTGCCGCAGGTCGGCGAAGACACCCTGGTGTCCGATGCCTTGCTGGAGATGTCGCGCAAGGGGCTGGGCATGACCAGCGTGCTCGCCGCCGATGGCCGTCTCGCCGGCATCTTCACCGACGGCGATCTGCGTCGTGCCCTGGATCGCGGCATCGATGTGCGCACCACGCCCATCGCAACCGTGATGACCCGTGGTGGTCGAACCGCCAGGGCGCCGATGCTCGCGGCCGAGGCGTTGAAGATCATGGAGGAGCACAAGATCAACGCGCTGGTGGTGATCGATGACGAGCGGCGCCCGATCGGTGCCCTCAACATGGGTGACCTGCTACGCGCCGGGGTGCTGTAGGCCGGGTTATACTGCCCGACTAATACGCCGCACTCTCGTGTTCAACCCGCCGCCCTGGTGCGGCCCACCACAGGTACCCTCATGTTTCGCAGCTTGCGCCGCCCCGTGCTGTTGGTCCTGATCGCCGCCGCGCTCATCGCGATCGGCTACTGGAACATCCTGCCGCAGCGCTTCGTCGATGCTCCGGCCTCGTCGACCCCGCAAGACAGCGCCATCGACGGCTACGCCCTCAATACCCGGACGATCCAGTATCGTCTGGACGGCAAGATCCAGTACGAACTCAAGGCCGAGCGCAGCGAACACGTCAAGGCGACCGACGTCACCCTGGTGACCCGCCCCGACATGCTGGCCTTTCGCGGTACCGACTATCCCTGGCACATTCGCAGTGCCCGCGCCGAGGTCGCCCCCGGTGGCAGTCAGGCGGAGCTGATCGATGACGTGCGCGTCGAGCGTACCGATGAGAAAGGCCGCCCAGTGGTGTTGACCACCACCCGCATGACCGTCTTTCCTGACAAACAATATGCGCAAACCGAGCAAGCCGTTAGAATCGAGGCCGCCAATGGGGTGACCACGGCCAATGGCATGAAAGCGTATCTAGAAGACGGCAGAATGCTCCTGCTGTCCAACGTAAGAGGCCAGCATGAGGTTCGTTAAAACCCTCCCCTTCCTGTTCACCCTCGGCGCCACCCTTGGCAGTGCCGCGGCTTGGGCCCTGCCGACCGATCGCACCCAGCCGATCCGCGTGCAGGCCGACAGCGCCGAGCTCGACGACAAGCAGGGCGTGGCCGTGTACCGCGGAGACGTGGTCATCACCCAGGGCAGCATGAAGATCACCGGCAATACGGTGACCCTGACCCAGGACAACCAGGGCAACATCAAGGTCGCCACCGCAGTGGGCAAGCCGGCCTACTACGAGCAGAAGCCTTCGGCGGACAAGGACATCGTCAAGGCCTACGGTCTGACCATCCAGTATTTCGCCCAGGAAAATCGCATCATCCTGATCGACCAGGCCAAGGTGGTCCAACAGGGCAACACCTTCGAAGGCGAGAAGATCGTCTACGACACTCAGCGCCAGATCGTCAACGCCGGTCGCGCCAATGGCAGCAAGGTCACCACGCCGCGGCCGAGGATCGACATGGTCATCCAGCCCAAGGATCAGCAGCAGTCGGGGCAGGGACAATGACGGTTACGCTCAAAGCCCAGCATCTGGCCAAGAGCTACAAGGGTCGTCAGGTCGTTCGCGACGTCAGCGTCAGCATCGACAGCGGTCAGATCGTCGGCCTGCTCGGTCCGAACGGCGCCGGCAAGACCACTTGCTTCTACATGATCGTCGGCCTGGTCAAGGCCGATCAGGGCCGCGTGCTGATCGACGATCAGGACGTCACCGCCCTGCCCATGCACGGTCGTGCCCGCGCCGGGATCGGTTACCTGCCGCAGGAAGCCTCGATCTTTCGCAAGCTGACCGTGGCCGACAACATCCTCGGCATCCTGGAAACCCGCAAGGACCTGGACAAGGCCGGCCGTCTGCGCGAGCTGGAAAGCCTGTTGCAGGAATTCCACATCACTCATATCCGCGACAACCGCGGCATGAGCCTGTCGGGTGGCGAGCGTCGCCGTGTCGAGATCGCCCGCGCCCTGGCCACCGCGCCCAAGTTCATCCTGCTGGACGAACCCTTCGCCGGTGTGGACCCCATCTCGGTGGGTGACATCAAGCAGATCATCCGCCACCTCAAGGCCAAGGGTATCGGTGTGCTCATCACCGACCACAACGTGCGGGAAACCCTGACCATCTGCGAAACGGCTTACATCGTCAACGATGGCCAGCTCATCGCCGAGGGTACCGCCGAAGAAGTCCTCGCCAATGACCTGGTGAAGGAAGTCTATCTGGGCCACGAATTCCGCCTCTAGGCAAACCCGGGGAAACAAGGCATATAATTTGCTAACGCTCGCAGGGTTCGCGAGGTTCGGTGGCGCTGTTCGCGTCGGTAGACAAGGTGTATTTCCGCAGCCATGAAACCATCGCTAGTCCTCAAGATGGGCCAGCAGCTGACGATGACGCCGCAGCTGCAACAAGCCATACGTCTGCTCCAGCTCTCGACGCTCGACTTGCAGCAGGAGATCCAGGAAGCCCTGGAATCCAATCCGATGCTGGAACGCCAGGAAGAAGGCGAAGACTTCGACCAGAGCGAAGCCGCGGGCGAAGGCGATGAGAGCTCAGGCTCCGGCACCATGGAAACCACCTTCAAGGAAACCTCGGTCGCCACCAACGAGATGGCCGACGAATCCGAGTGGAGCGAGCGCATCCCCAGCGACAGCGAGCTGCCGGTCGATACCGCCTGGGAAGACATCTACCAGACCAGCGCCAGCAGCCTGCCCAGCAACGACGACGACGAGTGGGACTTTACCACCCGTACCTCCGCCGGCGAGAGCCTGCAGACCCACCTGCTCTGGCAGCTGAACCTGGCGCCTATGTCGGATCTCGACCGCCTGATCGCCCTGGCGATCATCGACGGCATCGACACCGACGGCTATCTGCAGGAAAGCCTGGAAGACATCCATGCTTCCCTCGATCCCGAGCTGGAAGTCGATCTCGACGAGGTCGAGGTGGTGCTCAGACGCGTCCAGCAATTCGAGCCCGCCGGCGTCGCCGCGCGCAACCTGCGCGAATGCCTGCTGATCCAGCTGGCCCAGCTGCCCGCCACCCTGCCCCTGCTCGGCGAAGCCAAGCGCCTGGTTGGCGACTACCTGGATCTGCTAGGCAGCCGTGACTATGCGCAGTTGATGCGGCGCATGAAGATCAAGGAAGACGAGCTCAAGCCGATAATCGAGCTGATCCAGACCTTGCACCCGCGTCCCGGCTCGCAGATCGAATCCGGCGAAGCCGAATACGTGGTGCCGGACGTCATCGTGCGCAAGCACAACGAGCGTTGGCTGGTGGAGCTCAATCAGGAAGCCGTACCGCGCCTGCGGGTCAATCCCCAGTACGCCGGTTTCGTCAAACGCGCCGACAGCAGCGCCGACAACACCTACATGCGCAACCAGCTCCAGGAAGCGCGCTGGTTCATCAAGAGCCTGCAGAGCCGCAACGAGACCCTGATGAAGGTGGCGACCCAGATCGTCGAGCACCAGCGGGGTTTTCTCGAATATGGCGAAGAGGCCATGAAGCCGTTGGTCCTGCACGACATCGCCGAGGCGGTGGGCATGCACGAGTCGACCATCTCCCGGGTGACCACCCAGAAATTCATGCACACCCCGCGTGGCATCTACGAACTCAAGTACTTCTTCTCCAGCCACGTCAGCACCGCCGAGGGCGGCGAATGCTCCTCCACCGCGATCCGCGCGATCATCAAGAAATTGGTGGCGGCGGAAAACGCGAAAAAGCCGTTGAGTGACAGCAAGATCGCTGGTTTACTGGAATCGCAAGGTATACAAGTCGCTCGTCGCACGGTGGCTAAGTATCGGGAATCCCTGGGTATCGCTCCGTCCAGCGAACGCAAGCGTCTCCTCTGACGCGTCCTGATGTGTGACCGTGCCTCGATCGACCCGTGTCATGTCGGCGAGCAGCTTCGCCGATCGCAGCCCGGCAATAAGGAGAAGCGGTATGCAAGTCAACATCAGTGGCCATCAGCTTGAAGTGACAGAAGCCCTGCGTGACTACATCGGCGAGAAACTCGCCCGCCTCGAACGGCACTTCGATCGCATCACCAACGTCCAGGTCATCCTGGAAGTGGACAAGCTCAAGCAAAAGGCCGAAGCCACCCTGCACGTCTCCGGCGCTGCGGTGGTCGCCAACGCCGAGCACGACGACATGTATGCCGCCATAGATCTCCTGGCCGACAAGCTCGACCGCCAACTGATTAAACACAAGGAAAAATCGATCGAACGCCAGCAGGGCATTGGCGTCCGCTGAGGTTCGATCGCCGCTTTATGATCAAACTCGAAAACATCCTGACCCCCGGCCGTACCCAGACGGGTGCGCCGGGTGGCAGCAAAGCCGCCGTACTGGAACGCATCGCCGAGCTGGCCGCGCAGGAACTGCCCGGCCATGATGCGGCGCACATCCATGAATGCCTGATGGCGCGCGAACGCCTGGGCTCCACTGGTTTCGGCAATGGCATCGCCATTCCCCACTGCCGCCTGGCGGGTCTGCAGCAACCGCTGTGCGTGCTCTTCCACCTGCAGCAGCCGGTGGACTTCGATTCCCTGGACGGCGCCCCGGTAGACCTGGTATTCGTCCTGCTGGTCCCGGAAGCGGCCACCGAACAACACCTCACCCTGCTACGCCAGATCGCCGGCATCCTGGATCGCGCCGACATCCGCGACCGACTGCGCAAGGCCAAGGACAGCCAGGCGCTCTATCAGATCGTCGTCGAGGCCCAGAGCGGACACTGACATGCACCTCATCATCGTGAGCGGACGTTCCGGGTCGGGCAAGAGTACGGCGCTCAACGTGCTTGAGGACAATGGCTTCTATTGCATCGACAACCTGCCGGCCAGTCTGCTACCCGAGCTGGCCCAGCACGCCCTGACCGACATGGAGCGGCCCCAGCCCAAGGTCGCCCTGTCCATCGATGCACGCAACCTGCCCAGCCAGTTGCAGCGCTTTCCCGAATTGCTCGAACAGGTACGCAGCCGCAACATCCGCTGTGACATCCTCTATCTGGATGCCGATGACCAGACGCTGCTCAAGCGCTTTTCCGAGACGCGCCGCCGGCATCCGCTGTCCAACCAGGAAAGATCCCTGGCCGAGGCCATTCACGACGAACAGGTGCTGCTGTCGCCCATCGCCGATCTGTCCGACCTGAAGATCGACACCACTCACCTGAATCTCTATCAGCTGCGCGACATCCTCAAATTGCGCCTGCTGAACGCGCCGGAGCCGGGTACCGCCTACCTGGTCGAGTCCTTTGGCTTCAAGCGCGGCCTGCCGGTGGATGCCGACATGGTCTTCGACGTGCGCTTCCTGCCCAATCCCTATTGGAAACCGGACCTGCGCGATTTTTCCGGACTGGACGCCCCGGTGCGGGAGTATCTCGAGCAACAGCCCGAGGTAGAGACCCTGTACAATGACATCCGCGATTACCTGGTGAAGTGGCTGCCGCGTTTCGCCGCCAACAACAGGTCCTATGTGACCGTGGCCATCGGCTGTACCGGTGGTCATCACCGTTCGGTCTATCTGGCCGATCGCCTGGGTCGCGAACTCAAAGACCTGCTCAAGAACGTCCAGATTCGTCACCGCGATCTCTGACGCCCGTTTCGTTTCGACAAGGACAGACTCAATGCCTGCCCAACAGATCACCATCATCAACAAGCTGGGTCTGCACGCCCGTGCCGCCGCCAAGTTCGTCGGCGTGGCTGGCCGCTATCCCGCCAGCGTTCGCGTCGGCCGTAGTGGCGAGTCGCCGGTCGATGGCAAGAGCATCATGGCGGTCATGATGCTGGCCGCCGGCAAGGGCACGGTGCTGCAACTGGAAACCGAAGGTGAACAGAGCGACGAGGCCATGCGCGCCCTGATCGAGCTGATCAACAATTACTTCGACGAGGGTGAGTGATAAGCACCCTGCTCCAGCCGCATCCCATAAAAAAAGCCGCCCGAGGGCGGCTTTTTCATGGGGCGTCAACTCAGGCGTTCAGCGCCGCTTCGTAGCGACGGGACACTTCCGGCCAGTTGATGACGTTGAAGAAGGCGCCGATGTAGTCGGGACGACGGTTCTGGTAGCGCAGGTAGTAGGCGTGCTCCCAGACGTCCAGGCCGAGGATCGGGGTATTGCCAGTCATCAGCGGGCTGTCCTGGTTGCCGGTGCTCTCGACCACCAGCTTCTTCTCGGGGGTGACGCTCAGCCAGGCCCAGCCGCTGCCGAAGCGAGTCAGGGCCGCCTTGGTGAAGGCTTCCTTGAAGGCATCGAAGCCGCCCAGCTGGGACTCGATGGCCTCGGCCAGGGCGCCTTCGGGCTTGCCGCCGGCGTTGGGGGCCATCACGGTCCAAAACAGGCTGTGGTTGGCATGGCCGCCACCGTTGTTCTGCACGGCGCCGCGCTTGTCCTGGGGCAGCTTGTCCAGTTGACGAACCACGTCTTCGGCCGACAGGTTGGCGAACTCGGTGCCTTCCAGCGCCGCGTTCAGGTTGTTGATGTAGGTCTGGTGATGCTTGGTATGGTGGATTTCCATGGTCTGGGCATCGACGTGCGGTTCCAGCGCGTCGTAGGCGTAGGGCAGCTGAGGCAGAGTATGCGGCATGCGGATTGTCTCCATGGTGGCTTTGGTATGGACCCAGCGCCCGAGGGCGCCGGGGAGTACGGCAGATGCGCGAGGGCGCATCCTGTGAAGCCTGGGCCGTCCGGTCAACGGATTCGACCGCACGGCTATGTCCTAGTGCATTGCTAGGATACTAACGAGTAACGGGGTGGGCTGTCTCCCGTTCGACGGGATTTTCCTCATCGCGACAACTCCAACCGCCGTTCTAGCTGCCCGCCAGGGTCATGCCGTCGATCAGCACCGAGCCGGTGCGTAGACTGCCGCGGCGTTCCACGTCGCTGCCCACGGCCAGGATCTGGCGGAACATGTCGCCGAGGCGACCGGCGATGGTGACCTCCTGGACCGGAAACTGGATCTCGCCATTCTCGATCCAGAAGCCACCGGCACCCCGGGAGTAGTCGCCGGTGACCAGGTTGGTGCCCTGCCCCATCATTTCCGTGACCAGAAAGCCCGTGCCCATCTGCCGGATCAGCTCGGCCTGGTCGGCCGTGCCATGACTGACGTGGAGATTGTGCACGCCACCGGCGTTGGCGGTGCTCTGCATGCCCAGCTTGCGCGCGGAATAGCTGCCGAGCACATAGGACACCAGCTGGCCGTTCTCGACGAAGGGCTTGGCGTAGGTGGCCAGGCCTTCGCCATCGAAGGCGGCACTGCCCAGGGCGCGCGGCAGGTGCGGCCGCTCGTCCAGAGTCAGCCAGTCGGGAAACACCTGCTGACCCAGGGCGCCTTCGAGGAAGGACGACTTGCGATAGAGGTTGCCACCAGAAATGGCGGCGAGAAAGGTGCCGAACAGGCCGGCGGCCATTTCCGGGGAAAACAGCACCGGGACCTTGGCGGTGGGCACCGGCCTGGCACCCAGGCGACTCACGGCACGCTCGGCGGCGCGGCGACCGATCTCCTCGGCGCTCATCAGCTCGCTGCCGATGCGGTTGACGTCGTAGTAGTAGTCGCGCTGCATGGCCTCGCCGCTGCCGGCGATCATCACGCAGCTCAGGCTGTGCCGGGTGCTGGCGTAGCCGCCGACGAAACCGTGGCTGTTGCCGTAGACCCGGCAGCTCTGGTGGGTATTGAGGGTGGTACCGTCGGCATTGCCGATGCGGCTGTCGGCGGCATAGGCGGCCGCTTCACAGGCCAGGGCCTGCTCAATGGCCTGCTCTGGAGTAATGTTCCAGGGATGATAGAGGTCGAGATCGGGCAGCTCGCCGCGTGCCATCAATTCGGCATCCGCCAGGCCCGCGCAGGGATCCTCCGAGGTGTGCTTGGCGATGGCCAGGGCCGCGGCCACGGTTTCGCGGATCGCCTCGGGGCCGGTGGCGGAGGTACTGGCCGAGCCCTTGCGCTGACCGGCATAGAGGGTGATGCCGAAGCCCTGGTCACGATTGAATTCGACCGTTTCCACCTCGCCCTTGCGGACCGAGGTGGACAGGCCCTGGTCGACCGAGACGGCCACTTCACCGGCACTGGCGCCCTGGCGCCGGGCCTCGGCCAGGATGGCCTCGACCTGTTCGCGCAATTCGGGGAGCGCGGCGGGACCCACGGCGGCGTTGCGATTCATGACGTTCTCCTTACGGACGGCGCCGGCCAGGCCGGACAACCGTGCGGCAACTCGTTATGATGGCGCCCATTCTTAGCTGGACCCCATAGTTCATGGTTGATTCTTACGACGACGACGCGCCGCTGGGCGAAAAGAGCAAGACGCAGGTCAAGCGCGAGCTGCACGCGCTGCAGGAGCTGGGCGAGCGCCTGGCCGGGCTGCCGGCCGAGCAGCTGGACCGCCTGCCGCTGACCGATCCGCTGCGCAAGGCCCTGGCCGAGGCGCCCAAGCACAAGACCCACATTGCGCGCAAACGGCATGTCCAGTACCTGGGCAAGCTGATGCGCGACCAGGACCTGGAAGCGATCCTGGCGCTGGCCGACCAGATGGACACTTCGACGCGGCAGTACAACGAGCGCTTCCACGCCCTGGAGCGCTGGCGTGACCGCTTGATCGCCGAGGGCGACCAGGCGCTGGAAGCCTTCGTGGCGCTGTATCCGGAAACCGATCGCCAGCATCTGCGCGGCCTGGTGCGCCATGCCCAGCACGAGGCGGCGCACAACAAGCCGCCCGCGGCGGCGCGCAAGGTCTTCAAGTACATCCGCACCCTCGACGAAACCCAGCGCGGTCTGCGCTAGGTTTCTGTCCGCTACGGCCACGGCCGGTGCCCGCATCAGGCGCCGGTGCCGCCCACGGTGATGGCGTCGATCTTCAGCGTCGGCTGACCCACGCCCACCGGCAGTGACTGGCCGTCCTTGCCACAGGTCCCTACCCCCGCATCCAGCGCCAGGTCGTTGCCGACCATGGATACCCGGTTCATGACCTCAGGTCCGTTGCCGATCAGGGTGGCGCCCTTCACCGGACGACCGAGCTTGCCGTTCTCGATCAGGTAGGCCTCGTTGGTGGTGAAGACGAACTTGCCACTGGTGATGTCCACCTGACCGCCACCCAGGCTGGCGCAATAGATGCCCTTCTCCACCGAGGCGATGATCTCGGCCGGATCGCTCTGGCCGGCGAGCATGTAGGTGTTGGTCATGCGCGGCATGGGCAGGTGGGCATAGGACTCGCGGCGACCATTGCCGGTGGGCGCCACGCCCATCAGCCGGGCGTTGAGCTTGTCCTGCATGTAGCCCTTGAGGATGCCGTTCTCGATCAGCACGTTGTAGCCGCTGGGCGTGCCCTCGTCGTCGATGGACAGGGAGCCACGGCGATCCGGCAGGGTGCCGTCGTCGACGATGGTGCACAGCGACGAGGCTACCTGGCGCCCGAGCTGGCCGCTGTAGTTGGAGCTGCCCTTGCGGTTGAAATCGCCTTCCAGGCCATGGCCGACCGCTTCATGCAGCAGCACGCCGGACCAGCCGGCGCCCAGTACCACCGGCAGGGTACCGGCCGGGGCCGCCGTGGCCTCCAGATTGACCAGCGCCTGGCGGACCGCTTCGCGGGCATAGCCCAGGGCGCGGTCGTCACGCTGGAAGTAACGATAGTCGCAGCGACCACCACCACCGCTGTTGCCGCGCTCGCGGCGGCCGTTCTGCTCGACGATGACGCTGACGCCCAGGCGCACCAACGGGCGCACATCGGCGGCGAGGGTGCCGTCGACCGCGGCCACCAGAGTGCGCTCCCAGACCCCGGCCAGGCTGATGGTGACCTGCTGGATGCGCGGATCCAGGGCGCGGGTGGCCTCGTCCAGCTGCTTCAGGAAGGTGACCTTGGTGGCGCGATCCAGCACATCGAGGGGATTGTCCTGGCCATAGAGGCGCTGCGCGGGTTCTACCGCACGAAATGCCTGGACCTGGCCTTCGGCGCCGCTGCGGGAGATGGAACGCGCGGCTTGGGCGGCCAGATCCAGGGCCTCGCCGGTAATGGCGTTGCTGTAGGCGAAGCCGGTCTTCTCGCCGGACAGCGCCCGCACCCCGACGCCCTGGTCGAGGTGGAAGCCGCCTTCCTTGACGATGCCGTCTTCCAGCAGCCAGGACTCGGAGACGATGCTCTGGAAATACAGGTCTGCGGCGTCGATGCCGGGCCCGGCCAGACGCTGCAGCACGGGTTGCAGATCGTCCACCGCGAGTCCGCCGGGGCCCAGCAGGGCCGAGCCGACGCTATTCAGGTAATCACTCATGGAAACTCCAGACGACGCCAACAGGGGCGCCGGAACGATGAAGGGGTCGCGAGCTGGCCTCTAGCCTACTCGCGGACGTCTCGGGTCCCTGATGTAAAAGACCAATGGCCGTCATTGCCGTTCGGCCAGGCGCGCCGGTGCGAAGCGGCGGTGCTGGGTAACGGGCATCCGCCGCCGCAACTCGGCCTGGCGCTCGGCATCGCGTTCGATGAGCAACACCGCCTCGCCGCTGGCCTGGACGGCCAGGATCTCGCCCCAGGGATCCACTGCCATGGCGTGGCCCCAGGTCGTGCGGCCATTGGCATGGATGCCGCCCTGGGCAGCACCCAGCAGATAGCTCTGGGTCTCCACCGCCCGGGCACGCAGCAGCAGCTCCCAATGGGCCTGGCCGGTGGGCACGGTAAAGGCCGAAGGCGCGCTGATCAGCTCCGCCCCGGCGGCACGCAGGGCGCCGTAGAGTTCGGGAAAGCGCAGGTCGTAGCAGACGCTCAGGCCCAGGCGACCGACCGGGGTGTCCACCACCGTGAGGGCTTCGCCGGCGGCATAGTGATCGGATTCGCGATAGCTGCCCTGGCTGTCGCTGACGTCGGCATCGAAGAGGTGCAACTTGTCGTAGCGGGCGATGCGCTGCCCTCGGTCGTCATACAGCAGCGAGCAGGCACAGGGCTTGCCCTCGGTGGCACCGTCGGGCAGCAGCGGCAGGGTGCCGGCGAGCAGCCAGAGGCCTCGTTCACGCGCCTGGCGGGACAGCCAGGGCAGGATCTCGCCCTCGCCGAGCGTCTCCGCTCGGGCCAGTTCGGCGGGAGCCGAATGGCCGATGGCGACGAAGTTTTCCGGCAGCACCGCCAGTTGTGCACCGGCGTCAGCGGCGCGTTCGAGCAGTCGCTCGGCAGCGCGCAGATTGGCGGCCACCGCGGGGCCGCTGACCATCTGCAGGATGGCTATGGACATGCAGGCACTCCAGAAGGGAGCGTCCATCCTAAGCAGCGGGGCGACCGCAGGGCAATGCTCAATCGCGCTTGCCCGTGGTCATGGTCGGATTCTGCCAGGGGCCTTCGATGTGATAGTTGATGCTGGCCATGCGGGTGATGCGGTCGCCGATCAGCCGATCGACGATGAACAGCGCGCCACCGATGGCGGGTGCCCCGGCGATCAGGGCGGCCAGCGGCAGGGAGTTGCTGACCGGCAGCCCGACCTTGAGGTTGGCGTCGACCCGGTTGCTGGCCATGTCCAGCAGGCCCTGCAGACTCATCTCGGCACCCGGCCCGCTTAGGCTGATGGGCTTGCGGGTGCGGAAGGCGCCCTGCTGGGCGTCGAGCACGCCGGTGATGCTGTCGTAGCTCAGGCCCTTGCCGAACAGATCGGAGAAGTCCAGGCGCAGGCGGCGGCGGATGGACTCGAAGTTGAGCAGGCCGAAGATGCGTAGCGCCGAAGCCGTGCCTTCCACCTGGCGCAGCTGGCCATCGTTGAAGCGGGCATCGAGACTGCCATTGAGTCGGGCCAGGGCGACATGGGCCGGCGAGCCAGGCCAGTCGACCCGGGCATCCAGGCGGAAATCACGACTGGTGACGCTGGAGGCGAAATTCCAGCCCAGCAGGATGTCGGCGATGTTGCCGCCAGACAGACGTCCCTGGTAGTAGCTGTGGGTCGCACCCGCTGCGCCTTCCCAACGCAGGGCGCCCATGACCTTGAGGCCCCGCAGGTCGAGATCCAGGGCATTGAAATTGGCGCCTGACGGCGAAGGCCTGAGCTGCAGGCGCTGGGCGCCGACCAGGCGACCACCCAGTTCCAGACGATCGATGGCCAGATTCAGCGCTGGCAGGGCGCGCGGATCGACGTCGGCCAGGGGATCGGGACGTGGCGCGTCGCTTGCTACCGAGGGATCCGCCGGCGTCTGGGGAATGCGCAGGTGTTGCAGATTGATGTCGATCGGCTGCCCGGTCTGGCGGGGAATGCGCACCTGGCCCGCGATGGTCTGGCTGGCCAGGCCGAGTTGCCAGGCAGTACCCAGGGGTTCGTAGGTGAGGCGCAGGTTGTCGATCTGCTGACCGAAGGCCAGGAAGCGCCCGAAGCTGAGATCACCCCGCCCGAGGCTGGAGATGTCCAGGGTATTGCCACCGCCCTGCCCTGCGCTACCACCGCCACCGGCACTGGCCTTGCCATAGCGCTGGTAGACGTCCTGCCAGGCGGCCAGATCGAATTCCGCCAGTTGCCCGCGCAGGTTGTAGCCGGGGGCAGTGGGCAAATTGGCGGTGCCGCCCCCCAGCACGATCTCGCCGCGGCCCTTGGCGATGGCCTTGGGATCGAGCATCAGCACGGCATCGGCGAGGCCCTTGTAGGTCGCCTCCACCCGCCGCTCGCCATCGTTGAGCGCCAGGCTGAAGAAGCCTTCGCGCGTCTCCTCGGCGCTCTTGCCGAAGGGTGCCGGCAGATCGATGGTCACCCCGCGCAGATCCGAGGTGACGGCCAGTTCGCTGTGCTCGGCGAGGGTCAGGCCGAGGCGATAACCGAGCAGGCCACGCGCCGGAAGGGGTCGCCCTTCGCTACCCAGCCAACGCGCCAACTGGTCGACGTCAACGCGGCCGTCCACCACCAGCCGGGTGCGGGGATCGTCGGGCTTGCCCTCGGCCAGCGCCTGACCGCGGATGGGCTGGTCGAAGACCCGCGCCTGGATGTCGGGGGCGCTGAGGCCGCTGCGGGTGTCGTAGCGAAAGCTGCCACGCAGGTCGGTGAGGGTCAGTTGGGGATCGTCCAGTTCCAGGCGCGCCTTGTCCGGCGTCAGCTCGACCACCACCACCGGTGGCTGCCCCTTGGCCAGGGGAATGTCCAGATTCAGGCTGCTGTTGTTCAGCGCACCCTCGCCCTTCCAGCCGGCAAAGACCTTGGCGGTCGGCAGCGGCGTATCCTGGAGGATCTTCAGGCCATCGCGCACGCTGCTGTCGAGTCGGGCGGAGAGACGCAGGTGCGGCGCGCTGCCATCGTGCAGCAGCGGGATGCGCGCCTCGACGTCTCTGACCCGGGTGTCGAGAATGCGTCCCTCGGGGACCTGGACCTTGACCCCGTCGCTTTCGATGAAGACATCTCCACGCGCCTCGCGCAGGGCGGGCCAGCCGGGCTGATAGGCCAGCTGGGCGTCGTGCACGCGGAAGAACAGACTCATGGTGCGCGAGTGCGCGGGCGAGCCGTGGCGCAGGGAGCCCTGGTACTGGTAGATGGCCTCGTCGATGCGGCCGCCGACGATGGCGGTGGTCAGCCACTGGGCCAGCTCCGGGCTGAAATCCGTGGCCGGCAGCTTGGTGGGCAGGTACTTGCGGGTGTAGCTGGCGTCGCCATCCTTGAGGCCGACGCGCAGGTCCATGTAGCTGTCCACCTCCGGATGCAGGCCAAGCTGGATGTGCATGTCGCCACTGGCCGCGCCCTCCGGCCCGGTGACCTGCATCAGGGCACTGCCCAGGGTGAAACGCTGGTCGTCGAGACTCCAGGTCAGCCGCGCCTTGGCGGTGCGATAGCGCCAGGGCTCAGGGAAGAGATCGCTCAGGTGCAGCATGAAGTCGGAGCTGTCCAGGCGCAATTCGCCACCGCCCAGGCTGCCGCTCAGGCTGCCGGTGACGCCCTCGGCGGCCGGGGCGCCACGATAGGCGGCAAAGCCCACCCGCTCCAGGTTGGCCGCATAGGAGAGCCGCTCGCGCAGTGGTTTCTGCGGATAGAAGTCGGCGTTGAGATTGCGCAGCTGGCCATGGGGCGCCAGCGCCTGGAGCGCCTGGGCCACCGGCGCCGGCAAGGGCGCCAGATCCCGCGCCAGCCTCGCCGCCTGCCGAAGGTCCAGCTGGTCGCCACGGAGCTGCAGGTGCTGGTGGGCGCTGTCATAGCCCAGACCATAGCGTGCCTCCAGCGGTTTGCCGTCGAGCTGGGTCTTGAGCGCCAGAGCCCCGTTGTACCGGTTGGCGTCGCCGACCTGCTGGTCGGCGTCCAGGGTCAGGGCCTGCAGTCGCACCGGGGTATGGTCGGCATAGGCGAGGGTCAGTTCATCCGCCTTCAGGCGCAGGTGGGAACGTTGCAACCGCCCTTCGGCCCAGGCGAACCAGAGCTCGCCTTCCGCCTGGGCACGGCGCAATTGCCATTGTCGGGTCAGGGTACCCGGGACCCAGCGGGACCAGTCGCTGGCGGGCAAACTGACATAGCCTTCCAGCCCACTGGCGCGCCAGTCCTCAGGACGTGGCATGGCGCTGAAGTGCGCCGCGACCGTGCCGCCATCGGGCAGGCGGAAACGCGTCGCCAATTCCAGGGCGCCGCTGAGCTGCCGGGACAGGCTGGCCTCGGCATACCTCAGGGTCACCGGGGAACCCTGCTGGGGGATCAGGCTGAGCTGGCTGTCCAGCAGACTGGCATGGCCCAGCCGCGCCAGGCCATCGAGCACGGGACCCGGATCGAAGGACTTGGCATCCGGCGCGCGCGGCGGCAGGCCGCGCAGTTGCCAGTGCCCCTGGGCATCCTCCTCCAGCACCAGATGGACCCCGTCGATCTGCACGGACTTGAGCCGCAGCTGGCGATGCCAGAGGCTGCCAAGGACATCCGGCACCACCTTGAGATGATCCAGCTGCACCGTACCTTCGCCGCGTCCGAGACTCAGGTCGCGCAGGATCAGCACCGGATTCCAGCGGGCCCAGCGCCCCTCGAGTCGCCCCAGGCGCACCGGTTCGCCCAGGGCAGCGGCGGCGCGCGTCTCGACTTCGTTGCGGTATTCGCCGACCCAGGGCATGAGCAGCCGCCCCAGGCCCATATAGAGGGTCACCAGGGCGAGCAGCAGCAGCGCCAGACCCAGCGCGCCGCGCTTGAACAGGGCCATCAAGGCGCGGACCTAGAGCAGCACGACATCGTACTGCTCCTGGGAATACATGGTCTCCACCTGGAATTTGACGGTACGGCCGATGAAGGCTTCGAGATCGGCGACGTTGCCCGACTCCTCGTCCAGCAGCCGATCCACCACCTTCTGGTTGGCCAGCACCAGATAGGAATTGGCCTGGTAGGCCCGCGCCTCGCGCAGGATTTCACGAAAGATCTCGTAGCAGATGGTCTCGGCGGTACGCAGAATGCCGCGCCCCTGGCAGTTGGCGCAGGGCTCGCAGAGCACCTGGGAAAGGCTCTCGCGGGTGCGCTTGCGGGTCATCTGCAGGAGACCCAGCTCGGTGATGCCGATGATGTTGGTCTTGGCATGGTCGCGTTCGAGCTGCTTTTCCAGGGTGCGAATCACCTGGCGCTGGTGCTCTTCGTCTTCCATGTCGATGAAATCGATGATGATGATGCCACCGAGATTACGCAGCCGCAGTTGGCGAGCGATGGCGGTAGCCGCCTCCAGATTGGTCTTGAAGATGGTCTCTTCCAGATTGCGATGACCGACGAAGGCGCCGGTATTGACGTCGATGGTGGTCATCGCCTCGGTGGGATCGATCACCAGATAGCCACCGGACTTGAGCAGCACCTTGCGCTCCAGAGCCTTCTGGATCTCGTCTTCCACGCCATAGAGGTCGAAGATCGGCCGTTCGCCCGGATAGTGCTCCAGCCGCGTCGCCACCTCGGGCATCAGCTCCTCGACAAACTGGCCGATGCGCTGGAAATTCTCGCGGCTGTCGACGCGGATCTTTTCCGTGCGCGGCCCGACCAGATCGCGCAGGGCGCGCAGGGCCAGGGTCAGGTCTTCGTAGATGGGCACCGGCGTCGGCCCCTGGAGGTTGCCGGAGATCTGCTGCCAGAGCCGACGCAGATAGCGGATATCGGCCAGGATGTCTTCTTCGCGCGCCGCCTCGGCGGCGGTGCGCAGGATGAAGCCGCCTTCGTGCTCGATGCCCTCGCTCTCCACGCAGCGCGCCATGATCGCCTTGAGCCGCTCGCGCTCGGCTTCGTCCTCGATCTTCAGCGAGATACCAACGTGGGAGGTGCGTGGCATATAGACGAGGTAGCGCGAGGGGATGGACAGATGGGTGGTGAGGCGCGCGCCCTTGGTACCGATGGGATCCTTGGTGACCTGGACCACCAGGGTCTGGCCCTCGCGCACCAGGGCATTGATGCTCTCTACCGCCGCGCCTTCGCGCTGGGAGATCTCGGCGGCATGGATGAAGGCCGCGCGGGCCAGGCCGATGTCGACGAAGGCCGCTTGCATGCCTGGCAGCACCCGCACCACCCGGCCGCGATAGATGTTGCCGACGATGCCGCGTCTCAGGGTGCGCTCGACGTGCACCTCCTGCAGCACACCGTTTTCCACGACGGCGACACGGGACTCCATGGGAGTGATGTTGATGAGGATCTCTTCGCTCATGGAGGACTCTTGGACGACGTGGAAGGGCAGAAAGGGGACCAAGGCGCCAGGCGCCTCAGGACTAGATGGTCGGCCGTCCGACAGACCGCCAACAAGGGATGGCGAAAGCGCTCAGCAGTTCCGCGGTTTCGCACAGCGGCAGCCCTACGACGGCACTGTAGCTACCCTGCAGGCCGCGCACGAAGACCGCGCCGGCGCCCTGGATGGCGTAGCTGCCAGCCTTGTCGGCCGGCTCGCCGGTGTCCCAGTAGCGTTCGGCCTCCCCGGGCGCCAGGGGGCGGAACTCCACCTCGGCGGATACGACGCGACTCAGGCAGCGCTCGCCATCGGCGACGGCGACGCCGGTCACCACCCGGTGTCGGCGCCCGCTGAGGGCGGCGAGCATGGCCAGGGCGTCGGCGCGATCCCGGGGCTTGCCGAGCAGCTGGTCATTGAGCACCACGCAGGTGTCGGCGCCCAGCACGCAGCCGGCGGAGGCACCGGCCAGCACCTGCCAGCCCATCGCCGCCTTGGCCCGCGCCAGGCGCTCGACATAGGCGTCCGCCGCCTCGCCGGGATGGGGGGTTTCGTCCACCGCCGCAGCGACCTTCTGAAAGGCGACGCCGATCTGTTCGAGCAGTTCGGCGCGACGAGGCGAAGCGGAGGCAAGGTAGAGCTGGGGCATCGACGACGACCAGACGACAGGAAGATGACGGGAGCATGCCAGTCCGGGACCCGCGAAACCAGTTCAGTTGACGCCGAATCTGAGGCGCAGCCCGCGGAGCAATAGATAGATCCACGGCCAGAGCAGCGCGCTGACCAGCGAGGGAGTGAGAAACACCAGGGTTGGAGGTCGGCTGCCGGCCAGGGCGTTGAGCCACAGTGCCAGCAGCTGGGCGATGCCGTAGATCACCAGCAGCACGAAGCTCTGTTGCCAGATGGGAAAGGCGCGCAATCGCTGCGCCAGGGAACGGACGAGGAACACCACCAGACTCAGCACCAGGGCGGTCTGCCCCAGCAGGTTGCCATAGAGCACGTCTTCGGCGATGCCCATCACCCAGGCGGTGAACAGACCGACGCGATGCGGCAGGGTCAGGGTCCAGAAGGTCAGCAGCATGGCCAGCCACAGCGGGCGACCGATCTCCATGAATTCCGGCATGGGCGCGACGGACAGCAGCAAGCCGACCAGCAGGGTGAGCCAGATTACCCACCCCTTGTGGCCGATGCGCAGCGCCATCAACGATCACCCTCGTCCGGCAGTTCCGGTGCGGGTTGCTGAGTGCGGCCTGGCGCCTGACCGCCTGCCGCCGGTTGCCCAGGGGTACCGGTCGCCCCGTGGACGGGTGGCTTGGTGGCGGTGGCCGGATGAGCGGTGCTGCCGTTGGCGTTCGCCGGAGGCTTGGTCGGCGTGGCGGGATGAGTCGCGCTACTGCCCTGGGCCGCTGCCGGTGGCTTGGTGGGGGTCGCGGTGCGACTGCCCGTGGTGGCCGCGGGCGCCGGCGTGGCGCTGGCTGCCGCCGGTTGCGCGGCCGAGGCCCCGGCCGGGGGCGGATTCGCCGGGGCGGCCGGACGCTGGGCCGCGTGGCGATCCGCGGCTTCCTGCGCCTCGGCAGCGTCATTGGCGCGCTGCTCGGGGGTGCGAGTATCGCTGAACACCAGCAGCATGTAGCGACTGCGATTGAGCTTGGCGGTGGGAATGGCGCGCACCACGGCGAAGGGTTGCCCCGAATCGTGGATCACCTTGGATACCGTGGCCACCGGATAGCCGGCCGGGAAGCGCTGCCCCAGGCCGGAGCTCACCAGCAGATCGCCTTCCTTGATGTCGGCGGTGTCGGCCACATAGCGCAGTTCCAGGCGCTCGGGGTTGCCGGTGCCGACGGCAATGGCGCGCAGGCCGTTGCGATTGACCTGCACCGGAATGCTGTGGGTCACGTCGGTGAGCAGCAGGACGCGCGCCGAATAGGGCATCACTTCCACCACCTGGCCCATCAGGCCGCTGGCGTCGAGCACTGGCTGGCCGACGAAGACGCCGTCCTTCGCGCCCTTGTCGATGATGATGCGATGGGTATAGGGATTGGGGTCGACGCCGATCAGTTCACCGACCAGCACCTTGTCATCCACCAGGGCGGCGGAATTGAGCAGTTCGCGCAGACGCACGTTCTGTTCGGTGAGGGCGGCGAGTTTCTGCAGGCGGCGTTGCAGCAGCAGCTGTTCGGCCTTGAGACGCTCGTTTTCCGCCATCAGCTCGGTGCGGCTGGAAAACTGATCGCTGACGCCTTCCCAGGCGCGCAGGGGAAAGCCCGCCACCTCATAGAGGGGCGAGAGGACCAGCGCCAGTTCGCTGCGTACCGGTTTCAGGTAGTCGAAGCGCGCGTCGGTGACCATGACACCCACCGAAAGGGCGGCCAGGATCAGCAGACGAATGCCCAGCGCCGGGCTTTTGCTGAAAATCGGCTTGATGGTGAGTTCCTCGCAGAACGCGCCCAGCGCTCCGGCCGCCAGGGGCAGCCGGAGCGGGGCCTGTAGCCTGGAACTGCCTTATTCGGTGGACAGCAGGTCCATGGCGTGGCGATCCATCATGTCCAGCGCCTTGCCGCCGCCACGAGCCACGCAGGTCAGCGGGTCTTCGGCGACGATCACCGGCAGCCCGGTTTCCAGCGACAGCAGCTTGTCCAGATCGCGCAGCAGGGCGCCACCACCGGTCAGCACCAGACCGCGCTCGGCGATGTCGGAGGCCAGTTCCGGCGGCGACTGCTCCAGGCAGCTCTTGACCGCCTGGACGATGGTCGCCAGGGATTCCTGCATGGCTTCGAGCACCTCGTTGGAATTGAGGGTGAAGCTGCGCGGTACGCCTTCGGCCAGGTTGCGGCCACGGACGTCGATCTCGCGGACCTCCCCGCCCGGATAGGCGGTGCCGATTTCCTGCTTGATGCGCTCGGCGGTGGATTCGCCGATCAGGCTGCCGTAGTTGCGACGCACGTAGGTGACGATGGCTTCGTCGAAGCGATCACCGCCGACGCGGACGGATTCGGCATAGACCACGCCGTTCAACGAGATCAGCGCGATCTCGGTGGTGCCGCCACCGATGTCGACGACCATGGAACCATGGGCTTCCTCGACCGGCAGACCGGCGCCGATGGCTGCGGCCATGGGCTCCTCGATCAGGAACACCTCGCGGGCACCGGCGCCCAGCGCGGATTCGCGAATGGCGCGACGCTCGACCTGGGTCGACTTGCAGGGCACACAGATCAGCACCCGCGGACTGGGCTGCAGGAAGCTGTTCTCGTGCACCTTGTTGATAAAGTATTGCAACATCTTTTCGCAGACGCTGAAGTCGGCGATGACACCGTCCTTCATCGGGCGAATGGCGGAAATGTTGCCCGGCGTCCGACCGAGCATGCGCTTGGCGTCGGTACCGACGGCGACGACGCTCTTCTGGTTGCCATGGGTACGAATGGCGACGACGGACGGCTCGTTGAGCACGATGCCACGCTCGCGGACATAAATCAGGGTGTTGGCGGTTCCCAGGTCGATCGACAGATCGCTGGAGAACATGCCACGCAATTTCTTGAACATGAGGTGACCCTAGGCGGTGACAAGCAGGCACGCGACAGGACAAACGTGCGGGTAAAAAAGTGCGGCAGACTCTAACAATCGCAGGGATTTAGGGCAAGGCGCCGATATGCTAGATTGAGAGCTTTTCCGGGCCGTTAAGCCCCTGTTCAACGCGGCGCCCGACCCGCCCAGCCCGTCTCCAGCATACGCGGCCGCCAACCGGGTCACGCCGCCTTCCTGCTTGGAGAAGCCGATGGCGCTCGAACGCACCGACGTCGAAAAGATCGCTCACCTGGCCCGTCTGGGTCTCGATGAAGCGGATCTCGCCGCTACCACCGCTACCCTCAACGACATCCTCGGCCTCGTCGACCAGATGCAGGCCGTGGATACCACGGGTATCGCCCCCCTCGCCCACCCGCTGGAAGCCACCCAGCGCCTGCGCCCCGACCAGGCCACCGAAGGCGACCGGCGCGAGGCCTACCAGGCCATCGCCCCGGCCGTGGAAGCCGGCCTGTACCTGGTTCCCAAGGTGATCGAGTGAGACACGACATGCATCAGCTGACCCTGACCGAGATCGCCGCCGCCCTGGCCGCGAAGGATTTTTCCGCCGAGGAATTGACCCGCGGCCTGCTGCAGCGGATCGAGCAACTCGATCCCCAGCTCAACAGCTTCATCACCGTGACCGCCGATGCGGCCCTGGCCCAGGCCCGCGCCGCCGACGCCCGCCGCGCCGCGGGCGAGACCGGTGCCCTGCTCGGTGCGCCCCTCGCCCACAAGGACCTGTTCTGCACCCAGGGGGTGCTCACCAGCTGCGGCTCGAAGATCCTCACCGGCTTCAAGGCGCCCTATGACGCCACCGTGGTGGAGCGGCTGGCCGCAGCGGGCGCCGTCTCCCTCGGCAAGCTGAACATGGACGAATTCGCCATGGGTTCGGCCAACGAGTCCAGCCACTACGGTCCGGTGAAGAATCCCTGGGACGTCACCCGGGTACCGGGCGGCTCTTCCGGTGGCTCCGCCGCGGCCGTGGCCGCGCGCCTGCTGCCGGCCGCCACCGGCACCGACACCGGTGGCTCGATTCGCCAGCCGGCGGCCCTCACCAACCTCACCGGCATCAAGCCCACCTACGGCCGCGTCTCGCGCTGGGGCATGATCGCCTACGCCTCCAGCCTCGATCAGGGCGGCCCGCTGGCGCGCACTGCCGAGGATTGCGCCCTGCTGCTGCAGGCCATGGCCGGTTTCGACCCCAAGGACTCCACCAGCGTCGACCAGCCGGTGGACGACTACCAGGCGGCCCTGCAGCAGCCGTTGAGCGGCCTGCGCATCGGTCTGCCGCGGGAATACTTCGGCGCCGGGCTGGATGCCCGCATCGGTGACAAGGTGCTGGCCGTGGTCGAGGCGCTGAAAAAGCTCGGCGCCACCGTCAAGGACATCTCCCTGCCCACGCTGCAGCACGCGATCCCGGCCTACTACGTCATCGCCCCGGCCGAGGCCAGCTCCAACCTGTCGCGCTTCGACGGCGTGCGCTTCGGCTATCGCTGCGAGAACCCGGTCAACCTGGAGGATCTCTACAAGAGGTCCCGTGGTGAAGGCTTCGGCGCCGAGGTGAAGCGGCGCATCATGGTCGGCACCTATGCCCTGTCGGCCGGCTACTACGACGCCTACTACCTCAAGGCGCAGCGCATCCGCCGGCTGATCAAGAACGACTTCGTCGCGGCTTTCGCCGAGGTCGACGTCATCCTCGGCCCGACCACGCCGAACCTGGCCTGGAAACTCGGCGAGAAGAGCAACGATCCGGTCTCCGCCTACCTCGAAGACCTCTACACCATCGCCGCCAACCTCGCCGGCATCCCCGGCCTGTCGATGCCGGCCGGCTTCGTCGACGGCCTGCCGGTGGGCGTGCAGCTGCTCGGCAACTATTTCCAGGAAGGCCGGCTACTCAACGTCGCCCACCAGTACCAGCAGGGCAGCGACTGGCATCGCCAGGCGCCGAGCGGCTTCTGAGGAAGGATAGAGACATGCAATGGGAAACCGTGATCGGGCTTGAGATCCACGCTCAGCTCAGCACCCAATCGAAGATTTTCTCCGGCAGCGCCACCAGTTTCGGCGCCGAGCCCAACGCCCACGCCAGCCTGGTCGACCTCGGCATGCCCGGCACCCTGCCGGTGCTCAACGCCGAGGCCGTGCGCATGGCCTGCAAGTTCGGCCTGGCCATCGATGCCGAGATCGCCGAGCGCAACATCTTCGCGCGCAAGAACTACTTCTACCCGGACCTGCCCAAGGGCTACCAGACCAGCCAGATGGATCATCCCATCGTTGGCAAGGGCCACCTGGACATCACCCTGGAAGATGGCACAGTCAAGCGCATCGGCATCACCCGAGCGCATCTGGAAGAAGACGCCGGCAAGAGCCTGCACGAAGACTTCCACGGCATGAGCGGCATCGACCTGAACCGCGCCGGTACGCCGCTCTTGGAAATCGTTTCCGAGCCGGACATCCGCAGCGCCAAGGAAGCCGTGGCCTATGTGAAAGCCATCCATGCCCTGGTGCGCTACCTGGGCATCTGCGACGGCAACATGGCCGAAGGCTCGCTGCGTTGCGACTGCAACGTCTCGGTGCGCCCCAAGGGTCAGGAAGCCTTCGGCACCCGCGCCGAGATCAAGAACGTCAACTCCTTCCGCTTCATCGAAAAGGCCATCAACCACGAGGTTCAGCGCCAGATCGAACTGATCGAGGACGGGGGCAAGGTGGTGCAGGAAACCCGCCTGTACGACCCCAACAAGGACGAGACCCGCTCCATGCGGAGCAAGGAAGAAGCCAACGACTACCGTTACTTCCCCTGCCCCGATCTCTTGCCGGTGGTGATCGAGCCGGCCTTCCTGGCCGAGGTGCGCAGCCAGCTGCCCGAGCTGCCGACCGAGAAGCGTGATCGCTTCCAGAACGAATACGGCCTGTCGGTCTATGACGCCAGCGTGCTGTCCGCCAGCCGTGAGTTGGCCGACTACTTCGAGGAGGTCCAGCGGGTGAGCGGCGATGCCAAGCTGGCCGCCAACTGGGTGATGGGCGACCTGTCCAGCCTGCTCAACAAGCAGGACTTGGACATCGCCCAGGCACCGGTGAGCGCGGCCCAGCTGGGCGGCCTGATCCTGCGCATCAAGGACGACACCATCTCCGGCAAGATCGCCAAGATGGTGTTCGAAGCCCTGGCCGCCGGCGAAGGCACCAGCGCCGATGCCATCATCGAAGCCAAGGGCCTCAAGCAGGTCACCGACAGCGGCGCCATCGAGGCCATGCTGGACGAGGTCCTGGCGGCCAATGCCGCCCAGGTCGAGCAATACCGCGCCAGCGACGAAGCCAAGCGCGGCAAGATGTTCGGCTTCTTCGTCGGCCAGGCGATGAAGGCTTCCAAGGGCAAGGCCAACCCCGGCCAGGTCAACCAGTTGCTCAAGCAGAAACTGGAAGGCTGACGGCAGTCGCACGGGGTTACGGACCTGGGCTGACAGCCTCGGTCCGACGCCTTAAGCTGCTGCCGGTCGTTTTGCCAGGAGGCATCGAGATGCATCGGATCCACCGTGCCGGACTGCTGTCGCTGGTCCTGCTGTTCGCCGGTTGCGCCAGTCAGGAAAGCTTCCCACCCACGCTATCCTCCAGCGCGGCCCATGACTATCAGGACACCGGCATGGCGTCCTTCTACTCCAAGTGGCACGCCGGTCGCCGCACCGCCAGCGGCGAGAAGTACGATCCCAACGCCTTGACCGCGGCCCACCGCACCCTGCCCTTCGGCACCCGGGTCCAGGTCACCAATCTGGCCAACGGTCGCAGCGTGGTGGTCCGCATCAATGATCGCGGCCCGACGGTGCGTCGCCGGGTGATCGACCTGTCACGCAGTGCGGCCGATCGCCTCGACATGGTGGCCGATGGCACCTCCAAGGTCAGCATCCGCAGCCTGGACTGACCATTGCGCTAGGCTCGACAAGCCGGGTAGTCCGGCCACCGCGCGCTGCACGTCGAAGCGCCTCTTGGCATGGCGGAATCCTCACGGCTGCGCCGACCTGATTGCCTGGGCCAGGGCGGCGCGCACAGGCGGCGTGGTAAGTGCCAGACACAACAGGGCCGCGCTCATGGCGGGATTCTCTGGCTGCACCTTGCACGGATGGGCAGGTGCCGCCCTACCCTTTCCAGGATCGGGGCGTGGTGGGTAATCCAGCGTGGCACCCACACCCTAACGCCCCTTAAACCCCGCCGCACTCAGGTAAAGCGGACAAAAAAAAGCCCGCGACCAAGAGACTGGACGCGGGTTGTGCAACAGGAAGAGAGGCCGTGAGGCCGCTCTTGGATAACTGTGGTTATTGCGGACCGAGCTTGTCCATCAGTGCCGCCAGTTGCTCGTATTCGTCCTGCTTGAGATCGGTCAGCGGGGTACGCACGGGACCGGCGTCGTAGCCAGCGATCTTGGCGCCCGCCTTGACGATGCTGACGGCATAGCCGGCGCAACGGTTGCGGATTTCCAGGTACGGCAGGAAGAAGTCGTCGATCAGCTTGCCGACCGCCTCATGATCGTCACGGGCGATGGCTTCGTAGAATTGCACGGCGGTCTTGGGCACGAAGTTGAACACGGCCGAGGAATAGACCGGCACGCCCAGCGCCTTGTAGGCGGCGGCATAGACTTCCGCGGTGGGCAGGCCACCCAGGTAGCTGAAGCGATCACCCAGGCGGCGGCGGATGGCGACCATCAGCTCGATGTCGCCCAGGCCGTCCTTGTAGCCGATCAGGTTCGGGCAGCGCTCGGCCAGCTGCTCCAGATGGTGCGGCTGCAGGCGGCAGACGTTGCGGTTGTAGACCACCACACCGATTTTGACCGACTTGCAGACGGCTTCGACATGGGCGGCCACGCCGTCCTGGCTGGCTTCGGTGAGGTAGTGCGGCAGCAGCAGCAGACCCTTGGCGCCCAGACGCTCGGCTTCCTGGGCGTAGGCGATGGCCTGGCGGGTGGAGCCACCGACACCGGCGAGGATCGGTACGCTGCCCTGGCAGGTATCCACGGCGGTCTTGATGATGCCGCTGTATTCGCTGGCTTCCAGGGAAAAGAATTCACCGGTGCCGCCGGCGGCGAACAGCGCGGTCGCGCCATAGGGGGCCAGCCACTCCAGGCGCTTGGCATAGGTGTCGGGACGGAAGTCGCCGTTGGCATCGAAGTCGGTCAGCGGGAAGGACAGCAGACCGGAAGAGAGGACGTGTTTGAGTTCTTGTGGAGTCATCTTGAGTGCCTCGGCATAGGTTGGACTAAGGTGCGGCAGGTCCGCTACCTGTTGTAAGTCATCGTACAACCTCTTTTATGGAAGGGGCAAGCCCCAACCAGAAAAATGCCTCTTAAGACGCTCCAGCCCTATTTCAGACCTCTTCCGCCTGACGCTCCATTTCTTCGTGAGCGCGTCTCAGACGCTCGCGACTGTTGCTCAGGTGCAGTCGCATGGCGGCGCGAGCCGCTTCCAAGTTGCCGTCTTCGATGGCCTGGACGATGGCTTCGTGCTCCGCATCCAGACGACGCTGGTAGAGCTGCTGGTCATCGTGGGCGAGATAGGCGGAATTGAGGCGGGTCCGGGGAATCAGCACCGTGCCCAGGTAGCTCATGATGTCGCTGAAATAGCGATTGCCGGTCGAGCTGGCGATCAGCAGGTGCAGCTCCAGGTCGGCGCTCACCGCGCGATCAGGCTCTTCGACGCCGGTGCGCATGGCTTCCAGCAATGCCCACATGGCCTGCAGTTGCTCGGCCGAGCGGCGCTGGGCGGCCAGACCGGCGGCTTCGACTTCCAGGCTGATGCGCAATTCGAGCATCGCCAGCACGTCCTTGAGGGTGGTGATGGTGGCTGGATCGATCGGCAGCGGCGACTCGGGGCGCCGCTCCAGCACGAAGGTGCCGATGCCGTGGCGAGTCTCCACATAGCCACCGGCCTGCAGTCGGGAAATGGCCTCGCGCACCACGGTGCGGCTCACGCCCTGGGCCTGCATGATGGCCGACTCAGTGGGAAGCTTGTCGCCGGGCTGGAACTGGCCATCGCCGATCTGCTGAATCAGCACCCCGACGACCTCTTCTGCCAGGCTACGGGGTCTTTTTCGGGGGCGGGATACGGTGGGTGCTGACATGGATTTTCGTACCAATTGAAGTAACTCCGGAATCATAGCACCCACCTTCCCCAAAACGCCCGATTTAGACCGCTTAGTCCATATCAAGGCACTTCGCCAACCGCTCTAGGACGCAGTTCTTGTCCCTCCAGCAGCAGGTGGCGGCGGTGGTAGGCGCGCAGACTCGGACGATGGCCGACGCTGACCAGGGTAAGGCCGGGATTCTCGCTCAGCAGGCGTTCGTAAAGGGCGCGTTCGTCCGCTTCGCTCAATGCCGAGCTGGCTTCATCGAGGAACAGCCAGTCGGGGGCATAGAGCAGCGCCCGCGCCAGGGCCACGCGCTGCTGCTCGCCCGGCGACAGGGTGCGCTCCCAATGACGGGCTTCGTCCAGGTGCTCGCGCAGGTGATCGAGGCGGCATTGATGCAGCACCTCGGCCAGGCGCTCGTCGGAATAGGCATCCGCCGGCTGCGGATAGGCCAGGGCTTCACGCAGGGTGCCGATGGGCAGATAGGGTTGCTGCGGCAGGAACAGCTGACGCCCCGGCGGTACGGCGATACCGCCCTGCCCTTGCCGCCAGAGTCCGGCCAGGGCGCGCAGCAGGGTGCTCTTGCCGCTGCCCGAAGCGCCTTCGATCAGCAGGTGCTCACCACGGGCGACGCGCAGATCGGTGGGGTGCAGCAGCAACCGGCCGGCGGCACCCAGGGAAAGCCCTTCCAAAACCAGGTCGCTGTCACTGGCATGGGGCACCAGGATGTCGGTCTCCTGGCTGAACTCGGCCATGGCCTCGCGGAACGTCAGCAGACGGTCGGAGACGGCGCGCCAGCCGGCCAGGCTGACGTAGGCGTCGACGAACCAGCTGAGGCTTTCCTGGACATTGCCGAAGGCCGAGTTGATCTGCATCAGATCGCCCAGCTGGATCTTGCCGGAGAAGTAACGCGGCGCCGCCAGGACGAAGCCGGCGATGATGGCGATCTGGCTGTAGCCGGCGGTGAAGAAGGTCAGTCGCTTGGTGTAGTTCATCACCAGGTGGTAGTTGCCCCAGACATAGCCGAAGCGCTCCAGCAGGCGCTGGTGCTCGTTGGCTTCACCGCGAAACAACGCCACGCTCTCGGCCTTTTCGCGGACGCGGATCAGGCCGAAGCGCAGGTCGGCCTCATAGCGCTGCTGCTGGTTATAGAGGCCGATCAGCCGACGGCCGATGAGGTGGGTCAGCCAGGTGCCGATGGTGGCGTAGATCAGCGCGGCCCAGAACATATAGGCCGGGATGGTGATGCCGAACAGGGTGATGTCGCCGGAGATGCCGAACAGGATGATGCTGAAGGACACCAGGCTGACCACGGTACGGATGAAGCCCAGGCCCAGACTCAGGGTGGTGTCGGCGAAGTCGCGGATGTCTTCGGTGAGGCGCTGGTCGGGGTTGTCGGCACCACCCTCGCGTTCCAGCTGATAGTAATTGCGATCGGACAGCCAGAGGCCGAAGTGCTTTTCGGTCAGCCAGCGCCGCCAGTTGATGGTCAGCGCCTGGGTCAGGTACAGCCGGTACACCGCCAGCAGGATGGCGGTGGTCGCCAGGCCGCAGAAGTACAGCATCAGCCGGATGAAGGCGGCCAGATCGCGATTCTGCAGGGCATCGTAGAAGTAGCGATACCAGGTGTTCAGGGCCACCGACAGACCGACCCCGGCCAGGGACAGGGCGATGACCACGGACAGCAGGAGCCAGGCCTTGCCCTTCTCTTCACTGCGCCAGTAGGGGGTGATCAGGGCCCAGACGCGGGCCAGGAAATGCCCACGGGAAGCCCCGTAGACGGAGGGCACGGGTACGGCGGATTCGGACATGCTCGGACTCTCAAGGACTGCTCAACGAGACGCCTGCACAGCCTATGCCGGAAAGCCTGAACGAATTCTGACTGAAACAATGTAACACTCATCGTCCATGGCGCGTGGACGATGAGGCTCGTTCAGCGGCGTACGGGGCGCTTCTGCAGCTTGCGCTGTAGGGTACGGCGGTGCATGCCCAAGGCGCGGGCGGTCGCCGAGATGTTGCCTTCGTGCTCGGACAGTACCCGCTGGATGTGCTCCCACTGCAGGCGATCCACCGACATGGGATTGTCCGGTACCAGGGTGTCGAGATCGGCGTGCTGGGCGAGCAAGGCAGCCAGGACGTCGTCGGCGTCGGCCGGCTTGCACAGGTAGTTGGTGGCGCCGCGCTTGATGGCTTCCACGGCGGTGGCGATGCTGGAATAGCCGGTCAGCAAGACCACGCGCATGTCCGGATGCAATTCCAGCAGCTTGGGCAGCAGCACCAGGCCCGAGTCGCCTTCCATCTTCAGGTCGACCACGGCGTAGTCCGGCAGGTCGTCCTTGGCTAGCTGCAGGCCTTCTTCGGCGCTGTCGGCGATGGACACGCGCAGGCCGCGACGGTCCATGGCGCGGGCCATCACCCGGGTGAAGGTAGGGTCGTCGTCGACCAGCAGGATATGGGGCTGGTCGTCGAAACCGCTGTTGAGGTCGTCAGTCATAGAATTCTCCAGGCATTCACGCCAGGGCGTAGTGCCGCGGCAGGCGCAATTCGGTCAGGGTGCCGCCTTCTTCGTGATTGTAGAGCTTCACCGTGCCACCGGCGCGGGTGACGCTGGCCTGGCTGAGGAACAGGCCCAGGCCGAAGCCCTTGCCCTTGGTGGTGAAGAAGGGCTTGCCCAGCTGCTCGGCGATGGCCAGAGGCACGCCGGCGCCATGGTCACGGATCGACAGGCACAGCTCGCGAGCATCCCAGTGCAGACGGATGGCCAGGTTTTCCGGGCAGGCGTCGGCGGCATTGTTGAGTAGATTCAGCAGCGCCTGGGTAAGTTCGACCGGCGGCGTCAGCCGCGGCGGCGTGCCCAGACTCACCACCTCGAAACTGTAGCTGGCTTCCGGGCGCATCAGGTGCCAGCGATCCATGGTCGCCTCCAGCCACTCCACGGCGGTCTGTTCCTGCACCGTCTGTCGGCGGTCGGCCTCGGCGGCGCGCACCAGTTGCTGCAGGGTCTGCTTGCACTGGCCGACCTGCGCCTGCAACAGCTTGAGGTCCTCGCTCAGGGTCGGCTGATTGGCATGCTCCTGCTGTAATTCCTTGAGCAGCACGCTCATGGTGGACAGCGGCGTGCCCAGTTCGTGGGCGGCACCGGCGGCCTGGGTGGCCACCGCCAGCAGTTGCTGGTCGCGCATGGCTTGCTCGCGGCGCTGGGCCTGCAGATTTTCCTGTTCGCGCAGGGCGGTGGCCATGCGCGCGACGAACAGGGTGATGACGGCGGCGGACAGGGCGAAGCTCAGCCACATGCCGTAGCTGAGCACCGCACCGTCGTTGGCCACCAGCAGGTGCAGCGGCTCGTAGGAGAGCAGCATCAGCGAGAAGACCACCAGGGTCAGGGCCGCCAGCACCAGGGTGTAGAGCCAGGGCAGCGTGGCCGCGGCGATGGTCAGGGGCACCAGGTAATAGGAGGCGAAGGGGTTGGTCGGACCTCCAGCGAAATACAGCAGGGCGCTGTGGATGGCCAGGTCGCAGCCCAGGTGCGCGGCATATTCCTGCTCGGTGACCGGCCAGGGGCGGGTCAGCCGCAGGGCGGCGAACAGGCAGAGCACCGCGGAGACGCCCAGAGTGATGGCCAGGGCCGTCCAGGGCAGCTGGACGATGCCCGACAGCCGGGCGATGCCGACCGAGCCAGCCTGGGCGGCCAGCACCAGCACGCGGATAAGCACCAGGCGCCCGAGATTCTGGCGATTGGCGGACAACCATTGAACGGGCAAGGAGAACATGCGAGGTTCCAGGCGCAAGAAACGATCGAGACGGCAGCCCCTGGCGGGCCTGCCCGTCAGAGCAGACTCGCCATTATAGCGAGAGCCGTTCGCCCTCAGCCGCCGACGCGGCAAAGCGACGCACCAACCGGCGGGTCTGAGGTCACACCGCTGTCGTACCGCCAATCAGGAGAACACCATGACCCCTTCCCTACGCCCGCTCGCGCTGGGCGCCGCCCTGTTCAGTGCCCTGCTCGCCACCGGCGCCCAGGCCGACGAACCGCGCTACAACCAGATCAGCCTGAGGGCCGAGGTCAGTCGTGAAGTGCCGCGCGACCGCATGCAGGTCATGCTCTATACCGAAAGCCAGGGCCAGGATCCGGCGGCCCTGGCCAGCGACACCACCAAGACCCTCAACGCGGCCCTGGAACAGGCACGCAAGGTCAAAGGCGTGGATGTCTCTCTGGGCAATCGCAACACCTATCCGGTCTACGAAGATCAGGGCCGGGCGATCAACGCCTGGCGCGAGCGCGGTGAACTGCGCCTGGAAAGCGCCGATTTCGCCGCCCTGTCCAAGCTGACCGGCGAACTGCTGGGCAGCCTGAAGATGGGCAATCTGCAATTCACCATCGCCGACGGCACCCGCAAGCAGCAGGAGGACGCCCTGTTCAAGGACGCCGTGGCCGCCTTCAAGGCACGCGCCCAGTTGGCCACCGAGGCCCTGGGTGGCTCGGGCTATCGCATCGTCAATCTGGACCTGGGCACCAGCGGTGTTCCCCAGCCGCTGCCGATGCTGCGCATGTCGGCGATGAAGGCCGCCAGTGATGCCGTGACCCCTGACGTCGCCCCGGGCACGACCACTGTCGAAGTGACGGCAGGCGGTACCATCGAAGTACAGATGCCCTGATCTAGTGCAGAAAAGTAACAATGCTGTCTCGGTGCGCACCTTTGGTGCGCACCGATTTCTAGTTGCGACACCTCGTCTTACATCTTTGCGACATCTGTTTTGTGTTTGGGTCACCTTGGGTCAATAGCTCGCCTGAGCTATGGACATGGGCATAAGCTGTGCATGTGGGCTCATTTGTCCACAAGACACCGGCATTCTGTTTCGCAACGCCACATCGTGTTGCGCCGTCCCCGACATGAGGTCTCCATGCACAAGAACGTACTCGCTGCCCTCTTCGCTTCCGGTCTGCTGGCCGGCGCACCCCTGGCCCAGGCGACCAACCTGGTGTTCTGCTCCGAAGGCAGCCCGGCCGGCTTCGATCCGGCGCAATACACCACCGGCACGGACTTCGATGCGTCGGCGGAAACCATCTTCAACAAGCTGACCCAGTTCGAGCGCGGCGGCACCCAGGTCAAGCCGGGTCTGGCGGAAAGCTGGGACATCAGCGAAGACGGCAAGGTCTACACCTTCCATCTGCGCAAGGGCGTGAAATTCCACACCACGGACTACTTCAAGCCGACTCGCGAGTTCAATGCCGATGACGTGCTGTTCACCTTCCAGCGCATGCTGGACAAGAACAATACGTTCCGTAAGGCCTACCCCACCGAATTCCCCTACTTCACCGACATGGGCCTCGACCAGAACATCGCCAAGGTGGAAAAGGTCGACGACCACACGGTGCGCATGACCCTCAACGAAGTGGATGCCGCCTTCCTGCAAAATCTGGCGATGCCCTTCCCGTCGATCCAGTCGGCCGAGTACGCCGACAAGCTGCTCAAGGCCGGCAAGGCGGCCGAGATCAACCAGAAGCCTATCGGCACCGGCCCCTTCGTGTTCAGCCGCTACCAGAAGGATGCGGTGATCCGCTACAAGGCCAATCCGGACTACTGGGACAAGGTCGATGGTCCCAAAGTGGACAACCTGATCTTCTCCATCAACACCGATCCTTCGGTGCGGATGCAGAAACTCAAGGCCGGTGAATGCCAGATCACTGTCTACCCGCGTCCGGCGGACCTGGATGGCCTGAAGAAGGATCCGAACCTTAAGCTGCCGTCGCAGCCGGGCTTCAACCTGGGTTATATCTCCTACAACGTCGAGCATGGCGAATTGACCAAGCTCAAGGTGCGCCAGGCCATGGACATGGCCGTCAACAAGGAGGCCATCATCAATGCCGTCTACCAGGGCGCTGGCCAGGTAGCGGTCAATAGCATGCCGCCGACCCAGTGGTCCTACGACAAGTCCATCAAGGACGCGCCCTACGATCCGGAAAAGGCCAAGGCCCTGCTCAAGGAAGCCGGCTTCAAGGAAGGCACCGAGCTCACCCTCTGGGCCATGCCGGTGCAGCGCCCCTACAACCCCAACGCTCGTTTGATGGCGGAAATGCTGCAGCAGGACTGGGCCAAGATCGGCGTCAAGACCAAGATCGTCAGCTACGAATGGGGCGAGTACATCAAGCGCTCTAAGAGCGGTGAGCAGGACATCATGCTGATCGGCTGGAGCGGCGATAACGGTGACCCGGACAACTGGCTGGCGACCCTCTTCGGCTGCAAGGCCATTGGCGGCAACAACTTCTCCCGCTGGTGCTACCAGCCGTTCGAGGACCTGGTGGTCAAGGCCAAGCGCGTGACCGACCAGGGCGAACGCACCAAGCTCTACGAGCAGGCCCAGCAGGTGCTCAAGCAGCAGGTGCCCATGACGCCCATCGCGCATTCCACGGTCTATATGCCGATGCGCAAGGAAGTCCAGGACTACAAGATCAGCCCCTTCGGGTTGAACGAGTTCTACGGCGTCAGCGTCAGCAAGTGAAGCCGCTTGGCCAAGGTTGGGAGCTAGACTCCCGGCCTTGGCCGTTCATTTGACTGATGGAGTGAGACCCATGCGCCTTCCCTACGCCTACTCGTTGCTGGCGGCGAGCCTGCTCGCCTTTGCTCCGCTCGCCCAGGCGGCGAGCAATCTCGTCTACTGCTCGGAAGCCAGCCCCGCCGGCTTCGATCCCGCGCAATACACCTCGGGCACCGAATTCGACGCCTCGGCGGAAACGGTCTTCAACCGCCTGGTGCAGTTCCAGCGCGGCGGCACCACCCTGGAGCCGGGCCTGGCGACCCAATGGGACGTGAGCGCGGATGGCAAGACCTATACCTTCCACCTGCGGCAGGGCGTGAAATTCCACACCACCGACTACTTCAAGCCCACGCGCGACTTCAATGCCGATGACGTGGTCTTCACCTTCCAGCGCATGCTCGACAAGGAGCAGCCGTTCCGTAAGGCCTACCCCACTGAATTCCCCTACTTCACCGACATGGGGCTGGACCAGAACATCGCCAAGGTGGCCAAGGTCGATGACCACACCGTGGTCTTCACCCTGAACAAGGTGGACGCCGCCTTCGCCGCCGACCTGGCCATGAGCTTCGCCTCCATTCAATCGGCCGAGTACGCCGCGCAGCTGCTCAAGGAAGGCAAGCCGGAACTGCTCAACCAGCAACCCATCGGCACCGGGCCCTTCGTCTTCAGCCGCTACCAGAAGGATGCGGTGATCCGCTTCAAGGGCAATCTGGACTACTGGAAGCCCGAGGACGTCAAGCTCGACAACCTGATCTTCGCCATCACCCCCGACGCCGCCACCCGCCTGCAGAAGCTCAAGGCCAACGAGTGCCAGGTCAGCGGCTATGCGCGTCCGGCGGATCTGGTGGAGATGAAGCAGGATGCCAACCTCAAAGTCCTGCAGCAGCCGGGCTTCAACGTCGGCTTTCTCGCCTACAACGTCCAGCACCCGCCGCTGGACAAGCCCGAGGTGCGGCGTGCCCTGGACATGGCCATCAACAAGCAGGCCATCGTCGACACCGTGTTCCAGGGCGCCGGTCAGGTCGCGCAGAACGTGATCCCGCCGAACCAGTGGTCCTACGACAAGAATATCAAGGGCGCGCCCTACGATCCGGAAATGGCCAAGGCCCTGCTCAAGCAGGCGGGGATCAAGGACGGCACCGAGATCGCGCTCTGGGCCATGACGGTGCAGCGCGCCTCCAATCCCAACGCCCGCCAGTCGGCGCAGATGATCCAGCAGGATTGGGCCAAGGTCGGCATCAAGGCCAAGATCGTCAGCTACGAATGGGGCGAGTACATCAAGCGCGCCAAGGCCGGCGAACACGATGTGCTGACCTATGGCTGGACCGGCGACAACGGCGATCCGGACAACTGGCTGGGCGTGCTCTACGGCTGCAGCGCCATCGGCGGCAGCAACTATGCGCGCTGGTGCGACAAGGACTACGACGCCCTCATCCAGAAGGCCAAGACCAGCAACGATCGCGCCGAACGCACCCAGCTCTACGAGCAGGCGCAGCAGCTCATTCGCCAACAGATGCCGGTGAGTCCCATGGCCCACTCGGTGGTGTCCCAGCCCATGCGCAAAGAAGTGCAGGGCTTCAAGATCAATCCCTTTGGCGTCACCGGTTTCTATGGCGTAAGCCTCGACCGCTGATTCTGTCCGGCCCGCCTCGCGGGCCTTCACGAGGAGCCTTCCGTGTCCAAACCGCTATTCTCGCTGTCTCTCGCCGCCCTCCTCTGCCTGACGGCCAACGCCGCCCTGGCGCGGCCCCTGGTGGTCTGCACCGAGGCCAATCCGGAAGGCTTCGATCCAGGCCGCTACACCTCGGGCTACACCTTCAACGCCTCGGCCACGCCGCTCTACAACCGCCTGGTGGAATTCAAGCAGGGCACCGCCGAGCTGGAGCCGGGCCTGGCCGAAAGCTGGGAGGTCTCCGCCGATGGCCTGCAGTACACCTTCGCCCTGCGCCAGGGGGTGAAATTCCACACCACCGACTACTTCAAGCCGACGCGTGACTTCAACGCCGACGACGTGGTGTTCAGCTTCGAGCGCATGCTCGACAAGAACAATCCCTGGTACAACCTCTCCCCCAGCGGCTATCCCTATGCGGCGGCCATGGAGATGGGCACCCTGATCAAGTCCATCGACAAGGTGGACGACAGCCACGTGCGCTTCACCCTCAACCAGCCCGAGGCGCCCTTCCTGGCCGACCTGGCCATGGCCTTCGGTTCGATCCTGTCCAAGGAATACGCCGACAGCCTGCTGGCCAGCAAGAAGACCGACGACATCAACCAGAAGCCCATCGGCACCGGTCCCTTCGTCTTCCAGCGTTATGCCAAGGATTCCAATACCCGCTACAAGGTCAATCCGGACTACTTCGGCAAGAAGCCGCAGATGGATGGCCTGGTGCTGGCGGTGACCCTGGATCCAAATGTGCGCATCCAGCGGGTACGCAACAACGAGTGCCAGATCGGCCTGACGGTCAAACCGCAGGACGTGCCGATGCTCAAGCAGGACAAGAGCCTCAAGCTGGCCCAGGTGGAAAGCCAGACCACCTCCTACCTAGCGCTGAATACCAAGCACAAGGCGCTGAGCGACGTGCGCGTACGCCAGGCCATCGCCATGGCCTTCGATCAGCAGAACTACCTGAAGACGGTGTTCGGCGAAGGCGGCGCCAAGGCGGCGATCAACCCCTACCCTTCTTCGCTGCTGGGCTATGCCAAGGACATCAAGCCCTGGCCCCACGATGTGGAAAAGGCCAAGGCGCTGCTCAAGGAAGCCGGCTACGCCGACGGCCTCACCCTCAAGTACTACATCAGCACCGGCAGTGGTCCGGGCGGCAGTCCGGCCCTGGTCGCCCAGCTAATCCAGGGCGACCTGGCCAAGATCGGCATCAAGGCCGAGATCACCCAGTTCGAATGGGGTGAGTTCATGAAGCGCACCAAGGCCGGCGAGCACGACCTGATGATGGCGAGCTGGACCGGCGACAACGGTGATCCGGACAACTTCCTCACCAACAACCTGAGTTGCTCGGCGGCGGAAAGCGGCGAAAACCGCTCGTTCTGGTGCGACAAGGCCTTCAACGACGCCATCGAAAAGGCCAAGCGCATCAACGACCCGGCCCAGCGTACCGCGCTCTACGAGCAGGCCCAGCAGATCTTCCACCAGCAGATGCCCTGGATTCCGCTGGCGCACCCGCTGTTCACCGATGTCCTGCAACCCAAGGTGCAGGGCTATGTGCAGAGTCCGCTGGGGGTCTACGACTTCTCCACGGTGACCCTCGATTGATCGGCGCCTGATGCCGTAAGCGACCGGGCCCGGGCGGCCCGTCCCCTCGACCCTTCCCGCCTCGCGCCGTGTTTCGGCGCGACGGGTTCGGTCGTGCCGGAAAACGCCCAGATAACAGAAAAAACGACCGCTTTGGAGCACCTTCTATGACCAACGTCCACCGTGGAGGCCTCGCCCTCTCCCTGCTTACCCTGGCCCTGACCGCCCACGCCCAGTCCCCGGCGCCGGAAGATCCCAGCTACGCCAACGAGGTCCAGACCCTGCCCAACGTGCAGAAGCCGGTGAAGGGCCAGGCAGGCGCCAAGGGCTTCTTCGCCGATGACAGCCTGACCCTGACCACCCGCAACTTCTTTGCCCGCGAGACCAGCTCCGATCCGGTCTTCAGCTACAGCAAGAACGGCACCCGGGTACGCACCCACTCGCGCAACACCTGGGTCCAGGCCACGGCGCTCAAGTACAGCTCCGGCTACACCCAGGGTCCGGTGGGCTTCGGCATCGACGTGGCCGGCTACCAGGCCACCAACCTGGAACGCGGCAAGGGCCAGATCGGTGGCGGCGGCAACCGCACCCTGGCCAACGCCGAGGGCGAGGGTCATGCCGAGTGGTCCAAGCTGGGCATCGCCGATGCACGCTTCCGCGTCTCCAACACCGAACTCAAGATCGGTCGTTTCATGCTCGACACCCCGGTGATCAGCTACAACGACAACCGCCCCTTCCCCTCCGGTTTCGACGGTTTCGCCCTGACCAGCGATGAATGGGACAACCTCTCGCTGCAGGGCGGCAGCTTCACCCGCGTCAGCCCGCGGACCGGCGCTGGCGATGAGAAGTGGACCACCGAGTACGGCACCCGCGAGGTCACCGCCGACCGCCTGAGCTTTCTCGGCGGCAACTACAAGCTGCCCCAGGGCTGGGAGGTCAGCGTCTATGGCGCCAACTTCGAAGACGTCTGGAACCAGTACTTCCTGAGCGTCACCCAGGCCGGCGGCAACCTCGACACCTTCGCCTGGAAGGCGGTGGCCAACGCCTATCGCACCGTCGACGCCGGCAGCGCCAAGGCCGGCGCCATCGACAACACTGCCTGGAGCCTGGCGTTCACCGGCAGCCACCAAGCCCACAGCCTGACTCTGGCCTACCAGCAGATCGACGGCAACGAGTACTTCGACTACGCCCACGAGACCGCGGCCATCTACCTGGCCAACTCCCTGGTCTCGGACTACAACGGCCCCAACGAGAAGTCGCTGCAGATCCGCTACGAGACCGACTGGAGCTACTTCGGCGTGCCCGGTCTGAGCACCGGCGTCTGGTACGCCAAGGGCTGGGACATCGACGGCACCCACTACGACGCCGGCGCCGGCAAGTACGCCAACTATGCGGAAGTCCTGCAGCAGGATGGCGAGAAGCACCGCGAGATCGGCCTGGTCACCACCTACAAGGTGCAACAGGGCACGCTCAAGGACAGCCGCTTCCGCCTGCTGCTGACCGATCACCGCGCCAGCCAGAATCAGGTCGACGGCAACGTCAAGGAGCTGCGCCTGGTCTCCACCTTGCCGTTCAACCTGCTGTGACGGCCATGCCCGGCAGATTTCTCGCGGCGCCCGGCATCTGGCGGGGATCGCGTCGCGAACACCGGCGAAGCCCCGGCCATGTCGAGGATATCGACGCCCGTGGCAACGTGGTAGTCTGCCGGGTTTGGAGCGCTGGCCCAGAGCGCTCTTCGAACCTACTCGTAGGATCGAACGAGCCTGCTGCCCGCAGGTGGCGTTCGGTACGGACCAGGATGGTCCCTTCAGGGATGAATCCAGACCCACAAGGTCTGAGAGTCAGAGCAAAAGCTCTTTAGCTTTTGCGCGGGCTCTCACTTAAAAACGCGGCCGGGCATGTACTCGCGCCGTCTTGATCAGCCTCAAGAGGAGATACCCCCTCCGATGCTCGCCTTCATCGCCCGTCGCTTCGGGCTGCTGATACCGACGTTCTTTGGCGTCACCCTGCTGACCTTCGCCCTGATCCGCCTCATCCCCGGCGATCCGGTGGAAGTCATGATGGGCGAACGCCGCGTCGATCCGCAGATGCACGCCGAAGCCATGCACCGCCTGGGCCTCGACAAGCCCCTGTACCAGCAGTATTTCGACTACATCGGCAATCTCGCCCAGGGCAACCTCGGCGAATCCCTGCGCAGTCGCGTCGGGGTCTGGGACGAATTCCTGACCCTGTTCCCGGCCACCCTGGAACTCTCGGTGGCGGCCATGCTGTTCGCCACGGTCTTCGGCGTGCTGGCCGGCATCATCGCCGCGCTGAGGCGCGGCTCCACGGTGGACCACGGGGTGATGGGCGTGGCCCTGACCGGCTATTCCATGCCGATCTTCTGGTGGGGCCTGCTGCTGATCATGCTGTTCTCCGTGCAGCTCGGCTGGACCCCGGTTTCCGGCCGCCTGGACCTGCTCTACGACATCCCGCCGCGCACCGGCTTCATGCTCATCGACACCCTGCTCTCCGACGAGCCCGGCGCCTTCGTCGATGCCCTCAAGCACCTGATCCTGCCGGCGATCGTGGTGGGCACCATTCCCCTGGCGGTAATCGCCCGCATGACCCGCTCGGCCATGCTCGAGGTCCTGCGTGAGGACTATGTGCGCACCGCTCGCGCCAAGGGTCTGTCGCCAGGCCGAGTGGTCTTCGTCCACGCCCTACGCAACGCCCTGATCCCGGTACTGACGGTGCTCGGCCTGCAGGTCGGCAGCCTGCTCTCGGGCGCGGTGCTCACCGAGACCATCTTTTCCTGGCCCGGCATCGGCAAGTGGCTGATCGAGGCCATCGGCGCCCGGGACTACCCGGTGGTGCAGAACGGCATCCTGCTGATCGCCACCCTGGTCATCCTGGTCAATTTCGTCGTGGACATCCTCTACGGCCTGGTCAATCCGCGCATCCGCCACCAGCGTTGATGCGCCCATACGGACAGAGCCTATGACAACGGTAAACACCCCGGCCGCTCAAGACCCGAGCGCCCTCTATCCCTCTCCCTTCAAGGAGTTCTGGCACGCCTTCGCCCGCAACAAGGGCGCCCTCGGTGGGCTGGTCTTCATGGTCATCGTGGTGTTCTGCGCGCTCTTCGCGCCCTGGGTCGCACCCCATGCGCCCAGCGAGCAGTTCCGCGACTTCATGCTCACCCCGCCGCTGTGGCTGGACGGTGGCAACAGCCAGTTCCCGCTGGGCACCGACGAGCTGGGGCGTGACCTGCTCAGCCGACTGATCCACGGCGCCCGGCTGTCGCTGCTGATCGGCCTGGCCTCGGTGGTCTTCTCGCTGATCCCCGGCATCCTGCTCGGCCTGGTCGCCGGCTTCTCGCCCAACCGCGCCGGTCCAGTGATCATGCGCCTGATGGACATCATGCTGGCGCTGCCCTCGCTGCTGCTGGCCGTGGCCATCGTCGCCATCCTCGGCCCAGGCCTGATCAACACCGTAGTGGCCATCGCCATCGTCTCGCTGCCGTCCTATGTGCGCCTGACCCGCGCCGCAGTGATGGGCGAACTGCACCGCGACTACGTCACCGCCTCGCGGCTGGCCGGCGCCGGCACCCTGCGGCTGATGTTCGTCAGCGTGCTGCCCAACTGCATGGCGCCGCTGATCGTCCAGGCCACCCTGAGCTTTTCCTCGGCGATCCTCGATGCCGCCGCCCTGGGCTTCCTCGGCCTCGGCGTGCAGCCGCCCACCCCCGAGTGGGGCACCATGCTGGCCTCGGCCCGCGACTACATCGAACGCGCCTGGTGGGTGGTGACCCTGCCGGGTCTCGCCATCCTCTTCACCGTGCTGGCCATCAACCTGATGGGCGACGGCCTGCGCGATGCCCTCGATCCGCGTCTGAAGGTGCAGTCATGAGCCTCCTCGAAATCCAGAACCTCTCGGTGCGCTTCGGCGGCACCGACGCCCCGCCGGTGGTGGAAGGCCTCGATCTCACGGTGGATCAGGGCGAGATCGTCGCTATCGTCGGTGAATCCGGCTCCGGCAAGTCGGTGACCATGATGGCCGTGATGGGCCTGATCGATCATCCCGGTCGCATCACCGCCGACCGCCTGGCCTTCGACGGCCAGGACCTGCTCAGCCTCAAGGGCCGCCGCCGGCGGCACCTGATAGGCAAGGAGCTGTCGATGGTCTTCCAGGACCCGATGACGGCGCTCAACCCCAGCTACACCGTGGGCTTCCAGCTGGAAGAGGTGATCCGCCAGCACCTGGGCCTCAAGGGTCGCGCCGCTCGCCAGCGCGCCCTGGAATTGCTGGAAAAGGTCGAGATCCCGGCCGCGGCCAGTCGCCTCGGCGCCTATCCGCACCAGCTGTCCGGGGGCATGAGCCAGCGCGTCGCCATCGCCATGGCCATCGCCGCCGAGCCGCGCCTGCTGATCGCCGACGAACCCACCACCGCCCTGGACGTGACCATCCAGGCGCAGATCATGGAACTGCTGGTCAATCTGCAGCGCGACGAAGGCATGGGGCTGATCCTCATCACCCACGACCTCGCCGTGGTGGCCGAGACCGCCCAGCGCGTGGTGGTGATGTATGCCGGCCAGGCGGTGGAGAAAGGCGTGGTGCCGACGCTGTTCGACGCCCCCGCCCATCCCTACACCGAAGCCCTGCTGGCGGCCATTCCCGAACACAGCCAGACCGACCGCCTGCACACCCTGCCCGGCATCGTCCCCGGTCGCTACGACCGGCCGGCCGGCTGCCTGCTCAGCCCGCGCTGCCCCTATGTGCAGCCGCGCTGCCAGGAGCGCCCGGCGCTGGAGCCCTACGATCGCGGGGCGGTGCGCTGCTTCTTCCCGCGCAACGTAGCGCCCGGCGAGGTGCCCGAGGTGCTGCCCGAACATCAACGTCCCAGCCAGTTGCCGGAGGATCGCCATGGCGCCGTCTGAAGCCACCGTCCTCGCCCGCTCCACCCCTGCGGAGCAGGCGCCCGAGCACCTCGTGCTCGAAGCCAAGGGCCTGACCCAGCACTATCAAATCTCCCGCGGGCTGTTCAAGGACAATGCCACGGTCAAGGCGCTCAACGGCGTCTCCTTCGACCTGCAGGCCGGGCGCACCCTGGCCGTGGTGGGTGAGTCCGGTTGCGGCAAGTCGACCCTGGCCCGCGCCCTGACCCTGATCGAGCAGCCCACCGCCGGCAGCCTGGTCATCGGCGGCCAGGACGTGGCCAACGCCGACGCCGCCCGGCGCAAGGAACTGCGCCGCGAGGTGCAGATGGTGTTCCAGAATCCCTATGCCTCGCTCAATCCGCGGCGCAAGATCGGCGACCAGCTGGCCGAGCCGCTGCAGATCAACACCAGCCTGTCCCGCAGCGAAAGGCGCGAGAAGGTGCAGGCGATGATGCAGCAGGTGGGCCTGCGTCCGGAGCACTACCAGCGCTATCCACACATGTTCTCCGGTGGCCAGCGCCAGCGTATCGCCGTGGCCCGCGCCATGATGCTGCAGCCCAAGGTGCTGGTGGCGGACGAGCCGACCTCGGCGCTGGACGTATCCATCCAGGCGCAGGTGCTCAACCTGTTCATGGATCTGCAGCAGCAGTACCGCACGGCCTATGTGTTCATCTCCCACAACCTCTCGGTGGTGCGCCACATCGCCGACGAGGTGATGGTGATGTACCTGGGCTGCATCGTCGAAAAGACCAGTCGCGACCTGCTGTTCGAGCGGCCCCTGCATCCCTATACCCAGATGCTGCTGTCGGCCACCCCGAGTCTGCACCCGGATCCAAGCAAGCCGCGCATCCGCATCCAGGGCGAACTGCCTAATCCGCTGGATCCGCCACCCGGTTGCGTCTTCCACCGGCGCTGCCCCTATGCGACGGAGAAGTGCAAGACCGAGGTGCCGGCGCTGCGCAACGTGGAAGCCCGCCAGGTGGCCTGCCACTATGCGGAGAACTTTCTCTAGCTGGAAAAGCTGATCGCGGCCATGGGCCGCTCCTACAGGGTGTACCGTAACCTGTAGGAGCGGTCGCTACGGCGCACCGCCATGGCCGCGATGGAGATCCCGCGCCCCATGCACATCCGCCCCTTCCAGTCCGCCGACACCGAGGCCGTGGTCAATCTCTGGCAGGCTTGCGGTCTGACCCGCCCCTGGAACGATCCCTACCGCGACATCCAGCGCAAGCTTGCCGAGCAACCCGAGTTGTTCCTGGTGGGCGAGGTGGACGGCATCCTCATGGCCAGCGTCATGGTCGGCACCGACGGCCATCGTGGCTGGCTCTATTACCTGGCGGTGGCACCGGAGCATCAGCGGCGTGGCCACGCCCGGCGGCTGGTGGCGACTGCCGAACAGCTGCTGAGCGAACGCGGCTGCCCCAAGCTGCAGCTGATGGTGCGGCGGGACAATGCGGCGATCATCGGCTTCTATGCGGCCTTAGGTTATGTAGAAGCCGAGGTCATCACCCTGGGCAAGCGGCTGATCGCCGACGATTAGGGTGGAAGGCGGCGAAGCCCTGTCCGCTGGCGATACTCAACGCCCAGTGGAAAACGCCCAGCGGCTTTCCACGCTACGGACCGATAGCGTCCGTAGCGTGGGTAACGGTGCAGCCTTACCCCCGCGGAGTTGAACCTGCTGTGGAAATCCCTGGACGGTTTTCACCGCGTGTAGCCGGTGTAGAGTGGATGGACAGGGAAGAGCCTGTGAGGAGACGGGCTTCCGCCTTCCCTGTCAGCGAGGCCGTCAGGTCCCTGTCACCTCGCTGTCAGGCTGCTGTCGGGTTGTCGTCGTGTCGGACAGAAGGCCCTGCGGCTAGGCTTTTGCTCGTCCACCACCGCTGGAGAAACCGAGATGCAACTGCCCAACAAGATCAAGGAACACCGCCTGGCCCGAGCGTGGTCGCAAGAGCAGCTGGCTGAACTCGCGGGCATCAGCACCCGTACGGTGCAACGCATCGAAAATGGCGAGCAGGCCAGTCTGGAGACCCTGAGCGCCCTGGCTGCCGTTCTGGAAATCAGCGTTGCCGACCTGACAGGGCAAGCCACTCAAGCAGTGGGATCCGCTGCAGACGAGCGAATCGCGAATGCCCGTGAACAGGTCGCCGCCGAGATCGGCTTCTATTGGCAGGTGCTGCGCGGCATGGTCATCTGTGTCTTTCTCTATGTGCTCAATCGCGCGACCTCGCCTGAGAGCCACTGGTCCCTGTGGGTCGCCGCCATCTGGGGAATTCTGTTGCTGGGTCGTGGCATCCAGACCTTTTTCCTGCGCGACAGGATCGCTCTCTGGCAGCACGCCCGGCTGCAAAAGCTCTTGCGGAAGTAGGAAAGGCCACTGATCGGCACCAGCGTTAGGCGCAGCTGAACCGCCTAGCTGGTCATGGCGCTGCTACTGGGCAGCCAGACCTTCGAGGCAGGCGGCGCTGTTGGGCTTCGCTGCGCTCAGCGCCAACCTACGTCAGCGGGGCAGGAGGTTCACCAATGGCCCTGGGTGCTTGCGGACCTCGGCGTAGGGCACCAGGGTGCCACCGGGTTCGTCGCAGCTGCGGGCGGCGCGGTAGAAGGTCGGGCCCAGGTAGAGGCCCTTGGGCGTCAGGTACCAGGGCGCGAATTGCCAGACGTCGGCGCTGCGATAGTCGCAGCCATCACCGTCGGCCGGCGCCTGCATCAGCTCCGGATACAGCCGGGTGAACAACCGCACCACCCAGGGCGCCAAGGTCTGTTCCCGATAGTCCGCCAGGGCCTGGGAATAGCGATCCTCCGGCGCCGGACGAAGCGGCTGGCCGTGGCCCAGCCAGAGGAAGTCTTCCAGCGCCAATTCCTGCCCGGTCTGGAGATCCAAGGTCAGGGGTGCGCTGCCGAAATCCGGGTGGGCCGCGCCGCTGCAGCTGTATTGGCTGAACAGATTGACGCTAAGCACCCGCTGGGTGAGCAACTGCGGTGTCACCTGCAAGCTGTGCTCGCCATCAGGGCCGATGCAGCTCAGATGGGCGTCTACCTCCGCCCAGAGCCGGTCACGCAGCACGGCATTGGCCGCCTCGCTGGCGCCCGCCACGGTGAACAGCCGCATGCCCGACACCGGCTCGCGCCACCAATGCAGCTCACGGCCCATGAAGGTCTGGCGCTCACCCTGCTCCAGGGTCAGCCCCTGCAGGCGGCGGAATTCGTAGGGATCGTCCTGGCGCAGTGTCTGGCGATAGCGATCCGCCGCCGCGGACTGTTCCAGCTGCAGCGGCGCCAGGGCGAGCGGCAAGGTCTTGCCGGCACCGCTCCAGGTACCGCTCCAGTGACCGTCCTTGCCGCGCGTCAGCGACCAGCTGGCCTTAGGGCCGTCCTGCCAGGGCGCACCCTCCTCCAGCCTGAGCTGGTCGCCCGATTGCGCCGGCCCGCTCAGGCGCAGATCGCGGCGATAGCGGTCATAGAAGTAGCGGCCAGAGGCTTCGTCATTGGCGGTGGGATCCACCTCCACCACCACCCGGGACTGGCCGAGAGTGCCTTCCAGCAGCAGCTTTTCGGCATGGGCGGCGCTGGTGATCATCAGCAGCGTCAGCAACGGTCCGGACAGGCGAAATTTCATCAGGGCTCCAGCGGCCAGCGTATCGGTGATGGGCCCAGAGTAGAGCAGTAGCGCCGGACTGTCGCGCAGAGACCAGCGGACAAGACACTGCCGCGCCCTGGTCCCGCCATGGGACAATGACGTTTTGCCAATCCCTGGACGCCCATGGACCTTCCTGCCCTGCTCACCCGCCTGCACGCCATCCGCGATGCCAACGCCTGGCGGCGCTATCACAACCCCAAGAATCTGGCGATGGCGGCCAGCGTCGAGATGGCCGAGCTGGTGGAGATCTTCCAGTGGAAAAGCGATGCCGAGGCCCGCGCGCTGAGCGCCGCCGAGCGCGAACACGCCGGCCAGGAAATCGCCGACGTGCTGCTCTATCTCCTGCAACTGGGCAACGAACTGGAGCTGGACGTGGAGCAGGCGGTGCTGGCCAAGCTGGCCGACAACGAGAGGCGCTTCCTGCCGTGAGCGATACCTTCTTCGACGACCGCGCCACCCGTTTCGCCGCCAACATCTATGGCGGCACCAAGGGCGCCATCCGCCTGGCCGTGCTGCAGGCGGATCTCGCCGAGGTACTGCCTGGGCGCCCCCTGCGGGTGCTGGACATCGGTGCCGGCCTGGGCCACATGAGTCTCTGGCTGGCCCAGCAGGGCCATGCCGTGACCCTGGCCGAGCCGTCGGCGACCATGCTCGCCGGCGCCCAGGAGGCCTTTGCCGCGGCCGGGGTCAGCGCCGCCTGGCTGGCGCTGCCCTGGCAGGAGTTGCCCGCCTTCGCCGAGCCCTTCGACCTGGTGCTCTGCCACGCGGTGCTGGAATGGCTGGAGACGCCCACGGCGATCCTGCCCACGCTAGAGCGCTGCCTGGCCCCGAACGGCTGGCTGTCCCTGGCCTTCTACAACCGCGACGCCCTGATCTATCGCAACCTGCTCAAGGGGCATTTCCGCAAACTCAGGCAGGGCGATTACGCGGGCGCCGGCCAACGGGGCCTCACCCCGCAACGGCCCCTCGATCCGCGCGAAGTCGAGGCCTGGCTGGCGCCGGACTGGCGGATCCAGGCGCGCAGCGGCGTACGGGTCTTTCACGACTACATGCCGCCGGAGTTCCAGGCTCGCGCCAACGGCGAGGAACTGGTGGCCATGGAGTTGGCCCACCGGCGGCACCCGGCTTTCGCGGGCCTGGGGCGCTATCTGCATTGGCTCTGCCAAGCTAAGGCAGGATAACGCCGGGCGCGGTATGCTCTGGCCAGCATTCCTTCGAGGAACGGTCATGCGTCGCCCCCTGCTCTGCCTGTCGCTCGCGTTGCTCGCCCTGGCCGGTTGCCAGACGCCCAATCCCTATGTCGCCAGCAGCCTCCCGGAGGCCGCGGTGCCGGTACTGCCGCAGCAGGATCCGGCGGCCTATCCGCCAGCGCCCCGCGACTGGAGTCGCTATCGCACCTGGAGTTGGGCACCGGGTGCCGCGGTGGTCAGCGGTGGCCTGGATGGCCAGACCGTGCAGCAGGCGGTGGCCGATGGCCTCGACCAGCGCGGCTTGCGACCGGCCATCGGCGGTGCCCGCGCCGATCTTCAGGTGCGTGCCCGCCTCACCCAGCAGCAGCGCAGCGAGCAGTACACCGACTACTACGACACCGGCTACGGCTACGGCGGCTACGGGCCCTATGGCTATGGCCCCGGCTATGGCGCCACGGTCGGCCAGGCGCGGACCCGCACCCGGACGTTTGTGGTCGATGTGCTGGAGGTGGAATTGCTCGATCCCGCCACGGGGCGCGTGCTCTGGCATTCGGCCGCCGAGCAGGCCACCGGCGGCAACAGCGGCGAACGCGCACGCACCCTGAGAGACACCACCCGCCGCCTGCTGGCCAACTATCCGCCGAGCTGAGGGGATAAGTGGCCCTCAAGCCAGTCCAAGCAGACTACTACCCTCACCGCCGAAGATCGCCCATGAAACGTTGCCTCCTGCTGCTTGCGGTCCTCCTGCTGACGGCCTGCGCCGAACGCGGCCCGCGCAATCTGGACTATGACGCCAGCCGCGACTTCGCCGCCTATCGCAGCTGGGGCTGGGCGGATCCGGCCATCGAATACCGCCCCAACGATCCGTGGGTGCGCAGCGATCTCACCGAGCAGCGCCTGCGCGACTCGGTCAGCGGCGGCCTCGACCAGCGTGGGCTACGTCCCGCCATGGCCGGTGCGCGCCCGGACTTGAAGATCAAGCTCTATGTGATCCTCGATCAGCGCCAGCAGAGCTTCAGCTATGCCGATCCTTACTGGGGACCGGGCTGGGGTGGCCCCTGGGGCTCCGCCTGGGGCCCTGGTCCCTGGGGGCCGAGCTATGTACGCACCCAGACCGTCACCTACCCGGTGATGACGGTGCAACTCGACATGCTCGATGGCCGCGACGGCAAGCTGGTCTGGCGCGCCAGCGAAGAGCGCCTGCTGGACGACCAGAACGCCACGCCCGCGCAACGTAGCGCCGCCTTCAGCCGCCTGATCAACGAGTTGCTCATCAGCTACCCCCCGCGACCTTGAGCGGTCGACCGTCCGGACAGCTCAACGCTGCCCCTGGTCCGACGGTGAGCAGACGGCGGTTGGGCGGTATCGGATAATGGCCCCTGGCCAGGCACCCCTCGCGCCGTCTTTGGCCACCTCGCGGGAAACCTGACTGTCGTCCAGCGCCATCCAGGTTCAGCATGCCGTCCACACCCATCGCTACCCGCCGCAGCCATCGTCTGTTGCTGCGCCTCTTTCCGGTCATCTGCGCCCTGCCGATCCTGCTCGGCCTTGGCTGCTACCTGCTGATCAGGACCGCCTCCAGCCAGGACGCCGATGTCCAGCAGCGGGCGCGGACCTATATCACCCGCACCCTGGAGCAGGTGGAAAACGAGATCGGCCATAACATCATCAACTACGCCAAGTGGGGCGAGGCCTACAAGCACCTGCACCTGAAGGTCGATCGCTTCTGGGCCGACGAGGAGCGTAACGTCGGCGACATCCCCTATGAGCTCTATGGCTACAACGGCGTCTTCGTGCTGGATCCTCAGGATCGCACCGTCTACGCGGTGATCGACGGGCAGCCAACGGAGCGCACGGCCGCGCAATGGCTGGAAGGGGATCTCACTGCCCTGCTGGCGGCGACTCGCAAGCGACCTGGAGAAACCGAAAGCCTGGTGCGGATCCTGAGTGTCGGCGGCGTCCCTGCGCTGGTCGCCGCCGCCACCATCACGCCGGGCGCGAGCTATGGCGTCACGCCGGGCGCCGGCGTGCCCTCGGTGATGCTGTTCGTCAATGTGCTCGACCCCGCGACCCTAGCTCATCTCAGCGACACCTACGGGCTACCGACGCTGCAGGCCTCCCGGCTGCCTCTGCCCGATCATGAATCCCTGCGCCCGCTGGATTCACCACTGTTGCTCAACTGGCAACCCCCACGGCCCGGCGCCCAGTTGCTGCGCCGGACGCTACCGGTGTTCCTGGCCGGGGTGCTGTTGCTCGGCCTGGTGCTGGCGCTGCTGATCCGCCATGCGCTGAATTCGGCCCGGCAGCTCGACCAGCAGTTCGATGCCCTGATCGCCAGCCAGGCCGAGCTAAGCCGCAGCGAAAGCCGCTTTCGCGAACTCGCCGAGGCGGCCTCCGACTGGCTCTGGGAAAGCGCTGCCGACGGCCGCATCACCTATCTGTCCGAACGCTTCGCTCGCATCACCGGGCATGCGCCTGGCAGCTGGCTCGGTCGGCCACTCGCGGAGCTGTTCAGCAGCGAGACGACCCGCCTGGCCGCCTGGCTCCAGGACAAGGCTCGCCATCTCGACGAGCGCCAGGTGCTGCGCTGCCATTACCGCGACCGCCTGGGGCATTCCCGGGTCTGCGAGATCACCGCGCGGCCCCTGCCCAAGGACGCCGGCTTCCGCGGGACCGCCAGCGACATCACCGCCGCGGTCAACGCCCAGGCCGAGATCGAGCATCTGTCGCAACACGACAGCCTGACCGGCCTGGCCAATCGCCTGCACTTGCAGCACTACCTCGCCCGCAAACTGGCGCAAGCCCGGACGCCGCTGACACTGCTCAGCCTGGATCTGGATAGATTCAAGCCGGTCAACGACAGCCTCGGCCACGCCGCCGGCGATCGGGTCCTGCAAGAAATCGCCCGGCGCCTGCAGGCCAGTCTGAGGCCCGGCGGCCTGGTGGCGCGCCTAGGGGGCGACGAATTCATCGTGGTGCTGCTCGGCCACCTGGATGTGGCGACGGTCGACCAGATCTGTGCGCGCCTGGTAAGTGCCATCGGCCGGCCGATTCCCCTGGAGGAGCAGACCGTCAGCGTCGGCACCAGCATCGGCATCGCTCAGGCACCGGAGCAGGCCAGCCAGGTCGAGGACTTGCTGCGCCTGGCCGACATCGCGCTCTACCAGGCCAAGGCCGCGGGCCGCAACGGCTGGTGCTTTCATGCACCGGCCATGGACGCCCAGCTCAGCCAGCGTCGTGACCTGGAACAGGAACTGCGCCAGGCCTTGGCGCGCGACCAGGTGCGCCTGGCCTACCTCCCCCGCCGGCGCACGACAGACGGCACTCTGAGTGGCGTCGAAGCCCAGCTGCACTGGGCCCACCCGATACGCGGAACGTTACCGCCAGAGGCCTTCCTGCCCCTGGCCGAAGAGACCGGACTCAGCGCTCCCCTGGGGCTCTGGCTGTTGGATAGCGCCTGTCGCGCCGCAGCGGCCTGGCCCGCGCCGCTGCGGCTGGTCATTAGCGTGTCGCCTCGTCAGTTCGAGGATGCCAAGGCCCTGGTGGAGGTAGTCGCCCAGGCCTTGCAGACCAGTGGCCTGGCAGCGGAACGCCTGGAGCTGCAGCTGCCCGAGGCGCTGCTGCGGGTAGACGGTGATCCGCCGCTCCCTCAACTCCAGGCGCTCAACGCCCTGGGCGTGCGCCTGAGCCTGGCCGATTTCGGCAAAGGCCTCGGCGCCTTCGATGCACTGCGCCAGCCCCTGCTGGAGGGCATCAGCCTCGATAGCCAGCTCATCGCCCACCTGGACCAGCGGCAGGCAGATGCCGCCATCGCCCAGGCGCTGATCGGTCTGGGACGCACCCTGGGGCTCTGGGTGGCAGCGACGGGCGTCGAGACATCAGGCCAGTTGGCCTGGCTAAAGGCGCAGCACTGCGCCGAAGTCCAGGGCCCGCTGTTCGGCCACGCCCTGTCCGACCGCGAACTGGCGGCGCTGCTGGATACCGACCTACGGGCTGGGTGAGGACCTAGAGTCGCTCCAGCCACCCCAGGTCGCCGCCACGGGCCGGTACCGGATAGCAGCCATAGGGCGCATAGCCGTGGCTACAGACCGGATCGGCGCGCAAGGCGGGTTCTCCCACCGGTTGCGCGCGCCAGCCTTCCAGCAGGGCGATGGCGGCCAGGGCCAGCAGCAGGGCGATGAACAGCGCGGAGCGAATTGTTCTTGTCAGGCGCATGATGACCTCCCGCAGGGCGACTGCCAGGATCGGCAGACAGCGTCCCCGCTCCTTGAGTATCGCCCCGACCAGGCATTTTCGCCTGCCTGGACCCGCACCTATCGCGCAACGCTGCACTACGGTGGGTGCAACAGTTAGCCGCCTAGGTGCGGTGATCACCCGGGCAAGGCTGCGCCGTTGTCCAGGCTACGCGAGCTCCGCGCCACGCCATACCGCCCCCTCTCCCTCCGGGAGAAAAGTGGGGTGAGGGAAGGCCAGACGCGAAAGCCTCAGGCGATCTCCACCCGCTCCCCGTTCAGCCGTACCGCCCAGGTGGGCAGCGCCTGCTCGGGGTATTCCAGGCAGCCACCGTCCGCCAGGCGGAAATGCTGCTTGTACAGCGGCGAGGCGATCACCAGGTCTTGGCCCAGTTGGCCGACGATGCCGCGGCCGATGACATTGGCGCCGGACTTGGGATCGCGATTGCCCACGGCGAAGACCTTCTGCTCGGTCTCGGGTAGATAGAACAGCGCCACCTGCTCGCCCTCGTACAGGGCCACCACACCGGACTGGGGCACCAGATCGGTCAGGTGGCACAGGGGTTGCCAGCGGGGCTCCAGGGCGCGAGCGGTATTGGTCTGGGTCATGGTCAAGCCTCCTCGGTGACGGCGATGAGCTGAAGTTCGTGGTGACGCGCCGGCCGGCGCTGGCCGCGCTCCTTGACGAAGTGGATGTCCGGGTCGTTGCCGCGCTGGTTGACGAAGGTCCGGAAGCGCTTGAGCTTGTCGGGATCGTTCAGGGCATTGGCCCATTCGCATTCGTAGCGATCCACCACCAGCTGCATCTGGGCTTCCAGCTCGGCACTCAGGCCCAGGCTGTCTTCGATGATCACCTGCTTGAGGTAGTCGAGGCCGCCCTCCAGCGACTCGCGCCACACCGAGGTGCGCTGCAGGCGGTCGGCAGTGCGGATGTAGAACATCAACAGGCGGTCGATGTAGCGGATCAGGGTCTCGTCATCCAGGTCGGTGGCGAACAGCTCGGCATGGCGTGGCCGCATGCCGCCGTTGCCGCAGACATAGAGATTCCAGCCGTTCTCGGTGGCGATCACGCCGATGTCCTTGCTCTGGGCCTCGGCGCACTCGCGGGTGCAGCCGCTGACAGCGAACTTGAGCTTGTGCGGCGCGCGCAGGCCCTTGTAGCGGTGCTCGATGTCCAGCGCCATCTTGACGCTGTCCTGCACCCCGTAGCGGCACCAGGTGCTGCCGACGCAGCTTTTCACCGTGCGGGTCGACTTGCCGTAGGCATGGCCGGTCTCGAAGCCGGCGGCGATCAGCTCGCCCCAGATGTCCGGCAATTCGTGCAGCTGGGCGCCGAAGAGATCGATGCGCTGGCCGCCGGTGATCTTGGTGTAGAGGTCGTACTTCTTCGCCACCTGGCCGATGGCGATCAGGCCTTCCGGGCTGATCTCGCCACCCGGAATGCGTGGCACCACCGAATAGGTGCCGTTCTTCTGCATGTTGGCCATGAAGGTGTCGTTGGTGTCCTGCAGCGGCACCAGGTGCGGATCGGTGATGGGCGCGTTCCAGCAGGAGGCCAGGACGTTGGCCACCGCCGGCTTGCAGATGTCGCAGCCATGGTGGCCGCGACCGTGACGCGCCAGTAGCTCGTCGAAGCTCTGGATGCCTTCCACCCGTACCAGGTGATAGAGCTCCTGGCGCGTGTGGGCGAAGTGTTCGCAGAGACTCTTGTCGACCTCGACGCCCCGGGCGATCAGCTCGTGCTCGAAGACCTGCTTGACCAGCGCCGCGCAGCCGCCGCAACCGGTGGCGGCCTTGGTGCAGCTCTTGATGCCGGCGAGATCGGTGCAGCCGGCGTCGATGGCGGCGCAGACCGCGCCCTTGGTGACGTTGTGGCAAGAGCAGAGGGTGGCGGTGGCCGGCAGGGCATCGGCGCCCAGGGTCGGGGCGCCCTCGCCCACCGGCATGATCAGGCTGGCCGGGTCCTGGGGCAGCGGGATGCCGTTCTGGGCGTATTGCAGCAGGGTGTCGTAGTAGCTGTTGTCGCCCACCAGCACGGCGCCGAGCACGTGTTTGCCGTCGGCGGAGACCACCAGGCGGCGATAGCTGGCGCTGGCTTCGTCGATGTAGCGATAGCTGCGCGCCCCGGGCGTGGCGCCGTGGGCATCGCCGATGGAGCCCACGTCCACGCCCAGCAGCTTGAGCTTGGTGGACATGTCGGCGCCGGTGAAGGGCGTGGCCTGGCCGTGGCAGAGGGTGGCGGACACCAGGCGCGCCATCTGGTAGCCCGGGGCGACCAGGCCGAAGACGCTGCCGTTCCAGGCGGCGCACTCGCCGATGGCATGGATGAAGGGGTCGCTGGTCAGGCAGCCGTTGTCCACCGCCACTCCGCCGCGGGCGCCGAGTTCCAGGCCGCAGCTGCGGGCCAGGGCGTCCTGGGGACGGATGCCGGCGGAAAACAGGATCAGGTCGGTCTCGAGGAAATCCTCGCCGGCGAAGTTCATGCGGTAGCGGTACTCGCTGCCGGCGGTGATGTTCTGGGTGGCCTTGGACAGGTGCACGCCCACGCCCAGGTCTTCGATGCGCTGGCGCAGGGCGGCACCGCCCAGGTCGTCCAGCTGCACCGGCATCAAGCGCGGGGCGAATTCCACCACATGGGCTTCCAGGCCCAGGGATTTCAACGCATTGGCCGCTTCCAGGCCGAGCAGGCCGCCGCCCACCACTACGCCGCGGCGCGCCTTGGCGGCGGCCAGGCGGATGGTGTCCAGGTCGTCCAGGGTGCGATAGACCAGGCGTGAGTCGCCTTCGGCGCCCTCGATGGGCGGCACGAAGGGATAGGAGCCGGTGGCCAGTACCAGGCGGTCGTAGCCAAAGGCGCCTTCAGGGGTCAGCACCTCACGCTGTTCGCGGTCGATGCCGGTCACCGCGCAGCCCAGGTGCAGCACCAGGCCGGGCACGGCATAGAGGTCGGCTGCGCTCATCGCCAGGGATTCGGCGTCACGGCCGGCGAAGTATTCCGAGAGATGCACCCGGTCGTAGGCGCGCTGACGCTCTTCGCCGAAGACGTGGATCTCGTAGTGGTCCAGGGCGCCGGCCGCCAGCAGCTGCTCAACGAGGTGATGGCCGACCATGCCGTTGCCGACGACGATCAGGCGTTCTTTGCGGGTCACGATGCTGTTCATGGAGGCTATCCCCCGGCCGAGGCCAATCAGGTTGAGTCGCGGCAAATAAAAAGGCGCCTGAAACCTTGCGGTCTCAGGCGCCTTTGCCTGTTCTATGTAGGGAGGAGCCCTGGGCTCTGCTCCGTGCCCGCCGCCTGCAGTGGCTGTCGATCGCCGTTGATCGACCGGGCGACCCGAAAATGCGGGTCTGTCAGGGCTTTTGCATCGGCTGTGCCAGTTCTGCCTGATCGCCTGGAGATCCGCCACTGGCGCGGCCTGCAGCCAGCAGAGGGCATCGCCGACTCGCCACCGGCTACCCGCCAGCCGGAACCACAACGGTGCAAGGCAAGGCCTGCCTGCCCCGTCACGGCGCACATCACCCGTGGTTGCCATGACGTCGAGCAGGACTACCGCCCCTCCGCCAGACCAGCAGTCATGCGCTCCCTGAGCCCGTCGGACCAAGCTGGCGCGGGCCTTGCTAAATACCCAGCATGGAGCGGTCAACGCCGATCGCCCCCTTTCACGACAAAGGCGCCGTGTTCGTCTCCCTCCGGGGAGCACGACCGGCGCCTTTTCGCTTTCTGGTTCTCGAAGGATCCTTGCCATGGCCACTACCCACATCAAGAGCGTCTGCCCCTACTGCGGCGTCGGCTGCGGGATCGTCATGCAGGTGGAAGATGGCCGGATCACCAAGGTCAGCGGCGATCGCGACCATCCCGCCAATCGCGGCCGCCTCTGCACCAAGGGCAGCACCAGCCACCAGGCGCTGGTGGACAGCGGGCGCATGGCGCAGGCCTACGTCCGCCACGACCGCTCCCACGAACCGGTGCAGACCGCGCTGGACCAGGCCGTCGCTGCCACCGCCGAGCGGTTGCGTGCCATCCTCGACCGCCACGGGCCGGACGCCATCGCCTTCTATGTGTCCGGCCAGCTGTCGCTGGAGGCCCAGTACCTGGTAAGCAAGCTGGCGCGGGGCTTCATCGGCACCAACCAGCTCGAATCCAATTCCCGGCTGTGCATGGCCAGCGCCGGCACCGGCTACAAGCTGTCCCTTGGCGCCGACGGCCCGCCCGGCTCCTACGACGACCTCGACCACGCCGATCTCTTCCTGGTCAGCGGCGCCAATATGGCCGACTGTCACCCCATCCTCTTCCTGCGCCTGCTGGATCGGGTCAAGCGCGGCGCCCGGCTGATCGTCATCGATCCGCGGCGCACCGCCACCGCCGAGAAGGCCGATCTCTTCCTGCAACTGCGCCCGGGCACCGATCTGCTGCTACTCAATGGCCTGCTGCACCTGTTGCACGCCGAGGGCCATCTGGACGAAGCCTTCATCGCCGCCCATACCGAAGGCTGGGAGGCCATGCCCGATTTTCTCGCCGACTACAGTCCCGCGCGCGTGGCCGCCGGGACGGGGCTGGCCGAGGCGGACATCCGCACCGCCGCGCGCTGGATCGGCGAAGCCGGCGAATGGACCAGCCTCTGGACCATGGGCCTGAATCAGAGCACCCATGGCACCTGGAGCACCAACGCCCTGTGCAACCTGCACCTGGCCACCGGCAAGATCTGCCGCCCCGGCAGCGGCCCCTTCTCCCTCACCGGCCAGCCCAACGCCATGGGCGGGCGCGAGATGGGCTACATGGGCCCCGGCCTGCCCGGCCAACGCAGCCTGCTGTCGGCCGCCGACCGCACCTTCGTCGAGCGGGCCTGGGACATTCCCGAGGGCACCCTGCACACCCGTCTTGGCCAGGGCACCGTCGCCCTGTTCGAGGAGCTGGCCGCCGGCACCGTGAAGGCCTGCTGGATCATCTGCACCAACCCGGTGGCCAGCGTGGCCAATCGCGAGACGGTCATCCGCGGCCTGCAGGCCGCCGAACTGGTGATCACCCAGGACGCCTTTCTCGACACCGAGACCAATCCGTACGCTGACATCCTCCTGCCCGGCGCGCTCTGGGCCGAGGCCGACGGGGTGATGATCAACTCCGAGCGCAACCTGACCCTGGCGCCCCAGGCCGTCAATCCGCCCGGCGAGGCCCGCGCCGACTGGCGGATCATCGCCGACGTCGCCTGTGCGATGGGTTATGGCGAGCACTTCAGCTACGCCTCGGCCGCTGAGGTGTTCGACGAGATCCGGCAATTCCACAACCCCCAGACCGGCTACGACCTCCGCGGTGCCAGCCATGCCCGGCTGCGCCAGACGCCGCTGCAATGGCCCTGCCCCAGCCAAGAGAGTGATCCGCGCCAACCGATCCGCTATCGCAACGACGGTCGTAGCCAGACCCTGCGCCTGGGTGAGACCGGCGAACCGACCGCCCTCAACTTCGCCACCGCCAGCGGCAAGGCGCAATTCTTCGCCCGTCCCCACCTGGATCCGGCGGAATTACCCGATGCCGACTACCCCTTCGTGCTCAACACCGGCCGCCTGCAGCACCAGTGGCACACCCTGACCAAGACCGGCAAGATCGCCGCCCTCAATCGCCTCAATCCGGCGCCCTTCGTCGAAGTGCATCCCCAGGATGCCAAGGCCCTGGGCCTGGCGGCGGGCGACCGGCTGGAGATCACCTCGCGCCGCGGCCGTGCCGTGTTGCCGGTGACCCTCAGCGACCGGGTCCAGCCCGGCAACTGCTTCGCGCCCTTTCACTGGGCCGACGTCCAGGGCAACGACCTGGCCATCAATGCCGTCACCAGCGACGCCGTCGATCCGCTCTCGCTGCAACCGGAACTCAAGGTCTGCGCCGTGCGCCTGACCCGCGTCGCCACCATTCCCCACCGCCAATTGCCGGCCGACGAGCCCGTCGCAGAGAGCGCTCAGTTGCCCGCCCTGGCGCGCCTGGCCGAGCTCACCGGGGTCGCAACCGCGGTACGGCCCCAGCTCAGCGCTGCCGAGCGCACCTACCTGTCCGGCTTCATGGACGGCCTGCGCGACGGCGCGACCCAGGGAATACCCTGCCTGCCGGCCCAGGCGCCGCTGGCCGCCAACACCCGCCTCTGGCTCGACGGCCTGCTCGCCGGGTTGTTCAGCCGCCTGCCGGAAAGCCAAGCTGTCGGCCTGGAGATGGCCCCGGCCTCCCAGGCCGACCTGGTGGTGCTTTGGGCGTCCCAGACCGGCAACGCCGAAGCCCTGGCCGAGCGCTGCGTCGCCCGCCTGTGCCAGACCGGTCTCAGCGTGGAATTGCACGACATGGCCGCCTATGCCGTGGAACGCCTGACCGGTGCCCGCCGCGTCCTGCTGGTCAGCAGCACCTTTGGCGATGGCGAAGCCCCGGACAATGGCCAGGCCTTCTGGCAGGGCCTCGATCGGCTCGACGCCTCCCTGGCCGAACTGGACTACGCCGTGCTGGCCCTGGGCGATTCCACCTACGACCAATTCTGCGGCCACGGCCAGCGCCTCGACGCCCGCCTGGCCGAACTCGGCGCCCGCCGCCTCTGCCCACGGCTGGACTGCGACGTCGATGGCCTCGATGGCGCCGATGCTTGGCTGGCCGCCCTGCAAGGGCAGCTGGCCCCCCAGGCCACCAGCGTGCCCCTGGCGACTCCGGCCACCACCCATCGCCCGAGCACGGTGCCGGCGCGACTGGTCATCAACCGGAGACTCAACAGCGCCGGATCCAACAAGGAGGTGCGGCTATTCGGTTTCGAGTCCGAGCAACCCCTGGCCTACCAGGCCGGCGACGCCTTGAGCGTGAAGGCGCGCAACTGTCCGGAGCTGGTCGAGGAAGTCCTCGCCCTCGCCGGACTGGATGGCGAACAACCGGTCGCCGTCCCCAAGGTCGGCGAGCTGTCGCTGCGCCAGGCGCTGGGCGAACACTACGAGATCGCCCGCCCCAACCCCGAGATCCTGGCGCTGATCGCCGAGCGCAGTGGCAATGCCGATTGCCACGCCCTGCTGGGCGACCGCGACGACCTCAAGCGCTGGCTCTGGGGTCGGCAACTGGCCGATGTGCTGGCCCGCTTTCCCGCCCGCCATGACGCCAGTGAGTTGCTCAGCAGCCTCAAGCGTTTGCAGCCGCGGCTCTATTCCATCGCTTCCAGCCCCCTGGCCCATGCCGGCCAGGTGCACCTCACCGTCTCGGCGGTGCGCTACGGTAATCGCAAGGGCGTGGCCTCCACCTTTCTTGCCGACCGCCTGCAGGACGCCACCACCGAGGTGCATATCCAGTCCTCGCGCCATTTCCGCCTGCCGGACCAGGGCGACGTCCCGCTGATCATGATCGGCCCCGGCACCGGTATCGCGCCCTTCCGCGGCTTTCTCCACGAGCGCTGCGCCCGGGGCGATCAGGGCCGCAACTGGCTGTTCTTTGGCGAGCAGCACGCCGCCCATGACTTCTACTACCGTGACGAACTGGAAGCCTTCCAGCGCGATGGCCTGCTGGACGAACTCAGTCTGGCCTTCTCCCGCGACCAGGCCGAGAAGGTCTATGTGCAGGATCGGCTGCGCGAACGCGGCGCCGAGGTCTGGCGCTGGCTGCAGGACGGCGCCCGCGTCTATGTCTGCGGCGACGCCAGCCTCATGGCCAAGGACGTCGACCAGGCCCTGCGCCAGGTGGTGGCGACCCACGGCCACCTCAGCGACGAGGCCGCCAGCGAGTACCTGCGCGGGATGAGCGAGCAGAAGCGCTATCTAAAGGACGTCTACTAGCGCCGGCCGCTACAGCACCGCGTGCACCAGGCGGGTGAAGGCCTCGATGGCCTCGCGCTCGCCCAGCGCCCCGCGCACCACGGCCGCGGCCAGGGCCTCGCCGGCGCCGACCAGACCGATGCAGGACACCTGCAACTCCGCGGCGGGTCTTTTGCTGTGCGGCGTGAGCACCGCCGCCACCATCTGGGTGCCATGTTCCAGCAACTCCTGGTACACCGCCGTCTTTTCCTCACTCCCCGCCAGCGCCGCCGCCACTACGCCGACTTCACCCTGCATGTCGGTCACGCAGCGGATGTAGCCCTCGGCCAGCGCCGCGCTGGCCTCTTCGGCGCTCTGCTGTCGGGCGGTCATGGCCTGGCGAAAGGCATCCATCTGCGCCAGATCGAGCCAGCGATAGAGCTCGATGAGCAGCCCCGAGCGAGTACCGAAATGCTCGTAGACGACCGGTTTGGAGACGCCCGCCTGCACGGCCAGATAGCCCAGGGTCAGGCGATCCGCGCCTTCTTCCCGAACGATGACCCGTGCCGTTTCCAGCAATTGCTGACGCCGGGCTGCCTTTGAGAGACGCCGTCCGGTCCCTTCGGAGACCGGTTTTTCAGGGATGGATTGCTCTGCCATTGGTCAAGTCTTCTTGCAAACCTACTAAAGGTAGGTTAATTCTGAACTGGAACCTACTCCTGGTAGGTTAATGCGGAGTACAGCCCCTTGCAATCGGCTGTGCGGTCTCCGGAACCTCAGCACTGCAACGAAGAGGACAGCATCATGCCACTGCAACCCATACTCTTTGCCGGCGGTTCGGGCACGGTAGGCCGCCAGGCCATCCACTGGTTTCGCCAGCGCCAGCCTGACTGGCCGCTGCTGGTCGGCGGCCGCAACCTCGCCACGGCCGAGGATGTCGCCCAGGCCGCCGGCCAGGCCTGGGCGGTGCGCCTGGATCTCGACCAGCCGGGGCTGGGATTGGATCCCGCTCTCACCCCGGCAGCCATGATCATGCTGGCACCGGATCAGGCCCTGCACGGCTTGCGCCTCGCCCAGCACCTGGGCATCCCCTATCTCAATGCCAACACCGGCGTCACCGAACTGGGGCCGGAGGTCGCCCAGTTCATGCACCGCCCCAACGCGCATGCCCTGGTGCTGTCCAGCCACTGGGCTTCGGGTGCCGCCCTGGCGCTGGCACTCGATCTCGCCCGCCGCTTCACCCGGGTCGCGGCCATCGGTATAGAGGTTTTGCTGGATGAGGCGGACCCGGCCGGTCCCCTGGCCTGGGAGGACATGGAGCGGGTGCACAGCACGGCGCCCGCTGCCCTGGCATTCCATCATGGACGCCGCGCCTGGCTGAGCGGTGCCGACCTGCAGGGCAGCGTCACCGCGCTGGACGGTCGCACGCTGACCGCCACGGCCTTCGGCTCCATCGATCTGCTCAGTCTCTGGACCACCACCGCCGCCCCGGAGCTCCGCTTCGACATCGCCATGGGCGAGTCCTCCAGCCGGCGGCGGGGCGCGGAAACGGCGGCCGAGATCGCGGTCAGGGTGACCGGTGAAAGGGACGGCCAGACCACCCGTGCACGCGCCGTGCTGGAATTCAACCAGGGGCAGGCCTCGCTGACCGCCCTAGGGCTGGTGCTGTCGCTGGAGCGAGTGCTGGGCCTGGCGGGCGGTGAACGCCTGCCGGCGGGTCTCTATATGCCCGAACACCTCTGGGCGGCCGAGTGGTTTCTGCAGGAGTTGCAACGGGAGGGCGCGGTGATCCATCACCAGACGGATGGGCACTGACGGCGAAAAATGGCGGAAGGCAGTGGGAGTCGAACCCACCCGGGAACGGCTGCCGTCCCCAACCGGGTTTGAAGCCCGGCCACGCCACCGGGCGTGATTGCCTTCCTCTGTTGCGCTAGCCCTCGGCCGCGCGGGCCCAGGCGCTGTCCGGGCGAACCCGGCGCTCGTCACCGAAGCGACGGGTGAAACCGATGCGATCCAGGCATTCGAGGATCTGGATGCTGCGCTTGCGACCGATGCCGAGAGCATCGCGGAAGGCCGCGGCGCGAATGATCCCTGCTTCGCGCTCCAGGCGCAATGCCTCGCCGGCCGCGGCTTCCAAGCTGGCCTGGGGATAGAAGAGATCCCTGACCACCTGGGTCAGTTCCCCCAGTCGGGCCAGTTTGCGCAGCAACAGCCGCACCTCGGCCTCGGGCTGACCCAGGCTCTTGGCGAGATCGCGGGTCCAAGGCGGATCGAAGCGCTGGGCCGTGAGCAGCGGCCAGAGCCTGGCCTTGAGCCCCTCCTCTGCCGCGGTGAGGCGTACCCGGTGATCGGGCAGGTGCAACCAGGGACCGCTGCTCTGCAGTCGTCCCTCGGCCAGGGCCGTCTCCAGCAGGGCCAGATAGACCGCCCGCTCCAGTTCCGGCGCGGCGATGCGGCGGAGGCGATCCCGATCCGGACCCAGCTCGTCGGGTTGTTCCTGGTGAAAGGTCGCCAACGCCTCGCTCAGGCGCTCGAGCGCTGCCTGCCACAGAGCCGCCGCGAACAGGCGCGGACCAACCCGCGTGTCCACTCTCAGGGTGTCGGCGGGCAGTTGCCAGTCGCCTTCGGGTCGGTTGAACTGACGCGCCAGCAGCCGTGGATCGAGACCGCCGTCGGCCTGGGCCAGGAGTTCAGGCAGCGCCTCCTCCAGACCGCCCCGACGCAGTGCCTGGAGTTGTGCCAGTCGCTGCGGCGTGCGGCGATGGCGCGCCGGGGCGAAGGGATCGAGCAGCCGGGCCCCGCCCAGGGTGCGCTGGGCGGACTGGTCACGTAGCACCAGGCGATCGCCATGCACCCCGTGCAGCGGCGCATTGAGTACCAGCTGTGCCAGGGCCATGGCGCCGGGGGCCAGGCTGTCGCCTTCCAGCAGGGCGACGCGCCCGGTGAGATCCTGGGCGCCCAGGTGCACGTGCACTGGCGTCCAGTGCGCCAGGTTGCGCGCCTCGCCAGGCAGCAGCCGTAGCTCCACGTCGATCCGGGTGGTGGGCGCATGCAGCGCCTCGGCCACCAGCCAGTCACCGCGGGCGATACTGTCGGTGCTCAGCCGCTCGCCGGCGAGATTGAGCGACACCCGCTGACCGGCCTGAGCGATTTCCGCCGCGCGATTCTGGGCGTGCAATCCTCGCACCCGCAGGCGCTGGCCACGCGGGGTGAGGATGAGTTCGTCGCCGACGGCCACCTGGCCGGCGAAGGCGGTACCGGTGACCACCACCCCGGCCCCGGCGACGCTGAATACCCGGTCCACGGCCAGGCGAAAGCCGCCGCGGGCGTTGCGCTGGCGCACCTGACCCAGGGCCGCGAGCAAGGCGGCGCGCAATTCGGGGATGCCCACGCCGCTGGGGCTGGCCACCGGATACAGCGGCGCTCCGGCAAAGGGGCCGGCGGCCAGCAGCGCACTGACGTCCTGACGCACCTGGGCCAGTCGCTCGGCATCCACCCGATCGGCCTTGGTCAGGGCCACCAGCAGCCGGGGAATGCCGAGCAATTCGAGGATCGCCAGGTGCTCGCGGGTCTGCGGCATGACGCCGTCGTCGGCCGCCACCACCAGCAGGGCCAGATCCAGGCCGCTGGCGCCCGCCAGCATGTTGTGCACGAAGCGCTCGTGACCGGGGACGTCGATGAAACCGGTAAGCCCGCCGTCGCCCAGATCGGCATAGACATAGCCCAGGTCGATAGTGATGCCGCGCGCCTGCTCCTCGCGGCGGCGGTCACCGGCGACCCCGGTGAGGGCCTGGATCAGAGCGGTCTTGCCATGGTCGATGTGACCGGCGGTGCCGATGATCATGGGCACGGTACCAGGCGGATGAACAGGGACGTCATGGCGGCTCCAGGCGGCGGACTGGCGCTCAGGGTAGCGGCGCCCCGCGCGATCGCCTAGCCATGACGCTCGCGCAAGAAGGCCACGAAGGCCCGCAGCGGGGCCGGTAGCTGGCGGCGATCCGCATAGTAGAGCCGCGGACCGGGAAAGGCCGTGGACCAGTCCGTCAGCACCTCGACCAGGCGGCCGTCGGCCAGGGGTTCGGCCAGGTAGTCGGCGAAGGAATAGATCAGGCCGACACCGTCGAGGGCGGCCTGCAATTCCAGATCGAGTGTCGAGGCCAGCAGGCGACTGCCCGGCGCAACGTTGATGACCTCGCTGCCACGCTCGAAGCTCCACTGCGCCACCAGGCCGCTGGCGAAGCGATGCCCGATGCAAGAATGCCGGACCAGGTCGGCGGGGTGTGCCGGTACGCCGTGTCGTTCCAGGTAGGCAGGGGTTCCGGCCACGGCGAATCTCTGGGTGACCGGACCCAGCCGTACGCTGATCATGTCGGCCTCCAGGTGCTCGTCGTAGCGCACCCCGGCATCGAAACCCGCGGCGAGCACGTCGATCAGCCGGTCCTCGGCCACCACCTCCAGGCGAATGCCCGGATGCCGGGCCAGGAAGGGACCGATCAGCGGCGGCAGCAGTACCCGGGCGACGATGGTGGGCACATTGAGTCTCAGGCTCCCCACCGGACTCTCGCCCTCGGCATTGATGGCGTCCAGCGCGCCGCGCACCTCGCGCAGCGCGGGGGTGAGGCGCTCCAGCAGACGCTGGCCGGCCGCGGTGGGCGTCACGCTGCGGGTGGTGCGGTGCAGCAGCCGGACATCCAGCTCCCGCTCCAGCCGCCGCACCGCATCGCTCAGCGAAGACGCCGCCACGCCGCGCACATAGGCGGCGCCACGAAAGCTGCGGGCCTCGGCCACGGCGGCGAAGGCCGCCAGGTCATCCAGATTCAAGGCGCCTCCATTGTACGGCTGAGCGAACAGGTCGTTGTGTCGAGAGCGGATTATCGCACAGCGTCATCCTGGCTAGAGTGAAGCCTCATCCATCTGACGAGGAATCCCTCATGCAACAGCGTCGCTTGGGCCAGCAGGGCCCCTTGGTATCGAGCCTTGGTCTGGGCTGCATGGGCATGTCCGATCTTTATGGCGCCGCCGACCGTGGCGAGGCCATCGCCACCGTCCAGGCCGCCCTCGAACGTGGCGTCACCCTATTCGACACCGGTGACTTCTATGGCATGGGCCACAACGAACTGCTGCTGGGCGAAGCCCTGCGCGGTCGGCGCGATCAGGCGCTGATCAGCGTCAAGTTCGGCGCCCTGCGCGGTCCGGGCGGCGAGTGGCTGGGCTACGACACCCGGCCGGCGGCGATCAAGAATTTCGTCGCCTACAGCCTCAAGCGCCTGGGGGTGGACCATATCGACATCTATCGTCCGGCGCGACTGGATCGCCAGGTGCCCATCGAGGACACCATGGGCACCCTCGCCGAATTGGTGCAGGCTGGCTACATCCGCCATATCGGCCTCTCGGAAGTGGGGGCCGAGACCCTGCGGCGAGCAGCGGCCGTGCATCCGGTCTGCGACCTGCAGATCGAGTATTCGCTGGTTTCGCGCGGCATCGAGGCGGAGATCCTGCCGACCTGCCGCGACCTGGGCATCGGCATCACCGCCTATGGCGTGCTCTCCCGGGGTCTGCTCAGCGGCCACTGGCGCCAGCCCGCCGGCAGCGGTGACTTCCGCGCCCATAGTCCGCGCTTTCAGCCGGGCAACGTGGAGCGCAACCTGGCGTTGGTGGAAGGTCTGCAACAATTCGCCGAACGCCGGGGCACCACCCCTGCCCGGCTGGCGGTCGCCTGGGTCGCCGCCCAGGGCGACGACATCGTGCCCCTGGTCGGTGCCCGCCGCCGCGATCAGCTGGACGAATCCCTCGGTGCGCTGGCGGTGACCCTGAGCGCCGCGGACCGTGCCGAGCTGGAACGGCTGCTGCCGCCAGGCGCGGTGGCCGGCGATCGCTACGGCGAACACCAGCTCCGCGATCTCGACAGCGAACGCTGAGTCACGCCCGCCAGCCAACGGCCCGCCTTGCGCGGGCCTTTGCGTTTCAGCGCTCGGCCGGACGCTCCTGCATCAGCACCCAGGGCGCGACCACCACCGCCCACAGGGCCACCGCCGGCGCTTCCAGTCGGCGGCGCGCCCGGTCTTCGTCGACCTTGGCCAGCTGGCCCTGCTGCAGCCACAGCCCCACCCGGGCGGCATCGTCCTGGGTCACGGCGATGGCCGCCTCGATCAGGTCCAGCTCCGGTGCCACTTCCAGCAGCACGCCCCGCGCAAAATGCGGTTGCAATTCTTCCCAGCCGATGGCGGCAGTCTGCCCGAGCAGGGTGGCGTAGCGCGTTGCGTGATCGGTCATGGTGCAGGCCTCGCGAAAAGGGCGGATTCTACCGGTGCCCTCTTCGCTTGCCGAGCGCCCGGACGCACGGTCGACAAGTCCGACAAGTTGTCGTCGCCAGCTTTCCAAGACGAACAGACGGTGATTAAACTGCGCAGCGCGTCATATAGAACAAAATCGGCACACTTTCGCTTCCAACTGCCTCATTAATAAAAGCATTCCGAGTGGAGCACTCATGAAAAAGGCAACTCTGCGTTTCTCCCGTCTGATCGCGGCCCTGGCCCTGGCCGGCATGGCCAGCCACACCCTGGCAGCCGACACCCTGAAGATCGGTCTGGCCGGCCCCAAGACCGGTCCGGTCGCCCAGTACGGTGACATGGAGTTCATTGGTGCTCAGATGGCCATCGAGCAGATCAACAAGGCTGGCGGCGTCAAGGGCAAGCAGCTCGAAGGCGTGATCTACGACGACGCCTGCGATCCCAAGCAAGCCGTGGCCGTAGCCAACAAGATCGTCAACGATGGCGTCAAGTTCGTCGTCGGTCACCTCTGCTCCAGCTCGACCCAGCCCGCCTCCGACATCTATGAGGACGAAGGCATTCTGATGGTGACTCCGGCGGCCACCAGCCCCGACATCACCAACCGTGGCTACAAGCTGATCTTCCGCACCATCGGCCTGGACAACATGCAGGGCCCGACCGCCGGCAAGTTCATCGTCGAGCACGTCAAGCCCAAGGTCGTCGCCGTCATCCACGACAAGCAGCAGTACGGCGAAGGCATCGCCACCGCGGTCAAGCAGACCCTGGACAAGGCCGGCATCAAGGTCGCCATGTTCGAAGGCATCAACTCCGGCGACAAGGACTTCTCCTCGCTGATCGCCAAGCTCAAGCAGGCCAACGTCGACTTCGTCTACTACGGCGGCTACCACCCCGAGCTGGGTCTGATCCTGCGCCAGGCGGCCGAGAAGGGCCTGACCGCCAAGTTCATGGGTCCGGAAGGCGTGGGCAACAGCTCCATCTCCGCCATCGCCGGCAAGGCCTCCGAAGGCCTGCTGGTCACCCTGCCGCGCTCCTTCGACCAGGATCCCAAGAACCAGGCCCTGGTGCAGGCGTTCAAGGACAAGAAGCAGGATGCGAGCGGTCCCTTCGTGTTCCCCTCCTACGCCGCCGTGCAGGTCATCGCCCAGGGCATCGAGAAGGCGGGCGACGAGAAGCCCGAGGACGTGGCCAAGGCACTGCGCAGCAACACCTTCAACACCCCCACCGGTGAGTTGGCGTTCGACGAGAAAGGCGACCTGAAGAACTTCGAGTTCGTGGTCTACGAATGGCACGCCGACGGCTCCAAGACCGAAGCCAAGTAAGCCCTGCCTGTAACACCGGAGCCCACCGCCAACGGCGGTGGGCTTCGTTTATCCGCCTCCATCCGAGGCCTGGGACCCGCACCAGAAGTGCACTTGGGTCCCCTGGAGACACCCATGCCCGAGTTCTACCATTACCTGCAACAGCTGGTGAACGGCCTCACGGTCGGCAGCACCTATGCCCTGATCGCCATCGGCTACACCATGGTCTACGGCATCATCGGCATGATCAACTTCGCCCATGGCGAGGTGTACATGATCGGCTCCTACGTGGCCTTCATCGCCATCGCGGGCCTCGCCATGCTGGGCATCCACAGCCTGCCCATCGTCATGCTCGCCGCCTTCGCCGCCAGCATCGTCATCGCCAGTGCCTATGGCTACAGCATCGAACGCATCGCCTATCGCCCCCTGCGTGGCGGTAACCGGCTGATCCCGCTGATCTCGGCGATCGGCATGTCGATCTTCCTGCAGAACTGGGTGCTGCTGGCCCAGGATTCCAAGGACAAGTCGATCCCCAACCTGCTGCCGGGCAACTTCATCATCGGCACCGACGCCATGAATGGCGTGGTGATCTCCTATGTACAGGTGCTGATCTTCATCGTCACCCTGCTCACCATGTTCGGCCTGACCTGGTTCATCTCCCGCTCCCGCCTGGGCCGCGCCTGCCGCGCCTGCGCCGAGGACATCAAGATGGCCAACCTGCTGGGCATCAACACCAATGGCATCATCGCCCTGACCTTCGTCATCGGCGCCACCCTGGCCGCCGTGGCCGCGGTGCTGCTGGGCATCCAGTACGGCGTGATCAACCCGAGCCTGGGCTTCCTGGCCGGCATCAAGGCCTTTACCGCCGCCGTGCTCGGGGGCATCGGCAGCATCCCCGGCGCCATGCTCGGCGGCCTGGTGCTGGGCGTGGCCGAAGCCTTCGGTGCCGACGTCTTCGGTGACCAGTACAAGGACGTGGTGGCCTTCAGCCTGCTGGTACTGGTGCTGCTGTTCCGCCCCACCGGCATCCTCGGTCGCCCGGAGGTGGAAAAGGTATGAGTGCCCGTCTGCGAACCGCCTTCTTCAGCGCCCTGCTGGTGCTGGCCGTCGCCTATCCCATCCTCGGCCTCAAGCTGGAAACGGTCGGCGTCAACCTCGAAGTGCACGGCGCCACGCCGCGTACCCTCTGGATCGTGGCCCTGGCCGCGGTGCTGATGTTCGTCTGGCAGCTTGTGCGTGATCCGCTCACCGCCGGCTGGCGTAACCGCGGCGGCCTGCAGCTGCCGGTTACCGGCCTGGGCACCAAGCTCACCGAACCCAAGACCCAGCGCTGGGTGATCCTGGCCCTGGTGCTGGTCGCCCTGGCGTGGCCCTTCTACGGCTCGCGCGGCGCGGTGGACATCGCCACCCTGATCCTCATCTACGTGATGCTCGGCCTCGGTCTGAACATCGTGGTGGGCCTGGCCGGCCTGCTCGACCTGGGCTACGTCGGCTTCTATGCCGTCGGCGCCTACACCTACGCCATGCTCTCCCACTACTACGGCCTCGGCTTCTGGGTCTGCCTGCCGCTGGCGGGGCTGATGGCGGCGCTGTTCGGCTTCCTGCTCGGCTTCCCGGTGCTGCGCCTGCGCGGCGACTACCTGGCCATCGTCACCCTGGGCTTCGGCGAGATCATCCGCATCCTCCTGCGCAATCTCACCGAATGGACCGGCGGCCCCAACGGCATCAGCGGCATCGACAAGCCGACCCTGTTCGGCCTGACCTTCGAGCGCCGGGCACCCGAGGGCATGACGCCCTTCCACGAGTATTTCGGCATCCCCTACAACTCCGAGTACAAGGTGATCTTCCTTTATTTGATCGCCCTGCTGCTGGTGCTGCTGACCCTGTTCGTGATCAACCGCCTCTTGCGCATGCCCATCGGCCGCGCCTGGGAAGCCCTGCGCGAAGACGAGATCGCCTGCCGCGCCCTGGGTCTGAATCCCACGCTGATCAAGCTCTCGGCCTTTACCCTGGGCGCCTGCTTCGCCGGTTTCGCCGGCAGCTTCTTCGCCGCCCGCCAGGGCCTGGTATCGCCGGAGTCCTTCACCTTCATCGAATCGGCCATCATCCTGGCCATCGTGGTGCTGGGCGGCATGGGTTCCCAGCTCGGCGTGATCCTCGCGGCGATCGTGATGATCCTGCTGCCGGAGCTGATGCGCGAATTCAGCGAATACCGCATGTTGATGTTCGGCCTGCTGATGGTCGTGATGATGATCTGGCGTCCGCAAGGCCTGCTCCCGATGCAACGCCCGCACCTGGAGTTGCGCAAATGAGCCAAGCCCTTCTCGATGTTTCCGGCCTGTCCATGAGGTTCGGCGGCCTGCTGGCCGTCAACGGCGTCAACATCCGCGTGGAGCAGGGCCAGGTGGTCTCGCTGATCGGCCCCAACGGCGCCGGCAAGACCACCGTGTTCAACTGCCTGACCGGCTTCTACCGTCCCAGCGGCGGGGAGATCCTGCTCAACGGCGAGGCCATCCAGGGCCTGCCTGGGCACAGGATCGCCCGCAAGGGCGTGGTGCGCACCTTCCAGAACGTCCGCCTGTTCAAGGAAATGACCGCGGTGGAGAACCTGCTGGTCGCCCAGCATCGCCACCTCAACACCGGCTTCCTGGCCGGCCTGTTCAAGACCCCGGCCTTTCGCAAGAGCGAGGCCGAGGCCATGGACTACGCGCGCTTCTGGCTGGAGCAGGTCAACCTCACCGAATTCGCCAACCGCAACGCCGGCAACCTCGCCTATGGCCAGCAGCGCCGTCTGGAAATCGCCCGCTGCATGATGACCCGCCCGCAGATCCTCATGCTCGACGAGCCGGCCGCCGGTCTCAACCCGCGCGAGACCGAGGACCTCAAGGCGCTCATCGCCCTGCTGCGCGCCGAGCATGGCGTGACCGTGCTGCTGATCGAGCACGACATGCACCTGGTGATGAGCATTTCCGACCACATCGTGGTGATCAACCAGGGCACCCCCCTGGCCGACGGGACGCCGGAGCAGATCCGCAACAACCCCGACGTGATCAAGGCCTACCTGGGCGAATCCTGATGGAGACCACCATGCTGCAGTTCGACAACGTCTCCACCTTCTACGGCAAGATCCAGGCGCTGCATGGCGTCAGCGTGCAGGTGAACCGGGGCGAGATCGTCACCCTGATCGGCGCCAACGGGGCCGGCAAGTCCACCCTGCTGATGACCCTCTGCGGTACCCCGCGCGCCCACGGCGGCAGCATCCGCTACGAGGGCGAAGAACTGGTCGGCCAGGAAACCGCGCAGATCATGCGCAAGGGCATCGCCGTGGTGCCGGAAGGCCGCCGAGTGTTCGCCCGCCTGACCGTGGAAGAGAACCTGGCCATGGGCGGCTTCTTCACCGAGAAAGACGGCTACGACCGTCAGCTGGACAGGGTCCTCGGCCTCTTCCCACGCCTCAAGGAGCGCTATGCCCAGCGCGCCGGCACCATGTCCGGCGGCGAGCAGCAGATGCTCGCCATCGGCCGGGCGATGATGAGCGAGCCGCGCCTGCTGCTGCTGGACGAACCCTCGCTGGGGCTGGCGCCCATCATCATCCAGCAGATCTTCGAGATCATCGAACAGCTGCGCCAGGATGGGGTGACGGTGTTCCTGGTCGAGCAGAACGCCAACCAGGCGCTCAAGCTGGCCGACCGCGGCTACGTGCTGGAGAACGGCCGCATCGTCATGCAGGACAGCGGCGCCGAACTGCTGGCCAACCCGGACGTGCGCAAGGCCTATCTGGGCGGTTGAGTCCTACTCCAATCGCGGCCATGGCGGTCCGCCGATGCCACCGCTCTTGCTGTGGATCTCATCGCGGCCATGGGCCGCTCCTACGGTTGCCTGTAGGAGCGGCCCATGGCCGCGATAGCACGTAGGTTAGGTTGAGACGGCTCCACCGTCGAAGCCCAACGGTGCCTGCTCGAATTCCGGCTCTGTTGGGCTTCGCTACGCTCAACCCAACCTACGGCGGATCGACCGTAGGTTGGGTTGAGACGGCGCCATCGTCGAAGCCCAACGGTGCCTGCTCGAATTCCGGCTCTGTTGGGCTTCGCTACGCTCAACCCAACCTACGGCGGATCGACCGTAGGTTGGGTTGAGACGGCGCCACCGTCGAAGCCCAACAGTGCATGCTCGAACTCCAGCTCTGTTGGGCTTCGCTGCGCTCAACCCAACCTACGGTGATGTACAGGCACCGCACCTACCCCAACGCCTCCAACCGCTGCCGACTGCGCTCGAACCAGTCGCTCAGGGCTTCCGCCACCACCCGCGTCCGCTTGGGCAGGCCGCCCTGGTAGGGGTGCACCAGAAACAGCGGCTGGCTGGGCGTGCGCCAGTCCCTGAGCAGCCAGACCAGTGCACCGCTGGCCAACTCCTCGTGCACCATGAACGACGGCAGCCGGGCGATGCCCTGCCCGGCCAGGGCTGCCTGCTTGAGCAGGCTGTAGTGATTGCAGGCCAGGCTGGGCGCCACCTGGACACGACCGAGGCGGTGATCGCGGTGATAGAGCCAGACCTCGCCCTCGGCATAGTGATTGTTCACCAGGCAACGGTGATCGAGCAGCTCCTCGGGCACCTGCGGCAACTCATGCGCGGCCAGGTAGGCGGGCGCGGCGCAGGTCACCTCCTGCATGGCGAACAGTGGGCGGGCGACCAGGCGCTCGTCCGGCTCCACCCGCGCACGGATCGCCAGGTCGAAGCCCTCGGCCACCAGGTCGCGGTAGCCATTGTCCAGCACCAGGTCCAACTGGATGGCGGGATGGGCGGCGCGGCAGGCCAGCAGCACCTCGAAAAAGGTGTAGCCCAGGGACACCGGCACGGTCAGGCGTACCGGACCGACGGCCTCCTCCTGCAGCCGGGCCACGCTCTGCAGGGCCCGCTCACGCTGGCGCACCAGCGCCTGGGCCTCGGGCAGCAGGGTGCGCCCGGCGGCGGTGGGATCGAGGCGGCGGGTGGTGCGGTGCAGCAGGCGGGTCTCCAGCCGTACCTCCAGCGCGCGGATGCGCTTCGACAGCTGCCCCTTGCTGCAGCCCAGGCGCTCGGCGGCACGGGTGAAGCTGCCGCTTTCACAGAGGATGGCGAAGGCGGCGAGATCGGCGAAGTCGTCCTGCATCGTTTCCTCCAGGAAACACTGGATTGCCATTCCGGTGATTTATCAGGGCAATGCGCCATTCTAGGCTGAGGACTCCTTTCCCTTCACGGAGTCGTCCCATGAAAATCATCCTCGTCGGTGCCAGCGGTACCCTGGGCAGCGCCATCGCCGAACGCCTCGGTAGGCGCCACGATTTGGTGCGGGTCGGTCGCCACTCGGGCGATCTCCAGGCGGACATCACCCAGCCGGACTCCATCCGTGCCCTGTTCGCCAAGGTCGGCCGCTTCGATGCCCTGGTCAGTGCCACCGGCGCCCTCGCCTTCGCACCTGTGACCGAATTGACCCAGGCCGACTTCCAAGTCGGCCTGAGCAGTAAACTCATGGGCCAGGTCAACCTGGTGTTGCTGGGCCAGGCCCAGGCGTCCGACGGTGCCTCCTTTACCCTCACCAGCGGCATCGTGAGCGAACATCCCATCCACCAGGGCAGCGCGGCGGCCATGGTCAACGCGGGGCTGGAAGGTTTCGCCCGAGGTGCCGCCATCGAGCTACCACGCGGCCAGCGCCTGAATGTGGTCAGCCCCACCGTGGTAGAAGAGTCCCTGGCGCACTATGGCGACTTCTTCCTCGGCTTCAAGGCCATTCCCGTCGCCGAAGCCGCCCGCGCCTACGAACGCAGCGTAGAAGGACGAGAAACCGGCAAGACTTATCGCGTCTGGTAAGTCCTTGAGCTCCCGACGTTGTCTGAGTAACGTGTGCCCACCTCAGTCGGGAGTCCCGCGATGCCAGCGCCGCGTTCCATCTTTCCCCTTGCCCTGCTCGGCCTCCTCGGCGGTTGCAGTCTGTTCCAGAGCGACGACACCCCGCGTGCACCGGGCGGCGAACGCCTGCAGGGCGATCTGCGCTGGAGCGGTGACCAGCTGCTGTTCCGCCCCTGCCGGGAACAGCGCTTCTTCGACGTCACCGACGCCAACAACACCGCCATCCTGCGCGATGCCCACGAACTGGCCGCCGACAGCGGTGCCGCGTCGCTGTTCGCCGATCTGCGCGGCAAGCTCAAGTCCGGCGGTCGCGATGGCGCCCAGGGCGTGTTCGCCGTCACCGACGTCTACCGCGTGCAGTACAGCGGTCCGGGTTGCAGCGATCCCAACTTCAAGCGCACCGCCATGAACGCCGGTGGCCATGGACCGGACTGGAGCGTCCAGGTCAGCAACCAGGGCATGCTGGTCAGTACCGCCGGCCAACAGCGCCGCGCCCTGCCCTTCGTGCAGGAAGAATTGCCCGGCGGCATGCGCGCCCTGTCCACCGAGGCCAATGGCGAGAAGGTCGAGTTGTGGATCAATCCGCGCCGCTGCGTGGACGGCCGTACCGGCACCGTGCAATCGCTGCAGGCCGAATTGCGCATCAATGGCCAGACCTGGCAGGGCTGCGCCTTCTACGGCGGTGCCGGCAACCCCACCTAGCCCGGATGTTCGCGCGTTGCTTAGCGCGATCCCCTTAGCATCTCGCGCTTTACGTTTAGCGTCGCGCGCCCTCAGGGGCTAGTCTAGCGACGGCAAGGATTCACCCGCTTCGCTTGGCCGCCCCCGGGTCCGATCAGGCGAAGGCACAGGAACGCTCATCTAGCCAGGGTCCAGGCATGCCTACCTCTCCAGCGTCCCGTAGCGCCTCTCCGCGCCGACGGGGCCATACCGTCCTCCTGCGGCTGTTCCCAGCGCTTTGCGTACTGCTCCTGGGCCTTATCGGCCTGGGCTGCTACCTGCTGGTCGACAATGCCGTGCGCCAGGATGCCACCGTCGCCCAGCACACCGAGCGTGCCGTCGGCCGCACCTTCACCCGCCTCGACGAAGAGGTGGCCCGCAACCTGATCGACTACAGCAAATGGGACGAGGCCTATCGCCGCCTTCACCTGGAGCTGGACCACGACTGGGCCTACGACCAGGGCAATCTCGGCGAATCGCTGTACCGGGTCTATGGCTACGAAGGGGTGCTGGTGTTCGACAGCCAGGATCGGCCCCGCTATCGCCTGCTCGAAGGGCAACTGGCCGATCCCGCTACGCCCTGGCTGCAGGGCGACATCGCTGGTCTGCTGGCGGCGGCGCGCAGCGTCGATGCCCGCGCCGGCAGCGTGTCTGGCGTCCTCAACGTGGCCGGCACGCCGGCGCTGGTGGCCGCCGCGGCCATCACCCCGGGTGACCAGCCCGGCGTCCGTTCCCTGGATACGCCGGCTTCGGTACTGGTCTTCGTCAATGTGCTGAGTCCCGCCCGGCTGGCGACCCTGAGCGAAGCCAACAACCTGCCACCGCTCGGCATCACCACCGATCCGGTCGGGAGTCGCGCCAGCTGGCAACTGCCCGGCTCCAGCTATCAGTTGACCTGGCGTCCGCCGCGTCCGGGGCTGTGGCTGATGCAGCAGACCCTGCCGCTGTTCGGCGGCGGGGTGTTGATCCTGCTGCTGGGACTGATCTGGCTGTTTCGCCAGGCGCTGCTGTCGATGCGCCAGCTGGATACCCAGTACGATGACCTGCTGGCCAGTCGCAGCGAACTGGCCATTGGCGAGCGACGCTTCCGCGACATCGCCGAGGCCACCTCGGACTGGCTGTGGGAGGTCGATGCCGGTCTGCGCCTGGTCTATGTCTCGGAGCGCTTCGCCGAGGTCACCGGGGAAGCCGCCGACCGCTGGCTGGGACGGCCGCTCAACGAACTCCTGACACCCCACGCCGATACCCTGGCGCACTGGCTGGCCGGCCATGCCCACGACCGCAAACCGAGACCCCCGCTGGTCTGCCACTACCTGGATGGCAGCGGTCGCGAGCGCACCTGCCGGGTGGCCGCCCGGGCCATTCCCGAGGGTGGCTATCGTGGCACCGTCACCGACCTCACCGACGAGATCGAGGCCCTGGCCCAGGTCCAGCACCTGTCCTGGCACGACCCCCTCACCGGCCTGCCCAATCGCCACCGCCTGCACCAATTTCTCGCCACCCACCTGGAGGGCCCGGAGCCCCGTCCCCTGGCCCTGCTCAGTCTCGACCTGGATAGGTTCAAGACGGTCAACGACGCCCTCGGCCATGCCGCCGGCGATCAGGTACTGCAGGAGGCGGCGCAGCGTCTGCGGCAGAACGTGACCGCCACCGATCTGGTGGCGCGTCTGGGCGGCGATGAATTCTGCGTGGTGCTCAGCGGCGAACGCGAGCCGGGCGCCATCGCCGACCTCTGTCGACGGCTGGTGGAGCAGCTGCGGCAGCCCTTCCGCCTCGGCGAGCAGCGCATCTTCATCGGCAGCAGCCTGGGCGTGGCCCTGGCGCCGCGGGATACCAGCATCCCGGCCGAGTTGTTGCGCCTGGCCGACATCGCCCTCTACCAGGCCAAGGCCGCTGGCCGTGGCACCTGGCGCTTCCACGAACCGGCCATGAACGAACAGGTGCTGTTGCGCCGGCAACTGGAACAGGACCTGCGCCAGGCCCTGCGCGACGACCGTCTCAGTCTCTACTACCAGCCGCGGCGCAGCCTCGCCGACGGCAGCCTGCGCGGCTTCGAGGCGCTGGTGCGCTGGGAACACCCGACCCAGGGCTTGTTGGAGCCGCTGGACTTTTTGGCCTTGGCCGAAGACGCCGGACTCGCCCAGCGCCTCGGCCGCTGGGTGCTGGAGACCGCCTGCCACGACGCCCAGGGCTGGCCGGAACGGCTCTCGGTGTCGGTCAACCTGTCGCCGCAGCAATTCCACGCCAACGAGGATCCGGTGCAGACCGTGGCCGAGGCGCTCTACCAGAGTGGCCTGGCCGCCCCGCGCCTGGAACTGGAACTTACCGAGCGCACCCTGCTGGACCCCGCGGCCGATGTGGCCAACACCCTGAGCGCGCTCAAGGGCCTGGGCGTACGGCTGTGCCTGGACGACTTCGGTTCCGGCCTCTGCTCCCTGGCCTATCTGCGCCGCTATCCGCTGGACGGCATCCGCCTGGACCGCAGCCTGATCGCCCGGCGCAACCACGCGCCGGAAGACAGTGCCCTGGTCCGCGCCATGATCGATCTCGGCCGCTCGCTGGGGTTGACGGTGACCCTCAAGGGCGTGGAAGACGCCGAGCACCTGCGCCAGCTGCAGCACCTGCCGGCGGACGAGATCCAGGGATTCCATTGCGGCGCGCCCCTGCCGGCTGATCGGCTGGGCGCCTGGCTGGACGAAGGGGTGGCCGAGCCGCTGTGAGCTGAAGGGGGTGCGCCGGGCGCCTAGCGCTCGGCCACCATGCTGCCCTCGCCCGCCGCGCCACGGCGCTGGTTGCGGTCGTCGCGGGGGGTGACACCAAAGAAGTTGCGATAGGCGCTGGAGAAATGCGGTCCCGACGAGAAGCCGCAGGACAGGCCGATCTGGATGATGGACTTGCTGGTCTGGGTGAGCATCTTGCGCGCCCGGTTCAGGCGCAATTCCAGGTAGTACTGGCTGGGCACCCGCGCCAGGTACTGCTTGAAGATCCGCTCCAGTTGCCGACGGGACACGCAGACGTGCTGGGCGATCTCGTCGGTGGTGAGCGGCTCTTCGATGTTGGCCTCCATCAGCATGACCGCCTGGGTCAGCTTGGGATGACTCGACCCCAGCCGGTTCTTCAGCGGAATGCGCTGCCGCTCGCTGCCTTCGCGCAGGCGCTCGACGATCAGCTCCTCGGCGATGGTGCCGGCCTGCTCCGCGTCGCGATCGCGGCCGATCATCGCCAGCAGCAGATCGAGGATGGCCAGGCCGCCACAGGCGGTCAGGCGATCGCGGTCCCACTCATAGAGGTGGTGAGTGGCGATGACCTTGGGAAACTGCTCGCTGAATTCCTCCAGCCAGCGCCAGTGCACGGCGGCGCGATGACCGTCGAGCAGACCGAGCTGGGCGAGGATGTGCACCCCGGCGGAAAAGCCTCCCAGCACCACTCCGGCCCGGGCGGTCTGACGCAGAGCCGCGGCCAGGGGTAGCGGCAGCGTCAGCGAAGGTTCGTCGGCCAGCACGAAAAGGCGATCCAGGCGTTCCAGCTGCCCTTCCCAGTGGCCACCCGGCAGGCGCGGCTGCAACTCGCTGCCGGCCTGCAGAAAGCGCACCTCGTAGGGTGTATCGCTCGAATGGCGAGCGGCGAGTTCCAGCGCTTCCTCGACCAGGCCCACGGTCAGCGGACGAACGTCGGGCCATAGCAGAAAGGCGATGCGGATGGTCATCTAACGTCTGGCTTCCTGTCGAGAGCGGCGGGGGCGGACCGATCCGGGACCGCGCGCCATGAAACCCTTGTGGGGTGGCACGCATGGTACGCCGGAGTAGTGCCCCTGTCCCAGCCTTTGCCCGGGTAGCGGACCGATGCGCCCTCCGGTCCGCCGGCTGGCGCGATTCTAGCCCCGCCTGGCTGGCCAGGGCTTCTGCCCTGGCGACAAGTCTTTACAGGGATGCCAAAAACGAACCGCCCGCGACCGGAGACGGACGCGGGCGGCTGCTGGTGGACGATGATCAGGCGACGGCCTGGCTCATCTGCTGGTGAGTCCCGACCAGATGCTGCACCACCCCCGGATCGGCCAGGGTGGAGATGTCGCCGAGGGAGTCGTATTCACCCACGGCGATCTTGCGCAGGATGCGTCTCATGATCTTGCCGGAACGGGTCTTGGGCAGCCCCGGCGCCCACTGGATGACGTCGGGCGTGGCGATGGGGCCGATCTCCTTGCGCACCCACTGCTTGAGTTCTTGACGCAGGGCCTCGTTGCCCTCCTCGCCCTGGTTGAGGGTGACGTAGACATAGATGCCCTGGCCCTTGAGGTCATGGGGCATGCCCACCACCGCGGCTTCGGCGACCTTGGGATGGGCCACCAGGGCGCTCTCGATCTCGGCGGTGCCCATGCGATGGCCGGAGACGTTGAGCACGTCGTCGACGCGACCGGTGATCCAGTAGTAGCCGTCTTCGTCGCGGCGGGCGCCGTCACCGGTGAAGTACATGCCCTTGAAGGTCTTGAAGTAGGTGTCGACGAAGCGGTCGTGGTCGCCATAGATGGAACGCGACTGGCCCGGCCAGGAATCGAGGATCACCAGGTTGCCTTCCACGGCGCCGTCGAGCAGGTTGCCTTCGTTGTCCACCAGCGCCGGCTGGATGCCAAAGAAGGGACGGGTCGCCGAACCGGGCTTCTGGCCGATGGCGCCGGGCAGCGGGCTGATGAGGATGCCGCCGGTCTCGGTCTGCCACCAGGTGTCGACGATGGGGCAGCGTTCCTGGCCCACGGTCTTGTAGTACCAGTGCCAGGCCTCGGGATTGATGGGCTCGCCCACCGAACCGAGCAGGCGCAGGCTGCTGCCGTCGACGCCCTGCATGGCGGCATCGCCCTGGGCCATCATGGCGCGGATGGCGGTGGGCGCGGTGTAGAGGACGTTGACCTGGTGCTTGTCCACCACCTGGCCCATGCGGGTGACGTCCGGGTAGTTGGGCACGCCCTCGAACAGCAGGGTGGTGGCGCCATTGGCCAGGGGGCCGTAGACGATATAGCTGTGACCGGTGATCCAGCCGACGTCGGCCGTGCACCAGTAGACCTCGCCGGGGCGATAGTCGAAGACCCGCTCGTGGGTCAGGGCGGCATAGGTCAGGTAGCCACCGGTGGTGTGCAGGATGCCCTTGGGCTTGCCGGTGGAGCCGGAGGTATAGAGGATGAACAGCGGCGCCTCGGCGGACATCTCCTTGGGCTCGCAGTGTTCCGGGGCCACCGAGGTGATCTCTTCGTACCAGACGTCGCGGTGGCGGTGCCAGGCGATGTCGGCACCGGTGCGCTTGCAGACGATCACCTTGTGCACCGAATGGGTGGCCGGATTGGTCAGGGCTTCGTCGACATTGGCCTTGAGCGGGATCTTGCGACCGCCGCGCACGCCTTCGTCGGCGGTGATCACCAGCTTGGACTGGCAGTCGCTGATGCGGCCGGCCAGGGATTCGGGGGAGAAGCCGCCGAACACCACCGAGTGCACCGCGCCGATGCGGGCGCAGGCCAGCATGGCGACCACGGCCTCGGGGATCATCGGCATGTAGATGGTCACCACGTCGCCGCGGTGGATGTCCTGGCCGCGCAGGGCGTTGGCCAGCTGGCAGACCTCGCGATGCAGTTCGCGGTAGGTGATGTGACGGCTGTCGGCCGGATCGTCGCCTTCCCAGATGATGGCGGTCTGGTCGCCACGGGTTTCCAGGTGGCGATCCAGGCAGTTGTAGGAGGCGTTCAGGGTGCCGTCGGCAAACCACTGGATGTCGACGCGATGATCGTCGAAGGAGGTCTGCTTGACCCGGCTGAAGGGCTTGATCCAGTCCAGGCGCTGGGCCTGTTCGCGCCAGAAGCCATCCGGGTTGAGGATGGACTGCTGGTACAGGCGACGATAGGTGACTTCATCGGTCAGGGTCCGGGAAGCGACTTCCGCGCGGACCGGGTAGAAGGCGGCACTCATGGGACGATCTCCTCGGCGGGAAACTGTTGTTCTTGTTGCCTTCCGTTGTACGGCGCGCACCGGTTTCGAACCATTCGACCATGGTCGGACGGGGCGCCGGGAGCTGACCGACGGGTCTGTTACCCTTGCCCCTTCATGACTTTCTTCCCCCAAGGAGCGCCCCATGGCCGATCTCGCCCATTCCCATTGCGTCCCCTGCCGCTCCAGCGAGCCGGCCCTGAGCGCGGCCGCCAGCACCGAGCTGCTTAAGGCGGTCCCCGGCTGGACGCTGGTAGAACGCGAAGGGATTGCGCGCCTGGAACGCCGCTATGCCTTCGGCAACTTTCTCGAAGCCCTGGACTTCACCAACCGGGTCGGCCGCGAGGCGCAGGACGAAGACCATCACCCGGCCCTGCTCACCGAATGGGGCGCGGTGACGGTGAGCTGGTGGACCCACAACATCGGCGGCCTGCACCGCAACGACTTCATCATGGCCGCCCGTACCGACGCGGTCGCCCTGGCCGCCCAAGGCTAGACCGGCCAGCGCCTCAGGCGCTGGCCTCGACCAGTCCTTCGGCGTGCACGAAGCACAGCTTGTTGCCTTCCGGATCCCGGCAATAGGCGGCGTAGAAGTCCGCACCGTAGCCAGGGCGCACCCCGGGTGCGCCTTCGTCGCTACCGCCCGATTGCAATGCCCGGTGCCAGGCGGCCTCCACGGCCTGGCGCGACGGCGCGGCGAAGCTCACCTGCACGCCATTGCCCCAGGACGCGGGCAGGCCGTTGAAGGGAATCTGCACATAGAATTGCGGCCAGGGGCGACCCTGCCGCTGCCAGCCGCAGCCAGGAGGACCGCCGTCGTCCTCGACGGGCATCCGCACGAAACCAAATTCACGCAGAACGGCATCGTAAAAATCGACCAAGCGTTCCAGGTCGCGTGCACCTAGCTGGATGTGACTGAACATGAGCGGTACCCGTTGACTTCCCATCCGCCAACACCATACCGCTCTTGCGAGTCCGTCAAGCTACGGCGATCAAGCGCTCACCTTGAACCTGTTGGCGAGCCGCTCCAGTGTGCACACTGCCCCACCGGTCAACTGCGCACTCTGATGCGCCGCGGTACTGGACTGATGAACACTGGCCGCCAGGCTGCCCATGACCCTGAATCGCTGCCCGTTCTCCAGAGTTCCAGCGGTGAGCTTGTCGATGGTGATGAACAGTTGTTGCAACACCTGTTGAACCTCCTGCCTGTCTTCTGCAGCGGCCAAGGCCAATTGCAGGCCCGATTTCAGCTGTTCAATGCTGCTGTCCATGATGGCCACGGCGTCCTCGGTTCGACGCTGCATGTTGCTGATCATGTCGGCGATCTCTCCCGTGGAACGTGAGGTGCGATCAGCCAATTGCCGGACTTCATCGGCAACCACGGCGAAGCCCCGGCCACTTTCGCCCGCACGCGCCGCCTCGATGGCGGCGTTGAGGGCAAGCAGGTTCGTCTGATTGGCGATGGCGTTGATTACCGTCACGACCCGGCCGACTTCACTGGCGCTGTCTTTCACCTGCTTGATGGTGACGGTGGCCTCCTGTACCGAACGCTGGATATCGCTGCTGCTGCTCTGGACCTCCTGAAACTGCTTACGCGCCTCCTGTGCAGCTGTTCGTACCTGGGCGCGCATGACCTCCACCTCCGTCCCCGCCTCTTCCAATTCCTTCACCTGACTGCCGAGCGTCTGCATGCCCAACTCGAGTGACGAGCGCAGCCGCTGAGACTCATTCAATGAACGCTGGCTGGTTCCCTGCAGCTGGCTGTTGGCCTGTTCGATGTCACTACTGGTCATGACCACCTGCCCCACCATTTGGCCAAGGCTGTCGATCAGGCTGTTGATCCACTGGGCCACCAACGAGATTTCGTCGGGCCGCTCGTTTTGGGCCGGCAACCGCTCGGTGAGATCGCCGCCGCCTTCGGCGATGGTTCGCAGCATTTGGCTGGTCTTCCTGAGTCTGTTTATCAGCGGTCTGCTGACGCGCGCACTGAACAGGACCGTACCCGCCATCGCGCTCGTGACTACGGCTGCACACTGCGCGACCAGCCCCAGGTTCAGTTTGGAACAAGTCAGCAGCGGTAGCAGACTGCAGCAGAGCGAGGTCACCAAGAAGTGCAGGTTGAGGCGGTATCTCAGGCTGCGATAGCGAAAGACTTCCTCCAGATCCGCTTCGCACATCATGCCCCAACGATCAGGCGATCCTGGCAGTGAAAAGGTGATGCCTCGTCCGACCACGGGCACATGACGGTAATCGGCATACCCCGGATAGTCGACGAAGAGGTTTTCACCGTGGCGGATGGTCTCGCGAATGCCGGGATGGAGCTGACCCGTGGCGGGATCGTTGAAGACGATCTCGAATTCGGTATGGTTGCGGATCCGGACGTCACCGAAGGCAGTGCGGACCCCACTCTTCAGATTTTCCCCCTTGGAAAAGGTCGAATCCTCGAACCGCGAACGCGACAAGGCGATACCCGGCTTCAGGTTAGGATCGAACCGCGATTCGACCATGAAGAGATAGTTGTCGCCTGAATCCTGATAGATATGCCCCGCTTCGCGCTGGATCAGATCACCGAGCACATCATTGGGAATACGCACGATCAATGCACCCTGCTGATCTCCACAGCGGGCCGGCTCGTAGAACATTAGGGTGACCGCATCGTGAAACTTCGAGGACGTCCGCCCTAACGCCTCCGTCACCGGATCCACATAAGGGCCATGGAGGAACCGCTGGGTCAGTCCGTTGCGTACCGCATCCTTGTGCAGATCGCAACTACCAATGCGGCTGGTCTTGGTGGAAACTATCACCTCGCCTTGGGCATCGATGAACGCTATCTCGCTCGCGTCCCGGATAACCTGTTGCTTGGCCGCCAGCAGGGCGGGTACCTCTTCCCCAGACAGGTCTGTGATGGCCGCCTTCAAGGTCCGTAAATGTTCCCAGATGCTTTCCGCCCAGGTCTGCAGTAGATCGCGACGAGTGTTGGCGAAGCTGACGAATGTGGCCTCCAATTCAGATTGGCGATCCCGGTTCAAGCAAGCGGCCCACCTGCGCACAAGCTTGCTATTGGTACCCAGCCAGGGCAACCAGGCGCGCTCCTCGGGTGTCAGCGCCATGGGTTTGGAATATTGCGTGGAGCTATGCATACAGACACCTCCTCGAGTGGGACATCATCGCGAGATGCAGTGCAATCAAAAGGCCATCAATCGAAACCGCCTGTCTCCTGTTTGAATCCGCTCAGCCTGGATGTGTAGGATCCGCAAGGCGTCTTGGGTGCCAAAGTGGTGCGAATCGAGATTTCCACGGTGAAATGAGACCTACATCGATGCACAAAAAACCTCTTAAACCCTTGATATAGAGCCTTTCCAAGCCTGAACGGCCACTACTGGAGTCCTCCTCTCCGTGATGGATAAAAAGCTAAGTCGCCTGACCAAGATAGGTCTGGTCTTCTTCATCCTCGGCCTGCTAGGCGTGGCCTTCGCCCTTTACGGTCTCTACCAGGGGCCCCGCCCTGCCGACCCCGGCGCGATCCGCAGCCTGCTGTTCGCAGCGGGGCTGCAGTTGACCGGCTACGTGCTGCTCAATCGCAATCGCTTCCGCTTCATGTTCGGCCGGCGCAAGGACTGAGCATGGCCATCCAGTGGATCTGCCGCGCCGCCCCGGCGCTGACTACCGCCGAGCTCTACGCCGCCCTGGTCCTGCGCGCCCGGGTCTTCGTGGTGGAGCAGCAGTGCGTCTATCCCGATCCCGACGGCCTGGATCTGGCGGACGACGTCTGGCACCTGTTCGGTTGGCGCGACGACCAGTTGCACGCCTACCTGCGCCTGCTGGGCTCCGTACGCGATGAAGTGGTGATCGGTCGGGTGATCGTCGCCCCCGAGGGCCGCGGCAGCGGTCTGGGCCATCTATTGCTGGCGGAAGCCTTGCGCGTCTGCGCCGAGCGCTGGCCCGGACGTTCGTTGTTCCTCTCCGCCCAGGCTCATCTGCAGGCCTACTATGGCCGCTATGGCTTCACGCCCTGTTCAGGGGTGTACGACGAGGACGGCATCCCCCATGTCGACATGCATCGCGCGGCGGACTAACGGCGACGGCGCAGCGGATCGAGCAGCGGCTTGAGGCCGTTGTGGTCGATCTCCTGCATCAGCGCCAGCAGCCGGCCCAGTTCACCGGGCGGAAAGCCGCTGCGGGCGAACCAGTTGAGGTAGTGGCCCGGCAGGTCGACCAGCAGGCGGCCGGCGTACTTGCCATAGGGCATGGCCCAGGTCACCAGGGCTTCCAGGTCAGCGGGTTGCATCGCTTGTCTCCTCCAGACGGCCTGGCGATTATGCCATGCCGTCAGGGGTCAACCGTCGGCCGCGGGGAGCACTGCGCCTCCGCGACGATCCCAGCTACACCAGGTCTGCAGAGGATTTCCGCATGAGCAATGTTACCCGGCCACTGGCCGCCGTCACCGGTGCCTCCAGTGGCATCGGCTTCGAACTGGCCAAGCAGCTGGCCCGCCATGGCCACGATCTGCTGCTGGTCTCCCGCGGTGATGGGCTGGACGCCGCCGAGCGCGAATTGCGTGCCCTGGGGGTCAAGGTCTGGAGCCATGCGGCCGATCTGCGCACCGCCGTAGGCGTGGAAGAGACCTATAGATTCCTGCGCCGCCAGGGCCGTCCGCTGGACGTCGTGGTGCTCAACGCCGGCGTCGGCCTGGGCGGCGCCTTCGTTGGCCAGACGCGGCTGGAAGACGAGATGGCGCTGATCCAGCTCAATGTGATGTCCACCGTGCACCTGGCCAAGCTGGTGTTGCCGGACATGGTCGCCGCCGGTCGCGGCCGGGTGCTCTTCACCTCGTCCATCTCGGCCACCGCGCCGATTCCCTTCGAGGCCGTCTACGGCGCTTCCAAGGCCTTCATCAATTCCTTCGCCTTCGCCCTGCGCAACGAACTCAAGGACAGCGGCGTGACCCTCACGGTGCTCATGCCCGGCCAGACCGATACCAACTTCTTCCACCGCGCCGGCGAGGACGACACCAGTGTGGGTGCCGGGCCCAAGAACGATCCGGTCCAGGTGGCCGCCCAGGGCTACGCCGCCCTGATGCAGGGCCTCGACCATGTCTATGGCGGCGGCCCCGAGGTGCAGCACGAGGGCGAGGTGCTCAATCGGGTGGAAAGCGAAGCCCAGAAGGCCGAGCGTCATCGCGCCTGGTCGGAGCCGGGCTCGGCGGAAAAGGACTAGCGGCCCTCATGCCAGGCGCTGGCAGACGCCGCTGGTGACGTCAGGCGAGGCGTCACGGCCAAGGCCCCGCCTGATATCCAGATAGCCGCCTCTAGTTGACCGGCGTGGCCCCAGGTGTGCCGCACTTGGCGAACCTGCCCTGGCTGTCCTTGCATTGCGCCGCCTTGGTCTTGGCTGTGTCGCATTTGACGAACTTGCCGTGAGCGTCGCGGCAGGGCGCCGCCTGGACGCTGGCGGCGGCGAAGAGGGTCAGGGCTACCGTGGTGAGCAACGCTTTGAGCATGACGATCACCTTCAGGGCCGGGAGTGGCCCCTTGAAGCGTAGCGGAAGCCAGTGCAGTCGCCACCTGCCCGGCCAAAGCCGCGGCCAGGACCACTGTATGCCTAGATCCGGTCGCGACTGCGTCTCTTCAGAGGCCCTGCCTGCCAGGCAAGATAAGCCCTCGCGAATAACGGGAGACACGCCATGCGCACCCTTGGCCTGCTGGGCGGCATGAGCTGGGAAAGCTCGGCTCACTACTATCGCATCCTCAATGAAGAAGTCCGGCGCCGGCTGGGCGGCAGTCATTCGGCAGCCTGCCTGCTGCTGTCGGTGGATTTCGCCGAGATCGCCGCGCTGCAGCATGCCGGCGACTGGACGGCGCTTGGTCAGCGTCTACAAGGCCATGCGCGGCAACTGGCTGCCGGCGGCGCCGAGGCGCTGGTGCTCTGTACCAACACCATGCACTGCCTGGCAACGGAGATCGAGGCAGCCACGGCGCTGCCGTTGCTGCACATTGCCGACCCCACGGGTGCGGCGATCCGCGCCCGGGGCCTGCGGACTGTCGGCCTGCTGGGCACCGCCTTCACCATGGAACAGGCCTTCTATCGCGAGCGGCTGACGGCACACTTCGGTCTGGAGGTCCTGGTGCCCGAAGCGACCGCGCGCCAGACCGTGCATCACGTCATCTATGACGAGCTGGTACGTGGCGAGGTGCGCCCCGAGTCGCGGACAGCCTATCGCGCGATCATCGCCGAGCTGGTCGCCCAGGGGGCCGAAGGCATCGTGCTCGGTTGCACCGAGATCATGCTGCTGGTGGACCAGGGCGACAGCGCGGTGCCGCTGTTCGACACCACGCGACTGCACGCCCTGGCCGCCGTGGACTGGGCGCTGGACTAGCCCTGCAGCCGCTGCGCCACCTCGGCCAGCAGGGGGCGCGCATCGAGATCGGGTTGCTGGCACTCCGCGGCCAGGGCCGCCAACGCTGGATCGACCGGCTCGCTGCACCGCGTCAACCACTCTTCCAGCAGGATGCCGAAGGCACGACTCTCGAAGCGCTGCAGGCGCGCGGCTTGCGCAGCGTCCTCAGGGAGCAGCGAGGCGCCCCCGAAGTCGCCCAGCAGGCAGCGCGCGCCACCGTCCCAGAGGATGTTGTGGGCATAGAAGTCACCATGGACCAAGCCGTGGCCATGCAGGTGCGCCAGGGCGCTGGCCATGCCGCCGGCCATCTCACGTACGGCGGCGGCGGTAAAGCGGGTGTCTTCCGGATAGACGTCACGGCTGCACGTAGTGAAGCTGGGCGGTCCGGCCAGGTTGCCGAAGGCCGGCTCCACCAGTTCCAGCACCAGGCCGCTGCGCTGCTCGGGATGCTCGGCCAGATCGCCGAGGGCCCCGATCAGCCAGGGATGGGTGCCGGCGCTGAGGCTGGCGGCGCTTTCGCTTTCCGGGGTGCCATCGCTGGTCATGCTGCCCTTGAACAGCTTGACGGCGACCTCGCGCGGCCCCGTGGGCGACTGCCAGCGCGCCTGGTGGATGATGCCGGAGGCGCCCTCCCCCAGCCGCTCGCCCAGCGCCAGGTCGCTCCAGGCGATGCGTTGTTGCCGCGCCGCCTGGGTGCGCACCGCGCGCTCGCGCTCGGCCCCCAGGGGATTGTCGCCATAGGCCAGCCAGGTCAGCCGGGGCAGCGCGAGAATGGCCGGGGGCAGCGTCGCGAAGCGATTCGCCGACAGCCGCAGCAGCTCCAGTTGGTGCAGGTCGGCCATGCTCGCCGGCAAAGCCTCCAGCCGGTTGCCGGCCAACATCAGTTTTTGCAGCGCCGGTCGTTCACCCAGGGCAGCGGGCACCTCGGCGATGCGGTTGTCGGTCAGGATCAGCCAGCGCAGGCGCGGTGGCAGGGCCGCAGCACTCACCCGCTCCAGCTGGCAGGCCTTGAAGCCGATCATCTCCAGGTTGGGTAGCGTACCCAGCACCTCCGGCAACTCGGTGAAGGGATTGCCCGAGCAGAAGAGAATGCGCAGCCGGTGCAGTCGGCCCAGGTCGGCGGGCAGGCGGGTCAGCCGATTGCCCGACAGGTCGAGGATTTCCAGGCTGTCGGCCAGGCTATAGAGCTCTTCGGGGAATTCGGTCAGGTCGGCGCGCAGGGTCAGGCGCGTGGCCCCGGCCAGTTCGCCGGCACGCAGCCGGGCTAGGGTATCCATCATGGCAAAGCGACTCTCACGGTCTGGAAAAACCGGCATCCGGCCGGTGATGGCGCGGACGTTAGCATGCCAGGCCGCTAGCTGCGGCCCTCGTGCGCCAGAATGCGCGCCACTGCCTCTTGCAGCGTGCCGGCGGTCACCAGGGGCGGCGCCAGAGGATTGGCCACCTGCTCGGGACGCCGCTGCAGCAGGGCACCCCTGAACCCGGCAGCCTGGGCGCCGGCGATGTCCCAGGCATGGACGGCGATCAGCCACAGGCCCTCGGTGGGTTGACCCAGGCTGGCGGCGGCCTGGCGATAGGTGGCCGTGACCGGCTTGCTGGCGCCGGCGTCCTCGGCCGAGAGGATGTCGGCGAAAGCATCGCTCAGGCCGGCGTATTCCAGCTGCGCCTGGGTGGCGGCGCGGGCGTTGTTGGAGAAGGCGATGCAGCGCACGCCCTGCGCCCGAGCAAAATCGAGGCCCGCGCGGACATCGGCATGGGCGGGCAGCCGTTTGAGCGCATCGGCGACACGTTGCTTGTCCGCTGCGGCCAGCGTACGGCCGAGCCGCGCCGCGATCATGTCCAGCGCCGCCTGGCCCTGGGCCTCGAAGGGCGCGTGCCGGCCGCAGAGCTCGGCGGTCATGGCGTTCTGCAGGGTCTGGGCGAACCACAGCGTGCGGCTCTGGGGGTCGCCGAACAGCTCGGTGAACAGGCCGTCAAGCGCGGACAGGTCCAGCACGGTCTCGTTGATGTCGAACAGGCAGGTCAGGGTCATGGTCGCTACTCGGCGGAGGTTGTGCGTTCGACCAGGACTCGCGATCGACGTGCAGCCGCGCTAAGGTTTGCAGGACGTGCAGACGCGAGAAACAGCTAAAGTCTTATGATTTGCAGCCGATACCCTCAGTCAGCCCGCCTCTTGTCAGCCGCTCGTCCGGCTCGACTGGCGCTCCGGTCTTCCAAGCTGTGCCTGGGTCTCCTGCCAGGCCTGTCGATTCTCTTGAGCTAGTCCGATGGCCGATCCCTTGAAGTACGAAGATGACCGCCTCAACGCCCTGCACGCCTTGGAGCTGCTGGATTCGGCGCCGGCGGAGGAATTCGATCGCCTTTGCGAACTGGTCGCCAGCAGCTTCAATGTGCCGACCGCGCTGATCAGCCTGGTGGATCGCGATCGCCAGTGGTTCAAGGCCCGCGTCGGCTTCGACCTGGCGCAGATGCCCATCGAGGACGCCTTCTGCGCTCACACCATCCAGGCCGCGGATGGCCGGATGGAGATCAACGATGCCCGCTGCGATACCCGCTTCAGCCATAACCCCCTGGTGGTCCGCGCGCCCCATGTGCGCTTCTATGCCGGCTCGGCCCTGGTCACCGAGGCCGGCTATGCCATCGGCAGCCTCTGCATCCTCGATAGCCAGCCGCGCGAACTGACGGCGACGGAACGCAAGCGCCTGGACGATTTCGCCGCCCAGGTGATGAGACTCATCGTCCTGCGTCAGCACCTACGCCGGCGCGATCCGGTCAGCGGCCTGCCCAATCGGCAGCAGTTCCAAGCCGATGTGGCCCATTTGACCGAACTCCATCCCGGCGAGGCGCGCCTGCTGGTGCTGGTGGATCCGCTGGAAACCCACTGGAAGGAGCAGCTGGTCCTGGCCCAGGGTATGTGGCCCTTCGAGACCTTTCTGCGCAGCCTGGCCCTGCGCCTGTGCGACGCCCTGAGCGAGCGGGCCAAGGTCTATCACGTGGACACCAAGAGATTCGCCTTTCTGTTGCCCGCGAACTACGACTACCCGCCGCTGCTGGAAGCACTGATCGCCCAGTTGCGGACCCCGGTCCAGGCCGACCGGATTCCCATCGATCCGCCGGTAAAGGCCGGCGTGGTGCCCTTCGAGCTCAAACCGGGCGAGGTGCGCGACCTGCTGCGCAAGGCCATGGTAGCCGTCAACCAGGCCGCCCTGAGTCCCCGCCACTGGGGACTCTACGAGCGCCCCCTGGACGAAGCCTTCCAGCGGATCTTCCAACTGGTCCGGCAGCTTCCCGAGGCCCTCGAACGCGGCGACTTCAGCCTGGCCTTCCAGCCGCGCCTGGCACTGCCCGGGCGCCGGCTATGCAGCGCCGAAGCCCTGTTGCGCTGGACGCATCCGCAACTCGGGCCCATCGCGCCCGGCGATTTCATTCCGGCCATCGAAAAGACCGCACTGATCCACAGCGTCACCCGCTGGGTGATCCGAACCGCCGTCACCCAGCTGGCGCGCTGGGACAGCCGCTACCAGGGACGGCTGTCGCTCAACCTGTCACCGCGGGATTTCGACGAAGGCGATCTGGTCGAGTTGTTGCGCGAGACCTGCCAGCGCCAGGGCGTCGATCCACGACGGCTGGAGGTGGAGATCACCGAAGGCGAATGGCTGAGACGTAATCCGGAGGCCATCGCCCAGCTGCATGCCCTGCGCGAGCTGGGCCTGGAAATCGCCATCGACGACTTCGGCAGTGGCTACAGCAACTTCGCCTACCTCTACGAATTGCCGGTCACCAGCGTCAAGCTCGATCGCTCGCTGATCCACGACCTGCCCCAGGATCCACGCAAGCAGGAGGTGGTCCGGGCGCTGCTGGCACTGATCGGCAAGCTGGGCTATCGCAGCGTCGCCGAAGGGATAGAGACCCCCGAGGTGCTGGCCTTCCTGCAGGAAGCCGGCTGCGATGAGGTCCAGGGCTATCTGCTGGCCCGCCCCATGGCCCTGCCCGCCTTCGAGGCCTGGTACGCCGAACAGGCTTAAGCCATACAGATGAGGTCATTTGACTGACAAATTCATTCCAGGCTCTACACTGGTTCAGGTCGTAGTTTCCCGGGAGTGAGGACATGAGGGAATCAGGTACCGAGTTGTTGGATGTCGTTGGCCTGGATACCGGCACCCTGAGCAGCCAGGGCTGCATCGACAAGGTGCTGCACGCGCTGCGCACCCATCTGGATATGGACGTGGCCTTTCTGGCCGAATTTCGTCAGCAGGATCGGGTCTTTCGCAACGTCGATGCCGCGCCTGATGCACCGATCAAGGCGGGCGACGCCCTGCCGCTCAGCCAGGGCTATTGCCAGCAGGTGGTGACCGGCCATCTGCCTGAACTCATCCCCGACACCCGCGCCGTCGGCGCCACCCGCTTGATTCCGGAAACCCGCGCCGTGCCCATCGGCGCGCACCTGAGCGTGCCCGTCCGGCTCAACGATGGCGAGCTCTATGGCACCTTCTGCTGCTTCAAGTACCAGCCTGATCCAACCTTGAGTCCCCGTGACCTGGAACTGGTGCGGACCTTCGCCGAACTGGTGGCCGATCGCCTCAGCCTGGACGTCTCCAGTCGCCGCGGCCAGGTCGAGATGCGTCAGCGCATCCAGGGCGCGGTAGCTGCGCACCAACCCAGCATCGTCTACCAGCCGATCTATCATCTCGCCGATCTGCGCATCGCTGGCTGGGAGTCGCTGTCGCGTTTCCACTGCCCGCCGCAGCGCAGCCCGGACCTGTGGTTTTCCGAAGCCAGCGCCATCGGTCTGGGCGACGAGCTCGAAGAATGCGCCATGCGCTTTGCCCTGCAGGGGCTGCAGAGTCTGCCCGACGACAGCTACCTGACCATGAATTGTTCACCGCAGACCATCCTGGCCGGCCGCCTGCCCGTGCTGCTGGCGGGCAATCCGCCGGGCCGGCTGGTACTGGAGATCACCGAGCACGCCGAAGTCGACGACTACGACGCCCTCCACGCCCAGCTGCGACCGCTGCGGGCCCAGGGCGTGCGCCTGGCCATCGACGACGCCGGCGCCGGCTATTCGAGCCTGAGGCACATCCTTAGGCTGCGTCCGGACATGATCAAGCTGGACATGAGCCTGGTCCGTGACATCGACAGCGACGCCGAGCGCCGGGCGCTGGCCTCGGCGATCATCGCCTTTGCCCGCGAGACACGTAAGGAAGTGATCGCCGAGGGCGTGGAGACCCTTGCCGAACTGCAGACGCTCAAGGCCCTGCAGGTGGACAAGGTGCAGGGCAACCTGTTGAGCCGCCCATTGCCGCGCGACGACGCCCTGCGCCTGCCCCGACATCGTCAGCTGGAAGGCCGGCAGGACATCTGATCCAGAAAGGATCGGCGACCATTCAAGTCGTCGATCCTTTGGCCGATACGCAGAGGCGAATGATCGCTTCATCTGACGCCAGACAAGTTCTCGGCTGATCTTTGTCCTGCAGGAGTTACCGGTGCGCTCCATCCTGGTCATCGAAGACAGCCCCATGGTCCTCAAGATTCTGGCGCACCTCTTTCGTCAGCAGCGCGACTTCGAGCCGGTGTTCTGCGCCACCCTGGCCGAAGCCGAGCTGATGCTGGACACCTCGGCCAATCTGTTCTTTGCCGCCCTGGTGGATCTCAACCTGCCCGATGCGCCCAATGGCGAAAGCGTCGACCTGGTGCTGCGCTATCGCCTGCCCTGCATCGTCCTCAGCGGCTCCTACGACGAACGCCGGCGCGATGACCTGCTGACCAAGGGCGTGGTCGACTACGTGCTCAAGGAAAGTCAGTACTCCTACGAATTCGCCTTCCGCCTGCTGCGCCGGCTGGACAGCAATACCGCGGTGAAGATTCTGATCGCCGAGGACTCCGACGCCACCCGCAACTACATCCGCCACGTGCTGACGCCCCACCGCTACCAGTTGCTGGATGCCTGCGACGGCAACGAAGCCCTGCGCCTGCTGGAGCAGCAGCCGGATATCGACCTGCTGGTGGTGGACCACAGCATGCCCGGCCTGAGCGGTTTCGAACTGGTGCAGCTGCTGCGGCAGAAGCTGCGCCGCCACGACCTCAGCATCATCGGCCTGTCGGCCGACGAAAAGGGCTCGCTCAGCGCCAAGTTCATCAAGCAGGGCGCCGACGACTTCCTGCGCAAGCCCTTCTGCCCCGAGGAGCTCAACTGCCGGGTGGTCTCGACCCTGGAGCGGCGGGATCTCATGCGCGCCCTCACCCATGCCGCCCAGTACGACTCCCTCACCGGGCTGCGCAATCGGCGTGCCTTCCAGGATCAGGCCCAGGAGTGGTTTCGCCAGGCCGAGCGCGAGGGTCACACCCTGAGCGTGGCCATGCTCGACCTGGATCACTTCAAGCGCATCAACGACGAACACGGCCATGCCAGTGGCGACAGCGCCCTGGTGGTCTTCGCCCAGGCGCTGGCCCGCACCCTGCCCCAGGACCTGACCGGGCGCCTGGGCGGCGAGGAATTCGCCCTGGTCAGCCGCATGCCGCCAGAGCAGTTGCTGCAGGCGCTGGACCTGTTGCGACGTTACTGCCAGTCCCAGGCCTATGCCCCGGGCGCGCCGCCGCTGTCGTTCAGCGCGGGGGTCTTCAGCGGCCTCGCCAACGACCTCGAAGGGTTCCTGCACGAAGCCGATCGCCGCCTCTATCAGGCCAAGCGTCAGGGACGTGGCCGTACCTGCCTGGTGCTGGACGCCGACTAGGCCAGCATTCGGGTTGGCGCGACCCACCACAAGACATATGATGTCATACGATTAGCCTGTCTCAGTGGGCTGATGCGTATCGTCTTGTCTCGTCCAACAAAAACAATCAAGGACCTACCCATGCACGACTCCTACCCGGGTCTCGCCCGGCCATTGTCGCGTCGCCGGCTGCTCCAGGGCGGCCTGGTCTGCGGCGCCGCCCTCACGCTGCCCGGTCTCGCCCGCGCCGCCGAACCCCTGAGCCAACGCTATCCCGATCCGCTCATCGAGATCCTCGACGATCGCTTTCTGGAATTGCGCCTGTTCAATGCCAGCGTCGAACGCCTGGCCACCGGTCTGCGCTGGGCCGAAGGACCGGTGTGGATCGGCGACGGCAACTACCTGCTGATGAGCGACATCCCCAACAACCGCATCATCCGCTGGGATGAAGTCAGCGGCCGGCTGGACACCTATCGCGCCCAGTCGAATTTCTCCAACGGCCTGACCCGCGACCGTCAGGGCCGACTGATCGCCTGCGAAGGCTCCACCACCCACGGTCTCGGTCGGCGGGTCACCCGCACCGAGCACGATGGCCGCCTCACGGTGCTGGCCGATAACTTCGAAGGCAAGCCGTTCAATTCGCCCAATGACGTGGTGGTCAAGCGCGACGGCTCCATCTGGTTCAGCGATCCGCCGTTCCAGGCCAACAGCGACTACGAGGGCCACAGGGTCAAGACCGAGCAGCCCGATGCGGTCTATCGCATCGACGGCGAAAGCCTGGCGGTGACGCGGGTCATTGGCGATCTCAACGGTCCCAATGGCCTGGCCTTCTCACCGGACGAGAAACTGCTCTATGTGGTCGAGGGCCGCGCCAAGCCCAATCGCCTGGTGTGGGCCTATACCGTCAAGGACGACGGTAGCCTGGGCGAACGCCGCAAGCATATCGAGGCGCTGGAGTATGGCGCCCTGGATGGCATCAAGTGCGACGTGGCGGGCAATCTCTGGTGCGGCTGGGGCAGCAGTGGCGCCCCGGCGGCCAAGCCCGAGGTGCTCGATGGCGTGCGGGTGTTCGATCCCAGCGGCAAGGCGCTGGGGCATATCCACCTGCCGGAGCGCTGCCCCAACCTGTGCTTTGGAGGACCTGAGGGTAACCGGCTGTTCATGGCCGGCTCCCACTCGCTGTATAGCCTCTACGTCAATATCCGCGGTGCCGGGCTCTAGCCGCTAGCGGGACTCGGGCGGCGACTGCTCGACCAGGGTGGTCAGGGAGTCGAGCACACTGTCCAGGGCATAGGCCGCTTCGAAGCGCGCCAGATTCTGGGTGAGGTCGGCCAGGCTGGTGGTGATCCCCAGCCAGTTGCCCAGGCCGATCTGGCGCGCCGCTTCCGGCAGCGAGCAGCCGCCGTCGCGGCGTTCCAGCCAGGCCAGCACCAGCTCGGGCGGGGTATCGGCCTCGAGGCCCAGGGTGCGCAGCAGGCGCAGGGCCTTGGCCTGTTCGCGGGGTGGCAGCCGATGGCGGGCCGAGGGGGTGGGCTGGTCGACGACGAGCGTCAACCGGGAGCCGGGGATATCGGTCATCTGGACCTCTAGGGACTACACCAGAACCGTACGGCACGAGGCCGCTTCATCTCCTCATGGTAGGGCAATAGTCTGGCCAATTGCCATAGGTCGCCCCGGCCCTCATCGTCCGGAAAGCGCCGTTCGGCCCCCTGCCCCGCTCAGCGGGCGGCGCGGCCCCGGCAGCGCTGCCAGCGCTCTTCCACTCGCTGGGCGAACCAGGCGGTGGTCAGGGTGCGGGTGATCTTGGGGCTTTCCAGGGTGATGCCCGGCAGCATGGCGCGCGGCAGGCTGCGTCCGGCCTTGCGCTCGGCCAGCGCATAGACCTTGGCATAGAGATCAGTCTTGGCGAAGTCTTCGGACTCCCCCGCCTCCAGGTCATGGCGGATGGCGATGTCGCTCATGCCCAGGGCCGGCGCCAGGCGATTCACCGCCCGCTCGGTCTCGCCTTGGGTGCGCGAGCCGGGCACCACCAGATCGCCGTCCAGCGCCAGCTTCATCCCGGTAGCCCGACTCACCGCACTCTGGAAGGCCGCGTTGCGACTGGCGTACCAGCCAGCGTTGAAATCGGCGAAGCGATACAGCGGCGTGGAATAGTCCGCTGGATAGCCCAGCAGATGCGCGGTGCCGAAATAGAGACCGCCCCGGCGGCTGAACACCTCGTGGCGGATGGACCCGTCGCGGTCATAGGGATAGCCGCGGGCATGGGCCTCGGCGAAGTCGATGCTGACCTGCATGGGGCCGCCGGTGCGTACCGGATTGAAGCGCCCGAACAGCTGGCCGCCCAGGGGCACCATGGCGATGAAGTCTTCGAAGATCAGACTCAGCTCGCGCTCGGTAAGGGCACTGTCCAGGCGCTGAGCGTAGGTCTTGCCGGTCGGTGAGTCGAGGTTGAGCGCGGTGCGCACCAGCAGCTGGGGCACATAGGCCCGCGCCGCGCGTCTGTCGATCTCCTCCCGGGCGATGCGTCCCAGCCCCGGCACCGGCGGATCGACCTGGTAGGTGGACTCCTGCTCCGCCACGGCCAGCACGGCGCAGAGGTTATCCGTCGAGGGCTCGAGGCCCTGGGCGCTGAAGGCGGTCTGGATGTCACTGGCCCAGCCCTGACGGTCCACCACCTTGGCGGGCAGCAGGCGCAGGAGCTCGGCACGCACCTCGGCTGGCGAGCGGGTGGGTCCCTGGGAGGTGGGCGTCAGGCTGCAACCGGCCAGGACCAGCGCAGCGGCGAGGGCGGTCCAGCCGCGTAGTCGCGACAGCCTGGGCAAAACGGGAACGGACAGGGCGACAGCAGCGGACACGGCGACTCCAGAGGATTCCTTTGGCCGCTTTGACCACATCCCAGGGCAAACGGCTGCCCTAAACCATCAATAACTTCTAGCTATATCGATGTAACCTTTTCATTCAACCAAAGCAGGGTAGTCGCTGGGATTCCCCAACAAGTCCTACTAAAATTGTCGGACTTTAGTTCGAATATACCGGAACCCTAATGCAGCAGACTTCCACGCTCTCCTCTCCTCAGCTGCCCTGGGCGGCGCTCTGGGCCACCGGCCTGCTCGCCGTGGGCATGGTCTTTCTTAACCAGGCCGTGGGCGGTCGTCAGGCCCTGCTGCTGCTGCTCGGCGGCGCCCTGGGCCTGACCCTCTATCACGCCGCCTTTGGCTTCACCTCGGCCTGGCGAGTGTTCATCCTCGACCGTCGCGGCGCCGGTCTGCGGGCGCAGATGGTGATGCTGGCCCTGGCGGTGCTGCTGTTCTTTCCCGTCCTCGGTGCCGGCAGCCTGTTCGGTGAGGCGGTCCGTGGCAACGTCTCGCCGCTGTCCACCTCGGTGGTGATCGGCGCCTTCCTGTTCGGCATCGGCATGCAACTGGGCGGTGGCTGCGCCTCCGGCACCCTGTTCACCGCCGGCGGCGGCAATGCGCGGATGCTGGTGACCCTGCTATTCTTCGTCATCGGTTCGCTGATCGCCACCCAGCACCTGGGCTGGTGGTTCGCCCTGCCCAGCCTGCCACCCACTTCCCTGGTGACCCGCCTGGGCGTGCTGCCCGGCATCCTGGTCAGCCTGGCGCTGTTCGCCCTGATCGCCGCGGCCACGGTGGTGCTGGAGCGCCGTCGCCATGGCCGCCTGGAAGTCACGGTACCCGGTGAACACCAGGGCGCGGCGCGCCTACTACGCGGCAACTGGCCGCTGGTCTGGGGCGCCATCGCCCTGGCCGTGCTCAACTTCGTCACCCTGGCCCTGGCCGGTCGCCCCTGGGGCGTCACCTCGGCCTTCGCCCTCTGGGGTGCCAAGGGTGCCGGCCTGCTCGGGCTGGACGTCTCCGGCTGGGCCTTCTGGCAGCAACCGGCCAATGCCCGAGCCCTAGCCGAGCCCTTCTGGTTCGACGTCACCAGCGTGATGAACCTTGGCATCATGCTGGGCGCCCTGGCCGCGGCGGGCCTCGCCGGGCGCTTCGCCCCGAGCCTGCGCATCCCCGCGCGGTCGCTGGTGGCGGCAGTGTTGGGTGGCCTGCTGCTGGGCTATGGCGCGCGCCTGGCCTATGGCTGCAACATCGGCGCCTATTTCAGCGGCATCGCCTCGGGCAGCCTGCATGGCTGGCTGTGGCTGGTGGCGGCCTTCTTCGGCAACAGCCTGGGCGTGCGCCTGCGCCCCTTCTTCTTTCCCGGCGAGCGTCGGGTGGAGCGCCTGACCGGCTGCTAGACCGGCAAGACCTGGCGACCGGGCGGCAGCGCCCCCGGTCGCTCCGGCAGAATCACCACCCCATACTGGGGCGCACCGTGGTAGGTCTTCAGCGCCTGCATGACGAAGAGCAGGGCCGCGGTGCCCTGGTATTCGAACAGGCCCTGCAGCGGCCAGATGGTCATGAAGGCGAGAAACACCGCCAGAGTGAATTCCAGGTCACGGCTCAGTTTGCGCGCCACCAGGTAGTGGATCGCCAGGCCGATGGGAATGACCAGGATGGACAGGAAGCCGAAGCGGAACACGGTGCCGAAGATGCCGACGTCGGAGAGGAAGAAGTAATCGCCGAAGATCGGCTTGAAGCCATCGTTCCACATCAGGCTGAGGCTGCCGCTGGGCAGGCCGTTGTACAGCTGCAGGTGGTTGATGATCTGGGAAATGGTGTTTTCCCGGACGTTGTCGGTGGGGCCTTCCTGCACCGAGCGCGCATAGAAATCCAGGTTGAAGCCGAGGGTTTCCAGCAGGTGCGGATAGAGGATCAGCGGCGCGATGATGATGGCGCCGAACAGTGCCGGTCCCACCAGGCGCGCGCGCAGGGCGAGGATGGTGAACACCAGGCAGACCACGATCAGCTGGCGGGTCTGCAGCACCACCACGATGGTCGCCAGAAAGAACAGCGCCAGCAGGCCGTGACGCAGCTTGGGCCGCAACTGGCCGTCGATGAAGGAACGCCCGCGACCGGCGAAGTAGATGCAGATGAAGTAGCCGAAGAAGATGGCGCCCGCGCCCGTGGACGCCCGTCCGGGGCGGCTGAGATCCTTCACCTCCTCGCGTAGATCGGGCAGCATCTTGAAGTAGGACAGCCAGCACAGCAGCGCCGAGAGCAGCCCCACCAGGATGATCAGATTCTCGAACTGGGTGGCGTTCAGCCGCTTGGCCAGGTAGAGCACCAGAAAGGCGCTGAAGCAGTAGAGCACGCGCCGCTCCTCGATGAGGCCATAGACCAGCGGCTGCCCCCAGAACAGCTGGGCGAACACCGCCGGGAGGCCGACGAACACCGCCGTGGAAAACAGGCAGAAGCCCATCAGCAGGCGATAGTCGCGCTGGGGCCGGTGCCAGGTGCTCAGGGTGAAGAGCGCGAAGAAGCCCAGGCAGATCGCCAGGTACATTTCGCCCACGTAGCGGATGCCCACCGGATTGGTCGGGCTCTGTTCGAAGACGCCGAACTGCAGGACCATCAGGCCACCCAGGGCCAGAAAACTCAGTCGATTGATCAGCGTACCCGGCATGCCCGGTTTCCTCGCAGCGTGTTCATGGATAAGGCATTCATTGCAGGCGCCAGTCACCCTCGACCTTGGCGTAGGTCAATTGGCGGCCGTCCGCCAGACTCAGGCGGGCGCGGGTGTATTCGGGCAGGTCGACGCGAAAATCCCGGCCTTCCAGATAGAGTCCGCCACAGGCCCCCGGCTCGCCGTGGTAGTCCAACGGCTGGCGCTGCAATTCGTGGATGCTGCGGTGGAACAGCAGGTTGGCGTAGCCGCGCACCGACATGTCGGTGGAGATGAGGGTGCAATCCAATGCGACCTGCCCCTGCACCAGACCGACCAGCGCCTGGTTCTGCCGGTCGATGGCGCTCCAACCGGCATAGCCGGCGAGATCCTGGCGATAGGTCTGGCCATTCTGCAGAGCGGCCGCCACCAGCAGCACCGCAAGCAGGGCGCGCCCCGGAGTCTTGAGGGCAACAAAGGCCAGCCCCAGCAGCAGCGCGGCGGGAAAGATGAACTTGAGGCGGTCGAAGGAAAACTGGGTGGCGTGCTGCAGCAGCAGCAGATTTTCCAGCAGCGGCACGCTGGCGGCCGCCAGCAGCAGGACGGTGCTGCGTGGCCAGCTCAGGCTCCGGCGCTTCCAGACCAGCACCCCCAGGGCAATGGCCACGGCCGCCAGGAACAGGCCGAAGGACAGGCCATAGCCGGCAAGAAAGTCAGTCAGGTGGGCATTGTTCGGACTGCGGGCGAGAAAACGTCGGGCAAAGGCCTTGAGCGTCGGCAACAGGCCCGCCGCCAGGCTGTAGTGCAGCAGCACCAGCAGCCCGGCCAGCGCCGTGGCGAAGGCCAGGCGCCAGGCCAGGCGCTGGCCTTCCGGCAGCTGCCGGCGCTGCAGCCAGAACAGCGCGACCAGCCCGCCGCCGAAGACATAGCCGGTCCATTCGGTCAGGGCGCCAAAGCACACCAGCCCGGCCAGCAGCCAGCCCAGCCGGCTGCGCTGGCGCGCCGGCGCCTGCAGGTAGTGGAAGAGCGTCAGCAGGCTGGCCAGCAGCAGCACCTGGTAGAAACTCTGCACCCAGTAGAGCAGGCCCTGGGACAACAGCGCCTCGCGGCTGAATATCGCGATCAGGCAGCTCAACACCGAGCCGGTGGCGGCCAGGGCGCGGGTGGCGCCGTGGCTGCGCAGCACCAGATAGAGCAGGCGAAATAACAGCAGCGCCGTCAGGGCGCCGAGGGCGGCGTTGAACAGCGCGAGACTGTGCAGCGAAGGCGAGAGGCCCGCGGCCTTGAGGCCGAGATAGGCCGCCAGGAAGCCGTAGCTGCTGAAGCTGGTGTAGACGTAGTCGCCGCTATGGGTAGGGATGGTCGCGCCCCAGGACACCTGCCGGTCGTGACTGCCGCCGAGGGTCACCGTGGGCAACCACCAGTGCCGGGCCACGCCGGATTCGTCCAGGGCATTGAGGCTGAGCAGGACGTGGTAGCTGGCTTCGAGATTCTGCGCCCCGGTGCCGTCACGGAAATCCGGCAGGCGCCACAGCAGGGCCATCAGCAACAGCAGGCCGACCGCCAGACCGCCCAGCCAGAACGGCCACCGTCCCACCCCGACTCCGGGATGGGTAACGTCAGATACCACGCTCATTGTCCTGTCTCCTGACAGCCATGCAGTCGAGAACGCCGTCCAGGGCAGTGAAGAACCAGGCGCCCTCTTCCGCAGGCCTGGTACAACCGGTGCAAGACCGCCCACGCAGACCAAGGAGGCCGCGCGGGCGGGTAACCGGGCTTCAACCGCTGACTACATTCAAGAAGCCGTCAGGAACACGGCGTCGCAAGGGGCGACGCCGCTCAACACGAAGACTGGCTCGACGACCCCGCGTGGGGACGACGAACAGGACCTGCCAGGGTGCGTCGTCGGCAGGCATGACAGGTCGCAAAGAAGACTGCCTTAGCACCTTGACGCTGCCAAGCCGGCATCCGTCGCGTTCTGCACGGGGTGTCACATTTTTGGCTTTTGCTTTCGCTTAGAGTCGACGCAGCACTCCAGCCGACAAGGCGCGGATCCCCGATCCAGCGCCTGGCGTTTCCAGCTGTGCCCAGCCTGGTGTGAAGATCCTGACCCCGGTTCGCCGATCGCTGTCTTTCTGGACAGGCATCGGCCGCGACGGCTGTCCTCTTCCGTACCTGCCCAAGGCCCGCTCCTGCATGGACCAGTCGCATCAGTCTCCACCCGCCGCCGCCCAGGCCGCGGACATCGGTTTCGCCCGCTATTGCGCCGCCCTTTGGCGCCATCGCCGCAGCCTGCTGGCTTGCGTGGCCCTCTGCACCCTGCTCGGTGTGGCCTATACCCAACTCGCCGCGCCGCGTTATCAGGCGGTGGCGACCGTGCAGATCGAATACCAGCGCGGCATCGTGCGCCTGGACGAGTCCGACAATGGCCGCCCCCTGCCGCCGCCGGAAGCCATCACCGAGATGCAGCTGCTCACCTCGCGGCGGGTGGTCGGCGAGGTGGTGGACGCCGAGGGCCTGGACCTGAGCGTCACCCCGCGGCGCCTGCCGCTGCTGGGCGACTGGCTGGCTCGCCGCCACGAAAGGACCAGCGACGCGGTGGCCCCGCCGCGCTTCGGCCTCGCCCGGTTCGGCTGGGGCGGTGAGCAGTTGGCCATCGCCAGCCTGAACGTACCCGCTGCACTCTATGGCCAGCCGCTAATCCTCACCGCCGAAGCCCCGGATCGCTTCCTGCTGAGCGATGCCCAGGGCAAACGCCTGCTGGAGGGCCGCCTGGGCCAGCCGGCCAGCGCCGGCGAGCTACAGCTGGACATCGCCCAGCTGCACGCCTATCCGGGCACCGAATTCATCCTGGTCAAGCAGCGCCGTGGGGTCGCCATCCAGGCGCTGCAGGAGCGCCTCATGGTCAGCGAACGCGGCAAGCGCTCGGGGATCCTGTCGATCAAGCTGCAGGGTACTGATGCGCAGCAGGCGCAACGTATCCTGCGCGGCATCACCGAGGCCTATGTGCGCCAGGACGTGACCCGTAATGCCGACGAGTCGACCCAGCAACTGGCCTTTCTGAGCCAGGAGCTGCCACGGGTGAACCAGCGCCTGAGTGCCGGTCGCCAGGCCCTGGACGGCTACCAGCGGCAACGGGGCTCCATCGCCATCGGCGCGGAGGGGCGCAGCCTGCTGCGTCAGGCGGTGGAGCTCGACGGTCAGCTGTCGGCCCTGGAGATGGAGCGCCTCGGATTGGCGCTGCGCTTCACCACTACCCATCCGCTGTACCAGACCCTGCTGGCGCGCCGCCAGGTGTTGAATCGCGAGCGCCAGGTCCTGCAGCGGCGCCTGGGCCAGCTGCCGCAGACCCAGCAGGAGGTGCTGCGCCTGCAGCGCGAAGTGGAGGCGGCGGACAAGGTCTATGCACTGATCAGCAAGCGCATCCAAGAGTTGTCGGTGGTGCGGGCGGGTACGGTGAGCGACGTGCGCATCATCGACAGCGCCTACACCCAGATTGCGCCGGTCTACCCGAAGAAGCCCCTGCTGATCCTTAGCGCCCTGCTGTTCGGCTGCCTGGCCGGCGCCGCCTGGGTATACCTGCGCGCCAGCCTGGAGCGCGGTATCGAGGACGCCGAGGGCCTGGAGAATCTGGGCCTGCCGGTGCTGGCGCAACTGCCCCTGGCGCCAGGCCGCCAGCTCGGCGGACCGTTGCAGACGCCGCTCGACAGCGGCTACCAGGAAGCCCTGCGGATCCTGCGCACCAGCCTGGCCTTCGCTCGCACCGAGGCGCGCAACGACCTGCTGCTGATCACCAGTGCCAGTCCCGCCGCCGGCAAATCGTCGGTGGCCGTACAACTGGCCCGGGTGCTGGCCGAAGGTGGAACGCGAGTGCTGCTGGTGGATGCCGACCTGCGCCGTGGGCGCCTGCACCGCCGTCTGCAGCTGGCTCGCCGCCCGGGCCTCGCCGAGGTGCTGGCCGGCCTGGCGACCCCCGAGCAGGCGATTCAGCCCACGGCGATACCTGGCCTGGATTGCCTGGTGGGCGGCATCCGCCCGCCGAACCCGGCCGAGTTGCTGATGAGCGCACGCTGCACCGAGCTGCTGCGCGGCCTGCAGCAGGACTACGAGCTGATCATCCTCGACACCCCGCCGGTGCTGGCGGTGACCGACGCTGTGCTACTGGCCGCTCAGGCCGGCACCTGCCTGCTGGTGTCACGCCACGGCTGCAACACTGCCAAGGAGATCGAGGCGACCCAGCGCCAGTTCGCCCATAGCGGTCTGGCGTTGCAGGGCGCGGTGCTCAATGCCGTCCCGCCACCGCCGTTCACGCGCGCAGCTCTGGGCGTGCTGACCGGCTGACCCACCCCCTGGCCAGGCCCAGCGCGATGCTGGCGCCTGGCCACCTCCTGTCATCAAAGCTCAACACGGAGCCCCTAGGCTGCATCGACCTCCCGAGAACGGATTCGTATCGATGTCGTCCGCTCCCCTGCCCTCCGCGCGCTCCGCCACCCGCCCCGGCCAACGCTGCGCCCTCGACCTCTGCACCCAATGGCCCGCGGTCGAGGCCGAGCACACCAACGCCATGGTCATGGACCTGTTCAACGAACGCCGCGAGATCACCAGTCTCGCGGTGGTCGAGCACGACCGGCCGATCGGGCTCATCAATCGCGACATCTTCCTCTCGCAGATGAGCAAGCCGTATCACCGCGAAGTCTATGATCGCAAGAGCTGCATCGCCTTCATGGACAAGGAGCCGCTGGTGGTGGACGCCGGCCTGTCCATCGAGGAGCTGACCCGCCGGACCGTCGAGGTGGGCGAAAAGGTGCTGGCCGACGGCTTCATCGTCACCCGCGAGGGCCGTTTCGTCGGCCTCGGCCTGGGCGTGCAGCTGATGCGCATCGTCTCGGACCTGCAGGCCGAGAAGAATCGCCAGATCATGCACAGCATCGAGTACGCCAGCGTCATCCAGCGGGCCATGCTGCGCAGCTCGCGCGAGGCCCTGGCGGTGATGGAGCAGGACGCCACCCTGGTCTGGGAACCGCGCGACGTGGTCGGCGGCGACTTCTATCACTTCGCCCAGCATGAGGACGGCTGGTTCGGCGCCATCGCCGACTGCACCGGCCACGGCGTGCCGGGCGCCTTCATGACCCTGATCGCCTCGGCGTCCCTGACCCAGGCCCTGCAACAGCTGGGGCCGCGCGATCCCTCGGCGCTGCTGGCGGCGATCAACGGCAGCGTCAAGGCGATGCTGGGGCAGTCCGGCGGCATCTCCGAGTCCAACGATGGCCTGGATCTGGCCTGCTTCTGGGTGGATAGCCGCAGCCATAGCCTGACCTACGCCGGCGCCCGCATGCCGCTCTACCTGCTGGCGCCCGACGCCGCCGAGGTACTGACCCTGGCGCCGCTGCGCCTGGGCATCGGCTACGCCGACAGCCCACTGGAGCAGTGCTGGCCCGCCACCACCCTGCCATTGCAGCCGGGCAGCCTGCTGTTCGCCACCACCGATGGCCTGATCGACCAGATCGGCGGCCCGCGGCGCACCTCCTTTGGCAAGCGCCGCGCCCTGGCCCGGTTGACCGAATCGCGCACGGCGCCCACCGCCGTCTTCTGCGAGCAACTCAGCGCGGACCTCGCCCGCTGGCAAGGCGACGAACTCCGCCGCGACGACCTCACCTTCCTTTGCATTCGCGTGGCCTGACCGACATGACCGCCTCCTTTACCGCGAACGGCGCCTTTCTCGAAATCGCCCAACAGCAGCACGTGATCTTCTATCACCACGGCTATTTCTCCCATGGCATCGTCGCCGCCATGGCCGAGGTGGTGAAGCTGCAACTGGAATTCGAAGGGATCAGCGGCGCCACCCGGCGCAAGCTGTTTTCCTCTTTCATCGAACTGTCACAGAACGTCCTGCACTATTCCGCCGATGCCCTGCCCCCGGACGCCCTGGCGGACGCCAAGCTGGGTCAGGGTTCGGTCTGTATCACCCGCCAGGACGGCAACTACCAGATGCTCTGTGCCAATCCCATCGCCAGCGACAAAGTCGACGCCCTGCGCGCACGGCTCGAGCCGCTGTGCAGCATGTCGCTGGAACAGATCAAGCAGGCCTATCGCGAATCCCTGCGCGCCGAGACCCCGGTCGACAGCAAGGGTGCCGGCCTCGGCTTCCTGACCATGGCGCGCGATGCCAGCGCGCCCCTGGAGTTCGCCTTCCATCCCTCCACGCAGACGCCGGGCACCACCCTGTTCTGCCTGAAAGCCATCATCTGATCAGGGGCTCCAACTTCGTATGGACACCATGTTCATCGCTCCCACGCCCACCTCTCCAGAGGTGGATTTCCGTTTTACCGAGGACGAACTCTGGCTCAAGGGCGAATCCTTTCCGGAAAACGCCGCGGCCTTCTACCTGCCGGTGATCGAATCCCTGCGGGCCTATCTCGACCAGCGCCAGGGCGTCAGCATCCGAGTGCATGTCGCCCTCGCCTACTTCAACAGCTCCAGCACCAAGATGCTGTTCACCCTGTTCGACGCCCTGGACCAGGCGGCCCAGGCCGGCAATCGGGTGGAGCTGCACTGGTACTACGACGCCGAGGACGAGACCATCCAGGAATTCGGCGAAGAGTTGCGACTGGACTTCCAGGCGCTGACCTTCGTCGAGCATCCCGAGCTGCCGGCATGACCGCCAGCGTCAGGCGCTACAGCCCGGCCGACCCCGGACCCGATCTGTTCGAGCAGGAGGCCGGAGTGCTGCAGGCCGCGCGCGCCCTCTATGTGGCCGACGATGCCGACGCCGAGCGCTACCGGGCGGCGCTGGGCGACCTGACGCTGCATTTCGAACGCCTGATGCGCGAGACGCGCCGGCTGATCGCCCGCAGCGACCGCGCCGAACGCGAGATGAACGCCCTCAACCAGCAGTTGCAGACCCTCACCCAGCAACTGGAATACCGGGCCACGCATGACGCCCTCACCGGAGTGCTCAATCGCGGCGCGGTCATCGACCAGGCCGGTCAGGCCCTGCGGCGGAACGGCGGCGCCATGATCGTGCTGGACATCGACCACTTCAAACGCATCAACGACGAATTCGGCCATCCCGCGGGCGATCGGGTGATCCAGGCCATCGCCCGCTGCCTGCAGGAGCTCGTCCAGGCGCCGGCCATCGTCGGCCGGGTGGGTGGCGAGGAATTCACCGTGCTGCTGCCGACCCTGGCACGGGACGAGGCCCTGACCATGACCGAGCGGCTGCGCCAGCGCATCGCCCAGGAGGCGACCGGCCCGGCGCCGGTGACGGCCAGCTTCGGCCTCAGTCTCAATCCACCGGGTACCGAATTCGAGCTCGCCTATGGGCTGGCCGACGCGGCGCTCTACCGGGCCAAGCGCGGCGGCCGTAATCAGGTGGTGCTGGCTGACTGACGAGCTCCGCCGTCTCGCCAGCCGTCCGGCTCCCGGACACAAAAAAGCCGCTGCGCCGAAAGGGCGCAGCGGCTTTTTCATAGCGGTCGCTTAGGACTGCTTCCAGTCCGGATAACGGCGCTGGTCGGCGGCCGGCGGGAAGTACTGGTACAACCAGGTCTCGCTCAGAGCGCGATCCTGGGTGCGGATGAAGGCGCGCATCTGCACCGGATCGGCCTTGTCGCTGGTGGGGTACCAATCGAAGATCACCCGGTAGCCGCCGATCTCGTCGATCTTGAGCACGTGGAAATCCTGCACCTTGCCGTCGGTGACGGTCACCACCGGCTCGATGCCGGTGCCTTCGGGCAGGAACGACAGGCCGCCGCCATTGAAATCGATGGCGAAGCGCCGTGCCCAGACCTTGGGCCAATGCTCACCGGGCGCCCAGCCCTCGGGGAAGCCGCCGATCCCGGAACGGGTGGCGTTGACCCGCGCCAGCGGCGTGCTCACCGGCGGCAGCGCGCTCCAGTGCAGCTTGTAGCCATAGTGCAGCGACTTGCCGGCGGTGATGGTCTCGGCCGGGGCCCAGAAGGCCACGATGTTGTCCAGGGTCTCGCCGGTGGTGGGAATCTCCAGCAGCTGGATGGCGCCCTCGCCCCAGGCGGAAGTGGGCTCGACCCACAGGCTCGGCCGGCGGTCGTAGCGGACCATGACGTCCTGGTAGCTTTCGAATTCGTGGTCGGTCTGTACCAGGCCGAAGCCCTTGGGGCTGTCGTCCTTGAAGGCGTTGAACTGCAGCTTGGGCGGATTGTTCAGCGGGCGGCAGATCCACTCGCCGTTGCCCTTCCACATGGCCAGGCGGTCGGAGTCGTGGATCTGCGGGTGGTAGGTGTTGCAGGTCTGGCGCTCGTGGGTGCCGCAGCCGAACATGCTGGTCATGGGCGCGATGCCCAGTTGCTTGATGTCGCGGCGGGCATTGACGTTGGCGTCCACGTCCATCACCACCCGGTCGTTCAGGCAGTCGATGTCGAAGCGATAGGCGCCGGTGGCGCTGGGCGAATCCAGCAGCGCATAGACCACGAAGCGGGTGCTGTTCTTGTTCGGGGTGACGAACCAGAACTTGGTGAAGTCGGGGAATTCCTCGGGCCGCTCGGCATAGGTGTCGATGGCCAGGCCGCGAGCCGAAAGGCCGTACTGGCGGGTCTTGTCCACGGCGCGGAAATAGCTGGCGCCGAGGAAGGAGACGATGTCGTACTGGGCCAGGTGCGGCGCCTTGAACAGCTTGAAGCCGGCAAAGCCCAGGTCGCCCTTGAGCTGGCTCTTGTCGACGCCGCTGTCGTTGTAGTTGAACAACTCGGGGCGGAAGTGGACTTCCTTGGCCTCGTTGGTCTTGGGGTCCACCGAATACATGTGCACCGGGGTCTTGAAGCCCATGCCGACGTGGAAGAACTGCACGTCCAGCTGGCCCTTGAGGTCATGCCAGAGCGAATGCTGGGCATCGTAGCCGATGGCATTGAACTGCTGGGGTGTCATCTTCGCCAGGGTGTCGGGCAGTTGCTGGGCGGTGGGCTGATAGGCCTTACCGGCCAGTTCCTTGGCGTGCTGCTTGAGCCAGTCGAAATCGAAGGCCTGGCCGTCGCCATTGGCCGGATTGGCGAAGGCCTGAAGGGCGAACAGCCCGGTGGAGGGAATGCCGGTGTAGGCCGCCAGGGCCAGGGACGCTTTGAGCAGGTGTCGACGCTGCATGGATCAACCTTGGTCACTAAGGATGAAAAGATTCGGCCCAGCCGAACCGCCAGAGAGAAAAAGAATGCACGATACCCGGATAGGTTCGCCATCGCACCGGTGAACTGCAGCCTAGCGCACGCTCTGGCCTGCCAGAGGGGTTACCAAAGCTTTCCGGATCACAGTTCGGGTTGCCGGGCAGCGCCAAAGGTGTACCCCGGCGCTCAGCCCCACCGCGCTTTCTGCGCCTGTCGAGTACCGCCATGTCCATCGATACCGTCGCCTTCGGGCAACCCAGCCCCATCCTGCGCAGCTTCGATGACGAAAAGGCGCGTGAATTCTACTGCAGCTTCCTGGGCTTCCGCCTGGTCTGGGAGCATCGCTTCGAGCCGGGATTGCCGCTCTATGCCGAAGTCGAGCGCGCCGGCCTACGCCTGCACCTATCCGGCCACCATGGCGACGCCTGTCCGGGTTCGACGGTCTTCGTCCGCATGACCGGCATCCGCGCCTTCCAGGCCGAGTTGCTGGCCAAGGACTACGGATTCGCCCGGCCAGACATCCAGGAATTGCCCTGGGGTCTGGTGATGGAGATCGCCGATCCCTTTGGTAATCGATTGAGGTTTTGCGAGGAGACGCCGGAGGCCTAAGCAACGGCTGTACGGTGATCGCGGCCATGGGCCGCTCCTACAGGCTCGATGATGGAGATGACCGCCTGCGCGGATGGCTCCCTCTCCCCTCGGGAGAGAGTTGGGGTGAGGGCGCCCTCGCCACGAAGTCCCCAGTGGAAAAGGCTGCGCCGTTTTCCACGCTACGGCTCTACAACTGGTGCACCCCAATAACGGCTAAGGCAGTTGCTCCTACAGGCTCGATGTAATCGTAGGAGCGGCCCATGCCCGCGATCAACAAAACACCGGAGTGCCATAGGATCAGTTGCATCGGCGGGCGGCCATGACCTCGGTAGCCTTCAAGCGGGCGCAGGTTCGCCCGTGGGCACCGCCCCCTCCTCCACTTGCCACCAACTCGGCAGCAGCGCTCTGACCTCGGGTTGGGTGAATCTATCGTCGATGAGATAGAGGCAGCCGCGGTCCTGCACGGTGCGGATCACCCGGCCGGCGGCCTGGATGACTTTTTGCAGGCCCGGATAGAGGTAGGCGTAGCGATAGCCATCGCCAAAGCGCCGTTGCAGGCGCTGGCGCAGCTGTTCGTTGACCGGATTGAGCTGGGGCAGGCCAAGGGTGGCGACGAAGGCGCCGATCAAGCGGTCGCCGGGCAGGTCGATGCCCTCGCCGAAACTGCCACCCAGCACGGCGAAACCGATACCACGGCCATCGGCCTGGAAGCGGTCGAGAAAGGCTTGGCGGGCAGCTTCGTCCATGCCGCGGGACTGCCGCCACTGGGGCACGTCGGGCGCCAGTTCGGCGAGGGCCTCGGCGACCTGGTCGAGGTAGTCGAAGCTGCTGAAGAAGGCCAGGTAGTTGCCCGGTCGCTGGCGATAACGGCTGGCGATCAGGGCGGCGATGGGCGCGCGGGAGGCGGCGCGATCGGCGTAGCGGGTGGAAAGCCGTACCAGGCGCACCTCCAGCTGCTCGGCGGCGAAGGGCGAGGCCACGTCCACCCAGGCGCTGCCGACCGGCACCCCGAGCAGGTCGCGGTGGAAGTGCTGGGGGATCAGGGTGGCCGAGAACAGGGTGCAGCTGTGGGCCGCCGCCAGCCGCGGACCGACGAAGGGTGCCGGCACCAGGTTGCGCAGGTTGAGTTGCGACTGGGCCTTGCCGCGGCCCTTGAGCAGGGTGACATCGAACAGCGAGTGATCGCCAAAGGTCTCGCCCAGGCGCATGAATTGCAACAGGTCGAAGAACAGCGTCTGCAACTCCGGCGCCGGGGGCTGGCCGGGTTCGCCGAAATGCTCGGTGAGCAGACCCACCACCCGTTGCAGGGCGGTGAGGAAGGCGGCGGGCAATTCCGCCTGCACCTGGTAGTCGACCTGCTGCTCCTTGTGCAGGCGGTTCCATTCGCGATTGAGCGCCTGCAGGCCCTTGGCGATTGCCGGTGGTGCCACGCTCTTGCCGGCGGCCAGGCGGCGCTGGTCGAGGCTGGCGCTGTACATGCCGCGGGCGCGGTCGAGCAGGTTGTGGGCTTCGTCCACCAGCACGCCGACTCGCCACTCCTGGGTCTGGGCCAGGGCATGGAGCATGGCGCTGCCGTCGAAATAGTAGTTGTAGTCGCCCACCACCACGTCGCTCCAGCGCGCCAGTTCCTGGGCCAGGTAGTAGGGGCAGACCTCATGGGCCAGGGCGGTCTCCCGCACCCGCGCCCGGGTCAACTGCATGGGTTCGGCCAGGGCGTCGGCGCGGGCGGCCGGCAGTCGGTCGTAGAAGCCTCGTGCCAGCGGACAGGACTCGCCATGGCAGGCCAGTTCCGGGTGCTCGCAAGCCTTGTCCCGCGCCACCAGTTCCAGCACCCGCACCGGTGCGGCCAGGGACTCCAGCCCATGCAGGGCCAGGGCGCGGCCGGGGGTCTTGGCGGCGAGAAAGAACAGCCGGTCCAGGTTCTGCCGCGGCATGGCCTTGAGCAGCGGGAACAGGGTGCCCACCGTCTTGCCGATGCCGGTGGGCGCTTGGGCCAGCAGGCAACAGCCGACGCTGGCGGCCTTGTAGACGGCTTCCGCCAGCGGCCGCTGGCCATGGCGAAAGTCGGCATGCGGAAAGGCCAGGGTCGCCAACGCCTCATCCCGCTTGGCACGATGGGTCAGCTCCTGGCGCGCCCAGGCGAGAAAGCGCGAGCACTGCAAGGCGAAGTGCTCGGCCAGATCGGCCGCCGTCCAGGCTTCGGTGAAGACGGTCTCCGCGCCACTGCCGATGTCGAAATAGACCAGCGCCAGGGTCAGCCCCGGCAGCTCGCGGGCCTGGCAGAGCAGATGGCCATAGACCTTGGCCTGGGCCCAGTGCAGGTGGCGATGGTTGCCCGGCTGGCGTTCCAGGCTACCCCTGTGGGTCTTGATCTCCTCCAGGCGATTGGCGGCGGCATCGAAACCGTCCGCGCGACCACGCACCTGCAGGTCCTCGAAGTCGCCCTGCAGGCTGACCTCGCGCTCATAGCCGGGACCGCGCCGCGCCGCCACCCGCTGGTGGCCTTCGATACCTTCCAGGGCGGTGGGCGACGGGGTGAACCTGAGGTCCAGGTCGCCGGCCTTGGCGGTAAATTCGCAGAGGGCGCGAACGGCGATGCGATAGCTCATGCGGAGGTCGCGGCCACCTGCCATTGCACGTGGCAGACGCTGACCGGGATGTCATGGGCGGCGAAGAAGTCCAGCCAGCGGCGCTGGTTGTCCTGCAGGCGGTCGCCCGGGCCCTTGACCTCGATCATCCGGTAGCGGCCTTCCGCCGGCCAGAACTGTATCAGGTCGGGCAAGCCGGTACGGTTGTTGTCCGGATCTTCCAGCAGTCGCTCGAAGCACAGGCGCAGGTGCCGCGCTGGCAGGCAGGCCAGGGCCTGGTCGAGCAAGTCGCTGCCGAGGATGCCCCAGGCGACGAAGGGCGAGGCCAGACCGCGCTTGGCGGCGAAACGCTCGCGGATCACCGCCGCGTAGGAGCCGTCGTCCAGCCGCGCCAGGCAGGCGGCGAAGGCCTCGGCCCGGCGTTCGCGAAAGCCCGGCAGGCGCAGGTCGGCCGGTTCGCGCTGATAGGGGTGGAAGAAGGCGCCGGGGATGGCCAGGAAGATGGCGTCCCAGCACAGCAGGCCGAACAGGCTGGTGAGCAGGGTGTTTTCCACATAGTGCACCGGCGCCTCGTCGCGGCCCAGGTGCTCGCGCACCAGCCACTCGACCCGGCGCAGGCCGTCGTTGACTAGCTCGAAGTCGAGCCGCTCCACCGGGCTGGCCGGGCGGCGCTTGTTGGGTGGGCCACCCTGCTTGCGCACCAGCCGCGGCAGGATGCGCGCCACCTGCTGGCGTTCGGCGTCATGGGCCGGCGCGGCGACGATGACTTCCGCCAGAGCCTGGGCGGCGGGCCAGTCCTCCAGGCGTTCGAGCATGCGCAGGGCGCGGATACGCGACTCGGGATGCGCCGAGGCGGCATAGAGCGCCTGCGCCTGGGCCAGCTCGCCAAGGCGTTCGTGGTGCTGCGCCAGTTCGTGGAGCAGCTTGCCGCGGCGCAACTCCAGCCAGGTGTTGGCAAAGCGCTCGGCGGGCAGCAGCGGCAGCAGCTCGGCGGCCGGTAGCCCGTCGCGCAGGGCCTGGCGACAGCGCTGGATGTGCAGATAGGCGTCCACCTCTTGGCGCTGGCCGAAGGCGCGGGATTCGGCGCTGAAGGCCACCGTCTCGTACTGGAAGATGCCCAGGTCGGCCAGCACGAAGTCGGTCCAGTCCTGGTGCAGATTGCCAAAGAACAGCAGACGCAGGCGATCGCAGAGATCCATCAGCGTCAGCCGCCAGACGCCCTCCTCCACCAGCTCGGGCACGGTGCCGGCCCAGCCGCTGAAGGCCAGGGGCGTGGCCTGTTCGGCTTCCAGGCGGGCCAGCCAGTCTTCCTTGCGGCCGGCCTTGGGCAGGCGGCTGCCGAAACAGCCGAGCAGTTCTTCCTTGCGCAGCAGGGCGAAGAGTTCGATCAGGTGCAATTCGGGATCGGAAAGCAGCCAGCCAAGCTCCACCAGCGGCAAGGCGGCGGCACGCGGGCAGCCGATCTCGCCGTAGACCAGCTTGCTGGCGCGGAACACCTCGCCCTTGCGCATCACCAGGCGCACCAGCAATGCCCGCGAGGGCTGTGGCAAGTCGGCGAAGGCCGCGATGAAACCCTGCTCGTGGTCGTCGAGCAGATCGGGATAGCGCAGGGCGACCCAGTCCAGTACCCGCTGGAAGTTGTGCAGATAGTAGAGGGGATCTTCGAGCGGAGCGTTCATGACGACACGGGCAATAGGCAAGCGGCTGGCTATTTATCCAGCCCCGACCGGAGCGGGCAACCCTCAAGCGATGCGCGGTCGTTCATCCCAGGTAGTCGTGCGACGTCAAGGTTGAAGAACCCGACCAGTAGTCATACGATGACTGACAAAGACAGTCCTCATAATTACAAGTCCAGGAGTCTGAGCGTGAAGATCAAACGCATCAAAGTCACCCCCATCGCCTTTCGCGATGCCCCGCTGCTCAACGCCAGCGGCATCCATGAACCCTATGCGCTGAGATCCATCATCGAGGTGGAGGGCGACAACGGCCACATCGGCCTCGGCGAAAGCTACGGCGACGCCCCGGTGCTGGCAGTGCTCAAGGCCATGGAAGGCAGCCTGGTCGGCCTTTCCGCCTGGGACCTCAACGGCCTGCGCGCGCGGGTGGTGGAAACCGTCGCCAGTCTCGCCGACGGCGTGGTGGCCGGTGCGGAGCTGGCGCCTGGCTCCCATCCGAGCAAGCAGGTGGCCAATGCCTATTCCGCCTTCGAAGTGGCCTTCCTCGATCTCCAGGCACGTTCCCTGGGCATTCCGCTGGTGGAGCTGCTCGGTGGCGCGGTGCGCCGCGAAGTCCCCTTCAGCGCCTACCTGTTCCTCAAGTACGCCGAGCACATCGACGCGACCTACAAGCCCGATCGCTGGGGCGAGGCCATCAGCCCCGAGCAGGTGGTGGCCCAGGCCGCGCGGATGATCGAGGAGAACGGCTTCCAGAGCATCAAGCTCAAGGCCGGCACCCTGCTTGGCCCGGATCACGAAGCGGCCTGCATCAAGGCGCTGCGCCAGGCCTTTCCCGAGGCACCGCTGCGCATCGACCCCAACGGCAACTGGTCGCTGGAAACCTCCCTGCGCATCGCCGAGGTCCTGGCGGGCGACCTCCAGTACTACGAGGACCCGACCCCGGGTCTGGACGGCATGGCCGAACTGCATCGGCGCACCGGCATTCCCTTGGCCACCAACATGGTGGTCACCGACTTCGACGAATTCCGCCGCAGCGTGGCCCAGAACAGCGTGCAGATCGTGCTCGCCGACCACCACTACTGGGGCGGCCTGCGAGATACCCAGATCCTCGCGCGGATGTGCGACACCTTCGGTCTGGGCGTCTCCATGCACTCCAACTCGCACCTGGGCATCAGCCTCATGGCCATGACCCATGTGGCCGCCGCCGTTCCCAATCTCGCCTATGCCTGCGACACCCACTACCCCTGGCAGGAAGAGGACGAAGAGGTCATCCAGGGCGGCAAGCTGCCGATCCGCAACGGCTGCGTGGCGATCACCGACGCCCCCGGCCTGGGCGTGGAGCTGGATCAGGACCAGTTGGCCAAGCTGCACGAGCAGTTTCTCGCCATCGACATCCGCAGCCGCGACGACGTGCGCCAGATGCGCAAGTACCAGCCGGACTGGGAAACCCGCAAACCGCGTTTTTAGGCCCCGTCCGCCCTCCCCTCCGCCCCTGACGACCGGCTCCCCCGCCGGCCGTCAACGGCTCCGCATCCCCGCTTCCCGGCTGTACAATCCCCTCGGCACAAGGGTGCTCAAGAACAACGAGAAAGTACGCACAGGGAATCCGGGGAAGATGTCGAACGCACCACGCCTCACCGCACTCATGCTCGGCCTGGGCCTGGCCATCGGCGCCACCCTCGCCCCGGCGCAAGACGCCGATCCGGCACGCGCCTACGTCGACGCCCTGCTGGCGAAGATGACCCTGGAGGAAAAGATCGGTCAGCTCAATCTGGTGAGCGTCGGGCCGGACTATCCCAAGGAAGCCATCATGGCGGACATCCGCGCCGGCAAGGTGGGCGCCATGTTCAACACCGTGACCCGTCCCGACATCCGCCAGATGCAGGACCAGGTCGTGCACAGCCGGCTGAAGATCCCGCTGTTCTACGCCTATGACGTCATCCATGGCATGCGCACCATCTTCCCCATCAACCTGGGCCTGGCCAGCACCTGGAATCTCGACGCCATCGCCACCAGCGGACGCATCTCCGCCATCGAGGCGGCCGCCGACGGCCTCGACCTGACCTTTTCCCCCACCGTCGACGTCACCCGCGAACCGCGCTGGGGCCGTGCCTCGGAAACCTTCGGCGAAGACACCTGGCTGACCTCACGCATCGGCGCCACCCTGGTGCACGCCTACCAGGGCAACGACCTGCGCGCCCCCGACAGCCTCATGGCCAGCATCAAGCACTTCGGCGGCTACGGCGCGGTGGAAGCCGGGCGCGACTACAGCAACGTCGACATGAGTCCGCAGCGGCTCATGCAGGACTACCTGCCGCCCTATCGCGCCGCCGCCGAGGCCGGTGCCGGCGCGGTGATGGTGGCCCTGAACAGCATCAATGGCGTTCCTGCCACGGCCAATCGCTGGCTGCTGCAGGACCTGCTGCGCAAGGACTGGAATTACCAGGGCCTGTTGATCAGCGATCACGGCGCCATCAACGAATTGGTCCTGCACGGGGTGGCCAAGGACACCCGCGACGCCGCCGAGCAGGCGCTCAAGGCCGGCGTCGAGCTGAACATGCACGACGACGTCTACGGCAAGCAGCTGCCCGCCCTGCTGGCGGCCGGCAAGGTGACCCAGGCCGAGATCGACCAGGCCGTGCGCGACATGCTGCTGACCAAGTACCGCCTGGGCCTGTTCGACGATCCCTATCGCCGCCTGCAGGGTCAGGATCCGGTCGACACCAACGCCGAATCGCGCCTACACCGCGCCGAGGCGCGCCAGGTGGCGCGCGAGAGCCTGGTGCTGCTGAAGAACGAAAAGGCCGTGCTGCCGCTGCGCAAGGGCGCCACCCTGGCGGTGGTCGGTCCGCTGGCCGACAGTCCGCGCGACGTCATGGGCAACTGGTCCGCCGCCGGCGTGGCCGCCCAGGCCGTCTCCATCCGCCGCGGCCTGGAAAACGCCGTGGCCGGTCAGGGCAAGGTGCTCTATGCCAAGGGCGCCAACCTGCTGGACGACCGCGATGTGCTGGCCTATCTGAACTCCTATGAACCCGCGGTCGCGGTGGATCCGCGCAGCGCCGGCGAGATGATCGCCGAAGCCGTGGCCGCGGCACGCCAGGCCGAGGTGGTGGTGGCCGTGGTCGGTGAGTCCCAGGGCATGGCCCACGAGGCCTCCAGCCGCGCCCGCATCAGCGTGCCCGACACCCAGCGTGAGCTGATCAAGGCGCTCAAGGCCACCGGCAAGCCGCTGGTGCTGGTGCTGATGAACGGCCGCCCGCTGGCCCTGGAATGGGAACAGGAGCAGGCCAACGCCCTGCTGGAAGCCTGGTTCCCCGGCACCGAGGGCGGCAACGCCGTGGCCGATGTGCTGTTCGGCGACCAGAACCCGTCCGGCAAGCTGACCATGACCTTTCCCCGCGAAGTGGGCCAGGTGCCGCTGTACTACAACCACCTGAGCAGCGGCCGGCCCTTCGACGCGGCCAAGCCGAACAAGTACACCTCGCGCTACTTCGACATCGTCAACGGTCCGCTCTACCCCTTCGGCTACGGCCTGAGCTACACCACCTTCGACGTCTCGGCGCCGCAGCTGTCCAGTGCCACCCTGAAGCAGGGCGACACCCTGACTGCTAGGGTCACGGTCAAGAACACCGGCGACCGCGCCGGCGCCACCGTGGTGCAGCTCTATCTGCACGACGTGACCGCCTCCCTGGCGCGACCGGTCAAGGAGCTCAAGGGCTTCCAGAAGGTGATGCTGCAACCGGGCGAGAGCCGCGAGCTGGACTTCCCCATCACCGAGGCGGACCTGCGCTTCTACAACAATGACCTCAAGCTGGTCTCGGAACCGGGCGAATTCAAGGTGATGGTCGGCCTTGATTCGGAGCGGGTGCGCGAGGGGAGTTTCACACTGTTGTAAGCACCGCTTTCCTCCCTCTCCCCCTGGAGAGGATTGGGGTGAGGGCGAGCGCCTTGAATCTAGCCTGTTGGGCTTGGCTACGCTCGACCCTAGCTACGAAGCGCTATCTACACCGACTGGTCATCGAGCACCGCGCCGAGCTCAACCGCGTAGCCGGCCCCGAAGCGGATCTCCGCTATAGCGTTGATTAGTGACATGAATAATGATTTCCACACGCCTTCGGAGTCCCGGTGAATGCGCTCAGCCTGACCCTCGCCGCTGCCCAATCCGCGTCAGTCGCCGGCGATCTCGCCGCCAATCTGCGCACCCATCTGGCGTTCGTCGCCGCGGCCGCAGCGGCTGGGGCGGATCTCCTGCTGTTTCCCGAGTTATCTCTGACCGGCTATGAACCGGCGCTGGCGACGGGTTTGGCGCTGGAACCCGACGATACGCAGCTGCTGCCGCTGCGCGAAGCCTGCAGCAAGGCCGGGCTCACGGCCGTGGTCGGGGCGCCGGTCCAGGGTGCGGCAGGATTGCAGATAGGCGCCTTGATCCTGGGCGCGGACGGTAGCTGTCGCGTCCATACCAAGCAATACCTGCATCCGGGCGAGGCACCGCCTTTCGTGCCCGGCAACGGCGGGGAGTTGCTGGCGGTGCAGGGCCTGCAAGCCGCCCTGGCCATCTGCGCCGACAGCAACCATCCGGCCCATGCCGATGCCGCCCGCGCCCGGGGCGCCGATCTCTATCTGGCCTCGGCGGTGATCGGCCCGACCGGTTATTCCAGCGACAGCGCCCTCTTGGCTGGCCATGCCCGGCGGCTGGGCATGCCGGTGCTCATGGCCAATCATGGCGCACCCACCGGTGGCTATGCCTGCGTGGGCCGCAGTGCCTTCTGGCAGGCCGACGGCCAGTGCCTGATCGCAGCGCCGGGAGACGGCGCCTGCCTGGTGCTCGTTCGGCGGGTAGCGGACGACTGGCAGGGTGAAGTCTGCGCCTTGCCGGCCTGATCCGTGCAGGAAGATCCGCTGACTGCAAAGCGGCTGGCGGGTCACGTTGCGACCCTGGTAGCGATTTGATATCTCGTCCCTTCCTGCGGCTAAAGGTCACACATCAGACGCCGATAAGGCTCTGACATCCTCGTCCAGAACACCGCCAAGGATGCCTTTCGCAGCGTGAACGACGCTGTAACCGCAGGAGCGACATCATGGCCTTGACCACCATTCGGACCCGCTACACTCTGATCTTTCTCGGCTTCATCGGCGCGACCCTCGCGGCCACCATCATCGGCATCCGCCTCTGGGTGACCCCGGACCTGGTCGCCGCCGGCGAGTCCGCCGTGCTCACCCGGGTCAACGAGGTGGGTACCCGCATCTATCGCGAACTCAATCAGATCCAGGCGCAGCAGCGCTCCATCACCCAGACGATACCGCTGCTGGACAGCGCCGCCATCGACCGGGTACTGCCTGGCCTGGTGGACCAGTATGGCGATGCCAAGGTGTTCGGCGGCGGCATCTGGCCGCTGCCCAACCAGCGCGAACAGGGCCGCGACAAGTTCAGCACCTTCTATCACCGCGATGCCAGCGGCAAGCTGATCGTCAACACCCACTGGAATTCGCCCGAGTCGCTCAACTACTGGGAGCAGCCCTGGTTCCAGGCCGGCCTCAAGGGCCCCGCCGGCCAGTGCGTCTGGGCCGCCGCCTACAAGGACGCCGCCAGCGCCGAGCCGCGCACCAACTGCGCCATGGCCATCCAGCGCGACGGCAAGGCCTTTGGCGTCTCGACCGTCGACCTGACCCTGGGCTTCTTCAACCCGCTAGTGGAGCAGCTGCGCAAGGAACTCGACGACACCGACATGATGATCGTCGAAGCCGATGGCAAGATCCTAAGCAACCTCAGCGAACTCGGCGATTCGCAGATTCTGAACAACGTCTCGGCCTATGCCGCCCGTTCGCCCTTCGTCGCCGCCATCCAGCAGAACCTCGGCAAGCTCAAGGGTGAGGCGGTGGTGCGCGACACCTATGTCGACGAGCACGGCACGCCCCACACCTTCTTCCTGCGCCCGCTGGCCGGCACGCCCTGGCTGCTGGCCACGGCGCTGCCCACCTCGCTTATCGCGGCGACCAACACCGGCATCCTCAAGACCCTGGCGGCGATCCAGTTGCCGCTGGTCCTGCTGCTGGTGGGCATCATGGTGCTGGCGCTCGGCAAGCTGATGGGGCGCCTGGGCCTGCTGCAACGCAACATCGAATCCCTGTCCGCCGGTGATGCCGACCTGACCCGACGCATTCCAGTGCACGGCCACGATGAAGTGGATGCGGTGGCGGGCGCGGTCAACGGCTTCATCGGTTATCTGCAGCGGCTGATCGGCGAGGTGGGCGACGCCACCGACCGCATCGACACCGGCCTCAAGCAACTTCATGGCCAGGCCCAGCAGAACGGCGCCATCCTGGCCCGGCATGCCAGCGAGACCGACCAGGCGGTGACCGCCATCACCGAGATGAGCGCCACCTCCGATTCCGTGGCACGCAGCGCCAGCGACACCGCCACCCTCACCCAGGCCGCCAATGGCCAGGCCGAGCGTTCCCGCGCGGTGGTCCAGCAGGCCTCGGCCAGCGTCCTGGCCCTGGTGGATCAGGTGGAAGACGCCACCCTCAAGGTGCAGGCCATGCAGAGCGATGCCCAGCGCATCAACGATGTCCTCGGGGTGATCGGCGAGATCGCCGGCCAGACCAATCTGCTGGCGCTCAACGCCGCCATCGAGGCGGCCCGGGCCGGCGAGCAGGGTCGGGGCTTCGCGGTGGTGGCCGACGAGGTGCGCGCCCTGGCCGGCCGTACCCAGCAGAGCACCGCCGAGATCAACGAGATGCTCGGCCGGCTGCAGCAGGGCGTGAGCTCCGCCGTGGCGGCCATGGAAGTGACCAAGAGCAGCTGCCAGAGCACCGCCGAGAAGACCCGCGAGGTCACTGCTGGCCTGGACGAGATGAACGGCTCGGTGGTGCGCATCAGCGACCTGTCGACCCAGATCGCTGCGGCGGCCGAAGAGCAGAGCGTGGTGGCCGGCGAGATCAACCAGAACATGGTCGCCGTGCGCCACATGGTCGACGACCTGGTCACCAGCGGTCAGCGCACCGCCGAGAGCACCGCGGCGGTGCAGTCGTCCAACGAGCAGTTGATCGCCGTGGTCCGGCGTTTCCGGGTGAAATAGAAAAAGACCGCTGCCGGGTCGGCAGCGGTCTTCGGGTATCGGCGGACCGGGCGCAAGGCCCGGTTCGCGTTTCAGCCCACCAGATGCAGGAAGTGCATGTGGCGTTCGTACTGGTCGAGGATGTCGCCGATGACGTCCTCGCGCGACCAGCCCATGACGTCATGGTCCTGACCGCCTTCGCGCAGATAGACCTGGGCGCGGAAGTACTTGCGCTCCTCCCCCGGCTCGCTGCCCATGACGAAACTGGGCATGGCATAGGCATGGGGTCTTACCTGATAGACGAACTCGGGCTGCTCGGCCGGACCGATGTACAGCCGCACCCCACCATCGTCACGGTCTTCCACACCGCAGACGTAGCCCTGCTTGCGCCATTCCTCGGCCACCGCCAGGCAGGCCGGCTTGGCGACCTCGCCGATGAAGCGCACCACGTGGCTGCGCCGGGGAAACATCGCCAGGCCGCGCAGGCGCCGCTGCCAGCCACCCGGCGTGCGGGTGGTGGGCGGAGTGAGACTCAGCGACTGATGGCGCAGGCCACGCTTGGTGGCGTCCAGCTTGAGAGCCTTTAGCAGGCCGTGCATGCTGAACAGCAGGGCGATGGTGAATGGCAGCGCACTGGCGATGGTGGCGGTCTGCAAGGCTTTCAGGCCATCGGCCAGCAGCAGCGCGATGGCCACCAGGCCCATGCTGGCACCCCAGAACACCCGCTGCCAGACCGGGGTCTGGTCCTGGCCACCGGAAGCCAGCATGTCCACCACCATGGCGCCGGAATCGGCCGAGGTGACGAAGAACACCACCACCATGACGATGGCCACCATGGAAATCACGCTGGCGAAGGGGAAGTGTTCGAGAAAGGCGAACAGCGCCAGGGAGCTGTCCTGGGATACCGCGGCGGCCAGATCGGTGATGCCTTCGGTGAGGATCATGTGGATCGCCGTGTTGCCGAACACCGTCATCCACAGCAGGGTGAAACCGGCCGGTACCAGCAGCACGCCGGAGACGAATTCGCGGATGGTCCGCCCGCGGGAGATGCGCGCGATGAACAGCCCGACGAAGGGCGACCAGGCCAGCCACCAGCCCCAGTAGAACAGCGTCCAGCCGCCGATCCAGTCGGTGGGTCGATAGGCGTTGAGGTTGAGGGTGCGGCTGACGATCTCGCTGAGGTAGCCGCCGGTGTTCTCGACGAAGGTCTGCAGGATCAGCACCGTGGGGCCGAGGATGATCACGGTGAGCATCAACAGCACCGCCAGGCCCAGGTTGAGTTCCGACAGGCGCCGTACGCCCTTGTCCAGGCCGGAGACCACCGACAGGGTGGCCAGCGCCGTGGTGATCACGATCAGACCGATCTGCACCGGGGTGGACACCGGTACGCCGAACAGCACGTTCAGGCCGGTGTTGATCTGCGACACGCCAAAGCCCAGGGAGGTGGCGACGCCCAGCACGGTGCCGATGATAGCGAAGATGTCCACGGCGTGGCCGATAGGTCCGTAGATGCGCTCGCCGATCAGGGGATAGAGCGCCGATCTCAGGGTCAGCGGCAGGCCGTGACGGTAGCTGAAGTAGGCCAGGATCAGGGCGACGATGGCGTAGATCGACCAGGCGTGCAGGCCCCAGTGAAAGAAGGTGATGCGCATGGCCTGGCGGGCGGCGTCCACCGTCTGGCCATCGGCATAGGGCGGATTGAGAAAGTGCATCACCGGCTCGGCGACGCCGAAGAACATCAGGCCGATACCCATGCCGGCGGAAAACAGCATGGCGAACCAGGTGGTGTTGGCGTAGTCCGGTTCGCTGTGGTCCGGGCCGAGCTTGATGTCGCCATAGCGACTCATGCCGAGAAACACCACGGTGCCGAGGATGATGGCCACGGCGAGGATGTAGAACCAGCTGAGGTTGGTGATGATCCAGCCCTGGATGGCGGCGAACAGCCATTGGGCATTGGCCTGGAACAGACTGGCATAGAGCACCAGCACCAGTAGCAGCAGCGTCGAGGTCCAGAAGACCGGAGGACTGAAGGTGGGACGAGCGGCAGATTCTCCCTGGCCGGTCATAGAGGGCTCCTGTTTATGAAGTGCGCACAGGTTGACTGTCCTCGGCCCTGATCGTTTCGCTGGCGGCGCCCATTGAACAGTGCATGCCGCTGAACGAGACCGTCGTGATCGTTGCGGCGCTAATGGCCGGGTGCACTATCCGTAGCAGACGCGACGGGCGGTCTGGCCAGCTCACGAAACCAACGGGCTGGAGCCATTCCGAAGGCCTGACGGAAATGTTTCGTCATGTGACTCTGGTCGTAGAAGCCCGCCGCCACGGCGGCCTCGGCCAGCCCTCGACCCAGACGTACCTGCAGCCGTACCCGATCGAGGCGCCGCAGGGTCAGGTAGCGATGGGGACTGGTGCCGAAGTAGGCGCGGAAATCCCGCGTCAGACTCCAGCGATCTCGGCCAGCGCAGCGGGCCAGATCATCCAGGGAGACGGCCTGGTCGAAATGGTCCTCCAGGTATTCACGCGCCCGCAGCGCGGCGGCGAAATCCACCCGCCCGCGACTGGGCCAGGTCTGGCAGACCTCGGCGAGAGTGGCGACCAGGCCATAGAGGGCATCGTCGCGCCCCAGGGCATCGGCATGCTCGTCAAGGGTGGCGAACACCGCATCGGTGGCCCGCGCCAGCCGTGGATCCAGGGAAACGCCCTCGCGGTGGAAGGGCAAGGGCCGTCCGCCGAGGATGTCCTGCACCAGGGCCGGCGGTACATAGAGCATCCGATAGCGAAAGCCGCAGGCGGCACCGGCGCGGCCATCGTGGACCTCGTCCGGGTGAAAGACCATGGTCTCGCCCGGCAGGCTGCTGGCCTTGGCACCGCGATAGGAAAAGCTCTGCACCCCGGCCAGGGTACGCCCGATGGCATAGGTCGCATGGCGATGGGGATCGAAGGCATGACCGCTGAAAAAGGCCTCGATGGATTCCAGGCGGTCATCCAGCGGGGTATGCCGGACCCAGTCGCGGGGCGAAGGCAGGGCGGATGTCGAAGTCATGGCCAACCTCCCGGGCGGCGATCAGCTGAGCAGGTCGCGGTAGGCATCGTGGAACAGCAACAGGGCACAGCCTACCAGGCTCAACCCCAGCAGCCGATTCACCCAGCGCAGGCCCCGTCCGCGCAGCAGGGTGCGACCCAGCAGGCTGCCCAGCAGCGCATAGCAGGCCGGCGCCCCGCCAGCGGCGATGGCCAGCGGCAGCGAGCAGAGGGCGATCTTGGCGCCGGTCACCTGGGCCGCCGGAAACATCACCGTGGCGATGGGCAGCACGGCCAGCCAACCCTTGGGATTGAGTCCCTGCATCAGCAGTCCGCCCAGAAAGCTCAGCCGCGCATCCTGTGTCCCCTCGGCGTCGGTCGCGACCGTCGGCGTCGCCCTGGCGAGACGATAGCCCAGGTACAGGCTGTAGGCGCCGCCGGCCAGGGCCAGCCACGGCAGCATCCGGGCAGACACCAGGGCAGCACCGCCATAACCCAGGCCGAGAAACAGCAGCAGCATGGCGCAGCCAACGCCGAGATGGAAACCCAGGGCGCGCCGGGCCTGGCCCTGCAGACCGGCGTTTAGGCCCAGGGCGTTGACCGGGCCGGGGCTGTACATGACACTCAGGGCATAGAGGACGATTTCCAAGGGGCACCTGCCGGAGTTCTAGGGAGAGGCCCAGGCTAGCCAGCGCGCCCTGCCCTGGCTTGTACGTTTGTGGCTCTTCCGCCTTGAGAGTCATCGTATGACTCGGCAGAATCCCGCTTTCCCTCGCCTGTCGTGGAGATCTCCCTTGTCCAGCGATCGCAGCACCCTGCTCTGGCGGGGCCGTCCCGATGGCAAGCCGCCGACCCTCAAGGACGTGGCTCGCCTGGCCGGGGTCTCGCCGATCACCGTTTCGCGTACCCTCAACCAGCCGGAGATCGTCCGTCCGGCACTGCGCGAAAAGGTCTTTCGCGCGGTACGCGAGAGCGGCTACCAGCCGGCCATGCTCATCGCCGGCAGCGCGCCCCAAGAGAGCCGGCTGATCGCCATCCTGGTACCCACCATCGTCAACTCCATCTTCGCCGACACCGTGCAGGCGCTCATGCAGACCCTGACCAAGGCCGGCCACCAGACCCTGCTGGGCCTGACTGACTATTCCGCCGAACGCGAAGAGCAGCTAGTGGCCGCCCTGCTGCGCCGCCGTCCCGACGCCATGGTGCTCACGGGCACCCTGCACACCGCCGCCAGCCGGCTGCGCCTGTCCCAGGCCGGCATTCCGCTGGTGGAGTGCTGGGACCAGGGCGAGCGACCGCTGGACATGCTGGTGGGCTTTTCCCATGAGGCGGTGGGCCAGGCCATCGCCCGACAGCTACTGACGCGCGGCTATCGCCACTTCGCCAGCCTGACCCTGGACGATCCCCGGGGGCGGCTGCGCCGCGATGCCTTTCGTGCCGAACTGGCCCGCCAGGGACTGGCCGCGCCAGCCGATGTCAGCCTACCACCGCCGGCCACCCCGGCACTGGGTCGCCAGGGCTTGGCCCGCCTGCTCGAGATCGGCGCCCGTCCCGAAGTGGTGGTCTGCAGCTCCGACACCCTCGCCCACGGGGTACTCGCCGAAGCCCATGCCCGCAGCCTGCGCGTACCGGCGGAGCTGGCCGTGATGGGCTTTGGCAACCTGGCCAGCGCCGCCCATCTGCTCCCAGCGCTGAGCACCGTCGATGTCCGCGGTGCCGAAATGGGCACCCATGCCGCCGCGGTGTTGCTTGCCCGCCTGGCGGGTGCGGAGGCCCCGCGAAAACGGGATACCGGCTTCGAACTGGTCATGCGCGAGAGCACTCGCTGACGCTTGAATGATTGCGTAATCAGCTTAGCGTCCTCCTGCAGGTGCCGGCCTCGCCGCCGGCTTTGCCCGCTGAAAAGGACAATAACAATGCGCACTTCCCCTGAGCCGTCGCGGCGCACTCGCGTCCGCTATCTCGTCCTGGCGATGATCTTTCTGGTGACGGTATTCAACTACGTCGACCGCGCCACCCTCTCCATCGCTGCACCGGCCATGCGTCACGACCTCGGTTTCGACGCCGTGGCCATGGGGCTCGCCTTCTCGGCCTTCGGCTGGGCCTACACCGCCATGCAGATTCCCGGCGGCATCGTGCTCGATCGCTTCGGCTCCCGACTGGTGCTGGGCGCCAGCCTGATCCTCTGGTCGGCGCTGACCTTCCTGCAGGGCTACGTCGGCCTCTTCTCCTCGGCCCTGCTGGCGCTGTTCGTGCTGCGCTTTCTCATGGGCGTGGCCGAGTCGCCGGCCTTTCCGGCCAACAACCGCCTCACGGTGATGTGGTTCCCGTGCCAGGAGCGCGGCCTGGCCACCGCCATCTTCCAGTCGGCGCAGTATTTCGCCCTGGCGGTGTTCACGCCACTGATGGTGATCCTGCTCAACCAGTTCGGCTGGGAGCACGTGTTCTTCTGGACCGGCGGCGCCGGCATCCTCATCGGCCTGCTGTGGTTCGCCACCGTGCAGGAGCCCCGGCATGACAGACGCGTCAGCCAGAGCGAGCTGGACCATATCGAGGCTGGCGGCGGCCTGCCCGACCTGGGCGACACCCGGGCGCCCTTCAGCTGGCGCACCTTCAAGGCCATCAGCGGCAATCGCATGATGCTGGGCATCTACCTGGGGCAATTCTGCCTGACCACCATCACCTGGTTCTTTCTCACCTGGTTTCCCACCTACCTGGTCGAGGCTAAGGGGCTGACCATGCTCAAGGTCGGTCTGATCGCCGCCATCCCGCCGGTGGCCGGCTGCCTGGGCGGCGTTCTCGGCGGACTCTGGTCGGACGGCATGCTGCGCCGCGGCTACAGCCTGACCGCCGCGCGCAAGACGCCGATCATCGTCGGCCTGTTGCTCTCCAGCAGCATCGTGGTGGCCAACTACACCCAGTCCATCGCCCTGGTCACCCTGGTGATGTCCATCGCCTTCTTCGCCAAGGGCGTGGGCAACCTCGGCTGGTGCATCGTCGGCGACGTCTCGCCCAAGCGCGCCATGGGCGTGAGCGGCGCGCTCTTCAACTTCTGCGGCAACATCGCCAGCATCGTCACCCCACTGGCGATTGGCCTGATGATCAACCAGCTCGGCTCCTTCGACGTGGCCCTCACCTACGTCGCCGCCATGGGCCTGCTCGGCGCCTTCTCCTACCTGGTCATCGTCGGCCCGCTCAAGCGCCTGGACCTCGGCGAACTCAACGACGAGCCAGCCGCCACCGCCGACGCCCTGCCTGCAACCCGTCCCTGATCCCTCACCCCGGAGACTTCCCCATGACCGATATCGCCTACAGCGCCGACCAGGACCGCATCGCCTGGGTCCGCCTGGCTTCCGTGTTCCTGCCGCTGGCCACCCCCATCAGCGACGCCAAGGTGCTCACCGGCCGGCAGAAGCCGATGACCGAGATCGCCATCCTCTTCGTCGAGATCGAAACCCGCGACGGCCAGCGCGGCCTGGGCTTCAGCTATTCCAAGCGCGCCGGTGGCCCCGGCCAGTTCGCCCACGCCCGGGAAATCGCCCCGGTGCTGCTCGACGAGAACCCCAGCGACATCCAGAAACTCTGGACCAAGCTCTGCTGGGCCGGCGCCTCGGTGGGTCGCAGCGGTCTCGCCACCCAGGCCATCGGTGCCTTCGACGTGGCCCTCTGGGACCTCAAGGCCCGTCGCGCCAACCTCTCCCTGGCACGCCTGCTGGGTGCCCAGCGCGACTCGGTGCGCTGCTACAACACCTCCGGCGGCTTCCTGCATACGCCGCTGGAGCAGTTGTTGGTGAATACCGATCGCTCCCGCGAGAAAGGCATTGGCGGCATCAAGCTCAAGGTCGGCCAGCCCGATTGCGCCCTGGACCTGGAGCGCGTCGCCCGCGTGCGCCACCACCTGGGCGACAGCTTCCCGCTGATGGTCGACGCCAATCAGCAATGGGACCGACCCACCGCCCAGCGGATGTGCCGGCGCTTCGAAGAATTCAACCTGATCTGGATCGAGGAGCCGCTGGACTGCTACGACGCCGAAGGTCACGCCGCCCTGGCCGCGGCCTTCGACACCCCCATCGCCACCGGCGAGATGCTCACCAGCATCGCCGAGCACCAGGAATTCATCCGCCTGCGCGGCGCCGACTTCCTGATGCCCGACGCGCCACGGGTCGGTGGCATCACGCCCTTCCTCAAGGTGGCTGCCCTGGCCGAGCAGGCCGGTGTGATGCTGGCGCCGCACTTCGCCATGGAATTGCACGTGCACCTGGCCGCCACCTATCCCACCGAGCCCTGGGTGGAACACTTCGAATGGCTGGAGCCGCTGTTCAACGAACGCCTGGAAACCCGTGACGGGCGGATGCAGGTGCCGACCCGTCCGGGGCTCGGGCTGTCCCTGAGCGAGCGGGTACCCGACTGGACGGCGCAGGAAGCGGAATTCGGCCGGCGCGCTTGATACCCGCTCTGGCACTCGAACTCCGCCGGGGTGTGGCACTCTATCCAGGCCAAGGCCTGGATAGAGAACGCCCATGTTCGGATCGCTGCGCAGTCGTCTGATTGCCCTGCTGCTGATGCTCGGCGGCATGGCCGTCGGGGTCGGCTGGCTGATGATCCTGCTGCTGCGCCAGTCGGAAAGCGCCCAGCTCGGCCAGGCCACGGTGGAAGCCGAGCAGGCCTGCCAGGCCATCGCCAGCAGCTACCGCTTCTACAGCAACGGCTGGTCCGGACCCACCGCCGGGCTCGCCGATCCGACACTGCAGCGCAGTCTCGCCGGCGTGGCCAGTGTCGCCCTGCTGCGCTATCGCGGCATGGCCGGTGGCCTTTGGCAGGAACAGGCCGGGATCCTGGCCGATGCCAGTCCCTTCACTCTGACCGCTGCCGAACGCCAGCACCTGGCCGATCTCTCCGCCGCGACCCTGGCCGAGGCGCGCAGCCTGAGCGACAGCTTCAGCGCGGACGGCGCCACGGTGCTGGTCGCCGCCTGCCCGCTGTCCGGCCCCATCCCCGATCTCGCCGCCTGGACCCTGACCCGCCTGACCTTCGCCGAGGGCAGCGGTCAGCGCCAGCTGAAACTGGGCCTAGGTCTGCTGCTGCTGGCCATGCTCGCCGCCACCCTGCTGCTCGGTCGACTCACCTGGCAGTGGTCGCGGCATGTCGCGCGAGTCGAGCGCGATCTGGGAGCCAGCGCCAGCCACGACCTGCCCACCCTCGCCCTCACCGGCGAACGCGAGCTGGATCAGGTGCTGACGGCGCTCAACCAGGCCGGCCAGCGCCTGGCCCAGGCCCGCAGCGAAGCCCAGCGGCTGACCACCCAGGTGCATGCCAGTGAGCGGCTGGCGGTCCTCGGTCGGGTGGCCGCCGGGGTCGCCCACGAGATCCGCAATCCGCTGGCCGCCATGCGCCTCAAGGCCGAGAACGCCCTGGTCGGCGACAGCGGCCGTCAGCAGCGCGCGCTGGACGCCATCCTGCTGCAGGTCACCCGCCTCGACAGCCTGCTGCGTCGCCTGCTGGACCTCACCCAGCCGCTACAACTGCAACCGACCACCGTCGAGCTCCCGGCCTTTTGCCGCGAGGTGCTGGCCGGTCACGAAGACCAGGCGGTCCAACGTGGTATCCACCTGACCGCCAGGGTGGCCGTCGAGCAGGGCTATTTCGACCGCGACGCCCTGGGTCGTGCCCTGGACAACCTGCTGCTCAACGCCCTGCAGGCCGCCCCGGCCGCCAGCGAGATCCGCCTCGACGCCAGCCGGCGCGGCGACTGGCTGGTGCTGGCGGTGGAAGACGCAGGCCAGGGCCCGCCTGCCGAGTTGCGCGCCCAGCTCTTCGAGCCCTTCGTTACCGGTCGCCCCGAAGGCACCGGCCTGGGCCTGGCCCTGGTCCGCGAGACCGCCCGCGCCCACGGCGGCGAGGCGCGCCTGATCGAACCTTCCGTCCCCACCCGCTTCGAGATCCTCCTGCCATGCCAACCCTGCTGATCATCGACGACGACGCCGGTCTGCGCGACGCCCTGGCGGAAACCGCCGCGGACCAGGGCTACCGGGTGCTGCAGGCCGAAGAAGGCGAAGCGGGCTTGCGGCTCCTGGCGCAGGAGACGGTGGACGCCGTGCTGCTCGACCTGCGCATGCCCGGGCTGGATGGCCTGGAGGTACTGGCGCGCATCCGCGCCCTGCCCGAGCCGCCGGCGGTCACGGTGCTGACCGCCTTCGCCAGCGCCGGCAACACCATCGAGGCCATGCGCCTGGGCGCCTTCGACCACCTCACCAAGCCCATCGGTCGCGATGACCTGATCCGGGTGCTGGCCGGCATGACCGCCCAGCGCGGTCCCGCTGCGGCGCCGCCGGCCACGGTCGAAGGCCACACCCTGGTGGGCGGCAGCGATGCCCTGCGTCAGGTGCAGAAGACCATCGGCCGTCTGGTGGACAGCGAGGCCACGGTGCTGGTCACCGGTGAGACCGGCACCGGCAAGGAGCTGGTGGCCCGCGCCATCCACGAGCACGGCAAGCGACGCGGGGCGCCCTTCGTCGCGGTCAACTGCGCGGCCATCCCGCCGGACCTGCTGGAAAGCGAACTCTTTGGTCATGTGCGCGGCGCCTTCAGCGGGGCCACCGCCAATCGCCTCGGTGCCTTTCGCGAAGCCCAGGGCGGCACCCTCTTTCTCGACGAGATAGGCGACATGCCGCTGCCGATGCAGGCCAAGATCCTCCGCGCCCTGCAAGAACGCGAGGTGACCCCGGTGGGCGGCGCGCCGGTGCGCCTGGACGTGCGGCTGGTAGCGGCCACCCACCGCGACCTGGCCCAGCGCGTCGCCAGTGGCGACTTCCGCGAAGACCTCTTCTATCGCCTGCATGTGGTGCCCATCCACCTGCCGGCCCTGCGCGAGCGCCGTGCCGACATCCTGCCGCTGGCCGAGCACTTCCTCGCGCCCAGCGGTCGCGTCCTGGCGGACGATGCCGCCGCCCTGCTGCTGCGCCACCCCTGGCCGGGTAACGTGCGGGAATTGCGCAACGCCATCCAGCGCGCCGCGACCCTGGCCCAAGGCGAGCGCATCGTCGCCGCCGACCTGGCCTTCCTGCAGAGCGAAACCTCGGATGCGGTCACCATCGACGCCAGCTGGCCGGAGGAGACCCTGGCGGAAGCCACCGCGCGCCTGGAGCGGCTGCTGATCGAGCGGGCCCTGCAACGCAGCGGCGGCAATCGCGCCGAGGCGGCCCGCCGGCTGGGCATTCATCGCCAGCTGCTCTACACCAAACTGAGTCGACTGGGCCTGGGTGTCGGCGAAGAAGACAGCGGGATCTAGGCTGTCCGCTTTGCCGACAGGTCTGTCCGCCAACCGGACGCACTGCCTGGTCCGGATGGCCACCAGAAATCTCAAGCTATTGATTTACATACAAAATAAATGTTGGCACAGGCCCTGCAATAGCCTAATCGTCAACCACTGCAGGAGTCATCCATGCCTACCAAGACCCAAACCCTCGTGATCGGGACCTTCGCCCTGCTGTCCGTCAGCGGCCTCGTCCTGGCACAGACCGCACCCGCCGGCAGCGCGGCCACCACCACCGCTGCCGGTGCCCAGATTCCCACCCAGCAGGGCCAGCTCAAGCAGTTCCTGCTCAACCCCCGCGGCGACATCGACGGCCTGATCCTGGCCGACGGCACCGAGGTCAACACCCCGCCGCACCTGTCCGAGCAACTGGCCGCCACCTTCAAGCCAGGTGACAGCATCAATGTCGCCGGCCTGCGCGCCGCCAGCCTGCCGCTGGTGCAGGCGGTCTCCCTGACCAATGTCCAGACCGGCAAGACAGTCACCGACGAAGGCCCCGAGCGCAGCGGCAAACCGCGTCCGCCGCCGCCCCGTCCGGGCGCCGAACGCGATAACGACAGCCTCCAAGGCCAGATCGTCCAGCTGCTGCACGGTCCCCGTGGCGACGTGAACGGCGCCCTGCTGCAGGACGGTACCGCCCTGCGCCTGCCGCCCCATGAAGCCCTGCGCCTGCAAGCCCTGCTCAAGCCGGGTCAGAACGTGGCCGTGCGCGGCGAGCTGGTGGCCAATGCCCAGGGGCGTGCCTTCCGGGTCAGCGCCCTCGGCGCCGACGCCAACTCGCTGCAGACCCTGGATACCCCGCCGGCGCCCCGTGGCCCCGGTCGTCTGCCGCCACCCCCGCCCCCTGGCGTCCAGCCGGTCGCGCCGGGTGCCCAACCGCCGGCGCCGCCCGCTCCGCCGGCTGGCTGATCAGGCCAGCAGTCGCTGGGTCGCCTCGGCGATCCGGCGGCAGGCTTCCTCCAGCACCTCCCGCGAGGTGGCGTAGGAAACCCGGAAGTAAGGCGCCAGGCCAAAGGCCGAGCCTGGCACCACCGCCACCCCGCCCTCGTCCATGAGGTAGCGGGCAAAGGCCGTATCGCTGTCGATCACCTCCCCGCCCAGCGTCCGCCGACCCAATATCCCCGCGCAACTGGCGTAGACATAGAAGGCCCCCTCGGGCCGCCGCGCCGACAGGCCCGGCACCGCGTTCAGCGCGTCCACCACCAGATCCCGCCGCTGACGAAACAGCTCGCAGCGCTCGCGCACGATGTCCTGCGGCCCATCCAGGGCGGCGATGGCCGCGGCCTGGCTGACCGAGCAGGGGCAGGAGGTGACCTGGCTCTGCACACTGGCCATGGCCTGGATCAGCGCCTTGGGTCCGCCGGCATAGCCCAGGCGCCAACCGGTCATGGCATAGGCCTTGGAGACGCCGTTGATGGTCAGGGTCCGCTCGCGCAGCCGTGGCTCCAGGGCGGCCGGGGTGACGAAGCAAAAGCCGTCGTAGAGGATGTGTTCGTACATGTCGTCGACCATCAGCCAGACCTGCGGATGGCGCAGCAGCACCTCCAGCAGCGGGCGATAGTGGACCTCGCCATAGGCTGCCCCCGAGGGGTTGGACGGCGAGTTGAGCATCACCCAGCGGGTGCGCGGGGTAATGGCCGCTTCCAGGGCCTCGGCGGTCAGGCGAAAGCCATCCTCCTCGTGGCACGGCAGCACCACCGGCGTGCCGCCGAGGATGGTGACGATGTCGGCATAGGTCACCCAGAAGGGCGCGGGGATGATCACCTCGTCACCCGCGTCCAGGGTCGCCATCATGGCGTTGAAGATCACCTGCTTGGCACCGGCCGAGGCCGTCACCTCGTCCTGGGCGAACACCAGATCGTTCTCCCGCGCGAACTTGCGGCGGATGGCTTCCTTGAGCGCCGGGCTGCCGTCGAGCACCGTGTACTTGGTCTGGCCGGCGCGAATGGCCTGGATCGCCGCCTCCTTGATGTGCTCCGGGGTATCGAAGTCCGGCTCGCCCGCACCTAGTACCAGCAGATCGGCGCCCTGGCGGCGCAAGGCGTTGGCGCGCTCGGTGATCTTGAGGATTTCGGAGACGCCCACGGAGGCGAGGCAGTGGGCGAGGTGCAGGGTCGAATCGGCGGCCATGACAGGGCTCCAGGCAGAGATGAAAGCGGGTGCCGGCGGCGTCCGGCAGGGTCGTCTCGCACTATCGAACCGCCGCGGCTGGCCTTCAAACGCTATAAAGGACTCATGTCATTCCGCTGGGGCATGGTCTGCTGACTGCACGGGCGCTAGAGTGGCGACCATGTCGAATGCCCTCTCTCCCCTCGCCGCCTACCGCCAGGCCCTGGCCCAGGGGGACCGCCTGCCCGATGCCGCCCAGGAGGCCGCTGCGCGCCAGCTGGAAGCCTGCCACGCGGCGCTGCTGGCCGGCCGTCCGGCACGCGGTCTCTATCTCTGGGGTCCGGTCGGCCGCGGCAAGACCTGGCTGCTGGACCTGTTCCACGCCAACCTGCCGGTGCCCGCCCGCCGCCAGCACTTCCATCACTTCATGCGCTGGGTGCACCAGCGCCAGTTCCAGCTCAGCGGCACCCGCGATCCCCTGCAGGTGCTGGCCCGGGAGCTGGCCGCCGAGGTGCGGGTGCTGTGTTTCGACGAACTCTTCGTCAGCGACATCGGCGACGCCATCCTGGTAGGCGGCCTGCTGCGCGCCCTGCTGGACCAGGGCCTGGTGCTGGTGGTCACCTCCAACCAGCCGCCGGAGCAGCTCTATGCCGACGGCTTCAATCGCGAGCGCCTGTTGCCGGCCATCGCCGCGCTCCAGGCGCAGCTGGACGTGCTGGAGGTGGACGGCGGCCAGGACCACCGTCTGCATGAAGGCCAAGCCGAACCACGCTATTGGGTGGACGATCCCACCGCCCTGGCCGCGACCTTCGCCCAGCTCACCGTCGGCCAAGCCGCGACCGATGAGCCCCTCACCCTCGGCGAGCGCCTGTTGCCGGTTATCCAGCGTGCACCCGGCGCGATCTGGCTGGACTTCGCCACCCTCTGCCAGGGCGCCTGGGCGACCACCGACTACATCGATCTCTGCACCCGCTTCCCTGCCCTGCTGCTGGGCGGCGTGCCTTGCCTGTCCGGTGATCCCCGCGCAGGCCGCATCGCTCGGGGCACCGAAGACGGCGCGACGCGCGTCCTGGCCGGCGACCGCGAACTGCCGCGCCTGGCGCCCCAGGACGACGCCGTGCGCCGCTTCATCGCCCTGGTCGACGAAGCCTACGACCGCCGCCGCCCGCTCTACCTGAACGCCGCCGTGCCCCTGGAGCAGCTGTACACCCGCGGCTTTCTGGAATTTCCTTTCCGCCGCACCCTGAGCCGACTCAGGGAGATGCAGCAGGCGCGGTACTAGGCATCGCGCCTCGCCCCGCGCTTGAGCACATAGCGCGGCCGGCGCTTGGTTTCGATGTAGATGCGACCGATGTATTCGCCGAGCACACCGATGCCGATCAGTTGGACGCCGCCAAAGAACAAGATGGCGGTCATCAACGAGGGATAACCGGGTACACGGTTGCCGAAGGCCAACTTCTCGAAGATCAGGTAGCCGGCATAGGCCAGGGACACCAGGGCGACAAAGCCACCCAGGTAGGTCCAGAGACGTAGCGGCACCGTGCTGAAGGAGGTGAAGCCCTCCAGGGCCAGGTTCCATAGTTTCCAGCCATTGAATTTGCTGCTGCCGGCACTGCGCGGGGCGCGTTCGTACTCCACCACCCGGGTTTCGAAGCCAACCCAGGAAAGGATGCCCTTCATGAACAGGTTGCGCTCTGGCAGTTCTCTGATGGCATCCACCACCTCCCGACTCATCAGGCGGAAATCGCCGACGTTCTCCTCGATGGGCGTCTGGGCGATGCGGTTGTGCAGGCGATAGAAGCCCTCGGCTGTCAGCCGCTTGAGCGGACTGTCGCTGCGCCGGTCGATGCGCTTGGCCAGCACCACCTCGGCGCCCTGGCGCCATTGTTCAAGCAGCCGGGGAATGACGTCCAAGGGATCCTGCAGGTCGACGTCCAGAGGTACCACCACATCGCCGCTGGCATGCTCGATGCCCGCGAACAGGGCGGCCTCCTTGCCGAAATTGCGCGACAGCTGCAGCACCAGTACTCGCGGATCCCCCTGACGCAAGCGTTCGAGCACCCGCGCACTGCCATCGCGGCTCCCATCGTCGACGAACAGCAGTTCCAGGTCGTGACGGGTCAGTTCCGGATGAGCGCAGACCGCGTGATAGAAGAGTTCGATGGCCAACTCTTCGTTGAACACCGGCACTACAAGGGACAGCTTCACGGCATCACTCATCTGAACACCCACAGGGACGACAGCAGATAGCTGAACACTGGCACCAGCGCGGTGGCGGCGAGCAGCGCATAGAGGGGCGGCACGCCCCAGGCAAGCAAACCGGTCAGCAACAGGTTGTTGAGACCGAAGCCGGCGAGCGCGACCAGCAGGAAGCGCCAAGGCGATCCAGCGCGGGCGAAGGTGATATGCCGGTGACCCAGGTAGGACACGCCGAAAGCGACCAGGAAGGCGCCGAGATTGGCGGGATAGGCCGGCCAACTGCAGAGACCCAGCAGCAGGGTAGCGACAGCCATATGCACCAGGGTGGCGGCGGCACCGACCAGGGCGAAACGCAGGGGCTTACCTGCAGACTTAGCCAAGGAACCGGATGAAGACACGCTAGACCTCGGCGCAGCACTAGAGACCGGCGAACGTTAACCTGCCAGCGTCGAAACATCCTGTTGCATCCGTTGCAATTCCGTCATATGGCGACCAGCGGTCGATGCCGTCGCAACAGGTGTGGCGACGAGGCACGCCACGGAGCGGCAGGGCCCCGTGTTAAGGTGGGACGTCCTTTCTCTTCACGAGGCCCGGTCATGACTCCGCGCATCGAACCCTTCTTCGACGCCACCACGTCCACCTTCACCTATGTGATCTATGAGGCCCCCGGCAGTCGCTGCGCCATCATCGATTCGGTGCTGGACTACGATCCGCATTCGGGCCGGACCGCTACCCTGTCGGCGGATCGCGTCGCCCGCTTCGTGCGCGATCAGGGACTGACCGTGGAGTGGCTGCTGGAGACCCACGCCCATGCCGACCACCTTTCCGCCGCGCCCTATCTGCGTCGGCAACTGGGCGGTCGCATCGCCATCGGCGAAGGCATCCGCCGGGTCCAGGGCGCCTTCAAGGAGGTCTTCAACCTGGAGCCGGAATTCCGCCTCGACGGCTCCCAGTTCGATCACCTGTTCCAGCCCGACGAGGTCTTCCATATCGGCGCCCTCAGCGCCCGCGCCCTGCACGTGCCTGGCCATACCCCGGCCGACATGGCCTATCAGGTGGAAGAAGCACACGTCTTCGTTGGCGATACCCTGTTCATGCCCGACGTCGGCTCGGCCCGTTGCGACTTTCCCGGTGGCAGCGCCCGCGACCTCTATCGCTCGATCCGCCGGTTGCTGACCCTGCCGGAGGCCACGCGCCTCTACCTGTGCCACGACTATCCGCCGGCGGGTCGCGAGGCACGCCACGAGACCACCGTGGGTGAAGAGCGCGCCCTCAACGTCCACGTTCGCGATGGGGTGGACGAAGACGCCTTCGTCGCCCTGCGCACCCGCCGCGACGCCACCCTGTCCATGCCGACGCTGATCCTGCCGGCGATCCAGGTGAACATCCGTGCCGGTACCCTGCCGCCGGCCGAGGCCAATGGCCGCCGTTACCTGAAGATTCCCATCGACGGTTTCTAGCGCAGGCGCCATCTGTCGTACAAGCCAATAGCCACAGGAGTTGGACGCAGCGACACCGCTGCGTCCAGGCTTTTCCGGGCGGGGCACACCTGGCGCACCTTGCAACCCAGCGGCCAGGTTGGACAGGCCTTCGGCCAAAGCTAGATACGGTCCAGACAGTGGCGCCTGGCCAGCGACCGCCCATCCTCCGACCGGGAAACCTTGCCGCGTTCGCCCCTCCATACCAAGGCAGGCAATGCGTTCTGCACTACATTCCCACGAGAGGTAGAGCGACCATGACCACCAAGCAATCGAATTCCAATCCAGGCAACTTCGCCAATGATCGCGAGAAAGCCGCCGAAGCCGGCAGCAAGGGCGGTCAGAACAGCGGCGGCAGTTTCGCCAATGACCGCGAGAAAGCGTCCGAGGCCGGTCGCAAGGGCGGTCAGAACAGGGGTGGCGGCCAGCGGTAACCCGGCGTCATTCAGACCATGACCAAGGGCAGGATCATCCTGCCCTTTCTGCCTTTCACCTCTCCGTTACTTCGCTCCGGGCTCGGGTATCACTGATATCTGCCCATTCTTCTCCAGCACCGCGAAGCGGATCTGCTCCAGCCGCTCCAGCCCCTGACTCTGCCGCGCCGCTTCGAGGATGTCCTCTTCGGTCAGGCGGGCCTTGCGCAGCCGCGCGGTCAACGGCTTGCCGTACTCCACCACGATCAGCGGCACGCCATCGAGAAAGCGCCCCACCTTGGGTGAGCGCTCCTTGAACAACGAAAGCAGGATGTCGATCAGCACCAGGGTGGCGATCACCACGAAGGCGTTGATCACCGAAAAATCATCCCCCAACAGCGCCTGCTGGGTCGCCTCGCCGATCACCAGCAGCAGGACGAAATCGAAAGTGGTGATCTCCGACAGCGCCCGGCGCCCGGTGATGCGAAAGAGCACCAGCAAGAAGACGTAGATCGCGGCGGCGCGCAGGACGGATTCCATGGCAGTTCCTAGGGATAGACGAAGGCAGAGAGTTCCAGGGGTGGCTGGCCGGGTCGCAGGATGCGCCAGTCGACCGTGCCCAGGGCGTCAGGACGCAGCGCCAGGTGCACACGATTCGACCCCGTACCGCCGGCCAGTTCCAACCAGAGCACCCCGTCGCTGCTGGTCATGCGCAGGGGTTGCGGATAGAGAGCTTCCACCGTCCAGTCGGCCACCAGGCGCTCGTCGAGGCCGACGCGGTTGACGCCGGGCGCAAGTTCCAGGGTCAGGGTCGCCGCTGCCCCGCGGCGCTGGAAACGCTCGTAGTCGACCTTGAGCTGGCCATCGTCGCTGATCCGCGTCGCCTTGGCCCAGGGCCCGCCACTGGCGAACAGCCCGGCCAGGGCCAGCGCCACGAACAGGGCCAGCAGTACCCAGCCCAGCCGCTCGCAGCGCCAGATCCAGCGTTGCAGGCCCGGCTCCTCGCGGATCGGCAGGCGCTTCTCCAAGGGTGACGCCATGACGGTTGCTCCGGAATGCGATAGCCCTTGGAGCCTGACCGAAGGTCGCCGGTTCGACCGCTTCGCCCCACCCTGGGGCATACTGCGCGCCCCCTTTCTACCCGGAGTCCGGTCGATGCCCGTCTGGTGGCTGCTCGTCCTGCCCTTCATCGCCGGTGCCTGCCTGCCGCTGCAGGCCGGCATCAACGGTCAACTGGCCCGCCAGCTGTCCAGTGTCTTCGCCGCGGCGTCCATTTCCTTCCTGGTCGGGCTACTGGCCCTGCTGGGCCTGACGCTCTGGCAGCGCGGCGTCCCCACCCTGGGGGCCTTGCGCGAGTTGCACTGGTGGCACTGGTGCGGCGGCCTGCTGGGCATGTTCTTTATCGCCATGGCCGCCTTTGCCGGTCCGCGCATCGGCGCCACCCTGTTCATGGCGCTGGTGATCGCTGGCCAACTGGCCATGTCCCTGAGTCTGGATCACTTCGGCTGGGCCGGTTTTCGTCAGGACCCGGTCACCCTGGGCAAGCTGGCCGGCGTGGTGCTGATCGGCGCCGGCGTCTGGTGCATCGCCCGGGCCTAGTAGAGATCGCGGCGGTAGCGATCATCCTCCAACAGCCGCTGGACCTCGGCCTCGCCGAGCAGCCCCTGCAGGGTGGCGTGCACGCCACGCCCCAGCCCTTGCAGACTGCCGCAGACCATGATCACGGCATCCGCCGCCAGCCAGTCCAGCAGCAGGTCCGCCTGCGCGCTCAGGCGCTCCTGCACATAGCCGTCGCCGTCCCGCGAGAACACCCGGTCCAGCCGGGCCAACTCGCCTTGCGCCTGCCAGGCATCCAGCTCCGCTTCATAGAAATCGTCGTGCGCCGCCGTGCGTTCGCCAAACAGCAGCCAATTGCGCCGGTGTCCGGCGGCGATGCGGGCGGCCAGCAGCGGGCGTACCCCGGCCAGGCCGGTACCGGCAGCGATCAGGATCAGTGGGCGCTCGTCCAGCGGCGGTCGGAAGCCGGGATGGGCGCGTAGCCGCGCCTGCACCTGGTCACCGGGTCGTAGCGCCGTGGTCAGCCAACCGGAGGCGATGCCCAGGCGGCCATCCGCCTTGCGCTCCTGGCGTACCAATAACCGCAAGGCGCCTTCGCCGGGCAGCGAGGCGATGGAGTACTGACGTACGGCGAGCGGCTTCAGGGCGTCGACTAGGGCCTGGGCGTCCAGGCCCGGCAGCGCGGTCTGGTCTTCCGGCAGCAGACGGGTTTCCAGAGCCGTCGCCAAGGTGAGCGTCACCCCCCCGATCTCGACCCTGCTGTCAGCGGCCAGGGGCTGCAGCCAGGCCGCCACACGCTCGGCGCGCTGGCGCGGCGCGATCTCCAGCAGGTCACCCGGTGCCCAGTGGCTTCCAGGCGGTGGCCGCAGCTGCAGCTCGAAGGCAGCTCCACCGGGGCTGCCGGCGTTGAGCCGCTGCACCGCCGCCAGCTGCCAGGACTGCAGCGGACGCTCGGGCAGTGGCTCGGCACACGCAGCGCCCAGGGCCTGCAACTGCCCCTGCCAGACGGCGAGCGCCAGGGGATCGCCATTGTCCACCTCCACCGGGGCGAACAGTGATCGGGCGCCCTGCCCAGCCAGCCAGGCGTCCAGCCGACGGGCGAAGGCGCAGTAGGCCGGATAGCGCCGGTCGCCCAGGGCCAGCACCCCATAGCTCAGACTTGGCAGCGTCGCCGCCTGGGTCAGCATGCGCCGCTCGAAGCCGCGCGCGGCATCCGGGGCCTCGCCGTCGCCGTGGGTGGCGACGACGAACAGTGCCCGGGTGGCCCGTTGCAGCCGCTCGACCGAGAGCCGCCCCAGCGCTGTCACCTCGGCGCTCAGCCCCGCCGCCTGCAACTGGCCGGCGGCCTGCCAGGCCAGCGCCTCGCCCTGGCCACTCTGGCTGGCATAGCCGATCAGCCAGTCGGCGCTCCCTGCCGCGGCCGGAGTGAACCCGATCTGCGCCTGGCGCGCCTGGCGGCCTTTGCGCCGGCGATCCAGATAGAGCCAGAGCCCGGTCACCATGAACAGCGGCATGGCCAGGCTGGCGAGCAGCAGAGCTATCCGGCCCCCCAGGCCGAAATACTCCCCCGAATGCAGGGCATAGACGCTGAGCAACAGCCGGGCACCCAGCGGCTGCTCGCGGTAGCGGCGATGGTCGAGCACCCGCCCCTGCTCATCGAAGACGATGCGATTGAGGGCGCGGAGGTGCTCGGCATCCTCGGGCAGGTACCAGAGGGTGGGATGGCTGACCTTGCGCGCCGGATTGGGCAGCAGCAGGCCGTAGCCCTCGATGCGTCCACCGGTCTCTGCGCGGAAGCTCTGCCAGAGCGCGTCCAGATCCACGTCCTGGCGCGCCACCACCCCCGCAGTCTGGGGCTCCGGGGCGGCGCCGAGCAGGCGCTCGCTGGCCTCGCGGTACCAGTCATAGGACCAATAGAGACCGGTCAGCGCCGCCAGCAGATAGAGCAGCAGGCACCAGGTGCCCGCCACGGCGTGCAGGTCCCAGTGGAAGCTGCGCCCCCGGCGGCGCCAGTCCAGGGTCAGCCAGGTGCGCCAGCGGCGTACCTGACGCGGCCAGCGCAGGTACAGCCCGGACAGACAGAGCACCAGCAGGATCAGGGTGGCGGCGCCGGTCAGGGCCTTGCCCACCGGTCCCAGGGCCAGGGAGCGGTGCAGGTCAAGGATCAGGCGAAAGAACGCCTGGCCACGGGGCGACGTCAGCACCTCGCCGGTGTAGCGATCGAACAGCTGCACCTCGCCACGGCCCTGACCCTTCGCCGGTGCCAGACCGAGCAGGCCGTAGTCCTCCCCCGCCATGCTGGAAACGAAGCTCAACTCCCGATCTGCAGGCACGAGACGCTGCCGCACCTCCGGCAGCGTCAGCGGACGCTGGTCCGGAGCGGCGGTGGTCGATGGCGGATTGAGCAGTTGCAAGAGCTCCAGCTGGAAGCTGTAGAGCGCCCCCGTCACCCCCAGCACCACCAGCACCAGGCCCGCTGCCAGCCCGAGCAGGCTGTGCAGCTGGAAGAGGCCCCTGCGGATCAGGGCTGAGCCCATTGGCGCAGGAGGTTGTGATAGACGCCGGTCAGTTGCAGGCAGGCCTCATGGCCCTGCCCCAGCTCGGCGGCCACCCGCTGGATGCCCTGGTCGAGTTCGAACAGCTGACTGCGCTGACCGGCATCGCGCACCAGGCTCTGGATCCAGAAGAAGGAACACAGCCGCGCGCCTCGAGTGACCGGCAGCACCCGGTGCAGGCTGCTGGCCGGATAGAGGATCAGGTCGCCGGCCGCCAGTTTGACGCTGTGGGCGCCATAGGTGTCTTCCACCACCAGCTCGCCGCCGTCGTACGTGTCCGGCTCGCACAGGAACAGCGTGGCCGACAGGTCGGTACGCAGATAGCCGCTACCATCCGGCAGGGCCCGCAGCGCATTGTCCACGTGCAGCCCGAAGGACTGGCCGCCCTGATAAAGATTGAACAGCGGCGGAAACACCCGCGCCGGCAGCGCCGCGGCGACGAACAGCGGATGCCGCGCCAACGCCTGCTGGATCAGTTCACCCACCGCCCGCGCCGCCGGCTCGTCCGCCGGCAGCTGCAGATTGTCCTTGGCCATGGCCGACTGGAAGCCGGCCGTGTGCCGGCCATCGGCCCAGGCCGCCGCTTCCAGTCGCTGGCGGCACTCCCCTACCTGCTCGGGCGTGAGCACACCCGGAACGCTGATCATCATTGGCGCTGTTCTCCTCAAAGCCGAAAGCCCCGCGGGTGCAGGGCTCGGCGTCTGGCGGACGACCTTAGAAGCTGTAGGTCGCGGTCAGGATGGCGGAACGGGCATCGCCATATTCGATGGCCGACGACCTCGTGCTCACGCCCAGTTGCGAGCGCACCCGCTCCACATAGTCCTTGTCGAAGACATTGTTGACGTTGAGTTGCAGGTCGACGTTGCGATTGACGCGATAGCCGACCATCGCGTTGTGCAGCCAGTAGTCGTCGAGTTTGGCGCCGTCGTTGCTGGAGGTGACGTTGCGCTCGCTGACGTAGCGGGCACCATAGCCCACCCGCCAACCGGCCGGCAGCTCATAGGTGGTCCAGAGATTGAGCGAACGCGGCGGGGTGTTGGCCAGCGCCTGGCCTTCGCGATTGCGTCCATCCAGGGTATCGGCGGCCTTGAGCGTCTCGCTGTCGAGGAAGGTGAAGTTGGCGTAGACGTTCCACTGCGGGGTGATCCGCCCGGTGGCGCCCAGTTCGATGCCCTGCACGCGCTGCTCGCCTGCCAGGGCGGTGCTGCCGTCGGCCAGGGTTTCCCGGGCATTGCTCTTCTCGACGCGGAACAGGGCGCCGTCCAGCTCCAGGCGCCTGTCGAGGAATTCCCACTTGGTGCCCAGTTCCCAGGTCTTGTTCTTTTCCGGACCCAGATCCTGGTTGGCCGCGCTCAGGCCGGCGCCGGTGGAGGTCAGGCTTTCCGCCGAGGGGTTGAAGGAGGTGCCATAGGCCACATAGACACGGCCGTTCGGCGCCGGCTTGAATACCAGGCCAGCGCGCCCGCTCAACTTGGCGTCATCGGAACTCAGCTGGGTCTTGGCGCCACGCACGCCGTTGGCGACCGGGGTGGTGTCGCTGTCACCGTCGAACCAGTCATAGCGCAGCCCCAGGTTCAGATCCCAATACTGATTGAGGGCGATGGTATCGAAGGCATAGATGGCCTTGTCGGTCAGCACGTTGTTGGCGATGGCCGAGGTCTGCTTGTCGGTCGCGCCGTCGTAGCGCTCCGGCGGTGCAGCCAGGGCATAGCCGGCGGCCGGGAAGGTCAGGCCATAGCTGTAGGTGTCGCGGTCGTAGTCCTCGCGGGAGAATTCGGCGCCCAGCACGAAGGAATGGCCCAGGCCGAAGGTATCGACGGTGCCGGTCAGGTTGGTCTGGTTGATCCACATCTCCGAGGTCACGTCGCGGCCATAGCCCTGGGGACCGGCCGGACGATAGCGGCCCGCGGCTACGCCACTCAGGTTGACGTGGGAAGCGGAGATCACCGCGTCGCGTTCGATGCGGCTGTAGCGGGTCAGGTTCTGCAGACTCAGGTTGTCGTTGAAGCGATGCTCCAGCTCCACGGTGAAGACATTGTTATTGATGTCTTCCTTGTCGATGTTCTTGAAGCCGAAATAGGCATCGCGATCCACCCCGCCCAGGCGCTTGCCGTTGAACGCCGGCACCCCGTAGTCGGGCTGGTTGTCGTCGGTCTGGTGGAAGTAGCTCAGGGTCAGGCGGGTATCGTCCGACAGGCCCAGGGCCAGCGACGGCGCGATTCCCCAGCGCTCGCGGTCGATCTGGTCGCGGCCGGGCACGTCGTTCTCGTGGGCCATCAGGTTCAGGCGAAAGGCGCTGTCGGTACCCACGCCTTGCAGCGGCTGGTTGGTGTCCAGGGTCAGGCGGCGATAGCTGTCGGTGCCGAGGCCCGCGCCGATGCGGGTGAACTGGCGCTCCTGGGGCTTCTTGCTGATCAGGTTGATGGAGCCACCGGTGGTGCCGGCGCCGCCGAACACCGAGTTGGGGCCCTTGATGACCTCGACCGATTCCAGGTTGAAGGTGTCGGTACGGTTGGTCTGGGTGCTGTCGCGCAGACCATCGATCTGGATGTTCGAGTTGGCGCTGAAGCCGCGGATGTTGATGCTGTCGCCGGAGCCGCCGCCGCCCTCACCGGCGTTGAAGGTGATGCCGGAGACGTTGGACAGCACCGATCTCAGACTCAGCGCCTGCTGGTCCTGGATGACCTGCGCGGGAACCACGGTCACGGTCTGCGGGGTGTCCAGCAAGGGGGCGGTGTACTTGCGCGAGGCGGACTGTTCGGCCTTGAAGCCCTCCTGCTGCGCCTGACCCTCGATGGTCAGACTTTCCAGCCGGGTCACCGGCTCCTTGGCATCCTGGGCCTGTACCCCCAGGGATAGCGAAGCGACGGCGACACTGAAGGTAGAAACCAGCAAACGGCGCTGGGACAGCGAGGAAAGTTCCTTGGACATGATGGCGAGCCGCCTCCTTTTGTGAATGCGGCGCGATTCTATTTGCAAACGATTATCAAATCCATAGCGAATGTAAACTATTCTTAACAAATTCTGACGTTGCCTGACAGGCGCCCTGGCGACAGGCATGAAAAAGCCCGCGTCCCTTGCGGGACGCGGGCTCGATCGACACCCAGAGGCCTTAGAGGTAGAAGGCCTTCAGCGGCGGGAAGCCGTTGAATTCCACCGCGCTGTAGCTGGTGGTGTAGGCACCGGTGGACAGCCAGTACAGGCGGTCACCGCTGGCCAGGTTCAGCGGCAGGCCGTACTTGTAGTGCTCGTACATGATGTCGGCGCTGTCGCAGGTCGGCCCGGCGATGACGACTTCTTCCATCTCGCCCTTCTTCTCGGTCCAGATCGGAAACTTGATGGATTCGTCCATGGTTTCGATCAGGCCGGAGAACTTGCCCACGTCGGTATAGACCCAGCGCTCGACGGCGGTACGCGACTTGCGCGCCACCAGCACCACTTCGCTGACCAGGATGCCGGCGTTGGAGATCAGCGAACGGCCCGGCTCCAGGATGATTTCCGGCAGTTCGTCGCCGAAGTCTTCCTTGAGGAAGCGGATGATCTCCTCGGCATAGGTCTCCAGGCTGTTGGTGCGCTGGATGTAGTTGGCCGGGAAGCCACCGCCCATGTTGATCATCTTCAGGGTGATGCCGTCTTCTTCCTTGAGGCGCTCGAAGATCACCTTGACCTTGGCGATGGCGGCGTCCCAAACGTCGATGTCGCGCTGCTGGCTGCCGACGTGGAAGGAGATGCCATAGGGCTCCAGGCCTAGCTGACGGGCCAGGATCAGTAGGTCCAGAGCCATGTCGGGCTGGCAGCCGAACTTGCGCGACAGCGGCCAGTCGGCGGAGTTGGAGCCTTCGGTGAGGATCCGCACATAGATGCGCGAGCCCGGGGCGGCCTTGGCGATGTTGCGCAGGTCGGCCTCGGAGTCGGTGGCGAACATGCGCACGCCCTTCTCGTAGAAGTAGCGGATGTCCTTGGATTTCTTGATGGTGTTGCCGTAGCTGATGCGCTCAGGCTCGACGCCGGTGGACAGCACCTTGTCCAGCTCGTAGATGGAGGCGATGTCGAAATTCGAGCCCTTGTCGCGCAGCAGCTCGGTGATCTCGATGGCCGGGTTGGCCTTGACCGCGTAGTAGATCTTGGCGAACGGGAAGTTGCCAACGAGATCGTCATAGGCCCGGCCGATGGTGGCGGTGTCGATGACGACGAAGGGGGTTTCCTGCTGGTCGGCGAAGGCCTTCATCTTCTGGAAGGTTTCGCGAGAATAGTAATCTTCGACCTTGATGGACATGCGTCGGACTCCCGATGGGCAGAACAAATTGAAGGAGGGGGTGTTCTGAACGCCTAATCCGTTTCCCCACTTTGGTTCGCCTACTTCCCAAGGCACATCGCCGAAAGCAAAAAGGTCAACGCGTACTGGCGTTGACCTCGCTGTCTCGTCGTCGGTACTTGAGCCGGATGGATCGTTTCCAGCATGGACGTTCGGGCGCGAACTTTAGGGCCAGACGTCCCAGAGATCAATGTTAAATCCGTGATCTTTACCGAACGGTGACGCGCGCGGACTCACCCCCACTCCTGCAACCGACCGGAGCGGGCGACGAGATGTTCCGGAGGGGCGATGACAGGGGGTTGCCGAGCGGGCAGAGAAGGTGGGGAAGGTTGCAGCGTTGGGCTTCGACGATGGAGCCGTCTCAACCCAACCTACCAGAGCCTGGGCCCGTAGGTTGGGTTGAGCGCAGCGAAGCCCAACACGCCCAACCCCAGCGCCTTACCGGAACGGCGGCTCGTCGAAGCTGCGCAGCTTGCGCGAGTGCAGGGAGTCGAGCTGGGTACGCAGCTGGTCGAGGGCAGCGATGCCGATGGCCAGGTGCTGGCTCACCGCGCGGGCATAGAAGGCGTTGGCCGAGCCGGGCAGCTTGATCTCGCTGTGCAAGGGCTTGTCGGACACGCACAGCAGGGTGCCGTAGGGCACCCGTAAGCGATAGCCCTGGGCGGCGATGGTGCCGCTCTCCATGTCCACCGCCACGGCGCGCGCCAGGTTGATCAGCGGGCGTTCCTGGGCCCAGCGCAACTCCCAGTTGCGGTCGTCGTAGGTCAGCACGGTACCGGTACGCAGGCGCCGCTTGAGCGCTTCCCCACGTTCGCCGGTGACGCTGGCGGCGGCTTCCTGCAGGGCCACCTGCACCTCGGCCAGCGCCGGGATGGGAATGTGCGGCGGCACCACGCGGTCGAGGATGCCGTCGCGTCTCATGTAGGCGTGGGCCAGCACGTAGTCGCCGATGGTCTGCGACTGCCGCAGGCCGCCACAGTGGCCGATCATCAGCCAGCAGTGCGGACGCAGCACCGCCAGGTGGTCGGTGATGTTCTTGGCGTTGGACGGGCCGACGCCGATGTTGACCAGGGTGACGCCATGGCCGTCGCCGGCGATCAGGTGGTAGGCCGGCATCTGGAAGCGGTGCCAGGCGATGGCGGCGATGACCGCCTGGGCCTCGGTGGGGTCCATGTCGCGCTCGATGATGACGTTGCCCGGCAGCACCAGGCGCTCGAAGCGCGGATCGCTGCGCAGTTGCTCCAGGCCATGCTGGATGAACTGGTCGACGTAGCGATGGTAGTTGGTCAGCAGGATCCAGGGCTGCACGTGGCGCCAGTCGCTGCCGGTGTAGTGAACGATGCGTCTCAGCGAGAAGTCGGTACGGGCGGCATCGAACAAGGCCAGCGGCAGCGGATCGATGCGCTCCCAGTCGTAGTGGCCGTCGGCGATGTCGTCGTGGGCGGCGGAGAGATCGGTGCTGGGAAAGACCCGCGCCAGCTCGGCGGCGGTCACGCCGCTACCGGCCAGTTCGTCGCCCTGCTCCACCACATAGGGGTAGGGGATGTCCTGGCGACTGCGACCGACCTCGACCTGGACGTCATAGTCGCGCATCAGGGGTTCGAGCTGCTCCAGCAGATAGCCGCGAAAGGCCGCCGGATGGGTCACGGTGGCCACATAGGTGCCGGGCAGCTGGATCTTGGCGTAGGCGCGGGTGGTGGCCGGCGGCACGCCGGGCGCGCGATAGCGGATGCGGATCTCGGGATAGCGGAACAGCTGGCGCTCGGCGGCGCTGGGTTCGACGCGATCCTTGAGATAGCGCTTGAGCGCCGCATCCAGGGCCTGGGTGGCCTCCTGGTGCAGCGCCGCGAGCCGGTCGACCGCCTCGCTGGCGGTGGCGACGACGGTGAAATCCTCGGATACGGAGGTCATGCAGGTTTCCTTGTTGGGGCGCTGGCTATAGCTGACACCCTAACACCCCTGGGTGACAACGGCTGTGACGGCTCATAGGGGTTTGTCACCCTGGGCATGCTGCTCCCACAGCCGGCGATAGTGGCCGTCGGGCCGCTGCAGCAGCGATTCGTGACTACCCTCCTCCACCTTGCGGCCGTCGCGCAGCACCAGGATGCGATCGGCATGGCGGATGGTGGACAGCCGGTGCGCCACCACGATCAGGGTGACCTGGCCACGCAATTCGTCCAGCGCCCCCTGGAGCCGCGCCTCGGTGGCGCTGTCGATGCTGGCGGTGGCCTCGTCCAGCAGCAGCACCTTGGGTTCGCGCAAGAGCGCCCGGGCCAGCGCCAGCAGCTGCCGCTCGCCGGTGGACAGGGTGAAGCCACGCTCGCCCAGCAGGGTATCCAGGCCTTCCGGCAACCGTGCCACCAGGTCATCCAGGTGGGCGGCGGCCAGGGCCTCGCGCAGGCGCGCATCCGGCACCTGGCTACCCAGCAGCAGGTTGTCCCTGAGACTGCTGGAACGGATGAAGGGCTCCTGGGGCACGCTGGCCAAGGCGGCGCCCAGCACTTCCGGAGTCAGCGTGCCCAGTTCGCGACCGTCCAGGCAGAGGTGGCCGCCGGTGACCGGTTGCAGTCCGGCGAGCAGGTCGAGCAGGGTCGACTTGCCGCTGCCGGTGGGGCCGACGATACCGAGAAAGGTGCCCGGAGCGATGTCCAGGTCGATGCCGTGCAGAGTGTCGTGCCCGGCGCCGGCATGGCGGAAGCGCACGGCGTCGAGATGGAAGTGCGCGGTCGCGATGGGGCGGTCATCTTCGCCGCTCAGCGCCGGCTTCTCTTCCAGCAGGTGCAGCAGCCGGGTGCCGGCCACCGTGGCCTGCTGGAACAGGTTGAATCTCTGGGTGATGTCCATCAGCGGCTCGGTCACCCGGCCCAGGTAGGTGACGAAGGCATAGAGCACGCCGATCTCGGCGCCGCCCTGCAGATGCCCCATACCGTAGACCAGCAGCAGCACCGCCAGCACCGCCACGCTGACCAGATCCAGCGCCGAGCGCAGCAGCAGGCCGGAGACACGGATGGTGCGCATGCGCGCGCCGTACTGGGCCTGGTTGAGCCGCTGGAAATCCTGGCGGAAGCGCTCGGTCTGGTTGAAGGCCTGCAACAGACCCATGCCGCCGATGGCCTCGCCCAGCCGGGCGCTCTGCTCGGCGCGCAGCATCCGCACCTCCATGGCCGCCGCCCCGCTGTATCGCTGATAGGCCCAGACGATCAGCACCGCGGCCGGGATCAGCAGCACGGCGATGGCCATCAGGCGTACGTCGAGCAGCGCCATGGCCACCAGGATGCCGATCAACAGCACGATGTTGCCGACCATGTTGCCGAGAAAGGCCACATAGAGTTCGCGCAGGGCATCGGTGTCGTTGGTGACCCGCGCCACCAGTTCGCCGGTGGCGGTGCGATCGTGGAAGCTCTGCGGCAGGCTCAGCACGTGGCGGAACAGCCGACGCCGCTGCAGGAGCACCACGTCCATGGCGATCTCGGCGAAGCGTAGCGATTGCAGGTAGCGGCCATAGGCGGCCAGGCTTTGGGAGACCACATAGGCGGCGACCAGGCCCACCAGCGGCCAGAGGCGCAGGTCGTGGGGCACCAGGTAGTTGTCCAGGTAGTGCTTGGTCAGCCAGGGCCCCAACACATCGAACAGGGTCGCCACGACCAGGATCGCCAGGGTGCCGGCCAGCTTGCGCGGATTGGCCAGCACCGGCTTGAGCAGCAGGGAAAGCACGCGGGTCTTGGTCATTGGCCGGCCTCCTCCGCCTGCTGCAGATTCCAGAGTCGGGCATAGAGACCACCGGCGGCGAGCAGCTCGCCATGGCGGCCCCGCTCCACCAGGCTGCCCTGGTCGAGCACGATGATCTCGTCGGCGTGCTGCACGGCCGAGAGCCGGTGGCTGACGATCAGGGTGGTACGCCCCTGCAGTCCGGCCAGCGTCTTGAGCAGACGGGCTTCGGTGGCGGTATCCACCGCCGAGAGGGTGTCGTCCAGCAGCAGGATGGGCGCCGGAGAGAGCAGCGCCCGCGCCAGGGCCACCCGCTGGCGCTGGCCGCCGGAGAGGGTCAGGCCGCGCTCGCCCACCGGCGTATCCAGCCCTTGCGGCAGGCCCGCCAGGTCGGTGCCGAAGGCGGCGGCGTCGAGGGCTTCGCGGATCTCTCCGGCGGTGGCGTCGGGGCGACTGAGGGCGACGTTTTCGCCCAGGGTACGGGCGAACAGGAAGGGATCCTGGGGCACATAGGCGAACTGGGCGCGCAGGTCGCCCAGCCGATAGTCCTCCAGCGGCACCCCCCCCAGGCGAATGCAGCCCTGCTCCAGCGGAAACTGGCGCAGCAGCAGGCGCAGCAGGGTGCTCTTGCCGCTGCCGGTGGCACCGACGATGCCCAGCGTATCGCCCGCGGGCAGGTCGATGACCACGTCCTGCAAGGCCGGCTGGCGCGCCTGGGGATAGGTGAAGGCCGGGATATAGACCGACAGATCCGCCTGGTCCGGCGGCGTCTGAGTGCCTTCGTCACGGATGCGCTCGGTGACGGCGAACACCTCCTCCAGCCGACGGGCACCCGCTTCGCCGCGCTGCAGCAGGTTGAAGCACCAGCCGATGGCGAACATCGGCCAGATCAGCTGCACGAGATAGAGGCTGAAGCTGGTCAGCTGGCCCAGGGTGATGTGGCCATCGAGATAGCGCCAGCTGCCCATGACCAGGGTCAGCAGGGTGGCGAGACTCAGGGCGACGAAGATGATCGGCTCGTAGCGCGCCTCGGTGCGCTGCACCTGGTAGTCGGCCTTGGCCACGCTGCGGGCGCGGGCGTCGAAGTCATCCAGCTCGGCTTCGATCAGGGCATGCTGGCGCAGCATGCGCAGGCCGCTGAGGGCTTCCTGGGTACGGTCGTTGAGGGCGGAAAAGCCGGCCAGCGCCAGGCCGAAGCGCTGCTGCACCCGCCGCGCCACGCGATAGAAACCCCAGGCCATGAAGGGAAAGGGCAACAGCGCCAGGGCGGCCAGGGGTGCGTCGATGCCGATGAACATGGCCAGTAGTACCAGCAGCAGGGTCAGCATGCCATCGAAACTGGCCAGCACCCCTTCGCCGGCGGCGGTCTCCACGGCGTCGATGTCCTGGGTGGCGCGGGCCAGCAGGTCACCGGTACGACTGGACTGGAAGAAGCCGGGATCCAGCCGCGCCAGCTTGGCGAAGAAGGCATCGCGCAGCTCCACGCCGACCTGGTAGGAGGTGCCGAACAGGCGCACCCGCCACTGATAGCGGAGCACATAGAGGCCACAGCCGACCGCCACGATCAGGGCGACGCGCCAGAGCAGGCCGGTCTGATCCAGCTCGCCGGCACGCAGGGCGTCGATGGCCTTGCCGATCCACCAGGGCAGGGTCAGGTTGAGCAGACCGACGCCCAGCAGGCAGAGGATGGCCGTCCCGTAGGCACGCCGTTGGCGCAGGAAGAAATCACGCAACAACCGCCACAACGCCATAGAACCGCCTTACCCGAGCAAAGGTGCAGTATATCGGCTACCCAACCGGCAGCGGAGTTCCTTCGTCCCGATCCGGGTCCCATGTCAACGGGTGGCGCGGGGCGCGAGGTCGTTGTAGGGTGCCACTCCCTGCGGCGCCCGGCCGCGGCGCCCCTTTTTCCCTTTGCTAGGCTGACGTCCATGACCCTCGAACCCCAACGTCCCGTCGTCCTCTGCCTGTCCGGCCACGATCCGAGTGGCGGCGCCGGGCTGCAGGCCGACATCGAAGCCCTGCTCGCCCAGGGCTGCCATGCCGCCCCGGCGGTCACCGCGCTGACCGTGCAGGACACCGTCGACGTGCGGGACTTCCGGGTGCTGGATCGCGAGTGGGTGCTGGCCCAGGCCCGGGCGATCATCGCCGACCTGCCAGTGGCGGCGGTCAAGCTGGGCATGCTCGGTTCGGTGGAGATGGTCGAGACGGTGCTGGAGATCATGGAAGCGCTCCCTGGCGTGCCCCTGGTCTGCGATCCGGTGCTGCGCGCTGGCGGTGGCGGCGCGCTGGGCAAGGACGAGGTCGGCTACGCCATTCGCGAGCGCCTCTTGCCGCGCGCCACCATCGCCACCCCCAACCTGCCCGAGGCGCGCATCCTCGCCGAGTTGCCCGAGGGCACCCCGGAGCAATGCGCCGAGCGCCTGCTGCCCTTTTGCGCCCACCTCCTGATCACCGGCGGCCATGGCGAAGAACACGAGGTGCACAACCGCCTCTATGACCGTGCCGGTGGCTGCGAGACACACGTCTGCCAGCGCCTGCCCGGCAGCTACCACGGCTCCGGCTGCACCCTGGCCAGCACCCTGGCCGGGCGCCTGGCCCTGGGCGAAGCCCTGCCCAGTGCGGTGCGCAGCGCCCTGGACTACACCTGGCGCACCCTGAGAGACGCCGAGCGCCCCGGTCGCGGCCAGTACGTGCCGCGGCGCCTGCCACTGGACTTCTGCTCATGAGCCCCCTGCGCGGCCTCTACGCCATCACCGACAGCGTGCTGCTCGCCGAGGGTCGCTTGCTGCCCTATGTCGAAGCTGCCCTGCAGGGCGGTGCCCGCCTGGTGCAGTACCGCGACAAGTCAGGGGATGCCAACCGTCGTCATGACGAAGCCGCGGCTCTTGCCGAACTCTGCCGGCAGCATCAGGCCCAGCTGATCATCAATGACGACCTGCCCCTGGCTCGCCAGCTGGGCGTCGGCCTGCACCTGGGTCAGGAAGACGGCTCCCTAGCCGCGGCCCGCGCCGAACTGGGTACGGAGGCCATCCTCGGCGGCACCTGCCACGCCAGTCTGGAATTGGCCGAGGCCGCGGTCCAGGCCGGCGTCAGCTACCTAGCCTTCGGTCGCTTCTTCGCCTCCAGCACCAAGCCGGATGCCCCGCCAGCGCCCCTGGAATTGCTCGACCAAGCCCGCAGTCGTTTCGCTCTGCCCGTCTGCGCCATCGGCGGTGTCACCCTGGACAATGCCCCACATCTGCTCGCCCACGGCGTCGACCTGCTCGCCGTCATCCACAGCTTGTTTTCCGCCGCTAGCGCGGGCGAGGTGGAGCGCCGCGCGCGCGCCTTCGCCCGGCTATTCACGGCCTGATCCCCTTCAAGGAGACCCCTATGTCCCGCTCCGCGCAACTCTTCGACCAGGCCCAGCGCCACATCCCCGGTGGCGTCAACTCGCCGGTCCGCGCCTTCAAGAGCGTCGGCGGCACGCCGCTGTTCTTCAAGCACGCCCAGGGCGCCTATATCGTCGACGAGGATGACAAGCGCTATGTCGACTACGTCGGTTCCTGGGGTCCGATGATCCTCGGCCACAGCCATCCGGACGTGCTCGACGCCGTGCGCCGCCAGCTGGAACACGGTCTCTCCTATGGCGCGCCGACCGCCCTGGAAACAACCATGGCCGACCTCATCTGCGAGATCGTGCCGTCCATGGAAATGGTGCGCATGGTCAGCTCCGGCACCGAGGCCACTATGAGCGCCATCCGCCTGGCGCGCGGCTACACCGGGCGCGACACCATCATCAAGTTCGAGGGCTGCTACCACGGTCACTCCGACAGCCTGCTGGTCAAGGCCGGTTCCGGCGCCCTGACCCTGGGCGTGCCCAGCTCCCCCGGCGTCCCGGCGGCCTTCGCCCAGCACACCCTGACCCTGGCCTACAACGACCTGGGCGAAGTGGAAGAAACCCTGGCCAAGGTGGGCGACCAGATCGCCTGCATCATCGTCGAGCCGGTGGCCGGCAACATGAACTGCGTACCGCCGGCGCCGGGTTTCCTGGAGGGGCTGCGCAGCCTCTGCGATCGCTACGGCGTGGTGCTGATCTTCGACGAGGTCATGACCGGCTTCCGCGTCGCCCTGGGTGGTGCCCAGGCGCACTACGGCATCCGCCCGGACCTCACCACCTTCGGCAAGATCGTCGGCGGCGGCATGCCGGTCGGCTGCTTTGGCGGCAAGCGCGAGATCATGGAGAAGATCGCCCCGCTCGGCCCGGTCTACCAGGCCGGCACCCTGTCGGGCAATCCGCTGGCCATGGCCGCCGGCCTTACCACCCTGCAACTGATCCGCCGTCCCGGCTTCCACGCCGAGCTGACCGACTACACCACGCGAATGCTGCAAGGCTTGCAGGACCGCGCCGATGCCGCCGGTGTGCCCTTCGTCACCACCCAGGCAGGCGGCATGTTCGGTCTCTACTTCAGCGGCGCCGAAGACATCGTTACCTTCAGCGATGTCATGGCCAGCGATAGCGAGAGGTTCAAGCGCTTCTTCCACCTGATGCTGGACGGTGGCGTCTACCTGGCGCCCAGCGCCTTCGAAGCCGGCTTCACCTCCATTGCCCACGGCGACGAGGAATTGCGCATCACCCTGGACGCCGCCGAGCGCGCCTTCGCCACCTTCAAGGACTAGGACCCGTCTGACAGGTGTCGTTCGTCTCGCCTGTGGAACCTCTCTGCCCCGCCGGCCTCACACACTAGTTGAGTAGCCGGCGTCACGGGTAAAAAAGTTCCGCCGTTGCGCGTAAAGGTTTTGAAAGCGTGCGTCGGCTTGACCCATAATGAGATGTCGGCGCGTTTCGCCGACCGGGTTCTCCGAACCTGCCTCGCTCGTGGAGGCGCTTCATGCACCGCGCTGGTCGTACCCTGTGCGCAGCCCTGATCCTGATGCCCCTGGCCGCCCTGGCCGGAGGCAATTCGCTGCTCGTCCCCAGCACCAGCCGTTGCAACCTGAATCTGGCCAACGAAGCCCTGGCGCAGGCGATCGCCCGCTGCCAGCAGATCGCCCATGAAGGCGATTCCCAGGCGCAGTACGAACTCGGTGACTTCTACTACGAAGGCAAGCAGACGCCCAAGGATCTCAACCAGGCGCGCCAGTGGTTCGAGCAGGCCTCGCTCAAGGGCAATGCCGATGCGCAGAATCGCCTCGGCAACATGTTCTTTCGTGGCGAGGGCGTACCACCCAACAACATCCAGGCCTACATCGTGCTGAAGATGGCCGCCATCAACGGCAACGACGAAGCCATGGACACCGCCGACCTGGTCAGCGCCCAGATGCGCCGTGACGAGCTGGAGATGGCCACCCAGGTGCTGGGCCAGATCTTCCGCGACTATCTGCAGGACATGCAGACCGCGGACAATCTCAATCCCTTCCAGCCGCCGCAGAACTGACGGCGAGCCCGGTCAGGGCTTGTCGGGCATGGGCATGGGAAACGGCATGACATTGGTGCCACCCTTGGCTTCGCTGATCTTGGGCTGCCCCAGGCGCTCCACCTCATCGATGCGGATGATCGAATGCATGGGCACGAAGCTGCGCACCACGCCTTCGAATTGCGCCTTGAGCTTTTCCTCGCTCGGATCCACCACCACCTGGGTGCGCTCGCCGAACACCAGCTCCTCGATTTCCAGGAAGCCCCAGAGATCGCTCTGGAAGATCTGCTTGGCGTAGATCTCGAAGACCTGACCCTGGTTGACGAAGATGACCTTGTAGATGGCCGGCTTGCTGGGGGATGAGCTCATGGTGGACGCGGGTTTCGCCGAGGAAAAAGGGGGCAGCGAGCATAGCACGCCGGCCCCGGCAGCCGTCAGCGTTCGCCAGGGGTTTCCAGCCAGGCCCGCTCGGCCACCACGACTGTCACCCAGTCGATGAAGACCCGCAACTTGGCGCTGACATGACGATTGGGCGCGAAGGCCAGATACAGCGGCAGGGATGCCACCTGCCAGTCCGCGAACAGCCTGACCAGTTCGCCACGATCGACCGCTTCCGCTGCCAGGTAGTGCGGCAGGCAGACCACCCCTAGTCCGGCCTGCCCCGCCGCCAGGCAGGCATTGCCGTCGTCCACCTCCAGACTGTGGCGGCCCTGCAGCTCCAGGCGCTCGGCGCCGCGCTGCAGGGCATAGGGAAAGCCCTTGCCCCTACCCCAGAGAAACCGCACCACCCGGTGCGGCGTCTCGGCCAGGTCGGCGGGATGAACCGGCACACCCTGGGCGGCGAGATAGGCCGGTGCGGCATAGCACCCCAGTTGCAGCGCTCCCAGCGGCCGGGCCACCAGGTACTGCTCGCGGATGGGCCCGCCGCGGATCACGCAATCGACGTTATCGCCGATCAGATCCACTTGGCGATCGCTGACGCCCAGCTCGAGCTGGATATCCGGATAGCGCTCGAAGAAGTCCGGCAGGGCCGGGATCAGGATCAGCCGCGCCAGCGGGCTGGGCACGTCCACCCGCAGGCGGCCACGGGGCGTGCGGGTGGCGACCGAAAGCCCCGTCTCGGCATCGTCCACCGCTGCCAGCACGCCCAGGCAGCGGTCGTAATAGGCCGCGCCGTCGGCGGTGACCTGCACCTGCCGGGTGGTGCGATTGAGCAGGCGCACCTGCAGGTGCGCCTCCAGCTGCTGCACCTGCTGGGTGACGCGGGTGCGGCTGCTGCCGAGGGTCTCGGCCGCGCGGGTGAAGCTGCCGGCTTCCACCACCCGCACGAAGGTCTGCATCGCGGCGAACAGATCCATGCCGATTCCTGAACAGGGGATTGTTTGGATTGTACAAACAATGCTGACCGCCTGGCCGGGTTTATCCCCTGGCGAGCGGCGCCTAAGGTGGCTCCAGCGATCCCTACCGGAGCCCCAGCATGACCCGCGACGTCGTCTTTCCCGCCCAGCGCCACGCCCTCTACGAACAGCACCGCTATTCGCCAGCCATCCGTTCCAACGGCTTTCTCTTCGTCTCGGGCCAGGTCGGCAGCCGCGCCGATGGCTCACCCGAGCCGGAGCTGGAGGATCAGGTCCGCCTGGCCTTCGCCAATCTCGACGCCGTCCTCGCCGCGGCCGGCGCCACCTTTGCCGACGTGGTGGACGTCACCCTGTTCATGGTCGATGCCGAAGCCAGCTTCGAGCGGATCTGGCCGGTGCTGCTGGAGCACTGGGGCACGGCGCCCTACCCCACGGTGACCGCGGTCGGCGCCACCTGGCTGGCCGGCTTTCGCTTCGAAATCAAGGTCATCGCCCGGCTGCCGGAGGACGCTGCCCAGGCCTAGACCGACCGCCTTCCGGGCGGCTCTTCCCCGCCCGGAAGGCCATCATTATAATGCGCGGTCCACTCGCCACCGACTCCCTGCCGCGCATGTCCAAGAAGCTCTATATCGAAACCCATGGCTGCCAGATGAACGAATACGATTCGTCGCGCATGGTCGACCTGCTCGGCGAACGGGAGCCGCTGGAAGTCACCCAGAATCCGGCCGAGGCCGATGTCATCCTGCTCAACACCTGCTCGATCCGCGAGAAGGCGCAGGAGAAGGTGTTCTCCCAGCTCGGTCGCTGGCGCGAACTCAAGCTGGAGAATCCCGATCTGGTGATCGGTGTCGGTGGCTGCGTGGCCAGTCAGGAAGGCGCTGCCATTCGCGACCGCGCGCCCTATGTCGACGTGGTCTTCGGGCCCCAGACCCTGCACCGCCTGCCGGAGATGATCGACGCCGCGCGCACCACCCGGGCGCCCCAGGTGGACATCTCCTTCCCCGAGATCGAGAAGTTCGACCGCCTGCCCGAGCCGCGCATCGACGGCCCCAGCGCCTTCGTCTCCATCATGGAAGGCTGCAGCAAGTACTGCACCTTCTGCGTGGTGCCCTATACCCGCGGCGAAGAGGTCAGCCGGCCGCTGGACGACGTCCTCGCCGAGATCATCCACCTCGCCGAGCACGGCGTGCGCGAGGTAACCCTGCTGGGCCAGAACGTCAACGGCTATCGGGGCGCCACCGGCGACGGCCGCATCGCCGACTTCGCCGAGCTGCTCTATGTGGTGGCGGCGGTGGACGGCATCGACCGCATCCGCTACACCACCTCGCACCCGCTGGAATTCTCCGACGCCCTGATCCAGGCCCATGCCGAGATCCCGGAACTGGTGAAATTCGTCCACCTGCCGGTGCAGGCCGGGTCGGATCGCATCCTGGCGGCCATGAAGCGCAACCACACGGCGCTGGAATACAAGTCGCGCATCCGCCGGCTCAAGGCGGCGGTGCCGGACATCTGCATCAGCTCGGACTTCATCGTCGGTTTCCCCGGCGAGACCGAGAAGGACTTCGAACAGACCATGAAGCTGATAGAGGACGTCGGTTTCGACTTCTCCTTCTCCTTCATCTACAGCGCCCGCCCCGGCACCCCGGCGGCGGACCTGGTCGACGACACCCCCGACGAGGTCAAGAAGCAGCGCCTGCAGATCCTGCAGACGCGCATCCACCAGCAGGGCTTCGAGATCAGCCGGCGCATGGCCGGCAGCGTCCAGACCATCCTGGTCAGCGATTTCTCCAAGCGCGATCCCGGCATGCTGCAGGGCCGCACCGAGAACAACCGCATCGTCAACTTCCGCTGCAGCGATGCCAGCCTGATCGGCCAGTTCGTCCAGGTGCACATCGACGAAGCCCTGCCGCACTCCCTGCGCGGCACCCTGCTGGCCCCCGTCGCCAGCGGTGCGCGCCCGCCCGTCGCCGTCGCGCTGGCCTGATGGATGGTCACACGCGCCCTTTGCCAAGGGCGCGACCCAGGTTACTCTCACGCTACGTCAAGTTTTCGTAAAGCCAATCCAAAGGGTTTCCCAGCACACCTTGAATACCCCCCAGACGCTCCAGCACTTCACCCTCGAACCCTTCGATGCCGACCGTTTCGCCAACCTGTGCGGCCAGCTCGATGAAAATCTGCGCCAGATCGAACGCCGTCTCGGCATCGAGATCCGCAATCGCGGCAACCAGTTCGAACTGGTCGGCGAGCCCGAGCGCACCCGCGCAGCGCAGAATCTCTTGCAGCGCCTCTATCGCGAGACCGCCAGCGGCACGGCGGTGGCACCGGAACTGGTGCACCTCTATCTGCAGGAATCCGGTCTGGAAGCCCTGCAGGAAGAGCACCGCAGCGGTGGCGACACCAGCGTCGCCCTGCGCACCAAGAAGGGCATGATCCGCCCGCGCGGCGCCAACCAGCAGCGCTACGTCAAGTCGATCCTCGATCACGACATCAACTTCGGCATCGGTCCGGCCGGTACCGGCAAGACCTACTTGGCCGTGGCCTGCGCCGTGGACGCCCTGGAGCGCGAGCAGATCCGCCGCATCCTGCTGGTGCGTCCGGCGGTGGAAGCCGGCGAGAAGCTGGGCTTCCTGCCCGGCGACCTGGCACAGAAGATCGACCCCTATCTGCGACCGCTGTACGACGCCCTCTACGAGATGCTCGGCTTCGAGCAGGTGGCCAAGCTCATCGAGCGCCAGGTCATCGAGGTCGCGCCGCTGGCCTACATGCGTGGCCGCACCCTCAACAATAGCTTCATCATTCTCGACGAGAGTCAGAACACCACCCTCGAGCAGATGAAGATGTTCCTGACCCGCATCGGTTTCGGCTCCACCGCGGTGATCACCGGTGACGTCACCCAGGTCGACCTGCCGCGCGGCACCAAGTCGGGCCTCAAGCACGTCATCGAGGTCCTGCGCGACGTGCCCGGCATCGGCTTCACCCACTTCGAGTCCAAGGACGTGGTGCGCCATCCGCTGGTGCAGCGCATCGTCGAGGCCTACGACCGCTTCGAGGCGCTGCAGGACCAGCCGCGTGCGTCTGGAGAGGATCGCCATGGCGATTGAACTGGACGTCCAGGTCGCCAGCGAGGCGGCCGACCTCCCCGAGGAGCCGGACTTACGCCGCTGGTGTGAACTGGCCCTGCGCGCCCGCCAGGGCGACTCGGAACTCACCATCCGCCTGGTGGACGAAGACGAAGGCCGCGAGCTGAATCGCACCTGGCGGCACAAGGACTACGCCACCAACGTGCTGTCCTTTCCGGCCGACGTGCCGGACGAATTCCTCGATATCCCCCTGCTCGGCGACCTGGTGATCTGCGCCCCCGTGGTGGCCCGCGAGGCCGCCGAGCAAGGCAAGCCCGCCAAGGCGCACTGGGCGCACCTGGTCATCCACGGCTGCCTGCACCTGCTCGGCTACGATCATCTGGAAGATGACGAAGCCGAGGAGATGGAAGACCTGGAACGCCAATTGCTCGCTGAACTGGGCTACCCCGATCCCTACGGTGAATGACACACACATGAACGAAGATCGATCAGGCACTGGGCATCGTTCCTGGCTGGAACGCATCGTCCAGGCATTTGCCCATGAACCCAAGAGCCGCCAGGAACTGCTGGAACTGCTGCGCGAAGCGCACGAGAACAAGGTGCTCGACAGCGAGGTGCTGTCCATCGTCGAAGGCGCCATCTCGGTGGCCGACCTGCAGGTGCGCGACATCATGGTGCCGCGCTCGCAGATCATCAGCATTCGCGCCCAGCAGACCCCCGCCGAATTCCTGCCGGCGGTGATCGAGGCGGCCCACTCGCGCTATCCGGTGATCGGCGATGGCCCCGACGACGTGCTCGGCCTGCTGCTGGCCAAGGACCTGCTGCCGCTGCTGCTGGACCCTGCACGGGTCTTCGACTTCAAGACGGCGCTGCGCCCGGCCACCTTCGTGCCCGAGTCCAAGCGGCTCAACGTACTCCTGCGCGAATTCCGTTCCACCCACAGCCACATGGCCATCGTGGTGGACGAATACGGCGGCGTCGCCGGCCTGGTGACCATCGAGGACGTGCTGGAGCAGATCGTCGGCGAGATCGAGGACGAGCACGACGTGGAGGAAGAGAGCTTCATCAAGTCGCTGCCCAATGGCGACTTCGTGGTCAAGGCGCTCACCCCCATCGAGACGCTCAACGAGATTCTGGAAACTCGCTTCGCCGACACCGAGGCCGACACGGCCGGCGGCCTGGTGATGAATCGCCTGGGCCACCTGCCCAAGCGCAACGAGGAAACGGTGATCGACGATTTCCGCTTCCGCGTCCTCAACGCCGACGGCCGCCGCATCCACCTGCTGCGCGTGACCCCGGTCAACCGCTAGCACGGCCCAGGCAATGCCCATCGCACGCCCTCCTACGGACCGCCGTAGGTTGGGTTGAGCGCAGCGAAGCCCAACAGGCCTTGCCTCGACTGCACGACTGTTGGGCTTCGACGATAGAATCGTCCTAGCCCAACCGACGGATCGCCATGGCCGCGATAGCCTTTACCATCCCCTCCCCAACTGCGACCTGGCTCGCTCTCCCTCAAGCGCCTTTGGCACTGACTCGCGCTGGCGAGTAAGCTTGCGCAGCCTCGATCGGACCAAGGATTTTCGATGCGCTGGATCTCTCAACCCGGCTGGAAGGGCAACCTTCTGGCGCTCTTCGCTGGCGCCCTCACGCCCCTGGCGTTGGCCCCTTTCAACATCTGGCCGCTGGCACTGCTGTCCGCCAGTCTCTTCTACCTGGGCCTCAAGGGGCTCGGCGCCTGGCGCGCCCTGCTGCGCGGCTGGTGCTACGGCTTCGGCGCCTTTCTCGCCGGCACCAGCTGGATCTACGTCAGCATCCACACCTACGGGGCCGCGCCGGTGCCCCTGGCGCTCTTTCTCACCGTGGGCTTCTGCGCAGGCATCGCGCTGTTCTTCGCCCTGCCCGCCGGCCTGTGGGCGCTGTGCCTGAGACGCAACCAGGCACCCCTGGGCGACGCCCTCACCTTCGCCGGCCTGTGGTTCGCCCTGGAGCTGTTTCGCAGCTGGGCGCTGACCGGCTTTCCCTGGCTGCTGCTGGGCTACAGCCAGCTCAGCGGTCCCCTGCAGGGGCTGGCGCCCCTGGGCGGCGTCTGGCTGATCTCGGCCGTGCTGGCCTTTACCGCGGCGCTGCTGGTCAACGCCCCGCGGCTGATCCTGCGACCGGTGGCCCTGGTCGCGGCCCTGGTGCTGGTGGCCCTGCCCTGGGTGGCCGGCGATGTCTTCCAGGGCCAGGTATGGACGCAACCGGCCGGCGCGCCGCTCAAGGTCGCCGGGATCCAGGGCAACATCGCCCAGGAACTCAAGTGGAATCCCGACCACGCCCGCGCCACCCTGGCGCTCTATCGCGACCGTACCGCCGAGCAGACCGACGCCGACCTGGTGGTCTGGCCGGAAAACGCCATTCCCGTGCTGCGCGAATACGTCAGTGACTTCCTCGCCGCCGAAGGCGCCCAGGTGGCGGCCCATGGCGGCGCCCTGGTGACCGGCCTGCCCGCCCGGGAACGCGACGCCGACGGCGATTCGCGCTACTTCAACAGCATCACCGCGGTCGGCAACGGCTCGGGTACCTACTACAAGCAGAAGCTGGTGCCCTTCGGCGAATACGTGCCGCTGCAGGAATACCTGCGCGGCCTGATCGGCTTCTTCGACCTGCCCATGTCCGACTTCGTCCGCGGCCCCGAGCAGCAGGAGCCACTACTGGTGAAGGGCTATCGCGTGGCGCCCTACATCTGTTACGAGGTGGTCTATCCGGAATTCGTCGCCAGCATGGCGGCCCAGAGTCAGTTGCTGCTCACCATCAGCAACGACACCTGGTTCGGCAAGTCCATCGGTCCGCAGCAGCACCTGCAGATGGCGCAGATGCGCGCTTTGGAAAGCGGTCGCTGGCTGGTACGGGTTACCAACGACGGCATCACCGCCCTGGTCGATCCCTTCGGTCGCATCAGCCGGCAGATCCCGGCGTTCGAGGTCGGCGTGCTGCAGGGCAGCGTGGTGCCCATGGATGGCCTGACGCCCTATCTGCACTACCGCCTCTGGCCGCTGGCGATCTTTTCCGCCCTGGTGCTGCTGTGGGGCCTGCTGCTGCGTCGGCAGGATCGTCCCGAAGAGGCACCGCTGGTGGTGACTCAGCGATAAGCGAGCGGATAGAGCAAAAGCCCGGCGGCCTCGTTGAGCAACTGGGCGGTCTGCTCGACCGCCTTGGCTTCCGGCAGCCAGCCACCGAAGGGCCGTGCGTTGGGAATACCGATGAAGCCCATGGGCGCGGCAACCACCTGGAAGCCCTGACGTTCGAAGCACCAACGCGAACGGGCCATGTGATAGGCCTGGGTCACCAGCACCACCCGCTTCACCCCGGCCTCACGCAGCAGCGGCGCACTGAGGGTGGCGTTCTCCCAGGTGGTGCGGCTGGCACCTTCCTGCCAGCGCACCGGCACCCCGAGGTCGCGCTCCATCACCTCGGTCATCAGTGCCGCCTCGCTCAGCGGGCGGTCATTGGGCGAGCCTCCGGTGATCAGCACCGGCAGGCCGCTGGCCTTGGCCAGCCGCGCCGCATAGCGCAATCGCTCCACCGCCAGGTGACTGGCGGCATCGCCGGCCCAGCCCGGATCGTCCACCTCGCGCCCGGCGCCCAGCACCACGATGGCATCGGCCTGCTGCGCAAGCGTCGCCCAGCGCGCTTCGGGCAGGGCGGCGTCGCGCTCCAGCAGGCGACCGCCGGTTTCCACCACCACCGGCAGGGTACTGGCCCAGAGCCCCAGCAGACCGCCCAGGAAGCAGGCCAGGCCCAAACGGGGATAGCGACGACGCAACCACCACCCCAGCAACAGGAGCAGCAGCAGGCCGCCCGGTGGCAGCAGCAGTTGCTTGAAGAAATAGCGCAGACCCATGGTCTCTCCGGTCGAGGCGACCTCCGGGCCGCGGCGGCGCTCAGTGTAGGGGAGCGCGGACCCGGGCAGAAGGACTCTCGACCAGGACCTGCCGCCCCTGGCAATGACTGCAAAAGGATCCCGCCGGCTGTACCCGCCCGCAGCCCAGGCAGCAGGCCATGACCGCCTCCGTCGCCTGGTGACGTTCCAGCCAGCGCCTGATCAGGGCGTACTCGGCCGGACTCAGGCCCTGCACCTCGACCTCCCCATCGGCGCTGTCATAGAGACGCTCCTGGGTAGCCGCCTCATCCAGCGCCAGCGCCAGGCGCCGTTGCAGGCGCACGTCGACGGGCAGCTTGTCGGACTCGCGTCGAAACTTTCCCATGATGGCGATCATCCTCCCGGGTAATTGAACGGACGTTTGATCAGCCTAGTACGGCCTTCTCGACCCTGCCTCCCCTGGAGTGCGAAACAAGCGACAGCCCGGGACATTTCCCCGCGCTCGGGGGGTCATGTATGCTTGGCGGCTCGATCAAACGCCTCTGCAGCCCTCGACACGCCCATGCACGAACACTATCAGCCCCGCGAAATAGAAGCCGCCGCCCAGTCCTTCTGGGACCAGAATCTGTCCTTCAAGGCCACCATGCGTCCGGGCCAGGAGAAGTTCTACTGCCTGTCGATGTTCCCCTACCCCAGCGGCAAGCTGCACATGGGGCACGTGCGCAACTACACCATCGGCGACGTCATCGCCCGCTACCAGCGGATGCTGGGCAAGAACGTCCTGCAGCCCATGGGCTGGGACGCCTTCGGCATGCCCGCCGAAAACGCCGCCATGAAGAACGGCGTGGCCCCGGCCAAGTGGACCTACGAGAACATCGCCTACATGAAGTCCCAGCTGCAGAGCCTGGGCCTGGCGATCGACTGGTCCCGCGAGGTCACCACCTGCAAGCCCGACTACTATCGCTGGGAGCAGTGGCTGTTCACCCAGCTGTTCGAGAAGGGCATCATCTACCGCAAGAACGGCACGGTGAACTGGGACCCGGTGGACCAGACCGTACTGGCCAACGAGCAGGTCATCGACGGCCGCGGCTGGCGCAGCGGTGCGCTGATCGAGAAGCGCGAGATCCCCATGTACTACTTCCGCATCACCGACTATGCGGAAGAGTTGCTGACCTCCCTCGACGGCCTGCCCGGCTGGCCCGAGCAGGTCAAGACCATGCAGCGCAACTGGATCGGCAAGTCCCGCGGCATGGAGGTGCAATTCCCCTATGACCAGGACAGCATCGGCGCCGAAGGCACCCTGAAGGTCTTCACTACCCGCCCCGACACCCTGCTCGGCGCCACCTATGTCGCCGTGGCCGCGGAACACCCGCTGGCCACCCAGGCCGCCCAGGGCAATGCCGAGCTGCAAGCCTTCATTGACGAGTGCAAGCGCGGCGGCGTCGCCGAAGCCGACATCGCCACCCAGGAGAAGAAGGGCCTGGACACCGGCCTGTTCGTCCGCCATCCGCTGACCGACGCCCGCCTGCCGGTGTGGGTCGCCAACTATGTGCTGATGCACTATGGCGACGGCGCGGTCATGGCCGTGCCCGGTCACGACGAGCGTGACTTCGAATTCGCCAACAAGTACCAGTTGCCCATCGTCCAGGTGGTGGATACCGCCGAGGCCACCCGCGTGCTGGCCAATCCGGACGACTACAGCCCCGCGGAATACGAGCGCTACCAGTTCGACCCGGTGCAGTGGAAGGACTGGTACGGCAGCAAGGAAGGCTTCCTGATCAATTCCGGCGCCTACGACAACCTGAGCTACGACGCCGCCTTCGACGCCATCGGCGCCGATCTGCAGGCCAAGGGCCTGGGTCAGCCGCGCACCCAGTTCCGCCTGCGCGACTGGGGCATCAGCCGCCAGCGCTATTGGGGCTGCCCGATCCCGATCATCCACGGCGAAGATGGCATCGACATCCCGGTGCCGGCCGACCTGCTGCCGGTGGTGCTGCCCGAAGACGTGGTGCCGGACGGCGCCGGCTCGCCCCTGGCGCGCATGCCCGAGTTCTATGAGACCGTCGATCCGCGCAATGGCCAGCCGGCCCGGCGTGAAACCGACACCATGGATACCTTCGTCGAAAGCTCCTGGTATTTCGCCCGCTATGCCTCGCCGAACTTCACCGGCGGCATGCTGGACAAGGAAGAAGCCAACTACTGGCTGCCCGTCGACCAGTACATCGGCGGCATCGAGCACGCCATCCTGCACCTACTTTATTCGCGCTTCTTCCACAAGCTGATGCGCGACCAGGGCCTGATCGATTCCGACGAGCCCTTCGAGAATCTGCTGACCCAGGGCATGGTGGTGGCCGAGACCTACTACCGCACCCTGCCCAACGGCAGCAAGGACTGGTTCAACCCGGCCGATGTCGAGGTGGAGCGCGATGCCAAGGCCAAGGTGATCGGCGCGCGCCTGAAGAGCGACGGCCAGCCGGTGGAAATCGGCGGCGTCGAGAAGATGTCCAAGTCGAAGAACAACGGCGTCGATCCCCAGGCGATGATCGACCAGTACGGTGCCGATACCTGCCGGCTGTTCATGATGTTCGCCTCGCCGCCGGACATGAGTCTGGAATGGTCCGATTCCGGCGTCGAGGGCGCCAGCCGCTTCCTGCGCCGCGTCTGGCGTCTGGCCCAGGCCCACGTCACCCAGGGCCTGCCGAGCGCCGACGCCCTTGGCGAGCTGTCGCCGGCCCAGAAGGAGGTGCGCCGCGCCATCCACCTGGCCATCCGCCAGGCCAGCCAGGATATCGGTCAGCATCACAAGTTCAACACCGCCATCGCCGCGGTCATGACCCTGATGAATGTGCTGGAAAAGGCTGCCCAGGACAGCGACACCGATCGCCGTCTGCTGCAGGAAGGCCTGGAGGCCGTCACCCTGCTGCTGGCCCCCATCACCCCGCACATCGCCCACGGTCTCTGGCAGCAGCTGGGCCACAGCGATGCGGTCATCGACGCCCGCTGGCCGCAGGTGGACGAAAGCGCCCTGGTGCAGGACAGTCTGCAGATCGTCATCCAGGTGAACGGCAAGCTGCGCGGCCAGATCGAAGTACCGGCCGATGCCAGCCGCGAGGCCATCGAGGCCGCCGCCCGCGCCAACGAGAACGTGGCACGCTTCACCGAGGGCCTGACCATCCGCAAGGTCGTCGTGGTCCCGGGTAAACTGGTCAACATCGTCGCCAACTAAGACACGCGAACGGAGCAGACAACAGATGAAGAAAAGGATTCTCCCCGGCCTTGCGGTAGTCGGCCTGGCGACCCTGCTGACCGCCTGCGGCTTCCAGCTGCGTGGCACCGGCGAAACCCGCCTGACCGTGAACGAGCTGAACCTGACGGCGCGCGACGCCTATGGCCAGACCGTCAAGGACGTACGCGACATGCTCGAGGACGCCCATGTGCGGATCACCTCGGGCGCGCCCTACACCCTGGATCTGGGTGGCGAAGCCCAGAGCGAGCGCACCGCCAGCTACACCAGCGGCGCACGCAGTGCCGAGGTCGAGCTGACCACCCGTCAGCCCTACACCATCATCGGCAAGAACCAGGCGGTGCTGGTCAGCGACTATCTGGAAACCCAGCGCTACTACGTGACCGACCAGAACAACATCGTCGGTTCCGAACAGCAGAAGGACCAGCTGCGTCGCGAAATGCGTCGCGAACTGGTGCAGCAGCTGGCCGCCCGCCTGCAGGCCCTGACGCCGGAGCGCCTGGACAAGCTGCAGCGCGACGCCGATGCCCGCGCCGCCGCCAAGGCCGAAGCCGACCGCCGCGCCCGCGAGTCCGCCCCGCCGCAGCAGTCGCCGATCGACATCCCCACCCCCGCGCGCTAAGCGCCGCAGCCGGAGCCGCAAGGCTCCGGTTTGCCCTTCCGGTTCAGCATGAAACTCAACGCCAATCAGCTGGGCAAGCAGCTCCAGGGCTCGCTGGCCGCCGTCTATGCCGTCAGCGGCGATGAGCCCCTGCTCTGCCAGGAAGCCAGCGATGCCATTCGCGGCGCGGCCCGCGCCCAGGGCTTCGACGAGCGCGAGGTCTTCGACGTCGATGCCGGCTTCGACTGGGGTCGTCTCTACGAGGCCGGCGCCAGCCTCTCGCTGTTCGCCCAGAAGCGCATCCTCGAATTGCGCCTGCCCACCGGCAAGCCCGGCGACAAGGGCTCCGCTGCCTTGCTCGACTACCTCGCCCGCCCGGCCGAGGACACCCTGCTGCTGATCAGCCTGCCGCGCCTCGACGCCGCCGCCCAGAAGACCAAGTGGGCCAAGGCCCTGCTGGAGCACCCGCAGGCGCAATTCGTGCAGATCTGGCCGGTGGAACTGGCGCAGTTGCCGCAGTGGATCAACCAGCGCCTGTCGCGCCTGGGGCTGGCCGCCACCCCCGAAGCGGTCGAACTGATCGCCGAGCGGGTGGAAGGCAATCTGCTGGCCGCCGCCCAGGAGATCGAAAAGCTCCGCCTGCTCATCGAAGGCTCCCAGGTGGACGCCGAGACCGTACGTGCCTCAGTGGCCGACAGTGCCCGCTACGACGTCTTCGGCCTGCTGGATGCCGCCCTGGCCGGCGATGCGGAGCACGCCCTGCGCATTCTCGAAGGCCTGCGTGGCGAAGGCGTGGAGGCGGCCGTGGTGCTCTGGGCCCTGGCCCGGGAACTGCGGCTGCTGGCCAACCTGGCCCATCTGCAGGAAAGCGGTACGCCCCTGGAGCGCGCCTTCACCCAGGTCAAGCCGCCGGTGTGGGACAAGCGTCGCCCCCTGGTCAGCCGCGCCCTGCAGCGCCAGGGCGCCCGCCGCCTGGAAGCCCTGCTGCGCGAGGCCCAGGTCGCCGACGAACAGATCAAGGGCCAGGCGCCCGGCGAGGTCTGGCTGACGCTGGCCAGCCTGGCCCTGACGCTCGCCGGCAAGCGACTGGCCCTGCCCAGGTCCTAGCGCTGGCCGGCGCTTGTAATGGCCGGCCCTTGCAATAGACTGGCGTGCCCCCATCAAGGGGGAGTCCCCACCCCTCGGAGCACGCACTCATGGCCAAGAAATACAGCCGCGGCCCCAACAAGGCCAAGGTCCTCGTCAGCGATCCCCGTTATCGCGCCCGCCAGGAAAAGCCCGCCAAGGGCAAAGGCAGCTACCGCCGCGAAGCCTTCTCGTTGCAAGACGAGAAGGCTTCGGTCTTTCTGGCCGCCTGAAAGCCGCGCTCAGACGCCTGACAGACGTCAGGACCCGGGCCGTGCTAAGGTGAGCCTTCCTGCCTAGACGTCCGGTGGAGACAGATGCAATTCGGGAAAACCCGCGGATTCAAGACCGGCGGCCTCCTCGCCGGAACCCTGGTCACCCTGCTGACCGCCGCCCTGGCCGCCTGCGCCCAGACCCAGACGACGCCCACCGCGGCGCCCTCTTCACCCGCCTCGTCCAAACCCGCACCCGCGGCCAATGCCCCCGCCTCGGCGGCCGAGGCCCTGCCGCAACCGGATGAGAGCTTCGAGCAATGGCGCAGTCGCTTTCGTACCCTGGCCCTGGGCCGGGGCATCTCGGCCGCTACCTTCGACCAGGCCTTTGCCGGCGTGCAACCCGATCCGGCGGTGATCGCCGCCGATCGCAGCCAGCCGGAATTCACCAAGCCGGTCTGGGAGTACCTGGAATCCGCCGTCTCGCCCCTGCGGGTGCGCAACGGCAAGAGCCTGCTGATCCAGCAGGCCGGGCTGCTGGCCTCCCTGGAAGCCCGCTACGGCATCGAGCCAGCGCGCCTGGTGGCCTTCTGGGGCATGGAAAGCAACTACGGCAACAACATGGGCAACAAGGGCGTCATCCGCTCTCTGGCTACCCTCGCCTATGAAGGTCGCCGCCCGGACTTCGCCCAGGACCAGCTCATCGCCGCCCTTGGCATCCTGCAGCACGGCGACGTCACCGCCGACCGCATGATCGGCTCCTGGGCCGGCGCCATGGGCCAGACCCAGTTCATTCCCACCACCTACGACCAGTACGCGGTGGACTTCGACGGCGACGGTCGCCGCGACATCTGGGGCTCCACCGCCGACGCCCTGGCCTCTACCGCCAACTACCTCAAGGCCTCCGGCTGGCAGGACGGCAAGCCCTGGGGCTACGAGGTCCGGGTCCCGGCCAACTTCGACTACAGCCTGGCCGACATGGGCGTGCGCAAGAGCCTGGCCGAGTGGAACGCCCTGGGCATCCAGGGCCTCGGCCTGCCGCAACCGGCCGCCCAGCCCAGCGACAGCGCCTCGCTGCTGCTGCCCGCCGGCCATCGCGGTCCGGCCTTCCTGGTGTTCAACAACTTCCGCACCATCCTCAGATACAACAACTCCAGCTCCTATGCCCTGGGCGTGGCGCTGCTCTCGGAGCGCTATCGCGACGCCGGCCAGATCGCCGGCAACTGGCCCACCGATGACCTGCCGTTGAGCCGTAGCGAGCGGGTCGAACTGCAGCAGCGCCTGGCTGCCCTGGGGCTGGACCCGGGCAGTGCCGACGGTATCATCGGCGCCAACACCCGCAAGGCCATCCGCGCCTACCAGCAATCCCAGGGCTGGCCCGCCGACGGCTATCCCAATCACCAGCTGCTGGAAAAACTGCGCGGCTGAGGCCTTCGACGACCCGTACCTCAGCCAGGAGCGGGTCGTCGAGCGTCAGGCGTAGCGCGCCTCTCCCACCAGCACCGCCAGCAGGGCCGTTGCCGCTGGCGACAGTTCGGCGAAATCCCGACAGCCCACCACCAGCTCCCGACGCGCCCAGGCATCGCTCAGCGGATGGCTGGCCAGTACCCATCTCTTTTCCGCCTGGACCAGACTCGCCGCGGGCAGGATGGCCACGCCCAGGTCCCGGGCGACCAGGGCACAGGCTTGGGCCGGACTCGGCACCCGGATACGGATCGCCAGCTCCCGCCCCCACTGCGCCGCCTGGGCTTCCACATGCAGCTGCAAGGCATTGCCACGCGACAGACCGACGAAGGGCTGTTCGAGCAACCGCGCGAACTCGATCGCCTCACCCGTGGCCAGCGGTACGCGTCCCGGTGCTGCGACCAGCACCAGGGGGTCCGCCCGGAAGGGCCGGACGTGCAGCCCTTCCACCTCCGGCGCCGCGACGAAGAGGCCCAGGTCGGCACGGCCTTCGCGGAGCGCCGGTACGATGCGCGAACTCGGCAATTCCTCGACTTCCACATCCACCCTGGGCTGCGCCTGGAGGAAAACCGCCAGGGGCTCATCGAGGTGCTCCATCAGCGCGGCGCCATTCGCCAACAAACGCACCCGCGTGCGGCTGCTGGCCACCGCGCCGGCAAGATCCTGGGCCATCTCGTCCAACCGCAGCAGGATCGCCCGGGCATGGCGCTCCAGGGTCAGGCCGGCCGGTGTGGGACGCACGCCACGCGCATGACGAACCAGGAGCGGCGTGCCCAGGCTGTCTTCCAGGGCCTTGATGCGGGCACTGGCCGAGGGCAACGCTAGGTGGCTCCGTTCGGCGCCCAGGGTGATGCTGCGCGCTTCCACGACATGGAGGAACAGCCGCAGGTCGAGCAGGTCGTAGCGCATCGCCTCAAAGCCTCTGTATGGACCTTAGGCAGCCTTCGCCAATCCCGGCTTCTCACCCAGGGTCCTGGAGCCCATGGTAACGCCTCCACCCGAGGAGACGACCATGACCCTGCTGCTCTGTATCCTGATCTTCGTGCTGGCGGGACTGACCAAGGGTGTGCTCGGCCTGGGCCTGCCCACCGTCGCCATGAGTCTGCTGGCGCTGCTGATGACCCCGGCCGAAGCCGCTGCCCTGCTGTTGATCCCGTCCCTGCTCACCAATGTCTGGCAATTCTGCGCCGGCCCCGCGCCCTGGCAGAGCGTCAAACGCCTGTTGCTGCTGCAACTGGCACTGGTGCCGGGTACCCTGCTCAGCATCCCGCTGCTGACCGGGAGCGATAGCGCCGGACTCGCCGCCGCGCTCGGTGCGGTGCTGGTCGCCTATGGCCTGATCGGCTGGACCGGCTGGCGGCCGCCCGTGCCGGGCCGCCACGAGGGCAAGATCGCGCCCCTGGTGGGCTTCGTCACCGGTCTGATCACCGGCATGACCGGGATCTTCGTACTGCCGGCGGTGCCCTACCTGCAAAGCCTGGCCCTGGACAAGGAACGGCTGATCGAGGCCTTGGGCCTGACCTTCACCGTGGCCTCCCTGGCGCTGCTGATCGGCCTCTGGTGGCAGGACGCGCTGGCCATAGAACGCCTGGGCGCCTCCAGCCTGCTGCTGCTGCCGGCCCTCCTGGGCATGTGGGTGGGCCAGCGCGTGCGTCAAGGACTCGACGAGCAGTTGTTCCGCCGGCTGTTCTTTGGGGGGTTGCTGCTGTTGGGTGCCTACGCCGTCCTGCATTATCTGCTGCGCCTGGGCTATCTTGGCTGAGCCCGTCATCACAGTGCAGCCTGGCCCAGCCGGTGTAGGCTGCACCTTCGGCGGGCGTCACGGTCTATGGGCGTAGCTGAACGGTCGCCGCACAGCGGTTAGCCTTCAGACCCGGCCCCCTTGCCCGACCGTTGCCCTTTCCCGACGTATACAGGACGCTTTCATGACGCTCGCTCCCAATGCAGGACGCCTCCCCGACGAGAACAACCTGACCCATCTGCCGCGCCTGGTGGCACGCTACTACAGCGATCGCCCCGACCCCAGCGATCCGGGTCAGCAGGTGGCCTTCGGCACCTCCGGGCACCGCGGTTCCTCGCTCAAGCGCAGCTTCAACGAGTGGCACATCCTCGCCATCACCCAGGCCATCTGCGAATACCGCCAGGCTCAGGGCGTCGACGGTCCGCTGTTCATGGGCATGGACACCCATGCGCTGTCCGAGCCGGCCTTCATCTCCGCCCTGGAAGTCCTGGCCGCCAACGGCGTGGACGTCCGTATCGACGCCGGCTGCGCCGAGACCAACGGCGAACCGGGTTACACCCCCACCCCGGCGCTGTCCAACGCCATCCTCGAATACAACGCCGGCCGCAGCTCGGGCCTGGCCGATGGCATCGTCATCACCCCGTCGCACAACCCGCCGGCCGATGGCGGTTTCAAGTACAACCCCACCAATGGCGGCCCGGCCGACACCAACGTCACCAAATGGATTCAGGACCGTGCCAATGCCCTGCTGGCGAACGGTCTGGAAGGTGTCAAGCGGATGGATTACCGCCAGGCGCTCAAGGCTGCCACTACCCAGAGATTCGATTTCCTCGACCGCTATGTCAGCGGGCTGGGCCAGGTCATCGACCTGGACGCCATCCGTGGCTCCGGCCTGACCTTTGGCGTCGATCCCCTCGGCGGCGCCGGGGTGCACTACTGGCCGCGCATCGCCGAGCGCTATGGCCTGCCGCTGGAAGTGCTGTCGACCCGTGTCGATCAGACCTTCCGCTTCATGCGCCTGGACTGGGACGGCAAGATCCGCATGGACTGCAGCTCGCCCCACGCCATGGCCGGCCTGATCGAGAACAAGGACAGATTCGACGTCTCCTTCGCCTGCGACACCGATCACGACCGCCACGGCATCGTCGCCCGCTCGGTGGGCCTGCTCAATCCCAACCACTACCTGGCGGTGGCCATCGAATACCTCTTCACCCATCGTCCGCAGTGGAGCCAGCAGGCCGGCATCGGCAAGACCCTGGTGTCTTCGTCGATGATCGACCGCGTGGCCCAGGGCATTGGCCGCCAGGTGGTGGAAGTGCCGGTGGGCTTCAAGTGGTTCGTCGATGGCCTGCTGGATGGCAGCCTGGGCTTCGGTGGCGAGGAATCCGCCGGCGCGTCCTTCCTGCGCAAGGCCGGCGGCGCCTGGTCCACCGACAAGGACGGCCTCATCCTCGGCCTGCTGGCCGCGGAGATCACCGCCGTGACCGGCAAGGACCCGGGCGAGCGCTACCAGGCCCTGACCGAGCGCTTCGGCGCACCGGTCTACCAGCGCATCGACGCTGCCGCCGACCGCGAGCAGAAGGCCCGTCTCGGCAAGCTGTCCGCCGCCCAGGTCACCGCCAAGGAGCTGGCCGGCCAGCCGATCACCGCCATCCTTACCGAAGCCCCCGGCAATGGCGCCGCCATCGGTGGCCTCAAGGTAGTCACCGAGAACGGCTGGTTCGCCGCCCGTCCTTCGGGTACCGAGGACGTCTACAAGATCTACGCCGAGAGCTTCGAGGGCGAAGCCCACCTGGGTCGCATCCAGGAAGAAGCCAAGGCGCTGGTGGATGGCGTGCTGCGCGGCTGACGGCGCGCGCTCTCACCCCGACCCTCTCCCAAAGGGAGAGGGTCGGGGTGAGGGGTTCATCTCCGCAATGGAAAAGGGCAGCCACTGGGCTGCCCTTTTCCATGACGACGCCAGGATCAGTTGATCTTGGTGCCGTGGGCCTGCTGGTCGGCGTGGTAGGACGAGCGTACCAGCGGACCGGACGCGACGTTCTTGAAGCCCATCTTGGCGCCTTCTTCGGCATACCAGGCGAAGGTATCCGGGTGGACGAAGCGCTGCACCGGCAGGTGGTTGCGCGAGGGCTGCAGGTACTGGCCGAGGGTCAGCATGTCGATCTCGTGCTCGCGCATGCGCTGCATGACCTCGATGACTTCCTCGTCGGTCTCGCCCAGACCCAGCATCAGGCCGGACTTGGTCGGCACGTGGGGCACGCGCTTCTTGAAGTTCTGCAGCAGGTCCAGCGACCACTCGAAATCCGAACCCGGGCGCGCGGCCTTGTACAGGCGCGGGACGGTCTCCAGGTTGTGGTTGAAGACATCCGGCGGCTCCTGCTCGGTGATCGCCAGGGCAACGTCCATGCGGCCGCGGTAGTCGGGCACCAGGGTCTCCAGCTGAATGCCGGGGGTCAGCTTGCGGATCTCGCGCAGGCAGTCGACGAAGTGCTGGGCACCGCCGTCGCGCAGGTCGTCGCGGTCCACCGAGGTGATCACCACGTACTTGAGGCCCAGGTCGGCGATGGCCACCGCCAGGTTCTTCGGCTCGTCCACGTCCAGCGGCTTCGGCCGGCCGTGGCCGACGTCGCAGAAGGGGCAGCGACGGGTGCAGATGTCACCCATGATCATGAAGGTGGCCGTGCCACCGGAGAAGCACTCGCCCAGGTTCGGGCAGGAGGCCTCTTCGCAGACACTGTGCAGCTTGTGCTTGCGCAGCAGCTGCTTGATGCGCTCGACCTCGGGGGTGACCGGGATGCGTACGCGGATCCAGTCCGGCTTGCGCGGCAGCTCCTCGGTGGGAATGATCTTTACCGGGATGCGCGCGACCTTTTCGGCGCCGCGCAACTTGACGCCGGCTTCCACCTTGTTGGGGCGGGCGGGCGGGGTAAGGGTCTGGACGCTGTCTTGTACTGTAGTGGTCATGTCAATCCGATTCCAGGGTGATCGGTTCGGGGTAGCCCAGGCGCAGACTCAGGTGACGGACCAGAGACTCGCGGACCTCGTCGAAAGCTAGTGGCCCGGTCACCAGATCGCGGAGCTGGGTCATGGCCAGGCCGGCATAACCGCAGGGGTTGATCCGGCGGAAGGGTGCCAGATCCATGTCAACGTTGAGCGCCAGGCCGTGGAAGGACCGGCCATTGCGGATGCGCAGGCCCAGGGAGGCGATCTTGGCGCCATCCACATAGACGCCTGGCGCATCGGCCCGGGCAGCGGCCTGCACACCCCAGTCGGCGAGCAGCGCGATCAGGCTGTCTTCCATGGCGCTGACCAATTCTCGCACGCCCAGGCCCTTGCGGCGAACATCCAGCAGCACATAGGCGATGAGCTGACCGGGTCCATGGTACGTGACCTGGCCGCCGCGATCGACCTGCACCACCGGAATGTCGCCCACGGCGAGTAGGTGCTCGGGCTTGCCGGCCTGCCCCTGGGTGAAGACCGCAGGGTGCTGCAGCAGCCAGAGTTCGTCGGGGGTGGCCGGGCCGCGCTCGTCGGTGAAGCGACGCATGGCCTCCAGGGTCGCCGCGTAGGGCCGCAGGCCCCAGCGGCGCACGCCCAGGCTGGCCGGGGCGGAAGCCATCATCAGATCACCATGTGCACGCGGCCGGTGGCGCGCAGGTCCTGGTGGATGGCCTGCAGCTGGTCCACGCCGGTGGCGGTGATGAGCACCTGCACCGAGAGGAAGCGGCCGTTGCGGCTGTCACGGCTCACCAGGGTGCCGCGATCCAGGTCCGGCGCGTGGCGCTGGACGATGTCGAGCACCAGCTCGGCGAAATCGGCACCGGCATCGCCGATCACCTTGATGGGATAGCGCGGGCAGGGAAATTCGATCTTGGGGGGTTGTACGTCTTCGGTCATGCGGACTTCCAGGCCGATCACGGTCGGCAGGGGGTGAAAGGCCCGCGAGCGCGGGCCTTTCCAGGACAACGGATCAGTTGAACAATCCGTAGAAGAACAGGCGAATGCTATCCCACAGGCGACGGAAGAGGCCACCCTCCTCGACCGGCTGCAAGGCGACCAGGTCGGCGGTGTGCACCACCTTGTCATCCAGCTTAACCTCGACCTTGCCGATCACCTGGCCCTGGGCGATGGGAGCGGTCAGCTGCGGATTGAGCACCATCTCGGCATGCAGCTTCTTGGCCTGGCCACGCGGCAGGGTCATGGTCAGGTCGTTGGCCAGACCGGCCTGGACCTCACGAGCGTCGCCCTTCCACACCGGCGCCTTGGCCAGTTCGGTGCCCTTCTTGTAGAAGGACTGGGTCTCGAAGAAGCGGAAGCCGTAGGTCAGCAGCTTCTGGGTCTCGGCGGCACGGGCCTGTTCGCTGTTGGTGCCGAACACCACGGCGACCAGGCGCATGCCATCGCGAACGGCCGAGGCCACCAGGCAGTAGCCGGCTTCGTCGGTGTGGCCGGTCTTCAGGCCGTCGACGGTCTTGTCGCGCCACAGCAGCAGGTTGCGGTTGGGCTGCTTGATGTTGTTCCAGAAGAATTCCTTCTGGGAGTAGATGGCGTAGTGCTGGGCATCGGCGTTGATGATGGCGCGCGCCAGGATGGCCATGTCATGGGCCGAGGAATAGTGGTTCGGATCCGGCAGGCCGGTGGCGTCCATGAAGTGGGTGTTCTGCATGCCCAGCTTCTGCGCGGTGGTGTTCATCATGTCGGCGAAGGCGTCTTCGCTGCCGGCGATGTGCTCGGCCAGGGCGACGCTGGCGTCGTTGCCGGACTGGATGATGATGCCGTGCAGCAGGTCACCGACCGACACCTGGGTGCCGACCTTGATGAACATCCGTGAACCGCCGGTACGCCAGGCGTGCTCGCTGACGGTGACCATGTCCGATTCCTTGATGCGACCCCGGTTGATTTCCAGGGTGGCGATGTAGGCGGTCATCAGCTTGGTCAGGCTGGCCGGCGGCAGGCGCTGGTCGGAGTTGGATTCGGTGAGCACGGCGCCGCTGTTGGCGTCCATGAGAATCCAGGCCTTGGCGGCCAGCTGGGGCGCCGCCGGGACCATGGTCTCGGCCGCCCAGACGGCCGGGACACAGGCGATCGTTACTAGGAGGAGCAGGCGTCGAGCGAGTTTTGCGATTGTCATCCGAATCTCTGAAAGGTTGGGGTATGGCAGGAGCAGCGGACCCAGACCGCACGGTCCACGTCGATCCCCGCGAGGGGGATCACGACGGCCGGGGCCGGCGACTGGGCGTCATGAAGCATCCCTGCTTCAATCCGGTTGCACGAGAGACGCCTGACCCAAGCGGGCCACGCGTACGCTGTTCTGGAGCTGGGGGACCTCAGCCGGCTGGACCGGTCCGAGGCGGACCCGATGCAAGGTCTGCTGGTTGCGCACCGTCGAACTGATGAACACCGGGGCACCGGTCAGGTCGCTGAGCTTGTCCTTGAGCAATTCCGCAGCGTCCGGATTGGCGAAGGCCGCCACCTGCAGATAGAGCCCAGCGGCTGGGGCAGAAACGTTTTTTTTTGCGTCGACGGCCGCGGGCGTCACCGGCTCGGCGTGCTGGTTGACCGGTGGCGTATAGGTCTCGATGGCGCCGAAGGTCTGGGTCTCGGTGGTCTTCTGGGCCACCGGCGCCTGGCGCGGCTGGGCCAGCACCATGGGCACCGCCTGACCGCGCTGGGCCCAGTACTGCTGCGGATCGATGCCTTCGACGCTGACCCGGGCGGTGCCGATCTCGGCATAGCCGAGCTTCTTGGCGGCGGCGAAGGACAGGTCGATGACCCGGTCGGAATAGAAAGGTCCGCGGTCGTTGACGCGCAGGATGACGCTGCGGCCGTTGTCCAGATTGGTGACCCGCACGTAGCTGGGCAGCGGCAGGGTCTTGTGCGCCGCGGTCATGCCGTAGAGATCGTAGGTCTCGCCGTTGGCGGTGGCCTGGCCGTGGAACTTGGTGCCGTACCAGGAGGCGGTGCCGGTCACGCGGTAGTTGCGCGAGTCGGTCAGCGGGAAATAGGTCTTGCCCAGCACGGTGTAGGGATTGTTCTTCAGCGGCCCGTTGTAGGGCATGGGCACGGCGTCAGGAATGCGGCTGACGTCCACGTCCCACCAGGGCGCACCGTCACGGTGCGGACGCAGGTAGCCACCCGGCCCGGCCACACCCTTGCTGGTCGGCTTGGGCGCCTGGCTGGAACAACTCACCAGCAACAGGCCGAGACCCAGGCAGCCGGCCAGGCGCGCCAGGGCAGTCAGACGCATCACGGCTTGGCACCCTCCGCGGCATGGCGCTCGGCGATGGCGTTCGCCAGATCGGTCACCGCCATGGCGTACATGACGCTGCGGTTGTATCGGGTAATGGCGTAGAAATTGGGCAGGCCCATCCAGTACTCCGGTCCCTTGTCTCCGTCGAGGCGGAACGAGGTTACACGCAAATCGTCACGCAGGGCAGGGTCTTGAGCGTTCCAGCCCAGGGCGCGCAGCTCGGCGACGCTCTTGACCGGCTCGATCCCGGCCACCACGCCCTCCTCCACCCGCTCGCCGCTGACCTGGGCGCGAATGGCGGTCGGCCCGCGGCCGGACCAGCCGTGGCGCTTGAAGTAGTTGGCCACGCTGCCGATGGCGTCGGTGGGATCGGACCAGATGTTGATGTGGCCGTCGCCATCGAAGTCCACCGCATAGGCGCGGAAGCTGCCCGGCATGAATTGCGGTAGGCCCATGGCCCCGGCATAGGAACCGGTCAGGCTGAGCGGATCGACCTGCTGCTCGCGGGCGAGCAGCAGGAACTCACGCAGCTGGCTGCGGAAGAAGGGCGCGCGCGGCGGATAGTCGAAGGCCAGGGTCGAGAGCGCATCCAGCACCCGGTAGTTGCCGGTATTGCGACCGTAGAAGGTTTCCACGCCGATGATGGCGACGATGAACTGGGCCGGCACGTCGTATTCGCGCTCGGCGCGGGCCAGCGCCTCTTCGTGGGTCTTCCAGAAGTCGACGCCCTGGGCGATGCGCCTATCAGTGATGAAGATGGGGCGGTATTCGCTCCAGGGCTTGACCCGCTCGGCCGGTCGCGAGATGGCGTCGAGGATGGCCTGCTTGCGCTCGACTTCGCCGAACAGCGCCTGCAACTGTTCCGGGGCGAAGCCATAGCTCTGACTCATCTCGGCGATGAAGTCGCGCGTCAGCGGTGCCGTGTCGTAGTCACCCGCGACGACACCGGTCGTCACGCCCATCGCCGTGGCGAGCCCGAGGCTCTGCAAGCAGCGACGCATCCATCCCATTGTCGGCATCTAACCCTTCTTTGTTGCGTGTTAAACCTGGGCGATCCACTTGCGGTGCGTGTGGATCGACATCAAAACTCCGAACCCGGTGAGCAAGGTGACCACCGAGGTGCCGCCATAACTGATGAATGGCAGCGGGACACCCACCACGGGCAGGAGGCCGCTGACCATGCCGATGTTGACGAAGACATAGACGAAGAAGGTCATGGTCACGCCGCCGGCGAGCAATTTGCCGAACAACGTCTGGGCCTGCACGGTGATGGTCAGGCCGCGACCGATGAGCAGCAGATAGAGCACCAGCAGCAGGCAGACACCGACCATGCCGAACTCTTCGCCGAGGACGGCAATGATAAAGTCCGTGTGACTTTCCGGCAAAAAATCCAGATGAGACTGGGTACCCAGCAGCCAGCCCTTGCCGAACACCCCGCCCGAGCCGATGGCGGCCTTGGACTGGATGATGTTCCAGCCGGCGCCCAGCGGATCCATTTCCGGATCGAGGAAGGTCAGCACGCGGCGTTTCTGGTAGTCGTGCAGCACGAAGAACCACATGGCAACCGCCAAGGGCACCGCGGCGCTCACCGCGCCGATCAGCCAGCGCCACTGCAGGCCGCCTACGAACAGCACGAAGCCGCCCGAGGCCAGCACCAGCATGGCGGTGCCGAGGTCGGGCTGGTCGAGGATCAGCACGAAGGGCACCACCACCAGCGACAGGCTGATCAGGCTGTGCTTGAAGTTCGGCGGCAGACTGCGCTTGGACAGGTACCAGGCCATCATCATGGGCATCAAGAGCTTCATGAATTCCGACGGCTGGAAGCGGATGACCCCGGGAATGTTGATCCAGCGGGTCGCGCCCATGGCGTTGTGGCCCATGACGTCCACCACCACCAGCAAGGCCACGCCGACCACATAGCCCAGGGGTACCCAGCGCGCCATGAAGCGCGGTTCGAGCTGGGCGACGACAGCCATGGCCACCAGCCCGAGGCCAAAGGAGCTGGCCTGCTTGAACAGCAGGTCGAGATTACGCCCGCCCGCGGAATAGAGGACGAACAGCCCGGTCGCCCCCAGCATCAGCAGCAGGATCAGCAGAGGGCCGTCGATGTGCAGGCGCTGCAGCAGGGTAGCCCGCCGCTTCATCACGTCCCCTTCGGGAATGGTGCGATCGAAGTTGGGAGCGAGACTCATGGCTGCACCTTGGTCGCGGCGGCGGTGGCCCCGGCGGTGGTCGGCTTGGCGTACTCGGCCTTGAGATGGCCCTGCTCATCGAGCAGCCAGGCGTCGAGCACCTGACGCACCACCGGGGCGGCCACGCCGCTGCCCGACTCGCCGTTCTCGACCATCACCGCCACGGCGATCTGCGGATTGTCGGCCGGGGCGAAGGCGACGAACAGGGCGTGGTCGCGATGCCGCTCCTTGAGCGCCGCCGAGTTGTACTTTTCGTTCTGGCGAATGGCGACCACCTGGGCCGTGCCGCTCTTGCCGGCGATGCGGTACTGGGCACCGACGTTGATCTTGTGCGCGGTGCCGCGGGGATTCTGCACCACCATTTCCATGCCGTGGATGGCGCGATCCCAATAGCTGGGATCCTTGAGCTCGATGTCGGGCATGGGATTGCTGTCCACCGGCGGCTGGCCATCGAGGCTCTTGGCCAGGTGCGGGCGGATCCATTTGCCATGGTTGGCGATCAGGGTGGTGACCTGGGCCAGCTGCAGCGGCGTGGTCTGCATGTAGCCCTGGCCGATACCGAGGATCAGCGTCTCGCCGGGGAACCAGGCCTGGCGGCGGGTGGCACGCTTCCACTGGCGCGAGGGCATCAGGCCCGGTGCCTCTTCGAACATGTCCAGGGCGACCTTTTGCCCGAGGCCGAACTTGCCCATGTACTCGGAAAGCCGATCGATGCCGATCTTGTGCGCGAGATCGTAGAAGTAGGTGTCGTTGGATCTCATCAGCGCCATGTCCAGATCCACGTAGCCGTCGCCGCCATGGTTCCAGTTACGGTACTTGTGATCGTAGTTGGGCAACTCGTAGTAGCCCGGATCGAAGACCCGCGCCTGGGGCGTGGTGGCACCGCTGTCGAGACCGGCGATGGCCACCGCCGGCTTGATGGTCGAACCGGGTGGATAGAGGCCACGCAGCACCCGGTTGTAGAGCGGGCGATCGATGGAGTCGCGTAGCTCGGAATATTCCTTGAAGCTGATCCCGGTGACGAAGGGATTGGGGTCGTAGCTCGGCTGGCTGACCATGGCCAGCACCTCGCCGGTCTTGGGCTGGATGGCGACGATGGCGCCACGGCGCCCACCCAGGGCGGCTTCGGCGGCGGCCTGCAGGCGCGAATCGATGGTCAGGACGATGTCCTTGCCCGGCTTGGGGTCGGTGCGATTGAGCACCCGCAGCACCCGGCCGCGGGCATTGGTCTCCACCTCTTCGTAGCCTACCTCACCGTGCAGCTCGGGCTCGTAGAAGCGCTCCACGCCGGTCTTGCCAATGTGGTGGGTGCCGCTGTAGTTGACCGGATCCAGGCGCTTGAGCTCCTGCTCGTTGATCCGCCCGACATAGCCCACCGAATGGGCGAAGTGCTCGCCCATGGGATAGTGGCGCACCAGTTGCGCCGTCACCTCGACCCCGGGCAGGCGGAACTGATTGACGGCGATCTTGGCGATCTGCTCCTCGGTCAGCTCGAACAGCACCGGCACCGGCTCGAAGGGACGCCGGCCCTGTTTCATGCGCTTCTCGAACAGCTCGCGGTCTTCCTCGGTCAGGCCCAGGACCTGCACCAGGGTATCGAGGGTCTGCCGCCAGTTGTCGGCCCGCTCGCGGGTGATGGTCAGGCTGAAGCTGGGACGGTTGTCGGCGACGATGATGCCGTTGCGGTCGTAGATCAGGCCCCGGGTGGGCGGGATCGGCTGGACATGGACCCGGTTGTTTTCCGACAGGGTCGAATGGTAGTCGTGCTGGATGACCTGCAGGTAGTACATGCGCGCCACCAGTACGCAGGCGAGCGCGAGAAAGATCACCGCCCCGATCGTCACGCGGGCGCGGACGAGCTGGGCGTCTTTCTCGTGGTCCTTGAGGCGTATGGGTTGCGACATCGCAGGTACGGACTACTTGTGATACGGATGGCCGGCCAATACGGTCCAGGCGCGATAGAGCTGCTCACCGACGAGGATGCGCACCAGCGGATGCGGCAGGGTCAGCGGCGAGAGCGACCAGCGCTGTTCACTGCGGGCCTGCACCTCGGGCGCGAGGCCCTCGGGGCCGCCGACCATGAGGTTGACGGTCCGGGCCTCCAGGCGCCACTGCTGGAGTGTTTCAGCCAGTTGCTCGGTGCTCCAGGGCTTGCCGGTGACCTCCAGGGTCACCACGCGCTCGCCCGGCTGCACCTTGGCCAGCATGGCCTCACCCTCCTGGCGGATCAGCCGGGCGACGTCGGCGTTCTTGCCGCGGGTCTGCAGTGGGATCTCGACGAGTTCCAGCGGCAGTTCCGGCGGTAGACGCTTGACGTACTCGTGCCAGCCCTCCTCGACCCAGCGCGGCATGCGCGAGCCGACGGCGATGAGACGCAGGCGCACCGGACTTATTCGCCTTGGGCGGCGCGGCTCTGCTCGGCACCGCGCCAGAGGCGCTCGAGGTCATAGAACTCGCGGGTGGTCGGCAGCATCACGTGGACGACCACGTCGCCCAGGTCCAGCAGCGCCCATTCGCCGCCTTCCAAGCCTTCGCTGCCCAGCGGACGCACGCCCTGCTGCTTGACCTTTTCCAGCACGTTGTCGGCCAGCGACTTGACGTGGCGGCTGGAGGTGCCGCTGGCGATGACCATGATGTCGGTTACGCTGGTCTTCTCACGGACGTCCAGGGAGATGATGTCCTGCGCCTTCATGTCTTCCAGGGCGGCGATGGCCACCTGGACGAGTTGTTCGCTTTGCATGGTGTAGCTCTTACCTCGGTTCGGAGGACGCCGGATAGAGGCCGTGCGTCCGGATGTAGTCAAGCACGGCATCGGGCACCAGGAAGCGGATGGACTTCCCGGTAGCCAAGAGGCCGCGGATCTGGGTGGCGGACACCGCGAGCGGGTTCTGCCAGATAAAGGTGATCTGCCCGCCCGGCCCCTTCAGGGCCTGGGGATCGGGCTGACTGCGCGCCGCCAGGAAATCACGCAATTCCTGGCAGGGCTCGCTGTCGGCGTCGGGTCGTTGCAGGACCAGGATGTGGCACAGCTCCAGCAATTCGCGCCAGCGGTGCCAGCCTGGCAGGCCGCAGAAGGCGTCCCAGCCCAGCATGAGCAACATCTGCACCTCATCGCCGAGTTCGGCGCGCAGGCTTTCCAGGGTCTCTATGGTATAGGAGTGGCGCGTCCGGCGCAGTTCCCGGTCATCGACCACCAGGGTCGCGACGTCGGCCACCGCCAGGCGCACCATCGCTAGGCGATCCTCGGCGGAGACGCTGGGCGCTTCGCGATGGGGCGGCCGGGCGCTGGGAATCAGCCGTAGCTCGTCCAGCGCCAAGGCTTCGGCCACCTCCAGCGCCGCGCGCAGGTGGCCGATGTGCACGGGATCGAAGGTACCGCCGAACAAGCCGATGCGGGTGGGCAGGCTGCTCATCAGCTGCGGACGTGACCGTCGCCGAAGACCACGTATTTCTCGCTGGTCAGTCCTTCCAGGCCCACCGGCCCGCGGGCGTGCAGCTTGTCAGTGGAGATGCCGATCTCGGCGCCCAGGCCGTATTCGAAGCCGTCGGCGAAGCAGGTCGGCGCATTGACCATGACCGAACTGGAATCGACTTCGGCGAGGAAGCGTCGCGAACGGCCGAGATTTTCCGTCACGATCGCATCGGTGTGATGGGAGCCGTAGTGGTTGATATGCTCGATTGCCTCGTCCAGACCCTCGACGATGCGGATCGACAGAATGGGTGCCAGGTATTCGGTGGACCAGTCGGCCTCGGTGGCGGGCAGGGCCTGGATCAGGTCACGCGTACGCTCGCAGCCCCGCAGTTCCACGCCCTTCTCTTCGAAGCGGCGCGCCATGGCCGGCAGGAAGGTTTCAGCCACCTTGGCATCGACCAGCAGCGTTTCCATGGCACCGCAGATGCCATAGCGGTAGCACTTGGCGTTGAAGGCGATGGACTCGGCCTTGGCAAGGTCGGCCGCCTCGTCGACATAGACGTGGCAGATACCGTCGAGGTGCTTGATCACCGGGACGCGGGCATCGTTGCTGATGCGCTCGATCAGATTCTTGCCACCCCGCGGCACGATGACGTCGACAAACTCCGGCATGGTGATCAGGGCGCCGACGGCAGCCCGGTCGGTGGTCTCCACCACCTGGACCGCTGCGGCGGGCAATCCGACCTTCGCCAGGCCCTTCTGAATGCAGGCCGCGATGGCGCGATTGGAGCGAATGGCTTCCGAGCCGCCGCGCAGGATGGTCGCGTTGCCCGACTTCAGGCAGAGACTGGCCGCATCGATCGTCACGTTGGGACGAGATTCATAGATGATGCCGATGACCCCCAGCGGCACGCGCATCTTGCCGATCTGGATACCGGAAGGCCGAGCGCTCAGGTCGCGAACGGCGCCCACGGGATCGGGCAAGGCGGCAACCTGTTTGAGACCGTTGATCATCGCGTCGATCCGTGCCGGCGTCAGCGTCAGCCGGTCCAGCAAGGCCGGCTCGAGTCCCGCTGCTGTGGCCGCGACGACATCCTCGGCATTGGCTGCGACCAACGCCTCGCGATCTTCGCCCAAGGCATCCGCAATGGCGCTCAGCGCCAGGTTCTTCTGGCCAGTGGACGTACGAGCAAGGACCCGCGACGCGGCACGGGCAGCCTGGCCAAGACGGGTCATGTAGGCGGAGACGGACTCGGTCATGGTCGGCGGCCTGCGAAAGACGGTGGGAAAGCCGCAGAGTATAGCGTCGCCGGGCCCTGCGCGGCCAGCGCCGAGGGGCTTGGCCATGGCATTCGCCTGCGCGATTTGGTTGACTCGCCACGGCCTGTCGGGAATCATCCGCGGCTGTATTTGCCGTTCAGCTTGCGTTCAGCTATTCCCTAATAGCCGAAATCGTTCCAGCTCTGCGCCAGGTGCTGCAGCGACGCCTACCAGCCTTCACGGAAAGAACCATGCCCAAGCACCTCACCTTGTCCCTTGGTCTGCTCGCCCTGCTGATCCATGCCGACGCGACCTGGGCCGCCGCTGCCGACGCCGCGCCGACCGCGGCCGCCGTCCAGGCGCTGGAAGCCCAGCTGAAGAAGACGCCCCAGGATCCGGATGCCCTGGGCAAGCTGGGCAGTGCCCGGCTGGCGCAGCAGCGCTGGACCGATGCCGAGCAGTTGCTGACCCAGGCCGTACAGAAAGGCGGTAAGACCTGGCAGCCGGCGCTGGACGAGGCGCGCTACCACCACCTGCTGGAACGCGCCCATGCGGCCGAGAACAAGCGCGAGCTGGACCAGGCGCGGGATCTCAGCGTCGAAGCCATCCGGCTGAAGCCCGAAGCGGTCGAGGCGCAGCTGTTCCTCGCCGGCATCCAGAGCCAGAAGCGCCAATGGGAACTGGCCGAGGCCACCTACCGCCAGGTGCTGATGCGCGAGCCGGCCAACGTCGACGCCTACTATGGGCGCATCGCCGCGCTCAACGAGCTGGGCCGCACCGAAGAAGCCCTGCAACTCACCAAGAATCTGCAGCCCAGCGCCAAGAATCAGGTCAAGGGCCTGGATCGCCTGCGCGCCGGCCAGGCCATGCAGGAGGCCGAAGCCGCCGAGGCGCGGGGCGATCTGCAGGGCGCCTCGCGCCTGCTGGAACAGGCCCGCAAGGAAGCCCCGGAAGATCCCTGGCTGCGCCTGGCCCAGGCCCGCCTGGAGGTCCGTCAGGGCCGGCCGCGCGCCGCCCGCGATCTGGTGGACAGTCTGGTCAAGGATGGCGCCCAGCGCCCCGAGGTGCTCTATGCCAGCGCCCTGCTGTCCAACGAGCTGGGTGAATACCCGCGCGCCATGCAGACCCTGATGCGCATTCCCCAGGCGCAGCGTTCGCCGGATATGAACGCCCTGGCCGCGCGCATCACCTTCAACGAACAACTGGCCGAGACCGTGGCCCTGGCCAAGCAGGGTCGCCGCGAGGAAGCGCGCAGCCTGATGCAGCGCCTGGAAGCCCGCGCCGGGCGCAATCCGGATCTGATCGGCGATCTGGCCGAGGCCTTCGCCACCGCTGGCGATCCCGAACACGGTCTGGCCCTGCTCAAGCCGATGATCTCCGGCGATACCCGCCCGGCGCCCGCCATGCAGCTGCACTACGCCAGCATTCAGCTACAGCTGAACCAGGACCAGACCGTGGGCAACGTCCTGCGCGACCTGCAGGGCGTGGTACTCGACAGTGGCGAGAAGCAACAGTACGACGACCTCCTCGCCCGCTATCGCATCCGCCAGGCCGATCGCCTCACCGATCAGGGCAAGCTGGCCGCCGCCTACGACACCCTGGCCCCGGCGCTCAAGGCCCGTCCCGACGACAAGGCCGCCCAGGCCGCCCTGGCGCGCATGTACCTGGCCAGTGGCGACACCCAGAAGGCCCGCCAGCTCTATCGCGACGTGCTCAGCGACCAGCCCAAGGACGCCGAACTCTACCTGGGCGCCGCCGAGATCGCCGCCAAGTCCCAGGACAGCGTCACCGCCCGCCAGTATCTGGATCAGGCGGTCAAGCTCGGCCAGAGCGATCCCCAGGTGCTGCGCCGCGCCGCCCTGCTCTATCGCGACATCGGCATGGCCGGTACCGCGACCGGCCTGCTGGAGCAGGTGGTACAGGTGGAGCGCAAGGATCGCGAATCCGCGGCCCGCGCCGCCGGTGCCAGCGACAATCCCTTCGCCACCCTACCCGGGCAGACCCGCAGCGATGACGCCCTGGCCGCCGTTCCGGCCGCCGCGGGTGGCAACGCCGGCGGCGCCGACTACGCCTGGAGCGATCCGCTGCAGGCGCAGAAGGCTGCCAACAACCCCTTCAACGACCTGTCCGTGGTGCCCACCAGCAGCCTGTCGAGCAGCCTGGCCACCGAGCAGATCCTCGGCCAGTTGCAGCGCGAGCGCAGCATCCGCATCACCCAGGGTCTGAGCGTACGCAGCTACGATCCCAGCGGCAGTTCGCGTCAGACCACCGTCAGCGCGCCGCTGGAGATCTCCTTCCCCGCCGGCGACCAGCGCCTGGCCGTGCGTGTCACCCCGACGCGAATCAACGACAGCAGCAGCGAGGGCAGCCAGAAGGAAAACGGCGTGGCGGCATCCATCGCCGTGGAAGACGCCGGGCGCGGCCTCAAGGGCGATATCGGCGTCTCGCCGGTGGGCCTGAGATACAGCACCGTGGTCGGCGGCGCGACCCTGGAACGCCCGCTGAGCAGCCTCAGCGAGAACCTGCTCTATGCCCTGAGCGTGTCGCGGCGTTCGGTGACCGACTCCCTGGCCTCCTACGGCGGCATCCGCGATCCGCGCACCGGCCAGGAGTGGGGCGGCGTCACCGCCAATGGCGGCCTGGCGCGGCTGAGATACGACGACGGGCGCTACGGCTCCTACATCTACGGCGCGGCCCATCGCCTGACTGGCCATGACGTCAAGGACAACGACCGCTTCGAGATCGGCACCGGCGTCTACTACTATCTGCGCAATGGCCCGGACAGCCTGTTCACCGTGGGCCTCTCGGCCACCGCGATCGGCTACGACAACAACCAGAATCACCTGACCTACGGCCATGGCGGTTACTTCAGTCCACAGCGCTACTTCGCCATCGGCGTGCCCCTGGTGTGGGCGCAGCGCGGCGATCTCTGGGCCTATCAGGTGCAGGGCATGCTGGGCGTGCAGACCATTCGCCAGGACGCTGCGGATCGCTATCCCGACGACGCCGCCCTGCAGGCGGCCGCGGAAGCCGCCGGCGAAGGCCAATACGGCAGCAAGAGCAAGACCGGCGTGGCCTACAGCCTCTCGGCCAACGGCGAATACCGCCTCAGCGGGCAGTTCGCTCTGGGGGGCCGTCTGGGTATGGACAATGCCCAGGACGAGCGCGACGTCAACGGCAACCTCTATCTGCGCTACTTCTTCGAAGAGCAGGAAGGCCGACCGCAACTCTCGCGGCCGCAGCCCTACCGTTCGCGCAACGAGGAATAAGCACAAAGGCCCGCACCCGCGGGCCTTTTTCTTACCCTGCGGCATCCTTCCTTCGCCGCCGAAACGACCGCTCATCCCCACATTCGTCGTCGCTTCGACCGCCCCATCCCCAGGCCGCGCCTTTCGTCCGAACCGCACCAGACATGGCGTTGACGGGGCGTCGAGGTCATCCAACCATTGCCGCAAGACAGGGGCGAATAGCGCAACTATCCGTTCGCTCCGCTGCAATGCCCGCATACGCATTTTCAATTGGTGCGTCACGAATCCCGCGTGACAGTATTCGCAAAAATGACGCCTGGTGGCTTTTAGCCATTAATCTGACGTCAAGCATCCGCCCAGCCCCTCAACCTCCCGGAATCAGCCATGGTCCGTTCGCTGGATATTGCCAATCTGTTCCGCTCCTTCGGCGGTGATCCCCAGCGCTACCAGGAATTCGAGGCGCCCGAAGCGGAGTTGCATGAGGCGGTCTCGACGGCTGCGCCGCTGCCGTCCCCACGTGCACCGGTCGAAGCGGTCAGGGCGCTTGCCGAGCCTGTCGTTCAGGCCGAGCCAGGCGAGTTGCCGCCGCTGTCGCGGGAGCTGGCGCAGCTGCACAGCAGCCGCCAGGCCAGCCAGGCGGTCGCTGCGCTGGATCAGGCGCTGAGTCGCTCGCGACCGGCACTGGCCGGTCCGGTGCTGGCACTGACCTCGGCCCGGGGCGGGACCGGCAAGACGGTCATCGCCGCAGGCCTGGCCCAGGCACTGAGCCGCAGCGGCCAGGCGGTGCTGCTGGTGGAGCTGGACAGTCAGAACGTGCTGTCTTCGCTGTTGCTGCAGGAAGCCTCGTCCACCACCGGCTCGATCAGGGCTCCGCTCTCCGCCTGCCTGGCGGTGGACGATCGCCTGCGCCTGGTGCCCTTCGGCGCCCCCGACGACCTGGATCTGCAGGCTTTGGAACGGGCGCTGGCCACCGACACCCAGTGGCTGACGCGGCGCCTGCAGGCACTCGACGTCCCGGCCGACACCCTGGTGATCCTCGACTGCCCCACGGGCTCGACGCCCTTGACTCGTCAGGCGCTGGCCCTGGCCACCCGGGTCCTCGGGGTGACGACCGCGGATGCGACCGGCTATGCCAGTCTGCCGCGCCTCGAACGCCAGTGGCAGCACTGCACCGGCCAGGTCCATCCGCTGCACCTGCTCAACCGGGTCGATCCCGCACGTCCCCTGAGTCAGGACATCGCTGCCATCGTGGCGCATTCCTGGGGCGACCGCCTTCTCGGCGTACTGCCGGAAAGTCCTGACCTGGAGCAGGCACTGGCCTTGGGCCAGGGGTTGGCCAGCGTCCAGGACGCCTGGGCGCACGGCCTCGCCGAGTTGGGCCGGGAATTGCTCGGCGAGCTGCGACCGGCCTTGCGTTACGCGGCGCCTTCCTAGCCATGAGCGTTCTCGACCGCCTGGATCAGGTTCGCCAGCGCCGCGCGGCGCGCAGTGCCGACGTCCCGCCCGCAACGCCGGTGGCGCCGGCCTGGCTGCAGCTGCTCGCCTGGACGGCCGCCGCGCTGCTGGGCGCCCTGCTGGTGAGCGTACCCCTGGCGCTGGAAGAGCAGGCGCTGTTCGCCGTCGGCTGCTTCGTCGCGGCCCTGCTGCTGCGCCGGCTGCCCGGGCGGCTGCCGGTGATCGCGCTGATCCTCTTGTCGCTGCTGGCGTCGCTGCGCTACCTCTATTGGCGCCTGACCAGCACCCTGGGCTTCGAGACGCCGCTGGAAATGGTGCTCGGCTACGGGCTGGTGGCCGCCGAGCTCTATGCCCTGGCGGTGCTGGTGTTCGGCTATCTGCAGACCATCTGGCCGCTGCGCCGCACACCGGTGCCGCTGCCGGCCGATCCGGCCGCCTGGCCCACCGTGGACGTCTTCATCCCCACCTACAACGAAGCCCTGAGCATCGTGAAGCTGTCGATCCTGGCGGCCCAGGCCATCGACTGGCCGCACGACAAGCTGCGGGTGCACGTGCTCGACGATGGCCGCCGCGAGGACTTCCGCCACTTCTGCGCGACCGCTGGCGTCTCCTACCTGGTGCGCGAGAACAACGAGCATGCCAAGGCCGGCAATCTCAACGCAGCGCTCAAGGTGACCGATGGCGAGTACATCGCCATCTTCGATGCCGACCACGTGCCGACGCGCTCCTTCCTGCAGGTCTGCCTGGGCTGGTTCCTCAAGGATCCGCAGCTGGCCATGCTGCAGACGCCGCACTTCTTCTTTTCCCCGGATCCCTTCGAGAAGAACCTCAAGACCTTTCGCACCGTGCCCAACGAGGGCGAACTGTTCTATGGGCTGGTGCAGGACGGCAACGACCTGTGGAACGCCACCTTCTTCTGCGGCTCCTGCGCGGTGATCCGGCGCACCATGCTGGAAGAGGTCGGCGGCGTGGCCACCGAGACGGTGACCGAAGACGCCCACACCGCGCTCAAGCTCAATCGGCTCGGTTACAACACCGCTTACCTGGGCATTCCCCAGGCCGCCGGTCTGGCCACCGAAAGCCTGTCGCGCCATATCGCCCAGCGCATCCGCTGGGCACGCGGCATGGCGCAGATCTTTCGCATGGACAATCCGCTGCTGGGCAAGGGCCTCGCCCTCGGCCAGCGGCTCTGCTACCTCAACGCCATGCTGCACTTCTTCTATGGTCTGCCGCGCCTGGTGTTCCTCACCGCGCCACTGGCCTATCTGCTGTTCAGCGCGCAGATCTTTCACGCCTCGGCACTGCTGATCACCTGCTATGTGCTGCCCCACGTGCTGCATTCCAACCTGACCAACTCGCGCATCCAGGGCGAATTCCGCCACTCCTTCTGGAACGAGGTCTACGAGACGGTGCTGGCCTGGTACATCCTCAGGCCCACGCTGCTGGCGCTGATCAACCCGCGGCTGGGCAAGTTCAACGTCACCGACAAGGGCGGCATCATCGCCCGCGACTACTTCGACTGGGAGCTGGCACGGCCCTACATCGTGCTGCTGGCGCTCAATCTGCTCGGTCTGGGGGTGGGTATCGGTCGGCTGTTCTTCGGCGATCCCGAAGCGGTGACCACGGTGGCCATCAATCTGGTCTGGACCCTCTACAACCTGGTGATCGCCAGTGCTGCGGTGGCCGTGGCGAGCGAGACGCGCCAGGTACGCGCCGAACCGCGGGTGGCCGCCGCCCTGCCGGCCGGACTCGTCCTCGCCGATGGCAGCCGCCTGGCGTGCACTACCCTGGACTTCTCCCAGAGCGGCGTTGGCCTGCAGCTACCCGAGGGTGTGCAGGTGCCCGAGGGCAGCGCGGTCGAGGTGGAACTCAGCCGCGACGGTCGCAGCCGCCGCTTCCCGGCCACCGTGGCCTTCAGCCGCGCCGGCGCTGTGGGCACCCGCTTCGCCGAGCTCAGCGTCACCGAACAGCGCGAGCTGGTGCGCATGACCTTTTCCCGCGCCGATCTCTGGGCCGAGGCCTGGGGCAATCATCGCCCGGACTCCCTTTTGGGCTCGCTGCGCGAGGTCAGTCTGATCGGCGTGCGCGGCATCGCCGATCTCAATCGCAACGTCTGGCGCCTGAGCCGACCTTCCCGGCGCACGGCGCCCTCCTCTTCCGCCTCCCTGGACCGCCCATGACCGTGTCGCTTCGTCTCGCCCCGCTCCTGCTCGCCACCCTGGGTGCCGCACCCGCCATCACCCTGGCCCAGAGCGCACCCCCGGTGGCCGTGGCCATGGCCGGCAGCGGCTACGACAACAGCTTCAAGCAGCTCGGCGCGGTCTATCCCTTCAATCTGCGCGGCATCGACAGTCGCGACGGGGTCAGCTTCGATATCCGTGCCGACGAGATCGTCAGCGCCGCCAAGGTGACGCTGAACTACACCTATTCCCCGGCGCTGCTGCCGGAGTTATCCCAGCTCAATGTACTGGTCAACGACGAGGTCGCCGCCAGCATTCCGCTGCCCAAGGAGACCGCCGGCACGCCCCAGACCCGGGTGGTGGATATCCCGCCGCGGCTGATCACCGAGTTCAACCGGCTGAGCATCCAGCTGATCGGCCACTACACCATGCAGTGCGAAGACCCGCTGCACTCCAGTCTCTGGGCCAAGGTGAGCAACGGCAGCCGCCTGGACATCCAGGTCAACCGCCTGGACCTGGCGCCGGATCTGGCGCGCCTGCCGCAGCCGTTCTTCGATCGCCGCGATGCCCGCCCGCTGGAGCTGCCCTTCGTCATCGCCGGAGCGGCGGACAACGGCACCCTGGAGGCCGCCGGCACCCTGTCGTCCTGGTTCAGCGCTCTGGCCAGCTATCGCGGCGCCCGCTTTCCCAGCAGCCAGAGCGCCTTGCCGGCCAAGGGCAATGCGGTGGTGCTGGTCACCAGCGAAGAGCGCGCCAAGACCCTGGGCCTGAGTCTGCCGGCACCGACGGCGGCGCGGGTCGACATCCTGGTCAACCCCTTTGATCCCCAGGGCCAGCTGCTGGTGATCTCCGGGCGCGATGCCAACGAACTCAAGCGCGCCGCGAGCGCCGTGGCCCTGGGTCACCAGACCCTGTCCGGCCAGGGCGTGACCATCGAGACCCTGCAGGCGCTGCAACCGCGCAAGCCCTACGATGCGCCCAACTGGCTGCCCAGCGACCGACCGGTGCGTCTGGGCGAGCTGGCGACGCCCAAGGAGCTCGCTGTCTCCGGCTACGCGCCGGGAACGGTGACCGTGCCGCTGCGACTGCCGCCGGACCTGTTCCTCTGGCGCAACCAGGGGTTGCCGCTGCACCTCAGATACCGCTACACCCCGCAGCCGGTGGCGACCAATTCCTCGCTGCTGGTGAGCTTCAACGACCGCTTCGTGCAGTCCATCCCCCTGCCGTCCCAGGAGCACCTGGACCAGGGCTTGCTGGGTCTGATCAAGGACGAGGAATTGCCCCGCGAGGCCGAGGTGCGGCTGCCACTGGATGGGGAGGCACTGCAGGCCCGCCTGCAATTCCGCTTCATGTACGACTACCTCAAGCAGGGTGAATGCCGCGACGTCATCATCGACAACATGCGCGGCACCCTGGAACCGGACTCGACCCTGGATCTGTCCGGCTATCGGCACTTCATCGCCCTGCCCAATCTGGGCGTGTTCAAGGACAGCGGCTTTCCCTTCACCCGCCTGGCGGATCTGAGCGAAACCGCGGTGATCCTGCCCGATGCGCCCAGCGCAGCGGAGATCGACAGCTACCTGAACGTGCTCGGCCGCTTCGGCAGTTCCACCGGCTATCCCGCCACCGCGGTCACCGTGGCCCGCGCGGGCGAGGTCGAGGGTCTGGCCGACAAGGACCTGCTGCTGATCGCCAGCGGCGCCGACCAGCCGCTGCTGCAGCGCTGGGCCGCCCAGTTGCCGGCCGGCTTCGCCGGCAACGGCCAGCGCTTCGAGGTTTCCGACCTGGCGTTCAAGGTGCGCCAGTGGTTCAGCAGTGACAACGCGGCCAGCCTGGCGCGCAACCGCGCGGCCCTGAGTGCCAGTGGCGGTGCCGGCACGGCCTTCGTCGCCGGCTTCGAATCGCCGCTCAGGAGCGGTCGCAGCGTGGTGGCCCTGGTCGCCGCCCGCCCCGAAGGTCTGGCCGACATCAGCCGCGCCCTCACCACCCGGGAAGACTATGCCCAGGGGCTGCAGGGCAGCCTGGCCACGGTGCGCGGCCAGCAGGTGGAGAGCCTGGTGGCCGACGAGACCTATCACATCGGTAGCCTGGGGCCGCTGCTCTATGTCCGCTGGCAACTGGCTCGCCACCCGCTGTTGATGCTGGGCTTGAGCGCCCTGGGCGTGGCCTTGCTGGCCGGTCTACTCTATGCGGCGCTGCGTGCCCGTGCCCGTCAACGGCTGGAGCGCTAGACCATGATCCGCACGCTACTGTTGGCTACCCTGCTGACCGGTCTCCTGCTGCCGCCCCTGGCCCTGGCGGCCGGCACGCCCGAAGCGCTGCTCATCGAGCAGGGGCATTTCTGGCAGGCACGCAAGAACGCGCCCCGCGCCCAGGAGACCTGGAACAAACTGCTCGAACTGGATGCGCAGCAGCCCGAGGCGCTCTACGGCCTGGGCCTGATCGAGGTACAGGCCGATCGGCTGTCGGCGGCCCAGGCCTATCTGCGCCGCCTGCAGGCGCTCAAGCCCCTGCCCCAGCAGGCCTTGCAACTGGAACAGGACATCGCCCTGGCCAGTGGCGACAATCCGCAGCGCCTGGTGGATGCCCGCCAATTGGTCAGCGAAGAAAAGCCCGTGCCGGCCCTGGCGCTCTATCGCCAGCTGTTTGGCGGTCGGCTACCCCAGGGCGATCTGGCGCGGGAGTACTACGACATCCTCGCCTATACCCCCAATGGCTGGCAGGAAGCGGGGCCAGGCATCGAGCGCCTGCGCAAGCTGCAACCTGCCGACCCGGCGCTGATGCTGATCCAGGCCAAGCACCTGGCGCGCTTTCCGGCCAGTCGCAGCCGTGGCATCCAGACCCTGGCCGATCTCAGCACGCGTAAGGACATCGGCGGCGAGGCCGCTGAGTACTGGCGCCAGGCCCTGGTCTGGAGCGGTCCGCCCGGTCCGGCCGAGGCGCCGCTGTTCGAGGCCTATCTACGCCAGCATCCCGACGACGCCGAGTTGCGCGCCCAGCTGGAAAAGGGCCGTGCCCTGAATCGCAGCGGCGGTCTGGATCCGCAACTGGCCCGCGGCATCGAGGCCTTGCGCCGCAATGAGCTGGGCGCTGCCGAAGAGGCCTTCCAGGCACGGCTCAAGACGGCACCTAACGACGCCAACGCCCTGGGCGGACTGGGCATCGTCCGCCAGCGCCAGGAGCGCTTCAGCGACGCCGAAGACCTCTTGAGCCGCGCCAGCCGCCAACCGGGCGGGGCGCGCTGGCAGGCGCCCCTGGCCGAGGTGCGCTACTGGGCGCTGCTCGCCCAGGCCCGTCAGGCCCAGCAAACCAACGACTTCACTACCGCCCGTGCCCGCGTGGAGCAGGCGCTGCGGCTGGACGCCAAGCGTCCGGAAGCGCCGTTAGCCCTGGCCGGGCTGCAGGCCCAGACCGGGCAGCTGGACGCCGCCGAGGCCGGTTATCGGCGGATCCTGCAGCAGGATCCGCGCAATCTGGAAGCCCGCCGGGGCCTGATTGACCTGCTGGCCGAGAGCGAGCGTCCGGCCGAGGCCCTGCGCCTGCTCGACACCCTGACGCCAGCCGAACGCGCCAAGCTCGGCAATCTGGATCGGCTCAAGGCCACCCAGGCCCTGCAGGAAGCCAAGCTGGCCGAAGGTCGTGGCGATCTCCAGGGCGCCCGGCGCGCCCTGGAAGACGCTCGCCGCGCCGATCCGGACGACGTCTGGACGCTGCTCGCCCTGGCCCGCCTGCAACTGCGCCAGGGCCAGGCCCAGGCGGCCCGCCAGACCCTAGACAGTGGCCTGGCCAAGGATCCCCAACGCCCCGAGGCGCTCTATGTCCGCGCCCTGTTCGCCCTGGAGCAGCAGGATCCCGCGGCGGCGCGCGAGCTGCTCGGGCGCATCCCGTCGGCCCAGCGCACTCCGGCCATGAACGGCCTGGCCGCCGATCTCGACTTCGATGCCAGGGTAAGCGCCGCTCGCGACCTGGCCCGCCGCGGCCAGCAGCAGGCCGCACGCCGCCAGCTGGCGGCCCTGGAGCCGCAGGCCGGCGAGCGCGCCGCGGCCCTGGGTGGTCTGGCAGCGGCCTATGCCGAGGCCGGCGATCCCGAACGCGGTCTGCGCCTGCTGCGCGATGTCCTGGCCCGCGAACGCACGCCCGATCCCGCCCTGCGCCTGCAATATGGCGAGGTGCTGCTGCGCAGTGGCGCCGACGACGAGGTCAACGCCCTGCTGCACGACCTCCAGGGGCAGCGCCTGAGCGCCGCGCACCGTCAGGGCTATGAAGACCTGCTCTATCGCTATCGGGTGCGCCAGGCCGACCAGCTGCGCGAGCGCGGCGATCTGGTCACCGCCTACGACACCCTCGCGCCAGCCCTGGCCCAGCGCCCGGACGATGACCTGGCCAATGCCGCCCTGGCGCGGTTGTACCTGGCCAATGGCGAGGCCGACAAGGCGCTGCGCCTCTATGAGCCCCTGTTGCGCCGCGCGCCCGACAATCCCCGGCTGCAACTGGGCGCGGCCGATGCGGCCGTGCGGGCCCGTGACAGCGCCTATGCCGAACGCGCCCTCGAACGCGCCGTCACCCTGGGCGCCGATGACGTGGCGGTGCTGACCGAGGCCGCACGTCTCTATCGCGCCCTGGGCCGCGATGGCCGGGCCACCGAACTGCTGCGCCAGGTGGTCGCGGTGGAGCGCCGCGACGCCGAGACCGCGCGGCCCCTGGCCAGCGCGCCGGCCAATCCCTTCGGCACGCGGCGCGGCAGCGCCACCCTGGCCAGCCAGGCCATTCCGCCCACTGCCGACCAGTTGCTGGCGGCGGCCAAGACCGCCCCGCCAGCGGACGTAGCCGAGGCCCCGCGCGACAGCGCCGCCGAACGCGCCCTCGACGACCTGCTGCAGACGCGCAGCGCGCGGATCACCCAGGGCCTGACCGTGCGCAGCAACGATAACGAGCGCGGCCTCGGCAAGCTCACCGACGTGGAGGCGCCGCTGGAGATCGACTTCCCGCTGGGCGACGTGCGCCTGGCCGTGCGGGTGACCCCGGTCAGCCTGAACACCGGCAGCGTCGGCAGCGACGCCCGCAGTCGCTTCGGTGGCGGTCCGGCCGCGACCCAGGCCTCGCCGGATGCCTCGCCGGGCAGCCAGAGCGACAGCGGCGTGGGCCTTGCGGTGGCCTACAGCGATCCCCAGCTCGGCCTCAAGGCCGACGCCGGCACCACGCCCCTGGGCTTTCTCTATTCGACGCCAGTGGGTGGGGTGAGCCTGGACCGGCCGCTGACCGATAACAGCCGCTATACCCTCTCGGCCTCGCGCCGCGCGGTGATCGACAGCCTGACCTCCTTCGCCGGCAGCGAGGACGCCCGTACCGGTCAGCAATGGGGCGGCGTGACCGCCAACGGCGTACGCGGCCAGCTCGGTTATGACGACCGCCAGTTCGGCGCCTATGCCTATGCTTCCTGGTACCGGCTGCTGGGCAACCATGTCGCCGACAATAGCCGCACCGAATTGGGCACCGGGCTGTATCGCTATCTGATCAACAGCGAAGACAGCCGCCTGACGCTGGGCCTGTCCCTCACCGGCATCGCCTACGACAACAACCAGGCCTTCTTCACCTACGGCCATGGCGGCTACTTCAGTCCGCAGCGCTTCTATGCCCTGGGCGTGCCCCTGACCTGGTCGCAGCGTACCGATCGCTGGACCTGGCAGCTGCGCGGCGCGGTGGGCGTGCAGCGCATCGTGCAGGACGGCGCCGATTTCTATCCGACCGACGCCCGGCTGCAGGCCGCGGCGAGCCAGGCGCTCGGCGCCCCGGCGGTCTATGGCGGCCAGCGCAAGACCAGTATCGGCTACAGCCTCCTTGGCGCCACCGAGTACCAGCTCGGGCGCCAGCTGTTCGTTGGCGGCAACCTCGGCGTCGACAACGGCCGCGATTTCCAACAGCTCAATGGCGGCCTCTATCTGCGCTATACGCTGGATCCCCAGGACCGCGCACTCACCTTGCCGGTCAGTCCCTATCGTTCCCCCTACGACAACTGATTCACGGAGCTCCCATGGCAGCCAGCCTTCTCACCGGCCTTACCATTCTCATGATCGGCGACAGCCACCTGGCCACCCCCGACTACCTGATCGGCGCCCTGCAGGACAGCCTGGTGCAGCAAGGCGCCAAGGTGCACACCCTGGGTATCTGCGGCACCAACGCCGGCGACTGGCTCAAGGTCACCCCCGGCACCTGCGGCGGCGCCGAGCGGCGCAACGGCGACAAGGCCGTGGTGCTCGGCGGCAAGGCCGCCACCCAGCCGATCAACGAACTCATCGCCGCCGACAAGCCCGACCTGGTGCTGATCGTCATGGGCGACACCATGGCCAGCTACACCAACCCCAGCTTTCCCAAGACCTGGGTCTGGCAGCAGACCACCAGCCTGACCAAGGCCATCGCCGCCACCAAGACCCACTGCGCCTGGGTCGGCCCGACCTGGGGCACCGAGGGCGGCAAATACGGCAAGACCTTCGACCGGGTCAAGCTGATGTCCGGCTTCCTCGCCAGCAACGTCGCACCCTGCAGCTACATCGACTCTCTGAGCTTCGCCAAGCCCGGTCAGTGGGCCACCATCGACGGCCAGCACCTCACCGGCCCGGGCTACAAGTCCTGGAGTTCGGCCATCGTCGACGCCCTGAACAAGCTGCCCGCCGACAAACTCAAGGGAGCCGCCCAGTGAAGGCCCTGCTGCTGCTCGGCCTGCTAGTGAGCGGGATGGCCCAGGCCGAGGTGTCCCTCTATCCCACCGGCCCCAGCGAAGACTCGGCTTTCCTCAGATTCGTCAACGCCGGCAGCGAGCCGCTGGCGCTACAGGCCTCCGGCTCCGCCGCACGGCTGCAACTGGAAGCCGCCAAGCCGGTCTCCGACTACCTGACGGTGCCGGCGACCAAGGCCATCCAGGGCGAACTGGTCCAGGGCGCGGCCAAGGCCCCGCTGGAGCTGACCGTGGCCGCCGGTGAATTCGCCACCCTGGTGGTCCTGCCCGGCAGCCCGCTGGTGCAGCGCCTGGTGCGCGAGCAACCCGACGACTTCAACGCCCTCAAAGCCTCGCTGGCTTTCTACAGCCTGGATCCGCAGTGCGCGAACCCGGGGCTGCAGGCGGCCGGCCGCAATGCCGAGATCTTTAAGAACGTCGCTGACGGCACCCTCCAGCGCCGCAGCCTCAACGCCGTGGCGCTCAAGGTGCAGCTGACCTGCGCCGGCCAGGCCACCGGTGACGCCCTGGACCTGGGCGAACTCAAGGCCGGCGAGCGCTACAGCGTGCTGCTGCTGCCCGGCGCCGCGGGTCCGCGGTTGCTCGCCACCCAGGACGCTATCGCCCACTAAGGACAGCCGCTCGATGGTCTTCGCCTCGCTGGAATTCCTCACCCTCTTCCTGCCGCTGTTCCTGCTGGTCTACGCCCTGGCGCGGCCCGGCGGGCGCAACGGGGTGCTGCTGGTGGGCAGCTGGCTGTTCTATGGCTGGCTGAGTCCGCTGTTCCTGCTGCTGCACATGGCCCTGGCCTTGCTGGCCTGGGTCGGCGGGCTACTGGTGGATCGCGCGCGCGAAGGCTCAAGGACCCGGCTACGGCTGCTCGCCGGGCTGATCGTGCTCAACCTGGCGGTGCTCTGCTGGTACAAGTACGCCAACATCGTCGCTGCCACCTGGAGTCAGGTGCTGGTGAGCGCCGGCGCCCTGCCGCTGGACTGGCAGAAGGTGGCCTTGCCGGCCGGGCTGTCCTTTATCGTGCTGCAGGCCATCTCCTACCTGGTGGATGTCCACCGCCACGTGGTGCCGGTGGAGCGCAGCTTCGTCAACTACGCCACCTACATCTCCATGTTCGGCCACTCCATCGCCGGGCCGATCATCCGCTACGACTGGGTGCGGCGCGAACTCAACCAGCGCTGGTTCACTCGTGAGAATTTCGCCCTCGGCGCGCGCCGTTTCATGATCGGCCTGTGCATGAAGGTGCTGGTGGCCGACACCCTGTCGCCGCTGGTGGATGTGGCCTTCCACCTCGATCAGCCGTCCTTCGTCGACGCCTGGATCGGCTGCCTGGCCTATTCGCTGCAGCTGTTCTTCGACTTCGCCGGCTACAGCGCCATGGCCATCGGCCTGGGCCTGATGCTGGGTTTCCACTTCCCGGAAAACTTCAACCGACCCTATCTCGCCCGCAGCATCCAGGACTTCTGGCGGCGCTGGCACCTGTCGCTGTCCAGCTGGCTGCGCGACTACCTCTATATCTCCCTGGGCGGCAATCGCGGCGGTCGCTGGCGCACCTATCGCAATCTCTTCCTGACCATGGCCATCGCCGGCCTCTGGCACGGCGGCGACAGCTGGAACTACCTGCTCTGGGGCATGCTGCACGGCCTGGCGCTGTGCCTGGATCGCCTCTGGGACGAACTCGGTGGCCGCCCGCTGCCGCGTCCCCTGGCCCACGGCCTGACCCTGCTGTTCGTGGCCCTGGCCTGGACGCTGTTCCGCGCGCCGGACTTCGCCACGGCGCTGTCGATGTACGCCGGTCAGTTCGGCCTGCACGGCTTCGCCCTGGGCGATGCCCTGGCTGTGACCCTGAGACCCGTGCACGGCCTGGCTGCCCTGCTGGGCGTGGCCTGCGTCCTCGCCCCGCTGTGGCAGGCGCGCATCGAGGCGCGTCTGCCCGGCAGCGCCCTACTGCGCGGTATCGGTGCCCTTTGGCCGATAGCCGGCTTCCTGCTCTGCTTCGCGCTGATCGCCAGCCGCGAAGCCGTGCCCTTCCTCTACTTCCAGTTCTGAGGCCGCCGTCATGAGCGCTCCCGCCCTGCCGCCCTCGCCCGCCCCGCAGCCGCCCAGTGTCACCAGCACACGCCTGGCGCCCCTGGCGGGAATCGTCTTCGCGCTGTTCCTGGCCCTTGGCCTTCTATCCTGCGCCTGGGCGCTGCTGACCGAGCGCCTGTCGCTCTGGCCGGAGCAGGTGGATCGCCACGCCCTGCTCGAAGGCGAGCTCACCCACCATATCGCCAAGGAGCTGGCCCAAGCGCCGCTGCCGGAAGCGGCCGCCCGCCTGGAACGGGGCGCCAGCTGGCTGCTGCTGGGCGATACCGGTCCGCGGGTACGTCAGGGCTGCCCTGGCTGGCTGTTTCTCGCCGAAGAACTCGACGTCCCGCGCCAGGCGGCCGCCAATGCCCGGGCCCGCGCCCAGACGGTGATCGAGCTGCGTCGGCAACTGGCTGCCCGGCACATCCAGCTGCTGGTCACCGTGGTGCCGGACAAGAGCCGCATCGCCGCCGACCAGCTGTGCAGCCTGCACCGACCGGCCGCCTTCGCCAGCCGCGTCGCCGACTGGACGCGGCTGCTCAGCGCCGCCCAGGTGCCGGTGCTCGACCTCACCGCGGCACTCGCGCCCCTGGGCAGCGCCGCCTTCCTGCGCACCGACACCCACTGGAACGAGACCGGTGCCGAGGCCGCAGCCCGCGCCCTGGCCACCCATATCCAGGCGCTGCCCTTCCAGGCCAGCCCGGCACGGACATTCGCTCGCACGCTGCTGGCGCCGGCACCGCGACCCGGAGACCTGGTACGCCTGGCCGGCCTGGACTGGCTATCGCCGCGCCTGCAACCCGCGCCCGAGGTCCTGCGGCTGACCCAGGTCGACAGCCGCGCCGCGGCCGGCGCCAGCGATGATCTGTTCGGCGACGGCGACCTGCCCAATGTCGCGGTGATCGGCACCTCCTTCTCGCGCAATTCCAATTTTCTGCCCTTCCTGGAACAGGCCCTGGGGGCCAGCGTCGGGCGCTTCGCCAAGGACGGCGGACATTTCGCCGGCGCGGCGCGGGACTACTTCGACAGCCCTGCCTTTCGACAAACCCCGCCACAGTTATTGGTCTGGGAAATTCCCGAGCGCGATTTACAATCTCCCCGCCCCGAGGCGTTGCGTCTCGATCCGCGTCCTTGAGGCAACCAAGGCTTTCCCCATGGGTCTGAGGACGCAGCCCTTAGCTCCCAGGAAGCCTTTCGATGACGGAACTGTTCGCCGGCCTGACCCAGTGGATCACCCATCACAATGAGTGGCTCGGCGTTGCCATCTTCGTCGTAGCCTTTCTCGAATGCCTGGCCTTGGCCGGTCTGGTGGTGCCCGGCACGGTGGTGCTGTTCGCCATTTCCATCGCTGCCGGCAACGGCGCCATGAGTCTCTTCGATACCCTGCTGCTCGGCTTCCTGGGTGGCATCCTCGGCGATGCCGTATCGTATTTTCTCGGCCGCCATTTCCACGAACGCATTCGCCGCCTGCCAGGTCTGCGTACCCATCCCGAATGGATCAGCCGCGCGGAAGACTTCATCCACAAGTACGGCGTTGCCAGTCTGCTGGTCGGCCGCTTCATCGGCCCCTTGCGGCCCCTGTTGCCGCTGATCGCCGGCATGCTCGACATGCCCGTGGTGAAGTTCGCCGCCGTCAGTCTGGTGGCCGCGACTGGCTGGTCGATCGCGGCTCTGGGCCCAGGCTGGGTGGCCGGGGCGGCCTTGCGCCTGCCGCTGCCCGAGGGCTTCTGGTATCAGGCGGGCCTCGTGACGGGCGGCACTGTGCTGCTGGCGACCGTCATCGCCCACGGCGCCTGGCGCGAGCGGGCCGGCACTACCCTGCTCAGCGGTGCGCTGTGCCTGGTCGGTCTGCTGGCCCTGCTGTTCGGCTGGCACCACCTGCGCGCCTTCGACGAGGGCCTGATGGCGCTGGTCCAGGAGCATCGCGAAGGCTGGCTCAACCTGGTCGCCGTGGTCATTACCCGCATGGGCGATTTCCGCACCCAGCTGATCCTCGCCGCGGTGCTGATTCTGGTGCTGGCCGCCTTCCGCCAGTGGCGGCCGCTGCTGTTCGCCCTGGGCACCACCCTGGGCACCGCCCTGGCCAATGGCCAACTGAAGAACCTGCTGGCCCGTGCCCGACCCGACGTGCTGGCCGAGCCGCTCACCACCTACAGTCTGCCTAGCGGCCACAGTTCGGCCTCCTTTGCCTTCTTCTTGACCCTGGGCATCCTGGTCGGTCGCCGCTACGGGCCACGCGGGCGCCTCGCCTGGCTGGTGATCGCGGCCCTGCCGGCCGCGCTCATCGCCCTCAGTCGCGTTTATCTGGGCGTGCACTGGCCGACCGACATCCTGGCCGGCGCTCTGCTCGCCGGGGGCTTCTGCGGCCTTAGCCTGGCGCTGTTGCAAAAGACCGGCGGCAATCGCCTGGAACCCGTTCCGACCCGGACTTGGTGGGTACTGTTGCCGCTGATCCTGCTGATCCTGGCTTTCGCCGCGGGCTGGGCCCTGCCGGAGGCCATCGAACGCTACGCGCCCCGCCTGTAGCGCCACCCCGAACTAAAAAAACCTGTCGCGGTCATGCAGTTCCGGTGCAATTGTGGTCTGAACGCCTGGAACGGCAGAAGTGGCTGGGGAGAGGTGATCGATGGCAGCGCAGATTGCCGACTGGAACGAATTGGACTTTCTCGCCGGCGGCGGCGAAATGGGTGCCCGGTTGCGTACCCACGACTGGTCGGAATCCCCTCTGGGCGCGCCGTCGCAGTGGCCGCAATCACTGCGCTCCGCACTCAGCATCTGCCTGAATTCCAGCTTTCCCACCGCCATCTACTGGGGGCCGGACCTGCTGCTGCTCTACAACGACGCCTGGGCGCCGATCCCCGCCGAGCGGCATCCCTGGGCCCTGGGCCGTCCGGCGCAGGAGGTCTGGCAGGACATCTGGCCCGTGGTTGGGCCGCAATTCGAGCAGGTCCTGAGCACCGGCCAGGGCTTTTCCGTCTTCGACCAGTTGCTGCCGATGGTGCGTCAGGGCGTGGTCACTGAGACCTACTGGAACTACAGCTTCACGCCGATCCGCGGTGAAGGCGGCGAGGTCGCCGGATTATTCAACCAGGGGCACGAGACCACCCAACGCATCCTCGACGAACGCCGCCGCGCCGCCGATGCCGCGCGCCAGCGGCGGATGTTCGAACAGGCGCCGGGCTTCGTCGCCATCGTCCGCGGGCCGGACCACGTCTTCGATTTCGTCAACGTCGCCTTCAGCCGACTGTTCGATGGTCGGCCCCGCGAAGGTCTCACGGTACGCGAAGTCTTTCCCGAGCTGCAGAATCAGGGTTACTTCGAGTGGCTCGAACAGGTCTATCGCAGCGGTCGCCGCTTCGTCGCCGAACACCAGCCGATGCGACTGGAAACGGCGGGTGAACCGATCCGGACCCTGTACCTGGATTTCATCTATGAACCCCTGACCGACGAAACCGGCCAGGTAATCGGCATCTTCTGCCAGGGGCAGGACGTCACCGAAGCCCATCTGGCACGGGCCGCCCTGGAGGCCAGCGAGCGCCGCTTTCGCACCGCCCTGGAAATCGAGACGGTGGGGGCGCTGTGCTTCGACGCCGAGGGCCGGTTGATCGATGCCAACGACGCCTTCCTGCGCATGAGCGGGCATGACCACGAGGATCTGGTGGCCGGTCGCATCGCCTGGCCCGCGCCGACGTTGCGATGCGCCGACGACCAGCTGCCGCCCGACGAGCGCAGCTACCGGCGACGCGACGGCTCGACCGGCTGGGCCCTGGTGGCGGCCAAGCGCCTGCCCGACGGCAGTGCCTTCGAATTCCTCGTCGACATCAGCGACCGCAAGCGGGCCGAGGCCGAGTTGCGCGAGGAAACCCGTACCCTGGAAGCCCTCAAGCGCATCGACACGGAGCTGGCCAGCCAGCTGGATCTGGCGCACCTGGTGCAGACCGTGACCGATGCCGGCGTGGAGCTGACCGGAGCGGACTTCGGCGCCTATTTCAATCAACAGCCCGAAGCGCGTGGCGGGCGCCTGCAGCGCTTCACCCTGTCCGGCGTCGAGCGGGGTGTTTTCGAGCAGTTCGGCGAGTCCGGCGCCACCGCGCTGTTCGCCACCACCCTGGACAGCGCGGGCGTGGTCCGGAGCGACGACCTGGCGAGCGATCCCCGGCTTGGCCAGGCCCTGGCGACTCCCGGCAGAACGGCCAGCCGTCTGCCCCTGCGCAGCTATCTGGCCGTCTCGGTGGTAGCCCGCAGCGGGGCGGTGCTGGGCGGACTGGGCTTCGGCCATCCCGAGCCGAGGCGCTTCAACGCCCGCCACGAACGGCTGATGGTCGCCCTGGCCGCCCGTGCGGCCATTGCCATCGAACAGGCCCAGTTGTTCCAGGCGGTGCGGACCGCCAACGAGACCCTCGAACAGCGGGTGGTCGAGCGCACCGCCGAATTGACCCAGGCCCAACAGGCCCTGCACCAGGCGCAGAAGATGGAAGCCATCGGCCAACTGACTGGCGGCATCGCCCATGACTTCAACAATCTGCTGGCCGGCATCATCGGCAGCCTGGAGCTGATCGAGCGCCGCCTGCAGCAGAACCGTACCGACCAGCTCGACCGGCTGCTCGGTGGCGCCCAGGCCTATGCCGCGCGCGCGGCCTCCCTGACCCAGCGGTTGCTGGCCTTTTCCCGGCGGCAGACGCTGGAACCCAAGCCAACCGATGTCAACGAGCTGATGCTGGCCATGGAGGAGCTGATCCGTCGCAGCGTCGGCCCGGCGATCGAGGTCCAGGCCGAGCCGGCGGAGCCGCTCTGGCCGACGGTGATCGATGCGGTCCAGCTGGAAAGCGCCCTGCTCAATCTGGCGATCAACGCCCGCGATGCCATGCCCCAGGGAGGCCAGTTGCGGTTGTCCACGGCCAATCTGCCCGAGGATGCGCCGGAGCGACCGCACGACCTGCCCGCCGGCGACTATGTGAGGGTCAAGGTGAGCGATACCGGGACCGGCATCGCGTCGGAGATAGTGGAGCGGATCTTCGATCCCTTCTTCACCACCAAGCCGCCAGGCCAGGGCACCGGCCTGGGACTGTCGATGGTGCACGGCTTCGTGCACCAGTCGGGCGGTCAGATCCAGGTGGACACCACGCCTGGCGCGGGCACCTGCATCTCGCTCTATCTGCCACGGGCGCCAGAGGGCGACGCCCGCACGTCCTGAGCGACACCTGGCGGCGCCGCTCCGCCGAGTTTAGAGGCCGGCGCCGTGGGGCGTGGTGCCGCCCTTCATCTGGGATTGCAGGTAGTTCTGCAAGCCGATCTTGTCGATCAGGCCCAGCTGCTGCTCCAGCCAGTAGGCGTGGTCTTCCTCGGTGTCTTCCAGCTGCACGACCAGAATCTCGCGGGTGACGAAATCCTTGTGCTGGTTGCACAGAGCCACGCCCTGGGCCAGGGCTTCGCGCACCTCGTACTCCAGCGCGAGGTCCGCACGCAGCATCTCCGGCACGGTCTGGCCCACGGTGATGGCGTTGGGCCGCATGTCCGGCGTGCCTTCGAGGAAGAGGATGCGGCGCAGCAGGGCATCGGCGTGCTGGGTTTCCTCCTCCATCTCGTGGCCAATCCGCTCGTACAGGCGCATCAGGCCCCAGTCCTCGTACATCCGCGAATGGATGAAGTACTGGTCGCGCGCCGCCAGCTCGCCACGCAGCAGCTGGTTGAGGTAGTTGATGACGTCCGGATGGCCTTGCATGAAAAGAGTCCTGTGCTGTTCAGTGCCCAGTTTAGCGCGCCAGCGCCAGGGAGGCGCCGTTCATCGCCCGACCACTGGGGCCGTTCGTCTCATCGCAGCGCTAATCGTTCTGCTTCACGCTCAGCTTAACCACGGTGGTGGTGGCTCCTCGCGCACGCTGGGTTCATCCTGTTCGCGCCGTGCCGCCTGGCGGCGCTCCTCGTCACGCCGCGCCGCCTCGATCTCGCGCATCACCGCATGGACGTCGGCCTGGTCTTCACGCTCGGCGAATTCGCCGGTGAGCCGCGTATTAGCGAACAACTCGCCCTTCTCGAACAGGGCCCACATCTCCGGCGCATAGCGCGTCGTACGCAATTCCGGCGCGAAGCGACCGAAGTACAGCGCCATGTTCTCCACGTCCCGCGCCAGCAGGCGGAAGGCGTGGTTGTTGCCAGCGGCATCCACCGCCTGGGGCAGATCGATGATCACCGGGCCGTCCTCGGCCAGCAGCACGTTGAATTCGGAAAGGTCGCCGTGGACCAGGCCGGCGCAGAGCATGCGCACGATCTGGCCGATCATCAGGTCGTGATAGCGCAGCGCTTCCTCGGCGGTGAGGGTCACGTCGTTGAGGCGCGGCGCGGCCTCGCCATTGCCGTCGGTGACCAGGTCCATCAGCAGCACGCCATCGAGGAAGTCATGGGGCTTGGGTACCCGCACCCCGGCATCGGCCAGGCGATAGAGCGCCGTCACCTCGGCATTCTGCCAGTTGTCCTCGCGCTCGCGGCGACCGAACTTGGAGCCCTTGGCCATGGCGCGATTTTCCCGGCTGCCACGCACCTTACGCCCCTCCTGGTATTCGGCGGCCTGGCGGAAGCTGCGCTTGTCGGCCTCCTTGTAGACCTTGGCGCAGCGCACCTGACTGCCGCAGCGCACCACGTAGACCGCCGCCTCCTTGCCACTCATCAGGGGCCGTATCACCTCATCGACCAAGCCGTCCTCGATCAGCGGCTCGATGCGTTTGGGAGTTTTCATCGCCGGTTCCAGCTCCTTCTTGTCGGTCGTCACAGGGGACGTGTGAGGCAAGTTTCAAGCCAGACGCCGAGAAAGGGAAGTCGGCATCGCCCCTGAGCGTGCGACTCATCGAAGCGGACAAGATTCCTTGGGCGTGACCGGCTGCGCCCTCAACCGGAAAAGAACGCGAGGAAACGACGCCATTCGTCTTGGGCCACCGCCAGCTCCACCGGGGCGAAGCGCACCTCGTGATGGGCCGGGCACTGGGCCAGGCGCGCCAGGTCCAGGGGATGGATGAAGCCCAGCAGCGGATAGCCGCCCATGGTCTGGCGATCGGCCATGAGCACGATGGGCTGGCCGTCGGGCGGTACCTGGATGGCACCGGTCACCACCCCCAGCGACCACTGGCGGCGTGGTGGCGCCAGGGGCACGTCCCCGGCCAGGCGGATGCCCATGCGGTCGGATTGCGGGCTGATGCGCCAGGGCTGGTCGCAGAGCGCCTGCTGCGCCGCCGGACCGAAGGCCTCGGCGTCGCCGCCAAAGATCACCCTCAGGGTTGGCACCTCGCGATAGTCCGGGACGAAACGCGCCGCCGGTCCGCACCTGTGGGCATGCAACACGGTCACAGTCGCGCAGCCCAGCCGCTGTCCGGCCGTCAGGGCAGCGCCCTGGCCCTCCAGCCCGCCCAGGCCTTCGCGCCGGTTGCTGGCCACGCTGCCCAGGGTCGTCGAGGCCTGGAAGCCGCCACCGGCCGCGGCCAGATAGGCGCGCTGTCCAGCCTGGGCGAAGCCCAGCCGCAGTCGCGCGCCGGCCTTTACCGGAAAGCACGACCAGGCCGGCAGGGACTCGCCATCCAGCCGGGCGTCCAGCGGCGCGCCGGTCAGGGCCAGCCAGGTGTCGGTCTCGATCTCGAATTCGGCGCCGCCCAGGGCGATCTCCAGCAGCGGCGCCGTCATCGGGTTAGCCACCAGGCGATTGGCCCAGCGTGCGGCATGGCCGTCCATGGGGCCCGAGGGCGCCACGCCCAGGTGCTGCCAGCCCTGGCGGCCGAGATCCTGCAGCAGGGTCAGGGGACCGGGCTTGCTGACCAGCAGACCGCTCATGGCTGACCTCCCTGGGCACGAAAGGCGGCTTCGTCGACCGGCACGAAGCGCACTCGATCGCCAGGCGCCAGGAGGCACGGCGGCTCGGCCCGGGCATCGAAGACCGTCCACAGGCAGCGGCCGATGAGATTCCAGCCCCCTGGCGAGGCCTGGGGATAGACCGCGGTCTGGCGCTCGGCGATGGCCAGACTGCCGGCGGGGACGCTGGTGCGCGGCGTGCTGCGCCGCGGCAGCGCCAGGCACTCGTCCAGCTCGCCGAGAAAGGCGAAACCGGGCATGAAGCCGATGGCCCCCACCTGATAGTCACGACCACTGTGGAGGCCAATGACCTCGGCCTCGCTCAGGCCACAGCGCTCGGCCACCTCGGCCAGATCGGGTCCGGCATAGAGGGTCGGCACCTCGTGCAGACGCCCGCCCTCGCCCGCCTTCGCGGCACCTGGCCAATCGGCCAGCAGGGGTTCGAGGCCGGCCTGCAGCTCGGCCAGGGTCAGTTGCCGGGGGTCGTAGTGCACCAGCAGGCTGGTCCAGCCCGCCACCAGATCGGTCACCGCCGCGCCGAAGCGCTGGCGAATCCGCTCGCCCAGGCGGGCGATGCGCGAAGGCAGTTCGGCATCGGGGTGCTCGGCCAGTTCGAGCAGCAGCGCCGCAACGCCAAAGGGCTTGCAGGCGATCATAGGGCGTCCAGCGCCGCGCGCAGCCGGCGCAGCACTGCCAGGGATTCGGCATTGTCGCCATGCACGCAGAGGCTGTCGGCCTGCAGGCGCATGGGCTGGCCATCGAACCCGGGAAAGTCTTCGCCCCGGGCGATGGCGACGGCCTGGGCCAGGATACGCTCGGGATCATGGTGAACGGCGCCGGCCTGGCCACGCGGGGCCAGGGAGCCGTCGGCCAGATAGGCGCGATCGGCGAAGGCTTCCAGCAGCAACGGCACCCCGGCGGCTTCGGCCAGCCGGCGCTCGCGGGCGTTGTCGGCCTTGGCCAGCACCATCAGCGGTAGTCCCTGGCGATAGCGGGCGCAGGCGGAGAGCGCGGCGGTCAGCAGGGCATCGTCCTTGACCAGGGCGTTGTAGAGGGCGCCATGGGGCTTCACGTACTCGACGCGTACGCCTGCGGCGCGGCAGAAGGCGTCCAGGGCGCCGATCTGGTAGAGGATCATGGCTTCCACTTCGGCCGGAGTGCAGGCCATGGGCCGCCGACCGAAACCCACCAGGTCGGGATAGGCCGGATGAGCGCCGATCTGCACGCCATTGGCCACCGCCAGGGTCACGGCGCGCTGCATGATCAGGGGATCGGCGGCATGGAAGCCGCAGGCCAGATTGGCCTGGTCGACCAGGGGAATGGCATGGGCATCATCGCCCATGGACCAGGCACCGTAGCTTTCACCGGAATCGCAATTGAGCAGCAGGCGAGCGGGCATGACAGGATCCTCTGAGGAAGTAGCTCGAGTGTCGGAAAGCCGGGGCGCCGCTGTCCAACAAAAGATTCCGGGCGCTGGCGATAAGATACCGTTGAAACACCCGGGCTAGACCAGCACCGGCAAGGCGCGCTCCGGGCCCAGGCGCGTACACCAGTCGGCCACCACCGTCTGGCTCAGGGCCACCACCGCCTCGCTCAGCGCCAGGCCGGCACCGCCGTGCCAGCTGGCCTGGACATCGAAGGGCGGCGGTCCGGCCAACGGCAAGGGCATCAGGCTGCCACGGGCCAATTCTTCGATCACCAGGGCCGGCGGCAAGGCACCGATGCCGAAGCCCTCGCCCATCAGCTTGATGATGGCCGCCACCGAGTTGATGCAGCAGACCCGCGGTTCGGCGATGCCCTCGCGCTGCAAGAGGCCGAGGATGTCCTGGTGCGGCCGCGAATGGCGGGAAAAGGTGATCAGCCGCTCGCCGGCCAGCTCGGCCAGATTGGCGTAGGGCCGCGCCAGGTGGCTGTCGCTGGCCACCAGCCAGCGCACCGGATAGCTGGCCAGATGCAGATTGCGGATACCCTCGGCGCGCAGCAGATCGGTCTGGAAGATCAGGTCGAGCTGTCCCCGCGCCAGTTGCTCGGCCAGATTCAGCGCGGTATCGGCGGTCAGCTCCAGCTCGATGGCCGGATAGCTCTGGGTGACCGCGGCGATCAACTGATCCAGCCAACTGTGGATCACGGTATCCATCACGCCGATGCGCAGGCGGCCCTCCAGGGTCTGACCATGACCCAGGGCCTCGTGCAGTTCACGCTGGGTCGCCAGCATCCGCTCGGCGTAGCCCAGCACCCGATGCCCCTCGGCGGTCAGACTCACGCCGCGGGAGTCGCGCAGGAACAGTTGCACGCCCAGCTCGCTTTCCAGCACGGCGATGCGGCTGGAGATGGCGGCCTGAGTGGTGGAGAGCTTTTCCGCCGTCAGGCGGAAACTGCCCAGGCGGGCGACCCAGACGAAGGTATCGAGAAAGCGCAGATTCATGAGGACCTCGACAAGGCTATCCCGTCACTTTACCCCCACCAGCAGGCTTGTCTGCCCCGCTTTTCCCTATCGGCGGCGAACAGTTTTATTTGCTGGACGCCAGCTCCACCGACGGCAAAAGATGCCAGCCGGCGCCATGCCAAATGACGTCCGACAACAACAACGAGCCGTGCCACGGGCACGGCCTGGATCAGCCGAAGCCGCCTGCGGCTTCCTACCGTCCGCCGCACCGTCTGCCCGGAGCGCGGTGGACCCGCTGGAGACATCCACCCATGCAAACCACCGTCAACCTCTGGCCGCTGCTGGGCGTACTGGTCATCGTGGTCGGCTTCGTGCTGAGGTTCAATCCGCTGCTGGTGGTCGCCCTGGCCGCCGTGGCCACCGGGATCGCCGCCCAGTTCAGCCCCGAGGCACTGCTCGCCGCCATCGGCACCGGCTTCATCAAGGCGCGCGCCCTGCCGCTGATCATCCTGCTGCCGCTGGCGGTGATCGGCCTGCTCGAGCGCCACGGCCTGCGCCTGCATGCGCAGAACTGGATCGCCCGCTTTCGCAACGCCACCGTCGGCCGCCTGCTGATCTTCTACCTGTTCGTCCGCGAGACCACCGCGGCCTTGGGGCTGACCAGCCTCGGCGGCCATCCGCAGATGGTCCGGCCGCTGCTGGCGCCCATGGCCGAAGGCACCGCCGAAAAACTCCATGGCCGCCTGCCCGAGGCGCTGCGCCAGCGGCTGCTGGCCTTCTGCGCGGCCACCGACAACGTCGGGCTGTTCTTTGGCGAAGACATCTTCGTCGCCTTTGGCGCCATCGCACTGATGCACACCTTCCTGCTCGGCGCCGGCCTCGATGTCGAACCCCTGCACATCGCTCTCTGGGGCATTCCCACGGCCCTCTGCGCCTTTTTCATCCATGCCCTGCGCCTGCACCGCTTCGACCGCCAGCTCTATCGCGAGCTGACCGCGCGCAAGGAGGTGCAACCATGATCCTGTCGATCCAGTATCTGTTCTGGCTGGCTGGCGCCATCCTGGCGCTGACCGCGGTCATGACCCTGGCCGATCGTCACCACCCCAAGCGCTGGACCAGCGGCCTATTCTGGGGCCTGTTCAGCCTGGTCTTCCTGATCGGCGATCGCCTGCCGCCGGCCTGGGTCGGCGCCGGAGTGCTGCTGATGGCCGTGCTGGCCGGTTGCGGCGCAGTGGGCAGTGGTCACCACGTGACTCGCCCTGAACGCGAGACCCGCGCCAGCGCCGGCCGCCTGGGCAATCGCCTGTTCATTCCGGCCCTGGCGATTCCCGTGGTGACGGTGATCGGCAGCGTGCTGCTCAAGGATGTGCAGATCGCCGGCCTGCCGCTGCTCGATCCCAAGAACGTCACCTTCGTCTCCCTGGGCCTGGGCGCCCTGGTGGCCCTGGCGCTGGCCTGCTGGCTGACCCGGGACACCCCGATCCAGGCCATGCGCGAATCACGCCGCCTGACCGATGCCCTGGGCTGGTCGCTGGTGTTGCCCCAGGCCCTGGCCATGCTCGGCCTGGTCTTCACCGATGCCGGCGTCGGCAAGGCGGTGGCGCACCTGGCCACCGCCTACGTGGCCCTCGACCTGCGCCTGGTGGCGGTAGTGGTCTATGTGGTGGGCATGGCCGCCTTCACCGTCATCATGGGCAACGGCTTCGCCGCCTTCCCGGTAATGACCGGCGGCATCGGCGTCCCGGTGCTGGTGGGTGTCTATCATGCCGATCCGGCGGTGATGGCTGCCATCGGCATGTTCTCCGGCTACTGTGGCACCCTGATGACGCCCATGGCGGCCAACTTCAACATCGTCCCGGCGGCCCTGCTGGAACTGGACGACAAGAACGCCGTGATCAAGGCCCAGGTCCCCACCGCCCTGGCGGTGCTGGCCTGCAACGTGGTGCTGCTCTATCTGCTGATGTGAGGTATCCCATGACCCTGCTGCTCACCGGCTTCGCGCCCTTCGGTGGCGAAGAGCTCAACCCTTCCTGGGAGGCCGTGCGCCGACTCGACGGCGAACGCCTCGGCGATCTACCCGTGGTCGCGGCGCAGTTGCCGACCGCATTCGGCGCCGCGCTCCGGGTGCTGGGCGAGTTGCTCGACCGCCATCGCCCCACCCTGGTGGTGGCGGTCGGCCAGGCCGGCGGGCGGGCCGAGCTGTCGCTGGAACGCATCGCCATCAACGTCGACGATGCCCGCATCCCCGACAATGCCGGACGTCAGCCCATCGACGAACCGGTGGTGCCCGGCGGCCCCGCGGCCTACTTCAGCACCCTGCCGATCAAGGCCATGGTCCATGCCCTGCGCGCCGCCGGCTTTCCCGCGGCGGTGTCCCAGACCGCCGGCACCTTCGTCTGCAACCACGTCTTCTATGGCCTGCAGCATCGCCTACAGGGCACCGGGGTACGCGGCGGCTTCATCCATATTCCTTATCTGCCGGTCCAGGCCGCCAACCAGCCCGGGGCGCCGTCCATGGCCCTGGAGACCCTGGTCGCCGGCCTGCGCCTGGCGCTGACCTGCGCGGCGACCACCCAGGCGGACCTGCGCGAAGGCGGCGGCCAACTGGACTGACACCCGTAGGCGCGGCGGCGGAGGACCATCCGGGCTGGCTGGCCTACAATGCCCCCTCCGCCGCCGCTGCGATTAGCCCATGTCCACCCTGCTTGCCGACTGGCGTCATCCCCTGCTGCACCGCCGCGTCTGGGCCCTGGCCGCGCCCATGATCCTGTCCAATCTCAGCGTGCCGCTGGTGACCCTGGTCGACAGCGCCATCGCCGGTCACCTGCCGCAAGCCCGCCAGCTCGCCGCGGTGGCCATGGGCGGCGCCTTCTACACAGCCCTGCTCGGCATCCTCGCCTTCCTGCGCATGGGCACCACCGGTTTCGCCGCCCAGGCCAGCGGGCGCCGTGATGGCGCCGCCCTGCGCCAGATCCTCTTGCAAGCCGGTCTGCTGGGCCTCGGGTTGTCGCTGGTCCTGCTGCTGATGGCCAGCCTGGCGCTGGAGCCGCTGCTCGCCTGGCTCGGCCTGGATCCCGCCTTCGCCGAGCTGGCCGCGCGCTTCCTGCACCTGCGCCTGCTCGGCCTGCCTGCGGCGCTGCTTAGCTACGCGCTGATCGGCTGGCTGCTCGGCACCCAGGATGCACGCACGCCGCTGGTGCTGCTGCTCACCACCAATGCCCTGAACCTGCTGCTGGTGACCGCTTTCGTGCTCGGCCTCGGCGCCGGGGTGCAGGGCATCGCCCTGGCCTCGGTCCTGGCGGAATGGAGCGGCATGCTGCTCGGCCTCGGGCTGGTGCTGCGCCGCCTGCGGCTGTGGCCCGGCCGGATCGATCGCCAGGCGCTGCGCCAGCTCGCCAGCTGGCGCCCGCTGCTGGCGGTCAATCGCGACATCTTCATCCGCTCCCTGGCGCTGCAGGCGGTGTTCCTGCTGTTCGCCGCCCAGGGCGCCCAGCTGGGCGAGACCACGGTGGCGGTCAACGCCCTGCTGCTCAATGGCCTGCTGGTCACCGCCTTCGCCCTCGACGGCCTCGCCCATGCGGTGGAGGCCCTGGCCGGTCATGCCCTCGGCGCTCGCGAGGGCGCCACCCTGCGCCGGGTGCTGGTAATCGCCGGCGGCTGGTCGTTGCTGGCCAGCCTGGTGTTCGCCGTCGCCTTCGCCCTGGGCGGCGATCTGTTCGTCGCCCTGCAGAGCGACATCGCCGCGGTACGCCAGGAGGCCCATGCCTACCTGCCCTATCTTGCGCTGCTGCCCTTGATCGCCATGGTCAGCTACCTGCTGGACGGCCTCTTCATCGGCGCCACCCGCGCCCGCGAGATGCGCAACTCGATGCTCCTCGCCCTGCTGCTGGCACTGCCCCTCGGCGGGTTGCTGCGCGGCCTCGGCAATCACGGCCTGTGGCTGGCCTTTCTGACCTTCATGGCGTTGCGCGGCCTGATCTCCGCCCTGCTCGCCTGGCGCCTGGCCCGGCGCGAAGGCTGGCTCGACGACCACGCCAGCGCCTGATCCTGCGGAACCGCCGGGTCGGCGCTCCCCTCAAAGTCGAACATCCCCTGCCGAGAGCGCTGCCATGAGCGAAGACACCCGCGATCAGGAACCCCTGGACACCCCCGCCGACGGCGACGACGTCCCCGAGCACCAGAAGCCGGAAAACCTGGAGAAGCTCAAGGATTACGGCAAGGATCAGATTCCGCCCGGCATCGCCTGACGCCAACCCTGAACCCCTCGACAAAAGCCGTCGACAGCGGTGGCAAAGCCCCGGCGGAGCTTCTAGCATCCGTCGGGTTGAGTGGGCCCCAGGGCCTTCGTGAAGGGAATCCAGATCACCATGACCGTCAGGTCCTACCTGTCGCCTTTCCTTGCGCCCTTATTGGCGCTGTTGGTGCTGTTCCCGGCGCCGGCCCAGGCCGTGGATGGCTATGCGGGCATCGCCTTCGGCACTGACCAGAAAACCTTTCTGGCGAAAAAGCTCTGCACCTTCCAGCCGCGCAAGATCGACGTGGTCGGCGTCGAGTATTTCGAATGCAACGACCTCGCCTTCGCCGGTGAAAAGGTCGAGGCCGGTGCCTTCTTCATCGATGGTCGCTTCCTGCGGCTGTCCATCGTCACGCCCCTGGCCCAGTCCTTCCTGATCGCCGAAGGCCTCACCCAGAAGTATGGCAAGCCCTCCTCCCAGTCATCGGCCGCCGCCTTCGAACGCCTGAACCAGGATGACGACGCCCAGGCCTATCTGGCCTTCGATCACGACACCGTGGTCTACAAGTTCAGCGCCCAGGCGGCACGTCGGAAACAGGTCCTGCTGATCTACACCTCGCCACGTTACGAACCCCTGCTCAAGGAGCGGCAGTTGCAGTTCGTCAAAGACTCGCTTTAAACATCCGGTTACAGCTCGTCGGACAGTTGTCCCCCAGGCGGCCAAAGTGTCGCCCCGTTCACGCCTGGCTGGAAACAAGCCATGAACAATGGCAGATAGCCATGGTCAGAACGCGGGCAAGGAGCCCCTTCCTGTAACCGGCTACTTACGGACGTCGTTCCTTCGGGAGTCCTACCATGACCGAACCTGTCGCGATGCGCGCTCTGGCGCCGCAGCGTTCCTGCTTTCGTTTGCCCCCAGCGCTTGGCTTCAGCGGCACAGGTTCTCCTTTGAAAAGGATCATTCAATGAACACTCGCAATCTCTGGGTCGACTATGCGAAAGCCATTGGCATCGTGCTGGTCGTCTATGGCCATGTCGTCCGCGGCCTGCTCAACGCCGGCATCCTGCAGGACGCAGAATTCCACGGCCTGGTGGACAGCGTCATCTACAGCTTCCACATGCCGCTGTTCTTCTTTCTTTCCGGCCTGTTCTTCTACAGCTCCTTCGTCAAGCGCGGCACCGGCGGCCTGTTGGTGAACAAGATCGACACCATCGTCTATCCCTTCCTGGTCTGGTCGCTGTTGCAGGGCTCGGTGGAGGCGCTGATGTCGCGCTACACCAATGGCGGCGTCAGCTTCAGCGAAGTTCTGACGGTCTGGGAGCCACGCCAGCAGTTCTGGTTCCTCTATGCTCTGTTCCTGGTGTTCTGCCTGGCCATGCTCGCCTATCGCTGGGCCAAGCCGCTGGCCTTCTTTGCCGTGTTCGCCTTTGGCGCCCTGGTCTATCTGTTCCAGAACGCCGGCCCGGAAGACTTCTTCTTCACCTTCACCGCGCAGAACTTCGTGTTCTTCGCCTTCGGCGTCTGGTTCAACAACTTCAAGCAGGCCATCGAGGAACAGGCCGGCCGGGTGATGCTGGGCTCGGGTCTGCTGTTCGTGGTGCTGGAGTACTGGTTCCATGGCCTGCTGGGCCTGGTCTATACCGATCGTGGCCTGGCCACCCTGGTCCTGGCGCTGAACGGTATCGTCTTCGTCAGCGCCACCTGCATGGTGCTGGCGCAACGGCCGCTGCAGTGGGTGCTGACCCTGGGGGCGCTGTCCATGCCCATCTACGTGATGCACGTACTGAGTGGCAGCGGTGCGCGCATCGTCCTGAGCAAGGGCCTGCACATCAACGACGGCCTGCTGCACATCGTCGCCGGTTGCGCCTTCGGCATCCTGGTGCCCGTGGCCATCGCCAAGCTGCTGGAAGCCCGTGGCATCAACGGTCTGTTCGAGGCGCCGGCGTGGATCTCCGCCCGGCGGTGGCTTCGGCCCAAAGCTGAAACCCCCCGCCCCGCCGTCTGAGTGACGACTCCGGCCAGGGCGCCCTGCGCCTCTGGCCAGCGTGGAAGAGCGTTTCGATCAGCACGAAACCCCCATGAAAAAACCCGCTACCAATCACCTGGTAGCGGGTTTTTTCATCGGCTGAAGCCCTGGGGCTTCAGCGGTCAAGGCGGATCACTGGCTGGCCAGCACCTGGCCGTTCTTCACTTCCAGTTGCTTGCCCGGCTCGTGGTCCATGCGGACCTGACCGATCTTGCCATCCAGCAGATACTTGACGTCATAGCCGACCACCTGGTCCTTGCTGTCGGTAACCGTGTTGCAGCGGGTCTGGGTGGTGGTGTAGGTGTCGCGGTTCTGCATGTATTCCTGACCCTTGTTGCCAGCGTAACCACCGCCCACGGCACCGGCGATGGTCGCCAGGGTCTTGCCGCTGCCGTTGCCGACCTGGTTGCCCAGCAGACCGCCGACGACCGCGCCTACGGCGGTCCCGGCGATCTGGTGTTGGTCCTGAACAGGTCGCCGATGAGTCACCGCGACCTCCTTGCAGACCTCGCGCGGGGTCTTGACCGTTTCCTTGACCGGCTGGACGGCGACGACCTCGGCGTACTGAGGCCCGCGGTCGACGAAACTGTACGCCACGGCGCCACCTGCGGTGGCGACGATGGCTCCCAGAACCGTACCTACGAGCATCGACTTGTTCACTACAACCTCCTGACTACTCTGTCATAGCGGGCACCTGGCCCTTTGCCATGCCTGGGACATCAGGGACGCTCGTCGAGTTCCTTGGCCTGCGGCGGAATCAGGTCCTCGCTCTTCAGATCCAGCCAGATCAGCACAACGTTGGCGATATAGATCGACGAGTAGGTACCGGCCATCACGCCGATGAACAGCGCCAGCGAGAAGCCGAACAGGTTGTCGCCACCAAAGATCAGCAGGGCTCCCACGGCGAGCAGGGTCGAGATCGAGGTCGCCAGGGTCCGTAGCAGGGTCTGGGTGGTCGAGACGTTGATGTTCTCGATCAGGTCGGCCTTGCGCAGCACCCGGAAGTTCTCCCGCACCCGGTCGAACACCACGATGGTGTCGTTGAGCGAGTAACCGATGATCGCCAGGACCGCCGCCAGCACCGTCAGGTCGAAGGTGATCTGGAAGAACGACAGCAGCCCCAGGGTCACCACCACGTCGTGCACCAGCGACAGGATGGCGCCCACGGCGAACTTCCACTGGAAGCGGAAGGCCACGTAGACCAGCACGCTGCCCAGGGCCAGCAGCATGCCCAGGCCGCCCTGGTCACGCAGCTCCTCGCCAACCTGCGGACCGACGAACTCGGTACGGGTCAGGGAGAAGTTCTCGGTGCTCGCCTGCTGCAGCGCGCCGGTCACCTTCTGGCCCAGTTGGGGATCGTCACCGGGCATCCGTACCAGCACGTCGGTGGTGGCGCCGAAGCTCTGCACCACGGCGTCTTCGAAGCCGGCGCCCTGCAATTCCTGACGGATCTTGCCGAGGTCGGCCGGCTGCTCGTAGCGCAACTCGATCAGGGTACCGCCGGTGAAGTCCAGGCCGAAGTTCAGCCCCTTGTAGAACCAGCTGAACAGCGCCAGTACGGTCAGGAGCGCGGTGATGGCGAACGCGATATTGCGTACGCCCATGAAGTTGATGGTCTTTTTCATGGCCGCGTCCTCAAATCCACAGCTTCTTGACGTTCCGGCCGCCATAAATCAGGTTGACCATGGCACGGGTCACGAAGATGGCGGTGAACAGGGAGGTGAAGATACCCAGCGACATGGTCACGGCGAAGCCCTTGACCGGCCCGGTGCCCATGGCGAACAGGATGGCGCCCACCAGCAGGGTCGTCAGGTTGGAGTCCAGGATCGCCGTGAAGGCCCGATTGAAACCTTCGTGGATGGCGCGCTGGATCGGCATGCCATTGGCGATCTCTTCACGGATCCGCGAGAAGATCAGCACGTTGGCGTCCACCGCCTGCCCCATGGTCAGCACGATACCGGCGATACCCGGCAGCGTCAGGGTGGCATGCAGGATGGACATCAGCGCCATCAGCAGCACCATGTTGAACGCCAGGGCGATGGTCGCCAGCACCCCGAAGAAGCGGTAGATGGCGATCAGGAACAGCGAGACGAAGACCATGCCCCACAGCGAGGCATCGATGCCCTTCTCGATGTTGTCGGCGCCCAGGCTCGGGCCGAGGGTGCGTTCTTCGGCGAAGTACATGGGTGCGGCCAGGCCACCGGCACGCAGCAGCAGCGCCAGTTCCGAGGCCTCGCCCGAGCCATTCAGGCCGGTGATGCGGAAGCTGTTGCCCAGGGCCGACTGGATGGTCGCCAGGCTGATGATGCGCCGCTCTTCCTCGAAGCCGGGCACCGCCACTTCCTTCTGCACGCCGTCCACGGCCTGGGTGGTGTAGCGGGTGACCGGGCGCTGCTCGATGAACACCACGGCCATGCTGCGGCCGACGTTGGTGCGGGTGGCACGGTTGATCAGATCGCCACCATGGCCATCCAGGCGGATGTTGACCTGGGGCCGGCCGTTCTCGTCGAAGCTGGCCGAGGCGTCGGTGACCTGGTCACCGGTGATGATGACGTTACGCTCCAGCGGTACCGCCGGACGCCCGGGCTCGCGGAATTCGAAGCTCTCGGTGGAGGCCCGCGGGGTGTCCGCGGTGGCGGCCAGGCGGAATTCCAGGTTGGCGGTCTTGCCGAGGATGCGCTTGGCTTCGGCGGTGTCCTGCACACCCGGTAGCTCGACCACGATGCGGTCGGCGCCCTGGCGCTGCACCAGCGGCTCGGCCACACCCAGTTCGTTGACCCGGTTGCGTACCGTGGTCAGGTTCTGGGTGACGGCATAGTTGCGGATCTCCCGCAGCTTGGCCTCGGTCAGCTGCAGACGCAGCACCTGCAGGTCGCCACGGGTATCGGTGGTCAGCTCGAAATCGGTGTAGTTCTTGCGGATCAGGCTCTGGGCCTGCTGCAGGTCGGCGGCATCGGTGAAGCCGAGCTGCAGGGCGCCGTTCTGGTCGGGCATGCTGCGATAGCGCACCTTCTCGCGGCGCAGCAGGGTCTTGACCTCGTTGTCATAGACCTTCAGGCGCGCGTCCACGGCCTTGTCCATGTCCACCGCCAGCAGGAAGTGCACACCGCCGGAGAGATCCAGACCCAGCTTCATGGGGCTGGCGCCCAGCTTGCGCAGCCACTGCGGGGTGGTGGGCGCCAGGTTCAGGGCCACCACGAAGTCGTCGCCCAGGGTACGGCGGACCACTTCCTGGGCCGGCAGTTGATCATCGGCGCGCATCAGGCGGACCAGCACCCGGCTGCCGTTCTCATTGAGATCGCTGGACTTCACCGCCAGATGAGCCTCGGCCAGGGCCGCGTTGACACGCTGCACCTCGGCGGGGGTCACCGTGCGTTCGGTGCTGGAAGCGCTGATCTGCAGGGCCGGATCGTCGGGGTACAGATTAGGAACCGAATAGATGGCGCCCACGACCAGTACGGCCAGGATCAGCAGGTACTTCCAGAGGGGATATTTGTTGAGCATGACACCGCCCGAGATAAAGGCGGGGCGCCTTGCGCGCCCCGGTGTTAGCTAGATTAAGGAAGGCTCAGAGGGCCTTCAGGGTGCCCTTCGGCAGGGTCGCGGCGATGGCGCCCTTCTGGAACTTGAGTTCGACGTTGTCGGACACTTCCAGCACCACGAACTCGTCGGTGACCTTGTTGATGCGACCGGCGATGCCACCGGTAGTCACCACTTCGTCACCCTTCTGCAGGCCGCCGATCAGGTTCTTGTGGTCCTTGGTGCGCTTGGCCTGGGGACGCCAGATCAGGAAATAGAAGATCACCACGAAGCCGATCAGGAAGATGAACTGAATGTATTCACCTCCCGGTGCGGCGTTGGCGGCCGGCGCGGCAGCTTCCTGGGCCTGGGCCGTGGAAATCAGAAAACTCATTGCACTACTCCTTGCAGAGTTGGATGACGGAAAAAGAAGAGATGCCGGGGGTCGCTCGCCACCGGTTCGACCGCTGCAGAACCCCGGTCACGCACCCGGCGAAGGACGCGCGAGCGCCGTTTCGCCTGGACGATCGGACAGGGGCTTTCAGCGGTCGAGCGGCGGCGTAGGCAGGCCGCGCCGAGCATAGAAGGCGTCCACAAAGTCGGCCAATTTACCCTCTTGGATAGCCTGGCGCAAACCGGCCATCACCCGCTGGTAATACCGCAGGTTGTGGATCGTATTCAGCATACTCCCCAGCATTTCCCCGCATTTATCCAGATGGTGCAGATAGGCCCGGGAGAAATGTTTGCAGGTGTAACAGTCGCAGGTGGGATCCAGCGGCGTCTCGTCGTGACGATGCACGGCATTGCGCAACTTGAGCACGCCGGTGTCGATGAACAGATGGCCGTTGCGCGCGTTGCGGGTGGGCATCACGCAGTCGAACATGTCGACGCCACGGCGCACGCCTTCCACCAGGTCTTCCGGCTTGCCCACGCCCATCAGGTAGCGCGGCTTGTCCGCCGGCAGGTGCGGCGGCAGGAAGTCCAGCACGCGGATCATCTCTTCCTTGGGCTCGCCCACCGACAGGCCGCCGATGGCGTAGCCGTCGAAGCCGATGCCTTCCAGCCCCTCCAGGGACCTCAGGCGCAACTCCTCGTGCATGCCGCCCTGGACGATGCCGAACAACGCCGAGGGGTTGTCGCCATGGGCTTCGCGGGAGCGCTTGGCCCAGCGCAGCGACAGCTCCATGGAGCGGCGCGCGGTGTCGAAATCCGCCGGATAAGGGGTGCACTCGTCGAAGATCATCACGATGTCCGAGCCCAGGGCGCGCTGCACCGCCATGGATTCCTCGGGGCCCATGAAGACCTTGGCGCCGTCCACCGGCGAGGCGAAGTAGACGCCCTCTTCCTTGATCTTGCGCAGCGCGCCCAGGCTGAACACCTGGAAGCCGCCGGAATCAGTGAGGATCGGCCCCTGCCACTGCATGAAGCCGTGCAGGTCGCCGTGGCGCTGGATCACCTCGGTCCCGGGCCGCAGCCAGAGGTGGAAGGTGTTGCCCAGGATGATCTGGGCGCCGATGTCGGCGACGCTGTCGGGCAGCATGCCCTTGACCGTGCCGTAGGTACCGACCGGCATGAAGGCCGGGGTCTCGACCACGCCGCGGGGAAAGGTCAGGCGACCGCGACGGGCCTTGCCCTCGGTGGCCAGCAATTCGAAATTCATGAAACTCATATCAGCTCTCCGGGCCCTGGGCCCCGGGATTGCGGGTGATGAACATGGCGTCGCCATAACTGAAGAAGCGATAGCCCTCGGCCACGGCCGTCGCATAGGCGGCCATGGTCTCGCGGTAACCGGCAAAGGCCGACACCAGCATCAGCAGGGTCGATTCGGGCAGGTGGAAGTTGGTCACCAGCGCATCGACGACATGGAAGGGGCGACCGGGATAGAGAAAGATATCCGTCTCGCCGGCGAAGGCCTTGAGCTGGCCATCACGGGCGGCGCTTTCCAGCGAACGCACGCTGGTGGTACCGACGGCGATCACCCGACCGCCACGGGCGCGGCAGGCGGCCACGGCATCCACGACGGCCTGGTCGACCTGCAGCCACTCGCGGTGCATGTGGTGGTCTTCGATGCGCTCGACCCGCACCGGCTGGAAGGTGCCGGCGCCGACGTGCAGGGTGACGAAGGCGGTCGCCACGCCCTTGGCGCGGATGGCCTCCAGCAGCGGCTCGTCGAAGTGCAGTCCGGCGGTGGGCGCGGCCACAGCGCCGGCATTGCGCGCATAGACGGTCTGGTAGCGCTCGCGATCCTCGGCCTCGTCGGGCCGGTCGATATAGGGCGGCAACGGCATATGACCGACCCGCTCCAGCAGCGGCAGCACGGGCTCGGCGAATTTCAGTTCGAACAGCGCCTCGTGGCGCGCCACCATCTCGGCCTCGGCACCGCCGTCAATGAGGATGCGGCTGCCTGGTTTGGGCGATTTGCTGGACCGCACATGGGCCAGCACCCGCTCCTCGTCCAGCACCCGCTCCACCAGGATCTCCAGCTTGCCGCCACTGGCCTTCTGGCCGAACAGCCGCGCGGGTATCACCCGGGTGTCGTTGAACACCATCAGGTCGCCCGGCTGCAGATAGCCCAGCAGATCGGCGAAGTGGCGATGGCTCAGCTCACCGCTGGGGCCGTCGAGCACCAGCAATCGACTGCCGCGGCGCTCGGCCAGCGGATGACGGGCGATGAGGGATTCGGGAAGGTCGAAATGGAAGTCGGCGACGTGCATGGCAGGTAGATCTCGAAAGGCCGCACAGCTTACCGGAAGCGGCCTTTTTCACCAACGCACTTTGGATTGACCGGACCTGCCTGCATCCCTATACTCCGCCGCCATTGCCCCGGTGGCGGAACCGGTAGACGCGGCGGATTCAAAATCCGTTTCCGAAAGGAGTGGGAGTTCGAGTCTCCCCCGGGGCACCAAGTTGGTACCTTCCAGGCCTCCCCCGTGTTGCCTGGAAGCCGAAGAAACCGCCCCTCGAGGCGGTTTTTTTGTGCCTGGTGCGCCCTGGTCGCGGCGTCGATACGAGCCTCAATCCACGACGAACAACCTAGCCCCAGTCGCGGTCGAGGATCTGTGAGCCTCTGCATTGTCGGCCACCTGGTAACTCATGCCGGCGGTCAAGGTGAAGACGCGACCATCGGCCAGCTCGGTATCCAGCCGACCATCCAGGCAAAGTAGAATATGTCCCTTGCTGCACCAGTGATCGGCAAGATAACCCTCACTGTACTCGACCATGCGGACCCGTATTGCACCAAACTGGCAGGTACGCCAAAGCGCTGAGCCGCTCGCTCCCGCATGGACTACAGGTTCGATTTTCGACCAGTCAGTGGTACCGAATGGAATGTCGCTCAGTTGCATGACGGCCTCTACCTAGGTCAGGAAGGGTATGTTAGCCCGGCAGCAAGACGGTCAAGGGATACAGATTGGATGAATTTTCAAGGTATGCAGCCTTGCGCTAATTGCGGTTTTTGTACCTTTGCGAATACGGCGACCCCCATCCATCAGGCACGTTCTTGATCACCACACTCCCGCTTTCATCGTAGGGAAGGATGCCTTTTGAAATGGATATTGCTTGGCCTCGCGTTACTGCTGACCGGCTGCAACCACTACAGCTCGGCCGACTCCGTCTGCGAACCCAGCCCACTGAGCGGTGAGGACTGCAAGAAGTCGCAACCGGTCGGTAACTACCTGATGGACAAGTATCGGGAATGGCAGCGTTACCAATAGGCTGGTGCCCGCACAAGGCTTGCCGAGACCGGAAGATGCGCCTGAGCCCTTCCCTGCTACTCGTCCTGCTGCTGACCCTGGGTGGCTGCGCCGTGCAGCGACCCACCCAGCCAGCGAGTGCGGGTGTCGACCTGAATCGCTCGCCCAGCTGGACGTTGCAGGCCCGGTTGCACAGCGCCCTCTATGGCTGCGAGTTGCTGGTGCTGCATGGCAACAACGCCCGCTTGGCGGGCGAACAAGGGCGGCTGGCGGACTTTCGTCAGCGGCTGAGCAGTTGCCAGACCCAGGCCGCTGCCGAAGAGAAGTCTGCTACGGACCAATTACCCGCCGGCCAGGATTGGCGGCTGCGCAATGCGCAGAAAGCCTACTTGGCCATCTGGCAGGGCTATCTGGCGGGGCTAACCATCGATCATCCAGCCGACTTGCAGCAGAAGCAGTCTTATCTTAAGGCGCGATCAGCGCTGCTCGACGTGGCGACAGGAGCACCCGGACATCCGCGCTGAGCCCCGGAAACGATCGGATAGCCAGCTGACCACCGGCAGCTGAAACGCAAGGGCAAAGCGTGCAATAGTAAGACATCGATACGGACGCGAGATCTTGCACATGGAAACGCTCTCCCCCCTCTCTCAGGTGGCGGTCAAGGACCTGGAAACGGCCCAGACCCCCGCCCGCTTCTCCACCGCCTTCATCGAGCGCCTGCTCTCGCGTTGCGAGACGCGCATGGACGAGATGGACGCCTGCCCCGACATGAGCGCTGATCTGCGCCTGATCCACATGCAGAACGTCGATCTGCTGGTGCGTACCGTGGTGGGCGAATGCCGCCATCGGGATCAGATCCGCCGCGTGCAGCGCATCCTGAGCTTCTGCGAAGCCCACGCCGGCTGGCTGCAGCCGCAACCGGTCGTGAGCAAGGGCGCCGCCTAGCGGACGGCGCCGCCGGGCCCTAGCCGGCCCGGCGCAGCAACAGGATCCCAGCCACGGCGCAGAGCAGCGCCGGTGCCAGCACGGCCAGCAGCGGCGAGAAGCCGAACACCAGGCTGGACGGTCCCAGCAGGTCCTGGAAGATGCGCAGGGCGAAGCCGATGATCACCCCGGTGAAGATCCGCTGGCCCAGGGTCACCGAGCGCAGCGGGCCGAAGATGAAGGAGATCGCCATCAGCACCAGAGCGGCGGTCACCAGCGGCTGGAAGATCTTCGACCAGAACGCCAGCCAGTAGCTCTTGTTGCTCAGGCCCTGATCGGCCAGGTAGTGGATGTACCACCACAGCCCGGAGATCGACAGCGCATCCGGCTCCATGATCACGGTATCGAGCACCTGCGGGGTCAGCTCGACGTTCCAGATCACCTTGGGCTCCTGACGCACACTGGTCTGGCGATTGCCGAAGTCGGTGATGCTGACGTTTTCCAGCTCCCAGTGATCTCCACGATAGATACCGCGCTGGGCGAAGCTGGATTGCAGCAGATGGCGATTGTCGTCGAATTCGTAGCGCGTCACGCCCAGCAGCAGGCCATTGGGCTGCACGGCGTTGACGTGGGTGTACTCGTGGCCCTGGCGATGCCAGAGGCCATGACGCGAACTCTGCGCCTTGCCGGCGCTCTGCGCCAGGGCACGACCGCTCTGCGCCAGGTTCTCCGACCAGGGCGCCACGTACTCGCCGACCAGGATGCCGGCGATGAGCAGCACGAACATCGGCTTCATCACCGCCCAGACGATGCGCCCCAGGGAGACCCCAGCGGCACGCATCACGATCAGCTCGCTGCTGCTGGCCAGGGTGCCCAGGCCGATCAGGCAGCCAATCAGCGCCGCCATGGGCAGCATCTCGTAGGCTCGCCGCGGCGAGGTGAGCAGGACGAACTTGAGCGCCTCGGCGACGCCGTAGTTGTCGTCGAAGTCGCCGAGCTGGTCGATGAAGGCGAACAGCAGGGCCAGACCGACGATCACACCCAGCACCGCGAGGATGCTGACGAAGACGGTGCGCCCTATGTACCAATCGAGCTTGTTCATGCCGCTACCTCCGGCTTGCGACCGCGCAGACGCGCCTTGAGCGGTTCCCAGAAGGCCAGCAGCAGGCCCAGCACCAGGAACAGCAGGTGCACGCCCCACAGACCGATGGCCGGCGGCAGGCGGCCTTTATCCAGGGCGCCGCGGGCGGCGATCAGCAGCGACAGGTAGGCCATGTACAGCAGGATCGCCGGCAGCAGCTTGAGGAAGCGGCCCTGACGCGGATTGACCTTGGCCAAGGGCACGGCGATGAGAGTCACGACGAACACCAGGATCGGCAGCGACAGCCGCCATTGCAGCTCGCCGCGATACTGCAGCTCGTTGCTGCGCATGAGTTCACCAGTGGTGACGGCGTCACGCTCGCTGATGTCCTCGCTGACGGCGGGCTTGGGCAGCAAGACGCCATAGGTGTCGTACTGCACGGCGCGATAGTCGGCCTGGCCCGGCACGCCGTCGTAGCGGAAGCCGTTCTGCAGGATCAGGTAGCGACTGCCGTCCGGGTGGATTTCCTGCCGGCCGGTGTCGGCCACCAGCACGCCCACGCCGCGGTCCTTGCCGCCGGCGGTGGAGGTGTTGCGCTCGGAAATGAAGACGCCGCCCAGCTGGCTGCGATCCGCCGACAGGCGCTCGGTGTAGGTGACCCGCGAATTGTCCCGCAGCGACTGGAAGCGGCCCGGTTCGAGGGTGTCGAACTCGGTCATGGCATCCTGCTGATTGAGGATGGTGGTGACCTTCTGCACGCCCAGGGGTGCCAGCGACAGACTCAGCCAGGCGACCACCAGGGCCACCACCGCGGCCGGCGCCATGCTGTAGGCCAGCAGGCGGCGCGGACTCAGGCCGGTGGCGGTGAGCACGGTCATCTCGCTGTCCAGGTACAGCCGGCCATAGGCGAGCAGGAAGCCGAGAAAGAGGCCCAGCGGCAGGATCAGCTGCAGGAATCCGGGGATGCGGTAGGCCATGATGAGCAGGAGCACGCCCGGATCCAGCAGGCCCTGGGCCGCCTGGGCCAGGTACTTGATGAAGCGGCCGCTCATGATGATCACCAGCAGCACGGCACTGACCGCACCGAGGGTGGTGAGAACTTCTCGAGACAGATAGCGGAAGACGATCAAACAGGATTCTCCAGGGTTGTCAGGCTCTGGCGCGAACGCTCACACTAGCTCGGCTGCATGGCTTGCGTTGCAAGGCCCACCCGTTGAAGGCCGATCGCCGGGAAAGGCCCTGGCGAAAGCCCCGCATTATATCCTGCGAACTCATGTGTTTGTCTTGGGGAGCTTCTCCTAATGGAATTCGTCGTCAAAAACGCTCGTCCGGAAACCCTGAAAACCGCCACGCTGGTCGTGGCCGTCGGTGAAGGCGGTGCGCTCGACGCAGCGGCCAGCGCCGTGGACGCTGCCACTTCCGGCGCCCTGAGCGCGGCCGTCAAGCGCGGCGACATCGCCGGCAAGGCCGGCCAGACCCTGCTGCTCACCAATCTGCCCGGCATCAAGGCCGAGCGCGTGCTGCTCGTCGGTAGCGGCGCCAGCGAAGGGCTTTCCGACCGTCAGTACCGCAAGCTGGCCAGCGGCGCCCTGGGCGTGCTCAAGAGCCTGGGCGGCAGCGACGCTGCCATCGCCCTCGGCGATGTGCCGGTCAAGAATCGCGATGGTTATGCCCGCCTGCGCCTGCTGGCCGAGACCCTGGCCGATGGCGACTACGTCTTCGATCGCTTCAAGAGCAAGAAGGCCGAGCCGCGGCCGCTGAAGAAGCTGACCCTGGTCACCACCAAGGCCTCCCAGCCGGAGGCCGAACGCGCCCTGGCCCATGCCCTAGCGATCACCCACGGCACCGCCTATGCCAAGGACTTCGGCAACCTGCCGCCAAACGTCTGCAACCCGGTCTATGTAGCCGATCAGGCCAAGGTCCTGGGCAAGCAGTTCAAGGACGCCGGGCTCTCCGTCGAGGTGCTCGACGAGAAGAAGATGCGCGAACTGGGCATGGGCTCCTTCCTCGCCGTGGCCCAGGGCAGCGCCCAGCCGCCGCGCCTGGTGGTGCTGCAGTACCGGGGCGGCGCCAAGAACGCCCAGCCCTACACCCTGGTCGGCAAGGGCATCACCTTTGATACCGGCGGCATCAGCATCAAGCCGAGCGCCGGCATGGACGAGATGAAGTACGACATGTGCGGCGCCGCCAGCGTCCTGGGTACCTTCCGTGCCCTCATGGAGCTCAAGCCGGCGATCAACGTGGTAGGTCTGCTGGCCCTGGCCGAGAACATGCCGAGCGGCACCGCCACCCGTCCGGGTGACATCGTCACCAGCATGAGCGGCCAGACCATCGAGATCCTCAACACCGACGCCGAAGGCCGCCTGGTGCTGTGCGACACCCTCACCTACGCCGAGCGCTTCCAGCCCAAGGCGGTGATCGACATCGCCACCCTCACCGGCGCCTGCATCACCGCCCTGGGTTCGCTGGTCTCGGGCCTGATGGGCAACGACGATGCCTTGATCGACCAGGTCAAGCAGGCCGGCGATCGCGCCGACGACCGCGTCTGGCAACTGCCGCTGCACGAGGAGTACCAGGAGCAGCTGGACAGCCCCTTCGCCGACATGGCCAACATCGGCGGTCCCAAGGCCGGCACCATCACCGCGGGCTGCTTCCTGGCGCGCTATGCCAAGGCCTATCCCTGGGCGCACCTGGACGTGGCCGGCACCGCCTGGATCAGCGGCGGCAAGGACAAGGCCGCCACCGGTCGCCCGGTACCGCTGCTGGTGCAATATCTGCTCGACCGCAGCAACGAGGCCTAAGGCCTGCTCAAAGTCTGCTGCGCGTCGGCCAAACGGCGTTGAAAAGACCTTCGGAATGCTCATTTACTCTTTGTAAACTCCGCTTCCTCAGGTCTTTTCGCCTTGTTTGGCTCTAGCTCGCGAGACTTTGAACACGCGCTAACGCCTATAGAGGCCGCGACGCCCCTACGTCGCGGCCTTGCCGTTCCCCTCCCCTCGCCGTGATCTCCCATGACCCGTGTCGATTTTTATGTCCTGCCCTCCACCGATCCCGCGGCGCGGCTGGCCTTTGCCTGCCGGCTGGTGGACAAGGCCTGGAAGCAGGGCATGCCGGTCTATGTGCATTGCGCCGACGCCGAGCAGCGTCAGCGCCTGGATGACCAGCTGTGGAGCTTTCGGCCGGACAGCTTCGTCCCCCACGATCTGGCAGAGACCTCGGGCGACAGCCCGGTGGTGCTGGGCCTGACCACGACCGCCGAGCAAACGGGCGAACTGCTGATCAACCTCAGCCTGGCCCCGCCGCCCTGCCATGCGGGTTTCGCCCGGATCGCCGAAGTGGTCGTCGAAGCCCCCGACGTGCGCCAGGCGATGCGCGAAGGTTTTCGCTTCTACCGCAAGCTTGGCTATGCTCTACAGGACCATCAGCTGTCACGTGTCTGATTTCATGACCAGCACCAAGCCTCCCGCGCACGTCCTGCAAGACCTCGAAGCCATCCGCCAGGTGCTCGACAAGAGTCGCAACACGATTCATCCGAGCAGCGCCGATGGCATCCCCATCCTCTCCGACGTCATCGCGCCCAGCGCCGAGCGCCTCAAGGCCATCCCGCCGCTGCTCGACCAGATCGTGCCGGACGCCATCGAAGAGGTGACGCCCAGCGCGCCCCATGAAGACCTGGCCCACGTCCGCCTGCACCAGGAGGCGCCGGCCATCCTGCAGGAACTGCTCGACGAGCAGTTGCCGCGCCTGGAGGCCGAGTTGCAGCGCCGTCTGCAGCGGCGCCTGGAAGAATTGCTGCAGCGTCCCTGAGCGCGGGGCGCCAAGGCGCCCTGCCGTCGGCCGGCGGGAGTCGCTATACTCGGAGGCTTTCCTCTTCCAGCGACAAAAGCCCCCTCCATGGACAAGACCTACCAGCCGCACGCCATCGAAACCTCCTGGTACCAGACCTGGGAACGCCAGGGCTACTTCGCGCCCCAGGGGTCGGGCGAGCCCTACACCATCATGATCCCGCCGCCGAACGTGACCGGCAGCCTGCACATGGGCCATGGCTTCAACAACGCCATCATGGACGCCCTGATCCGCTTCCGCCGCATGCAGGGTCGCAACACCCTCTGGCAGCCGGGCACCGACCACGCCGGCATCGCCACCCAGATGCTGGTGGAGCGCCGCATCGGTGCCGAGGGCCTGTCGCGCCATGACCTGGGCCGGGAAAAATTCCTGGAGAAGGTCTGGGATTGGAAGAATGAATCCGGTGGCAACATCAGCCGGCAGATCCGCCGCCTGGGCTCCTCGGTGGACTGGTCGCGCGAGCGCTTCACCATGGACGACGGCCTCTCCGAGGCGGTCAAGGAAGCCTTCGTGCGCCTGCACGAGGACGGCCTGATCTATCGCGGCAAGCGCCTGGTCAACTGGGACACCAAGCTGCACACCGCCATTTCCGACCTGGAAGTGGAAAGCCATGACGAGAAGGGCCACCTCTGGCACCTGCGTTATCCGCTGGCGGACGGTGCCCGCACCGCCGAGGGCATGGACCATCTGGTGGTCGCCACCACCCGCCCCGAGACCCTGCTGGGCGATGCCGCCGTGGCCGTGCACCCGGAAGATCCGCGCTACAAGGATCTGATCGGCCAGTACGTCGAGCTGCCCCTGGTGGGCCGCCGCATCCCCATCGTCGGCGACGACTACTGCGACCCCGAATTCGGCACCGGCTGCGTCAAGATCACCCCGGCCCACGACTTCAACGACTATGAAGTCGGCAAGCGCCACAACCTGCCGCTGATCAACATCTTCGACGCCGACGCGGCCGTCCTCCCCGGCGCCCAGGTGTTCAACCTGGACGGCAGCGTCAACGGCATGTTCGACGCCACCCTCCCCTCCGCCTATGCAGGCCTGGATCGCTTCGAGGCGCGCAAGCGCATCGTCGCCGACCTGGAGGCAGCCGGCCGCCTGGAGAAGATCGACGACCACGCCCTCAAGGTACCCAAGGGCGACCGCTCCGGCACCGTGATCGAGCCCTGGCTGACCGACCAGTGGTACGTCTCCACCAAGCCCCTGGCCGAGAAGGCCATCGCCGTGGTCGAGAGCGGCGAGGTGCAGTTCGTGCCCAAGCAGTACGAGAACATGTACTTCAGCTGGATGCGCGACATCCAGGACTGGTGCATCAGCCGCCAGCTCTGGTGGGGCCACCGCATTCCCGCCTGGTACGACCAGGCCGGCAATGTCTACGTCGGTCGTGACGAGGCCGAGGTACGCGCCAAGCACAACCTGGGTGACATCGCCCTGCGCCAGGACGACGATGTCCTGGACACCTGGTTCAGTTCCGGCCTGTGGACCTTCTCCACCCTGGGCTGGCCCGAGCAGACCGAGGCACTGAAGACCTTCCACCCCACCGACGTGCTGGTCACCGGCTTCGACATCATCTTCTTCTGGGTCGCCCGGATGATCATGCTGTCCACCCACCTGACCGGGCAGATTCCGTTCAAGACCGTCTACGTCCACGGCCTGGTGCGCGATGGCCAGGGCCAGAAGATGTCCAAGTCCAAGGGCAACGTGCTCGACCCGCTGGATATCGTCGACGGCATCGACCTGGACACCCTGCTGCAGAAGCGCACCAGCGGCCTGATGCAGCCTAAGCTGGCCGAGAAGATCGCCAAGCAGACCCGCGCCGAATTCCCGGACGGCATAGCCAGCTACGGCACCGATGCCCTGAGATTCACCTTCTGCTCCCTGGCCACCACCGGCCGCGACGTCAAGTTCGACATGGGTCGCGTCGAGGGCTATCGCAACTTCTGCAACAAGCTGTGGAACGCGGCGAACTTCGTCATGGAGAACGTCGAAGGCCAGGACACCGGCGTCAATGACGAACCCGTGGAGCTGTCCTCGGTGGATCGCTGGATCATCTCCCAGCTGCAGCGCACCGAGGCCGAGGTGACCCGTCAGCTCGACGCCTTCCGCTTCGACCTGGCCACCCAGGCGCTCTACGAGTTCGTCTGGGACGAGTACTGCGCCTGGTACCTGGAGCTGGTCAAGCCGGTGCTGTGGGACGAGAACGCCTCCATCGAGCGCCAGCGCGGCACCCGCCGCACCCTGGCGCGGGTCCTTGAAGTGGTGCTGCGTCTGGCGCACCCCTTCATGCCCTTCATCACCGAGGAAATCTGGCAGCGCCTCAAGGCGCCGGCCGGTGTCCAGGGCGAGACCCTGATGCTGCAACCCTGGCCGGTGGCCAACGAGGCGCGCATCGACGCCGCCGCCGAGGGCGACATCGAGTGGGTCAAGGCGCTGATGCTGGGCGTGCGGCAGATCCGCGGCGAGATGAAGATCTCCATGGCCAAGCGCATCGACATCATCGTCGCCAACGCCAGTGCCGAGGACCAGCGCCGCCTGGCCGACTTCGAGCCGCTGCTGAACAAGCTGGCCAAGTTGGAATCGGTCCGCGTGCTGGCCGCCGGCGAGGAAGCGCCGATGTCCGCCACCACCCTGGTGGGCGAGATGGAAGTGCTGGTGCCCATGGCCGGGCTGATCGACAAGGACGCGGAACTGGCGCGCCTGGACAAGGAGATCGGCCGCCTGGAAGGCGAGGTCAAGCGCGTCGGCGGCAAGCTGGGCAACGAAGGCTTCGTCGCCAAGGCGCCTGCCGAAGTGCTGGAGAAGGAGCGTGCCAAACTGGCAGAAGCCGAACAGGCCCTGGCCAAGATGGTGGACCAGCGGCAGCGCATCGCTACCCTCTGATGCCCCTGAAGCCCACCCTCGCGGTGGGCTTTTTATTGCCTAGGACGATTCTCATGGATGTGAGCAAGACCAAGACCAGTTTCTATCGCCGGCTCTATGTGGCCTGGCTGGTGGCCAGCGGCACCGCCACCAGCGTGCCCGCGCTGATGGCCGCCACCGGCATGCCGCGGCGTACGGCCCAGGACACCCTGCTGGCGCTGGCCGATCTGGATATCGACTGTCAGTTCGTGCAGGGCGACGGCGCGCGCAACAACGCGGGCGGCTACGAGGTCCGCGATTGGGGCGCGGTGGATCCGCGCTGGGTCGAGCGTGAGCTTGCACGGATCAAGACCGTTCTCGGCTATCCCTGACGGCTAGAAATCCAGCACCTGCACCACGTCGTAGGCCGGCGTTTCATAGGGATGCGCCTCCTTGAGCGCCGCCACGGCCTGGCGGGCGACCTGCTCATCGGCCAGTACCAGCTCCACTCGCCATTCCGTTAGCTGTTCGAGACTGCCCTGCTCGCCCAGGTGCGGCTGGCTGCCCGCCAGTGGACGGAATTGACCGAGGCCTTGGACCTGCCAGCAGCAACTGTCATAGAGCCCGATGCGGCCACCGCCCACAGCAAAGATCGCCTGCTTGACGGCATCGAGGTGCGAGTCGGGGACGTAGAAACACAGCTTGAACATCGAGGACTCCGGAGACGCTGGACGGTCCCTTTAGCTTAAACCCTTCCCAGAAAGACGAAACCCGCGCCGAGGCGCGGGTTTCGTCAGACGCGAGCCGAGGACTCAGTCCACCCAGACCCGCGCATTGCGGAACAGGCGCATCCAGCCGCCGTCCTCGCCCTGCCAGTCGGCCGGGATCCAGGAGTTCTGTACAGCGCGGAAGCAGCGCTCGGGGTGCGGCATCATCAGCAGCACGCGACCGTCCTGGCTGGACAGACCGGTGATGCCCAGCGGCGAGCCGTTGGGGTTGGCCGGATAGGTCTCGGTGACCTTGCTGTGACCGTCGACATAGCGCAGCGCCACGGTGCCGGAGACGTCAGCGGCGACCAGCGCCTGCTGGTTCGGGTATTCGGCGAAGCCTTCGCCATGGGCGATGGCGATGGGCAGCCGCGACCCGGCCATGCCAGCGAGGAACAGCGAGGGCGAATCCTGCACCTGGACCATGGCCACCCGCGCCTCGAACTGCTCGGAGCGGTTGCGCACGAAGCGCGGCCAGAATTCGCTGCCGGGCACCAGCTCGCGCAGGTTGGCGACCATCTGGCAGCCGTTGCACACGCCGAGGGTGAAGGTATCGGTGCGCTCGAAGAACTGCTGGAAGCCGTCGCGGGCCCGGGCGTTGAACAGGATGGACTTGGCCCAACCACCGCCGGCGCCGAGGACGTCACCATAGGAGAAGCCGCCACAGGCCACCACGCCCTTGAAGTCCGCCAGGTCGATGCGACCGGAGAGGATGTCGCTCATGTGCACGTCGATGGCGGCGAAGCCGGCGCGATCGAAGGCCGCGCCCATCTCCACCTGACCGTTGACGCCCTGCTCGCGCAGGATGGCGACCTGGGGCCGCACGCCCTTCTTGATGTAGGGGGCGCAGATGTCCTCGTTGGGATCATAAGCCAGCTTGGCCGACAGACCCGGATGATCCTCTTCCAGCAGGGCATCGAATTCCTGCTGGGCGCAGTCGGCATTGTCGCGCAGGCGCTGGATCTGGAAGCTGGTCTCGCTCCAGACGCGCTGCAGCATGCGCCGCTCGGCCCGGTAGAGATGCTCGTCGTGGTAGTGGATGTTGATCTCGTAGCCGTTGACCGGGTTGCCGATCACCGCCACGCAGTCTTCCAGACCGGCCGCGCTGAACTGGGCCAGCACCTCGTGGGTGAAGTCCTGGGGCACCTGGATGACGGCGCCCAGCTCTTCGGCGAACAGCGCGCGGGTCAGTTCGTCACGGTCGGCGGCCAGGGCGTCCAGGCGCAGGGCCAGGCCGCAGTGACCGGCGAAGGCCATTTCCACCAGGGTGGTGATGAGGCCGCCGTCGGAACGGTCGTGGTAGGCCAGCAGCAGGCCGTCCTGGTTGAGGCCCTGGATCACCGCGAAGAAGGCCTTGAGGTCTTCGGCTTCGTCGACGTCGGGAGCCTGCTGGCCGAGCTTGCCGTGGGTCTGGGCAAGGATGGAGCCGCCCAGGCGATTCTGGCCGCGGCCGAGATCGATCAGGATCAGGTCGGTCTGGCCCTTGTCCAGGCGCAGCTGGGGGGTCAGGGTGCGGCGGATGTCCTGCACCGGGGCGAAACCGGTGATCACCAGGGACAGCGGCGCGGTAACGCTCTTGTCTTCGCCACCGTCCTGCCAGCGGGTCTTCATGGACATGGAGTCCTTGCCGACCGGGATGGTGATGCCCAGCTGCGGGCACAGCTCCATGCCCACCGCCTTGACGGTTTCATAGAGGCGCGCATCTTCGCCCGGGTGGCCGGCGGCGGCCATCCAGTTGGCGGAGAGCTTGATGTCGCCGAGCTTGTCGATGCGCGCTGCGGCCAGGTTGGTGATGGTCTCGCCGATGGCCATGCGGCCGGAAGCGGGCGCGTCGAGCAGCGCCAGCGGGGTGCGCTCGCCCATGGCCATGGCTTCGCCGGTGTGGACGTCGAAGCTGGTGGCGGTCACGGCGCAGTCGGCCACCGGGACCTGCCAGGGACCGACCATCTGGTCACGGGCGACCAGGCCGGTGATAGTGCGATCGCCGATGGTGATCAGGAAGCTCTTGCTGGCCACGGCCGGGTGGCGCAGGACGCGCTCCACCGACTCGGTCAGGTCCAGGCCGGCGCCGTCGAAGGCGTCGCCCAGTTCGGCTTCCCGGGTGGCGCTGCGGTGCATGCGCGGCGGCTTGCCGAGCAGGACGTCCAGCGGCATGTCCACGGCGTTGTTGCCGAAGTGGCTGTCGGCCACGGTCAGCTGGCGCTCCTCGGTGGCTTCGCCGACCACGGCGAAGGGGCAGCGCTCGCGTTCGCAGATGGCCTTGAAGGTCTCGAAGTTCTCGGCGTCCACGGAGAGCACGTAGCGCTCCTGGGACTCGTTGCACCAGATCTCCAGCGGACTCATGCCCGGCTCGTCGTTCGGCACGTTGCGCAGTTCGAAGCGGCCGCCGCGACCGGCATCGTTGACCAGTTCGGGGAAGGCGTTGGACAGGCCGCCCGCGCCTACGTCATGGATGAAGGTGATGGGGTTGTTTTCGCCCAGCTGCCAGCAGCGGTCGATGACCTCCTGACAGCGGCGCTCCATTTCCGGGTTCTCGCGCTGCACCGAGGCGAAATCCAGGTCGGCGGAGCTGGCACCGGTGGACATGGACGAGGCGGCGCCGCCGCCCAGACCGATCAGCATGGCCGGACCACCGAGCACGATGAGCTTGCCGCCCACCGAGATGTCGCCCTTCTGCACGTGGTCGGCGCGGATGTTGCCCAGGCCGCCGGCGAGCATGATCGGCTTGTGGTAGCCGCGCACCTCGGGACCACGGGGGGTCTCGACCTGCTGCTCGAAGGTGCGGAAGTAGCCGGCCAGGGCCGGGCGACCGAATTCGTTGTTGAAGGCGGCGCCACCCAGCGGGCCCTCGATCATGATGTCCAGCGGGGTGACGATGCGCTCGGGCTTGCCGTAGGGCTGCTCCCAGGGCTGCGCGAAACCGGGGATGTTCAGGTTGGAGACGGTGAAGCCGGTCAGGCCGGCCTTGGGCTTGGAGCCGCGGCCGGTGGCGCCTTCGTCGCGGATCTCGCCGCCGGAGCCGGTGGAGGCGCCGGGGAAGGGGGCGATGGCCGTCGGGTGGTTGTGGGTCTCCACCTTCATCAGGATGTGCACGGGCTGGCTGTGCGCGCCGTACTCACGGGACTCGGCGTCGGGATAGAAGCGGCCGGCGGTGAAGCCTTCCATGACCGCGGCGTTGTCCTTGTAGGCGGACAGCACGCCAGCGCGGTTCATCTCGTAGGTGTTCTTGATCATGCCGAACAGCGACTTCTCCTGGCTTTCGCCGTCGATGTCCCAGCTGGCATTGAAGATCTTGTGCCGGCAGTGCTCGGAGTTGGCCTGGGCGAACATCATGAGTTCGATGTCATGGGGATTGCGCCCCAGGGCGGTGAAGCTCTTGACCAGGTAGTCGATCTCGTCCTCGGCCAGGGCCAGGCCCAGCTCGAGGTTGGCCTGCTCCAGCGCGGCGTGACCACCGCCGAGCACGTCCACCGCGGTGAGCGGCTTGGGCGCGGCATGGCTGAAGATGTCGGCGGCGGCGTCCAGGGTCGGCAGCACGCGCTGGGTCATGCGGTCATGCAGGGCCGCGGCCAGCTGCGCGTGGGCAACGCCGTCCAGCTCGCCGGCGACGTAGTAGGCCACGCCGCGCTCCAGACGCTCGATCTGCGCCAGGCCACAGTTGTGGGCGATGTCGGTGGCCTTGCTCGACCAGGGCGAGATGGTGCCCAGGCGCGGGACGATGAGGAACAGCGCGCCTTGGGGTTCTTGCTGGGGGACGCTGGGGCCGTATTGCAGCAGTCGGCCGAGGATGCCCTCTTCCTCCGCGCTCAGGGTGCCGGCGACTTCGGCGAAATGAACGAACTCGGCATAGAGCCCGGAGACACCGGGAACCAGGCGAGTCAGCTGGTCGAGAAGTTTGCCGTGACGGAACGAAGAAAGAGCGGGAGCGCCGCGCAGGATCAGCATCGGGGACAGCCTCGGGGCCAAGTCACTTTGGGGCCGTGCATTCTAGCCTAAAGGCGCGCCGGGGACACCTTCCGGCGACGAGGGTTCATGCAGCCTTACAACCATCATTGTATGTATAAAATGGGCGCTGGGCCACTTCTCGCGTATACTGCCCGCCGTTACGGCCTGCCGCGCCCCATGGACGCGGCTCCCCATTGGGCTCAGGATAGAGCCTTTGGCCGGACCGGTGGCGCGGAGCGTCCCGACCATAACGAGTGCCCGGAGGGGCCGACCGATGAGGCGCGTCAGCAAGGCGCCAGTGCCGTTTTGATGCCGTATGGCCGAGCTAGCCCATTTGAATAGAGCCTTCAAGCGATTCGCCTGGCTTACCCTGCCCTTCCTCGCCTTGCTCATGAGCTGCGGGGAGGCCGACGTGCCTGCGCCGCCCAAGCCTACCGCGCTGGAGCAGGTGCAGCAGGCGGGAGTCCTGCGCGTGGTGACGCGCAACAGTCCGGCGACCTATTTCCAGGACCGCAACGGCGAGACCGGCTTCGAATACGAATTGGTCAAGGGCTTCGCCGAATCGCTCAAGGTACGCCTGGAAATCAGCACCGCCGACAACCTCGACGACCTCTTCAATCGCCTGACCGCGCCGGACGGGCCGGTGATCGCCGCGGCCGGCCTCACGCCTTCGATCAATCGCCAGAATCTGAAGTTTTCCCGCAGCTATCTGGACGTGGTGCCCCAGGTCATCTATCGCAACGGCACCGTCCGCCCCAGCACGCCCAAGGACATGGTCGGCAAGCGCATCCTGGTGCTCAAGGGCAGCAGCCAGGCCCAGCAACTAAAGGCGCTGCAGGCCCAGGTGCCGGGCCTGGCCTTCGACGAATCCGACCAGGTGGAGGTCAGCGACCTGCTGCGCATGGTCGACGAGGGCCAGATCGACCTGACCCTGGTGGATTCCAACGAACTGGCCATGAACCAGGTCTATTTCCCCAATGTGCGGGTGGCCTTCGACCTGGGCGATAACCAGGGCCAGGCCTGGGCGCTGCAGCCCGGTGAGGACAACAGCTTGCTCGACGCGGTCAACGCCTACCTGGACAAGGTCCGCCGCGACGGCACCCTGCAGCAGCTCAAGGAGCGCTACTACGGCCACGTCGACGTGCTTGGTTACGTCGGTGCCTACACCTTCGCCCAGCACCTGCAGGAACGCCTGCCCAAGTACGAGAAGCACTTCCGCAAGGTGGCGCAGAAACACCAGTTGGACTGGCGCCTGCTGGCCGCCATGGGCTACCAGGAATCGCTGTGGACGCCGGACGCCACCTCCAAGACCGGGGTACGCGGACTGATGATGCTGACCAATAACACCGCCCAGGCCATGGGGGTATCCAATCGCCTGGATCCCGAGCAGAGCATCACCGGCGGCGCCAAGTACTTCGACCAGATCCGTGACGAGCTGCCCGACAGCATCAACGAACCGGATCGCACCTGGTTCGCCCTGGCCACCTACAACATCGGCATCGCCCACATCCTCGACGCCCGCCGTCTGGCCGAATCCCAGGGCCTGGACCCGGATCGCTGGCTGGACGTGAAGAAGATGTTGCCGCGCCTGGCGCAGAAGCAGTGGTACAGCAAGACCCGCTATGGCTACGCCCGTGGTGGTGAGACGGTGCAGTTCGTGCAGAACGTGCGCCGTTATTACGACATCCTCACCTGGACCACCCAACCGCAGATGGAAGGCCAGCAGCTGGCCAAGACCGGCCTGCACGTCCCCGCCATCGCCGACGACCGTCCCGTCCGGGAAACGCCCCAGGATATGTGAGGCACGGCACCTCAGGACGTAGGTTGGGCTAAGACGGCTCCATCGTCGAAGCCCAACATTGCGGGCTCGACCTGGGCAGCGTTGGGCTTCACTGCGCTCAACCCAACCTACCGAAGCGCCCCCTCGTCGTCAGGACGTAGGCTGGGCTGAGACGGCTCCATCGTCGAAGCCCAACATTGCGGGCTCGACCTGGGCAGCGTTGGGCTTCGCTGCGCTCAACCCAACCTACCGAAGCGTCCCATCATCAGGACGTAGGTTGGGCTGAGACGGCTCCATCGTCGAAGCCCAACATGCGGGCTCGACCTGGGCAGCGTTGGGCTTCGCTGCGCTCAACCCAACCTACGAGAGCTTTAACCTTTGGGCTTCTGGATCAGCTTGTCCACGGCGCGGGCGGCGGCGACCATGCCGAAGGTGGCGGTGACCATCATCACCGCGCCGAAGCCGCCAGCGCAGTCCAGGCGCACGCCTTCGCCGACGAAACTCTTCTGCTGGCAAACGCTGCCGTCCGGCTTGGGATAGCGCAGCTGCTCGGTGGAAAAGACGCAGGGCACGCTGTAGTGGCGGCTGGGATTACGCGAGAAACCATAGTCTCGGCGCAGCAGCGAACGCACCCGCGAGGCCAGGGGGTCGTTGTAGGTGCGATTGAGGTCCACCACCTGGATCTGGGTGGGGTCGATCTGGCCGCCCGCACCGCCAGTGGTGACGATGGCGATCTTGCGTCTCTTGCACCAGGCGATCAACGCCGCCTTGGAGGCCACGCTGTCAATGCAGTCCAGCACCAGATCGAGCTCCTCGGTGATGTAGTCGGCCATGGTCTCGCGGGTGACGAAGTCCGCCACCGCCTTGACCGTGCAGGCCGGGTTGATGGCCTGGATGCGCTCGGCCATCACCGTGACCTTGGGTCGCCCCACCTGGCCGTCCAGGGCGTGCACCTGGCGATTGGTGTTGCTGACGCAAACGTCGTCCAGATCGAACAGGCTGATGCGACCGACGCCGCTACGGGCCAGGGCCTCGGCGGCCCAGGAACCCACTCCGCCGATGCCGACCACGGCGACGTGACTGGCGGCCAGGCGCTCGACGGCCTCCTGCCCATAGAGCCGGGCGATCCCGCCGAAGCGTTGTTCATCGAACGTCATGAAGGCTTTCCACAAAAGCCACAGTATAGGTTTTCCTTTACCATACCGCTCCCCCTGAACCCTAGCCGCCTCCCGGGACCCGCCATGACCACCGCTCTCACCCCCACTCTGGAACTCGCCTGCGACCTCATCGGCCGGGCCTCGGTCACGCCGCTGGACGAAGGCTGCCAGGCGCTGATGATGCAGCGCCTGGAGCGCCTGGGCTTCGCCCTGGAACCGCTGCGCTTCGAGGAGGTGGACAACTTCTGGGCCCGCCGTGGCGGCGAGGGTCCGGTGCTGTGCTTCGCCGGCCACACCGACGTGGTGCCCACCGGCCCGCTGGAGGCCTGGCAGCAGGCGCCCTTCAATGCCCACGTGGATGCCGATGGCATGCTGCGTGGCCGCGGCGCCGCCGACATGAAGGGCAGTCTGGCGAGCATGATCATCGCCGTGGAGCGCTTCGTCGCCGACCACCCGGACCATCGCGGCGCCATCGCCTTCCTCATCACCAGCGACGAAGAAGGCCCCGCCCTGCATGGCACCCGTGCGGTGGTCGAGCGCCTGCGCGAGCGCGGCGAGCGGCTGGACTGGTGCATCGTCGGTGAACCCTCCAGCACCCGGCTACTGGGCGATGTGGTCAAGAACGGTCGCCGCGGCTCGCTCAATGGCCGCCTGATCGTGCGCGGCAAGCAGGGCCACGTGGCCTACCCGCACCTGGCGCGCAATCCCATCCACCTGGCGGCCCAGGCCCTGGCGGATCTGGCCGCCGAGCAATGGGACGACGGCAACGCCTTCTTCCCGCCCACCAGCTTCCAGATTTCCAACCTCAATTCCGGCACCGGCGCCGGCAACGTGGTGCCGGGCGAACTGCAGGCGCTGTTCAACTTCCGCTTCTCCACCGAATCCACCGTGGAAGGCCTGCAGGCCCGCGTCGAGGCCATCCTCGATCGCCACGGCCTGGACTGGCACATCGACTGGTCGCTGTCCGGCCTGCCCTTCCTCACCGAGCCGGGCGACCTGCTCGACGCCGTCGCGGCCAGCGTGGAGGCGGTCACCGGCTATCGCCCCGAGGCATCCACCAGCGGCGGCACCTCGGATGGTCGCTTCATCGCCACCCTGGGCGCCCAGGTAGTGGAACTGGGTCCGGTCAACGCCACCATTCACCAGGTGGACGAGCACGTCCTGGCCAGCGACCTGGATCTGCTGACCGAGGTCTACTACGGCACCTTGGTGCGGTTGCTGGCATGAAGCTGATCTGTCCGCTCTGCCAGGCCCCGCTGGCCGAACTCGAGGGTGGCGTCGGTTGCGCCGCCGGCCATCGTTTCGACCGCGCCCGCCAGGGCTACCTGAACCTCCTGCCGGTGCAGCACAAGAAGAGCCTGGATCCGGGTGACAACGCCGCCATGGTCGAGGCGCGCCGGCGCTTTCTCGATGCCGGTCACTATGCGCCCCTGGCCGAGCGCCTGGCGCAGCTGGCCGCCGAACGCGCGCCCCAGCGCTGGATCGACGTGGGTTGTGGCGAAGGCTTCTATACCGCGCGCCTGGCCCAGGCCCTGCCCGCGGCCGACGGCTATGCGCTGGACATCTCCCGCGAGGCGGTGCGCCGCGCCTGCCGACGTACCCCGGCGCTGACCTGGCTGGTGGCGAGCATGGCGCGTCTGCCGCTGCCGGACGCCAGTTGCCAGCTGCTGGCCAGTGTCTTCAGCCCCATCGACTGGGCCGAAGCCCTGCGTGTGCTGGCACCGGGCGGCGGCATCCTGCGCCTGGGTCCGGCCAGCGCCCACCTGCTGGAGTTGCGCCAGCGGCTCTATGACGAGGTGCGCGACTATGCCGAAGACAAGCACTTGCAGGATCTGCCGCCAGGTCTGGAACTGGCCCACAGCGAAGGGCTCGAATTCGTGCTGCCGCTGACCGAGCGCCAGACCCGCGAAGACCTGCTGGCCATGACGCCCCACGGTTGGCGGGTCAACGCCGAGCGTCGCGAGCGGGTTCTTGCCGAGCCCTTCGAGGTGCGGGTGGCAGTACGTTACGATTGGATCGTCAAATCCGGAGCCTAAGCCCCATGCGCCAGCCCGATATCGAAATCTACCTAAAGGACGTCGACCAGGACGCCGTCTCGGCCTGGCTCGAACAGGTGTTCGCCATGCCTTGCGCCTGGCAGGCGCGTGGGCAGACCTTCAAGTGCACCCTGCGCTATGGTGGCGAGCCCATTCCAGTCACCTGGCTGCCGAAGGCGGTGGGCAAGTGGCACAGCCTGCTGCTGGAAAGCGATGTCTCGCCCTGGGTGGACGACCTGGCCTGTGCCCGCGACGCCCAGGCGGCCCTGCAGGTGCAGGTACGCTGCGCCCCGAGTGGCTGGAGCGAGGAAGAAGAGGAAGAAACCGCCGATCGCTGGCTGAAGGTGACGGACGAGGGCGTCGAGGAAATCGTCTGGCGCACCGAGTGAACTGAAGGCGCGAGGAGCATTGCGCTCCTCGCGAAGCGGGCTCAGAGCCTGTTCAAAGGCTCGCGAGCTAGAGACAAACAAGGCGAAAATGGCTGAGGAAGCGGAGTTTACGAGTGGTAAATGAGCATTCCGAAGCCATTTTCAACGCCGTTTGGCCGACGCGCAGCAGACTTTGAATAGGCTCTTACAGCCGGGCGACGTCTTCGGCCTGCAGACCCTTCTGGCCTTCGATCACCGAGAACTCCACCTGCTGGCCTTCGACAAGGGAGCGGTGGCCTTCACCACGAATGGCGCGGTAGTGAACGAACACGTCGGCGCCGCCCTCGCGTTGAATGAATCCATATCCCTTGGCGTCATTGAACCACTTGACGGTCCCGGTTTCGCGTTGCTCACCCATCACATCTCTCCGAAGCTTTTCTGGATTTCCTATCCCCGCTCGCCACAGCCTGGGCGACCGGGTCGCTTTGTTGTATCGGTACAGATCGCGCATCGGACCGGTCGCCAGGCTGGCCCGTATCCGACCATCGGCAACACGTTGCCGAAACCTTATGAAGCAGGGCTTTTCCGGCAAAAGCAACGTTCTTTACGCACAGTGCCATCACGGCTGGAAGCCACGCCAGCGCCGGATTGTCGACGATTTGAATGGCATTTTTTCGACGCTGGGGACAAGGCGCCGACTGCCGGGTCGAAGTCAGAACAACACGGGTGGTTTTACGCCCGCCAGGCCATCCGGCACACTGCCGCCCCGTCCACCCGGTAGCCCTCCATGACCCGTTCGCCGCTGCGTCTGCTGGCCTTCTCGCTGCTCAAGCACCTGCTCTATCTCTGGGTTCGCTCCGAGACCACCCAGGCGGCCAGCCTGCTCAGCCGCATCGATCCCACCAAACCAGTGCTCTACGTACTGCCCGAGGCCTCGCTGAGCGATCTGGCGGTGCTCGACCGGGAATGCCGCAAGGCCGGCCTGCCACGACCGCTACGCCCGCTGGTGCTGGGGAGCAAGACCGAACCAATGGCCTACTTCAACGCCACCGGCAAGGCGAACTGGCGCGGGCGCCCCGCCCGGCGCTCGGTACCTCCTACCCTGCGTCGGGTGGTGACCGCAGTGACCGAGCAGCAGCTGGAAGACGTCCAGCTGGTACCGGTCAGCGTCTTCTGGGGCCAGTCGCCGGATCGCGAGACCAGTCCCTGGAAGCTGCTCTGGGCGGACAACTGGGTGGTGACCGGACGGCTGCGCAAGCTGGCGCGCATCCTGGTGCTGGGCCGGCTGACCCGGGTGCAGTTCTCCAAGCCGCTGTCGCTGGGCGAACTGGCCAGCCAGCGCCCCGATCCACAGCGCCTGGAACGTCTGGTGATGCGGCGGTTGCGCATCCACTTCCGCAACGTGCGCCAGGCGGTGATCGGCCCGGACCTGTCGCACCGACGCACCCTGCTGCGCGGCCTGCTGCGGGCGCCCCAGGTACGGGCGACCATCGCCCACGAGATCACCCAGCGCAAGGCTACCCCCGGGCGCATCGAAGACGAGGCGGCGCACTATGCGCGGGAGATCGCCTCGGACTTCTCCTATCCAGTGGTGCGCTGCCTGGACGTGGGTCTGCGCTGGTTCTGGAACAGCATCTACGATGGCGTCACGGTCAGCCACATCGAGCGGATCCAGGAGATGGCGCCCGGTCACACCGTGGTCTATGTGCCCTGCCATCGCAGCCACATCGACTACCTGCTGCTGTCCTACCTGCTGTTCCAGAATGGCCTGACGCCGCCGCACATCGCCGCCGGCATCAACCTGGACATGCCGGTGGTGGGCAACATCCTCAGACGTGGCGGCGCCTTCTTCATGAGGCGCAGCTTCAAGGGCAACGCCCTCTATGCCGCGGTGTTCAACGAATACCTGCACAGCCTGTTCAGCCGCGGCTTCTCCACCGAGTACTTCGTCGAGGGGGGTCGCTCGCGTACCGGACGCACCCTGCAGCCGCGCACCGGCATGCTGGCCATGACCCTGCGTAGCTTCCTGCGCGACTCCCGGCGGCCCATCGTCTTCGTGCCGGTGTACATCGGCTACGAGAAGGTCTTCGAGGGCCGCACCTACCTGGGTGAATTGCGCGGCGCGGCGAAAAAGAAGGAATCCATCTTCGACCTGGTCAAGGTCTTTGGCGCCCTGCGCCAGCGCTTCGGCCGGGTCTGGGTCAACTTCGGCGAACCCATTCCGCTGCAGGGCTTTCTCGATGCCCGCCGTCCGGGCTGGCGCGACGAACCCCTCGACGAAGACCTGAAGCCCGCCTGGTTCAATTCGGTCACCCACGAATTGGGCGAGCGGGTGGTACGCCGCATCAATGCCGCGGCGGCCGTCACCCCGGTCAACCTGGTGGCCCTGGCGCTGCTCTCGACCCATCGCCAGGCCCTCGACGAAGGCGCCCTGGTACGCGCCATCGACCTCTATCTGGATCTGCTGAAGCGGGTGCCCTACTCCACCAGCGTCACCCTGCCCGAGGGCGACGGCCAGGCGATCATCGAAGAGGTGCGCGCCCTGGGTTTCCTCTCCGAGCAGCAGGACGCCCTGGGCCGCATCCTCTACCTGGACGAGCAGAACGCGGTGCTGATGACCTACTACCGCAACAACGTCCTGCACCTCTTCGCCATCCCGGCGCTGATCGCCAGTTTCTTCCAGAACACCGGGCGCATGACCCGTGAGCTGATCCATAGATTCGCCCTGGCGCTCTATCCCTATCTGCAGGCCGAATTGTTCATCCACTGGGAGCGCGAGGAGCTGCCCCTGGTGCTGGACGGCTGGCTGGAAGCCATGGTGGAGCGCGGCCTGCTGCGTATCGAGGACGACGTCTTCGTGCGCGCCGCGCCCAGCTCGCGGCAATTCGTCCGCCTCACCCTGCTGGCGCGGGCCGTCCTGCAGACCCTGCAGCGCTACTACATGACCACCGCACTGATCCTCAACCACGGCCAGAACAGCCTGACCGCTCCGCAGCTGGAAGAACTCTGCACGGTGATGGCCCAGCGGCTGTCGGTGCTGCACGGCCTCAATGCGCCGGAATTCTTCGACAAGTCGCTGTTCCGCCATTTCATTCAGACGCTGCTGGCCGAGGGGGTACTGCGCAAGGCCGACGACGGCACCCTGGGCCACCATGAATTGCTCGGCGAGTTGGCCGAGGGTGCCGGCAAGCGGGTGTTGCCGGCGGAGATTCGCCTGTCGATCCGCCAGGTGGCCCTGGACCGCCCCGATGCCCCGGACCTGCCGGATCCGGAAACACCCGTTGTCGCCGGCAACTAAGCCGGCGTCCGTGGGTCACAGCAGTCGATTTCAGTCCAGGATCTAGCCATGAAAAGAATCGCCGCCCTGCTCGCCACCTCGCTGCTGCTCAGCGCCTGTAGCGGGCTGCGCCCCGGCCCCGCGACACCACCGCCGCCGAGCGGCCAGCCGCTGCCGCCCACCGAGCAGCCGCAGACCACCACCCCTGGCGTACCCGCCCAGCCAAGCATGACCAGTCTCAGCGGTCAGGCCACCTTTACCGCCAACGAGCCGGTGCCGCCCACCGCCAAGCTCACCGTCAGCCTCTACAGCGCCAGCGCCGGCGACACCCCTGCCGGTCGGCTGGCCCAGCGCACCCTGTTCGTCAAGCAGCAGGGCCAGGTGCCCTTCCGCCTCGACTACGCCCCAGCCAAGGTCAAGAACGGCGAGCGCTACCTGCTCAGCGGCCGCATCCTGCTGGGCGGTCGCCCACTGTACCTGACCCAGGAGCCGGTAGTGGTGGACCTGAACAGCGGTGGCGAGGTGGAGTTGCCGTTGCAGCCGGTGCGTTGAGGTCCAGCCACTCTGGATGTCCATTTCGTAACAGCAGCTGTCCGCTGACTGGTTAAGCGATAGCGATAAAAGGCAAGGTCCGGGTTCCATGATCGCTCAGGAACCCGCTCTTGGACTTTGCCCAACTAACGCTCACGACACCCCGACTTTCGATCAGGCCTTTCCAACCGTCTGACCTTGAGACCTATGCGTCATACCACAGCAAGCCGGGTGTCTACCGGTATCTTTATAGCGAACCCCCTACCCCAGCGGCGCTCGTCGAGCGTTTCCGCGATCCGCAGCAGCCCCGCTTCGAGACGACGGGCGACGAGTTAAGGTTGGCCGTCGTGAGGAAGGCTGATGGCAGGGTCTTGGGCGAGGTGTTGCTCAAGCTGGCAAGCGTGGACGCACGGCAAGCTGAGGTCGGCTACATCTTCGATCCTGAACACGCAGGCCAGGGCTACGCCACCGAGGCCGTTGCGCGATTACTCACCTTCGGTTTCGCGGAGCTAGGCCTGCACCGCATTTTCGCTCGCCTGGACGTGCTTAATCAGGGCTCGATAGGCGTGGTGGAACGCCTGGGCTTGCGCCGGGAAGCCCACTTCGTCGAGAACGACCGCTTCGCCGGAATGTGGGGGGACGAGTACGTCTACGCGGTGCTGGCGCAAGAATGGCCGGTAGCGCAGACCTAATAACCCTTGGCTGACGCGCGGCAGCCTTCGAAAATGCGCTTACCGTAACGCCGACTAGGCTTTTTTGGCAGCCAAGTGCTCGACCTCGGCTGCTACCGGACAACTCGAGCCACAGGCAGACTCATCGCAGAAGCGGCAGAGATGATCGGCCTGCTGCGCGCCGGTCGTCAGCGCGGCCAGTATGGCTACCAAGGCCTGCTGCAAGGCGTCCCGCTGGGTCTGGGGTACGGCATCCAGCGCCCGCGTCAATACCGCCGTTCGCGCCGCGATCAGCCGCTCACGTTGCACCTCGCCCGCCGAAGTCAGGCTGGCCTGGACTTCACGGCGATCCTGCCCAGGTTGGCGACTGACCAGGCCCGCACCGACCAGGGCATCGAGCGTGCGCACCATGACCGAATGGCTGAGACCGGCAATGGCCGCCAGCTCACGGATCGTCAGGCCGGGATACTGAGCCAGGGCATTGAGCACGGTACAGCCGGCGCTGCTGACGCCACTCGCCTGCTGTAAAGCCTGGGTCTGGGCATCGGCCACGGCCAGAGCGCAGGCCCCCAAGAGATTTTCCAGTTGCGCTTCGTTCATGGCCCTAATATATGTGTTCCGCATACATTTAAAAAAACGTCACTATTCATCAGCTTCATCCCCATGACTTCTCAGAATGCGAGCCTAGCTTAAATGACAGCCATCCAAGCGATCCCCTTCAAGCGCGACCGCAGTCTGGCGACGCTAGCCATGATAGGTTCGGCAGCCTGCTGGGGCCTGGCCACCGTCGCCAGCCGCGACCTGCTGGAACAGGTGCCCGCCGCGACCCTGCTGCCGATCCAATTGCTAGCCAGTCTGCTCTTTCTGGCTATTCTCGCATCGCGCGAGAGCCGCCGGCCGGCATCGTGGCCGCTCTTGCTGCGTACCGCCTGGCCAGGCGTGCTCGAACCAGGGCTGGCTTATGGTATAGGGCTCGCCGGTCTCTCCCTGACCAGCGCCGGCCATGCCGCGGTGATAGGTTCGGCCGAACCCATGTTCATCGTCCTGCTGGGCTGGCTACTACTGGGGCAACGTCCTCGGCGACGCCTGCTCGCTTGTCTGCTGAGCACCGTGATCGGTTTGTCGCTGATCGGCCTCTGCGGTAGCGAGACCGGGAATTCGGCAACCTCGCTCCGGGGCGATCTGCTGATCGTGCTGGGGACGCTGTTCGCCGCCGGCTACGTCATCGCTTCGTCGCGCTTGGCAAATCTCTATCCACCCGCCAGCCTGGCCTTGGTGCAACAAGGCGCTGGACTGTTGTTCATCCTGGCGCTGCAAGGGGTCATCGTCGCCGCGGGGTTCGCCACCCCCCGCTGGGATGCCCTGGACAAGGCAGTGATCGCCGAGGCGGCGCTGTCCGGGGTTCTACAATACGCCCTGCCCTTTTGGCTCTACCTCCTGGGCTTGCGCCACCTGAGCGCCGCCAGCGCCGGTCTCTATCTCGCCCTCATTCCGGTATTCGGCCTGGTCGCCGCCTTTCTCTGGCTGGACGAACGACCGACGATGGGCATGCTTCTCGGCGCCGCTTTCATCCTGGCGTCCATCGCGGTCGCGAGGCGATATACCTGACTCCCCTGCTACGCCTCGTCCTGGGTTCCGTGCGAAGATCCTGGCTCTTACCCTTCTCCCAAGGTGACTCGTGACGCCACGCCTCGCCATCAAGAGCTATGAGGGCGAACATCGGCCCCATGCCCATGCCTTCGCCCAGTTGGTGCTGCCCATTCAGGGCGGGATGCAGCTGGAGCTGGAAGGTCGAGGCGAGACGCGACTGCATACCGGTCTCGCGGCCTTGGTGACGCCTGACTGCGGTCATGCGCAGCTGTCCGCGCCGGACAGCCGCTTCCTGGTGATCGACTGCGCCACCGACTGGCTGCCGGCCCGGACGCTGGATCAGGCGCTGCGCCAACCCGGCCTGCCGATTCCACCGGCGGCACGGCAGTTGATCACCTTTGCCGAACTGACTCCAGCGGCAGCCCTCACCCAGCACGCCAGCGAACTCATACGCCTGCTCCTGCACTCCCTTACCATCACAGTCCCGGCCTCGGCCTTCGAGCTCTTGCTGGCACGGGTAGAGGCCCAGCCGGCGGGTGACTGGACCAATGCGGCCATGGCCAATCTGGCCGGGGTCGGCCTGAGTCGCCTGCACCTGCTTTTCCACGAGCGCTTCGGCCAGACACCCCAGGCCTGGCTGACCGATCTGCGGCTGCGCCAGGCTCAGCGCTGGCTGGGAGACAGCCGCCTGCCCATCGTCGAGATCGCCCTGCGCGTCGGCTTTTCCGATCAGGCCGCCCTCACCAGGGCCATGACCCGTCGCCAGGGCATCAGCCCCGCCGCCTGGCGGCGCAGCCAGCGCACGCCTGGGTAAAAAACGCCGGAGCCTCGCGCAAGACCCACCCCTCAGGCTATCGCCAGACTGCTGCCGAAACAGCGAAGGCGAGTGACATGAGCGAACGACGGGTATCGGCAACGGGAATTGGCTATGGGGTCGCGGCAGGCCTGTGCTGGGGCGTGATCTTTCTCGCCCCGGCGCTGGTGCCCGATCTCGGCGGCGCCCAGTTCGCCGTGCTGCGCTTTCTCTGTTACGGCGGGGTCTCGCTGGTGTTGCTCCTGCCACGCTGGCACAGGCTGCGCGCACAACTCACCCGTAGCGATGGGAGACGGCTGTTCTGGCTGAGCCTGATCGGCAACCTGGGCTACTACGCCCTGGTAGGCGCCGGGGTGCAGCAGGCCGGCATCGCCGCGACCACCCTGATCGTCGGCCTGATTCCGCTGCTGGTAGCCCTGGCCGGGCACGCAGACACCGGGGCCGTGGGTGTCGATCGCCTATGGCCATCAATGGCCTGCGCCCTGCTCGGGGTGGGGCTGATCAGCTACGAGGCGCTGACCGTCACGGCCCTGGGCGCCCAACCGGCCTTGGGTTTGCTCTGCGCCTGCGGCGCCCTGCTGGCCTGGAGTTGGTTCGCGGTAGCCAATACCCGTCACCTGACCGTGACTGCCATCGGCAGCCACGACTGGGCCCTGCTGCTGGGCGGAGTGACCGGCCTCCAGGCGCTGCTGGCCGCGCCCATCCTGCTGGGGCCGGAACTGCTGGTACGGGCACCCCAGGACTGGGTGCAGCCGCTGGTGGTAGCCGCAGGCGTGGCGCTGCTCGCCTCGGTGGTCGGTGGCTTCTGCTGGAACCAGGCCAGTCGCCACCTGCCGCTGACCCTGAGCGGCCAGGCCATCGTCATCGAAACGCTGTCTTCGCTGCTCTACGGCTTTCTCTGGCAGTGGCGGTTACCGACGCTGCTGGAAGCCCTGGCCATCGGCCTGCTGATCGTGGGGGTGGTCTGGTGCCTGAGGTGCCACCAGCAGCCTGTCCCGACCAGCGCGCCAGCCGGGTCGGCCTGCTAGCAGCGCAGCCCTAGAACAACCGGGCTATCTCGTTCAGGCTGAGCACGATGAACAGCGCCGCGGCCAGACCCAGCAGGCCGTTGGACAGCCAGCCCGAACGCCATTCCTTAGGTACCCGCTTGGAGTTGAGCAGCCAGATCAGCGTCAGGGCCAGGAACGGCATGAAGAAGGCGCCAAAGGCCCCGTAGGCGATGATCAGACCAAAGGGTCGGCCGAGCAGCAGCAACACCATCGGCGGGAAGGTCAGCCAGAGCACATAGAAACGGAAGGCCGGGGTCTTCTCCAGATCACCCCGGTCGCCGGTGCCACCGGTGGCCTGGCGGACGAAGTCGGCGAACAGCAGGGACACGCCGTGCCACACCCCCAGGATCGAGGAGAAGGTGGTCGCCGCGAAGCCGATCAGGAAGACGGTGGAGACCACCGGGCCGAAGCGCTGCTCCAGCACCTCGTCCAGGTCGAGCAGGCCGCGATCCCCGCTGGAAAGGGTGATCTGCGCGGTATAGAGCAACTCGGCGCCGACGATGAGCATGGCGATGACGAAGATGCCGGTGGCGATATAGGCCACCTGGTTGTCCAGGCGCATCACGCCCATCCAGGCCGGAGTCCGCCAACCCTTGGCGTTCACCCAGTAGCCATAGGCGGCCATGGTGATGGTGCCACCGACGCCGCCGATGAGGCCCAGGGTGTAGATCGCCGAGCCTTCGGGGATGGTCGGCACCAGGCCGGTGACGGCATGGCCGAGGTTGGGCATGACCAGGATGGCCAGCCCCACCACCACCACGAACATCACGCCGATGAAGAACTTCATCGCCGCCTCGAACACCGCATAGCGATTGAGCAGCACGAAAACCGCGCCGGCGATGCCCGACAGGGCGCCCCAGGCCCAGAACGGCAGCACGTCCGGGAATAGCGCGGCCAGCGGCAAGGCCGTGGCGCTCATGGCGGTGCCGCCATAGACGAAGCCCCAGAGCACGATGTAGATGCCGAAGTACCAGTAGGTCCAGATGCCCAGGGAGCGCCAGCCTTCGAGCATGGTCGAGCCGGTGGCCAGGTGGTAGCGCGCGGAGCCTTCGGCCAGGGCGATCTTGACGATGCAGCCCACCACCGCGGCCCAGAGCAGGGCATAGCCGAAGCGCGAGCCGGCGATGAGGGTGGCGACCAGATCGCCGGCGCCGACCCCGGTCACCGCGACCACGATGCCCGGGCCTACCAGTTTCCAGCGCGCCAGGGTACCGCGGGGCGGTTGCGACGGATCGGCCGCCGAGGGGGTGGGCGCGACCTTGTTGTTGTTTTCGGTCATGGGCTCTCTCCGGTGTGGGACGTGCCTCGACTGTCCCGGATGACCGGTCAGTCAACAAGCGCCGGAGGATTACAAGGTGTAAACGCCTGAACCGCTCTAGGACAGTGGCGGCAGCGCCCAGTCGATAGGGGCGAGGCCGGCGTTGCGCAGGAATTCGTTGGTGCGGCCGAAGTGGCCGTTGCCGATGAAGCCACGATGGGCCGACAGCGGCGAGGGATGCGCCGACTTGAGGATCAGGTGCTTCTGGGGATCGATGAGCGTCTGCTTGCTCTGGGCATGGCTGCCCCAGAGCAGGAACACCAGATTCTCGCGCTCGGCGCTGACCACCTCGATGATACGGTCGGTGAAGCGCTGCCAGCCGGCCTTGGCGTGGGAACCGGCGTTGGCCTGCTCCACCGTCAGCGAGGTGTTGAGCAGCAGGACGCCCTGCTCGGCCCAGTGCTGCAGATAGCCGTGATTGGGAATGGGCAGGTTCAGGTCGCGCTTGAGTTCCTTGAAGATGTTCTGCAACGACGGTGGTGCCGGCACACCAGGCTGCACCGAAAAGCTCAGGCCGTGGGCCTGGCCCGGCCCGTGATAGGGATCCTGCCCGAGGATGACCACCCGGACCTGATCCAAAGGGGTGGTATTGAGAGCATTGAAGATCAGCGGACCGGGCGGATAAATGACCTTGCCTGCTGCCTTCTCGCGTCGGAGGAATTCGCTCAGCTGGCGCATGTAGGGCTGCTCGAATTCGTCGCGCAGCGCGGCTTTCCATTGGGGGTCGAGCTTGATGCGATCGTCGTCCACGATTCGGGGCTTCCTGGTCAAGACAAGGGCAGCACCCTAGGAAAGCTGGCTGCCCCTGTCAAACCCGCTACCAGCGCGGACCATAGCGCGGGCCCCAGCCGGGCGGACCATAACCCGGACGCGGCCCCCAGCCTGGCGGTCCCCAACCGGGACCCGGCCCCCAGTGAGGCGGTGGCGGCGGGGCCGGTCGATAGTAGTAGCCGTAGCCATAGGGCCGCACGATGACCGCGGGCGGCGGATAGGCCGGCGTGCCGTAGAAGACCGCCGCAGGGGGTGCCGGACGGCTGTAATAGCGCGGGGACGTGTCGTAGACGGTGCAGCCGGTGAGGGTCAGGGCACAGAGCGACGCCAAGAGAAGATGGCGCATGAGAGATCTCCAGGACGGCCCGGATGAGCCTGGAGAAAGGCTAAGCTGCGCCTGCTGCTCACGCTTGCTTATCGTGCGTTCATTCAGCCGGGATTAAGAGACGTCGGTCAGCGCTCGTCCTGTTCGCTCAAGTAGTCCCGCAGTCGCTCCTGCAGATGGGGTATACCCTGGGGATGGGCGAGGAAGTCGGCGAGACTCATCAGTTGCCAGTGCTGCCCTTCGTCGCCAAAGCGAATGGCAGCGATCTCGGCCGGGTGCAGTTCTCCGGCGAACAGCCAGCTGGGCAGGTAGCCGGGCTGGCGCGGTGGATAACAGCGACCCCAGGTCAGACGAGCTTCATCCAAGACCAGGCCGAATTCCTCGTCCAGCTCGCGCAAGGCGCAACGCTCCGGGGTCTCGCCGTCTTCGCGACCACCTCCGGGCAGGTCCCAGAGGGCCGGCCAGGGGATGTCGGGCTTGTCGTCGCGCTGATAGACCAGGATCTGGTCAGCGCAGAGCAGCGCCAGCTTGGCGCCGTTGAAGGCATGGCGGGACATGCTGAACTTCCAGTGATGACGGGGAGACCGCCAGGCCTCCCCGCCGGGCCTCAATAACCCAACTGCTTGAGCAGGGCGCCAGGTGCCTGCTTGGCCGGCCGCTCATAGAACTTCAGCAGTTCGGCGCTGCGGTTGGTGAAGAAGCCATCCACACCACGCGGCGCCAGGCGAGCGAAGTCCACCGCCGAATCCACGGTATAGGCGTGCACCAGCAGGCCGCGCTCGTGGGCCACGTCGTTCATCCAGGGCTTCACCAGGTCCGCGTAGCTCTGGTCGCCACCCTCCTCCAGTGCCGCCGACGGACCGATGCCGACGGCGCCATGGGCCTTGGCCCATTCGACCCAGGCGGTGAAGTCACCCTCGGAACGTACCTGCTGCTTGGCGTAGTAGGCCGCCTTGCTGGCCTCGCCCGACTCGGCATAGGTCGGCCCGGGCTTGGCCGGGATGTAGTCGTCGCCCAGCCACAGCAGCAGGATCTTCGGCGTATTGGGCATCTCCTTTTGCAGCAGCTCCAGGCTGCCTTTCTCGAAGGTCTGCAGGATCACCCCCCCGGGCATGGAGGCGACACCGGTGGCACCGGCCTTGGGCTGACCGAGCCAGCCGCGCTGGGTCAGCTTGGCCTTGAGATCGCGCTCGATGCCGGGGAACAGCTTGGGCTGCTTGGTCTCGATGTAGAGGCCCGGCTTGTTGCGCCCGCCCTCGGCGATGTCGATGACCTCGTCGAGGGTGAGGATCTTGAGTCCGGCGAACTTGGCTCGGGCGCGGTCGGGATGGGCCTGGTTGAACCAGCTGCCGGCATCCAGCGACTTGAGCTCGGCCAGGGTGAACTGGCTGACCGGCGCCTTGGCACGCTCGGGAAAGCGCTTGGCGACATCGGTGGTGCGTTCCAGGGTGTCGTCGTGCAGGGCGATGAGCTGGCCGTCCTTGGTGCGCTGCAGATCGAGCTCCAGGTAGTCGGCACCCAGCTCTCGTGCCACCAGATAGGCCGGGGCGGTGGATTCCGGCGCATCGAAGGAGGCGCCGCGATGGGCGATCACCGCCGGCCAGGGAATGCCGGCCTGGCGGGCCAGGGTCTGGCCGACGTCGGCTTCGGTGGCCAGGGCCAGCTGGCTGACCAGCAGGGTTCCGGGTATGAGGGTACGGATCAGGGTGCGCAAGGCGTTTATTGTCATGGGGTCCTCGGGTGGTCCGACGGGTAGCGCTGAGGCTGCTGGAGATCGCACGCCCCTTGCAGGTTCGGCTGCGGCTCCACGTAAACAGCTGCAGAAGCCTAGCTCAAGGTGAGCGGATGGGTCGGTCGATCAAGGACGACAGCCTGTCGTCTATCCCCTACACCGCCCCCCTGAACAGCCTTCAGGTGGCAGACTGCACCCCGGATGTGACATTGGGCAGACACCCGGGGCAGCAGACGTTATCCAGGTCGCAATTTCCGGTACTCTGCCGCCCGCTTCGCCTGACGAGATCACCATGGCTGCATCACCCATCCCCTGCGATCCCACCCGCTGCCCGCTGTGCGGCAAGGCCAATAGCTGCGCCCTCGCCACCGGTGGCGAGATCCACGATTGCTGGTGCCTGCAGACGCCGGTCGATCCAGCGGCCTTGACGCGCCTGCCCGAGGACGAGCGCAACCAGCGCTGCCTGTGCCCGGCCTGCGCGGCGGGTATTGCGCGCGAATCCCGCTGATGCGTCTGGACCGTTGGCTGGGCAACAGACCCGAACTGGGTCGCCAACTGGCCCGCCGTCTGCTCGCCGAAGGCCGGGTGCGGGTCAATGGCGCCACCACCCAGCAGGCCGAGCAGGAGGTGTTCACCTTCGATCGCATCGAGGCCGACGAACGCCTGCTGCAGGACGGTCCCGGCGGTCGCTACCTGATGCTGCACAAGCCACGCGGCTGCGTGAGCGCCACCGTCGACGCCCGCCATGCCACGGTGCTGGACTGCCTGGCAGCGGACCAGCGTGCCGATCTGCACCTGGCCGGCCGGCTGGACTTCAACACCACCGGCCTGCTGCTGCTCACCAACGACGGCCAGTGGTCGCGCGGCCTCAGTCATCCACGCCACAAGCAGACCAAGCGCTACCGGGTCACCACCGCCGAGGTCATCCCACCGCAGTTGGTGACCGCCTTCGCCGAAGGACTCTATTTCGCCTACGAAGACCTCACCACCCAGCCCGCCCAGCTGGAGCTGCTGGATGAGCACAGCGCCTACCTGACCCTGGTCGAGGGCCGCTATCACCAGGTCAAGCGCATGTTCGGCCGCTTCGGCATCGAGGTCATCGCCCTGCACCGCGATCGCATCGGCGCGCTGCCCCTGGATCCGGCGCTGGCCGAGGGCGCCTATCGCTCGCTCACCGCTGCCGAGGTGGCCGTGCTACGTCCGGCGGATTAGGGGAACAGGACCTCGGGAGTACCGGTCGGGATGCAGACACGCACCCTCCCGGAGACCTTTCATGCGTATCGACATCCCCTCCCTCGGTTTCGGCGGCGCCCCTCTGGGCAACATGTTCCGCGAGGTAGGCGACGCCGACGCCCGGGCGACCCTCGAAGCCGCCTGGGATGCTGGCATCCGCCTCTATGACACCTCGCCGCACTATGGCGCCGGCCTGTCCGAGCGCCGCTTCGCCGAGGTGCTGGCCGACAAACCGCGCGATGACTTCGTCCTCTGCAGCAAGGTCGGTCGCCTGCTGGAACCGGCTGACCAACCAGAAAACGCCCCGCCGTTCGTCAACGAACTGCCCTTCAAGCGGGTGCTCGACTATTCCGCCGAGGGTGCCCGCCGCTCCATCGAAGCCAGCCTGGAACGCCTCAAGACCGACCGCCTCGACCTGGTCTGGATTCACGATCTCTCGGAAGACCAGCACGGTCCGGCCTGGCGCGACTACTTCGCCCAGGCCATGCAGGGGGCGGCCAAGGCCCTCACCGAGATGCGCGAGGAAGGCCTGATCCTGGGCTGGGGCCTGGGCGTCAACCTGGTGGAACCCTGCCGGCTGGCGCTGGAGCAAAGCGATCCCGACGCCTTCCTGCTGGCCGGTCGCTATTCGCTGCTGGACCACCGCGAAGCCCTGGACACCCTCTTCCCCGAATGCGAACGCCGCGGCGTGGGCATCGTGGTGGGCGGGCCCTTCAACTCCGGCTTGCTGGCCGGCGGCAAGCACTACAACTATGCCGAAGCCGAGCCCGCGTTGCGCCGCAAGGTCGAATTGATCGAAGGCGTCTGCCAGGATCACGGAGTGGATATCCGCGCCGCGGCCCTGCAGTTCTGCCTGGCCCATCCCACCGTGGCCGCCACCATCCCCGGCAGCAGCACCCCGGCGCGGGCCCGGCAGAACGCTGAACTGCTGCGGGCGCCTATCCCCGCTGCCTTCTGGCGCAATCTGCGTGAGATCGGGGCATTGCCGGAAGATGCACCGACGCCAGCGTGAGCCCCTTTGCGTGAGTCAAGGGGGCGGCTGTGCTAGGCTCGCCGCCCCCTTTTCGACCCTGTCCACCGCCATGACCTCGCCCCGCCGCCCCCTGCCTGGCCGCCCCGCACCCCTGCATCCGCGCAATCGCCACCAGGGCAGCTATGACTTTCCGGCCCTGATGCGGACGAGCCCAGCGCTCAGGCCCTTCGTGGCACCAACGCCGCGGGGCAATCTGTCCATCGATTTCACCGATCCCCAGGCGGTTCGGGCGCTCAATCGGGCCTTGCTGGCGCTGCACCATGGCGTGCGGGACTGGGACATCCCCGCCGATTTCCTCTGCCCACCGATTCCCGGTCGGGCGGATTACCTGCATCATCTGGCCGATCTGCTGGCCGAGGGCACGGGTGGCCGGATTCCCCGTGGCGCGACGACGCGGCTGCTGGACGTAGGCACCGGCGCCAATGGCGTCTACCCGTTGATCGGTTTCAAGGAGTATGGCTGGCACTTCGTGGGCAGCGACATCGCCCCAGCGGCCCTGGACGCTTTCGGCCGCACCCTGGCCGCCAATCCGGATTGCGCCGCCGCCATCGAATTGCGCCACCAGCCGGATCCCCAGGCGATCTTCGCCGGCATCCTGCAACCTGGAGAGCGCTACGCCGCCACCCTGTGCAATCCGCCCTTCCACGCCAGCCCCGACGATGCCGTGCGCGGCAGCACGCGCAAATGGAAGAACCTGGGCAAGACCACGGGCAAGCAGGTTCCCCTGCTCAACTTCGGCGGCCAGGCGGCCGAACTCTGGTGCCCCGGCGGCGAGGCAGCCTTTATCGAACGGATGATTCGCGAGAGCCGCGCCTTCGCCAAGCAGGTCGGCTGGTTCACCTGCCTAGTGTCCAAGGTCAGCAACCTGCCGCTGCTACAGGCGGCGCTGCGCCGCGAGCAAGCCAGCGAGATCCGTGTCGTGGCCATGGCCCAGGGCCAGAAGCAGAGTCGCTTTCTCGCCTGGCGTTTCGGCTAGGTGCTGTACGAAAAATGCCCGCGCGGCGATGTTTCGTTGAAAAAGGCGTGGATCGCCAGCCCAACCTAGCCCTCGTCTGACCTTAGCTCGTCGACCTTTCGTACAGCACCTGGTCGATCTTTCCACCCTTTGCTTACCGCTACGGACGACGACCCTTCGGCGGCTTTCTGGCCGGTTTCGTCGGTACCGCCGGCTATTCGCGGAGTGGCCCCGGCACCGCTGCGGTTCGCCCGCCGAGGCATCTGGCGGGACTTTGACCCAGGTCGCAAGAGATTAGACCAAAGGATAATAGGCAAAGCCTATGAATTACGGGCTAGGCATCCCCGACCCTTCTCATTAAAATGTCCAGCAACAAAAACGCATGCGCACGTAGCCGCGCCCGAGACCTCTGCCTCCGGTCAGCCGCTGCCAAGGCCGCGCATTACGTTTTTGCTCCGACTCCTCCGGTGACGCACAAGAGAGGGGCGGTGGAGGGACAAGAACCTGCCCTTGCGTGTTTCCGGCTGCATTCTGCCTTGCCCACTGCACATCTACCCATGTGCCATGGTGCCGCACCGCACCGAAACTCGATAAGCAGACCCCGCTTCTATCGATTGAGAGACCATATGCTGAAGAAAATGACTGGCGCGCTGCTCGGCGTAGCTATCGCCTCCGCCCTGGGCACCGCACAGGCCGAAGACATCAAGAAGGTCGACGTCCTGCTGATCGGCGGCGGCATCATGAGCTCCACCCTGGGCATCTGGCTGAACGAGCTGGAACCGAACTGGACCATGGAAATGGTCGAGCGCCTGGACAAGGTCGCCGACGAGAGCTCCAACGGCTGGAACAACGCTGGTACCGGCCACTCCGCCCTGGCCGAGCTGAACTACACCCCGGAAGACAAGGACGGCAAGGTCACCATCGCTAAGGCCATCGAGATCAACGAAGCCTTCCAGATCTCCCGTCAATTCTGGTCCTGGCAGGTCAAGAACGGCGTCCTCAAGGATCCGAAGAGCTTCATCAACAGCACCCCGCACATGAGCTTCGTCTGGGGTGACGAGAACATCGCCTTCCTGAAGAAGCGCTACGAAGCGCTCAAGGCCAGCCCGCTGTTTTCCGGCATGCAGTACTCGGAAGATCCCGCGCAGATCAAGCAGTGGGTTCCGCTGATGATGGAAGGCCGCGATCCCAAGCAGAAGATCGCCGCTACCTGGAGTCCGCTGGGCACCGACGTCAACTTCGGCGAGATCACCCGCCAGTTCGCCGCCAACCTGCAGTCCAAGCCGAACTTCAAGCTGAACCTGTCCAGCGAAGTCGAGAACATCACCCGCAATGCCGACGGCAGCTGGCGCGTGGAGTACAAGAATCTCAAGGACGGCAAGAAGACCGAGACCGACGCCAAGTTCGTCTTCATCGGCGCCGGCGGCGGTGCCCTGCACCTGCTGCAGAAGTCGGGCATCCCCGAGGCCAACGACTACGCCGGCTTCCCGGTGGGTGGCTCCTTCCTGGTCACCGACAATCCCGAGATCGCCCAGCAGCACCTGGCCAAGGCCTATGGCAAGGCCTCGGTGGGCGCACCGCCGATGTCGGTTCCGCACCTGGACACCCGCATGCTCGATGGCAAGCGCGTGATCCTGTTCGGGCCCTTCGCCACCTTCTCCACCAAGTTCCTCAAGCAGGGCTCCTACCTGGACCTGCTGACCAGCACCAACACCCACAACGCCTGGCCGATGGTGCGCGTGGGCGTGGCCGAATACCCGCTGGTGGAATACCTCGCCGGTCAGCTGATGCTGTCGGATGACGACCGCATGGCCGCCCTGCGCGAGTACTTCCCCAACGCCAAGAAGGAAGACTGGCGCCTGTGGCAGGCCGGTCAGCGCGTGCAGATCATCAAGCGCGACGCCGACAAGGGTGGGGTGCTGAAGCTGGGCACCGAGATCGTCGCGGCCAAGGACGGCAGCATCGCCGGGCTGCTGGGCGCCTCCCCGGGCGCCTCGACCGCCGCGCCCATCATGCTGAGCGTGCTGGAGAAGGTGTTCAAGGACAAGGTCGCGACCCCGGAGTGGCAAGCCAAGCTGCACCAGATCGTGCCCAGCTACGGCACCAAGCTCAACGGCGACCCCGAGCGCGTGCAGCAGGAGTGGAACTACACCGCCGAAGTGCTGCAACTGGCCACCCCGCCGGTCGCCACCGGCAGCCAGAACGCCAAGGCCACCGTCAGCGCTCCGCGCGCCGACAAGGCCGCCAACGACATGGCGCTGTAAATCGCCGTCAGGCCCGCTGTGCAAGCAGCGGGCTCACCGCGATAAGCAAAGGCCCCACCCCGATCCGGCGTGGGGCTTTTTTTCGCCCCTGCATTGGCCGTGATAGAGCCCTTGCGCCCAGCCAGGCCCTGTGACAAAAACCGCAACGGCGTGAATTTTTTCCCGCCAGACAGGCACTAAAACAGCAGCGATACGCCAAGGCAGCTCATTGCACGCCACAATGCTGATCTATCCTCGAGCCTTAACCGTTACCTGAATCTGGAGACACGATGACGGCACATCCCGCCCCGGGCATCCTGCATACCCGAGAAGGCCAGCGCCTGGCTGATACCGATGCCGCCGCCTGGCGGCAGTGGGGGCCCTACCTGAGCGAGCGCCAGTGGGCCACGGTCCGTGAAGACTACAGCGCCGATGGCGACGCCTGGCGCTACTTTCCCCATGACCATGCGCGCAGCCGCGCCTATCGCTGGGGCGAAGACGGCCTCGCCGGTTTCTGCGACAAGGCTCAGCAATGGTGCCTGGGCATCGCCCTGTGGAACGAGCGCGATCCCTTCCTCAAGGAACGCCTGTTCGGCCTGACCAACGCCGAGGGCAACCATGGCGAAGACGTCAAGGAGCTGTACTTCTACCTGGACGGGGTGCCGAGTCACGCCTACCAGAAGATGCTCTACAAGTATCCCCACGCCGCCTTTCCCTATGCCCAGCTCACCGAGGAAAACGCCCGGCGTGGCCTGAACGATCGTGAGTACGAGATCCTCGATACTGGCGTCTTCGCCGAAGATCGCTATTTCGACGTCACCGTCGAATACGCCAAGCACACCCCCGACGACATCCTCATGCGGGTCACCGTGGAAAACCGCGGGGCCGAGCGCGCCAGCCTGCGGGTGCTGCCGCAGATCTGGTCGCGCAACACCTGGGCCTGGACCGGCACCCCGCCGCGCTCCATGCTCAGCCTGGAAGGCGACCAGGTCCGCGCCAGCTATTTCGACCGGCCCGACCTGGTGGTGAGCGCCTGGGGCCCCCGCGAAGTCGAGTGGCTGTTCTGCAACAACGAAACCAACCTGCCCCGCCTCACCGGTGAGCCGGCCGAAGGCCCCTTCAAGGACGGCATCAACGACTACGTGGTGCGCGGTGCCCGCGAGGCGATCCGCCGCGACTTCGGCAGCAAGGCGGCCGCCCATTTCGCCGTGGAGCTGGAGGGTGGCGCCAAGACCGTGGTCTACCTGCGCCTGGCGCCCACCAACGCTCTGTCGGTGGATGCCGACGCCGTCTTTGCCGAGCGCATCGCCGAAGCCGATGCCTTCTATGCCGCCCTGCAGGAAAAGATCGCCGAGCCCGATGCGCGCCTGGTACAGCGCCAGGCCCTGGCTGGCCTGCTCTGGTCCAAGCAACTCTACTATTTCGAGGTCAATCGCTGGCTCGATGGCGACCCGGCCCAGCCGACGCCACCTGCCCAGCGCCAGCGCATCCGCAACGGTCACTGGCGCCACCTGCTCAACTTCGACATCGTCTCCATGCCGGATAAATGGGAGTACCCCTGGTACGCCTCCTGGGACCTGGCCTTCCAGGCGGTCGCCTATGCGCTGATCGATCCCGGTTTCGCCAAGCAGCAGCTGCTGCTCCTGGTGAAAGACAGGTTCATGCACCCCAACGGCCAGTTGCCGGCCTACGAGTGGAATTTCGAGGACGCCAATCCGCCGGTGCACGCCTGGGCCACCTGGCACGTCTACCTGCAGGACAAGTCCCTGACCGGCGTGGGCGATCGGGTCTTTCTCGAACGGGTCTTCCACAAGCTGCTGCTGAACTTCTCCTGGTGGATCAACCGCAAGGACACCGAGGGTCGCAACATCTTCCAGGGCGGCTTCCTCGGCCTGGACAACATCGCCCTCTTCGACCGCTCGGCGCCCCTGCCAGAGGGCTATCACCTGGATCAGGCCGACGGTACCGCCTGGATGGCCGCCTATGCCCTGGACCTGATGCGCATCGCCCTGGAGCTGGCCAAGGAAAATCCGGTGTACGTCGATCTGGGGGTCAAGTTCTTCGAGCACTTCCTGCACATCGCCGGCGCCATCAACCACAGCGATGATCGCGAAGACGGCCTCTGGGACGAACAGGACGAATTCTTCTATGACGTCCTGCACAAGGCCGATGGCAGCGCCGAGCCGCTGCGCCTGAGGTCCATCGTCGGCCTCATCCCGCTGTTTGCGGTGCAGGTGCTGGAACAGCGCGAGCATGAAGGCCTGCCCGGCCTGGGCGGACGGCTACGCGGCTTCCTGCGCCAGCGTCCGGACCTCGCGCGACTGGTCTCGCGCTGGACCGAACCCGGCCAGGGCAATAGATTCCTGCTCTCGTTGCTGCGCGGCCATCGCACCAAGCTGTTGCTCAAGCGCATGCTGGATGACCAGGAATTCCTCTCCGAATACGGCATCCGCTCGCTGTCCAAGGCTCACGAGCAGCAGCCCTTCGAGATGCGCCAGGCCGACGGCAACCTGCTCAGTGCCCGCTACCAGCCGGCGGAATCGGATTCGCGCCTCTATGGCGGCAACTCCAACTGGCGCGGGCCGCTGTGGATGCCGATCAACTACATGCTCATCGAGTCGCTGCACGAATTCCACCGCTACTACGCCGACAGCTTCTCGGTGGAATACCCCAGCGGTTCCGGTTACCTGGCCAATCTGGAAGAGGTCGCCGACGGCCTCAGCCAGCGCCTGACCCGGCTGTTCCTCAAGGACGCCGACGGCAAGCGCCCGAGCATGGTCGACTATCCGCAATTGCAGAACGATCCGCGCAGTCGCGACCTGGTGCTGTTCCACGAGTACTTCCATGGCGAAAATGGCCGTGGACTCGGGGCCTCGCACCAGACCGGTTGGAGTGCCCTGGTGGCACTGCTGCTGCAACCCCGGCGCTAGCCCGAGCACGCCACGGTGCCGGCCCCGGCCGGCACCGTGGCAGACTGCAACAAGGCGGCAGTTTTCCTCGGCCGCCCTGGATACTATGCTCTAGTGCGGTGTTTAAGAAGTTCGCGCAAGAAAGGGCGAGTGATTTTTGTTCTTGGGCAAGGCGCCGCGACGAGTCATGGCAGGGCTATGGCGAGGCGTGGTAACGCCGTCCAAGGAGCAAAAGCACCGCCAACATTGTGCAGTTAACTTCTGAAACACCACACTAGCCAGAGACCCGCCTTCGCGAGCCCGCATGACTCTCCCCGATGACGTCCAGCGTCTCCACGCCTTGAGCGAATTGCAGATTCTCGATAGCGGAGCCGAAGCCGCCTATGAGGACATCGTCGCGCTGGCCTGCCAGCTGACCCGGGCGCCCGTGGCCTTCATTACCCTGGCCGATCGGCACCGACTCTGGTTCAAGGCCTGCCAGGGCGTGACGATGAGCGAGATGCCGGTCGACGCCTCTCTCTGCCACCTGGCGATCCGCACCCCTCGTCAGCCCTTTCTGGTGGAAGACCTGCAAGAAGATCCACGGGTCGCGCACCTCAGATCGGCCCCCGGCCTGGAACGGATGCGTGCCTACCTGGGCATTCCCCTGCTCGATGGGCGCGGGATCGCCCTCGGCACTCTCTGCGTGATGGACGATCGCGTCCGCCGCTTCGAGGCCGTCCAGGTGGAAAATCTGCAACGCCTGGCCCGGCAGGTCACGAGGCTGCTGCAGCAGCGCGACACCCTGCGCCAGCTGGAAGAGCTGGACATCAACTTTTCCGCCTTCATGAACAACGGGCCCTTCATCGCCTATATCAAGGACCGCGACTGGCGCTATGCCTATGTCAACGAACCCTTCCTGCAGCAACTGGAGCTGACCCGCGACGAGGTCCTCGGCCAGGACGACTTCAGCATCTGGCCAGAGGCGGCGCCACGCTTTCGCCAGGTCGACGAGCAGGTGATGAACGAACTCAAGCCGAGCCGACTCGTCGAGCGCATGACTGTCCACGACGGTAGGCGCATCTTCTGGCAGTCCTACAAGTTTCCCCTGGTCACCCGGCAGGGCATCGCCCTGGCCGGATTGTCGGTGGATGTCACCGAGCACATAGAGCAGCAACACATGCTGGAGGCCTCTCAGCGCCAGCTGCTGGACATGATGCAGGCCGCCGAACAGCGCAGCGTCACCGACGCCCTGACCGGCCTGTACAACAGACGCGCCTTCGACCTGCGGTTGGCGGAGCATCTGCGACGTGCCGAAGACCAGGGCACGCCGCTGTCCATGCTGCTGATCGACGTCGATCACTTCAAGGCCTATAACGACGCCTTTGGCCACCAGGCTGGCGACACCGCCTTGCAGACCGTTGGCCAGTTGCTGCTGCAGAGCTGTCGCGACAATGACGCCTGCTTTCGCTACGGCGGCGAGGAATTCGCCATCCTGCTGTCAGGTGCCGATCTCACCGCGGCCCACCTGGTGGCCGAACGCTGTCGCGCTGCGGTCGCCAACCATGCCTGGTCGCGGCGCCCCATCACCCTGAGCGTAGGTCTGGCTACCCACAGGGCCGGGATGGATGCCTACACCCTCACCGAAGGCGCTGATCGAGCGCTCTATGCGGCCAAGGGCGCTGGCCGCAACCGCATCGCCGCCGAGTCCGGCCCCGTCTCGCCGCCCAGCCAGGAATGACGCCCAACAAAAAACCCGCCGAAGCGGGTTTTTTGTTGCGACCATCCCAACGTCCTGTCAGGCGCCATCCTGGCCTGGTCTTCATCCGTGAACTCAGGGCTGCGCATCCTGCGCGGCTGATGGGTGTAGATTACGCAGCCCCCGCGGATGGCAACATGGCCAGGTGACACCAGGGCGTGTAAGCCTTTTGCCATAGCCCGCCAGGTCCGCCCGCCAACCAGAAATCGCGCCCAACAAAAAACCCGCCGAAGCGGGTTCTTTGTTGCGACCATCCCAACGTCCTGTCAGGCGCCATCCTGGCCTGGTCTTCATCCGTGACCTCAGGGCTGCGCATCCTGCGCGGCTGATGGGTGTAGATTACGCGGCCCACGGCAGTGGCGACATGGCCAGGTGACACCAGGGCGTGTAAGCCTTTTGCCATAGCCCGCCAGGTCCGCCTGCCAACCAGAAATCGCGCCCAACAAAAAACCCGCCGAAGCGGGTTCTTTGTTGCGACCATCCCAACGTCCTGTCAGGCGCCATCCTGGCCTGGTCTTCGTCCGTGACCTCAGGGCTGCGCATCCTGCGCGGCTGATGGGTGTAGATTACGCATCCCACGGTGGTGGCGACATGGCCAGGTGACACCAGGACGTGTAAGCCTTTTGCCATAGCCTGGGGAACACGACGACCGCTGCCCCACCTAATGCTGACCCCTGCCGAAGACCCACCATGGCCCTCTCCACCTCCTTCGCTATCGTGCAACAGCAGATGCGCCGTGCTGCCGGCCTGGTCTGGAGCACCTCTCCCGCACTGATGATCGGCCTGTTCCTGGCGACCCTGGTCGCCGGCCTGCTGCCGGCCCTGGCCGCCTGGCTGGGACAGCGTATCGTCGATGCCGTGGTAGCGGCCATGCGGCTGCATGCCGAGCAGGGCCAGGCACCACTGTGGCCGGTACTGAAATTCGTGCTGGCCGAAGCCGGGGTGCTGGCCGCCCTGGCGGGCGCCCAGCGCCTGCTGTCGGTGCAGCAATCGCTGCTGCGGGTGCGCCTGGGGCAGACCGTGAATCTGCTGATCCTGGAAAAGGCCCAGACCCTGTCGCTGGCGCAATTCGAGGACGCGGATTTCTACGACAAACTGGTGCGGGCCCGGCGCGAGGCCTCCATCCGGCCCCTGGCGCTGGTGACCAAGTCCCTGACCCTGTTGCAGAACCTCATCTCCCTGGTCAGCTTCGCCGTGCTGCTGGTGCATTTCTCGCCTTGGGCCCTGCTGCTCCTGGTGGTGGGCGCCCTGCCGGTGTTTCTGGCCGAGGCGCGCTTTTCCGGCGATGCCTTTCGCCTGTTCAGCCGGCGTGCGCCCGAGACCCGCCGCCAGACCTATCTGGAAACCCTGCTCTCCCACGAGGCCTACATCAAGGAGGTCAAGCTGTTCGGCCTGGCGCCGCTGCTGCTGGAGCGCTATCGCACCACCTTCACCAAGCTCTATGCCGAGGACCGCCGCCTGACCCTGAGGCGTGACGGCTGGGGGTTCGTCTTTGGCCTGCTGGGCACCCTCGCCTTCTATGCCGCCTATGCCTGGGTGGTGCTCGATACCGTGCGCGGTCGCCTGAGCCTGGGCCAGATGACCCTCTATCTCACCCTGTTCCGCCAGGGTCAGGCGGCGGTCAGCGCCAGCCTGACGGCCCTGGGCGGGCTCTACGAAGACAGCCTCTACCTGAGCAATCTCTACGACTATCTGGGCCAGCCGACCAGTGCCGAGGGCGGCAGTCTCACCCTGGGCAGCCAGCCTGGCGATGGCCTGAGATTCGAAGGGGTCGGCTTCACCTATTCGGGTGCGACCGCGCCGACGCTCAAGGACATCAGCTTTCACCTGGCGCCGGGCCAGAGCCTGGCCCTGGTGGGCGCCAACGGCTCGGGCAAGACCACCCTGATCAAGCTGCTGACCCGCCTGCACAGCCCGACGCGTGGCCGTATCCTGCTCGATGGCAGCGATCTGCAGGAGTGGCAGCCGGCGGCGCTGCACAGACGCATCGGCGTCATCTTCCAGGACTTCATCCGCTACCAGCTCACCGCCGGCGAGAACCTGGGGGTCGGCGATACCGCGGCCTTCCACGACGAGACGCGCTGGCGCAAGGCGGCCGAGCAGGGCCTGGCCGACGAGGTCATCGCCGGCTTGCGCGAAGGTTACGCGACCCAGTTGGGGCGGTGGTTCCTGGGCGGTCAGGAGCTGTCCGGTGGGCAGTGGCAAAAGATCGCCCTGTCGCGCGCCTACATGCGCGAAGACGCCGACATCCTGGTGCTGGACGAACCCACCGCCGCCCTGGACGCCGCGGCCGAGGCGGTGATCTTCGAGCGCTTTCGGGCCCAGGCGCAGCAACGCATGACCCTGCTGATCTCGCACCGTTTCTCCAGCGTGCGCAACGCCGATCAGATCCTGGTGCTGGAAGACGGAGAGATCCGCGAGCGTGGCGATCACGAGGAGTTGCTGGCCAGCGGCGGCCGCTATGCCCAGCTGTTCGATCTGCAGGCCCGGGGTTATCGCTGATCGCCGGTGGCGAACTTCGCGCAGGGCGCTCTGCCCAACCTTAACAACCACTCGCGGAGGCCGCATGAACGATCAGATCAAGGAAAACCCCGACGACCTGGACATCGATCCGGACATCGCGCCCGATCCCGAAGAGCCCGTGGGCGAGAATCCGGATGACAAGCCGGTCGAGGAACGCCTGCCGCAGAAGAATCCGCGCGGTCCGGAGTACAGCTGATGAACGCCATCCTGCCGCTGCCCGAGGATGAAGATCCGGAAGGGCTGCATCCTGCGGAGCTGCCCGCGGACGAAGACGATGCGCCGCCCGTGGATCCGCTGTGACGGGTCAGGCGTAGGGTTTGCCCTCACCCCAACCCTCTCCCCGAGGGGGAGGGTGAATGGTGGCCCGTAGGTTGGGTTGAGCGCAGCGAAGCCCAACGCTTTTCGGGCCGGCACAGGTTTGTTGGGCTTCGACGATGGAGCCGTCTCAGCCCAACCTACGGATATTCCGCATCATGAAAAAGGTCCGCCATGGCGGACCTTTTCTTTGGCCTTATTTCGGGCCGGGTTGCGGTTGGTAGAGTTCGAGCAACTTGAGCGTGACGCCGTTGGTCCAGCCGAAGCCGTCCTGCAGCTCGTACTCGCCGCCGCCACCGCCCTGGCCACCAGTGAGGTCGTATTTTTCCACCAGCTTCTGCTCCCGGGCGTAGAGATTCTGCACCTGGGTCAGGAAGCGGGTGCCGATGTCCGCCGCCAGCTTGTCCTGCTGATAGCGGCGCAGGCCATCCACGGCCACCCACTGCAGCGGTGCCCAGCCATTGGGCTCATCCCATTGCTGGCCGGTCTTGACCGTGGTGGTGGCGATGCCGCCCGGACGCAGCAGCTGGTTGGCCACGGTCGCGGCGGTCTGGTCGGCGCTGCTCTGGCTGGCCGCACCCACGAACAATGGGAACAACGTCGCCGCGGTGACCTTGTCGGTGCGGCGCTTGGCCTGCCAGTCGAAGTCGGTGTAGTAGCCGGCGGGATTCCACAGGTAGCGATCGATGGCCTGCTGGCGGGTCTTGGCCTTCTGGCTGTAGGCCTGGACGCAACTGGCCTCGCCGGTCTTTTCGCAGGCCTTGGCGATGGTCTGTTCCAGGTGATAGAGCAGGCTGTTCAGATCCACCGGGGCGATGGCGGTGGTGCGGATGGTCGCCAGGGTCTTGCCATCGCCGAGCCAGCGCGAGGAAAAGTCCCAGCCACTCTCGGCACCCGCGCGCAGGTCTCGATAGACCTCGCCGGCCGGTCGACCCTTGGCCTGGGCGGCGGTGGCCAGGTCTTCCATATAGGATTCCTGGCGCGGGGTATCGCGGGCATCCCAGTAGCGATTGAGCAGGGTGCCGTCGGCCAGCTTGACCACATGGGCATTGGCCTGGCCTGCCTGCAGCCCTTCGGCGCCGGCCATCCAGTAGGCGTATTCCTTCTGCAGCTGCGGCAGATAGCGACGATAGGCGGAATCCCCTTCCAGACTGGCCTGCAGATCGACCATGTAGGCGAAGAACGGCGGCTGCGAGCGACTCAGGTAGTAGCTGCGATTGCCATTGGGGATGTGGCCGTAGACGTCGATCTCATGGGCGAAGTTGTCCACCATGTCGCGGACCAGGTCGGTGCGCCCATCCTTGGCCAGGCCCAGCATGGTGAAGTAGGAATCCCAGTAGTACACCTCGCGGAAGCGACCGCCCGGTACCACATAGGGCTTGGGCAGTGGCAACAGGCTGCTGTAGGCCGGGACCTCTTCGTAATGGCGGGTCAGTACCGGCCAGAGATCCTTGACGTGGGTGGGCAGGTCGGCGCCCGCCTTGGGCGGCTCGGCCTTGATCGGAGCGGATTCTTCGAAGTTGGCGCTGACGAAGGCCTTGAGATCGAAGCCTGGCTTGTCGCGCTGGGCCAGGTAGTCCTGGCGGATGTCGGCCGGGTTGCGCTTGGGCAGGGCATCGACGAAGTGCTTCTGGTCGGTGAACAGCTTGCCCTGCTGCACCGCGGCGAACAGCTCGGGATAGGCCTGGTCCGGCGGCACGGCGCGGGCGTTGCTGGCGTCACGCCAACTCCAGGTCGGGGTTTCCGGCTTGCTGCCCTCATGGGCGCAGGCGGCGAGAAAGGCGATGGACAGGGACAGGACGAGCATCCGCGCGGGTGGCGCAGGTGGCAGGCGTTTCATGAAGCGCTCCTTTTCTTGTCGACACGACAGCAGCCGCAACAGACGTTGCGACACGAAAGGATCGACCCTGAAGCGCCGCGACAGTTCGCCGCGACGGGCTCAGCTACCCGGGCGTAGGCGCCTCACGCTGCGCGCCAGTTCCTCCAGGCCGAAGGGCTTGCCGATGAGTTCGACGCCCTCCTCGGCCAGCTCCGGCAAGGACGCGGGATCGGCCTGGCCGGACAGATAGAGCACCGGCAGCCCGGGGGTGGTGGCCCTGGCCTGCTCGGCCAGTTGCCGGCCATCCAGCCCGGAGAGGCCGAGACTGGTCACCAGCAGATCGATGCGCAGGGTGCCCGAAGCGATGAGGGCAACCGCGGTGGCGCTGTCGGCCACCGCCAATGGGGTGTAGCCCAGTTCCGCCAGCACCTCGCCGATGATGACGCGGACCTCGCGCTCTTCCTCGACGATCAGCGCGCAGTCACCGGAGACTTCCGGCAGCACCGGGCCTTCGGCTTCGCTGGGGGTGGGCTGCACCTCGGGCTGGGCCAGCAACCGCGGCAGATAGAGACTGATGCAGGTGCCCTCGCCCACCACCGAGTGGATTTCCACCTGGCCACCGGATTGGCGGACGAAACCATAGATCATCGACAGGCCGAGACCGGTGCCGCGACCGCTGGGCTTGGTGGTGAAGAAGGGCTCGCAGGCACGTTTGAGGGTATCGGCGTCCATGCCGGTGCCGGTATCGCAGACCTGGATACGGACGAAATCACCGGCCACCGTCTCGATCGGCAAGCCGATGCTGAGGGGGCCGCTGACGTTTTCTACCCGGATGCTCAGATTGCCGCCTTCGGGCATGGCGTCGCGGGCGTTGATGGCCAGGTTGAGGATGGCGTTTTCCAACTGGTGCGGATCGCAATGCAGCAGCCAGAGGTCGGCGTCCAGCTGGACGTCCTTGCGGATCTTCTTGCCCAGGCTGTGGCGCAGCAACTCGTGCATGCCCTGCACCAGCTGACCGGCATCCACCGGGCGCGGTTCGAGCACCTGACGGCGGGCGAAGGCCAGCAGGCGCTGGGTCAGGGCAGCGGCGTTCTCGGCCGAGCGGGTAGCGGTGTCCAGATAGCGCTCCAGCTCCTGGATGCGTCCCTGCTGCACCCGCCGACGCATCAGGTCGAGCGAGCCGACGATGCCGGTCAGCAGGTTGTTGAAGTCGTGGGCGATGCCGCCGGTGAGTTGGCCGATGGCTTCCATCTTCTGCGCCTGGCGCAGTTCCTCTTCCAGGGCCACCAGCTCCTGGCTGCGCACCTCGATGCGTTCTTCCAGGTTGCGGTTGAGTTCGTCCAGGGCCTCGCGGGCCCGCACGGTTTCGCTGACGTCGCGAGAGATGGAGAGGAATTTCAGGGGGTTGCCGTCATCGCCCAGGATCGGCGTGACCACCACGTCCCACCAGCGCCGGGTGCCCTTGGCGGTGGGCGCGAGCCCGGTGAAGCGCCCAATGCCGCCGTGGCGCGCTGCCTCGATCGCGGCCAGCACCTCGTGACGCTGCCCCTCGGGCCAGAGTTCGGCCCAGAGGCGCCCCTGGAAGGGAATGAAGTCATCGATCTCCATGACCATCAGGCCGCCCGGATTCATGTATTCCAGGCGCCCTTCCAGATCGATCAGCTTGATGCAGTCGACGCTGCAGACCATGACGCTGCGCTTGAAGGCCTCGCCCTGCCAGAGTTCCGCCTCATGGCGGCGCTGCGCGGTGACGTCCAGCAGTACGCCGCCGGCCTCGCGCCGCTGGAATTGCAGGCAGCGCAACTGGCCATCGGTGCCCTGGCGCCAGGCCTCCCAGACCTGGCCCGCGGCGGGCAGCAGCCCCTCGGGCGGTGCGCTGCGACTCTGCAGCCCGCTGAGCAGCTCGGCGGGCGAAAGGCCCCGGGCCAGCGCCTCGGCGTCCCGTTCCAGCATGGCCGCACAGGCGGCATCCGCGCGCCATTCGGCGCGGCTGGGATCGTATTCGAACAGGCCGACGGCAAGGAATTGGGACATGGTGGGTAGGTGGCCGGTAGGAAAAGGAGATGTCATAACGCCATCAGAGACGGCGAACCTGTCTACGTTAACAGTTTCATCGTTTCGCTTCGCGCTGCGCTTCGACCACTGCGCCGGAAAAATTACTCACTCGGTCGCGTTTTTCTCCACGGCATAGCGCCGCTCCAGACCGCTATGGCCCAGACCGACGCCCTTGCGCACCTTGAGCTGCACCGGAATGCGTTCCTTGAGCGCCTCCACGTGGCTGATGATGCCGATGGTCTTGCCGCTGGCATTGAGCTGGTCGAGGGCATCCAGGGCGACCTCCAGGGTTTCGCCATCGAGGGTACCAAAGCCCTCGTCGAGAAACAGCGAATCGATGCCGGTGCGCTGACTGACCAGATCCGACAGGGCCAGCGCCAGAGCCAGACTCACCAGGAAGCTCTCGCCACCGGACAGGGTACGGATGTCGCGCAGGGCATCGGCCTGCCAGGTGTCGAGGATCTGCAGTTCCAGTTCCGCCGCCTGGCGCCGGATCAGCCGATAGCGGCCGTGCAGACGCATGAGCTGACCATTGGCCAGGTGCACCAGGTGATCCAGGGTCAGGCCCTGGGCGAACTTGCGGAATTTGGCGCCGTCGGCCGAGCCGATCAGGCCGTTGAGGTGCTGCCAGAGATCGTGATCGCGCTCCTGGGCGGCGATCTCGCCGAGCAGGGCCTGCAGGCCGTCCCGGCGCCGTTCGTCTTCGCGCAGGGCGGCGTTGACCTCGCCCTGGCGCTGGCCCAGCGCACGCAATTCGGCGTTGGCGGCGGCCAGTTCGGCATCCAGCTCGGCGGCGCTGCGCTCGGTCTGCGGCGCGGAGTTCAAGGTTGCCAGGCGTTCCTGCGCCGCACCGGCCAGGGCGCGAGCCTCGGTCAGGGCGGTCTCCAGGCGGCTGCGCTCCGCGGTCAGGGCGGCGTGCTCGCCTTCGTCCAGTTGCGCGGCGCGCCAGGCGTCGGCATCGGCGAAGGCACTGGCGGCCAGGGCGGCCTGCCAGCGCTCGTCGGCCTCGCGGGCCTGGCGTGTTTCACCCGCCAGCCGCTCGTGCAGCGCCTGGCGGGTCCCCTGCAGCGCCGCGCCCTGCTCGCGGCAGTCCTCCCAGGTCGTGGTGGCCTCAACGAGGACGGCGGCGGCGTCTTGCGGCGCTACCGTGGCAGGCGCGACCTCGCCAGCGCGCTGGCGCCAGGTCGCCACCAGCGGGGCAAGCGTGGCCAGGCGCTGGGCGCTGTCCTTCAAGCGCTGCTGCAACGCCTGCGCCCGTTGGCAATCGGCCTGCCAGACTCGCCATTCCTGGTCGCGCTGGGCCAGCCATTCTGCCGCGCGACGGGGTACCTCATGGCCCCAGCCGGCCAGCTCCTCGCCCAGTCGACGCTCGGCACTGGTCTGTTGCGCCTGGGCTTCGCGCTGCTCGTCGGCCCCCTCGGCCAGCGCCTGGCGAGCCCGCTCCCAGGCCGCCTCGGCCAGGGCCAGGCGCTGTTCGGCATCGGCCTGCTGGCGCGCCAGGCGCAAGGCCTCCTGGCGACTTTCCTCGCCCTGCTGGCGCAGACCATCCAGGGTGGCGAGCACCTGCTGGATGCGCGCCAGTTCCTGATCCTGACGCCGGCGTAATTCGGCCACCGCGCCGGGCGCCTCGGGATCGGCGCCCAGGGCCGTGCAACGCTGGCGCCAGAGTTCGCCCAACTGCTCCAGTTGTTGACTGGCCTCGGTCTGCTGCTCGTTGGCCTGATCGAGTTGCGCCTTGAGCGCGGCCAGGGCCTCGCTGAGCTCCTTGCCCTCCTGGGTCAGGCGCTCCAGCTCGGCCTTGGCGTCCTGCAGGGCGGTCTGGGTAGCGGAGACGTCCAGAGCGGCATAGTCGGCCACCGCGGGATGCTCGCGAGAGCCGCACAGCGGACAGGGTTCGTCGGGCTGCAATGCAGCGCGCTGGGCCTCCAGACTGCGGATGACCCGCTCCTGTTCGAGCAGCTTCTCGCGCTCGCGCACCTGCTGGGCCACTTCGCGATAGCGTCCGCGCAGGGCATCCAGGCGCACCTGATGATCGCCATGCTGGCGCTGGCGCTCGCCCTGGCTGCGGGCCAGGCGCTCCAGCTGGGTCTGCAGCTGGCGCCGACGCTCGACCAGCTGATCCAGCTGGTCCACCTCATTGACCCGGCCTAGCGCAGCCTGCCAGAGGGCGCGCCAGGCCTTTTCGTCGCGCCCGTCCAGCGCCGCCTGCCAGCGTTCAGTCTGGGCCTGCTCCGCCGCCTGGGCCTGGGTGGCTTGCTCGCGGGCGCGGGTCAGCGCCCCCTGCTGGGCCTCGCGCTCCTCGGCCAGCAACTGCAGCTGGCGGGTCTGCTCCTGCTGGCGGCGGGTCAGGCGGGTCAGGGCCTCGGCTCTTTCGTCGCGCAGCGCCAGTTGGCTGCGCCAATCGCCCAGGCGTTCGCCGAGTTCGGCATGGCGGCTACGCTCGGCCAGGCTCTCGGTCAGGTGGTGCTGCTCCTCGAGCGTACGCGCCTGCTCCGCTTCGGCCTGGCGCAGCTGTTCGCCACTGGCGCCCAGGGCCTGGGCCAGGGCGGCGTCGCGGCGACTGGCCAGGGTCTGGATGCGTTGATCGAGCTGTTCCAGCTCTTCCCGGCTGCGCTGTTCGCGGGTCTGGGCCTCGCGCCAGGCCTGTTCGATGGGCAGCAATCGCGCCGCCGGTTCGGCCGCCGCCAATCGCTGGCGCTGCGGCTCGACGGCCTCCCAGGCCTGCTGCGCCGCGGCCAGGCGCGCCTCGGCCTGCTGCTCGCCCGCCACCGCCTGCTCCAGGGCGGTCAGCCACTGGCGTTGGGTCTGCCAGGTCTTGAGGTCGGCGCCCAGCTGCTCTTCGCGCTGCGCCAGACCGAGACCCTCGGCGGCCAGCGCCTGACGGCGTTCATCGTCCAGCACCTCGACCCCCGCGACGCGCTGGCGCAGGCCGTCCAGCACGCCCTTGGCCTCCCGCGCCCGCTCGTATACCCGCTGGGAGATCTGGCCGTACACAGCGGTCCCGGTCAGCTCTTCCAGGAGTTCGGCGCGCTGGCTGGCACTGGCCTCCAGGAAGGCGGCGAAGCCGCCCTGGGCCAGCAGCATGGAGCGGGTGAAGCGCTCGAAGTCGAGGCCGGTGAGTTCTTCGGTGAGCCTGAGCTTGTCGCCGGTCTTCTCGGCGAGAATGGTCCCATCGAGCCGGGCCAGTTCAACCTTGGGTGGCTGCAGGGCGCCATCGGCCCGATCCCGCGCGCGCCTCTGACTCCAAAAGGCCCGGTAGCGCTCGCCACGCACGGCGAATTCCACCTCGGCGAGGCAGTCGCCGGTATGGCGGGTCATGAGTTCGTTGCTCTCCCCGCCCACCTTGCTCATGCGTGGGGTGCGGTGATAGAGCGCCAGGCAGATGGCATCCAGCAGGGTGGTCTTGCCCGCCCCGGTCGGTCCGGTGATGGCGAACAGGCCACTGCTGGCGAAGGGTTCGGCGGTGAAGTCGATCTTCCACTCACCCTTGAGGGAATTGAGGTTCTTCAGACGCAGGGTGAGGATCTTCATCAGGCTTTTCCAGGACGACTCGGCGAACCGCCGATTCTGGCATTGTTGGGCGCGCGCGCCCATGCCAACCGACCATTCGACCTATGGTCGTGCCCGCTGCTGAACTTGCCTCCCGCTCCGTTCTCAACAGAAAGGTACCGCCTTGCAACAACGTTTCCCGGGAGGATCCGTCGTGCGCTCACCTCTGTCTCCCTTCGATTTCCTTGGCATGCCGCTGCTGATCGGCCTGGGCATCCTGGCATTGGTCAGTTGCGGTGGTGATGACAAGACCGCTGCGCTCTGGCAGCCGCTGACAACCTGGCTGGTCTAGCGGATAAAAAGCCCGACGATCCTGGGATCGCCGGGCGGCCCCTCAAGGCATGAACACCGCCCTCATGCAGTTCTTGTCCTTGGACTTGAACAGCTCGTAGCCATAGGGCGACTCTTCCAGGCTCATCGGATGGGTGAGCAGGTAGGACGGATCCAGCTCGCCTTTCTGGATGTGCTCGAACAGCCGCTCCACATAGCGCTGCCCCGGCTGCTGACCCGACCTCAGGGTCAAGGCCTTGTTGACGATGGCGCCCATGGGAAACTTGTCGATCAAGCCGCCATAGACACCGATAACCGACACCGTACCGCCCTTGCGACAGGCGCGGATGGCCTGGCGTAGCGCCGACCCGCGCTCGGTGTGCAAGCGCAGCATCTGCTTGGTCTTGTCGTAGGCGTAATCCAACTGGGTGCCATGGGCCTCCATGCCGACGCAATCGATGCAACGATCCGGGCCGCGCCCGCCAGTCAGTTCCAGCAAGGCTTCATGGATGTTGGTGGTCTCGTAATCGAGGACGATGGCGCCGGCTTTCTCGGCCGCCAGCTGCAGGCGATCACTGAAGCGGTCGATGGCGATGACCCGCTCGGCGCCCAGCAGATAGGCGCTGCGAATGGCCATCTGGCCAACGCCACCACAACCCCAGACCGCCACGGTATCACCGGGCTGGATGTCGGCGATGTCAGCGGCATAGTAGCCGGTGGGCACGGCGTCGGACACGAACACCGCCTGGGCATCGCTGACGCCGTCGGGCACCTTGAACAGGTTGACGTCGGCATAGGGCACCCGCACGTAGGTCGCGTGGCTGCCGGCATAGCCACCGAAGGCGTGGCTGTAGCCAAAGATGCCGGAACAGGGCTGCCCGTAGGCCAGTTCGGTCATTTCAGGCTTGGGATTGCTGTTGTCGCAGCAGTTGTAATCCTCGCGCTGGCAGTGCTCGCAGTCCCCACAGCCGATGATGGAGACGGTCACCACCCGATCACCCACGGCCAGGCCCTGGTTGCGCAGGCTGCTGCCCAGCTCGACGATCTCGCCGAGGAATTCGTGGCCGATGATGTCGCCGGGTTTCATCGCCGGGACATAGCCACCCAGCAGGTGCAGGTCCGAGCCACACACCGAGGACATGATGATGCGCACGATTGCATCGCGCGGATTGAGGATCTCCGGATCCGGGACGGTTTCCACCTGTAGACGGTTGGGGGCTTGCCAGGTCAGGGCACGCATCAGTTCGCCCTCCCCGGAGTGCCGAGGCCCGCGTCGATGTCAGCCGAGGGTTCATCGGCCGGGCGAGTCACCGGCGGATGGGGCGGCGCCAGCGGGCGACCGCTGCGCGAGACCTCGGGGGTGGCGATCTCGCCGGTCTCCAGTTGCTGCTTGAGGCGGCGCAGGCCGAGGTTGACCGCCTTGCCGGTGAAGCGGCTGATGCCTTCGGTGACGGCATGACCGAGCAGGCCGGCCGGGGCTTCGCAGGCCAGCACGACCTGCACCAGGGTGCCACGGCCCTGGGGGGCGTCACTGAAGGTCAGACTGGCCTTGTGCGCCATGAAGGTGCCGGGCACGGTGCTCCACAGCAGGAACTCGTTCTCGCGGCGCTCGCTCTGCTCCAGGGTCCAGCTCAGGGTGCGTCCCAGGGGACCGGAGGCATGCCAGTGGCTGTCGCCATCGGCGCCCAGCTCGATGCGATCAACGAACGGCAGCAGCTCGCGCAGGTGCTGCAGATCGGCGCAGTAGGCGAACACCTCTTCACGCGGCTTGGCGATGGTCACGCTGCGCTGGATGGCGGTGGGATTGCGCCAGCCCCAGCGTTCGCCCAAGGCTTGCTCGAAGGGCGACGGCTGCAGTGCGGCCTTGAGTTCGCAGCGCTGGCGTACCCCGCGGCTGAGGGCCATGGCGCCCAGGGCCATCTTCACGCAGCCGGTCAGGCCACCGCGGCGCAGGCCGCCAAGGATCAGCAGACCGCCGCCGAGCAGGGAAACCACACGTTCGGTGCCCTGGACGTTGGGGACCTGGTTGTCGGAACGCTCATGGCGCGTGGCGGCGAGGGGTTGGGATAGGTCGTGCATGGGGTCTCCTCCGGTATGGGCTACATAGAGAGGGTGACCCCAGGGCGTGGGACGTTGTTCCGAAGGGGAAAATCGGCCCGATGGACGCGTTTCGCTGCGATCAGGCAGGCAACTCGCCAAGAACCTCGCGGTAAAGCCCTTCCAGGCGGGTGCGCAGCTCGTCGTCCAGGGTCTCTTCGGCCAGGCGCTGGCTGAACACGTCCAGGGGACTAAGTTCTTCCAGCGTTTCGCGCTGGGTACCCTGCAGGGTGGGCGCCACCGCGCTACGTGCGCGCCTTACCCGCAGTACCTCCAGCGGCAACTCGGCGACCAGGGCAGAGATGCGTGGCTGCAGATCGGCCAGGTAGTCGTCTCCGGTCACCACCACCTCGGCCCACACCGGGCAACCGGGGCGACCATCGGCAGCGGCCTCGATCAGCGCCGCACCCAGGGTATCGAGGCTGCCCTGCACCACGGCCAGGGGCTGGAAACAGGGCACCGCCACGGGCGTCACTCGCTCCAGGGCGGTGCCGAACTCCACCAGCAGGACCTGCTTGGCGCGCTCTTCGTCGAAACTCAGGCACAGTGGCGAACCACTGTAGCGCACCTGCTCCAGGCCGCCGACGCGCTGGGGCCGGTGGATATGGCCGAGGGCAATGTAGTCCGCCGGCGGAAAGGCGCTGGTGGGAAAGGCGTCGAGACTGCCGACATAGATCTCCCGCACCGACTCGCTGGCGCTGGCGCCCACGGTTGTCAGGTGGCCGGTGGCGATGATCGGCAGGGCCATGCCCAGCTCGGCGCGGCGCGCTTCGGCCAGACCATGCAACTCGGCATAGTGCCCCTGGATGGCCTGCTGCAGCGCCTGGCGTTTTTCATCGGCGCTTTGCCCGGCCTGGCTCTGCACCACGTCCCGTGGGCGGACGAAGGGAATGCCGCAGAGCAGCGCGCCGATCTCGCCATCGCGGCGACGCAACTCCAGCAACTGATCGGCCGGCGTCTCGCTGACGCAGGGGATCACCCGGGTGTCCAGGCAGGCCAGCAACTCGCGGGACTCGGCCAGGACCGCGGCGGAATCATGGTTGCCGCCCAGCACCACCAGGCTGGCGCCGGTACCGCGCAGGGCGACGATGAAGCAGTTGTACAGCTCGCGGGCATAGCTCGGCGGCGTGGCGGTATCGAAGATATCTCCCGCCACCAGCACCACGTCCACCCCCTGCTCCTCCACCTGGGTGACCAGCCAGGCGAGAAAGGCGCGATGCTCGGCCTCGCGGGTGCGCCCGAGAAAGTGCTGCCCCAGGTGCCAGTCGGAAGTGTGCAGCAGGCGCAGGCCGCCTTGAGCGGTGGCCTTGCGGGCGCGTCTGGGCTTGGATTTTTCCTCGGGGGCAGCGGCGGGCAGATCGAACAGCGGGAGGTTTTCCATGGGTATCGGCGGTCAGAGCGGCAAAGAGGCGCAGTATCCTCCTCCAGCTGCACCGAGGGAAATCCGCGCCGGTACGCACGGCCGAGCGGTCACTCCGCGCAGGGCCGTGCCGCGATTGCCGCATCCCTTCGCAAGCCCAGGGGAAGCAGACTCAGCAGCCCCAGCAGCGCCATCCCCAGGCCGACCCACAGCGGCGCGCGCAGGCCCTGACCGGCATCGATGGCCGCGCCACCGGCCCAGGCGCCTACCGCCAGGCCCGCGGTGATCACCGAGGTGTGCAGGGTATTGACCAGGGGCCCTGGCGTGGCCGCGGCCATGACCCGAGCGACCATGGCCGGGTTGAGCGCCACCCCGGTCAGGCCGATCAGGGCAAGGGCCAGGAGGCTGGGCGCGGCGCTGTCGGCGCAGCCGACGAACAGGGCGAAGCCCAGCGCCAGCACGGCCAGGCCGACGCCCTGCACCCTCAGGGTATGGCGATCGGCCAGCCGGCCCACCAGCAGATTGCCCAGCACGTTGGCCAGGCCATAGCCCATCAGCAACCAGGGAATGGTGGTGGGCGCGAAACCCGTCACCTGGATGAGGATGGGCGAGAAGTAGCTGAAGCCGGCGAAGGTCGCACCGATGATCAGGCCGCTGGTGAGGTAGGCCGCCCAGAGCCGGGCACTGACCAGGGTATCCAGTTCTCCGCGCAACTGCCCGGCCGCGCGCGCCGGTGAGCGGGGCACGCACAGACCGACCAGCAGGGTGCAGCAGGCCGCCAGCAGGGCGACCGCCCAGAAGCTGGCGCGCCAGCCGGCCTGCTGCTCGATCAATACCGTACCCGGCACGCCAAACACCGGCGCCAGCATGAGTCCGGACAGGATCAGCGAGGCTGCCCGACCGCGACGATCCGGCGTGACTAGGTTGGCGCCCAGGGTCAGGCACAGCCCTATGCTGGCGGAGCTGGCGACGCCCATGAGCACCCTGCCTGCTGCCATCACCGGATAATTGGCCGCCAGCGCGGCCACCACGGCGCCCACCAGATAGAGCGACAGCAGCCATAGCAGCGCCGACTTTTCCGCCAGGCGCAGGGCCAGCAACAGCAGGGTCAGGGGTGGGCCGCCCAAGGCCATGCCCAGGGCATACCAGGAGATCAGATAGCCGATCTGGCCGATGGAGACGCCGAGATCAGCGGCCAATGTCGGCATCATGCCGGCGACCATAAATTCGGCGGTGGTCAGCGCGAAGATGGTGAGGGCCAGCAGATAGATGAGACGAGGGATGGCGGGTGGGGCATTCATGACAGGCGGAGGATTCCAGAAAAGCGGACAGGAGCGGCGGTAGCGGGCCGGACGGGCGGACTGATCCCGCGTGTCTCGGAGGTGGGGCTGGGTTTGATAGGCGCCGGAGGTCGTGCGCCAAGGCGGGCACCTTAGTGGCTGCGCGGTCGCCCGGTCAAACGTGGGGCCGCCTGGCTAGAGGCGGAAATCCTCGGCGATCAGCCCGGCCAGAGAGGCGCAGGCGGGGCTGCGTTCGCCCGGTGGCGAGGCCAACCGCAGTTCGTGCACCGGCAGTTGTACAAAGCCCTCCTCTGGCGTCAATTCGCGCATCGGCGGGGTCATGCGCGCCCGGTCGGTGATGGCCACGGCCTGGCCCAGTTCGACCGCCGCTTCCAGCGCCGACGAGGCGGCGCTGGTCACCACCGCGTGCCAGCGCCGGCCCTGGCGGATCAGCAGATCGATGCCCAACTCGCGATAGCTGCAGCCTTCGCCGTGCAGCGCCAGAGGCACGCTAGCGTCCGGGCTCAGTTGCAGACCGGGACCGGCGACCCACACCGGCTGGGTATGGCCGAACAGCTGGCCATCCGCCCGGTCGGTGCGCGGCGGCCCCACCAGCAGCGCCAGGTCCAGCAGCCCTTGGCCAAGCCAGCGGCGGAGCTGGCCGCTATTGCCGGTAAGCACTTCGAGAACGATGCCAGGATGCTCGCCCTGCAGGCGCGGGAAGACAGCCTTGAGCAGGCGCGCGGCATAGTCCTCGGCCACACCCAGGCGCACCTCGCCCACCACCGGCTGCCCCGTGAGACCGGCGAGGATGCGGTCGTGGGCCTGCAGCAGCTCGGCGGTCTCCAGCAGTACGCGACGTCCGAGCGGGGTCAGGGTCACGGCCTGGTTGTCGCGTTCGAACAGCCGGCCGCCGGTCTGCTCTTCCAGCCGGCGGATCTGGCTGCTCACCGCCGAGGGGCTGCGGTTGAGCTGCAGCGAGGCGGCGCGAAACTGCCCCAGCCGGACGATGGTATGGAAGGTGCGCAGGACGTCGATATCGAGGGGAGCAGGCATGATGCACTTTTATCGAAGAATAGCTGCATGTAATGTCGTTTGATTGTATTACCACCCCGGTCCAGGCTCAAGGCATCCTGTCACCTGGAGTCCGGTCATGTCCCCTGCGCTGTCTTCTCCGTTGTTGCGTCAATTCGCCCTGGTGCTGTGCTGGAGCGCCGGTTTCGTCGGTTATCGCTATGCAGCGGACCAGGCCCCTACCCTGCTGGTGACCTTCTGGCGCCTGCTGCTGGCCGCCCTGCTGTTGCTGCCGTTCGCCTGGACCGAGGTGCGGCGATTACCCCTGAAGATCATCGGCCAGCAGGCGGGTATTGGCGTCCTGGCCTTCGCCGGAGTGGTAGGGCCGGCGGCCAAGGCCATCGAACTGGGCGTCTCGCCCGGGCTGGCGGCGCTGCTCTCGGATCTGTCGCCGCTGTTGGTGGCCTTGGGCTGCTGCCTGCTGCCGGGCCAGCGTACCAACGGGCGTCAGTGGCTCGGCCTGGGGCTGGGCCTGGCCGGGGTCCTGCTCGCGACCGGTGCGGGACTGGGGCTGGGCGTGGCGCCTGCCTGGGCCTATGCCCTGCCCCTGGGCAGCGCCCTGGCCCTGGCGCTGGCGACCCTGGTGCAGAGTCGCCTGCCGCCCAGTCGCCTGGCCCTGCGGACCCAGCTGTTCATCCAGCTCGCAGCCAGTAGCCTGGTGATGCTGGGAGTGGCCGGAGTGGAAGGCCCGCTGACTCCACCGCTGACCCTTGGCTTCGCCCTGGCGGTTCTGTGGCTGCTGATCCCGACCCTGCTCGGCTTCGGCCTCTACTGGCTGTGCCTGCGCCAGGGCAGCCCCCAGGCGGTGAGTGGCGCCCTCTATCTCAGCCCGCCGGTGGCGCTGCTGTGGGCCTGGGCCTGCTTCGACGAACCTCTGGCCCCGGGCATGCTACTGGGCCTGCTGTTCGCCCTGGCGGGGCTGCTGTGCCTGAATGCCGCGGAGCGGAGCGGCCGCCTGGAGCCGGCACTGGGCAGATGAGGGTCTCCAGAACGCGATGCTGACGGCTGTCAGCATCGTCATGCGCCTCGTTCGATACGAGGCGCGCCCATGCTCACTCCTTTTCGTCAGCCTGCTCGTCGTGATCCTTGAGCGCAGGCTTCTTACCTGGTTGCGGCGCGTGCTCGGCGTCGGGGGCGATGTCCTCGCCATGATGCTTTTTCTCTTGCTGCACTTTCTTGTCGTGGGCGACGTTGCGTGGATCGGTCATGGGATTTCCTTGGCTTGGTAGGTCATTCGGATCCCCATCGACGCATCATGCGGGCGGTGTTGCACCGGGGGTAATGTTTCGAGCGGGACGGCGCGCAGCCGTTCCAGCTCACCGACGAAACACTCCGAAGTAGGCCATGCAGGCGTTTTCTTGGCGGTTGTCATTGCCTAGCGGCGTACCGACAGGCTAGTACTTCAACCGCCGCTCTTTGGACGGCGGATAGCCGAAATAGGCCGAGTATCTCTTGCTGAAATGGGTGACCGAGGTGAAGCCGCAGGCCACCGCCACCTCCAGCACCGACAGGGTGGAGTGCTGCAGCAGGCGCCGCCCTTCGGTGATGCGCAACTCCAGGTAGTAGCGCATGGGCGCGGTGTCGAGCTGCTCGCGGAACAGCCGCTCGACCTGCCGCCGCGAGCGACCGGCGTAGTCGCACAGTTGCTCGATGGTCAGGGGCTCCTCGATGTTGGCCTCCATCAGGGTCACCACCTCGCGCAGCGGCGGGGTCATCTGCACCTTGAGCGTCGGATTGACCTGGCGGAAGCGCGACTCCTCGAAGGCCAGGATATTGACCAGGCCATCGGCCAGGGCACTGCCGCACTGGGCGCCGATCCATTCGAGAAAGAGGTGGAAGGCGCCGCTGGGGCTGGCGGCGGTGAGGCGGTCGCGATCCAGCACATGGCTTTCCGCCGAGGTCTTGCAACCACGCACCCGCTCGCTGAAGGCGCCGCGGTGCTCGGGATGGATGGCGCAGCGATAGCCGTCCAGTACCCCGGCCTGACCCAGTTGCCAGGCGCCATTCCACAGGCCGCACAGGGTGACCTGCTGCTTGGCGGCGCGCAGCAGCAGCGCCTTGAGCCGCGGATCCAGCTCCAGCGGTGTCCGCAGCCCGCCGCAGACCACCAGCAGGTCGAAGCGGGCCTGCTCCACGGCGCGGTAGTCGCCATCCGGACGGATGACGATGCCGAGGTCGCTGAGCACCTCGGCGCCGGTCGGGCTGTAGGTCTGGGTGGCGAAGGTCCCGGCGGCCAGCAGGTTGGCGGTCACCAGGGTATCCAGCGCCTGGGTGAAGGACGGCAGGGAGAAGTGATCGAGCAGGATGAAGCCGACCAGCCGGGAAAACTCCGGTCGCGGCCGCGTCGACTGCAACTGCAGGTAGTTCTTGCCCTGGATACCGCTACCAAAGGTTCTTGAATCGATCACACTGTGCTGCCTTCTCCGACCTTGGGCTCATGCTAGCCGAAAGCTGCCTTCTCGCCTGGCGAGAGAACCGCCACCAACCTTGTCGCAAGCGACCTGCTCCGTGCGCCCATCGCGTTGTGGACGGGCACCCGACTGGCGCAATCAGCCTACCGATTTCAGCGGGATCGGCCCCCGCAACCGTTCCAGCATGGTCGCGCAGTACCAGTCGTCGAACTGGCAGACGCCGTTCTCGGCGACTTCCGAGTAAGGGCCGGGCTCGTAGGACGGCGAATTCACCCCGGCCTGGGTGCCTTCCACCAGCCGGCGATCCTGGTCGTTGGTGGCGATCCAGACCTTGGTCAGGCGCTCCAGGTCATAGTCCACCCCTTCCACGGCGGACTCGGGCACCAGCCACTTGGTGGTCACCAGGGTTTCGTTGGGGCCGAGTGGCAACACGCGGAAACTCAGGGCGTGATCGCCGAGGAAGTGGTTCCAGGTGGAGGGGTAGTTGAAGTACAGCAATGCGCCGATGTCCGGCTCGCCACTCTGGTCCAGGCGCCCGGCCACGGCTGGCTTGCCGTCCAGGGTGTAGCTCACCGCACCGGCCGACAGTGGGATGCGGGTCATGCGGAAGCGGCCATGAATGTCCATCACCAGCTTGCTCGGCATCCCGGCGCGCTCGCAGCGGGCCCAATGGGCGGCCAGCTCGGGATCGTCCTCGCTACCGACGCCGGCCACCGAGAGGTTCTCGACGAAGGAGTTCATCAACTCAGGATGAGTGCCGTCGCAGTGGTAGCACTCGCGGTTGTTCTCGAATACCAGCTTCCAGTTGCCGCGCTCGATCAGGTCGGACGTGAAGGCGACCTTGCAGTGGTCGAGGAAGTGCGGCGCGATGAAGGGTTTGACCGCCGTGCGGAAGGATTCGAAGTCCGGCGCCTTGGCCGCGACGCAGACATAGATGAAGCTTTCCACCACCTCGACATGTACCGGCTTGAGGCCGTATTGGGTCTTGTCGAAATCGGCACCCATGTTGCCGGCGAACAGCAGGTTGCCGTCCAGCTCGTAGGTCCACTTGTGATAGGGGCAGACCAGTTTGGCCGCTTTGCCCCGCTCGTGCTCGCAGACCTTGGCGCCGCGATGGCGACAGGCGTTGTGGAAGGCGCGTACCTGACCGTCCTTGCTGCGCACCACCGCCACTGGATAGTCGCCGATCTGCAGGGTGAAGTACTGGCCGGGCTTGGCGATCTCGAAGGTGTGACCGGCGAAGACCCAATCGCGGTGCCAGAGCTGTTCGAGATCCTGGCGATAGACATCGGGATCGCTGTACAGCTCACGGGGCAGCGAGTGCCGGGGTTGGCGTCGCGCGATCAGGTCGATGACGGCTTGCGTGGGGGTCATGGTCAGGTGTCCTCAGAAGTCAGGTCGAGAGCGGAGTCGGTTGGGCTGTTGTTGTTCTTGGACGGCGTAGCGACGCTCGAAACGCAAGGGCGGTCGTCGCGGACTGGCAGGCGACGAGGCAGGCCTGAGGTGGCTTCGGGGACAACGCTGATGGTCGCAGCCTAGGCCGCGGCCCGCCCCCGTCACAAACGACATTTCGGGCGGGTAAAGCATGCGCTGAGGTTATCGATCCCAGGGGGTGAACAGCGGCGCCAAGGCCTCGATGGCCAGGGGCGAATGCTCCAGTTCCAGCACGGCACGCTTCAGCGCGGCACGGGCGCCGGCATCGAGGTTCTGCCCGGCGAACAGCTCGAACTTGGCCTCGATATCGGCCAGGGTCAGCGGTTGCTGCGGATCGCCCAGGGCCGCGGTGATGGGTGAGGTGAAGACTTCGCCGTTGCTCAGGCGCACGGTCACCCGCGAGAGAATCTCCTCCGGGAAGCGCGCCGACAGGTCCGCCGCTTCGACGATCTCGATCCGCGCGCTCACCGCGAGGATGTCCGGCGCGTCGATCGCCGCCCCGGTGACCTCTTGCGGTCCGACCCGGCCGCGGGCGATCAGCGCCGCCAGCGGGAAGGCCAGGGCGTACTGGGCCTCGTCGGCATTGGCCGGGCGCTGCCCCTGCAGGCAACTGGATTCCTGGAAGGTCTCCACCCGCACGCTGGCCACCGACTCAGCGCAGAGCTGCGGATGCTCGGCGCGCAGCCGGGTCATGGCGGTGAGCGCCGGCTGCGCCCAGCGACACACGGGCCAGGGCTTGAAGTACTGGGCATCGATCTCCCAGCGGTGGCCCAGGTCGCGCCAGAAAGGACTGGCGGACTCGGCTTCGAGGGTTTCCGCCGGCGCCCCGGTGACGCCCTCGCGGGCCAGCAGCAGGGCATTGAGGCCGTTATAGGCGCCGGCGCCATGGGCATCGCGCAGCATGGTGGGATGCTCGATCAGCCGCATCATCGGGCAACGAGCCGCGAAGTATTCGGCGATCCCCAGGGCATGGCGAAAGGTGGTCTCGTCCAGCCCCAGCAGGCGGGCTCCGCCACAGACCACGCCAAGGCCGGAGAAGCCACCGGAGGCATGGTAGGTCGGCGAGGTGGCCATCAGGGCGACGCCCGCGCGCAGACCGGTCTCGTAGCCGAGGCACAGGGCTTCGAGCAGCTCGCGGCCACTGATCGTCCGCCCCTGGGCGTGCAGGGCGTCGGCCAGGGCCAGCAGCGCTGGGACCACGGTGGCGCCGGCATGGCCCTTGGAGGTGAAGTGGCCTTCGTGGGCGTCCAGGCTGTCGGCGGTGAAACCGCCCGCCCAGCCCGCGCCCAGCAGATTCACCGGGGTGCCATCGAAGGGCAACCGGGCAAGGAACTCGCCGCCGGGATAGTGCTTGCGCGCATAGCCATAGAGGGTCTGGCTGGTAGCGTTGGAGACCGCCCCGGCCATGGTGCCGAGGATGTCCAGCAGGCTCTTCTGCAGGATGGCCCGGGTGTGGGCGGGTACCTGGTCGAGGGTGAAGGCTTGGCAAAAGGCGTATAGCGACATCCGCGGGCTCCTTGTTGTTGTCTGCCGAAGTCGGCCGGCAACAGACAATGAGTCAGGGTCACGCCGCAGCTCCAACGACCTTTTCGCCGGGAAAAGGATAACCGCAGGTCAGGCGGGCGCTCGCCCGAGGCGACCGAGCAGCCACTGCTGGAAGCGCCGCACCGCCTCGCTGTCTTCCGCGTCCTCGCGGATCGACAGGTAGTGGCGGCTGTTGCGCAGCACCACCTGCTCCTGGATCGGTCGCACCAGCTGGCCCTGCTCCAGCAGCGCCGCCACCAGATGATTCCAGCCCAGGCTGATGCCCTGGTGGGTCAGCACCATGCCAATGATCAGATTGTAATCGTTGGCATTGAACAGCGGCGGACTGTCCGCCGGACGCTCGTCCAGATCCACCCCCTGGAAGGCCAGCCACACCCCCCAGTCGACGTGCTCGGCCACCTGGGAGCGACCATAGGGACTGAGGTTGAGCAGGGCCGCGTCACGAACCCCTTCGAGGGTACTGATCTGCGGATGGCGTTCGAGATACAGCGGCGAGCACACCGGATAGATGATGTCGTGGAACAGCGCCGTACTGCGATAGCCATCGCGCACCTTGGGCATCTTGGTGATGAAGACGTCCGGCTGCACCCCGGGCTCCATGGCCAGGAAGTTCTGGGTGGTGACCAGATTCAGTTCGATCTCGGGATGGCTGGCGAAGAAGTCCGGCAGATGCTGGGACAGCCACAGCGCCGAGAAGGCCGGCGAGCAGCACAGGGTCAGCATGTGCCTGGCGGTCTGGTTGCTGCGGATGCGCTCGGCGGCTTGGGCGATGTTGACGAAGGATAACTGGGCCGCATCGAAGAACAGCTCGCCCGCCGGAGTCAAGGCCACCGCCCGCCCGACCCGGCTGAACAGCTGGGCACCGAGATAGCCCTCCAGCTCGCGGATCTGCCGGCTGATCGCCGCCTGGGACACGCACAGCGCCTCGGCGGCCCGGGTGAAGCTTGCGTACTTGGCCGCCGCGACAAAAGCCTTCACCGCGCGCAACGACGGCATCTTCAGCAGCAGCGTATCGGGATCGACGGGTTTGGACATCGTGACTCTCGATGAGCGGAAAAAGAGCTGGCAGCCATTATTGGCCGCGACCACCCGACCTTAGAGCCCCTGGAGACAGCCGGCATATCTCACGGCGACACCCCTGACGCGCTCAGCGAAATCATAACGTGACGTTATCAAATCGCGGCTGGAAATGTTGTTGGATTTGCCCGGGGTCAGCTTATAGATTTGCTGAAAAGCCCCGTTCCGAGGGCCACAAGAACAACAAGAAGGGACCGCCGTCGTGAAGACAGACACCCATTACCTCTGCCCAGCATCTCTCATCAATCAGAACTGCACAGCGGTGGTGACTGCCTGTGCTGGGCGCGAAGGAGGCATGGCATGACCCGCTCCGACGAAATCATCTCGGTCCGCAACATCTACAAGGTGTTCGGCTCCCAGGCGGATACCGCCATGGCACTGGTCAGGGCGGGGGCTTCCAAGGCGGAGGTGTTCGAGCAGACCGGTCAGGTCATCGGCGTCTTCGATGCCAGCTTCTCGGTCATGCGCGGCGAGATCTTCGTGATCATGGGCCTCTCCGGCTCGGGCAAGTCCACCATGGTGCGACTGTTCAATCGCCTCATCGAGCCCACCGCCGGCGCCATCTTTCTCAACGGTCGGGAAATCACCGGGCTAAACGACAAGGACCTGCTGCAGGTACGGCGCAAGGACATGGGCATGGTGTTCCAGTCCTTCGCTCTGATGCCGCATATGACGGTGCTGGAAAACGTCGGCTTCGGTCTGCAGATCAGCGGCGTCGCCGAGAAGGAGCGCAACAGCCGCTCCATCACCGCGCTGCGCCAGGTGGGCCTGGCCGGCCAGGAATACTGCTATCCGCACCAGCTCTCCGGCGGCATGCAGCAACGCGTGGGCCTGGCCCGGGCGCTGGCCAACGATCCGGCCATCCTGCTGATGGACGAAGCCTTCTCCGCCCTCGATCCGCTGATCCGCCACGAGATGCAGGGCGAGCTGATCAAGCTGCAGCAGCAGCAGGACCGCACCATCATCTTCATCTCCCACGACATCGAGGAAGCGGTCCGTATCGGCCACCGCATCGCCATCATGGAAGGCGGCCGCGTCGTGCAAATCGGCACCCCGCGCGAGTTGCTGTGCAATCCGGCCAACGACTACGTGCGCACCTTCTTCAATGGCTTCGATTCCAGCCGCATCCTCAAGGCCGGCGACATCGCCCAGCGGGATGCGCAGATCGTCTATATGCCCGGTCGCGAAACCCCGATCACGGCGGACACGCCGATCAAGGACATCTTCGGCACCGTGGCCCGGGCCAGCGCGCCGGTGCCGGTCGTGGACGCCGCCGGCGCCTATCAGGGCTGCATCTCCCAGGGTCGCCTGCTGAGCTATCTCGGCGGCCACTGATCGCTGTTTTCCTTTGTTGAGGGCGCGCAGGCGCGCCGGAGGCCCCGCTCATGTCCGATTTCAGCATTCTCGATCCCTTCAAGACGATCACCGTTCCGGTGGGCTCCTGGGTGGAAGCCGCGTTGCGCTATCTGGTGCACAACTTTCGCGAGGTGTTCCGCTCCATCCGCTGGCCGGTGGACCAGGTCCTGGACGGCATTCAGGCCGCGCTGATGTCGGTGCCACCGACCGTGTTCATCCTGCTGGCCGCCCTGCTCGGCTGGCAGATCGGTGGTCGCCGCATAGGCATCCTGACCCTGGCCATGCTCACCGCCCTGGGGCTGATCGGCGTGTGGAACGATGCCATGGTCACCCTCGCCCTGGTGCTCACCTCCCTGGTGTTCTGCGCGGTGATCGGCATCCCGCTGGGCATCCTCAGCGCCCGCAGCAATCGCCTGGAAATGTGCATCCGCCCACTGCTGGACGCCATGCAGACGCTGCCGGCCTTCGTCTACCTGGTGCCGGTGGTGATGCTGTTCGGCATCGGCAACGTGCCGGGGGTCATCGTCACCATCATCTTCTCGCTGGCACCGCTGGTGCGCCTGACCAATCTGGGCATCCGCCAGGTGCCGGAAGACAAGATCGAGGCCGCCCGTGCCTTCGGCTGCACGCCCTGGCAGATGCTGGTCAAGGTTCAGCTGCCGCTGGCGGCGCCGACCATCATGGCCGGGGTCAACCAGACCCTGATGCTGGCGCTGTCGATGGTGGTGGTGGCCTCGATGATCTCGGTCGGCGGCCTCGGTCTCATGGTTCTCAGCGGCATCGGTCGCCTGGACATGGGGCTGGCCAGCGTCGGCGGTATCGGCCTGGTGCTGCTGGCGATCTTCCTCGACCGCTTCACCCAGGCCATGGGCGAGCGCAGCGCCCACCAGGCCACCGGCCAACGCTGGTACCACAGCGGCCCGGTCGGTCTGCTGGTGCGCCTGGTCGGCAAGAAAAAAGCGCTGCCGCAGCCGGTTACCCCTTGAACGTGCCTTTCACCTAAAAAAACCAACACTCACAGCGACAGGTGATTCATGAATCTATCCGCATGCAAGAAAGCGCTCCTGACCGGCTTCGCCGCCTCCCTCCTAGGTCTGGCCCTGAGCGGCGCCGTCCATGCCGCTAGCGCCGACCAACCCGGCGCCGGGGTGAAAGTCACGCCGATCTTCCCCACCATCGCCGAAGAACGCTTTCGCGGCGAGATCGCCATCGCCGGCCTCAAGGCGCTGGGCTATGACGTCAAGGCCCCCAAGGAGACCGACTACCCGGCGCTGTTCCTGGCGCTGTCCTACGGCGACGCCGACTTCACCGTGCACATGTGGGAACACATGCACCAGGCCTTCTATGACAAGGCCGGCGGCGACGACACCATGGTCAAGGCCGGTAACGTGATGCCAGGCGTGCTGCAGGGCTTCATGATCGACAAGAAGACGGCCGACCAGTACCACATCAAGGACATCTCGGACTTCAAGAAGCCGGAAATCGCCAAGCTGTTCGACAGCAATGGCGACGGCAAGGCCGACCTTACCGGCTGCAACCCCGGCTGGGGCTGCGAGGTGATCGTCGAGCACCAGCTCAAGGCCTATGGCCTGAACGACACCGTCACCGACAACCGCGGCTCCTATTTCGCGTTGATGGCCGACACCATCCAGCGCTACAAGGACGGCAAGCCCATCTTCTACTACACCTGGGTGCCGCAGTGGATCTCCAGCGTGCTGGTGGAAGGCCGGGACGTTGTCTGGCTACCAGTGCCCTTCACCTCGCTGCCCGACGGCAAGAACGACGTGAACACCACCTTCGAGGGCAAGAACCTGGGCGCTCCCATCGACAACGTCGTGGCGGTGATCAACAAGGACTTCGCCAGGAAGAACCCCGCCGCGGTCAAGTTCCTCTCGGAGCTGAAGATCGCCACCGCCGACGAAAGCGCCCAGAACCTCAAGATGCAGAACGGCGAGAAGTCGCTGGACGACATCAAGCGTCAGGCCGCCGAGTGGATCAAGGCGCACCAGGCCGAGTGGGACCGCTGGCTGGCGGACGCCCGCGCCGCTGGGCAGAAGTGATCGCCTAGACGGCGCCAGCGCGCCGTGACCGAGCAGTAGTCGGGCACAGCGCCACCACGACGTACCGGACCGCCGGGCCTGAACGGCCTGAGCCCGCGGCTCGGTTCTGAACGACCTAAAGCGACATCCTGCCTCCTCGGGAGGCGGGCAAGCCCTGTGCGCCTCGCGTTCAGGCCAGACGCTTCACCAGAGACGGTTGCGCACCATGAAAGTCCAAGCCCTGCCCGCCGACGACAACACCTGTGGCTGGTACCACACCAGTACCCCGCGCACGCCCCGGCCCAGCCATCGCGGTCATAGCGAGGCGCCCTGGGTGGTGGTCGGCGCCGGGTTCACCGGGCTCGCCGCCGCACGGCAACTGGCGCTGAATTTCCCGGATGACGAGGTGATCTTGGTGGAAGCCCAGGAGGTCGGCCTGGGGCCGGCCGGGCGCAATGCCGGCTTCGCCATCGACCTGCCCCATGACATCGGCGCCGAGGACTACATCGGCGACATCCGCATCGCCCGCACCGTGCTCAAGCTGAACCTGAGCGGCCAGGCCTATCTGCGCCAGCAGGTGGAGCGCTACGGCATCGATTGCCAACTCAAGGCCTGCGGCAAGTATCAGGCCGCTGTCGAGGAACGCGGCCTGGCGGTCCTCGACGCCTACCGCCGCGGCCTGGACAAGCTCGACCAGCCCTATCAGATGATCGAACGCGAGACCCTGCCCGAGCACCTGGGCACGGACTTCTATCAGCGGGCGCTCTATACCCCTGGCGCGGTGCTGATCCAGCCCAGCGCCCTGGTCAAGGGTTTGGCCGAGAATCTACCGGCCAATGTCACGCTCTTCGAGCGCACGCCGATCCTGGACGTGGACTACGGTTCGCGCCCCGAGCTGCGGCATGCCGCTGGCCGTATCACCGCCGGCAAACTGGTGCTGGCCAACAATTCCTTCGGCCAGCACTTCGGCTTCCTGCAGGGGCGCATGCTGCCGATCTTCACCTACGGCAGTCTCACGCGGCCGTTGACGCCCGACGAGCAGGCGCTGCTGGGCGGCAGGCCCTATTGGGGCGCCATCCCCGCCGACCCGTTCGGCACCACGGTGCGCCGTACCCCCGATCAGCGCCTGCTGATCCGCAACAGCTTCAGCTTCAACCCCGACGGGCGCAGCAATCCCAAGCATCTGCAGCGAGTGCTGCAGCGGCACCAGGCCTCCTTCGCCCGCCGCTTCCCGATGCTGCCGCAGGTGACCTTCGACTACACCTGGGGCGGCGCCCTGGCCATGACCCGCAACCACAACGGCTTCTTCGGCCAGCTGGCGCCCAACGTCTATGGCGCCCTGGGCTGCAATGGCCTGGGCGTCACCCGCGGCACCGCCACCGGCAAGCTGCTGGCCGACTGGCTGGCCGGCGAACGCGACGAACTCATCGATTTCCTGCTCGCCGCGCCCGGCCCCAACGCCAACCCGCCGCAGCCGTTCCTCTCGGCCGGCGTCAATTTCAACCTCTTGTGGGGACAGTACCGGGCCGGCTGCGAAAGCTGACGGCCGCGCCCTCCCCGCTGACATCCGTGCAACCTCTGGAGGCTCCACCATGAACTTCGACGGCATCTACACCCCGGCCATCACCCCGCTCAAGGCGGACGGCGCCATCGACCAGGCCGGCTTCGCCCAGGTCCTGGAATACCTGATCGAAGCCAAGGTGCACGGCATCGTGGTCGGTGGCTCCACCGGCGAGTACTACGCCCACAGCGGCGAAGAGCGCCTGGCGTTGATCGCCCAGGCCTGCGACGTGATCGGCGGGCGCCTGCCGCTGGTGATCGGTACCGGCGCCATCCGTACCGAGGATTCGGTGGTGTTCGCCCAAGCCGCGCGTGAGCACGGCGCCGACGCCATCCTGGTCGGCACCCCGCCCTATGCCCTGCCGACCCAGCAGGAGATCGCCGAACACGTGCTGACGGTGGATCGCGCCGCCGACCTGCCGATCATGCTCTACAACTATCCGGGGCGGATGAACGTGGCCATGGGCGAGGACTTCTTCACCGCCATCGCCGGCTGCCGCAACGTCCAGTCGATCAAGGAAAGCAGCGGCGACATGGCCGCCCTGCACCGCCATGCGGTCAAGCGTCCGGACCTGCAGCTCTCCTGCGGCTGGGACGACCAGGCCCTGGAATTCTTCGCCTGGGGCGCGCGCAGCTGGGTCTGCGCCGGCTCCAACTTCGTGCCGCGCGAGCACGTGGCGCTCTACGAGGCCTGCGTGCTGGAGCAGGACTTCGCCAAGGGGCGCCGGATCATGGCGGCCATGCTGCCGCTGATGGATTACCTCGAAGGCGGCAAGTTCGTGCAGTCGATCAAGTACGGCTGCGAACTGGCCGGCCTGCCCAACGGCGGCGTCCGCGCGCCGCTCAAGGGCATGAGCGAAGCCGAACAGGCCGAACTGGCGCAGGTGATCGCCGCGCTGAAGAACAACGTCGCCCGTATCGTCCAAGGAGCCTGACCATGACCGATCTCTTGAGCAAAGCCGCCTACGCCGACCTCGCCGCCACCGTCGAGCTACGCACCCAGGCCTTCATCGATGGCGCCTTCGTCGCCGCCCAGAGCGGTCAGACCTTCGTCACCAGCAACCCCGCCACCGGGGTCGAGCTGGCGCGGGTGGCGGCCTGTGGCGCCGCCGACGTCGATCTTGCCGTGGCTGCCGCCAAGACCGCCTTCGAGGACGGTCGCTGGAGCGGTCTGCCCCCCTCCGCGCGCAAGGTCGTGCTGCAGAAATTCGCTGCGCTGCTGGAAGAACATGCCCATGAACTGGCGGTGGTGGAGAGTCTCGACAGCGGCAAGCCGGTGCGCGAGTGCCAGACCATCGATGTGCCCGAGACCATCAACACCCTGCGCTGGCACGCCGAGCTGATCGACAAGATCTACGACGCCACCGCCCCCACCGGGGCCGGTGCCCTGGCCATGGTGGTCCGCGAGCCCATCGGGGTGGTGGGCCTGGTGCTGCCCTGGAACTTCCCGTTGCTGATGCTGGCCTGGAAGATCGGCCCGTCGCTGGCCGCCGGCTGCTCCATCGTGGTCAAGCCGGCCATGGAGACCACCCTGAGTGCCCTGCGAGTGGCCGAGCTGGCCCATCAGGCCGGGGTGCCGGCCGGGGTCTTCAACGTGGTGCCCGGCGGTGGCAAGGAAGCCGGCGAGCCCATCGGTCGGCATCCGGACATCGCCGCGGTCAGCTTTACCGGCTCCACCGACACCGGTCGGCTGTTCCTCAAGTACGCCGCCGAATCCAATCTCAAGCGCATCGTCCTGGAACTGGGCGGCAAGAATCCCGCCGTGGTGATGAACGACGTCGAGGATCTCGACCAGGTCGCCCAGCACGTGGTCAACGGCGCCTTCTGGAACATGGGCGAGAACTGCTCGGCCACCTCCCGCCTGATCGTCCATCGCGAGGTCAAGGACGCCCTGCTGGAGCGGATACAGGTGCACCTGCAGGACTGGCAACTCGGCGATCCACTGGATCCGGAGAATCGCCTGGGCTCCCTGGTCAGCAAGGCGCACTTCGACAAGGTGCGTTCCTACCTGGAACACGCCCGCGAGCAGCAGCTCAAGCTGGTGACCGGCGGCGCGACCCGCGACGGCGTCTACGTCGAGCCGACCATCGTCGATGACGTGGACCGTGACAGCCGCCTGTTCCGCGAGGAGATCTTCGGCCCGGTACTGAGCGTGACCCCCTTCGACGACATCGACGAAGCCCTGGAGCTGGCCAACGACACCGCCTACGGGCTGGCCGCCTCGGCCTACACCGGCAACCTGCGCCACGCCATCAAGCTGGCCCGTGGCATCCGTGCCGGCATCGTCACCGTCAACTGCTTCGGCGAGGGCGATGCCTCCACCCCCTTCGGCGGCTACAAGGAGTCGGGCTTCGGCGGGCGCGACAAGTCGCTGTGGGCCCACGACCAGTACACCGAGATCAAGACCATCTGGATCGACGCGTCTTGATCTCGAGCTAAAGACGCTACCCGGTCCGCTGCCGCAGCGTAGCGGACCGTCCTCCCCTGCCTGGCCGCGCTCGACATCAGTACCCTGGCTGACCACGTGGCGACGGTCCGCCGCTCGCTGCGGCGCTGATCTCGCTGGCTAGCGCTTGCCCTGTGCCGCCTACCCGTAGCCAGAACGGACGTGCTGGCTTCCTCGCCCGGCCGCGCACCGACGACCGCCATCCCACCTGGCGCCCTTAGCCTGCTAAGCTTCGCCGCTTTTTTGCCACCTGCCTGTGCAGGTGGCGGCAGGCGGTGGGTGCACCGCCCTGCGCCCCATGACCGTGAATGGCCGCCAGAGCCAACGTCCGGCCCCTTCAACTGCCAGCTGGAAATTCCATGTCCACCGCCTCTCCGAGTCTGCAGCGCCGGCTCAAGCCCCGCCACCTCAACATGATCGCCATCGGCGGCTCCATCGGCACCGGGCTGTTCGTCGCCTCCGGCGCCACCGTGGCCACCGCCGGCCCGGGCGGCGCCCTGGCGGCCTATGCGCTGATCGGCCTGATGGTCTACTTCCTCATGACCAGCCTCGGCGAAATGGCCGCCTACCAGCCGGTGTCGGGCTCCTTCTCCATCTATGGCAGTCGCTTCGTCGAGGATGGCTTCGGCTTCGCCCTGGGCTGGAACTACTGGTACAACTGGGCGGTGACCATCGCCGCCGAACTGGTGGCCGCGCAGCTGGTGATGGGCTTCTGGTTTCCCGAGGTGCCGGGGCTCATCTGGAGCGCGCTGTTCCTCGCACTGATGTTCCTGCTCAATGCGGTGTCGGTACGGGGCTTCGGCGAGAGCGAATTCTGGTTCGCGCTGATCAAGGTGGCCACCGTGGTGGTCTTCATCGGCCTGGGCCTGGCCGCCATTCTCGGCATCTTCAGCGGCATCGAGCCGCCGGGCCTGTCCGTGTTCACCCAGGGCGAGGCGCCCTTCGTCGGCGGCCTGCAGGCCATGGTCGGGGTGGCCATGATCGCCGGCTTTTCCTTCCAGGGCACCGAGCTGATCGGCATCGCCGCCGGTGAATCGGAGAATCCGCGCAAGAATGTACCCATCGCCATCCGCCAGGTGTTCTGGCGCATCCTGATGTTCTATGTGCTGGCGATCTTCGTTATCGGCATGCTGATTCCCTACACCGATCCGCGCCTCTTGCAGAACGATGCCACCGACGTTTCCGTCTCGCCGTTCACCCTGCTGTTCGAGCGCGCCGGCCTGGCCTTCGCCGCCAGCCTGATGAACGCGGTGATCCTCTCGGCGGTGCTCTCCGCCGGCACCTCGGGCATGTACGCCTCGACCCGGATGCTGCACAGCCTGGCCGAACAGGGCAAGGCGCCGCGCCTGTTCGCCCGCGTTTCGCGCAATGGCGTGCCGCGCAATGCCCTGCTGGCCACCACCGCGGTGGGCGCCCTGTGCTTCTTTACCTCGCTGGTGGGCGACAAGGCCCTCTATGGCTGGCTGCTCAACACCTCGGGCATGTGCGGCTTCATCGCCTGGCTGGGCATCGCCGTCTCCCACTATCGCTTCCGCCAGGGCTACCTGGCCCAGGGTCGCCGCCTGGAAGACCTGCCTTACCGCGCCAAGCTGTTCCCCTTCGGGCCGCTGCTGGCCTTCGCCCTCTGCCTGGTGATCACCCTGGGGCAGAACTATGCCGCCCTGTTCGGGCCGCACGGCGTCGACTGGCTGGGCCTGGCCGCCACCTACATCAGCCTGCCGCTGTTTCTCGCCGTCTGGCTGGGCTACCGCTGCAAGCACCGCAGCCGCCTGGTGAAGCTCAAGGACATGGACGTCAGTCCGAGCGGGGACTGAGCGACCGCCAGCGGGACCTGCCGGCTGCGCCCGGTGGGTCCCGTGCTAGCATCCCGGATCTTTCCGATCGACTCGCCAGCGCTGCCATGGGCACCACCCTCGCCTCCCAACTGATTCCCGACATCCTCACCTACATCGCCTCGCACCAGCTGGCGGTCGGCACCCGGCTGCCCGAGCGCGCCCTGGCCGAGCGGCTGCGGGTGTCGCGCTCGCCGGTGCGCAGCGCCCTGCAGCAGATGGCCGACCAGTCCCTGCTGGCGCGCCATCCCGAAGGCGGCTTCGCCGTGGCCGCCGCGGCCCTGGACGCCACGCCCCAGGCGCGCGAAGAGGTGTCCGCCAGCGAACGCCTGTACCTGACCATCGCCCGCGACCGAATCGAGGGCGAATTGCCGCTGAAGGTCACGGAAAACGAGCTGATCCGCCGCTACCAGGTCACCCGTGGGCAACTGGCCGATATCCTCAGGCGCATCGTCCAGGAAGGCTGGGCCGAGCGCCTGCCAGGCTATGGCTGGAGTTTCGTCGAAGGCCTCACCTCGCCTGACGCCTATGCCCAGAGCTATCGCTTTCGCCTGCTGCTGGAGCCGGCCGGCATCCGTGAAGCCGACTTCACCCTGGATGCCGAAGCCTTGCGGCGCTGCCGCGACGAGCAGGCGCTGCTGGCCGCAGGCCGGGTGTTCGAGGCCTCGCCCGCGGAAATCTTCGACGCCAACACCCGCCTGCACGAGACCATCGCCCGCTGCTCGGGCAATGCCTTCATCCTTGATGCGCTGCGCCGGCTCAATCGCCTGCGCCGCTTGATCGAGTACCAGAAGTCGGTGGATCGCCAGCAGGCCCAGCGCCGCTGCCAGGAACATCTGCAGCTGATCGATCTGCTGCTGGAGGGCCGCCGCGAAGAGGCCGCGACCTTCATGACCCGCCACCTGGGCAACGCGCTGCAGGAAAAGCAGGCCACGGCGGCGCGCTGAGCCTGCGGCGCCCAGGGCCTGCCCGCCAGGGCGCGGGGGCGTTAGACTGGCGGACTTTTCTCCGTTACCCGAGGCCGTCATGCCGATCCGTCACGCCATCGTCCATCTGATCGACAAGAAGCCCGACGGCCAGCCCGCGACCCTGCACGCGCGGGACGCCGAACTGGCCGACTCCCAGGCCATCGAGAATCTGCTGGCCGATCTCAATGACAGCTACAACGCCAAGCCCAACAAGGCCTGGGGCCTGTTCCACGAGGAATCCGGCGCCTATCCCTTGAGCGGCTGGCTCCATGCCTACCTGGAAGGCGAGCAGGACTTCGTCGCCTTCAGTCGCCAGGCGGTGGAGCATCTCAAGGGGCTGATGGAGAGCAGCAACCTTTCCACCGGCGGCCATGTGCTGTTCGCCCAGTACCAGCAGGGCATGACCGACTACCTGAGCATCGCCCTGCTGCACCACAGCGAGGGGGTGACCGTCACCGAGAGCCTGGAAGTCGCCCCGGCCAAGCACCTGGACCTGGGCCAGCTGCACCTGGCGGCGCGCATCAACCTCTCGGAATGGCGCAACAACAAGCAGTCGCGCCAGTACATCTCCTTTATCCGCGGCAAGGGCGGCAAGAAGGTCTCGGACTACTTCCGCGACTTCATCGGTTGCCAGGAAGGCGTCGACGCCAAGGGCGAGACCCGCACCCTGCTCAAGGCCTTCAGCGACTACGTGGAAAGCGAGGACCTGCCCGAAGAAGCCGCCAAGGAAAAGACCGATACCCTGGTGGACTACGCCAGCAGCCAGGCCAAGCGCGGCGAACCCGTGGCCCTGGACGCCCTTTCCGAGCTGATGGACGACCAGGCCCCGCGCGCCTTCTACGACTACATCCGCAACAAGGATTACGGCCTGGCGCCGGAGATCCCGGCGGACAAGCGCACCCTCAATCAATTCCGCCGCTTCACCGGTCGCGCCGAAGGCCTGTCGATCAGCTTCGAAGCGCACCTGCTGGGTTCGCGCATCGAATACGACGAAGGCCAGGATCTGCTGATCATTCGCGAGGTGCCGACCCAGCTCAAGGACCAGCTCAAGCGGCGTAATGACTAGCCTGAGCGCAGCGAGCACGGTCATCCGCGAATGACCGTCGAGCCTCCTGGACACCTGGGGTTGCAAACGCGATCACCGATCGGGCGCCCCCGGCTGGACAGTGGCCGGCCAAAGGGGGCACAAGATGTCCCTTCTTTTCCTTATCTGCCGAAAAAGTCGAAACCATGAGCCAGTACCCCTTCGAACGCCGCATCGTCATCACCCTGCAATCGAACAATGAACTGACGCTCGACGCCGCCCTCGACCAGGCCGTGTCGCGCATCAAGCAGGGTGAGACCCACGGTGGCGACGAAGGCCTGGCCACCGCCTACAGCTTCCATGTGGACACCGTGGCCGAAGGCCCCTCCGGCCCGGTGGACCTGGGCGAATACCTGGGCCGCCCGGCGACCAAGGCCGAGCAGAGCGTGGTGGACGCCGGCGTGGTCCCGCGCTTCCGTCTGGGCCAGACGGTGGCGGTGCAGGTCGGCAATGGCGAACCCAAGCCCAGCAGCATCCAGGAAGTCCGCCTCTTTCCCCAGGTGGAAGGCCCCTGCTGGTTGTACCTGGTGGAAGAACGCGTCCATCGCGACTACCTGCCGGCGAAGAAACTGCGGGCTATCTGAGGTCAGCTTGGTGTTGGGCTTCGCTGCGCTCAGCGCCAACCTACCGCACCGTAGGTTGGGCTGAGACGGCTTCATCGTCGAAGCCCAACAAGCAGGCCCTGCCCAACAGCCCCACTCAACCGAACGCGGCGATCTGCCGATAGAGCGACAGCGCCGGCGCGGCCGTCGTGCCGGTCATCTGGGTGAGGATACTGCCATCCAGTGCGGTGTTTACCCCTGCGCCCTGTTCGTCCACCGGCAGCACCGTCCACTGGGGTGCACCATCGGCACCGGTGCTGACGTTGAAGGTCGGCGCCGACAACTGGGCGGTTTCCTGGGCGGCAGCGGTCGCCACGCCGCCAGGACTCAGGCCGTCGATGAGCTGACTGCTCAACTGATTGGGTTGCCAATTCGGCATGCCGGGATTCAGCGTACCGAGGATACCGGCGTCTTCCGTGGCGGCGGGAGCCCAGTTCCAGGACGCGGCACCCTGATCCTGCGGGGAGAGCCCGGAAAAGGCCACGTTGGCCGCATCAGTGCCACGCTGCGCGCCTTCGAAATAGGCGAGCTGACGCTCAGCCGAAGTGAAGGTGCCGGAATCGTCGCTGGCGATACGCGTCAGGCTGTCGCTGTCCAGGTTGGCGAAAGGATCCTGGGTGGAGGCGTCGGCATAGCGACTGTCGTCATGGTAATAGCTCACCAACAGGTGATTGGCCGCCTGCTTCGCCAACTGGATACGGTCGGCACTAGCATCCTGGGGCAGTTCGCCGAGCACGGCGGCGTCGGTGCCCTGGCTGCGGATCTGCTGCTGGAGGATCTGCATGAAACCGTCGAGATCGCTGTTACCGTTCGACTGGCCCGGTAACAGCCTGGCAATGAGCTGGGCGGCGGGCGACAGGTCCACCGCGACATCGGTGCCGGCTGGGGTTCCCCCCGCGCTGGCGGAGTCGGCGGCGGGTGCGCGCTGATTGCCGGTAGCGCTCGTACTGGCAGGCTGAGTCCCTGCCATTGCCGTCGAAGTCTGGCTGTCGATCGCCCTCATGGTCGTGCCCTCCGGCCGCCCGGGCGGCCTGCCTCAGCGTCCTTATGCCACACCCGTCTTAGGTTTTACTTAAGGTCGGGGCAATGACCAGAGCTAGACGGGAAGGCTGCAGGCGACCGCCCCTAGGCCCGGCGCTCCCAGACCTCGCAGGCATAGGCCGGACGGTCGTCCTCGGCCGCGTGTTCCTGGCGCGAGACAAGCTGCCAGTCGCTCTCCTGCCATGGGGGAAAGAAGACATCGCCTTGCGGCGCCAGGGCGACTCGGGTCAGGTAGAGGCGCTGCGCCTGGGGCAGGGCGTCGGCGAACAGCTGGGCGCCGCCGATCAGCATGATCTCGGCTGCCTGGTGCTCAAGGGCCCAGGCCTCGGCGCGCTCGACCGCAGCGGTCAGCGACGTCCGCACCTCGGCACCTTCGGCCACCAGATCAGTCTGACGGGAGACCACCAGATTCAGCCGACCCGGCAACGGGCGGCCCAGGGAGTCCCAGGTCTTGCGACCCATGACCAGCGGCTTGCCGAGGGTCACGGCCTTGAAATATTTAAGCTCCGCCGGCAGGTGCCAGGGGAGACGATTGTCGATGCCGATGACGCCGTTGTCGGCCACGGCGACGATCAGGCTCAGGGGAAGAGAGGTTTTCATGGTGACAGAGCATAACAGAGGCGTTAACAGCCGGGGCGCCAGGGACTATCCTCGACGTTTTTGCCGCAAGGGCACCGACGCGTGACCGCAACCCCCTCCCCCGTCTTCGAAGACCTCTGGCTGACCGAAGCCCTGCGCCTGACCGAGGAAGACAGCGGCCCGCTGGAAGACGCCGAAGCCAATCGCCAGGCACGGGCGGCCGGCGGCGCCTTCGAGACGCGCCTGGTGACCCGTGCCCGGCTGCTCGGCCAGCGCGATGGCCTGCTGGCCGCGCGACGTCGCTGGCGCCAGGGTGCGGTACTGGCCGCCTGGCTGCTGGGCGTCGTGGCGCTGTTCTGCGGCGCCGGGCTCGCCGCTGGCGCCCTGGGTGACGGCAGTCGCCCGGTCAATGTGTTCTGGGCGCTGGGCAGCCTGCTCGGCCTCCATCTGCTCAGCCTGCTGGTCTGGGCCCTTGGTCTGCTGGGGGGTGGACGGCAACTGGCCTCACCGCTGGCGCGACTCTGGTTGTGGCTCTCCGGCCGCCTGGCGCGGGATGCCCGAGCCCTGCACCTGGGGCCGGCACTGGTCGGTCTGCTGGGCCGCGCGCGGCTGCTGCCATGGGCCCTGGGCGGCCTGGTGCACGGTCTCTGGCTGCTGATCCTCGGCAGTGCCCTGGCGACCCTGCTGGCGCTGCTCTCCGGACGCAGCTATCTGTTCGTCTGGGAGACCACCCTGCTCGGCAGCGACACCTTCGTGCTGCTCACCCAGGTGCTGGGCGCCCTGCCCCAGCTGCTGGGTTTTCCCCTGCCCGACCCGGCCAGCATCGCCGCCAGTGGCGATGCCGCCAGCCCCCTGGCCACGGCGCGCCAGGCCTGGGCCGGCTGGCTGCTGGGCGTGGTGCTGGTCTATGGCCTGCTGCCACGGCTGCTGCTGACCCTGCTCTGCCTGTGGCGCTGGCGGCGCGGGCGCGGGCGCCTGCGGCTGGACGTGGAACGCCCCGGCTATCTGCACCTGCGCGAACGCCTGCTGCCCACCAGCGAACGCCTGGGCGTGAACGACGCCGCCCCCGCGCACCTGCCCCAGCAGGACGCCAGTGGCCTCGCCCGCACCGGCGACGAGGCGCTGCTGGTGGGTCTCGAACTCACCGACCACACCTGGCCGCCACCGCTGCCCGAGGGCGTGCGTGACGCCGGCGTCCTCGACGACGGCCAGGGCCGCCGTCATCTGCTCGAACAGCTGACCCGCTATCCGGCGCGCCGCCTGCTGATCGCCTGCGATCCCCGCCGCTCGCCGGATCGCGGTACCCTGACGCTGTTGGCGGAATTGTCGCGCTGCGCCACCGCGACCCGCGTCTGGCTATTGCCCGCGCCCCTGGGTGGCAAGCTCGATCCGGTTCGCCTGGACGACTGGCGCCAGGCACTGGACGCCCTGCGTCTGGCACACTGCGAGGGCGATCTCGAAGAACTGGCCTGGCTGGAGACGAATCCATGAGCGGCCCCCTGCGCCTGGCGCTGGTCGGCCATACCAATGTCGGCAAGACCTCGCTACTGCGCACCTTGACCCGCGACGTCGACTTCGGCGAGGTCTCCCATCGCCCCAGCACCACGCGCCACGTCGAGGGTGCACGCCTGTCGGTGGATGGCGAGGCGCTGCTGGAGCTCTACGACACGCCCGGCCTGGAAGACGCCATCGCCCTGCGCGACTACCTGGAGCAGCTGGAAAGACCCGGCGAACGCCTGGACGCCGCCACCCTGCTCGACCGTTTTCTCGACAGCGTCGAAGCCCGCCAACGCTTCGAGCAGGAAGCCAAGGTGATCCGCCAGCTGCGCGCCTCCGACGCCGGTCTCTATGTCATCGACGCCCGCGAGCCGGTGCTGGCCAAGTACCGCGACGAACTGGCGGTGCTGGCCGGCTGCGGGCGCCCGCTGGTGCCAGTGCTCAACTTCGTCGCCGCCGACGGCCACCGCGCCGACGACTGGCGCGCCACCCTGGCCCGCCTCGGCCTGCACGCCCTGGTGCGCTTCGACAGCGTCGCGCCACCGGCGGATGGCGAGGCGCGTCTCTACGAAAGCCTGGCGACCCTGCTGGAAAGTGGCCGCCCGGCCTTGCAACGGCTGATCGCCGACCATGCCGAACAGGCCCGCCGTCGCCATCAGCAGGGCGTGCGGCTGATCGCCGAATTGCTGGTGGATGCCGCCGCTGCCCGGCGCAGCGTGGCGCCCGGCGAAGCCGAGGTGAGCAACGCGACCGCCGACTTGCGCGACGCCCTGCGTAGCCGCGAACAACGCTGCGTGGAAGAACTCCTGCGGCTGTTCGGCTTTCGCCCGGGCGATGCCCATGCCAGCGACCTGCCGCTGCTGGACGGCCGCTGGGGCGACGATCTGTTCAATCCGGAAACCCTGCGCCTGCTGGGCATCCGCCTGGGCGGCGGGGTGGCGGCCGGGGCGGCGGCCGGGGTCGGCCTCGACCTGCTCGCCGGCGGCCTGACCCTGGGCGCTGCCACGGTACTGGGCGCTCTGGCTGGCGGCCTGGCACAGACCGGCGGCCACTATGGCCGACGGCTGTTCGGCAAGCTGCGTGGCGGGCGGGAGCTGTCCATCGACGATGCCGTGCTGCGGCTGCTGGCGCTACGGCAGCGTCAGCTATTGGCGGCGCTGGAAACCCGCGGCCACGCCGCCCAGGGCGCCATCGAGGTGGCCGCGCCTGACGAGCAGCGCTGGCGCGAGGGCAAGCTGCCCGCCGCCGTGCAGGTAGCCCGGGCCCACCCGGAATGGTCGGCGCTCAATCCGCGTCCGCGCCTGCAGGCCGACGACCGCCAGACCCGCATCGACGAGATCGCCGCGGCCCTCGACGCCGAGGCCTAGCGGCCTTCCACTTCGGCGAGAAAGATCGCCACGGTGGCCATGCAGGCTTCGCGTTCTTCCACGTGGGGCATGTGGCTGGAATTCTCGAAGATGCGCCAGCGCACGTCCGGGATGAGTCGATCGAAGGGCTCCACGCAGGCCGGCGTCGCTTCGTCATGGCGCCCAGAAATCAGCAGCGTCGGCACCTGGATCCGCGCCAGCCGCTCGATCACGCTCCAATCCCGCAGCCTGCCGATCACATGGAACTCGGTGGGGCCGTTCATGGCGTGATAGACGGTGGGGTCGGCGTCGATGGCGGCGAAGGTGCGCGCCACTTCGGCCGGCAGGGGCTGCACCCGGCAGACATGGCGGGCATAGAAGACCTGGCTGGCGGCGCGGTACTCCGGCGAGTCGGTCGTGCCGGCGGCCTCGTGTCGCGCCAGGGTGGCCTGCACCTCGAGCGGCAATTCGGCCCGCAGCCCAGCCGCCGCCTCGCGCCAGAGCGCCATGGACGCAGGCGAATTGGCGATGATCAGCCCCCGCAGCCCTGCCGGCTGCCGTACCCCATGCTCGGCAGCCAGCATCCCGCCCCAGGATTGGCCGAGCAGCACGTACTGGCCGATACCCAGATGGCGCAGCAGGTTGTTCAGCTCGTCGAGAAACAGCTCCACCGTCCAGAAACCCGGATCGATGCCGCGCAGGTGGGTGGAACGGCCATTGCCCAGCTGGTCGTAATGCACCACCGGCCAGCCGTGCTCGGCCAGGTCCTTGAAGCTGTCGACATAGTCATGGGTGCAACCGGGACCGCCGTGGGCCACCACCAGCGGCAACCGCCCGCTGGCCAGCTCGCCGGTGACCCGGTACCAGGTCTGGTGGCCTTGGAAATCGGCGTAGCCTTCTTGAACCTGCATGGATGCCTTCCTCGTCTGGATGGGAACGGGGTCAGGCTAGCGGGTAGGTGGGCGGGGGATAACTGGGAAAAGTTGTAGGTTTGGGGGGTGGGCTGCGTTGCAGTTGTGATCGACGGCCAGGCTGACTCGCAGCGCTCGATCCCTTCACGCCGGACCGCCCCCTCTCCCGCTTGCGGGGGAGGGTTGGGGTGGGGGGTAGTGCTTTTGCTCAGGCCGCCAAGCTGATTTTAGGAATCTGCTGACGCTCCTTGTTCCGCCTCGCCGGGCGGGTCACTTTTTTCAATTGCCAAAAAAGTAACCAAAAACGCTCGCCCCAACTAGCCGGTCCTGCGCGTTGCGCAGGATGCCCTCACGTCAGCGCCGCTCCAGCGGGCCGGGGCCGAAGGGCCGTCCTGGCCCTTGGCCCCTTTCGCGGCATCCATGCCGCTCACCCGCTTCCTCGGCACTAACGTTCGGCCGGCCAGACGGGGCACTGGGGTGCCAGCTGAAAGTTTAGGGTTATTCAAGCGGTTTTAAGACGTTGGCTAACGCTTGCTACTTGCCATGCCTATTGAATGAAAGGCACGAGGACATTACGTAACACGCCAGGCTAACCAGCTTTTAAAAAGATACTTCCAGCCGGCACCCAAGCGCCCTGTTCAGTAGGCCGAACGCAGCCGCTCTGGAGTTGGGTGAGCGGCAGGGATGCCGCGAAAGGCGTCGAGGGCCAGGACGGCCCTTCGACGGCGGCCCGCCGGAAGAGCGGCGGAGCGAGGGGACCCGGAGTGCAGCGTAGGGCCGGATGACCAGGGCAAGCGTTTTTGGTTACTTTTTTGGCGACTGAAAAAAGTAACCCGCCCGACGGGGGCGGAACAAAAGCTTACCGAGCACACCGTAAATCAGCTTGGCGATCCGAGCAGATATAAGCGTACTCCCCCACCCCAGCCCTCCCCCGCAAGCGGGAGAGGGGGCGGTCCCGCACGCGGGATACCTTCCAGCACTGGAACAGGCCCCCACGTAGGGTGGATGACGGCGCAGCCTCATCCACCGACACATGGAAGGGTCAATGCGACTTGAGCCCCGCCGCCGTCAGCACCAGCCGCAGCACCCAGGCCACAACGCCGAGCGCTACCAGGCTGCAGGCCCAGATGGCGGCCATCCAGGCCAGCCGCTGCCAGAGCGGCTTGTTGTCCGCGGGGTTGGGTTCGCGCGAGCGGCCGACCATCAGTGATAGCCCTCCCCCGCGCGTACCTTGCCGCGGAACACGTAGTAGCCCCAGAAGGTGTACATCAGGGTGATGGGGATGATGAACAGGGTGCCGATGAGCAGGAACAGCTGGCTCTGCGGCGGCGACGAGGCCTCCCAGATGGAAACGCCCGGCGGGATGATGTTCGGCCAGAGGCTGATACCCAGGCCACTGTAGCCGAGGAAGATCAGCGCCAGGGTCAGCAGGAAGGGCGCGTGGTGCGAGTCCTCGCGCAGGATGGCGCGCAGCAGGGCCAGGGTCACCACGCCCACCAGGATCGGTACCGGCAGGAACCAGACCAGATTGGGCATGCTGAACCAGCGGGCGGAGATGGCCGCCTGGCTCAGCGGGGTCCAGATGCTCACCACCGCGGTGAAGGCCAGCAGCAGGAACAGCAGCGGCTTGGTCAGGCGACGCATGGTGGCCTGCAGCGGGCCCTCGGTCTTCATGATCAGCCAGGTGCTGCCCAGCAGCGCATAGGCGGCGATGACGCCCAGGCCGCAGAACATCGAGAAGGGCGTCAGCCAGTCCAGCGGCCCGCCGACATACTGGCGATTCTCCACCGGGAAGCCTTCGATGAAGGCACCCAGGGCCACGCCTTGGCAGAAGCTGGCCAGCAGCGAGCCGAAGATGAAGGACTTGTCCCACAGGGCTTCCTTGCCTTCCTGGACCTTGAAGCGGAATTCGAAGGCCACGCCGCGGAAGATCAGGCCGATCAGCATGAAGATCAGCGGCAGGTACAACGCCGGCAGGATCACCGAGTAGGCCAGCGGGAAGGCGCCATAGAGCCCTGCCCCGCCGAGCACTAGCCAGGTCTCGTTGCCGTCCCAGATGGGCGCCACGGTGTTCATCATGACGTCGCGGTCTTCCTTGCCCTTGACGAAGGGGAAGAGGATGCCGATGCCCAGGTCGAAGCCGTCCATGACCACGTACATCATGAGACCGAAGATGATGATGATCGCCCAGATCAGCGGGAGGTCGATGCCAGGGATGCCGTTCATGTGCGGTCTCCGGTCAGCTGGTCATTGGGATTGTCTTCTTCCAGGCCGCCATCGGCGCCGGACAGCGGACGCTTGGGATGACGATCGGTGCCCGGGCCGCCGGAGGTGGGCAGGTCGCCTTCACCAGTGTGCGGACCCTTGCCGATCATGCGCAGGGCATAGAGGGTGCCGATGCCGAACACGGCGAAGTAGACCACCACGAAGGCCACTAGGGTGATGCTCAACTGGGTGACGCTGTGGTTGGATACCCCGTCCTTGGTGCGCAACAGGCCGTAGACGATCCACGGCTGGCGGCCCACCTCGGTGGTGAACCAGCCGGCCAGCAGGGCGATGAGGCCGACCGGGCCCATGCAGGTGACCAGGCGCAGGAAGCCGCGGGTCTCGTACAGCTTGCCGCGCCAGCGCAGCCAGGCGCTCCACAGACCGGCAGCGATCATCAGCATGCCCAGGGCGACCATGATGCGGAACGACCAGAACACCACATAGGCCGGCGGCCGGTCTTCCTTGGGGAAGTCCTTGAGCGCCGGGATCGGCTCGGTGAGGCTGTGCTTGAGGATCAGGCTGCCGAGTACCGGGATCTCCAGCTTGAAGCGGGTTTCCTCGCGCTCCATGTCCGGCCAGCCGAACAGGATCAGCGGAGTCGCTTCGCCCGGAGGATTCTCCCAGTGGCCCTCCATCGCGGCGATCTTGGCCGGCTGGTGTTCCAGGGTGTTGAGGCCGTGGGCGTCACCGACGAACGCCTGGATGGGCGCTACCAGCAGGGCCATCCACATGGCCATGGAGAACATCTTGCGCACCGCAGGGTTGTCGTTACCGCGCAGCAGGTGCCAAGCCGCCGAGGCGCCGACCAGGAAGGCCACCGACAGGTAGGCGGCGATGGTCATGTGCGCCCAGCGGAAGGGGAACGACGGGTTGAAGATCACCGCCAGCCAGTCCACCGGGACGATGCGACCATCGACGATCTCGTAGCCACTCGGGGTGTGCATCCAGCTGTTGGAGGACAGGATCCAGAAGGTCGACATCAGGGTGCCGATGGCCACCATCACCGTCGAAAAGAAGTGCAGGCCGCGACCCACGCGATTCCAGCCGAACAGCATGACGCCGAGGAAGCCGGCTTCGATGAAGAAGGCGGTGAGCACCTCGTAGGTCAGCAGCGGGCCGGTCACGGCGCCGGCATAGTCGGCGAAGCCGCTCCAGTTGGTGCCGAACTCATAGGCCATCACCAGACCGGACACCACGCCCATGCCGAAGAAGATCGCGAAGATCTTCAGCCAGAAGTGATACAGATCCTTGTAGACGTGGTTGTCGGTCTTCAGCCAGAGCCCTTCGAGCACGGCGAGAAAGCTCGCGGTACCGATGGACAGCGCCGGGAAGACGATGTGGAAGGACACGGTGAAGGCGAACTGGATCCGGGCGAGATCCAGGGCTTCGAGGCCGAACATAGCTATTCCTCTCAGGCACGCCGGCCATCGAGAGCAGCCGGTCGAGTTGACGCTGACCGAGGTTCGAACCTCCGGCGTCGCCTGGGGTTCTAGCGGGACGCTAAAAAGGCGGCGCCGCTGCTAGCCCAAAGGGCCAGGTCGGAAGCTGACGTGGATCAACGTCAGGCTTTAGAATAGTCCTCCTGGATACATTTGCTTACGTGGTTCGATGTCGCATCGGGCAGGCTGTCGCACCCCAAGGGCGGTGTTTCGGCAGTCACCTGCGTCATTTGGGCGGTGCTTTTTGCTTCTGGACGTCGTGGCCACGCCTCGCCATACCTCATCCATGCCGCGTCGTCGCGTATGGCCCGATGGACGCGCAGAACCGCAAGAATCACTCGCCACCCCTAAAGTGAACCGCTGAACCACCACGGCAAGTTGTCTGACGATTAGCCTTGAGGTGGCCTAAGATGCCGCCTCTGCCCTCGCGAGCCCCAGTCATGTCCGGCGATACCCTGCAGCTGCGTCACCACCGTCCCTTCGTCGCCTTCTGGTTCGCCCGCATCTGTACCGCCGGCAGTTTCCAGATGCTCACCGTCGCCATCGGCTGGCACCTCTATTCCCTCACCGGCAACGTGCTCGACCTCGGCCTGGTGGGGCTGGTGGAATTCCTGCCGCGGGTGCTGTTCATGCTGCACACCGGCCATGTCGCCGATCGCTACGACCGCCGCCGGGTGGCTGCCCTCTGCCAGACCGGCCAGGGGCTGATCGCCCTGGTGCTGCTGGTGGGCAGCCTGAATCAGGCGGTCACCCGCGAGCTGATCTTCATCCTGGCCTTCTGCCTGGGCACCGCGCGCGCCTTCGAGCAGCCCACCACCCAGGCGCTGCTGCCCAACATCGTGCCGCCTTCGATCTTTCCGCGCGCCATCGCCGCCGCGGCCTCGGCCATGCAGGGCGCCACCATCATCGCCCCGGCGCTGGGCGGCCTGCTCTATGCCCTGGGCGCCGGCTGGGTCTATGGCCCGGCCGTGGTGCTCTATGGCATCGCCATCCTGCTGGTCACGAGTCTGCCGGCGCGGCAGACGCCCAGCCAGAAGGAAAAGCCGACCCTGGACAACCTGCTGGCCGGCATCCGCTTCATCAGGAGTCGCCCGGACGTGCTCGGCGCCATTTCCCTGGATCTGTTCGCCGTGCTCCTGGGCGGCGCCACCGCTCTGCTGCCGGTGTTCGCCGCCGACATCCTGCTCACCGGACCCTGGGGCCTGGGCCTGCTGCGCTCGGCACCGGCCGTGGGCGCCCTGGGCATGTCCTTTCTGCTCGCCTATGTCAGTCTCAATCGCCACGTGGGTCGCATCATGTTCGGCTCGGTGGCGCTGTTCGGCGTCGCCACCATCGCCTTCGGCCTGTCCACCTCGCTATGGTTCTCGCTGGGTACCCTGGTGGTTCTCGGCGCCGCCGACATGGTCAGCGTGGTGATCCGCAGCTCCTTCGTCCAGCTGGAGACCCCGGATGCCATGCGCGGCCGGGTCAGTGCGGTCAACGGCCTGTTCATCGGTGCCTCCAACCAGCTCGGCGAATTCGAATCGGGGGTCACCGCGCACTTCTTCGGCACGGTGCCCGCGGTGGTGCTGGGTGGCGTCGGCACCCTGGTGATCACCGGGGTCTGGATGAAGCTGTTCCCGGGCCTGGCCAAGCGCGACCGGCTGACGGAGCCGCGCCAGGACGGCTGAATCCAGCCCTGTCACCCGAATTGCCACTCATACCCAGGGGATGACCGCTCGCTCCGGAATAATCTTATCGCGCAAACCTTTGTCGCAAAATGTGATCCATGTCACATCCTTTAAAGCGTTGAGGTCTGCATGCGTACCCCTCTTTCCATGGCCGCTCGCCTGGGCCTGGGCTTCGGCCTGATCCTGGTGCTGATGCTGCTGATCACCCTGGTGGGCGTTCAGCGCGTCGGCGTCATCGACGACACCCTGACCGCTGTCAGCCAGGGCGCCAGCGTCAAGCAGCGCTACGCCATCAACTTCCGCGGCAGCGTGCACGACCGCGCCATCGCCATTCGCGATACGGTGCTGATCCACGACGCCGCGCCCCTGGCCAGTCGCCTGGCCGACATCGACCGACTCAAGGCCTTCTATCGCCAGTCCGCCGAGCCCATGGATCAGCTGTTCGTCAGCCAGGGCGCCACTGCCGAGGAACAGCGCCTGCTGGCGGCCATCAAGGACATCGAAGGCACCGCCCTGCCCCTGACCGACCGCCTGCTGCAACTGCGCCAGACCGGTGATCTGGAAGGCGCCCGGGTGTTCCTGCTGGAGCGCGTCTCGCCGGCCTATGTCGAGTGGCTCAAGCGCATCAATGCGCTCATCGATCACGAGGAGGCCATCGCCAGTGGCCACCTGACCGAGGTGCGCGGCATCGCCGGTGGCTTCCGCTGGCTGATGCTGGTGACCTGCGCCCTCGCCTTGCTGCTGAGCGTGACCGTCTCCATCCTGATCATTCGCCAGATGGGCGCGACCCTGGGCGGCGAACCCCATGCCGTGGCCGCCGCCATCCGCCGGCTGGCCGAGGGCCGGCTGGACGAGCGCCCCGTCACCCGTCACCCGGACAGCGTCATGGGCACCCTGGGCAGCGCCACCGCTCACCTGGGCGAGACCATCGTCCAGGTGCGCCATACCGCCAGCTCGGTCGCCACGGCGGCGGCCCAGCTGCAAGGCACCGCCCAGACCAACCAGCGCCACACCGATGTGCAGTCCAACCAGGCCCAGCACATGGCCGCGGCGGTCACCGAGCTGGCCGCCACCATTGGCGAGGTCGCCGGCTACGCAGCCCAGGCCGCCCAGGCCACCGGCAATGCCAGCGCCCAGGTGGACACCGGCAATCAGTTGGTGACCCGTTCCGGCCAGGCCATCGGCCAGCTGGTGCAGGCGCTGGAGCAGGCCAGCGTCACCGTGCAACAGGTATCCAGCGACAGCGCCAGCATCGAGAACATCGTCGCCGTCATCAACGGCATCGCCGAGCAGACCAATCTGCTGGCGCTGAATGCCGCCATCGAGGCCGCTCGCGCCGGTGAGCAGGGCCGCGGCTTCGCCGTGGTCGCCGACGAGGTGCGCAACCTGGCCACCCGCACCCAGGAATCGACCCGCGAGATCCGCGCCATGATCGCCACCCTGCAGGAAGGCGCCGGGCGGGCTTCGGCGCAGATGGAAGAGAGCCGCGGCCAGGCCCACGAGACCGCCGCGCTGACCCAGCGCGCCGTCGCTGCCCTGGCGGCCATCCAAGCGGACGTCGGCTCGGTGAACGCCATGAATGCGCAGATCGCCACCGCCGCGGCCCAGCAGACCGCCGTGGCCGAAGAGGTCAACGAGAACATCAACCGCATCCATGCCGCCACCCTGGAAACCGCCAGCGGTTCGCAGCAGATCGCCGGCGCCAGTCGCCAGCTGGCGGAACTGGCCGAGGATCTGGAGCGGCGCATGAGCCTGTTCCGCACGGCCTCGGCCTGAACATCCGGCAACGCCTGCGGGCTGAACCTAGACGCGAGCGTGGCGGTCAGCAGTCAGATACCTTTTCCCGCGCAGGAGTCTGGACATGCAGCTTTCCCTCAACGGCCAGGTCGCCCTGGTCACCGGCGGCAGTTCCGGGATCGGTGCCGCCGTCGCCGAAGCCCTGGCCAAGGCCGGTGCCGCCGTCGCCATCAACTACCATTCCAGCGCCGAACCGGCCGAGGAATTGGCCAAGCGCATCCAGGACGCCGGTGGTCGCGCCATCGCCGTGGGCGGTGACGTCGGCGACGAGGCCGCGGTCCAGGCGCTGTTCGACCGCACCCTGGAAGCCTTCGGCCGCCTGGACATCCTGGTCGCCAATTCCGGTCTGCAAAAGGACGCACCGGTCGCCGACCTGTCGCTCGAGGACTGGAACACGGTGATCAACACCAACCTCACCGGCCAGTTCCTCTGCGCCCGGGCGGCGATCCGCCAGTTCCGCCAGCAGGGCCGCGACGAAAACATCTCCCGCGCCCTCGGCAAGATCATCCACATGAGTTCGGTGCACGAGGTCATTCCCTGGGCCGGGCACGTCAACTACGCCGCCTCCAAGGGTGGGGTCAACCTGCTGATGCGCAGCCTGGCCCAGGAAGTCGCCGCCGAGGGCATCCGCGTCAACGGCATCGCCCCGGGCGCCATCGCCACAGCCATCAACGAAGAGGTGACCGGTGACGAGGCCAAGGCCCGCGAACTGCTCAAGCTGATCCCCTACAAGCGCGTCGGCCATGTCGACGACGTGGGCAACGTGGCGGTCTTCCTCGCCAGCGACCTGGCCGACTACATCGTCGGCACCACCCTGTTCGTCGACGGCGGCATGTGCCTCTATCCGGGATTCGAAGACAATGGCTGATTCCTCCTCCGTGCACGCCCGCCGCAGTATCGGCGCCCACGGTGTCATCGGCGACCTGCGCACCTGCGCCCTGGTCGCCACCGACGGCACCATCGACCACTTCTGCTGGCCGAATCTGGACAGCCCCTCGGTGTTCGCCGCCCTGCTCGATTCGGAAAAGGCCGGCTACTTCAGCCTGGCCCCGGTCTGGGAAGACGCCCGCGAGCAGCAGCTCTACCTACCCGATACCAACATCCTGCAGACCCGCTGGCTGTCGGCGGACGGCGTCGCCGAGGTCACCGACCTGATGCCGGTGTGCAGCAGCGAGGACACCAAGCCGCGCATCGTCCGCCGCGTGCAGGTGGTGGCCGGACGCTGCCGCTTCCGCCTGGTCTGCGCCCCGGCCCACGACTATGCCCGCGCCGAGACCCGCGCGCGCCTGGTGGAGGGTGGCGCGCTGTTCGAGGCCCAGGGCCAGCCGACCCTGCGCTTGGCCTCGAGCGCCACCCTGCAGGTGGACGGCAACGCCGCCCTGGCCGAATTCGAACTGGAGCAGGGGCAGCAGCTGGATTTCGTCTTTGGCTGCGAGGAAGACGACAAGGTCATCGCCGGCCAGAGCGATCTCTGCTTCGAGGATACCCTCTCCTACTGGACCTCCTGGGCGGCCAAGAGTCACTACCAGGGCCGCTGGCGCGAGATGGTCACCCGCTCGGCCCTGGCGCTGAAGCTGCTGACCTCCTGCAAGCACGGTTCCATCGCCGCGGCCGCCACCTTCAGCCTGCCCGAAGCCCTGGGCGGTGAACGCAACTGGGACTATCGCGCCTCCTGGATCCGCGACGCCTCCTTTACCGTCTACGCCTTCATGCGCCTGGGCTACACCCAGGAAGCCAAGGATTTCACCCACTGGGTCGGCCAGTGCGTGGAAAACAGCCACAACGCCCCGGAAAAGCTGCAGATCATGTATCGCCTGGACGGCGGCCTGGACCTGCCCGAGGAAACCCTCGACCACCTGGCGGGCTATGCCAATTCGAGTCCGGTGCGCATCGGCAACGAGGCCTACCAGCAGATTCAGCTGGACATCTATGGCGAGCTGATGGATGCCATCTACCTGTCCAACAAGTATGGCGAAGCCATCTCCCACCATGGCTGGAAGGACGTGGTGCGGATGATCGACCACGTCTGCGAGAACTGGAACCAACCCGATGCCGGTATCTGGGAGATGCGCGGCGATCCCGAGCACTTCCTGCATTCACGGCTGATGTGCTGGGTGGCCATCGACCGCGCCATGCGGCTGTCGGTCAAGCGTTCGCTGCCGATGCCCTATGAACGCTGGTACGCCGCGCGCGCCGCCATCCAGGAAGACATCTGGGACAACTTCTGGAACGCCGAACTGGGTCACTTCACCTCGACCCGCCACGGCAGGAGCCTGGACGCCGCCCTGCTGCTGATGCCCCTGGTGCGCTTCGTCAGCGCCACCGATCCCATGTGGCTGTCCACCCTGGACGCCATCAAGACCAACCTGGCCTATGACGGCATGATCCGTCGCTACAATCCGGCCGATACGCCAGCGGACAACCTCAAGGGCGAAGAAGGCGCCTTCGTCGCCTGCTCCTTCTGGTACGTCGAATGCCTGGCCCGCGCCGGTCGTGTCGACGAAGCCCACCTGGAGTTCGAAAAACTGCTGGGCTACGCCACCCCCCTGGGCCTCTACGCCGAGGAACTGGACAAGCGCGGCTACCCGCTGGGCAACCTGCCCCAGGCCCTGTCACACCTGGCCCTGATCAGCACCGCCTTCTTCCTGGATCGCAAGCTGAGCGGCAGGGATCCGCAGTGGCAGCCGTAGATTGGCCTGAATGGCGGTCCTGGGTCGCTCCTGAGGTATCCATAGGAGCGGCCCATGACCGCGACCCCATCAGGAGCCGTGACGATCATGGGAAGGCCGAAAGCTGCCGATAGGCAGGTTATCTCGCCCAGCTATTCCCTCTGCACCGGTGCTACCGCTCCGCACCCATCGCGGCCGCCGATGCGGCCGCTCCCACGGGTGCCGGCCTGACAGTTGATCGCGATCTTGCCGGAGGTGATAAAGCTGAACGCCAGCTCAGGCAACCCCCTCTCCCCCTGGGAGAGGGTTGGGGTGAGGGCGCAGCAGACTAATAAGCTGTCAGTGGCAAAGGCTGCACCGTTTTCCACGCTACTACTCTGCAACTCATTAATCTGTAATTCATCGCGACCGCGGACTACCCCTACAACTAAAGCGTAAGGCTGTAGCAATGGCCGCATCGGCGGACCGCCATGGCCACGATATCTTGCGTTCTATCCCCTCACGCCACCCGACTCTGCCCCAGCGCCTCGTTGACGCAATTGGCCATGTCGTCGATATGCCAGGGTTTGGGCATGAAGCGGGTACGACCGGCGCCGCGGGGTACGGTCAGACGGTCGCCGGAGGTGAGGATCACCGGGATATGCGGCCAACGCTGGGAGACCAACTGGGCCAGGGCCTCGCCGTCCAGCCGTCCCGGCATGCGCACATCGGTAAAGAGGATATCGATGCGGGCACCGGTCTGTTCCAGATAGCTCAAGGCCGCATCGGCAGTCGATACGGCCACTACCTGCAGATCCACCAGGGACTCCAGCGCCTCGGTGGCCAACTCCCGCAGCAACGGCTCGTCCTCTACCAGCAACAGTAGTGGACGATAGGAGCCGAGTGGAGAAGATGCTTGAGTCATAACCTACAGACTTTGCCAAGGGGTCACGGTTCTGACCATTCGGCCTGGGCTCGACCAAAGTCGACCACCGGCATAAGCAAGGCTTCTAAACGGCAACTTTCAGCGCCTCGCTGACTCGAAGCGTTCACCTCAGGGGTCTCCTGTGGTATTCTTTTTTAATCGAACGATCAATAAAAAAAGAATTCTCTCCCTTTGGCAGTTCGCAAGGAGTCCCCATGAGTGCGACGCCCTCATCCGGCACCGTAAAGCTGAATCCCCCCGCCTTCTATTGCGCGGCTGCAGTGATCCTGCTGTTTTCCCTGGCCGTCATCGGTCGTCCCGAGCAGGCCGGCGCCTGGCTGTTGCAGGCCCAGACCTGGGCCGCCAACACGGTTGGCTGGTACTACCTGCTGGCCATGTCGCTCTATCTGGTGTTCGTGGTGGTCACCGCCCTGTCCGGCTACGGCAAGATCAAGCTCGGTGCCGACCACGACCAACCCGAGTTCAGCTACCTGTCCTGGGCCGGCATGCTGTTCGCCGCGGGCATCAGCATCACCCTGTTCTTCTTCTGCGTCTCCGAACCCCTGACCCACTTCGCCCAGCCCCCCGCCGGCGAAGGGGGTAATCCGGCGGCGGCGCGCCAGGCCATGCAGATCCTCTTCCTGCACTGGGGCCTGCATGGCTGGGGGGTCTTCGCCCTGGTGGCCATGGCGCTGGCCTACTTCGCCTATCGCCACAACCTGCCGCTCGCCCTGCGTTCGGCGCTCTATCCGCTGATCGGCAAGCGCATCAACGGCCCCATCGGCCATGCCGTGGACGCCTTCGGCATCATCGCCACCATCTTCGGCCTCGGCGCCGACCTGGGTTTCGGCGTGCTGCACCTCAATGCCGGGCTGGACTACCTGTTCGGCATCAGCCACAGCCACTGGGTGCAATTGATCCTCATCGTGCTGATGATGGGCGCGGCCATCGCCGTGGCCGTGTCCGGCGTCGACAAGGGCGTGCGCATCATGTCCGACATCAACATGGTGCTGGCCGTCGCCCTGTTGCTGTTCGTGCTGTTCGCCGGTCCGACCCAGCATCTGCTCAACACCCTGATCCAGAACATCGGTGACTACCTCTCGGCCTTGCCAGGCAAGAGCTTCGACCTCTATGCCTATGACGAGCCCTCCGACTGGCTCGGTGGCTGGACGGTGTTCTACTGGGCCTGGTGGATCGCCTGGGCGCCCTTCGTCGGGCTGTTCATCGCCCGTATCTCCCGCGGCCGCACCATTCGCGAATTCGTCTTTGGCGTCCTGTTCATCCCCCTGGGCTTCACCCTGGCCTGGCTGTCGATCTTCGGCAACAGCGCCCTGGAACTGGTGCTTGGCCAGGGCATGACCGGTCTGGCGCAGACCGCCCTCACCGATCCGGCCATGGCCTTCTACCAGGTGCTGGAAACCTATCCGGCCAGCCGCGCGGTGATCAGCGTCGCCGTGCTGGTGAGTTTCGTCTTCTTCGTCACCTCGGCCGACTCCGGCACCGTGGTGCTGTCCACCCTGTCGTCCAAGGGCGGTGAAGCCAACGAAGACGGTCCCAAGTGGTTGCGGGTGTTCTGGGGCGCGGCCGTGGCCCTGGTCACCGGCGGGCTGTTGTTCGCCGGCAGCATGGATGCGCTGAAATCGGCGGTGGTGCTGACCTCGCTGCCCTTCTCGGTGGTGGTGCTGCTGATGATGTGGGGCCTGCACAAGGCGCTGCACCTGGAGTCCCAGCGCCAGCGCGCGCGGCTGCACTCCCTGGCGCCGGTGGCGACCAACGGCAAGGCACGGCACGGCGGCTGGCGCCAGCGGCTGTCCCAGGCGGTGTACTTCCCCTCGCGGGACGAGGTCTATCGCTTCATGGACAGCACCGTGCGTCCGGCCATGGAAGAGATGGTCGAGGTCTCGCGGGAGAAAGGTCTGGTGGTGGAGACCCAGTTCGACGCCACCAACGCCAACCTGCAACTCATCATCGGCCACGGCGAGGAGCATCCCTTCATCTACCAGGTGATCATGCAGGGCTATTTCACCCCCTCCTTCGCCCGCGCCGGCATCGGTGGCCTGCACCTGAAGAATCGTCGCTACTACCGCGCCGAGGTGCATCTCACCGAGGGCAGCCAGGACTACGACCTGGTGGGCTACAACCGCGAGCAGATCCTCAACGACATGCTCGACCAGTACGAACGCCACCTGCAGTTCCTGCACCTGGTGCGTTAACCAGTGGTTTTTTCAATGACTGAAAGGCCATTGAAAGCCATAAAGGTCGTATAATCGCCCCAGGGTCGGCCCCGTGCCGGCCCCGGGGTCGGTACGCCTCGCCGGTCCCCCGCCGTTCGGAGACCGCTTTGCCCACCCCACCTGCACCCTCGCCCTATCCTCCCCTGCTGCAATGGCTGGCCCTGATCCTCTGCTCCGCCCTGGTCGGGGGCGGACTCAGCTGGCTGCAGGTGCCCGCGGCCCTCTTTCTCGGCCCCATGCTGGTGGCCATCGCCTTCGGCTTCTGCGGCGCCACCATCCGTCTGCCCCGTCGGCTGTTCCAGACTGGCCAGGGCGTGGTGGGCTGCCTGATCGCCCACGCCATGACCGCCGCGGTCCTGCTCACCGTTGCCGAGCACTGGCCGGTGATGCTGCTGGCCACCGCCCTGACCGTGCTGCTCAGCCTGCTCACTGGCGCCCTGCTGGTGCGCTTCGGCGGCCTGCCTGGCAGCACCGCCGCCTGGGGCACCACGCCCGGCGCGGCCGCCGCCATGGTGGCCATGGCCGAGGAGTACGGCGCCGATCCACGGATCGTCGCCACCATGCAATACGTGCGGGTGGTCTGCGTGGTGCTGATCAGTGCCCTGGTCGGCCGGCTGCTGGGGGCCGAGGGCAGCGGCACCGGCCATCAGGCCGCGGTGGTCAGCCTGGACGGCCATTTCGCCTTCAATCTCATGCTGACCCTGGCAGTGGCCCTGGCCGGTAGCTGGCTGGGCGGCCGCCTGTTCCCCGCCGGCGCCCTGCTGCTGCCCATCGCCCTGGGTACGCTGCTGCAACTCAATGGCTGGCTGGACATCACCCTGCCCCATCTGCTGCTCGCGGCGGCCTATGGCGCCATGGGTTGCTATGTGGGACTGAGATTCGATCGGGCCACGGTCGCCTATGTCTGGCGCGCCCTGCCCAAGATGATCTTTGCCTCGCTGCTGCTGATTGCCCTCTGCGCCCTGTCGGCGCTGCTGATGGCGAAGCTGATGCACGTGGACTTTCTTACCGCCTACCTGGCGACCAGCCCAGGCGGACTGGATTCCATGGCCATCATCGCCGTGGATGCCCATGCCGATGTCGGCCTGGTACTGGCCATGCAGGCGTTGCGCCTGATCGGGGTGGTGCTGACCGGACCGCTACTGGCCCGGCAACTGGTCAAGCTGGCCCGCACCTGACGGAGGATGCGGGCGGCGCGCTCAGGCCGAGCGGCGGCGCTCGACCTGGGCGGTGATGTTGTAGCCCTCGGCGGCATGGCCGCGGACCACTACCCGTGCATCCGGATAGAAGCCCTTGAGGCGTTGTTCGAAGAGAAAGTAGATCTCCGCGCCAACCCGGATCTCCGCGGGATCGGTCAGGGTCAGGGAGAAATTGCGTACGGGATCGGCAGCATGCTGCGACTCGTTCTCCTCGATGCGCTGCATGGCGTCTTCGACGATCTGTTCGGCGATCTGCGACATCTGTGACCTCCTGGTCGGGCATTGACAGGGCGCCGTCCCAGCGACGGCCGTATCGCTAATGACCACGGACGCGCCACGACGATTCGTTCTCTCTGCAAGATTCCGACGAAACTGTAGACTTGTCTGACTTTTATCCCCGTGTAGTGGCGTGAATCGGCCGGCTAGCGGTCTCCTGCACACCGAGGACGAGGAAGCAGCCCCGCCATGGTCGACGCTGACGATACCCCCCTCCCACCACGCAATCTGGCCACCCAGCGCCGGGCGCTGTGGCTGCTCGTCTGCGCGGTCGCGGTGATCCTGGCGCTGGAATCCTGGCAGGTGTGGCGCAATTACCAGAACGCCTTCGCCAGTGCGCGCAGCGATGTCGGCAACATTGCCCTGGCGGCGGCCCAACATGCCGATGACGCCATCAAGGAAGCGGATTCGCTGCTGGTCAGTATCCGTGACCGTCTGGAGGATCAACCCCTCGATCAACTGGACCGTCCCCGGGTGCATCGCCTGCTGGCGCGCCAGGCCGCCCTGTTGCCGCAACTGCACGGGCTGTTCATCTATGATCGCGACGGCGGCTGGCGGGTGACCGACAAGAGCAGCGATCCGCCCCGGGCCAGCAACGCCGATCGCGAGTACTTCCAGTTTCACCGCCAGCACGCCGCCGATGTGCTGCACGTCGGCACGGTGATCGAGAGTCGCAGCACCCAGGAGCTGATCATTCCGGTATCACGCCGCCTGGAGGACCGCGACGGTCGCTTTGCCGGCGTCCTGCTCGCCACCATCCGCCTGCAGTACTTCGTCGACTACTACGAGCGGTTCAAGCTGGATGCCCGGGGTGCCATCACCCTGGCGCAGGATGACGGTACCCTGATGGTCCGCCGTCCCTATGTACCCGCGCACGTCGGTACCCCGCTCGCCAGCAGCGAGCTGTTTCGCCAGTACGTGACCCAGGCGCCCAACGGTACCGCCCTGGTGCGGGCCATGATCGACGGCCGTGAACGCCTCTATGCCTTCCAGCATCTGGAAGGCTATCCCCTGGTGGCCCTGGCCGGTATCTCCAGGAGCGATATCCTCGCCAGCTGGCGCCAGGACATGCTGAGATCGGTGACGGTGGTCGGCCTCATCATCGTCGGCATGCTGATCTTCGGCTTCAGCCTGCTGCGCGAGATCCGCGCCGGCGAACGCAGCGCGGCGGCCCTGCGTCTGGCCCACGACGAGCTGCACCTGCTGACCCTCAAGGACAGCCTGACCGGGCTGGGCAATCGTCGCCAGTTCGACAACCTGCTGCCGGTGGAGCTGGCCCGGGCGCAGCGCAACGCTCAGTCGCTCAGCCTGCTGATGATCGACATCGATCACTTCAAGGCCTACAACGACCACTATGGCCATCCAGCGGGCGATCGCTGCCTGCAGGCCGTGGCCGGCGTGGTGGCCTCGGCGGCGCGACGCCCGGGCGATCTGGCGGCACGCTACGGCGGCGAGGAGATGGTCCTGCTGCTGCCCAATTGCGACGAGATCGGCGCCCAGCGGGTAGCCGCCACGGTCCAGGAACGCCTGCAGGTGCTGGAGGTGGCCCATGCCACCAGTCCTTTCGGCCGCATCACCGTCAGCCTTGGCATCGCCGTCCAGCCGCCTGGTCAATCGCCACCGCCGCAGCCCGCCGACCTGCTGGCCAGCGCCGATGCCGCCCTCTATCGCGCCAAGCACCTGGGCCGCAATCGCACCCATCCACCGCCGGAGACGGACGCCCTCCAGGACCGGTCAGGCCTGCCTTAGCCGCAGATCATGCCGCCGCGATAGTGCACCCGGTCCTTGCCCGCGCGCTTGGCCTGGTAGAGCTCGCTGTCGGCCTGCTTGAGCAGGTCCGAGGGCTGGTAACCCGGCGCGAAGCGCGCCACGCCCGCACTGAAGGAAAAGCAGGTGCCGGTGCGGGTGTTGCTGCGGATGTCGTCCAGCAGCGCCTGCAGCCGCTGCGCCAGGTGGCGCTCGTCGTCGGGCTTGAGCAGTACCCCGAATTCCTCGCCGCCCAGGCGTCCGAAATGGCCGTCGGGGAAATGCCGGCCAAGGATCAGCGCGGTTTCCTTGAGCACCTGGTCGCCCACGTCGTGGCCGAATCTGTCGTTGATCCGCTTGAAGTCATCGATGTCGAGCATGACGAAATACCAGGACGGGGAGCCCTCACGGCAGACCTGCTCCGCGTCCAGCATCAGCGCACGGCGGTTGCTGATCCCGGTGAGGGCATCGGTTTCCGCCTGCAGGCGATAGCGCTCCTTGAGCTCTAGGGTGGTGGCGACGATACGCACGAAGGTGGCGTTGAGCAGCAGCCCCAGCGCCAGGCTGGCGCCCAGCATCACCGCGAACAGCGGCAGGGCCGCCGCCGTGACGGTGTCCAGCTCGCCATAGAAGAGCAGCAGCCAGACCGCACCGGCGGCGATGCCGTAATCGAGCACATGGGAAAAGAGAATGGTCGAGCCGAGGATGATGACGATGGCCGTGGGGATCATCCAGGCATGGCCAGCCTCGCCCATGCCGAGGATCTGAAAGCGGAAGGCCAGGGCCTCGAACAGCACGAACACCAGGGCGAACAGGCGCCAGATGGCAAAGCGGCGCGCAGTGGTCATCGCCAGGCAAGAGCCGATCATGCCGGCAAAGGCCAGCCAGCCCCACACCGGCACCCCGGCGGTCAGAAAGGGGTTGATCAGCACACTGATCAACCAGCCCAGGATGCCGGTGCTCTGCGCCAGCACATTGGGCAACTGCAGCATCTGGCGGATATGAGTCTGATAAGTCATTGCACAACTCGAACGCCAAATTTAGTGGCCAACCGATATCACCGGATGCTATCCCATTCGTGGCCCGTCGTCGGCGGGAAGCGGACTCAAGCAAGACAATAGACGTCTGAACAGCGCACTGCTGGTGACAAGACCGCATAGGACCACGCCTGCGAGCAGACTGACCAAACGGACGGCGGCGAAATGACGCCATCGGTCAGCTCACTCTGCGGACCGGCGCGCCCGTCCCGCTAAGCTCTTCGCTTCGGGAGTTTCGACTAGGCTTGGCAGTGCCCAGGCCGTCGTTCATGCTTCCAAGGCTTTATCAGCTTCCACTACCGGTATAGAACAAACCAGGCGCCATCATGGAAATCGATGCTCTGTTCGATCACCTGCATACCCTTCCCAGCATTCCCAAGGTGGCTCAGGAGCTGATCCAGCAATTCGACGATCCGGACAGCAGCATCGAGGACGTGGCCCGCAATCTGGCCCTGGATCCGGTGCTGTCGGCCAAGGTCCTGCGCCTGGCCAATTCGGTGCGCTTTCGTGGCGTCCGTCCCTCCACCAGCATCGAAGGCGCGGCCATCCGTCTGGGTTTCGACGCTCTGCGCACCCTGGTGCTGGCCTCGGCAGTGACCGCGGCCTTCCGCCACAATCCCAGCTTCGATCCGCGGGATTTCTGGCAGCACAGTTTCGACGTGGCCAGCATCTGCCGCGTTCTCGCCCGCCAGGCCGGCGCCGATCCCGAGACCGCCTTTACCTGCGGCATGCTGCACAGCATCGGCGAGTTGCTGATCAAGACGGCGGCGCCCGACATCGCCGCGCGCATCGACGCCGAGCAACGCGCGCCGGTGCCCGCCGACCAGGCCATCGGCTTCGGCTACCCCGAGGTGGGCGCGGAGCTGGCCCGCCGCTGGCAACTGCCGGTGGTGATCCAGCATGCCATCGCCTACCAGCTGCATCCCCAGGATGCACCCGAGGATTCCACCCAGGCGCGGATGGTCGCTCAGGCCCGGCTGGTGTCCTTTGTCCTGCGCCGCCATGGCGGTATCAATGACCAGGCCAAGGCCGCCCTGGCCAATCCCCTGCTGGAAGGCGTGGATCTGGATCACCTGCTGGGCGAGTTGCCCGAGGTCATAGAGGCGGACAAGGCCTTTGGTACCCTGATCAACTGACCGGCTGTCCCGTGCGCAGGCAAGGCCACTGCCTCCATCACAAATCTGCCAGTCGGTCATGGCGAAAATCGAACGGGCACCGCAAGAATCGGTCGAAGCGTTATAGCTGACAGGAGTGATTGCGATGGCCGAGCCGCTGAAGTTCACGGATGCGAACACCATTATCAAGGGCGCTTTTCAACCGATGCTGTGCGCCATGACCGCTCAGGATCCCGCGACCTTCAACGTCGAGGTCTATGCACCTAACGGCACGGCCCTCTTGCAACGACGCATCGCCCGGGTCGACCTGTTGGACAACTCCCTGCTGGAAGCCTTCATCTGCGACAGCCGCGCCCGTATCGAGCGGGCGACCCATGAGCGACTCGACTGGCAGGTGCGTTACACCCGTGCCTCCTGAGGTCGCATCGAGCGGTCAAACAAAGGCGCCCCGCGAGGCGCCTTTCGTTTGCCTGTCAATCGTTGAGCACGCGCTTCTGCTGACTGCCCTGGGCCTTGGTGGCAGGCGTCTTGTCGGCCTTCTTCTGGGTGGACGGCTTGGCGCTGGACGTGTCGTCGGCGCTGTCTCTGTTGCTGGTGTTGGAGCTGCCCGGCGCGCCGATGCCGTTGCCGGTCACTCCGGCGTCGTTGTTGCTGCTGGCGGCCAGGCTGGGACCGGCCAACAGGGCCAGGGCAGCGCTCAGGGCGAGGATCAGCGGGGTCTTGCGCATCTTGGTGTCCTCCGGCCGCGAAAGGAAGGGTGTCGCGGGCTGCACCCTGCCTGATTAGGCCAAAGGCCGGGCCAAGCGTTCCCACCTTCCTATAGACTAACGGCCATCCCGCCGCGCCTCGAAAGGTCCGGCCGTCGTATTCAGGAGTTGCCGTGAAGCACCGTTACCTCATCGTCGATCGCACCGCGCTCGATAGCCCTGCGCTGTTCGACTATCTGGCCGAGGCGCCGCAGCACCGCGTCATCGTCTCCGGCGGCACGGCCGAGCAACTGTTCGCGGCGGAGCTCTGGCCGCGCCTGCGCGAGCGCCTGGCGCCCCATGCCGAACGCTTCTTCTTCGCCGACTCCAGCGGCCCGCTGCTGCAGGCCGAACTGGAGGGCCGCAAGCCCGGTCTGCTGGATCGCGAGTTGACCCTGGCCTTCAAGCAGGCGGTGACCGCCGATGCCGAGGACGATCGCGTCCTGACCCGTATCCGCCGCGAACTGCTCGATACCGATGACGACTACCAGGCCAATCGCCGCATCTTCCTCAACAGCCTGCTGGGCCAGATGCGCCGCGCCCTGCCGGCAGGGGCGGTGACCGCCGGCAACTGGCAGGACGCCGTCCGCCAGGCCATCGCCGCGGCCCAGCAGGGGCTGGCCAAGGGCTTCGCGCCGGGTCTGGCCGATGCGCCCTTCAAGGTCTTCCTCAAGGCCTATCCGCTGGCCGCACGCTATGTCGCCCAGCTCGCCGTGCTGCTGATCACCGCCGGGCGCCAGGACAACGACGTCCTCATCGATCGCTTCGTCACCCAGGATCCGGCCCTGGTCGCCACTCTGTTCGATGGCCTGCTCACCGAAGACGACGACCAGCGCCAGGCCTACACCGCGCTCAAACGCACCCTGGATGCCCTGGGGACCGGCGGTCAGGCGTTGCACTAGGTCTCTAGAGACGCTCCAACAGCGCCGGCAGGATCACCCCGGCGGCGCCCAGCAGTTGCCAGTCGCCACTGAAATCCGCTGCCGGTTGCGGATCGATGCGCACCACCGTGGCGCCCTGCTGGCGCGCCACTTCCGGCAGACTGGCCGCCGGCTGCACCAGTCCCGACGTGCCGACCACCAGGCAGAGGTCGCAACGCTCGGCCAGGGCCCAGGCGTTGGCCAGGGCCGCCTCGGGCAGGGACTCGCCAAACCAGACCACCCCAGGCCGAGCTAGACCGCCACAGTAGGCACAACGTGGTGGCGCCACGAGCTGATCCTCGGCTTCCGGTAACGCCGGCGCTGCCAAGGGCCGCGCGCATTCGAAGCAGCGCGGCGCATGCAGGCTGCCGTGCAGATGAATCACGTCGCCACTGCCCGCGCGCTCGTGCAGGTCGTCGACATTCTGGGTGACCAGGCGCAGCCGCCCGTGCCGGCTACCCCAGTCCGCCAGGGCGCGATGCGCGGAATTGGGCTGAGGCCGCCAGCACCTGGGCACGGCGCCACTCGTACCAGCTCCAGACCCGGACCGGGTCCTCGACGAAGGCTGCGGCCGTCGCCAGTTGCGCCGGATCGAAGCGCGCCCACAAGCCGGTCAGGGCTTCGCGAAAGGTGGCGATACCGCTTTCCGCCGACACGCCGGCACCGGTCAGCACCAGCACCTCGTCGGCCTGGCGCAGGCGGTCGAGCAGCACCGGCGGTAAGGCGGCGAGGCCGTCTCGGCAATCGATGGGATCGGGCATGAAGGCGTTGGCTCCTGACATCTGCGGCAAAACAACAGGGTCTTGCGGACCGCGGAAAAGGGCGAAAGTGTGACGATACTCGACGGATGGTGAGTCCACTCATCGTTTTCCAGGGAACTGAGGTTCAACCCTGGCGCTACAGGCCGATAATCCGGGAGTCCGCGTCCGATGTCGCTCCTACCCCAACGGTATGTGAATGAAGAAGTCCGTCGTTTCCAAGTATCCGCGCCTGCTGATCGCCGGCGTTCTCGCCCTCGTCACCCTGGTCAGCCTGGCCTGCTGGTGGTGGCTCAAGCCTTCCACTCCGGCTCCGACCGCCACGGCCATGCTCGCCAGTGTGCAGCAGGCCCCCGAACACTGGACCCAGGAGCCCCGCGATTTCTCCGTACTGCTGGCCGATCTGCGCGCCGGCGTCATCAGTGGCGCCGTGATCGGTGACCGTACCCTCTACGTCGACACCACCCGCGGCGAGCACTACGCGGTGACTGATAATGGCGGTCGCCTGACCGACCGGTTGCTGGCCGATTACGCCACCCAGGCCGAGCCGCTGTTTCCGATCGCCACCTGGAGCGAGTCCGGCCAGCGCCACCCCTGGCTGGATGCCCTGCTGTTCAACCTGCCGGGCTATCTGCTCCTGCTGTTGCTGGCCGTGCCCCTGGCGCTGCGCTTCGCCAGCCCCTTCAAGCTGCACCGCAAGGGCACCGGCATCTCCTTCAAGGATGTGGTCGGCGCCGCCGAAGCCAAGCGCGCCCTGGAAGACGTCACCACCTGCCTGCGCAATCCCAAGGCCTTCGCCGCCCTGGGTGCCCGTCCGCCCAAGGGCGTGCTGCTGACCGGCGAACCCGGCACCGGCAAGACCCAGCTGGCCAAGGCCCTGGCCACCGAGTGCAACGCCCACTTCATCCAGGTGACCGGCAGCGACTTCTCCTCGATGTTCTTCGGCGTAGGCATCCAGAAGGTCAAGTCGCTGTTCCGCACGGCGCGCAAGAAGGCGCCCTGCATCATCTTCATCGACGAGATCGACGGTATCGGTCGCCGCGCCGAGCAGTCGCGCTCCAGCGATGCCGAGGCCAACCGCATCATCAACCAGTTCCTTACCGAGCTGGACGGCTTCGATGGCACCAGCGGCGTACTGGTCCTGGGCGCCACCAACTTCGCCGACTCCCTGGATCCGGCGCTGCGCCGCGAAGGCCGCTTCGACCGCACCATCGCCGTGCCGCTGCCGAGTCTGGAAGACCGTCGCGCACTGTTCGAACTCTATGCCGGCAAGCTGCCCTGCCAGGGCGAGCTGGATCTGGCCGCCCTCTCCCGCGGCACCGTGGGCCTGACCCCGGCGGCCATCGCCTACATCAGCAACCACGCCGCCCTGCTGGCCGCTCGTGAGAACGCCAGTGCCGTGACCATGGCTCACTTCGTCGAGGCCATCGAGACCTGCCGCATCGGCGAGCAACCGGTCGGCGTCACCCCGCTGGGTTCGGCCGAGCGTACCCGCATCGCCGTGCACGAAGCCGGTCATGCCCTGGTCGCCGCCGTGCTCAATGTCGGTCGGGTGGAAAAGGTCACCCTGCTGCCCCGTGGTCAGGCCCTGGGCGTGACGCTGATCACCCCCACCGAAGACAAGCGCCTGCACCTGAAATCGGAACTCGAAGGCCGCATCCAGATGCTGCTGGCCGGTCGCTGCGCCGAGCAGCTGTACTTCAACGAGGTTTCCTCGGGTGCCGCCCAGGATCTGCAGGAAGCCTCCAAGCTGGCGCTGTCCATGGTCGCCTCCCTGGGCATGGGCCCGAGCGGCTCGCTGCTCAGCCTGCAGGCCCTGCGCGACGCCGGCATCGACTTCGACGCCGCGCCCAGCATCGCCGCTGCCGACCAGTTGCTGCACAGCCTGGATCATCGCTGCCTGGCGCTGATCACCGAACTCAAGCCGGCGCTGGACGACATCACCGACCAGTTGCTGCGCGACGAGACCATTCCCGGCAGTGCCGTGGCCGAAGCCATCGCCCGCGCCAGCGGCCTGGAAGCCTGCGGCGCCCTCAACCGTGCCCTGGCCTTCGTGCCGGAACGTTCGACTGACCCGCGCGCGGGTGACGGCGAACACAGCATCGCGGCGGCCTTCAAGGGCGAGTGATACCCGCGACGCCCTGAAACGCAAAAGCCCCGGTCCGCCGGGGCTTTTTCATGTCAGCGCCTGAACAGGCTCCTAGAGGATATTGGCGTAATCCGCCTCGATCCGATCCAGACTCAGGTGGTTGAGGAAGTTGGAGAAGCACATCCAGGCCGCCAGGGCGTTGAGGTCCTGGAATTGCGCGGGCAGGTACTTGGGCGGTACCACCACGCCCTCATCCACCAGCTGGCGCAGGATGCGCATGTCCTCCAGGGTGGTCTTGCCGCAGAACAACAGCGGGATCTGCTCCAGCTTGCCCTTGCGCACCGCCAGCTGGATGTAGTTGTAGATCAGGATGAAGCCCTTGAGATAAGACAGGTCCTTGGTGAAGGGCAGCCCGGTCGGCGTCGAGCCACGAAACACCCGGCTGGCGTTCTGGTAGCCCGACTCCAGGTCATAGCCCTGCTCCTGGAAGAAGCGGAACACCTCGAGGAAATCCGCGCCATCCTCGGCCAGGTGGATGGCGCGGGTGCGATTGGTCAGCTTGCGCAGGCGGGTCGGATAGGAGGCGAAGGCGATCACCTCCATGAGGATCGCCAGGCCTTCCTGGGTCACGGTGGACGACGGCGGGCCCTTGGCCAGGAAGGTGCAGATCGGCTGGTTCTGGCCATTGAGGGTGGTGCCGACGTGCACCAGGCCCTCGTGGACCTCCAGGGCGCGCACGTCACGCTCGTTGAACAGGGCGTCGGCGCGCACCTTGATGTAGTCGGCGCCAGCCGCGGCGTCGGCGACGATACCGTCGGACTCGAACACCCGGATGGTGCCTTCCGTCTCGCCAAAGACCCGATTCAGCCGTTCCTGCAGGATGGGCACGGCGTCCTTGGCGGTCAGGGTCTTGGGCTCGTCTTCCAGGGCGCCGCGATGGGCGATGTTGTCCAGGTAGCTGGACATCATCATGCCCAGGTCGGCCAGGGTCGGATCGCCGGCATGGAAGGCATCCGAGGCGGCGCCATAGAGCTCCTGGGAAATCAGGCCGAAGTCCGGGGTGCCGCGCGCCTGCAGCATGCGGATCACCATGCGGTACTCGCGGCACATGCGCCTCATGATCTGGCCGACCGGATTGAACTGGCCGAGCTGGCGGGTGACCTCCCGCTCGATGCTCTGGAATTCGCCCTTGAGCGCATCGGCGTCGAAGCCCAACGGGCGCCCTTCGTAGAAGGCGCGATCCACCGCCGGCAGGCGCTTGCCCTTGCCCTCCAGGAAGCCCTGGCGCACCCCGTCGTCCCACTTCACCGCATCGAGGATGCGGATCGGCGCCTGAGCCGCGACGATGCGGTCGGACAGCTGGCGAATGGTCTGGTGATAGGGATCGAGAAAGGGCTGGCGGGCATTCATGACGGCGACCGGGCGACGGGCAAGACCTCAAGGATGGCCGTTGCCGCGTCTTTTGCCTAGGTTTCGTGACGGCAGACCGGCCGAGCCGCGCTATTTGGCGAACAGCTGGCTCATGTCCTTGAAGGCCTTGAACTCCAGGGCGTTGCCGCAAGGGTCGAAGAGAAACATGGTGGCCTGCTCGCCGACCTGGCCCTGGAAGCGGATATAGGGCTCGATGACGAATTGGGTCTCGCGGGCGCGCAGACGGTCGGCCAGGGCTTCCCACTCGTCCCAGCCGAGCACGATACCGAAGTGTGGCACCGGCACGTTGTGGCCGTCCACGGCGTTGGTGTGAGCCTCGTCCTGGGACGCGGTCTTGGGGTGCTCGTGGATCACCAGCTGGTGGCCATAGAAGTCGAAGTCGACCCAGTGGTCGCTGGAGCGGCCTTCGGCGAGGCCGAAGACATCCCCGTAGAAGTGCCGGGCGGCGGCCAGGTCGTAGACGGGGATGGCGAGATGGAAGGGCGACAAGGCCATGCTGGGAAATCCTGCTGAGGGGGAATGCAGCCATTCTCACCCCAGGTTTTCCTGTGCATAAAGCGTATTTTACTGCCCCCGAGCGACAAAAATTTTGTGGCTCGCTACAGTGGCCTCTCCTGACTTCAGGCAACCGCCATGCTTCGCGAACTCAAGACCCTGCTCGCCGTCGCGCGCCACGGCAGTTTCGCCGCGGCCGGTCTGCACGTGGGCCTCACGCCCTCGGCGGTGAGCGCCCAGATCCGCACCCTGGAACAGAATCTGGGCGTGAGCCTGTTCGACCGCAATGGTCGCAGCGCCCTGCTCAATGCCGCCGGTCGCCGGGCCCTGCCGCTGGCCGAAGAGATCCTCGCCACCTATGCGCGCATGGCCGGCGCCGGTGACGAGATCCAGGGCGAATTGCGCATCGGCGCCATCGCCAGCGTCCAGACTGGCCTGCTGCCCGGCACCCTGGTACGGCTGCGCCAGCAGGCGCCACGCCTGGAACCGCGGCTGGTGCCGGGCGTATCCCTGGCGCTGCTCAGCCAGGTGGATGCCGGCGAGCTGGATCTGGCCATCCTCATCCGCCCGCCCTTCGAACTGCCCAAGGAGTTGCACGCCACCACCTTGTTGCAGGAACCCTTCGTGCTGATCGCGCCGCCGGACCTGTCCGGCGATGATCCGCGCCTGCTGCTGGAAACCCAGCCCTTCATCCGCTACGACCGCCACTCCTTTGGTGGGCGCCGGGTCAGCGCCTTTCTGCGCGAGCAGCGCCTGGCGGTGCGCCAGGTGCTCGAACTGGACGAACTCGATGCCATCGTCAAGATGGTCGAACACGGCCTGGGGGTGGCCCTGGTGCCCTGCGCCGGCCTCTGGCTGGAGCATGCGCGGGTGCGCCGGCTATCGCTCGGTGCCCTCACCTTCCATCGCGAACTGCAGGTCATCACTCGCCACGCCGGACGCGATCTGCCGGCGGTGGCGCTGTTTCGCCAGTGCCTGACCGAGGTCGTGTCAGAGCCTGGTTAAAATCTCGCGAGCTAGAGACAAACAAGGCGAAAATGGCTGAGGAAGCGGAGTTTACGAGTGGTAAATGAGCATTCCGAAGCCATTTTCAACACAGTTTGGCCGACGCGCAGCAGATTTTGAACAGGCTCTTAGAACAGGTGCACCAGCAACCAGTAGAGTGACGCGGACAGCGCCATGGCCACCGGCAGGGTGAGCACCCAGGCCAGCGCCAGGTTGCGCACCGTGGCCCACTGCAATCCGGAGCCATTGGCGGCCATGGTCCCGGCCACGCCCGAAGAGAGCACATGGGTGGTGGAGACCGGCAGGCCGAAGGCGTCCGCCGCGCCGATGGTGCCCATGGCCACCAGTTCGGCCGAGGCGCCCTGGGCATAGGTCAGGTGGGTCTTGCCGATACGCTCACCGACGGTGATGACGATGCGCCGCCAGCCGACCAGGGTCCCCAGGCCCAGGGCGATGGCCACCGCCACCTTGACCCACAGCGGGATGAAACGGGTGGCCTGGTCGATCTGCCGCTTGAATTCCTTGAGGTCCTCCTGCGCCTTGGGCGCCAGCCCCGGCAGATGCTCCTTTTCCAGCAGGCGGATGGATTCCGACGCCAGGTACATGGCGTTGCGCACGTTGGGCATGCTCTGCGCCGGCACGTTGTTGAGCGCGCCGTACTGGCGCACCTCGCGGGCGATGTCGTCGGTGATGGCCGCCAGCGCCGGCAGCACCTCGGGATTGCTCTGCCGCTTACGCACGAATTCCAGCAGCACCCCATGGGGATCGGCCGGTGCGGCCTGGGGCGCCGCCTGGCGCAGCCCGCTGGCGGTGACCTCGGCGACGGCGGCGAAGGCCGGAGTGGCGGTGGCCGGTACGGCTCGATTGAGCGCATAGGCGGTCGGCAGGGCGCCGACCAGGATCAGCATGATCAGCCCCATACCCTTCTGGCCGTCGTTGGAGCCATGGGCGAAGGATACCCCCGTGCAGGTCAGAATCAGCAGGCCGCGGATCCAGGGTGGCGGCGGCTCGGCGCTTTTCGGCTCCTGATAGAGTGTCTGGTCGCGCACGATCCGCTTGAGCAGCACCAGCAGCAGCGCCGCGCAGACGAAGCCGATCAGCGGCGAGAACAGCAGCGCATAACCGACCTTGGCCACCTGGCCCCAGTCCACACCGCTGCTGCCATCCAGGCCGCCCAGCCAGGCATGCATCAGGCCGACGCCGATGATGGAGCCGATCAGGGTATGGGAGGACGACGCCGGCAACCCCAGCCACCAGGTGCCGAGATTCCAGACGATGGCGGCGATCAGCAGGGCGAAGATCATGGCGAAGCCCCGGCCCGCGCCCATCTCCACCACGAGGTCCACCGGCAGCAGGGCGATGACGCTGAAGGCCACCGCACCGCTGGAGAACAGCACCCCGAGGAAATTGCAGAAACCGGACCAGAGCACCGCCGCATTGGGCGGCAGCGAATGGGTGTAGATCACCGTGGCCACGGCATTGGCGGTGTCGTGGAAACCATTGACGAATTCGAAACCGAGGGCGATCACCAGCGCCAGCGTCAGCCCGGCGAAGGGCAGCCAGGTGGTGGGCGACGACTGGGCATCGCTGACATCGTTATGGATACCGCCGAGGGTCACGGCCAGACCGGTCAGCAGCAGCACGATGAACAGCACGATCCGCAGCGGACCGGGCTTGCGCGAACTGTGCAGGGGATGGGACAGCGGCGACAGGGAGGCGGCTGGACTGGACGAAGGCATGGGGCGAACTCCGACACGGGATCTGGCTACCCTGCGCCGGCCACATGACGCTTTTACGTCAGCCAAGTGGCCAGACGACGGATGACCGTCGCGGGCTTTTTTCCACGTCGCCCCTGCCCTGCTAGGCTGGGACTTTGCTCAAGGATCTCGCCGATGTCCCCGCGCTGGCTGCTCTGCCCCCTGCTGCTGTCCCTCGTCACCGGCGCCATGGCTGCCACCGGACCTTCACCGCGCAGTTGCGTCCAGGAAATCGGGCAGCGGCCCGCTCAGGCCCTGGCCACCACCTGCCGAGCGCTCTCCCCCGCCACGCGACCGCCCTGCAACGCGGCCAACAGCTGCGCGCTGATGCAGGACGAGATCGCTCGCAGCTGTGCCCTGTTCGGCGATGGCGAGGCGGCCAGGGAACCCGGTTGCGGTCCGTTGCCCAGTAGCGCCGAGGCGGCGGCGGCCGTGGTCCGGCGTTACTACGGGGCGCTGGATGCGCGGGACTACGGCACCGCCTGGCAGCTATGGGGAAGCGATGGCCAGCCCGGCAACAGCTACGAGAAATTCCGCCAGGGCTATGCCAGGACTCGCAGCGTCCAGGTGACCCTCGGTCAACCTGGCCCGGTCGAGGGTGCGGCCGGTTCGAGCTATGTCAGCATCCCGGTGACGGTCAAGGCGCGCCTCGCCGACGGTACCCGCCAGACCTTCAGCGGCCGCTATCAGCTACGCCGGGTCAACGACGTCGACGGCGCCTCGGCCGAGCAGCGCCATTGGCATCTGGACAGTGCGAAGCTACGGCAACAGCACTAACCGGGGCCGATCTGCCGCAGCTGTGACAGCCGACTACGCGTCCGCGACATGTCGGCGATCTCACTGTCGGCCAGGGTCTCGTCGAGCGGCGCGGCGCTGATCAGGAACAGCGCCAGGCGACGGTCATAGAGCACGTCCACCAGGTTGATGAAGCGCTGACGGGCGGCGGGGCTGGCGTCGCGCAGCGGCGGCACCGCATCGAGTAGCCAGCGCTGCCAGCTTTCGCTCAGGGTCAGGTAGTCGAGGACTGCCGTGGGGCCTTCGCAGAGGTCGGCGAAGCTGAAGTGCAGCAGACCCCCCGCGGCGCTGATGGCGGGCAGGCTGCGATGGCCTACCGGCACCTTGATCCTGGTCTGCGCCAATGGCGGCAGCGTCAGCCGACGACGCTGCTCCGGGCTACCCGGCCAGAGATAGGCGCCAACGCCGAAGGGATCGGGCTCGGCAGGGCTGGCGCCGCGATAGTCCTGGGGACCGCCCACCGAGAGGATGTCCATGCGCGTCTCGATCAACCGGATCGCCGGCAGGAAGCGCTCGTGGTAGAGCGGATTGGGCAGCAACCCCTCCGGCGGATAGTTGGAGGTGGTGATCAGCACCACACCGCGGCTGAACAAGGCCTTGAACAGCCGGGTGATGAGCATGGCATCGCCGATGTCATGCACATGGAATTCATCGAAACAGAGCAGTCGGCAGCCGGCGAGCAAGTCGTCCAGGCTGGCGGCCAGGGCATCGCCCCCCGGCGGTTGGCGAAACATCCGCTCGTGCAGCTCGCGAAAGAAGGCATGGAAGTGCACCCGGCGTTTTTCGGCGAATGGCAGGGCGGCGAAAAATCCGTCCAGTAGGAAGCTCTTGCCACGCCCCACCGGCCCCCAGAGATAGAGGCTGCGCGGCGTCTGGCGGCGAAACAGGCGCGGGCGCAGGAGTTCGTCGGCCAAGACGGCGAAGCGCTCGATGGCGGCCTGTTGAGCGCTATCGAGAGTGTACCCACGGGCTTGGGCCAGATCGGCGAAATGCTCCAGCACCTGCTGGGCGGGCGAAGCGGAAGTCATGGCGGCTGGCCAGGAAAGATAGGCCGCTAATGAAGCCGGAGCCGACGCCGCCGGTCAAGACCGATGACGTCGGCTCACCGCAGGTTCAGGCCGCGGCGATGAACAGGCACAGGCAGCAGAAGAAACCACCGGCCCAGGCCAGGGAACGGCGGGTGGCGTGGTCGCGGATATACAGCCAGGTGTAGGCGATGCGGCTGAGCAGGAAGAGGAAGGCCCAGAAGTTGATGGTGCCCTGGTCGGCGCCACCGGTGACGTGGGCGACGATCACTGCCGCGGCGAACAGCGGATTGATCTCGAAGGCGTTCTGCTGGGCGGCATTGGCCCGGGCCCGGGCGCCTTCCAGCTTGCCGAGGAAGCTGCGCGGATCCCGATTGTCCTCGGGCGTGAAGCCGCTGCCCTTGAACTTGGCGTAATAGGCCGCGCCATAGGGCACGAGATAGACGAGGAAGATGCACCAGTAGGCGAAGGTCATGTCGGCGTCCCTGGAAGTGTGAGGGTTCGCCTATCTGACCTGCCTGGACGGGAAAAATCCACTCCGCTTCAGGCGGGTGCGGATCTGTGGGTCCAGCGGGCCATCAGCGCGGTCGCCACCGCACAGAGCGCCAGCACCGCGCACATGGGCACCACGGTGCCGTTGTGCAGCGCGCCCACGCTGCTGGAGGCCAGCGCCGCCAGGATGAACTGCAGACTGCCCATCAGCGCCGAGGCACTGCCGGCATTGGCGCCCTGCCCCGCCAGGGCGCAGGCCGAGGCGTTGGGCACGATGCCACCGAGCAGGGCGATGGCGCAGAACAACGGGATCATCAGCACCGGCAGCGCCTTGGGCTGGAAGGCGCCCACCAGCAGCAGGACCAGCCCCGCCGCGGCATAGGCCACCACCGCGCGACGCAACCAGAAGGCCGGTCCCTGGCGGACCACCAGGCGGGCATTGAGCTGCCCCAGCAGGATGAAGCCGGCGGCATTGAGACCAAAGACCCAGCCATAGTGCTCGGGTTTGACGCCGTAGAGTTCGATCAGCACGAAGGGCGAGCCGGAGATGTAGGCGAACATGCCGGCCATGGCGATACCGCCGGTGAGGGTGTGGCCGATGAAGGTGCGATCACGCAGCAGCCGCAGGTAGTTGCGCAAGGCCCCCCGCAGCGGCGGCCGCGGATGGTGCGCCGGCAAGGACTCGGGCAACCAGAGCGCCACGGCGGTGCCGCAGGCGGCGGCGAACAGCGCCAGGCTGACGAAGATCGCCTGCCAGCCAAAGGTGCTGAGCAGGAGGCTGCCGGCGAAGGGCGCGATGATGGGGGCGATCCCGGTCACCAGCATGATCTGCGAGAAGGCCCGCGCCGCGGCCATGGGCTCGCAGAGATCCCGCACCACGGCTCGCGCGATCACCATGCCGGCGCAACCGCCCAGGGCCTGGACGAAGCGCGCGGCGATCAGCCAGGGCAGACTCGGCGCCAGGGCGCAGCCCAGCGACGCCAGGCAGAACAGGCCGATGCCGATCAGCAGCGGCAGGCGGCGACCGAAGCGGTCCGCCAGGGGGCCATAGAACAGCTGACCGCTGGCCAGACCGGCGAAATACACCGCCAGACTCAGCTGCACGTGTTCGATGTCGGTGGCGAACGACCTGGCCAGCGACGGGAAGCTGGGCAGGTACATGTCGATGGCGAAGGGAGCGAAGGCCGAGAGGGCCCCGAGAATCAACAATAAGCGAAAAGTCATGAAGCCTGATCCGATGGAAGCGGAAGTGTCGCGCAGTTACATACAATCATGTTTGTAAAAGCGCCGAGGCGCGCTAGACTGCGTGGCAGACCCACTGCCAGTCAGATCGCCCATGCGTCGTACGAAAGAAGAAGCCGAACAGACCCGCCAAGCCATTCTCGATGCGGCGGAAGCCCTGTTCCTGACCAATGGCGTGGCGCGTACCAGCTTGGAAATGATCGCCCGCGAATGCGGCGTCACCCGGGGTGCAGTGTACTGGCATTTCCAGAACAAGGCCCACCTGTTCCACGAAATGCTTAGCCAGATAAGGATCCCCGCCGACGAACTGAGCGAACGCCTGCGCGTCGACGGCGAGGAAGATAGCCTGCAACGGCTGTTCAAACTGTGCATCGAAGGCATGGCGAAGTTCACCCAGCCTGGCCGCGAGCAGCGGGTGATGACGATCATGCTGCACCGCTGCGAATTCACCGAAGAGCTGCGCGAGGCCGAAGAACGCGATCTGCAGTTCCTGCGGCAGTTCATTCGCATTACCGACGCCCTCTTCACCGCCCAGGCGCACCGCCTGCAGCCGGGCGTGACGCCACAACTGGCCAGTCGGATGCTGCACAGCCTGTTTCTCGGCACCCTCTCCGATCTGCTGCGCGACGAACAGACCTTCGCCCCGCTGCTGGCCGCCGATCAGGTGTTCACCACCTTCTTCCGCGCCATCGTGCGCGACTGGACTCAGTCGACGACGGTATAGCCCGCCTGCTCGATGGCCGCGCGGAAGGGCGCATCAACCTCGGCGCTGTCGATGCGCACCTCGCCCGCCTGCAGATCCACCTCGACCCGCGCCCGGGCATCGACCTTGAGGACCGCCGCCTCGACCGCGCTCACGCAGTGGGCGCAACTCATTCCGACTACCTTGATGACATGCATGGTCTGCTCCTGTCTGTCTTGACCTCTTTCTCCTGACGCCAGCGCCAGGACCGGGTTCCAGTGTTGACCTTGACCCGAGGTCAAGGTCAACACTGAGCTCAGGAGGTGCCCATGCACGAATTCGAACTCTCCATCAGCGGCATGACCTGCGCGGCCTGCGCCGGGCGGGTCGAGCGCGCCCTGCAGAAGGTCCCGGTCGTCAGTACGGCCGGTGTCAACCTGGCCAGCGAAAAGGCCCGTGTCAGCGCGCCAATCGACGCGGCGCCGGCGCTGGCCGAGGCGGTCAGCGCGGCTGGCTACCAGGTGGCCGAGGTCGAGCATGACCTGTCACTGTCCGGCATGAGCTGCGCCAACTGCGCCGGGCGGATCGAAAAGGTCTTGCGTACGGTGCCCGGGGTGCTGACCGCCGAGGTCAATCTGGCCAGCGAAAGAGCCCGGGTGAAGACCCTGGCCGCGGTCGAGACGCAGGCCCTGATCGTCGCGGTGGAAGCGGCGGGTTACGGCGCCGAGGATCGCCTGGCCGAAGACGACCGCCCTGCCCCGGTACGTCAGGGCCTGCGCTGGGAACGCCTGGAGCTGGCCTTGGCGCTGCTCTTGGCCGCGCCGCTGATTTTGCCCATGCTGCTGACGCCCTTCGGCTGGCACCTGATGCCGCCCGCCTGGCTGCAATTTCTGCTGGCGACACCGGTGCAATTCCTCATCGGCGCGCGCTTCTATCGTGGCGCCTGGCATGCCCTGCGCGCCCGCAGTGGCAACATGGACGTGCTGGTCGCCCTGGGCACCAGCGCCGCCTACGGCTTGAGTCTCTATCTCTGGCTGGTCAAGGACAGCCCCCATCTCTACTTCGAGACGGCGGCCATGGTCATCGCCCTGGTGCGCCTGGGCAAATATCTGGAGACCCGTGCCAAGCGCCGTACTGGCGCGGCCTTGCGCGCTCTGGAAGCTCTGCGCCCCGAAAGCACCCGCCGCCTGGATGCCGACGGCAACGAAGAGGAGGTCGCCCTCAACCGGCTGCGCCTGGGCGATCGCATGCAGCTTCGTCCGGGTGAACGCATCCCCGCCGATGGCCGCATCCTGCAAGGCGAAAGCCAGGTGGATGAAGCCCTGCTCACCGGCGAGAGCCGCCCGGTCGCCAAGGGCCCCGGCGACGAGGTGGTGGGTGGCGCCATCAATGGCGAGGGCAATCTGCAGGTCGAGGTCACCGCCCTGGGCGGCGAGACGGTGCTGGCCGGCATCATCCGCCTGGTGGAAGACGCCCAGGCCACCAAGGCGCCCATCCAGCAACTGGTGGATCGCATCAGCCGGGTGTTCGTCCCGGTCGTGGTGGCCCTGGCGCTGGTCACCCTGCTCGGCTGGCTGCTGGTCGGTCACGCCCTGGAGCCCAGCCTGCTCGCCGCCGTCGCTGTGTTGGTCATCGCCTGCCCCTGCGCCCTGGGCCTGGCTACTCCTGCCGCGCTCATGGCCGGTACCGGGGTGGCGGCGCGGCACGGCATCCTGATCAAGGACGCCGAAACCCTGGAGCGCGCCCAAGGCATCACCACCGTGGTCTTCGACAAGACCGGCACCCTGACCGCCGGCCAGTTGCGCCTGCGCCACCTGGCCACGGCGCCTGGCATCGAGGAAGCCGAGTTGCTGAGTCTGGCCGGCAGCCTGCAACGCGGCAGCGAACACCCCCTGGCCGCAGCGGTGCTTTTAGCCTGTCGTGACCGTGACCTGGACACCCCGCCCGCCCAGGACGTCCGCGCCCTCCCCGGCCGCGGCCTCCAGGGCAGTTGGCAAGGACGGCCGCTGTTGCTGGGCAATGCCCGCCTGCTGGCCGAACGGCAGCTGGACGCCGGCCCCCTGGCCGACGCCGCTCGCGCCTGGGAAGACCAGGGACTGACCCTGTCCTGGCTGCTGGAAACCGGCGCCCAACCGCGGGTGCTGGGCCTGCTGGCCTTTGGCGACGAGATCCGTCCGGGTGCCGCCGCGGCCATCGCCCAGCTGCGCCATGACGGTATCGACAGCTGGCTGCTGACCGGTGACAACCGCGGCAGCGCCCGCCAGGTGGCCGCGGCGCTGGGCATCGCGCAGTGGGAGGCTGAGGTACTGCCCGCCGACAAGGCCACGGTGGTCGCCCGTCTGCAAGCGACCCAGGGCAGCGTCGCCATGGTCGGCGACGGCCTCAATGACGCCCCCGCTCTGGCCGCCGCTGAACTGGGCATCGCCATGGGCTCGGGCACCGCCGCCGCGCGCCATGCCGCCGGCATCACCCTCTTGCAGGAGGATCCACGCCAGGTGGTGGCGGCCTTGGACATCGCCCGGCGTACCCAGCGTAAGATCCGCCAGAATCTGTTCTGGGCCTTCGTCTACAATGTCATCGGCCTGCCGCTGGCGGCCTTTGGCCTGCTCGACCCGGTCTATGCCGGCGCCGCCATGGCCTTTTCCAGCGTCAGTGTCCTGGCCAATGCCCTGCTACTGGGCCGCTGGCGCCCGTCTGGAGACCTCTCGTCATGAACATCGGCCAGGCCGCCAAGGCCAGCGGACTCACCGCCAAGATGCTGCGCTACTACGAGCGCATCGGTCTGCTGGCGCCTGCCGGGCGTACCGACAGCGGCTATCGCCAGTACGGCGCCGAGGATCTGCGGGTGCTGGCTTTCGTCCGCCGCTCGCGGGAACTGGGCTTCAGCCTGGAGGAGATCCGCCAGCTGCTCAGCCTCTGGCAGGACCGGCAGCGTGCCAGTGCCGACGTCAAGGCGCTGGCCAAACGGCACATCGCCGAGCTGGATCTGAAGATAGCCGAACTGACCCGCCTGCGCAGCACCCTGGGCGAGCTGGTGTCCTGCTGCCATGGCGACGCCAGTCCCGACTGCCCGATTCTCGATACCCTCGGCGGCTGAGGACCTGTTCACGATCTCGCGAGCTAGAGCCAAACAAGGCCTAGGCGGCCCCACGAAAATGCCTGAGGAAGCGGATCGGACTCGCGCTCGAGTTTACAAGTGGTAAATGAGCATTCTGACGGGGCTGGCCTTCCAGGGCGTTTTCAACGCCGTTTGGCCGACGCGCAGCAGATCGTGAACAGGTTCTGACGCAACCGCGGCCGCCTGGCGGAGTCCATCGCTTATCCCCCGCTGCCGAGGTACCCCCATGCAGACCCTGCACCGTTACCAGATCCGCTATCGCCTCAATGGCGAGCCACTCAGCCACGAGCTGGAGAGCTTCGAGCCGGTCACCGAGGAGGAAGCGCTGCTGCAATTGCTCATCAAGCACGTCGAGGAACCCCAGGTGGTGGTCGATGCGCCCTGGGAGCGCCATGCCCAGCCGAGCATCGCCCGTCGCGCCCAGGAAGCCGGGCTGAGCGATATCGAGGTCAGCCAGCGGGACTGACGGCCGGCCCAGGCAGGTGGCTTTGCGCTATAATTCCGCGCTTTTGCCCCCTTCGTTGGAGTGATTCATGACCCTGCCTCGCCTGCGCCTCAAAGCCAATGCCGACCGCCGTCTGCGCGCCGGGCACCTCTGGGTGTACAGCAACGAGGTGGACGTCGTCGCCACCCCGCTCACCGCCTTCGAACCGGGCGACCAGGCCATCCTGGAAACCACCAGCGGCAAGCCGCTGGGCTTGGTGGCGCTGTCGCCCAACAACCTGATCTGCGCCCGCCTGTTCTCCCGCGACACCGGCTACCCGCTGGACAAGTCGCTGCTGGTGCATCGCTTCAAGGTCGCCCTGAGCCTGCGCGAGCGGTTGTTCGGCAGCCACTGCTATCGCCTGGTCTATGGCGATGCGGATTTCCTGCCCGGCCTGGTGGTGGATCGCTTCAACGATATCCTGGTGGTGCAGATCGCCTCGGCGACCATGGAGCGCCAGCGCGAGGCCATCCTCGCCGCCCTGCTGCAGGTGTTCAAGCCCCAGGGCGTGCTGTGGAAGAACGATGGCAGCGCCCGCACGGCCGAGGGTCTTTCCAGCTACGTGGAAGTGGCCTACGGCGAGGTACCGGACTGGGTAGCGCTGGAAGAGAACGGCGTGCGCTTCGAGGCGCCGGTCCGCGAAGGCCAGAAGACCGGCTGGTTCTATGACCACCGCCTGAATCGTGCGCGCCTGGCGCCCTATGTCGAAGGCAAGCGGGTGCTCGACCTGTTCAGCTACATCGGCGGCTGGGGCGTGCAGGCCGCGGCCTTCGGTGCCAGCGAAGTCATGTGCGTGGACGCCTCGGGCTTTGCCCTCGACGGCGTGGAACGCAACGCCACCCTCAACGGCCTGGCGGAGAAGCTGGTGTGCGTCGAGGGCGATGTCTTCGAAGCGCTCAAGGAGCTCAAGGCCGGTGAAGAGAAATTCGACGTCATCGTCGCCGACCCGCCAGCCTTCATCAAGAAGCGCAAGGACCTGAAGAACGGCGAGGCCGCCTATCGTCGCCTCAACGAACAGGCCATGCGGCTGCTGAACAAGGACGGCATCCTGGTCAGCGCCTCCTGCTCCATGCACCTGCCCGAAGACGACCTGCAAAACATCCTGCTCGGCAGCGCCCGCCATCTGGATCGCAACCTGCAGATCCTCGAACGCGGTGCCCAGGGCCCGGATCACCCGGTGCACCCGGCCATCCCGGAAACCCGCTACATCAAGAGCCTCACCTGCCGTCTGCTACCCAGCTAAACGCCAGGCAAAGAAGCAGCCGATCACGGCCGTTCCTACAGTCAGAGCATCGTAGGAGCAACGTCTTATCGCGGCCATGGGCCGCTCCTACGGTGGCGCCCGTGTGACGCTCGTGTTTGTAGGAGCGGCCCATGGCCGCGATAGCAGGTCTAAAGCCAGATCCAAGTGTCACCCGTTACTGCCCTATCCATCACCAAGCGCTTTTCTATCGCGCCGAGCGCCGGGTTCTCATGCCCGCCAGCTAAGAAAAAACGCCTCGTCTCCTTGAAGAGAACGTGGCGTTGTTTGGCTTCCAGCGTGGTATGGCTCTTTTGTGCGCGTCGGAATATCAGCTCAAGGCACGAATCAACTCGTCCTTCTTCATTCGCGACCGACCGCGAATGTTCTGCTCGGCCGCCTTCTTGACCAGTTCCTCGCGAGTCAGGTCACTTAGCGAGGTGCTGCCAGTGCGCGAACGCCGCGCCGAGGCGCGACCGCTGTTGGGCGACTGGCCTTGCTTGGTCGCCACCGCCCGCCTGGCGGAATCCTTGCGGTCCGCGCTTTTGGCAGTGCCGCTCTTAGCCTTGCCGGAACCCGCCTTCTCGCCACCGCCGGACTGCTTGTTCACCGTCGCCCAGGCCCGCGCTTCGGCTTCATCCTTGGAAACGCCCTTTTTCTCGTAGCTCTCCTCGATGTGCTCGGCCTTGCGTTCCTGTTTGTCGCTGTACTTGGATTTGTCGCCGCGGGGCATGGCAGTCTCCAGGGAAGGACCTGTTTGAAAAGTCGCCGAGCGAAGGTCAGGCAAGGCCTAGTCTTCCGCCTTGATGGTGGCTACATCGGCTGCCTTCACCCGCACGTGACGACCCGCCACATCGGTGAATTCATAGAAGCCGTCGGCCGTCTTGGTGTTGGGACGATCTTCGGTGATGTACTGGGTACCGTCCTGCAGGGTCACTACCGTCTCGGTGGAACAGGCCGCCAGCCCCGTCAGGGTCAGGGCCAGCAACCCACCGCTCAGTAGCCGCTTCATGGGGCTTCCGGTGCGACGCGATGGATGGACACATCGTGCAGCGCCACCAGCGCCTGACCGGACTCGATGTCGGCCAGGTGGAAGCGCTCGTCGTTGATCGCATCCAGGTGCCGACAGGCCAAGTCACGGACCACGTCGGTGATGGGCACGTCCAGATTGCTGATACGGTCGGTATAGCTTTCGCCCAGCAATTTATAGTGGATTTCGTAATGGCTATCGGTGTCGTCACGCATGAGGGATCTCCGCGAAAAGGCTGCCCGACTCGGGTTATTTCTATAGAGCCTGGGCAACCAGAGCGGTTCTTTTCCACCCGTCAGACGCCGCCGAACGGTCGTCTGTCAAGGCGCACGAACCGGCTCTAGCGCAGGAGTTCAACGCCCTGTGCGCATCTGTTGCAACAACGCACTGCACTGGGCACCCTGCTCGTTGCTGGGCGCCACCAGCGCCAGCAGACCGGCCGCCGGTGCCGCGAAGGTGGCGAGCAGCGCCGCTGCCGCGCCACGGGCCGCCAGGGGCAGTGCCTTCACCCCCGGCGCGGGATTCTTCAGGGTGCCCCGCACATAAAGTGGCGAGCGCAGGGAAAAGATGCGCAGGCCCTTGCTGTGGGGATCGACGGTCAGATCCAGTCGCTCGCTTGCCAGGTTGATGGTGCCGGTGATGTTGATCAGGGCGTTCTCGGTGTCGAGCACGAAGACCTGGGGCTGCACCAGGCCCTTCTTGAAGTCGAGATCGGCGACCGCGCAATTGATCTCCACCTCGTCATCGCCGAACAACCGATCGACCAGGTAGTTGCCGACGTTGAGTCCGGCCAGCTCCATCAGGCTGCGGCTGATGCGGCCGTCGTTCATCAACAGCTTGAGTTCGCCGTTGCTGGTGCCGAGCAGCGCCGCCACCGAATTGCCAGTGCCGCTCAGGGTGGCATCGCCATTGAGCTCACCCATGCTTCGCTTCATGGTCTCCACGGTAGGGAACAGCTGGTTCAGCTTGACCCGGCGCACGTGCAGATCGACCCGCCCTTGCAGCGGCGTCTTGTCGCCTTCCAGGCGCACTGTGGTGTTCAGATCGCCACCGGCCACGCCGAAGCGCAGGGGGTCGAGCAAGAGCACCCCGTCGGTCAGGCGGACATGGGTGTTGAGGTCGGTGATCGGTAACTGCGCGTTCTGCACGATGCGCTTACCCGTGAAACGCACATCGGCATCCATGGCGCGCCACCGATCGGTGCGAAACTCGGACACGGGCAGCGCCTTGGTCGTCGGCTGCTGGCTGGTTTCGCCCTTGGCGGCTTGCTGCTCCTTGGTATCGGCGCCAATCAGTGGTGCCAGGTCTTCGAACAGCAACTGATCGGAGCGCAGCGTCCCGCTGAGCTTGGGTCGTGGCTTGCCACCGGTGAACAGCACCTCGCCATGTAGATCGCTCTTGCCGACCCGGCCGTTGAAGTCTTCATAGCTGAAGCGCGCGCCCGCCGGATCGTTGAGCTTGACCGTGAGATGACCATCGGTGGCGTAGGGCGCCGTCTCCGGCAGGGTGACCCCGGTCAGCGGATAGAGCTGCGCCAGACTCTTGCCTTCCAGTACCAGGTGCAGATCCAGGGCGCCCAGGCGTCGCGGATCGGTCAGGGTGCCAAAGACCTGGATGCGGGTCTCGCCAGCCCGCGCATCGAGCTGGATGGGGAAAGGTACATCGGCGTCCTGTAGGGCCAGCAGTCCGCCGATCTGGCCCCGGCCACTGACCGGGACCTGCTTGTAGCTGCCGTCCACCGCCAGGGCGAACTGGAAGGGCTGGGTCTGCTTGACGTGGGAGCGCTGGCGCGAAGTGCCCTGCTTGCCGACCAGATCGGCGTAGGCGATGGGGGCATCCAGGGAGGTGATCCGCGCCCTTAGCCGGGTGGCGGTCTGGGCATCGTCGAAGCCGACCTGGCCGGCGTCGAAGCCGATGGTGCCGATATCCACGGTCCAGGCCGAAGGCTCGGCCTTGGGATCCTTTTCGGCGGTCTCGAAGGTCCAGCTGTTGCGCCCATCGGCCAGCCGCTGGGCATTGACCACCGGCCCGCTTAGGTCGATGCGCGGGATATAGATCTGCTTGGCCAGCAGTGCCAGCGGGGAGATCCGCAGTTGCACCCGGTCGAGGTGGACGAAGGTCTTTTCCTTGGCCCAGTCCGGGTTGCCCAGGGTCAGGTCCTCGGCGGCGATGTGCGGCCAGGGAATCCAGGCGCGCCAGCCGCCCTGATCCGGCTCGCGATGCCAGACCACGCCCAGGTTGCCCTCGATGGCGAAGGGCCGGTGCAAGGCGCTCGACACCTGCTCGTTGATGGTCGGCTTGAGCCGATTCCAGTCGAAGGTGGCGAGGACCACCAGCAGCAGCACGAACAGCAGCAGGATGATTCCCAGCAGCCAGGCGAGGATCTTGCGTGGGCGCGTCATGGCCGCCTCCTTGGATTTCCGTTCCCTCTTGGGTCTGCGCAGCGCAGCGGGGTTCCCTGAATAGACGTCATGCCTTGCGCTGGCGTAGCGCCAGCAGCGCCACCGCCACCCCGATCAGGGTCAGCAGCAACAGACTGCCACGCAGGCCCACCTGCCCCGCCACGGCACCGATCAGCGGCGGACCGAGCAGGAACCCGAGATAACCGGCGGTGGCGGTCATGGCGATGCCCGCAGCCGGCGTCTCGGCCACCTGGCCGGCGGCGCTGAAGGCCGCGGGCACCACATTGGACAGGCCCAGGCCGACCAGCGCGAAACCGAGGATCGCCGTCCAGGGTGCGGGCAGGAGTACCGCCAGGGCCAGCCCCAGGGTCGCCAGCAAGGCCCCGCCAACGATCACCTGGGGGCCGCCGAAGCGAGCTCGGATGCCGTCGCCGAACAGCCGCCCCACCAGCATGGTCAGCGAAAAGGCCGCATAGCCCAGGGTCGCCACCACCGGACTCGCGCCGCCCACCTGGCCCAGGTAGACGGCGCTCCAGTCGGTCATGGCCCCTTCCAGCATCAGGCAGCCCATGGCGATCAACCCCAGCGCCAGCACGCGTCGATCCGGCAGCCGCAGGGCATGGCTCACCGGACTGCGATCGCCTTCGTCCAGGGCCAGGGCCGCGGGCAAGGCCAGCACCAGCGCCACCAGGGCAGCGGCCAGCAACACCACCAGCGCCGAGGCGCCCAGGTGCAGCACCAGTGCCCCCAGGCCGGCACCGAGAAATCCGCCCAGGCTGAAGGCGGCATGGAAGGACGACATCAGCGGGCCGTTCCAGCGGCTTTCGACATCGCTGGCATGGGCATTCATGGCCACGTCGATCAGGCCATTGCTGGCACCGAGCAGCAGCGCGCAAGGCAGCAGCCAGCCCAGCGACGGCGCCACCCCAGGCCAGATCAGCACCAGTACGAAGGCCAGGATGCTCAGCCGGGTGAGGCGTCCGGTACCGCCCAGGCGCGGCACCAGCACCCCGGCGAAGGGCATGGTCAGCAGGGCGCCCAAGGCGACCGCCAGCAGCACCAGACTCAGCTGGCCGTCGCCCAGCGCCAGATCGCGCTTGAGTTCGGGAATGGCGGCCGCCCAGCCACCGATCCCGCAACCATTGGCGAGAAAGACGGTAAAGGTGGCGCGGCGTTGGCGACGCAGTACGGCAGAGGTCATGGGAATCCTTGGGCGAGAGATCAGCGGTCGCTAGCGAGCGAATGCAGGTGCAGGCCGGCATCGCGATAGGGCTGCAGGCGCTCCTCGCTCAACCCCGGCTCCAACACCAGATGGTTCAGCTGATCGAGCCGGAGCACGTGATAGAAGGCCACGCTGTCGAGCTTTTCGGCGGTCACCGCGACGGCGACCTGGGCGCTCTGTTCGGCCACGGCCGCCTTGAACTCGGCCTCCTCCAGGTCGAAGCCGGTCACCCCGGTTTCCACCGCCAGGGCGCAGGTCCCGAGAAAGGCCAGGTCGGCGCGCACGCCACGCAGGTCACGCAGGGCCCGGGCGCCCAGGCAGGCGCCGGACTGCGGCGCAGCCAGGCCGCCGATCATCAGCACCCGGATGCCCGGCCGCTGCAGCAGCGCCGTGGCGATCACCGGCGCATTGGTGGCCACGGTCAGGTCGAGATCCGTGGGCAGCGCCTGGGCGATGGCCAGGTTGGTCGAGCCGGCATCCAGCAGCAGCAATTGCCCCCGCTGTACCAGCCTGGCCGCGGCGTGGCCCAGCGCCTGCTTGGCCGTCTCGTCCTGGCTGATCCGCGCCGGCAGTGCCTGCGGCGGTGTCAGCAGCGAGAGCGCCCCACCGTACACCCGGCGGCACAGGCCCTGGCGGGCCAGTTCACGCAGGTCGCGACGTACGCTGTCTTCGGAAATGCCCCAGGTGGCGGCCAGTTCGGCCGACAGGACCCGGCCCTGCTCACGCAACAGGCCCAGGATCGCGGCCTGGCGTTCTTCGGGGAGGTGGATGGATGCAGTCATGCTGATACTCCTGGAGGATCAGCAGATCATGCACAATCATTTATAAACGTGCAACATCATGCAGAGGCTGAGGCCTTGTCCCGCGCATCCAGCCAGCGACCGCCAAAGACATTGATCAACAGGCCGAGCATGACCGCCAGGCCACCTACCGCTTGCTGGATGGTCATCTGCTCCCCCAGCAGCACCGCGGCCGAAGTCAGCCCCACCACCGGCACCAACAGCGAAAAGGGCGCCACCTGGCCCGCCGGATAGCGCGACAGCAGCCGGCTCCAGATGCCGTAGCCGACCAGGGTGGCGATAAAGGCCAGGTAGACGATGGCAAAGACCGAGCCGCCCGACAGCGACGTTAGCGCCGTGGCGATCTGTTCCGGGCCTTCCAGCAGCAACGACAGGAGGAAGAAGGGGATGGGCGGAATCAGGCTGCCCCAGACCACCAGGCCGAGCATGTCCACCTTGCCGATCTTCTTGGTGACGATATTGCCCAGGCCCCACATGGCCGCCGCCGCCAGGGTCAGCAGAAAACCGGCCAGGGTCATGGTGACGCCATGCTCGGTACCGATCAGCAAGAGCCCCAGGGCCGCCACCAGCAGCCCGACCAGACTCGCCCGCCGTACCTTCTCACCCAGGAAGGTCGCGGCGAAGGCCAGGGTAAAGAAGGCCTGGGCCTGCAATACCAGCGAGGCCAGCCCCGCTGGCATCCCCACGTACATGGCCGAGAACAGGAAGGCGAACTGGCCGAGCGAGATGGTCAGGCCGTAGGCCAGCAGCAGCTGCCAGGACACCTGGGGCCGCCGTACGAAGAGAATGGCGGGAAAAGCCGCCAGACAGAATCTCAGGGCGCCCAGCAACATGGGCGGTACGCCATGCAGGCCAACCTTGATGACGACGAAATTCACCCCCCAGGCCAGGATGACGACCAATGCCAGCAACAGATCCCGGGGTGCCATTCCCAACTCCTTGAAGGATTTTAGATAGATAGGCGGCTACCCTACTCCTTTGCGTCCGCGCTGCGGCGTCACAGTTGCCCACAAATTCGGCCAGTCACTCCCTAGCAACGAAAAACCGCAGCCTGGGCTGCGGTTCGTCGGGATCAGGCACTGCGCTTGTCACGCAGGGGATCATGGCCCCAGTTCATCAGCGACTTACGCCAGCGCGAGTCTTCGATATCGCCCTCCGGTCGCTGCTTGAGATGGCGATGCACATAGCCGATGACCTTGCGCATGGCCTGGTAGTCATCGTCTTCCAGCTCGGCCTGGCGCTTGCCCTTGAGCTCCAGGATGCGCTCACCCATGGCATGGCCGACCGCCTTGCCATCGTTGGCGGCCGTGACCTTCTTGCCGCCCTTGGTCATGCCCACACCCTTGCTGGTATCTCCGCTGAGCCATTTGCGCAGCTGGCTGCGGGTCATGTTGACCACCTGCTTGAATTCGCTGCGAACCTCTTTCCTGTCGTCTTTCTTGTCGTCGTTGGAAGCCTTCTTGGTGCTCATTTTTCACCTGCCTTTTGCAACGCCTTCACCAGTTCGTCTTTCTTCATGCGCGACCGGCCCCGCACCTCGCGACGCGCGGCACGCTTCATCAATTCGTCCTTGGTCAGACCGGCCAGACCCGACTCACGCGCGGTCGCCGTCTTGCGCGCCACATCGGCCGGCTGCTTGGAATGCTGCTTGCCGCGGCGGGTGTCGCGACGCTTCTTGGCGGTGGTGCGCTGGTACTCTTCCTTGCTCAGGGAATCCCGGGCCTTTTCCGGCAGATAGCGTTCGCCGGTCTCTTCGGATTTCTTGCCGGAGCGGGTGTCCCACTTCTCGTCGGTCCACTGTTGCAGATGATTGTCCTTGCCCTTGCCGCCCTGGTATTCACCACCGCGCTTCTGGTACTCCTGGGACGCCAGTTGCGCCTTGCGCGCCGACCATTGGCCGGGCTTGCCGCCCTTGTCGCCCTCGGTAATCTCTTTCTTCACCTTTTCCCAGAGTTCGGGATCGCTCTTCTTGGCCGTAGCACTCATGGCTCACCTCAGGTGTGGGGTCACTGCAGTCGCTGTCTCTAGGATGACTGCCCAACCGAAACGGGGGTTCGCGCCAGGCGACGAACGCCCCTACCCTGCGTCTTCCGGTATCCAGAGAAACCCATGCCCCTTGCCACCCTGCTCCGCCGTCGCCTGATCCCGCTGCTCTTCGTCACCCTGCTGGTGGGTGTCGGGGTCCCCTATGGCTGCTCGGAACTGGCCTACCGCGAACGTCAATGGGTGTTCAGCATCGAGCCCGGCAATGCCAGCTGGTTCACCGGGGTGCCGGAAGGCGTCCGCCAGTTCAATCTGCCGGTCCCGGACGGTCTGACCGGCACCGACTACCTGCATGCCTGGTGGTGGCCCGCCCGGCGCCCGGACGCCCCCACCCTGCTCTATCTGCACGGCACCCGCTGGAATCTCACCGCCCAGGTCCGGCGCATCGCCACCCTGCGACAACTGGGTTACTCGGTGCTGGCCATCGACTATCGCGGCTTTGGCGAAAGTCCTGGCGACGTTCCCTCCGAACGCAGCGTCTACCAGGACGCCCGGGTCGCCTGGAAGCACCTGCAGAGCCTGCAGCCCGATCCGCGCAAGAGATACCTCTATGGCCATTCCCTGGGTGGCGCCGTGGCGGTGGATCTGGCCTGGCGCATCGCCCGCGACGGGGATCCCACGGGCGACTATCCCGCCGCGGCCGGTCTGATCATCGAATCCACCTTCACCACCCTGGCCGATGCCGCCTCGGCGGTGGTCGACACCCGCTTTCCCCTGCGCTGGCTGATGACGGAGAAATTCGATTCCCTGGACAAGATCCCGGAGATCCATATCCCGGTGCTCATCGTTCACGGCAGCGACGACCGCTATGTGCCGCCCCGCTTCAGCGAGGCCCTCTATGCCGCCGCGCAACCCCCCAAGCGGCTGCTGTTGATCCCGGGCGGCACCCATTCCAACAGCATGGTGATAGGCACACGTGCCTATGCCGCCGCTCTGCGCGAGCTGTTCGGTGGCACGCACCTGAGCGAAGCGGAAAAGCAGGAATCATCGACGGGAGGCTAGAGGTTTTTTGAAAGGCATCGACGGCGCTGATAGTCACTATCTCGCCAGTCTATTTTTTTCGAGCGGTCCTGCTCGGGATACTGAACTCACTCCAGCACAGTTTCCCCAGAGGACACCATCATGAACCTGCGTATCGCCTTCGGTTTCGCCTTGACCGCCCTGGCCCTGAACACCTTCGCCCAGGACTTCTCCTTCACCCCCAGCCCTGCCACCCAGATCGCCGAGGAATCCAGCCAGCGTCCGCTAGGCCATCTGATCAAGCAACAGCAGCAGCGCCTGCAGCAGCGCACCCTGGCCGAAGAATCCAGCCTGCGTCCGCTGGGTGAAGTCATCAAGCAGCAGCAACGCCAACTGCAGGACCGCCGGATCGCCGAAGAGTCCAGTCTGCGTCCCCTGGGCCAGGTGATCGAAGACCAGCAACAGCGTCTCGGTGGCGACGAAGTGGCCGAAGAAAGCGGTCAGCGTCCCGTGGGTCGACTGATCGAGCATCAGCAGCATCGTCTGCAGGAGGGCGCCCTGGCCGAAAACGGCTCGGCCCAGACCCTGGACCGCCTGATCAAGCCCGGCCAGACCCGTCAGGCCTAAGCGCTACCCGCTCCTTCCTGCCCGGCCTCGCGCCGGGCTCGCCTATCAGGTCTTCTCGCTACCCGGTCCGATGCTGGCGGGGGCCTCCACCACCATTTCCTGCGGCACCTCGTCGATACGCGGATCCAGCGCCGCTGCCATCGGACTGACGGAATCCGGCATGGCCACATGATGCAGCGGTGCCGCGTCCAGCCGGTGCTCGCCACTGACGAACCGGGGCTGCACGAAGACGATCAGGATCAGCGCATAGGCCGAGGTCAGCACATAGAAGGTGCCCGGGCCGAAATGCTCCATGGCCGCGCCGGCCAGCAGCGGCCCGATGCAGGCACCGACGCCATAGGTGGTCAGCAGCATCGCCGACAGTTCCACCCGCCGTTCGGGCTCGACGTGGTCGTTGGCAAAGGCGGTCGCCAGCGGATAGAGGGTGAACAGCAGCATGCCCGAGACGAAGCCCGCAGCCAGCAACCAGGGATAGGGCAAGGTGATCAGTCCCCACAGCGGTACCGCCGCCAGGCACAGGAGCACCGCATTGGCGCGGATCAGCTTGCAGCGGTCGAGTCGATCCGACAGCCAGCCCAGCGGCCACTGGGCGCAGAAGCCCGCGACGATGCACAGCCCGACGTAGAAGCTCGATTGCGCCGTATCCAGGCCACTGCGACTGGCGAACACCGGTGCCAGGCCATAGAAGCCCCCCACCAGCAGGCCTGCGGTAAAGATGGTCACCAGTGACTGGGGCACCCGCTGCCAGAAGAAGCGGATCTCCAGCGGCGCCGCCACCAGCTTGGCCGGGTGCACCCGCCGCGTCATCGCCAGAGGAATCAGGCAAGAGGCGAAGCAGATGGCCACCAGCAACAGCGGCTTGTAGTCGAGTTGCGGATGCCAAGCCAGCAGCGCCTGGCCGATCACCAGCCCCAGGTCCACCGCCACCATGTAGCCGGCAAACACCTTGCCGCGCTGGTGATTCTCCGCCTGCTCGTTGAGCCAGCTCTCGATCACCATGTACTGATTCATCATCACCACGCCCATGATGAATCTCAGCGCGATCCAGACGTTCAGGTCGTCGATCAGGGCGTGAATGAGCACGGTAACGGTGGCCGCACCGGCGCAGGCCACATAGGAACGGATATGGCCGACACTGGCGATCAGCCGATGGCCGAACTTGCCGCCGCACACCAGCCCGAAGTAGTAGGCCGCCATCAGGGCGCCGGTCCAGAAATCCCCTGCCCCCTGCTCAGTCAGTCGCAGACCGATATAGGTGGTGAACAGACCGGAGCCGGCCAACATCAGGAGGGTGGCGAAATAGAGCGCAGGAAAGGTAACGAGAGGGCTGAACATCAGGGATCACATGAAAAGAAGCAGAAAGCCAGAACGGATCAGCCGGAACTGACCGTCAGACTACGGAAGGAAAAAATATCAGGAGATAGTGCCGGGGATCACTCCGGCTCCTGGCGCCTGTTAGTCTCGGTACGCTGGCGCTGTCGCCATTGATCCAGATAGACCACCTGGCCGTGCTCGGGCTTGGCCTGATAGGCAGGGGCCGAAGCCACCACCGAATCCGCCGCCGGGCGTTCGACCTCGGGTACCACGAAAGGCGCGAACTCGACCTTGGCCAGCGTCTTGCCGAACAGGGCCAGAGAGGCGTCGAGTCGCTCCTCTCCCGTCACGGTGAATTCGAAGGAGAACAACCGCGCCAGGCGCTTGCGGCCCTTGGCATCGGCCAGCCAGCGAAAACGGGAAAAGGCCACGGCGCCATCGAGCAGCGTGACCTTGCGGCGACGACACTCCTGCTCGGCCAGCACCAGTGCCTGCTCGCGAATGCCGTGGGCGTGCCAAAACCACAGACCGATGCCGACTGCGCCCAGCAACAGGCAGAGATTACCTAGCGTCAGCATCTTCGCTCCTCATCGAAGGGTACCGCCGTCACTGACGCCGTGCAGCGTCACCAGATGCCGTCTCGTTCAACAGACGAATGTTTTCACGCTCGCCTTTGTACAGCGTCAGAGGGGCGATTTCCTTACCTAGCAAAGGCACCTGCTGTTGATGCCATATGTAGTAGAAAACGTTCAAAACCATCAATAGCAGAAACAACCAACGCATCATTCGTTCTCGAGCGGACACGCCAAAGCCAATCCAGCAAACACCATATCGGGCACGATCCGCGCGCCCGGAACGACATGTTTGACCAGTTCCGCGTCACCCCCGGTCAGAAACACCTCGCAGCCTTCGGCGAACATCTCCTGAGCTAGTTCGTACTGGGTGCGGACAAAGCCCTTGAGCATGTACAGACACCCACGCTCCACGGCCTCGATGGTCGTACGTCCCGGCGCCTCGTAGCGTTCACCACTGGCCCAATGTGGATCGTAGCGGATCCGACGGGTATGGGTCTGCAGTTCCCGACGCATCAACGGAATCCCCGGACAGATGAACCCGCCCTGATGCTCACCCTGGGCGTCGACCAGATCGGCCGTCACCGCAGTGCCCAGATCCAGGACCACGCAGGCCTTGCCCTCGGCCAGTTGCACCGCGGCCAGGATCACCAGCCAGCGATCCATACCCAGACGCTGATGATCCCGATAGCCATTGCGCACACCATTCCACACCTCTACCGGCACGGCCTGGTGACAGGGGATGGCGAAGGTCGCCGTCAACCGCTCCTTGAGCTGCTGGGTCTCTTCGTCGCTGCGCACGCTGACCAACCGACAGGCCGCCAGGGTGGGAGTATCCGGCTGGGACAGGGCCGCGATCAGGGCGTCGTCGCTGTCGACGATGCCGGTGTCGACCACTTCGGCTCCCGCGGAGAGCAGTCGCCACTTGATCAGGCTGTTACCGCAATCGAGTTCAAGAATCATGATCTAGGCTCAGGCTCAATTCGCCACCGCTGAATGCCTGTATCTGCCCATCTACGCGCATGAGGATAGCCCCATCTTCGGCAACTCCTGCCACTGTGCCCTGAATACAGCGAACCCCCGAAGACAGGGTTACCGCTCGACCTTGCCAGCCATGATAACGCTCCCACTCGCCGCGCAGGGCGGCGAATCCGGATTGGCGGTGAATCTGCCACAGGCTGTCGATCTCCCGCAGCAGCAGACTGGCGACCTGGTTGCGATCCTGCAGACCGCCCAGGACCTCGGCCATGGAAATCCATGGCTGATCGATGTCGTTGGCCATGCGCATGTTGACGTTGATACCGATGCCGATGATGGCCTGGCAGACGTCCTGCGGATCACCCGACAATTCGATGAGGATACCGGCCAGCTTGCGACCACGAACCAGGACGTCGTTGGGCCACTTCAGCCAGGCATCCTCCACTCCCAGCTGTTGCAGGGTACGGATCACCGCCAGGCCCATGGTCAGGCTCAAGGCCTGCAGCTTCTGGATCCCGCCCTGGCTGGAGACCACGGCGGTGAGATAGAGATTTTTGCCATAGGGACTGACCCAGGCGCGGCCACGCCGGCCACGTCCGGCCTGCTGATGCTCGGCCAACAAGGCGAACGGCGGTTGCTGCTGTTGTTGCAAACGGCGTTGTGCCTCGGCATTGGTGGAGTCGATGGAAGCCAGGACCGCTACCGGCCAACCACCCTCCCCCGCGATCCGTTCGGCATCGAGCAGCGACAGGGGCTCTTCCAGGCGGTAACCCCGCCCCGGAACCTTGAACACCTCGACGCCCAGGTCATCTTCCAGCGTCTTCAGCCGCTTCCAGATGGCACTTCTGGAGACGCCCAAGGCCTCACCAAGCTCGACGCCGGAATGAAATTTTCCATCACTCAGCAATTTCAGCAACGGCATCCTCGAACTCCGTTCGACTTTCTTCCGCCCCAAAGACAACACCCCCGCCAGAGTGATCTGAGCGGGGGTGCTGGGTGTTAGGCGCTTGACGATGACCTACTCTCACATGGGGAAACCCCACACTACCATCGGCGATGCATCGTTTCACTTCTGAGTTCGGGAAGGGATCAGGTGGTTCCAATGCTCTATGTTCGTCAAGCAATTCGGTTGGCTGGCCAGGCGTTGAAGCTTACCTGGCTAGCCCAATTGGGTCGGTGATCGAAGTAGACAACTCGTCTTGGGTCTTGCGAACCCACGCGCCCGTTTTCGGCGTCGTCTTCCTCACGCTCTGACCTGCGGTCAGATTGTTTGGGTGTTATATGGTCAAGCCTCACGGGCAATTAGTATCGGTTAGCTCAACGCCTCACAGCGCTTACACACCCGACCTATCAACGTCGTAGTCTTCGACGGCCCTTCAGGAAGCTCAAGGCTCCAGTGAGATCTCATCTTGAGGCAAGTTTCCCGCTTAGATGCTTTCAGCGGTTATCTCTTCCGAACATAGCTACCCGGCAATGCCACTGGCGTGACAACCGGAACACCAGAGGTTCGTCCACTCCGGTCCTCTCGTACTAGGAGCAGCCCCTCTCAAATCTCAAACGTCCACGGCAGATAGGGACCGAACTGTCTCACGACGTTCTAAACCCAGCTCGCGTACCACTTTAAATGGCGAACAGCCATACCCTTGGGACCGGCTTCAGCCCCAGGATGTGATGAGCCGACATCGAGGTGCCAAACACCGCCGTCGATATGAACTCTTGGGCGGTATCAGCCTGTTATCCCCGGAGTACCTTTTATCCGTTGAGCGATGGCCCTTCCATACAGAACCACCGGATCACTAAGACCTACTTTC
>NZ_CP145723.1:520000-967500 GCF_036884265.1 Pseudomonas benzopyrenica | reverse complement strand
ACCGCCTGCTTGAAGCCGACGAAGACGGCCTGGGCGACGATGGCATGGCCGATGTTCAGTTCGTTGATGCCCGGCAGCGCCGCGATGGGTTGGACATTGTGGTAGTGCAGGCCATGGCCGGCATTGACCACCAGCCCGAGGCCAGTGGCGAATTCCACCGCCTTGGCCAGCCGCTGCAGCTCATGGGCTTGCTCTTCCTGGGTCTCCGCTTCGGCGTAGCGACCGGTGTGGAGTTCGATCACCGGAGCACCACTGTCCTTGGCCGCCTGGATCTGCTGCAGATCGGGATCTATAAAGAGGGATACTTCCGAAGCGGGCAGTGCAGCGATGGCGTCGCGGATACGCTGGACCTGCCCCACTACATCCAGGCCACCTTCGGTGGTCAGTTCTTCCCGGCGTTCAGGCACCAGGCAGACGTGCTCGGGACGGATCTCGCGAGCGAATGCCAGCATTTCAGCCGTCAGGGCCACTTCGAGATTCATGCGGGTCTGCAGGAGGTCACGCAGCAGGCGGACATCCCGCTCCTGGATATGGCGACGGTCCTCGCGCAGATGCAGGGTGATGCCATCCGCTCCCGCCTCCTCGGCGTCCAGCGCCGCCTTGACCGGATCGGGATAGCGGGTACCCCGCGCCTGACGCAGGGTGGCGACATGATCGATGTTGACGCCCAACAGAACACGACTGAAGTCTTTCATGGCTTATTCACTTGGCTTGGCGAACAATTCGCGACTCATGAGGGGTTTGCTGCCCAGGTGCGGCGCCAGGGCCTGGCGCATCAGGCGCTTGGCAGCGCGGACTACCGTAGGATCGTCCCATTCGCCACGCTCCAGTGCTAGGATTTCCGCGCCGGCCAGACAACCCGGGCGTACCTCGTCGACGGGCTCGAAGCCCTGGTCCGGAATGAAGCGATAGAGGCGCTGGGCGTCAATGGCCTGGCCATCCAGGGTCAGGGACAGCGAGAAGCCATAGCCCAGCAGATCAAGCAGACGCCATTCGAAGGTGCGCAGCAGGGGTTCGACAGGACGACCCTGGACCAGGGCAGCGAGGGTCAGACCATAGAGCTCGAAGAGGGCGGGATAGGGATCTTCGGCGGGTAGCAGCCTGACCAGCAGCTCATTGAGATAGAAGCCACTGAACAGCGCCTGCCCCTGGAGTAGAAAAGGCGGCGCCAGGGCCGCCACCTTCTGCAGATTCTTCAGCTCCCCGCGCCCGCTGAGCTGGGCTTCGAGGGGAATGAAGGGCCTGGCCAGACTTCCGGAACGGGAGCGGGCCGCGCGCAACACCGTGCGGACCCGGCCGAAGGCGCCGAACACATCCACCAGTGCACTGCTTTCCCGATAAGGGCGCGCATGCAGGACGAACAGCGGCTCGGACGCCTGCATCGCTAGAGGTCGGAGTAACCCAGAGAGCGCAGGGCGCGCTCGTCATCGGACCAGCCGCCTTTGACCTTGACCCAGAGATTGAGCATGACCTTGGCGTCGAACAGGGTTTCCATGTCCTGGCGGGCTTCCTGGCCGATGCGCTTGATGCGCTCGCCAGCCTGACCGATGAGGATCTTCTTCTGGCCATCGCGCTCGACCAGGATCAGGCCATGGATGTGCAACACTCCGTTCTCGTACTTGAATTCCTCGATCTCGACGGCGACCTGATAGGGCAATTCCGCCCCCAACTGACGCATGATCTTTTCGCGAATCAACTCGGCCGCCAGGAAGCGACTGGATCTGTCGGTGATCTGGTCTTCGGGGAAGAAGTGGTCGCCTTCCGGCAGGCGCTCGGCCACCAGCTCCTCGAGGGCATCGAGATTGTGCCCGTGCTGGGCGGAAACCGGAATGAGCGTCGCTTCCGGCAGTTGCTCCTGCAGCCATTGCAGGTGCGGCAGCATGTCGGCCTTGTCTTCCAGGCGATCCATCTTGTTGACGGCGAGCAGCACCGGGCACTTCACGAAGCGGACCCGCTCCAGCACCATCTGGTCTTCGTCGGTCCAGCGGGTACGGTCGACCACGAACACCACGACATCCACATCGCGCAGGGCGGTGACGGCCGTCTTGTTCATGAAGCGGTTGAGCGCCTTCTGGTTTTCTTTGTGCAGACCAGGGGTATCCACATAGATGGTCTGCACCTCACCCTCGGTCTTGATGCCGAGCATGTTGTGCCGGGTCGTCTGCGGCTTGCGCGAGGTGATGGCCAGCTTCTGTCCGAGGATATGGTTGAGCAGCGTGGACTTGCCGACGTTGGGGCGACCCACGATGGCTACGTAGCCGCAGCGCGATGCCTTCAGCTCATCATTCATGACCATTCTCCACGCCCAGGGCGATCAAGGCCGCCGAGGCAGCTATCTGTTCGGCGATGCGGCGACTGACGCCCTGCCCCGTCGTTTTCTCATTGAGCATGGCGATCTCGCATTCGACGAAGAAGACCCGGCAATGGGGCTCTCCTTCGATGGCGACCACCTCGTAGCGTGGCAGGTCGCAGGCGCGTGCCTGGAGGAACTCCTGCAGCCGGGTCTTGGGATCCTTGTTGGTATCCACCGGCGTCAACTCGCGTAGTTGCGGCCCGAGCCAGGCCATGACCCGATCCTTGGCGGCGTCCATGCCGGCATCCAGATAGATGCCGCCAATCAGAGCTTCCATGGCATCGGCGAGGATGGATTCGCGGCGAAAGCCACCGCTCTTGAGTTCACCGGAGCCCAGGCGTAGGTAATCACCCAGTTCGAAACTGCGAGCCAGCAGCGCCAGGGTCTCGCCCTTCACCAGCTTGGCCCGCAGGCGGGACAGCTGACCTTCGCGGGCCTGGGGGAAGTGATCGTAGAGGGCTTCGCCGATGATGAAGTTGAGGATGGCGTCGCCGAGAAATTCCAGGCGTTCGTTGTTGCGACCGGCAAAGCTGCGGTGCGTGAGGGCGAGCAGCATCAGGTCCGGGTCCTTGAAGGTATAACCCAGCCGACGCTCGAGGCGATCTAGAGATAAAGTCACGGGAGATTTATACGGAAATCACGATTGAAACGAACGACCAGATCGATGTTGCGGATCAGGTGTTCACGTTTTTCATAGTCGAGGTGGATCTGCAGGTGATTGCCTTCGGCTTCGACGCGCATGGCCTTTTGCAGATCGAGATCACGGATGTCGTTTACCTGCATCCCCTTCCCCACATAGCTGTAGACGTCGGACACGCTGCGAATCTGGTTATCGGGATTGTCGCCGATGGATTCGATGACCTTGGTCAGAGCATTGTAGTCCAGGTAATGGGGCGCGAGTTTCATGGCCGTACTGGCCAGGAAAGCGATGATGCAGAGTGCGAGCAGACCACCGAGAAACGACAGCCCCTGCTGACGCGACGGACGACCAGGCACTCTGCGTTCATTCATCTGATGATACCTACGCGAGACAGGGTGGGCATGCTCTGCAGCTTGGGCTCCGGCCAGCTCAGCCAGACGGCGAAGGCCTTGCCGACGATGTTGCGGTCGGGAACCATGCCGAGCAGGTCACGGGGAATGCTGGGATCGTCCCAGTAGCGACTGTCGTTGGAGTTGTCGCGGTTGTCACCCATCATGAAGTAGTGACCGGCAGGCACCTTCCACTCGTGGTCGGGTTCCATGCGGTAGCGGGTCATCTCTTCGCGAATCAGGTGCTCGGCCTTGCCCAGTTGCTCCTTGAACAGCTTGACGCTGCCCAGCGAACCCGGCTCGTCGCCCACCAGCTCCTCGCTGACGCGCTGGCCGTTAACGTACAGCTGCTTGTCGCTGGTGTAGCGGATGGTATCCCCCGGCACCCCGATGACGCGCTTGATGTAGTTGACGCTGGGATCGCTGGGATAGCGGAACACCATGACGTCACCACGCTGGGGATCGCCGATCGGGATGACCTTGAGATCGATCACCGGCAGGCGAATGCCATAGGCGAATTTGTTCACCAGGATGAAATCGCCCACTTCCAGGGTCGGCTTCATGGAGCCCGACGGAATCTGGAAGGGCTCAACCAGGAACGACCTCAGGATCAGCACGATGGCCAGGACAGGAAAGAAGGACTTTCCGTACTCGACCAGCGCCGGCTCCTTGTTCAACTGCTCCAGTACCGCCGGATCGGGCTCGCTGACCTGCTGCCCGTAGGTCTGGATCGCCTTGCGACGACGCGGTGCGAGCACCAGCAGGTCGATGAGGGCCAGGGCGCCGCAGACGGCGACCGCGAGAACCAGCAACAGAGGGAAGTTCAAAGACATGGGCTTCAGCTATCCACCTTGAGCACGGCCAGGAAGGCCTCCTGAGGAATCTCCACGCTACCGACCTGCTTCATGCGCTTCTTGCCCGCCTTCTGCTTTTCCAGCAGCTTGCGCTTACGGGAGACGTCACCGCCGTAGCACTTGGCCAGAACGTTCTTGCGCAGCGCCTTGACGGTGGTACGAGCGACGATCTGACCGCCGATCGCCGCCTGGATCGCCACGTCGAACATCTGCCTGGGAATCAATTCCTTCATCTTCTCGGTCAGGGCGCGACCCTTGTAGTGCGCCTTGTCACGATGGACGATCAGGGCCAGGGCGTCGACCTTCTCGCCGTTGATGAGGACATCGAGCTTGACCAGGCTGGCGGCTTCGAAGCGATCGAAGCTGTAGTCCAGCGAGGCATAGCCACGGCTCACCGACTTGAGGCGGTCGAAGAAGTCCAGCACCACCTCGTTCATCGGCAGGTCGTAGCTGACCTGCACCTGGCTGCTGAGGAACTGCATGTCGCGCTGGACGCCACGCTTCTCGATGCACAGGGTGATGACGTTGCCCAGGTGCTCCTGGGGCACCAGGATATTGGCGCGGACGATGGGCTCGCGCATCTCGGCGACGGAGGCCAGGTCCGGCAGCTTCGACGGGTTGTCGACATAGATGGTGCTGCCATCCTTGAGCACCACCTCGAAGACCACGGTCGGCGCGGTGGTGATGAGGTCGAGATCGTATTCGCGTTCCAGGCGCTCCTGGATGATCTCCATGTGCAGCATGCCGAGGAAGCCGATGCGGAAGCCGAAGCCGAGGGCCTCGGAGCTTTCCGGCTCGTATTGCAGGGCCGCGTCGTTGAGAGTGAGCTTCTGCAGCGCTTCGCGGAAGTCCTCGAAGTCGTCGGAGCTGACCGGGAACAGACCGGCATAGACCTGCGGCTTGACCCGCTGAAAGCCCGGCAGCATGGCCACATCGGGGGTGGCGCTGAGGGTCAGGGTGTCACCGACCGGAGCACCGAGGATTTCCTTGATGCCGGCGATGATGAAGCCCACTTCACCGGCCTTCAGATCGGGCATTTCGGTGTGCTTGGGCGAGAAGACGCCGACGCTGTCGACCTGGTGCACCTTGCCGGTGGACTTGACCAGGATCTTGTCGCCCTTCTTGACCCGCCCGTGCTTGACGCGCACCAGCGAGACGACGCCCAGGTAGTTGTCGAACCAGGAATCGATGATCAGCGCCTGCAGGGGCGCGTCGATTTCACCCACGGGCGGCGGGATGACCTTGACCAGTTGCTCCAGCACCTCGGGTACGCCCATGCCGCTCTTGGCGCTGCAGGGCACGGCGTCGGTGGCGTCGATGCCGATGATGTGCTCGATCTCGGCCTTGACCTTGTCCGGCTCGGCCTGGGGCAGGTCCATCTTGTTCAGCACCGGCATGACCTCGAGGCCCTGCTCGATGGCGGTGTAGCAGTTGGCGACCGACTGGGCTTCCACGCCCTGGCCCGCATCCACCACCAGCAGCGCGCCTTCGCAGGCGGCCAGCGAACGGCTGACTTCGTAGGTGAAGTCGACGTGGCCGGGGGTATCGATGAAGTTGAGCTGGTAGGTCTTGCCGTCCTGAGCCTTGTAGTACAGCGTGACGCTATGGGCCTTGATGGTGATGCCGCGCTCGCGCTCGAGATCCATGGAATCCAGGACCTGGGCCTCCATTTCTCGGTCGCTCAAACCACCACAGATCTGGATGAACCGATCCGCAAGCGTCGACTTGCCGTGATCGATGTGGGCGATGATGGAGAAATTGCGGATATGGCTCAGATCACTCACGAATCAGCACTCGAATAGCCAGCAGCGGAACATCCGCCGGGAAAATAGCGGGGGAGTTTACCTGAATGCGGCAAACAAGGGGACTCGCGCCGTTCGAGCGGACAAAAAGAAGGGGCAGTCACCTGCCCCCACTCCCCTACCCGGTCCTTACTTGCCTGGCAGCTTGAAGGTGATGAAGCTGGCGCGGCCCTCGCGCACCACGCGCATCGAGATGGAGCGACCCGCCGGCAGTGCCGAGGTGATCTTCTCGAAGGCCGTGGCGGATTCGATGGGCTGGTTGTTCAGATGGGTGATGACATCGCCCGGACGCAGACCGATGGCCGCGGCGGGACCGTCGCCACTGAGTTTGTTGATGACCACACCGCTCTGGATATCCATGGTCTTCTTCTGCTCGGCGGTCAAGTTGGCCACGGCGATCCCCAGGCGATTGCTGGCCCGATCGGAACCGCGTTCGCCACCGGACGTGGCCTGGTCGTCCTTGGGCATGTCGCCCACGGTGACGCTGAGGTTCTGCCGCTTGCCTTCGCGGATGACCTCCATGTCGGCCTTGGCGCCCGGCTTGAGGTTGCCGATCAGGTGCGGCAGGTCGGCGGATTCCTCGATCTTCTGGCCGTTGACCGAGAGGATGACGTCGCCGACCTTGATGCCGCTCTTGGCCGCCGGGCCGTCGTCCAGGATCTGGGCGACCAGGGCACCGGCCGGACGATCCAGGCCGAAGGACTCGGCGAGATCCTTGTCCACTTCCTGGATGACCACGCCGAGCCAGCCACGGCTGACCTTGCCTTCGGTCTTCAGCTGATTGGCCACGTTCATGGCGACGTCGATCGGGATGGCGAAGGACAGCCCCATGAAGCCACCGGAGCGGGTGAAGATCTGCGAGTTGATCCCGACCACCTCACCCTTGAGGTTGAACAGCGGGCCACCGGAGTTGCCCGGGTTGATGGCGACGTCGGTCTGGATGAAGGGGACGTAGCTTTCGTTGGGCAGGCTGCGGCCCTTGGCGCTGACGATACCGGCGGTGACCGAATGATCGAAGCCGAAGGGCGAGCCGATGGCCAGTACCCATTCGCCGACCTTCAATTGATCGGAGCTGCCCAGCTTGAGGGTGGGCAGATCCTTGGCATCGATCTTCAGCAAGGCCACGTCGGTACGGGGATCCGCGCCGATCAGCTTGGCCGTGTGATCGCTGCGATCGGAGAGACGCACCAAGATCTCGTCGGCATCGGCGACCACGTGGTTGTTGGTCAGGATGTAGCCATCGGCAGAGATGATGAAGCCGGAACCCAGCGACTGGGCCTGCTCCTGCTTGCCACGGGGACTGCGCGGCATTTGCGGAATGCTGCGCTCGAAGAATTCACGGATGCCCGGCGGCAGACCTTCCAGGTCCGGCATGGTCATGGCGCCAGCGCCGCGACCTTCGGGAATTTTCTGCCGGGTGCTGATATTGACGACCGCGGGAGACGCTGCCTCGACCAGGCCGGTGAAATCCGGCAGATCGGCCCGAGCCATGGCCGTCAGTCCCATCAGCCAGAGCCCCATCAGGGCCGCCGTGTAATGCTTTAGATTGCGCATGCGCATGCAGCTCCACTCTATCCAATGACTTGAACACATCGCTGGCGACCAGCCCTTCCCGGATGGAAGGCATAGTCAGTGACGACTGGCAGCAGAAATAGCACGCCCTTGCTGAACGATAGCTTTCGAAGCTTTTTTGCGACCTGGTCGAAAATCCTTCAGGCAAAAAAAAGGCGCCTGAAGCTTAACTCCAGGCGCCCTTCTGGGGAGAGACCAGCGAATCAACGCTGGGCAGGAACATCCTGCTTTTCACCAGCCGCTGGCTGATCAGCCTTAGCTTCGGCGTTAGCCTTGGTGCTTTCTTCGCTAAAGCTAGCCAGTACGGCCGGGCTACGCGCAGGTTGCGGCACGGTCAGCTGGCTCGGCGCCTGCTGGGCCAGACCCTGGGTAGAGACGTCAGACTGATTGTACATCCGCACACCCGCCAGTACGGCGAAGGTCACGGACGCGGCAACCGCGACACGACCCAAGCTCGACCAGCGACCCTTGCTGACCTGAGCAGCGACGGGCGCTGCCGGGGCTGTGGCGACCTCATCACGCTCCAGCGTGGTGGTGACGCCCTTGGCGATGTCCAGATTCGGCATCATGGGCTCGCCGCGAATCACGGCGCTGACCATGGCGTAGCGCGACCAGGTGGCGCGCAATTCCGGGTCCTTGCTGACCTCGGCGATGACACGCCGGGTTTCGAATTCGTCCGCTTCGTTATCCATAACAGCGGACAGGGATTCCAGCAGGGCTTCACGACTCATACGTATTACCTCTCTAAAAGCTGTCGCCGCTGTCTATGCATCACGCAGCAGGGGCTGCAATGCTTTGTCTATCGCTTCCCGAGCTCGGAAAATCCGAGACCGGACCGTTCCAACCGGACACTGCATGACATTAGCAATGTCTTCGTAGCTGAGGCCTTCGAACTCACGAAGGGTCAGCGCGGTACGCAGATCTTCCGGGAGTTGCTGGATGGTACGGTGCACGGTGGCCTCGATCTCATCCCGCAAGAGGGACCGCTCTGGGGACTCGATATCCTTTAGAGCATGGTCGCCTTCATAAAATTCCGCATCTTCGGCACTGACGTCGCTGTCCGGTGGACGACGACCCCGGGCAACCAGATGGTTTTTCGCCGTGTTGATGGCGATGCGATAAAGCCAGGTGTAGAAAGCGCTATCACCGCGGAAGTTCCCGAGCGCGCGATAGGCCTTGATAAAAGCCTCCTGAGCGACGTCCTGGGCTTCCTGGGTATCGTGGACGAAACGCACGATCAGACCGAGGATCTTGTGCTGATACTTGAGCACCAGCAGGTCGAAGGCACGCTTGTCACCACGCTGGACGCGCTCGACAAGTTGTTGATCCTGCTCCTGGGTGGGCAGGGCTTGCTTGCTGTCCTTGGCTTGCAGCTCTTTATCGTCCTTGCTTTCACTATCGACGCGCGCTGCTAGACTGGGCTGTTGCACGAAAGTTCTCCCCTCCACAGCAGTTGATGAGCGAGCACTAATATGGCTGCTGATCGCTCCTGGGTGTCACTGATTTAGCTTTGGCAGATGGCTCATTCTCGTCTGGGCATTCCCGCCGCACGGATGAGCAATTATCTGTACATAGACCCTGCTCCACGCCCGCGAGTTCCCTGCTCGATGCCGCGCGATGGCTATGCCGTCAGCCGCCTTGTTCCTATACTCGCCGTCTCGGTGAGAAGGAAACGTCATGGCGCGTCATCTGGAATTCGATGTCCTGGTAATCGGCAGCGGCGCCGCGGGCCTGACGCTCGCGCTCAATCTGCCGGCGACGCTGTCGATCGCGGTCCTGAGCAAAGGCGAATTGGCGCAAGGCTCGACCTATTGGGCCCAGGGTGGCGTCGCCGCCGTGCTGGACGAGGGCGATACCGTCGAGGCGCACGTGCAGGATACCCTAATCGCGGGCGCCGGACTGTGTGACGAAGGGGCCGTGCGCTTCACCGTCGAGCACAGTCGCGAGGCCATGCAGTGGCTGATCGACCAGGGCGTGCCCTTCACTCGCGAACAGGACACCGGCAAGGGCGGCCTGGGCTTTCACCTGACCCGTGAAGGCGGCCACAGCCACCGACGCATCATTCACGCCGCCGATGCCACCGGCATGGCCATCTTCGACACCCTGCTGCGCATCGCCGAAGGCCGCCCCAACATACAGCTGCTCAGCCAGCGCGTGGCGGTGGATCTGATCACCACGGAAAAGCTCGGCCGGCCGGGCGCCCGTTGCCTGGGCGCCTATGTGCTCGACCGGACCAGCGATCAGGTGGACACCCTGCACGCACGCTTCACGGTGCTGGCTACCGGCGGGGCCAGCAAGGCCTACCTCTATAGCACCAACCAGGACAGCGCCAGCGGCGACGGTATCGCCATGGCCTGGCGCGCCGGCTGCTCGGTGGCCAACCTGGAATTCAACCAGTTCCATCCCACCTGCCTCTATCACCCCCATGCGCGGAGCTTTCTGATCACCGAAGCCCTGCGTGGCGAGGGCGCGGTGTTGCGCCTGCCCGATGGCGAACGCTTCATGCCGCGCTTCGACCCCCGCGCCGATCTGGCACCGCGGGACGTGGTGGCCCGCGCCATCGACCATGAGATGAAGCGCCTGGGCGTCGACTGCGTCTTCCTCGATATCAGCCACAAGCCGGCGGACTTCGTGCAGGAGCACTTTCCCACGGTCCATCGGCGCTGCCTGGAGCTGGGTATCGACATTACCCGCGATCCGATCCCGGTGGTACCGGCGGCGCACTACACCTGTGGCGGCGTGCGGGTCGATGCGCATGGGCGCACGGATCTCGCCGGCCTCTACGCCATCGGCGAGACCAGCTGCACCGGTCTGCATGGGGCCAATCGCATGGCCAGCAATTCGTTGCTGGAGTGCTTCGTCTATGCCCGCTCGGCGGCGCTGGACATCCAGGCGCAGGAGGCCGAGATCGTCATGCCGCGCGACCTGCCCGACTGGGATGCCAGCCAGGTGACGGACTCGGACGAGGACGTGGTCATCGCCCACAACTGGGACGAACTGCGGCGCTTCATGTGGGACTACGTCGGCATCGTGCGCACCACCAAGCGCCTGGTACGCGCCCGCCATCGCATCCGGCTGCTGATGGACGAGATCGACGAGTTCTATAGCAACTATAGAGTCAGTCGCGACCTGATCGAGTTGCGCAACCTAGCGCAGGTGGCGGAGCTGATCATCGAGAGCGCCCTTGCCCGCCAGGAAAGTCGCGGCCTGCATTTCACCCTGGACTATCCGCAGCTCGCCAGCGACGCCGCCCGGGACACTATTCTGGTGCCGCGAACCGGCGCGGGGCGAAGCGAAGCCTGACCCGCAGGCGGCGATGGGCATCCGCGGTCAGGCTGTCACGGCCGATGCAGAGACTGCGAGTGAGTCTTTCGCCAGGCAGGCGATAGCGCAGGACCACCAGCAGCGGCAATGCCAGGCTGTCCGGGCATAATTGCACCGCCTGCCAGCCACTGGCCGGCGACCAGAGCTGCCACCCCTCGGCGCCATGCCGTAGCCGCCGCGGAACCTCGGGATAGCGCTGCTGGAGCTGCCGCTGGCGCACACGCTGCCAGGACCAGAGCACCAGCAGCGTCAGGAGAGCTTTGAGCGTCCAGGGAATGGCCGTCAGCCAGGGGCTGATCCCTGCAGCGAACGCCGCTACGGCATGCAGCCGCAGGAGGCCCGCCGAGGCGCTCCAGCGGCATTCGAAGGGCTCAAGCCGGCTGGACACGGTCCAGGATCATGCGCACGATGATCTGCAGGTCGGCGTCTTCCGGTTCGCCGCGCTGCATGAACCAGTGGAACATGTCCTGATCCTCGCACTCGAGCAGCTTGCGATAGCGCGCCTGGTCTTCGGCAGTCAGGGAGGAATAGACCTCCTTGACGAAGGGCACCAGCAACACATCCAGCTCCAGCATGCCGCGGCGGCTGTGCCAGTACAATCTATTGAGTTCGGTAGCTTCGGTACTCATGGGGACTCCTGCGACAATCGGCGCAGTATAAGCCTGAAGCGCCCCATCGCGCAGTGCGCCTGACATTCACCCTGGGCGCGCCTATGATGAGCGGCTTCACTCGACACGGAGCTGCAGCCGCAATGGCCAACTCGCCGTATTTCTGCCGCTTGACCCACGAAGGCGTCCTGGCCATCCGCGGGGTCGATGCGACCAAGTTTCTCCAGGGGCAGCTGACCTGCAACCTCAATTATCTCGCTGACGACCAGGCCGGCCTGGGCGGTCGCTGCACGCCCAAGGGCCGTCTGGTCTCCAGCTTCCGCATCGTCAAGCAGGCCGACGGCTATCTGTTGGCGATGGCCGCGGAACTGGTCGAGCCACTGCTGACCGATCTGAAGAAATATGCGGTCTTCTCCAAGTCGACGCTCGCGGATGAAAGCGCCCAATGGCAACGCCTGGGGCTCTCGGCTGCGGGCTTCGCCAGTGCCTATCCCGACATCGCGCTGGGTGACCAGGCCAATGCCGTGGTTACCCTCGAGGGCGGCTTCGCCCTGCGCCTGGAGGACGGCCGCGTCGAAGTCTGGCGGGCGGCGGACGCAGGCGTGCCCGCGCTGCCGGAAGTCGGGCTGGAGATCTGGCTGCTGGCGCAGGTGCGGGCCGGCGTGGGCCAGCTGTTCGGCGCGACCCGCGAGCTGTTCGTCCCACAGATGATCAACCTGCAGGCCCTGGATGGCGTGAGCTTTCGCAAGGGCTGCTATACCGGCCAGGAGATCGTCGCGCGCATGCAGTACCTGGGCAAGCTCAAGCGGCGTCTCTATCGCCTGGCCGGCAGCGACCAGCCCCCTGCCGTGGGTACCGAGTTGTTCTCGCCAGTCCATGGCAGCAGCGTGGGCGAGGTGGTACTGGCCGCGCCAAGCGCCGAGGGTTGCGAGTTCCTGGCCGTGCTGCAGGGCGATGCCGTGGCTGACGGGCGCATCGCCCTGGGCAGCTCGGACGGGCCAAACTGCCGTTTACTCGATTTGCCCTACTCTCTCGACAGTGATCGTGAAATAAAGCGCTGAAGGTTGGGATCGCCTTTTCCGCTCCTCACACAGGTATGTCATGACTCCTCTTGCTGAAAAAGTTGTTCAGGATCTTCTCCATGCGATAGACACGGACCGCGTGGTGCTGCCCACCCTTCCCGAGGTGGCCCTGAAGGTCAGAGAAGCGGCCGAAGACCCCAACGTGGGCGTCGCCGAGCTGAGTCGGGTGATCGCCATGGACGCGGCTCTGACGGCGCGCCTGATCAAGGTGGTCAACAGCCCGCTGCTGCGCACCAGCAAGGAGATCACCGACCTGCAGATGGCGGTCGGACGCCTGGGCATCAACTACACGGCGAATCTGGCCACGGGTCTGGCCATGCAGCAGATGTTCCAGGCCACCAGCGACGCCGTGGATCGCAAGATGCGCGAGGTCTGGAGCCAGGGCACCGAGATCGCCGCCATCAGCCACGCGCTGTGCAAGAGGTATACCCGCCTGATGGCCGACCGCGCCCTGCTCGCCGGCCTGGTGCACCAGATCGGCGTGCTGCCGATCCTGACCTATGCCGAAGAGCAGGAAGAACTGCTGGCCAACGCCATCACCCTCGATCAGGTGACCGCGCGCATCCATCCGCAGATCGGCGAACGCATCCTCAAGGTCTGGGATTTCCCGGCCGACATCGCCTGCGTGCCCCGCGAATACCTGGCGCTGGAGCGTCAGCCCGCCGCGGCCGACTATGCCGATATCGTGCAGGTCGCCTCGCAGCTGCACGCGCAGCGTCAGGGTCAGCAGGAGAACTCGGTCCAGACGCTGCCCGCCGGCATCCGCCTGGGGCTGAACAATCAGCCGGACCCCGCTCAGGATCCGGCCTTCTGGGACGCGGTGGAACAGTCGCGCACCCTGCTCGGCTGAGCCTAGGCCTGTCTGAAAAGTCGCCGAGCGAAGGTCAGGGAAGGCAAAAATCCGTGAGGAAGCGGACCGGGCTCGCGAACGAGTTTACGAGTGGTAAATGAGCATTCCGGCCGGGCTGGCGATCCAGCGAATTTTTAACGCAGCATGGCCAAGCACAGGCACTTTTAGACAAGGCCTAGGCTTCCTCGGCGGGAAATTCGACCCTTACCCGTAGCCCGCCGAGCGCGCCGTCCAGCAACTGGATGCGGGCACGATGGGCGGCGCAGATCTCACCGACGATGGCCAGCCCCAGGCCGGCACCACCGGACTGGGGATCCAGGCGCTGAAAGCGCTCGAAGACCTTGGCCCGCGCACTGGCGGGAATGCCGGGACCGTCATCCTCGACCTCCAGCACCGCCGGGGCCAACACCCGCACCACGATGTTGCCACCTGACTGGCTGTGGGCCAGGGCGTTTTCCACCAGATTGCAGAGCAGCTCGTTGAGCAGCGTCGGCTCGCCGATCACCGGCGCCTTGGCGAAGGGCTCGAAGGCCAGGGCGACGCCCTTGGCATGGGCCAGCGGGGCCAGCGCCATGGCCAGCTCCCTGGCCAGCTCGCTGAGCTCCAGGCGCTCGGCGCCCCCTTCGGCGATGGCTTGGGCACCACTCTCGATCCGTGCCAGCGACAGCAGCTGATTGGCCAGGCGCGCCAGGCGATCGGTGCTGGTGCGGGTTTCTTCCAGGGTGGCGTACCAGGCCTGGGGCTCGCGTTCGCGCAAGCCCAGTTCGACCCGCGCCTTGATCGCTGCCAGCGGGGTGCGCAACTCATGGGCGGCGTTGGCGATGAAGTCGGCCTGGCGCTCGAACAGTCGGCGCAGACGCAGGGTGAAGCCTTCCAGCGCATGCACCAGCGGCAGCAGTTCCTGGGGCGCGCGCACCTCGGGCAGCGGGCGCAGGTCGTCCACCCCACGCTCTTCCACGGCCTGGCGCAGGCGCTCCAGGGGCCGCAGGGCGGCGCCGACCGCCATCCACACCAGCAGGATGGCACCCAGCCCCATCAGCCCGAGGCGGATCAGGGTGTCGGTGAGCAGGCTGCGGGCCACCTCTTCGCGGGCTTCGGCGGTCTCGGCGACACGAATCTCGGCCATGCCGGTGAGATCCGGCTGGCTGACCGGCTGGGCCAGGCTGACCACCCGCACGTCCTTGCCGCGATAGGTGCTGTTGTAGAAGCGCGCCAGGGCCGGATAGTCGCGGGTCAGGGCTGCGTCCGGTGGGGGTGGCGGGATCTCCTCGTAGCCGGAAATCAGTCGGCCACGGGTGTCCAGCACCTGGTAGAAGATGCGTCCGACGTTGTCGTAGGCGAAGTTGTCCAGGGCGATGTAGGGCACATCGGCACGCAGGGTGCCGTTGCTGGCGGACAGGCCCGCGGCGATGGTACGGGCCGAGGCCAGCAGCGTCCGATCATAGGCCACGTCGGCCAGGCGCCGGCCATTGAGATAGGCGGCCAGGCTGCTGACCGCCAGGATCACGGCGAGCAGGATGACCATGCGCAGCAACAGGCGGCCACGCAGGCTGCCAGCGGCCTTCGCCACGTCAGCCATGCTGCTCTTCCAGCAGATAGCCCAGGCCGCGGAAGGTGACGATGCGTACCGCGCCGGCCTCCAGCTTCTTGCGCAGGCGATGCACATAGATCTCGATGGCTTCGGGACTGGCTTCCTCGTCCAGGCCGAAGACTTGCGAGGCGAGCTGCTCTTTGCTCATGACCCGGCCGGGGCGGGCGATGAGTGCAGCCAGTACGGCGTGCTCGCGGGAGGTGAGCGACAGTGCTTCCTCCGCCAAGGTGAAGCGCGAGGTATTGAGGTCGTAGATCAGTGGACCGCAGCGTTGCTGGCGATCCCCGCCCAGCACGCTGCGGCGCAGCAGGGCCTTGACCCGGGCTTCCAACTCGGTGAGCTCGAAGGGCTTGGCCAGGTAGTCGTCGGCACCGAGATTGAGGCCCTGCACCCGATCCTTGACCTCGCCGCGGGCGGTCAGCATCAGCACCGGCAGGCGATCACCGCGCTCGCGCAGGCGCGCCAGGACCTCGAAGCCGTCCATGCGCGGCAGGCCGATATCGAGGATAGCCAGGGCATAGCTCTCACTCTGCAGGGCCAGATCCGCGGCCACGCCATCGTTGAGCAGATCGACGTTGAGCCCGGCATTCTTGAGCGCCTGGGCGACGCTTTCGGCCAGTGGCGGATGATCTTCGACCAATAGGATGCGCACGCTGACAGCTCCCGCTCAAAAAATTCGAGTTTACCGGATACCGGCCAGCTGGCCTGTAGCCGGAACCGCACTATTGCCGCCTTTCACGATTGAAAGGCTGTTGAAAGCTTGGCGGTCTAGAGTGAAAGGTAGCGGTCCCAGAACCGCATGATGCTTGCCCAAGCGCCACCCCTGGTTGGCCAACAACAATAACAAGCGGAACGACATCCATGCTCGCCCTCGCGCAGCTCCACGTGCTCACCCTTCTCTTCTGTGAACGATCGCCGCCCTGGCGAGCCTGAGCCGTGTCCGCCTGTCAGCTTCTGAAATAACAACAAAAGGAAGACGTCGATGAGCACCACCTTGCGCAACCTCACCCTGACCCTGGCCGCCTCCGTGCTGCTGTCCGCCCAGGCCGTGGCCGAACCCAAGCGTCCTGAATGCATCGCCCCGGCCTCCCCAGGTGGTGGCTTCGACCTGACCTGCAAGCTGGCCCAGAGTGGCCTGGTGGAAGCCAAGTTGCTGGACAAGCCCATGCGCGTGACCTACATGCCCGGCGGGGTGGGCGCGGTGGCCTACAACACCGTGGTGGCTCAGCGTCCGGCCGATGGCGACACCATCGTCGCCTTCTCCAGCGGTTCGCTGCTGAACCTGGCCCAGGGCAAGTTCGGTCGTTTCGACGAGAAGGCCGTACGCTGGCTGGCGGCGGTGGGGGCCAGCTATGGCGCCATCGCGGTCAAGGCCGATTCGCCCTACAAGACCCTTGGTGATCTGGTCGAGGCGCTGAAGAAGGACCCGAGCAAGGTGGTGATCGGCTCCGGCGGTACCGTGGGCAGCCAGGACTGGATGCAGACGGCCCTGATCGCCAAGGCCGCCGGTATCAATCCCAAGGAACTGCGCTACGTGGCCCTGGAAGGTGGCGGCGAGATCGCCACCGCGCTGCTGGGCGGCCACATCCAGGTCGGCAGCACCGACATCTCCGACTCCATGCCCCATGTCGAGGCCGGCAACATGCGCCTCCTGGCGGTCTTCGCCGAGCAGCGTTTCGACGAACCGGCGATGAAGGACATCCCCACCGCGCGTGAGCAGGGCTACGACATCGTCTGGCCCGTGGTCCGCGGCTTCTATGTCGGCCCGAAGGTCACCGACGAGCAGTACAACTGGTGGAAAGCCAGCTTCGACAAGCTGCTGGCGTCCGACGACTTCGCCAAGCTGCGTGATCAGCGTGAACTCTTCCCCTTCGCCATGACCGGTGCCGAACTGGATGCCTATGTGCAGAAGGAAGTCGCGCGCTACCGCGGCATGGCCAAGGAATTCGGCCTGATCCAGTAAGAGGCTGTCCACGATCTCGCGAGCTAGAGCCAGACAAGGCGAAAACGTCTGAGGAAGCGGAGTTTACGAATGGTAAATGAGCATTCCGAAGGCGTTTTCAACGCAGTTTGGCCGACGCGCAGCAGATCGTGAACAGACTCTAAGCCCCCGCCCCTGGCGCCCCTCCGGGCGCCTTCGAGGATGTCGACATGATCTTCCAACGCGCCTTCATGGCGGTCTGGCTGGTGGCCGGACTCGTCATGCTGTTCATTGCCCGGGATTACCAGGCGCCCTTCTCCTACGAGCCGGTCGGTCCGCGGGCCTATCCGATGCTGATGTTCGGGCTGATGAGCCTGGGCCTGGCCTATCTGATCATTCGTCCCACGCCGATCGGCGACGGCGAAGACCAGAAGCCGCTGGACGCTTCCTCGCTGCGCAAGGTGGTGGCCTGCTGCGTCATCCTGCTGGGCTATGCCCTGACCTTCCAGCCGCTGGGCTTCCCCTTGAGCGCCTTCCTGACCGCCACCCTGTGCGGCCTGCTCTATGGCGGCCGCCTGATGCCTTGTGCCCTGGTCAGCCTGCTGCTCTCGGTAAGTCTCTATGTGCTGTTCGACCGGGTGATGGAAGTCCCCCTACCCCTTGGCGTGCTGGAATTCCTGGAAGGCTGACATGGAAACCTTGAATTTTCTGATGCAGGGCTTCGGCGTCGCCATGACGCCGACCAACCTGATCGTGGCGCTGATCGGCACCCTGATCGGCACCGTGGTGGGTCTGTTGCCGGGTCTTGGCCCGATCAATGGCATCGCCCTCTTGATCCCGGTGGCCTTCGCCCTGGGCCTGCCGCCGGAAACCTCGCTGATCCTGCTGGCGGCGGTCTATCTGGGCTGCGAGTACGGCGGTCGGATCTCCTCGATCCTGCTGAACATACCCGGCGAAGCCGCGACCATGATGACCTGTCTGGACGGCTATCCGCTGGCACGCCAGGGCATGGCGGGCGTGGCCCTGTCGCTGTCGGCCTGGAGCTCCTTCATCGGCGCCTTCATCGCCACCTGCGGCATGGTGCTGTTCTCGCCGCTGCTGGCGAAGTGGGCGATCGCCTTCGGCCCGGCGGAGTACTTCGCGCTGATGGCCCTGGCCATTCTCAGCCTCTCCGGCATGGCCGCCGAAAAGCCGGTCAAGACCCTGGTCGCCGCGCTGTTCGGCCTGGCCATCGCCTCCGTGGGCATCGACGCCAACAGCGGCGTCTATCGCTTCACCTTCGACAACGTGCACCTGGCCGACGGCATCGACTTCGTGATCCTGGTACTGGGCCTGTTCTCGGTGAGCGAACTGCTCCTGCTGCTGGAGCAGACCCACCATGGTCAGGTCGCGGTCAAGGCTACCGGGCGCATGCTGTTCAATGTGCGCGAAGCGCGCAGCGTGTTCATGGTCAACCTGCGCAGCTCAGTGAGCGGCTTCATCATCGGCGTGCTGCCGGGCGCCGGCGCGACCCTGGCCAGTGCCCTGGCCTACACCACCGAGAAGCGCATGGCCGGTGCCGATGGCAAGTTCGGCAAGGGTGACCTGCGTGGCCTGGCCGCACCGGAAACCGCCATCGGTGCGGCGGTGTGCGGCAACATGATTCCCATGCTGACCCTGGGCATCCCCGGCTCGGGCACCACCGCGGTGATGATCGGCGCCCTGACCCTGTACAACATCACCCCCGGCCCGTTGCTGTTCCAGAACGAGCCGAATCTGGTGTGGGGCCTGATCGCCTCGCTGTTCATCGCCAACGTGATGCTGCTGATCCTCAACGTGCCCATGGTGAAAATGTTCACCAAGATCCTCGATGTGCCGAACTGGTCGCTGGCCCCGGCCATCGCCATCATAACCGGCATCGGCGTCTACGCGGTGCACGCCACCACCTTCGACCTGGTGTTGATGGTCTGCGTGGGCATCTTCGGCTACATCATGCGCAAGCTGGACTTCCCGCTCTCACCGCTGCTGCTGGGCTTCATCCTCGGCGAGCTGATGGAGACGAGTCTGAGACGCGCACTGTCGATCTCCAACGGCGAAGTGGGCATCCTCTGGCAGAGCGGCATCAGCCAGGCCATCTGGATCGTCTGCATCCTGATGGTGGCCCTGCCTTTCTACCGTGCCTGGCGCAAGCGTCGCGCGCCCAAGGCCGCGACCGTCTGAGGTCGGCGACACCCGCGCCCGCGGCCGGAGTCCTTCCGCCCGCGGGCTTTTTCATTCAGGAAGATTTGAAGCTCTTCTTCGGATAGATGTCGTAGCGGCTGGACTTGCCCTCCAGCACATAGCCCGGCTTCACCCCTTCGATGGCCGGCGCCTTGCGCGGGCGCTTGACCACCACCCGGTGACTGGCGCGGGCCAGGGCGGCGGCGAGCAAGGCCGGGGCGTCCGGGTCGTCGCCCACCAGCGGCCGGAACAGACGCATCTCCTTCTTCACCAAGGCGCTCTTGTCGCGGTGCGGGAACATGGGATCCAGATAGATCACCTCGGGCGTCTCGCCCTCCCCGCCCTGCAGGTAGGCGGTGGAGTCGGCCGGCACCAGGGTCATCAGGGCGGCGATGCCGGCCGCCTCGGGGTCCCGCGCCGCACGGGCCAGGCCGTCTTCGAGCAGGGCGGCGATCAGCGGCTGGCGCTCCAGCAGCGTCACCGGGCAACCCAGGGTGGCCAGCACGAAGGCGTCGCGGCCCAGACCCGCGGTGGCATCGAGGATACGCGGGCGCACACCCGGCCCGACCCCGACCGCCTTGGCGATCATCTGGCCGGCGCCGCCGCCGAACTTGCGTCTATGGGCCGCTGCGCCCTCGACGAAATCCACCCGCACCGGACCCGGCGCCTCCGGGCCGCGCTGGACCAGTTGCAGGCCTTGAGCGCCGAACTGCAGGGCGAACTCTTCGGTGGTGGCGGTACCCAGGGGCAGGCCCAGGCGCGCGGCCCAGGCAGCGGCAGCCTCCGTGTGAGCGGGTTCCAGGGCTTCGACGATAAGCGCGGGGCGGGCGGTGGACATGGGCGACTCGCTGGCGAAAAGACCGTGCATTCTACCGGCAGACGCGAAAGCCACCCATGTCGACATGGAAATGATCGCGGTGCGCCGCGTTGTAGTCCGGTCCCAGGGTGGTATTGAAGGAGCGGCAGGCCCCGTCGCGTACCAGCCGCAGAAAGCGCTGGGCCTGGGGATCGCCCTTCCAGTCCCGCGCCACGCTGATGCGCCGACCGTCGGCCAGGCGCAGCCCGGCGATGTCCAGCGCATTGGCGGTGGCGTGCTGACTGCGCCGGCCGCTGGCGCGACCGTAGATGTTGCGGCAGGCGAAGCTGCCATAGTGCTCCACCTCGGCGACCCGCTGGCCATAGACGGCTTCGGCGGCCGGTTGCAGGGCCTGGCGTTCGAACAGCGCGAAACTCACCGCCAGCGGACAGCTGGCGACGAAGCTGCCGTTGAGGCGCACCCCTTCCCCCCGCTGGATGCGTATCGCCCGCTCCAGCGGGCAGTCGGCCGAACCGGGATTGCCGCGCAATTCGCGAAAGCTGAGCGCCGAGGTGGCCAGGGACGCCGCGCAATAGTCGGCATCGGCCTGCAGACGCCAGAGCTTGAGCCGGGTGACGGCATTGGCGGGTGCCTGGATATCCAGCGGCGCCCAGGGGTTATAGGCCGGCGGGATGCGCAGCCAGCCCTGGTCGAAGGCGGTGTGCAGACCGCTGTAGAGCAGGATGACGAGACCGAGCAGGTGTCTGGCTTTCATGCGGCGCGCCGAAGAGGATTCGCAAGGCGGAATCCTCATCAGACCGGAGCGGCCAGCGGGAATGCCGGCGAAAACGTCGCCAAACGTATCGCGGCGGACGCCAGGGGCTAGAGCAGGCCGAGTTGCTCGGTGTCGGCGGTGCTCAACTCGGGCAACGCCGGCAGGCCGGGCAGGCGTTCGCGCAGCTGGGCATGGAATCTCAGGGCCAGTTCGGGCGCCTGGCGATTGTCCGGGGTGTGCAGGAAGACATAGGGTACCTTGCCCCCTTCGATCCAATCGGCCACCCGGGTCACCCACTTGGCCAGGTAGTAGTCGTTCGCCGCCAGCTCCAGGCGACCGATGAAGCGCACCTGGGGATGCTCGCTAAAAGCCAGGGCACGGGCCGGTACCCGCGGCTTCTTGGCCTGGGCCAGGCGCACGGCCGGCTCGCTCGGATCGGCGCTGAACAGGGCGGCGGAATCCAGGCCGACGCGTTCCACGCCCAGCTCCATGAGCAGGCGATTGAGCGCGCGCTCGGTTTCGCCCTTGTCGAAAAAGGCCAGGTGCCTGACCTCCACGGCCAGGGCGCAACGCGGCGCCATGGCCGAAAGAAAGACCTTCAGCTCATTGAGCCGATCCGGACCGAAGCCCGCAGGCAGTTGCAGCCACAGCGGACTGGCCCGTTCGCCCAAGGGCGCCAGCAATTCCAGAAAGGTGCGGGCGCTGGAGAGTTGCACCCGCAGATCCTCGGCATGACTGATGTCCCGGGGAAACTTGGCGCAGAAGCGAAAGCCGGCCGGCATCAATTCGGCCCAACGGCGAATGGTGTCCGCCGAGGGCCAGGCATAGAAGGTGGTGTTGCCCTCCACGGCGTTGAACACCTGGGCATAACGCGACAGGAAGTCACCCGGGCGCAGGCCGTGGTAGAGGCTTTCGCGCCAGGCGTTGTCGTTCCAGGAGGGACAGCCGAGAAAGTACGGCAGCATCAGGCGTAGAGATCGAGGCCCACGACGCTGGAGGAGCCATCCGGCTCGGCGCCGAGGGCGGCGGTGCTGCCGTAGCTGGCCAGCGCCTGTTGCGCACGCGCGGTGAGCTGACTGGCGAAGCGCCCTTCGCGTTCGCTGAGCACCAGACCATTGCCACCGCCGTTGCCGGTATCGGTCGCCGCGGCCGCCTCGACGCGGCGCACCGGCTCGAGCTTGGGCTGAGCGTTGTTGGCCGCCTCGCGGGCGATGGCGTTTTGACGGGCGGCCTCGTCCTGCGCCACCTCGCGTACGGGCGTGACCGCGCGCGAGGAACGATTCAGGGGGTAAGCAGAGGAGGAATAGCCGCTGTCAATGCGCATGGCAGGTCCCGAACGGATGGCACTACTCTAAGTAGGGTCGAAAGCTATGACAATCAAGGGCCGGACGCCCGTCGCGACCGGCGGACGAGCGGCATATACAGCTTGGACGTCAGACTATTACGCCGGGTTTCCTGACGTCAGACCGACTGCTTGGGAGTGGCGACCCGATCACGCAGATAGACGGGTTGCGCCGCTTCGGATTCGGCCGACACGGCTTCGCCGCGCTGCCAGGCCGAGGCCGCCAGCACCGCCAGATCCTGCGCATGGGGCAACAGGCTGGCATCGCTCTCGACCAGCGGCACGGCCATGCGGCCGGCATAGCCCCAGCCGGTGCCGGCCCCGAACCAGTCACCGGTGGCAGCCTCCGGCAGGGCGATGGCCTCGGGTGCCAGCACGGCTTCCGCCCCCGCCAGCACCATGGCTGCGCCGTCCAGGCGATAGCAGCCCCAGTAGACCTCATCCATGCGCGCATCGATGGCGGCGGCCACCTGGGTCACACCCCGCTCGCGCCAGGCGCGCTGGGCGATGATGGCCAGATTCGATACCGGCAGCACCGGCCGGTCCAGCCCGAAGGCCAGGCCCTGCACCACGCCGATGGCGATGCGCACGCCGGTAAAGGCGCCAGGGCCACGACCGAAGGCGATGGCGTCCACCTGCGCCAGACTCAGACCGGTCTCGGCCAGCAGCTCCTGCACCATGGGCAGCACCCGCTGGGCATGCAGGCGCGGCGCGATCTCGTAGCGATGGATGATCTCGTCGCCCAGATGCAAGGCGACCGAGCAGGCTTCGGTGGCGGTGTCGAGGGCGAGCAGGATGGACATGGGGTAGATCCGCAACTGGGGAAAAGGGCTGCGCATTCTAGAGGAAGACGGGACGCGAGGGGACCCGCCCATCGATCGTGACGCCAGGACGGCGCCGCGACCGGACCGCCTGCAGGCACAGGCGGCCGTTACCGGCTTTTAGCTCAGGGCCTGCAGCACCTTGGCGGTGATGGCGTCCACCGAACCCACGCCCTCGATGCGGCTGCACTTCGGCGTGCCCTGGGCGGCGCCCAGCTTCTGGTAGAAGTCCACCAGCGGCTTGGTCTGGGAATGATAGAGGTCCAGACGCTTGCGAATGGTGGCTTCGCGGTCGTCTTCGCGCTGTACCAGCGGCTCGCCGGTCAGGTCGTCGGTGTCGGCGACCTTCGGCGGATTGTGCTCGATGTGATAGACGCGACCCGAACCCGGATGCACGCGGCGACCGGACAGGCGCTGGACGATTTCTTCGTCATCGACGGCGATTTCCAGCACGTGGTCGATCTTGACGCCGGCGGCTTCGAGGGCTTCGGCCTGGGGAATGGTGCGCGGGAAGCCGTCGAACAGGAAACCCTTGGCGCAATCGGCGTCGAGGATGCGTTCGCTGATCAGGGCGATGATGATCTCGTCGGAGACCAGACCGCCATTGTCCATAATGTCCTTGACCTGCAGGCCCAGGGGCGTGCCAGCCTTGACCGCGGCCCGCAGCATATCGCCGGTGGAAACCTGCGGAATGCCGAATTTCTCAGTGATGAACCGGGCCTGAGTACCTTTGCCGGCACCGGGCGCTCCCAGCAGGATTACGCGCATCTGTTGCTCCTTAGAATGGTCTCGGACTGGCAGCCCACGCAGGGCGCTGTCGCGATGATTGTTGTCGACGACACGAGACGGCCAAAGGGACCAACCATACACAGCGCCCCCTGGCCGCACAAGTTACCAAGCGTCGCAGGTGCCGGGCCCGTCCAGACGACCCCGGGCACCGGCAAAAGCGACAGCCTGCTCAACCGGTATTGCGCAGTCCTGCGGCGATCCCGGCCACGCTCACCAGCAGGGCCTGATCGAGCGCCGCCGGCTGGCTTTCGCCCGCCGCCCGCGCCCGGGCCAGCAACTCGATCTGCAAGAGGTGCAGCGGATCGAGATAGGTGTTGCGCACGGCGATGAACACCAGGGTTTCCGGATGGTGTTCGAGCAATTCCCCCTGCCCGGTCAGCCGCAATACCGCCACGCCGGCCTGGCGCAGCCGCTCGCGCAGCTGGCTGCCCAGCACCTGCAGGTCGGCCTCCACCAGGCGCTGGTCATAGAGCCGCGCCAGTTCGGCTTCGGCCTTGGCCAGCACCATCTCCAGCATGTCGATGCGGGTCTGGAAGAACGGCCAGCCTTCGCGCATCTCGCGCAGCAACGGCGATTCGCCACGGCGTTCGGCCTCGTCCAGCGCCTTCTCCCAGCCGAGCCAGGCGGGCAGCATCAGCCGGGTCTGAGTCCAGGCGAAGATCCAGGGGATGGCCCTGAGGCTTTCCACGCCGCCTTCGCGGCGCTTGGCCGGGCGACTGCCCAAGGGCAGCCGGCCCAGCTCCTGCTCCGGAGTGGCCTGGCGGAAATAGCTGACGAAATGCGGATCCTCGCGCACCACGCCGCGATAGGCCTGCAGGCTGTCGCGGGCCAGGCGATCCATCTGCTCGCGCCAGGCCGGTTCCGGCGCCGGCGGCGGCAGCAGGGTGGCCTCCAGCACGGCGCCCAGGTACAGCGCCAGATTCTGCTCGGCGATGGCCGGCTGGCCGAACTTGAAGCGGATCATCTCGCCCTGTTCGGTGGTACGGAAGCGCCCGGCCACCGAGCCCGGCGGTTGCGAGAGGATGGCCGCATGGGCCGGACCGCCGCCACGCCCCACGGTGCCACCGCGGCCATGGAACAGCAGCAACTCCACGCCACGGCTGGCGCAGATGTCCACCAGGGCTTCCTGGGCGCGGTACTGGGCCCAGGCCGCCGTCAGGGTGCCGGCATCCTTGGCCGAATCGGAATAGCCGATCATGACCTCCTGGGGACCGGCCAGACGCGCCCGGTAGTCGGGCAGATCGAGCAGACTGGCGATGGCGCTACCAGCCTGATCCAGGTCGTCGAGGGTCTCGAACAGCGGCACCACGCGCATCGGCTGGCGCACCCCGCATTCGCGCAGCAGCAGCTGCACGGCGAGGACGTCGGATGCGGCACCGGCCATGGAGATGACATAGGAGCCCAGGGCATCGGCCGGCGAGGCGGCGATGACGCGGCAGGTGGCGAGCACCTCCTGGGTGTCGGCCTCCAGCTCGGCGTCCAGCGGCAGCAAGGGACGCCGGCTGCCGAGTTCGCCGCGGAGGAATTCCAGACGCTGCGCCTCGCTCCAGGCGGCATAGTCGCCCAGGTCCAGGTAGCGGCAGATGTCGGCCAGGGCCGCGGCATGGCGGGCGGCGTCCTGGCGGATGTCCAGACGGACCAGATAGAGGCCGAAGGTACGGGCCCGGCGCAGGGTGTCGAGCAGGGAGCCGTCGGCGATGACGCCCAGACCGCAGTGCTGCAGGGAGTCGTAACACAGCTGCAGCGGGGCGATCAGCTCGGCGTTGTCGCTGAGAATATGCCGGGCGCCGGCGTGGGGATCGGTGATGGCATGGGCCGCCCAGCTGCGGGTGATCTGCAGCCGCTCGCGCAGCACCTTGAGCACCTTGCGATAGGGTTCGGGATGATCGCCGGCCTGCTCGCGCAGGGCCGGACTCGCCGCCTGCATGGACAGCTCCGCGGCCAGCCGGTCGACGTCGCGCAGGTAGAGATCGGCGGCCATCCAGCGGGCCAGCAGCAGCACCTCGCGGCTGATGGCGGCGGTGACATTGGGGTTGCCGTCGCGGTCGCCGCCCATCCAGGACGAGAAGCGTACCGGCGCCGCCGTCAGCGGCAAGCGCTGGCCGGTACGCTCCTGCAGGCAGTCGTCCAGCTTGCGCAGCAGGCTGGGGATCGCCTGCCAGAGCGAATTCTCGATCACCGCGAAGCCCCACTTGGCTTCGTCCACCGGCGTCGGGCGCTGGCGGCGGATCTCCTCGGTATGCCAGGCCTCGGCGATCAGCCGGCGCAGCCGGGCCTCGATGGCAGCCACCTCGGCGGAAGTCAGGTCGCGATGATCGAGGGCCGCCAATTGCGCGCTGATCTCGTCGTATTTCTGGATCAGGGTGCGCCGCGAAACCTCGGTGGGGTGGGCGGTCAGCACCAGATCGATGTCCAGCGCCGCGACCCGCTCGGCCAGCTCCTGGCCGGAGTGACCGGCCGCGGCCAGGCGCTCCAGCAACTCCGGCAGCACCTGCTGCTCGAAGGGTGGCGGCTCGTCTTCGGTGCGCCGTCTGACCCGGTGATATTCCTCGGCGATATTGGCCAGGTTGAGGAAATGGCTGAAGGCTCGCGCCACCGGTAGCAGTTCGTCTTCGGCCAGGGTATCCAGGGTGTCGCCCAGCTGGCGGGCACCCTCCGCGGAGCCGCCACGGGCGGCCTTGGCGCCCTTGCGGATCCGCTCGATCTTGTCGAGAAAGGCCGCGCCATGCTGGTCGGCAATGGTCTGCCCCAGGAGCTCACCCAGCAACCGCACCTGCTCGCGCAGGCGAATATCGATTTCCACCATCTCGTTGCTCCTCGAAAGTACCGGTTCGGACCTCACGGCAACCGCTGCGGTCTAGCGCAGAGGACAGCACCCTGGTGACGCGGTTGCAAGCCCCGGTCGTTGCAGGGTGCCCAGCCGCGTCCGACCTGAATATCCGACCTTTGCCTAAGCCACGGGAGATACCCATGAAGATTCGCGAACTCGCTCACCAATGGGAGCAGCAGGCCACTACCTCTGGCACCACCCGCAGCTACCGCCTCGACTTGGAAGTCGAGACTGCGGCCCGTCTCGAGGCCCTCTGCGAACTCTATCCCCAGCGCACGCCCGAAGCTTTGCTCAGCGAGTTGCTGGCGGCCGCCTTCGAAGAGCTGGAAGCCAGCTTTCCCTATGTGCAGGGCGAGGAAGTGGTGGCCACCGATGAACTCGGCGACCCCCTCTACGCCGATGCCGGCACGACGCCGCGCTTTCTGGAACTGGCGCGCAAGCACCTGCATCGACTGCAGTCCGACACGGCGGATTAACCGCCGACCTGCAGCTTTACCTACGCCGCTACCGCTCTGCCAAGCACCTCCACGCCACGGCAAAATTCGATAGCCAGTGAACATTTTTGTCGGATGAGCGGTCACAGAGTCAGACCGCAGCGCTGGACGAGGGCTGGTTGTCAGCACCCGCCACGGACCTCTCGGGGTCGCGCCGGGCTTGTTTCCACATGCGGCTTTCCATGACCAGGCGCCCGCCCTGCCCGTGCCGGCGGCGCGCTTTTCGGATCAACAACGGAGCTTGAATCCATGAAGAGTGCCACTGCCCAAAAGTCCCTTTCCAAAGCCTGCACCCTGAAACTGGCAGCCCTTGCCCTGGGCAGCTCGCTGTTGCTGGCCGGTTGTGCCGGCAATCCGCCGACCGCGCAGATGGCCGTGACCCAGTCCGCCGTCAACGAGGCCGTGAGCTCCGGTGGCAACCAGTTCGCGCCCATCGAGACCAAGTCGGCCCAGGACAAGTGGACCCAGGCCCAGACCGCGCTCTCCAACGAGAAGTACGACGAAGCCAAGCAACTGGCCGAGCAGGCCGAGTGGGATGCCCGTCTGGCCACCCGCAAGACCCAGGCCGCCAAGGCCGACGCCGCGCTCAAGGATGCCCAGAACAGCATCCAGCAGATCCGTGAGGAAGGTCAGATCAACCTGCAGCTCCAGCAGAACCTGCAGAAGAAGGTCCAGCAGTAAGCGACCGCCCCTTTCCTCCCTTCACGAACTCAAAGGACGACCATCATGCGTAAACACATTCTGATCCCTGCCGTGTCGCTGCTCAGCCTGGCCCTGGCCGCCTGCTCCACGCCGCCCAACCCCAACCTGGAACAGGCCAAGTCCGACTATTCCGCACTGGAGTCTCAACCCCAGGCTGCCCAGCTGGCCGCCCTGGAGACCAAGGATGCCGGTGCCTGGCTGCAGAAGGCCGAAAAGGCCTACAAGGACGGTGAAAACGAGAAGACCGTCGACCAGCTGGCCTACCTGACCAACCAGCGCATCCAGACGGCCATGCAGACCATCAAGCTGCGCATGACCGAAGCCCAGATGCAGAACGTCGACGCCGAGCGCACCCAGGCCCGCCTGGACGCCCGTACCGCCCAGCTCAAGCAACTGCAGGACGCCCTGCAGGCCAAGCAGACCGAGCGTGGCACCGTGGTGACCTTTGGCAACGTGCTGTTCGACTTCAACAAGGCCGAGCTCAAGCCCCAAGGCTATGCCAATGCCCAGAAGCTGGCCGACTACCTGAAGCAGAATCCCGAGCGCAAGGTGATCGTCGAGGGTTACACCGACAGCGTCGGCAGCGACTCCTACAACCAGCAGCTGTCCGAGCGTCGTGCCCAGGCCATCCAGACTGCCCTGGTCAGTGCCGGTGTCGAGCCGAGCCGCATCCAGACCCGCGGCTATGGCAAGGCCTTCCCGGTGGCCAGCAACAGCAATGCCTCCGATCGCGCCCTGAACCGTCGCGTGGAAGTGACCATCTCCAACGACGCCAACCCCGTCGCCCCGCGCATGTAATGGCGGCGTGAAAGCAAAAGACCCCGCCAGGCGGGGTCTTTTTTTGCCTGCTAATCGGCTAGCGGCGCTTGCCGCCCAGCAAAGAGCCGAGCAGCCCACGCACCAACTGCCGCCCGAGCTGATTGGCCGCCTGGCGCGCCGCGCTCCTGAGCGCGCTCCCCGCGAGCTCCCCCACCAGATCGCTGAGGGCACCGCCCTGCCCGGCCTTGGTCTTTGCCGCTGCCGGCGCCTCCGCCGATACCCGATCGGCCTGACGCTCCCGCAGGATCTCGTAGGCCGACTCGCGATCGACCGCCCGCTCATAGCGACCCGCCTGGGGCGACTGACGGATCAGCGTCTGACGCTCGGCTTCGCTCAAGGGACCGACCCGGGACTGCGGCGGCGCGATGGCCACGCGCTGGACCATCGCCGGCGTGCCCCGGTCTTCCAGGCTGCCTACCAGGGCCTCGCCGATGCCCAGTTCGGTCAGCACCTCCAGGCTGTCGAATGCCGGATTGGGTCGGAAGCCGTCGGCCACCGCGCGCAAGGCCTTCTGCTCCCGCGCCGTGAAGGCGCGCAGGCCATGCTGGACGCGCAAGCCTAGCTGGGCGAGGACGGCATCCGGCAGGTCGCTGGGCGACTGGGTGACGAAATAGACGCCAACGCCCTTGGAGCGGATCAGTCGCACCACCTGCTCCAGGCGATCGCGCAGGGCCTTGGGGGTGTCGCCGAACAGCAGATGGGCCTCGTCGAAGAACAGCGCCAGCACCGGCTTATCGGCATCGCCGCGCTCGGGCAGTTGCTCGAACAACTCGGCCAGCAGCCAGATCAGAAAGGTGGCATAGACCTTGGGCGCCTCGTGCACCAGGCGACTGGCGTCGAGCAGATGGATGCGTCCGCGGCCGTCGGCCTCCAGGCGCAGCACGTCTTCCAGTTGCAGCGCCGGCTCGCCGAAGAAGGCCTCGGCGCCCTGCTGTTCCAGGGTCGCCAGCCGGCGCAGCAGCGCCTGGGCCGAGGCGCCGGCGAACAGCGCGCGGTCTTCGCCCAGGGCCTCGGGCTGTTCGCGCAGGTGATTGAGGACGGCCTTGAGGTCCTTGAGATCGAGCAGCAGCAGGCCTTCGCGATCGGCCACCTTGAAGGCGGCGTGCAAGGCGGCCTGCTGGCTGTCGGTCAGCTCCAGCAGATTGCCCAGCAGCAGCAGGCCCATCTCGCCCAGGGTGGTACGCAGCGGATGACCGCGCTTGCCGTCGACGTCCCAGAGGGTGACCGGATAGGCCCGGGGCTGGTGCGGCAGACCCTGGGCGGCGATGCGCTCGGCCAGCTTGCCCTGAGGCGCGCCGGCCGCGCCGAGGCCGCAGAGATCGCCCTTGATGTCGGCGGCGAAAACGGCGACACCGGCGTCGCTGAAGGCCTCGGCGAGGCGCTGCAGGGTCACGGTCTTGCCGGTGCCCGTGGCGCCGGCGATCAGGCCGTGGCGGTTGGCCAGCTTGAGGGGGTGGCCAAGGGGTTGGCCATCGGGCCGGGTACCAAGGATCAGCTAAGGCGTCGAGGACATGGCGCAGCTCCGTAACGGTTCTGCGCCCAGCTTAACCCGAGTGCCGGCAATGGTCAGGTGCGGTTGCGGATGCGCTCGACGATGGCGGTGGTGGAACTGTTCTCCACCAGGCCGAGGATGCGCACCTCGCCGCCGTAGCCCTGCACGATCTGGGCGCCGACCACCTCTTCCACGCTCTTGTAGTCGCCGCCCTTGACCAGCACATCCGGGCGCACCTGTTCCAGCAGGCGCTCCGGGGTGTTCTCGCTGAAGGGAATGACCCAGTCCACCGCGCCGAGTCCGGCCAGCACCGCCATGCGCCGGTCGACGCTGTTGATCGGTCGCCCCGGACCCTTGAGACGCGTCACCGAGGCATCGTCGTTGACCGCCACGATCAGCCGATCGCCCTGGGCCCGCGCCTGCTCCAGATAGGTCACATGGCCAGCGTGGAGGATGTCGAAGCAGCCGTTGGTGAAGACGATCTTCTCGCCGTGGGCGCGGGCGTCCTCGATGGCCAGTTGCAGCTGTTCCAGGGTCAGGACGCCGCGCTCCGAGCCTTCCGAGCGCTGCACCGCGCGCCGCAGCTCGGGGGCGCTGATGGCGGCGGTGCCCAGCTTGCCGACCACGATGCCGGCGGCCAGATTGGCCAGGCCCACGGCCTGGGGCAGATCCTCGCCGGCGGCCAGGGCGGCGGCCAGGGTGGAGATCACGGTGTCGCCCGCGCCAGTGACATCGAACACCTCGCGAGCCCTAGCCGGCAGGTGCAGGGCCGCCTGGCCGGGACGCAGCAGGGTCATGCCGTGCTCGCCGCGGGTCACCAGCAGGGCGCCCAGGTCCAGGCGCGCCATCAGTTCGCTGCCCTTGGCCACCAGTTCGGCATCGTCGGCGCAAACGCCGACGATGGCTTCGAATTCGGACAGATTCGGCGTGATCAGGCTGGCGCCGCGATAGATGGAAAAGTCCTTGCCCTTGGGATCGGCCAGCACCGGGATGTTGCGCGCCTTGGCCAACTGGATGAGGGCCTGGTGGTTCTTCAGCGCGCCCTTGCCGTAGTCGGACAGCACCAGCACCTTGACCCCGGCCAGCATGGCGGCGGTATCCGAGGCCAGCGCCTGGGCATCGGTGTCGAAGGGCTCTTCGAAGTCGACGCGGATCAGCTGCTGATGGCGACTCATGATGCGCAGCTTGACGATGGTCGGCTGCTGGGCGATGCGCTGGAAACGCACCTGTACATGGGCGGCTCTCAGGCTGTCGGTGAGGGCATCGGCGGCTTCGTCCTGGCCGGTGACGCCGACCAGATAGGCCGGTGCGCCCAGGGCGGCGATGTTGAGGGCGACGTTGGCCGCGCCACCGGGACGATCCTCGTGCTGGTCGACGCGCACCACGGGCACCGGCGCCTCGGGGGAAATCCGCGAGGTGGTGCCGTGCCAGTAGCGGTCGAGCATCACGTCGCCGACCACCAGGACCGGCGCGAGATCGAAGCGAGGCATGGTCAGCTTCATAGGGACAGGCTCCAAAGCGCGAAAATGGCGGCGATCATAGCATAGGGGCCAAGGCGCCCCGAAAGCGCCTGCCGGCGGGAGACGCCGGGGTCAGGGCTCGTCGCGGCGGCTTATCCAGAACAGCTCGTGACGGCGCACGGCCTTGCGGAAGAACTCGTCTTCGCCGGTGCGCGGCCAGCGGCGTCCGGCCAGCAGCCACTGGATGGCCCGACGCAGGCGTTTCTTCGCCAGCAGCGGCACCAGCAGGTCGTGCTGCATACCCAGGGCCATGGCCTTATCCAGGCGCTGCTCCGGCGTCAGCAGCGGACTCCAGGGCACCAGGGGCGCCGGCGTCTCGATGGCCGGCGGCAGGGCGATGCCGCCTTCGGCCGGGCCCATGGGCCAGCGGTCGTTGTCGTGCAGGTGGTTGGCGTAGAGCAGTTCGAGTTCGGGCTGCCACTGGCTCAACGTCAGGGCTTCGCGCAGGGCCTGGGTACTGGCCACGTGATCGGCATGGGGATCGATCTGCGGATGCGGCAGCACCACCACCTCGGGACGGAAGTGCTCCAGCAGGGCCACCAGATCGGCCACCAGATTGCGCCAGGTGGGGGCGCCGTCGACATCGCCGGGCAGTTGCAGGGGATTATGGCGCCGGGCGCTGCGCACATCGCTGTCGCCGGACTCGCGGGAGCCGAAGGTATCTTCCGGCGTCTGGCGCATGGCCGGCAATTGCAGGCAGTAGTAACCCAGCTGCACGCAGCGCTCCGGCGGTACCCCACCCCACAGCGGCGTGACCAGACTGTCCCAGGTACGCAGTCGGCCCTTGAGCCGGGCCGCGGCCTGGCGATCGAGGCCCAGGCGCTGGTAGTGCCCGGCCTCGATCTCGCCCTGGGTCAGGGTGACGATGCTGGCTTCCCGTGCCTGGCTGTAGAGACCGAAGGCGGCCAGCTCGGCGTCGTCGGCGTGGGGCGCGATGACCATGACGCTCTTGCTGCGGAGATCATGCTGGGCGAAGACGTGCAGGCGCAACTCGCCCTGCAGCCGACAGAAGCGCGTCCAGAGGTGCAGCTCGCCACGGCGCAGGGCCTCGGCATAGCCGCTGAGATTGACATAGCGCCGCCCGGCGACGCCGCGCTCGAAGTCCTGGCGATCGCCGTCGTCTCCTGCCCGCAGGCGCACCTGGGGATCCAGCAGGCGACCCAGCCAGCCGGCGCGCAGGCGGCATTCCAGGAACAGCGTCAGCTCGCCTGGCGGCAATTCCACCGCGGCCAGTCGACCATGCTCCAGATGCAGGCCCAGCACCAGGGTATCGGCGGGAAACTGGTAGCTGTAGTTGTCACGCGGCGAATAGAAGAGATGGTCGGCGAACCAGGCCTCGTGGCCGAGCCAGACCAGCAGCGCCAGCAGCGGCGCGCTCCACCAGGGCCCCAGCGCCAGGCAGCCGAGCAACACGACGGCGATGACCGCCAGGGCCAACCGCTTGTGCCGGCGGTGACGTTTGAGCAGGGCTTGTTTGCGGGCGGTCATCTCAGCTCTCGAAGACGGTGACGCGATGGCACCAGCGGTCCTTGTAGTCGCGATCGGCGCGGCCGAAGGAATAGCGCAAGGCCTTGCCCAGGGCGCGGGCATCCTGCCAGGCGGCCTGGGTATTCAAATAGGTGAGGACGCTGCCGGGACTCAGGTCGCTGGAAGCAGGATCGACACCGCCGTTGACGTATTCGACGCTGATCCATTCGGGCGCTTCCACCCGATAGAGCACCTGGATGGCCACCGGGCGCTCGCCGAGCATGAGCAGCGACCCGGTCATGAACTCCCGCAGCAGGGCGAACACCTCGGCCAGGCGCTCCTTGCCCGGGACCTCGAAGCCCCAGCGCGCCTCGAACAGCTCGGCATAGATCCGTGCCTGCTCGGTGCTGTCCAGCTCGGCCATGGGTACAGCACGACCGCCGGCGTCTTCGAAGAGCCGCTGCTCGCGACGCTGGTTGTAGCGGAATTTCTTCGACCAGGCTTCCGGCTCGCGGAGCATGGCCAGTTCTTCGCTCTGCCGACGCAGACCGGCGAAACGCTCGTCGCACAGGGGCGATAGATAGCGGGCGCGCTGGCGCAGGGGCGCCGCGCTACCCGGCGCAGCGGGCAGGATGATCTCGGCATTGCCCAGATCGAACAAGGCGCGCTGGCGGCGCTTCTTCAGCACGCTGCGCGAGAGCGCCAGTTCACGCCCCCAACAGGGTACCGCGGCCTGCAGACCGTCCGCGCCGGGCCAGCCCAGGTAGCGCACCGGGATGCCGGCCAGTTCGGCCAGACGCGCGACGATCTCGGGGTGAGTCGCGACGCTGCCGCCATGGCGCTGCCAGGTGGCGGCATAGTCGGCCGCGGAGATCGTCGTCCAGCCGCGTTCGCGCCAGAAACGGAAGCTATTCAGCATGGGACGTGGGCGCCACGGGAGCGACTTCCTCGAATTGCTTGGCGTGCAGGCGCGCATAGTAGCCGTTCAGCGCCAGCAGCTCGCCATGGCTGCCACGCTCGACGATACGGCCATGGTCCATCACCAGGATCAGGTCGGCCTTCTCGATGGTGGAGAGGCGATGGGCAATCACCAGGGTGGTGCGCCCCTGCATGACCCGGTCCAGTGCCGCCTGGATATGGCGCTCGGATTCGGTGTCCAGCGCCGAAGTGGCTTCGTCGAGGATCAGCAGCGGCGCGTTCTTCAGCAGCGCCCGGGCGATGGCCAGGCGCTGGCGTTGACCGCCGGAGAGCAGCACGCCGTTCTCGCCGACCTGGGTGTCGTACTGCTGCGGCAGGCGCTGGATGAATTCGTCGGCATAGGCCGCTTCGGCCGCCGCCTTGACCTGCTCCATGGGCGCCCCGGCCAGATCGCCATAGGCGATGTTGTTGGTGACGCTGTCGTTGAACAGGGTGACGTGCTGGGTCACCAGGGCGATGTGCCGGCGCAGGTTGTTCAGGCGATAGTCCTGGATCTCCAGGCCGTCGAGGAGGATCTCGCCCTCTTCGTGCTGGTAGAAGCGCGGAATGAGATTGGCCAGGGTCGACTTGCCACTGCCCGAGCGACCCACCAGGGCCACCATCTGGCCGGGCTCGGCGACGAAGTCGATGCCTTCCAGCACGGCCTTCTCGGTACCCGGATAGCGGAAGGTCAGATTGCGCACCTCCAGCCGACCCTGGACGCGCTCGCGCTCCTCGCGGCCTTCGTCGCGCTCGGCGGGCTCGTCGAGCTGCTCGAAGATGCTTTCCGCACCGGCCACGCCGCGCTGAATGGTGGAACTGACTTCGGAGAGCTGGCGGATCGGCTTGGGCAAGAGGCCGGCCATGGTGATGTAGGCCACCAGGTCGCCGGCGGAGGCCTCGCCACGCAGCCAGAGCACCAGGAACATCAGCACCGCCATGGCCGAATAGATGACCAGCTGCAGCATGGGCGTATAGACCGCGCCGGTCTTGGTCATGGTCAGCTGCTTGTCGGTGTTGGCGGTGCTGGAATCGAGGAAGCGCTGCTGCTCGTAGGTTTCGCCGCCAAAGCTGCGCACCACCCGATAGCCCTGGATGGCCTCGGAGGTGATGTGGGTGACGTCGCCCATGGCCGACTGGATCTTGCTGCTCTGCTTGCGGAACTTGCGACTGGCGCTGGTCACCATCAGGGCGATCAGCGGCAGGATGGCCACCATCACCAGGGTCAGCTTCCAGTTCATCCACAGCAGCGAGGCGAACAGGAAGATCACGGTCATGCCCTCGCGGATCACCACCTTGATCGCCTCGGTGGCGGCGCCGGTCACCATGGTGACGTTGAAGGTGATACGCGAGATCAGGTGGCCCGAATTGTTGGCGTCGAAATAGCGATTGGGCAGGCGCAGCATGTGGTTGAACAGCGCCACGCGCAGGTCGTGCACCAGGCCGAGGGAGACCCGCGCCAGGAAGTAGTTGCCGAGAAAGGAACCGACGCCCTGCCAGGCGGCGATGAGGATGATCATCAGCGGCACCGCCTGCACCAGGTGCAGACCACCGACGATGGGCCAGCCCGGGAACATGGAGGCGTTGGGATTGTTCAGGCCATCGACGAAGTACTTGAGGATGCCCGCCAGCATCGGCTGGGTGGAAGCGAAGATCAGGAAGCCGACGATACTCAGGGCGAACATGCCGATGTAGGGCCGCACGTAGCCGAGCAGGCGGAAATAGATCTTCAGGCTGGAGGTCTGCGCAGGGGAGTCTTGGCTCATGGTCTCGTCGTGACGCAAAAGCGCCATGTTAACACGCACCCGCCGCTGACCCAGCCAGGGGATTTTCCGCTAGGCTGGCCCTCCCCCGCCACGGAACACCTAGCATGCCGCCGCTGATCGCCACCTTCGCCGAACTCAAGGATTACTGGCGCCTGGAGGTGCTGGACGCACCCGGCAAGCCCTTGCGACTCAAGCGTCTGCTCCGGCGCGTCACCGCGGGAGAGAGTCCGAGCTTTCTGTTCTGGTATCGCCTGGCGCAATTCCTCTACTGCCGCCCGCGTGGCCTGCTCAACTATCGCAAGCTGGCCGAGCGGATCAATCGCCGGCTGATCCGCCGGCACAACATCGAGATCCTGCTGGGCGCCCGTATCGGGCCCGGGCTGCGCCTGCCTCATCGCATGGGCATCTGCGTGTCGAATCTGGCGGTGATCGGGCGCAACGTGATGATCCGTCAGCACACCACCATCGGCATCAAGAGCGACGATCCGGCGCAACTCGTCGGCATCTTCATCGGCGACAACGTCAGCCTCGGCGCCCACGTCTGCATCGTCGGCGACCACCTGACCATCGGCGACAACGTGGTGGTCGGGGCCGGCGCCCTGGTGATGCGCGACATCCCCGCCGACAGCCTCTACTACAGCCGCCACGAGGCGGTGATCCGGCCGCTGCCGGGCGCTACGCCCGGGGATGCCGCCCGCTGAGGATGGTCCGCAGCATCCGCGGCAGCACGCCATACAGATAGAGACGATTGCCTAGCAGCTGCCGCCCCAGGTAGCGCAGCACCTTGCCGCGGGAAGCGCCCTTGTAGTGCAGACGCAGCAGCAGGGCGACATAGAATTTCTCGATGTCGCGAAAGCGCCGCTGGGCCGGGGTTTCCGCTTCCAGTTCGGACAGCGAATGGTCGAGGATGCCCGCGCAGAGCAGCTCGACTGACTCTTCCCGGGCCAGCGCCTGGACGCGCAGGAAAAAGGAGACATCGACGCCATAGAGGGCGAAGCGCTCGTCGAAGACATCGCCGTGGCGGGCCGCGATACGCGCGGCCAGGCCCTGCGTCAGGCACAGGCCCGAACTGATGGTCACGGTGGCCTGGGGATCCAGAGGTCCTTCGGTGGTCACCACCGCCTTGTACTGGTGGGGATAGCGGATGGCGCCGGCCCCCAGCACCAGGGGGACCAGCAACTCGGCCTCCTGGCCGAGCGCCTGCAGATAGCGCCCGTCCACCACGGTGTCCTGGTCGAAGATCACCAGGCGCTCCGCGCCCTGCCGCAACGCCAGATTGTAGACCCGACTCAGGGGTGGATTGCCGACGTCCTCCCGGATGAGCACCTCCGCCCAGCCCGGCGCGGCCAGCAGGCGCTGCCGCTCGGCGTCTTCCAGAGGCCGAGGACCGTTGTTCCAGACCAGCAGGGCACTGTCGGCCGGCAGGCTGGCCGGGGGCTGGGCCAGCAGACTGTCGATGGTGGCCGACTCCCCGGGGCGCAAGCCATAGAGGACGACGAGAAAGAGCGTTCGCATGGGGTTTCCTGAAGAGGGCGGCCTAGCCGCGCACTCGCTTGCGCAGGTAGTCGAGGGCCGCGCTGGCTTCGTCGGCCAGGTGCGGACGCGGCAGGTCGTTGGGCCAGATGCCTTCGGCGAAGGCCTGGCGGTCGCCGCCGCCCAGACGTTCGCTCAGGGCCCGCTCCCACCAGACGTGGCGACAGGCGCGGGCGTAGCTGTCCTGGGTCGCCAGGCAGCCATAGAGCAGCTTGCGTCCCAGGCTCGCGCGCTGTTTGTCCAGTCCGGCCAATTGCCACTTCACCCGCAGCCGCGTCCAGACATCGGGCAGCGGCTTGGTCAAGGGCACCTCTTGCCAGCTGCTCTGCAGCGTTGGGGAATAGTCTTCGCCATAGCGTTCGAAGAAGTGCGCCAGCATGAAGTGCAGAAAGCGCTTTTCCGCATAGTAGTGGCGAATGGATCCCCGGGCCTCGCTGATGGCCAGATCCGCCAGGCTGAAAGACAGGGCGATCTGCTCCAGGGTATGGACCTCCTCGTCATGGCCATGCCAGTCATCGATCAGGGCAATGGCCCGCTCGACTCGCGGCAGATGCGTCCGGGCCAGACCGCAGACCCCGCTGTTGTAGAGTCGGGTGTCCTCCGCTGGCTCTTGTCCGCGCGCGGCCAGGGCAGCGGCGAAACGGGCGAACTCCGGGCGGCTGCGGGCCTTGCGCCACGGCCACTCCTCGACATCCATAACTCCGCGCTGGTCATTGATTCCGTCGAACAGGGGAGCCAGGGGCGCCTGGACCACGGTGTCGCTGTCCAGAAACAGGGTCTTGCCGGCCCGCGGCAGTGCCCAGGCGATGGCGCAGGCCTTGCTGCGGTGCAGATAGCCGTGCTGCCCCTGCCAGGCCTTGAGTGTCGTCCCCTCGATGGCCAGCACTTCCACCGGCCAGCCGCGATAGTCCTGTGGCCGGTCGGTCAGGATACGGATGGCGATGTCCTGCTGCTGCCGCCAATGCAGCACGCTCAGCAGGCTGAACTTCAGCTCCTGCCGATAGGCCTGAGCACCGCCATAGACGAAGTACAGGAGTTGACGTGTTGGGCGCATGTAAGAGTGCCGGCAAAAAGTCGATTCTAACAACAAGCGGCAGGATAGGGCGTAAGGGTCACTTCACAGCCTGCCACCTTCGGGTAACATGCTCGCCCTGACGTTGACGGGTCCTGCATGAAGCCTCTCGAACATTCGCGCTATCTCGAACTGCGCGACGCCGCCCAGGTAGTGGAAGCCGACCACCACGGCGACAAGGTCCTGCGCCTCACCGATGGCAGCTACCTCAAGCTGTTCCGCCGCAAACGGCTGCTGACCTCGGCCGCTCTGTTTCCCTATGCCCAGCGCTTCGCCGACAACGCCCGCCAGCTGGCCGAACGCGGCATTCCCTGTCCGCGGGTGCTGGAGGTCTATCGCGCCGCCTCGCTGCAGCGCGACCTGGTGCACTACAGCCCGCTGCCGGGCGACACCCTGCGGCAACTGCGCAACTCGCCCCAGGCCACGGCGCTGCGCCCTGCCCTGGGTCGCTTCATCGCTGAATTGCATGACAGCGGCGTCTACTTCCGCTCGCTGCATCTGGGCAACGTGGTGCTGACGCCCGACGGCGAGCTGGGTCTGATCGACATCGCCGATCTGCGCTGCCATGCGCGGCGCCTGCCGCTGCGCCTGCGGGTGCGCAACTTCCATCACCTGCTGCGCTACAGCGAGGACCGCGACTGGCTGTTCGAGCCCGGTCGCGAACCCTTCCTCAGGGCCTATGCCGAAGCCTGCCGCCAACCCCTGGACTGGCGCGAACTCGACCGGCAGCTACACGACTAGACCGGCACCGCCTGTCCCAGTGCCAGCTTACGCCGGCGCTGCACCTCGGCCCCGGCGATCATCGCCGCGGGCAACAGCACCAGCGGCCACAACTCGTCCGGATTGCCGATCAGCTTGGCGCCGTCGAAATTGAGCATCAGCAGCGCCACGGCCAGATAGAGACCCCAGGGATCGCGCTGGCGCAGAGCCGCGCCCAGGCTGGCCAGCATCAGCACGCCGAAGATCAGCAGCGACACCAGGCCGGTATAGATGCCGAAGGACACGAAGATGTTGTGCGGGTGCTGGATGGCCTCGGTGCCGTGCAGCAGGTCATGGCTCTGATAGCCCAGGCCGCAGCCCAGCCACCAGCCGCAGGACTCCCAGTCCTTGATCATGAAGTGGAACAGCTCGATGCGTCCGGAATCCGCCCGGCCCCAGAAGGCGACGAACCAGGCTTCGGTATGCACCACCTGGACCACTCCGGCGATCAGGGCACTGACCAGGACGACCAGCGCCAGGGTGCGCAGCGGAAAGCGCGGAAAGGCGAAGAGCACGCCGAGGGCGGCCAGGAAGCCGATGCCCACCAGGCCGGTACGGGTCTGCAGGGCGAAGGAGATGCCGACGATGCTGACCACCACCGCCGCCAGCAACTCGATCCAGCGCCGCTCGCGGATCCAGGTGGGCGCGGCCAGGCCGCCCAGGCAGACCATCCAGATGCTCACGTAGATGGGATTGGAGATGCGTCCCGGCAAATGGATGACCCGCTGGCCGACCGCATAGTGGCCGGTGAGCCAGAACACCAGGCTGGAACCCACGGCATAGGCGCAGACGACCCAGAACGCCAGGCGCACGAAGCCGGGGCGGCGGAAGAAATCGCCATCCACCAGGCAGGCCACGGTCAGCACGAACAGCAGCACATAGAGAATATGCTTGAAGAACTGTCCCTCTTCGGCCCGCACTCCCGGCACGATGAACCAGGCGAGAAACACCAGCCAGAGCAGCAGCAGCGGCGAGCGCCAGTCGATCAAGCGCGGCCGCAGGACGAAGAGGATCAGCGCCGGCAGGGCGATCGCCGCATAGTAGTAGCTGTTGATCAGCTTGGCCGTGGGGATGCACAGGTAGGCGGCCATGAACACCAACACCGCCAGGGTGAAATAGCGGCTCTGCTGCAGGCGATCGAGCAAGGGTGTCACCACAACAGGGCTCCCAGGAGTGCACCGACCAGGAAGGCCAGTGCCAGTTTGATGCGTTCCATCCGCCGACGCTTCTGCTTGTCGTTGCGGTCCTTGTCGCTGATCACGTGCTGGCCGAAGCCGGTGTGCAGCACGGCATCGTTTTCCAGGATCAGCGCATGGCGCTGGGCGTCGGCATAGCGTCGGGACAGCTCCTTCTCGCCGCTCAACTCGCCATAGGGGGCGTGTAACAGATAGTCGGCACGCCGGCGCAGACCGGGATTGAAGGAAAAACCCTGCCATTCGGGCTTGTGCGAGCCGACTTCATGGAAGGCGATGCCGGCATGCACCTGCCGCGGCTTGAGATAGACATAGGGGCTGTGGATCGCCAGGTCATGGGCATGGCTGCGCAGCCAGACCTGCAGCGCCTGGGGATCGGCCTCCAGCAACGCCTGGGAATCCTCGATGAAGCCGGGGCGATAGAAGGCCCAGTCGTCTTCGCAGTGGAAGATCCAATTGGTCTCGACCCGACCATAGGCGGCATCGACACTGCGCATCTGGCCAAGCTTGGGATTGTTGACGATGAACTCGGTGTGTTCGCGCCAATGGACGGGGATGCAGTCCCGTACCGCTTCGTCGCCGGAGTCCTCGGTGATGAAGACCCGGCGGATGGGCGCGGTGTTGAATTCGTCGAAGGTCGCCAGCGTCTGCCGGAGCAGGTCGAAGCGCCCGCAGCTGGTGACGACCACAGAGATGTCGCTGTCGGCGGAAAACTGCACGTTCTACCCTTTCTGCCAGTGGAGTCGAAAGCCGGACCTAGCGCGGCGCATCAGCGTCCCAGCCTGCCCAGCAGGCGGTGCAGGAACCCGGGAGCCACTGCCGGTCGCAGCGCAGGGGTTATAGCCGAAACGATGCGCTCACCCAAGTGGCCGAAAGCGAAAGAGTGACGCGCCAGGGCCTCTCCAGCCCTGGCGATGGCCGCAGCGTGCACCGGGTCCCCGCGCAGCCGGGCGAGTTTCTCGCGCAATTCGTCCAGCGAGCGATAGAGCGCCACGTTGACGCCATCCTCGAAACCCAGCGCCCGGTTCTCTTCTTCACCCTGATCGAAGGTGAAGAGCACGCAGCCGCAGGCCATGGCCTCGAAGTTCTTGATCATGTATTCGCCCATGCCGACATCGGCGCCGACGAAGAAGCGGATGCGGTTGAGGGTCTGCAGGTATTCGTCGCCCGAGCGGGTCTTGGTGATCAGCAGCGGCTCGACCTTGGCCAGGTCTTCCAGCAGCTGCTTGCGCCCGCTGTAGGCCACGCTGCCGAGGCTGCCGACGAAGCCAAGTTCGATGTCGCGCTCGACACCCAGGTCGCGCAGGCGGCTGTCGTCATAGCCCTTGGGCACGAAGTGGGCGTCCACCCCCTCCTCCTGCAGCCGCCGCGCCACGCCGGCGCCGGAGACCAGCACCCGGACGTGGGGCATGGCCTGGTAGTAGCGACTGAACTTGCCGGTGTACTTGCAGGGGATGAAATTCTGGTAGGCGTCGTGTTCCAGCTCCACCAGATTGGGCAGGCTGCGGATGAACGAGATCTGCTTGAGCTGCTTCTTGAATCTCAGGAACAGCAGGATGCGGTCGTATTGCTCGGGCTGGGGCACGGCGCGGCGGAAATAGGCGCGCAGATCGGCCTGTTCCTCGTCGCTCAGCCAGCGCAGGTCGCAGTCGCAGTGGGCGGCGATGCTGGCATAGAAGTGGTCCAGCAGGATGCGTTGCTCCTTCTGGACCAGGAACAGGACTTTCACGGCGCCGGGGCCTTGAAGGCGGCGACCATCGGCAGGCGCCAGAAGTCACGGCGCACGGCCGCGTCGGAGAAGCGTTCGGCCAGGCGCTCGCGCATGTGCTGCACACAGGCACGTCGCTGGCTCGGCGCCAGCCGACCCAGGTGCTGCAGCCCCTGACCGAGGGCTTCGGCATCGCCCAGGGGAAAGAGGAAGCCGACGCCTTCGACGATCTCCCGGGCGCCGCCGCAGGAGGTGGCGATCAGCGGCACGCCGGCGGCCATGGCTTCCAGCAGGACCATGCCGAAGGGCTCGTGATCGGAACTCAGGGCAAAGACGTCGAAGGCCTTGAAGTAGCGTCGGGCGCCTTCCACCTGGCCGAGGAACAGTACCCGGTCGGCGATGGCCAGCTCGCGGGCCAGGTCCTTGAGGTCGTCTTCCAGGCGGCCCTTGCCGAGAATCGCCAGCAGGGCATTGGCCGGTAGATTCGGCAAGGCGGCGGCGAAACCGCGCAGCAGAGTGGCCTGGTCCTTGTCCGGATGCAGGCGACCGACGTTGCCGACGATCCAGGCCTCCTGGGGCAGCTTGAGCTCGGCGCGGGCCTGATCGGCCGGCAGCAGCTCGCGCTCCACCGCCTCCACATCCAGGCGGTTGTAGAGGGTCTCGATACGCTCGGCCGGCCAGTCCTTGAGGCGCTGGCGGATCTCGTCGCGCACCGCATCGGAGACCGCCAGGAGCGTCAGGCGCTTGCTCATCAGCTTGGCGAACAGCCGCCGACCGACTCGGTCGTAGTCGCCGAAGGCGTGGTGCACGCCGATCACCGGCAGATTGGTGGCCAGGCAGGCGATCCAGATCGGCTTGAATCTATGGGCGATGACGAAGCGGATGCCCCGCGAGCGGACGATCTCGCGCAGCGCCTGGATGGCGCCGAGCTTGAGGCCGCGCACGTCGCGCGAGGAATACTCCAGGAACAGCACCTCGTCGCTGCCGCAGCCGGCCGCTACCTCGGCATCGGCGGTGCCGGTGAGAAAGACCGTGGTGACGCGATAGCCGCTGCCCGCGAAGAGGCTGGCGGTCTGGCGGGCGCAGTCGAGGAAGGGACCGTCGTAGCCGTGACAGAACTGCAGCACCCGCGGTTCGGCGGAACGCGTCATAGGCCTGCCCCCTCCTTGACCACCAGGATGTCTTCCATGATCAGGTACTGCAGATCCGAGCCGAAGAACATGTTCAGGGCATCGGTGGGCGAGCAGACCATGGGTTCGCCGCGGCGGTTGAGCGAGGTGTTGAGGGAGACGCCGTTGCCGGTGAGCTTTTCCAGCTCGACCATGAGGTCGTACCAGCGCGGATTGTGCCGACGCTCCAGCACCTGGGCGCGGGAGGTACCGTCCTCGTGGACCACCTCGGGCACCCGGTTCTTCCACTCCTCGTTGACCTCGAAGGTAAAGGTCATGAAGGGCGAAGGATGATCGACCTTGAGCATCTGCGGCGCCACGGTATCGAGCATGGACGGGCAGAACGGCCGCCAGCGCTCGCGGAACTTGATCTGGGCGTTGATGCGGTCGGCCACGCCCGGCACGCTGGGGCAGCCGATGATGGAGCGACCGCCCAGGGCGCGCGGACCGAATTCCAGGCGACCCTGGAACCAGGCCACCGGATTGCCGGCCACCATGATCTCGGCGATGCGCTGGGGCATGTTGTCGATCCGCTCCCACTTGGGTGCGTTGGGATGGCGGGCGCAGGCGGCGATGACGTCTTCGTTGCTGTAGCCGGGGCCGAGATAGACGTGCTCCATCTTCTCCACCGGCACGCCACGGGCGTGGGAGACATAGGCGGCAGCGCCGACGGCGGTGCCGGCATCGCCCGAGGCGGGCTGGACGAACAGTTCCTTGACCTCGGGTCGAGCGATGATCTTCTGGTTGAGCTTGACGTTGAGCGCGCAGCCGCCGGCAAAGGCGAGCTTGCCGGTCTGGCGGATGATGTCGCCCAGGTAGTAGTCCATCATCTCCAGCGCCAGGCGTTCGAACAGTGCCTGCATGCTGGCGGCGTAGTGGATGTAGGGATCGTCGGCGATGTCGCCTTCCCGTTTGGGTCCCAGCCACTCGATGAGCTTGGGCGAGAAGTAGTAGCCCTTGCCCTTTTCCTTGTAGCGGCGGAAGCCGATGACGTTGGCGTAGTCGGTGTTGATGATCAGCTCGCCGTTCTCGAATTTCGCCAGGCGCGAGAAATCGTACTTGCTGGCATCGCCATAGGGCGCCATGCCCATGACCTTGAATTCGCCGTCGAGCATCTCGAAGCCGAGGAATTCGGTGAGGGCGCCATAGAGGCCACCCAGGGAGTCCGGGTCGTAGAACTCCTTGATCTTGTGGATCTTGCCGTTCTCGCCGTAGCCGAAGAAGGTGGTGGCGTACTCGCCCTTGCCATCGATGCCGAGGATCGCGGTCTTCTCGCTGAAACCCGAGCAGTGATAGGCACTGGAGGCGTGGGCCAGGTGGTGCTCGACGGCTTCGAGCTTGACCTTCTTCAGGTCGAAGCCGAGCTGTACCAGGCACCACTCGATGCGCTTCTGGTAGCGGTGGTAGCGGCGATTGCCGAACAGGATGGCGTCCAGGGCGCGATCCGGGGCGTAGGCGTAGCGCTTGGCGTAGTGCCAGCGGGCTTCGCCGAAGAGACTGATGGGCGCATAGGGGATGGCCACCACGTCGACATCGGCGGGGGTGATCCCGGCCTGCTCCAGGCAGAACTTGGCCGACTCGTAGGGCATGCGATTCTTGGCATGCTTGTCGCGTACGAAGCGTTCTTCTTCCACCGCGGCGATCAGCTTGCCGTCGATATAGAGCGCGGCGGAGGGATCGTGGCTGAGGGCGCCGGACAGGCCAAGGACGGTCAGGGACACAGGTAAAGCCTCTGTACAGGGCGAAGCCAAGAGGAGTTCGCCGGGGTTTCGCGAGGCCGCTGCAGGCCCGCCTCGCCTCAAAAACGGCGAATTATAGCCGTTCAGGCAGGCCACGGGTAATGGCCGCACGCCGGAGCGGGGCCTAGCGCACGGCGATTCAGCCCCGGTACAGATGGCGGGTCGGCGCTCAGGCCGGCGGCAGGCGCTCGTCGAGCAGTCGATGCAGGGCGCTGTCGGCCGGCCAGTTGCGCAGCAGCCGGGCGCGGTCGCGGGCATAGGCGGCGGCGTAGGCGCGGTCGCTGGCATGGGCCTGGAAGGCGTCGAGGTCGATCACCAGCCAGCGGCCTTCATGCCAGATCAGGTTGGTGCCCTTGAAATCGCCATGGCCGAGGCGCTCGCGACGCAGGGCTTCCACCAGCGCCAGCAGGGCCTCCAGCTCGGCCGCCGGCGGCGCGGCATCCACATAGGGCGCGAAGCGCTCCAGCAGATTGGGCCCGTCGACGAAGGGCGTCACCAGATAGGCCCGCCCGCGCAGGCCGAGAAAGCGGCGCTCGCGCACGGCCAGGGGCTCGGGGGTGGGAATACCAAGGAAGCGTAGCCGGTGCCCTTCGCGCCAGCTGTGCCAGGCCCGGCTCGGCCGCCAGAAGCGCGTCAGCCAGTGGCCGAAGCCCTTGATGTTGTATCGCTTGAGCACCAGGTCCTGACCCTGCCACTGCAGCCGGGCCACGGTGGCGGCGCCGCCGTCCTTGAAGGTCGGCAGACCGGCCAGGGCCGCATCGGGATCGGCCAGCAGGCCTTCCAGGCGATTCAGCCAGGTGCGTCGCACGGCGATCAGGCCAAAGGCGCTGCGGGTGACGGCGAACAGGGTGCACTCCCGGCCGCTCTTCTTGAGGTAGTCGGCCAGGCGCCAGCGACGAATCTCGGTGGTGCGCGCCAGCAGGGCCTCCAGGCGCAGGGCGTGTTCGGCATTGACCAGCAGGTAGTGGATCAGCAGCTCTTCCAGCTGGGCATCCAGGGTGGCGGGCAGCTGGGCGAAGAACACCGCCAGATTCTCCTGCACCCGGGCCTGGGACAGCGGCTGGCCGACGGTCTCGGCCTGGATGTCCGCCGCGTCTATGACCAGGGCGGCGCCGTCCTTGACCAGCAGGTTGTCCAGGTGCAGATCGGCCTGCCAGAGGCCCTGGGCGTGCAACCGCGCCAGGGTGGCGAGGGCCGCGCCGAGCAGGTCGTTCTGCGCGGGAGACAGGGGCGGCTCGCCAGCGATCCGCTGCCAGAGGTGCTCGACGCTGGGCGCCGCCTCGATGAAGTCGAACAGCAACCAGGCGCCCTGCCCGCTCGCCTCGCCGCTGTCCAGCAGCGCAGGGGTCGGCGCCGCGGCTGCCGCCAGCAGGCGACAGCCCTCACGCTCGCGGGCGAATTGCCGACTCGCGCGCTCGCCGACCAGCAGCTTGGCCAGCACTCGCCGGCCCTGCCAGCGGGCCTCGCCGACATAGCGCTGACCGGGCAGCACCCTGAGCAGCGACAGCAGTTCCAACTCGCCACTGGGCAGTTCCATGCGCAGCGGCAGGGTCGGCGCACGACCGGCCTTGGTCAGTTGCTCCAGGGTCATGCCTTGCGCTCCTTGTGGCGGCGACGCCCGGCCAGACGCTGGCTCCAGTCGCGCACGGCGACGCTGTCCAGCGGCTGGTCCAGATAGCTCGCCAGCAGGCGGGTGATGTCCGGCTCGCTCCATTGCGGCGCGCGGCGCAGCAGGGGTTCGAGATCGCGCAGGCGATCGCGCCGGCCGAACAGCAGCGGCCGGGTCTTTTCCAGATCGATCAGCCGCGCGGTCAGGCCTTCGCCCTGACGCTGCAGGAACAGATGCTTGGGATAGAAGCAGCCGTGCACCTGGCCGGCGCCGTGCAGCTGGCGCGCCAGTTCGCCGACGGCGACCAGCACCGCCTGGCGCTCCTCGGGGGCCAGGTGCGTCCAGACACGCAGCCAGCTGTCGAGATCGCGCCAGTCATCCAGCGCCCGGGTCAGCAGGATGGCACGCCAGCCCTGGTCATCGCGGCGCTCGCCGTAATAGGCCAGCTCCAGCGCCGGGATGCCGCGCTCGGCGTAGCGGCGGATATTGCGACTCTCGCGGGCGAAGGTCGGCTCGCCCAGCGGGCGGGCCAGGGTGCGGGTCAGGTAGTCGCGCTGGCGCTTGAGGTAGTAACCATGACCGTTAACGTCAAGGCGAAACACCTGGCTGAAGCCGCCACGCCCCTGGTTGGGTTCGTCCACCGCGGTCAGCTCCAGCGCCCACAGCGCCGCGAAGCTGTCCAGGCCCTGGCCGGCCAGCACGGCCCGATCCTCGGCCGCCCATACCTCGTTCATTCCCGCCCCTTGAAATAGTCCAGCACCTCGCGGATGCGCCCCTTGTCGTTGTCGCTGAGGCGCGCGCGACCGCGGTATTGCAGATAGAACCGGAGGCGCTGGGTGCGTGACAGCTGGTACTTGGCCACCTTGTCCAGGCAGGCCAGGTCCTTGACGATGCGCCAGCGCAACCAGTGGCCGACCCAGAAGGCACCAGCCGGGCAGTCGATGAGATAGAGCACGCCCTGGCCATCCACCAGCAGGTTGCGCCACTTGAGATCGTTGTGGACGAAATGGTGATCGTGCAGGGTACGGGTCGCCGCGGCCAGCTGACGACTGACCTTGTCCACCCACACCCGGTCGCGCAGCCGCGGATCCTCGCGCCTGGCCAGTTCGGCGAGATCCAGGGTATCGGGAATCTCGCGGGTGATCATGGCGCCGCGGGTGAACCCTCGGGGCGAGCGCTCCATCCCCCAGGCCACCACCGGCGCGGTGGCGATGCCCCACTTGGCGAAACGCTTGAGATTCTGCCATTCGGCCTTGACCCGCGGCCGCCCGACATAGCGCCGCAGTCCCTTGCCGGCGCCGTGGTAGCGCTTGACGTAGTAGCGGATGCCGTCGCGCTCGATGCGCACCACTTCCGACAGCGGATCGCTGGTCAGGCGTTCGCCGGCCAGGGCGAACACCGCGTCCAGGGTCGCGAATTCGGGCAGGTGGGCGACGCTGGAATCGATGCGCCAGTCAGCCATCAGAGCCGGTCCCCGTAGCGTTCCTTGCGCTCCAGCAAGGCGGCGGCCTTGCGTTCCAGCCGCGCCAGCAGCGGCGCCTCGTCGCGCAGGATCTCGCGCAGCGGGCGCTGGAAGTAGCCCTGCAGGAAGCGCAGGAAGTCACGTCGCGTCAGGCCGATGCCCAGGGCGGAGAAATACAGCCCGGCCAGGTCCTTGTCGCGCCAGCGCCGGGGCACCTGGGCGCGGCACTGGGCGCGGTGCAGGTCGATCAGCCAGAGCTGCAGATTGGCCACGGTGACCGGCTGGGCGGTGTCGAGCAGGAAATGGCAGATGTAGCAATCGCGATGGTTGACGCCCGCCCGGTGCATGGCCCCGGTCATGCGCGCCACCTCGGCGATCAGCGCCCGCTTGAGCGCCGGCTCGGGGGGCTGGCGGACCCAGTCGAGGCTGAAGTCTTCGAGGCTGACGGTGGGCGCCAGTTCCTCGGTGATGATGAAGGAGTGCTGGGTCGCCGGATTGGCGCCGCGCTCGCCAAAGGCCACCGCGGTCATGGTCGGCACGCCGACCTGGTGCAGGCGTTCGATGGCCTGCCATTCCTGGCGCGCGCCCAGGACTGGCTGCTTGGCCTGCAGCAGATTCTTGGCGATCTCGCCCCAGCCGATGCCGCGATGAATCTTGACGAAATAACCCCGCCCGGCCACCTCGGTGCGCAGGGTACGGCGCCCGTCCAGTTCGCGATAGACCTGGCCCTGCAGGGCCTCCACGGCGACGAAGGGATCCTGGCCGGCCCAGAGGCTGGCGAAGGGCTCATGCAATTCCAGGGTCATGCCACCCCCAGGATGACATCGGCGGCGCGCTCGGGCAGCGAATAGAGATCGGCGCTGTCGGCGAAGGCCAGGCCGTTGCGACCCTGCACCGCGCGGCGTTCGGGATCGGCCAGCAGTTCGGCCAGCATCCGGTCTAGGGTCTCCTGGACGAAGGGCGACGGCACCACCGCGCCGGCGCGGGCCTCGTCGATGTAGTGGGCATAGCCGCAAACGTCGGTGACCAGCACCGGCAGTCCGGCGACCAGCGCCTCCAACAGCACGGTACCGGTGTTCTCGTTATAGGCCGGATGGATCAAGAGATCGGCGCCGAGCAGGAAGCGCGGGATGTCGCTGCGGCCCTTGAGGATCTGGACGCGATCGCTCACGCCCAGGGCCTTGGCCTGCAGCAGGAAGGGCTTGGGATCGTCCTGGCCGATGGCGAAGAGTCGAGTGCGGCGGCGCAGTTCCTTGGGCAAGGACGCAAGGGCCCGCAGGCTGCGATCCAGGCCCTTGGTCTTGAAGCCGGAGCCGATCTGCACCAGCAGCAGCTCGCCTTCCTCCAGCCCGAATTCGCGACGGAAGTCGGCGCGGATCTCGCTGGCATTGGCCGGCGCGCGGCGGTCGGCGGCGATACCCGGCGGCAAGAGGTGGAAACGCGGTGCAGGCGTCCCATAGTGCTTGACGAACAACGGCTGCTGCACCTCGGAGATCATCAGGATCTCGGTCAGCGACTCGGGGGCGAACACCGCACGCTCGTACTCAGCGAAATGACGATAACGACCCCACTGGCGGTAGAGCGGATTGCGCAGGGTCTGGGCCTTGTCCTCGAAGCAGGGGTCGGCGGCGTAGTAGACGTCCAGCCCCGGCATCTTGTTGAAGCCGATCACCCGGTCCACCGGATCACGGGCCAGGTCCGCCTGCAGCCAGGCGTGGAATTTCTCGTTGCGGCGGTGATTGAACAGGGCGCTGACCCTGGCCACCCGCACGTCGAAGCCCTCAGGCACCGGGCCTTCCCAGATCAGGGTGTAAACGCGGATGGCATGGCCCCGGCGCTGGCACTCCTGGGCGATGCGCAGGAAGTCCCGCTGCAGGCCGCCAAAGGGAAAGTACTTGTAGAGCACGAAAGCCAGGGTCATGCGGGGAGGTCTTCCAACAGCAGGGTTTCCAGTTCTAGTTCGACCCGCTCCGGGGTCAAGGCGGCCAGACTGGCCGCGGGCTGGTCGCGCGGCTCGTCGGTGCCATCCAGGCCCACGGCACTCAGGTGCACCTGGGCGCGGCCATAGGCGCCGACCTTTTTCGGACTGGTCGGGCCATAGAGTGAAACGGTGGGCACGTCCAGGGCCGCAGCCAGGTGACCGAGGCCGGTATCCACCGCCACGCAGGCACGGGCGCCGGCCAGCACCTTGGCCACCCCGGCGAGATTCAGTCGCGGCAGCACCTGGACGCCATCCAGGCCGTCGGCGATGCGTTCGGCACGGGCATGTTCCGCCTCGTTGCCCCACAACAGTCGCACCGGCCAGTCCAGTTGGCTCATGCGCTCGGCCAGTTCGCGCCAGTGGGCCTCGGGCCAGTGCTTGCTGACCCAGGTGGTGCCGTGGAGGAACACCACATAGGGCGTCTCGTTGGGACCGGCCAGGCGTTGTCGATCCAGGCCGTAGTCACCCACGCCCGCCGGCAGTGGATAATCCAGCGCCTGGGCGAACAGCTGGCGGATCCGCTCCAGGGCGTGCTGCCCCTTGGCGACGTGATAGCGCTCATCATAGAAGCGGCTGGCCAGGGGCTCGCGGGCGGAGTTGCGGTCGAGACCGGCCACCGGCGCCTCGGCGTAGCGGGTCAGCCAGGCGCTCTTGAGCAGGCCCTGGGCATCGATCACCCGGTCATAGCGCTGCTCGCGCACGCGCGCCTTGAATTCGCCCCACTCGCCACTGGCCCAGGCGGAAAAGGGCTGCTTGCGCCAGCGGCGCAGGGCCACCGGAATCACCTGACTCACGGCCGGGTGCCAGGCGGGAATCTCGGCGAAGCCCTCCTCCACCACCCAGTCGAAGCAGATGCCGGGAATGGCCCGGGCCGCATCGGTCAGCGCCGGCAGGGTATGGATGACATCGCCGAGGGAGGAGGTCTTGACCAGCAGCACGCGCATCTAGCCCACCTCGACCGGATCGGCGACCAGGCGGCCGAGGGCCTCCTGCACTAGGCTCGGCTGCAGCAGACGCAGGCAATCGTAATGGCCGAAGCGACAGGTACGGTCGAAGCAGGGGCTGCACTCCAGCCCCAGGCGCACCACCTCGACCTGACTGGCCAACGGCGGCGTGAAGCCCGGCGAGGTGGAGCCATAGACCGCCACCAGCGGGCGATCCAGGGCAGCGGCCACGTGCATCAGACCGGAATCGTTGCTGATCACCGCGCTCGCGCAGGAGAGCAGATCGATGGCCTCGGCCAGGGAGGTACGCCCGGCGAGGTTGTAGACATCCTCTTCGAAGCCGGGGGTGACCCATTCGCGGATCTCTTCGCCACCCGGGGCATCCTTCTGCGAACCGAACAGCCAGACCTGCCAGCCCTGACGCAGCCGGGCATCGGCCACGGCGGCGTAGTGCTCGGCCGGCCAGCGCTTGGCCTCGCCGAACTCGGCGCCCGGGCAGAGCGCCAGCACCGGCCGGTCCAGACTCAGCCCGAAGCGCTCCAGGGCGGCGTCACGGCTGGCCGGGTCGATGGCCAGTCGTGGCTTGGGATAGGGTTTGGGCAACTCCGCACCGGGCGCGTAAGCCAGCGCCATGAAGCGCTCGATCATCAGCGGATAGCGCGCCTTGTCCAGGGTGCGGATGTCGTTGAGCAGGCCGAATCTCATCTCGCCGCGCCAACCGGTACGCTTGGGGATGCCGGCGAAATAGGGCACCAGCGCCGACTTCAGCGAGTTGGGCAACAGGATCGCCTGGTCATAGCGACCGCGCAGCTGCTGGCCGATGCGCCGGCGGGTGGCCAGTTCGAAGGCGCCGTGGCCGAGGGGAAAGCTCAGGGCTTCGCGCACCTCGGGCATGCGCTCGAGCAGCGGGCGACTCCACTCGGGAGCGAGTACGTCGATCTGGCAGTCGGGGTGCTGGCGCTTGAGACAGACGAAGAGGGTCTGCGCCATCACCATGTCGCCGACCCAACTGGGTCCGATGATCAGAATATTCATGCTGGAAGGCGATCGGCACCTAGCGGGTGGCCGACTCCCACTCCCTCAGGCCCGGCCTGATCGAAAGCTCGCGCACGGACATCGACATCTTGCCTCTCCTTACTGATGGCGGCCTAAAAGGTGGCCGGATTGCCGGACGGCGTGTCCAGCCCCAGGCCGTGCCAGATACGGCGCACTTCGTCGCGCTCGGCGAGAAAGCCGTCGGCCGGCACCTTGCCCGGCTGCTTCTGCAGGACCAGGCGGTGCAGCGCGGCGCGGTAGGCCTTGTAGGCTTCGCGCAGGGCAATGGCGTCCATGGCCGGTACCAGACCAGCCGCTTCGAGGGATTCCAGGATGCGGATGTTGTCGGGAAAACGCAGCAATTCGGGATGCTGCCACGACCAGGCCAGAACGGCATATTGGACCATAAATTCGATATCGACGATACCGCCGGCATCCTGCTTGAGGTCGAACAGCTGCTCCGGCCGGCGCGCGTTCGGCCCCAGTCCGCCGGCGGTCACCGCGGTGCCGAGGTTGTCGAGCATCTTGTCGCGCATGCCGGCCACGTCGGCCTGCAGGGTCGCCAGCTCCCGCTGCCGACCGAGGATGCGCGCCCGCACCTCGTCGAAGCGTTCTCCTAGACGTGGACAACCCGCCACCACCCGCGCCCGCACCAGCGCCTGGTGCTCCCAGGTCCAGGCCTCGCTCTGCTGGTAGCGCTCGAAGGCCTCCAGCGAACTCACCAGCAGCCCCGCCGCGCCGGACGGCCGCAGGCGCATGTCCACCTCGTAGAGGGTGCCCACCGGGGTGGTGGTGGTGAGCAGATGGATGATGCGCTGGCCGAGGCGATTGAAGAACTGGGCGCCATCCATGGGCTTGGCGCCATCGGTCTCGGCCAGGGGATCGGCGTCGTGGATGAACACCAGGTCGAGGTCCGAGCCGTGGCCCAGCTCGATGCCGCCGACCTTGCCGTAGCCGACGACGATGAAGTCCGGCTGGCAGGGCGAGCCGTCGCGCCGCTGCGGCGTGCCATGGCGCTGCACCAGCTGGCGCCAGGCCAGGCCGAAGACCTCTTCGAGGATCACCTCGGCCAGCCAGGTCAGGTAGTCGCTGACCTTCATCAGCGGCAGGCTGCCGGCGATCTCCGCCGCCGCCACCCGCAGGCTGTGGGCGCGCTTGAAGTGGCGCAGCACGTCCATCTGCTGCTCCAGGTCCTCTTCGGGCAGGCGCATCAGACGTTCGCGCAATTCGGCAGCCAACTCAGGCTTCTGCGGCGGATGGTAGAGCCGACCCTCGTTGAGCAATTCGTCGAGCAACGCTGGATAGCGGGCGATCTGCTCGGCCACCCAGGCACTGGCCCCGCAGAGTTCCAGCAGCCGCGCCAGGGCCGGCGGATTCTCGCTGAGCAGGACCAGGTAGGCGGAGCGTCGCGCCACGGCTTCCACCAGCGGCAGCACCCGCTCCAGGGCGCGATCGGGTTGCTCGTCGGCGCTGACCGCATCCAGCAGTCGTGGCATGAAGGCATCCAGGCGTTCGCGACCGGCGCGCTGCATGGCGCGCACCTGGCCACTGGCACGCAGGTTGGCCAGCAGTTCCAGCGCCTGCTCCGGCGTCTGGAAGCCCGCCTCGCGCAGTCGCGCCAGGGACTCCTCGGGGTCGAGCAGGTCTTCCCACAGCGGCAGCCAGCTGTCTTCCAGCTCGGCGCTCTGGGTCTCCTCCTCGGGATCGGCGATGGTCTGCTGGAAATGCCAGTCGATGCGGCTGCGCCAGGCGTCGAGCGCCGCGCTGAATTCATCCGAGTCGGCATAGCCCATGAGGAAGGCCACCCGCGCCCGCCCCTGGGGATCCACCGGCAGGGTCTGGGTCTGCTGGTCGGCGATGGCCTGCAACCCATGCTCGACATAGCGCAGGAAGCAGTAGCCCTCGCGGAGTTCCGCTTCGGCCGCGGCCGGCAGATAGTCGCGCTCGCGCAGACTGGTCAGCACCCTGAGCAGCGGTCGCTGTTGCAGCGCCGGATCACGCCCGCCGTGGATCAGCTGGTAGGCCTGGGCGATGAACTCCACCTCACGGATACCGCCAGCACCCAGCTTGACGTTGTCGGTCATGCCGCGTCGGCGCACCTCCTGGCGAATCAGCTGCTTCATGCTACGCAGGGCTTCGATGGCGGAAAAATCCAGATAGCGCCGATAGACGAAGGGTCGCAGCAGGGTCAGCAGCTCGGCGCCGCTGACCTGGTCGCCGCCGACCACCCGTGCCTTGATCATGGCGTAGCGTTCCCAGTCGCGGCCCTGGTCCTGGTAATAGAGTTCCATGGCGGCAAAGCTCAGCACCAGGGCGCCGGCGCTTCCATAGGGCCGCAAGCGCATGTCGACGCGGAAGACGAAGCCCTCCACCGTGGTGGCATCCAGCGCCTTGATCAGGCGCTGCCCGAGGCGGGTGAAGAATTCCTGGTTGTCCTGCTCGCGCCGTGCGCCGCGGGTCTCTCCGGCCTCGCCATAGGCGAAGATCAGGTCGATATCGGAGGACAGATTCAATTCCCCCGCGCCCAGCTTGCCCATGCCCAGCACCACCAGTTGCTGTGGCTGGCCGCTGTGGCGCCCGGTCGGCACGCCGAACTGGGCGCACTGCTGGGCGTAGAGCCAGGCGCAGGCCTGGTCGATGCAGGCATCGGCCAGCTCGCTGAGGTCGCGGCAGGTCTCCACCAGATCGGCCCGGCGAGTCAGGTCGCGCCAGACGATGCGCACCTGCTGCAACATGCGGAACCGCCGCAACCGGCGCCCCAGCTCGGCCTCGTCCGGGCAATCGACGAGCGCCTCGCGCAACCGCTGCGCCATCTCGCCCGGTGCCAGTGACAGCTCCAGATCGCCACTGTCGACCAATGCCAGGCAGGGCTCGGGCAGGCGGCAGAACTGCTCGACGACGAAGTCACTGAGAGCGGCCACCCGCCGCCACTCGGCGCGCAGCGGCGCGGACCAGTCTGCCTGGCGGGCGGCCGCCGCGGGCAGCGGGGACAGGGCGTCGGCCAGGCGCCGGTCGGCGAGCTCGGCACATGCGACGAGAGTCGGAGGCAGATCGGGACGAAGGAGGGGTATCATGGGCAGTCCTGCGCAGGGACGGTCGAACCCCACCACCCTGCCGCGAACCCCATGCCAGGGACATTCCGACGGACCACCTGGTCCGAGCGGGAACCGTTTTCACGTCCGCGGTTCGGAGTTCGCGAGCCCATGAGCAGCGCGTTCGACAAACGTCGAATTGTTTTTTATCGCATTACAGCTCGGAGCTGAAACGGATTTGAATTTGTAGTAAAACTACACGCCGATCGGAACCGTCCGGTCATAAATCCAAGAATTTTCGCTGCCCCCAAGAGGCCGGCGGCGACCCTGAGGCGACCGATTTTGGAAGCCTTTCCGCCCTGGAGCAAGCCATGCAAGATCTCGATCCCGTCGAAACCCAGGAATGGCTGGACGCCCTGGAGTCCGTCCTCGACCACGAAGGCGAGGAGCGCGTTCATTATCTGATGACCCGCATGGGCGAACTGGCTACCCGCAGTGGTACCCAGCTGCCCTACTCCATCAATACCCCCTATCGCAACACCATTCCAGTGACCAAGGAAGCCCATATGCCGGGCGACCTGTTCATGGAGCGGCGCATCCGCTCGCTGGTTCGCTGGAACGCCCTGGCGATGGTCATGCGCGCCAACCTCAAGGATCCGGATCTGGGTGGCCACATCTCCACCTTCGCCTCCAGCGCCACCCTCTATGACATCGGCTTCAACTATTTCTGGAAGGCGCCCAACGAAGAGCACGGCGGCGACCTGATCTACTACCAGGGCCATGCCTCCCCCGGCGTCTACGCCCGTGCCTTCCTGGAAGGCCGCCTCTCCGAAGACCAGATGAACAACTTCCGTCAGGAAGTGGACGGCAAGGGGCTGTCGAGCTACCCGCACCCGCACCTGATGCCCGACTTCTGGCAGTTCCCGACCGTTTCCATGGGTCTGGGTCCGATCACCGCCATCTACCAGGCCCGCTTCATGAAGTACCTGGAGAACCGCGGCTACATCCCCGCCGGCAAGCAGAAGGTCTGGTGCTTCATCGGCGACGGCGAGTGCGACGAGCCGGAAACCCTGGGTGCCATCTCCCTGGCCGGCCGCGAGAACCTCGACAACCTGATCTTCGTCATCAACTGCAACCTGCAGCGCCTCGACGGCCCCGTACGGGGCAACGGCAAGATCGTTCAGGAACTGGAAGGCATCTTCCGCGGCGCCGACTGGAACGTCACCAAGGTCCTCTGGGGTCGCATGTGGGATCCGCTGTTCGCCCGCGACACCGAAGGTCGCATGCAGCAACGCATGGACGCCGTGGTCGATGGTGAATACCAGAACTACAAGGCCAAGGACGGTGCCTATGTGCGCAAGCACTTCTTCGGCGCCAATCCCGAGCTGCTCAAGATGGTCGAGGACCTGTCCGACGACGAGATCTGGAAGCTCAACCGTGGCGGTCACGACCCCTACAAGGTCTATGCGGCCTACCACCAGGCGGTCAACCACAAGGGCCAGCCCACCGTCATCCTGGCCAAGACCATCAAGGGCTACGGCACCGGTGCGGGCGAAGCCAAGAACACCGCGCACAACACCAAGAAGGTCGATGTGGAGTCGCTGAAGAAATTCCGCGATCGCTTCGACATCCCGCTGAACGATTCCCAGCTCAGCGAGCTGCCCTTCTATCGTCCGGCCGACGACAGCGCCGAGATGAAGTACCTGATGGGCCGCCGCGAGTCCCTGGGTGGTCACCTGCCCCAGCGTCGCGCCCGCAGCATCAGCATCCCCACCCCGCCCCTGGAAACCCTGAAGGCGGTGCTGGACGGCTCCGGTGATCGCGAGATCTCCACCACCATGGCCTTCGGCCGCATCCTGTCGCAACTGGTCAAGGACAAGGACCTGGGCAAGCGCATCGTGCCCATCCTCGCCGACGAGGCCCGTACCTTCGGCATGGAAGGCATGTTCCGCCAGTTGGGCATCTACTCGCCCCACGGCCAGCTCTATGAGCCGGTCGATCGCGACCAGGTGATGTACTACCGCGAAGAGAAGGACGGCCAGATCCTCCAGGAAGGCCTCAACGAGGCGGGCGCCATGTCCTCCTTCATCGCCGCCGGTACCGCCTACAGCAACTACAACCAGCCCATGCTGCCGGTCTACATCTTCTATTCGATGTTCGGCTTCCAGCGCATCGGCGACCTGGCCTGGGCGGCGGGCGATGCCCAGACCCGCGGCTTCCTGCTGGGCGGCACCTCCGGGCGTACCACCCTCAACGGCGAAGGCCTGCAGCACGAGGACGGTCACAGCCACATCCTGGCCGGCACCATTCCCAACTGCCGCAGCTACGATCCCACCTACGCCTACGAGCTGGCAGTGATCATGCGCGAAGGCATCCATCAGATGATGGAACTGCAGCAGAGCGTCTTCTACTACATCACCGTGATGAACGAGAACTACCAGCAGCCGGCCATGCCCGCAGGTGTCGAAGACGGCATCATCAAGGGCATGTACTTGCTGGAAGAAGAGACAGGCGACTTCAAGCACCGCGTCCAGCTGCTGGGCTCGGGCACCATCCTCAACGAGGTCCGCGCTGCCGCTGGCCTGCTGCGCGAGATGGGCGTCGGCGCCGACATCTGGAGCGTCACCAGCTTCAACGAACTGCGCCGTGAAGGCCTGGCCGTCGACCGCTGGAACCGCCTGCACCCGCTGGAAGAGCGCCGCCTGACCTACGTCGAGCAGTGCCTGGGCGAGCGCCAGGGTCCGGTCATCGCCTCCACCGACTACATGAAGCTGTTCGCCGACCAGATCCGCCAGTGGGTCCCCACCGAATTCCAGGTGCTGGGTACCGACGGCTTCGGTCGCAGCGACAGCCGCAAGAAGCTGCGTGATCACTTCGAGGTCGACCGCCGCTGGGTCGCCGTCGCCGCTCTGCAGGCGCTGGCCAACCAAGGCAAGCTGGAACGCAAGGTCGTGGCCGACGCCATCACCAAGTTCGGCATCGACACCGAGAAGCGCAATCCTCTGGATTGCTGATGCGGCACACGGATAAGAGGAAACAACTGTGAGCGAGACCATCCGCGTACCCGACATCGGCAGTGGCGACGGCGAAGTCATCGAGCTGCTGGTGAAGGTCGGCGATACCGTCGAGGCCGAACAGAGCCTGGTGGTGCTGGAGTCCGACAAGGCCAGCATGGAGATCCCGGCCCCCAAGGCCGGCAAGATCGCCGCCCTGCACATCAAGGTCGGCGACACCCTCAAGACCGGTGATCTGCTGATCGACCTGGAAGGCGAGGACGCCGCCACCGGCAGCGAACCCGCCGCCGAACCCAAGGCCGAGTCCAAGCAGACCCAGGTCGAGGAAAGCGAAACCCCGACGCCGGCCGGCGACGAGGACGCTTCGGCGTCCGCCGGCGAAGGCGAGTCCCAGGAAATTCACGTTCCGGACATCGGCTCCAGCGGCAAGGCCAGCATCATCGAGGTGGCGGTCAAGCCCGGCGACACCATCGCCGCCGAGCAGACGCTGATCACCCTGGAATCCGACAAGGCCAGCATGGAAATCCCCTCCCCCGGCGCGGGCGTGGTGGAGAGCGTTTCCGTCAAGGTTGGCGACGAAGTGGGCACCGGCGATCTGATCCTGGTGCTCAAGGGCGCCGCCAATGCCAAGCCGAGCAAGAGCGTCGAATCCAAGGCCGGCGACAAGCCCGCCAAGGAAGCCGCCGAGCCCGAGCTGCACGAGGAAGCTGCCGCCGAGCCGGCCGGTGAGTCGGTCGAGGAGATCAAGGTCCCCGACATCGGCTCCACCGGCAGTGCCAACGTCATCGAGGTGCTGGTCAAGGCCGGTGACCAGGTCAAGGCCGAGCAGTCGCTGATCGTGCTGGAGTCCGACAAGGCCAGCATGGAAATCCCGGCGCCCAAGGCGGGCGTGGTGGAAAGTGTCGCCATCAAGGTCAATGACCAGGCCAAGACCGGCGATCTGATCCTGACCCTGAAGGTGGCCGGTGCCGCGCCCAAGCAGGCGGCCAAGCCGGCTGCCGGCAACACCGCCGCCAGCGCGCCGTCTGCCGAGAAGAAAGCCGAGGCTCCGGCCAAGGCTGCCGCCCCGGCCAGCGCACCCGCCGCCGGCAAGGGCAAGAAGGTCCATGCCGGCCCGGCCGTGCGCATGGTCGCCCGTGAGTTCGGCGTCGACCTGGGCGAGGTCACCCCGACCGGTCCCAAGGGCCGCATCCTCAAGGAAGACGTCCAGGCCTACGTCAAGGATCAGCTGCAGAAGAGCAAGGCGGCTCCGGCCGCGGCTGCAGGGGCCACCGGTGGCGCCGGCATTCCGCCGATCCCCACCGTGGACTTCAGCAAGTTCGGCGAGATCGAAGAGGTGCCGATGACGCGCCTCATGCAGGTCGGCGCCAACAACCTGCATCGCAGCTGGCTGAACGTGCCCCACGTGACCCAGTTCGACCAGTCCGACGTGACCGATCTGGAAGCCTTCCGGGTAGGCCAGAAAGCCGTTGCGGAAAAGGCCGGCGTCAAGTTGACCATCCTGCCGTTCCTGCTCAAGGCCTGCGCCCATGTGCTCAAGGAACTGCCGGACTTCAACGCCTCCCTGGCTCCCAGCGGCAAGGCGGTGATCCGCAAGAAGTACGTGCATATCGGCTTCGCCGTGGACACCCCGGACGGCCTGCTGGTCCCGGTCATCCGCAACGTCGACCAGAAGAGCCTCCTGCAACTCGCCGCCGAAGCCGCCCAGCTGGCGGAAAAGGCGCGGACCAAGAAGCTCAGCGGTGACGACATGCAGGGCGCCTGCTTCACCATTTCCAGCCTGGGTCACATCGGCGGTACCGGCTTCACGCCGATCGTCAATGCCCCGGAAGTGGCGATCCTCGGCGTGTCCAAGGCCAGCATGCAGCCGGTCTGGGACGGTAAGGCCTTCCAGCCGCGCCTGATGCTGCCGCTGTCGCTGTCCTACGATCACCGCGTGATCAACGGGGCAGCTGCCGCGCGCTTCACCAAGCGCCTGGGCGATCTGCTGGCGGAAATCCGCAGCCTGCTGCTGTAAGCGCCACAGGACGGTAATGGCTTCCCGCTACCGTCTTCTGGTGTAGCAAGAACCCCGCTCATGCGGGGTTTTTGCTGCCAGATCAACCGAAAGATCCAGGAAAAAGGTAGGATGAGCGCCCTGAGCGTCGCCCCTTGCATGCCCTGGGCCCTATCGGGCAACCTTGACAGCTATCCCAGAGCGCTGGCGAGACGGAGAGGAAGAAGGATTAATGATTTGTCTGTCCTTTCCGATAACCCTAGGACATTTTTCCGTCTTCACAAGGACGCGGACCCTCGCATGAGTATTCACTCCGATGCTGCCGATGCCGCGGTAGCCGATCAGGCGGGCGCGCTCAGCGCTCCTGCCCGATTGGGCTTGCTGCGCTTCGAGCGTCTGAATGAAGCCTCCTGGGCGATGCTCTATCTCGACTCCCGTTGTGAGGCCAGCCTCGGCCTGCCCGCCCAGGCGCTGTGTTCGCTCATCGATGCCCCCTATGCCAGCCTGATGGAGCCCAGCGTCCGTCATCGCCTGCACGAGGACATCCAGCTGCAACTCGCCGAGCATGGCAGCTATCAGGTGCGTTACCTGTTCCATTCCACCACGGCCCCCTGCCAGGTCGTCGAGGTGGGCGAGAGCCTGCAGCGTCATGGCCGCCCCCTGCTACGCGGCTATCTGCTGCGGGTGATGAACGACGATGCCCTGGCCGGCGAATGGGAAGCCCACAACCTGGCCCTGCGGTCGACCCTGGCGCTCCTGCAGGAAAGCCAGGACCACAGCCAGCAACGGCTGGGGATGGCCCAGGCGCGGCAGACCCTGCTGCTCGAATTGTCACGGCTGGCCCTGAGACAGACGCCGGTCGACGACGAACTGGTGCAGCTGCTGCGTGCTCAGGGTCCGGCCGCCTTCGCCGTGGATGAGCTCAGCCTGTGGCGCTACGAAGGCAATGGCCTCGTCACCCTGTGCAAGGAAGAGCGCCTGCCCACGCTGTGCAGCGACCACCGCCGCCGGTTGCGTGAGCAGGGCGTGATCGAAGACGCCAGCCAGGTGCTGCACCCTTCCCATACCGGGGGCGGAACGGCCCTGGACGTGGCGCTGCTGCACGAGAATCAGCTGATCGGCCTGCTCTGCCTGAGACGGGACCGGCCAGCTACCTGGGAGGCCGAGGACGTCGCCTTCGCCCGCAGCCTGGCGGAATGTCTGGCTGCCCTGCTCCAGCAGCCGGAGCGCATGCCGAAGGTCGCCCACCCCCTCACCCGGGTGATGGAAGCCAGCAACGATGCCTTCCTACTGCTGGATGCCGGCGGTCGCCTGGAGCACGCCACCGACAGCTTCGCCCGCATCACCGGCTATCCCATCGCCAAGCTGCAGGGCCTGCACGTCGAATCCCTGCCGGCCCTGGAGAACTGGAGCGAGCTGCTCTACGAAGCCTGGCAGCACCTGGCGCACCAGGACAGCTGGCAGGGCGAATTGCGGTGCTATCGCCGCGACGGCGAGACCTACTGGGGCCAGCTGTCACTGTCCAAGATCCAGCAGCCCAACGGCGACCTGCAGGGCTATCTGGGCATCTTCCAGGACACCAGCAAGACCCGCTTCGCCCAGCAGCACAACGACGAGATGGTGTTTCGCGACAGCCTTACCGGGCTGGCCAACCGCAGCCACTTCATCGCCCGCCTGGAAGAACGCCTGGAGCACTCCAATCCGAGCAGCGAGCACTCGCTGCTGCTGGTGGACGTCGACAACTTCAAGAGGGTCAACGACAGCCTGGGTCATCGCATCGGCGACCAGCTGCTGGTGGGCCTGGCCCGGCGCCTGCGCAGCGCCCTGGGCAAGGGCGCGCTGATCGCGCGCATCGCCAGCAACGAATTCGCCGTGCTGCTCGACGGCATGGATGCGGTGTCCGCCACCAGCCTGGCTCGCGACACCCTGGTAGCCCTGGATCCGCCGCTCTATGTGGAAGGCCACCCCACCCTGATCAGTTGCTCCATCGGTCTGACCACCGCCAGGCCGCACGAAACCGATCCGCAGACCCTGATCAAGCACGCCGGCCTCGCCCTGCACAGGGCCAAGGCCACCGGCGGCCATCAGGTCCAGGTGTTCACCGAGGCGCTGATCGCCGAGGCCAGCAACAAGCTGTTCGTGCAGAACAACCTGCGCCGCGCCCTGGAGCAGAACGAATTGCTGGTGCATTACCAGCCCAAGGTCTGCCTGAAGCGCGCCAAGCTGCTTGGCCTGGAAGCCCTGATCCGCTGGCAGCATCCGGAAAAAGGCATGATCCGCCCGGACCAGTTCATCGGCATCGCCGAGGAAACCGGGCTCATCGTGCCCATCGGCAAATGGATCATCCGCGAGGTCTGTCGCCAGCTGCACCGTCTCGACGCCGCCGGCTTCGACGACCTGCAGATCGCCATCAACCTGTCGCCCAAGCAGTTCACCGATCCCGACCTGGTGCAGTCCTTCGTCACCATCCTCGACGAGGAAGGCATCGCGCCCAAAAGGCTGGAGCTGGAACTGACCGAAAGCCTGCTGCTGGATGCCACCGACGCTACCCGCAACACCCTCGAAGCCCTCAAGCGGCTGGGCATGAGCCTGGCGATGGACGACTTCGGCACCGGTTATTCGTCGCTCAGCTACTTGAAAAAATTCCCCATCGACATCATCAAGATCGACAGGAGTTTCATCAAGGACATCCCGGACAACCAGGACGACATGGAAATCACCTCCGCGGTGATCGCCATGGCCCACAACCTGCGGCTGCAGGTGGTTGCCGAGGGCATCGAGACGACCGAACAGCTGGCTTTCCTGCGCCATCATCGTTGCGATATCGGCCAGGGCTATCTGTTCGACAAGCCCATCCCGGCCGACCAGCTCGACGCTGCCCTGGCGCGTTACCTGCCGACGCGCTGACCCGCCGAGCGGACTCGACCCCGCTGCAGCGATTTTGCGTACACTGAGCTTTTCGCCTGGCCCTTTCCCACGAGGTATCCCATGGTCCTGCGTTCCGAAATCCTGACCAAGAAGACCCACCTGCCCGCCGCCGAGCAGGCGCTGCCCGGCCGCGAGACGGCCATGGCCGTACCCGCCGCCCACTACGTCAACGGCAATCCGTTGCAAGGCCCCTTCCCCGCCGGGCTGCAGAGTCTGGTGCTGGGCATGGGCTGCTTCTGGGGCGTCGAGCGGCGTTTCTGGCAACAACCGGGTGTCTGGACCACCGCCGCCGGTTACGCGGGCGGCCATACCCCCAACCCGACCTACGAAGAGGTGTGCTCCGGCCTGACCGGTCATACCGAGGTGGTGCTGGTGGTGTTCGATCCGGCCCAGACCTCGCTGGAGGCGCTGCTGAAGATCTTCTGGGAAGCCCACGACCCGACCCAGGGCATGCGCCAGGGCAATGATGTCGGTACCCAGTATCGCTCGGCGCTGTATTACAGCGACGACAGCCAGCGCGAGGCCTTCGAAGCCAGCCAGGCCGCCTTCCAGGCTCAATTGGCCGAGGCTGGTTATGGCGAGATCACCACCGAGATCGCTCCTTTGCCGCCCTTCTACTACGCCGAGGCCTATCACCAGCAGTACCTGGCGAAGAATCCCAACGGCTATTGCGGTCTGGCCGGTACCGGCGTGTGCTTGCCGCCCAGTCTGGCGGTCTGATCCCGAGCCGCTGCGGCGGCTCTCTTTGTTGGGCTTCGGCGGTAGAGCCGCCTCAACCCAACCTACGCCAACCTTTCCCGTAGGTTGGGTTGAGCGCAGCGAAACCCAACAGCCCCAGGCTCGACATGATCCTGTTGGGCTTCGGTAATGGAGCTGCCTCAACTCAACCTACGCCAAGCTGCTCGTAGGTTGGGTTGAGCGCAGCGAAGCCCAACGTTGCCCCTCCCTTATTCCGCGATCAGCCACTCCAGCCGCCAGCTGCCTTCGCCCTGGGCCAGGTGCTCGGCCAGCCAGGGCAGCAACTCGCGCAGTTCTTCCTCCAATCCCCACGGCGGATTGACGATGGCCAGTCCCGAGCCGTTGAGCCGGGTGGGGTCGTCCGCCGCGCGGATCAGCAATTCGACGTTGAGCAGCTTGGGCGCGCCGCTGGCCTGCAGACCCGCATGGAAGCGCCTGAGCTGGCGGCGATCCTTGATCGGATACCAGAGCGCGATCACCGTCTGGCGCATCCGACCGATGGCCTCCTGCACCGCCTTGACGCAGCGTTCCAGCTCATCGGCCTTCTCGAAGGGCGGATCGATCAACAGCAGCGCCCGGCGCTCGGGAGCCGGCAGCAGCGCCCGCGGCAGCAGCCAGCCGTCCTTCTGGTGCACCGCCACCCGGCGATCACCGGCCATGTTTTCCTTGAGCAGGCGACCATCCTCGGGGTGCAATTCGTTCAGCAGCAGCCGATCCTGGGGCCTCAAGGCCTGGCGCATCAACTCGGGCGAGCCGGGATAGTAGCGCAGCGCGCCATCGGGATTGAGCGCCGCCACCGCTTCGCGATAGCCGACGAAGGCGGCCGGTGCGGCGTCCAGCGCCCACAGCCGACCGATCCCTTCGCGCCATTCGTCGGTACGACTGGCCTGGTCGCCGGCCAGGTCATAGCGACCCACCCCGGAATGGCTGTCCAGATAGGCGAAGGGTGCCTCCTTGCGCGCCAGCAGCGCGGCCAGGCGCAACAGGGTGGCGTGCTTGAAGACATCGGCGTGATTGCCGGCATGGAAGGCGTGTCGGTAATTCATGGGATACTCCAGCATCAGCCCTACAGTGTACCGCCTTCCTCGGGCGCCAGCGGCGTCGCGCTTTGACACTCTGGCCGTGCAGCGGGTTAAATCCCCAGGTTCTTCATTTCTTTGCCCCAGGAGTCACGCTTGGACGCTGTCACCATCAACAGCTTGTTCTTGATCGGTGCGGTGCTGATCGGCCTGTCGATTCTGGTCAGTTCGATTTCCTCGCGGGTCGGCATCCCGATCCTGGTGATCTTCCTGGTGGTCGGCATGTTCGCCGGCGTCGACGGCCCCGGTCACATCGCCTTCGACAACTATCCGATGGCCTACCTGGTGGGCAACCTGGCGCTGGCGGTGATCCTGCTCGACGGCGGCATGCGCACCCGGGTGTCGAGTTTCCGCGTGGCGCTCTGGCCGGCGCTGTCCCTGGCCACCGTGGGGGTGATGATCACCACCGGCCTGACCGGCTTGGCTGCGGCCTGGCTGTTCGATCTCAGCCTGCTGCAGGGCCTGCTGATCGGTGCCATCGTCGGCTCCACCGATGCCGCGGCGGTGTTTTCCCTGCTCGGAGGGCGCGGCCTCAACGAACGGGTCACCGCCAGCCTGGAGATCGAATCCGGCAGCAACGACCCCATGGCGGTGTTTCTCACCGTGACCCTGATCGAGATGCTCGCCAGCGGCGAGAGCGGCTTCAGCTGGAGCCTGCTCGGTCATTTCGTCAGCGAATTCGCCATCGGCGGGGTGATCGGCCTGGGCGGTGGCTGGCTGCTGCTGCAGCTGATCAACCGCATCCATCTGGCCGACGGCCTCTATCCGCTGCTGGCCATCAGCGGTGGTCTGCTGATCTTCGCCCTGACCAACGCCGCCCATGGCAGTGGCATCCTCGCGGTCTACCTGGCTGGTCTGCTGATGGGCAATCTGCCGATCCGCAGCCGCCATGGCATGCTGCACATGCTCGACGGCATGGCCTGGCTGGCGCAGATCGGCATGTTCCTGGTGCTGGGCCTGCTGGTGGAGCCGCATAACCTGCTGCCCATCGCCCTGCCCGCCCTGGGCCTGGCGCTGTGGATGATCCTGGTCGCCCGCCCGCTGTCGGTGGCCATCGGCCTCTTGCCCTTCCGCGCCTTCCATGACCGGGAAAAGGCCTTTATCGCCTGGGTCGGGCTGCGTGGCGCGGTCCCCATCATCCTCGCGGTGTTCCCGATGATGGCCGGACTGCCCCAGGCCCAGCTGTTCTTCAACGTGGCCTTCTTCATCGTGCTGGTGTCGCTGCTGGTGCAAGGCTCCAGCCTGCCGCTGGCCGCCAAGCTGCTCAAGGTGACGGTGCCACCGGAGCCGGCGCCCTTCTCCCGCGCCGGCCTGCAGGTCCATCCGACCAGCGAGTGGGAGTTGTTCATCTATCGCCTGGGCGCCGAAAAATGGTGCATCGGCGCCGCCCTGCGCGAGCTGAAGATGCCCGAGGGCACCCGCATCGCCGCGCTGTTCCGCGGCGAGACCCTGCTGCACCCCTCCGGCAGTACCACCCTGGAAGCCGGTGACATCCTCTGCGTGGTCGGCCATGAGCACGATCTGCCGGCCCTAGGCCGCCTGTTCAGCCAGGCGCCGCAGCAGACCCAGAGATTCTTCGGCGACTTCGTCCTGGAAGCCGATGCCGAACTCAGCGCGGTGGCCGCGCTCTACGGCCTGCAACTGGGCGAAGTGGACGGCAACCAGCGTCTCGGCAGCTTCATCACCCACCAGATCGGCGGCGAACCCATCGTCGGCGACCTGGTGGAGTGGAACGGCCTGGTCTGGATCGTCGCGGCCATCGAGAACAAGCGCGTGCGCAAGGTCGGCGTGAAGTTTCCCGAAGGCAGCAGCAGCGGACCTGCGCTCTTTCTTTAACGGTGGATGAACGGGGTTCGCGGCTTGAGGGCCGCCGCCTTGCACCCCAGGCAGCCTGGCTTTAACCTCGCGCCTTTCCACTGCCCGACGCCTGCCGCATGCACCGCCTGTCCGCTCTGCTTCGCGCCGCCGCCCTTTGCGGCTGCCTGTTCACCCTTCCCGCCGTGGCTCAGGATTCCGGGCCGCCGGATGCCCAGCAGGTCCAGCAGAATCTGAGCGCTCTGGCCGATCGCAAGCTGCCCGCCGCCGAGCAGAGCGCCGCCCAGGAGAGCCTGCAGCAGACCCTCAAGCTGCTCGACCAGCGCGACCAGTACGTCAAGCAGCTGGCCGATCTGCGCCAGCAGCTGGCCCAGGCACCGCAGCAGACCAAGGATGCCCAGCGACAACTGGCCCGCCTACGCGCCGAGCCGATCAAGCCCGCCGAGCAGCGCTATGCCGGCGCGACTCCCCAGGCCCTGGAGCAGCGGCTGAGCGAGACCAGTCTGGCGCTCAACAGCGTGCAGGACGATCTGAACGCCGCCAACAGCCTGGTGATCAATGCCCAGACTCGCCCCGAGCGCGCCCAGGTGGACATCGCCAATTTGCAGACGCGCCTGCAGCAGATCGCCGATCTGCTCAAGAGTGGACGCGAGAACGCCAAGGCGTTGACCGCCGAGCGGCGCGGTCAGCTGCTGGCGGAGCAGGCGGCGGCGGGCGCGCAGATCCAGCTGTTGCGCCAGGAGCTGGCGGGCAACAGCGTGCTGCAGGATCTCGGCGCCATTCGCCGGGAGCTGTTCACCGAGCAGGTGAAGCGTTACGAGCAGGAGACCCTGGACCTGCAGACGCTGATCAGCGGCAAGCGGCGCCAGCAGTCGGAAAAGACCCTGGCCGAAGCCTCGCGGGAGTCCGAAAAGACTGCCGGGGACGATGTGCTGTCCCAGGAGACCGGGCTCAATCTGCAACTGTCCGACTACCTGCTGCGCGCCACCGATCGACTCAACGACCTCAATCGCCGCAATCTCGAGTCCCGCCAGCAGCTGGATCAGCTCAAGCAGACCAGCGAGAACATGGAACAGCAGATCGGCGTGCTCAAGGGCAGCGTGCTGCTGTCCAAGCTGCTCTACCAGCAGCGTGCCGCGCTACCTTCGGTCAAGGTCAACAAGGATCTCACCGACGACATCGCCGATCTGCGCCTCTATCAATTCGAGCTCAACCAGCAGCGCGCCCAGATCGCCAATCCGGATGCCTACGTCAGCAATCTGCTGGCCCAGCAGCCGCCGGAAAAGACCACGCCGCAGCTACGCCAGCAGTTGCTCGACCTGCTCAAGACCCGCAGCGAATTGCAGGAGCGCCTCAACACCGAGCTCAATGCCCTGCTCAGCGAGTCCATCGACCTGCAACTCAACCAGCGTCAGTTGCAGACCACCATCAGCAGCCTGCGCGGCACCCTCGACGAGCAGATGTTCTGGATTCCCAGCAACAAGCCGCTGGACTGGAACTGGGTCAAGACCGCACCCCGCAAGCTGATGCAGCAACTGCGCGACGTGCCCTGGGGCTCCAGCCTGCATGAACTCTATGTCGGCCTGGCCGAGCGCCCGCTGCTGCTGCTGCCGCTGGTCCTGGCCTTCGCTACCCTGATCTGGCAACGGCCCCGCATCCATGCCCAGGTCAGCAAGCTCAACCAGGATATCGGTCACTACCAGCGCGACAGTCAACTGCACACGCCGCAGGCCGTATTGCTCACCATTCTCCTTGGCCTGCCGGCGAGTCTGGTGCTCTGGCTGGGCGGCGTGGCCCTCGAAGGGGACGAACGCGGCGTAAACGCCGCCATTGGTGCGGCGCTGCTGGAAATGGCCGCCGGCTGGCTGGTGTTCTACACGGTGTATCGCCTGCTGGCCTCCGGTGGCGTCGCCGAGACCCACTTCCGCTGGGCCCGCCCCCAGGCGCAGTCCCTGCGCCGGCTGGTCAGACGCGTGGGCCTGCTGGCCCTGGCACTGATGGCGGTGGTGGCCATCGCCGAACGTCAGCTGGCCGGTCTGGCCGACGATGTCCTGGGCATTCTCATCGTCCTGATCGCCTATGCCAGCCTGGCCTGGATGCTGGGTCGCTCCCTGCTCAATGCCACCGCCCGCGAGCGCCTGCCGTTCTTCCGCCTGTTGCTCGGCCTGATGATCACCGCCATTCCAGCCGTGCTGTTCTTCGCCGTGCTCTTTGGCTATTACTACACCGCGCTCAAGCTCACCGATCGCCTGGTGGACACCCTCTATGTGCTGATGGCCTGGATCATCCTCGAAGCCACCCTGGCCCGTGGCCTGAGCGTGGCCGCGCGGCGCCTGGCCTACCAGCGCGCCATCCAGAAGCGCCAGGCGCAGCAGGAAGACGCCGAGGGCGTGGAGGTGGTGCAGGAGCCGACCCTGGACATGGAGCAGGTCAACCAGCAGTCCTCGCGGCTGTTGCGCCTGACCCTGCTGCTGGCCTTCCTCGGTGTGCTCTATCTGGTCTGGGCCGACGTGGTAGCGGTGTTCTCCTACCTGGACAACGTCACCCTCTACCAATACACCAGCGGCACCGGCGCCGCCGCCACCCAGGTGCCCCTGACGCTGCGGGTGTTCATCATCGCCCTGGTGATCGCCGGTCTCACCGTCGCCCTGGCGCGCAACCTGCCCGGCCTGCTGGAAGTCCTGGTGCTGTCGCGCCTGAATCTGGCCCAGGGCAGCGCCTACGCCACCACCACCCTGCTCTCCTACGTCATCGTCGGCTTCGGCACCGTGACCACCCTGGCGACCCTCGGGGTGAGCTGGGACAAGCTGCAGTGGCTGGCCACCGCCCTCTCGGTCGGTCTGGGTTTCGGCTTGCAGGAGATCTTCGGTAACTTCATCTCCGGCCTGATCATCCTCTTCGAGCGCCCGGTGCGCGTCGGCGACCTGATCACCATCGGCAACGTGACCGGCACGGTGAACAAGATCCGCATCCGCGCCACTCATATCACCGATGCCGACCGCAAGTCGGTGGTGGTACCGAACAAGACCTTCGTCACCAGCCAGCTGATCAACTGGACGCTGACCGACACCGTCACCCGTATCGTGCTGACCTTCGGCATCAATCGCGGCAGCGATCTGGCCGAGGCCCAGCGGTTGATGATGCAGGCGGTCAAGGAGAATCCGCGGGTGCTGCATGACCCCGAGCCCTCGCTGCACATCACCCACTATGGCGCCAGCACCCTGGACCACGAATTGCGCATCTATGTGCGCGAACTGGGCGATCGCAGCGCCGCCACCGATGAGCTGATCCGCCGGGTCGACCAGTTGCTGCGCGATGCCGGTATCAACCTGCTGTCCACGCCGCAGATGGAGATCACCTTGAAGAATCGCCACGGTGCGGAGAAACAACTGGGCAAAAAGCCTCTCCTACCTGAAGGGGATGCCCAGCAGGAAGCCGAGGATCCCAAGCCATCCAAGGCCTGACGGCCCCCTGCGCGGATATCTCGGGACACCCATGAAACAGCTGCTCGATCTGACGTTCGACAACAGATTCGCCCGCCTGGGCGATGACTTCTCCACCCGCATCGATCCCCGGCCGCTGGACGATCCGCGGCTGGTAGTCGCCTCGCCCACGGCCCTGGCCTTGCTGGACCTGGATCCAGCGGTGGCCGAGACCCCCGAATTCACCCAGGTGTTCGCCGGGGCCCAGCTCTGGGATAGCGCCGAGCCCAGGGCCATGATCTATTCCGGCCACCAGTTCGGCTCCTACAACCCGCGCCTGGGCGATGGCCGCGGCCTGCTGTTGGGCGAGGTGGTCAACGACCGCGGTGAGCATTGGGATCTGCACCTCAAGGGCGCCGGTCTCACGCCCTTCTCGCGCATGGGCGACGGCCGCGCCGTGCTGCGCTCCTCCATCCGTGAATTCCTCGCCTCCGAGGCCTTGCACGCCCTGGGTATCCCGACCACCCGGGCGCTGTGCGTGATCGGCTCCGCCACCCAGGTGGTGCGCGAGCGGTTGGAAACCGGCGCCACCCTGCTGCGCATGGCCCCCAGCCATGTGCGCTTCGGTCACTTCGAGTACTTCTACTACACCCGCCAGCATCAGTTGCTGGAGCAACTGGGCGAGCATGTGTTGGCCGCGCACTTCCCCGAACTGCTAGCCACCCCCGAGCCCTGGGCGGCGCTGTTCCGCGAGGTAGTGGAACGCAACGCCCGGCTGATCGCCCACTGGCAGGCCTATGGTTTCTGCCATGGGGTGATGAACACCGACAACTTCTCGATCCTGGGTCTCACCTTCGATTTCGGCCCCTTCGCCTTCCTCGACGACTTCGACGCCCAGTTCATCTGCAACCATTCCGATCACACCGGGCGCTACTCCTATAGCAACCAGGTGCCCATCGCCCACTGGAACCTGGCGGCCCTGGCCCAGGCGCTGACGCCCAAGGTGGCGGTGGAGACGCTACAGGAGAGCATCGCCCTCTTCCTGCCGCTGTATCAGGCGCACTACGTCGACCTGATGCGCCGGCGCCTGGGCCTGCAGGAGGCGCGAGACGAAGACCAGGAGTTGGTCGAGCGCCTGCTGGCCCTGATGCAGCAGGGCGGTGTGGACTATCATCTGTTCTTCCGCCACCTGGGCGAAGACCAGCCTGCCGCCGCCCTCGCCCGGGTGCGCGAAGACTTCATCGACCTGCGTGGCTTCGACGACTGGAGCCAGGCCTATCGCGCCCGCCTGGACGCCGAAGGCGGTGCGGCAGCCGACCGTACCGCGCGCATGAACGCGGTCAATCCGCTGTATGTGCTGCGCAATTACCTGGCCCAGCAGGCCATCGAACAGGCCGAAGCAGGCGACTACAGCGAGGTGCGGCTACTGCACGAGGTGCTGTCACGCCCCTTCGAGGCCCAACCGGGGCGCGAACGCTTCGCCCAGCGGCCGCCGGACTGGGGCAAGCACCTGGAGATCAGCTGCTCGTCTTGAAGTCCGGCTCCGACCAGGCGCCGGACTTCAGGCGCCGTTGACCTGGAAGACGTGCCGCAAATAGTGCAGGAAGTCCGGCTCACCGCCCTGGGCCTTGCCCGGGGCGTCGGAAATCTTGGCCACCGGCTGGCCATTGCAGCGACTCATCTTGAGCACCATGTTCATCGGCTGCACACCCGGGATGTCACAGGTGAAATGGGTGCCGATGCCAAAGCTCACATTGATCCGCTCGCGCAGGGCACGAAACAGCGCGAGCGCCTTTTCCAGATTGAGCGAATCGGAAAACACCAGGGTCTTGGTCAGGGGGTCGATGCCCAGCTGCTGGTAGTGGGCGATGGCCTTCTCCGCCCACTGCAGGGGATCGCCGCTGTCATGGCGCAGGCCGTCGAACAGCTTGGCGAAGTAGAGATCGAAATCGCGCAGAAAGGCATCCATGGTGATGGTATCGGTCAGGGCGATGCCGAGCTGACCGCGATACTCGCGCACCCAGCAGTCGAGGGCGGCGATCTGGCTGTCGATCAACCGTGGCCCCAGTTGCTGGTGCGCCATCAACCACTCGTGGGCCATGGTGCCCAGGGGCGCGACACCCAGCTTCCACGCCAGGTGGACATTGCTGGTACCGACGAAGCGACCGGGAAAGTCGTCCCTCAGGCTGCGCACCACCATCTCCTGCACACCATAGGAAAAACGGCGCCGGGTACCGAAGTCGGCCATCTTGAATTCGGCCAACTCGTCGGTGCCCGCTTCCCGCGCCAGCCAGTCGAACTTGCGATAGAGCTGATCGCGTGCCAGCTGCAGGGGCAGGTCGGCATGGCGCTGGCGATTACGCACCTCGCTGATCAGCGCCAGGATCGGTACCTCGAACAGGATCAGGTGCAGCCAGGGACCCTTCAGGGTCAGGGTGAAGCGTCCCTCCTCCTCGCCGAGGAACACATAGGAGGGATTGAAACGAAACAGCCGCAGAAAGCGGATAAAGTCGGGGGTGATGAAGGGAATGCGTTCGAGAAAGTCCAGCTGGCGATCACTGATGGCGACATCGGCCAGGGCATCGATCTCGGCCTGGATGGCCGCGTGATAGGGCCGCAGGTCTTCGTCGTTGCGGCAGCGAAAGGCCCACTCGACTTCCGCATTGGGATAGTTGTGCAGGACGGCCTGCATCATGGTGAGCTTGTAGAAGTCGGTGTCCAACAGGCTCTGCACGGCCTGCTCGGAAAAACTATCGGCCATCATCGGCGGGGGCTCGGCAGCTAGAAGTCAGACGACAGGATGCCGAACTTGCCGGGGAAGCGAAAGGCGCTTGACCGTCCGGGGCCTAACGGTTGTGGGTCTGGGTCATGCCGAAGAGGAACAGCAGCAGGTCCTGGCTACCCGTGCTGGAGGTGGTCAGGGTGCGCGCCACGGGGGTCTGGCAGTAGTCCAGGCCTTCGCTACCGACGACCACGGCCGCCGGTCTTAGCCAGCTCGCATAGGCCAGCGTGGTGACCCCGCAAAAAGCCGCGATCAGCAAACCTCGAGTAATTTGTGAAGTCATGGCTCCAACCCTCTGATCTTCCGTCCCAACGCCTGTTGGTAAACGTAGAGCAGAGTTCGCCATTGCGCAGCGTTCCACGACGAATGGCGGCGTAATTGCAGCATATCCCGACGGGCGGCCGTGTCTATAGCCATTCGTTGGCGACATTTCTCCAGATCGAGCAAGGCGATGGAGAATTGCTTGCCCTCCGGCCCCATGCGCTCGGCGACGAAGATATGTTTGGGATAGAGGCAGCCATGCTGCCAGCGGTGACGGTGCATGCGCGCCAGCACCTCGCCCAGAGTGGTCAGGAAGCGCTCGTGCTCGGCTTCGCTGAGCGCCTGGCCACCGCCTTCGGCGTACCAGTGATCGAGATCCTGATAGCCTTCCAGGGCGGCGCTCACCAGCAACGCGCGCCAACCACCCTGGGCTTGCTGGGCATCGCAGAAGAGCAACTCGGGAACCTGGATACCCAGGTCGCGAAAGGCGATCAGCGCATCCCGCTCGCGCAAGGCGGTGGGCCGCCCCAGGGGATGACGCAAACTACGATAGAGATGACCGACCTGACGCTTGACGTAGGCCAGGGTCCCGTCGGGAAGTTGCAGGCGCTGGACACCGCTCTCGCCGCCCCGACGGACATTGGGCGCTTCCACCCAGTCGCCTGCGGTGTTCCACCAGCGATCGAAACGCTCTTCGCCCTGCGTCACGGCTCCCATCGGCTGCCTCTCTTATTCTAGATAGCTTTAATTGGCCTTGCGCAGGACATAGACCCGCCACATGGCATAGCCCGGCAAAAAATCCAGGGCTCGGTCGACCACGAAGCCGGCCTGGGCGACTTCCGCCTCGAACTGGCCGCGCTCGACGATGAATCGGTTCTGGTAACCGCCGCGGTCGCGGCCTTCGGCTTGGCGCCGACGTTCCAGTGCCTGGCGACGCCAGGCCTTGAAGTTGCCATCCACCCACAGCGACAGGATGACGCTGTCACGGGTCACCCGGTGGAACTCCTGCAGCAGCGCCAGACGGTCCGCCGCTTCGCCCACATGGTGAAACAAACGCATACAGAAAATGCAATCTACAGAATTGTCGGACAAGTCGATAGCGAAAGCCGACGTCTGCAGCGTTTTTACCCGGGCCACGACCTCCGCGGGCTGCTGCGCACGGGCGGTGGCCAGCATGTTTTCCGAGTAATCGGCACCGATGATCAGACGATTGCGCTTCTCCGCCAGCAGCGGCCAGAAACGACCGGCACCACTGGGCAGATCCAGCACCAGATTGGGCTGGCCGGCGATGCTCAGGGCCTGCCGCGCCAGTTGCTGGTCGCGCCAGTTGGACAGGCGCCGGGCCAGACCGTCCTGGTGCTTCAGGTAATACTGGCGGGCGTGGTCGGCGTCGTACTTTTGCGAAAAGGGCAGGTCGATGGGCGCTTTCACGGAGGCGGCTCCTGAGGGAGTGGAGAAGTGCCGCTACCCTATCCAGGCCGCTGTCAAACCCCGGTCAAGTCGTTGTGAAAATTCTGTAACGCTAGTCGGCTACCCTCTCGTTGCCAAGATCGATATCGAAGCGGCACCCCCCTGCCGCGCTGTCGCCCAGGGTCACGCTCCAGCCCTGCAGCTGACAGATCCGCCGGACCAGCGACAGGCCCAGCCCCAGTCCCTCGCCACGGCCCTCGGCGCCACGGACAAAGGGCTGGAACATCGCCTCACGCTGCTCTTCGGGAATGCCAACGCCACTGTCTTCCACCACGAAACCCGCAGCGCCGACCTGCAGGCTGATGTAGCCGCGTTCGGTGTAGTGCAGGGCATTGCGCAACAGATTGCTCATCACCGACCGCAAAAAGGGCTCGTGCCAGAGCAAGCGCTCGGCCTCCGGCGCCACGCTCAGGCGCCATTGCAGCCCCTTGGCCTCCACCGCCGCCTGCCATTCCTGCGTCTGGCGCCGCGCCACCTCGGCCAGGGTGGCACGGGGTGCCTGAGTATCGCTGTCGCCCTGGTTGCGCGCCAGAGCCAGAAAGGTCTGCACCAGTTCCTGCATCTCCCGCGCCGCGCGCGTCATGCGCTCCAACGGGCCCTTCGCCCGAGGTGGCAGATCCGGCGTGGCCTCCAGCAATTCGCAGGACGAATTGATCACCATCAGCGGCGTGCGCAATTCATGACTGACATCGCTGGTGAACAGCCGCTCGCGCGCCAGGGCGGCACGCAGGCGATTCAGGGCATCGTCGAAGGCACCGGCCAGTTCACCGACTTCGTCCTTGGCATAGTCCGGCGCCAGGGGCGGGGTCACATCGAGGATCTGGTCACGCCGCCGTACCTGGCGCGCCAGCCGCACCACCGGCGCGATCACCCGCCGTGCCAGGGCCCATCCCAGCAGCCAGGCCAGGGCCACGCTGATCAGGAACCCGATCAGCACCACCTTGTAGAGCAGCCGCTCGCGCGCCTCGAAATCGCTCTGGTTCTGCAGCAGGACGAAATGGTTGCCCTCCAGCTCGGCGACGTAGGCATAAAAGTACTGCTGGTCCTCCTCCACCTCGCTGAAGCCCGCCGGCAGATCGCGCAGGTGCGCGGGCAACTGCGCCACCTCGGCGAGGGGCACGAAATACAGACGCATGTCGGGATCCAGCACCGGCTGGCCGCCGCGTCTCATGTCGCGCTGGACCATGCGCTCCAGTTCGTTGTGCAGATCGGTGGAGATCAAGCGCTCCTCGACGGTGTGTACCACCGCGACGATACCCAGGGAAAAGACGCCACCCACCAGAAAGGTCATCAGCACGAAGGCGATGACGATCCGCCGCGACAGGCTCAGGTGATATTCCATGGCTAATCCTGCTCGACCAACTTGTAGCCCACCCCATGGATGGTGCGCAGCAGCGGCTGCGCGAAGGGCTTGTCGATCACCTGGCGCAACTGGTGGACGTGGCTGCGCAGGCTGTCGCTGTCGGGGTAGTCCTCGCCCCACACCGCCTCCTCCAGTACCTCGCGACGCACCACATGGGGCGACTTCTGCATCAGCAGGGCAAGGATCTTGAGACCGATGGGATTGAGCTTGAGCGACTTGCCGGCACGACTCACCTCCAGGGTGTCCAGGTCGTAGCTGAGATCGGCGACCTGCAGCTGGCGACGCCCGCCCCCCTTGGTCCGGCGCATCACCGCCTCGACGCGCGCGGCCAATTCCGACAGGGCGAAGGGTTTGACCAGGTAGTCGTCGGCGCCGGAGCGGAAGCCTTCCAGACGGTCATCGAGCTGATCGCGGGCGGTGAGCATGATCACCGGGGTGTCGCGGCGGGCATCCTGGCGCAGCCGCTGGCAGAGGGTGTAGCCGTCGATGCCGGGCAGCATGATGTCGAGGATGAGCAGATCGTAGTGCTCGGTCGCGGCGAGGTGCAGCCCCGACAGGCCATCCTGGGCGCAATCCACGCTGTAGCCCTTGAGACTGAGGTAGTCCAGCAGGTTGCTGAGGATGTCTTTGTTGTCTTCCACCACCAGGATACGCATGTCGCTGACCTCGTTGGCGAGCCACCCGGGGCCCGCACGCTTGCTGTTCGGCACAGAGCCTAACCGCGTCCGCCGGGCGCGACCAGCACCAGGCGGGCCGGAGACCGGCCATAAAAAAACCCCGGTGTCCGCGAGGAGCACCGGGGTTGGGCTCGGCCCGGGGGCCGGAGCGGTTCTTACATCATGCCGCCCATGCCACCCATGCCGCCCATGTCGGGCATGGCCGGGGCCGCGTCGTCTTTCGGCAGCTCAGCCACGATGGCTTCGGTGGTGATCAGCAGACCGGCGATGGAGGAAGCGGCCTGCAGCGCGCTGCGGGTCACCTTGGCCGGGTCGATGATGCCGAATTCCAGCATGTCGCCGTATTCGCCAGTGGCGGCGTTGTAGCCGTAGTTGCCGCTGCCCTGCTTGACCTTGTCCAGCACGACGGAGGCTTCGTCACCGGCGTTGGTCACGATCTGGCGCAGGGGAGCTTCAACAGCGCGACGCAGAATGTTGATACCGGCGTTCTGCTCTTCGTTGATGCCTTTCAGATCCTTCAGCGCGTCCAGGGCACGGACCAGAGCGACACCGCCGCCAGGCACCACGCCTTCTTCCACGGCAGCGCGGGTGGCGTGCAGGGCGTCTTCAACGCGAGCTTTCTTCTCTTTCATCTCGACTTCGGTGGCAGCGCCAACCTTGATCACGGCAACACCGCCAGCCAGCTTGGCCAGACGCTCTTGCAGCTTCTCTTTGTCGTAGTCGGAAGAGGTTTCTTCGACCTGGGCACGGATCTGCTTGATACGGGCCTGGATGTCGACCTCGACGCCAGCGCCGTCGATGACGGTGGTGTTTTCCTTGTTCAGGACCACACGCTTGGCTTGACCCAGGTGCTCCAGGGTGGTGCTTTCCAGGCTCAGGCCGACTTCTTCGGAGATGACGGTACCGCCGGTCAGGATGGCGATGTCCTGCAGCATGGCCTTGCGACGATCACCGAAGCCCGGCGCCTTGACGGCTGCGACCTTGACAATACCGCGCATGTTGTTGACCACCAGGGTGGCCAGGGCTTCGCCTTCGACGTCTTCGGCGACGATCAGCAGCGGACGACCGGCCTTGGCAACGGATTCCAGCACCGGCAACAGTTCGCGGATGTTGGAGATCTTCTTGTCGACCAGCAGCAGCAGCGGGCTGTCCAGCTCGGCCGACATGGTGTCGGGCTTGTTGATGAAGTAGGGCGACAGGTAGCCACGGTCGAACTGCATGCCTTCGACGACGGACAGTTCGTTTTCCAGGCCCGAGCCTTCTTCGACGGTGATGACGCCTTCTTTACCAACCTTCTCCATGGCTTCGGCGATGATGTTGCCGATGCTGTCGTCGGAGTTGGCGGAGATGGTGCCTACCTGGGCGATGGCCTTGCTGTCGGCGCAGGGCTTGGACAGGTTCTTCAGCTCGGCGACGACGGCGGCGGTAGCCTTGTCGATGCCGCGCTTCAGGTCCATCGGGTTCAGGCCGGCGGCCACGGACTTCAGGCCTTCGGTAACGATGGCCTGGGCCAGCACGGTGGCGGTGGTGGTGCCGTCACCGGCCGCGTCGTTGGCCTTGGAGGCCACGTCTTTCACCAGCTGGGCGCCGATGTTCTCGATGCGATCCTTGAGCTCGATCTCCTTGGCGACGGACACGCCGTCCTTGGTGATCAGGGGAGCACCGAAGCTGCGCTCCAGCACCACGTTACGGCCTTTCGGGCCCAGGGTGGCCTTGACGGCGTCGGCCAGGGTGTTGACACCGGTCAGCAGCTTCTTGCGCGCGGAGTCACCGAATTTGACGTCTTTTGCAGCCATGTTCTGTTTCCTCTAAGAAATTCGAAAAGTGAGCGGGGATCAGCCTTCGATGACGGCCAGGATTTCGGACTCAGCCATCACCAGCAGTTCTTCGCCATCGACCTTGATGGCGTTGCTGCCGGAATAGGGACCGAAAACCACCTTGTCACCCACTTTCACCGCCGGAGCACGGACGTCGCCGTTGTCCAGTACGCGTCCAGTGCCTACGGCAACCACTTCACCGCGGTTCGGCTTTTCGGCAGCCGAGCCCGGCAGCACGATGCCGCCAGCGGATTTGGTCTCTTCTTCGCTGCGACGAATCACAACGCGATCATGCAGAGGACGAAGCGCCATTGTCGTATCTCCCAAAGTTCTAAGTGTTTCCAGCGCCGATGACTGCATCGGCAGTTTGTTTTTACCGGCTGCGCCGGGTGCGCCCCGTGCATGACAGGACGCGAAACCTGCTCGCCTTGCGGCGACAACCTTGCGGTGTCCGCTACATGAGGTTGTCGCCAGGCATTTCAAGGGCGACGGGCAAAATTTTTAGCGCTTTTGCTCGTCTCGGTGCACCACTTCACCCTCGATCACCTCGGGACGATGAGGTGCGCCCTGCCCAGGGCCCGGTTGGTAGCCCTGGGCACCGGGATTGCGCCGGGTCACCCGACCGATCACCGCGCCCAGCAGGGCCTTGCGGGTCACCGGCAAGAGGCAGATGAGCGCCAGGCCGTCACTGATGAAGCCCGGAAAGATCAGCAGGGCGCCAGCGATCGCCAGGGTCAGCCCCTGGATGACTTCCTGCTCGGGCATCTGCCCCTGAGCCAGGCGCATGCGGATGCGCCAGAGGGTGGTGAAGCCGGCGACGCGCAGCAGGGCGACGCCGACCAGAAAGCTCAGCAGCAGCAGGGCGAAGGTGGCGAGCACGCCGATTTCGCTGCCGATCTTGATGAGCACGGCCAGTTCCACAAAGGGGAACAGCAAGAAGAGTAAGGCGGTCACGCGCATCTCAGGTCCTTCACGGTGGAAACCGATTGAAAGACAGGAGATGGAGGCGGCCGAGCCGATTTCAAGGTGGCTGGCCGGCACCGGCTGGAAACGCGAAGGCCGCGAAAATCGCGGCCTTGACGGGTTGGCGGGCGCCTATGGAAACATCGGGTTACCAGGAAACGCCGACACCGGCGGTGTACTCGGTCTGGTTGACGTTGCCCTCGGCTCCGCTGGTCAGCTCCTTGGACGCCTTGAGGTTCAGCGACGCCCAGTTGGTCACCTTATATCTCAGGCCGACATCGCCATCGAAGGTGAGATTGGCGGTGTTGTCCAGCGGCCGGCCCAGTTCACCCGTGGTGAAGAACTGGATGGTCTGTCCATACAGATAGCGGTTGTAGTCCCACTTCATGCTCGCCGAGAGGAACTGGTCGGAGCCACCGTCCGCGTACTGGTAGCGGTTGTGGTTGAGCAGGCCGGTAAGGGAGAAAGAGCCCAGCTCGTTGTCCCAGAACTGGTAACCGGGACCGGTACCCAGGGTGCGCTGCTTGGCCAGGTCCTGGATCCAGTCGCGCTTGTATTCGGCGCGGCCCTGCCAGAAGAATTTCTCGTCGAAGAAGCGATCCAGGGCGTACTGCAGGCCGTACTTGCTGGTCGAGACCACGTCGTCGGTCTTGTAGCGGTCGTAGCTGCCATTGGCGTTGTGCCGCCACATGCCGTGCCGGGCCTGGGTCTTGAAATCGATATCGTATTTTTCGCTGTCCTGGGACGAGCTGATGTAGTCCAGGCCGGCATCGATGTTGCCTTTCCAGGCGAAGTCGCGCAGGAAGGGCCGCGGCGGCACGATCTGGGTGATGCTCGCCAGGGGCACGGTCTGCTGGCCGTCGGTGGTGCTGACCACTACCTGGCCATCCTCGGCCGGCTTGAGGCTTTCCACCGGAAAATCGGGTTCGTACTTGCCGCGCTGGACGATCACGGGCTTGTCACGCTGCAAGGTCTTGATCTTGTCCCACGACAGGGGAATGTTGCCGCCGTATTCGGTCTGCAGGAGCAGCTTCTTGCTGTCGAGCAACTTGATGGTTCCGGTCAGACGATCGCCGTTCTTGAGCCAGACGGTGTCGGCATGGGCGAAGGAGGCGAGTGACAACAGCGCGAGCGAGGAGAGGAATCGAAAACGCATGGGCACCAGGACACCTTTGGGTGGACTTGGGTGGAAAGGTAACGAAACGAGAGGGCGCGATTATCCGGGTGCCAGAGGCCCGCGCAACCATTCCTGGGTAAAACTTAGGCAAGTTTCCGGAAATACTGCCCAAAGGTCGGACATCTTGGGAGAATGTGACAGCTCGACACGTTTCAGCACCACCGTAACCAAACTTTTCGGCACACTGGCACTCTCTCCCCGAGCAGCAGGGCGTCATGAGCGCATCCCCTCTCCCCGAACCCCGTCGCCAGGCCGTGTTTCTGGCGCTGGCCGCCATTCCCGCAGGGCGGGTGGTCAGCTATGGCCAGTTGGCGGAACTCGCCGGCCTGGGCCGCGGGGCGCGCTGGGTGGGCTGGGTACTGGGGCGCTTGCCGGAGGGCAGCGCCCTGCCCTGGCATCGGGTGATCGCCGCGGATGGTCGGCCGAGCCTGCCATCCGACAGCCCCTCTGGCCGGGAGCAACGCGAACGATTGCGGGCCGAGGGTGTGCCGTTGCACGAGGACCGGGTGGACATGCGTCGGTACCGGTGGAATCCAGCTGAGAGTGTCGAGTAGAGTGCGCGTTTTTTCCGAGCCCAAGGGCATGTTTGCACGTTTCTGGCGAGAAGCCGTCACCACCTACAAATCCAAGGCCTGCCTGGCCCTGCTGCTGCTGGGTTTCGCCGCGGGGCTGCCGGCCATGCTGGTGTTTTCCACCCTGTCGGTGTGGCTGCGCGAAGCGGGCGTGAGTCGCGAGACCATTGGCTACGCCAGCTGGATCGGCCTGGCCTATGCCTTCAAGTGGGTCTGGTCACCCATGCTGGACCTCTGGAAGCTGCCCCTGATCGGCAAGCTCGGCCGCCGACGCTCCTGGCTGGTGCTGTCGCAGATCCTGGTGGGCCTGGGCCTGATCGGCATGGCGCTGTGCAATCCACAGCAGCACCTGGAGCAGTTGATCGCCCTGGCGGTGCTGGTGGCCTTCGCCTCGGCCACCCAGGACATCGCCGTGGACGCCTATCGCCTGGAGATCGCCGACGATGATCGCCAGGCCGCCCTCGCCGCCTGCTACATGACCGGCTATCGCATCGCCGCCCTGCTGGCCAGCGCTGGCGCGCTGTTTCTCGCCGAGGAGCTGGGCTCGTCCAAGCTCGACTACAGCCAGAGCGCCTGGGCCACCACCTACATGCTGTTCGCCCTGCTGGTGCTGCCCGGCCTGGTGACCAGCGTGCTGATTCGCGAACCCGAGCCGGTGGCGCCCATGGCCATGGCGGAATCGCGCTTCGGCTTCAATCACCAGCTGGTGGCGGTCGCCCTGCTGCTGGTGATGCTGATCTCCATCCCCGCCGCCATCAATGCGGCCATCGCCCAGGCCTGGCCGCGCGCCTTGCTCTACAGCCTGTTCATCGTCGGTTGCCTGTCGCCCTGGGGTCGCTATTGCTCCAAGCCGCTGAGCGATCTCATGCGGCGCATGCGCGAGCCCCTGCGGTTGCGCGATGCGGCCAATGCCGAAGAACTGCCGCGCTTCGACTTCGTCCACCAGATGGTCTCGGTGATCCTGCTGATCGTGCTGATCGTGGCCGCCACCGGCGGCCTGTCGGCCCTGGCCGGCGGCTACTGGCCGCGCGGTCTGATGTACGGCCTGATCGTCTGGCTGTGCCTGACCGCGCCCGGGCGTCGGCTGATGGCACCGGTGCTCACGCCCATCACCGAATTCATCCAGCGCTACCAGTGGCAGGCGCTGCTGCTGCTCGGCCTGATCTCCACCTATCGGCTGTCCGACACGGTCATGGGGGTGATGGCCAGCGTCTTCTATATCGACGTGGGCTACAGCAAGGAAACCATCGCCGGGGTCAGCAAGATCTTCGGGGTGTTCATGACCCTGTTCGGCGCGGGCCTGGGCGGCGTGCTGATCACCCGGATGGGGATCCTGCCGATCCTCTTCCTCGGCGGTGCCGCCTCGGCGCTGACCAACCTGCTGTTCGTGGTGATCGCCTCCACCGGCGCCAACGTGCCGCTGCTGATCGCCACCATCTGCGCCGACAACGTCAGTGGCGGCATGGCCACCTCGGCCTTTGTCGCCTATCTGTCGAGCCTGACCAACCTCAGATTCTCGGCCACCCAGTACGCCATGCTCAGCTCGCTGATGCTGCTGTTGCCACGCCTGCTGGGTGGCTATTCGGGCGCCATGGTGGAGCACGTCGGCTACAGCTCGTTCTTCTCGCTGACCGCGCTGATGGGGGTGCCGACGCTGCTGCTGATCGCCGTGCTCTGGCTGCGCCAGCGGCGGACCGCGGTGCCGAGCGGTTCCTCCAGCGGCGGTCACTGAGGCGGCCGGCGGCCGCCCCATCCCGCTTCAGGCTTCGCCGCGCGCCGCGGCCGCGGCGCGTTCGTCACCCTTGTCGTCGAGCACCTTGACCACCCGGCTGGGCAGCGCGATGTCGATGCCCTCGGCACGCAGCCGATCGCGGATCTGCTCGTTGAAGGTGAACTGGGTGCCCCAGAAGTCACTGTTGGCGGTCCAGCAGCGCAGCGACACGGTGATGAAGGTGTCGCCCAGCCCGGCCACCACGATGGCGGGCGGCGGCGATTCCAGCACCCGCGGATCCTTGGCCATATCGGCCAGCACCTGCTTGGCCTTCTGCAGATCGGCGTCGTAGCCGACCTTGACGTCGAAGACGATCTGTCGGGTCGGCTGGCGCGACTGGTTGGTGATGATGCCGTTGGACAGGTTGCCGTTGGGCACGGTGATGGTGCGGTTGTCGCCGGTACGCAGCACGGTGTGAAAGATCTGGATCGAATCCACGGTGCCCTGCACGCCCTGGGCCTCGATGTAGTCGCCAATCTTGAACGGCCGGAACAGCAGGATCAGCACCCCGCCGGCGAAGTTGGCCAGGCTGCCCTGCAGCGACAGGCCGATGGCCAGGCTGGCCGCGCCGAGGGCGGCGACGAAGGAGGTGGTGGCGATGCCGATCATGGAGGCGACGCTGATCACCAGCATGACCTTCAGACCGATGTTGACCAGGGTCACCACGAAGGTTTCCAGGGCCTGGTCCATGTGCCGCGCGGTGAACAGCGCGGCCAGGCGCCCGGTCAGGCGATTGATGACCCACCAGCCGATCCACAGGGTGATCAGGGCCAGCACCACGTTGCCGCAATACTGCAGAATGACCGGTAGCCAGGCCATGAAGGCCGTCAGCAGGTGATCGGTCTGGGCACTCAAATCCATCGTCTACCTCTCCACGCACAAGAAAAAGTCGGGCACGACCTGAATGGCGGCGCCCTATGTGCGACGGACGGTAGACCGAGAGGTTCCGAAGACGGGCTCAGTCGCGGAAGTTGTCGAACTGCAGCGGCATGCCCAGGGATTGGCCACGCAGCAGGGCGATGACCTCCTGCAATTCGTCGCGCTTCTTGCCGGTGACGCGCACCTGCTCGCCCTGGATGACGGCCTGGACCTTGATCTTGCTGTCCTTGATCAGGGCGACGATCTTCTTCGCCAGCTCCTTGTCGATGCCCTCGCGCAGGGTGGTTTCCTGTTTCACGGTCTTGCCGGAGGCGTAGGCATCCTTGACCTCCAGGCACTGGACGTCGATCTTGCGCTTGGCCAGGTTGACCTTGAGGATCTCCAGCATCTGTTCGAGCTGGAAATCGGCATCGGCGGTCAGGGTGACGGTAAGGTCCTTGGCCTCGAAGCTGCCCTTGCCGCGCAGGTCGTACCGGCGCTCGAGCTCCTTCATGGCGTTGTCCACGGCGTTGGTGACTTCGTGCTTGTCCAGCTCCGATACGACGTCGAAGGAAGGCATGGATTTTCTCCTCGGTTGCGATGGGGCAGCCTTGACGCTGCAGCCTGACCGACCATTATAACGACTGGCCCTCATCCTCAGGAATCCGACCATGCGCAAGGAATCGACACTGGAGTCACAGCTGTGAGCTGGCACGTACTGGGCGCCGGCAGTCTCGGCGGACTCTGGGCGGCGCGATTGTTTCGCGGGGGCGAGCCGGTCCGGCTGATCCTGCGCGATCGCACGCGCCTGGCGCAGTACCGCGCGGGCGGCGGACTGCGCCTCAGCGAAGGCGACATCACCAGCCTCTATCCGCTGCCCGCCGAGACGCCCGAAGCCGGCAATCCGATCCGCCGGCTGATCCTGGCCTGCAAGAGCTACGACGCCGAAGAGGCCATCGCCAGCGTCGCCGCGCGCCTGGAACCGGAAGCCGAGATCCTGCTGCTGCAGAACGGCCTGGGGAGCCAGGACGCGGTGGCCGCCCGGGTACCGCGAGCGCGCTGCCTGAGAGCCAGCACCACCGAGGGCGCCTATCGCGAGACCGACTTCCATGTGGTGGCGGCCGGTGCCGGGCAGATCTGGATCGGCGACCAGCTCGGCAGCCATACCCCGCCGGCCTGGCTGAATACCCTCACCGAGCTGGGCTTTCCGGTGCGCTGGACCGACGACATCGACGCCCGGCTATGGCGCAAGCTGGCGATCAACTGCGCCATCAATCCGTTGACCGTGCTGCATGGCTGCCGCAACGGCGAACTGCGCCAGCATCTGTCGGAGGTGGCGGCGCTCTGCGCCGAACTCACCGCCCTGCTGGAAGCCATGGGACTCGCCCCGGCGGCCCAGGGACTGCAGCAGGAGGTCGAGGCGGTGATCGCCGCCACCGCCCACAACAGATCCTCGATGCTGCAGGACGTGGAGCGCGGCCAGCGTACCGAGGTGAGTTACCTGCTCGGCCATGCCCTGCCGATCGCCGGGCGGCTGCACCTGGCGGCGCCGCACCTGACCGAGCTGCAGCAGCGCCTGCAGACCCGGCTCGCGGAGCGCGGATTGCCCGAGGACTAGCTGCGGGCTACCCTGCCCGCTTCCCTGTTGCCACGGCTGCGCCATGATCCTCGCCAAACGCCTGAAGAATCTCCCGGTCGGCCGCAAGTTGCTGGCCGCCCTGCTGGTGATGATGGTCGCGGTGCTGGTGGTGGCCAATGTGACCTTTATCAGCGCCGCCTACTGGATCTCCCAGGAAAGCGTGGCGCCCCAGGCGCTGCAGACCCTGGGCCGGCTGTTCGCCAGTCCAGTGCTCAGCCGTGAGGTGCTGGCCTCGCCAGCGGCGGCCGAGGTGCAGTTGCGGCAACTGGACGGCTATGCGCCGCTGCGCCTGGCTGCGGTCTACGACAGCCAGGGTCAGCGCCTGGCCGAGTTGCACAACGGCGATCGGCTGCAGGTGCCGGCGCACTTCGAAGAGCTGCAGACCTGGCGCCTGCGGGAATTCCGCACCAACCTGCTGGTGGAGCTGCCGCGCCCCGAGGGCGCGCCCGGACACCTGCTGCTGGTGGCCAGCAGCGAACTGCCAGGGGCCTTCTATCGCGGCACCCTGACCGCCAGCCTGGCGATCCTGACCTTCAGCATCCTGCTCTGGCTGGTGGTGGCCCGGCAGATCAAGCGACTCATCACCCTGCCGATCCGCGAATTGGAAGAACTCTCGCGCCAGGTGACCCGCGAGGAAAACTATTCGCTACGCGCCAGCAAGGGTAGCGAGGACGAGCTGGGCCGTCTGGCGGAGTCCCTCAACACCATGCTCGGCCGCATCCAGGGTCGCGAGCAACAGCTCAAGCGCGCTCGCGACGATGCCCAGTACGCGGTGCTGCAGGCCCAGAGCCTGGCCGAGGAAACCCGCCGCTCCAACCGCAAGCTGGAGTTGGAGGTGCAGGTCCGCGGCAAGATCGAGAAGAAGCTCACCGGCTTCCAGAACTACCTCAACAGCATCATCGACTCCATGCCCTCGGCGCTGATCGCGGTGGACGAGCAGTTCTACGTCACCCAGTGGAACCAGGAAGCCACCCACCTCTCCGGCACCCAGTTGGACGAAGCCCTGAACCAGCCGGTGTTTCTCGCCTTTCCCTCGCTCAAGCCGTTCCTGCCGCAACTGAGTCGCACCGCCGAATTGCTGCGGGTGGAAAAGGTGGAGCGAGTGACCTGGGCGCTGACCGACACCCCACGTCACTACACCCTGACCTTCTACCCGCTGATGGGTGGCGCCGGGCGCGGCGTGGTGATCCGTATCGACGACATCACCCAGCGCCTGAACATGGAAGAGATGATGGTGCAGTCGGAAAAGATGCTCTCGGTGGGTGGCCTGGCGGCCGGCATGGCCCATGAGATCAACAATCCCCTGGGCGCCATCCTGCACAATGTGCAGAACATCCGCCGGCGCCTGTCGCCGGAGTTGCCGAAGAATCTCGAGCAGGCGGCCGAATCCGGCGTCGAGCTCAATGCGGTGAATTGCTACCTGGAGAGTCGGCAGATCCCGCGCCTGCTGGACGGCATCCACCAGGCCGGCAGTCGCGCGGCCAAGATCGTCAGCCACATGCTCGCCTTCAGCCGCCGCAGCAATCGCAAGATGGAAGCCAGCGAGCTGCCGCCGCTGATCGACCAGGCCATCGAGATCGCCGGCAACGACTTCGACCTGGCCGAGGGCTTCGACTTCCGCACCCTGTCGATCCTCCGCGAATTCGACCCGGCGCTGGGACCGGTGCCGGTGATCGCCAACGAGCTGGAACAGGTGCTGCTCAATCTGCTCAAGAACGCCGCCCAGGCCATCCACCTGCGCGACGACGAGGAAGAAGGCGAATACGGTCGCATCACCTTGCGCACCAAGCTACGCGGCGGCTGGGCGGAGATCCAGGTGGAAGACAATGGCATCGGCATCCCCGAAGACATCTGCAAACGCATCTTCGAGCCCTTCTTCACCACCAAGGAGGTGGGCCAGGGCACCGGCCTGGGCCTGTCGGTGTCGTACTTCATCATCACCAACAACCACAAGGGGCAGATGGAGGTGCACTCCACGCCCGGCGTAGGGACCTGCTTCACCCTGCGCCTGCCCCTCGTCCAGGCCGATTTCGAATCCGTCTAGGACCCAGCCAGGAGCCACGCCATGGGTTTTCGCCTCACCGAGATCTACACCCGCCAGGGCGACGCCGGCGATACCGGGCTCGCCGACGGCAGCCGGGTGCCCAAGGACCATCCGCGCATCGAGGCCATCGGTGCGGTGGACGAACTCAACAGCGCCCTGGGCCTGTTGCTCGCCGAGCTGGCGGAGGACGCTCGCCTGGCCGAGGTGAGCGAGGCCCTGGCGCCCTGCCAGCACCGGTTGTTCGACCTTGGCGGCGAACTAGCCATGCCCAGCTATCGCGCCCTGCAGCCGGTGGAGATCCAACGCCTGGAAGGTGCCATCGATCGCTGGAACGCCGAGCTGGGGCCGCTGGAGAATTTCATCCTGCCCGGCGGTTCCCGCGCCGTGGCCCAGGCCCATGTCTGCCGCACCCTGGCCCGTAGCGCCGAGCGGCGCTGCCGCAGCCTGCATGCGGTGGAACCCCTGGAAGGCCAGGGCCTGCCCTATCTCAATCGCCTGTCCGACCTGCTGTTCGTCGCCGCGCGCATCGTCGCCCGGCGCCAGGGGGTGAGCGAGGTGCTCTGGCAGGCCGCGCGGCCATGAGCGCGCCGGCCACGCCCGCCGCGCCACCCGCGCGTCGCCACGAGGGGCTGCTGGCCCTCTGGGACGGCCTCATCCTGATCCTGGTCTGCGTGAACCTGGCGCTGATCCTGTTCGACAGCCTCTATGCCCTGGGGCCGCTCAACCAGGCCTTGGCCGCCGTGCTGCCCGGCTTCCACGCCTTCTACGGCGAACGCATCCACGCCCACTTCACCCGCATCGACCTGGTGTTCGTCGCCTTCTTCATCGCCGACGTACTGCTGGGCTGGCTGGTGGCGGTGGTCGAGCGCCGTCATGCGCGCTGGTACCACTATCCCTTCATCCACTGGTACGACGTGCTCGGCTGCATCCCCCTGGGCGGCTTCCGGCTGCTGCGGGCGCTGCGCATCATCTCGCTGCTCCTGCGCCTGCAACGCCTGGGACTGATCGACATGCGCGGCTGGCGGCCCTATCGGCTGTTCAACCACTACTACCAGCTGCTCATGGAGGACCTGTCGGATCGGGTGATGATCAAGATCTGCGGTGAACTGCAGGACGAGCTGAATACCCGCGACGACTTCTCCCAGAGCGTGATCGACCGCGTCATCCGCCCGCGCAAGCAGCGGCTGATCGACGGCATGGCGCTGCGCATCCAGGCGATGGTGGAACAGGGCTACAGCCAGAATCGCGCCACCCTGGAACGGCTGGTCGGCGACGTGGTGCAACGTGCCCTGGACGAGAACCCCGACCTGGCCCGCCTCAAGCGACTGCCCATGGGCGAGCGCCTGGCCGACACCCTGGACGGGGTGCTCACCGATATCGTCAACGGCCTGGTACGGGAGGCGGCGGCCAGTCTGCGCACCCGCGACTTCCGCGCCCTGGCCAGTCGCCTGGCCGATCACGGCTTCGATCAGAGTCTGCCCAGCGGCGCCCAGGACAATGCCCTGGACGAGGTGCTGGTGGAGATCCTCGAAGTGTTCAAGCAGAAGGTCCTGCAGCGCCGGCTCGATCAGCTCGACGGCGAGCTCTGGCCGCAGGAATGGCAGCGCAGCGAGATCGATCCGATCAACGCGCCCCGGCGCTGATCTGCTGCTGCAGATTCTGCACCTGGGTCTGCAGGGTGGTGATGTTGCGGGTGGTCTGCAGGCGGAAGGCGTCGAATTCCTTGCTGTCCGGTCCTACCGGGCGGGCGTCCAGCTCGCTGCGCAGCACCAGCAGGTCCTGCTGCATCTCGCCCAGGGCCTGACTCTGGGCACTGGGTTTCTTCAAGGCGGCGATGTCCGCCTGCAGCGCCTTGTTCTGCGCGGTCAGGCTGGCGACCTGCTCGGCCAGGCTACCGGTCTGCGCCAGGCCATTCTTCAGCGCCGCCTGTTCCTCGGCCAGGGCCTTCAGCCGGGTGTCCACCTCGCCACTGCCGGTCTGCAGCGCGCTGGAAAGATTCTGCAGGCGATTGTCCTGGGCCTGCTGGTTGTCGCTCACCCCCTGCTGCTGACGCGTGAGTTCGGCGACCTTGGTCTGCAGCGTCTTGACCTGCAGCAGCAAGGCCTCGCGGCTGGTGGTGCCGGAGGATTCGCTTTCCACCAGCTTGCCGGAGATGTCACGCAGCCGGCCTTGGGCATCCTCGCTGATGCGCGCGAAGTTCTCCTGGGTGGCCACTACCTGCTCCTGCATCAGCACCAGTTGCTGGTGACTCCACCAGGCGACGCCGGCCAGGGCCAGGGTCAGAGCGGCGACCAGCACCCACAGCGGCGCCGTGGAGGGGCCGCGCCGGACCGGGCGGGCATGAACGGCGGCAGGCTCGTGATAGACCTCGTCGGCCTCGACCGGCCGGCGACCAACGGGGCGACGGTCATCGCGCTCCGGTGTCAGGCTCGGGACGTTGTCCATTTCATCGAGAAGATCGTTGCGCATGGCAGACCTGTGAGCAGAGGCGAAAAGACGGAATGGCGGCCAGTATAACGGTCGTCACGGCCGACGCGGGGCAGTCGGCCGAGGCTTTCGTTGCGGGATCGTGCACCGAAACGCAGTCTGCGTCGACATCACTGCGCCATCACGACGCAGAATCAGCCGCGGTAGCCCTACCAAGCCCCGCTGTTCCTGGCGCTAGCGCTCCTGGTACGTGATTTGCGTCACGACCAACCTCAAGCCAAACGGGAGGTGAGCATGGAATACAACAAGGCGTTCTTCGATTGCCTCGGCGCACTGCGTCGTCGACTGCGGCAGGAGCAAGGCATGGTGATTCGCTTCGACGAAGCCGAGGCGGTTCCGCGAATGCTGGCGGCCAGCCAGGCCTCGGACGATCCTGAAACCCGTGAACTCGGCGAGCGCCTGGCGAGGCTGAGCGGCTTGGTGCCGGTGGTGACCCCTCTGCCGTCCATGGCGGAGATGGCAGACTCGACCTATGTCAGCCAGGAATTTCTCGCGGCCACTCGCCGCTACACCGGCCCGCTGCGCGGCTGACGCCGAGCTGGACGATATTCCTCCAATGCTGTCCAGGAGGCGGCCTGCGGACGAAAGCCGAAGGCCTCCTGGGCGGCGCGGATGTCGAGGGTGAAGGGACTGTCGAGCAAGTCGGGCCAGCGAGCTTCCTGGCGCAGGGTACGCAGCCGCGCATAGAGCGCGCGTGGACTCAGGGTCTTCGCCTCGGCCACCGCCGGCAGCTCGAAGCGCCGCAGCAGGAAGTTGACCGCATCCCAGCACACCAGCGGCTGGCCGTCGCTGAGGTTGAACACCTTGCCGCTAGCCGCCGCCGGCTGCTCCAGCAGCAGCGTCACCAGCGCCTGGCGCAGATTGCCGGCACTGGTGAAGTCCCAGCGATTGAGGCCGTTGCCGCGGCGCCCCAGTTGCTTGGCCTTGGCCTGCTCCAGCAGCCCGCGCGCCCAGTCGCGATCGGCCAGGCCGAGCACCTGGGCCGGCCGCAACACCGTGACCTGAGGGCCGAATTCACCGGCGGTCAGGGCCAGGCGCTCCAGTTGCAGACGGCGCTGGGCCTCACGGCCCTTGGGCTTGGCCGGCACCTGGTCTTCCTTGAGCGCCTCGCCACCCCGTTCATAGACACGGGCGGACGACACATAGACGAATTGCGCGACCTGCTGCTGCAGGGCGGCTTCGATCAGCACCTGGCCGTGGTCCAGATCGGCCGCGCTCGGCACGCCGGCCACGTCGGTGCAGTGGGCGATGGCGTCGATGTCGTCGCACAACGCCAGCACCTGCGCGGGCTGGTCGAGCAAGGCGGGATGATAATCGGCGCCACGCTCGACCAGGGCATCCAGGGTCGCACCGGGACGGCCGTGCACCCGCACCAGTTGGCCGCGGTCGAGCAGATCGCAGGCCAGGCCCGCACCGAGCGCCTCGCTGGCGCCCGTGATCAAGATACGCATGTCGCTGGGATTCCCGAAGCTATCCACGGTCGCCCGCGGCGACCCATCGGCCAGTGTAACCAAAGCTTTCGACAGCCGCCGCTAGTCGCGCACCAGCCACTGACCGGCAACCTGTTCAAGGTGCCGGGTCAGGGCCTGCAAGGCGGCGCCACCGTTGCGCCAGCGGTGCCAGAACAGGGGGACGTCCACCCATTGGCCGGGCGCCAGATCCACCAGCTCGCCGCGCGCCTGGGCGGCCGCGCTCTGGATATCTGGCAGGAGCCCCCAGCCGATACCGCCCAGGGTCATCTGCAGGAAGCCCTCGGCGGAAGGACAGAGGTGGTAGTCGAAGGGCTGGGTGACGCCGAGCTGCTCCAGATAGCGATGCTGTAAGCGGTCATCCGGGCCGAAGACGATGGCGGGCGCCCGCGCCAGGGCCTGGGGATCCGGCAACCCGGCCAGTTGCCGCGTGCGGAATTCCGGGCTGGCCAGGGCCCGGTAGCGCATGGCACCCAGGGCACTGACCCGCGCCCCGGCCAATGGCTGGCCGTTGGCGCAGAGACAGGCGGCCACTTCGCCGGCGCGCATGCGCCTGAGCACCACGTCCTGATCCTCCACCACCAGATCCAGCAGTACGCCCTGCGCCCTGACCCAGGGACCGACCGCCAGCGGCCACCAGTTGGCCAGGCTGTCGGCATTGAGGGCGATGCGCAGTCGCTGTGGCGCCTCCTCGGCCAACCCCGGCACCGCGCTGCCCAGATCGGCCTCCAGCAGCCGGACCTGCTGGATATGGCGCAGCAGGCGCAGACCCGGCGCCGTCGGCTGGGGCGGCGTTTCCCGGACCAGCACCGCCTGGCCGACCCGGGCTTCGAGCAGCTTGATGCGTTGAGACACCGCCGATTGCGACAGGCCCAACCGCCGCGCCGCCCGCTCGAAGCCGCCCTCTTCCACCACCACCGCCAGGGCTTCCAGCAATTTGTAGTCGATCATCGATCTGGCTAATGCTGCATAAGGAATATTGGTTTTTCTTATACACGCAGACCCGGCAAGGTGGCAGCCATTCCAGGATGACAAGGCAAGCCCCGCCATGAACAGCTACTTCACCGGCCTCTTGACCATGGCCAGTCTCATCATGGCGCTGGGCGCCCAGAACACTTATCTGCTGGCCCAGGGATTGCGCCGCGAGCACCATCTGGCCATTGCCGCCTTCTGCCTGACCTGCGATGTCATCCTGGTGGCCGCTGGCGTGCTGGGGCTGGCCGCGCTGATCCAGCACAGCCCGCTATTGGTGGTCATCCTGCGCTGGGGCGGTGCGGCCTTTCTCATCTGGTATGGCGCCCAGGCGCTACGGCGGGCCTGGAAGCCGGCGGCAATGGGCAGTCTGGAGACCACGAGTCCGCGCAGCCGGCGCCAGGCGCTGCTCGCCGCCGCCGCCGTCTCCCTGCTCAACCCCCATGTCTATCTGGACACGGTGCTGCTGGTGGGCTCCCTCGGCAGCCAGCAGGCCGCGCCTCTGGCCTATGTGTTCGGCGCCGCCACCGCCTCCATGCTGTGGTTCTTCGGACTCGCCCTGGGCGCGGCCTGGGCCGCGCCCTACCTGGCCCGTCCGGGGGTGTGGCGACTGATCGATCTGCTGGTGGCTGGGGTGATGTTTGCCGTCGCGGTGCAATTGCTGGTCTCGACCTGAGGCTGGCCTTCGCCCGGCGAGCGCCCTAAGCTGCGGCTCTGCGTTTCCTGTCGAGAGTCCCCATGCCCTTCGCCCGCTCGCTCCGTAGTCAGAGCCTGCTCCTGTTTGGCGGCAGTCTACTGCTGATGCTGCTGATCGCCCTGGCCGGCTTCGGCCTGCTCTCCCGCGAGCTGCACCGCTACCAGCACCTGATCGAAGGGCCGCTGGAGCGGCTGGTGGAGATCGACGACACCCACCTGACCTTCAAGATCCAGGTGCAGGAGTGGAAGAACTTTCTCCTGCGCGGTGGCGATGCCGCGACCGCCGAACGCTACTGGCAGGCCTTTCTGACCCGCGAAGCAGAGGTCGACCAGCGCCTGCAACAGCTGGCCACCCGCGTCGACCCCGAACTGCAACCGCGGCTCCAGGCGCTGCGTGCCCAGCACGGACGCCTGGGCGAGCGCTATCGCGCCGGCCATGCCGCCTATCTGGCTCATGACCGCGATCCGCGCCGCGGCGATGCCGAGGTTCGGGGTATCGACCGGGAGACCGCCGAGGGCTTCGCCGCCCTGGTCGACGACCTGCATGGACACACCGCCGCGCAGATCGCCGCCATCCGCGCCGAGGCCCAGCGCGACATCCTGCTCGCCGGCCTGGCCCTGCTGCTCTGTGGCGGCGGCCTGCTGTTCCTCGGGGTACGGCTGGTGGAGCGTCGACTGGTGGATCCACTGGTGGCCTGCGCCCGGCAACTGGGTCTGCTGGCCCGCGGACGTTTCGGCGAACGGCTGCCCAGCGGGCGCGATGACGAACTGGGCCGCCTGACCCTCAGCACCAATCTCCTGCGCGAGGCCGCCGTGCAGCACACCCACGACCTGCGCCACCAGGCCAACGAAGTCGGCGCCCTCAGCGCCCTGCTGGCCAGTCAGTTGCTGACCGAACCAGGTCAGCCAGCGCGCGACATCGATCCGCAGGTACTCAAGGACGTCAGCCGCCGCCTCGCCGACATCGCCGGTGATCTGCAGGAGGCCGCCAGCCAGCGGCAGGACTGAGGTGCGGCGCTAGAGCTGCGCCGGTACCTCGCGCCATTGCCCCGGTGCCAGGTCGTCCAGCGCCCAGGGACCGATGCGTACCCGCACCAGGCGCAGGGTCGGCAGACCCACTGCGGCGGTCATGCGCCGCACCTGGCGATTGCGGCCTTCGCGGATAGTCAGCTCTATCCAGGCGGTTGGCACGCTCTTGCGAAAGCGCACCGGCGGATCGCGCTCCCAGAGCACCGGTGGCTCGCCCAGCAGGCGGGCTTCGGCCGGCAGCGTAGGGCCGTCATTGAGTTCGACGCCCTGGCGCAGACGCTGCAACTGCTCGTCGCTGGGTATGCCCTCCACCTGGACCAGGTAGGTCTTGGGCAGCTTGTGCCGGGGATCGGCGATGCGCGCCTGCAACTGGCCATCGTTGGTCAGCAGGAGCAGGCCTTCGCTGTCGCGATCCAGACGACCGGCGGGATAGACCCCTGGCACCGCGACGAAGGCCTTCAGGGTCGCGCGGCCGTCAGCGTCGGCGAATTGGGTGAGCACATCGAAGGGCTTGTTGAGCAGCAGCAGCCGCGGCGTGACCGGCGGCGCCTTTGCCTGGCGACGGGGACGCTGACCGGGGGTGGAACGGGTATTTCGCGACATGGGGATCGACGGCGGTTAGGGTAATCTGAATGGCCCAGTCTATTCGTCCGAGGTCCCATGCGCATCTTTCGTCCGCTGTGGCTGATCCACCTGCTCACCCTGGCCGGCTGCGCTTCGTCCGCCTACGAGGGTCCGCGCTCCGATCATTTCGACGGCGCGCGCTTCCACAACCTGGCGCCGCGCGAGGACAAGAGTCTCTGGACGTTGCTGAAATGGCAGCTCACCCGCACCCGTCCCGAGTGGACCTGGCAGGACGGCCCAGCCGTGCCGACACGGCCGGCGACGCGGGTCGAGGGCGGTGAGTTGCGGGTGACCTTCGTCAACCACGCCACCCTGCTGATCCAGCACCAGGGCCTCAACATCCTCGCCGACCCGGTGTGGTCGGCGCGGGTCAGTCCCTTCAGCTTCATCGGGCCCCGGCGCCATCACGCGCCCGGCGTGGCCCTGGACGACCTGCCGCCACTGGATCTGATCTTTGTCAGCCACAGTCACTACGATCATATGGATCTGACGACCCTGAGGCGCCTGGCCGAGCGCGCGCCCCTGACGCCGGTGGTGACGCCCCTGGGCAACGCCGAGCTGATCCGCCGCGAGACCGGCTTCGTCACGGTCAGCGAACTGGACTGGTGGCAGAGTCTGCCACTCAAGGACGGCCTGCGCCTGCACCTGGTGCCGGGCCAGCACTGGTCGGCGCGCAGTCGCTTCGACACCAATCGCCGGCTGTGGGGTGGCTTCGTGCTGGAAGCGCCGACCGGACCGGTCTATTTCGCCGGCGATACCGGCTGGGGCCCGCACTTCGCGCAGATCCGCGAACGGCTCGGCGCACCGCGCTTCGCCGCGCTGCCTATTGGCGCCTATGAACCCCGCTGGTTCATGCAGGACAGCCACCTCAACCCGGACGATGCCGTACGCGCCCATCAGGCGCTGGGCGCTGCCAGCAGTCTGGGCATCCACTTCGGCACCTTTCCCCTGAGCGACGAAGGGCAGTTCGCCCCGCCCCGCGATCTGGCCCATGCCCGGACACTGCATGGGCTGGCGGACGAGGCATTCAGGACGCTGGCGCCGGGCGAGGTCTGGTCGGTGCCCTGAGGTCAGCCGCCGACCTTTGCTGTTTCGATCAAAGGCGGTAGAGAGGAAACGCTGAGCCAATCCATCAGGGTGGCTCTCATACCGATTCCCCAATGCTGGTCATAGAGCATCCAGGCCCCGGTGACCACGATGGCCCAGAGAATGCTGAACAGCGAACCGACCAGAAAGTATTCGGCAAAGTCCCGCTGATCCAGCTCCTTGAAGCGAGCGACGGTCTTGAGCGCTATCACCGCCGCGAGGATTTCCCAGCTGTTGCTCAGCAGTCCCACAGCCAACACCAGGCGCTCGAGCCAACCGATGAGGCGTCCCGCGGAAAAGGCGCCATCGGCGGATGAGTCTGACACCCCTGGTCGTCGCATGCGGATGAGCATCCTGCGACACAGGGCATTGCCGAGCTCGGTCAACAGGACCAAGGCCAAGAGCGTATAGGCCAGTGCATGCAATCCTTGCAGCAACCCGTTCACTGTTCAGCCTCCCTGCGATCCAGCTCTGTCAGTACCTCCAGCACGGCGTTCCACTGTTGGCTATAGGCGTCAAAGTGACCGGAGGTACGTACCTTGTAGATGCTATGGACCGATACCTGACGCTGCTCTGCCAGCTCCGCTGGCGACTGTCCATTCAAGAGTGCCGCGATATCGCTCAACTGACGTTGCGTCCAACCCTTCTCGATAACCGTCAAGCCAACCCCTAGCGCATCGAGGGCGATCTCCAGCAGTGGCTCCTGTGGCAGCGAGAAACCATAGCGGCAGAGCGCACGCTTTTCATTGAGCTTGTGCCGACTGCGGCTAAGGCCCGGCCCCATCATGTTCCAGGCCTGTTGCGGATTCACCGCCGTTTCTATCCGGGCCAGCCCCAGGACGAAGCGGCAGTCGATATCGCGCTGCAGGAGATCCAGCCTGATGTCACGCAACAGCCGAGCGCCGGCATTCAAGGAGGTCACCAGACCCTGAAATTCGTCTCCAAGGGTGATGGTCAGCGGTGACGCCAAGACGTCGGCATAACGCCTGTTGTGCTGCACTACCGCTTCATTGAAGGCCTTGTGTAACTGCGCAGTATCGGCGGCGTGCTCGCTGTGCACCAAGTCGCCCATTACCACTGCGAGCGTTCTGGCGGTTTTTACCTGCTTTGGGGTCATTTTCGTGATGTAACTAAAAAAGGGTCAACAAGCGCTTTTTACCCAAAAATGGTATGACTCGCCTAGTGCTAGCTATCACCAGTAACCAGCAGGCAAGAGACAAAGGCAGCCAGAGCTTTTGAGGACACCCTCAACGCCTCGCCGCTTCCGCCCGTTGATTCTGGTTACTCCACCAGCCCCTTGTCCCAGAGCCGCACCAGTTCGCTGGGCGCCCGGTCCTCGGGGATCAGCAGGGTCAGTTCGTCTTCCTGCTCGGCGGGTTGCGGGCGAAAGCGCAGCTCCACCTTGAAGTAGCGCTGATCGCCACGCCCGACCTGGGTCGGTTCGCCGGATTCCGGCAGACAGCGTTCCAACACCGAGCAGATGCGCCCGCGCTGGGCGCTGTCGTATTGGCCGAATTCGATCTCCCGCGGCTTGCTCAGCGCATGCAGAGGCGCGAAGCCGCCCTGGCGCGAGAGCCGTACCACGGTGTCCTTGCCCAGCGGGGGAAGTTCGCGCATTGCCCTGTTCCTCTAGCTAAGGGTGACGCCTACGCCGGCCCAGGCTTCCTCGACGGCGCGGACCTCGGCCGACTCGGCACCGAAGCGGCGACCGGCGTTGGAGACGGTCAAGCGGGCGAAGGCGGCGAAATCCGCATCATTGGCCAGGCGGCTGTCGCAGAGGGTGTCGTACCAGATCGGTCCGGCCTTTTCCCAGGCATGACCACCCAGGGCCAGCGCCGCCAGGTAGAAGGCCCGATTGGGAATGCCCGAGTTGAGGTGGACGCCGCCGTTGTCTTCGCGGGTCTCGATGTAGTCGCGCATATGCCCGGGCTGGGGGTCCTTGCCCAGGGTCGGATCGTCGTAGGCGGTGCCCGGCTCGGCCATGGACCTCAGGCCCTTGCCGTTGATCTTTTGGGTGAGCAGCCCGGCGCCGATGATCCAGTCCGCCTCGGCGGCGGTCTGCTTGAGTTCATACTGCTTGACCAGGATGCCGAAGACATCGGACACCGACTCGTTGAGCGCACCGGACTGGTTGAAGTACACCAGCCCCGCCTCGCTCTCGGTGACGCCATGCACCAATTCATGAGCGATGACGTCCAGGGCGATGGTGAAACGGTTGAAGATCTCGCCGTCACCGTCGCCGAATACCATCTGCTCACCGTTCCAGAAGGCGTTCTGGTACTCCTGGCCATAGTGGACGGTGCCGGCGAGCGGCAGGCCCTGGCCATCGATGGAGTTGCGGCCGAAGACCTCGTTGAAGAATTTGAAGGTGGCGCCCAGGTAATCATAGGCCTCGTCCACCGCTACGTCGCTCAGCGGCGGCTGCCCCTCCTGGCGCACCAGCCGCCCGGGCAGCTGCATGGCATTGCCGGCATCGAAGATGCTGCGCTGCGGACTGGCATCATCGGTGCGCGGCAGAGCCCCAACCGGGGCCTGGCGCACTCCGGGCCGACCCGGATTGTGCAGCAGACTCTGAACATGACTCAGGGTGGTCAGGGCGCAGGAACGCTGGTGTTCGTCGCCATGATCGATGATGCGGCCAAGAATGTAGGGGGGAATCACCCCCTGGATGGTGCCCGGGTTACGAGACATGCGCGCCCTCCTCCTCTGGGGGACAAAGGTCCCCGATCACCGCAGCGTGCGGTCCTTCTGATTGGACCACGAAACGACCAGACGACTCCCGCCTCTTCACCCGGAGGCAGGCTTCTGGTACAAAGGCACCCCACGCGGGCGTCGTATAATGGCATTACCTGAGCTTCCCAAGCTCATGACGAGGGTTCGATTCCCTTCGCCCGCTCCAGATCCAGACGGCCTCCAATCAGTCCTTGCGGACCAGCTGATTGGGGGCCGTTGCGTTTCCGGCTCTCATTTCCGTGCGGTTCAGCCTGGACGACATGGGGGCTTACCCTACGTCCACCAACCCCTTCACCCGTTGCGCCAGGGCCTCCACCGCGAAGGGCTTGGTCAGGATCGCCATGCCCGGTTCCAGGTGGCCGTCGCTGAGCAGCGAGGTTTCGGCGAAGCCGGTGATGAACAGGACCTTGAGCGCCGGGCGGTGGACGCGGGCGGCGTCGGCCAGTTGGCGGCCGTTCATGCCGCCGGGCAGGCCGACGTCGGTCACCAGCAGGTCGATACGGGCATCGGAGTGCAGCACTTCCAGGCCGCCGGCGCCGTCGGCGGCCTCGATGATGACGTAGCCCAGCTCGCGCAGCAGATCGGTCACCAGCATGCGCACCGTGGGTTCGTCGTCGACCACCAGCACCGTGGCATTGGCGCCTTCCAGCGGACAGGGTCGACCATCGGCCAGGGGCGTCTCGCCTGGCTGCTCTACCGGCCGCAGTGGCAGGTAAAGGCAGACGGTGGTGCCCTCCCCCGGCGTCGAGCGCAGCCGCAGCTGACCGCCGGACTGGCGGGCGAAGCCGTAGATCATCGACAGCCCCAGGCCCGTGCCCTGGCCCATGGGCTTGGTGGTGAAGAAGGGCTCGAAGGCCTTGGCGGCGACCTCCGCTGTCATGCCGCTGCCGGTATCGGTCACGCTCAGGTGCAGATAGCGTCCAGGTGGCAGCTCGAAATCGCGGGCATCTCCGTCACCGAGAATGCGATAGCTGGCGGCGATGAGGATTCGCCCACCGTTGGGCATGGCATCGCGGGCGTTGATGCACAGATTGAGCAGGGCATTCTCCAGCTGGGACTGATCCACCAACAGCGGCTGGTCGTCCGGCAGACTGGTGAACTGCACCTGGATGGCGGGCCCCACGGTGCGTTGCACCAGATCGAGCATGCCGCCCACCAGCTGGTTGACCACCGTGGCCTCCGGAGCCAGGGTCTGGCGGCGGGCGAAGGCCAGCAGGCGATGGGTCAGGGCGGCGGCGCGCTTGGCGCTGCCCTGGGCGGCCAGCAGGTATTTTTCCAGCTCGGTGAAGCGCCCCTGGCCGATGCGCAGGCCCATGAGGTCGAGGCTGCCGGAGATTCCGGCGAGCAGGTTGTTGAAGTCATGGGCCAGGCCGCCGGTGAGCTGGCCGACCGCTTCCATCTTTTGCGACTGGCGCAGGGCTTCTTCCGAGCGGCGGAGGTCTGCGGTGCGTTCTTCGACGCGCTGCTCCAGGGTGGCGGTCAGGTCGCGCAGCTCCGCCAGGGCACGGTCACGCTCGTCGGCCAGGGCACGGCGGGCGTCCACGTCCAGCAGCACGCCGGGAAAGCGCAGCGGGGTGCCGTCCGCCGCCAGCTCGACATGGCCGTTGGCCTCCAGCCAGTAGTAGCGACCGTCCCTGCGGCGCACCCGGTACTGGTGGGCATAGCGCCCGCCGCGCCCGAGCACGTCGGCGATGGCCGCGGCCAGACCCGCCTGGTCGTCCGGATGCACGTTGGCGACCACCTGCGCCAGGCTCAGCCCATCGCGGCCCAGCGCTGGGTCCAGGCCGAAGTGGCTGGCGAAGGCTTCGTCGACGGTGAATCTGTCGGTGGGCAGATCCCAGTACCAGGTGCCGATGATGGCACCGGCGGCCAGGGCCAGTTGCACCCGTTCGGCCGCCGCCAGCACGCTGCTCTCCGCGGCGCGGGCGCTGTCGCGTTCATCGATGCGCGCCGAGAGCTCCTGTTCGAGGGTCAGGTTGTGTCGGCGCAGCGCGGCTTCGGCAATGTCGCGCTGGCGATGGGCCTGGACGCTGGCGGTGGTCTCGGTGGTGATGTTGAGCATGCCGACGATGCGCTCGCCGTCACGCAGCGGACTGTAGGAAAAGCTCCAGTAGGTGTCCTCGGGATAGCCGTTGCGGGTCATCACGAAGTGCTTGTCGACGAAGTGCAGCGCCTCGCCGGCGCGTGCCCGGTCGATCAGCGGGGCGATCTCGTCCCACAGCTCCACCCAGACCTCGTGGATCGGCTGCCCCAGTGCCGCGGGATGCCGCGCACCGAGAAAGGGGGCGTAGGCGTGGTTGTAGATCAGCGTCTGCTCGGCGCCCCAGGTGGCGCACATGGCGAAGGGTGAGGCCATCAGCAGATCGTAGGTGGTCCGTAGCGCGACGGGCCAGCCAGCACGGCCACCCAGCGGCGTGGATTCCCAGGCGAAGGTTTCTAGGTAGGACAAGGAACGACTCACTGGCAGAGGCACTGAGGGATCTCGTGGCCGTCCGGACCCTCTGCAAGGCGTCCGGATGCCCATGATAGGCAGGTACGGGAGTCCCTGCCAGAGTTCCAGGTGACCGACGGCGCAGCCCTGCCCATCGATGGTCGGGCCGGCCCTGCGGCATGCTGTCCCGGTGAAACGACTGGCACCGGCGACGTGCATCTCTTACCGTGTGGCCCCCGCTGTCGCTGTCAGGTATCCGCTCGTCATGTCCGCGTCTTCCACCCCGCCCGAGGGGCTGCAACGCAGCCTGTCCAATCGCCATCTGCAACTGATCGCCATCGGCGGCGCCATCGGCACCGGCCTGTTCATGGGCTCGGGCAAGACCATCGCCCTGGCCGGTCCCTCGATCCTGCTGGTCTATCTGATCATCGGCAGCGCGCTGTTCTTTGTCATGCGCGCCCTGGGCGAACTGCTGCTGTCGGATCTGGAGTACAAGTCCTTCATCGACTTCTGCACCGACCTGCTCGGGCCCTGGGCCGGCTTCTTCTGCGGTTGGACCTACTGGTTCTGCTGGATAGTCACCGCCATCGCCGATGTCATCGCCATCGCCGCCTATGCCCAGTTCTGGTTTCCCAGCCTCGCGCCCTGGATCCCGGCGCTGCTCTGCGTGCTGCTCCTGCTGGGCCTCAACCTGGTCACGGTGCGACTCTTCGGCGAACTGGAATTCTGGTTCGCGCTGATCAAGATCGTCGCCATCTGCGCCCTGATCGTCACCGGCTTCGGCCTGGTGCTCTGGGGTTTCCAGTCGCCCTCCGGCAACGTCGCCAGCCTGGCCAATCTGTGGAACGACGGCGGCGTCTTCCCCATGGGCCTGGGCGGCTTCTTCGCCGGCTTCCAGATCGCCGTGTTCGCCTTCGTCGGCATCGAGCTGGTAGGCACCACCGCCGCCGAGACCGCCGATCCTCGGCGGAATCTGCCGCGCGCGATCAACTCCATTCCGGTGCGCATCCTGGTGTTCTATGTGCTGGCGCTGGTGGTGATCATGGCGGTGACGCCCTGGCGCCAGGTGGTGCCGGACAAGAGTCCCTTCGTCGAACTCTTCGTGCTGGCCGGCGTGCCCATGGCCGCCAGCCTGATCAACTTCGTGGTGCTGACCTCGGCCACCTCCTCGGCCAACAGCGGCATCTTCTCCACCAGCCGCATGCTCTATGGCCTGGCCCGCGAAGGCCACGCGCCCCGCGGCCTCACCCAGCTTTCGCGAGCGGCGGTACCGGCGCGCGGACTGGTACTGTCCTGCCTGTGCCTGCTGCTGGGCACGGTGCTGATCTACCTGATCCCCAACCTGGTTACCGCCTTCACCCTGGTCACCACCCTGGCGGCGGTCCTGTTCATGTTCGTCTGGTCGCTGATCCTGCTGGCCTGGCTGGCGTACCGCCGCAACCGCCCAGAACGCCATGCCGCCTCGGCCTTTCGCCTGCCCGGCGGGCGCTGGGTGTGCTACGGGGTGCTGGCCTTCTTCGCCGCGGTGCTGGTCTTGCTGACCCTGCAGGACGACACCCGCCAGGCGCTGCTGGCCAGTCCGCTGTGGTTCCTGCTGCTGGGGGTGGGCTACTGGTGGCGCGGGCGGACGCTACGCGGCGGCTAGCCAGGTACTGGTCGCTCAGCCCACCGTCCAGAGTTCATCGAGCCGGGTGGTGTAGCGCGGGCTGAGCAGGTCGCGGCGCATCTGCCAGGCGGGATCCCGGGGAATCCGGGCTGGACGCAGGGTTTCGCGACCGAACTTGCCGTTGATGGCGTCCAGCGTTGCCATCAGCCGGGTAGCGGCCGGATCCGGTGCGGAAGCGAAGAGATCCGCGGCCACCTCGCTACGGCCGTAGAGATCGAGCAGCAACACCTCGGCCTTGGCATAGCCGAAACCGTCGCGAAAGATCTCGCGCAGGCCGGACTGGGCATAATCGTTGAGCACCCGGGTGTCGTCGCTGGGCACCGGCAGATTGAGCAGGGCGGCATTGGCATAGCGAGCCTCGTCGGCGCCGTGCATCCCGGTCTGGATGCTGACCCTCAGGGTGCGACAGAGCGACCCCTGGGCGCGCAGCTTTTCCGCGGCGCGGGCGGTGTAGCTGGCCACCGCCTCGGCCAAGGCGCCGAACTGGTACTGGCGACGGCCGAACATGCGGCTGCTGCAAATGGTCTGCCGCGGCGCCTCCAGTTCTTCGAGACCCAGACAGGCCAGCCCGCGCAATTCCCGGGCGGTCTTCTCCAGCACCACGCTGTAGCGCTGGCGCAGTGACCAGGCATCCTGCGCGGCCAGCTCCCAGGCAGTGGTGACGCCCTCGCCCCGCAGGCGCGCGGCCAGGCGCCGGCCGACACCCCAGACGTCTTCGATCGGCGAGTGTTTCAGCACCCAGTCATGCACCACCGGATCGCGCAGATCCAGCACGCCACCGGTGCGCTCCGGCCAGCGCTTGGCGGCGGCATTGGCCAGCTTGGCCAGGGTCTTGGTACCGGCGATGCCGACGCTGACCGGGATGCCCGTCCACTTCTGCACCCTGGCCTGCAGGCGATGACCGAGGGCGTCCAGGGGTTCGGGCAGGCCAGCCAGATCGGCGAATACCTCGTCGATGCTGTAACGCTCCAGGCGCGGCACCAGAGTCCCCAGGGTGCGCATCACCCGGTCGCTGAGGTCGCCATAGAGCGCATAATTGGAACTGAAGGCCGCGACCTCGCCACGCTGGGCCAGCTCGCGCACCTGGAACCAGGGCGCGGCCATGGCGATACCCAGGCGCTTGGCCTCGGCCGAGCGGGCGATCACGCAGCCGTCGTTGTTCGATAGCACCACCACCGGGCGCCCGGCGAGATCGGGGCGGAAGACCCGCTCGCAACTGCAATAGAAGGCATTGCAGTCGATCAGCGCCAATACCGACTCAGCCATGGCCAAAGCGCCTCAGGCTGTGGGTGGCCACACCCCAGACTTCGAAGTCGTCGCGCTCGCCGATGACCAGGGGCGCATAGGCGGGATTTTCCGCCAGCAGGACGAAATGGGCACCTTGCCGACCGAGGCGCTTGAGGGTGGGCTCGCGGTCGCGCACCGCCACCACGATATCGCCGACCCGCGCCGGACGGGCGCGGTCAACGATCACCAGATCGCCAGGAAAGATGCCCACCCCGGTCATGCTGTCGCCACTGACCTGGATAACGTAGGTATGAGGAGCGCGCAGGTCGACCAGTTCGTCCAGCGAAACCTGGCGCTCCAGATGATCCTGGGCCGGCGAAGGAAAGCCGCACGGCAGGCGAAAATCATAGAGCGGCAGCTGGGTGGCGGACGACGCCAGACAACCCAGGACGGTAACGGACATGACAAGGCGCTCCTGCGGATAACTGTCTATTTATACAGTTATCCGCAGCCGTCAGGTTGTAAAGTCCGACCTGATTTCCGCCGATGAGTGGCGCCCTCAGGCGCTGAGGCGGAAGCGCGAGACGATACCGCGCAGATCCTGGGAAAGACCGGCGAGACGCTCGGCGGTACCGGCATCGGACTCGATTCCGCTCAGTACCTGCAGGGTACTGGCACGGATGCCGGTGGTGTTGCGGTTGATGTCCTCAGACACTGCGGCCTGCTGCTCCGCAGCGCTGGCGATCTGCACATTGACGTCGACGATGCGCCCCACGGCGGAGCCGATGCTGGTCAGGCTGACGCTGGCCTGCTCGGCGGCCGCGACACCGGTCAGGGCGTGGCTACGACTGCCCTGCATCTGGCCGACGGCTTCGGCGGTAGCGCCCTGCAATTGCTCGATGATGCGGCGAATCTCCTCGGTGGAGGTCTGGGTACGGGAGGCCAGGGTGCGGACCTCGTCGGCCACCACGGCGAAACCGCGCCCTTGCTCGCCGGCCCGGGCGGCCTCGATGGCAGCGTTGAGGGCCAGCAGATTGGTCTGCTCGGCGATGGTACGGATCACCGCGATGACCCCGCCGATGGCCTGGCTGTGGCTCTCCAGGGCGGCGACCTTGGTGGCGCTAAGATCCACCTCGGCGGCCAGGGCTTCGATGGCCTGTTGGGTCTGCTGCATCACCCGGGCGCCGTCGCGGGTGGCCTGATCGGCCTGCTGGGCAGCCGCGACAGCGCCTTCGGTGTTGTTGGCGACGTCCGCCACGCTGGCGGTCATCTCGGTGATGGCCGTGGCCACCTGGTCGGTCTCGCCCTGTTGCGCCTGCATAGTCGAGCGTGCCTGACCAATGGAGCCGGCCAGGGCACCGGATGCCTGGGCGACTGCCTGGGAAGCCTGATCGACCTCGCGCAGCGAGCGACCGAAAGCCTCCAGCATCTCATCCAGGCTACGACCTATGTCGGCGATCTCGTCACGCCCGGACAAAGCTGCCCGGCGGCTCAGATCGCCCCGGGCAGCGGCGGCGGTCACCTCGACCAGCTCGGCGATCCCCAGGCGCAGGGCCTGGTAGATGCCGGCGAAGGTGTAGCTCAGCAGCAGCAAGGCCCCCAGGATCATGCCCAGCATCATATTGCGCAGCGCGGTCTCATGGGCCAGGCGCTCGGCCAGCATCTGGGACAGAAGGCCCTGGGCCTCTTCCAGAACCTTATAGTAGCGGGCGACCACGGCATTGCCCTGGGCACCCAGAGCGCGCCCGGCAACTACACCCTCCCCGCTCATGGCGGTCAGCATGCCCTGGCGGAAGTTGGCATAGTCGTCCGCCGCGAGCGCCAGGGAGCCCTTGAGGCGTTGCGCCAATTCAGGCGCCTGGCGCGCCAGCAGCCGCAAACCCTGCTCCAGTTCGTCGGCGGTCTGCCGCTCCTGGCGCACCAGGGTACGCGCCACATTGAGGGTGGCCGGATCGAAGTTGTTGGTAGCGCTCAGGCCGCTCGCCAGGCCGCGCAGCTGGCCGATGAGATTGATCTCCCGCGGCAGTCGCAGCGAGGTGATATCGATGAGAAAGAGGCTGGTGTAGTCGGCATCCAGCGCCAGGCCCGAGGTGGCCGAGACGTAATAGAAGAAGTTGAGGGTCTTGGTCAGCTGCTCATTCCAGCCTTCGAACACCTCCAGGGAGTTGCCTGAGGTGCCCTGCAACAACCGTTCGGCTCCCAGCCGCAGCTGGCTGACGCGATCGCCGGTTTCCAGCTTACCGCCGAGTTCACGATCCAGCTGCCCCAGGTCGTCATAGGCCTTGAGCAGGTTGTCGCGATTGTTCTGCCAATCCTGCTGCGCCGAGGTGTCGCCATCCTGGACACGCTTGGTCAGGGCACGCTGCAACATGCTCAGTCGGGCGACCGGGGTCAGCTGCGTCAGATAGCGTTGACCGTCGATCTCCTGGGTCAGGCTCACGCGCTGCTCCTGGATATCCTGATAGAGGTAGACGCTGAGAAACAGAAGCGGCACCAGAACGATGGTGGCGAGGCAGGCGAACTTGGCGGGAAACCTCAGGCGATTCATTATTGTTACAGCAGGGGTCAGCAGATTCATGGCTAGCTCGGGCGGCGGCGAAAGGGGTCATTAGGGCTGTACCGCCCCATTTGTGACGTAATAGACAAAAATTCTTGTAACAGTTTCGTCTCTATCGAGCTGTCGCTTCGCTTCCTTGGCTATTTGCCACTCGGCGGTCGAAAGCCGCCCCTCAACGGTCTTCGGATAGCTCTAGCATGCACAATTTATTGATTCGCAATGCCTTGGTGCTGGACGGCCACGACCGTCCGGGCAGGCCGCTCGATGTCGCTATCGCAGCCGGACGTATCCAGAAGCTGGGCGACCTGGCCACTGAACCAGCTCGAGAGGTCCGCGACGGCAGCGGCCTGGTGCTGGCGCCTGGCTTCATCGACGTCCACACCCATGACGACACCATGGTCATCCGCCGCCCCGAGCAGTTGCCCAAGCTCAGCCAGGGAGTCACTACCGTGGTGGTGGGCAACTGCGGCATCAGCGCCGCCCCGGTGCGGCTACGTGGCGAGCCGCCGGACCCGCTGAATCTGCTCGGCCCGGCCACGGCTTTCGTCTATCCCACCTTCGCCGCCTACCGCACCGCCGTGGAACGGGCGCAGCCCGGCGTCAACGTGGCTGCCCTGGTCGGCCACACGGCGTTGCGCAGCAACCACCTGGACGATCTCCAGCGTGCCGCCACTCCGGCCGAAATCGCCGCCATGCGTGCCGAGTTGCGCGACAGTCTGGCCGCCGGTGCCCTGGGGCTTTCCAGCGGCCTGGCCTATGCGTCCGCCGCCGCGGCCCCGACCGACGAGGTGGCCCAGCTGGCCGCGGAGCTGGATGCCGTGGGCGGACTCTATGCCACCCATTTGCGCAGCGAATTCGCCGCGGTCCACGAAGCGCTGGACGAAGCCCTGGCCATCGGTCGCCAGGCCCGGGCACCGGTGGTGGTCTCCCACTTCAAGTGCGCCGGGGTGGACAACTGGGGGCGCGCACCGGAACTGCTCGGCGCCCTGGCCGAGGCCGCGCAGACCCAACAGGTTGGCTGCGACTGCTATCCCTATGCCGCCAGCTCCTCCACCCTGGACCTCAAGCAGGTCACCGACCGGCACCGCATCACCATCACCTGGTCCACCCCGCATCCCGAGTGCGGCGGCCGCGACCTGGACGCCATCGCCGCCGACTGGGGCCTGGACCTGCAGGAAGCCGCCCGTCGCCTGCAACCAGCGGGTGCCGTCTACTACGGCATGAGCGAGGCCGATGTGCGGCTGATCCTGGCCCATCCGCTGAGCATGATCGGCTCCGACGGCCTGCCCGAGGATCCCTTCCCCCATCCGCGCCTCTGGGGCGCCTTCCCGCGGGTGCTCGGCCATTTCAGCCGTGACCTCGGTCTCTTCCCCCTGCACACCGCCGTGCACAAGATGACCGGTCTTTCCGCCACGCGCTTCGGCCTCAAGGATCGCGGCCTGATCGAACCGGGCGCCCATGCCGACCTGGTGCTGTTCGATCCCGCCCGCATTCGCGATGTGGCCGACTTCAGCGAGCCACAGCGCCCCGCAGAAGGCATCCACGCCGTCTGGGTGAATGGCCGTCTGGCCTATGCGCCGGACCAGAGCATCGACGAGCGCCATGGCCGCTTCCTGCCCCGTGCCGGGGACCTGCGGCAAACCTTCCCACGCTGCTGATCGAACGCTACCGGGTAACGTCCTGACCTGGTGCGCCGCCGTTACCTTCCGCCACTTCCCGGTGCCACCCACGGCATCGGGAGCCTCTTCTTTGCCCGTCGTTCAAGCCAAGCCATTGATTTGCAAAGCCGTCGAAAAAGCTGGCACAGTGACTGCAGTCTATTCCGTTGTTATGAACATAATTCCGCTATAACGGAAAAGGAGTCGCACAATGACGGGCAAGACGAAGGGGTGGAAAACACTGGCGCTGCTGGTGGGTCTGGTCGCCATGACCGGCGCCCAGGCGGCCAAGCTGGATGACGTACTCAAGCGCGGCCATCTGGTGGTGGGTACCGGCAGCACCAACGCCCCCTGGCACTTCCAGGGCGCCGACGGCAAGTTGCAGGGCTTCGATATCGATATCTCCAAGGTCATCGCCAAGGGCCTGTTCAACGATCCGGAAAAGGTCGAATTCGTCGTCCAGGGCTCGGATGCGCGCATCCCCAACCTGCTCACCGACAAGGTCGACATCAGCTGCCAGTTCATCACCGTGACCGCCAGCCGCGCCCAGCAGGTGGCCTTCACCCTGCCCTACTACCGTGAAGGCGTGGCCCTGCTCCTGCCGGCCAACAGCCGCTATCAGCAGATCGACGACCTCAAGGCGGCCAAGGGCGACCTGACCGTGGCCGTGCTGCAGAACGTCTATGCCGAGGAACTGGTGCACCAGGCACTGCCCGGCGCCAAGGTCGACCAGTACGACAGCGTCGACCTGCTCTACCAGGCCCTGGGCACCGGCCGCGCCGACGCCGTGGCCACCGACCAGTCCTCGGTCAAGTACCTGATGACCCAGAATCCCGGCCGCTACCGCTCGCCCGACTACGCCTGGAGTCCCCAGACCTACGCCTGCGCGGTCAAGCGCGGCGACCAGGACTGGCTGAACTTCGTCAACACCGCCCTGCACGAGGCCATGACCGGTGTGGAATTCCCCACCTACCAGGCCTCCTTCAAGAAGTGGTTCGGCGTCGAGTTGCCGTCCCCGGCGATCGGCTTTCCCGTCGAGTTCAAGTGATCCTGGCCCCGGCGCGGCCAGTCCGCGCCCTCTAGGTAGACGTCGAGCATGAACTACACCCTCAACTTCGCCCCCGTGTGGCAGAACCTGGACCACCTGCTGGCCGGGCTCGCCCTCGGCTTGCAGTTGGCCCTGGTGGGCATCGCCATCGGCTGCCTGATCGGCCTGGCCACCGCCTTCGCCCTGCTCTCGCCAGTGCGGGCGCTGCGCTGGCTGGCGGCGGGCTACGTCACCCTGGTGCGCAACACCCCGATCCTGGTGCTGATCCTGTTGCTGTACTTCGCCCTGCCCAGCATCGGCATCCGCCTGGACAAGCTCAGCTCCTTTCTCATCACCCTGGCGCTCTATGCCGGGGCCTACCTGGCCGAGGTGTTTCGCGGCGGCCTCATGGCCATTCCCAAGGGCCAGCGCGAGGCGGGCCTGGCCATCGGCCTGCGCGAATGGCAGATCAAGGCCTACGTCATCATTCCGGTGATGCTGCGCAACGTCCTGCCGTCGCTTTCCAACAGCTTCATCTCCTTGTTCAAGGACACCTCCCTGGCGGCGGCCATCGCCGTGCCGGAGCTGACCTACCAGGCACGCAAGATCAACCTGGAAAGCTACCGGGTCATCGAGACCTGGCTGGTGACCAGCCTCCTCTACATCCTCACCTGCTACGTCATCGCCCTGCTGCTGCGCCAGCTGGAACGGCGGCTTAGCCTGACCCGCTAGGAGCCGTATCGTGTACGAAGCCCCCTCCTGGTTCCTGGAATTGTGGAACGCCCGCCAGACCCTGGCCGCCGGTTTCGCCACCACCCTGGCCTGCTCGGTACTGGCGGTGCTCGGCGGCACCCTGCTGGGTACCCTCGGCGGCCTGGCGCTGACCTATGGCCGCTGGCCGCTGCGCCTGCCGTTCCGCCTCTACTCCGACCTGATCCGCGGCACCCCGGTGTTCGTGCTGGTGCTGGCCTGCTACTACATGGCGCCGGCGCTGGGCCTGCGACCCACGCCCTTCCAGGCCGGCACCGCGGCGCTGCTGCTGTTCTGCGGCTCCCACGTGGCGGAGATCGTCCGCGGCGCCCTGCAGGCCATTCCGCGTGGTCAGCACGAGGCGGCCAAGGCCATCGGCCTGACCTTCGCCCAGAGTCTCAAGGAGGTGCTCCTGCCCCAGGCGCTGCGCCAGATCCTGCCGACCTGGGTCAACGCCTCCACCGAAATCGTCAAGGCCTCCACCCTGCTGTCGGTGATCGGCGTGGCCGAGTTGCTGCTGAGCAGCCAGCAGGTCATCGCCCGCACCTTCATGACCCTGCAGTTCTATCTGTTCGCCGGGCTGCTGTTCTTTCTCATCAACTTCGCCATCGAGCGGCTCGGCCGCTACCTGGAAAAACGGGTGACCCTGCCATGACCGATTCCAACGTCCCCCTGCTGAGCATCAATGACCTGCACAAGAGCTTTGGCGCCGTGGAGGTGCTCAAGGGCATCGATCTCGCCCTCCATCGCGGCGACGTGGTCACCCTGATCGGCTCCAGCGGCTCGGGCAAGACCACCCTGCTGCGCTGCGTCAACCTGCTGGAAGACTTCCAGGGCGGCAGCATCCGGCTGGCCGGCGAGGCCATCGGCTATCGCGAGGAAGGCGGTCGCCGCCAGCGCCTGCCGGAGCGCGAGATCGCCCGCCAGCGCTCGCTCACCGGCATGGCCTTCCAGCAATTCAATCTGTTTCCCCACCTCACCGCCCTGGAAAACGTCACCCTCGGCCTGCGCAAGGTCAAGAAGCTGGGCAAGGACGAAGCCATAGCCATCGGCGAGCAGTGGCTGCGCCGGGTCGGACTGATCGAGCGCCGCGATTACCATCCCGGCCAGCTCTCCGGCGGTCAGCAGCAGCGCGTGGCCATCGCCCGCGCCATCGCCATGAATCCCAGTCTGATGCTGTTCGACGAACCCACCTCGGCGCTGGACCCGGAGCTGGTCGGCGAGGTGCTGGCGGTGATCAAGGACCTGGCCCAGGATGGCATGACCATGCTGCTGGTGACCCACGAGATGAGATTCGCCCATGAGGTGTCGGATCGCATCGTCTTCATGAGCCAGGGTCGCATCGAAGAGCAGGGTCCGCCCCGCGAACTCTTCGAGCGGCCGCGCTCCACCCGTCTCGCCGAATTCCTCGGCCGGACCTCTTTTTGAATCCCATCCCCGCTACAGGAGCATTCTTATGAGCATCATCCGTTACGGCGCCGGCGAACGCGGCGCAGGTGGCCAACCCCTGCCCTTCGCCCGCGCGGTGGAAGCCGATGGCTGGCTGCACGTCTCCGGCCAGGTGGCCATGGAGAATGGCGAGATCATCGACGGCGGCATCGTCGCCCAGACCCACAAGACCATGCAGAATCTGATCGCCATCCTCAATGAAGCCGGCTACGGTCTGGAGCACGTGGTGCGCGCTGGCGTCTGGCTGGACGATCCGCGTGACTTCTGGAGCTTCAACAAGGTGTTCGCCGAATACTTCGCCGGCAACGCGCCGGCGCGCGCCTGCGTGCAGTCCTCCATGATGGTGGACTGCAAGGTCGAGATCGAGTGCATCGCCTACAAACCCAAGGCCTGAGACAAATCGCACAGATGACCGAACCTACCCGCCAGAGAGCCCGCGGCCTGGACCGCGCCTTCGACATCCTCGATCACCTCAAGCGGGTGGGTCGGCCGCTGCGCCCCAACGAGATCGCCGCAGGCCTGGGCATTCCCAAGTCCACCGTCTACGACTTGGTCGGCCTCTTGCTGGAGCGGCACATGCTCGATGCCGTGGGCCGCGACGGCCAGGTCTACCTGGGCCGCGAGCTGTACTTTCTCGGTCAGGCGCACCTGCGCCACTTCGATCTGGCCCGCGAGGCCGGGCTGCTGCTGGACGACATCGTCGCCCAGACCCGCGAGACCGCCCAGCTGTGCCAGCTCAACGGCCGCAAGTACACCGTCTCGCTGATGAAAGAAGGCGCCCGCGCCTTTCGCATCTCCTCCAACGTCGGCGAGGACGCGCCCATTCCCTGGACCGCCTCTGGCCGGTTGCTGCTCGGCCATCTGAGCGACGCCGAGATACTCGCCCTGATCGATCCGGACGACTTCATCCTGCCCGACGGCAGCCGCCTGCCCCCGGCGACCTTTATCGCCGAGATCCGCAGCGCCTGCACCGCAGGCTTCTTTTCCTTCGACAGCATCGCCGACACCTATACCCACTGCTTCGCCGCTCCGGTGCAGGATGCCAGCGGCCTGAACATCGCCACCCTGTGCATCGTCGCACCCCGCGCCGACGCCCAGGCCCACCATGCCGAGTACCGCCAGGTGCTGGTCGACAGCGCCCGCCGCCTGTCCCAGCGCCTGGGCGGCCAGGAGAATCCATGACCCCCCTCAACGCCCTCGAGAAAGGCGCCGCCAGTCCTGGCGCCAGCCTGCTCAGCGACATCGCCCTGCCCGCCCTGGTCATCCACCAGGACGCACTCGACCACAACATCGCCTGGATGCAGGCCTTCGCCAGCGAGCGCGGTGCCGAGCTGGCGCCCCACGGCAAGACCAGCATGGCGCCGGCGCTGTTCCAGCGACAACTGGCCGCGGGCGCCTGGGGCATGACCCTGGCCACCGCGGTGCAGACTCGCGCCGCCCAGGCCCACGGCGTGCGTCGGGTACTGATGGCCAATCAGCTGGTGGGAGCGCCGAACATGGCGCTGATCGCCGAACTGCTCACCGCCGATCCAGACTTCGACTTCCATTGCCTGGTGGATCATCCCGACCAGGTCAGCGCTCTGGGTGCATTCTTTGGCGCACGCGGCCTGGCGCTGCAGGTGATGATCGAATACGGCGTGCCTGGTGGGCGTTGCGGTTGCCGCAGCGAAGCCGAGGTGCGTGAACTGGCCCGCGCCATCGCCGGACAACCGGCGCTGCGGCTGACCGGCATCGAAGGTTACGAGGGCGTGATTCACGGCGCCGAGGCAGTGACCGACATCTGCGCCTTCGCCGATTCCCTGGTGCGTTTGGCCGAGGAGTTGCGTGGCCAGGGAGCCTTCGCCCTCGACCGGCCCGTCGTCACCGCTTCGGGCTCGGCCTGGTACGACCTGATCGCCTCTGCCTTCGACCAGTTGGAAGTGCGCGAGCGCTTTCTCGCCGTCATGCGTCCCGGCAGCTATGTGGTCCATGACCACGGGATCTATTGCGATGCCCAGTGTGGCGTCCTGGCCCGCACCGGTCTCGACGAGGGCCTGCAACCGGCGCTGGAAGTCTGGGCCCACGTGCAATCCATGCCCGAACCCGGTTTCGCCATCCTCGCCCTGGGCAAGCGCGACATTGCCCACGATGCCGGCCTGCCACTGCCACTACGCCGCTATCGACCGGGTCAGGCCGCCAGCGAAGCCGTCGATGTCAGCGACTGTACCGTCACCGCCATCATGGACCAGCACGCCTTCATGGTCGTGGCCCCGGGGACCGCGCTGGCCATCGGCGACATCATCGCCCTGGGTACTTCCCATCCCTGCCTGACCTTCGACAAGTGGCGCCAGGGCTGCATCGTCGACGAGGGGCTGCAGGTGGTCGAGACCTTCGCGACCTGCTTCTGAGGCGCTAGGGACGCAGCTCGCCCTCTTCCTCGCCATCCCAGTAGCGGATGCGCTCGGCATGCACCTTGATGAGGATCATGCCGGGCGTGTCGGTACCCTGGGGAAACCAGCGATTCAGATTCTTGGTCCAGTGGGCCTCGAACTGCGCCTTGTCACGGATCAGCTCGGCATGCCCTTCGATGCCGATGAAGATGCCGGGCTTGCCCAGCAGGCTCTTGCCCTCGCTGAAGCTAAGGCCCACCGCCGGATCCTGTTCGATGTCGCGGATCTTGGCCGAGTCGTCATAGGCGTAGAACCAGGAATCACCGTCGTACTCGACGTCGCCGTTGTTGCTCATTGGCCGGCTGGTCAGGCGCCCGGTGCCGGTGGTCAGCATGCAGAAATCCAGATCGCTCATCGCTTTGGACAGGTCGTGCAGGGTCTTGTCGGCCATGGGTATCGCTCCGGTAGGGGGCAGGCAGTGCCCGTCTGAATTCAGACCCGGAGCTGCTGCCGCTTGGTTCCGACGCGCAGCCGCCGACCCGGCTTTTCAGACAGACTGCGCTGCCGACTTCAGGTCCCCCTGGGCTTGGCCCGCGCCGTCGGTTCGGCGATCAGCGGATCGTCCGGCCAGTAGTGCTTGGGATAGCGACCCTTGAGATCCTTCTTCACCTCGCCATAGGTATTGGCCCAGAAGCTGGCTAAGTCTTGGGTGACTTGCACCGGACGCCGCGCCGGGGAAAGCAGGTGCAGCTTGACCGCCAGGCGCCCACCGGCGACGCGCGGGGTATCGGCCAGGCCGAACAGCTCCTGCAACCGCACCGCCAGCACCGGCGGGTGCTCACTGTAGTCCAGGCGGATGTTGGAGCCGGAGGGTACCGCCAGGGTACGCGGGGCCAGCTCGTCCAGCTGCCGCGGCAGCGGCCAGGGCAGCAGGCCCTGGAGCATGGCGGCCAGGTCCAGAGTGGCGAAGTGGGCCAGGCGGGTGACGCGGTCCAGGTAGGGCAGCAGCCAGTCTTCCAGGTTGGCCAGCAGGGCCGCGTCGCTGACGTCCGGCCAGTCGCTCGCCTGCTTCTGCTGCAGGTCCAGCTGGCGCAGCAGGGCCACTCGCGCCTGCCACTGGCGCAATTCCGGCGTCCAGGGCAGCAGCTCCAGGCCCTTGCGCCGCACCAGCCCCAACAGCGCACGGCTGCGGGCCGCGGCGTCCAGGTTCTTCAGCGGTTCGCGACTCAGCACCAGCTGGCCGACCCGTCGCTGGCGCTCGGCGCGCAGGACGCCTTCGCGCTCGTCCCAGTCCAATTCATCGTGACTCACGACCTGCTCGGCCAGCGGCCCCTCGAACAACGCCGGATCCAGTTCGGCGGCCAGGTAGATGCGCTCCTCGCGCTGCCCCTGGCGGCTGCCCAGGTCGGCCACCACCAGCCAGGGCGATTTCATCAACCCGTCCGGCTCGCCAAAGCTGGCGGCCCGGCCATTGGCCAGGCGATAGTCCTGGCCGCCGGCCTTGCGCTGCTGGGCGATGCGATCCGGATAGGCGCAGGCCAGCAGGGCGCCGGTCCAGCGCGGGTGCTCGGGATCGGCTACCGCCCGCTCGGCCTGGCCACGCAGCAGGCCACGGTACTGGCGGACCAGCTGGCGAATGCGTGCCACCCCGCCGCGCGGGCCGCGCCCCTCACCGGCCAGGAGCAGCAGACGGGTATGCAGATCGGCGCCCTGCCCCGGGGCCAGGTCGCGCTCGCCCAGCAGCGCAGCGATCGCGCAGGCGCGCTCGGCCAGGCCCCAGGCCTGACCACGCAATAGCAGGTGCGCCAGCCGCGGATGGGCAGGCAGACCGCTCATGGCCTGGCCGTGAGGGGTGAGCACGCCCTGGTCGTCCAGGGCACCCAGGCCCATCAGCAGGTCACGGGCCTGGGCCAGGGCGGCGGCGGGCGGCGCATCGAGCCAGACCAGCTCCTCGGCGTTCATGCCCCAGCGCGCCAGTTGCAGGGCCAGCCCGGCCAGATCGGCCTGGAGGATCTCGGCGCTGTCATAGGCCGGCAGCTGCTGATGCAGCTCTTCCGACCAGAGTCGATAGCAGACCCCCGGTTCCAGGCGGCCGGCGCGACCCTGGCGCTGGGTCGCCGAGGCACGGGAGATGCGGCGGGTGGTCAGACGGGTCATGCCGCTGCCGGGATCGAAGGCCGGCACCCGCGCCAGGCCCGCGTCCACCACCACCCGCACCCCTTCGATGGTCAGGCTGGTCTCGGCGATATTGGTGGCCAGCACCACCTTGCGGCTGCCGGCCGGCGCCGGCTCGATGGCGGCGCGCTGGGCCGCCAGCTCCAGCTCGCCATGCAGCGGACAGAGCAACACCCCGGCAGGCAGCTGCTCCGCCAGGCGCTCGGCGGTGCGGCGGATCTCCGCCTGCCCGGGCAGGAATACCAGCAGGCTGCCGGTTTCCTCGTCCAATGCCTGCAGCACCGTGGCGGCCACCCGCGCTTCCAGGCGCTCGTCCTGGCCGAGCGGTCGACTCCAGCGGGTCGTGACCGGAAACATCCGGCCTTCGCTGCGCACCACCGGCGCCTCGCCAAGCAAGGCAGCGAGACGCTCGCCTTCCAGGGTGGCGGACATCACTAGCACTTTGAGCGGCGTATCACGCAGCAGTTCGCGCCCGCTCAGGGTCAGCGCCAGGGCCAGATCGGCATCCAGACTGCGTTCATGAAATTCGTCGAAGATCACCAGGCCGACACCGTCCAGCGCCGGATCATCCTGCAGCCGCCGGGTAAGGATGCCCTCGGTGACCACTTCGATGCGGGTGCGCGGCCCTACCCGGCTTTCCAGGCGGATGCGATAGCCCACCGTCTCGCCGACGCCTTCGCCCAGCTCCGCGGCCAGGCGCTCGGCCGCGGCGCGCGCTGCCAGCCGGCGCGGCTCCAGCAGCAGGATGCGCTGACCGGCCAGCCAGGGTTCGTCCAGCAGCGCCAGGGGCACCCGGGTGGTCTTGCCGGCGCCGGGCGGCGCTTCCAGCACGCAGTCATCACGGCGGGCAAGGGCCTGGCGCAGGTCGGGCAGGACAACATCGATGGGCAAGGGCATCATGGGGCACGGCCGGTGGTCTCAACGGGGCGGGCAGTATAAGAGCGGCTAACAAAATGTAGCGAGCGGCTGTCAGGCAGGTGCGCGCGGCGCGCAGGAACCGCAGTGTACGAGTGGTACATGAGGATTCCGAGCACTGCACGCACCTGTATGGCAGACGCGCAGTAGTTTTGTTTGTCGCTCTAAAGCGTCTCGCCCGCCGTGATTCCGGCCGCTATAGTGGCGTCCTCATCCAACCGGAGGTTGTCTATGTCGATGCGTACCCGCGCGGTGTGTGGCGTCCTCGCCGCCGCCCTGTTCACCCAGCTGACCGCTTGCGGCTCGCTGTTCTATCCCGAGCGCCGCGGCCAGATCACCGGCAGTGGCCGTATCGACCCGGGCATCGTCGCCCTCGATGCCATCGGCCTGCTGTTCTACATCATTCCCGGCCTGATCGCCTTTGGCGTGGACTTCGCCACCGGCGCCATCTACCTGCCCGACAACAAGCGCGCCGAGGTCGATCCGAGCGAGCTGAACAAGGCGGTGAACCCGGACGGCAGCGTTGATCGCGCGCGCCTCAAGGCCATCATCCAGCAGGCCACCGGCCACAACCTGCCGCTGGACGATCCACGCCTGCTGCAGCGCAGCGGCAGCAACGAGCAGCTCGCCAGCCTGGGTCTCGCGCCGCGCGCCTGATGAGCGACCCGCACCGCACCGAGCGGCTCCTGCGTCGCGCCACCGCCGCCTCGGTAGCGGTGGCGACGACGCTGATCCTGGCCAAGGCCGTGGCCTGGTGGTTCAGCGGCTCGGTCAGTCTGCTCGCCGGCCTGACCGATTCGCTGCTCGATGGCCTGGCCTCGGTGTTCAACCTGCTGGCGGTGCACTACGCCCTCAAGCCCGCGGACGACGACCACCGCTACGGTCATGGCAAGGCCGAATCCCTGGCCGGCATCGCCCAGGCGGTGTTCATCGGCGTCAGCGCCGTACTCATCGCCTGGCAGGCCATCGGTCGCCTGCAGCAACCCGCGCCCCTTGGCGCCCATGCCCTAGGTATCGTCGTCACCCTGTTTTCCCTGGTCCTGACCGCCGTGCTGGTGGCCTACCAGCAACACGTCATCCGTCTCACCGATTCCACGGTGGTCCGCGCCGACGCCCTGCACTACCGCTCCGACCTGCTGCTCAACGTCGGCATCCTGATCGCCCTGGCGCTGACCGGCTTCGGCTGGTACTGGCTGGATCCGCTGTTCGGCCTGGCCATCGCCCTCTACATCCTCTGGAGCGCCTATGGCATCGCCCGTGACTCCTTCGGCGTGCTGATGGACCAGGAACTGCCCGCCGACATCAGCGAGCACATGCTGCAGCTGGCCTGCCAGGTACCCGGTGTGATCGGTGCCCATGACCTGCGTACCCGTCTCTCCGGCAATCACTGGTTCGTGCAACTGCACCTGGAGCTGCCGGGGCAGATGAGCCTGTCCCGCGCTCATGTGCTGTGCGACGAAGTGGAAGCGGCCATTCGCGCCGAGTACCCCCAGGCCGAGGTGCTGGTCCACGCCGATCCGCTGGATGCGCCCGACGTGCCCCATCGTCATCCGCTGCCGCCCGCCACCTGAGCGGAACCCGGCACCGTTGCGCTCCCTCGAATCTGCATAGCCTGATTTGAGAGCGTCCCAGACGGCGCCGGAGCCCACCATGAATACCCTGCACCCGGTCGCGCGCCTTGCGGACCTGCGTGAAGACCGCGGTACCGCGGTCGAGATCGAAGACACCACCATCCTGCTGCTGCGCGTCGGCGACGAGGTGCGGGCCTTTCAGGCCAACTGTCCCCATGCCGGCGCCCCGCTGGCCGAGGGCGCCGTCTGCCAGGGGCGGCTGGTCTGTCCTTGGCACAAGGCGAGCTTCGCCTTGGATGACGGCAGTCTCTGCGAACCGCCGGCGCTAGATGCGCTGCAGCGCTATCCGGTCGAGGTGCGTGAGGGCGAGGTGCTGGTGGGCAGCGAGCCACTGCCGGTACAGGCGGCCGAAACCCAACGCGACGAGCGCCTGTTCGTCGTCGTGGGCGCGGGCGCCGCAGGCACGGCCGCCACCGCTGCCCTGCGTGAGTTCGGTTACGGCGGGCGCCTCTTATTGATCGGCCACGAACCGGGGGAGCCCTATGATCGGACCGCCCTGTCCAAATTCGTCCTCCAGGGCGACAAGGCACCCGACGAGGCGCCGCCGCTGCGCGAGGCCGACTTCTTCCGTCAGCAGCGCATCGAACGCCTGCACGCCGAGGTGACTCGCCTGGATCCCCAGACCCGCCAGCTGGAACTCGCCAACGGCCAGACCCTGACCTACGACGGCTGTGTGCTCGCCACCGGTGGTGAACCCAGGTCCCTTGACGTTCCCGGTGCCGAGCTCAAGGGCATCCACCTGTTGCGGACCCGCGCTGACGCGGCCGCCATCCTGGCCAACCTGCCCGACGAGGGCCGGGCGGTGATCGTCGGCGCCAGCTTCATCGGCCTGGAAGCCGCCTCCGCCTTGCGCAAGCAGGGCCTGGCGGTGGACGTGGTCTCCCCCGCCTCCCTACCCTTCGTCAAGCAGATGGGCGAGACCCTGGGCCAGCACTTCAAGACCCTGCACGAGGCCAATGGCGTCATCTTCCACGCGCCCCACGAGGTGGTGGGCTTCGAAGGCGAAGGTCAGGTCCGCCAGGTCAGGCTCAAGGACGGTACCCGTCTACCCGCCGATGTCGTGCTGGTAGGCACCGGCATCGCTCCGGCGACGGCTTTCCTCGCCAACCTGCCTCTGGCGGACGATGGCAGCATACCAGTGGATGCCCAGCTCAAGGCTGCGGAAGGCCTCTACGCCGTCGGCGATCTGGCCACCTTCCCCTATGCCGGTCAGCCGACCCGGATCGAGCACTGGCGCCTGGCTCAGCAGCACGGCCGCCTGGCAGCACGTAATCTGCTCGGCGAGGCCGAGGCCTATGCCGACGTCCCCTTCTTCTGGACCCTGCACCACGGCAAGCGTTACGAATACCTCGGCCACCCCCGCCAGTGGGATGACATGCGCCTCGACGGCAGCCTGGGTGATCAGACCTTCGTCGCCCTGTTGCTGGCCGAGGATCTGGTAGTGGGTGTAGTCGCCTGCCAACGAGAGCGTGCCACCGCGGTGCTGAGCCAGCTCATGCGGCAGCCTCTGTCGCGGGCTCGCGCCTTGGAGATTCTGGCCGGGTCTTGATCCAACCAGGACGTGCTCGGGTGACCGGGCACGTCCTCATTGGACGGATAGCCAGCTTCTGGGCGCTCAGTTCTTGCCATTGAACATGTCGGCGAACATCTGCTTGTGGGCGGCGTAGTAATCGGCCACGACCTTGTCGGCGGAGCTTTCCCGGGCCTGCAGCATCAGCTGCTGCAGGTCGCCGTCCGGCAGGTGGTAATGGGCGAAGAAGGTGGCGATCTTCGGATACTCGGCCGGAAAGTCCTTGCGTGCGATGGCGTGAATCTGTTCCGCCGTACCGAAGACGCCCTTGGGATCGTCGAGATAGCGCAGCTTCCACTTGGAAAACATCCAGTGCGGACTCCAGGCATTGATCACCGACCACTTGCCGCGTTTCAGATTGCGATCCATCTCGGTGAGCATGCCGACTTCGGACGACGCGACGATCTTGTAGCCCTTGAGCTGGTAGACGTCGAAGGCCTTCTCGGTGAGCTTGTACTGGCCATTGCCCACTTCCGAAGAAAGGATCTTGCCATCGAGCTTGGCCCGCACCTCAGGCTTCTTCAGATCCTCGACGCTGGAGAGTTCGCTCTTGGGAATGGAGTCCGGCACCGCCATGCCCAGCTTGCCCTCGTAGAGCACGCCCAGGTCGGTGAGCTTGTCCTTGTGCTTGTCGACGAACACCGCATGGGTGGTGGGCAGCCAGACCATGGGAATGAGATCGATGCTGCCATTGGCCATGGCCTGGAACTGGATGCCGATGTCGGCCTGCACCATCTTCACCGGCAGCTTGAGTTGGTCTTCGATGGCAATCTGGGCGAGCTTCGCGGTGATTTCCGCGTCCGACCAGTTGACCCAGCCGATGCGGACCGGCCCCTGGGCAGCGTGAATGCCCTGGCTGGCGATCGTCAGGCCCAGCACGGCGACCAGACCCAGGACCTTGCGCTTCATGTTCTGTACGACATTCATCAGCTCTATCTCCGGCGTTTGTAGTGTTGTTGTTGCTGGCAGTCTCAAGTCGAAGAACGCATTGTTGTTAGGGTTGAAGGGCCTGCGCCTGCACGGCCGCGCCGCTGCAGGGAGGGCTTGCTACAGCGCCTGTTCGAGGGCCGGCAGGGCTTCGAACAGATCGGCTACCAGGGTGTAGTCGGCGACCTGGGTGATGGGCGCCTCGCCATCCTGGTTGATGGCGACGATGACCTTGGAGCCGCTCATGCCCGCCAAATGCTGGATGGCGCCACTGATGCCCACGGCCAGATAGAGGTCGGGCGCGACATGCTTGCCGGTCTGGCCCACCTGCAGATCGTTACCCGCAAAGCCGGCATCCACCGCGGCACGGGAGGCTCCGACAGCGCCGCCTAGTCGATCGGCGACCCGCTCGACCAGGGCGAAATTCTCCCGACTGCCCAGGCCACGCCCACCGGACACCACTACGCGCGCACTGCCCAACTCGGGCCGTGCGCTGGTGCTTAGCACCTCGCTGACGAGACGACTCGCGGCCGGTGCCAGCGCCTCCTCGAGCCGCACGATCGGGCAAGACGTCGCGCATCGCTCAGCCTCGGCGAAAGCGGACGCGCGCACGGTCAGGACTCGCACCTCATCGAGGGATTCGACGCAGGCGATGGCATTGCCGGCATAGATCGGTCGGCGGAACACCGTCGGACTGTCGGTGGCGATGACCTCGGCGATCATCCCGACATCCAGCAAGGCAGCCACGCGCGGCAGGACGCTGCGACCCTGGGTGCTCGCCTCGGCCAGCACATGCCCAGGATGGCGTCCTGCCAGCCTGGCGATCAGCTCGGCCTGGACTTCGGGCGCGCATGACTCGGCGGTCTCGGCCAGCAGCACCCGCTCCACCCCGGCGAAGGTTGCAGCCTGCTCCGCTGCGCCGGCGGCGCCCGGCCCGATCAACAGTAGCTCGATCGGCTGCGCCAGCTCCCTTGCCGCCATGATGACGTTTGCCGTGGCGGCCTTGAGCTGGCCCTGGTGGTGTTCGGCGATGATCAAGGTGGACATCAGAGCACTCCTGCACGCTGTTTGAGGTGGCTGACCAGCTCGTCGACGGACTGGACCCGGATGCCCGCCGTGCGCTGGATCGGGGGCTGCACGCCCAGTAGGCGGGTATGCGTTCTGGTCGCGACGCCCAGGGTCGTACCGTCAAGCACCTCCAGGGGCTTTTTCTTGGCCTTCATGATCGCCGGCAGCGAGGCATAGCGGGGCTCGTTGAGCCGCAGATCGCAGGTGACGACGGCGGGCGAACGCAGCGCGACGGTCTGGCGCCCGCCATCGATCTCGCGCTCGACGATCCACTCGCCCGCCGCATGGCTCAGGGCCGAGGCGCAGGTGGCCTGGGGCAGACCGACGAGCTGCGCCAGCATCTGGCCCGTCTGGCTGTTCTCCTGGTCGATGGCCTGCTTGCCGAACAGCACCAGGTCCGGGCGCTCGCGCTCGACCACCCGGGCCAGCGCCTTGGCCACGTTGAGCGGTTCCAGGGGGCCTGGCAGCTCCACCAGCAGCGCTCGGTCGGCCCCCAGGGCCAAGGCCGTGCGCAACTGCTCCTGCGCCGCACTGCTGCCGACCGTCACCACCACGACCTCCTGGGCGACGCCCCTTTCCTTCAGGCGGACGGCCTCCTCCACGGCGATTTCGCAAAAGGGATTCAGTGCCATCTTGATGCCGGTCAGTTCGACGTCGGAACCGTCGGTCTTCACGCGAACCTTGATGTTCGGATCGATAGCGCGCTTCACCGCAACGAGCACTTTCATCGTCTCTCCTGGGGCTATTGAGGCCATGACAACCACCGGCAATGGCCCAATCCTAGCCAGAGCCAATCACCTTCGGCAAGAGAAATGTACACGACAGATTTATTTGTTGACACACCTGTACATTGAATCCAGATTGAGCGAAAACACGCCTGATGTCGTTCGCCCGGAGAGCCCGAGATGTCCACCGATCCGCTCCTGCAGCCGTACCAGCTCAAGCACCTGACCCTGCGCAATCGCATCATCACCACCTCCCATGAGCCGGCCTATCCCGAGGACGGCATGCCCAAGGCGCTGTACCGGGCCTACCATGTCGAGCGCGCCAAGGCCGGGGTCGCCCTGACCATGACGGCCGGTTCGGCGGCCGTCTCCCGCGACAGCCCGCCGGTGTTCAACAACGTGTTGGCCTGGAAGGACGAGGTGGTGGGCTGGCTGCGGGACCTGACGGACGAATGCCACGAGCATGGCGCCGCGGTGATGATCCAGCTCACCCACCTGGGCCGGCGCACCCGCTGGGACAAGGCCGACTGGCTGCCGGTGGTCTCGCCCTCACATGAGCGCGAACCGGCGCACCGGGCCTTTCCCAAGCAGATCGAAGACTGGGATATCGAGCGCATCGTCAAGGACTACGTCGACGCCGCCGAGCGCATGAAGTACGCCGGCCTCGACGGTCTGGAGCTGCAGGCCTACGGCCATCTGATGGACCAGTTCTGGTCGCCGCTGACCAACACCCTGGACGGCCCCTATGGCGGCTCGCTGGAAAACCGCATGCGCTTCACCTTCGAGATCCTGCGCGGCATTCGCCAGCGTTGCGGCGAGGACTTCCTGGTGGGCATCCGCTACACCGGCGACGAGACTTTGCCAGGCGGTATCGATGCCAACGAAGGCATGACCATCTCCCAGTTGCTCAAGGACAGTGGCCTGGTGGACTTCCTCAACGTGATCCGTGGCCATATCGAGACCGATGCGGGCCTTACCGATGTGATCCCGATCCAGGGCATGCGCAACTCGCCGCACCTGGATTTCGCCGGCGAGATCCGTTCGGCCACCGGCTTTCCGACCTTCCATGCGGCGAAGATTCCCGATGTCGCCACCGCGCGCCACGCCATCGCTTCCGGCAAGGTCGACATGATCGGCATGACCCGGGCGCACATGACCGATCCGCACATCGTGCGCAAGATCATCGAGAAGCGCGAAGAAGAGATCCGCCCCTGCGTTGGCGCCAACTACTGCCTGGATCGCATCTATCAGGGCGGGGCGGCCTATTGCATCCACAATGCCGCCACCGGCCGCGAGACCACCATGCCCCACGACATCCCCAGGGCGGCGGTGCCGCGCAAGGTGGTGATCGTCGGCACCGGTCCGGCGGGGCTGGAAGCCGCCCGGGTAGCCGGCGAACGCGGGCACCGCGTCAAGGTGTTCGAAGCGGCCGATCGGCCGGGTGGCCAGATCCGCCTGACCGCCCAGAACGAAAGGCGGCGCGAGATGATCAGCATCATCGACTGGCGCATGGCCCAGTGCGAACGCCTGGGCGTGGAGTTCGCCTTCAACACCTGGGTCGAAGCCGATACGGTGCTGGCCGAAGAACCCGACGTGGTGATTGTCGCCACCGGCGGCCTGCCCCACACCGAGATCCTCAGCCAGGGCAACGACCTCACCGTCTCGACCTGGGACATCATCTCCGGCGACGTCAAACCCGGGCGCCAGGTGCTGATCTTCGACGACGCCGGCGACCATGCGGCCCTACAGGCCGCGGAAGTCATCGCCAGGAGCGGCGCCGGCGTGGAGATCGTCACCCCCGACCGGGCCTTTTCCGCCGAAGTCATGGCGATGAATCTGGTGCCCTACATGAGGACGCTGCAGGACCTCGACGTGACCTTCACGGTGACCTATCGCGTCGACCGGGTCGAGCGGCGCGATGGCAGGCTGGTCGCTACCTTCAAGAGCGACTACGGCCCCGTCCACAAGGAACGCATAGTCGATCAGGTGGTGGTGAACCACGGGACGGTGCCGCTGGACGATCTCTATTTCGAACTAAGGCCGCAGTCGAAGAACGATGGCGCCGTGGAGCACCAGGACCTGATCGCCGGCAAGCCGCAGAACATCGTTACCAACCCGGCCGGGCGTTTCCAGCTGTTCCGCATCGGCGATGCCGTGGCCGCGCGCAATACCCATGCGGCGATCTACGATGCGCTGCGACTGATGAAGGACCTGTAGTGCCGCTGCACGCCCTTCCCCGCCTCCGGATCGGGGCCAGGGCGTGAGGACCGCCGCCCTAGTATTCGTCGGTTGTCGGCGCCTGCCGGAAGGTCTCGCTGAGCGGTACGAAGACTCCAGGCTCGGTCTCGGCATAGCCGAACTTGCCGAAGAAGCGGTCGAGCTCGCGTTGGGCAGGCCGCTCGCCGGTAAAGATGCTGGTGTAGTGCGGAATACGCCGGAAGCGCTCGGTCAGTCCCTCGTCGGTCTTCATGGAGATATAGCCAATCTGCGTCAGGTACAGCGTGCGCGCCCGGGTGTCGGCCGCATCGGCGTCGTAGCCGAAGCGCCGGAACATGGTGGACAGCGCCGCCATGCGCGTGCGGTCGGCAGCGGCGATGGCCGCTGCCACCTCTTCGGACTGCAACGCCCAGCTGCGTACCGCGAACTCGAACTGGGAGTCGAACAGCGTGTTGTCCAACCAGCATTCGAAGACGTTGAGGATCGCCTCGGCGATGCTTTCCGCATAGCTTTCGCACTGCCGGATCAGGTTGCCGGTATTCTTGTCGCGCCAGCGCTCGAGCAGCGCCGCCAGCAATTGCTCCCGATCCTCGAAAAACCAGTAGAAACTGGTGCGTGACAGCTTCAACCGCTTGGCGAGCGGCATCACCTTGACGCCATCGATGCCGGATTCCTTCAGGGCCTCGTAGGCCGCTTCCAGCCAGCCATCGGCCGAGCCACGCCAGCCACTGTCCGCATCCTTCTCCCGCGCCTTGCTCTGTCGCGCCATCGACCTCTCATCCCGTGCAATACTGTCCGGCAACTGTACAGCACCGCGCTTTTTCTGTGCACAAAGTTGAGTCCTGGCTTCTCGACGGTCATGGCCGTGTGAATCCGGGGCTGAAGACATGACCCTGGCGACCGCTCGCCCTCTGCTCAGGCTGGCTCCCATGCAGCGCTCCGAATCCATGCGCCGTTCCAAGGGCTATCGCCGTCTCATCCCGTCCATGAACGCCCTGCTGGTGTTCGAGGCCGCCGCTCGCCTCGGCAGCTTCACCCTGGCCGCCCAGGAACTCGGCGTCACCCAGGCCGCCGTGAGCAAGCAGATCCGCTTCCTCGAAGAGTTGCTGGATACCCGTCTGTTCCACCGCCTGCACAGGGCCATCCAGCTCACCCCCGAGGGCAGTGCGCTGTTTCTGGTCATGGGTGATTCGCTGCAACGCATTGCGGCAACCTTCGACAAGATCCTCGATGGCCAGGCCGAGCACGAGATCGTCCTGGCCTGCACCAGCGCCTTCTCCCACCTGCGGGTCATGCCCCGCCTGCCGGCCCTGCAGGCACTGCTGCCCGATCTCCGGCTGCGGCTGGTCCCGCCGCTGCATCGCGAGGCCGACCTGGCCATCCGCTACGGCAATGGCAGCTGGGATGACGGCACGGCTACCCTGCTGTTCGACGAAGAGGTCTTTCCGGTCTGCGCACCCGAATGGCTGACGAGCCATGCCGCACCGCACTCCATCGCGGACCTCTACCAGAGCCCGCTCATCGACTCGGATGCGACACTGGAAGGCTGGATGACCTGGAGCACCTGGTTCCGCGCCCTGGACCATACGCCACCGCGGCTGCGCATCGGCCTGCGCTGCACCCACTATGCCGATACCATCCGGGCGGCTACTCAGGGCCTGGGGATCGCCCTGGGCTGGAATCGCCTGGTCGCCCCCCTGCTGGCCGACGGCCACCTGATTCGGGTGACGGATTTCATCGTCAAGCCACGCGACGCCTATTACCTGGTGACACCCCATGGCCGCCAGTCGGTGGCCAGCGATCTGCTGCTGGCCTGGCTGCAGGAGGAGCCAATCGCCCGCGAACCGCTCTAGGCCTGGCTTCCCTGGCATAACCCTGGCTCATGCCAGCGTAACAATAAAGCGCGTTGACCCCTTTCGGGGGCACTTCGATACTGCGGCCACACATCCCGGTAAACGTCTCCCTTGAGGTGCCCCATGGACAATGCCCCTGCCAAGAGCCATCGCGACCTGCTCGCCCAGCGCCAGCCGGGCCATGGTCTTCCTGGTGAGCTGTATGGCCGACAGGATGTCTTCGCGACCGACCTCGAGGTCTTCTACACCCGGCACTGGATCGTGGTCGGCGTCACTGCGGACATTCCCGAGCCGGGCGACGTCTCCACCCTGGATATCGGCAAGGCCTCGATCATCCTGGTACGCGACGACGACGAGAACATCCGGGCGTTTCGTAACGTCTGCAGGCATCGCGGCGCGCGGCTCAAGGAAGCGGGCAAATCCACCGTGGGCATGCTGGTCTGCCCCTATCACCAATGGACCTACGACCTCGACGGCCAACTGAAGCATGCCGCGCACATGGGCAAGGACTTCGACGCCAGCTGTCGCAGTCTCATACCGGTGGCCGTACGGATGGTGGGTGCCCATATCCTGGTCTGCCTGAGTGACGAGTCGCCCCAGGACATCGACGCCCTCGCCACCGAGATGGCACCACGCTTCGCCCCCTATGCCCTGCAGTACAGCAAGATCGCCTACGAGAGCGAGATCATCGAGAACGGCAACTGGAAGCTGGTTATCGAGAACAACCGCGAGTGCTATCACTGCGCCGCCGGTCACCCCGAGTTGAACGCCTCCTTCCTGCCGGAAGACTTCGGTGTCTGTACCGACGGCATGAGTCCGGAAGCGCTCCAGGCCCTGGCGGCCTATCAGGCGAAGAACGCCCAGGCCCGTCAGAGCTGGGAAGACCAAGGCCACCTCTGTGCCGCCGTCGAGCACCTGGAAGAGGACAGCATCACCCAGTTCCGCTCGCAGCGCCTGGTCATCGCCAATCATGGCGAATCCCAGACCCTGACCACCCAGGTGGCCTGCACCCGCTTGCTGGGCGACCTGACGCGCCGCGACCTGGGCGATGTGCATTTCTGGACCCACAATTCCTGGACCCACGTCATGAGCGATCACGCCGTGGTGTCCTACATCATCCCGCTCGGACCGGACCAGACCCTGGTCAGGACCAAATGGCTGGTTCATGCCGATGCCGTGGAGGGTGTCGACTACGACCTTCAGACCCTGACCGAGGTCTGGCAGGCGACCAACCTGCAGGACGCCGGACTTGTCGCCATCACCCATCGCGGCACCCAGGATCCCGCCTACGTGCCCGGCCCCTTCTCGACCTTCACCGAGACCTACGTCGAGCAGTTCACCCGCTGGTACGCTGCCCGCCTTGCGGCCCACGGAGTGTGAGGAATACCATGACGACCCTCACCGCCTTCGCCTCCCTGCAAGACAGCCGGCTCAGCGACGTCCAGACCTGGTCGGCGTTCGGCACGTCCTGGAGCAGTGCCGAACAGAAGATCCTCGAATGCTGCGCCATCCAGGTCGAGACCGACGACGTCAAGACCTTCGTCTTCCGCTGCCCCGATTTCGCAGCCCTCGCCTTCGAGCCCGGACAGTTCATCACCCTGTCGCTGACCCTCGACGGCCTGAGTCTCTCGCGGTGCTACACCCTGTCCTCCACGCCGACCCGCCCCTTCAACTTTGCCATCACCGTCAAGCGTGTGCCCGGCGGGCCGGTGTCGAACTGGCTGCACGATCACCTGCAGGTCGGCAGTCGCCTGCTGGCCGCCGGTCCGGCAGGTATCTTCACCCCGGTTGGGCATCCCCAGCGCAAACTGCTCTATCTGTCCGCCGGCTCGGGCGTCACGCCGCTGATGGCCATGACTCGCGCCGCCTTCGACCTGGGTGGCGACCCGGACCTCGCCTTCGTCCACAGTGCCCGTACCCCCCAGGACATCATCTTTCGCGCCGAACTGGCACAGCTGCAGGCCGCGCGACGGCACCTCAAGGTTTTCGCCATCTGTGAGGCGTCCGGCGCCGAAACGGACTGGCAGGGCCCGCTCGGCCGCCTTGATCTCGCCCTGCTGGAGCGACTGGTGCCGGACTTTCGCGAGCGCGAGGTCTTTACCTGCGGCCCCCAGGGCTATATGGACGCCGTCCAGCGCACCCTGCGCGAAGGAGGGTTCGATCTCTCCCACTATCATCAGGAAAGCTTCGCCATCGGCAGCCCGACGGCCCCTGTCGATGCCGCGCCGGCCACGGTCGGCGAAACCCTTTTCACCGTCACCCTGGCCCGCTCGGGAAAGGTATTCAAGATGGCAGGCGACCAGACCGTGCTCAGCGCTGCCAAGCGTGCCGGGGCCATCGTGCCTTCCTCCTGTGGCCAGGGTCTGTGTGGCACCTGCAAGACGGCCCTGCTCGAAGGCCAGGTGGAGATGCAGCACGCCGGCGGCATTCGCCAGCGTGAGATAGATCGCGGGCTACGACTCCTGTGCTGCAGCAAACCCACCTCCGATTTGGTGCTCGACCTCTAGCGGTCGTCAGGCATCGCCAACGCGCCTGCATCGGTACTCTTCAGCAGCACGAGCCAGACGTCATCCCGGTATCCGACCGCCATGTGACTGCGCGCTATCAGCACCCAGCGCAGTTGCCTGCCAGGTGCGCTGGGTGCTGAACTGACGATTGCTTCCAGCGTTTGGCTTCCGCGTAGAACTCCTGCGCGCCTGGACACCTCTCAACGTAAACGGCCAGGCCTGTGATCGACAGCGATCCAGCCAAAGGCCTTGAGAGAGCCTGAGCCCCCATGAGTGACCACATGCCCACTGCGCCTCGCCCCTATCGCATCGGCCTGATCGCCGACACCCATGGTCTGCTTCGGCCGCAGGCACTGGAGGCCCTGGCCGGCAGCGATTTCATCCTGCACGCTGGCGACATCGGCAAGCCGGAGATCCTCGACGCCCTGCGCGAGCTGGCACCTCTGGCCGTGGTCCGGGGCAACAACGACGACGTGCCCTGGGCCGATGACATCCCCGAGCGCGTCACCCTGACCCTGGCCGGGGTCGACGTCCATATGCTGCACATCCTGCCGGAGCTCAACCTGGAGACCGCCGGCGCCGCGGTGCGCGTGGTGGTCAGCGGGCACTCGCACAAGCCGCTGATCGAAACGCGTGATGGCGTACTCTACGTCAACCCCGGCAGCGCCGGCCCACGGCGCTTTCGGCTACCGATCAGCGTCGGCCGCCTGACCCTGGACGCCGGCCAGATCCAGGCCGAGATCCTGGAACTCATTCCCTGAAGGAACCCCGATGAGCATCGACTACTACTCCTACGAACCCGCCCAGGGCCATGGCCTGCCCCACGATCCCTTCAACGCCATCGTCGCGCCACGCCCCATTGGCTGGATCTCTTCGCAAAGCGAAGCCGGCATCCTCAACCTGGCGCCCTACAGCTTCTTCAACGCCTTCAACTACAAGCCGCCGCTGATCGGCTTTTCCAGCCAGGGCTACAAGGACAGCGTGGCCAATATCGAGCGCACCGGTGAATTCGTCTGGAATCTGGCCACCCGCGAACTGGCCGAGGAGATGAACGCCAGCAGCGCCATGGTCGGGCCGGAGGTGGACGAGTTCGCTCTGGCGGGCCTCGAACCCGCACCCTCCACCCTCGTCAAGGTGCCACGGGTTGCCCGGGCCCAGGTGGCCTTCGAATGCAGGCTGAGCCAGATCGTACGGCTCAAGACCGCTGCCGGTGACGACCTGGACCAGTGGCTGGTGCTGGGCGAGGTGGTAGCGGCCCATATCGACAAGCGCCTGCTCAAGGACGGCATCTATCAGACCGCAGCCGCTCGTCCCATCGTACGGGGCGGCGGCCCGGCCGACTATTTCGAGATCACCGAGGCCGCGCTGTTTCGCATGCGCCGCCCGGACTGACCGGCGCGCTCCGGAATGCAAAACGGCGCCCTTGGGCGCCGTTGTTGTTCTCGCGAGGGCTAATTCGCCGCACTGACGCGGAAATTCAGGCGCGGGAAATGCACCTGGATGGCCCCCAGCTGCTCATCGTGGCGACGGATCACCAGGGCTTCGCTATCGGCATGGACCAGCTCACCTACCACGGGATCCACGCCATAGTCGGTCGCCGCCACGCTCACTCGCTCGCCCCAGGCAAAGCCCTCCACGGCCAGCGCCTGGTCACGCGGCAAGGCCACCGGCTCCGCCGTCCTGGCGATCTCCAGCGCCTCGGCGGCACCGAGATCCTCGTGGGTACCGTGGCCGAAACCCAGCACTCGGGCGAACCAGGCGGCAATCTCGGGGCGCTCGTCGATCAAGGGCGCCAGCTGCGGCGTGTTCTTGAGGAACCAGAAATTGTGAGCCAGGGCGATGTCGGCCACCGAGGGCGCGCCGAAGAGGAATTCACCGGAGGCACGCTGGAGCTGGATCTCCAACCGGGTCAGCAGGGTCGGCAACTGCTGCCGGGCCTGCTCGGGGCTGAGGCGGTTCAGGCTGCCGCCGCTGAACAGCGCCTTGCGGTCATCCAGAAAGGCCTGGGCCTGCTCCGGCGGCAGGCTGGCCAGGCGCGGCCCCATGATCTCCGGCTGGAACATCAACGCCACGGCGTGCTGGAACAACACCGAGTCCGCCCAGCCGGCAAAGGCGGCCACGACCGCCTCCTGGCCTTCCGGAAACAGCGCCGGTACGGCTTTTTCCGCCTCCAGGCGGCGAGCGATCAGCGCCGTGTCGCAATAGACGTCCGCACCCACCTGCAGCACCGGCGTCTTGCGATAGCCACCGGTGAGCGCCACCAGCTCGGGCTTGGGCAGCATCCGCGGAATGATCACCGAACGCCAGGCGAGACCCTTGAAGCCCAACAGCAGGCGCGCCTTCTCGGCGAAGGGCGATTGCCAGTAGTGATGCAGAATCAGCTCGGACATGACAGCACTCCTGAATCAGCCGTGGGCCGTGGGCCGGACAGGGCCAGCACCAGGGATTCCTTGGCTCGTTTGGGTAGCTTCTTGATCTGGATCTCGCGGCGCAAGGCGGCCGACTTGTCGGCGCAGGCTTCGACATAGACCAGCGCCTGGGCCGGGCTGGAAGCGAAGAAGCGGGCACCACGGCCACTGCGGTGCTGGGCGAAGCGGCGCTCGGGATCATCGCTGATGCCGCAATAGAGCGCCTGGTTCTCGGCGCGCACCAGGTAGACATACCAGGTGCGCGCGGGTGGCTGGGGGATGTCGCTCACCGTCAGGCGAACCACTCCCGGGCGGTACGCCAGACGCACACGCCAACGAAGTAGATGCCGCTGGCGAACCAGAGCACCATCAGCCACAGCGGCTTGTCGGGGTGCAGGAACACCATCATGGCGCTGCTGAGCAGCCAGATGGAAGTGATGGTGATGTTCACCGCCATCAGCTGACGGACGCGGAAGGGGTGCAGGAACTTGACCCGGGTCAGGGTCAGGGCGGCCAGTACCAGCACCACCGCCATGCTGAACCAGGGCGCCAGGTCCAGCACGTAGAAATACAGCGCCACCACGTTCCAGGCCGCAGGAAAGCCGATGAAATAGTTGTCGGCGCTCTTCATGTTCACATTGCAGAAACAGAACAGTGACGACAATAGGATGATGCCCACCGCCACCAGCTCGAAGTGCGGCGGCAAGGGTACGAAGCGATAGATGAAGATCGCTGGAATGAAGACATAGGTCAGGTAATCGACCACCAGGTCCAGCGCGGAGCCATCGAAATGGGGCAGGACCCGCTTGACCTCGAACTTGCGGGCCAGGGTGCCGTCGAGACCATCGACGAGCAGCGCGATGCCGAGCCACATCAGGCAACCCTTGGGTTGACCGTCGACCAGAGCGAGCAGCGCCAGAAGCGCGAGAATCACACCACTGGAGGTCACCGCATGGGCGCCCCAGGCCTTGGCTTTTGTCAGCATGAGCGGATGGGAAATGGAGTTCACGGGCGTCTCTCTATGATGACGGCTTCGACTGCCCGTTGCACCGCACGTTCTCGCGATGCGGTACGGAATCGACAATGAAGCCGGTGAACGGCAAGGCGGACCTTGACCGCCGACCCCGGAAACCGGGCGCCAAACATCGAGGATACCGCGCCTTGAAGTCCTTTGCCCGCCTTCCCGCCGAACGCCCGTGATTGGGTTCGCAGGTAGACCGGGGCGGATGGGTGTCCACCCCGGTCGCGTCTCAGTGCAGGATCTGCCCGAGGAACAGGCGCGTACGCTCGTTCTGCGGGTTGTCGAAGAACTGGTCCGGTGCGGCCTGTTCGACGATTTCGCCCTTGTCCATGAAGATCACCCGGTTGGCCACGGTGCGGGCGAAGCCCATCTCGTGGGTCACGCACAGCATGGTCATGCCGTCCTGGGCCAGGCCGATCATGGTGTCCAGCACCTCCTTCACCATCTCCGGGTCGAGCGCCGAGGTCGGCTCATCGAACAGCATGATGCGTGGCTGCATGCACAGCGCCCGGGCGATGGCCACGCGCTGCTGCTGGCCACCGGACAGCTGGCCCGGGAACTTGTTGGCCTGCTCGGGAATGCGCACCCGCTGCAGGTAATGCATGGCGATCTCTTCGGCCTGCTTCTTCGGCAGCTTGCGTACCCACATGGGCGCCAGGGTGCAGTTCTGCAGCACGGTCAGGTGTGGGAAGAGGTTGAAGTGCTGGAACACCATGCCGACTTCGCTGCGAATGGTCTCGATCTGCTTGAGATCGTTGGTCAGCTCGGTGCCGTCGACGATGATCTGGCCCTTCTGGTGCTCTTCCAGGCGATTGATGCAGCGGATGGTGGTGGACTTGCCCGAGCCGGACGGTCCGCACAGCACGATGCGCTCGCCCTGGGTCACGGTCAGGTTGATGTCCTTGAGCACGTGGAACTGGCCGTACCACTTGTTCACGTCCTTGAGCTGGATCATGACCTTGCTGCTGTCGACCGGCTGCTTGTTGCTTACGTTCATCTATTGACTCCTAACGCTTGTGGCCGGTGTTCAGCTTGCGCTCCAGACGGGCGGAGTAGCTGGACATGGCGAAACAGAAAATCCAGAAGACCAGGGCGGCGAACACATAGCCTTCGGTGGACAGACCAGGCCAGGCCGGGTCGGAGGTGGCGCGCTTGATGCTGTTGAGCAGGTCGAACAGGCCGATGATGACCACCAGGCTCGAATCCTTGAACAGCGCGATGAAGGTGTTGACGATGCCCGGGATCACCAGCTTGAGCGCCTGCGGCAGGATCACCAGACCGGTGGTCCGCCAGTAGCCCAGGCCCATGGCCGCGGCGGCTTCGTACTGGCCCTTGGGGATGGCCTGCATGCCACCCCGCACCACCTCGGCGATATAGGCCGCCTCGAAGATGATCACCATGACGATGGCGCGCAACAGCTTGTCGAGGTTCATGCCATCGGGCAGGAACAGCGGCAGCATCACCGACGACAGGAACAGCACCGTGATCAGGGGGATACCCCGCCAGAACTCGATCATGGTCACGCAGATGACCTTGATCGCCGGCAGCTTGGAGCGCCGTCCCAGGGCCAGCAGGATGCCCAGCGGCAAGGCGCCGACGATGCCCACGGCGGCGATCACCACGGTCAGCATCAGGCCACCCCATTCGGTGGTGGGCACCACGCGCAGACCGAAACCGCCATACAGCAGCCAGAAGGCCACCAGCGGATAGATCACCAGCAGGGCCAGACCGTAGCGAGCCTTGTGCTTGAAGCTGTCGAGGAACAGCGGGATGGCGCCGATCACGGCGATCACCACGGTCAGATCCACGCGCCAGCGCTGATCGCCGGGGTAGAAGCCGTACATGAACTGCCCGAAGCGCTCCTTGATGAACACCCAGCAGGCGCCGCCCGGGGCGCAATCGGCACGGGTGCTGCCGCTCCAGGTGGCATTGATGAAGGCCCAGTTCACCACCGGCGGCACGATCAGCCAGACGATGTAGAGACCGAACAGCGTCAGCAGGGTATTGCCGATGCTGGAAAACAAATTGCCCCGAATCCAGGCCAGGGCACCGACGCTGGAAGGCGGCGGCGGCAGGTCCGGTTTAAAGGTATGGGTCTGGTTACTCATACGCGCTCCTTAACGCTCGATCAGCGCGATGCGCTTGTTGTACCAGTTCATCAGGATGCTGATGCTGATGCTGATGGCCAGGTAGACGCTCATGGTGATGGCCATGGTCTCGATGGCCTGGCCGGTCTGGTTCAGGACGGTGCCGGCGAACAGCGCCACCATCTCCGGATAGCCCACCGCGGCGCCCAGCGAGGAGTTCTTCATCAGGTTCAGATACTGGTTGGTCAGCGGTGGGATGATCACCCGCAAGGCCTGGGGAATGATCACCAGCCGCAGGGTCAGGCCCGGACGCAGCCCCAGGGAGCTGGCCGCCTCGGTCTGACCGTGGCTGACCGCCTGGATACCACCGCGCACCGTCTCGCCGATGAAGGCCGCGGTATAGACCGACAGGGCCAATGCCAGGGAGACCAGCTCGGGGATGATCACCCAGCCGCCGCGCAGGTTGAAGCCCTGCAATTCCGGCACTTCCCAGTGCAACGGCCTGCCGAAGATCAGGGCTGCCAGCAGCGGGATCCCGATCAGCAGCGCCAGCACGGTCCACAGCACCGGAAAGCGCTGGCCGGTGGCATGCCGCCGTTTGCGTGCCCAGCGCACCACCACCACGCTGGCGACGATGGCGATCAGCAGCGCGATCAGACCGGGCAAAAAGCCGGCATCGGCGATCGGCGCCGGCATGTACAGGCCGCGGTTGTTGACGAAGAAGGCATCGCCCAGGGTCAGGCTCTGGCGCGGACCAGGCAGGGGCGCGAGCACGGCGAAATAGACGAAGAAGATCAGCAGCAGCGGCGGAATGTTGCGGAAGGTCTCGATATAGACCGTGGCGACCTTGCGCAGCAGCCAGTTGTTCGACAACCGCGCCACACCCACGCTGAAGCCGATGATGGTCGCCAGGAAGATGCCGATGACCGACACCAGCAGGGTGTTGAGCAGACCGACCAGGAAGACGCGCCCGTAGGTATCGCCTTCGCTGTACGGAATCAGGTGCTGGGGAATGCCGAAGCCGGCGGTGTTGTTGAGAAAGCCGAAGCCGGAGGTGATGCCCCGGTTGGCGAGGTTGGTCTGGGTGTTGTCGAACAGGAACCAGCCGAAGGCCACCACGGCGACCACGGCCACGATCTGGAACAGCCAGGAGCGTACCTGCGGGTCGGTGAGCAGCGACCCACGGACCGGTGCGGACGGTTTGCTAACGTTTTGCATCTACTTGGAGCCTCATTAAATTCTCGCCCCACAGCGCGGGTAGCGCTGCAGGGCGAGAATCTGCACATCCGGAAGGTGTTCGGCGACTAAGGCGCCGAGATCAACGGACCGGCGGGGCGTACTGCAGACCGCCTGCATTCCACAGGGCGTTGAGGCCACGCTTGATCTTCAGGTCGCTGCCCATGCCGACGTTGCGCTCGAAGACTTCGCCGTAGTTGCCCACCTGCTTGACGATCTTCACCGCCCAGTCCTTCGGCAGCTTCAGATCCTTGCCGAATTCGCCATCGGCGCCGAGCAGACGACGCACGTCAGGGTTCTTGGAGTCCTTGGCCTGGGCTTCGACGTTGGCGGAGGTCAGACCCAGCTCTTCGGCGTTGACCATGGCGAACAGCGACCACTTGACCACGGTCAGCCAGTCTTCGTCGCCACGCCGCACGGCCGGTGCCAGCGGCTCCTTGGAGATCACCTCGGGCAGCACGACGTAGTCGTCGGGCTTGGACAGCTTGTTGCGCTGGGCGTACAGCTGCGACTGGTCGGAGGTCAGGACGTCGCAACGACCGGCTTCCAGCGACTTGGCGCTCTCGTCCGAGGTGCTGTAGGTGATGGGGGTGAACTTCATGCCGTTGGAACGGAAGTAGTCGGCCAGGTTGAGTTCGGTGGTGGTACCGGCCTGGATGCACACGGTGGCGCCGTCCAGTTCCTTGGCGCTCTTCACACCCAGCTTATTGCTCACCAGGAAGCCCTGGCCGTCATAGTAGGTGACGCCGGCGAAGATCAGACCCATGCCGCCATCGCGGGAGCTGGTCCAGGTGGTGTTGCGCGACAGCACGTCGATCTCGCCGGATTGCAGCGCGGTGAAACGCTCCTTGGCGGTCAGGGGCGTGAAGCGAACCTTGGTGGAGTCACCGAAGACTGCAGCGGCCACGGCGCGGCAGACGTCGACGTCAATGCCCTTGTAGTCACCCTTGGAGTCGGTGAAGGAGAAGCCCGGCAGGCCATCGCTGACGCCGCATTGCACGAAACCTTTGTTCTTCACCGCATCCAGGGTAGCGCCTGCGTGAGCCATGCCGGACAGGCCAAGAGCAGCGGCGGTGGTCAGAATTGCCAGGGTAGACTTCACCATCTTCATCGATAAGCTCCACTTTGTTTATGAATTACGCTCCAGTCGCACGGCAGCACGATGTCTCTCGCCTGATTGCCGTGGAACCCGCCCACCCGATCCCTGGGCGTCCTTCATCAAGGGAAGAAGGAGACGCACTGGAAGGCATGACGAAGCAGTGAATCAGTGTTACCTGTTAGTGCACTACCTGGCCGCAGCCTAGATGAGGCAATTTGCGGACCAGTGAATGCGACAGAAGCTCACTTGGCTCAAACCCGGCAATCGCGAGACTTCGAGCAAAAAGCCGGACAACTAAATTACGAAAATGCGACACGCATTTTGTGCACCATCTGTTACCACACCCATTTTTAGTGGCACCAAACTGGAGCAAAGCCTTGGAAAATTCGCCTCTTGTGCTGGAATCACCCAGCGGAACCGCCGATAGCTGCGTCATTTGGTTGCATGGCCTGGGGGCCACCCAGCATGACTTCGAACCCGTTGCCGAATTGTTGCAGCGCACCCTGACCACAACCCGCTTCGTCCTGCCTCAGGCACCGACCCAGGCGGTCACCATCAATGGTGGCTGGGCCATGCCCTCCTGGTACGACATCCTGGCCATGAATCCGGCCCGGGCCATCGACCGCGCTCAGCTGGACGCATCGGCCGCCACGGTGCAGGCGCTGATCGAGACCCAGCAGGCCCAGGGCATTCCTGCCGAACGCATCGTGCTGGCCGGCTTCTCCCAGGGGGGCGCCGTGGTTCTGCATACCGCCTACAACACCGCCTGCCCCACCCTGGGTGGCGTCATGGCGCTATCGACCTATGCGCCCAGCTTCGAAGACGCCCAGGTCAACCGCGGTGGTGCCACCCCGGTGCTGTGCCTGCATGGCGACCAGGATGACGTGGTACCCCTGGCCCTGGGGCGCGCTGCCTACGAGGCGCTGGTGGCCGCCGGCGTGGAAGCGCTCTGGCACAGCTATCCCATGCGCCACGAGGTCATTCCCGCGGAAATCCAGGATATTCAGGGCTGGCTGCTGGCACGTCTCGGCGGAAAATAAAGACCGAATCGCCGAGCCGTTGCGTTTTTGGAAACCGGTCGACAGTTTGCGGAATCCGGGCACGAATGGAGGCCCGGACAGGGCCAAGCGAACGAACTTTGAGGTACCCATCCGGTCCAGTAGGGGTGCCTGAAGGTCGTGATGTGCATGGAGCAGCTATGGCCCGAGTTTTCCTTTCAGCCCCCGGGGTGATCCTTTGATGGCTGCCCCCTTGTCGGCCTGGCTGGCCGAAGTACCGGTCGCTTCCCTGAAGGACCTGCGCCTGTTCAAGGGCGTGGAGACCTACCTGCTGGAAGCCCTGATCGCCCGCTCGGCCACCCGTAGCCTGGTCGCCGGTGAGTGCCTGCTCTCGCCCGCCATGATCAACCAGTACATGTACCTCATCCTGGAAGGTCGCCTGCGAGTCCACTTGGGCTCGCCGGAAAATCCGCCCATCTATCTGCTCGGCCCAGGCGAATGCTCGGGCGAGATCAGCTTCATGGACAGCGAGCGGCCCAGCGCCCACGTCATCGCCGAAGCCGACACCCAGGTGCTCTGCCTGCATCGCGACCTGGTGCTGGAGCTGATCGAGCGTTCTTCCAAGGCCATGCACAACCTGCTCGGCATCCTCTGTGAGCGGATGCGCCGTGGCAACCAGCTCATCGTCGACACCGAACGCAACGCCAATGTCGATACGCTGACCGGCCTGTTCAATCGGCGGCGCCTCGAGCAGCTGTTCGAGCGCGAGAGCACCCGTTGCGCCTTCAATCGGCAGCCCCTGAGCCTGCTGATGCTGGATGTCGATCACTTCAAGCGCTACAACGACACCCATGGTCATCTGGCGGGCGACTATGCCCTGTGCCTGGTCGCCAATACCCTGCGCGACCAGTTGAGACCCAAGGACAGCATGGCGCGCTATGGCGGCGAGGAGTTCGTCATCCTGTTGCCGGAAATCGATCGCGACGAGGCGATCGCCATCGCCGAGCGCCTGCGCCAGAGCCTGGCGGAGATCAAGGATTTCTATTCGCCCTGCGGCAAGCTGCCGGGGGTTACCGTGTCCATTGGCCTGGCACAGATGCGCAAGGCCGATTCCCTGGACGAACTGGTCGGACGTGCGGACAAGTCGCTCTACCAGGCCAAGGATGCCGGGCGCAATCGGATCAGTGGCTGACTGGATTGCGCTTGCGTTCGGCAGGTAGTTGTTGCCGGGCACGTAGGTTGCTTTACACTGCGGTCTCATTCCGCTTTCGATGATCGAGACCCTCCGTGCTCAAGGCACTCAAAAAATTTCTGGGCAAGGATCAAGAGGTCGCTCAGCCGACCCCCTCCCCTGCGCCCCAAGCTACCCCCAGCGCCGCTCCTGAAGCCCCCTCCTCTCCTGCCCCGATCGCGCCCGAGCCCCAGGCCGAGCGTGCGCCGCGCAAACCGCGTACCCCAGGCGAAACCCGCAGCCAGGAATTCCGCCCCCAGGAGCCGCGCGCCCAGGTGGAAAAATCCGCCAAGCCACGTCGCGAACGCAGCCCGCGCAAGCCCAAGCCGATCGACACCTGGAAACTGGAAGACTTCGCGGTCGAGCCCCAGGAAGGCAAGACGCGCTTCCACGACTTCAAGCTGGATCCGCGCCTGATGCACGGCATCCACGATCTAGGTTTTCCCTACTGCACGCCGATCCAGGCGCAGGTGCTGGGTTTCACCCTCAAGGGCAAGGACGCCATCGGCCGCGCCCAGACCGGCACGGGCAAGACCGCGGCCTTCCTGATCTCGACGATCACTCAGCTGTTGACCACCCCGCCGCCCAAGGAAAGATACATGGGCGAGCCGCGGGCGCTGATCATCGCGCCGACCCGCGAGCTGGTGGTGCAGATCGCCAACGACGCCCTGGATCTGGCCAAGTACACCGGGCTCAACGTCATGAGCTTTGTTGGCGGCATGGACTTCGACAAGCAGCTCAAGCAGCTCGAAGCGCGCTACTGCGACATCCTGGTCGCCACCCCGGGCCGCCTGCTGGACTTCAACCAGCGCGGCGAGGTGCACCTGGACATGGTCGAGGTCATGGTGCTGGACGAGGCCGACCGCATGCTGGACATGGGCTTCATTCCCCAGGTTCGCCAGATCATCCGCCAGACGCCACCCAAGAGCGAACGCCAGACCCTGCTGTTCTCCGCCACCTTCACCGACGACGTGATGAACCTGGCGCGGCAGTGGACCACCGATCCGGCCATCGTCGAGATCGAGCCGGAAAACGTGGCCAGCGACACCGTCGAGCAGCACGTCTATGCCGTGTCCTCCAGCGACAAGTATCGCCTGCTCTACAACCTGGTCGCCCAGAACAATTGGGAGCGGGTGATGGTGTTCGCCAACCGTCGCGACGAGGTGCGCCGCATCGAAGAACGCCTGACCAAGGATGGCATCAGCGCTGCCCAGATGTCCGGCGATGTGCCTCAGCACAAGCGCATCAAGACCCTGGAAGGCTTCCGCGCCGGCAAGATCCGCGTGCTGGTGGCCACCGACGTTGCCGGTCGCGGCATTCACGTCGATGGCATCAGCCACGTGATCAACTTCACCCTGCCGGAAGACCCGGACGACTACGTGCACCGCATCGGTCGTACCGGTCGCGCCGGCGCCAGTGGCACCTCCATCAGCTTCGCCGGTGAGGACGACGCCTTCGCCCTGCCGCCCATCGAAACCCTGCTGGGGCGCAAGATCGGTTGCGAGATGCCGCCAGCCGAGTTGCTCAAGCCGGTCCCGCGGCAGCGCTGAGTAGCGCTGCCCCACCACGGTTCCTACGGGCCGCGGTAGGTTGGGCTGAGCGCAGCGAAGCCCAACATTGCCTCGAGAACCGCCACTGTTGGGCTTCGACGATGGAACCGTCTCAACCCAACCTACGGTCTATCATGGCCGTGACTGCGATAAGCCAGTCGCTCCTACAAGATAGGTCGTAGAGTGGATGACGGCGCAGCCTCATCCACCAACAGCCGGAGCACCACGTGGAAAACGCTGTGCGGTTTCCCCCTATGTCGCCCAACGCCCCGCGGCGTCCTGGTCGCTGGCACGTCCCTCCACCCAGCGCGGGCCCTCGGATGTGTCCTCCTTCTTCCAGAAGGGTGCGCGGGTCTTGAGATAGTCCATCACGAAATTGCAGGCGTCGAAGGCCGCCTGGCGATGGGCGCTGGCGGTACCGACGAAGACGATGGGTTCGCCCGGCTCCAGGCGACCGATGCGATGCAGGATATCGACGTTAAGCAGCGGCCAGCGCTGATTCGCCTCTTCGACGATGCGCGCCAGGGCCTTCTCGGTCATGCCGGGAAAGTGCTCGAGGAACAGCCCGCCGACGTCGCGCCCAGCGTTGAAGTCCCGTACATAACCGACGAAACCCACCACGGCACCGATGCCGGTGTTGGCGGCATGCAGGGCATTGAGCTCCTGGCCAGGATCGAAAGCCGCAGCCTGTACACGAATGGCCATGCCTAGCCTCCGGTCACGGTGGGAAAGAAGGCGACTTCGTCGCCATCGCGCAGCGGCTCGGCCAGCCCGCAGAGTTCTTCATTGCGGGCGCACATGAGACCGCGCTCGCCCAGGGTCTCGGTCCAGATTCCACCGCGCTGGACCAGGTGCTCGCGCAGGTCGCCAACGGTGGCCAGATCAGGCTCCCAGGCCAGACTGTCCTCGGCGAGACCCAGCACCTCGCGATAGCGGGCGAAGAATTGCACGCGGATCATGCCGGCTGCTCCTCGGCGCGGAAGTGGCCACTCTTGCCGCCGTTCTTTTCCAGCAGGCGTACCGCCTCGATGGTCATGCCCCGATCGACCGCCTTGCACATGTCGTAAAGGGTCAGGGCCGCGACACTGGCTGCGGTCAGGGCCTCCATCTCCACCCCGGTCTGCCCGGACAGCTTGCAGGTGGCGGTGATCCGCACCGCATCGGGCGCTTCCGCGGCCAGCTGGACCTTGACGCCGGTCAGCATCAGCGGATGGCAGAGCGGGATGAGATCGGCGGTCTTCTTGGCCGCCTGGATGCCGGCGATACGGGCCACAGCGAAGACATCGCCCTTGGGGTGGCCGCCGCTCTGGATCAGGTCGAGGGTTTCCGGACGCATGCGCACCCGGGCTTCGGCGGTGGCTTCACGGAAGGTCACCTGCTTGTCGGTGACATCGACCATGTTGGCACGGCCTTGGGAATCGAGATGGGTCAGCACGGCATGACTCCTGGAAAGGACCTGCCATTGTAGACCTGCGGCTGGGGATTTGATCCCCGCCCATGACCAGACGGGGATCGTGGGCTGTGTCTAAAAAGTGCCTGCGCTCGGTCATGCTGCGTTAACAATCCGTTCGGAATGCTCATTTACCACTCGTAAACTCCGCTTCCTCACGGATTTTTGCCTTGCCTGACCTTCGCTCGGCTACTTTTCAGACAAGCCCTAGCACTTACAGATGGGACTCTGCGTATTCGGCGAGGATGGACCGGGGTACGCCCTGCAGGGTGATGTGCACTCCGTGGTTGAAGCCCTTGAAGCGCTCGGACAGGTAGGTGAGACCCGAGCTGGTGGCGGAAAGGTAAGGCGTATCGATCTGCGCCAGGTTGCCCAGACAGATCACCTTGGAGCCGCTACCGGCGCGGGTGATGATGGTCTTCATCTGGTGTGGCGTGAGGTTCTGGCATTCGTCGATGAGGATCAGACTCTGCTGGAAGCTGCGACCGCGGATGTAGTTCAGCGATTTGAACTGCAACGGCACCTTGCTGAGGATGTAGTCCACGCTGCCGTGGGGGTTGTGGTCGTCCATGTGCAGGGCTTCGAGGTTGTCGGTGATGGCGCCCAGCCAGGGCTCCATCTTCTCGGCCTCGGTCCCGGGCAGGAAGCCGATGTCCTCGTCCAGGCCCTGGACGCTGCGGGTGGCGATGATCCGCCGGTATCTCTTGGTGACCATGGTCTGCTCGATGGCCGCGGCCAGCGCCAGGATGGTCTTGCCCGAACCCGCCGCACCGGTCAGGTTGACCAGGTGGATATCCGGCTCCAGCAGGGCGAACAGCGCCAGCGCTTGGTAGATGTCCCGCGGCTTCAGTCCCCAGGCTTCCTGGTGCATCAGGGGCTCCTGGTGCATGTCGAGCAGGATCACCTCGCCGTCACGCACCGCCTTGACCCAGCCGACGAAGCCCTGCTCGTCGAGCACGAAGTCATTGACGTTGAACGGCGGCATTTCGGCCGACAGCTGCACCCGATGCCAGACCCGGCCCAGCTCCTGCCGGCTTTCCACCTTGCTCACGTTGTCCCAGAAGGACCCCGGCAGGTTGTGATAACCCTGGGACAGCAGGGAGACATCATCGAGCAACTGGTCGGTCTGGTAGTCCTCGGCGGCGATGCCGCAACCACGCGCCTTGAGGCGCATGTTGATGTCCTTGGTGACCAGCACCACCCGCTCCTGGGGATGCTGGGTGCGCAATTCGACGAGCTGGTTGATGATGCGGTTGTCGTTGATGTCGTCGGGCAGGCAGGCCATGGGGCCGGCGCGGCGGCCCATGAGGATGGACAGTCGCCCCTTGGCCTCGCCCTTGCCGCGGGGAATGGGTACGCCCCGCTCGACGTCCTCGGGCGAGGATTCGGCGAGCACGCTGTCGATCAGGCGGATCGCCTGCCGGCATTCGGCGGCAACGTTGTGCTTGCCGGTCTTGAGCTTGTCGAGTTCCTCCAGGACCGTCATGGGGATGGCGACGTGATGCTCCTCGAAATTGAGCAGCGCGTTGGGATCGTGGATCAGTACGTTGGTGTCGAGCACATAGAGGGTGGGCTGGGTGGGGCGGGAACGTCCGTGATCATCCATACTCGGTCACCTCGTAGAAACGCTTGACTCGCAAGCCTGTCGACGGAGCGCCAGAACGACGCTCCGCGGCGAAAGGTGCCGTCGCTCCAGCAACGGGTTCACGGACCGGCCAACATGAGGGCACGGGACCCGAGAGATGCGACGGACACTTCGGTAATAACGCAAAAGACCTGAGGCACAAAAGCTTTTTTTGGCCGCATCCAATTTTTTTCACGGAGCTGTCGATGTTGCCGCCCGACCCAGCAACCTCGCCCCGAGACCGTGGTCAATACCTATCGACTCCATCGGCAAGGCCCACTGGAGCCGAGCGGCGGAGACTTCTAGAATGGCGCCTCGCCTAGAGGAGCCAAGCCGATGCTGATGGTGATTTCCCCCGCCAAGACGCTGGACTACAGCACACCGCCCAGCACGTCCCGCCATACCCTGCCGCAATACCTGGAGCACTCCCGCGAACTGATCGACGGACTTCGCCAGCTCGCCCCAGCAGAGGTCGCCGCGCTCATGGGGGTGTCCGACAAGATCGCCACCCTCAATGTCGCCCGCTTCGGCAGCTGGACCCCGGACTTCACGCCGGAGAATGCCAAGCAGGCGCTGCTGGCGTTCAAGGGTGACGTCTACACCGGCCTTGCCGCCGAGGACTTCCAGGAAGACGACTTCGATTTCGCCCAGCGCCACCTGCGCATGCTGTCCGGACTCTATGGCCTGCTGCGCCCGCTGGACCTGATGCAGCCCTATCGGCTGGAAATGGGCACCAAGTTCGCCAATGCACGCGGCAAGGACCTCTATGCCTTCTGGGGCGAGCGTATCAGCGACTGGCTCAAGGCGGATCTCGCGGCCCAGGGGGACGACGTCCTGCTGAATCTGGCCTCGAACGAATATTTCAGCGCGGTGCGCCGGGCGCGCCTGCAGGCCCGCGTCGTGGATGTGGAATTTCGCGATCTCAAGAATGGCGACTACAAGATCATCAGTTTCTACGCCAAGAAGGCGCGCGGCCTGATGGCGCGGCACGTGATCAAGCAGCGCGTCTCCACGGTGGATGAGTTGCGCGAGTTCGGTGACCAGGGCTATCGCTACTCGACCGAGCGCTCCTCGGCCGACACGCTGGTGTTCCTGCGCGATACACCGCCGGATTAGCCGGGCGAATCGACGGATGGCACAATTGCCCGCATGCTGGGCCACCGAACTGGCTAGAGGGTCACATTCGACGCCTGCCATCCGTGAAAGACTGTCATCTCCCTCCAATAAAAAAGGTTTCAGCCCCGTAGCGGAGATGCTTCAGGCAAGAAAAGTTGCCAGACGTCTCAAAATCGCTGCCTTTCCGGAAAAAGGAAATTTTGCTGAGAACCACTTTCGTTTGATTCTGTCTTTGTCTGGTCCTTGCCCTAGGCCATGATGGCCAATGGCAATCAGTCCGCACGTTCAATTTGTACCGGTCGACGCTTCGGCCGGTTGATCTTTTCGAAGCATGGACGCTTCGTCCCGACCTCAGGGACAGCGGCCACAAATCAGCAGACGCTGAAGGAGTAACGCCCATGATTCCCGTCATCCTGTCCGGTGGTAGCGGCTCGCGACTCTGGCCCCTCTCGCGCAAGCTCTACCCCAAGCAGTTCCTGGCCCTGACCAGCGAACAGACCATGTTCCAGGAGACCATCAATCGCCTGGGCTGCGAGGGCAGCATCGATTGCCCCATCATCGTCTGCAACGCCGAACACCGCTACTTGGTGGAAGAGCAGCTCAAGGCCGTCGAGTGCAAGCCGCAGGCGCTGATCATGGAGCCCTTCGGTCGCAACACCGCGCCGGCCGTGGCCATCGCCGCCATGCAACTGGTCGCTGACGGCAAGGACGACCTGATGCTGGTGCTGCCCGCCGATCACGTGATCGAGGACGAAGCCCAGTTCAAGGCCGCCCTGCAACAGGCCGCCGCCGCCGCCGAGCGTGGCGAGATGGTGCTGTTTGGCATTCCGGCCACCGCGCCCGAGACCGGCTACGGCTACATCAAGACCGGTTCCAACGATGGCCTGCCCCAGGGCGTGTCCCACGTCGAGCGCTTCGTCGAGAAGCCCGACGCCGTCACCGCCACCGAATACGTGGCTTCCGGCGACTACTGCTGGAACAGCGGCATCTTCCTGTTCCGCGCCAGCCGTTTCCTGGAAGAGCTGAAGAAGCACGACACCGACATCTATGACACCTGCCTGCTGGCGCTGGAGCGCAGCAGCATCGACGGCATCAACATCAGCATCGATGCCGCTACCTTCGCCGTCTGCCCGGACAACTCCATCGACTACGCCGTGATGGAAAAGACCACCCGCGCCTGCGTGGTACCCATGAGCGCCGGCTGGAACGATGTCGGTTCCTGGTCCGCGCTGTGGGACGTGCATGCCAAGGACAGCAACGGCAACGTCCTCAAGGGCGACGTCGTCCTGCATGACAGCCGTAACTGCCTGGTGCACGGCAACGGCAAGCTGGTGACCCTGGTCGGCCTGGACGACGTGGTCGTGGTGGAAACCAAGGACGCCGTCATGATCGCCCACAAGGACAAGGTCCAGGACGTCAAGAAGCTGGTCAACACCCTCGAGAAGCAGAATCGCAACGAGGTCAAGGCGCACCAGGAAGTCTTCCGTCCCTGGGGTTCCTACGACTCCATCGACATGGGCCAGCGCTTCCAGGTCAAGCGCATCACCGTCAAGCCGGGCGCTCAGCTGTCGCTGCAGATGCACCACCACCGTGCCGAGCACTGGATCGTGGTGTCCGGTACCGCCGAAGTCACCTGTGACGACAAGGTCTTCCTGCTGACCGAAAACCAGTCCACCTACCTGCCGATGACCTCCGTGCACCGCCTGGCCAACCCCGGCAAGGTACCGCTGGAGCTGATCGAAGTGCAGTCCGGTGGCTACCTGGGCGAAGACGACATCGTCCGCTTCGAAGACATCTACGGCCGCGTCGACACCCAGGCCCTGGAAGTTGCCAAGGCCGGCAAGGCGCCCACGCGCTAAGCACTGCCAACAGGCACCAAACAGACACCGGCCCAGGCCGGTGTCTGTGTTTTCGGCAGCCGCTCGGCAAAACGGGTTAGGCTTGTCGTTTCCCCTTTTCGCCATCGGATCCGCCGCATGACCGCTCCCACCCTGCTCCGCCTCGCTCAACTGGACGAGGCGCTGGCCGCCTACGACGGCTTCATCCTCGACCTCTGGGGCGTGCTGATCGACGGCTACGAGACCTTTCCCGGTGCTCGCGCCTGGCTGGAGCGTCGCGCCGCCGAGGGCAAGCCGGTGTGGTTCCTCAGCAATGCCTCGCGCGATGCGGACGGCATGGTCGAAGAGCTGGGCAAGCTGGGCGTGCCACGCGAACTCTTCGCCGGCATCACCACCTCGGGCCAGTTGGCCATCGATGCCTTCCTGCAGGATGCGAAATTCCGCGAGGGCGGCATCTACCTGTCCGGCCCTGGAACCGGCCAGGCGGGCTGGCCCGCGGAGATCCGCGCGCGCTTCGTCGAGGAGATCGACCAGGCCGCCATCATCCTCGGCGTCGGCAGCTTTCCGGAAGACGAGCTGGAGACCCGCTTCGCGCCCTTGGCGACTGCCCTGGACAAGCCTTTTCTCTGCGCCAACCCGGATCGTAACGTGGTGTCCGGGGGTCTACCCTTCTATGCGGCCGGCAAGCTGGCCGATCGCTTCGCCGCCCTGGGTGGCGCGGTCACCTGGTACGGCAAGCCCGATCCCTATGCCTTCCGCTGCGCTGCAGAGGAACTGGCCACGCGTGGCGCCAAGCGCCTGCTGTTCGTTGGCGATTCCCTGGTGACCGATGTGCCCGGTGCAGTGGCGGCAGGTATCGACTGCCTCTGGCTGGCCACAACTGGCATCCACCGCGAGGCGCTTGGGCTGGGCTTCAACCAGGAGCCGACCCGCGAGGGTCTCGAGCCGCTGCTCAGGCAACATCCCGAGCGCCCGCGCTTCGCCGCGGCCGGTCTGGCCTAATCCTTTTCCGTACGCCGAGGTATCGATGAGCAAGAAGCACGTAATGGTCTTCAACCGCCTGCCCGAAGAACTGGTGGAGCGTCTGCGCCAGCACTTCACGGTCGAGGTGATCCCCTTCAGTGCCAACATCGACCTCTTCGCCGCCTCCGCGGCCAAGGCCCAAGGCCTGATCGGCGCCAGTCGCAAGCTCGGCGAGCAGGAACTGGAGATGGCCACCACCCTGGAAGCCATCGCCAGCGTGTCGGTCGGCTACGACAGCTATGACGTGGACTACCTGACCGAGCGCGGCATCCTGCTCACCAACACCCCTGACGTATTGACCGACACCACCGCCGACCTGGGCTTCACCCTGCTGATGAGCGCCGCCCGGCGGGTGCCGGAGCTGGATGCCTTCGTCAAGGCTGGTCTCTGGCGCAAGGGCGTCGGTGAAGAGCACTTCGGCACCGATATCCATGGCCGTACCCTGGGCATCGTCGGCGCCGGCCGCATTGGCGCGGCCATCGCCAAGCGCGGCCATTTCGGCTTCGACATGCCGATCATCTACACCGCCAACAGTGCCAAACCCGAGCTGGAAGAGCAGATGGATGCCCAGCGCCGCGAGCTGGACGACCTGCTCTGCGAGGCCGACTTCGTTTGCCTGGTGGTGCCTCTGTCGGCGGCTACCGAAGGGCTCATAGGTGCACGCGAATTGGGGCTGATGAAATCCAGCGCCATCCTGATCAATCTGGCGCGCGGCCCGGTCATCGACGAGCCGGCGCTGATCGAGGCCTTACGCAGTGGCCAGATCCGCGGCGCAGGCCTTGACGTCTATACCCGCGAGCCCCTGGACGCCTCGCCACTGTTCGAGCTGCCCAACGTGGTGACCCTGCCGCACATTGGCTCGGCCACCCACGAAACGCGCTTTGCCATGGCGGAGCGGGCGGTGGACAATCTGATCGCGGCCCTCACCGGCGAGCGCCCCTCCGATCTGGTCAATCCCGCCGCCCTGGACCACCGCTAGGCGCTGATCGCCCACCGCCAGCCCAGGCGGCGTGCCGTCCGGCCGCTTAAAGGCTATACTGCCGCGCCGCTCTCGGGTCGGCCGCCCTGGCCGGGTGGGCCTCTCTCAGTGTGTCAGGCCACCCCTCCGATCGGGCCCCTTCGCGGCCCGGTCCGTGCGACCCGAATTGCGCGCCCGTCTCGCCACCGCCCGTGGTCGAGACGCAAGAAACCGCCAAGAGGAGCGCGTACATGACCGTGATCAAGCAGGATGACCTGATCCAGAGCGTTGCCGACGCCCTGCAGTTCATCTCCTATTACCACCCCGTCGACTTCATCCAGGCCATGCACGAGGCCTATCTGCGCGAAGAATCCGCCGCCGCGCGCGACTCCATCGCCCAGATCCTGATCAACTCGCGGATGTGCGCCACCGGCCACCGGCCGATCTGCCAGGACACCGGCATCGTCACCGTCTTCGCCAAGGTTGGCATGGACGTGCGTTGGGACGGCGCCACCCTGAGCCTGGACGAGATGATCAACGAAGGCGTCCGTCGCGCCTACAACCTGCCGGAAAACGTCCTGCGTGCCTCGATCCTGGCCGACCCGGCCGGTGCCCGCAAGAACACCAAGGACAACACCCCGGCGGTGATCCACTACCAGATCGTTCCCGGCAACACCGTGGAGATCGACGTCGCGGCCAAGGGCGGCGGCTCCGAGAACAAGTCGAAGATGGCCATGCTCAACCCGTCCGACTCCATCGTCGACTGGGTGCTCAAGACCGTGCCGACCATGGGCGCCGGCTGGTGCCCGCCGGGCATGCTGGGCATCGGCATCGGCGGCACCGCCGAGAAGGCCGCGGTACTGGCCAAGGAATCGCTGATGGACGAGATCGACATCCATGAGCTCAAGGCCCGCGGCCCGCAGAATCGCCTGGAAGAGTTGCGCCTGGAGATCTTCGACAAGGTCAACCAGCTGGGCATCGGCGCCCAGGGCCTGGGCGGCCTGACCACGGTGCTGGACGTCAAGATCAAGGATTACCCGACCCACGCCGCCTCCCTGCCGGTGTGCATGATCCCCAACTGCGCCGCCACCCGTCACGCCCACTTCGTGCTCGACGGCTCCGGCCCCGCCAGCCTGGAGGCACCGCCGCTGGACGCCTATCCGGAAATCGTCTGGGAAGCCGGTCCGAGCGCTCGTCGCGTCGACCTCGACACCCTGACCCCGGAGGAGGTGCAGAGCTGGCAGCCCGGCGAGACCGTGCTGCTCAACGGCAAGATGCTCACCGGACGCGATGCCGCCCACAAGCGCATGGTCGACATGCTCAACAAGGGCGAGTCGCTGCCGGTGGACCTCAAGGGTCGCTTCATCTACTACGTCGGCCCGGTCGATCCGGTGGGCGACGAGGTGGTCGGCCCGGCCGGTCCTACCACGGCGACCCGCATGGACAAGTTCACCCGTCAGATCCTCGACCAGACCGGCCTGCTGGGCATGATCGGCAAGTCCGAGCGCGGCCCCATCGCCATCGAGGCGATCAAGGACCACAAGGCGGTCTACCTGATGGCCGTGGGCGGCGCCGCCTACCTGGTGGCCCAGGCCATCAAGGGCGCCCAGGTGCTGGCCTTCCCGGAACTGGGGATGGAAGCCATCTATGAGTTCGAGGTGAAGGACATGCCGGTGACCGTGGCCGTGGACACCCGTGGCGAATCGGTGCACATCACCGGTCCGCAGCTGTGGCAGAAGAAGATCGCCGACAGCCTTGCCGTCGAGATCTAGGTTCCGCCCCACGAAAAAGCCCAGCCCAGTGCTGGGCTTTTCTCGTTCAGCGCCTGGGTTCCAGTACTTGCCACTGCTCCAGCCAGTCACGGCGGATAAACACCTGGCCGTGGGACCTGACGCGTCGCACCTCCTCCAGATCGAGATCGGCATACAGCCACTGACTGAGGGCGGGACAGAGTTCGCTACTCTGGGCGACCACCCCGTCCGCAGGCATGCCACGATCAGGAGGGACGAAGAGGCCTGCCCGGCCGACATTTTCGTCCAATGCCGGCGACCAGGGTGCCAAACCCACCGTCGGCGACTGCAAGACGGCGACCTGGTTTTCCAGCGCCCGGGCCTGGGCACCGACCCGCACTCGGTGAAAGCCGGCGACGGTATCGGTGCAACTCGGTACCAGGATCAGGTCCGCGCCCGCTTCGGCCAGATGACGGCCCAGCAGCGGGAATTCGCTGTCGTAGCAGATCAGGACGCCCACTCGACCTAGGGCCGTATCGAACGTCCGCAAGCCCTCGCGCCCTCCGACGATGTTCCACTCTTCCCGCTCGAAGCGGGTCATCATCAGCTTGTCCTGATAGCCCAGGCAGCCTTCGGGACCGAACAGCCAGGCGCGATTGCGGTATTGGCCGTCGCTATCGAGGACGGGAAGCGAACCGGGCAACAGGTACAGCCGCAGCCGGCGCGCCAGGCTTTCACAGAGGTCGCGCCAAGCCGGAATCAGTGGCTGGATGCCGGCAATGGAGCCCTGCAGGTCGCTGCGCTCGTCGGGAGGCAGCTGGCCGCTGAGCACCAGGCCGGCGTATTCGGGCAGCAGCAGGAGTTGGCTACCCCTGGCGGCGGCGGCCTCGCAGAGTTCTGTCAGGTGCGCGGCATAGGCGTCCCAGGTCTCCAGCAATTCGATGGCGTATTGGCAGGCGGCGAGGCGGATCATGGCAACTCCTTGAGCCAGAAGATCATGGGCTTGGGCGATTCGGCCGTCTCGTCGAGATCCTGCCAGAGGTAGTAGGCCAGCAATTCTGGATGCTCGACGAAGCCCTCGCCACGCCAAAGACCGTGCAAGGGTCGATACCCCACCGGACGGCGCGGATGGTCGTCCGGGCGCTGCACGGCGCAAAAGGCACACCAGGCGAAGCGCCCCAGCTGCCGTGCGCGGGCCTCGCGCTCGGCGAAGAAGCGCCGGCCGAGTCCCTGGCCGCGGTAGGCCGGTAGCAGCAGGGACTCACCGAAATAGTAAATCCGCTCTAGTGGCCAGCCCTGGGCGCGGAAGGGCTGCTGGAACTCCGCGGTCTCGTCCGCCAGTGGCAAGGCGGTCGCGGCGCCCACCACCCGCCCGGCATCGCGAACCAACACGCAAAGGCTGTCCGGCGCCTCCGCATAGGTCTGCAGATAGCGGGATTCGTAGTCCAGAGTGCCGTCGTAGAGATAGGGAAACTCGCGAAAGACCGCGATGCGCAATTCGGCGAGTTCGGGAATCAGCGGGGTGATGGCAGCGCCGTGGAGGAGTTGGATGTCCATGGACTCTTCTGGTTAAGCAGGAGACGTGAATGGCTATGTTGGCTTCGTAGCGGCACCCTACCATGTGCGGGCAAAGCCATTTTTTCGTCCACGACAGGAACCGCCATGACCACGACCGACCTCATCGACGCCTATTACGCCGCCTTCAATGCCGGCGACATGGACATCTTTCTGGAGTTGCTCACCGAGGATGTGGTCCACGACATCAACCAGGGCGAGCGTCAGGTGGGCAAGGCCGCCTTCGCGGCCTTCATGGCGCACATGAATCGCTGCTATCGCGAACGCCTGACCGACCTGGTCGTCATGGCCGAACCCAGCGGGCGCCGCGCCGCCGCCGAATTCGTCATCCATGGCGAGTACCTGGCCAGCGATGAAGGCCTGCCGCCGGCCAGCGGCCAGACCTATCGCCTGCCGGTGGGGGCCTTCTTCGAGATCCGCGACGGCAAGGTGGCGCGGGTGACCAACTACTACAGCCTCAACGACTGGATCGCCCAGGTCGGCGGCTGACGTCCGTCAGTTGACGGGAGCGCCGTTCCCTCGGCAGGGGTCGCATGGAAACCACCCCTGACCCAGGAGTTTCCATGCCCACCCTTCCCAGCGATTCCGTCTGCAGCCTGGCCCCCGTCTTCGCCATCCAGCCCGATCAGGTCGAGGCCTTCAAGCGCCTGGGCGAGGCCATGCTGCAGCGCACCCAGAGCGAACCCGGCTGCCTCTACTACGGTTTCTGCTACGACGGCGCCACGGCGCGTTGCCGCGAGGGCTACCGCGATGCCCAGGCGCTGCTGGCCCACCTGGACAACGTCGGCGATCTGCTGGAACAGGCCCAGGCCATCGCCACCCTGGAGCGCTTCGAGGTATTCGGCGCGGCCGATCAGCTGGAGCAGCTACGCGAGCCGCTGGCGGCACTGAACGCCCGCTTCTTCGTCATGGCCGCAGGCTTCCGCCGCTAGCCTGGGGCGGCTGCTGCGGCGGCGCCAGACGCGGCAGCAGCACCTTGAGAATGCGCTTGCGGGTCGGCACCACCAGCCGCTCCTGGAACAGCACGCAGAGGACCACCACCGCCAGCAGGAACAGCCAATACCATTCGATGGAATTGGTATAGGCCCCAGCGGCGGCGATGCAGACCTCGCGATTACCGCTGAGACAGGCCTTGAGATCGCCGCCGATCAGCTGCTCCAGGGTCATGTAGATGCCCGACAGGGGCACGTGCAGGGCGAACATCGACAGCGAGGCCGCGCCCAGCCGCGGCGACCAGTGGCGGATGCGCTCACTGGCCGGCTCCTGAGCCAGCGCGGCCAGGTAGACCAGGATCAGTTGCGACGGCAGGAACAGGCCGTTATGGAACAGGAAGTACCAGAACTTGGGCCCATGGGTGAACAGTGCCGTACCCAGGGCGAAGCTCAGGACCAGGTAGCTCGCCAAGAGCACCCGCTGCCGCTCCGACGGTGCCCAGCCTCGCTCGTACTGGCGGCGAAAGATGGCATACAGCAGGATGCCGGCAAGAAACTCCGGCAAACGGAACAAGGGCACCCGCTGCAGGAGGCCGGTGAAAGGCATGCCGTAGTTCTGGTTGGCGATCACCAGCAGCGGCGGGATCAGATAGAGCGCCCAGACCAGCAGCAACAGCTGCCAGGGACGTTCGCTGGTCATCAGCCGCGGTGCCAGCTTGGGAAAGGTCAGATAGAAGAAGAACAGCGCCGAGATCGACCAGAGCGGCGCATTGAAGGTGAGATAGTAGGGATTCCAGGCCTGCAGCATGAACAGTTGCAGCACGGCGTTGAAGGCCAGCTCCACGTTGGTCATGAAGTGCTGGAACAGCTCGGGGTTGGTCCGTGCCAGGGGCTCGTTGGTGTCGAACACCACGAAGCGGATGCTGGCCGTGGCTGCACCCGGCGGTATGCCGAGGCTGCCGATCCAGGTCACCACCGCCATCGCCAGCAGCAGCGCGAAGATATGAATCGGATAGAGGTTGGCGAACCTCTTGACCCAGAAGCTGCGCGCCGGCTCGCGCAGGCTGCCACGGCCGCAATAGACATGGGCGAGCAGAAAGCCGGAGAGCACGAAGAAGGTGCTGGTGGCGAAGAAGCCCATACTGGTGATCTCGTCCAGCAGGGGGATGGTCTTGCGCTCGGGATAGAAATGGATGGTGTGGTAGACGACCACATAGAAACCCATCAGGAACCTGAGCCACTCCAGACCGATGAAGCGGTGTTTATCTAAAGTCTGCACTAAGGCGTTACTCGTCTGGCCTCGTCCGCGGGACGATGGGTCCGGCCTACTGCACCGGATCGGTTATGTTACCCGCACCTGACCACCGGGGCTGCTAACCGCGCCCCAGTACACCGATCACCAGGCGATCCAGCGAACCCCACAGCCACTCGCGCGCCCGTCGCCACCAGGGACGGCTGCGCCAGAATTCCAGGGTGATCTCGCGGCTCTGGGCGAAATCCTTGACGAAGCTGGCCGCCACCGCTTGGCTCAGACCGCGATCCACCGCCTCGACATTGGCCTCCAGGTTGAATCTCAGATTCCAGTGATCGAAATTGCAGGAGCCGACGCTGACCCAGTGGTCCACCAGCACCATCTTGGCGTGGATGAACCTGGGCTGGTATTCGTAGATGCGCACGCCCGCGCGCAACAGGCTGCGGTAGTAGCGCTGCCCGGCGAAGCGCACCGGCGGATTGTCGGTATGGCGACCGGTGAGCAACAGGCGCACGTCGACGCCGCGCCGCGCCGCGCGCCGCAAGGCCCAGCGCACGCGCCAGGTCGGCAGAAAGTAGGGTGTAGCGAACCAGATGCGCTCCTGGCCACCCACCAGAGCGCGGATCAGCGCCTGCAGGATGTCGCGGTGCTGGCGGGCATCGGCATAGGCGACCCGGCCCTGCCCTTCCTGGGCAACGGGCGGCGGCGGTGGACGCTCGCGTCCCCGCCGCGGTCGCGGCTTCCAGGCGCGGCGGCGACGGACCGCTTCCCATTGCCGCTCGAACAGGGCCAGCCAGTCCGCCACCAGCGGCCCCTGGATACGCACCATCACTTCGTGCCAGTTGCAGTCGCTCTTGGCCGGATCCCAGAAGTCATCGGTCGCGCCGCTGCCACCGACAAAGGCCTCTTCGCCGTCGATGACGAAGATCTTGCGATGATCGCGGTGCAGGTTGTGCAAGCCATGACCGAAGCGCACGGGATTGAAGAGCCGCAGCTCGGCGCCCGCCTCTTCCAGCTGGCGGCGCAAACCGGCGTCCATCCGCAGGGTACCGAAGCCGTCGAACAGGCAGCGCACCGCGACGCCCCGGCGGGCCGCCTCGGTCAGCGCCACGAGCAGCTGCTCGGAGCAACTGCCGGCTTCCACCAGATAGAGTTCGACATCGATCTGGCGACTGGCGCCAGCAATGGATTCGAGCATGGCCGGAAAGAACCGACCGCCGTCCACCAGCAATTCGAACCTGTTGTTTTCCCGCCATGGAAAGACGGCGCCCCGCATGCTTCCTACTCCGTGCCTGTGGCCATTGCATAAGAAGGCGCGGACGAAGGTTCGTTCAGTGGCGGTCGTGGTTTGGCTGGCGAGTGCCGGCCTGGGAAGTCTCGCCAGCCCTGGCACGGCGCCTGCCCGACGGCCTGCGCCGATGGCTGGCGGCGCGCCTAGAGCGTCGGCTCGGGGCGCCGGGAGATCCAGTCCACCTGCTGTGGGAAGCGTCCGGTCAGCTCGGCGCTCAATGGCCGGGAAACCAGGAAGCCTTGCATGATCTCGCAACCATGCTCAAGCAGCCAATCGCGCTGTTCCAGGGTCTCCACCCCTTCGGCGATGACCTCCAGATCCAGGTTGCGGCCCAGTTCGAGGATGGTGCTGACGATGGCGGCATCGCGCGAGGAATCCAGCATGTTGGCAATGAACAGCTGATCGATCTTGAGGGTATCCAGTTCGAAGTGACGCAGATAGGCCAGCGAAGAATAGCCGGTGCCGAAGTCGTCCACCGCGATACGCACGCCCAGCGCCCGCAGTTGTGACAGCTGCGCCCGGGTGTAGTCGATGTCGTGCATCAGTGCCGATTCGGTCACCTCGATTTCCAGCTGCTCGGGCCGCAGCTGGTGGGTCTCGATGATCTGGCGCAGACTCTCCGTCAGTTGCGGCATGCCGAATTGCACCGGGCTGAGGTTGATGCTCAGCAGCAGTTCGTCGCCATAGATCTCCTGCAGGGACTGCAGCTTGGTCGCGCCTTCGCGGAAGATCCAGTCACCGATGCGGTTGATCAGCCGGGTCTCTTCCAGCAGCGGGATGAAGACACTGGGCGAGACCTTGCCGGCCACCGTGTGCTCCCAGCGCAGCAACGCCTCGAAGCCACGCAGGCGACCGTCGCGCAGATAGACCTGCGGCTGGTAGGCGAGGACGAAATCCTTGTTGTCGATGGCATTGCGCACGCTTTCTTCGAGCATCAGCCGGGAACGGGCACGGCCATTCATTTCCGGCGAGAAGAAACGGTATTGCTGACGACCGCCACGCTTGGCCTCGTACATGGCGATGTCGGCCGAGCGCAACAGGCCGTCCACGGTGTGGCCGCAGTCGGGATAGCTGGCGATGCCGATGCTGGCGCCCAGGCTGACCTCCATGCCGTCGATGCGATGCACCGTGGCCAGCAACTCCAGCAGCTTCTCGGCGACCCGGGCGGCATCCTCGGGATGCTCCAGGGAATCGAGCAGTGCGGTGAATTCGTCGCCGCCCATGCGCGCCAGGATGTCGTAGGGCCGCATGCAGCTCTTGAGCTGCTCGGCGACGATGCACAGCACCCGGTCACCCGCTTCGTGGCCGAGGGAATCGTTGATGCGCTTGAAGCCATCGAGATCGATGTAGAGCACGGCCATGCGCTTGCCGTTGCGGCCGCTACGCGCCAGCGCCGCTTCCAGCGTCTGGTTGAAGCCGCGGCGATTGAGCAGGCCGGTCAGGGCATCGGTGACGGCCTGGGATTCCAATTGGTCCTGCAACTCGCGCATGCGCGACATGTCCAGGGCGATGATGACCATGGCCCGTTGCATGCGTGGCAGCGGCGCACAGGACAGCGCCACCGGCAGGCTGTCGCCGCGGTTGGTACGTAGGCGCGCGTCGTGCAGGCGATAGGTCTCGCGGCGGTCGTAGTGCTCCATGAAAGGCGAGGTCTGCCAGTCGTCGAGACCGCTGCCGCCTTCGAGGAAGTCGAGAAAATTGGCGTGTACCAGGTCGCTGACGCTGCATCTCAACATGCGAGCGATGGCGGCGTTGGCGAAGGTCACCCGACCCTGCTCGTTGACGGTGAGGATGCCCTCGGCGGCGTTGTCGAGCAGCGAGTCGCTGAACGACTTGGCCAGCTCCAGCTGCTGGGTGGCCTGCAGCAACTCGCGGCGATTGCGCTCGTGATCGAGCAGCGAGCGTACCTTGTGCCTGAGGATGTTGGGATCGACGGGCTTGAGCAGGTAGTCCACCGCACCGGTGGCATAGCCACGCAGCACCGACTCGTAGGAGTGGGCTTCAGCGGAGACGAAGATGATCGGCGTGAAGCGGGTGCGCAGGTTGCTGCGCATGATGCGCGCCACCTCGAAGCCGTCCATGATCGGCATCTGGACGTCGAGCAGGACCAGGTCCACGGTTTCGTCCAGCAGGTATTGCAGGGCACGCTCACCCGAGGCGGCGGTGATCACCCGCCAGTTCCCGACCTCCAGTACGGCCTGCATGGCGAACAGGTTCTCCTGGCGGTCGTCGACCACCAGCAACACCGGGCCTTGTTCTGTCTGCGGCAACGGGCACTCCATCAAGCCTCTTCTCCCCGCGGCGTCTGCCGCCGTGCAGCAGCCATGCGCGGCTGGCTACCCCTTCCCTTCGTGTCCGTTATGCGATGTGTCGCTCCAACCCTACTAGCGTAGCAGCCGGACAGACACCTGCCGCCTGCAATTTGACAGGAGGGGGCCTTCGCGACGTCTATCAGAGCGCAAAATGAAAAAGCAGTTTCCGCAACCCTTCACCAAGGTGCGGAAACTGCGGGTCGCGGGCGACGAGCGGTTGTTACTGCGCGGGGGTGCCAGTAGCGCCGGGCAGGGGACGCAGGTTGACCTCGACGCGGCGATTCTGCGCCCGACCATCGGCGGTGGCATTGCTGGCGATGGGCGCATCGGGACCGGCGCCACGGGTGCTCAACCGCGCCGTGGGTACGCCCTGGGCGGTCAGGTAGCCGGCGACATTCTGGGCGCGGCGCTGGGACAACTCGACGTTGTGGGCGCGGCTGCCGGTGCTGTCGGTATAGCCGACGATCTCGATGCTGTTCTGATCGAACTGCTTGAAGGAATTGGCCAGGTCGTTCAGCGGCTTGTAGAAGCTGTTGGCGATGTCGGCCGAGTCGGTGGCGAAGGTGATGTTGCCGGGCATGATCAGCTTGATGTCATCGCCCTGGCGCTGCACCTCGACGCCGGTGTTTTCCATCTGCCGACGCAATTCGGCTTCCTGGCGATCGGCGTAGTAACCGTAGCCGGCAGCGGCTGCGCCCACGGCAGCGGCGCCGATCAGCGCGCCCTTGCCTCGGTGGTTGTGATCGATGGCGGCACCGGCGACGGCACCGGCCAAGGCACCCAGGCCGCCGTACTTGGCGGTCTTGGAGGTACCACCGCTGACCTGACCCTGGTTTTCGTAGGGATTGGGGGATGCGCATCCAGCCAGGGTGGCCAGGGCCAGGCTGGCGAGAAGGATACGGGTGGGCAGCGCCATGTCTTTACTCCTTGAAATCCATCGCGGCGGACAGGGCCGCTCCTGGCAATTCTAGCTATGTGATCTGAATCGCAACTGAACGAGGCGGTAGCCACGGACACTTATCGCGATAGTGAGCCTCTAAGCCCACGATAGCTAGAATCGAAGATAGATAGCTTGCATATCGATTTTTTGCGATCTAAGGTTCGGTACAACCCAATATGACGATACGACTGCGATGGACGAGATCCTCAAGGCCCTGGCTAATCCCCTGCGCTGTCAGATCCTGGGCTGGCTGCGTGATCCCCAGCAGTATTTTCCGCACCAGGAACACGACCTGGGGACGGGCGTCTGCGCCGGGCAGATCGAGGCGCGCGCCGGCCTGTCACAGTCCACGGTCTCGGCGCATCTGGCCGTATTGACCCGTGCCGGCCTGGTCACCACGCGGCGCATCGGCCAATGGGTGTTCTACCAACGCGACGAGGCCGCCATTCAGGCCTTTCTGCAACGTCTCGCCCGCGAACTCTAGTCTGCAAGGAATCCTGATGCCCGCTTCCCTCATCGTGCTGGCGCTGAGCGCTTTCGCCATCGGCACCACCGAATTCGTCATCATGGGGCTGCTGCCCAACGTCGCCGCCGATCTCGGCGTGTCCATCCCCAGCGCCGGCTGGCTGGTCACCGGCTATGCCCTGGGCGTGGCCGTCGGCGCGCCCTTCATGGCGCTGGCCACGGCCCACTGGCCGCGCAAGCGCGCCCTCCTCGCCCTGATGGGCATCTTCATCGTCGGCAACCTGCTCTGCGCGGTGGCCAGTGGCTACAACATGCTGATGCTGGCCCGGGTGGTCACGGCGCTCTGCCACGGTGCCTTCTTCGGTATTGGCGCGGTCGTCGCCGCGAGCCTAGTCCCGGAGAATCGCCGCGCCTCGGCGGTGGCCCTGATGTTCACCGGCCTGACCCTGGCCAATGTGCTGGGCGTGCCCCTGGGCACCGCCCTCGGCCAGGCCGCCGGCTGGCGCTCGACCTTCTGGGCGGTGGTGGCGATCGGCGTGGTCGCCCTGATCGGTCTCTGGCGGGTCCTGCCCACCGATCGCAACCAGCCGCGCGCCGATCTGCGCCGGGAGTTGCTCGCCCTGCGCGGCCTGGGCTTCTGGTTGGCGCTGTCGATGACGGTGTTCTTCGCGGCCTCCATGTTCGCCCTCTTCACCTATGTCGCGCCGCTGCTGCAGGAGGTCACCGGCGTCTCGCCCCGTGGCGTCACCGGCACCCTGCTGTTGATCGGCCTGGGCCTGACCCTGGGCAACTTCATCGGCGGTCGGCTGGCCGATTGGCGCCTGGCCACCAGCCTGGTGGGCATCTTCGTCGCCCTGGCGCTGACCTCCGCCGCCCTGCGCTGGACCGGCCAGGCCTTCCTGCCTGCCGAGATCACCCTCTTCCTCTGGGCCGCGGCCGCCTTCGCCGCCGTACCGGCCCTGCAGATCAACGTGGTCACCTTTGGCAAGGACGCGCCGAATCTGGTCTCGACCCTCAACATCGGCGCCTTCAACGTGGGCAACGCCCTCGGCGCCTGGGTCGGTGGCCTGGTGATCGATCACGGTCTGGGTCTTACCGCGGTACCCCTCGCCGCCAGCGGGCTCGCCCTGCTGGCCCTCATCGCCACCCTGCTGACCGCCAGCCAGGCCCGCAAGAGCGGCCTGGCGACCGCCAGCTAATCAAGAGAGCTAGCCATGACTCAGCTGTTCGAGCCGATCAAGATCGGCGCCCTGGAACTGCCCAACCGCGTCATCATGGCGCCCCTCACCCGCTGCCGTGCCGAACCGGGCCGGGTTCCGGGCGACCTGATGGTCGAGTACTACGTGCAGCGCGCATCCGCCGGCCTGATCATCACCGAGGCCACCTCGGTGGATCCCATGGGCGTGGGCTATCCCGACACCCCCGGCATCTGGTCCGACGCGCAGGTGGCCGGCTGGCAGCGCGTGACCACCGCCGTGCACAAGGCCGGTGGCCGCATCGTGCTGCAACTCTGGCATGTGGGCCGCATCTCCGACCCCCGCTACCTCGACGGCGAACTGCCGGTGGCGCCGAGCGCCATCGCCGCCCAGGGCCACGTCAGCCTGCTGCGCCCCAAGCGTGACTATGTCACCCCGCGGGCGCTGGAAACTGCCGAGATCCCCGGCATCGTCGCTGCCTATCGCCATGGCGCCGAGAACGCCAAGCGCGCCGGCTTCGACGGCGTCGAGGTCCACGGGGCCAACGGCTATCTGCTCGACCAGTTCCTGCAGAGCGACACCAACCAGCGTACCGACAACTACGGCGGCTCCATCGAGAATCGTGCCCGGCTGCTGCTGGAAGTGACCGATGCCTGCATCGATGTCTGGGGCGCCGATCGCGTCGGCGTGCACCTGTCCACCCGTGGCGACATGCACACCATGGGCGATAACGACCCCGCCGCCACCTTCGGCCATGTCGCCCGCGAACTGGGCCAGCGCCAGGTCGCCTTCATCTGCATTCGCGAAGCGGCCGGCAGCGACAGCCTTGGCCCGGACCTCAAGGCGGCCTTCGGCGGCGTCTACATTGCCAACGAGAAGTTCGACAAGGCCAAGGCCAATACCTGGCTGGACGAGGGCAAGGCCGATGCCGTGGCTTTCGGCGTGCCCTTCATCGCCAACCCAGATCTGCCGCAACGGCTGGAACAGGACGCCGCGCTGAACGAGCCGCACCCGGATACCTTCTACAGCAAGGGCCCGGTAGGCTACATCGACTATCCGCGGCTGTAATCAGCCCCGTCGATAGGAAAAGCCCGCCGATTGGCGGGCTTTTTCATGGGGATTCAGGTTTATCGCGGCCATGGGCCGCTCCTACGGTAATGTCTGAACCTGTAGGAGCGACTGCATCGGCGGACCGTCATGGCAGTGATGCCCCTAACGTCCCGGCATCAACCGTAGGTTGGGCTGAGACGGTTTCGTCGTCGAAGCCCAACAGTCATGGGCTCGGCCCACCCATGTTGGGCTTCGCTGCGCTCAGCGCCAACCTACGTCAGGAACTGCAGGTTGGGTTGAGACGGCTCCATCGTCGAAGCCCAACAGGCACGAGCCCGGTGCATTCCTGTTGGGCTTCGCTGTGCTCAGCGCCAACCTACGTCAGGAGTCGTAGGTTGGGTTGAGACGGCTCCATCGTCGAAGCCCAACAGGCACGAGCCCGGTGCATCCCTGTTGGGCTTCGCTGCGCTCAGCGCTAACCTACGTCAGGAACCGTAGGTTGGGTTGAGACGGCTCCATCGTCGAAGCCCAACAGGCACGAGCACGGTGCACCCCTGTTGGGCTTCGCTGCGCTCAGCGCCAACCTACGTCAGGAACCGCAGGTTGGGTTGAGACGGTTTCATCGTCTAAGCCCCACAGTCACGAGCACGGTGCACCCCTGTTGGGCTTCGCTGCGCTCAGCGCCAACCTACGTCAGGAACCGCAGGTTGGGTTGAGACGGTTTCATCGTCTAAGCCCCACAGTCACGAGCACGGACCATTCATGTTGGGCTTCGCTGCGCTCAGCGCCAACCTACGCCTGTGTAGGCCAGAACGCGCGGATCGCCGCCACGCCCTGGGCGCCAGCCTGCCAGGCGCCGGTGAGGTCGGCATCGCCCAGCCCTCCCAGCAGATAGGCCGGCAGGTTGCAGTCGGCCAGCAGTTGCAGGGCCTTGACCCAGCCCAGGGTCGGGGCGCCGGGGTGGCTGGCGGTGGGCATCACCGGCGACAGAGTGACGAAATCCACCCCCATCTGCTGAGCCAGGGCCAGTTCTTCGGCGTCGTGGCAGGAGGCCGCCAGCAGGCGCTGTTCCGGAAAGGGTCGCCCATTGGGCGCATAGCGACGCAACTGCTCGGCGGTCAGGTGCCAGCCAGCCGCGGGGAAATCACCCAGCCACTCCAGCGGACCTTTGAGCATCAGCTGGGCGCGGCCGGTGCAGAGCCCCTGGACGTCGCCGGCCAGGTCGCGGTACTGGGGATCGAAGTTGTCCGGCGTGCGCAGCTGGACCAGGCGGATGCCGCTGTCCAGCGCTCGATGCAGGCCGTTGAGCAACTCCGCGGTGGTCAGCTCGCCGGGGGTGATGAGATAGCGGTCTGGCAGCCGCGCCGCCTGGACGATGGGTCGGTTGGCTGCGGGAAAGTCATAGTCGAGCAGCGCGCGCGGGGCGACCCAGGTCAAGGGCTGGCCCTCGGCGCCGTGGGCCTTCCCGGTGAAGGCGTCCACCTGCCAGACGTCCAGCAGCACCGCCTGGTCGGGATAGTCGTGGCGGACCTGCAACAGCGGGCGGGCCGCAGTCACCCTGATGCCCAGCTCCTCGGCCAGCTCGCGTTCGAGCGCTACGGCCGGGGCCTCACCGGCCTCGACCTTGCCCCCCGGAAATTCCCAGAGGCCGCCCTGGTGCTTGTGCGCGGGGCGTTGGGCGATAAGGATCTGCCCCTGGGGATCGCGAATCACCGCGGCAACCACATGCAGACGAGTCATGCGCTCTGCTCCTCCGTTTCAGCCTCCGCCAACCAGCGCTGGAAGGCCGGCCAGGCGTAGATGGTTTCGACATAGGCGGCCGCCTCGGCCGACAGTTCCACCCCGTAGCTGCGGAAGCGGCTGGCGACCGGGGCATAGAAGGCATCGGCGATGGTCGGCGTACCGAACAGATAAGAGCCCTGCTGGCCATAGCGCTCGCGGCATTCGCGCCACAGGCGCTGGATGCGCTGGATGTCTTCCACCGCCTCGGCGGTGGTGGACTTCAGCCGCTGGCGGCGACGTAGATCCATGGGCAGCTCGCGGCGCAGGGCCAGGAAACCACTATGCATCTCGGCGCACAGGGCGCGGGCATGGGCGCGGGCCAGGGTGTCCGTCGGCCACAGCCCGGCATCGGGATAGGCCTCGGCGAGATACTCGACGATGGCCAGGGAATCCCAGATGGTGCCCTCTTCCAGCTTGAGCACCGGTACCTTGCCGGTCGGCGACTGGGCTTTGAGCAGGGCCCGGCTGTTGGGGGTATAGAGCGGGATCGATACCTCTTCAAAGGCAGCGCCGCTGAGCTCCATGGCCAGCCAGGCGCGTAGCGACCAGGAGGAGAAATTCTTGTTGCCGATCACGAGTTGCAGCTGGGACATGCGGGGATTCCTCGAAACGATGCGGCCCGCGAGGACCGCCGCAGGCGCCCGCCGGAGCGGACGCCCAGGCGTCGGGTAGCCGTCAGGTACGGTACTCGGCGTTGATCTTCACATAGTCGTGGGAGAGGTCGGTGGTCCAGATGGTCTCGCTGTGGCTGCCGCGACCCAGCTCGATGCGGATCTCGATCTCGGCCTGGGCCATGACCCGCGCGCCCTGCTCTTCCGTATAGGTGGCCGCGCGACCGCCCTGCTGGCAGATCTGCACGCCGCCAAGGAAGACGTCGATCAGGCTGACGTCCAGCTGAGGCACGCCGGCCCTGCCGACGGCGGCGAGGATGCGGCCCCAGTTGGGATCGGAGGCGAACAGCGCGGTCTTGATCAGCGGCGAGTGAGCGACGGCGTAGCCGACGTCCAGGCACTCCTGGGCATTGCCGCCGCCATTGACCTGCACGGTGACGAACTTGGTGGCACCCTCGCCGTCCCGCACGATGGCCTGGGCCAGTTCGGCGAACACTGCGAACACCGCCTCGCGCAGCTGCTCGAAGGCCGCACCGCTGGGCTGGGCGATTTCCGCCACGGCCGCCTGGCCGGTGGCCACCAGCATGCAGCAGTCGTTAGTGGAGGTGTCGCCATCGATGGTGATGCGGTTGAAGGAGCGATTGGCGGCATCGGCCAGCAGGTCCTGCAGCAGGCCCCGGGCGACCTTGGCGTCGGTAGCTACGTAGCCCAGCATGGTCGCCATGTTCGGCTTGATCATGCCGGCGCCCTTGCTGATACCGGTCACGGTGACGGTGGTGCCGTCCACCTGGAACTGGCGGCTGGCGCCCTTGGGCAGGGTGTCGGTGGTCATGATGCCGGTGGCGGCGGCGGCCCAGTTGTCTTCGGCCAGGTCGGCCAGGGCGGCCGGCAGCGCAGCTTCGATCTTTTCCACCGGCAACGGCTCGCCGATCACGCCGGTGGAGAACGGCAGCACCGCTTCCTCGCCGACGCTGGCCAGAGTCGCCAGGGTCTTGGTGGTGCGCTCGGCCGCGGCCAGGCCCGGCTGGCCGGTACCGGCATTGGCATTGCCGGTGTTGGTCAGCAGGTAGCGGACGGGGCCAGCGAAGCGCTGGCGGGCAATGATGACCGGCGCCGCGCAGAAGGCGTTCAGGGTAAAGACCCCGGCCACGCTGGAGCCTTCGGCACAGCGCATCACCACCACATCCTTGCGCCCGGGACGCTTGATGCCGGCAGAGGCGATACCGAGTTCGAAACCGGGAACCGGGTGCAGCGTGGAGAGCGGACCGAGACCGACAGCCATGGGAAAACTCCAGTGAAAGAAAAGGAAACGCCGCGAGCGGAAAACCGGTCGCGGCGTGGAAATCAGCCTTCCAGCGCCCGCCTCGCCCAGCCTGGGCAAGGGGCGCAGACAGCCTAGCGGGTGGAGTTTACAACCTGTCGGCGGCTATGCCGACCGGTTGCCGTCGCCGCGGCTGCCTGGGCAGGTCTCAGTCGAGCTTGCCGTGGCACTGCTTGTACTTCTTGCCGGAACCGCAGGGGCACGGCTCGTTGCGACCGATCTTCTGGTCGTTGCGCTGGGGCTGCAAGGGCACCACGGTGTCTTCGCCCTGCTCGTCCTCGAGCACCTCGGGGTCGACCAGCGAAGGCGCCTCGGCGTGCTGGAACTGCATACGCTCGGCCAGGGCTTCGGCCTCGCGGCGCATGCGCTCCTCTTCCTCGACCGGATCCTCGCGGCGCACCTGGACGTGGGACAGCACGCGGATGGTGTCGCGCTTGATGCTTTCCAGCAGCTCCTGGAACAGGGTGAAGGACTCGCGCTTGTATTCCTGCTTGGGGTTCTTCTGGGCGTAGCCGCGCAGATGGATACCGTGGCGCAGGTGGTCCATGGTGGTGAGGTGGTCCTTCCAGAGGTCGTCGACCACCCGCAGCAGCATCTGCTTCTCGAAGTTGCGCAGGGCTTCGCGACCGGCCATGTCTTCCTTTTCCATGTAGGCCGCTTCGAGCTGCTCGAGGATCTTCACCCGCAGGGTGTCCTCGTACAGCTTGTCGTCTTCGTCCAGCCACTGGCCGATGGGCAGCTGCAGGCCAAAGACGCTGTACAGCTCGGCTTCCAGACCAGGGATGTCCCACTGCTCGGGCAGCGATTGCGGCGGGATGTGCTCGTTGATCACCTGGGTCAGGGTTTCCTCGCGGAAGCCCTTGATAGTGTCGCCGACGTCTTCGTTGGCCAGCAGGGTGTCGCGCATGTGATAGATCACCTTGCGCTGCTCGTTGGCCACGTCATCGTATTCCAACAGCTGCTTGCGGATGTCGAAGTTGCGGCCTTCGACCTTGCGCTGCGCCTTTTCGATGGCGTTGGTGACCATGCGGTGCTCGATGGCCTCGCCGCCCTGCATGCCCAGGGCCTTCATGAAGTTCTTCACCCGGTCGGAGGCGAAGATGCGCATCAGGCTGTCTTCCAGCGACAGGTAGAAACGGCTGGAGCCCGGGTCGCCCTGGCGACCGGCACGGCCACGCAGCTGATTGTCGATCCGGCGGGATTCGTGGCGCTCGGAGGCGATCACGTGCAAGCCGCCGGCGTCGATGACCTGTTTATGACGCGCCTGCCAGGCGGCCTTGATCGCGGCGATCTGCTCCTCGGTGGGATTCTCCAAGGCCGCGACTTCGACTTCCCAGTTGCCGCCGAGCAGGATGTCGGTACCGCGACCGGCCATGTTGGTGGCGATGGTCACGGCACCCGGACGACCGGCCTGGGCGATGATCTCGGCCTCCCGTTCGTGGTACTTGGCGTTGAGCACCTTGTGCTCGATGCCGGCCTGGGTCAGCAGCTGGTCGACGTACTCGGAGCTCTCGATGGAAGCGGTACCCACCAGCACCGGACGGCCTTCGGCCTGGCACTGCTTCACGTCCTCGATGATCGCCTGGTACTTCTCGGCCTGGGTCAGGTAGACCAGGTCGTTGAAGTCCTTACGGGCGACCTCGCGGTGGGTCGGGATCACCAGCACGTCGAGGTTGTAGATCTGGCGGAACTCGAAGGCCTCGGTGTCGGCGGTACCGGTCATGCCACCGAGCTTGTTGTAGAGGCGGAAGTAGTTCTGGAAGGTGGTCGAGGCCAGGGTCTGGCTCTCGGGCTGGATCGGCAGTCCTTCCTTGGCCTCGATGGCCTGGTGCAGGCCTTCGGAAAGACGGCGACCCGGCATGGTCCGGCCGGTGTGCTCGTCGATCAGCAGTACCTGGTCCTGCTGGACGATGTACTCGACGTTGCGATGGAACAGGGTATGGGCGCGCAGACCGGCGAACACGTGGGTCAAGAGGCCCAGGTTGTGCGCCGAATAGAGGCTCTCGCCCTCGGCCAGCAGCCCGACTTCGGTGAGCATCTCCTCGATGTACTGGTGACCCAGTTCGGTGATCTCCACCTGGCGGGTCTTTTCATCGATGGTGTAGTGGCCGACCTGGGTCGGATTGCCTTCCTCTTCCTCGATGTGCTGCTGCAGACGCGGGATCAGCAGGTTGATCTTCTGATAGAGCTCGGAGCTGTCTTCGGCCTGGCCGGAGATGATCAGCGGAGTCCGGGCTTCGTCGATGAGGATGGAGTCCACCTCGTCGACCACCGCGAAGTTCAGCTCGCGCTGGTACTTCTCGGCCATGCTGAAAGCCATGTTGTCGCGCAGATAGTCGAAGCCGAATTCGTTGTTGGTGCCGTAGGTGATGTCCGAGGCATAGGCGGCGCGTTTCTCTTCCGGCGGCTGGAACGGCAGGATGATGCCCACCGACAGGCCGAGGAATTCGTACAGCGGCCGCATCCAGTTGGCGTCGCGGCGGGCCAGGTAGTCGTTCACCGTGACCACGTGGACGCCCTTGCCGGACAGCGCGTTGAGATAGACCGGCAGGGTGCCCACCAGGGTCTTGCCCTCACCGGTACGCATCTCGGCGATCTTGCCTTCGTGCAGCGCGGCGCCGCCGATCAGCTGGACGTCGAAGTGACGCATGCCCATAACGCGCTTGCCCGCCTCGCGGACCACCGCGAAGGCTTCCGGCATCAGGGCATCGAGGGACTCGCCCTTGGCCACACGCTGCTTGAATTCCTCGGTCTTGGCGCGCAGTTGCTCGTCGCTCAGGGAGGCAATCTGGGATTCCAACGCATTGGTGGCCACCACAACCTTGCCTAGGCGTTTGACATCTCGTTCGTTCTTGCTTCCAAAGAATTTCTTCAACAAAGGCGCAAACATATCGACTGGAATTCTTCCGCTGGAATGAGGGGAGCGAAACGGGCGGCAAGGCCTCTGCAGAGCCTGGCCAGACGCCTGGGCGCGGGGATTGAAACCCGCGGTGTCCCGCAATGGTAATCGGGCATTCTACTCGGAAATGCCGATGAGGAAAGAACGACGGGCCCCTGGCCGCCAGGACGCCAGAGCGATCTGTTACCATCGGCGTCCTCTCTTCGCCCATCGCGAGTCCTGCGCATGGCCTTTCGTCCGCTCAACGCCGTCGCTCCCGCTGCCCTGCTGCGCCAGGCCAAACCGCTCAAGGCGCTGTTTCGCGAGGCCGAGCGACTGGGTCGGCTGCAACAATTGTTGGAAGAGCAGCTGCAACCCGTTGCCCGCCCCCATTGTCGGGTGGCCAGCTGGCGCGAGGGCACGCTGCTGCTAGTGGTCAACGACGCCCACTGGGCGACGCGGCTGCGCTATCAACAGCGCCGTCTGCTCCGGCTGCTGCAACAGGCGCCGGAGTTCGTTGGCCTGACGCGTCTGCAGTTCAAGATGCAGCCGAGTCCTGGCGTCGCCACCCGCGCCCGGCCGGTGCGCCAGGTCAGCCAGGTGGGCGCCGACAGCCTGCGTGAAGTCGCGGCCGGGATCCGCGACCCCAAGCTCAAGGCCGCCCTGGAGCGGCTGGCCAGTCGCACCGGCCAGGTCGCGGACTAGGCCTCAGGCCTTGGCCACCGCCCGCTCGAAGGCGGCGCGGATGCGGTCTTCCGGCAGGTCCATGCCGATCAGCACCACACGACTTTCGCGCTCTTCGCCTGGGAGCCAGTCACGCTCCCAGTCGGCGGCATAGATCTGCTGCACGCCCTGGAACAGCAGGCGGCGGTCCTCGCCGGCGATATTCAGCAGCCCCTTGTAGCGCAGCAGGTCACAGCCGAGGGTATCGAGCAGCATCTCCATCACCTTGCCGATCTTGTCCTGGTCGTAGGGGCGCGACTCCCGGATGGCGATGGACTGGATGCGCTCGGTGAGGCTGACCGCTTCCGACACCGGCCGCAGCGGGCGGAACAGCGTCGGTGGTGCCAGGTCTTCGTCGTGCAGGTTGAAGCCGCGGATGTCCAGCAACTCCGCCAGCTCGATGCGGCCGTGGTCGACATGGCGAATCGGCGCGCGACGATTGATGCGTTGCAGGCGATTCTCCAGCGCCTCGACGGCCGCCGGTTCGGCCAGGTCGAGCTTGGTCAGCAGCAGGCGATCGGCGAAACCGATCTGCGCCTGCAGCAGCGGATCGCTCAGCTGCTCGCTGGCGTGGACGGCGTCCACCAGGGTCAGCACTCCATCGAGCAGATACCGCTCGCGCAGGAGGTCGTCGGTAAAGAAGGTCTGGGCCACCGGACCGGGGTCGGCCAGGCCCGTGCATTCCACAACCAGGCGCTCGAAGTCCAGCTCGCCGCTGTCCAGCCGCTCCAGCAGCACGGTCAGGGCATAGGCCAGGTCCTTGCTGCCGGTACAGCAGACGCAGCCGTTGGCCACCTTCATCAGTTGCACGGCACCGGCGTCTTCGAGCAATTCGCCGTCGACGTCCAGGGCGCTGAATTCGTTTTCGATCACGGCGATCTTGAGACCGTGCTCGGCTTGCAGGATGTGCTTGAGCAGGGTGGTCTTGCCGGCGCCGAGAAAGCCGGTCAGGACGGTGACGGGGATGGGTTCACGCATGGAAAACTCCAGACAGAAAGAGGCCGGGCTTGGAGCCCGGCCTTAGAACCTGCTCACGATCTCGCGAGCTAGAGACAAACAAGGCGAAAATGGCTGAGGAAGCGGATCGGACTCGCGCTCGAGTTTACGAGTGGTAAATGAGCACTCCGAAGGCATTTTCAACGCCGTTTGGCCGACGCGCAGCAGATCGTGAACAGGTTCTTAGGGTGATCCTGGGTCAGCAGCAGCGGATGGCGCCCGACTTGCCGCCACCGTAGCGCGCCTCCTGGCGCTCACGGAAGAAGGCTTCGTAGCTCATCACCGGCTGGTCCGGGTGCTTGCCGCGCATGTGCTCGACATAGGTGTCGTAGTCGGGCATGCCCACCAGCATCTTGGCGGCCTGCCCGAGGTATTTGCCCATGCGACCCAGGTCATTGAACATGAAGATTCTCCTTTAGGCGCCCGCTACCGGCTGGAAGGGGGTCTCGCGATCGGTCCGCTCGGGCTTGGCCAGCGCAGCGCGACCGACCTTGATGGAAAAGAACAGGATGCTCATTACCACCACCAGGAACAGCACCGACAGGGTGGCGTTGGTGTAGGCGTTGAAGACGATGTGCTGCATCTGTTCCATGCTCTTGGCCGGGGCGATCACCTGCCCCTGGGCCATGGCGGTGCTGTACTTCTTGGCCAGGGCCAGGAAGCCGACCGCCGGATTCGAATCGAACAGCTTGATCAGACTGGCGGTGGTGGTGCAGATCAGCAGCCAGACGGCCGGCACCAGGGTGACCCAGACATAGCGCTGGCGCTTCATCTTGATCAGCACCACCGAACCCAGCATCAGGGCGATACCGGCGAGCATCTGGTTGGAGATACCGAACAGCGGCCAGAGGGTGTTGATGCCGCCCAGCGGATCGACCACGCCCTGATACAGCAGCCAGCCCCAGAGGGCGACGCAACCGGCGGTGCCGATGACGTTGGCGGTCCAGGAGTCGGTCCTCTTCAGCGCCGGCACGAAGCTGCCCAGCAGGTCCTGCAGCATGAAGCGTCCGGCGCGGGTACCGGCGTCCACCGCGGTGAGGATGAACAGCGCCTCGAACAGGATGGCGAAGTGGTACCAGAAGGCCATGGTGTTCTCGCCCGGCAGCACGTTGTGCATGATCTGGGCGATGCCCACCGCCAGGGTGGGAGCACCACCGGCACGGGCCAGGATGGTGTGCTCACCGATCTCGGTGGCGGTGGCCTGCAGCATCTCGGGCGTCACCACGAAGCCCCAGGTGCTGATCTTGGCGGCCACCGACACCACGTCGGCGCCGACCACGGCGGCCGGGCTGTTCATGGCGAAGTAGACGCCCGGCTCGATCACCGAGGCGGCGACCATGGCCATGATGGCGACGAAGGACTCCATCAGCATGGCGCCGTAGCCGATGTAGCGGGCATGGGTTTCCTTGGCGATCAGCTTGGGCGTGGTGCCCGAGCTGATCAGCGCATGGAAGCCGGACACCGCGCCACAGGCGATGGTGATGAACAGGAAGGGGAACAGGGTGCCCTTCCATACCGGACCGGTGCCGTCGACGAACTGGGTCAGGGCCGGCATCTTGAGCATCGGCATGGTCACCAGGATGCCGATGGCCAGGGCGATGATGGTGCCGATCTTGAGGAAGGTGGACAGGTAGTCACGCGGAGCCAGCACCAGCCAGACCGGCAGCACGGCGGCGACGAAGCCGTAGCCGATCAGCATCCAGGTGATCTGCACGCCGGTGAAGGTGAAGGCCGGACCCCAGACCGGATCGGCGGCGACCAGGCCGCCCACCCAGATGGACGCCAGCAGCAGTACCACCCCGATCAGCGAGATCTCGCCGATGCGACCAGGGCGGATGTATCTCATGTAGACGCCCATGAACATGGCGATCGGCAGGGTGGCGATCACCGTGAACATGCCCCAGGGGCTCTCGGCCAGGGCCTTGACCACGATCAGCGCCAGCACCGCGAGGATGATGATCATGATCAGGAAGCAGCCGAACAGGGCGATGGTGCCAGGGATGCGTCCCATTTCCTCGCGCACCATGTCGCCCAGGGAGCGACCGTTGCGGCGGGTGGAGAGGAACAGGATCATGAAGTCCTGCACCGCGCCGGCGAAGACCACCCCGGCGATCAGCCAGAGGGTGCCGGGCAGATAGCCCATCTGGGCGGCGAGCACGGGACCGACCAGCGGACCGGCACCGGCGATGGCGGCGAAGTGATGGCCGAAGAGGATGTGCTTGTTGGTGGGGACGTAGTCCAGGCCGTCGTTGTTGAGCACGGCGGGCGTGGCCCGTCTGGCGTCGAGGCCCATCACCTTGGTGGCGATGAACAGGCTGTAGTAGCGGTAGGCAACGAGGTAGATCGCCACGGCGGCGACCACAATCCAGAGGGCGTTGATCGCTTCGCCTCGACTCAGCGCCACGGTACCCAGCGCGAAGGCGCCCAGTACGGCAACGGCGAACCAGGCTAGATGGCTGGCCATTCGGGTCATGCTTGTTCTCCTGCCGCGCATCTGTGACCGCGGCGATACTTGTTATTGTGAGAGCCCACAGCGGAGCCATATTACTATCGGCGGCTCGACGCGACAGCGAAATTCGCAGAACTACCCAAGGCCCGCTACGTAGTTCTACGTAGCGGGCAGTCCGGACAGGTGCCGATGCAACTCAAATACAAGATGGTCGCCCTCGGACTCCTGCCGCTCCTGCTGGCGGTGGCAGCGGTCTGCCTGGTGGTGTTGGAACAGAGCCAGCGCCTGGGCGAGCAGCAGGCGCGCCTGCTCGAACACAGCATCCTCGGCAGCAAGAAGACCGAGTTGCGCAACTATGTGGAGATGGGCGTCAGTGCCATCCAGCCCCTGTATGGCAGCGGCCGCGACGACGACGAACCCCGGGCCAGGGTACTGGCGCTGCTGGCCAGTCTGAATTTCGGCAGCGACGGCTACTTCTTCGTCTACGACCAGCATGGCCGCAACCTCATGCATCCACGCCAGCCCGAATTGGTCGGGCGCGACCTCTGGCAACTGACCGACGGCAACGGCCTGCTGGTGATCCAGGCGCTGCTCAAGAGCGCCCGCGAAGGCGACGGCTTCCAGCGCTATGGCTGGCAGAAGCCTTCCAGTGGGCAGATGGCGGAAAAGCTGGCCTACGTGACCCAGCTAGAACGTTGGGGTTGGGTGCTGGGCACCGGCCTCTATCTGGATGACGTGGACGCCGCCCTCGCCCAAGTGCGCCACGACGTGGCCGCCGGCATCCGCACGACCCTGTTGGCCAGCGCCGGGGTGGCCCTGGTGGCGGTGCTGCTGGTATTCGCCGGCGGACTGACGCTCAACGTGAGCGAACATCGCCTGGCCGATCGCAAGCTCAAGCAGCTGACCCAGAGGCTCATCACCTCCCAGGAAGAGGAACGTTCCCGACTGTCGCGGGAATTGCACGACGGCATCAGCCAGTTGCTGGTGTCCATCAAATTCCAGTTCGAGCTGGCCAGCCGCGAGCTCGGCGCGGGCAAGCCTAGCGCCGGCGAGACCCTGCGCGAAGGCACCCAGCGCCTGGCGGCGGCCATTGGCGAGATCCGTCGCATCTCCCACGACCTGCACCCTTCGCTGCTGGATACCCTCGGCCTGCCTGCCGCCCTGGGCCAGCTGGTGGAGGAGTTCCGCCAGCGCAGCGGCCTGAACGTGGACTATCGGCAGACCCTCGACGACAGTCCCGCCGGCGGCGACATGGACGTCGCCCTGTTCCGTATCGTCCAGGAGGCCCTGACCAACATCGAACGCCATGCCGCGGCCCAGCGGGTGGTCATCGACCTGCAGCGGCGCGGGCGCTGGATCTGCCTGACCGTGCACGATGATGGCCGCGGCTTCGATACCGGCCAGGTGGAGCGCCTCAGCGGCGGCATCGGCCTGCGTAACATCCGCGAGCGGGTGGAGCTGTTCGGCGGTCGTTGCGCCATCCAGTCCGGGCCCGGCGGCACGACCCTGGACGTGGTTCTGCTACGCTCGGACCTCCCGGCCGACGAGGAAAGCCCGACATGACGCCCATCCGCATCCTCCTGGTCGACGACCATGCCCTGGTCCGCGCCGGCGTGCGGGCGTTGCTGGGCACCATCGAGCGCTTCGCGGTGGTCGGCGAGGCCGGCAGCGGCGCGGAAGCCCTCGACCTGCTGGCGCGTCTCGATCCGGACATCCTGCTGGTGGACATCGGCCTCAAGGACATCAACGGCCTGGAGCTGACTGCCCTGATCGCCGAACGCGCACCCCGTGCCCGGGTGTTGATCCTGAGCATGTACGACAATCGCGAATACGTCAGTACCTCGCTGCGGGTGGGCGCGGCCGGCTATGTACTCAAGGATGCCCCCTCGGAGGAAATCATCGCCGCGGTGGAAGCCCTGGCGGTCGGCGGACGCTTCTACAGCAGCGCCATCGCGGCCCGCCTGGGTGAAGGGGGGACCCACGAAGGGGAACTCACCCCCCGGGAACGCCAGGTGCTGTTGCTCATGGCCCAGGGCCTCAACAACAAGACCATGGCGCAGCAGCTGGGGCTCAGCGTGCGGACGGTGGAGACCCATCGCCTGAGCATCCGCCGCAAGCTGGACATCCAGAAGCCGGCCGATCTGGTCCGCCATGCGCGCGAGTACGGCTGGCGCCCCGAAGGTGCGTCCAACGTCTGACCAGCAGGCCGCTGCTCGCGCCCAGGCGACCAATGAGCCCTCTCCTTCTGGCCCCGCCGGTCGCCGCCGGCTACCCTTCCAGGAGCAGTCGATACGAGACGGCCCCGGTCGTCTACAGTGATCAGGAAACCTCAGGAAGACCTTCCATGAACGACACCAACGAGCGTCGCCGCTTTACCCGTTTCACCTTCGATGCCCCTGCGCAGTTGCACCAGGGTGAGCGCCAGTGGGCGGCGCCCGTGGACGACATCTCGCTCAAGGGCGTGCTGCTGGCCCGACCTGCCGATTGGTCGAATCAGTCACGCGCGGCCTATGAGTTACGCATCCGGCTCAATGACGAGACCCAGGTGACCATGGGCGTGGAGCTGGTACGGGAAACCCCGGAGCAACTGGCCTTCGCCTGTCGCCAGATCGACCTGGATTCCATCAGCCACCTGCGCCGGCTGGTAGAACTGAACCTCGGCGACGAGACCCTGCTGGAGCGCGAGTTGGCGGCGTTGGGTACGCCCTGAGCGAGGCCTTGCCAAGGTGGGTCGAGCCAAAGCGAAGCCTACGATGCGCGAATTCGACCCTGGCTGTTGGGCTTCGACGGTGGAGCTGTCTCAACCCAACCTACTGCATCGATAGCCTCGTAGGTTGGGTTGAGCGAAAGCGAAGCCCAACGGCGCGCGAGTTCAACCCTGGCTGTTGGGCTTCGACGGTGGAGCCGTCTCAACCCAACCTACTGCATCGATAGCCTCGTAGGTTGGGTTGAGCGAAAGCGAAGCCCAACGGCGCTTAGAACTCCAGATGCAAGCCCACCACCAGCCGGGCGTCGTGGGTGTCTTCGCCCTCTTCCCGCGCCATGGCGGCGGTGTTGCCGTGGGTGGCGTTCCAGGACACCCCGACATAGGGCGCGACCTCCGGGGTCACCTGATACCTCAGGCGCAGCCCGGCTTCGCTTTCGGCGAAGCCGGCGCCCTGGCCACGGGCCTCGTCGTTGCGACCGTAGAAATTGAGCTCGGTGTGGGGCTGCAGGATCAGCCGCTGGGTCAGGGCCCAGTCGTATTCGGCCTCCAGACGCAGGGCGGTCTGGCTGTTCTCGCCGAAGAAGGCGGTGATCTCGATGTCGAGATCCTCGGGATCGTGCTCCTGGATCCCCAAAGCGGCCCAGGTCTGCGGCGAGCCGGGTTTGAAATCCTGGCGAATGCCGGCCACGCTGCCCCAGCCCTTGGCCAGCGCGTGCCCCCAGAGGGCCTGCACCTCGGCCTGCTCGGTGTGGCCATTGGTGCGTTCGCCCTGGCTGCGGAAATCCAGCCGATTGGCGCCACCGCCAAGGGCCCAGCCTTCCAGATCCCAGTTGAAGACGCTGCCCTCGTCGGCGTGCTGCCATTCCAGCTGATCCACCTCCAGGCTGGCCGGGGCGGAACTGCTGGGATCGGCGGCCTGCACCAGGGTGCTGATAGCAAAGCTGGCAAAGAGTACGGAAAGCGGGAGCAGACGAGACATGGCGGGTATCCAGGGTCATGGAAGCGCCTGATAGACCACCCTGCCCCACCGAGAGTTTTAAAAAATATTACAAAGGCCGCGCCAGGCTATTCGAACAGTGCATCCAGTGCCTGCTCCAATCGAGTCACGGCCACCACCTGCAGACCGGGCGGCGGATCCTTGGGCGCGTTGCCCTTGGGCACGATGGCGCGCTTGAAGCCGTGCTTGGCCGCTTCCTTGAGACGCTCCTGGCCACTGGGTACCGGACGGATTTCGCCGGACAGGCCGATCTCGCCGAACACCAGCAGATCGTGCGGCAGGGCGCGGTCCCTCAGGCTGGAGATCACCGCCGACATCAGCGCCAGGTCCACCGCCGTCTCCAGCACCTTGACCCCACCGACCACGTTGATGAAGACGTCCTGGTCGTAGGTGGGGATGCTGCCGTGGCGGTGCAGCACCGCCAGCAGCATGGCCAGGCGATTCTGGTCCAGGCCCACGGTGACCCGGCGCGGGTTGGCCAGGTGACTGGTGTCCACCAGCGCCTGCACCTCCACCAGCATGGGCCGCGAACCCTCCCAGGTCGCCATGACCACACTGCCGGCCACCGCCTCCTGGGCACGATTGAGAAAGATCGCCGAAGGGTTGGAAACCTCCTTGAGGCCTTTATCGGTCATGCCGAACACGCCCAGCTCGTTGACCGCGCCGAAGCGATTCTTCACCGCTCTGAGCATGCGCAGACGGCCGTCCGACTCGCCCTCGAAATAGAGCACGGTGTCGACCATGTGCTCCAGCACCCGTGGTCCGGCCAGGGCGCCTTCCTTGGTGACGTGGCCGACCAGAAAGATGGCGGTACCGGTCTGCTTGGCGAAACGTACCAGCAGGGCCGCGCTCTCGCGCACCTGGGCCACGCCACCTGGGGCGGATTGCAGTTGCTCGGTGAAGATGGTCTGGATGGAGTCGATCACCATGACCCGCGGCTTTTCCTGGCGGGCGGTGGCGACGATGGTCTCGATGCAGGTCTCGGTCATGACCTTGAGCTTGTCTTCCGGCAGACCCAGGCGCCGGGCGCGCATGGCCACCTGTTGCTGGGATTCCTCGCCGGTGACATAGAGCGCTGGCATGCGCGCGGCCAGATGACAGAGGGTCTGCAGCAGGATGGTGGACTTGCCGATGCCAGGATCACCGCCGATCAGCACCACGGAACCGTCCACCAGGCCGCCACCCAGCACCCGGTCGAGTTCGGTGGAATCGGTGGTGAAGCGCGGGGTTTCCTCGACGCTGACCTCGGCCAGGGTCTTGATGGTCGCCTGCGCCCCGGCCCAGCCAGCGCGCCCGGAGGGTACGGCGGAGGTCTCGACGACGGTTTCCACCAGGGTGTTCCAGGCACCGCACTCGCCGCACTGACCCGCCCACTTAGGAAAGGTGGCGCCGCATTCGGTGCAGCCGTAGAGACGCTTGGCCTTGGCCATGGCGGAATTCTCCAGTCGAGAAAGGAAGGTTCCCAGCATATCACGACTGGATGCATAGACAGTAAAAAGGCGCGATCCCGGGGGAGCGCGCCTCTCTCAAAAGCGGGCTTGAGCCTTAGTTACCCTCGCCACCCGGCTGACGCAGCATGGTCAGGGCCTGGTTGGCCTGGGCGATGCACTTCTTCTCATCGCCGGCCTTCTGGGCGGCCATGGCGTTCTTGCGGAAGTCGGCGATCTGCTGGGCCTGGGAGCTGCCCGGGCCGATCATGTTGGTCTTCATCTTGCTGGCGTCATCCAGCTTCTGCAACTGCACCGCGCACAGATCCTTGGCGAACACGGGGGCAGTGGCGAACATCATCAGGGCGATCAGGGCGGTACGCTTCATGGGGACATCCTCATTGGGGAGGGCCAGGTAGGCCGGATAAACCTCGCTCACCCCACGAAACTCGTCTGGGGTAACCCATTGACCGTCAGGCATCGTTGGTCGTTCAGCGCGCCATCATTGGCGTTTACCCTCGGGCCAGCCGCTCTGGGACTAGTGCTTGAGCGTCGAAATCATCGCCGCATCGCCACGCATCCAGACCGGCAACGCCTGTTGCCAACGCTCCTGTTCGAGCAGTTGCAGGTCGGCCAAAAGTCGGCTGTATTCGGCGAATTCCTGTTGGACGCGACGGCGTTGCGCGTCCACGGCCGCTTCGGTGATCCACAGGTGCCACTGCTGGTACATCGCCACTTCGTCGGTCATCGGCTCCTCTCCTGGGAGGCCATGATGGCAACGCCGGCGGCCCTTGCCAATCGCACTGAGGTGGGGCTCGACCCTGCAGATCGAGCCCGACACAGCTAGGACGGGTATTTCAGCTGCTGAGCGATTTTGTCCTTGAGCAGGACACGCTCACGACGCAGACGACCCAGTTCCTCGTCGCCGCTGGACTCTTCCACTTCTTCCAGATCGAGGATCTGCTGATCGAGCTTCGCGTAGTCTTCCAGCAGCTTGGCAAAGGCCGCATCGGTCTGGGGACGGCTGTCCAGCTGCTCGGCGTATTCGGGAAAGTCTTTGTGCAGGTCGTGTTTGGCAACCATCAGAGGCTCCTTGGGTTGAGAGATAGAGGTCGCGAGGGCCGCAGCTCTCGTCGTACAAGGGTGGACCCGGTCCTTTCGACAAAGTGCGACAGCCACGACCAGCTGCCGATTCGCTGACGATTTGACGCTGGCGGGGAACCTAGAGACCGTCAGCAAGGTTCCAAACCCGAGCGAAGCGAGCACAATCGTCTATCGTCTCTTCGAAACCATCCAAAGGAGTGCAGCATGAGCATCATTGCCGAGTTCAAGAAATTCGCCATGAGAGGCAACGTGGTCGACCTGGCGGTCGGCATCATCCTGGGCGCGGCTTTCGGCAAGATCGTGTCGTCCTTTGTAGCCGACATCATCACACCGCCGCTGGGGTTGCTGCTGGGGGGTGTGGATTTCTCCCAGCTGGCCATCACCCTGAGGGCTGCCATAGGTGACCAACCGGCCGTGGTCATGTCCTACGGCAAGTTCCTGCAGACCATCTTCGACTTCGTGATCATCGCCTTCGCCATCTTCATGGCGATCAAGGTGCTCAACCGCCTGCGCCTGCACCAGGATGCCGCGCCCTCTGGCCCGACCAAGGACCAAGTGCTGCTGACCGAGATCCGCGACCTGCTGAAAGAGCAGAACAGCCAGGCGACCGCGGCCCCTGTCGTCAAACAGGAACCGCCGATCACCCCGCAGTAGAAACCTGCTGGATCCCGCCTCGCTAGGAGGCGGGTCGCTCCAGGCGGATCCAGCCGATCCGTCGATCCTTGACCGATTCCACCGTCAGCTGCCAGCCCTGGTATTCCAGGCGATCACCAGCCACCGGCAGGCGGCCCAGCAGGTCCACCACCAGGCCGCCCAGGGTCTGGTAGTCGTCGTTTTCCGTGATCTGGAAACCGGTGCGCTGGGCCAGGGGATGCAGATTCAGACCGCCGCTGGCGCGATAGCCGTTCTCCACCCTTTCCAGCTCCGGCAAGCTCTCCTCGCTGGCATCCGGCAGTTCGCCGGCGATGGCCTCGAGGATGTCGGTCAGGGTCAGCAAGCCTTCGAAGCCACCGAATTCGTTGACCACGAAGGCCACGTGGGTGGAAGCCGCGCGCAGTTGTTCCAAGGCGCCCAGCACCGTGGCCTGGGCCGGCAGGTGGATGGGGGTGCGCACCCGGGCGCGCAGGTCCGGTGACTGGCCCTGGAGGATGTCGGCGAACAGCTCCTTCTTGTGGACATAGCCCAGGGGTTCGTCGATGTTGCCATTGACCACCAACGGCAACCGCGAGTGAGCCGAGGCCAGCAGTTGCTCGTGCAGTCGTTCCGGCGGAGCGTCGGCATCGAGGATGTCGACGTCGGCGCGGGCGGTCATCACCGTACGCACCGGGCGTTCGCCCAATTGCAGCACGCCACTGATCATCAGGCGCTCACGGCGATCGAAGACCGGGCCTTTGCCCTTCTCGCCTTCCATCAGTTCGGCGATGTCCTCGTCCACCTCGTCTTCGCGCAAACGACCACCCAGCAGGCGCAACACGGCCTGGGAGGTCCGCGCACGCATGCCGAGCCGTTCGTGCATCTGCCGCTTGCGCTTCCAGCGCACCACCTGGTTGGCCAGCTCGATAAGGATCGAGAAGCCGATGGCGGCGTACAGATAGCCCTTGGGAATGTGGAAGCCCAGGCCTTCGGCGGTCAGGCTCAGACCGATCATCATCAGGAAGCCCAGACACAGCATGATCACCGTGGGGTGGGCGTTGACGAAGGCGGTCAGCGGCTTGCTCGCCACCAGCATCAGACCGATGGAGATGATCACGGCGATCATCATCACGCTCAGGTGCTCGACCATGCCCACGGCGGTGATGACGGCGTCCAGCGAGAACACGGCGTCGAGCACCACGATCTGCGCCACCACCGGCCAGAAGGCGGCGTAGGTCCGGCTGCCACCGGTCTTGTGGGTATGGCCCTCGATGCGTTCGTGCAGCTCGGTGGTGGCCTTGAACAGCAGGAAGATGCCGCCGAACAGCATGATGAGGTCACGCCCGGAGAAGGCCTTGCCGAAGACCTCGAACAGCGGTTCGGTGAGGGTCACCATCCAGGAGATGCTGGCCAGCAGGCCCAGACGCATGATCAACGCCAGCGACAGGCCGATGACCCGTGCCTTGTCACGCTGCGCCGGAGGCAGCTTGTCGGCGAGGATGGCGATGAAGACGAGGTTGTCGATGCCCAGGACGATTTCCAGGACGATCAGGGTCAGCAGCCCCAACCAGGCGGTGGGATCGGAGATCCATTCCATTAGCGGTATGCCTCCGCAAGAGAGGGCCGGACGGCCACGGAGGAAAGACAACGGGAGGGGGTGTTGGCCGCGCCTGGCCAGGAGGCCGGGGGCGGCTCGGATCTGTCACTGCTCATCGGAACTCGAAAGGTAGCCTTGGAAATTCCGATCCTAGAGCAAGGCGGGGCCAAAGCTAAAGGTCCAACCTTTTCCAATTGTGAAGAAAACGTAAAGACGCCCGGATAACTTCCCGGTTACCAGTAGTTTTCCACCGCCACCTGGCCGGGTCGGCGACTCAGGGCCAGCTGCAGATCGCGGGTCTTGAGCAGCTGGCGGGTGTCGTCGACCATCTCGGGATTGCCGCAGATGAGGATCCGCGAGTGCTCGGGCGACAGCGTGACGCCGGCGGCGCGTTCCAGCTCGCCGTTCTCGATCAGGGTGGTGATGCGGCCACGCAGCGCACCGGGATGCTCTTCGCGGGTCACCACAGGCACATAGACCAGGCGGTCGGTAAGGCCTTCGAGGTGCTCCACCTGGCCGTAGCCGTTGATGACGTCCTGGTAGGCCAGGTCGCGGGCCTCGCGCACGCTGTAGACCAGCACGATGCGTTCGAAGCGCTCCCAGGTGTCGGGTTCCTGCAGCATGGACAGGAAGGGTGCCAGGCCCGTGCCGGTGGCCAGCAGCCAGAGATCCCGACCGCCGCCGAAGCGCTCCAGGGTGAGATAGCCATAGGGCTGCTTTTCCACCAGCAGCTCGTCGCCCTCGCGCAGGCGGCTCAGCTCGCTGGTGAAGGCGCCGCCAGGCACCACGATGGAAAAGAATTCGAGGAATTCATCGTGAGGTGCCGAGACCATGGAATAGGCGCGCCAGACGATGTCGCCATCGGCCTTGCGCACGCCCAGCCGGGCGAATTGGCCGGCGCGAAAGCGATAGCGCGGGTCGCGGGTGGTCCTCAGGCTGAAGAGGTTGTCGCTCCAGGGCCAGACGGCGGTGATCGTCTCGCGGGTGAACTTGTCTTCGGTGGCGGTCATACTGGCCTCTTTTTCCCGATTGCTTAGAGCCATTGTCCCGCACTGGGCCGCCGATAAACACTGACAGAAACCATGCCTTCTCTCGTCTCGCCCTTCGCCACCCTCGAACTCGACCGTCAGCCACCGCGCCGCGACGATCCCCTGCAGGCCTTCGACGCCGCCGACGAGTACCTCCTGCAGCAGGTCGCCGAGGGCGGCCTGGCTCCCGCCACCCGGGTGCTGGTGCTCAACGACGCCTTTGGCGCCCTGGCCGTGAGCCTGGCCGGCCATGCCCAGGTGACCTCCAGTGGCGATTCGCACCTGGCGGCCCTGGCCCTAGCGGCGAATCTGGCACGCAATGGCCTCGCCGCCGATGCGGTCACCTTCGTCCCGGCCAGCGAGGCGACGGGTGGGCCCTTCGATCTGGTGCTGATACGGGTGCCCAAGACCCTGGCCCTGCTGGAAGAACAGCTGATCCGTCTGCACGGCCAGTTGGCGCCGGGTGCCCGGGTGATCGCCGCCGGCATGCTCAAGCACCTGCCACGCGCTGCCGGCGACCTGCTGGAGCGGCATATCGGTCCGGTGCAGGCTTCGCTGGCGGTAAAGAAGGCGCGGCTGCTGTTCGCCACGCCCGAGGCGCGCCCGGCGGTGACCTCGCCCTACCCGAGTCGTTATCGCCTGGATGCACCGCCGCTGACTCTGGTCAACCATGCCAACGTCTTTTGCCGCGAGGGTCTGGACATCGGTACCCGCGCCTTCCTGCCGCACCTGCCCCAGGGTCTGGGCCAGGCCCGGGTGGCCGATCTCGGTTGCGGCAACGGCGTGCTGGCCCTGGCCTGTGCCCTGGCCAATCCGGAGGCGCAATTCACCCTGGTGGACGAGTCCTACATGGCGGTGCAGTCGGCGCAAGAGAACTGGACCGCGGCCTTCGGCGAGCGACCGGTGGCGATCCGCGCCGCCGACGGCCTGGCCGAGCAGCCGCCGCGGTCGCTGGAGCTGATCCTCTGCAATCCGCCGTTCCACCAGCAACAGGTGGTGGGCGATTTCCTCGCCTGGCGCATGTTCCAGCAGGCCCGTGCGGCCTTGAGCGAACAGGGCGAACTCTGGCTGGTGGGCAATCGCCACCTGGGTTACCACGTCAAGCTCAGGCGCCTGTTCAGGCGCGTCGAACAGATCGCGGCCACGCCGAAATTCGTGATACTCAAGGCGGTCCAACCCCTCTGACATAAATCCGGAGAAGAGAGCCGCCCGCGTGCCATCCCTGCCCCTCGATCTCCACTACATCGCCCTGGTCCTCGAACTGATCGGCATCAGCGCGGCGATCCACGCCATCATCACGGTGCGCACCGCCCAGGGCGCCATGGCCTGGGCCATGGCGCTGGTGTTCATGCCCTTGCTCAGCCTGATTCCCTATCTGGTATTCGGCCGGCGCCGCTTCGACAGCTATGTGAAGGCACGGCGCCAGGCCGACGAGGAGATGGCGCGCCAGGCCGCCGAGCTGGACTGGCGGCCCTGGATCGCCGAGGCCATGGCCGCCCAGCAGTGCAGCGCGGCCAACCGCAAGCTCAAGGCCATGACCGCCCTCACCGGCACCCCCTGCGTCGCCAACAACCAGGTGCGGCTGCTGATCAACGGCGAGGAGACCTTCGCCGCCATCCTCACGGCCATCCGCGGGGCGCAGAAGGTGGTGCTGGTGCAGTTCTTCATCATCCACGACGACGCCCTCGGTCTGGCCTTGCAGAACACCCTGCTCGACCGCGCCCGCGCTGGAGTCCAGGTCTTTCTGCTGTACGACGCCATCGGCAGCCATGCCCTGCCGCGCGCCTATGTGGAAAAGCTGCGCGAGGCCGGGTGCGAGGTGAAGGGCTTCAGCAACCGCCGCGGACTGATCAACCGATTCCAGGTCAACTTCCGCAACCACCGCAAGATCGTGATCGTGGATGGCGAGGTGGGCTTCACCGGCGGGCTCAACGTCGGCGACGAATACATGGGCCTCAAGCCGCCCCTGGCGCCCTGGCGCGATACCCATCTGGAACTGCGCGGCCCGGCCCTGGCCACCCTGCAGGAGACCTTCGCCCAGGACTGGTACTGGGTGACCCGGCGGCTGCCCACCCTGCTGCTGCCGGAACGCTACGAGGACGGCGGGGTGCTCTGTCAGGTGGTGCCCAGCGGCCCGGCGGACGACCAGGAGACCTGCTCGCTGTTCTTCGTCGAGGCTATCCATTCGGCGCGCCACCGGGTCTGGATCACCACGCCCTATTTCATTCCCGACGAAGCCGTCTCGGCGGCCCTGCGCCTGGCCGCCCTGCGCGGGGTCGACGTGCGCATCCTCCTGCCCTCGCGACCGGACCACAAGGTGGTCTATGCCGCGTCCTACCTCTATGCCTTCGAGGCGGTGCATGCCGGGGTGCGGGTGTTCCGCTACGGTCCGGGCTTCCTGCACCAGAAGGTGGTGCTGATCGACGAGGACGTGGCCGCGGTGGGCAGCGCCAACCTGGACAACCGCTCCTTCCGCCTCAACTTCGAGGTCATGGTGATGGTGATGGACGTCCCCTTCGCCTGGGAGGTGCGCAAGATGCTGGAGCAGGACTTCAGTCGCTCCCGCGAACTCACCCCCGAGGACAACGCCGCCCTGCGCCGCTGGCGGCGGGTGGCCATGCGCGTGGCGCGGGTGTTTTCGCCGGTGCTCTAGAACCCCGGAACCCGCTCTGCGACGGCCCGGTCCGATGCCTCATGGCGCCTCACCCGGAGCGCCCCGCGCCCCCGGAGTCGCCCGCCATGCCATCCTTTTCGCCGCTGCGTTGCGTCTGCCTGCTGGCGGGCGGTCTGGCCCTGGAGGCCACCGCCGCGCCACGCAGCGTGCCGTCCATCGAGAGCGAAGACGCCGCCCTGGGCAGCGTGGAGGTCAGCGAAACGTCCGGGCGGTTCCATCCGCAACTGGGCGTGGACGTGCGCAACGGTGACTTTTCCCGTGGCAACTACGATGACGATGCCGCCAGCCTCGACCGCATCCCCTTGCACCTGCAGGCGGGCTTCGCGCTGGATCTGCACCAGGGAAGCGACGGCGTGGCCGATGCCTGGCTGGTGTTCAGCAGCAGCAATGGCCTGCACAGCCCTTCCAGCGAGGAACGGGTCAGCCCGCGGCGCTGGTACGAGAGCAACAACCTGTTGGGCCTTGTGGTGTCACCAGCCGAGGGTCTGAGGGTCGGCTTCGTCTACACGGTCAAGAGCAGCCCCAACGACGTCGCCGCCACCACGCAAGAGGCCAGCCTGACCCTGGCCTATCAGGCCGATACGGGCCTGGGCGCCTGGCGCCCGGGGCTGGCGGTGACCACCCGCACCCAGGGCGACAGCGGTCTCTATACCCAGGGCAGCCTGGAGCCGGGGTTGGATCTCACCCCAGGCGGTCTGCGCCTGAGTTTCCCCAGTGCCCTGGGGGTGGGCTGGAACGGCTTCTACGGACCGGATTCCGGAGACCGCCTCTATGCCCGCACCGGCCTGGCGCTGGAGCAACCGTTCCGCTGGGGCGACACTCGCTGGAGCGCTCGGGCCGAGGCCCTGGCGCTCTACCGCGACGGTGCCCTGCGCGAGTTGAGCGGTCCGGAGGGCGAGACCGACGGCGTGGTGCCCCAGGTGACCCTCAGCCTGTCCATGGCCTACTAGCCCAACGGCGCCACCCCAAGGCCCTCGACCAGACTTTCGAGGGCGCGCAGGCCGGCCACCGAGTTGCCATAGCTGTCCAGCCGCGGCGACCAGACACAGATGCTCATCTGCCCCGGGACGATGGCGACGATGCCGCCCCCGACCCCGCTCTTGCCCGGCAGGCCGACGCGCCAGGCGAAGTCGCCCGCGGCATCGTAGAGGCCGCAGGTCAGCAGCAAGGCATTGAGCTGACGCGTCTGCTGGGGGGTCACCACCGCCTGACCATCCTGGGGATTGACCCCACCGTTGGCCAGGAAGGCAAAGGCCCTGGCCACGTCGCTGCAGCTCATGGCCAGGGCGCAGCCATGGAAATAGACGTCGAGGACGTCGTTCACCTCGCTGTGGAGATTGCCGTAGGCCTTCATCAGATAGGCCAGGGCGGCGTTGCGCGCCTTATGGTCCATCTCCGAACGGGCTACCCGGTCGTCGAAATTGATGGCTGGATTGCCGGCCAGGCGCCGCGCCTGCTCACGCATCATCCAGTGGATGGACATGATGCGTGACACCAGCAGTTCGCAGACCAGCACGGCGCCGGCATTGATGAAGGGATTGCGCGGCACGCCCTTCTCTTCTTCCAGCTGGGCCATGGAATTGAAGGCATGGCCGGACGGCTCGCGGCCGACGCGGGTCCAGATGTCCGGCTCGTCCAGGCGCTGCATGGCGATCACCAAGTTGAGCACCTTGGAAATCGATTGGATGGAAAACGCCGTATCGGCCGCACCCGCACGCCAGACCTTGCCGTTGATGTCACAGACGGCGATGCCGAACTGATCCGGCGCCACCTCGGCCAGGGCCGGGATGTAGTCGGCCACTTCACCTTCGCCGAAGTGGCGCGGCGCGGCGGCGGCGATGCGGTCGAGCAGAGGCTGCAGCTGATGGCGATCGAAGGGCTCTGGCATAGCGATTCCGAAGCGGACGGGGGCGCCAGTGTAGGGGCCGCGGCGCCCTCAGGCGAGCCCCGCGCGCGGCGGCAGAGGCAGACGGATCTCGAAGCGGGCACCGCCCCGCGTGCCGGCGGCCAGGTCCAGGCGACCGCCCTGGTTTTCCACCGCGCGACGGCTGATGGCCAGGCCCAGGCCGAAGCCGCCGGTGGCGCGATCACGACTGCGATCCAGCCGGTAGAAGGGCTCGAAGACCCGCTCGCGATCGCTTGCCGGAATACCTTCACCGTCGTCCTCGACCGCGATCAGCAGCTCATGGCCCTCACCGCGAACCGTCACCCAGACCTCGCGCTGGCAATAGCGCAAGGCATTGCCCAGCAGATTCTGCAGGGCGCGCGCCGTGAGGCGCGGTGCCAGTTCGGCGCGGGCCGGGGCGGCGGCGAATTCCAGGTGCACCTCGACGCCGCGGCGTTCCTGTTCTTCGGTGAAGTCGGCCAGCACGCTGTCGAGAAAGGCGCTCAGGTCCAGGCTCAGGCGCTCGGGGGGCTGCTGGCTGCTCTGCAGCCGGGCGAAGGACAGCAGTTCGTCGACCAGGGCATCCAGTTCGCGGACGTGGCGGACCAGTTGCTCCAGCTGCCGCTGGGTCTCGGCCGGCAGCGGATCGGCCTGCAGCAGCGCCAGGCCGAATTCCAGACGCGATAAGGGCGTGCGCAATTCGTGGGAGACGGCGTTGAGCAGGTCGCGCTGCTGGACGATCAGCGCCTCCAGCTCCTGAGCCATGTCATCGAAGGCCCGCGCCAGCTCGCCGATGTCCGAGCGTGGCGAGATGGCCGTACGCTCGCCGAGATGGCCCTTGCCCAGCCGTGCCGCGGTACGCCGCAGCCGTTCCAGGTCGCGCCAGTGCGGGCGCAGCCAGACATAGAGACAGATCAGCAAGGCGGCGCCGATCAGGGCGTTCATCGCCCAATAGGTCAGGGCGATGTCGGTGGGCGCCTCGGGGATGCCGATCCACAGCACCTGATCTGCCGGCAGCGGCACCAGGGCCGCACTGGGTTCGCCATAGTCACCCAGGCGTACCCGTCGCTGGCCGGCAGCGAGGTCTGCGCGCTCCTCCAGACTGAGGGCCTGATCGTCGCGCGGGACCAGGCGCAGGCTGATGGGCGCCAGCTCCGCGGCCAGTTCGTCCTGCAGCGCCGGCCAGCGCTCCGGCGGCGTGGTGGTGAAGGCGCGCTGAACCAGGCTGAGCGGACCGTGCAACTGCTCCAGGGTATAGCGGCTGTAACGCTCGTCGAACACCTTGAGCAGCGCCTCGGGTACCAGGTAGCTGGCGGCGCCGTAGGTCACCAGCAGGATGAGGTAGAGGCGGACGAGGATCTTGAGCATCTATTCCCACTCGGCGCGAGACAGCAGATAACCCTTGCCCCAGACGGTCTTGATCCGTCGCGCTTCGCCAGGATGCTCCTCGAAACGACGGCGCAGCTTGGAGATGGCCACGTCCACCGAGCGGTCGACGCCGTTGAATTCGATGCCGCGCAGTTGCTGGATCAGCTGGTCGCGGCTGAGCACCTCGCCGGCATGGCGCATGAGGACTGCCAGCAGGTTGAATTCAGTGGACGACAGCTCCACCAGCTGGTCGCGCCACCAGACCTGGCGCTCGCCCGGCAGCAACCGCAGCTGGCCGATAACCAGGCGATCATCGGTGGCCACCTCGCCCAGCTGGCAGCGGCGCAGCAGGGTGCGGATGCGCGCCAGCAGCACCCGCGGCTCGCAAGGCTTGCTGACGTAGTCGTCGGCACCGATCTCCAGCCCCAGCACCTGGTCGTGGCTGTCGTCCAAGGCGGTGAGCATCAAGATCGGCAGGCCCGGCTGGGCGGCGCGCAGCTGGCGGCAGACCTGCAGGCCATCCAGCCCCGGCAGCATGACATCGAGCACCACCAGCTGCGGGCGCAGTCGCTGCACCGCGGCCAGGGCCTCGTCGCCACGGCCGATCACGGTTACGGCATAGCCCTGGCGACCCAAGTAGGTGGCGATGAGGTCGGCCAGGGCGGCGTCGTCTTCGACGATGAGCAAGGGGATCACGGCAGCTCTTCATGGCGGCAAAGCCCGAGCATAGCCGAGCGCAGCATCGGCGGGCGCAGGCCTTAACACTCTTTCACAAGAGACCTACAGACGTTTACAGGGCGGCTTGCGCGAAGCGCCTACCATGACGCTCTTCTGGAGGAAGCCCCGATGTCCCCGATCCGCCCTGCCCTCGGCAGCCTCGTGCTGCTCTGTCTGCTGCTCGCCGCCTGCGACCGTCCGGCCGAGGAAGCCGCCGCCCCGCCCGCGCCCAGGGTGCAGGTGGAGACCCTGCACCCCAAGCCCCTGGCCATCGCCAGTGAATTGAGTGGCCGCCTGGTGGCGCCACGGACCGCGGAAGTACGGGCACGGGTCGCCGGCATCGTGCTGCAGCGGGTGTTTCGCGAGGGCAGCGAGGTCAAGGCCGGCGAGGTGCTGTTCCGCATCGACCCGGCGCCGCTGCAAGCCGAAGTGGACAGTGCCGCCGCCGCCCTGCGCAAGGCCGAGGCCAGCGCCTTCCAGGCGCGGCGCCTGGCCGAGCGTTATGCGGCACTGGTCGAGAGCGAGGCGATCAGTCGCCAGGAGCAGGACAACGCGCGTGGCGCCAGCCTGCAGGCGGAGGCCGAGGTGGCGGCGGCCCGGGCGGCGCTCAAGCGGGCGCGGCTGAATCTGGGCTATGCCACGGTCACCGCGCCCATCGCCGGGCGCATCGGCAAGGCGCTGGTCACCGAGGGCGCGCTGGTCGGCCAGGGCGATGCCACGCCCCTGGCGATCATCCAGCAGCTGGATCCCATCCATGCCGACGTCACCCAGTCGACCCGCCAGCTCAAGGCGCTGCGCGATGCCCTGAGGGACGGCCGGCTGCAGCAGGTGGCGCCGGATCAGGCACGGGTGACGCTGCTGCAGGAGGATGGCAGCCCCTACCCCGAGAGCGGCCGCCTGCTGTTCGCCGATCTCACGGTGGACGCCAACACCGGGCAGATCACCTTGCGCAGCCAGTTTCCCAATCCACGACGCGACCTCTTGCCGGGCAGCTTCGTGCGGGTACGCCTGGAGCAGGCGCGCCTCGACCAGGGTTTGAGCGTCGCCCAGCAGGCGGTGCAGCGCAGCGTCGATGGCGGGGCCCAGGTCTGGGTGGTGGATGCCGAAAACCAGATCGCCCTGCGCGAGGTGCGCCTGGGCCCGGTGGTCGAAGGTCGCTGGGTGGTGGAGTCCGGCCTCGCCGCCGGTGAGCGCGTACTGCTCTCCGGTCTGCAACAGGCGCAGCCGGGCCTGGTGGTGGAACCCCAGGAAGCCCAGGCCGCCACGGCGGAGGTGCGCTGATGGCCAACTTCTTCATCGACCGCCCGGTGTTCGCCTGGGTGGTGGCGCTGTTCATCCTGCTCGCCGGGCTGCTGGCCATCCCGCAGTTGCCGGTGGCCCAGTACCCCAATGTGGCGCCGCCGCAGATCGAGCTGTACCTGACCTATCCGGGCGCCTCGCCGCAGACCCTGGACGAGAGCGTGGTCAGCCTCGTCGAACAGGAACTCAATGGCGTCAATCACCTGCTCTATTTCTCCTCCAGCAGCAGCCAGGGCAGCGCCACCCTGACCGTGACCTTCCAACCCGGTACCGATCCGGAACTGGCCAAGGTGGACATCCAGAATCGCCTCAAGGTGGTGGAGCCGCGCCTGCCGCGGGCGGTCACCCAGCAGGGCATCCAGATCGAGGAGACCTCGGCCGGCTACCTCATGTTCGTCACCCTCTCCGCCACCGACGAGCGCCTCGACACCACCGCCCTGAGCGACTACCTGGCGCGCAACGTGGTCAACGAACTGCGCCGCCTGGACGGCGTGGGCAAGGCCCAGCTGTTCGGTGCCGAGCACGCCCTGCGCGTCTGGCTCGATCCCAGTCGCCTGGTGGCGGTCGGCCTGACCCCGGCGGACGTGACCCGGGCCATCGCCGAGCAGAACGTCCAGGTGGCGGCCGGCAGTATTGGCGAGCTACCGGCCCCCGCTGGCCAGGAACTGACCGCGCCGGTGCTGATCAAGGGCCAGCTCAGCGACCCCGCGGAGTTCGCCGGCATCCTGCTGCGCGCCGGAGCCGACGGTTCCAGCGTGACCCTGGGCGACGTGGCCCGGATCGAAGTGGGCAGCCAGAGCTACAACTTCGGCACGCGGCTGGACGGCAAGCCTTCGGTGGCGGTGGGGGTGCAGCTGGCACCCACCGCCAACTCCCTGGCCACCGCCCAGGCCGTGCGCGCCAAGCTGGCCGAGCTGTCCCAGTATTTTCCACCCGGGATGAAATACGACATCCCCTACGACACGGCGCCCTTCGTCGAGATCTCCATCACCCAGGTCATCCATACCCTGCTGGAGGCCATGGCGCTGGTGTTCGCGGTGATGTACCTGTTCCTGCAGAACCTGCGCTACACCCTGATCCCGACCCTGGTGGTGCCGGTAGCGCTGCTGGGCACCTGCGCCGTGCTCCTGGCGCTGGGCTATTCGATCAATGTGCTGACCCTGTTCGGCATGGTGCTGGCCATCGGCATCCTGGTGGACGACGCCATCGTGGTGGTGGAGAACGTCGAGCGACTCATGGCCACGGAGGGCCTCGATCCCCGCGCGGCCACCCGCAAGGCCATGGGCGAGATCTCCGGCGCCATCGTCGGCATCACCCTGGTGCTGACCGCGGTCTTCGTGCCCATGGCCTTCATGAGCGGCTCGGTCGGCGTCATCTATCGCCAATTCTCGGCGTCCATGGCGGTGGCCATCCTTTTCTCCGCCTTTCTCGCCCTGAGCCTGACCCCGGCGCTGTGCGCCACCCTGCTCAAGCCGATTGCCCAGGGCGCCCATGCCCGCGGCAGCTTCTTCGGCGCCTTCAATCGGGGCTTCGAGCGCCTGACCGGCGGTTTCGAGGGCTGGGTGGCCCGCGCCATCCGCCGCCTGCTGCCCAATCTCGTGCTGTTCGCCGTCCTGCTGGCGGCCCTGGTAGCGCTCTATGGCCGGCTACCCGGTGCCTTCCTGCCCACCGAGGATCAGGGCTATCTGATCACCGACATCCAGCTGCCGCCCGGCGCCACCCAGGAGCGCACCCTCAAGGTGATCGAACGCCTGGAGCGCCATTACGCCGAGGAGCCGGGGGTGGCCAACGATCTCGTCCTGCTCGGCTTCAGCTTTTCCGGCAGCGGCCAGAACGCCGCCCTGGCCTTCACCACCCTCAAGGACTGGTCCGCCCGCGGCCCGGCCGATTCCGCCGCGGCCATCGCCGAGCGCGCCAATGCCGCCCTGGCCGGCGAGAGCGAGGCCCAGGGCTTCGCCGTGCTGCCACCGCCGGTGGAAGGCCTGGGCACCTCCAGCGGTTTCGAGGTGCGCCTGCAGGACAGGTCCAATCGCGGCCAGGTGGCGCTCAAGGCGGCGCGGGATGAATTGCAGGCCAAGCTGGCGGGCAATCCGATCATCGCCTACGTGCGGGAAACGGCCCTGGCCGACAGCGCCCAGGTGCAACTGGTGGTGGATCGCCGCCAGGCCGCCGCCCTGGGAGTGGGTTTCGCCGCCCTCGGCGAAACCCTGGGCACCGCTCTGGGCTCCAGCTACGTCAACGACTTTCCCAATCGCGGCCGGATGCAGCAGGTGATCGTCCAGGCCGAACTGGACACCCGCAGCCAGGTGGACGACCTGCTGCGCCTGGAGGTGCGCAATGAGCGCGGGCGCATGGTACCCCTGTCCGCCTTCGTCAGCGCCGACTGGACCCAGGGTGCGGCGCAACTGTCGCGCTACAACGGCTATCCGGCCATCAGCCTGTCCGGCGAGCCGCTGCCCGGTCACACCACCGGCGAGGCCATGGCCGAACTGGAACGCCTGGCCGCGGAGCTGCCGCGGGGCTTCGCCCTGGAGTGGACGGCGCTGTCGTTGCAGGAACGCCTCTCCGCCGGCCAGGCACCGGTGCTGCTGGGGCTGTCGCTGCTGGTGGTGTTCCTCTGCCTCGCCGCCCTCTACGAGAGCTGGTCGATTCCCACCGCGGTGCTGCTGGTGGTGCCCCTGGGGGTGCTCGGCGCGGTGCTGGCGGTGACTTTGAGGGGCATGCCCAACGATGTCTTCTTCAAGGTCGGCCTGATCACGGTGATCGGCCTGACGGCGAAGAACGCCATCCTGCTCATCGAATTCGCCAAGAGCCTGCACGACGGCGGCCTGGACCTGTACCAGGCCACCTGCCGTGCCGCCCGGCTACGCCTGCGGCCCATCGTCATGACCTCGCTGGCCTTCATCCTCGGCGTGGTCCCCCTGGCCCTGGCCACCGGCGCTAGCTCGGCGAGCCAGCAGGCGGTGGGCACCGGGGTGATCGGCGGCATGCTCAGCGCCACCCTGGCGCTGGTCTTCGTGCCGGTGTTCTTCGTGCTGGTGCTGCGGGTGGTGGGGCGGTTGCGGCGCAATCCGGAGCAGCGTCCTGACTAGATCCGACCTGCTGTCGCGGATGGCCAGCCTTCGCGGCGGGTCATCCATCGCGTTTTCCACCGAGACCTACAGCCGCACCCGGTGGACAAGGCAACGCCCCGGTCCAGGCTACGCCCTATCCAAGTCTTACAACCCCAGCTCGCTCAACCCTGGATGATCGTCCGGCCGCCGCCCCTGGGGCCAGTGGAACAGCCGCTCGGCCTCGCTGATCGGCAGGTCGTTGATGCTGGCGTGACGCTCGGCCATCAGGCCCTGGTCGTCGAAGTGCCAGTTCTCGTTGCCGTAGGCGCGGTACCACTGGCCGTCTTCATCCCGCCATTCGTAGGCGAAGCGCACGGCGATGCGCGCGCCGTCATGGGCCCAGAGTTCCTTGATCAGCCGGTACTCGTGCTCGCGCTGCCACTTGCGGGTGAGAAAGGCCTCGATGGCGGCGCGGCCCTGGAGGAAATCCGAGCGATTACGCCAGCGGCTGTCGGCGGTATAGGCCAGGGCCACCTTGGCCGGATCGCGGCTGTTCCAGCCGTCTTCGGCGGCGCGGACCTTTTGCTGGGCGGACTCCAGGGTAAAGGGAGGAACGGGGGGACGGGCAGCGCTCATGGGGGACTCTCCTTGGCAGATGAGGCCCCAGTGTCAGGCCGCAGCGGGGGTGGCACAAGGTCGATCACCCCACGGATCTGGCCAGTTTACTCAGAGCTCCACCAGCCGATAGTGCAACCCCCGCACCACCGCCTCGACCCTGTTGCGCGCCCCCAGTTTGCGAGCCGCGGAGTTGAGGTGCAGGTTGACCGTGGCGGTGGAGCGGTTGAGGGTCGCGGCGATGCGCTTGGCGGTCAGGCCTTTGGCCGAGTATTGCAGGCATTCGCGCTCGCGCGGCGTCAGGCGGATCTGGCCGCAGCGCCGCTCGGCGGGCGCGAGCAATTCGTCGGCGCGGGCCTGGAAGGCATGGGCGAGGACCAGAAAGGCGCCTAGACAGGCTTCGCCGGCGGCCTCGGCGTCCGGGGCATCGGCATCGAGGATGCCGGTCAGGGTGGCGAATGCACCGCCGGGCAGGTGCAGCGGTACCGTCACCCCGGTAGCGAGGCCGCTGTCCCGCACATAGCATGTGACCGGCCGATGACTGTCACCCAGATACTCGCGCAGGGCGCTACGGGTTTCGCTGCGAAACGACCAGACGAAGGGTGCCGCGCGCCGGCTGGCGCACTGCTGCACCGGATCGATCTGGTAATAGCCGCGCTCGCACCAGAAGGCCTGCATGTCCGCCGGGGCGTTGCGCACCTTGAACACCGAGGGCGTGATGAGCACCCCCTCGTGGCTCAGCGGCACCGGGGCGTAGTCGTAGATCAGCGCCTTGCAGCCGAGGCGATCAGCGCTGGCCTGCACCGTATCCAGACAGGCGTCGAGCGTGGGCAATCCGACGAGGCGGCGGCTAATGGTGAGCAGATCGGCATGCATCTTGGAGCTCCTCCCCTGGATCACGATGGGGAACGCGAAGCAAAGGTTCTGCCAGTCACGACAGCGCTGCTGCAAACCTAGCACTTTTATGGATGGGGCCAGCGTCCACCCTGGCCTAGAGTCGAGCCTACCCCGCCCCTTCGAGGAAGCCCCCATGACTCAGCACGCTCCGTCCGGCGACAGCGCCGACCTCGCCCGCTTCGGCTACACCCAGGAACTCAAGCGCCAGCTCGGGCTGAAGGACCTGCTGATCTACGGTCTGGTGTTCATGGTGCCCATCGCCCCCTTCTCCATCTTTGGCGGGGTGTTCGATGCCAGTCATGGCATGGTGCCCCTCACCTACCTCATCGGCTTCGTCGCCATGCTGTTCACCGCGGTCAGCTACCAGCAGATGTCGCGCGCCTTTCCGGTGGCCGGCTCGGTCTATGCCTACGTCGGTCGCGGCCTGCATCCGGCGCTGGGCTTTCTTGCTGGCTGGGCCATCCTGCTCGACTACCTGCTGGTACCCACCCTGCTCTATGTGATCGGCGCCAACGCCATGGCAAACGTCATCCCAGCCATTCCCCAGCCGCTGTGGATCGTTTTCTTCGTCGGCCTCAACACCCTGGTCAACCTGCGTGGCATCGAGACCACCGCCCGCGCCAACCGGCTGTTCCTCTATGGCCAGCTGGCGGTGCTGCTGGTGTTCGTGGTGCTGGCGTCCCTGGCCATCAGCCGCGGGGTCAACGGCGCCGAATGGACCTTGAAGCCGCTGTACAACTCCCAGGAATTCTCCCTGCCGCTGATCTTCAGCGCCCTGTCGGTGGCGGTGCTGTCCTTTCTCGGCTTCGACGCCATCTCCACCCTCTCCGAAGAAACCCGCGGCGGCAGCCGCGTGGTGGGTCGCGCCACCCTACTGGCCCTGACCCTGGTGGCCGCGCTGTTCATGGTGCAGACCTGGCTAGCCGCCCTGCTGCAACCCAACCTGATCCAGTACCCCGACGCCGATGCCTCGAACAACGCCTTCTACGAGATCGGCCGACTGATCGCCGGCCCCTGGCTGCAGGTGGTGATCGCCCTGGCGGTGGCCATCGGTGCCGCCATCGCCAATGCCCTGGTGGCCCAGGCCGCCACCTCCCGGCTGCTGTTCGCCATGGCCCGCGACCGCCAGCTGCCGCAGTTCCTGCGCCAGATCCATCCGGTGACCCGAGTGCCCCAGCGCGCCATCCTGCTGGTGGCAGCGCTGAGCCTGGGACTGGGCCTGTTCTTTGTCGGCCAGATCAATCTGCTCGCCTCCATGTGCAACTTCGGTGCGCTGACCGCCTTCCTGCTCCTGCATGTGGCAGTGGCCTGGCACCACCGCGGCGCCGAGCGCCCGCTGCTGCATGGGCTGGTCCCGCTGCTCGGCTTCATCGTACTGGCCTATGTGCTGTTCAACGCCGACATCTACGCCAAGGTCGGCGGCAGCTGCTGGATGGTGCTGGGTCTGGCCGTGCTGGCCTTCCTCAGGCTCAGCGGCCGGACCACGGAATTCAAGGCGAACGACGCCGTCCATTAGGCACAGACCCGCCGCGGAGGCTCCCGATGATCAAGACCCTGCACAGCCAGCACTGCCATTGTGGCTGGGATCACAGCCTCGCCCCGGCGCTGGAGGTCGCGCCGGGCGAGACGGTGAGCTTTGCCTGCCGTGACGCGGCGGACGGCCACTTCCACGCCCACTCCAGCGCCGCCGACGTCGCCACCCTGCCCTTCGAGCGGGTCAATCCGGTCTGCGGCCCGCTGTGGATCGAGGGTGCCGAGCCCGGTGATGTACTCAAGGTGACGCTGGACAGCTTCACCCCCAGCGGCTTTGGCTGGACCGCCAACATACCCGGCTTCGGCCTGCTCGCCGACCAGTTTCCGGACCCGGTGCTGCAGCTCTGGCATTACGACCGCGGCGGGCAGACACCGGCCGCCTTCGGCGAGCTGGCGCGGGTCCCACTCAAGCCTTTCGCCGGCACCCTGGGGGTGGCTCCTGCTGCGCCAGGTCTGCACTCGGTGGTGCCACCGCGGCGGGTGGGCGGCAACCTGGATATCCGCGACCTGGCCGCCGGCACCAGCCTCTACCTGCCGGTGGAGGTAGCCGGAGCGCTGTTTTCCATCGGCGATACCCATGCTGCCCAGGGCGATGGTGAGGTCTGCGGCACCGCCATCGAGACCGCCATGGCGGTCACCGCGACCTTCGAGCTGATCAAGCAGCAGCCGCTGGCCATGCCGCGCTTCAGCACCCCGGGGCCGGTCACCCGCCACCTGGACGGCGCGGGTTACGAGGTCTTCACCGGCGTCGGGCCGGACCTGCTGGCTGCGGCGCGCATGGCCGTCAGCGGCGCCATCGACTGGCTCGGGCAGACCCGCAACCTGCCGGCGGAACAGGCCTATCTGCTCTGTTCGGTCTGTGGCGACCTGCGCATCAGCGAGATCGTCGACGTGCCCAACTGGGTGGTTGGCTTCTATTTCCCGCGGATCGTGTTCGAATAGTCTGGCGCCCGCCGCGGCAACGTCCCCCACAGCGAGGCGATGACGATCAGCAGGCCGCCCAGCCAGCCCCAGAGGCCCAGGCGTTCGTCCAGCCAGAAGCTGGCGAACAGCGCGCCGAACAGCGGCTCGGCGCCCATCAGCAGGGCGACGCGGGTGGCGCTGGTGCGGCCCAGGGCATAGTTCTGGGCGAGAAAGGCGCCCAGGGTGCAGAACAGCACCAGGTAGCCGGTGGCGAGCCAGAAGCCTGGCTGTATGGGCAGCGGCGCCAGACCCGGGCCCAGGACGAACAGCAGCAGACAGGCCAGGCCCACCACGCCGGTCTGCACCGCGGTCAGCGCCAGGGCCGGCACCGGGGCACTGGCCTGCTGCAGGCGCCGGCGCACCACGCAGACGTTGACCGCGCGCAATACGGCCGCCAGCAGGATCAGGCCGTCCCCCAGGTTGAAGCTCAGGGTCACCCCACGGGTCAGCAGCCCGGCGCCCGCCACCGCCAGCGTCGCGGCGCCCAGGGCACGGGCCTCGGGGCGCTGGCCGAGCAGCCACCATTCGGCGAAGGGGGTCAGGGCCACGCAGAGGCTGATGAGAAAGGCGGCGTTGCTGGCGCTGGTCAGGGCCACGCCATAGGTCTCGGCGAGAAAGATCGCCAATAGCAACAGACCGGTCGGTATTCCTGGTCGCCAGGCCCGTCGGCCCTCGCCCCTCAGAGTGGGCAGCAACAGCGCCGCGGTGAGGCAGAAACGCAGCGCCAGGTAGCCCAGCACCGGATAGAGCACCACGGCGTCCTTGACCACGGCGTAGCTGGTCCCCCAGACCAGGGCGGTGGCGAGCAGCAGGCCTTCGGCGAGGCCGAAGGTGGGGCGTTGCGACATGACGGTTTCTCCTTGGACAGGCCGCCAGTGTGCCCGCCCTAGGTAGGCACCATAAGCCCGTTCGCGTGCATAGCTCTTGTTCCGCTGGGGAAGCAATGACAGTCTTCCCGGCCCCATTGCTTCCCATGGATTCCGGCATGGACCTTCTGCGCGCCCTTCCCCTGTTGCCCTGCATGGTCGCCTTCGCCAAGGTGGTGGAGACCGGCAGCTTCACCGCCGCCGCCCGGCTGCTGGACGCCACGCCTTCGGCGGTGAGTCGCCAGGTGGCGCGGCTGGAGCGGGAGCTGGGCGTGCGCCTGTTGCAGCGCACCACCCGCCAGCTGCGCCTGAGCGAGGCCGGCCGCGAGGTGCTTGGCCACTGCCGCCAACTGCTAACCGCCGCCGGCGCGGCACTGGACAGTGGCCTGCAGCACCGCGAAGAACCTCGCGGCCAGGTGCGGCTGGCGGTGCCCAAGGCGGTCGGCTACCGGCTGATAGCGCCGCTGCTGCCGGACTTCTTCCAGCGCTATCCCGAAGTGGATCTGCAACTGCGCCTGGACGACCGCCCGCTGGACCCCATCGCCGACGACCAGGATCTGCTGGTGCGCATCACCGAGCAGCCGCCTGCCGGCTTCGTCGCCCGACCGCTGCGGGAGATGGACTTCGTGCTCTGCGCCAGCCCGGCCTATCTAAAAGGGCGCGGCACGCCGCAGCAGCCCCAGGCACTGGCCGAACACGATTGCCTGTACCTGGGCGAAACTCCGGGCGACCAGCGCTGGCAACTGCGCCGCGGCGACCGGGTGGAAAGCGTGACGGTGCGCGGCCGCCTGGCCTGCAATCACAGCGGCGTGCGCCTGGAAGCCACCCTCGCCGACCTCGGCATCGCCTGCCTGCCGGCCTTTGCCGCCGAAGCCGGTCTGGCCGACGGCAGCCTGCTGCGGGTACTGCCCGACTGGCAATACCTCGGTCCCTACCAGGGCACCGCCTGGCTGCTCTATCCACCGGATCGCCAGCTGCCGGCAGCGGTCAGGGTGCTGGTGGATTTTCTGCTGGAGCGACTCCGGCCTGCGGCAGCTTCAGGCTAATACGGCCACCGACTTGAGCTGCGCCCAGACCCGACTGCCCGGCTGCAGCGTCAGGCGCTCCAGCGAATAACGGGTGATCCGCGCCAGCAGCGCCGTACCGCCCAGGTCCAGGCGCAAGAGCACCTGGGCGGGCGAGCGGGTCGGGGCGATCTCGGCGACGGTAGCGGGCAGCACATTGAGGATGCTGCTGTGCTGGCGTTCCAGGCTCAGGCTGACATCTCGCGCCAGTACCTTGATGCGTAGCGCCTGCCCGGACGGCAGCGGCGCATGGGCGAGCAATACGCGCTGCTCGCCCGGCAGGCCCAGACTGAGCAGGCCGTAGTCCGGGTCATGGCCGAGCACCCGCCCTTCCAGCACCACTCCGGCGTCTTCGGCCAGGGCGATGGACAGGTCGAGGCGCGCCAATACCTCGGTGGTCGGCCCACTGGCCAGCACCCGGCCCCGCTCCAGCAGCACCAGGTGATCGGCCAGCCGCGCCACCTCGTCGGGGGCGTGGCTGACATAGAGGATCGGCAGCGCCAGCTCTCGGGTCAGGCGTTCCAGGTAGGGCAGGATCTCGGCCTTGCGCTCGGCGTCCAGCGCCGCCAGGGGCTCGTCCATGAGCAGGAGGCGCGGACTGGTCAGCAACGCTCGGGCGATGCCGACCCGCTGGCGTTCGCCGCCAGACAGGCGCGCCGGCATGCGCGAAAGCAGTCCTTCGATGCCTAGCAGCTCGACGATCTGTTCCAGCGCCAGCCGCCGGTCGCCCGGTGCCACCCGCCTCCAGCCGAACAGTAGATTGCGACGCACGTCCAGGTGCTCGAACAGATTGGCGTCCTGGAAGACGTAGCCCAGGGCGCGCCGGTGCGGCGGCAGGAACAGCCCGCGTTCGCTGTCTTGCCAGGTCTCGCCGGCCACCACCAGGCTACCGCGGGCCGCGGTTTCGAGGCCGGCCACGCACCTCAGGCAGCTGGTCTTGCCCGAGCCCGAGGGGCCGAACAGCGCGGTGACGCCGCTGCCGGGCAACGCCAGGTCCACGTCCAGCGTGAACCCCGGGTGCGCGAGTTGGAATCTCGCCGCGAGACTCATGTCCAGGCCGACCGCCCGCGGCGACCATAGAGCAGCAGCAGGATCACGAAGGAGAAGACCAGCATGCCGCCGGCGAGGAGGTGCGCCTGGGGATATTCCATGGCTTCCACGTGATTGAAGATCTGGGTGGAGACGACCTGGGTGCGCCCGGGGATGTTGCCGCCGATCATCAGCACCACGCCGAATTCGCCCACGGTATGGGCGAAGCCGAGGATGGCGGCGGTGACGAAGCCCGGTCGCGCCAGCGGCAGCACCACATGGAAGAAGGTATCCAGGGGGCCGGCCCTGAGGGTAGCCGCCGCTTCCAGGGGACGTGGACCGATGGCCTCGAAGGCGTTCTGCAGCGGCTGCACCACGAAGGGCAGCGAATAGAACAGCGAACCCACCACCAGCCCGGCGAAGGTGAAGGGCAACCGACCCAGGCCCAGCGCTTCGGTCAACTGCCCCACCCAGCCTTCCGGCCCCATGGCCAGCAGCAGGTAGAAGCCGATCACCGTGGGCGGTAAGACCAGCGGCAGGGCCACCAGGGCGCCGACGGGCCCCTTGAGCCGGGAGCGGGTGCGTGCCAGCCACCAGGCGAGGGGCGTCCCCAGCACCAGCAGCAGCAGCGTGGTCACGCTGGCCAGTTCCAGGGTCAGGCGGATCGCCGCCCAGTCCGCCGCGCTCAGGGTCATGGGATCACTGCCGGTAGCCGTAGGCCTTGAGCACCGCGGCCGCCTGGGGTCCCTTGAGATAGGCCAGTAGCGCCTTGGCCGCCGGCTGCTCTTGGCCCTTGTCCAGCAATACGGCGTCTTGGCGGATCGGCTCATAGAGCGCGGCCGGCACGATCCAGGCCGAGCCTTCCTTGATCTTGCCGTCCTGGTAGATCTGCGACAGGGCGACGAAGCCCAGCTCGGCATTGCCGGTGGCGACGAACTGGTAGGTCTGGGTGATGTTCTGGCCTTCGACCCGCTTGGCCGCCACCGCCTCGGTCAGGCCCAGCTTGGCCAGCACCTGAGTGGCGGCCAGGCCATAGGGCGCGGTCTTGGGATTGGCCACGGCCAGGTGGGTGAAGGCGTTCTGCTTGAGTACCGCGCCCTCGCCGTCCACATAGCCAGACTTGGGCGACCAGAGCGCCAGGGTGCCGATGGCATAGGTGAAGCGCGAGCCCTTGACCGCCGCGCCTTCGCTTTCCAGCTTGGCCGGAGTGGTGTCATCGGCAGAGAGAAAGACCGCGAAGGGCGCGCCGTTCCTGATCTGGGTATAGAGCTGGCCGGTGGCGCCGCTGGAAATCACCAGCTGATGACCGGTGTCCCGGGTGAACTGCTCGCCGATGGCCTTGAGCGGCGCGCTGAAATTGGCGGCCACGGCCACCTGGACCTCGTCGGCCAGGGCGGGGGTGGCCAGGGCCGCGGAGAGCAGCAGCGACAGGCGGGAACGGCTAGACAGCATCGGGTTTTCTCCATCAGGGGTTGGGCGTGAGGCTGACGGCACTGAAAACAACGTTCAGGCCTCCCGCAGCAACGAGACAAAAGAAAACGCCGCTGGGTTTCCCCAGCGGCGTTTCGGCGGACGCTTACGCCAGCTTCTTGTACTTGACCCGCTTGGGCTGGGCCGCGGCCTCGCCCAGGCGCTTCTTGCGATCGGCTTCGTACTCGGTGTAGTTGCCTTCGAAGAACACCACGTTGGAGTCATCCTCGTAGGAGAGGATGTGGGTGGCGATACGGTCAAGGAACCAGCGATCGTGGGAGATCACGATGGCCGCGCCGGGGAAGTCCAGCAGGGCGTCTTCCAGGGCGCGCAGGGTTTCCACGTCCAGGTCGTTGGAGGGTTCGTCCAGCAGCAGCACGTTGCCGCCCTGCTTGAGGGTCAGCGCCAGGTGCAGACGACCGCGCTCACCGCCGGAGAGGTCCTTGACGAACTTCTGCTGGTCGGCGCCCTTGAAGTTGAAACGACCCACGTAGCTGCGCGAAGGCACCTCGTAGTTGCCGATCTTGATCACGTCGGAGCCGTCGGAGACCTGCTCCCAGACGGTCTTGGTGTCGGACAGGTTCTCGCGGCTCTGGTCGACGCTGGCCAGTTGCACGGTGTCGCCGATCTCGATGCTGCCCGAATCCGGCTGCTCCTTGCCCATGATCATGCGGAACAGGGTCGACTTGCCCGCGCCGTTGCCACCGATGACGCCGACGATGGCGCCCTTGGGCACCACGAAGCTCAGGTCGTCGATCAGCAGGCGATCGCCGTAGCCCTTGCTGACGTTCTTGAACTCGATGACCTTGTCGCCCAGGCGCTGACCAGCAGGGATATAGATCTCGTTGGTCTCGCTGCGCTTCTGGAATTCCTGGGACTGCATTTCCTCGAAGCGCTGCAGACGGGCCTTGGACTTGGACTGGCGGGCCTTGGCGCCGGAGCGCACCCATTCCAGTTCGGCCTTCATGGCCTTGGCGTGGGCGGCTTCCTGCTTGGCTTCCTGGGTCAGGCGCGCGGCCTTGGATTCCAGCCAGCCGGAGTAGTTGCCCTCGAAGGGGATGCCCTGGCCGCGGTCCAGTTCCAGGATCCAGCCGGCGACGTTGTCGAGGAAGTAGCGGTCGTGGGTGATGGCCACCACGGTGCCGGGGAAGTCGTGGAGGAAATGCTCCAGCCAGGCCACCGAGTCGGCGTCCAGGTGGTTGGTGGGTTCGTCCAGCAGCAGCATGTCGGGGGCCGACAGCAGCAGGCGGCACAGCGCCACGCGGCGCTTCTCGCCACCGGAGAGCACACCGACCTTGGCGTCCCAGGCCGGCAGGCGCAGGGCGTCGGCGGCGACTTCCAGCTGGCGCTCCAGGTTGTGGCCGTCGGCGGCCTGGAGGATGGCTTCCAGCTTGGCCTGCTCGGCGGCCAGGGCGTCGAAGTCGGCGTCCGGCTCGGCGTAGGCGGCATAGACCTCGTCCAGGCGGGCCTGAGCCTGCTTGATCTGGCCGACCGCTTCCTCGACCACCTCACGAACCGTCTGCTCGGGATCAAGTTTCGGTTCCTGCGGCAGATAACCCACATTGATACCGGGCATCGGCCGCGCTTCACCTTCGATCTCGGTATCGACGCCGGCCATGATGCGCAGCAGCGTCGACTTGCCCGCGCCGTTCAGACCGAGCACGCCGATCTTGGCGCCGGGAAAGAACGACAGGGAGATGTTCTTGAGGATTTCACGCTTGGGCGGCACGACCTTGCCGACCCGGTGCATGGTGTAGACGTATTGAGCCATGGGAGAACCTTGGGACCGGAATGAAAAACAGGGGACACAGTATGGCGTCAGCAGCGAACGCTGTCGAAACCCCGCGCGACGAAAGCGCCGGCGCTGATCACGCGGAAAAAACCGGCGGAGACACCGTCCGGTCCCTTATCATAGGCCATCCCTGCCCCGCGGAACCGGGCGCAGCCGAACGGCCATCGCCTCTGCAGGAACGCAGTCCGTCGTGAATAGCCCGCCCTCCTCGCTGCCGGAAGAGCCGCTCGCCCCCTCCTCGCGACGCCTGACCCGCGGCCTGCTGATCTTTTCGCTGCTGGCCATGCTGGCCCTGATGTTCTGGCAGGCCTTCGCCAGCGTGGCCGAGCGCGAGGCCCTGCGTCGCGAACAGCTGGAAGGCCTGACCCGGCAACTGGCCAACACCGTCGAATTCGGGCTGGCGCTCAAGGCCCAGGCCGTGCGCAGCACCCTGCGCTGGTCGCTGGATCCGACCCTGCCGCTGGCGCCCAATCTGCTGCTCAGTCTCAAGGACTTCTTTCCCGGCCTGCAACAGGTGCGCTGGCTGCCGGCCAATGCCAACCTGCGCGCCGCGCGCCTGGGTGATACGCCGGACGCCGCCTTCATCCAGCAACTGATCGCCCGCAGCGGTCAGGCCGACTTCCGCTACGGCTACAACGCCGAGGCCAGCGCCGCGCCCCTCTATGTGCTGCTGGCCGGCGATCCTCAACTGCAGGACGGCTGGTGGGTGCTGACCAGCGCGCCCCTGCTCGAATCCCTGTGGCGGCCGAGCCGGGTGCCATCGGGCCTCGACTGGCGCCTGGAGGATCGCACCCAGGGCACCCTGCTGTTCCGCGTCGGCGCGATCCCGGCGGCGAGCGGCATCGAAGAGGTCCGCCAGGAGCTGGCCTACAGCAACTGGCAGGTGGTGGGTACCCATCCCGGCGAAGACGTGGGCGCCACGTTGCTGGGCGCCTCCTTCGGCCGCCTGGCGCTGTTCAGCCTGTCCGGCCTGGTGGCCGCCATTCTGCTCTACCTGCTGCTGCGCGAAGAACAGGGCCTGCGTGCCCTCACCCTCGCATCGCGGCGTGGCTTGCGCCTGGCGGGCACCGCCCTGAACGGCATCGAGGAAGCCGTCTGCATGACCCAGGCCGATGGCCGCCTGGTCCATGTCAACGCCACGGCCGGTCGTCTGCTGGGCATCGCCCCCGACGATGCCCAGCAGTATTTCCTCGCCAGTCTGTTGCCCCCGTTGGTTGCCCTGACGCCCGCCGAGCGGGACAGTGGTGCCCTGATCAGCCTGACGGTGGAGGGGCAGCCACGCCGTTTCACGGTCAGTTGCCATGCCCTGGCGGACAGCCAGCCCAGCGCCCGGGTCCTGCGTGACCGTACCCAGACCCAGGACGGTTTCGTCTGGGTACTGCGCGACGTCACCGACCAGCAGCGCAACCTGGATACCATCCAGACCACCCGCCAGCGCTATGAGAACATCTTCAACGGGGTGCACACCGGCATCTGCGTGGTCGATCTGAGCGCCATCTGGCCCCGCATGCGCGACCTGGGGCTGGAGCGCCCCGAGCAACTGGCGGAGTTGTTCGCCCGCCAGCCCGATGTGCTGGATACCCTGGGTCGCCAGGTACGCATCACCGAGATCAACCAGCGCGCCCTGGAAATGCTCGGCATCGAGCACCTCGACCAGGCCTGGGCGCGGCTGGTAGGTGACTCCCACGTCCAGCTCGGTGGCAAGCGCTACCGCCTGCTGGCCGGCCTGCTCTCCGGCCAGCAGGTACTGGAGCTCGAGACCTGCATCAGCACCGCCGAGGGCGAACGGCACCTCTGGCTGACCATGCACCTGCCAGCCGACCCCCGGCACCTCGACGCCACCCTGCTCAGCCTCAACGACATCACCCAGCGCAAGCTGGGCGAATTGCGCCTGCTCGAGCGCGACAGTTTCTGGTCGAATCTGATCAGCGCCATCCCCGACACCCTCTACACCTATGACGTGGCCAGCGGCGAACTGACCTACGAGAGTCGTTCACTGGCCCTCAAGCTCGGCTATCCGCCGGAGGCCTTCGCCAGCCTCGGTCGCGCGCGCCTGCACCCGGATGACCTCGAACTGCACGAGCGGGTGGTGAGCATGCGCCCGACGCTCTCCGACCAGCCCAGCAGCAGCCTCTTGCGCTGGCAGCACCGCAACGGCGGTTGGCGCTGGTTCGACGTGCGCGAGCAGCGCCTTGCCCGTGCGGCGGACGGCACCGCGGCGAGCGTGGTCGGGCTGGCCCTGGATGTCACCGATATGGTGCGGGCCAGCGAGCGCCTGCGCGAAAGCGAGAATCGCTACCGGCAGCTGGCGGAAAGCATCAGCGACGTCATCTTCACCACCGACGCCCAGCTGGTGCTCAACTACATCAGTCCCTCTGTGGAGGAATTGCTCGGCTATCCCGTCGGTGAGCTGCAACAGCGCACCCTGGCCGAACTGGTGGTGCACTCGCGCCAGTGGCAGGAGGTCCGGCGCACCCTGCAACGGCTGCTGCGCAGCCTCGACAATCCACGCGCCCTGGCCGAGTTGCGCCGCGAGCACTTCGCGCCCCTGGTGCTCGACTGCCTGCACGCCCAGGGGCATACCCTGCAGATCGAGCTGCGCCTCAAGCCGCTGTGGGACGACCACGAGCGCTTCGCCGGCCTGCTCGGCATCTGCCGCGACATCTCCGCCCAGCGCCGCACGGACAAGGACATGCGCATGGCGGCCACGGTGTTCGACCACTCGGCCGGCGCCATCCTGGTCACCGATCCGGCGGGCTACATCGTGCGGGTCAACCGCACCTTCACCCGCATCACCGGCTTCAGCCCCGAAGAGGTGTTCGACCAGCAACCGATGATGCTCTGCGCCGACAAGCAGGAAGCCAACCAGCTGCAGCACGTGATGCAGCAGCTGCGCACCGAGGAGAGCTGGGAAGGCGAACTCTGGCAGCGCCGGCACGACAACGAGCCCTACCCCTCCTGGGTCGGCATCACTGCCATCCGCGACGACGACGGCGACCTGATGAGCTATGTCTGCTTCTTCGTCGACATCAGCGAGCGCAAGGCCAGCGAAAGACGCATCCACCGCCTGGCCTACTATGACGCCCTGACCCTGCTGCCCAACCGCACCCTGTTCCAGGATCGCCTGCACAACGCCCTGCAGCAGAGCCGCCACAACGGCAGCTGGGTGGTGCTGATGTTCCTCGACCTCGACCGCTTCAAGCCGATCAACGACAGCCTCGGCCACGCCGCCGGCGACCGCCTGCTCAAGGAGGTGGCCATGCGCCTGACCGCCTGCGTCGGCACCGAAGACAGCGTGGCGCGCATGGGGGGCGACGAATTCACCCTGCTGCTGTCCGGCCTGGAAACCCGCGAGGCCGCCCTGGCCCAGGCGATCCGCGTCGGCGAGCTGATCCTTACCCAGCTGGCCGAAGCCTTCATCCTCGAAGGCCGCGAATTCTTCGTCTCCGCCAGCATCGGGATCGCCCTGTCGCCCCAGGACGGTAGCGAGCTCAGCCAGCTGATGAAGAACGCCGACACGGCCATGTACCACGCCAAGGAGATGGGCAAGAACAACTTCCAGTTCTACCAGGCCGAGATGAACGCCCGCGCGCTGGAACGCCTGGAACTGGAAGCCGATCTGCGCCATGCCCTCCTGCAGGGGGAGTTCCGCCTGCACTACCAGCCGCAGTATCGCTGCGACACCCGCCGCCTGACCGGGGTCGAGGCCCTGCTGCGCTGGGAGCACCCGGTGCGCGGACACGTCTCGCCGGCGGAGTTCATCCCGGTGCTGGAGGAGATCGGCCTGGTGGTCCAGGTGGGCGACTGGGTGATCCGCGAGGCCTGCCGGCAGATGCGCGAATGGCACGCCGCCAAGGTGCGCATCCCCAAGGTCTCGGTGAACCTTTCCGCCCGCCAGTTCAGCGATGGCCAGCTCGGCCAGCGCATCGCCGCCATCCTCGCCGAGACCGGTCTGGCACCGGCCTGCCTGGAAGTGGAACTGACCGAGAGCATCCTGATGCGCGACGTCGGCGAAGCCCTGCAACTGCTGGGCGAACTCAAGGGCCTAGGGCTGTGCATCGCGGTGGACGACTTCGGTACCGGCTACTCGTCGCTCAACTACCTCAAGCAGTTCCCCATCGACATCCTCAAGATCGACCGCAGCTTCGTCGACGGCCTGCCCCACGGCGAGCAGGATGCCCAGATCGCCCGGGCCATCATCGCCATGGCCCACAGCCTCAACCTCTCGGTGATCGCCGAAGGGGTGGAAGAGCAGGAGCAGCTGGACTTCCTCTGCACCCATGGCTGCGACGAGGTCCAGGGTTTCCTCTTCGATCGCCCCTTGCCGCCGGACCTGCTGCGCCAGCGCCTGGAACGTCAGGGTCTGTTTCCCGTGCTGACATGAGACCGGTGGCGCCACCGCATGACTGGCGCTCATACCTCAGAGTTCCCGCGATGGGGTAGAATGTTGCCCCTCACGAGCCCAACCGGGTTCGCTCTTCGCCATGCCTCAGGGGACCCTGCCGCCATGTTCAGCCGTGAAACCACCCTCGCCCGCTTCGACGCCGACCTGTATGCCGCCATGCAGCAGGAAGCCCAGCGTCAGGAAGATCACATCGAGCTGATCGCTTCGGAAAACTACACCAGCCCGGCGGTCATGGAAGCCCAGGGTAGCGTGCTGACCAACAAGTACGCCGAAGGCTATCCCCACAAGCGCTACTATGGCGGTTGCGAATACGTCGACGTGGTCGAGCAACTGGCCATCGACCGCGCCAAGCAGCTGTTCGGCGCCGACTACGCCAACGTCCAGCCGCACTCCGGCTCCCAGGCCAACTCGGCGGTGTACCTGGCGCTGATCGAAGCCGGCGACACCATTCTCGGCATGAGCCTGGCTCACGGCGGCCACCTGACCCACGGCGCCACCGTGTCCTCGTCAGGCAAGCTGTACAACGCCGTCCAGTACGGTATCGATGAGCAAGGCCTGATCGACTACGCCGAGGTCGAGCGCCTGGCCCAGGAGCACAAACCCAAGGTCATCGTCGCCGGCTACTCTGCCTACTCCCAGGTGCTGGATTTCGCCCGCTTCCGCGCCATCGCCGATGCCGTGGGTGCCTACCTGTTCGTCGACATGGCCCACTTCGCCGGCCTGGTCGCCGCCGGTGTCTACCCCAATCCGGTGCCCTTCGCCGACGTGGTTACCAGCACCACCCACAAGACCCTGCGCGGCCCGCGCGGCGGCCTGATCCTGGCCAAGGCCAACGAAGCCATCGAGAAGAAGCTCAACTCGGCGGTCTTCCCCGGTGCCCAGGGCGGTCCGCTGATGCATGTCATCGCCGGCAAGGCGGTGTGCTTCAAGGAGGCCCTGCAGCCCGAGTTCAAGACCTATCAGCAGCAGGTGATCAAGAACGCCCAGGCCATGGCCAGCGTGTTCATCGAGCGCGGCTTCGACGTGGTCTCCGGCGGCACCGACAACCACCTGTTCCTGCTCAGCCTGATCAAGCAGGAAATTACCGGCAAGGATGCGGACGCTGCCCTGGGTCGCGCCTTCATCACCGTGAACAAGAACTCGGTGCCGAACGATCCGCGCTCGCCCTTCGTCACCTCCGGTCTGCGCATCGGCACCCCGGCCGTCACCACCCGTGGCTTCCAGGAAGCCGAGTGCCGCGAGCTGGCCGGCTGGATCTGCGACATCCTCGGCAACATGGGCGACGAGTCGGTGATCGATGCCGTGCGCGAGAAGGTCAAGGCCGTCTGCGCCCGCCTGCCGGTGTACGGCAAGTAAGAGGCACGCCTCCCCCTCTCCCCCCAGGGAGAGGGCCGGGGTGAGGGAAACCCCAAAAAACGAGCCCCGACCGATTGGCCGGGGCTCGTTGCATTTCCAGCTGGGTCGTCAAGGCAGCCAAGCCAGGTCTTGTCGCAGGCCGGAAGAGCCCGGAAACGAAAAAACCCCGGCCAGTGCCGGGGTTTTTCGTTGTCAAGCGACAATCAGGCGCTTACAGGACCTGCAGATCGCCCAAGCCATCCAGGTAGCGCTCGGCGTCCAGGGCGGCCATGCAACCGGCACCGGCCGAGGTGATCGCCTGGCGGTAGGTGTGGTCGGCCACGTCACCGGCGGCGAACACGCCCGGGACGTTGGTGGCGGTGGCATTGGCCTCGCGACCACCCTTCACCACCAGGTAGCCGTCGTGGCTGTCCAGCTGGCCTTCGAACAGCGCGGTGTTGGGCGTGTGGCCGATGGCGACGAACAGACCGGCCACCTGCAACTCCTCGGTGCTGCCGTCGTTGTTCTTCAGGCGCACCCCGGTGACGCCCATGTTGTCACCCAGCACCTCGTCGACGCTGGCATTGAGCTTGAGCACCATCTTGCCTTCGGCGACCCGGGCGCGCAGCTTGTCCTGCAGAATCTTCTCGGCGCGGAAGGTCTCGCGGCGGTGGATCAGGGTCACCTTGCTGGCGATGTTGGCTAGGTACAGGGCTTCCTCGACCGCGGTGTTGCCGCCGCCGACCACCGCCACCTCGCGGTTGCGATAGAAGAAGCCGTCGCAGGTGGCGCAGGCGGACACGCCCTTGCCCATGAAGGCCTCTTCGCTGGCCAGGCCCAGGTAGCGGGCGCTGGCACCGGTGGCGATGATCAGGGCGTCGCAGGTGTAGGTGGCGCTGTCACCCTTGAGGGTGTAGGGCTTGCCGCCAAAGTCCACGGCGTTGATGTGATCGAAGACGATCTCGGTCTCGAAGCGCTCGGCGTGCTCGCGCATCCGCTCCATCAGCGCCGGACCGGTCAGGTCGTGGGGATCACCCGGCCAGTTGTCGACTTCGGTGGTGGTGGTCAGCTGGCCGCCCATCTGCATGCCGGTGATCAAGAGCGGCTTGAGGTTGGCACGGGCGGCATAGACCGCGGCCGTGTAACCGGCCGGACCGGAACCGAGGATGATGAGACGCGAATGGCGCGTGGTGCTGACTTCAGACATGACATTCTCCCTGCCGGGGTCTCCGGCAGACCTAAGAGTAGAGTGGCCGGCGCACCCTGTGGGCATGCCGGCCGGTGTGCGTGCGGAGCCGTTCCGCAAGCGCCCGTCGCTCCTGGCGAGGGCGCGACCGGTGTCGACGGGCGGACACCGGGTCCAAGGATGGGCTCAGCCTAACGGGCATGGCCCTTCCATAGAAGCGAGCATTCTAAATCCAGACCATAGGGTGCGCCTATGTCGACCGCTTCGCCAATGGCGCCCTGAGGTAAGCTGTGCCTTCCCGCCACCTGTCAGGAATGTTCATGGCTGTCGCTCCGCTGTCCGGCTCCGCCTACTTCGCCGAAGGCCTGCGCCTGGTGACCCGCCCCGGCATGCGCCGTTTCGTGGTCATCCCGCTCACCATCAATCTGCTGCTCTACGCCGCCATCCTCACCTTCGCCGTGCGCGGCTTCGAGGGCTGGCTGGAGCAACTGATGCCGAGCCTGCCGGCCTGGGCGGGCTTCGTCGAATGGCTGCTCTGGCCGCTGTTCGTGCTCTTGTTGCTGGCGATCATCTTCTTCACCTTCACGATGCTGGCCAACCTGGTCGCAGCGCCCTTCAACGGCTTTCTTGCGGAAAAGGTCGAGGTGCTGGTGCGCGGGCAGGATGATTTCCCGCCCTTCAATCTCACCGAGCTGGTCACCATGGTGCCGCGCACCCTGCAGCGTGAACTGCGCAAGCTGAGCTACTACCTGCCACGCGCCCTGGGCCTGCTGGTGCTGACCTTCATCCCCGGTCTCAACCTGATCGCCGCGCCGCTGTGGATCCTGTTCGGCGTCTGGATGATGGCGGTGCAGTACATCGACTTTCCCGCCGACAACCACAAGCTGGATTTCCGCAGCATGCTCGCCTGGCTGCGCACCCGCCGCCTGCGCTGCCTGGGCTTTGGCGGGGTGACCTACCTGGCGCTGCTGGTGCCCGGCCTGAACGCCCTGTTCATGCCTGCCGCCGTGGCCGGGGCGACGCTGTTCTGGGTACGTGAGGAAGGCAACAAGGCGCTGGTGGTGCGCTCCTGAGCCCTGCTTGCCGGACGTCCCAACACACCCTATCCCGACAGCGACTCCTGATTGTTGGGCTTCGGCGATAAAGCCGCCTCAACCCAACCTACGGCTATCTTCCGCGTAGGTTGGGTTGAGCGCAGCGAAGCCCAACAACTCCGGACCATCACGCCGGATACCATGGTTTCCAGCTGTTGGGCTTCGGCGATAAGGCCGCCTCAACCCAACCTACGGCTATCTTCCGCGTAGGTTGGGTTGAGCGCAGCGAAGCCCAACAACTCCGGACCATCACGCCGGATACCATGGTTTCTGGCTGTTGGGCTTCGGCGATGGAGCCGCCTCAACCCAACCTACGGCGCGCTCCGCCCACACCGCCAAACAAGCCCCCTCTCCCCCTGGGAGAGGGTTGGGGTGAGGGCGCTCCCCGCACGGACTCCACAAACGACGACGCCCGCGCCGGCAAGGCCGGACACGGGCGTCGTGGAAAGCTGTCGCCAGGCTTAGTGCTGGTGACCGCCTTCGCCATGGATATGACCATGGGCGATTTCTTCGTCGCTGGCGGCACGCACGTTGACCACCTTGACGTCGAAGTTCAGGCGCTGGCCGGCCAGGGGATGGTTGCCGTCGACGGTGACCTGGTCGCCGTCGATGTCACGCACGGTGACGATCTGCATGGCGCCGTCCGGGCCGGACGCGTGGAACTGCATGCCCACTTCCAGCTCGTCCACGCCTTCGAACATTTCCTTGCCCAGGGTGGCAACCAGTTCGGGCGTGTATTCGCCATAGGCGTCTTCCGGCTCGATGGCCACTTTCAGCTCGTCACCGGCCTGCTTGCCGGACAGAGCACGCTCCAGACCCGGAATGATGTTGCCTGCGCCTTGCAGGTACACCAGCGGAGCACCACCAGCGGAGCTGTCGATGACTTCGCCGGCGTCGTTGGTCAGAGTGTAGTCGATGGATACTGCCGTGTTCGCCGCGATCTGCATGGCCAGAACCTTCATGCTGGGAAAAATTTAGGATGACGCATCAGTCTACGCGTCCAACTTAGCAATTGCGAATGCGTTCGGTCAGTCCCCTGGCGCCCGGAGGCATCTGGAGGGCGCCCCTGCAACGGTGCGCGACCGCCCGTCACGCAATCGCCACGGCCGCTTCACGGGGCTGTCATCCCGGCTACCTAGGGTTTGCTGCATACCCACTGCCGGAGCCCTGCCATGCCGATTCCAGTGTCCGCACCGCCCGCGCTGCGCGCCGAACGCCTGTCGACCGCTGCAGATATCCGCGCCGCCCAGCGCCTGCGAGCCGCGGTCTTCGGCAGTACCTACGGCGTGCATTTCGCCGATAACCTCGACCAGGACCCCTACGACGCTCACTGCTTGCACCTGGGCGTGCGCGACCTGCGCAGCGGCGAGCTGATCGCTACCACCCGGCTGCTCGACGGCCGTCGGCGCGAGCGGCTGGGCAGTCTCTACAGCGAGAGCGAATTCCAGCTGGAGGGTCTGGACACGCTGCAGGGCCCGCTGCTGGAAATCGGCCGCACCTGCGTGGCGCCCGGGCATCGCACCGGCGCGGCCATCGCCCTGCTGTGGGCGGAACTGGCCGAGATCATGGCCTGCGGCGACTACCGCTACCTCATGGGCTGCGCCAGCGTGCCCATGGCCGACGGCGGCCTGCAGGCGGCCGCCCTGCTGCGCCAGGCGGCGCGGGACGAACGCATCCCAGCGATCCGCGCCACGCCGCGGCGGCCGCTGCCCTTCGTCGCCGTGCCGGACAACCTGGTGGTGCAGCTGCCACCCCTGCTCAAGGCCTATCTACGCCTAGGTGCCCAGGTCTGCGGCGCGCCCTGCTGGGATCCGGAATTCGGCGTGGCCGACGTCTTCATCCTGCTCAAGCGCGAAGACCTCTGCCCGCGCTATGCCCGCCACTTCAAGGCCGCGGTATGAGGCGACTGCGCCGCGCCCGGCGACTGCTGCTGGTGCTGGCCGCGCTGCTGCTCGGGGCACTGTTCGCCCTGACGGTGACGTTGGCGGTGGCGCTGAGTCGCCGGCCCTGCCTGGTGCTGCGGCAACGGCTGACGCGGCGCTTCTTCCAGGTGCTGACCTGGGCGCTGCGGTTGCGGCTGGAGGTCAGCGGCGAGGTGCCGCGCGGCACCCATCTCTGGCTGGCCAATCACGTATCCTGGCTGGATATCGTCGCCCTGGGCAGTCTGCGGCCGCTGAGTTTCCTGTCCAAGGCAGAGGTGGCCCACTGGCCCTTCGCCGGCTGGCTGACGCGCCAGGCCGGTACCCTGTTCATCCGCCGTGGCGCCGAGCGCGGCGATGCCCTGGGCGAGGCCCTGACCACGCGCCTGACCCAGGGCCTGTCGCTGGCGCTCTTTCCCGAGGGCACCACCACCGACGGCAGCGGGCTGCGCACCTTTCACGGCCGGCTGCTGAGTCCGGCCATCGCCACCGGCACCTCGCTGCAACCCGTGGCGCTCAGCTACTGGCGCCACGGCGAGCCTGACCGGGCCGCGGCCTTCATCGGTGACGACGACCTGGTGAGCCATCTGCTGCGCCTGCTGGACAACGGCGGCACCACCCTGAGGATCGAACTGCTGCCGCCCATCCTGCCCCAGGGCCGGCCGCGCCAGGTGCTGGCGGGTGAATGCCAGGCGGCCATCGCCGCCCGCCTCGGGATTCAGCTGGAACCGCGCGCGGCCCGTTCGGCGGCGGCAAAGGCCTGCAGCTGCGGATAGAAGTCGCGAAAGTCTTGCAGCAGGCCGTCATAGGCGGCGTCCAGCTCGGCGAAGGCGCCGGCCAGCAGTTCCGGGCGCGACAGCCGTCGCGCCATGCCCTCCACCACTCGCTCCAGCACGGCGAAGTCCGTGTAGCTGCCCAGCCAGTCCTGGCGTGCCATCAGGGGTGCGATGCGGGCCAGCCGCGGCGGCAGTTCCGGCTCGTCCAGCAGGGTCTGGTAGCAGTCCGCGACGAAGCCCGGCAGTGGCTGCTCGGCGTAGTCGTGCCAGAGGCGTGCCAGGCAGTGATCGAAGAAGACATCCACCAGCAGCCCGGCCACTCGCCGCCGCGCCGCGGGCAGCCGCGTCTTGGCCCGGATCACCAGGGGGTGGTCGTCGGTATAGATGTCGATGCGCCGATGCAGACGGATGCCGGCGGCGATCCCGGTCGGCCAGGCGTCCGCCGAGCCCTTGACGAAATCGCCATAGAGGCTGCCGAGACGGTCTTCGCGGCTGGGGCCGCCCAGGTGCAGATGAGCGAGATAATTCATCCCCCCAGCATACTCCAGCCACAACCGGGCGGTTTTCCTGGACGACCTGCGGCTGCTAGGCTCGGGCCTCCTTCCCTTTCCGCTGGAGTCGTCATGCCCGCTCGCGCCGTGTTCCTCGACTATGCCTCCCTCGACCTGGGCGATCTGGACCCGGCCCCGCTGCGTGCGGTGTTCGACGAGCTGGAGCTGTACCCCGCCACCGCCCCGAACGAGATCACCGCGCGCCTGGCCGGCGCCCAGGTCGCCATAGTCAACAAGGTGGTGCTGGACGCCGCCATCCTGGCCGCCTGCCCGGACTTGAAGCTGGTGCTGGTCAGCGCCACCGGCACCAACAACATCGACCTGGAAGCCGCGCGCGCCCAAGGCGTGCGCGTCTGCAACTGCCAGGGCTACGGCACCGCCTCGGTCGCCCAGCATACCCTGGCGCTGCTGCTGGCCCTGGCCACGCGGCTACCGGATTACCAGGCGGATATCCGCGCCGGGCGCTGGCAGACCGCCAGCCAGTTCTGTCTGCTCGATCACCCCATCGTCGAGCTGGAGGGCAAGACCCTTGGCCTGCTCGGCCTCGGCGAATTGGGCAGCGCGGTCAGGCGGCTGGCCGAAGCCTTCGGCATGCAGACCCTGGTGGGTCAGTTGCCCGGCCGTCCGGCGCGTCCCGGCAGCCTGCCGCTGGCCGAACTGCTGCCCCAGGTGGACGCCCTGACCCTGCACTGTCCGCTCACCGACCTGACCCGCGGCATGCTGGGCGCCGCCGAACTGGCCGCGATGAAGCCCACGGCCTTCCTGGTCAACACCGCCCGCGGCGGCATCGTCGACGAACAGGCCCTGGCCGACTGCCTGAGACGCGGCCACTTGGCCGGCGCCGCTACCGATGTGCTCAGCGTGGAACCCCCGCGCGACGGCAATCCGCTGCTGGCCGGCGACATTCCGCGACTGATCGTCACCCCGCACAACGCCTGGGGTAGTCGCGAGGCGCGTCAACGGATCATCGGCCAGCTCGCCGCCAATGCCGAGGGGCATTTCGCCGGCACGCCGCACCGGGTGGTCTGCTAAAGTTCGCGCTTTTTTCGCCAGGTAGCCCCATGGATCCGCGCAGCGAAGTCCTCCTCCGTCACCCCGAGCGCTTTGGCGGCGCCTTGCTGCTCGCCGGCTTGCCGGCCGATGACCTGCTCGGTACCCTGCCCGCGGCCAGCGGGTGGAGCTGGCATGCGGGCGAGGCCGAACAACTGGTCCGGCGCTATCCGGGTCGCGTCAGCCTGGGGATCGAACCCCCGGCGGGCGACTTTGCCAGTGCCGTGCTGTTTCTGCCCAAGTCCCGCGAGGCCACCGACTTCCTGCTCACCGCCCTGACTCGCTGCCTGCCCGCCGAGGGCAGCCTCTATCTGGTCGGCGAAAAGAAGGCCGGTATCGAACGCGCCGCGCGCCAGCTGGGTGCCTTCGGTAAGGCCAGCAAGCTCGACAGCGCCCGTCATTGCCAACTGTGGGTGGTGCAGGGACCGCACACCGAAGCCGATCCGCGCCCCGACGCCTGGCTGCAACGCCAGCGGCTGGAGCGGGCTGGGGTGAACCTGGACATTCTCAGTCTGCCGGGCGTCTTCAGCCATGGCCGGCTGGACGTGGGCACGGCGCTCTTGCTGGACCAGCTCGACGGCCTGCCCGAGGGCGCGGTGCTGGACTTCGGTTGCGGCGCCGGCGTGGTCGGCGCCGCCCTGGCTCGCCGCTATCCCGCCAGCACCCTGCATCTGCTGGACGTGGACGCCTTCGCCGTGGCCAGCAGTCGCCAGACCCTGGCGGCCAACGGTCTGAGCGGAACGGTGATCAGTGGTGATGGCATCGCCGCGGCGCCCACCGGCCTCGCCGCCATCGTCAGCAATCCGCCCTTCCACAGCGGCGTGAAGACCGACTACCGCACCACCGAGACCCTGCTGGCCGAGGCGGTGCGTCATCTAAAGCCCGGTGGCGAATTGCGCCTGGTGGCGAACAGCTTCCTGCGCTATCCGCCACTGATCGAGGCGGCCTTCAGCAACTGCCGTACCCTGGCGGAACGCGACGGCTTCAAGGTCTACAGCGCCCGGCGACGGTAATGCTGTTGGGCTTCGCTGTGCTCAGCCCAACCTACGGCTATACCTCGGCGCCAGAGCCGCCCCCTCTCCCTCTGGGAGAGGGTTGGGGTGAGGGAAACCTCCTCTCCCAACCAAACCCTCAACCCTTCTTCGCCGCCTCGTACAGCGGCATCACCTTGGGAATCGCCGCCTGCAGGGCCTTGGTACGGTTGGCGTCGGACGGGTGGGTACTGAGGAATTCCGCCGGCTGCTTGCCCTGGCTGGCCTGGGCCATCTTCTGCCAGAGGGTGATGGCGGCATTGGGGTTGTAGCCGGCGCGGGCCGAGAGCTCCAGGCCGATGAGGTCGGCCTCGTTCTCGTTGCCGCGGCTGAACGGCAGGGTCAGGGCCACCTGGGACACCTGGTCGGCCAGTTGCATGCCGCCCTGGCCAACGCCCAGCAGTACCCCGCCAAGGTTCTCGCCCATCTGGATGGCATAGGCCCGCGACATCTGCTCGCGGCTGTGCTCGCGCAGGGCGTGGGCGATCTCGTGGCCCATCACCGCCGCCAGCTCGTCGTCGGTCAGCTTGAGCTGATCGATCAGGCCGCTGTAGACGAAGATCTTGCCGCCCGGGCCGCAATTGGCGTTGAGTTCGTCGCTCTGCACCAGGTTGACCTGCCAGTCCCAGTTCACCGCATCCGGGCGGAAGGCCGCGGTCTGCGGGATCAGACGCTTGGCGATGGCGGCGACGCGCTTGCCGTCGGCGCTGTCATTGGCCAGCTTGCCGGCGGCCTTGGCTTCGCTGACCGTCTTGGCATAGGACTGGGCGTACATCTGGTTGACCTGCTGCTCGGACAGCATGCTGAACATGTACTGCTTGCGCTGCACCCCGACCGCGCCACCCGAGGTGGTGTTGACGGTCTGGCAGGCGACCAGCAGCAGGCTCAAGGACAGGCCTGCGAGGGGAAGGATACGGCGCATGGGAATCTCCAGGTATCGAGGCGGATACAGCATAGAGAGGGGCGTCGCGCCCGGCAACGTTCGTGCGCAGGCGACCGGAGGCCTCAATGGATCGTCAGCGCCGCCGATAGTCCACGGCATTGAACGCCCTCCGGAGTCCCCCATGAGTTCCCGCTCCATCCGCACCGCCATCACCCTGCTGGCCGGCGCCTGCATCCTGGTGGTGGTGATCGCCTTGATCGCCTATACCCTGCTCGCGGGTCAGCGCACCCGCACGCTGGTCGATACCCATACCGAGGCCCTGGCCGCCACTGCCGCAGAGGCCCAGCTGACCGCGGAAGCCGAAGCCGTGGGCAACCAGCTGCAGCGCCAACTGGACGTTCCCCTGCAACTCGCCAACCAGCTGGCGCAGCTCAACGTGGCCATGGGCAGCGGTGGCGACCAGCAGGTCGACCTGGATCGCCAGAGTCTGGTCCGGCTCTTGGGCCAGACCCTCAAGCGCCAGCCCGGCCTGCTCAGCCTCTATACCGTCTGGGAACCCAATGCCATCGATGGCCAGGACGAGCGCCATCGCGGTGACGCCGCGGCCGGCTACGACGAGCAAGGCCGCTTCACCCCCTGGTGGCACAAGACCCTCGACGGCGACGTCACGGTGGAGCCGATTGGCGAGACCGTGGAAAGCCAGACCCGCCTGCCCTCGGGCGTACGCGAAGGCGAGTACTACCTCTGCCCACGGGAAACTCGCACCACCTGCGTGCTCGACCCCATGCCCGACACGGTCAACGAGCAGCAGGTGCTGATCGCTTCCTTCAACGTGCCCATCCTGGTCGGTGGCGCCTTCAAGGGCGTGGTCGGCGCCGACGTGCCGCTGGACTTCATCCAGCGCCAGCTGGTCAAGGCCAATGGTCGTCTCTATGGCGGCGTGGGCCGCATGGCCCTGGTCGCCGGGCGGGGCACCCTGGTCGCCTACACCGCCGACGCCGCCCAGTTGGGCAAGCCGGCCGAACCGGTGCTGGGCACGACCCTGGCCGGGCTCAAGGACCTGGGCGAAGGCGTCACCCGCCGTTTCGACGCCCAGAGCCAGCGCTACCAGGTCTATCTGCCGTTGCGTTTCGCCGGCGACGACCGCCAGGTCTGGACGCTGATCGTCGAATTGCCCCGCGAAGCCGTGCTGGCCGATCTCTATAGCCTCAAGGACACCCTGGGCAGCCAACGCCACCAGGATGTGGTCGGCATGCTGCTGGTGGGCCTGGCGGTCGCCGGTGCCGGCCTGCTGGTGCTCTGGCTGATCAGCCTGCGCATCGCCCGGCCGCTGCGGCAGATGGTCGCCATGCTCGACGCCATCGGCCAGGGCGACGGCGACCTGACCCAGCGCCTCGCCACCGAGCGCCGCGACGAGGTCGGCGCCATGGCCGGCGGCTTCAACCGCTTCCTGGCCTCGCTGCAGGGCCTCATCGGCCAGTTGATCCGCTCGGTGGGCGAGGTGGCCACAGCGGCCGAGCACACCTCCCATATCGCCCAGCGCACCCGCGATGGCGTGGAGCGCCAGCTGCAGGAGATCGACCAGCTGGCCACCGCCATGCAGGAGATGACCGCTACCGCCCAGGACGTGGCCGGTAATGCCGGTCGCGCGGCACGCGCCGCCACCGAGGCGGACGGCGCGGTCAACGAAGGTCAGCGCCTGGTGCAGCAGAACGTCGCCAGCAGCGCCGCCCTCGCCGAGGAGATCGAGCGTGCGGTGGAGCAGGTGCGCCGGGTCGCCGAGGACAGCGAGAACATCGGCTCCATCCTCACCACCATCAATGGCATCGCCGAGCAGACCAACCTGCTGGCGCTCAACGCCGCCATCGAGGCGGCCCGCGCCGGCGAACAGGGCCGTGGCTTCGCCGTGGTGGCCGACGAGGTGCGCAACCTGGCGCAAAAGACCCAGGTCGCCACCGGCGAGATCCAGAGCATGATTCAGCGCCTGCAGCAGGGCACCCGCGAGGCGGTGACGGTGATGCAGGCCAGCGGCGCCCAGACCAGCACCCAGGTCGCCCAGACCGAGGCCACCCGGCGCGCTCTGGACACCATCCTGGCGGCGGTGAGCGAAATCACCAGCATGAATCTGCAGATCGCCAGCGCCGCCGAGGAGCAGAGCGCGGTGGCCGAGGACATCAATCGCAACGTGGTCAATATCGGCCAGAGCGCCCAGGCGGTCCACGGCGAAGCCGACAGCGCCTCCCGCGCCGGCCAGCAACTGCGCGAACTGGCCGAGCAGCAACGCCAGCTGGCGGGACGTTTCCGCGTCTAGCAAGGCTATTTGCGCGCCCCCGCCGCTCCCCTTGGGAGGGGGTTCGTCGGCAGCGATGCGCCGCTAAAAACCTAAAGGTAGCGCGGTGCACTGCCGATAACCTCGCGCCACCCAAGCACTGGAGTGTTGTCGATGTCTTTCCGCTCAGTCCGTACGACCATCACGCTGCTCTCGGGGAGCTGCATCCTGGCCGTGGTCATGGCGCTCGTCGGTTATGTGCTCTTTGCCGGCATGCGCACCCAAAGCCTGGTCGACACCCATACCGCCCAGCTTGCCGAGCGTGCTGCCCAGGCCCGGTTGGATGCCCAGGCCCAGGCGATTGCCGGCAGCCTGATGCAGAAGCTGGATCTGCCGCTCACGGTCGCCCGCGGTATCGCTCAACTCAATGCCCAGGCCGACAGCAGCGCCGAACGGCCCCTGCGGATCGACCGTGAAGGCCTCAACAACCTGCTCCAGCAGACCCTGCTCGGCAATCCCGAACTGCTCGACGTCTACGCGGGCTGGGAGCCCAATGCCTTCGACGGCGCGGATGCCCAGTACGCCGGACGCAGCGAAGCCGGCTATGACGCCACGGGTCGCTTCATGCCCTGGTGGTATCGCACACCCGAGGGCGGCCTGAAGGTGGAACCCCTGGGGCCGACCATGGAAAGCCAGACGGTGCTGCCCACCGGGGTCCGCGAGGGTGAGTACTACCTTTGCCCGCGGCAGAGCCTCAAGCCCTGCATCGTCGATCCGGCACCCTACGAGATGAATGGACAGAAGATCCTGATGTCCTCCTTCAACGTGCCCATTCTCGTCAAGGGTGCCTTCAAGGGCGTGGTGGGCGCCGACCTGTCCCTGGCCTTTATCCAGGAGCAGCTCAAGCAGGCCAACGCCGGTCTCTACGAGGGCGCGGGCAGCATGGCGCTGGTCGCCAACCGCGGCACCCTGGTGGCCTATACCCGGGATCCCAAGGCGCTCGGTCAGCCGGCCGCGCAGATACTCGGCGACGCGGCCCAGGGCCTGGCGCAACTCGGCGATGGGGTGACCCGCCGCTTCGATAGCCAACACGACCTCTATCAGGTGTATCTGCCGCTGCGCCTGGGCAACAATGCCACCACCTGGACGTTGATCCTGCAGCTGCCCCGCGCGGCGGTGCTCAGCGATCTGCATCTCCTGCAACAGGCCCTCGGCGAGCAACGCCGTACTGATATGGCCGGCATGCTGCTGGTGGGCCTGCTGGTGGCTGGCGGCGGCCTGCTGCTGCTCTGGCTGGTCAGCCTGCGCATCGCCCGCCCGCTGCGGCAGATGGTGGCCATGCTCGACGACATCGCCAAGGGCGATGGGGACCTGACCCAGCGGCTGACGGTCAATCGCCGCGACGAACTCGGTGCCATCGCCAGCGGTTTTAATGCCTTCCTCGGTTCGCTGCAGCACCTCATCGGTCAGCTGGTACATTCGGTCAGCGACGTGAACACGGCCGCCACCCAGACCTCCAACATCGCCCAGCGTACCCGCGATGGCGTGCAGCGCCAGCTGCAGGAGATCGACCAGGTGGCCACCGCCATGCAGGAGATGACCGCCACCGCCCAGGATGTCGCCAGCAATGCCGGACGCGCCGCCCAGGCGGCCACCCAGGCCGATAGCGCCGTGAGCGAAGGCCAGCGTGTGGTGCGGCAGAATGTCAGCGACTGCGCCACCCTCGCCGCGGAAATCGAGCGCGCCGTGACCCAGGTACGCCGGGTGGCCGATGACAGCGAGAACATCGGTTCCATCCTCACCACCATCAACGGCATCGCCGAGCAGACCAATCTGCTGGCGCTCAACGCGGCCATCGAGGCGGCCCGGGCCGGCGAGCAGGGCCGTGGCTTCGCCGTGGTGGCCGATGAGGTGCGCACCCTGGCGCAAAAGACCCAGGTCGCCACCGGCGAGATCCAGAGCATGATCCAGCGCCTGCAGAGCGGCACCCGGGAGACCGTGGCGCTGATGCAGAACAGCCATGCCCAGACCAGCAATCAGGTGGAACAGACCCAGGCGGCCAGCCGGGCCCTGGAGGTCATCCTCACCGCCGTGGGTGAGATCACCGAAATGAATCTGCAGATCGCCAGCGCCGCCGAGGAGCAGAGCGCGGTGGCCGAGGACATCAATCGCAACGTGGTCAACATCGGCCAGGCGGCCAATGGCGTACACGACCAGGCTGATCAGGCCACCCGCGCCGGTAGCCACCTGAGCGAACTGGCCGAACGGCAGCGCCAGTTGGCGGCGCGCTTCAAGGTCTAGCGGGTCACAAGGGCGTCAAACACTCCGGCCCGTCTACCTCGGGCCGGTTGACGATGTTGGCCAAGACCCGCTCGCGCAGCGGCATGCCGCCCGCGGCCAACAGCTCCTGCAGGGCTTCGGGCGTGCTGTCCGGATCCTGCCAGAGGGCACGACCCGCTGCATCGAGCAGAATGGGGCGGCGCAGCGGACCGGCCGCCTGGGTGACCATGGCCACCGACAGCCAGAGCTGATCCCCGGCCGGATAGGCCTCCCAGAGCGCGGCGAACCAGGCCAGGGGTTCGCCATTGAGCATCCAGTAGGGCCGCTTGCGGTGGCCACCGCGCCATTCGTAGAAGCCGTTGGCCGGCAGCAGACAGCGCCGCAGGCGAAAGGGCTCGCGAAACATCGGCTGGGTGGCCAGGCTTTCGGCGCGGGCATGGGTGGGGGTGCGGGACAGATCGGTGAGCCAGGGCGGCGTCAGCCCCCAGCGACCGCTGTCGACCCGCTCGCCCTCGGCGGTCCGCCGCTGCAGCAGTACCTGCTGGTGGGGCGAGATGTTCCAGCGCGGGGGATGCTTGTCGGGAAAACCCGGCAAGCCGGCGAATTCAGCGGGCCAGCGGAACAGGGCGTAGCGTCCGGACATGAAAACCTTTCAACAAATGAGGATGCCCTGCTCGGGAGAAGGATCCTCTCCCGGCAGGGGCGTGGCGGCATTGTACGCGGCGATCAGCGCCTGCGCGCGCTGCGCCTCTTCGTCCTCGACCAGCAGGCCAAGCAAGCCCACCGCGGGCAGATCGCCGATGCCACCGAGCAGATGGCGCCCGGCGAGAAAGCCGCTGATGCCCTCGCTGGCAAGCACCGCCAGGAGCAATTCGCCTTCGTGCAGCGAACCCGGCTCATAGATGCGGCGCATCAGTCGTCCTCCCGCCGAACCTCGAGATTCCAGTCCTCGCCATCGGTGTGCAGGCCGAAGCGGATCGGTCGGCAGCAGACTTCACAGTCCTCGTAGTAGTCCTGGTCACCGCCGCTGAGGTCGAGCACCACCTCGCCCGGTTCGCCGCAATAAGGGCAATCGTATTCCTGGCTTTCCAGCATCTGCCTGCACTCCTTGACCGCCAACCTGCCGCCCATCCGGCCCCTGACGCTTGCATCTGGCGCCACGCCCACTACTATGGCCGCCGGAATTTCTACAAGAGAACACCATGGGCGAGTTCGAAGCCATTCGACCCTATAACGACGCGGAAGTCCCCGGGGTTCTGGCCCGCCTGATCGACGACGACCACTTCATCGGCATCCTTGCCGGCTACCGGTTCCCGCGCCTGTCCAAGGGACTCGGCTGGGTAGTGCGCCCCCTGCTGCGCACCCGCCTGCGCCAGGAACTGAGTGGTATCCAGAGCGTCGCGGCGCTGCAGGACAAGCTCGAACCCTATGTGGATCGCGCCATCGAGAAGGCCTCGGACGGCGTCACCTACTCGGGCATCGACCAATTGCGCAGTGGTCGCGCCTATCTGTTCCTGGCCAACCACCGCGACATCGTGATGGACCCGGCCTTCGTCAACTATGCCGTCTACCACGCCGGTCTGCCAACGCCGCGCATCGCCATCGGCGACAACCTGCTGCAGAAGCCCTTCGTCAGCGACCTGATGCGGCTGAACAAGAGCTTCATCGTGCACCGCTCCATCAGCGGTCGCCGCGAAAAGCTGGCGGCGTACCAGAACCTGTCCGCCTACATCAATCACTCGATCCGCCAGGACGGCCAGTCCATCTGGATCGCCCAGGCCGAGGGCCGGGCCAAGGACGGCGACGACCGCACCGATTCGGCCATCCTCAAGATGTTCCACATGAGCTGCAAGGACGAGCCCTTCGCCGAGCTGGTCAAGGCGCTCAACATCGTGCCGGTGTCCATCAGCTACGAATTCGATCCCTGCGACCAGGCCAAGGCCCGCGAATTGCACATCCGCGCCACCACCGGCAGCTACACCAAGGCGCCGGGCGAGGACGACGTCAGCATCGCCCTGGGTATCACCGGCTACAAGGGCCGGGTGCACGTGGCCTTTGGCGAGCCGGTGAGCGGCGAATTCGAGGACGCCAAGGCGCTGGCCCAGGAAATGGACCGGCAGATCCTCGGCAACTACCGGCTGTTTCCGGCCAGCTACCTGGCCTATGCCGCCTGGGATGGCCGCGATGCGGAGCTGGCCGTGCCCGCCGTGGACGCCCTGTTTCCGGCCGAGGAGATCGAGGTCGCCCGTGCCGAATGGGAAAGACGCCTGGCCGAATGCCCGGCGGAGTACCGGGCACAACTGGTGCGCCAGTACGCCCAGCCGGTGCTGAACAAGTACCGCGTGCTGGCCGGCCTGGAATAGTCGCCAGCCACCCACGAAAAAGCCCGGTCGGTGCCGGGCTTTTTTGTGGGCCTCAGGTTTTCAGCGACCGCTGAGCACCTGCACCACGGTCGGATCCTTGAACACCCGGGTCAGGGCATCGCTCAGCACATCGCTGACCAGCTTGGTGTTGGCCTCGGCGTTGGGTGCCATGCCGAAACGCTGGTTGAGGCTGGCGCCATAGCGCCCCCGGTAGCCGCGTTGGCTGTTGCGCACGTCCACCTGGAAGGCCGCGGCGACGTCGGAGGCGGTGACGTACAGTTCCTTGGGCGACTGGTAGTTCAGCTCGGCCAGGGTCAGGGTCAGCTGGGGCGCACCCGGGCCGGCATTGGGCGACGGGGTGAAGCCCATCTGGCGTACGGCCTTCTCGGCTTCCGCCTGCAGCTTGGGAATCACGTCCTGGGTCTGCACCACCACCACGCTGGTGTCGGGATAGAGCCCGCCACGGGTGCCCAGGGTGAAGGAGGAGCGACCGTCGACCACGCGGACCGAGACCGGCTGGCCCTGGCCGACCGGCGCGATGGGCGCGGTGATCTGGGGTTGCGGACTCAATTGCTGAGGGCTGCTGGCACAGCCGGCCAGGGTCAGACCAGTGGCGGCGAGCAGGCCGAGCAACAGGCGATAGCGCATGCAGAAACTCCAGAGAAAGGGACAGGGGGCAGTATACCCAGCCCCCCAGCGGCGTCGATAGACGGGGATGGCGGACAAGGAAACGCCGGCTCGGGCCGGCGTCTCTTCAAACCAGGGTCAGGGCTTGGCCGCCAGGGGCGGTCGGGTCTGGCTGCGTTCCAGCCAGCCACCGCCGAGCGCCTTGTACAGGGTGACCTCGCTGTTGAGCTGGTTGAGTCTGTCGGTGATCAACTGCTGCTGGGCGCTATACAGCGAACGCTGGGCGTCGAGTACCGTGAGGTAGTTGTCGATGCCCTGGCGATAGCGCAGGTTGGCCAGGTCGTAGTATTCCTGGCTGGCCTGCACCAGGTCCTGCTGGGCCTGCAACTGGTCGTCGTAGGTGCCCTTCGCCGCCAGGGCATCGGCCACCTCGCGGAAGGCGGTCTGGATCGACTTCTCGTAGGTGGCGACGTTGATGTCCTTCTGGATCTTGGCCGCATCCAGGCTGGCCTTGAGGCTACCGGCCGTGAAGATCGGGATGTTGATGCTCGGCGAGAAGGTCCAGTAGCCGGAGCCGGCGTCGAACAGGCCATTGAGATCCCGGCTGGCCGTGCCGCCCTGGGCGGTCAGGCTGATGCGCGGGAAGAAGGCCGCCCGGGCCGCGCCGATGTTGGCGTTGGCGGCGCGCAGCTGCAGCTCGGACTGGAGGATGTCCGGACGCTTCTGCAAGAGATCCGACGGCAGGTTGGCCGGCAGGTCGGCGAGCAGGTCCTTGCCATCCAGGCCCTTGCCTTGCGGCAGGTCCGCCGGGATCGAGGTGCCCAGCAGCAGGGTCAGGGCATTGCGATCCTGGGCCAGCTGGCGGGTGTACTGGGCCAGATTCGCCCGCGCGCCTTCCAGGGCGGTGCGCGACTGGCGCAGGTCCAGCCCGCTGGCCACGCCGTTTTCCACGGTCTGACGGGTCAGGTCGTAGGAGCGCTGGTAGGCGGCGAGGGTCTCGCGGGTCAGTTGCAGCATGCGCTGGTCGGTGAGCCAGGCGTAGTAGGCGTTGGCTACTTCCGAGACCAGGGAGATCTGGGTGCTGCGGCGTCCTTCGCTGGTGGCGAAGTAGTTGAGCAGCGCCTGCTCGCTGAGGCTGCGCAGGCGCCCGAACAGGTCCAACTCATAGGAGGTGAAACCCAGGGTCACGCTGTACTGGCTGCTGATGCTGCCACCGCCGCCACCCCCCGCGCCATCGGCGCTGTTGCCGGCGAGCAGTTCGCGGATGGCGGAGACCTGGCTCAGGTCCTCGGGTGACCGGGTACGGGTCCCGGTGCCGCTGACGCCGATGTCGGGAAACAGCTCGGCGCGCTGCACGCGGTATTGCGCCTGATACAGCCGCACGTTCAGGGCGGCCTGGCGCAGGTCGCGGTTGTTGTCCAGCGACAGCTGGATCAACTGCTGCAGCGCCGGGTCGCGATAGAAATCGCGCCAGCCGATGTCGGCCGCCTGCTGGTCGCGATTGACCGTCAGGGCATCGTAGGCCTGGCCGTGGGGCCAGGCGTTCTCCACCGGCGCATTGGGCCGCTGGTAATCGGGGATCAGGCTGCAGCCGGAGACGGCCAGCATGCCCACGACCACCGCCAAGACAGACTTCTTCATATCAGTGTCCTTCCTTGCCATGGGCTTCCTGGTCCTTGGTGGCCTTGTCCTTGAACAGGCTGCTGACCACCACGTAGAACATGGGAATCCAGAAGATCGCCAGTACCGTGGCGGTGAGCATGCCGCCGATCACGCCGGTACCCACGGCGTGCTGGCTGCCGGAGCTGGCACCCGAGGAGATCGCCAGGGGTACCACGCCCAGGATGAAGGCCATGGAGGTCATGATGATGGGCCGCAGACGCATGCGCGAGGCTTCCACCGCCGCATCGACGATGTTCTTGCCGCCCTCGTGCAGTTCCTTGGCGAATTCCACGATCAGGATGGCGTTCTTCGCCGCGAGGCCGATGGTGGTCAACAGACCCACCTGGAAGAAGACGTCGTTGGCCAGGCCGCGGAAATAGGTGGCCAGCAAGGCCCCCACCACCCCCAGCGGCACCACCAGGATGACCGCGATCGGGATCGACCAGCTCTCGTACAGCGCCGCCAGACAGAGGAACACCACCAGCAGCGACAGCGCATAGAGCGCCGGCGCCTGGGAGCCCGACAGCCGCTCCTCGTAGGACAGCCCGGTCCAGGCGATGCCCACGCCCTGCGGCAGGTCCTTGGCCATGCGCTCGATCTCGGCCATGGCGTCACCGGTGCTGTAGCCAGGCGCCGCGGAACCGAGGATCTCCAGCGAGGAGATGCCGTTGTAGCGCTCCAGCTTGGGCGAGCCGTAGATCCACTCGCCGCGAGCGAAGGCCGATACCGGCACCATCTCGCCCGAGCCGTTGCGCACGTACCACTTGTTGAAGTCCTCGGGATTCATCCGCGCGCTGGCTTCGCCCTGCAGGTACACCTTTTTCACCCGACCGCGGTCGATGAAGTCGTTGACGTAGCTGGAGGCCCAGCCGATGGACAGCGTCTGGTTCACGTCGCTCTGCGACAGGCCCAGCGCCCGTACCTTCTCGTCGTCGACGATGAGCTTGAATTGCGGCTCGTCGTTGAGGCCGTTGGGACGGGTCTGCATCAGCTTGGAATTCTGCGCGGCCATGCCGAGCAGCTGATTACGGGCGGCCATGAGCGCCTCGTGGCCGATGCCGCCCTGGTCCTGCAGATAGAAGTCGAAGCCGGTGGCGTTACCCAGCTCCAGCACCGCCGGCGGGACGATGGCGTAGACGATGGCGTCCTTGATGCCCGACAGGTAGCCCATGGCCCGACCGGCCACGGCGCTGGCGCCGTCTTTGGCATCGGGGCGCTCTTCCCAGGGCTTGAGCTGGATGAAGGCCAGGCCCGAACTCTGGCCGCGACCGGCGAAGTTGAAGCCGTTGACGGTAAACATCGAGCTGACCGCGCTCGCGTCGTTGGTCATCATCATCTCGCGCATGGTGTCGAGCACCTTCTGCGTCCGCTCGGCACTGGAACCCGGCGGCGTGGTGACCTGGGCGAAGATCACACCCTGGTCCTCTTCCGGCAGGAAGGACGACTGGATGCGGGTGAAGAGGAACACCATGACGCCGACGATCAGCACATAGAGCAGCAGGAAGGGCACCTTGTGGCGGATCACCGCGGCCACGCTGCGCTCGTAGCGGTGCTGACCGTTCTCGAAGGTGCGGTTGAACCAGCCGAAGAAGCCGCGCTTCTCGTGATGACCCTGCTTGACCGGCTTGAGCATGGTGGCGCACAGCGCCGGGGTCAGGATCAGCGCCACCAGCACCGACAGCACCATGGAGGAGACGATGGTGATGGAGAACTGGCGATAGATCACCCCGGTGGAGCCGCCAAAGAAGGCCATGGGCACGAACACCGCCGACAGCACCAGGGCGATACCGACCAGGGCACCCTGGATCTGGCCCATGGACTTGCGTGTCGCCTCCTTGGGCGAGAGCCCCTCCTCGGCCATCACCCGCTCGACGTTTTCCACCACCACGATGGCGTCGTCCACCAGCAGGCCGATGGCCAGCACCATGCCGAACATGGTCAGGATGTTGATGGTGAAACCGGCGGCCAGGAGCACCGCGAAGGTACCCAGGAGCACCACGGGTACGGCGATGGTGGGAATCAGGGTGGCCCGGAAGTTCTGCAGGAACAGGAACATCACCAGGAACACCAGCAGGATCGCCTCGCCCAGGGTCTTGACCACCTCGTGGATCGAGGCGGTCACCACCGGGGTGGTGTCATAGGGATAGACCACTTCCATGCCCGGAGGCATGAAGGGCTTGAGGCGATCGATGGTAGCGCGGACCGCCTTGGCGGTGTCCAGGGCATTGGCGCCGGTGGCCAGACGCAGGGCCATGCCGGAGGCCGGCTTGCCGTTGAACTGGGCATCGATGGAGTAGTTTTCGCCGCCCAGCTCGACCCGCGCCACGTCGCGCAGGCGCACCTGGGCGCCGCTCTGGTCCACCTTGAGGAAGATCTTGCCGAATTCCTCGACGCTGGTCAGGCGGGTCTTGCCGATGATGGTGGCGTTGAGCTGCTGTCCCGGCACCGCCGGCAGGCCGCCGAGCTGACCGGAGGCGATCTGCACGTTCTGGCTCTGGATGGCGGCGCTGACGTCGACCGGGGTCAGCTGATACTTCACCAGCTTCTGCGGATCCAGCCAGATGCGCATGGCGTACTGGGCGCCGAACACCTGAAAGTCACCGACCCCCGTGGTCCGCGCGATGGGGTCGCGCATGTTGGAGACGATGTAGTTGGACAGGTCTTCCTTGGTCAGGGAGCCGTCCATGGACACCAAGCCCACCACCATCATGAAGTTGCGCTGGTACTTGGCGACGCGCATGCCCTGCTGCTGAACTTCCTGCGGCAGCAGCGGCGTCGCCAGCTGCAGCTTGTTCTGCACCTGGACCTGAGCGATGTCGGGGTTGGTACCCTGGTTGAAGGTCACGATGATGGTCATGCTGCCGTCGGAGTTGGACTCCGAGGAGATGTACCTGAGGTTGTCGATCCCGTTCATCTGCTGTTCGATGACCTGGACCACGGTGTCCTGCACCGTCTGCGCCGAGGCGCCCGGGTAGCTCACCTGGATCGAGACCGCCGGTGCGGCGATGTTCGGGTACTGGTTGATCGGCAGATTGAGGATCGACAGGATGCCGGCGAGCATGATCACCAGGGCGATCACCCAGGCGAAGATGGGCCGGTCGATGAAGAACTTGGACATCGGGCGCTCCCCTTACTGACCCTGACCCGCCGGCTTCTGCTCGGCGGAGGCGATGTTGCTCGCCGGCTTGGTGGTGACGGTGGCACCCGGCTTGATCTTTTGCAGCCCTTCGGTGATGACCTTGTCACCGGCCTTGAGGCCATCGGTGACCAGCCAATCGGAGCCCACGGTGCGCTCGGTCTTGAGGATCCGCTGCTCTACCTTGCCTTCGCCGTTGACCACCATGGCGGTGGGCTGACCCTTGAGGTCGCGGGTCACGCCCTGTTGCGGCACCAGCAGGGCATTCTGGCGAACGCCGGACTGCAGCTGGGCCCGCACGAACATGCCGGGCAGCAGCAGTTTGTCGGGGTTGGGGAATTCGGCACGGATAGTCACCGAGCCGGTGCCCTGGTCCACCGACACCTCAGCGAACTTGAGCTTGCCGGAACGGCTGTAGGCGCTGCCGTCTTCCAGCATCAGCTTGACCTCAGCGGCGTTCTCGCCCTGCACGCGCTGCAGCTGACCGCTGTCCAGTTCGCGGCGCAGGCGCAGCAGGTCGGTGGCGGACTGGGTCACGTCGACATAGATGGGGTCCAGCTGGGTGATGCTGGTCAGGGCGGTGGTCTGGTCGGCGGTGACCAGGGCGCCTTCGGTCATCATCGAACGCCCGATACGGCCGGAGATGGGCGCGGCGACCTTGGTGTAGGCCAGGTTGATCTCGGCGTTGCGCAGGGCGGCCCTGGCCGATTCCACCTGGGCTTCGTTCTGCCGCTGCATGGACAGGGCATCGTCAGCTTCCTGCTTGCTGATCGCCTGCTCCTTGACCAGGGCGCCATAGCGCTGGGCCTTGAGCCGGTTGGAGGCCAGGGTCGCCTGGGCCTGAGCCAGGGAGGCCTTGGCCGAATTGACGTTGGCTTCGTAGGTGCGCGGATCGATCTGATAGAGCTGGGTGCCGGCCTTCACGTCGGCGCCTTCGGTGAAGTAGCGCTTGAGCAGGATGCCGCTCACCTGCGGCCGCACCTCGGCGATGCGGAAGGCCGCGGTGCGCCCGGGCAATTCGTCGGTCAGGGTCACGGTGCGTGGTTCCATCGTCACCACCCCGACTTCCGCGGGCTTCTGCTGCTGTTGCTGCTGGTCCTTGTTGTCCTGCTTGCCGCAGGCGCCCAGGGCCAGGGCTACGGCCAGCAGGGCGGGGGCGAAAAAGGCATGCGCCGGCTTGATCTGCATATCAAAAGTCCTTGAAAGCTGGGAAATGAGCATGCGCAGCGCGCCTTGTGGATCCGCACCGGCTCGAGCATAGGAATTATTATCAGACAAATATACTTACGTTCACGACTGTTTGTAAATAACCCAAGTGCCATGCTCGGGTATTTCGCCGGATGCTTCGACGCTTCATGAACACGGCGATGGCGACAAAGCCAGGCGGTGCGACCGACCTGGGTAGCAGACCATGAGGCCGGAGGCGAGTTCTGCCAGGGGATCGCGCTGCCGCCCCCCTCGTCACCAAAAACGACCGCCCACAAAAATGCCGGACGAATCCGGCATTTTTGGTTACAACCTGGGGGCGTCCCGTTACTGGCGTACGCCTTCGAAGGACAGCATGAATTCCACTTCCTGGGACTTCGGACCGAGGTCCTTCTGGATGTTGAAATCCTTGAGCTTGAGGGTAGTGGTGCCCTCGAAGCCGGCGCGGTAGCCGCCCCACGGATCCTTGCCCTCGCCCATGAAGTGGGCCTTGATGGTGACCGGCTTGGTCACGCCGTTCAGGGTCAGGTTGCCGGTGACATCGGCAGTGCCGTCGCCGGTGGGGGTGACCTTGGTGGATTCGAAGCTGGCCTGGGGATGGGCGGCGACGTTGAGGAAGTCGGCGCTGCGCAGGTGCTTGTCGCGCTCGGCGTGGTTGGTGTCGACGCTGTCGGTGTTGATGGTCACCTTGACCTTGTCGGCGGACGGATCCTTGGCATCGAAGCTGAAGGTGCCGTCGAAGTCCTTGAAGGTGCCGTACAGCCAGCTGTAGCCCAGGTGCTGGATGCGGAATTGGATGAAGGCGTGCTGGCCCTGCTTGTCGATCTTGTAATCGGCGGCCATGGCTTGGCCAGCGCCCAGCAGAGCGGTACCCAGGGCCAGGGCGGCAACGGTTTTCTTCAGCATTGGATGGAGCTCCATGTGGTGGTGGGAAGCGAACATCAGGAAGGAGTGTGGACCCGGCCGAGCATCCGGACCAGGGTGCCGTCGCGGTCGACGAAATGGTGCTTGAGCGCGGCCACCACGTGCAGACCGGCCAGGACGATCAGCGTCCAGGCGAACCAGAGGTGGATCTTGCCGGCGGTATCGGCCTGATCCGGCAGGCCGCTCAGGGTCGCCGGGACCTTGAACCAGCCGAAGACATCGATGGCCACGCCATCGGCGGTGGAGATCAGGTAGCCGGCCACCATGACGCTGAGCATCAGCCCATAGAGCAGGAAGTGCCCGGCACCCGCCGCGCGACGTACCAGCGGGCTGCCCTCCACCGGCGGCGGCGGACTGACCAGGCGCCAGAGCAGGCGCAGCACCAGGGCGATCAGCAAGAGAATGCCGGCGCTCTTATGCAGTTCGGGGGCGGTGTGGTACCAGGTGTCGTAGTAGTCCAGGGTGCGCATCCACAGGCCGGAGGCGAACATGGCGACGATCACCAGGGCCATGACCCAATGCAGAACCAGACTTACCAGACCGTAGCGAAGGCCGTCGTTGCGCCAGTGCATCGCTTTTCTCTCCTGAAAAAGCTTTGCCTAAGCCTAGCCGCAAACGTATCGATGGAAAGCGGAAAAAGTGTCGAATCAATATCGAAGGAATCGATGGATCGGACGACGCGCGAGCGCCCCGTCCGCTCAGGCCCAGAGGCTGCGCAGGGGCAGCGTCCGGGTTCGGGTCACGCTCAGAACGACCAGTGGAACAGCTTCCAGAAGAAGCCGTGCTCGCCACTGTCCTTGGCCGGCGCGGCCTCGGTGGCCTTGGGCGCAGCAGCCGGCTGGGCGGTGTTCTTGGCACTGGCCGCGACCGGCACCACGGCCTTGCCGGCCTTGAGGTCGCGGACCTGGCCGGCGGCGCGCTGACCGCTGGCGAGGGCGCCTTCCAGGGTGCCCGGGTGCAGCGGATCGGTGTGCTCGCCAGCGAAGATCACCCGGCCGGTGGGCTTTTCCCACAACCGCCAGTAGCGGGTGATCTGGCCCGGACCATAGGCCAGGTAGGCGCCGCCCAGGCCCGGATCGCGGCTGTAGCGGCGGACTTCGTAGCCGGAGAAGGCGCCGCGCGCCTTGGGATAGAATGCATGGAAGCGGATCAGCACCTGGTCGACCATCTGCTTGTCGCCAAAGGCCTGCACCAGGCGCGCGCTGTCACCGGCCAGGTTGACCAGCACATTGGCGCCGCCCTTCACGTCCGGCTCCACCCACAGCATGCCCAGGCCCTGGTCGCTGTAGATCTCGCCGCTCATGCGCGACTTGCTGTCCCATACCGGGGTCTTGAACTTGAGCAGGATCTGGTCACGCCAGCCATAGGTGGTGCCCTTGATCGCCGCCTGCTGGGTGGCGTCCAGCGCCGGGGTCATCTGCACCTGGCCGAGGGCGCGCAGCGGCACTGCCATCACCACGTAGTCGGCCTTGTAGCCGGTGGCCCCGGCCTTGACCACGACGCCGTCCTTGTCCTGGACGATGCTCGCTACCTTGCTGTCGGTCTTGATCGTCTTGATCTGCTTGACGAAGGCCTGGGCCAGCACCTCGCTACCGCCGGGCAGGCGCGACGCGCGCAGGTCCTTGTCCTCGACGCCGCGATAGACACGGGTCTGCTGGGCCAGATAGAGCAGCGACAGCCGTGAGGGCTCGTCGTAGCGGACACGGATGCGCTGGTTGATCAGCTGGCGGGCCACCGGCGGCAGATTCTGCTTGTCCAGCCAGGTGGCGGCGTTGATCTGGTCGAGGGCGTGCAGGGTCGGGGTGGCGGTCGGCTGCAGCGGATCGCTGATGGCGGCGGCCAGGTCGTCCAGGGACTTGTCGACGCGCTTCAGGGCATCGGCCACGGCCGGCATCTTCTGCGCCAGGTCGTCCTGGGAATAGTACTGACCCTCGATCAGATAGCCCGGGGTGCGCACGAAGGACGGCGCGTCCACGGTCTTGAGCTTGAAGGTGTCCAGATAATGATTGAGCACCGGCTGGGCCTTGGTATCGCCGATCCATTCGCTGGAGGCGAGACCGGAACGACCGCCGACGCGCGCGCCGGCTTCCAGCAGGGTCACGTTCCAGCCGGCCTGCTGCAGTTCATAGGCCGAGGCCAGACCGGCCATGCCGGCGCCGACCACGATCACCGAGGGACCACTGGGCGCGACGGGTACCGCGGCAGCCTTTTCCGGCGCCTTATGCGCCTCTTTATGGGCCTTCTCGGCGGCGCCTGTGCTCAGGCTGGTAGCGAATACGCCGGCTGCCAAGCAGACGGTAAAACCTGTCCAACGCGACGACATCTTTTCTAGACTCCTGGGACCGGGAAACGGCGGTGGCGCAGCATACGCCAGCGGCTCCGGAGCCACTAGCTGCCGCCACGACCGGCAATCGGCCCGCGCCTTGCTCCCGTCGCGCGCCCTGGCTTAGGCTTGCGCCCCCTTTTATCGCCGGGCCCGCCGCCAGGAGACGCCAATGACCAATCACGACTGGATGCGCCGTGACCTGGAGGTGCTCTGGCACCCCTGCACCCAGATGAAGGATCACGAGCAGCTGCCGGTGATCCCGATCCGCCGCGGCGAAGGCGTCTGGCTGGAGGACTTCGATGGCAACCGCTACCTGGACGCGGTCAGCTCCTGGTGGGTCAATGTCTTCGGCCACGCCAATCCGCGCATCAACGAACGCATCAAGGCCCAGGTCGACCAGCTGGAGCACGTCATCCTCGCCGGCTTCAGTCATCAGCCGGTGATCGAGTTGTCCGAGCGCCTGGTCGCCCTGACCCCGGCCGGTCTCGACCGGGTGTTCTATGCCGACAACGGCTCCTCGTGCATCGAGGTGGCGCTGAAGATGAGCTATCACTACTGGCGCAACGTGGGCCAGCCGGAAAAGCGTCGCTTCGTCACCCTGACCAACAGCTACCACGGCGAGACGGTGGCGGCCATGTCGGTGGGTGACGTGGCGCTGTTCACCGAGACCTACCAGGGCCTGTTGCTGGACACCCTCAAGGTGCCCAGTCCCGATTGCTACCTACGCCCCGAGGGCCTGGGCTGGGAAGCGCACTCGCGGCAGATGTTCGCGCACATGGAGCGCACCCTGGCCGAGCATCACGCCAGCGTCGCCGCGGTCATCGTCGAGCCGCTGATCCAGGGCGCCACCGGCATGCGCATGTACCACCCGGTCTATCTGCGCCTGTTGCGCGAGGCCTGCGACCGCTATGGCGTGCACCTGATCCATGACGAGATCGCCGTGGGCTTCGGTCGCACCGGGACGATGTTCGCCTGCGAACAGGCCGGCATCCGTCCGGATTTCCTCTGCCTGTCCAAGGCCCTCACCGGCGGCTACCTGCCACTGGCCGCCTGCCTGACCACCGATGCCGTCTACCAGGCCTTCTACGACGACTACCACACCCTGCGCGCCTTCCTGCATTCCCACAGCTACACCGGCAATCCGCTGGCCTGCGCCGCCGCCCTGGCGACCCTGGACATCTTCGCCCAGGACGACATCATCGAAGTCAACAAACCCCTGGCCCGACGCATGGCCGAGGCCACCGCGCACTTGGTCGATCATCCCCACGTTGGCGAGGTGCGCCAGACCGGCATGGCCCTGGCCATCGAGATGACCGCCGACAAGGCCCGCCGCACGCCCTACCCCTGGCAGGAGCGCCGCGGCCTGGCCGTCTATCAGCACGCCCTCTCCCGCGGTGCCCTGTTGCGCCCCCTGGGCAACGTGGTCTACTTCCTGCCGCCCTATGTCATCACCCCCGAGCAGATCGACTTCCTCGCCGAGGTGGCGAGCGAAGGCATCGACCTCGCCACCCGCACCTCGGTCAGCGTCGCCCTGAGCGACCTGCACCCCAACCACCGCGATCCCGGCTGATCTGGAGTCCGCCATGCGTCTCACCCGCTGCCACCTCGACCTGCCCCTGGCCCTCGGCCGCCTCGACCTCCCCGAGGCCCAGGCTCACTACCTGGGCCGCGTGCTGCGCCTGGCACCGAGGGATGCCGTGCAGCTGTTCGACGGCAGCGGCCGGGAGTACCTCGGCCAGGTCGCCGCGGTGGGCAAGAAAACCCTCAGCGTCGACCTGACCGAGGAACTGCCCGGCCAGCCCGATTCGCCGCTGCGGATCCACCTCGGCCAGGGCCTGTCCCGCGGCGAGCGCATGGACTGGGCGATCCAGAAGGCCACCGAACTGGGGGTGGCCGAGATCACTCCGCTGGTCAGCGAACGCTGCGAGGTGCGCCTCAAGGATGAACGCGCCGACAAACGCCTGCAGCACTGGCGCCAGGTCGCCATCAGCGCCTGCGAGCAGTGCGGTCGTTCCTCGGTGCCGGTGATCCATCCGCCACAGCTGCTGGCCGACTGGCAGACCGGGCTGGATGCCGACCTCAAGCTGGTCTTGCACCCGGTGGCCGAGCCGCTGGAAAGCCATGCCCGCCCTACCCGTCTGGCGCTGCTGATCGGTCCCGAAGGCGGCCTCAGCGAGGCCGAAGTCACGGCCGCCCGCGCCGTCGGTTTCCAGCCGGCCCGCCTTGGGCCGCGGGTGCTGCGTACCGAGACCGCGCCGGTGGTGGCCCTGAGCGTGGCCCAGCAACTCTGGGGTGATTTCTAGACCCCCTGATCTGCCCCTCGGGCCGCTGCCCCGCGGCGGTCCGCCCCTTTCCCCACGGATAGTTTTGGAGCCCTGGATGACCCTACCCTCTCGCCCCTACGCCGCCTTCCTGTTCGACATGGACGGTACCCTGCTCACCAGCGTGGCCTCCGCCGAACGCGCCTGGAGCACCTGGGCCCTCGGCCATGGCCTCAACCCGGCGGACGTCCTGGCGGTGATGCACGGCGTGCGCGCGGTGGAGACGGTGAAGCGCTTCGCGCCCGCCGGCGCCGATATCGAAGCCGAGACCCGCGCCATCACCGAACTGGAGATCGCCGATGTCGCGGACATCCAGGAAATCCCCGGGGCCGCGGCCTTTCTCGCCAGCCTGCCGGCCGGCAGCTGGGCGCTGGTCACCTCGGCGTCACGCCGCCTGGCCGAAGTCCGCCTGGCCGCCGCGGGCATGGCTCTGCCGCCGGTGATGATCTGCGCCGAGGACGTCACCCAGGGCAAACCCGCGCCGGACTGCTTCCTGGCGGGGGCGCGCAAGCTGGGCGTGGAGATCGGTGATTGCCTGGTGTTCGAGGATGCCCATGCCGGCTTTGCCGCGGCCAAGGCGGCCGGCGCCGATGCCGTGGCCATCACCGCCACCCATCGCAAGCCGTTGGACCTGGGGTTGCCGACCCTGGCCGACTATCGCGGCGTCGGCATCAGCCGTGAAGAAAACGGCGCGATGCGCCTGACCCGACAGGACTAGAACACACCCGCGGCGGCGAGGCGCTCTTCCACCCCGATCAGATCGGGGATGCGCGCCGTGCCGCCTTCGTAGGCCACCGCGCCCAGCTCCAGGGCGGCCAGGGGTACCTCGGCCGCGGCCAGCTCCGGGGTGATGCGCAGCGAACGCGGAATGCTGCGGATCAGCAGGGCCAGGAACCGGACCCGCTCACGCCCACCTAGGGCATTGAGAATGGCCACTCGCGCATGGCGATCGCCGTCGAATTGCGCGGCATGGCCGCTGGAGAGCGCCTCGAAGCTGATCAGCGGCAGGCGCAGATCGCGCCAGGCGACCTGTCCCAGACACCAGTCGGGCTGCACCGGCAGCGGCCGGATCTCGCGGCAGGGCACCAGTTCGGCCACCGCCGCATTGGGCAGCAGCAGGGTGCGATCGGCCAGGGTCAGCAGCAGACCGGTCAGGTGTTCGGCGGGAGCGGCGGTCGACATCGGAGATTCCTTTAGCTTCGCTGCTCGGCCAGGCGCGCCACCAGGGCTTCGGCCAGGCCGCGGGGATCGGCGGTAAGGGTCGCGAGACCCGATTCGCGCAGGCTTTCCGGCATGCTCGGGGCGATGCAGGTGCTCGCCGACTGGGTCCAGAGCGTGCCACCGCGGCGCCGCACATAGGGCGCCGAGGCGGTACCATCGTTGCCCATGCCACTGAAGACGATGACCCCGCAACGGGTGCCGAAGTGCTGCGCCAGGTTGAGCATCATCTGGCTGATCGATGGCGTATAGGGCTCGGGCCAGGCACGCTCGACGATGTCCAGGGCGCTGTTGGCGCGGAAGGTGAGCTCCTGTTGGGTCGGCACCACCACCACCTCGCCGCAGCGCACCGGCTCACCCGGGCGCACGCCCTGGATGTGCCACTGGCTGTGGCGGCCCACCGCGCGCAGCAGGCTGGCGGCAAAGCCGTCGCCAATGTGCTGGGCATAGAGAAAGCCGACCGGCAGCCCGCCCGGCAGGGCATCGAGAAAGGCCTTCACCGCCGCTGGACCACCCAGGGACGCCGCCAGCAACCAGACTTCAGGTGCGGGGTCGCCCGCCGGCAACGGCAGATTGGCCAGGGGTTCGGGCAGGGTCAGGCGCGGGGGGCGCGGCTGGTCCTGCAGCAGGGTCTCCAGCGCCGGGCCGACCGCCGCCACCGGATCGCCGATCAGCCGCTTGAGCTTGCCGATCAGGCGCTTCTCCCACTGGGTGAAGGGATCGGTGAAGCGCTCGGGCGCCTGGCCTTCGCCGAACAGGATGGGCACCTCGGCCCCTTCCAGCAGCGCGTCGACCAGCGACGACTCTTCCGTCTGGCTCAAATCGATCAGCCACAGGTCGGTCGCGACCGTGGGCCAGGCCGCTTCGTCGAAACGCTCCGGATCGCTGTTGAGGACGACGTGATAGCCATTGTCGGCCAGCACCTGCTGCAGCACGTGGCGCTGCAGCGGACTGTCGGCCAGGATGGCGACGCGGGCATTGTGCATCTCAGTCATGATCCCTGACCAACCGATGGATGTGGGCCAGGAGTTCGCTCTCCTGGTAGGGCTTGCCCAGGTACTCGTTCACGCCCAGGCTCAGCGCCCGCTCGCGGTGCTTTTCCCCGGTCCGGGAGGTGATCATCACGATCGGCAGGTCCTTGAGGCGCGCGTCGTGGCGCACCAGGGTCGCCACCTCGAAGCCGTCCATGCGCGGCATCTCGATGTCCAGCAGCAGGATGTCCGGTTGCCGCTCCTGCAACTGGGCGATGGCGTCCACCCCGTCCTTGGCGGTGAAGACCTCCATGCCATGGCGTTCCAGCAGGCGACTGGTGACCTTGCGCACCGTGACCGAGTCGTCCACCACCATGACCAGCGCCGGCCGGGTGACTTCGGCCACCGTGGCCGAGCCCTGCGCCAGCCGTGCCAACTCGTCGCGGGTACCGCGCTGGCTGCGGATCATGGCCAGGAGATCGAGAATCACCACCACGCGCCCGTCCCCCAGCAGGGTGGCACCGGACAGGCCCGGTACCCCGGCGAATTGCGGACCGAGGCTCTTCACCACGATCTCCCGCGAACCGGCCACCGCATCCACCTGCACGGCCACCGCGTATTCGGCGGAGCGCACCAGCACCACCGGCAGCGGCAAGCTCTGGCCGCTCAGCTTGGGCTGCTGGCCGTTGCCGAGCAGGTGGCCCAGGTAGCGCAGATCATAGTGCTGGCCGCCGTATTCGAAGGTACTGGCGCCCGGGCGGTAATAGCGTTCGAGGTCGGCGGCGGTCACCCGCACGATACCCTCGATGGTGTTGAGCGGCACGGCATAGAGATCGTCGCCGGCATGCACCATGAGCGCGCGGTTCACCGACACGGTGAAGGGCAGGCGGATGGTGAAGCGCGTCCCCTCGCCCGCCACGCTGTGGATGTCCATGTTGCCGCCGAGCTGTTTCACCTCCTGGTGCACCACGTCCATGCCCACGCCACGTCCGGAAATCTGGGTGACGGTTGGCGCCGTGGAAAAGCCGGATTCGAGGATGAATTGCAGCAGTTCCTGATCGGTGAGCTGCGCGTCTTCCGCCATCAGGCCGCGCTCGATGGCCTTGCGGCGCACCGCGGCCAGATCGATGCCACGACCGTCGTCGGCCAGGGTCAGGATGATGTCGCCGCCCTCGCGGCGCAGATCCAGGCTGATCACGCCCTCGGCCGGCTTGCCGGCGCGCTGGCGCCCGGCGGCGTCCTCGACCCCGTGGTCGATGGCGTTGCGCAGCATGTGCTCCAGCGGCGGAATGATCCGCTCCAGCACCGTGCGGTCCAGCTCGCCCTCGGCGTTGCCGACCTGCAGCTCGACCGGCTTGTCCAGTTCGGCGCTGACCTGACGTACCACCCGGTGCAGCCGCGGCACCATGCGCTCGAAAGGCACCATGCGCGTCTGCATGAGGCTTTCCTGCAACTCGGTGTTAACCCGTGCCTGCTGCAGCAGCAGGGTCTCGGCATCGCGATTGCGCTGGCCCAGGGTGTTCTTCAGATCCAGGAGGTCGGAAGCCGATTCGAACAGCGCCCGGGACAGCTGCTGCAGCTGGGAATAGCGATCCAGCTCCAGGGGATCGAAATCCTCGTAGCCGGCGCGATCCACGTCTTCGTGGTGACGACTGATGATCTGCGCCTGGGTTTCGGTATCCAGCCGGCGCAGCTGATCGCGGACCCGCTCAATGGTGGCTTCCATCTCGCCGAGGGTGGTGCCGATGTCGCTGACCTGCTGTTCGACGCGACCGCGGAAGATCGAGGTCTCGCCGGCCAGGTTGACCAGCTGTTCCAGCAACGCGGCCGGCACCCGCACCAATTCCTGGGAAGAGCGCCGCTGCGCCGCCTGCTGGCGGACCTGCTGCAGGCGCTGCACGAAGGGCAGCGGCGCAATGGGCGCCGCGGGCGTCTCGGCCGCCACCATGAGCGGCGCCACGGCAACGCCTGCCACCGGCAATTCGGTCGGTGCGTGTTCCGCACCGGCTGCGCCGTCCACGCCTGGAGAGTCTGCAACGTCCGCATCCACGCCCGCCCCGGCCAGCGGCAGGTCGGCTTCGAAGGACTGCTGCTCAAGGTCGGCGGGCGCGTCCGACGCCTGGGGCGCGACCGTCTGGGGCGTGGCAGGCAACGACAACTGGGCCACGGCCAGTTGCAGCCCGTCGACTCCCTGGGTCGCCAGGTCGCGAACGCGGTCGCCTGCGCCCAGCCCTACGGCCTGCGAACGCAACTCGACCAGTTGCTGTTCCAGTCCATGGGCTTGCTCGCCCAGGCCATGAAGGCCAGCCAGGCGAGCACCGCCCTTGAGGGTATGCAGACAGCGCAGCAGCTCGTCCACTGCCACCTCGGGCGCGGCCGGCCAGCCGGCCAGGGCCTCGTCCATGCTGACCAGCAGGTCCTGGGCCTCCTCGATGAAGATTTCGAGGATTTCCGCGTCGGTGTCTGCGTCGAAGACCGGCGTGGCGGCGGGCACCGCGGTGGCGGTCACGCTCGCTGCCAGCGGCGCTCCGCGATAATCGCGCAGGGCCTCGATGAGCTCAGCGGCGGGGGCCGGGGCCTGCCCCTGGGCCAGGGCTTCGAGTTGTTCGTGCAGGCGGTCATGGCAACGCTGCAGCAGGCCGCCCAGTTCTGCGCCGGGCTTGATCCGTCCCCGCGCCAGGCCTTCGTAGAAGGCCTCCAGGGCATGGGCCAGATCGCCGATGGCATCCACCTCGGCCAGGCGTGCACCGCCCTTGAGGGTATGCAGGTCGCGCAGCAGGGATTCCAGCGCGAGACTATTGTGCGGCTCGGCTTCCCAGGCGCGCAGCGAGGTCGCCATGCTGTCGAGCAGGTCGCGACTCTCTTCGATGTAGATGGCCAGCAGCTCAGCGTCAGGACCTTCGTCCGCCTCCGGCACAGCGGCCATGGGCAGCGGTTCCGGGTGCTGGGACTCGGTCTCGGGCGCACTGTCCGCTACCGGGTCATCGATGTCGTTGGCGGCATCCACCTGGCCTGGAGCTGGCTCGGATTCACCTGCGGCCAGGTCATCGAGGTGACCGGTACGGATGCGCTGCAGGCGTTCGACCTGCTCGGCATGCTCGCTGACCGGCGTACCCGCCGCTAGCTCGTCCAACTGCGCCGCCAGGCAGCCATGGGCGTCTTGCAGAGGCTGGGCCAGTTCGCCACCACCGGCGAGGCGGCCGTCGAGCAGGCCTTCGTAGATGGCGTCCAGCTCCGTGGCCAGGCGCGCCACTGGCACCACCCCGGCGAGATGGGCACCGCCCTTGAGGGTATGCAGATCGCGCTGCAAGGTGCCGAGGTGGAAGCTCTGCTGGGGCTCCACCAGCCAACGTTTCAGTGCCCGGTCGGCGCTGTCCAGCAGATCCTGGGCCTCTTCGAGGAAGATCAGCTGCATCTCCGGATCGACGGTGGCGGTAGCCTCCGACTCGACCGCCGCGGCGTCCGGCGACTCGGTGTCCGCGGCCCGCGGCAGCGGCTCCTGCGACGCTTCCGGCAGCTCGCGGTCAGGCTCGGCTTCGGCTTCGGCTTCGGCTTCGGCTTCGGCTTCGGCTTCGGCTTCGGCTTCGGCTTCGGCTTCGGCTTCGGCTTCGGCTTCGGCGGGCAGTTCGACGTCGAGCGCCAGCTCGGGTGCCACCGGCGTGGCCGTTTCCGGATCGAAGAGGTCTTTGGGTTCGGGCTCGGCCAGCAGGGTGGTGGCCGCCATGGGCAGCCCGGCGAGAATGCCCGCCAGCAGGGCGCGCAGACCCTGGATCCGCTCCTCGTTGGGGGTGGCCCGCATGCCGCCCGCCAATTGATTGAGCATGCTGATCAGGGCTTCCTGGGCTTCCTCCGCCTCGCGGAAAAAGGCTTCATCGGCCGGCAGCGAACCGCTCGCCGCGGCGGCATAGACCACCTGCAGCGCCTCGGCCAGTTGCTCGACATCGGCCAGGCCGACCCGGGCCGCCCCGTCGGCAAAGGTGTTCAGTCGTTCGGCCAGTAGATCCGGGCAGGCCGCCAGGTCACCATCGGTGCGCCAGGCATTCAGGCGTTCGTCGGCTTCCAGCAGCAGCTCCATCGCCGGCATCAGGAAGTCGGTAAGGCGCAGGACGTCACGCTGCTCCGGCAGCGGTGCTGCGGGGATCGGCAGCTGGGGATTCAGCTCCTCCAGCAGTCTCTCGCAGTGCTCGATCACGGCCGCCGCGCCCGTCAGCGGGGTCGCCAGCGCCCCCTCATCGAGGGTAGCCAGCCGCTGCTCCAGCAACTCGGCCCCCTGGGCGAGCAGGGCGCACTCGGGTTCGGCGAAGGCGACATGGGCGAGCTTGTATTCCTTGGCCAGCCGCTCCAGCGCCGACGCCAGCTCGGCCATTGGCGAACTGCCCGCCATATGGGCACTGCCCTTGAGGGTGTGCAGGGCGCGCAGGAGATTGTCGGAGACCGGCTGGACGCTACCGGCGTCGGCCTGTTCGAGGAAGCGACGCACGGTTTCCAGGTGCGCCTGGGCCTCGGTACGGAAGATGTCCAGCAGCTGGGTATCGGCTTCGCCGGCGGCGAGTGCCGCTGCCGCGGGCTCGACGCTCTCCACCTCAGGCAGCGCCGCCGCCACGGAGGGAACTGCGTCGCTCGCCGAAGCCCGCTCGGGCAGGGCTTCGTTGCGCGCCAGCGCATGAGCGGCATGGGCCAGCCAGTCGACGTCATCGCGCTGCCGTTGGCGATCCTCGGCGTATTCCTCGACCAGCTCCGGCAGCAGGGCACAGGTCTGCTCGACCACCGTCTGCAGGGCAGGACTGTGAGCGACGCTATGGTCCAGCCGGCGATTGAACAGATTCTCCAGGGCCCAGGCCAGCTCGCCGATGACCAGCGCCTGGACCATGCGACCACTGCCCTTGAGGGTATGGAAATTGCGCCGCAATTCACTCAGCGCGGTACGCTGCTCGGGGTCTGCCTGCCAGGTCGGCAACCAGCGTTCCAGTTCCACCTGGACCTCGCCGGCCTCTTCGATAAAGACCTCGCGCAGCTCGTCCTCGACCGGTTCGGCATCGGCCGCCGGTGGCAGCAGCGCCTGCGGCACTTGCGCCGCCGGGGGATTGATGGGATTGACCGGCGCGGCCAGCACCTCGGCGACCGCATCGGCATCGGCGGTCGCCGGCGGCAGGCTGTCCAGCTCGATACCGGCAGGCAGCTCCTCGGCCTCTGCGCCCGCGGGCTCGGCCTCGCCATGCGCCGCGTCAGCCACCACATCGGCCGCTGCCTGCGCGTCCGCTTGGTGATCGGAGGTCAGAGGCTCGTCAGGTTCGGACTGGAAGTCGGCGTGGGATTCTGCTTCAGCGTCCGCAGGCTCCTCGATCGGCAGGGCGGTGAGTTCCAGCGTCTCTTCGAGCACCGGCTCCGCTTCCGGCGCCGGCTCTTCCGGGCGATCCAGAGGCAGCGTCTCGACCGCGCTGGAGACCAGGGGCGCCTCCGCCTCCGCACCTTCGCCGACCGCCTTGGGCGGATAGCCGAGGGCGATGAGACTCTCGTCGGCGATGTCGAGAATCATGTCGTGGGGCGTGGACGGATCTTCCGCCAGGCGCTCCAGGTAATACTCGACGCTGGTGATGGCGTCGGCCAGGGTATCCAGGCTCTGCCAGTCCGGCACCGCCTGCTTGCCCAGCAGTTGCTGGCAGATGTAGTCGTTGGCCGCCTGCACCTGGGCCGCGGCCCGCTCCAGCGGGATCATCGCCAGGCCGCCACGCACCTGGGTCAGCAGCAGAGGCACCGGCTCCAGGTGGACATGGTTCCACTGGGAGGCGATGAACTCGATGATGGCGTCCTTGGATTGCTCCAGGCCATTGCGCGCCTCGCGCACCACCACCCGGTGCAACTGATCGATGTCGGTGGTGGGCAGGCGGCTCTCTTCGGCATCGCCGACCTCGTTGCCGCTGACCATGCCGGCCAGGGTGGCTTCGACATAGAGCAGCGCCCCGGCGATGTCCATCAGGGCGGCATCGCTGGCGTCGTGCACGCCAGCGGCCAGGTCGGCGACGGCTTCGTACTGCTCCAGCACCACCTTGCGCGGCTGACCGAAGCCCAGCACCGCCAGGGTATCGGCGATCTGCTTGAGCGGTGCCAACAGGCCCCGCAGGCTGGCGGGCTGCTGGCGATCGCTGCGCACGAACAGGTCCAGGCTGTCCTTGATCTGCACCAGCTCTTCGCACAGCGCGGTCACCACCGAACGCATGGCCTCGCGATCCGGACCAACGATGCGCGAGCGCTCGAACCCCACCAGCTCGGCATCCGGCAGGGCTTCGTCGAGACGGTAGTGGGCCTTGAGCGCGGCGATGCGCGGACTCTGCACCGGCGCCTTGGCCAGATAGAACAGCAGATTCTTCAGCAGATCGGCCGGCGCCGGCTGGTTGAGGGTGGTCACGCCATCGCTGATGAGCCGCTTGAGTTCACGATCCAATTGTCGCAGCAGACCGCGGATCGAGCTGCTGTTGTCCAGCTCGCCGGCCTGCAGCAATTCGGTCAGTCCCGCCGCCACCGGCCAAAGGGCGCCAAAGGGCGAACCGGCGCAGAGCTGGTCCAGGCGCTCGAAGACCCGCAGCAGGTAATCCAGGTGCAGCTGGACATCGCGGTCGCGGAACAGCCCGACCTGGGCACCTTGCAGCGCCTGGCGCAGCTTGCGCAGCCGTGGCAGCCAATCCGGCGCGGCGCGGTCGGCCAGTTCGGCATCGCTCAGCGACAGCGGCGTGGCGGACAGATCCGGCGAGAACAGGCTGGTTTCCGAGAGCAGCTTTTCACCACGCGCCGAGCGCAGGTCGTTGAGCAGCGGCAGGATGGCCAGTGGCAGATCGCGGCGGGCTTCGAGGACCCGATCCAGATAGGGCGGCACCTGCAGGATGGCCTGCATCAGCACCTCCAGCGCCTCGTCCGAGCTGTTCACCCGCTCTTCGTGGAGGGCCTGCAGCAGCAGTTCCATTTCCTCGGCGAGCAGCGCGGCGCCATAGAACTCCACCATCTGCAGGGTGCCGTAGACCTGGTGCACATAGGTCCGACAGAAACCCAGGCGGCTACGGTCGTGCGGGTTGTCGACGAACGCCTCGAGCGCCTTGCGGGCCTGCTGCAAGGTTTCGGCGATCTCTCCCTTGACCCACTCGAGGGCTACGTAGTCGTGTCGATCGATCATCTCGGCTCCTGTCATGCCGGGTGGTCTGGCTGGCGGGTGAACGCCAGGACTTCGGGATGATCGACGGGTACCAGTTGCGGGTGGCTCCAATTGCTCACCTCACCGACACCCAGGACCAAGAGCCCACCCGGTGCAAGCCGCTGGACCAGCTGATTGAGCAGGTCTCGACGCAGCCAGCGGCGGAAATAAATCAGCAAGTTCTGACAAAAAATGACATTGAGCCCCTGCAAGGGGGCCTGGCCCAGTTCCAGCACATTGAGCCGGGCAAAGCACAGTCGCTCCGCCAAACCGGCGGCGACCTCGAAACTGCCGTCCGCCTGGGCACGGAAATAGCGCTCGCGCAGGCTGGCCGACACGCCGGCCAGCCGCTGCAGGCTGTAGCTACCCTGCCGCGCCTGGCGCAGGGCTTCGCTGCTGATGTCGGTGCCGGTCAGGGCGAACGTCAGGGGTCGCGCCTGCCGTGCCAGGACTTCGGCGGTACTGATGGCCATCGAAAACGCTTCCTCTCCACTGGCGCACCCCAGACTCCACAGGGTCAGCCCCTGGCCCTCGGTGGTCCGGGCGAATTCACTCACATAGGCTTCCAGCAGCGCAAAGGAAGGGGGATGGCGAAAGAAGCGGGTGGCCTGGATGGTCAGCCGATCGAGCAGTCGGACCCATTCGATGCGCCCGCTGATGCCCGCGCAGACGACCTGGTAGTAGCTGTCGTAGTCCGCGATCGCCAGTTCGCGCATGCGCGCGGCCAACTGGATCTGCAGAAAGCTGCGCTGGCGATCGTCCAGCACCATGCCGGCGCGGGTTTCCAGCAGCTGTCGCCAACGCTCGAAGTCCGCATCCGGCAGCTCGGGAGCACGGCGCAACGCCCAACTCGACTCCCCCACCCCGTCTCCCCCTCGCCACACCACGATGTGGCCGCTGCATTCAGCCCAGCGGCTGCTCGTTCGGCAGATTGAAGCCCGACACCGAACGCCGCATCTCGCTGGCCAGCTTGGCCAGCTCGCCGATGCTACGCGCGGTGGCGGTGGTACCGGCCGAGGTCTGCGAGGTGATCTCCTGAATCACGTTCATGGTGCTGGAGATGTGGCTGGCGGACGAGGACTGCTGACGCGCGGCGTTGGAGATGTTCTGGATCAGTCCGGCCAGGCTCTGGGAAACCTTCTCGATCTCTTCCAGCGCCACACCGGCGTCTTGGGCCAGGGCGGCCCCGCGCACCACTTCCGAGGTGGTCTGTTCCATGGAGATGACCGCCTCGTTGGTGTCGGTCTGGATCGCCTTGACCAGGGCCTCGATCTGCTTGGTGGCGCCGGAGGAGCGCTCGGCGAGGCGCTGGACCTCGTCGGCGACCACGGCGAAGCCGCGACCGGCGTCACCGGCCATGGAGGCCTGGATGGCGGCGTTCAGGGCCAGGATGTTGGTCTGGTCGGCGATGTCGTTGATCAGGCCGACGATGTCACCGATCTCCTGGGACGATTCGCCCAGGCGCTTGATTCGCTTGGCGGTGTCCTGGATCTGCTCGCGGATGCTGTCCATGCCGATGATGGTGTTGTGCACCACCTGGTTGCCCTTGTTGGCGATGGCCACGGAGCGCTCCGCCACCGCGGTGGACTCCGAGGCGTTGGTGGATACCTGGTCGATGGACACGGCCATCTCGTTGATCGCCGCGGAGGCCCCGGCGATTTCCTGGGCCTGGTGCTCCGAGGCCTCGGCCAGCACCGTCGCGGTGTCCTGGGATTCCTGGGCGGCGGCGGCCACCTGCACGGCGGTCTGGTTGATGGTCTCCACCAGTTCGCGCAACTGGTCGATGGAGTAGTTGATGGAGTCGGCGATGGCGCCGGTGAAGTCCTCAGTCACCGTGGCCTGCACCGTCAGGTCACCATCGGCCAGGTCGGCGATCTCGTCCAGCAGACGCAGAATGGCGGTCTGGTTGCGCTGGTTCTTCTCGTCGGTCTCGGCCAGGCGGCGGCGGGTATCGCGCACCAGGATGTAGCCGATGCACAGGATGGCGCCGAGGGCGATGAACACCAGCAGATAGCTGCCCACGGTGTTGATCTTGCGGCTCTGGGCCAGCGAAGCGTAACCGGCGCTCAGCTCCGAGGCGGAACCGAGCAGTGCCTGGGAGCCCTGGTAGATCAGGCCCACGGCGGAGCGGATCTGCAGCAGTTCGGGCGAGGTGGCGAGAATCTCGTCGACGTTGCCGGAGACGAATTCGAACAGCTTGTTGGCTTCGTTGAGTCGGCTGACCGCCTCGGGGTCGGTGATCTTGGCGATGCCCATGGAGGCATTGCCTTCGCGCATGGCCTTGAGTACCCGGCCGAACAGGCTGGCGTCGCGACCAAAGCTGTCGGCAGCCTGGACGGCGGCTTCGTCGCCGGTAAGGATCTTGTTGATGGCGCCGAGGATCCGCTCGGCCAGCAGTGCCTGACGCTGGGCCACCACCACCTGGCCGGCGGGCGCGCCGCGCTCGATCAGGATGTCGACGACCTCTTCGTTCTCGACCTGCAACTGGGGAATGGTGTCGGCCAGGGCGCCGGACAGCTGGTGCAGGGACAGTACGGTCTGCTCGCTGCCGAGCATGGTGTCGACCTGCTTGCGCTGGGTCTCCCACTGGGATTGCAGGGTATCCAGACGCGGGCCGAGGATCGCCGGCGAGGGCGGCAGACCGGTCTGCGGATCGCCGCTGCGCAGGATGGTCAGGCGCCGCTCGAATTCGGCGCGCGCCTGGCGCAGGTCCTTGAAGGCCTCGGCCTTGCCAGTGGCGGCCTCACTGGCACTCTTGGCCAGCTGCTGCGAGAGAATCCGCAGCTCGGTGGCCTGACCCTGATACTGGTTGTCGTAGTTGGTCTGAGTGCCCAGGTACGCGAAGTTGGCGAACAGCAGCACGATCGCGACGATCAGCACCACGAACATGCCCGCGACCCACGCGTTGATTTTCCCGGTATTGAGTTTGTTCATCAGCGGCCCCCGCCTGGACCTTGGTTCCTTTAGTTCTATCCTTGTCGGACGCCGGATCGGTTCGCTTGAAGCCGATGCTCGTCGCCCTACCCCCACCCGTCGGCGACGGCTCCTGCCATCCCGACCCCGATCCGCCTCGCAGCGCCCGGACGCCTGGCGACCTAGGCCGCGACGTCCATGAATTCGGGATGCTCGACCAAGGCGCGTGGGCTGCAGACCAGCCAGGGCACGTCGCGTTGGAAGACACCTTCCAGAAAGAAGTGCAGGCCCGACGGCACGTTGTCGGCGTGCTCGCGATAGGCCTCGATGTCGAAATGCTGCATACCCAGGACTTCGTCAACCGCCAATCCGACGAAGAGGTCGCCATGGTCGACGATCAGGATGCGCCGCTGTTTGCGCAGGGCCTGGATCTTCACGCCGAGGAATTGCCCCAGGTCGGCGATCGGCAGCAGGCGACCGCGTACGTTGGCCACGCCCTTGAGCCAGGGTTTGACGCCGGGCAGCGCGGTGAAGCGCGGCTCCGGCAGGATCTCGCTGACCTCGCCCATGGGAATCACGAAGCGCAATTCACCGAGACGAAAGCCGATACCGCTCCAGCTGCGCTGGTTTTCCTGTTGCGCCGGCAGACCGGCCGCCCGCTCGCGGCAGCGCAGATCGATCAGGCGCAAGAGTTCATAGGGCGTGGTGGCGTCGCTCATAGGATTCCCTGCCCTGTAGGGCGCTGCCGCGAGAAACGGACGTCGGACGTTAGCCTTGCAGGACACCCGCCAGGGTGCGCAGCAGGGTGTCTTCGTCGATGGGCTTGGTGAGGTAGTCCTTGGCGCCCTGGCGCTTGCCCCAGACCTTGTCGGTTTCCTGGTCCTTGGTGGTGACGATGACCACCGGAATGTGGCTGGTCTCGGCATCCTTGGTCAGCTGCCGGGTGGCCTGGAAACCGTTGAGGCCGGGCATGACGATGTCCATCAGGACCGCATCCGGCTTCTCCTGACGGGCCAGGGCGACGCCATCGGCACCGTTCTCGGCCTTGAGCACCTGATGCCCATGCTTTTCCAGCATGGCGGTGAGCTTGTACATCTCGGTGGGAGAGTCGTCGACGATCAGAATTCGAGCCATGAAAATTTCCTACTAGATAGAATCGCCCGCCTCAGGACACTCAGGACGCTTGTTCGAGCGGAGTGAAACTGGGGACGTGGGTCTTGATCGCACCGATCAGCTCTTCTTTGCTGAAGGGTTTGGTGAGGTACTGGTCAGAGCCGACGATGCGGCCCTTGGCCTTGTCGAAGAGGCCATCACGCGAAGACAGCATGATGACGGGCGTCGCGCGGAAGGCGCTGTTGTTCTTGATCAGCGCGCAGGTCTGATAGCCATCCAGTCGCGGCATCATGATGTCCACGAAGATGATGTGGGGATGACTATCGGCGATCTTGGCGAGCGCATCGAATCCATCGATGGCGGTGATGACCTCGCAGCCAACTTTCTTGAGCAGGGTCTCGGCGGTCCGACGAATCGTCTTCGAGTCGTCGATCACCATGACCTTCAGCCCTTCCGAATACTGTTCCATGTTCAAGCTACCAGCTCATCGTCGATGAAACGTGAATGATGTCGATCCGGGCACTTTGGCGGCGCCTCTTTGTAGCACACAATACCGTGACGTACCACGCAGATCCCCTGGTGGCGGACCACCGGCCCGCCCACCACGACGATCGCGCAAGCATTGGCACTGAAGGGGATCGAAGGGCTATTCTGACGCCTTGCCCACGTAGAACCGAGGTCTAGCGTCAATGAGTATCCGCCTGGGGATCGTCATGGATCCCATCGAACGCATCTCCTATAAGAAGGATAGCTCCATGGCCATGCTGTGGGCGGCCAAGGCGCGCGACTGGACCCTGCACTATTTCGAGATGCAGGACCTGTACCAGGTCGATGGCGAGGCCCGCGGCCGTGGCCGGCAGCTGGACGTGTTCCAGGATCCGGAGCGCTGGTTCGCCTTTGGCGAAGACGTCGACCTGCCCCTGCGCGAACTGGACGTGATCCTGATGCGCAAGGACCCGCCCTTCGACAACGAATTCGTCTATGCCACCTACCTGCTGGAGCAGGCCGAGCGTGGCGGCACCCTGGTGGTCAACCGCCCGGCCAGCCTGCGCGACTGCAACGAGAAGTTCTTCGCCACCCTGTTTCCCGAGCTGGCGCCGCCGACCCTGGTCAGTCGTCGCGCCGACATCATCCGCGAATTCGCCCGCAGCCACGGTGACGTCATCCTCAAGCCGCTGGACGGCATGGGCGGCAGCTCGGTGTTCCGGCATCGGGAAGGCGATCCCAACCTCTCGGTGATCCTGGAGACCCTCACCGCCCACGGTACCCAGCAGATCATCGCCCAGCGCTACCTGCCGGGCATCAAGGATGGCGACAAGCGTATCCTGATGATCGACGGCGAACCCGTGGACTACTGCCTGGCGCGCATTCCGGCCCAGGGCGAGACCCGTGGCAACCTGGCCGCCGGTGGCCGCGGCGTCGCCCAGCCGCTGTCGGCGCGGGATCGCGAGATCGCCGCGACGGTGGGCCCGGAATTGCGCAAGCGCGGCCTGCTCTTCGTCGGCTTGGACGTGATCGGCGAGCACCTCACCGAGATCAATGTCACCAGCCCGACCTGCATCCGCGAGATCGATGCGGCCTACGACACCCGCATCGCCGAGCGCCTCATGGATGTGATCGCGCAGAAGCGCGCGCGCTGAGGCGAGGGTCCATGCCGCCCCCAGCGGCATGGACAAGCGCGGACACAATCCGCAGACTGGCGCCAGCCCTGCCGCGCGTCCTCTGCCCTTGCCGACCCAGTCAATGCCCAGCACCGCCTCCTCCCCCGCCGCCCAGGTCCGTCCCGCCGACCGCCTGGGCTTCACGCTGCTCATCGCGACCCTGCTGCACGTCGTGCTGATCCTCGGCGTCGGTTTCTCGCTGCCCGAGCCCAGCCAGATCAGTCGCACCCTGGAGGTGACGCTGGCCAGCTTCAAGAGCGACGAGGCGCCCAAGCAGGCTGATTTCCTCGCCCAGGAAAACCAGCAGGGCAGTGGCACCCTGGACAAGGCGGCAGCGCCGAGCACCCCGGTGCAGGCGCCGTTCCACGACAGCGAGATCCGCCAGGCCGCGCCTCCGGCTCGCCCGCCGGCGGCGGATCGCGCCCAGGCGCCCAAGGCGGCGGTGACCACCCGCGCCCCGCGGCCGACCAAGGCCGAGCCCAGTCGCGAGACGCCCGAACGGGAACAGCGTGACGCTCCGAGCCCCGAATCAGACAGCCAGGCCGCCGAACTCGCCAGCCTGGAAGCCCAGCTCGCCGAGGAGCGCCAGCAATACGCCAAGCGGCCAAAGATCTGGCGGATCAACGCTGCCTCGACGCAAAAGGACAAGGGCGCCCGCTACAAGGAAGAATGGCGGCGCAAGATCGAGCGCATCGGCAATCTCAACTATCCCGAGCAGGCCAAGCGTGACCGCCTCTACGGCAGCCTGCGCCTGCTGGTGGCCATCAACAAGGACGGCTCGCTCTACGAGGTCCAGGTGCTGGAATCCTCGGGCCGCCCGGTGCTGGACCAGGCGGCGCTGCGCATCGTCCGGTTGGCGGCGCCCTTCGCTCCCTTCAGCGGCGATCTGGGCGACATCGACCGGCTGGAGATCATCCGCACCTGGCGCTTCGAGCGTGGCGACCGCCTGTCCAGTCAATAGCCCTGGACGCCGTTGGACTTGAAGCCGGACCGCGCAACCGGGAAACTTGCCGGTCATGAAGCCGACCTCCAGCACCACCCTACAGCACCAGCTCCTGATCGCCATGCCACAGATGGACGATCCCCATTTCGCCGAGACGGTGATCTACCTCGTCGACCACGGCCCGGATGGCGCCATGGGCCTGGTGATCAACCGACCCAACGGCCTGCACCTGGATGACCTGCTCGAACAGCTGCGGCCCGAGGTCCCGGCCACCCTGGAAGACACCCAGGTCGTGCTCTATGCCGGTGGCCCGGTGCAGACCGATCGTGGCTTCGTCCTGCATGACGCCGGCCCGGTATTCCAGAACACCCTGGAACTGGACGAACTCAGCCTCACGACCTCGCCGGACGTGCTGTTCGCCCTCTCCGACGGTACCGGCCCGAGCCGCCACCTGATCACCCTGGGCTACAGCGGCTGGGGTCCCGGCCAGCTGGAAGAGGAATTGGCGGCCAATCTCTGGCTCACCACCCCGGCCACCAGCGCCCTGCTGTTCGAGACGCCCAGCGAGCAGCGCCTCGGCGCGGCCGCCGCCCTGCTGGGGGTCGACCTGCGCCTGCTCTCGCGCCAGGCGGGCCACGCATGAGCGCACCCAGCGGCCTCTACCTGGGCTTCGACTACGGCACCCGGCAGATCGGCGTCGCCGTCGGCCAGGCCGTGACCGGCCAGGCCCGTGAACTGCTCACCCTCAAGGCGCAGAACGGCGTGCCCGACTGGCAGCAGATCCAGCGCCTGCTGGACGAGTGGCGCCCCACCGCCCTGGTGGTCGGCCTGCCGCTGAACATGGACGGCACCCACAGCGAGATGAGCGAGCGCGCCGAACGCTTCGCCCGCCGCCTGCAGGGTCGCTACGGCTTGCCCGTGCATACCCATGACGAACGCCTCACCACCTATGCCGCCAAGGGCGAGCGCCTGCAGGGCGGTCAGCGCGACGGCTATCGCGAACGCCCGGTGGACGCCCTTGCCGCCGCCCTCCTCCTGGAAGGCTGGCTGACCCAACAACTGGAACGGGCCGCGCGCCCGCAATCGGAGTAGCCATGCACCTGCCCTCTCCCGCCGAGCTCCTGCCGCGGCTGGCCGCCGACCTGCGCCTGTCGTTGGATCGCCGTGGCATCACCGATCCCGGCTTCGTCGGCATCCATACCGGTGGCCTTTGGGTCGCCAAGGCCCTGCTGGCCGAACTCGGCCTGGACACCCCGCTGGGCAGTCTGGACGTCTCTTTCTACCGCGACGACTTCACCCAGAAGGGCCTGCACCCCCAGGTGCGTCCCTCGGCCCTGCCGTTCGAGATCGACGGCCGCCATCTGGTGCTGGTGGACGACGTGCTCATGAGCGGCCGCACCGTGCGCGCGGCGCTCAACGAACTCTTCGACTATGGTCGTCCCGCCAGTGTGACCCTGGTCTGCCTGCTGGACGTCAATGCCCGCGAATTGCCGATCCAGCCCGACGTGGTGGGCGCCACCCTGAGCCTGGCCCCCACCCAGCGCGTCAAGCTGACCGGCCCCACGCCGCTCGCCCTCGAATACCGCGACGCCCCCGCCGCCTGACCTGGATCCGCTGCCATGACCGACGCTACGCGCTCGCTGCAACTCAACGCCCAGGGCCAATTGCGCCACTTCCTGTCGCTCGACGACCTGCCCGCCGAACTTCTCACCGAATTGCTCGATACCGCCGACTCCTTTCTGGAAGTCGGCGCCCGGGCGGTGAAGAAGGTGCCGCTGCTGCGCGGCAAGACCGTGTGCAACGTCTTCTTCGAGAATTCGACCCGCACCCGCACCACCTTCGAACTGGCGGCCAAGCGGCTGTCGGCGGACGTCATCACCCTCAACGTCTCCACCTCTTCCACCAGCAAGGGCGAGACGCTGTTCGACACCCTGCGCAACCTGGAGGCCATGGCCGCCGACATGTTCGTGGTGCGCCACGCCGACTCCGGCGCCGCCCATTTCATCGCCGAGCACGTCTGCCCCGATGTAGCCATCATCAACGGCGGCGACGGCCGCCATGCCCACCCCACCCAGGGCATGCTCGACATGCTGACCATCCGCCGCCACAAGGGCGACTTCGCCAACCTCTCGGTAGCCATCGTCGGCGACATCCTGCATTCGCGGGTCGCCCGCTCCGACATGCTGGCGCTGCGTACCCTGGGCTGCCGCGACATCCGCGTGGTCGCGCCGCGCACCCTGCTGCCGGTCGGCCTTGAAGAACTCTATGGCGTGCGCACCTTTACCGACCTGGCCGAGGGCTTGGACGGCGTGGACGTGGTGATCATGCTGCGCCTGCAACGCGAACGCATGCAGGGTGGCCTCTTGCCCAGCGAAGGCGAGTACTACCGGCTGTTCGGCCTGACCCGCCAGCGCCTGGCCCGCGCCAAGCCCGACGCCATCGTCATGCACCCGGGACCGATCAACCGCGGCGTGGAGATCGAATCGGCGGTCGCCGACGGCGAGCAGTCGGTCATCCTCAACCAGGTCACCTACGGCATCGCGGTCCGCATGGCGGTGCTGTCGATGACCATGAGCGGGCAGACCGCCCAGCGTCAGCTACAGGAGAATGCGCAGTGAGCCTGAGCATCCGCAATGCCCGGGTGATCGACCCGGCCACCGGCCTCGACCAGGTCAGCGACGTCCATGTCGACCAGGGTCGCATCCTGGCCCTGGGCGAAGCGCCCCAGGGCTTCCAGGCCGACGAGCAGCTGGACGCCAGCGGCCTGATCCTAGCGCCTGGTCTGGTCGACCTGGATGTCGCCCTGTGCGAACCGGGCCTGACCCGCAAGGGCAATGTCGACAGCGAGACCCGCGCCGCCGCGGCCGGGGGCGTCACCAGCCTGTGCTGCCCGCCCACCACCCGCCCGGTGCTGGACACCACCGCGGTGGCCGAACTCATCCTCGACCGGGCGCGCACCGCCGATCACGCCCGCGTCCATCCCATCGGCGCCCTGACCAAGGGCCTGGGCGGCGAGCAGCTGGCCGAACTGATGGCCTTGCGCGACGCCGGTTGCGTGGCTTTCACCAACGGCCTGCAGCCCTTCGAGAATCTGCGGGTGCAGCGGCGAGCGCTGGAATATGCCGCCACCTTCGACCTCACCGTAGTCTTTACCGCCCTCGACGCCGATCTGGCCCATGGCGGCCTCGCCCATGAAGGCCCCACCGCCAGCTTCCTGGGTCTCACCGGCATCCCGGAGACCGCGGAGACCATCGCCCTGTCTCGCGACCTGCTGCTGGTGGAACAGAGCGGCGTGCGTGCCCATTTCGGCCAGCTGACCAGCGCCCGCGCGGTGGAGATGATCGCCGCCGCCCAGGCCCGCGGCCTGCCGGTGACCGCCGATGTGGCGCTCTACCAGCTGCTGCTCACCGACGAGGCCTTGCAGGGCTTTTCCAGTCTCTATCACGTCAAGCCGCCGCTGCGCACCGCGCGGGACCGCGACGCCCTGAGAGCCGGGGTACGTGATGGGGTGATCGGCGCCATATCCAGCCATCACCAGCCCCACGAGGCGGACGCCAAGCTGGCGCCCTTCGCCGCCACCGAGCCGGGCATCAGCAGTGTCGAATTGCTGCTGCCGCTGGCCCTGACCCTGGTGGAAGACGGCCTGCTGGATCTGCCGACCCTGCTGGCACGCCTGACCAGCGGTCCGGCCCAGGCGCTGCGCCTCGCGGCGGGCCGCCTGGCCAAGGGCCTGCCGGCGGACCTGGTGCTGTTCGCCCAGCAGCCGACCGCCCAGGCCGCCACGCCCTGGCTGTCGCGTGGCCGCAACTGCCCCTTCCAAGGCCTCACCCTGCCCGGCCGCATCGAACGCACCCTGGTAGGGGGACGCGCGACCTACCAGCGCGGCGCCTGAATAGAGGCGCCTGGATAGAAAAGGGGCTCCGCGGAGCCCCTTTTCTCTGTCTCTTAACTGGATTAGCGCACCAGCCGCCGGCGATTCTCTTCGGAGATCTGCGAGTTGAGCGTCCAGAAGTCGTAGAGCACGCCCAGCAGGAAGAAACCCGCGGTAAAGAAATAGAGGATGGCGGTGATCCACTTGCCCAGATAGAGGCGATGGACGCCAAAGATGCCGAGAAAGGTCAGCAGGATCCAGCCCAGACTGTAGTTGATCGAACCGGACTGGAAACGCAGATCCGCCTCGCGATCCATGGCCGGGATCAGGAACAGATCGATCAGCCAGCCGATGCCCAGCAGACCCAGGGTGCAGAACCAGAGGGTGCCGGTGACCGGTTTGCCATAGTAGAAGCGATGAGCGCCGAGAAAACCGAAGATCCACAGCAGATAGCCCATGACCTTGCTGTGGGTGTCCTGATACTGCATGCCTACGACCTCGCGACTGAAGGAAAAGACCCACCTTACCGACACCCTTACATTCACCATGACTTTATGTCGAAAACTGGATGAATGCCCAGGGAGTCTCACTGGTTGGCGCTCTAGGGACCCCACTTTCCGCTAAAAATTACATAATTTCTTGATGAGAGGTGCACAAAATATCCACAGGGTTGGTATAGAATCCCTCGCTTCGATCTTCAGACACCCCTACGACAATGCGTTTATTTCTTCTGACATGGCTCTCCGCCTGTCTTGTGCTGCCCGCGGCAGTACAAGCGAAAGAGAACTCTGCAGCGCGCACTGCCGCTCCGGTCCACAAGGTCGCAGCCCGGCATGTCACCGCCGCTTCAGCTCCCAAGACCGCCGCCCGGCACGCCTCCGCTGCTCCCGCGCCCAAGGCCGCCGCTCGCCGCGTCGCGAAGGTGGACCCTACCCAGGCAGCCTCCGCCGCCCGCGCCAAGCACGCCGCCCGCGCCACCAGCGCCCTGCACCGTAAGCAGGCCACCGCCCAGGCTGCCACCCGCAACGTCGGCGCCCAGGTCGCGACCCGCGCCATGGACCTGGTCGGTACGCCCTATCGCTACGGCGGGACCAATCCGCAGAACGGCCTGGATTGCAGCGGCCTGGTGAACTACGTCTATCGCGACGTACACAACGTCAAGCTGCCGCGTACCTCCCGTGAGCTGTCCCAGCTCAAGGGCCCCAAGGTCGCCCGTGGCGATCTCAAGGCCGGTGACCTGGTGTTCTTCAAGACCGGTCAGCGCAGCGGCATCGATCACGTCGCCATCTATCTGGGCAACGACCGTTTCGTCCATGCCCCGCGTAGCGGCGAAAGCGTTCGCGTCGATCACCTGAGCAAGCCCTACTGGACCAAGAGGTTCGCCTCGGCCAAGCGCGTACTGCAACAGCCCACCACCCTGGCGGCGGAAACCACGTCCGTCGCGGACAAGCCGCGTACCAAGCGTACCCGCAAGTCCTGATCCCTCCCCCTCGCTTCGCCGGGCACTACCGCCCGGCGGAGTGTCGCTCCACTCGGCGCCGCCCGGCGCAAAGCCATTGAACGACGCTCCGCTTCCTGGATACTGTATGCAATCACAGTCCAGGAGATCTCGATGGAGCTCGCCGACAAGCTGATCATTCTCGCCGATGCCGCCAAGTACGACGTATCCTGCGCCAGCAGCGGTGCGCCCAAACGCAGCTCGAAGGGCAAGGACGGCCTGGGCTCGACCGATGGCATGGGCATCTGCCACAGCTTCACCCCGGATGGGCGCTGCGTGGCGCTGCTCAAGGTGCTGCTGACCAATTTCTGCCAGTACGACTGCCAGTACTGCGTCAATCGCCGCAGCAGCAATGTGCCGCGGGCGCGCTTCACGCCCGAGGAAGTGGTGCAGCTGACCCTCGACTTCTACCGGCGCAACGTCATCAGCGGGCTGTTTCTCAGCTCCGGCATCATCCGCTCCTCCAACTACACCATGGAGCAGATGACCCGGGTGGCCCAGCTGCTGCGCGAACAGCACCAGTTCCGCGGCTATATCCACCTCAAGACCATTCCCGACGCCGATCCCGAGATCATCGCCCAGGCCGGTCTCTATGCCGATCGCCTGTCGGTGAACATCGAACTGCCCACCGAGAGCAGCCTGATCAAGCTGGCGCCGGAAAAGAACGGCAGCAGCATCCGCAAGACCATGGGCAACATTCGCCTGGGTCTGGAGGAAGCCGAGGCCGAAGCCAAGGCGCCGCGTTTCGCGCCAGCTGGCCAGAGCACCCAGATGATCGTGGGCGCCGATGCCACTGACGACCGCACCATCCTCGATACCGCCCAGACCCTGTATGGCGCCTATCGCCTCAAGCGCGTCTACTATTCGGCCTTCAGCCCCATCCCGGAAAGCCCGGGTACGGTGCCGCTGCAACCGCCGCCCCTGCTGCGCGAGCACCGGCTGTACCAGGCCGACTTCCTCATGCGCGGCTATGGCTTCCAGGCGGAGGAGTTGCCTACCGAAGACGGCCAGCTGCCGCTGGACGTGGACCCCAAGTTGGCCTGGGCGCTGCACAACCGGGCCATCTTCCCGCTGGATCTTAATCGCGCCGACCAGGCGCTGATCGCCCGGGTGCCCGGCATCGGCGTGCTCTCGGCCAAGCGGCTGGTGGAGCTCAGGCGCGAGCGGCGCATCCGCTACGCTGATCTGATCCGCCTGAAATGCAGCGTCGAGAAGGCACGGCCCTTCATCATCACCCAGGACTACCGACCGCAGCCGCGCCTGGCGGAATCCCTCGACCTGCGCCGGCAACTCGCCGAACCGCCCGCCCAGCTCGCCCTGCTCTAGATGCAGAGAGTCGACTTCGACGGCACCTTCGCCGGCTGGCGCAAGGAGGCGCGCCGGTTGCTCCAGGCGGGTATCGCCCCGGCCCAGGTGAGCTGGCAGGAAAGTCGCGGCCTGGGCGATCTGTTCGACGAACCGGCCGAGGCCACGGCGCCGCCGCCCAGTGGCGCCATACGCATCCCGCCGCAACTGGCCGAAGCCCTGACCTATGCCGCCTGCTTTCGCAGCGACGATCGCTGGGCGCTGCTCTACCAGGTGCTCTGGCGGGTCGCCCGGGGCGAGCGTGCGGCGATGCTGGCCGGTGACGAAGACGGCAGCGAATTGCAGCGCCGGGTCAAGGCGATTCGCCGCGAGATCCACCATGTGCATGCCTTCCTGCGCTTTCGACCGCGTGCGGAGAGCGCGGGGCCGCCGGCCTGGGTGGCCTGGCACCAGCCGGCCCACGACGTCCTGGCCCTGGCGGCGCCGCATTTCTGCGACCGCATGGGCAACAGCAGCTGGCTGATCGCGACCCCCGAGGCCGCCGCGCTATGGGATGGCCAGGCGCTGCAACTGGTGGAGCCCTGCCCCGCCGAGCTGCAGCAACTGGCGCGGCAGACGCCGGAAGACGATGACCGCAACGCCGGCGACGAACTCTGGCGCGCCTACTACCGCAGCACCTTCAATCCGGCGCGGGCCAATCCGCGCACCTTGCGCGGCAACATGCCGGCGCGCTTCTGGAAGGATCTACCGGAAGGGCCGCTGATCCCGGCGCTGCTCAGCGAGGCACGGGCCGGCGCCCAGCGCCTGGCCCAGGCCGAAGCCGTGGGCCGCCAGGGCGGTCGCGAGGTGCTGATCGCCGCCGAGCGCGCCCAGCCGGAACGCCCGCTGCCCACCACCCTCGACGAGTGCCGCCGCTGCGAGTTGTGGGAAAAGGCTACCCAGCCGGTGGCCGGCGAAGGCCCGCGCACCGCCCGCATCCTGCTCTTGGGCGAGCAGCCCGGCGATCAGGAAGACCTGGCGGGTCGCCCCTTCGTCGGCCCGGCCGGGCAGGTGCTGATGGCGGCGCTGGCCGAGGCCGGCCTCGCGCGCAGCGAGGTGTTCCTGACCAATGCGGTCAAGCACTTCAAATGGATTCCCCAGGGCAGGCGGCGCAAGCACGTCACCCCGGGACCGGAGATCGCGCCCTGCCGCTACTGGCTAGAGCAGGAACTGCGCGACATCCAGCCGACCGTGGTGGTGGCCCTGGGCTCGACCGCCCTGGAAGCCTTGCTCAAACGCAAGCCACGGGGCCTGGCGCAATTCATGGGCCGACCACTGCGGCTGGACGAGCGCTGGATCATTGCCACCTATCACCCCTCTTACATCCTGCGCACCCCGGACGCCGAGCAGCAGGAGCAGGCACGCCAGGCGCTGGTCGCCGCTCTGCGCGAGGCCAGGACCCTGGCCGCCGAGAACGAAGACGAAGGCTAGCGGAAGCGCTTGGGCGGATCGTCGCCCATGTCCACCGAGAGGTTGCGGGTGAGCTGATTGAGGTGATCGGCGTCCGTTTCCGACCCCAGCTTGATCATCAGCCGCAGGTCGTTGGCGGAATCGGCGTGGGCCAAGGCCGCTTCGTAGCTGATCTCGCCGTCGCGATAGAGACCATAGAGCGACTGGTCGAAGGTCTGCATGCCCAGTTCGCCGGACTTCTTCATCAGCGCCTTGAGTTCGTGCACCTCGCCCTTGCGGATCAGGTCGGCGGCCAGCGGGGTGTTGAGCAGCACCTCGATCACGGCACGACGGCCCTGGCCATCGGTGGTGGGCACCAGTTGCTGGGCGACGATGCCCTTGAGATTGAGCGACAGGTCCATCCAGGTCTGGCTGTGCCGATCGGCCGGGAAGAAATGGATGATGCGATCCAGCGCCTGGTTGGCGTTGTTGGCGTGCAGGGTGGCCAGGCACAGGTGACCGGTCTCGGCGAAGGCCAGGGCGTGCTCCATGGTGTCCCGGCTGCGGATCTCGCCGATCATGATGACGTCCGGCGCCTGGCGCAGGGTGTTCTTCAGGGCCACCTCGAAGGATTCGGTGTCGATGCCCACCTCGCGCTGGGTGACGATGCACCCCTGGTGCTGGTGGATGTATTCGATGGGGTCCTCGATGGAAATGATGTGTCCCGCCGAGTTCCTGTTGCGATGGCCGATCATGGCCGCCAGCGAGGTGGACTTGCCGGTGCCGGTGGCGCCGACGAAGATCACCAGCCCGCGCTTGGTCATGGCCAGCTTCTTGATGATCTCCGGCAGGCGCAGCTGCTCGACCGTGGGAATGTTGACCTCGATGCGGCGCAGCACCATGCCCACCAGGTTGCGCTGGTAGAAGGCGCTGACCCGGAAGCGACCGATGCCGCGGGCGCTGATGGCGAAGTTGCACTCGCGCTTCTGCTGGAATTCCTGCCGCTGCTCGTCGTTCATCACCCCCAGCACGATGGCTCGGCACTGATCCGGCGTGAGCGAATCCTTGGTGACCGGCGTCATGCGCCCGTTGATCTTCATCGAGGGAGGCACGCCGGTGGTGATGAAGAGGTCGGACGCCCCCTTGTCCACCATCAGTTGCAGGAACCTGTCGAAATCCATCAGAAGTTCTCCGGCGTCTTGGCCTTCTCGCGGGCCGCGTCGCAGCTGATCAGCCCCTTGGCCAGGAGCGCCTTGAGGCACATGTCCAGGGTCTGCATGCCCAGGCCGCCACCGGTCTGGATTGAGGAATACATCTGCGCCACCTTGTCCTCGCGGATCAGGTTACGGATGGCCGGGGTACCGATCATGATCTCGTGGGCCGCCACCCGGCCGCCGCCGACCTTCTTGAGCAGGGTCTGGGAGACCACCGCCTGCAGGGATTCGGACAGCATGGAACGCACCATGGACTTCTCTTCCGCCGGAAAGACGTCCACCACCCGATCGATGGTCTTGGCCGCCGAGGTGGTGTGCAGGGTGCCGAACACCAGGTGCCCGGTCTCGGCCGCGGTCAGCGCCAGGCGGATGGTCTCCAGGTCGCGCAGCTCGCCGACCAGGATGATGTCCGGGTCCTCGCGCAGCGCCGAGCGCAGGGCCTCGGAGAAGCCCAGGGTGTCGCGGTGCACCTCGCGCTGGTTGACCAGGCACTTCTTGGATTCGTGGACGAATTCGATGGGGTCCTCGATGGTGAGGATGTGGTGGTACTTGGTGTTGTTGAGGTAGTCGAGCATGGCCGCGAGGGTGGTGGACTTGCCCGAACCGGTCGGCCCGGTCACCAGCACCAGGCCGCGCGGAACGTCGGTGATCTTCTTGAACACCTCGCCCATGCCCAGCTCTTCCATGCTCAGCACCTTGGAAGGGATGGTCCGGAACACCGCGCCGGCGCCGCGATTCTGGTTGAAGGCGTTGACCCGGAAGCGCGCCACGCCCGGCACCTCGAAGGAGAAGTCGGTCTCCAGGAATTCCTCGAAGTCCTTGCGCTGCTTGTCGTTCATGATGTCGTAGATCAGCGCGTGCACCTGCTTGTGCTCGAAGGCCGGCAGGTTGATGCGGCGCACGTCGCCGTCGACGCGGATCATCGGCGGCAGGCCGGCGGACAGGTGCAGGTCGGAGGCGCCTTGCCGCGCGGAAAAGGCCAGCAATTCGGTGATATCCATGGGACTCCCAGATGTCGAGCAAGCAGGTAGAATGCCGCGCAGCACTGGCGGTCTGACTTGGTCACCGCCACTCACTCATCCGGTACGCCGAGGCCTGCCGGATGCGCCGACGCAAGCAGGGGCTGAATGTCCACGATAGCCGAGAATAGCGCAACCGTACTCGAACGCATCGCCGCCGCCAGCCGGACGGCAGGCCGCGATCCCGCGACTGTCGGCCTCCTGGCGGTGAGCAAGACCAAGCCCGCCGCCGCCTTGCGCGAGGCCGCCGCCGCCGGCTTGCGCGACTTTGGCGAGAACTACCTGCAGGAGGCGCTGGACAAGCAGCCGGCGCTGGCCGACCTGCCACTGGTGTGGCATTTCATCGGTCCCATCCAGTCCAACAAGACCCGCGCCATCGCCAGCCACTTCGACTGGGTGCATTCGGTGGATCGCCTGAAGATCGCCCAGCGCCTGGCCGAACAGCGCCCGCCCGAGCGTGGGCCGCTGAACATCTGCCTGCAGGTCAACGTCAGCGGCGAAGCCAGCAAGTCCGGCTGCCACCCCGACGAACTCCCAGCGTTGGCCACCGCGGTGAGCCAGTTGCCCAACCTGCGTTTGCGTGGCCTGATGGCCATTCCCGAAGCCACCGACGACCCGGCCAGCCAGCGCGCCGCCTTTGCCCGGCTGCGCACCTTGAGCGAGACGCTGAACCTGAACCTGGACACCCTGTCCATGGGCATGAGCCAGGATCTGGAAGCCGCCATCGCCGAGGGCGCCACCTGGGTCCGCGTCGGTACCGCCCTCTTCGGCGCCCGCGACTACGGCGTCGCCTCTTCAACCTAGGAAGTCTCGATGAACGACACCCGCATCGCCTTCATCGGCGCTGGCAACATGGCCGGCGCCATCATCGGCGGCCTGCTCGCCCAGGGCGTGCCGGCCCGGCAGCTCAGCGCCAGCAATCGCAACCCGGCCAAGCGCGAGGCGCTGGCCCGGGAGCACGGCATCCGCGTCGAGGCCAGCAACAGCGCCGTGCTCGCCGACGCCGATGTGGTGGTCCTGGGCGTGAAGCCCCAGGTGATGGGCGAGGTCTGCCAGGAGTTGGCTCCCCATCTGCGCCCGGACCAGCTGATCGTCTCGGTCGCCGCCGGCATCACCTGCGCCAGCCTGACACGCTGGCTGGGCCAGCGCGCGCTGGTGCGCTGCATGCCCAACGTGCCTTCGCAGCTGCGCCTGGGTGCCAGCGGCCTGTTCGCCAACGACCAGGTCACCGCCGAACAGCGCGCCCGCGCCCAGGAGATCCTCGCCGCGGTCGGCCTGGCCCTCTGGGTCGAGGAAGAACAGCAGCTGGACGCGGTCACCGCCGTCTCCGGCAGTGGCCCGGCTTATTTCTTCCTGCTGATGGAAGCCATGACTCAGGCCGGCACCAAGCTCGGCCTGCCGGCCGCGGTGGCCGAACAGCTGACCCTGCACACCGCCCGCGGCGCCGCCGCCATGGCCTGTCAGGGCGACCGCAGCCCCGAACAATTGCGTCGTTCGGTGATGTCCCCCAAGGGCACCACCGAACGCGCCATCGAAACCTTCCAAGCCGGGGCCTTCGCGGACCTGGTGGAAGAAGCCCTCACCGCCGCGGCCGACCGGGCTGCGGAACTGGCCCAGTTGCCGGATCGATAAGGAGTATCCATGTCCGCTTTCGCGCAAGCCCTCGTCTACGTCATCCAGACCCTCGGCAGTCTCTATCTGCTGATCATCCTGCTGCGTTTCATCCTGCAGCTGGTGCGGGCCGACTTCTACAATCCGCTGTCGCAATTCACCGTGCGCGCCACCCAGCCGCTGCTCAAGCCCGTGCGGCGCATCATTCCCGGCTTCGGCGGCGTCGATCTGGCGGCCCTGGTACTGGCGATCCTGGTCCAGCTGGCGCTGATGATGGTCGTGGTGGTGCTGCTCGGCGCCAGCATCAGCGGTCTGTTCCCCGCCTTGCTGATCTGGGCCCTGCTGGGCGTGGCTTCGCTGTTCCTCAAGGTGTTCTTCTTCGCCCTGATCGTCAGCGTCATCCTCTCCTGGGTCGCGCCCCAGACCCACAACCCCGCCGCCGAGCTGGTCAATCAGATCTGCGAGCCGCTGCTGGCCCCCTTCCGCCGCATCCTGCCGAGTCTGGGTGGCCTGGATCTGTCGCCGATCTTCGCCTTCATCGTGATCAATCTGCTGGATCGCTTCGTCATCGGCCAGCTGGCCGCAGCCACCGGCATGCCGCAGATTCTCGCCCCCTTCCTCTGACGCACCACTCGCGCACCCGCCACGACCGCCTGCCGCGTCGTGGCGGAGGCGGCATTGACGTCCTCTGGACGCTGGGGCACCGTCCAGCCTTTGCTGTCCAGGTCAAGGAAGTCCCCTATGGAACGCCTGTTCCGCCACGTCGATGCCTATGCCACGTGGAAAGCCGAACTCGACACCCAATTGGGCCGCTACCGCGACTGGTTGCAGCGTAATCGTCTGGCCTCCCCGGCACTGGACGCCGCCCTGGCCAGCTGCCAGAGCGAATTGCAGGCCGACGGCATCACCCTGGCCTTCGCCGGCGAGTTCTCCCGCGGCAAGACCGAGCTGATCAACGCCCTCTTCTTCGCCGACTACGGCCAGCGCATGCTGCCGTCCCAGGCCGGGCGCACCACCATGTGCCCCACCGAGATCTTCCATGACGCCGGGGCCGACGGTCCCTATCTGCAGCTGCTGCCCATCGATAGCCGCCTGGACGAACGCAGCCTGGCCGCCTGGCGCAAGACGCCCGAGGCCTGGCAGCGCTTCGCCCTGGACGACCGCCACCCGGACGCCATGGCCGCCCTGCTGGCCAAGGTCACTGAGACCCGCGAGGTGGAAACCGCCGCCGCCGTGCAACTCGGCTTCGATCCCGAGCAGCTGGAACAGCTCGACAGCGCCGGTCTGGTCAGTATCCCGGCCTGGCGCCACGCGCTGATCAGCATCGACCACCCGTTGCTGCGCCAGGGCCTGCGCATCCTCGACACCCCCGGCCTCAACGCCCTGGGCGCCGAACCCGAACTGACCCTGTCGCTGCTGCCCCACGCCCAGGCCGTACTCTTTCTGATCGGTGCCGACACCGGCGTGACCGCTTCGGACCTGGCGCTCTGGGAACAGTGCGTCAAGCCCTCCCTGGGCGATGCCCCGGAGCGGCTGTTCGCGGTGATGAACAAGATCGACAGCCTCTGGGACGACCTCGGCGGGGTCGCCCATGTCGCCCAGTCGCTGGAAAACGTCCGCCAGGCCAGCGCCCGGCAACTGGCGCTGCCGGCCGAGCACATCCTGCCGCTGTCGGCCAAGCAGGCGCTGCTGGGCAAGGTCCGCGGCGATCTGGAACTGCTCGCGCGCAGCCAGCTCGACAGCCTCGAACAGCTGCTCGCCGAACGCATCGTCGGCGCCCGCGAGCGTCTGTTGCAGCAGCGCATCGTGCAGCAGGCCAGTGGTCTGCTGGGCGCCAGCCGTACCCTCATCGAGCAGCGCCTGGAAGCCATTCGCGCCCAGTACGCGCAACTGGCCGACGAGGAATTGCCCGGTGCCGGCCTGGAATTGCAGACCGCTCGCACGCGCCAGGAATACGACCAGTATCACCGTCGCCTGCTGGACCTACGCACCACCCAGAACATGCTGGCCGGGCAGCGCAAGCTGCTGACCGACCTGGTCGCGTCGGAGCGCCTGGACGCCCATCTGGACACCGCCCGCCGGGAATTCCGCAGCAGCCTGACCACCGTCGGCATCAACCAGTCCATCGCCCGTTTCTTTCGCGTGGTCGAGCATGACCTGCTGGCCCTGGACAACGAGGCGGACCGGGCCAACAAGGTGCTCGGCGCAGTCTACCAGCGGCACAATGTCGAGAATCCGCTGCATCCCCTGGAAGCGCCGCGACTGCGCATCCGCCCCTATGTCCGCGAGCTGCGCCAGCTGCAACTCAAGACCGAGGAGGTCCAGCGTCAGGTCAAGACCCTGCTCACCGAGCAGAGCGCCCTGGCCCGCCGCTTCTTCGCCACCGTGGCCCAGGAGGTCCAGGCGCTGCAGGAAGGCGCCCATGCCCAGGTGCTGCGCTGGAACGACGGCGCCCTGACCCCGCTGGTGCAGCACACCCGCGAGCAGAAGCAGCTGCTGGAAACCAGCATGCTGGCACTCAAGCAGCTCACCCAGCAGAACCTCAACAGCCAGGAGCAGGTGCGCCGGCTACAGGTGCACGAGGACGTCCTGCACGGGCAGCTCAGCGAGGTCAGCGACATGCTCAAGCAGATCAGCCGGCCGGCGCCCTCCCAGCGCCACGACAACGTGGTCGCGCTGCCGCTGGCGCGGGTCGGCTAGCGCCATCCGCTACCGTGGCGCGGCCCTTGACCGCCGCGCCACGCCTGCCCTTGCCGCTCCCGGCGGTGCTCTTTAGACTGGCGAGCCCCGCCCCGGACGAGCCGTCAATGCCCAGCGTCATTCCCGAAGATTCCGTCGGCCTGGTCACCCCCGAGCTGCTGCATTTCAGCGAGCCGCTGGCCCTGGCCTGTGGTCGCACCCTGCCGGCCTATGACCTGATGGTCGAGACCTATGGCGAACTCAACGCCAGTCGCAGCAACGCCGTGCTGATCTGCCACGCGCTCTCCGGCCATCACCACGCGGCCGGCTATCACAGCCTGGACGACCGCAAGCCCGGCTGGTGGGACAGCTGCATCGGCCCCGGCAAGCCCATCGACACGCGCAAGTTCTTCGTGGTCGCCCTCAACAATCTGGGCGGCTGCAACGGCTCCACCGGTCCGAGCAGTCCGAACCCCGAGACCGGTCGGGCCTATGGCGCCGACTTCCCGGTGCTGACCGTGGAAGACTGGGTCAACAGCCAGGCACGCCTGGCCGATCGCCTGGGTATCGGGCAGTGGGCGGCGGTGATCGGCGGCAGCCTGGGCGGCATGCAGGCGCTGCAGTGGACCATCAGCTATCCCGAGCGCATCCGCCACTGCCTGGCCATCGCCTCGGCGCCCAAGCTGTCGGCGGAAAACATCGCCTTCAACGAGGTGGCGCGCCAGGCCATCCTCTCGGATCCGGACTTCCACGCCGGCCACTTCCAGGAAAAGGGTGTGATCCCCAAGCGCGGCCTGATGCTGGCGCGCATGGTCGGCCACATCACCTACCTGTCCGACGAGGCCATGGGCGAAAAATTCGGTCGCGAACTCAAGACCGACCAGCTCAACTACGACTTCCACAGCGTCGAATTCCAGGTGGAAAGCTACCTGCGCTACCAGGGCGAAGAATTCTCCGGCCGTTTCGACGCCAACACCTACCTGCTGATGACCAAAGCGCTGGACTACTTCGATCCGGCTCATGCCCATGGCGGCGACCTGGCCAAGACCCTGGCCGGGGTGCAGGCGCGCTTCCTGATCGTCTCCTTCACCACCGACTGGCGCTTCTCGCCGGCGCGCTCCAAGGAGATCGTCAACGCCCTGATGGCCGCTCGCAAGGACGTCAGCTACCTGGAGGTCGACGCGCCCCAGGGCCATGACGCCTTCCTCATTCCCATCCCGCGCTATCTGCAGGCCTTCTCCCACTACATGACCCGCATCGAGGTATAGCTGCCGTGCGCGCCGATCTGGACATCATTCAGGAATGGATCCCCGCCGGCAGCCGGGTCCTCGACCTCGGTTGCGGCACCGGCGAACTGCTCGCCTGGCTGCGCGATCACAAGCAGGTCACCGGCTACGGCCTGGAGATCGACCCGGACAAGATCGCCGAATGCCTGCTCAAGGACGTCAACGTCATCGAGCAGGATCTCGACGGCGGCCTGGCCAACTTCGCCAGTGACAGCTTCGACGTGGTGGTCATGACCCAGTCGCTGCAGGCTATGCAGTACCCGGACCGCATTCTCCAGGAGATGCTCAGGGTCGGTCGCCAGTGCATCATCACCTTTCCCAACTTCGGTCACTGGCGCTGCCGGCTGTACCTGGGCGGCAAGGGGCGGATGCCGGTCTCGGACTTCCTGCCCTACACCTGGTACAACACGCCGAACATCCACTTCTGCACCTTCGAGGACTTCGAGCGCCTCTGCCGCGAACAGCGTGCCCAGGTGCTGGATCGTCTCGCCGTGGACCGCCTGCATCGTCATGGCTGGGCCAGCAAGCTGTGGCCCAACCTGCTCGGCGAGATCGGTATCTACCGGGTCAGCGCGCCGCACCTGCACGACCTGCGCGTCGCGATATGACGTAAGGCACGGGCGGCGCGGCCAGCCTGGGCACGGCTTCGCGTACAATACGCCGCCCTTCTCAACGCGACACGGTGCCCCTCATGTCCGACTTTACCGAACTGGTTCTCGCCAGCCACAACGCCGGCAAGCTCAAGGAACTCCAGGCCATGCTCGGCGACCGGGTGCGGGTGCGCTCGGTGGGCGAATTCAGCCAGGTGGAACCCGAGGAAACCGGGCTGTCCTTTGTCGAGAACGCCATCCTCAAGGCGCGCAACGCCGCGCGGCTGTCCGGTCTGCCGGCCCTGGCGGATGATTCGGGCCTGGCGGTGGACGCCCTCGGCGGCGCCCCTGGTATCTATTCCGCGCGCTACGCCGATGGTCAGGGCGATGCCGCCAACAACGCCAAGCTGCTCGACACCCTGCGTGATGTGCCAGACGCCGAGCGCACCGCCCAGTTCGTCTGCGTGCTCGCCCTGGTGCGCCACGCCGACGATCCGCTGCCAATCCTCTGCGAAGGCCTCTGGCCCGGGCGCATCCTGCATGCCGCCCAGGGCGAGCATGGCTTTGGCTACGATCCGCTGTTCCAGCCCGACGGCGAAGCGGTCTCCGCGGCCGAACTGGCGCCGGCGGAAAAGAACCAGCGCAGCCATCGCGCCCGCGCCATGGCCCAGCTCAAGCAACGGCTCCAGCTGTGACAGACACCTTCGCCTTGCCGCCACTGGCGCTCTACGTCCATATCCCCTGGTGCGTGCGCAAGTGCCCCTATTGCGACTTCAACTCCCATGCCGCTGGCCCGACGCTACCGGAAACGGAGTACGTCGACGCCCTGCTGGCGGATCTGGACCAGGACCTGATCCACGTCCATGGCCGGCCGCTGACCTCGATCTTCTTCGGGGGTGGCACACCCAGTCTGTTTTCCGCTGAGGCCCTGGGTCGCCTGCTGGACGGCGTGGCCCGGCGGCTGAGCCTCGCGCCGGACATCGAGATCACCCTGGAAGCCAATCCTGGCACCTTCGAGCAGGCCAAGTTCGTCGCCTATCGCGGCCTGGGCATCAATCGGCTGTCGATCGGCATCCAGAGCTTCCAGGACGCCAAGCTCAAGGCCCTGGGGCGCATCCACGGCCGCGATGAAGCCATCCGCGCCGCCGACCGGGCGCGCGCCGCCGGCTTCGACAATTTCAACTTGGACCTGATGCACGGCCTGCCCGAGCAGAGCGTCGCCGATGCCCTCGGCGACCTCGAACAGGCCATCGCCCTGGCGCCCACGCACCTGTCCTGGTACCAGCTGACCATGGAGCCCAACACGGTGTTCTGGAGCCAGCCGCCGGAGCTGCCCGAGGACGACACCCTTTGGGATATCCAGGAAGCCGGCCAGGCGCGCCTGGCGACCGCCGGCTACCAGCAGTACGAGACCTCCGCCTATGCCCAGCCCGGGCGCCAGGCGCGGCACAATCTCAACTACTGGGGCTTCGGGGATTTCCTGGGCATCGGCGCCGGCGCCCATGCCAAGCTGAGCGCCCCGGACGGTACCCTGCTGCGTACCTGGAAGACTCGCCTGCCCAAGGACTACCTGGATCCGACCAAGGCCTTCCAAGCCGGCGCGAAACAGTTGGAGCCGGCCGACCTGCCCTTCGATTTCATGATGAACGCCCTGCGCCTGGTGGACGGGGTACCGGCCGCCTGGTATCCACAGCGCACCGGCCAGTCGCTGGACAGTCTGGCACCCGCGCTGGCCGCGGCGCGCCAGGCCGGGCTGCTGGCCGAGGATGCACAGCGCCTGCGCCCCACCGCTCGCGGCCAGCTGTTCCTGAACGACCTCTTGCAATCCTTTCTGCCTGACTGACGAGGAGCTCTGCCTTGGACTTCGTGCTCGACCATATCGCCGACCTCTCCCGCTGGAGCCGCAGCCACCTGGACGAGGTGGCCCTGGCGGTCACCGCTACCCTGCTGGTGCTGTTCGGCAGCCAGGTCAATGGCTTCATCCAGGCGCGCCTGGGCAGCCTGCCGACCGCCATCCGCGTCCCGGCCTTCGCCCTGGCGTGCCTGGCGATCTACGGCGCCGCCATGACCTTCCTGACCCCCTGGGTGGTCAAGGGTCTGGCGCAGTTCAACAACTATGCCCTGGCCCCGGTGCTGCTGATCGGCGTCTGCCTGCTGGGCGTGCTGGCCGAGCGGCGCGGCTAGGGCTGGCCCCGCCGGCAGACGCGGATACTGTCCAGCAGGCACTCCAGTGATTGCGGGCGCCCCAGCAGGAAGCCCTGGAAGGTGTCCACGCCCAGGTCCTTGAGCAATTCGAACTGGGCCTGGGTTTCCACCCCCTCGGCGACGATCTGCATGTCCAGCGCGCGGCACAGGCTGACGATGCCGGCCAGCAGTTGCCGGGATCTGTCGTCAGCGTCCACCGCCAGCAGAAAGCTCCGGTCGATCTTGATGGTGTCGAAGGGCAAGCGGTGCAGATAGCCCAGCGACGAATAGCCGGTGCCGAAGTCATCCATCGCCACCCGAAAGCCCTGCTCGCGCAAGGCGGCCAGGCGCCGCTCCGGCGTGCCCTTCTGCAGGAAGACCGACTCGGTCACCTCCAGCTCCAGTGCCCTGGGCGCGATACCGAATTCGGCACAGGCCGCCGCCAGCACCTCGGCCAGCTCATCATCGGCCACCTGCAGCGGCGAGATGTTGACCGCCACCGGAATCTCCAGGCCGGCGTCCTGCAGGGCCCGAGCGCAAGCGGCCGCGCGGCGGATGGCCAGGCGCCCGAGGGCCGAGGCCATACCGTTCTGCTCGGCCAGGGCGACGAAGACATTGGGCGGCACGGCCCCGACGCCCGGACAATTCCAGCGCGCCAGCAATTCGGCACTTACCATGCGCTGATGGGCATCGAACTTGGGCTGCAGCACAAAGGTGACGAGCTCCGCCTCGATGGCGCCATGCAGATGCGCCAGCAGGGTCACCTTGCTGCGCGCCTCGCTGGTCAGCTGCGGATCATAGCTGCGCACCCGGCTCTTGCCAGCCGCCTTGGCCGCGTACATGGCGGCATCGGCGTTGCGCAGCAGAGTCTCCACATCCAGCCCTTCTTCGGGGGCCAGACTCAGGCCGATGCTGGCCGATACGCGGATATCGTGGCCGGCGATGCATTGCTGCCGACCCACCGCCTGCACCAGCTGTTCGGCCACCTGGCGGGCTTGATCACGATCCCTCACGTCCAGCAGGGCGACGAATTCATCGCCGCCCCAGCGTGCCAGTACCTCACTAGTTCCCAGCACCTGGCGCAACTCCCGCACCAGGGCGCAGAGCAGCTCGTCACCGGCCGCGTGACCCAGGGAGTCGTTGACCTCCTTGAAGCCGTCGACATCGATGAACAGCACGGCGAGGCTGCCGGTCTCGTCCAGGTCCTGCAGGCGCGCCTCGAAAGCCTGGTAGAAGGAGGTCCGGTTGGGCAACTGGGTCAGGGCATCGCTCAGGGCCATGCGCTCCAGGGCCTGCTCGGCGCGCTTGCGCTCGGTGATGTCCCTCAGGCTGGCGACCACATAGCCTTCGCGATCCGCCTCGCCGGCAAAGCGGCTCAGGCTGATCTCCACCGGCGTGACGCGCTTGGCGGAGACGTGGAACTGGGCTTCGCACAGGGCATAGCCGTCGCGCTCGAAGGTGCGGATGGCCGCTTCGGGCAACTTGATGTAGTGGGACAGGTACTGACCGCTGACACTGCGCTCCGCGCTGAGCATCAGGGCGCGCAGGGCGTCATTGGCTTCAATGATCTGACCGCTTTCGGTCAGCACGGCCATGGCGTCGCGGCAGAGGGCGAAGGCCGAGGCGATGAGGTGCAGCGAGCGTTCGGTGCGCTGCCGGGCGCTGCGTTCGACTTCGAGCCAGCGCCGTACGGCGTGCAACTCGGCCGCGGGCGAATCGGGACGTACCCGGTCCGTCATCGGATCCGCCCCTCACAAAGGGCGGCACATGGCCGTTTAGCGTTCTTGTAATGGGCTGACATCCAGGCGTCTCTGTGAATTCGACTGCAACCGCCATCACAGCAGGGCAATTGGCCATCATGCCAATTGCCCGTCGGCAGCTCAAGGTCGATTCGTCAGCGATACACGGTCAGCTCTGACGTTCGAACTTGAGATCCCAGACCCCATGCCCCAGGCGTTCGCCACGGCGTTCGAACTTGGTGATGGGTCTTTCCTCGGGGCGCGGCACATAGCCCGAGGCGTCGCCGAGATTACGGTAACCCGGGGCGGCGTTCATGATCTCGAGCATGTGTTCGGCATAGGCCTGCCAGTCGGTGGCCATGTGCAGCACCCCGCCGACCTTGAGCTTCTGCCTGACCAGCTCGGCGAAGGCCGGCTGGACGATACGGCGCTTGTGGTGGCGGCTCTTGTGCCAGGGATCGGGAAAGAACAGCAGCACCCGGTCCAGGCTGGCATCGGCCACGCACTGGCGCAGCACTTCCAGGGCATCGCAGCTGTAGACCCGCAGATTGGTCAGTTCCTGGGTCATGGCGCCGTTGAGCAGCGCGCCCACGCCCGGGCGATGCACCTCGACGCCGATGAAATCCTGCTCCGGCGCGGCAGCGGCCATTTCCAGGGTGGAATGGCCCATGCCGAAGCCGATCTCGAAGGTGCGCGGCGCCTGACGCCCGAACACCCGGTCGAAATCCCGCAGGCCGTCGGTCAGCTCCAGACCGAAGCGCGGCCAACCCTGGTCGAGACCGCGTTGCTGGCCTTCGGTCATGCGGCCAGCGCGCATCACGAAGCTCTTGATGGTGCGCCGGGGGCGGTCGGGGGTCTGGTCGTCTTGATGTTCGGTCATGGCGTTATCGATAGTGGGAAAAAGAGACGCCCGGCACGGAGCCGGGCGCACGGGGGTTCGCTCGCGGATCAGCCGACCAGGCCGTCCAGCGGCGAGGACGCCGTGGCATAGAGCTTGCGCGGCATGCGCCCGGCCAGATAGGCCAGGCGACCGGCGACGATGGCGTGCTTCATGGCTTCGGCCATCAGCACCGGCTCGCGGGCATGGGCGATGGCGCTGTTCATCAGCACCGCCTCGCAGCCCAGCTCCATGGCGATGGTGGCGTCGGAGGCGGTACCCACCCCCGCGTCCACCAGCACCGGCACCTTGGCCTCTTCGAGGATGATGCGCAGGTTGTAGGGATTGCAGATCCCCAGACCCGAGCCGATCAGACCGGCCAGCGGCATGACCGCGATGCAGCCGATGGCTTCCAGCTGGCGGGCGACGATGGGGTCGTCGCTGGTGTAGACCATGACGTCGAAGCCGTCGGCGACCAGGGTTTCGGCGGCCTTGAGGGTCTCGATGACATTGGGGAACAGGGTCTTCTGGTCGGCCAGGACTTCCAGCTTGACCAGATTGTGGCCGTCCAGCAGCTCGCGCGCCAGGCGGCAGGTGCGTACCGCCTCCACCGCGTCATAGCAGCCGGCGGTGTTGGGCAGGATGGTGTAGCGCTCGGGCGAGATCACGTCGAGCAGATTGGGCTCGCCGGGCGTCTGGCCGATGTTGGTACGGCGCACCGCCACGGTGACGATCTCGGCACCGGAGGCCTCGATGGCCACGCGGGTCTCTTCGAGGTCACGATACTTGCCGGTACCGACCAGCAGGCGCGAGGCATAGGTGCGCCCGGCCAGGGTGAAGGGAGTGTCTTTCATCTGGATTCCTCTTGCGCGGCTAGCCGCCGCCGATGGCGTGGACCACTTCCAGCCGGTCGCCATCCGCCAGGGCGGTGGTGGCGTGCTGGCTGCGCGGCACGATGTCGAGGTTGCGTTCCACCGCCACTCGCCGTCCGGTCAGGTCGAGACGCACGAGCAGGTCGGCGACGGTGGCACCGTCCGGCAATTCAAGGGATTCGCCGTTCAACAGGATCTGCATGGCAAAGGCATCGTCACGGGGTGAGCCGGCATTCTACGCCGGTCGGGCGTTCATTGCAGCGGCGCCGGGCCGGGAACGACGGCCAGCGCGCGCTCAGAGACTGCTCAAACGCCAGGCGAGGATGGCCAGGCAGGCCCAGCCGGCGAGAAAGCACAGGCCGCCGAAGGGGGTGATGATGCCCAGCCGCGAGATGCCGGTCAGCGTCAGCAGATAGAGGCTGCCGGAAAACAGCAGGATGCCGGCGATGAAAAAGCCACCGGCCCAGGCCACCAGGCGCCCCTGGAAGTGCAGCGACAGCAGGGCGACGCCAAACAGCGCCAGGGCGTGGATGAGCTGATAGAGCACGCCGGTCTGGAACACCGCGAGGTAGTCGGCGGTGAGCCGGCCCTTGAGTCCATGGGCGGCGAAGGCGCCGAGTCCGACACCGGTGAAGCCGGCCAGGGCCGCGAACAGCAGGAAGAGACGCAACATGGGTTTTACCGGGCGATGGAGGAGAAGCGCTGGTTATAATGGCCCGCTAACCGCCAAAGACCAAGCCGATGCTGCTTACCCTCCTCCGCCGTCTCCTGCGTATCGCCCTCTGGTTCGCCGCCCTCAGCGCCGCCCTGGTGCTGATCCTACGCTGGGTACCGCCACCGGGCAGCATGCTGATGGTGGAGCGCAAGGTCGAATCCTGGATCGACGGCAAGCCCATCGACCTGCAGCGCGACTGGCGGCCCTGGAAGGAGCTGCCGGACGATCTCAAGATGGCGGTGATCGCCGGTGAAGACCAGCACTTCGCCGAGCACTGGGGCTTCGACATGGCGGCGATCCGCCAGGCCTTCAGCCACAACGAAGCCGGCGGTTCCCTGCGCGGCGCCAGCACCATCAGCCAGCAGACCGCCAAGAATCTCTTTCTCTGGAGCGGTCGCAGCTATCTGCGCAAGGCCTTCGAAGCCTGGTTCACCGTGCTGCTGGAAACCTTCTGGTCCAAGCAGCGCATCCTCGAGGTCTATCTCAACAGCGTGGAATGGGACGACGGCGTGTTCGGCGCCGAGGCCGCGGCCCGTCACCATTTCGGCATAGGCGCGCCCTACCTCTCCGACCGCCAGGCCAGCCTGCTGGCCGCGGTGCTGCCCAATCCTCGCGAATGGAGCCCGAGCCGCCCCAGCGCCTACGTCGCCGAACGCGCCGCCTGGATCCGCCAGCAGGAACGCCAGCTGGGCGGCAGCGACTATCTGCGGCGGATGACCGGACAGTGAGCCAGGGGCAAATTCAGCAGGGATCACCGGCGGATTTCGACCGCTTGCTAGTGGTCTGGGAAGAGGCGGTCCGGGCGACGCATGATTTTCTCGATGAAGCGGACATTGATCCGTTGCGCCGCCTGGTTCGCGACCACGCGCTGCCGGCCGTTGACTTGCGGGTCTACCGCGATGGCCAGGGCGTCATCCAGGGCTTCGCCGGTACCGACGGCGACCGCCTGGAGATGCTGTTCGTGTCCAACGCGGTTCGGGGCACCGGTATAGGGCGGCAACTGGTGGAGCAGGTCATCATCGAGCGGGGCATCCGCCATGTCGACGTCAACGAGCAAAATCCCCAGGCCCTAGGGTTCTATCGGCACCTTGGTTTCGAGCAAGTGGGCCGCTCTCCACTGGACGGCCAGGGCCGGCCCTTTCCGCTGCTGCACCTGCGCCTCGCTGAGACCTAGCAAGGCAGGCGGCAGACTTGTCCACCCTAAAGCCCTTTCCTGCCCCAGGCTCCCAGAGCTAGAGCGTTCGCGGCTCGAGAACGCTCTTTGTGCCGCCCTGTGCAGGCGCTTGGGCAGCGCTCCTGGGATCACGACCATAAAAAAACCGCGCCCTGGAGCGCGGTTTTTCGATTGCCAACCAGATCAGGCGGCGATGTTGCCCTTGAGCTTGTTCATCGCGTTCTTTTCCAGCTGACGGATACGTTCCGCCGAGACGTTGTACTTGGCCGCCAGCTCGTGCAGCGTCGCCTTTTCCTCGGCCAGCCAGCGCTGGTAGAGGATGTCGCGGCTGCGGTCGTCCAGGCGTTCCAGGGCCTCGTGCAGATTGGCCGTGGAGCTGTCGGTCCAGTCGGCTTCTTCCAGCTGACGCGCCGGATCGTAACGGCTGTCTTCCAGGTACTGGGCCGGCGACTGATAGGCCGCATCGTCATCGGCATCGCTGGCCGGGTCGAAGGCCATGTCATGACCGGTCAGACGGCTTTCCATCTCGCGCACTTCCCGGGGCTCGACGCCCAGGGTTTCGGCCACGCGATGGACCTCGTCGTTGTTCAGCCAGGCCAGCCGCTTCTTCTGGCTGCGCAGGTTGAAGAACAGCTTACGCTGCGCCTTTGTGGTGGCGACCTTGACGATCCGCCAGTTGCGCAGGATGAATTCGTGGATTTCCGCCTTGATCCAGTGCACGGCAAAGGACACCAGACGTACGCCCATTTCGGGATTGAAGCGCTTCACGGCCTTCATCAGGCCGACGTTACCTTCCTGGATCAGGTCGGCCTGGGCCAGACCATAGCCGGAATAGCTCTTGGCGATATGCACCACGAAACGCAGATGCGCGAGCACCAACTGCCGGGCGGCCTCAACGTCTTCCTTGTAGAAGAGGCGCTCGGCCAGTTCACGCTCCCGCTCCGGAGTGAGCAGCGGAATGCTGTTCACCGAATGCACATAGGCTTCCAGGCTGGCGCCGGGAACCAATGTAGGAACAGGTTGCAACGAAGTGGTCATGCGAATCCTCCGATTCACTAAGCACTGGGCAGTCTAACACTGATTTTTTGGACAGCGCCAGACTAGCCGAGGTTCCCTTAACCCCAGCTGAAAACGGTCGTGAAAGCCGTGTGCCATCAGGGGTTTAGACCGTTTCCGAACGTGTCGGAAACGGTCGTTCGTCAGCGCGGTGCGAGTTCGCGCAGGTGACGGGCAACGGCCAGCCAGGCGCCGATGTAGCCGAGCAGCACGGCGCCGATCAGCAGTTGCAGCCCGTCTTCGATGGCGACACTGCCCAGGGCGAAATCGCTGCCGTAGAGGCCGGCCAGATCCAGCACCGCGCCGTTGAGCCAGTTGAGGCCGAACACCAGCAGCGCCCAGGCGGCGATGCCGGCGCCCAGGCCGAATAGCGCGCCCATGTAGAGGAAGGGCCGACGCACGTAGCCGTCGGTGCCGCCCACCAGCTTGACCACCTCGATCTCGGTGCGGCGATTCTCGATGGCCAGGCGGATGGTGTTGCCGATCACCAGCAGCAGGGCGATCACCAGCACCACGGTCAGGCCGAAGACGAAGCGCTCGCCGAGCTTGAGGATGGCGGTGAGGCGCTCGACCCACTGCATGTCCAGTTGCACCTGCTGCACGCCGTTCATCTCGGCCAGCTGGCTGCGCAGCATGTCGAGGCGACTCTTGTCGATTTCCTTGGGGGTCACGGCGATGACGCCGGGCAGCGGATTCTGCGGCAATTCGCGCAGCGCCTCGCCCAGGCCGGCGTCCTGCTGCAATTCCTTCAGGGCGTCGTCCGGGCTGATCCAGCGCGCCTCGGCGACATCGGGCAGGACCTTGATCTGGCTCATCAGCACCTCGGCCTGGTCCTGGCCGGTGCGCAGGTCGAGGAACACCGAGATCTGCGCCGCACGCTGCCAGGAGCCGCCCAAGCGCTCGACGTTCTTCAGCAGCAGCGACACCCCCATGGGCAGCGCCAGGGCGATACCCATCACCAGGCAGGTGAGAAAGGTGCCTATGGGCTGCTGAACCATGCGCCTGAGGCTATCCCTCAGACCGGTGCGGTGGGCTTCGAGGTAGGCATGCAGCGGGCTGCGCCAATCGCTCTTGGGTTTCTTCGGGGCCTGACGCTGCGGACGCTGGGGCTTGCCGCCCTGTTCCTGGCCACGGGGCAGTTCGGTGGCGCTCATGGCTGGCTCTCCTCTTCGTCGCCGATCAGGCGGCCGCGCTGCAGGGTCAGCATGCGATGGTGCAGCCGGGCGATGAGGGCATGGTCGTGACTGGCGATCAGCACCGTGGTGCCGAGGCTGTTGATGTCCTCGAAGACGCCCATGATCTCCGAGGCCAGGCGCGGATCGAGGTTGCCGGTGGGTTCGTCGGCGAGCAGCAGGGCCGGCCGATGCACCACCGCGCGGGCGATGCCGACCCGCTGCTGCTGGCCGGTGGAGAGCTCGGCCGGATAGTCGTCGAGCTTGTCCTTGAGGCTGACCCGCTCCAGCGCCGCGGCCACGCGCTTGGCGATCTCGGGCTTGGACAGGCCGAGGATCTGCAGCGGCAGGGCGACGTTGTCGAACACGGTGCGGTCATAGAGCAGCTGGTGGTTCTGGAAGACCACGCCGATCTGCCGGCGCAGGAAGGGAATCTGCGCATTGGTGATGCGCGAGATGTCCTGGCCGGCCAGGGTCAGCTTGCCGCCGGTGGGCCTTTCCATGGCCAGGATCAGCCGCATCAGGGTGCTCTTGCCGGCGCCGGAATGCCCGGTGACGAAGAGGATTTCGCCGCGTTCGGCACGGAAGCTCAGTTCCTGCAGGCCGACGTGACCGTTGGGATAGCGCTTGGAGACGCGGTCGAACTGGATCATGAGACGCCCCGCTCCGCGAACAGGGCCTGGACGAAGGGCCGCGCCTCGAAGGGCCGCAGGTCGTCGATACTCTCGCCAACGCCGACATAGCGGATCGGCAGGGCGCTCTGCTTGGCCAGGGCGAAGATCACCCCGCCCTTGGCGGTGCCGTCGAGCTTGGTCAGGGCCAGGCCGGTCAGGGGCACGGCGTTGTGGAACTGCTTGGCCTGGTTGAGGGCGTTCTGGCCGGTACCGGCGTCCAGCACCAGCAGGGTCTCGTGGGGCGCCGCCTCGTCCAGCTTGCCGATCACCCGGCGCACCTTGCGCAGCTCTTCCATGAGGTTGTCCTTGGTGTGCAGGCGGCCGGCGGTGTCGGCGATCAGCACATCGATGCCACGGGCCTTGGCGGCTTGCACCGCGTCGAAGATCACCGAGGCGGAGTCGGCACCGGTGTGCTGGGCGATCACCGGGATGCGGTTGCGCTCGCCCCAGACCTGCAACTGCTCCACGGCGGCGGCGCGGAAGGTGTCGCCAGCGGCCAGCATGACCTTCTTGCCGTCGTTCTGCAGGCGCTTGGCCAGCTTGCCGATGGTGGTGGTCTTACCGGCGCCGTTCACACCGACCACCAGGATGACGTATGGCTTGTGCGAGGTGTCGATCACCAGCGGCTGTTCCACCGGCAGCAGCATCTCGGTGAGCTCCTGCTGCAGGGCCTGATAGAGCGCCTCGCTGTCGGCCAGCTGCTTGCGCGCCACCTTCTGGGTCAGGTTGCGCATGATGACGCCAGTGGCCTCGACGCCGACGTCGGCGGTCAGCAGGCGGGTTTCCAGCTCTTCGAGCAGGTCATCGTCGATGACCTTCTTGCCGAGGAACAGGCTGGCCATGCCCTCACCGAGGCTGGCGCTGGTCTTGGACAGCCCCTGACGCAGACGAGCGAAGAAACCCAGCTTGGTTGGTTCGGCCGGAGCGGCGGCAACGGCGGGTGGAGCGGGTTCGGGTTCCGGCGCAACCACCTCAGGCTCAGGACGTACCGGGGCGACGGGTACGACCGGGGCTGGAGCAGGCTCGGGCTCTACGACAGGCGCAGGAACTACCGGTGCCAGTGGCGCGACCGGCGCCGATACCGGCTCGGGCTCTGTCTCGGGCACAACTACCGGCTCGACCTCGACCGGCGGCAGGATGGGATCGGCCACCAGCGGCTCGACCAGCGCCGTCAGGGCCACCGGCGACGGGGCCTCCTCTTCGGCGACCGGGGTCAGCGAGGGGATCGCCTCCGGCGGCTCGGGTACCGGCTCCGGATGCTGCACCGGTTCGCTGGTCAGCGGCTCGGGCAAGCGCTCTTCGGCTTCGGGCGCGGCGGCGGGGGCTTCGGCCGGCGTCGCTACGGGTTCGGCAGTCTTCTTGCGGAACCAGCCGAACAGGCCTTTCTTCTCCGCGGGGGGAGACTTCTTGTCGTCGGATCCAAACATGCAGGGCTCTGTATCGAACGGACGAGCCAGCTGCGGGAGCTCCGCCAGGCGGGGCTCGACCGTCAGGCATGGCCGTCGGGAAAAGGGATGCGTATCCTAGCAGCCTGCCGGGCGGAAGACCTCCCCGTCGGCGAAAAACGCGCGACCGTCCCCAGGACGCAGCCGCTTCGTCCCCTACCGCGCTACAAGGCCTGCTCTCGCGATGCCCGCCTCCCGCTTCCGTCGGACCGCCCTGGTCGTCCTGCTTAGCTTGCTCCCCACCCTCGCCCTGGCCACCGCCAGCCGGCAGAACACCGAGGAATTCACCCTCGACAACGGCCTCAAGCTGGTGGTCCGCGAAGATCACCGGGCGCCGGTCGCCGTGGTGCAACTCTGGTATCGCGTGGGGTCGAGCCTGGAGGCGCCCAGCGCGACCGGCTTGTCCCATGCCCTGGAACACCTGATGTTCAAGGGCAGCCGCAAGCTCGGTGCCGGCGAGGCCTCGCACCTGCTGCGCGATCTGGGCGCCGAGGAGAATGCCTTCACCACCGATGACTACACCGTCTACTACCAGCTGCTCGCCCGCGATCGCCTGCCGGTGGCCCTGGAGCTGGAAGCCGATCGCATGCAGCACCTGCGCCTGGCGCCCGACGAGGTCAGCCGCGAGCTGGAGGTGATCAAGGAGGAACGCCGGCTGCGCACCGACGACCGCCCCGAGGCACTGTCCTTCGAACGCTTCAAGGCCGCGGCCTACCCGGCCAGCGGCTATCGCAACCCCACCATCGGCTGGCCCCAGGACCTGCAGCGCCTCGGCGTCGACGACCTGCGCCGCTGGTACCAGACCTGGTACGCACCCAATAACGCCACCCTGGTGGTGGTGGGCGACGTCGAGCCCCAGGCGATCCGCGCCGAGGTGCAGCGCTGGTTCGGTGGCATCCCCCGCAGCGACCTGCCCGCGCTACGACGACCGCTGGAACTGCCCGCGCCGGGCGAACGCCGCCTGGCCCTGCAGGCCCGCGAGCTGCCCAGCCTGCTGATGGGCTTCAACGTGCCCAGCCTGGCCACCGCCGCCCAGCCGCGCGATGCCTATGCGTTGCAACTGCTGGCCGCCCTGCTCAGCGGCGGCTCGGGGGCACGCCTGCCCAGTCGTCTCGAACGCGGCGAGGAAGTGGCCAGCAGCGTGCGCGCCGCCTATGGCGCCTATACCCGCGGCGACAGCCTCTTCCTGCTCAGCGGCACCCCCAATACCCAGCGCGGCAAGACCCTCGACCAGCTCGAAGCGGCTTTCTGGACGCAGCTGGAGCTGCTCAAGCGCGAGCCGCCCAGCGCCGAGGAACTGGCCCGGGTCCGCGCCCTGCTGGTAGCCGGATTGGTCTATGGCCGCGACTCCATCACCGCCCAGGCCAGCAGCATCGGCCAGTTGGAAAGCGTCGGCCTCGGCTGGCGCCAGGGCGATCGGCTGCTCGACGAGCTGGGCCAGGTCACTCCCGACGACCTGCGCCGCGTGGCCCGTACCTACTTCACCCGCGAGCGCCTGACCCTGGGCCAGTTGCGCCCCGAACCCACCGCGGAGGCCCGTCGATGAAGCGTATGCTGTGCCTTGCGCTGTGCCTGCTCGCGGGCTGTCAGTCCCCCACCCCGGTCGGCGACCTGGCGCGCGCCTATCCCGCCGTGGACAGCCTCAAGACCCTCAAGGAGGCACCGCCCCTGGGGCGCCAGCTGGACATCCAGCGCTGGCGCACCGCCGAGGGCGCCCAGGTGCTGTTCGTGCCGGCGCCGGAATTGCCGATGTTTGACGTGCGCCTGATCTTCGCCGCCGGCAGCAGCCAGGACGGCGCCACGCCGGGCCTGGCCATGCTGACCAACGGCCTGCTCAACGAAGGCACCCCGGGACGCGATGCCGGCGCCATCGCCGACGGCTTCGAGCGCCTGGGCGCCGATTTCAGCAACGGCGCCTATCGTGACCAGGCGGTGGCCGGGCTGCGCACCCTCGCCGATCCGGCCCACAGCGAACCGGCCCTGGCACTGCTGGCCGACGTGGTCGGTCGCCCGACCTTTCCCGCCGAGGCCATCCAACGCATCCGCGACCAGTTGCTGACGCTGATCGCCGCCAGCCGTCGCGAGCCGGCCAGCCTGGCCGGCGAAGCGCTGCAGGAACGTCTCTATGGCAGCCATCCCTATGCCCATTCGCCACGGGGCACGGCAGCCGGACTGGCACGCCTCGACGCGGCCAGCCTTACGGCCTTCCATGCCCGTGCCTATGCCGCCGGCAATGCCGTGATCGCCCTCACCGGCGACCTGGATCGCGCCCGCGCCGAGCAGATCGCCGCCCAGCTGTCGCGCGCCCTGCCCCGCGGCCCGGCCCTGCCGCCACTGCCGGTGCCAGCGCCTGCCGCACCGGCCCGGGTGCAGCTGGAGATCCCGGCGCAGCAGACGCGCCTGCTGCTCGGCCAACTCGGCATCACCCGCCGCGATCCCGACTACGCCGCCCTCTTCGTCGGCAACCAGATCCTTGGCGGTGGCGGTTTCGGCAGTCGCCTGATGACCGAATTGCGCGAACGCCGCGGTCTCACCTACGGCGTCAGCTCGGGCTTCACCCCCATGCGTCAGCCTGGCCCCTTCACCCTCGGCCTGCAGACCCGCGCCGAACTAGGCGATGCCACCCTGGCCCTGGTCCGTGACCTGCTGCGCGACTACCTGGCCCAGGGCCCTACCCAGGCCGAACTGGACCGCGCCAAGCGGCAGATCGAAGGCAGCTTCCCACTGGCCAACGCCAGCAACGGCGCCATCGTCGCCCAACTGGGCAACATCGGCTTCTATGACCTGCCCAGCAGCTACCTCGATGACTTCCTCCAGCAGGTCCGCCGGCTGACGGTGGAACAGGTGCATGCCGCCCTACAGCGCCACCTGGATCCGGCCAACTTCGTCGTGGTCAGCGCCGGCCCACGGGTCGCCCAGCAGCCGCTGCCGCCACCCCGCCCTCTTCCCAACCTGCCGCCCAGCGGCGTTCCGGAGCACTAGCATGGCCCAGAAGACCGCCAACCAACTGCGCATCATCGGTGGCGACTGGCGCAGCCGGCGCTTCGTCTTTCCCGATGCCCTGGGCCTGAGACCCACCCCGGATCGGGTCCGCGAGACCCTGTTCAACTGGCTGGCCGCCGTCACCCCGGGCGCCCGGGTGCTGGACCCCTTCGCCGGCAGTGGCGCCCTACTGCTGGAAGCCCTCTCCCGCGGCGCCGGCCCGGCGCTGGCCTTCGACCTCAATGCCCAGGCCGCCAATGCCCTGCGCGGCCATCTGCAGGCCCTCGGCTGCGCCCAGGCCGAGGTACGCCAAACCGACGCCCTGCAGGCGCTGGCCAAGCCGGCGGCGACGCCCTTCGACCTGGTGTTTCTCGATCCGCCCTTTGGCCAGGACCTGCTGGAGCCGGCCTGCGCGACCCTGGAAGCCCAGGGCTGGCTCGCCGCGGACGCCTGGATCTACACCGAGAGCGAGACCCAGCCCTCGCGCCTGAGCCTGCCCGCGACCTGGCAACTGCACCGCGAGAAGAAGACCGGCAACGTCCACTACGCCCTCTGGCACCGCCAGGCGTGAACAGCGCCCCCTTTCGCCCGGCGCGCTGGCTGCCCGGTCCGCACCTGCAGACCCTCTGGGGCTCGCTGTGGCGCCGCCTGCCGCCCATCACTCGCCCGCGCGAACGGCTATGGCTGGAGGATGGCGACTTCCTCGATCTGGACTGGTATCACGCCGAGGACCCACAGGCGCCCCTGGTGCTGATCGCCCACGGCCTCACCGGCAGCTCCGGCTCCCACTACGTACTTGGCCTGCAATTCGCCCTCGCCGCCCGCGGCTGGGCCAGCGTCGGCCTCAACTGGCGCGGCTGCTCCGGCGAACCCAACCGCCTGCCGCGAGGCTATCACTCCGGCGTCAGCGAAGACCTGGCCGCGGTGGTGCGCCATCTGCAGGCCAGTCGTCCGGAGGCTCCGCTGTATGCGGTGGGCTTTTCCCTCGGTGGCAATGTGCTGCTCAAGTACCTCGGTGAGCGCGGCGCGGAAAGCGGACTACGAGCCGCGGTGGCGGTGTCGGTGCCCTTTCGTCTGGACCTCTGCGCCGATCGCATCGGCATCGGCTTCTCGCGTATCTATCAGCGGCACTTCATCCGTGAACTGGCGCGCTATGTGCGCGACAAGCAGGCACTGTTCGATCGCGAGCGCCATCCCGAGCAGCACGAGATCCTCGCCCGCCTGGGCCCGCCCGAGGGGCTCAAGACCTTCTGGGACTTCGACGACAGATACACCGCGCCCCTGCATGGCTTTCGCGATGCCCGGGACTACTATCGCCAGGCCTCCAGCCGCTATTACCTGGGGGGTATCCGCATCCCCACCCTGCTGATCCAGGCCGAGGACGATCCCTTCATCGGCACCGACGCCCTGCCCGCCCGCGCCGAACTGGCGCCCGACACCCTGTTCGAGCGCCTGCCCCACGGCGGCCACGTGGGTTTCGTCGGCGGCTCCTTCCGCGACCCGGACTACTATCTGGAAAGGCGCATCCCCGACTGGCTGGTCAGCCAACGGGCAGCGCCATCCGGCCGATAAACGCCCACGGGTCGGCGATCCTGGCGGCTGTCGCCTTGGCCTCACCCCGCCCCTGAGCTACCATCCAAGCCCCAACAGCTTCGCCCCCAGGACAGAGTCATGAACCGAGTGCTATACCCCGGCACCTTCGACCCCATCACCAAGGGCCATGGCGATCTGGTGGAGCGCGCCTCGCGGCTGTTCGACGAAGTCGTGGTGGCGGTGGCGGCCAGCCCCAAGAAGAACCCGCTGTTTCCGCTGGAACGCCGGGTCGAGCTGGCCAAGGCGGTGACCGCGCACCTGCCCAACGTCGAGGTGATCGGCTTCAGCTGCCTGCTGGCCACCCTGGTGGAACAGCAGAAGGCGACCATCATCCTGCGCGGCCTGCGCGCCGTGTCGGATTTCGAGTTCGAATTCCAGCTGGCCAACATGAACCGGGTGCTGGCGCCCCAGGCGGAAAGCATGTTCCTGACCCCGTCGGAACACTATTCCTACCTCTCCTCCACCCTGGTGCGCGAGATCGCGGCCCTCGGTGGCGACGTGACCAAGTTCGTCCATCCCACCGTGCATCAGGCGCTGCTGGAGCGTTTTGCCCCGGCCGCCTGATTAACCCCAAGGACTGTCGGGTGCAGCCGGCGCGCGGATGGGGCAAAATGCGCGCCTGACTTTTGGATCGCTGCGCGTTCGCGTGGCGAGGAGCCGACGATGTCCCTCATCATTACCGACGATTGCATCAACTGCGACGTGTGCGAGCCTGAGTGCCCGAACGGCGCCATCTCTCAGGGCGCGGAGATCTACGTGATCGATCCGAACCTGTGCACCGAGTGCGTGGGCCATTATGACGAACCCCAGTGCCAGCAGGTCTGTCCGGTGGACTGCATCCCTCTCGACGAAAACCATGTCGAGACCAAGGAGCAGCTGCACGACAAATACCTGAAGATCAGCGGCCAGGGCTAGCGCCAGGGCCTTACTCGGTACGCCCGTAGCCGCTCTGGGTGCAGCCCAGGCAACGCACGAAGGCCGCCTTGCCCGGCTCGACCACCAGGGCCTTGCCGGCCTTGCCGATGTTACCGCCCGCGGCGGTGAATGGCAGACTGACCACAAAGACGCCCGCGCCGATCACGGTGGCGGCGATCAGCAGCGGCCGCGCGATCAAGAGATCGCCGATCATGGAAAAGGCGGCGGGAGCCTGGGCTTCACCGAACGCCTGGTCGGCGGTCTGATACTCGGTGACGTCACCCTGAGCCTGTTGCGCCTGCGCCGGCAGGACCTGCATCGTCAGGGCCAGCGCCAGCACGGCAGCCAGGCTACGGAACGGATTCATACGGCTGATCCCTTGCGCGGTTGTGATGGTGGTCCCTGAACTATAACAGGCCGCCCGCACTTGTCATGCGGGCGGTCCCCAGACGTCATTCGGCGCGGACGACCGGCTGCGGCGCGCGGCGATGGGCGTAGACCATGAGCGCGATACCGCCGAGCACCATGGGCACGCAGAGCACCTGCCCCATGGTCAGCCACCCCCAGGCCAGATAGCCGAGCTGGGCATCGGGCACCCGCACGAATTCGACGATGAAGCGGAAGATGCCGTAGCAGAGCACGAACAGGCCGGACACGGCCATGGTCGGCCGCGGCTTGCGCGAATACAGCCAGAGGATCACGAACAGCGCCACGCCTTCCAGGGCGAACTGGTAGAGCTGCGAGGGATGGCGCGGCAACTGGGCCGGATCGCTGTAGGGCGGGAAGATCATCGCCCAGGGCACATCGGTCGGCTTGCCCCAGAGTTCGGCGTTGATGAAGTTGCCGATGCGGCCGGCACCCAGGCCGATGGGCACCAGCGGCGCGATGAAATCCATCAGCTCGAAGAAGCCCTTGTTGTGGCGCTTGCCGAACCACCAGACCGCCAGGATCACCCCGAGCAGCCCGCCATGGAAGGACATGCCGCCCTTCCACACCTCGAAGATCAGCGTCGGATTGGCGATGTACTCCGCCAGGTTGTAGAACAGCACGTAGCCGAGTCGACCCCCGGCGATGACCCCCAGCGCCACCCAGAACACCAGGTCGGACAGGGTCTCGCTGGTCCAGCGCGGATCGAAGCGATTGAGCCGACGCTTGGCCAACCACCAGGCGCCACCGATCCCCACCAGGTACATGAGCCCGTACCAGTGGATCTTCAGCGGTCCCAGCGACAGGGCCACCGGGTCTATTTGCGGATACGGCAGCATGGTGCCTCCTTGAAGGGGATCAGAGTAAGAAGTTGAGACCGACGCCGAACAGCAACAGGGCGAACAGGCGCTTGAGCAGCCGGGGCGACAGGCGATGGGCCAGTCGCGCACCGAAACGGGCCGAGAACATGCTGGTCAGGGCGATACCCAGCAAGGCCGGCAGATAGACATAGCCCAGGCTCCAGGCGGGCAGGCCCGGCTGCTGCCAGCCGACCAGGATGAAGGACAGCGCCCCGGACAGGGCAATGGGCAGGCCGCAGGCCGCCGAGGTGGCCACCGCCTGCGGCATGCTCAGGCTGCGCCAGATCAGGAAGGGGACGGTAAGCGAGCCGCCGCCGATGCCGAAGATGGCCGAGGCCCAGCCGATCACCACCCCGGCCACCGTCAGCGCCGGCTTGCCCGGCTCACCGGCCTGGGCCTTGGGGCGCAGGTCCAGCGCCAGCTGGAGGGCGATGAGGATGGCGAAGGTGCCGATGATCTTCTGCAGCAGCGGGCCGTGGATGGCGGCGGCGGTCAGGGCGCCCAGGGCGCTGCCGAAGACGATGCCCAGGGCCATCCAGGCGAACAGCCGCCAGCGCACGGCGCCAAGCCGGTGATGGGCCCAGACGGAATTGAGCGAGGTGAAGACGATGGTGGCCAGCGAGGTACCCACCGCCAGGTGGGTGAGGATATCCGGATTGAGGCCCTGGGCGGTAAAGCTGTAGACCAGCACCGGCACGATGATCAGGCCGCCGCCGACCCCGAACAGACCGGCCAGCAGCCCGGCGCAGACGCCGAGCACCAGGAAGAGCAAGAGATCCATCATCACCTCGGGCGCAGGAGGCGGCATGGTACGCCGCTGCCTGCCCGGCGGGAAGCGGCCTTCCCGCCGGACACGCTCAGCTCTGGACGCTGGCCGCCGGGTTGATCACCCGACCCAGTCCGAGGTTGCGCAAGGCGAGATGCAGGGCGCTGTGGATGACCTGGGGGTTGTCGATCTGGCGCATCTGCTGCACCAGTTCCCGGGCCTTTTCCAGGGTGACCTGGCGCAGCAGCCATTTCACCTTGGGCAGGTTGGTGGCGTTCATCGACAGGGTATCGAAGCCCATGCCCATGAGCAGCACCGCCGCCGCCGGATCGCCGGCCATCTCGCCGCAGATGCTGACCGGCACCCCTTCGGCATGGGCGCCATCGACCACCTGTTGCAGCGCCTGCAGCACCGCCGGGTGGAAGTAGTCGTAGAGATCGGCCACCCGCGGATTGTTGCGATCCACCGCCAGCAGGTACTGGGTCAGGTCGTTGGAGCCTACCGAGATGAAGTCCACCTGGCGCGCCAGATCACGGGCCTGGTAGACCGCCGAGGGCACCTCGACCATGACGCCCACCGGCGGCATGGGAATGTCGACACCTTCGTCACGCACCTCGCACCAGGCACGATGCAGCAGATGCTGGGATTCCTCCACCTCGTGCACGCCGGAGATCATCGGCAGCATGATGCGCAGGTTGTTCAGGCCTTCGCTGGCCTTGAGCATGGCACGGGTCTGCACCAGGAAGATTTCCGGATGATCCAGGGTGACACGGATGCCGCGCCAGCCCAAGAAGGGGTTGTCTTCCTTGATCGGGAAATAGGACAGCGCCTTGTCGCCGCCAACGTCCAGGGTGCGCATGGTCACCGGCGCCGGATGGAAGGCCGCCAGCTGCTCGCGATAGATGGAGAGCTGCTCCTTCTCGCTGGGAAAGCGCTCGTTGACCATGAAGGGGACTTCGGTGCGATACAGCCCGACCCCTTCGGCGCCCCGCTGCTGGGCGCGGGCCACGTCGGCCATCAGGCCGGTGTTGACCCACAGTGGCATGCGGTGGCCGTCGAGGGTCTCGCAGGGCAGGCTGCGCAGGGCATCGAGGCCCTGGGTCAGCTGGCGCTCCTCTTCCACCACGTCGCCGTACTGCTTGATCAGCGTGGGCGAAGGGTTGGTGAAGATTTCGCCGTGGTAGCCATCGACGATGAGGTCGATGCCGTCCACCTTGGAATACGGCAGGTCCACCGCGCCCATGACGGTGGGCACGCCCATGGCACGCGCCAGGATGGCAACGTGGGAGTTGCCCGAACCCAGCACCGAGATCAGGCCGACCAGGCGCCCCTCGGGCACCTCGCCGAGCATGGCCGGCGAGAGCTCCTCGCTGACCAGGATGGTGTTTTCCGGGTAGATCAGGCAGGCCTGGTGGGCCTGCTGCAGATAGGCTAGGAGCCGGCGCCCGAGGTCGCGCACATCGGCGGCGCGTTCGCGCAGGTAGGCGTCGTCCATCAGCTCGAAGCGCTGGACGTGCTCCATCACCACCTGGCGCAGGGCGCCCTGGGCCCACTGGCCGCTCTTGATGATGGTGGTCACCTCGTTACCGAGGGCGGCGTCGTCGAGCATCATCAGATAGACGTCGAACAGCGCCTGCTCTTCCTTGCGCAACTGGGTGGACAGCCGCTTGGACAGCGCCTTCATGTCCGCCCGCACGCCTTCCAGCGCCGAGCGGAACAACTGCAGCTCGGCGTCGATGTCGGTCACGGTCTTGTCCGGGACCACTTCCAGGTCGGCCGGTGGCAGGACCACCACCGCCTTGCCGACGCCGACCCCGGGCGAGCCGGGGATGCCGACGAAGCGGGCTTCCTGGATGCCCCTGCCCTGCCGATCCAGACCACGGATCGTCCCGGTGGCCTCGGCATGGGCGATCACCCCGGCGAGCTGGGCGCTCATGGTGACCAGGAAGGCTTCCTCGCCCTCGTCGAACTGACGGCGTTCCTTCTGCTGCACCACCAGCACGCCCATGACCCGACGGTGGTGGATGATGGGTGCACCGAGGAAAGACGCATAGCGTTCCTCACCGGTCTCGGCGAAATAGCGAAAGCGCGGGTGGCTGGCGGCGTCTTCGAGATTGAGCGGCTCTTCGCGGGTGCCGACCAGACCGACCAGGCCCTCGTTGGGGGCCATGCTGACCCGGCCGATGGACTTCTTGTTGAGACCTTCGGTGGCCATCAGCACGAAACGGTTGGTGTCCGGATCCAGCAGATAGACGGAGCAGACCTGCGACTGCATGGCCGCGCGGACGCGCTGCACGATGATGGACAGTGCCGACCCCAGATCCTTGGCGGCATTGACCTCCTGGACGATCTTGCGCAGAACTGCAAGCATCTAGCGCCTCCGCAGCCGACGCCCGGCGGATCCGCCGGCGTGCATCACGTGTCGTTCATCCTGCATGACCACAGCTTCTCCTCACCTCTTTCGCACCGGCCGTACCGGCAATCAGGCCAGCAAGCGGGGTGCCAACTCCTTGAGCGCCCGCCGATAGACCTCTCGCTTGAAGGTCACCACCTGGCCCAGAGGGTACCAGTAGCTTACCCAGCGCCAGCCATCGAATTCCGGCTTGCCCGTCACATCCATCCGCACCCGCTGCTCTTCCGCGGTCAGCCGCAGCAGAAACCACTTCTGCTTCTGGCCGATGCACAGCGGACGGCTGTGGGTGCGCACCATGCGCTGCGGCAGACGATAGCGCAACCAGCCCCGGGTACAGGCCAGGATACGGACATCATCGGGGCTAAGCCCCACCTCTTCGTTGAGCTCCCGGTACAGCGCCTCTTCGGGCGTTTCCCGGTCATCGATCCCACCCTGGGGAAACTGCCAGGCATCCTGGTTGATGCGGCGAGCCCACAGTACTTGGCCGGCATCGTTGGCGAGAATGATGCCGACATTGGGGCGAAAACCATCAGCGTCGATCACGGCTGCCACCCTTGAAAAATATCGTTGCCCGCATTGTTCCACAAAGCCCGACAGCCCAGCAATGCAAGCTCCGGACCGACCGGGGCGCGGCCGACCGGCGCAGGCTCCCGGCAACCGCCGCGACCTGCAAAGGCCCGCATTATGGTGGTCGCCAGCTGAACGTCGGCTTAAGGGCGGGCAATCGTCGTGCGCTAGCGGAAATGCCGCTGTACGGCCATGTAGACCGCCAGCGCCAGACCGATCCAGCCGACCAGCCAGAAATAGTCGAGATAGCCCAGCACCTGACTCTGGCGGGTGACCAGACTGGAGATCTGCGCCAGGGCGCTGTCGGCGCCGGTAGCCTGCCGATAGCGTTCGACGTAGGCCTGGTAGTTCGGGGCATAGGGGTTGACCGCAGCGCTGAGCACCGTGGCATGGAAGGCGTCGCGCCACTGCAGGAAGACGTTGGACAGCACGATACCCATGGGCATGACCAGCTGCTGGGTCATGTTCTTGATCTGGTAGGCCTGGCTGAAATAGGCCGGTTCGACGCGCATGAAGGTGTACATGATGATCACCGCGAAGGTACCGATCAGGTAGGTGCCATGCATCATCAGGCCCGGCACCAGCTGCTGATAGAGGGGCACGTCGGCGTGCTGGTGCACCATCCAGAAGCCGTAGCCGGCCAGCAGCAGATAGCCCGCCACCAGGTACTTGCGAAAGCCGCCCCAGGGAAAGCGCTCGCGCAGCCGCACCGACGTGATCATCAGCAAGGGTGCCAGGCCGCACAGCCAGCCGAGCGCCATGACGCCCCCGGCGGTATAGACCGGCAGCTGCAGACCGTTGACCACGTACTGGGGAATGATGAAGTTGTAGGCCCCGAGCAGGAAGTAATTGAGCATCATGAACAGCATGCCGGCGAGAAAGCCGGGGGTGATGGCATGCTTGAAGTCCAGGGTCGGCCGCACCAGGCCGCGCTCGTAATAGACGTAGAGCCCGAGGATGGCCGTGCCCAGCAGCAGCTCCAGGGCCAGCCACGGACCATCGCTGAAGAAATCGAAGGCCAGCCGCTGGGTGGTGGTGGTCAACAGCAGACTGCCACCCGCCAGCAGCACCATGGATAGCAGCGACGGCGCCCCGGAATTCTCCAGCGGGTGGGAACGCCGCGGCAGCGACAGCCAGACGCAAATGGCCACCAACGCGCAGGCCAGCGCCGGCACCATGAAGATGGCGCGCCACTGATGGCCTTCCAGCAATTCCGCGGTGGTGAAGGACGCCAGCGCACCCCCCAGGGGCACGCCCGAGGCGAAGGCGCGGATCCCGGTCGGCAGCTGCGGACCGGAGAAATACATCTGCACCAGCACCCGCGCCCCGGCAAAGAAGGTGGCGGCGCCGGCGCCCATCAGGACGCGTCCGGCGATGAAGGTCGGAAGATCCGTGGCCACCAGGCAGCATACCTGGCCGACCAGATGGATGCCGACGGCGGTAAAGATCAGGTTGCGATAGCCCAGGCGCTGGGCGAACCACTGGTGCGGCGCGCTGGTGACGATGACGGCGACGCTGTAGCAGGCGGTCGCCAGGCTGTAGCTGCGCGGGTCGATGCCGAGGCCGCCATAGACATAGCGGTTGGCCAGGGCGATGGACAGGTTGTCGAGAAAGTACACCAGCACCATCAGGGTGATGCTCAGCAGCAACAGGCCGCGGTGATGGGGGCGATCGGTGTCGTCGGCGTACATGAAGACCCAGGGCTGGCACTAAGGGGGGGCCAGTCGTGGACCCTGCGTCTGGCACGGGGTTCAGAGGCCGCGTTGTCGCAGCCTCCTTCAGGTGATGCGCATCGCGTCCCGGCTCAGCCAGGTAGCAGGGCCCGGACGTCTGCTAGGAGTTCGTCCGGCACCTCCACCCAGCCACGGGTGGTATTGCGAGCCCGCGCCTGGTAGCGGCGCTGCGACGGCAGGCGGGCGCCCTGGGCCTCGATGCCGGCGAACAACTGCTCGGCGCGCTGCTGGTAGTCGCCTACCGCTGCGCCGAGAAAACGCTGGGGATCGAAGGCCAGGATGAGTTCGCCGTGATAAGGCAGTCCGCCCGCCCCGGCGTCGACCGCGGAAGATTCCGGGCTGGTGAGATCGCCGATCAGCGGTCCGGCGAGCAATTCGATCATGGCCGACAGCGCCGAGCCCTTGTGACCACCAAAGGTGAGCATGGCGCCCTCCTCCAGCACGGTGCGGGCATCGCTGCTGGGAGCACCCTCGGCATCCACTCCCCAGCCCTCGGGCAAGGCCTTGCCGGCGCGACGATGCAGTTCGATCTCGCCGCGAGCCACGGCACTGGTGGCGAAATCGAAGACGAAGGGTTGCCCTTCCGGCCGCGGCCAGCCAAAGGCGATGGGATTGGTACCGAACAGCGGGCGACGACCGCCGGCCGGGGCGACATAGGCCTGGGTCGGATTGCAGGCCAGGGCCACCAGGCCCCTGGCGGTGAGGGCTTCCATCTCCACCCAGAGCGCCGAGAAGTGCACGCAGTTGTTGATCGTCAGGGCCGCCAGGCCACAGGCGCGCGCCTTGGCTTCCAGCAGCGGCAGACCGGCGTGGAAGGCCAGCGGCGAGAAGCCACCCCCGGCATCGACCCTGACGATGGCCGGCGCCACGTCCTCGATGCGGGGTTCGGCATCCGGCACCACCTTGCCGGCCTTGAGCGTCTTGACGATGCCCAGCAGCCGATAGATGCCGTGGGAGGCACAGTCATCACGCTGGCCGGCCACCATCATGGCGGCGATGGCTGTACTCTGCGGTTGACTGAAACCCTGGGCCGCAAGCACCTCTTCGGCCAGGTGCTGCAGCTCTTCCGGGGTCATCTGGGCCATGGCGGCGCTCCATCGGGAAAACCCCGACTATGCCGCAACCAGCCACGGCCCGCTCGCTCGACTTGGGACCGGTCATGCCGATCCCGGCACAGTCAGCCCTGGTGGTAGCGCCCCGACAACTCGTGCACGGCTTCGATGAAGGCGCCGGCGTGAGCCGGGTCCACCTCGGGAGTGATGCCGTGACCCAGGTTGAAGACGTGGCCGCTGCCCTGGCCATAGCTTTCCAGGATACGCCCCACCTCGGCGCGAATGGCCGCCGGCTTGGCGTAGAGCACGCTGGGATCCATGTTGCCCTGCAGGGCAACCTTGGCACCCACGCGGCGGCGCGCTTCGCCAATGTCGCAGGTCCAGTCCAGGCCCAGGGCCTCGGCGCCGCTGTCGGCCAGGCTTTCCAGCCAGAGACCGCCGTTCTTGGTGAAGAGGATCACCGGTACCTGTCGTCCTTCATGCTCGCGGATCAGCCCGGCGACGATCTTGCGCATATAGGCCAGGGAGAACTCCTGGTAGGCCGCGGCGGATAGGTTGCCGCCCCAGGTATCGAAGATCTGCACCGCCTGGGCGCCAGCACGAATCTGGCCGTTGAGGTAGGAGGTGACCGCCTGGGCCAGCTTATCCAGCAGCAGGTGCAGGGCCTCGGGGGTGTCGTAGAGCATGGCCTTGGCCTTGCGGAAATCCTTGCTGGAGCCGCCTTCGATCATGTAGGTAGCCAGGGTCCAGGGGCTGCCGGAAAAGCCGATCAGGGGTACCCGGCCGTCCAGCGCCGTGCGGATGGTGCGCACGGCGTCCATCACGTAGCCCAGGTCGGATTCGGCATCGGGGATCGGCAGCGCCTCGATGTCGGCCGGGGTATCGATCACCTTGCGAAAGCGCGGACCCTCGCCAGTCTCGAAATAGAGGCCCTGGCCCATGGCATCGGGGATGGTGAGGATGTCGGAGAAGAGGATGGCCGCATCCAGGGGATAGCGCTCCAGCGGCTGCAAGGTTACCTCGCAGGCGAATTGCGGGTTCTTGCACAGACTCATGAAGTCACCGGCGCGGGCCCGGCTGGCGCGGTACTCGGGCAGGTAGCGCCCGGCCTGGCGCATCATCCACACCGGGGTGACGTCCACCGGCTGCTTGAGCAGGGCACGCAGAAAACGGTCGTTCTTCAGGGCAGTCATGGCGACATCCGGCAGCAAAAGTGCTGGCATTGTCGCAAAGCGGCTGGCAAAAGGCACGGCAGGGGGGCGTGCCTTTTATCTATCGGGGTGATGGGGTGCTCCGTAGGGTGACGGTGCAGCCTCGCCTATCGCCGGACGGTCATCCAGATGGAAAACGCTGTGCGGTTTTCAATCCTACGGCTCGGCGGGCTAATCGTGGCCATGCCGGTGCGCCGTAGCGACCGCTCCTACAGAGTGACGTTTTTCGTAGGAGCGGCCCATGGCCGCGATTGCTTGGCGGATACTGCACGAAGCCCCGTGCCGGCAGGATCCCACCCCAAAAAAAAGCCGACCGGCTTGCACCGGTCGGCTCTTGTCCAGCGGCCTGGCCTCAGACGCCCAGGTAGTCGAGGATGCCCTCGGCGGCGTTGCGGCCTTCGAAGATGGCGGTCACCACCAGGTCGGAGCCGCGCACCATGTCGCCACCGGCAAAGATCTTCGGGTTGCTGGTCTGGTGCTTGAACTCGTGCAGCCCCGGCGCGACGACGCGGCCCTGGCTGTCGATGTCGATGTTGAACTGCTCGAACCAGGGCGCGGGACTCGGGCGGAAACCGAAGGCGATGACCACCGCATCGGCCGGCAGGATCTCCTCGGAACCGGGGATCGGCTCGGGACTGCGGCGGCCACGGGCATCGGGCTCGCCCAGACGGGTTTCCACCACCTTGACGCCTTCCACCTTGTCTTCGCCGATGATGGCGATGGGCTGGCGGTTGAAGAGGAACTTCACGCCCTCTTCCTTGGCGTTCTTCACTTCCTTGCGCGAGCCCGGCATGTTGGCGGCGTCGCGGCGATAGGCGCAGGTCACGCTCTTGGCGCCCTGGCGGATGGAGGTGCGGTTGCAGTCCATGGCGGTGTCACCTCCGCCCAGAACCACCACGCGCTTGCCCTTCATGTCGACGAAGTCGGCCGCATCTTTTTCGAAGCCCAGGTTGCGGTTGACGTTGGCCACCAGGAAATCCAGGGCGTCGTGGACGCCAGGCAGGTCTTCGCCGGGGAAGCCGCCCTTCATGTAGGTGTAGGTGCCCATACCCAGGAAAACCGCATCGAATTCCTCGAGCAGCTGATCCATGGTCACGTCCTTGCCCACCTCGGTGTTCAGACGGAATTCCACGCCCATCCCGCCGAAGACCTCGCGACGGCGACTGAGCACGGTCTTTTCCAGCTTGAATTCGGGGATGCCGAAGGTCAGCAGGCCACCGATCTCGGGATGCTTGTCGAACACCACCGGGGTCACGCCATTGCGTACCAGGATGTCGGCGCAACCCAGGCCGGCCGGACCGGCACCGATCACGGCGACCCGCTTGCCGGTGGGCTTGACCTTGGACATGTCCGGGCGCCAACCCATGGCGAAGGCGGTGTCGGTGATGTACTTCTCCACCGAGCCGATGGTCACCGCGCCGAAACCGTCGTTGAGGGTACAGGCGCCCTCGCAGAGCCGATCCTGCGGGCAGACGCGACCACAGACCTCGGGCAGGGTGTTGGTCTGGTGCGACAGTTCCGCCGCCGCCAGGATGTTGCCTTCGGACACCAGCTTGAGCCAGTTGGGAATGAAGTTGTGCACCGGGCACTTCCATTCGCAATAGGGGTTGCCGCAACCCAGACAGCGATGCGCCTGCTCGGCAGCCTGCTGCGGCTTGAAGGGATCGTGGATCTCGACGAATTCCTTCTTGCGCTGGCGCAGCAGCTTCTTCTTTGGATCCTTGCGACCGACCTCGATGAACTGGAAGTCGTTGTTCAGACGTTCAGCCATTTCCAAACCTCTTGAAGCGACGCCCCTTCAGCAGGGCGCCACGAGCTATCACGGTGAAACCGGCGCCTTGAGGCGCCGGCATCGAAGTCGTTATTCCGGACGGGCGCGGGTGCTGACCAGCAGCGACGCCAGGCTGGCGGCCTTGGGCTTCACCAGCCAGAACTTGCGCAGGTAGTCGTCCAGGTTCTCATGGAGATGGCTGCCCCAGGCGCTGCCGGTCTCGCGCACGTATTCAGCCAGCACCCCTTCCAGGTGGCTGCGGTAGGCCTCCATGGCCTCGCTGTTGATGCGCTGGATCTCTACCAGTTCGTGGTTGACCCGGTCATAGAAGCCGTTGTCCAGGTCCAGCACATAGGCGAAGCCGCCGGTCATGCCCGAGCCGAAGTTGTAGCCGGTCTTGCCCAGGACGCAGACGAAGCCGCCGGTCATGTACTCGCAGCAGTGGTCGCCGGTGCCTTCCACCACGGTGTGGGCCCCGGAGTTACGCACCCCGAAGCGTTCACCGGCGGTGCCAGCGGCGAACAGCTTGCCACCGGTGGCGCCATAGAGGCAGGTATTGCCGATGATGGCCGATTCCTGGCTCTTGAAGCCCGCGCCCTGGGGCGGGGTGATGACCAGCTTGCCGCCGGTCATGCCCTTGCCCACGTAGTCGTTGGCATCGCCTTCCAGATACAGGTGCAGGCCGCCGGCATTCCAGACGCCGAAGCTCTGGCCAGCGGTGCCCTTGAAGCGGAAGGTCAGCGGCGCCTTGACCATGCCCTGGTTGCCGTGACGCCGGGCGATTTCGCCGGAGACACGGGCACCGATGGAGCGGTCGCAGTTGCCGATACTGAGGCTGAAGTCACCGCCTTCGAGCTGCTCGATGCCCGGCAGGGACAGACGCACCATTTCCTCGGCTAGCAGACCCTGGTCGAACGGCGGGTTCTTTTCCACCTGGCAGTATTGCGGCTTCTCCGCCGGGATGTGGTCGCTACCCAGCAGCGGGGTGAGGTCCAGGTGCTGTTGCTTGGCGGTCTCGCCCGGCAGGATTTCCAGCAGGTCGGTACGGCCGATCAGCTCGCCCAGGCTGCGTACGCCCAGCTTGGCCAGCCATTCGCGGGTCTCCTCGGCGATGAAGGTGAAGAAATTCATCACCATTTCCACCGTGCCGATGAAGTGCTCCTTGCGCAGTCGGTCGTTCTGGGTGGCGACACCGGTGGCGCAGTTGTTCAGGTGGCAGATGCGCAGGTATTTGCAACCCAGGGCGATCATCGGCGCGGTGCCGAAGCCAAAGCTCTCGGCGCCGAGGATGGCCGCCTTGATCACGTCCAGGCCGGTCTTCAGGCCGCCGTCGGTCTGCACCCGCACCTTGCCGCGCAGATCGTTACCGCGCAGGGTCTGGTGCGCCTCGGCCAGGCCCAATTCCCAGGGCGAGCCGGCGTACTTGATGGAGGTCACCGGCGAAGCACCGGTACCGCCGTCATAGCCGGAGATGGTGATGAGGTCGGCATAGGCCTTGGCCACACCGGCGGCCACGGTACCTACGCCAGGCTCGGACACCAGCTTGACTGATACCAGCGCCTTGGGGTTGACCTGCTTGAGGTCGAAGATCAGCTGCGACAGGTCCTCGATGGAATAGATGTCGTGGTGCGGCGGCGGCGAGATCAGCGTCACGCCAGGTACCGCATAGCGCAGCTTGGCGATCAGGCCGTTGACCTTGCCACCGGGGAGCTGACCGCCCTCGCCCGGCTTGGCGCCCTGGGCCACCTTGATCTGCAGGACCTCTGCATTGACCAGGTACTCGGGAGTGACGCCGAAGCGGCCGGTGGCCACCTGCTTGATCTTGGAGCTCTTGACCGTGCCGTAGCGCGCCGGATCCTCGCCGCCCTCACCGGAGTTGGAGCGTCCACCCAGGCGGTTCATGGCCTCGGCCAGGGCCTCGTGGGCCTCTGGCGACAGGGCGCCCAGGGAGATGCCGGCCGCATCGAAGCGGGTGAAGATGTTGGCTAGCGGCTCGATCTCGTCCAGCGCCAGGGGCTGGTCACTGGTCTTGACCTTGAGCAGGTCGCGGATCATCGCCACCGGACGCTGGTCCACCAGCGCGGTGTATTCGCGGAACTTGGCATAGTCGCCCTGTTGCACGGCGGCCTGCAGCAGGTTGACCACGTCCGGGTTGTAGGCGTGGTATTCGCCGCCATAGACGAACTTGAGCAGGCCACCCGGCTGGATCGGCTTGCGGTTGTTCCAGGCCTCGCCGGCCAGCAGTTTCTGCTCGGCTTCCAGGTCGACGAAGCGCGCGCCCTTGATGCGACTGGTGACACCGGGGAAGCAGAGGTCGGTGACCTCGTCCGCCAGGCCCACGGCCTCGAACAGCTGGGCGCCGCGATAGGAGGCGACGGTGGAGATGCCCATCTTGGAGATCACCTTGAGCAGGCCCTTGGTGATGCCCTTGCGGTAGTACTTGAACACCTCGTAGAGGTCGCCCAGCACCTCGCCGGTGCGGATCAGGTCACCCAGCACCTCATAGGCCAGGAACGGATAGACCGCGGTGGCGCCAAAGCCCAGCAGCACGGCGAAGTGGTGCGGATCACGGGCGGTGGCGGTCTCCACCAGGATGTTGCTGCTGGTACGCAGGCCCAGGTTGACCAGGTGGTGATGCACGGCGCCGGTGGCCAGCACCGCGTGTACCGGCAGCTTGCCCGGCTCGATGTGGCGGTCAGTCAGCACCAGCAATACCTTGCCGGCACGCACGGCCTCCTCTGCCTGCTCGACGATGTTGCGCAGCGCCGCCTCGAGGCCCATGGACTCGGGGTAGTTGAGGTCGATCTTGACATGCTCGAAGCCAGGCTTGGGCATGTTGAGGATGGTCCGCCACTTGGCCGGCGAGACCACCGGGCTGCTCAGGATGGCGCGATCGGCGTGCTCGGCGGTTTCCTCGAAGACGTTGCGCTCGGCACCCAGGCAGGTCTCCAGGGACATGACGATGGACTCGCGCAGCGGGTCGATCGGCGGGTTGGTGACCTGGGCGAACTGCTGGCGGAAGTAGTCATAGGGCGAACGGATACGCCGCGACAGGACCGCCATGGGGGTGTCGTCGCCCATGGAACCCACGGCTTCCTGACCCTGCTCGCCCAGCGGGCGCAGGACCTGGTCACGCTCCTCGAAGGTGACCTGGAACATCTTCATGTACTGGCGCAACTGATCCTGGTCGTAGAAGGCCGAACCGTGATCGTTGTCGTCCAGGGTCGCCTGGATGCGCATGGCGTTCTTGCGCAGCCACTGCTTGTAGGGATGACGCGCCTTGAGGCGATTGTCGATGTCGTCGGTCTGCAGCACCTCACCGGTCTCGGTGTCCACGGCCAGTATCTGGCCCGGGCCGACCCGGCCCTTGGCGATGACGTCGTCGGGCTGATAGTTCCAGACGCCCACTTCCGAGGCCAGGGTGATGTAGCCGTTCTTGGTGGTCACCCAGCGCGCCGGACGCAGGCCGTTGCGATCGAGCAGGCAGACCGCATAGCGACCTTCGGTCAGCACCACGCCGGCCGGACCGTCCCAGGGCTCCATGTGCATGGAGTTGAATTCGTAGAAGGCGCGCAGATCGGCGTCCATGGTCTCGACGTTCTGCCAGGCCGGCGGAATGATCATGCGCACGGCGCGGAACAGGTCCATGCCGCCGGTCACCAGCAGCTCCAGCATATTGTCCATGCTGGAGGAGTCGGACCCGACGCGATTGACCAGCGGACCGAGCTGGTCGAGATCCGGGATCAGTTCGTTGACGAACTTGGTCCGCCGCGCCTGGGCCCAGTTGCGGTTGCCGGTGATGGTGTTGATCTCGCCGTTGTGGGCGAGATAGCGGAAGGGCTGCGCCAGCGGCCACTTTGGCAGGGTGTTGGTGGAGAAGCGCTGGTGGAACACACAGATGGCGGTAGCCAGGCGCGGATCGCCGAGGTCCGGATAGAAGGCGGCGAGGTCCGCCGGCATCATCAGGCCCTTGTAGACGATGACCCGGGACGACAGGCTGCAGATGTAGTGTTCGGCGTCCTCGGCATTGCGCACCGAGGAACGGCGGCGGGCGGAGAACAGCTTGACGGCGAACTGCTGGTCGTCGAGACCGGGACCGGCGACGAACACCTGCTCGATGCGGGGCAGTCGCGCCAGAGCGAGTTCACCCAGCACGGAAGTATCGATGGGCACCTTGCGCCAACCGACCAGGGTCAGGCCAGCGGCCTCGATCTCCAGGTTCATGTTGGCGCGAGCCTGTTCGGCACGGGCCTCGTCCTGGTTGAAGAACACCACGCCCGCGGCATATTGCTCGGGCAAGTCGACGCCGAACTGCTCCTGGGCGATGGCGCGCAGGAAGGCATCCGGCTTCTGCATGAGCAGACCGCAACCGTCGCCGGTCTTGCCGTCCGCGTTGATACCGCCCCGGTGGGTCATGCAGGTCAGGGCTTCAATGGCCGTTTCCAGCAGGTTGTGGCTGGGCTCGCCCTGCATATGGGCGATCAGGCCGAAGCCGCAGTTGTCCTTGAAGCTATCGGGATTGAACAGGCCTGCTTTCATAGCGCTCTCACCGGCAATCAGGTTATTGCGAAGGCATCACAAAACTGTCCGCTTATTTGAACTTTTTTCGGACAGTCAAAGGCTGACCAGTGTAGCGAAAAAAACGCCTTCGACAAACACTGATGACACCTGATGAAAATTCCATGACGCAAAATAGAAAGCCCCGGCGTCACTCTCGTGATAGCGCCAGGGCTTTCTTTCGCGGCAAGCAAGAATCAACGGCTGGTGGCGATGTCCTGCTGGATGCTGGCGAAGGTCCGTGGCCAGGGCTTGCTGGCCTGCACCTTGGCCGGCAACTGCTTGGCCGCCGCCTCGGCTGCCGCACGATTGGCGAAGCTGCCGTAGGTCACTACATAGAGCGCCTTGCCCTGGTAGCTTTTCTTGAAGTAGTGAAAGCTGCCACTGTCGGTCTGGCGGGCGATGAAGTCCTGCGCTGCCTTCTCGGTACTGGTGCCCACTACCTGCAGGGCGTACTTGCTGCCCGACTGGCTGCCGTACCAACCCGCTGCTGCGCTGCCCGCATGAGCGGGCGCTGCAGCCGGAGCCGGCTTGGTCGGTGCCGGTGCAGGGGTAGGCGCAGGTGCGGTGTGACGGGGCGCCGGAGCCGCCACTGCCGGAGCGCTGGCCGCCGGAGTACGCGCCGGCGTGCGGCTGGGCAGTTCGTCCTCGTCACTGATGGGTGGGGCATCGGTGGTCACGGTCGGCGGCACGCCGCCCGCACCCATGTCGTTGCCCGCGGCGGTACCCGCCTGACGACCGCCCGCCGCTTCCGCGAGGGGTTCACGGATGACCGGCTGCGACTCACCCACCAGCGGCAGGGGCAGCGGCTTGGAAGAGCCGTCGAACTGGATGGGCGCCCCCTGGGCGTCCTTACCGGCAGAGGCGGTGTTCTGACCGCCCATAGGCAGGTCCTGCCCCGTGGTCGCGGTCGCCGGGGCCTCGCTCTTGCCGCCCTTGAGCGACAGGGCGGCGGCGCCCACCGCCAGCACCACCACCCCGAGAATGACCAGATGCTTGCGCGGCAGGGCCGCCAGCAGATTGCGCGAGCCTTTCACCGGTGTCGCGGCCTTCTTGCGCCGGGCGCTCATGCCGGCTACCAGCACATCCCGGGCTTCTTCGTTGAGCCGACCGGGCCAGCCGCCGGAGCGCTCGTGGATGGTCGCGAGCTGCTCGTCGGTAAAGATCTCCAGGCCCTGACCGGCACCCTCCAGACGCTGGGCCAGGTATTCCTCGGCCTCGCTCTCGCTGTAGGGCAGCAATTCGATGGCGTGATAGCGCTCTTCGCCCTGGGCGATGTCTTCCAGGCGCATCACCACTTCCGCCTCGCCAAACAGGAAGACGTGCAGGCGCTCCTTTTCGGTGCCGCCAGCCAACTCCAGCAGGGCTTCCAGCGCGGGAGTGGCTAGGGCCTCGGCGTCATCCACCAGGATGTAGACCTCCTGTCCCGCCAGGCGCACTTCCGCCGCCTGTTCGAGAATGGCTGCAGGCGTCTGGCTGTCGGCACCCACGCCCTTGGCGACCTGGGCCAACACCGTGCGGGCGTCACCGCCGTTCTGCGCGGAAATCACCACGCAATGCACGGCTTCCTTCTTGGTGCTGGCCGCCAGCGCCTGGCGCAGCAAGGTCTTGCCACTGCCCTCGGGACCACTGACCACCAGCAGGAGCTGGCTGTAGCGAGCCAGGTGATGCAACTGGCCCAGCACCGGCTTGCGCTGCGCCGGAAAGAATTTGAAACCAGGAACGCGGGCAGCGAACGGGTCGTGAGTGAACTGATAGTGACCGAGAAAGGCTTCGTCGGCATGCAGATTGGACATGGGACTCTCTTGTTCTCCTTACTGGGCGGTCAGCGCTTGGTAATCGGTACGCAGCGTCTGCTCGAGAATGTCGCGGGCGAAGTCAGCGGTCACCACGGCTTGGCCCAGGTCACTGAGCAGCACCAGCCGTAGTTGTCCGTCCAGGACCTTCTTGTCCACCGCCATGAGGCGTTCGAAATCGGCCGGCTGCATATCGGCCGGGGGCACCACGGGCAGCTTGGCCTTGACCAGCAGGCGGATCGCCCGGTCACGCTGCGCAGGACTCAACCAGCCCAGCAGCAGGGACATCTGCAGCGCCATCACCATGCCGGCGGAGACCGCCTCGCCATGCAGCCAGACGCCATAGCCCTGGTGGGTCTCGATGGCATGTCCGAAGGTATGGCCGAGGTTGAGGATCGCCCGCAGGCCCGACTCGCGCTCGTCGCTGCCCACCACTTGGGCCTTGGCCGCGCAGGAGCGCTCGATGGCTTCGGTGAGCGCGGTCTGATCCAGTGCCAGCAGCGCCTCGACGTGCTCTTCGAGCCAGCCGAGAAAGGGTTCGTCACAGATCAGGCCATACTTGATGACCTCGGCCAGGCCAGCCGACAGCTCGCGCGCCGGCAGGGTCGCCAAGCTGTCGGTGTCGATGATTACCGCCTTCGGCTGATAGAAGGCGCCGACCATGTTCTTGCCCAGCGGGTGGTTGATGCCGGTCTTGCCGCCCACCGAGGAATCCACCTGGGACAGGAGCGTGGTGGGTACCTGGATGAAGTCCACCCCACGCTGATAGCAGGCCGCGGCGAAGCCGCCCATGTCGCCGATCACCCCGCCGCCCAGGGCGATGAGGGTGGTCTTGCGGTCATGGCGATCCTGCAACAGACCATCGAAGATCAGCTGCAGGGTTTCCCAATTCTTGTGCGCCTCGCCGTCGGGCAGCACGATGGTGCTGACCAGCCGATCGCCCAGGGTGCGCAGCAGGCGCTCCAGATAAAGCGGCGCGATGGTGTCATTGGTGACGATCGCCACCTTGCGTCCGGCGAGATGGGGCAGGACGCATTCCGGTCGATCCAGAAGGCCCTGGCCGATGTAGATCGGGTAGCTGCGCTCACCGAGCTCGACGTGAAGAGTCCGCATGCCATCACCTTGATTCAAAGGGCGCCTAGCATAGCGCAGAACGCCCGCGGCTTTAATGTGGTGCCAGGGCTTTCAGACGGTCGAGTATCTGCAACACCACCAGCCGCGGTGGCCGCTCGTCGGTCTCGATGATGATGTCGGCGATCTCGCGATACAGCGGATCACGCATGGCCATGAGATTGCGCAATACGGCCGCGGGATCGGCGGTCTGCAGCAGCGGCCGATTGCGGTCCCGCGAGGTACGCTCAATCTGCTGCTCAATGGAGGCATGCAGGTAGATGACCCGCCCGCCATGCTTGAGTGCCTGGCGATTGTCTTCGCGCAGCACGGCGCCGCCCCCGGTGGCCATCACCAGACCGTTTTCCGCGCATAGCTCGGCGATCGCGGCGTGTTCACGCTCGCGAAAGCCCTGCTCGCCTTCCACATCGAAGATCCAGGGGATGTCGGCACCGGTGCGTTCTTCGATTACCTTGTCGGAATCCTTGAACGGCAGCCGCAATTCCTTCGCCAGGAGCCGACCGATGGTGCTCTTGCCCGAGCCCATCGGTCCTACGAGAAACAGATTACGCACTTATGTCATCGACCAACCGCTATCGCCTGGTTGTTCATGATACGCGGCGTGAGGAAGATCAGCAGCTCGACTTTGCTGTCCGTGACCGCATCCCGGCGAAACAGCCGACCCACATAGGGGATATCACCCAGCATGGGCACCTTGGTGGTAGACCGGGTTTGGGTATTGGAGAACACCCCACCCAGCACGATGGTCTCGCCATCGCTCACCAGCACCTTGGCATTGACCTCGTTCTTGCTGATCGGCGGCACACCATTAAAGGCGTTCTGGTAGTCAGGCGCATCCTTGTTGACCTTGACCTCCATGATGATGCGGTTGTCCGGGGTGATCTGCGGCGTCACCTCCAGCGACAGGGCTGCCTGTTTGAAGCTGGTGCTGGTGGCACCGCTGGAGCTGGCTTCCTGGTAGGGAATCTCGGTACCGCGCAGGATCTTGGCGGTCTCCTTGTCCGAGGTTACTACCTTGGGCTGGGAAATGATTTCCCCATTGCCACTGGCCTGCAAAGCAGAAAGCTGCAAGTCAAGCACGCCACTACCTGTGATAAAGCCGATACCGATACCAGAGGTGCTGCCCGCGACACCCATGTCCACGAACGGCGTTGGTGCAAGAGCCCCATTCTGCAGTGTTACGTTACCTACAGTCGCTGTTCCTGGTGCGGACGCTTGCAGATTTCCAGTTGTCGCGTCTCGGGTGAAACCCGTCGCTCCGTCTTTACCATAGAGGTAGCCATTGCTGCGGAACTGAGTTCCGCCCCAGCGCACGCCCAGCTGCTTGCTGTAGTCGACGTTGGCTTCCACCAGCCGCGCCTCGATCATCACCTGACGTACCGGGATGTCCAGCTGCGAGACGATGCGCCGCAGTTCGTCCAGGCGATTCTGGGTCTGGTAGGCGATGATGCTGTTGGTACGCTCGTCCACCGAGATGGAGCCACGCTCGTCGGCGGTCTTGTCGGCACTGGTCACCGACTGGAACAACTTGGCGATGTCGGCGGCCTTGGCATAGTTGACCTGGATCAGGTCGCGTCGCAGGGGAGCGAGCTGCTGGATCTGTTTCTGGGATTCCAGCTCCTGGCGCTCACGCGCGGCGATCTCGTCGGCCGGCGCGACCAGCAGCACGTTGCCGATCTGGCGCTTGTCCAGGCCCTTGGTCTTGAGGATCAAATCCAGCGCCTGATCCCAGGGTACGTTCTGCAGGCGCAGGGTGATGTTGCCCTGCACGGTGTCGCTCGCCACCAGGTTGAGGTTGGTGAAGTCGGCGATCAGCTGCAGCACCGAGCGGACGTCGATGTCCTGGAAGTTCAGCGACAGCTTTTCGCCGGTGTAGGTGAAGCGATCGGCTGCGCGCTTTTCCTTTTCCTCGGTGGTGAGCGGCTTGACGCTCAGGGTCAGGCGATTGTTGGTCTGGTAGGCCAGGTAGTCGTAGGTCCCGGTCGGTTCGATGACGATGGACGCCCCGCTGCTGTCGGCGGAGGCGTTGACGAACTGCACCGGGGTGGCGAAGTCCTTGACGTCCAGCCGTACCCGCAACTCCTCGGGCAACTGAGTGCCGGCGAAGGTCAGGCGGATCTTGCCGCCCTGCTCCTGGATGTCCGGGTTGATGCCGGTCTCGCTCAGGTCGATGACCACGTTGCCCTCGCCCTGGGGACCCCGCTGGAAGTCGAGATGACGGATCGCCTTGCCGCGCAGTTGCGGCCGCGGCGCGGTCATGGCCGCCACGGTGGAAGTGGCCTGAGTCGGCGGCAGCGGCGTGCGGGTGACGGCGCTGGGCAGCGGGGCGGACGACGGCGCGGTCACGGTGGCCGGCGCCGCGGCGCGCGGCAGATTCGGCGTCAGGTTGGCCTGGGCACCGGCCGCCTGGCGACCCGCGGTGCCGCCGATGGTGACGAACAGGTTGCGACCGTCGGCACGGGTGTCGTAGCTGGCCAGATTGGTGAGGTTGATGATCAGCCGGGTCCGGTTGCCCGCCTCGACCACCGTCACGCTGCGGGCATTGCCATTGCCCAGCTCGCGGCTCTTGGTACCCAGCTTGTTGGCCACGCCGGGCAGGTCCAGGGCGATCCGCGCCGGCTGCTCGATGGTGTAGCCCTTGGGGATCGGTACCGGCTGATCGAAGGTCAGCTTGAGTTCGATGCGATCCCCGGGCAGGGAGGCGACGTTCAAGGCCTGCAGATCGGCGGCCAGGACCTGGCCGGCCAGGCTACCCAGCAACAGGGCCAATCCCAGTCCCAGCCGTCTTGCGCTATTCGTCTTCACTGTACTTGCCCCGCCCATTAAGTCTTTTCCTTCAAGGTGATGGTGCGCGGCCGCTCCAGCCAGCCACCCTCGCCATCCGGGACGATTTCGATCACGTCGATCTCACCGTCGGTGATCTTGGTGATGCGCCCGTCGTTGCGGCCCAGGTAGTCCCCCACCTTGACGCGATGTACGCCCCCGGCGCCGTTGACCAGCGCATAGCGGCCACTGGCGTTGGCCAGGATGCCCACCATGCTGAAGGTCTCGATGTTGAAGCCTTCGAGAAACTGCTTCGGCCGATTCACGTCCGGCTTGATGTTGCCGGTCCCGCGCTGGCGCACCGTGGGGTCGATGCGTACCGGCGCCTGGAAGGGGCTGCGCAGCGCCGCAGCGGCATAGGTGAAGGGTTCGTAGGCGCGGAACTGCGGCAGCGGCTCGATGGAACCGCGCGGCTTGGCGCGGGTTTCGTCCATGAAGGCCTGCAGATCGCTGGTATCGCTGGAACCGCAGCCGACCAGCACGCCGGTCAGCAGGCAGAGCAACAGAGGCGTCCTCATTTGCCGAGCCCCTTGTCGTTGTAGCGATAGGTCTTGGCCAGGACGTTCATGCGCAACTTGCCACCGGTCCCGGATACCGTGCCGCCGCCATTGGCGTTTCGGTCATCCACCGGCTTGAGGTCGAAGTCGTGCAGGGTGACGATGCGCGGCAGGCTGGAGACGCTGCTGACGAAGGTCGCCAGATCATGATAGTTGCCCACCACGGTGATCTGGATCGGCAACTCGACATAGAACTGCTGGGTCACCTCGGGCAGGAGCTTGATCTGCTCGAATTCCAGGCCACTGCCCAGGCCGGTCCGGGTGATGTCCTCCAGCAGCGCCGGCACCTCGGTATCGCCGGGCAGCTGACGCAGCAGCGCGCCGAAGGACTCTTCCATCTCGACCATCTGCTGCTTGTAGGCATCCAGATTGGCGGCCTGGAAGGCCTTGCTGGCGTATTGCTGCTTGAGGGTCTCTTCCTGGGTGCGCTGGCTGTCCAGCTGCGCCTGCATGTCGCTGAGGTGGAACTGATAGCCGAGCAGGAGCACCACCAGCACGATCAGCAGGCAGGCGATGACCTTGACCGGCTTGGGCCAGGAACCGAGGTTCTCCAGGCTGAGTTCGTTGATGTCGACCTTGCGCAGGCTGGCCAGGGAATCGGCGAGACTCATGGTTTGCCTCCCTTAGCGAGCGGGGCCGGCGCAGGAGCGCCGGGCTGGGTCTGCTTGACGGTGAGCTGGAAGGTGTTGGCCTGATCCACCGCCCCGGCAGTGGTCGCCTTCACCTCGATCAGCGTAGGCGAAGCGAACCAGTCGGAGGCGTCCAGATTACGCATCAGGTTGGAGACCCGGTTGTTGGATTCCGCCTCGCCGCTGATGGACAGGGTGTCGCCCTGCATCTTCAGCTCGCGGAAGTACACGCCGTCCGGCAGGGTGCGCACCAGTTGATCGAAGACGTGGCCGATGACCGGGCGGTTGCCCTGCAGGTCCTGGATGATCTTCATCCGTGCCAGCAGTTGCTGGCGACGGGTCTTGAGCTCGCTGATCTCCTTGATGCGCACGTCCAGCTGGGCGATGTTCTGCTGGATGAAGGCATTGCGCGCCTCCTGACGGGCGATCTCGCCGGACAGGTACTGATCCCCGAGAAACACGGCGCCGCACGAGAGCACGAAGATGCCGCCCAGGATCACCAGGAACTGCTTGCGCCTTTCTTCGCGCAGCTGCTCCCGCCAGGGCAAGAGGTTGATGCGGGCCATTTAGTCGAAACTCCTCATGGCCAGGCCGCAGGCGATCATCAGCGCCGGGGCGTCACCCGCCAGGGCCGCCGCATTGACCTTGTTGCTGACGGTCATGTCGGCGAAGGGATTGGCCAGGACCGTGGGGGTGCCGATTTTCTGCTGGATCAAGCGGTCGAGTCCGGAAATTGACGCGGTTCCTCCAGCAAGCAAGATGTAGTCCACATCATTGTATTGCCCGGCGGCGAAAAAGAACTGCAGCGAGCGCGCCACCTGCTGCACCACCGCCTCGCGGAAGGGCGTCAGCACCTCGCTCTGGTAGTCGTCAGGCAGGCCACCCTGCTTCTTGGCCAGACCGGCCTCCTCCACCGACAGCCCATAGCGACGCTGGATCTCTTCGGTGAGCTGGCGGCCGCCAAACAGCTGCTCGCGGGTGTAGATGGTCTTGCCGTTGTGCAGCACGCTCAGGGTGGTCATGGTGGCGCCGATGTCGACCACCGCCACGGTCAGGTCGTCGACGTGGCCGCCGAGCTGATTGGCCAGCAACTGGTAGGCGCGCTCCAGGGCATAGGCCTCGACGTCGACCACCTTGGCCGAAACGCCGGCCAGCGCCAGGGCCGCCTCGCGGACCTCGACGTTTTCCTTCCGGCAGGCGGCCAGCAGCACCTCGACGCGCTCGGCGTTGCGTGGCGACGGCCCCTGCACCTCGAAGTCGATGGCGACCTCGTCCAGGGGATAGGGGATGTATTGATCGGCTTCCAGCTTGATCTGGTTTTCCAGCTCGTCGTCGGTGAGGCCGGCATCCATCTCGATGGCCTTGGCGATCACCGCCGAACCGGAGACGGCCACGGCGGCGCTGCGCGCGGAACTGCGCGCCTTGACCAGCACCCTGCCGATGGCGAGGCCCACGCCCTCCAGCTCGGCGATGTTCTTTTCCACCACGGCATTGGCCGGCAGGGGTTCGACCGCATAGGCTTCCACCCGGTAGCGCCCGCCTGCACGGCTCAACTCGATGAGTTTCACGGATGTCGAACTGACGTCGATACCCAGCAGCGTATTCGCCTTCTTTCTGAATAGCCCTAGCACATCAGTTCCCTATGAGCGACGGTGGTCTTCCGCGGACGGGCATTAGATAACAGACTTGACACCCGAGCAAATAGCGGCCAACCGCCAAACGCGCCTATAATGGCGACGCCGTGTAGGCTGACCGTCACCTGTCGCCCTTTCCTTCTTTCCATTCGAAAAGTCTCTTGATGCGTGTTCTGAAATTTTTCTGGTGGTCGTTGGTCGCCCTGGTCTGCAGCCTGTTGCTGGGTCTCAGCGGTGCCTTCCTCTACCTCAGCCCCAGCCTGCCCTCCATCGATGCCCTGCGTAACGTGCAACTGCAGATCCCTCTGCGGGTGTTCAGCGCGGACGGCAAACTCATCGCCGAATTCGGCGAAATGCGTCGCTCGCCGCTGCGTTTCAACGAGATACCGCCCGATTTCATCCATGCCCTGCTCTCCGCCGAGGATGACAACTTCGCCAATCACTATGGCGTGGATGTGAAAAGCCTGGCACGGGCGGTGAGCCAGCTGGTCAAGACCGGACACATCCAGACCGGCGGCAGCACCATTACCATGCAGGTCGCCAAGAACTACTTCCTGACCAGCGAGCGCAGCTTCTCGCGCAAATTCACCGAGATCCTCCTGGCGCTGCAAATCGAGCGCCAACTGACCAAGGACGAGATCCTCGAGCTCTATGTCAACAAGATCTACCTGGGCAACCGCGCCTACGGCATCGAGGCCGCCGCCCAGGTCTACTACGGCAAGTCCATCAAGGACCTGACCGTCGCCCAGATGGCGATGATCGCCGGTCTGCCCAAGGCGCCGTCGCGTTACAACCCGGTCGCTAATCCTGAGCGTAGCCTGGAAAGACGCAATTGGATTCTCGAACGCATGTTCAAGCTCGGTTATATCGATCAGGCGGCCTACCAGGCCGGCATCGCCGAGCCGCTCGAGGCCTATCATCACGTCGCCGTGCCTGAGCTCAACGCCCCCTACATCGCCGAGATGGCACGGGCGGAAATGGTCGGTCGCTATGGTGGCGATGCCTACACCGATGGCTACCAGGTCTACACCACCATCGACAGCCGGCTGCAGACGGATGCGTTCGAAGCCGTACGTGACGGCCTGACCGACTACGACCGCCGCCACGGCTATCGCGGCCCCGAGGCCCAGTGGCCCAATCGCAGCCGCGCCGAATGGACCGCGCTGATCCAGAAGCAGCGCATCGTCGGCGGTCAGGATCCGGCCCTGGTCACCCAGGTGGAAAAGAGCGGCATCCTGGTCCTGACCCGCGAGGGCAAGGAAGAGGCGGTCTCCTGGGACTCGATGAAATGGGCACGCCCCTACCTCAGCGCCAACAGCCTGGGGCCACGCCCGAACGGTCCGGCCGACGTGGTCAAGGTCGGCGACCTGATCCGGGTGCAGCGCCAGGACGATGGCAGCCTGAAGTTCTCGCAGATTCCCAAGGCGCAGAGCGCCCTGGTCTCCCTCGACCCCCAGGATGGCGCCATTCGCGCCCTGATCGGCGGCTTCTCCTTCGAGCAGAGCAACTACAACCGCGCCACCCAGGCCCGGCGCCAGCCCGGTTCCAGCTTCAAGCCGTTCATCTACAGCGCGGCGCTGGAGAAGGGCTTTACCGCCGCCAGCCTGGTCAACGATGCGCCCATCGTCTTCATGGACGAGAATCCCGACGAAGCCTGGCGGCCAAAGAACGACAACAACACCTTCCTCGGCCCGATCCGCCTGCGCGAGGCTCTCTATCGCTCGCGCAACCTGGTGTCCATCCGGGTGCTGCAGGCCATCGGCATCGACTATGCGCTGGATTACGTCAGTCGTTTCGGCTTCGAGCGCGACCAGTTGCCGCGCAACCTGTCGCTCGCCCTCGGCACCCCGGGCCTGACGCCGCTGGAAGTGGCCACTGGCTGGTCGGTGTTCGCCAACGAGGGCTACAAGGTGACGCCCTACGTGGTCGATCACGTGACCGACCGCGACGGCAAGGTGGTCTATCGCATGGCTGCGCCACGGGTGCCCCAGCAGGCGCAGGCCACGACCGCGCCGGGCGTCGAGGTCACGCCGGCGGCCGACACCGCCGCCGCCGACCCGGCCAATCCGGCGCCGGTGTTCGCGCCCCAGGTCATCGATCCGCGCAACGCCTTCATCATGAACAGCATGCTGCAGGACGTGATCAAGCGCGGCACCGGGCGCAAGGCGCTGGAACTGGGCCGCAACGACCTGGCCGGCAAGACCGGCACCACCAACGAATCCAAGGACACCTGGTTCTCCGGCTACAACGGCGACTACGTGACCACGGTGTGGGCCGGCTTCGACCAACCCGAGACCCTGGGCCGCCAGGAATTCGGCGGTACCGTGGCCCTGCCGATCTGGATGAGCTACATGGGCGCCGCGCTCAAGGACAAGCCACCGCATCAGCTCAAGGAACCGGACGGCATCGTCTCCATCCGCGTCGACCCCACCACCGGTCGCGCCGCACCACCGGGCACGCCCAACGCCTACTTCGAGCTGTTCAAGAGCGAAGACACCCCGCCGAGTCTGGACGAACTGCCGCCCGGCGTCGCGCCCGGCACGCCGCTGCCCTCCAGCGAAAACGTGCCCATGGACATCTTCTGATCTCCAGCCAATAAAAAACCCCGCCGTGGCGGGGTTTTTTATTGCTTCGGGCCTTACTTGGCGAAGACGTCATCCACCGACTTCAGCGGATAGTTCGCCGGGTAGGGCAGCGTGGCCACGCCGGTCTCGATGGCGGCCTTGGCTACGGCATCGGATACCAGGGTGATCAGACGGGCATCCATGGGCTTGGGAATGATGTACTCGCGACCGAAGCTCAGGCTGTCGACGTTGTAGGCCGCGCAGACTTCCTTGGGCACCGGCAGCTTGGCCAGGTCGCGCAGGGCCAGGGCGGCGGCGATCTTCATCTCTTCGTTGATGACGCGGGCGCGGACGTCCAGGGCACCACGGAAAATGAAGGGGAAGCCCAGGACGTTGTTGACCTGGTTCGGGTAGTCGGAACGACCGGTCGCCATGATCACGTCATCGCGCGTGGCGTGGGCCAGCTCGGGGGTGATTTCCGGATCCGGGTTGGAGCAGGCGAAGACGATAGGGTTGGCCGCCATGCGCTTGAGGCCTTCGGCCGACAGCAGGTTGGGGCCGGACAGACCGACGAAGACGTCAGCGCCTTCGAGGGCGTCGTCCAGGGTGCGCTTGCTGGTCTCGGTGGCGAAGGCCGCCTTGTACTGGTTCAGGTCGTTGCGGCCGCTGTGGACCACGCCCTGACGGTCGATCATGTAGATGTTCTCGACCTTGGCACCCATGCTGGCCAGCAGGCGCATGCAGGAGATGGCAGCAGCGCCGGCACCCAGGCAGACGATCTTGGCGTCTTCCAGGCGCTTGCCGGCGATTTCCAGGGCGTTGAGCATGCCGGCGGCGGTGACGATGGCGGTGCCGTGCTGGTCATCGTGGAAGACCGGGATGTCGCACTGTTCGATCAGGGCGCGCTCGATCTCGAAGCACTCGGGCGCCTTGATGTCTTCCAGGTTGATGCCACCAAAGGTGATGGAGATGCGCTTGACGGTGTCGATGAAGGCCTGGGGGCTCTCGGCGTCCACCTCGATGTCGAAGACGTCCACACCGGCGAAGCGCTTGAACAGCACGCCCTTGCCTTCCATCACCGGCTTGGAGGCCAGCGGGCCGAGGTTGCCCAGGCCGAGGATGGCGGTACCGTCGGAGATCACGGCGACCAGGTTGCCCTTGCCAGTGTAGCGGTAGGCCAGTTCGGGATCGCGGCCGATCTCGCGGACCGGTTCGGCGACGCCGGGGCTGTAGGCCAGGGACAGGTCACGAGCGGTCGCGGTGGGCTTGGTCAGCTCGACGCTGAGTTTGCCGGGACGCGGCTGAGCATGGTATTCGAGGGCGGCGGTTTTGAGATCAGACATTATTGGTATATCCGCGTGGTGTGGGTCTTGGGTCGGGCGAGAATACGCAAAGACTCAAGGTGCCACAAGCAATCGGCCATATGCCTGAAATCAATCGCAATACGACTTTCGGCTAAAACGATTCAACCCGCAAACCCAGCATGTGCGGATCGCTCAGGGTCAGCTGCCAGCGTGCCCGCCCCGCTTCCTGGCGCCGGCTGCGATCGACGATCCAGCCCCGTGCCTCGAGCTGGCGCCCGATCCATTGCTGCAGTGGCAGCTCAGCGAAGGCATCCACAAAGCGATTCGGCACATTGACCACCAGATCGCCGTCGAACTGCAGCCAGAGTCCGCCCCGGTTGCGTTCGATCCCCTGCAGGCGCCCCTGCACCACGGCGAAACCACTCTCCTGGATATGCGTGGCGGAAAGGGTGGGGTCCTTTTTCCAAACACCGAGTCGAGCCTTGCGCGCCGCGCCTTCCGCCGCGACCTGACAGCCGGCCAGTCGGGTATTGGGCGCGATGGCCACCGCATAGCCGAGACCCTCGGCGATCAACTGGGCTTCGAGATTGCGGCCCTGGCGGTCATAGAGATGGGCCAGGGTACGACCGTAGTGGTCGGTCGCCTCGCGACCCGGGACCAGGCGCAGGCGGTCGTCACTGGCGTTCACCAGCGCCTGCAGGCGTCGACGCGCATCCTCGGCATAGGGCTGCGCCGTGCCGCCGGACCTGCCCAACTCCGGTGCGTTGATGCCGATCAGGCGCAGGGTATCGCCGTCCACCACCTGCCGCACCTCGACCTCCTGGCCGCCCGGCAGCAAGGGGCACGCCGCGGCCAGGGCCAGCGGCGCAATTGCCAGGGTAGAAACGAAAAAGGCGCCCCAGAAGGACGCCTTTTTCAGTGTCGAGCCATGCGGAGATGGTCGACGGCAGCGCATTACTTGCTGCTGCCGAACACGCCGAAGCGCTGCTTGAAGCGATCGATACGGCCGCCAGCGTCCAGGACCTTCTGCTTGCCAGTGTAGAACGGGTGGCATTCGGAGCAGACGTCCAGGTGAATGTTCTTGCTCAGGGTCGAGCGGGTCTTGATGACGTTGCCACAGCTGCAGGTGGCTTCGATGGCATCGTACTGCGGATGGATATCAGCTTTCATGGAACTATCCTCGGGGTCTAGCTGTGCCGCCACCCGGCGCCATTGCCGGATACCGCACAGATTTGGGCTGCAAATCATACCAGAGCGGATAGGAGGCGCAAGCAGCCCCCTCACCGCCTGTCTGCTACCATCGGGCTTTACGTCTGTGAGCCCTGCCGTGCCCCTGATCCTGCGCCTGGCGCTGCCTTCCCCCCTGCGCCGCCTGTTCGACTATCTGCCGCCCAAGGGCGCGGTGGAGGAGCAGTTGCGCCCCGGCGTGCGACTGCGGGTGCCCTTCGGTCGCCGTGAGGTGGTCGGGGTGCTGATCGAGGTGGCCCAGGAAACCGAGGTGCCGCCGGACAAGCTGCGCAAGGCCCTGCAACTGCTCGACGAGCGCCCGCCGCTGCCCAGCGCCCTGTTCGAACTCTGCCAGTGGTCCGCCCAGTACTATCAGCACAGCCTCGGCGACACCCTGAGCTGGGCACTTCCTGCCCTTTTGCGTCAGGGGGAGCCGGCCGAGCGCCGGCTGCAGCGTTTCTGGATCGCCCAGCCCGATGCCCGCCCGGAAGATCCACGCCTGGCCCGGGCGCCGCGCCAGCGCGAGGCGCTCAAGACCCTGCGCCAGCATCCCCATGGCGTGCTGCACGAATTGCTCGGCCAGCTCGGCCTGGTCAAGGACAGTCTCGACCTCCTCCAGGCCAAGGGCCTGGTCAAGGTGGAGACCCGCTATCACCAGCCGACCCGGCACCAGGGCTCCTGGCTCGCCCAGGCCGAATTGCCGCTCAACGGCGAGCAGCGCCTGGCCTACGAAGCGGTCCGCGCCGGCAGCGGCTTCCACTGCTATCTGCTGGAAGGTGTGACCGGCAGCGGCAAGACCGAGGTCTATCTGCAGCTGATCCGCGCCACCCTGGAAGCGGGACGCCAGGCGCTGCTCTTGATTCCCGAGATCAACCTGGGCCCCCAGACCCTGGGCCGCTTCGAGCAACGCTTCAATGCGCGCATCGCCCTGCTGCACTCGGCGCTGACCGATCGCGAGCGGATGGACATCTGGCTGGCCGCTCGCGATGGCGAACTGGATATCGTGGTGGGCACCCGTTCGGCGCTGTTCACCCCGCTCAAGCACCCCGGGCTGATCATCGTCGACGAAGAACACGACGCCTCCTATAAACAGCAGGAAGGCCTCAGGTACCACGCCCGTGACCTGGCCGTGGTCCGCGCACGCTTCGAGAATCTGCCGGTGGTACTGGGCTCGGCCACCCCTTCGCTGGAGAGCCTGCACAACGCCGATCAGGGGCGCTATGCCCACCTGCGCCTGTCACTGCGCGCCGGCGGTGCCCAGCCGCCACGCTTCGAGCGCCTGGACGTGCGCAGTCGCCCGCTCGACAGCGGTCTGTCCCAGCCACTGCTCAAGGCCATGGGCGCGACCCTGGAGCGCGGCCAGCAGGTGCTGGTGTTCCTCAATCGGCGTGGTTTCGCCCCTACCCTGCTCTGCCACGACTGCGGTTGGCTGGCCCAGTGCCCGCGCTGCGATGCGCGCATGACCTACCACCGCGGCTCCGGTGAGCTGCGCTGCCATCATTGTGATCACCGCCAGGCGCCGCCGCGTCATTGCCCTTCCTGCGGCAAGCTCGACCTGCGACCGGTGGGCGCCGGCACCGAGCGCGCCGAGGAACGCCTGCAGCTGCTCTTCCCGGACATCCCGGTGCTGCGCATCGACCGCGACACCACCGCGCGCAAGGACGCCCTGGGCAAGCTCTTGCGCACCATTCATAGCGGGGTGCCCTGCATCCTGGTGGGCACCCAGATGCTCGCCAAGGGGCACCACTTTCCCAAGGTGACCCTGGTGGCCGTGCTGGACGCTGACAGTGGGCTGTTTTCCGCCGACTTCCGCGCCAGCGAGCGCATGGCGCAGCAGATCGTCCAGGTTGCCGGGCGCGCCGGGCGCGCCGAGGAACCGGGCCAGGTGCTGATCCAGACCCACCTGGCCGATCATCCGCTGATGGTGCAGCTGGCCGAGGAAGGCTATCCGGCCTTTGCCCGCCAGGCGCTGCAGGAGCGCCGCGCCGCCGGTCTGCCGCCCTTCGCCTATCTGGCGCTGCTGCGCGCCGATGCCCATCGCCAGGATCAGGTGGAGAATTTTCTCGAAGCGGCCTATCACGTCGCCGAAGGCCTGGCGGTCAATCTCGCCCTGCCCCAGGTGGAGTTGCTCGGCCCGGTACCGGCGCCCATGGAGCGGCGCGCCGGTCGCCATCGCGCCCAGCTGCTGCTGCAGAGCAGCAGCCGTGCGCCTCTGCACCGGCTGCTGGGCATCTGGGTCGTCCAGCTGGAAAGCCTGCCCGAAGCCCGCCAGGTGCGCTGGTCGCTGGATGTGGATCCCATCGATCTCTTCTAGCGGCATTGGCTTAGAGCCTGTTCAGCGTCTGCTGCGCGTCGGCCAAGCGGCGTTAGAAATGCCTTCGGAATGCTCATTTACCACTCGTAAACTCCGCTTCCTCAGGCATTTCCGCCTTGTTTGGCTCTAGCTCGCGAGACGTTGAACAGGCTCTTACCATTGGCAAGGCCGGGCTCGCCACGGATAATGCCGGGTTTTCATCGCAGTGCGCGCTCGGCGCACGCCGAAGGCCAATGACCATGAAAGACAGCATCCGCCAGCTCATCCAGCACGCCCTCGACCGCCTGATCGCCGACGGCACCCTGCCGGCCGACGTGGCGCCGGCCATCCAGGTCGAGAACACCAAGGACAAGAGCCACGGCGACTTCGCCAGCAACGTCGCCCTGCTGCTGGCCAAGCCGGCCCGCGCCAAGCCACGCGAACTGGCCGAGAAGCTGCTGGCCGCCCTGCCCGCCGACCCGGCGGTGAGCAAGGTGGAGATCGCCGGCCCCGGCTTTCTCAACTTCTTCCAGAATCATGCGCAACTGGCCGCGCGGCTGGATGCGGCCTTCGCCGATCCGCAACTGGGCGTGCCCACGCACGACCCACGCCAGCGCGTGGTGGTGGACCTCTCCTCGCCGAACCTGGCCAAGGAGATGCACGTCGGCCACCTGAGATCCACCATCATCGGCGACGCCGTAGCGCGGGTGCTGGAATTCCTCGGCGACGAGGTGATCCGCCAGAACCACGTCGGCGACTGGGGTACCCAGTTCGGCATGCTGCTGGCCTACATGGAAGAACAGCCCCAGGCCGCCGAAGGCGAGCTGGCCGACCTGGAGGTCTTCTACCGCGCGGCCAAGGGCCGCTTCGACGCCTCGCCGGAGTTCGCCGCGCGGGCCCGCGAGCTGGTAGTAGCACTGCAGGCGGGCGATGCCCACTGCCTGCGCCTCTGGGAGCGCTTCAACGCCGTCTCCCTGTCCCACTGCCAGGAGGTCTATGACCGCCTCAACGTCAAGCTGACCCCAGCTGACGTCAAGGGCGAGAGCGCCTACAACGACGACCTGGCCCAGGTGGTCGCCGATCTGGAGGCCGCCGGACTGCTAACCGAAAGCGACGGCGCCCGTTGCGTCTTCCTCGACGAATTCAAGAACGCCGAGGGCAATCCGCTGCCGGTGATCGTACAGAAGGCCGGCGGTGGCTATCTCTATTCCACCACCGACCTGGCAGCCATGCGCTATCGCAGCCGCCAGCTGCAGGCCGATCGCGCGCTCTACTTCGTCGACCAGCGCCAGGCCCTGCACTTCCAGATGGCCTTCGAGGTCGCGCGCCGCGCCGGCTTCGTCGATCCGGCCATGCAACTCGAACACATGGGCTTCGGCACCATGAACGGCGCTGATGGCCGCCCCTTCAAGACCCGCGATGGCGGCACCGTCAAGCTGGTCGACCTGCTCGACGAAGCCGAAGAGCGTGCCTACCAACTGGTCAAGGAGCGCAATGCCGGACGCGCCGAGCGTGGCGAGACACCCTTCAGCGAAGACGAACTGCGCCACATCGGCCGCGTGGTGGGTATCGCCTCGGTCAAGTACGCCGACCTGTCCAAGCACCGCACCAGCGACTACAGCTTCAACTTCGAGCAGATGCTCAGCTTCGAGGGCAACACCGCGCCCTACCTGCTGTACGCCTACACCCGGGTCGCCAGCGTGCTGCGCAAGGCCGGGCAGAGCGAGCCCACCGGCCGCATCCGCCTGGACGCCCCGCAGGAGCAGGACCTGGGCGGCCGCCTGGCGCAATTCGGCGAGATCCTCGCCAGCGTCGCCGACAAGGGCACCCCGCACCTGCTGTGCAGCTACCTCTATGACCTGGCCGGGCTGTTCTCCAGCTTCTACGAGAACTGCCCGATCCTGACCGCCGAGGACCCCGAATTGCGCCAGAGCCGCCTGCGCCTGGCCGCCCTTACCGGACGCACCCTCAAGCAGGGCCTGGAACTGCTCGGTCTGCATACCCTGGAACGCATGTAAGAGACGGATCACCGCCTGATGGCCAAGAAAGCCCCACCCAAGCGCGGCGCCAGTCGCAACACCTCGGCTCCCAAGAAACAGCCCCTGCCCGGCTGGGTCTGGCTCGCGTCGGGTCTGGCCATCGGCGCCTTCGTCGTGTTCCTGATGAAGCTCGAACCGGGCAACAAGGCGGTGCAACGCGCCAAGCCGGAAGAAGGCCGCCCGGCGGCCGCGGCGGGCAACGGCAAGGCGTCGACCGCTGCTGGCAAGACCGAAGGCACGCCGCCCACGCCGATCAAGCCCAAGTACGACTTCTATACCCTGCTGCCCGAATCCGAGGTGATCGTGCCGCCGGACGCCGTGCCGCGCACCCCGGCCGCCAAGCCGACCACTCCGGCCAAACCGGATGCCGCGGCGACCCCGGCGCAGCCCGGCCAGCCGACCACCGCGACGCCGACCACGCCAGGCACCGCTCCGGGCCAGCCCGCTGCGACGCCGCCCAAGGAAGCCACCACCAAGGCCCAGCCGCCGGTGACCCTGTTCTTCCTCCAGGCCGGCTCCTTCCGTACCCAGGCCGATGCCGACCGCGTCCGCGCCCAGATCATCATGCTCGGCCAGGACGTGCGGGTGGAGTCGGGCAAGGTCAAGGACGACACCTGGTACCGAGTGCTGGTCGGTCCCTACAGCGATCGTGATCAGCTGACCCAGGCGCAGAAACAACTCGCCGGCAGCGGCTTCAAGAATCTGTTGCTGCAGCAACGCCGCGGTCACTGAAACCGGTCCACGGCCGGCTGCACGTCGGCCAGACGGAGTGAAAAGACCTCTGGAATGCCTATAACTCCGGGTCCTCAGGTTTTTTCGCCTGGTCTGGCGCTAGCTCGCCAGGCCGTGAACCGGCTCTCGCCCGGCGAATCCCCTCGCCGTGATGCTTGAAGGGCGCCGCGGCCATCCCCATATCTCCGCGTAACCGGGGCCGATGCCCCAAGCAACGCGGAGAGATTCCCTTGACCACCATCGTTTCTGTACGCCGCAACGGCAAGGTCGTGATCGGCGGCGACGGCCAGGTTTCCCTGGGCAACACCGTCATGAAAGGCAATGCCAAGAAAGTCCGGCGGCTGTACCGGGGCGAGGTGCTGGCCGGTTTCGCTGGCGGTACCGCCGACGCCTTCACCCTCTTCGAGCGCTTCGAGGCGCAACTCGAAAAGCACCAGGGTCATCTGGTCCGCGCCGCCGTCGAGCTGGCCAAGGACTGGCGCACCGACCGTGCCCTGCGCCGCCTGGAAGCCATGCTGGCAGTCGCCAACAAGGACGCCTCCCTGATCATCACCGGCAACGGCGACGTGGTGGAACCCGAAGAAGGCCTGATCGCCATGGGCTCCGGTGGCGCCTATGCCCAGGCCGCCGCCCGCGCCCTGCTCATGCATACCGACCTCAGTGCCCGCGAGATCGCCGAGACCTCGCTGAATATCGCCGGTGACATCTGCGTGTTCACCAACCGCAACCTGACCATCGAGGAGCTGGACGCGCCCCAGGCGTGATCCGGTTTAGAGACTGCCCATGTCCATGACCCCCCGCGAGATCGTCCACGAACTCAACCGCCACATCATCGGCCAGGACGACGCCAAGCGCGCCGTGGCCATCGCCCTGCGCAACCGCTGGCGGCGCATGCAGCTGCCCGTCGAGCTGCGCCCCGAGGTCACCCCCAAGAACATCCTGATGATAGGCCCCACAGGTGTGGGCAAGACCGAGATCGCCCGGCGCTTGGCCAAGCTGGCCAACGCGCCCTTCCTCAAGGTGGAAGCCACCAAATTCACCGAGGTCGGCTATGTCGGCCGCGACGTCGAGTCCATCATCCGTGATCTCGCCGATGCCGCCGTGAAGATGCTGCGCGAACAGGAGATGGTGCGTAACCGCCATCGCGCCGAAGATGCCGCCGAAGAGCGCATCCTCGATGCCCTGCTGCCGCCGGCGCGGCCTTCGGTGGGCTTCAGCAACGAACCCCAGCCGACCGCCACCGATAGCAACACCCGCCAGCTGTTCCGCAAGCGCCTGCGCGAAGGCCAGCTGGACGACAAGGAAATCGACATCGAGGTGGCCGACACCCCGGCCGGCGTCGAGATCATGACCCCGCCCGGCATGGAGGAGATGACCAGCCAGCTGCAGAATCTCTTCGCCGGCATGCACAAGGGCAAGACCAAGCAGCGCAAGCTCAAGGTCAAGGAAGCGCTCAAGCTGGTGCGCGATGAAGAAGCCGCGCGCCTGGTCAACGAGGAAGAACTCAAGGGCCGCGCCCTGGAAGCCGTCGAGCAGCACGGCATCGTCTTCATCGACGAGATCGACAAGGTCGCCAAGCGCGGCAACACCAGCGGTGCCGATGTCTCCCGCGAGGGCGTGCAGCGCGACCTGCTGCCGCTGATCGAAGGCTGCACCGTCAACACCAAGCTGGGCATGGTCAAGACCGACCACATCCTGTTCATCGCCTCGGGTGCCTTCCACCTGTCCAAGCCCAGCGATCTGGTACCGGAGCTGCAGGGTCGTCTGCCGATTCGCGTCGAACTCAAGGCGCTGACCCCGCAGGACTTCGAGCGCATCCTCACCGAGCCCCATGCCTCCCTCACCGAGCAGTATCGCGAACTGCTCAAGACCGAGGGGCTGCTGGTGGAATTCGCCGCCGACGGCATCACCCGCATCGCCGAGATCGCCTGGCAGGTCAACGAGAAGACCGAGAACATCGGTGCCCGGCGCCTGCACACCCTGCTGGAACGCCTGCTGGAAGAGGTGTCCTTCAGCGCCGCCGACCTCGCCGGTCAGCAGAATGGCGAACCCATCGTCATCGACGCGGCCTATGTGAACGGCCATCTGGGCGAACTGGCCCAGGACGAAGACCTGTCGCGCTATATACTGTGACGGCAGGCCTGATGCCTGGTTGATCGCGGCCACGGCTGCAACAGACCGTAGGTTGGGTTGAGACAGCTCTATCGTCGAAGCCCAACGTTGCCTGCGCCCTGAACCCATGGTGGGCTTCGCTGCGCTCAACCCAACCTACGCGGCCGGTAGAAGCGGCCACATTGGCGGACCGCCAGGGCCGCGTTGGCCGCAAGCAAAGACTGAATCGCCGCCCAGAGAACCTCAGCATGCGTACCCCTACCGCCATCCAGCTCCACAAGGCCTCCAAGATCCTCAGCGTCAGCTATGGCGCGGAAACCTTCGAGCTGCCCGCCGAATTTCTGCGGGTGCACTCGCCTTCGGCCGAGGTCCAGGGACACGGCAACCCGGTATTGCAGTGGGGCAAGCAGCAGGTCGGCATCAGCGCCGTCGAACCAGCGGGGCGCTACGCCATCAAGCTGACCTTCGATGACGGCCACGACAGTGGTCTGTTCAGCTGGGACTATCTTTATGAACTAGGCAGTCGCCGCGACCAGCTCTGGGCCGACTACCTGGAACAGCTGGCCCGCGCCGGCAAGACGCGGGATCCGCACGTCAGCGCGGTCAAGCTGATGCTCTAGCGCTGGCTCAGGCCGCCAGGGCCTTGTCCAGCTTGCGCTCGATTTCCTTTTCGATCTGGCCACTGAGCATCGAGAACATCATGCCCAGGGTCGCCAGTACCCGCACCCGGTCTTCACCGACCTCGATCCGCCCGTCTACGCCGCTGCGCGTGAATGTCAGGGTATCGCCTTCCCAGGCGCAGGCCACCCCATAGTCGCGCGTGAGTTTTTCCGCCAGCTGGTCGGCTTTCTGGCGAGCGCCTTCCAGGCCGAGCGAATGGCTGCGTTCGATGGTGATCTGGGACATCGGGGAACTCCGGATAAGGGGCCCTGACTATAGCGAGGGCCCGCCACGTCGCCAATCGCGAGAACCGAGCGGTCAGCCCCCGTTTTAGCCGGACATCCCGGGCGATCGGCCTGCTAGAATGCCCTCTTGTCCCTGTCCCAGGTGTAGCCCCATGAGCGATCCGCGCAAAGGCCCCGAGGCCGAATCCCAGACCCACTTCGGCTACCAGAGCGTTCCGGAGAGCCAGAAGGCTTACAAGGTCGCGGAAGTCTTCCATTCGGTCGCGGCCAAGTACGATGTGATGAACGACCTGATGTCGGCGGGCATCCACCGGCTGTGGAAGAGATTCACCATCGAACTCTCCGGCGTGCGCCGCGGCAACCGAGTGCTGGACATTGCCGGCGGTACCGGCGACCTGACCAAGCAGTTCGCCCGCCTGGTCGGCCCCACCGGCGAGGTGGTCCTGGCCGACATCAACGATTCCATGCTCAGGGTCGGCCGCGACCGTCTGCTCGACGAAGGCGTCGCCAGCAACGTGCGCTTCGTCCAGGCCGATGCCGAGAAGCTGCCCTTCCCCGACAACCATTTCGACTGCATCACCATCGCCTTCGGTCTGCGCAACGTCACCCACAAGGACCAGGCCCTGGCCTCCATGCTGCGCGTGCTCAAGCCCGGTGGCCGGCTGCTGGTGCTGGAATTCTCCAAGCCCACCAATCCGCTGGTGTCCAAGGCCTATGACGCCTACTCCTTCGGCTTCCTGCCGCTGATGGGCAAGCTGGTGGCCGGTGACGCCGAAAGCTATCGCTACCTGGCCGAATCGATCCGCATGCACCCCGATCAGCAGACCCTCAAGGCCATGATGGAAGAGACCGGCTTCGCCCGGGTCACCTTCCATAACATGACCGGCGGCGTGGTCGCCCTGCATCGCGGCATCAAGCCCTGATGGCCCTCGTCACCCAGGCGTTGCTGGCCGCACTGGAGCGTGGCCTGAATCCGCTGCTGGCGCTCGATCCGGTGGCCTTGCCGCGCCTGGCCGGCCTGACCGGACGGGTGATCGCGGTCCAGACCCGGCAACCGGCGCTACGCCTGTACATCCTGCCCGCGGGTGACGGCCTGCACTTCGCCGCCCATCACGAGGGCGACATCGACTGCACCCTGAGCGCCCCGGCGACGCGCCTCGCTGAACTGGCTCTGGCCCGCGACAAGCAACGCGTGCTGCACCAGCCGGACGTGCGCCTGGAGGGCGACAGCGCCCTGCTGATCGAACTGTCCGACATCCTGCAGAAGCTGGAGCTGGACTGGCAGCACGAAGTCAGTCGCTGGCTCGGCCCGCTGCCAGCCGCACTCCTGGGTGATCTGGCCCGACGCAGCCAGGCACTCGGCGAACAGACGCGTGACAGTCTGCAGCTGACGCTGTCCAACTGGCTGAACGAGGAGAGTCGTCAGCTGGTCGGCCGCCTGGAAGGCGAGGCCCGCTTCGCCGAGATCGATGCCCTGCGCCTGGACGTGGATCGTCTCGACGCCCGCCTCGCCCGCCTGGGCACCGCCCGCAACGCCAGGGATAACCCCGACGAATGAAGCTGTTCGCTGCCCTCAACCGCCTGTTGCGGATCTTCTTCGTGGTGATCCGCTATCGGCTGGACGACATCGTCTACGCCCTGCCGCTGCCCTGGTACCTGCGCGCCACCCGCTACGTGCTGCCCTGGCGCTGGCTGCCGCGGCCGAGCAAGACCCTGCCGCGCGGTGCCCGCCTGCGCCTGGCGCTGGAAGGTCTGGGCCCAGTGTTCGTCAAGTTCGGCCAGATCCTCTCCACCCGGCGCGATCTCATGCCCGAGGATATCGCCGACGAACTGATGTTCCTGCAGGACAAGGTCCCGCCCTTTCCGCCGGAAAAGGCCGTGGCGCTCATCGAGTCCCAGCTTGGCGTACCCATCAAGCAGGCCTTCGCCCGCTTCGATCACCAGCCGTTGGCCTCGGCCTCGGTGGCCCAGGTCCATGCCGCCCAGTTGCGCACCGGCGAGGAAGTGGTGGTCAAGGTGGTGCGGCCCGGGTTGAAGAACATCATCAGCCAGGACATCGCCTGGCTGTTCCTGCTGGCGCGCACCGCTGAAAAGCTCTCCGCCGAAGCCCGCCGCCTGCATCCGATGGACGTGGTCAGCGACTACGAGAAGACCATCTACGACGAACTGGACCTCCTGCGCGAGGCGGCCAACTCCAGCCAGCTCAGACGCAATTTCGAGGGTTCCGAGCGCCTCTACGTGCCCCAGGTGTACTGGGACTGGTGCCGCGAGCGGGTGCTGGTCATGGAGCGCATCTACGGCATCCCGGTGACCGATCTGGCCGCCCTACGCGACCAGGGCACGGACTTCAAGCTGCTGGCCGAGCGCGGCGTGGAGATCTTCTTCACCCAAGTGTTCCGCGACAGCTTCTTTCACGCCGACATGCACCCGGGCAACATCTTCGTCAGCACCGCCAAGCCCTGGGATCCGCTCTACATCGCGGTGGATTGCGGCATCATCGGCAGCCTGACCCCCGAGGACCAGGACTACCTGGCGCGCAACCTCTGGGCCTTCTTCCAGCGCGACTACCGCAAGGTCGCCCAGCTGCACATCGACTCCGGCTGGGTACCGGCCAATACCCAGGTCAACGAACTGGAAGCGGCCATCCGCACCGTTTGCGAGCCGATCTTCGAGAAGCCGCTCAAGGACATCTCCTTCGGCCAGCTGCTGCTGCGGCTGTTCCAGGTGGCGCGCCGCTTCAACATGGAGATCCAGCCACAGCTGGTGCTGCTGCAGAAGACCCTGCTCAACATCGAAGGGCTGGGTCGCCAGCTCTATCCGGATCTGGACCTCTGGTCCACCGCCAAGCCCTATCTGGAAAAGTGGATGCGCAAGCGGCTGAGTCCGCCGCAGGTCGCCCGCAACATCCAGCAGCAACTGGAACAGATCCCGCATCTGGCGCAGATGGCCCGCGATACCCTGGAACGCATCACCCAGCCGCATCGCAAGGATCCACCGAACCCCTGGGGCAGACGCAACGACGACTGGATCGTGCGGGTCATCGGCGCGGTCCTGCTGGTGGGTGCCGCCCAATTGGGCCTCGAACCCCAGCCCCATGCCTGGCCCGCCTGGGCCATGCTGGTCGGTGGCCTGGTTCTGGTGATCAGGCGCTGAACTCCTTAAGCTGTAACCGTCCTGTCATTTTTATCGGGCGAAATACACGCCCTCAGCCACTGGTGCCCTGCCGCTGTATTCGAGTTGCGTCTTGTGCGAGGCTAGGGCCTGTTTGAAAAGTCGCCGAGCGAAGGTCAGGCAAGGCAAAAATCCGTGAGGAAGCGGAGTTTACGAACGGTAAATGAGCATTCCGAACGGATTTTTAACGCCGTATGACCGAGCGCAGGCATTTTTCGGACAGAGCCAAGTACCCTAATTCGTAGTATTGAACAGACTCATGAGCGACTGGTTAGACGAGATCCACTGGAACAGCGACGGCCTGGTACCGGCCATTGCCCAGGACCCCACCTCGGGGCGCATCCTGATGATGGCCTGGATGAACCGCGAATCCCTGGCCCTGACCGCCGCCGAAGGCCGTGCGGTCTACTGGTCGCGCTCGCGCAATCGCCTCTGGCGCAAGGGCGAGGAATCCGGTCATGTGCAGCGCGTCATCGAATTGCGCCTGGACTGCGACGCCGACGTAGTGGTGCTGCAGGTGGAGCAACTGGGTGGCATCGCCTGCCACACCGGCCGGGAAAGCTGTTTCTATCGCGTGCTGCGCGATGGCCAGTGGGCAACCGTCGACCCGGTGATCAAGGATCCCCAAGCCATCTATGCCGGAGGGCACGGCCATGACTGACACCCTTGCGCGCCTGGCGCAGGTGCTGGAAGAACGCAAGCAGGCCGCCCCGGACTCCTCCTATGTGGCCAGCCTCTATCACAAGGGCCTGAACAAGATCCTGGAAAAGGTCGGCGAAGAAAGCGTCGAGACCATTCTCGCCGCCAAGGATGCCGCCATCAGTCAGCAGTACGACGACGTCATCTACGAGACCGCCGATCTCTGGTTCCACAGCCTGATCATGCTCTCGGCCCTTGGCCAGCATCCCCAGGCCGTGCTGGACGAACTGGATCGTCGTTTCGGCCTCTCCGGGCACGCCGAAAAGGCCGCTCGCATTCAATCCTGACCCCAAGCTTCGCAACGAGGAAAGACCATGGGTATCTTCGACTGGAAACACTGGCTCGTCATCCTGCTCGTCGTGGTAATCGTCTTTGGCACCAAACGCCTGAAGCATCTGGGCTCCGACGTGGGCGAGGCCATCAAGGGCTTTCGCAAGGCCATGCACACCGACGAGGACGACAAGACCGAACAGCCGACGCCCACCGCCAGCACGGCCAACCCCAACGCCCCGCTGAATCGCCCCCAGACCTTCGATGCCGAGCACCGCAAGGTCGAAGAGCCGGTGGTGCGCAAGGACTAAGGCCCACCCATGTTCGGAATCAGCTTTCCCGAAATGATGCTGGTGGGGTTCGTCGCCCTGCTGGTGCTGGGTCCGGAACGCCTGCCAGGCGCGGCGCGCACCGCAGGCTTGTGGATCGGTCGGCTGCGGCGCAGCTTCAACAGCATCCGCCAGGAAGTGGAGCGCGAGATCGGCGCTGACGAAATTCGCCAGCAGCTGCGCAACGAGCATATCCTGTCCATGGAACAGCGCGACAACCGGCCCAAGCCTGCCGCTTCTACCCCGGAAGCCCAGACGCCGCCCGCTGCCGCTGCTCCGCCTATGCCCCAGGACGTGGTTGCCGAACGCCCGCAGGATCCGCCCCAGACGCCGCCAAGAGCACCATGAGCGACAAGCCTTCCGATCACGATGACCAGGAAATGCCCCTGGTCTCGCACCTCACCGAATTGCGCACCCGCATCCTCAGATGCGTGCTGGCGACCTTTCTGATCTTCCTCGGCCTGTTCTACTTCGCCCAGAAGATCTATGCCTTCGCCTCCGAGCCGATCCGCCGCGTCCTTCCCGAGGGCGCGACCATGATCTCCACGGACGTCACCTCCCCCTTCCTGGCGCCCTTCAAGCTGACCCTGGTGGTGTCGCTGTTCATCGCCATGCCGGTGATCCTGCACCAGGTCTGGGGCTTCGTCGCGCCCGGGCTCTATCGCCACGAGAAGAAGGTCGCCATCCCGCTGCTGATCTCCAGCATCGTGCTGTTCTACGCCGGCATGGCCTTCGCCTACTTCCTGGTGTTCCCGATCATCTTCCACTTCTTCAGCAGCATCACGCCGGAAGGCGCCATGATGATGCCGGACCTGAACGCCTATCTGGATTTCATCCTGACGCTGTTCTTCGCCTTCGGCGTGGCCTTCGAGATTCCCGTGGCCACCGTGCTGCTGATCTGGATCGGCGTGGTCGACGTGGCCTACCTGAAGAAGATCCGTCCCTACGTCATCATCGGCTGTTTCGTGGTCGGCATGATCCTGACCCCGCCGGACGTCTTCTCCCAGACCATGCTGGCCGTACCCATGTGGCTGCTGTTCGAGATCGGCCTGCTGTTCGGTCGCTTCGTACAGAAGCGCGAGCGCCCGCTGGCCGACGAAGACGCCAGCCCTGAAGCCCAGCCGCCCGCCGAACGCCCGTGAATCTGATCCTGCTCGAAGCGGCCGACTTCATGGCCGCCGACCGGGTCGTGCTGCGCGATCCGCGCCGTCTCGCCCATCTGCGCGAGGTCCATCAGGCGGCCGCGGGTGACCGGATGCGCGTCGGCCTGCTGGATGGGCTGATGGGTATCGGCCAGATCGAGTCCCTCGACACCGGCCAGGCCTGCCTGACCGTCACCCTCGACCAGCCACCGCCGGCCAAGCTGCCGCTCACCCTCCTGCTCGCCCTGCCCCGTCCCAAGATGTTGCGCCGGGTGCTGCAGACCGTGTCCGCCATGGGCGTCGCACGCCTGGTGCTGCTCAACAGCTACCGGGTGGAAAAGAGCTTCTGGCAGACCCCCTTTCTCGAACCTGCGGCCATCGAGGAGCAACTGCGTCTGGGGCTGGAGCAGGCGCGAGACACGGTGCTGCCGGAGGTGCTGATCGAAAAGAGATTCAAGCCCTTCGTCGAGGACCGCCTGCCCGCACTGGCAGCCGGCACCCGCGGCCTGGTCGGCCATCCGGGCAGTTATCCCGCCTGCCCACGTGCCCTCAGCGAGCCCGTGACGCTGGCGATCGGTCCCGAGGGTGGCTGGATTCCCTATGAGGTCGAGAAGCTGCAGGAAGCCGGCCTGGCGCCCGTGCAGCTCGGTGAGCGCATCCTGCGCGTCGAGAACGCCGTACCCGCCCTCCTCGCCCGCCTGTTCTAGCCCGCCTGTCTTAGCCCGATCAGGGACAAGAAAAAGCCCCGGCGTCTCGCGACACCGGGGCTTTTTCAATGCGCGGAGTGCCTCCTCAGGAGGCGGGCCGCGGGCTCAGACTGGCCGGACTGGCTGCGGCATCCGCGGCCGAGTCGCTGTGGGAGCGCGGCCGCAGGGTGGCGTAGGCTTCCCGCCAGTTGCGGTGCTCTTCGGCCTTCCAGACCTGCAGGTGCAGTTGCGCCATGCCGTCCGGATCGCTGAGCAGACGCCACTGGTCGTCGCCCTTGGTCTTCTCGGGACCGGCGGCCAGGACCCGGGCCACCCGCTCTTCGCGCAGCCGGCGTGCCGGCTCCACCACCTTGCCGTGGCGACCGCGGGCCATGCCGATGGCCAGGGCATTGAGCACCGGATCGACAGCGGCGCGCAGGAAGCCCTTGGTCAGGGCGTTGCGGTTGTTCAGGTGCAGGTACTCGTCGGTCGCCACCAGCTCGCGCGGCGGTGCGTACTCTTCCGGGATCAGGAACAGGTGATGCCGGCGACTGCCCAGCCCCAGGTTGGTACGGCTGGAAATCACCGACACCGGCGCCGACAGGATCAGCGACACCACGATGGGCGACAGCCACCAGAGGAAGCGCGGGTCCAGCCAGGCCACGCCGGCGGTCCAGATCAGACCGAGCAGCATCTGCGAACCATGACGGCGGAAGGCTTCGCTCCAGGGCGTGTCGTTGTCGTCCCGCTGAGGCGAATTCCACTGCACCGACCAGCCGAGGAAGGCGGCGGTCACGAACACCGTGTGGAACAGCATCCGCACCGGTGCCAGCAGCACCGAGAAGAGCATTTCCAGCATCATGGAGAGGAACAGCCGCAGTCCCCCGCCGAATTCCTTGGCGCCCTTGGCGATGATCAGCACCACGCTGAGCAGCTTGGGCAGGAACAGCAGGATCAGGGTGGTGGAGAACAGCGCGATGGCCTGCTCCGGATGCCACTGGGGCCAGACCGGGAACAGCTGCCGTGGCTGGAAGAAGTACTGGGGCTCCAGCAGCTTGTGGATCGCCAGCAGCGCCGTGGACAGCACCAGGAAGAGGAACCACAGCGGCGCCGACAGGTAGGACATCACCCCGGTCAGGAACACCGCACGGTGCACCGGGTGCATGCCCTTGACCAGGAACAGCCGGAAGTTCATCAGGTTGCCATGGCACCAGCGGCGGTCGCGCTTGAGTTCGTCCAGCAGATTGGGCGGCAACTCTTCGTAGCTGCCCGGCAGGTCGTAGGCGATCCACACGCCCCAGCCGGAACGGCGCATCAGCGCGGCTTCGACGAAGTCGTGGGAGAGAATCGCGCCGGCGAAGGAGCCGGTGCCCGGCAGCGGAGCCAGAGCGCAATGGTCGATGAACGGCTTGACCCGGATGATCGCGTTGTGGCCCCAGTAGTGGGACTCACCCAGCTGCCAGAAATGCAGGCCGGCGGTGAACAGCGGTCCGTACACCCGGGTAGCGAACTGCTGCAGGCGCGCGTACAGGGTATCCATGCCGGACGCCTTGGGCGCGGTCTGGATGATGCCGGCACGGGGATTGGCTTCCATCAGCCGGACCAGACTGGCCAGGCACTCGCCGCTCATCACGCTGTCGGCGTCGAGCACCACCATGTACTTGTATTGGCTGCCCCAGCGACGGCAGAAGTCGTCGATGTTGCCGCTCTTGCGCTTCACCCGACGCCGACGGCGGCGATAGAAGATGTGGCCGAAGCCACCGACCTCGCGGCACAGCTCCAGCCAGGCCTTCTCTTCGGCCACGCACTTGTCCGGATCGTTGCTGTCGCTGAGGATGAAGAAGTCGAAGTGCTCCAGCTCACCGCTGGCGCGGACCGACTCGTAGGTGGCTCTCAGACCGGCGAAGACCCGCGGAACGTCTTCGTTGGCGATGGGCATCACCAGGGCGGTACGCGACTGGGGATCGATCGGCTCGGTACCGGTGGAGCTGGCCGAGATGCTGTACTTGTCGCGCCCGCTGAGCAGTTGCCAGAAGCCCATCAGGGCGGTCCAGAAACCGGCGGACACCCAGCAGAACAGCAAGGCGAAGAGCAGCAGGATGCTGGTCTGCACCACATAGGGCAGCACCTGGCGAATGGATTCGCCCCAGCCCTGACTGTAGATCTCGCTGAGATCGACCAGCGCCCAGCCCTGATAGGGCAGCACGGCCTTCATGTACCAGGTGGCGATGCCGGTCTGTACCAGCATCAGGATCAACAGGATGAAGCGCCGGAAGGACCCTACCTTGCGCCAGTGCGCATGGGCATCGGCTTCCGGATCGGGTTGCCAGCGACTGTGGTCCTTGCGGCCGAGCAGGCGCTTCCAGCTCCGCGCCACGGGATTGGTGCGCCAGGGATCGGGCACCATCATAGAGCGGGTCATGGGCGGGGTGGCCTTGATGAACACCCGACCCTGGGCATCGCTGCCCAGCAGCTCGCCATCGTCCAGGGTATCGTCCCAACCGGCGGCCAGGCGTGCCTCGGTGGAAGCGATCACCGCGTCGGCGCCTTGGGCACCCTCGCCGCGGGCACCGGCCAGTTGCCGGTGCAGCGACTCGACGTCGGCGGTCTGGTCCAGCACCTGCCGTTGCCCGGCGGGCAACGGCAGGTGTTCGAGGTAGTCGCCAGCAGCGGCGACCAAGGTATCGCGGGTGGTGTTATTCATTGGCAGGTAGCTGGTAAGTCCAAGTTTCGCTGAGCGGTTTATCACCCTGGGCGAGATTGGCGCGCATTTCCACCGGTTTGGTCTGATCCTTGACCTTGAGTCTCAGGGTCAGGCGATAGCCCTTGGTAACCGGGTTGTAGCGCACAGAGTTCTCGACCAGTTCACCGTTGGCGTCCAGGCTGACCTGGGAGCCGACCTGCGAATCCTCGGGCAGATCGTCGAGATTCGGCCCTTCGAAGTCGATGATGTAGGCCAGGCTGCCATCGGTCTGGCGCACCAGGTTGGATTGACGCACGTCGCCGGTGGACAGGCGGGTCTGGGCGACCCAGGCCAGGTCCTTGGTGTGCAGATTGGGTTCGTCGGTGGTGAAGTGCAGGCGATAGCTGACATCGATCGGCTGGCCCTTCTGCGGCAGGGTGTCCGGCGTCCAGAAGGCCACGATGTTGTCGTTGGTCTCGTCCGGGGTGGGGATTTCCACCAGTTCGACGTGCCCCTTGCCCCAGTCTCCCTTGGGCTCTACCCAGCCGCTGGGGCGCTTGTCATAACGCTCGTCCAGGTCCTGGTACTTGTAGAACTCGTGACCACGTTGCAGCAGACCGAAGCCGCGCGGATTCTCGATGGTGTAGGTGCTGACCGACAGCCGGCGCGGATTGTTCAGCGGGCGCCACAGCCACTCGCCGTTGCCGGCATGGATGGCCAGGCCGTTGGAGTCGTGCAGCGCCGGCCGGTAGTTGACCTGGGCGCTCGGCTGGTTGGGGCCGAACAGGTACATGCTGGTCAGCGGCGCGATGCCGAGCTTGTTGACGTTGTCGCGCAGGAACACCTTGGCTTCGACGTCGACGGTGCTGTCCTTGCCAGGCGTCAGCACGAAGCGATAGGCACCGGTGGCCCGCGGCGAATCGAGCAGTGCATAGATCACCAGGTTGCGACGATCCGACTGGGGCTGTTCGACCCAGAATTCGGTGAAGCGCGGGAATTCCTCGCCGGACGGCAGGGCGGTGTCGATGGCCAGGCCACGGGCGGACAGGCCATAGACCTGGTTCTTGCCGATCACGCGGAAATAGCTGGCGCCGAGCATGGTCATCAGCTCGTCATGCTTGTCCGCCTTGTTCAGCGGATAAAGCACCTTGAAACCGGCGAAGCCGAGATCCTTGAGCTGGGCCTGGTCGATCTGCAGGTTGCCGAAGTTGAACATCGAGGGATCGTATTTGATCTCCTCGACACTGCTGGCAGTGACCTCGTTGATCTTCACCGGCACGCTGTAGTGCATGCCCTCGTGATAGAAATTCAGCCGGAAGGGCGTCTTGGCATCCTTCCAGTAGGCCTTGTCCTGATTGAAGGTGATCTGCTGATAATCGGCATACTTCATGCCGCTGAAGGATGCGGGCAGGTTGCTCTTGGGCGCGACGAATTTCTGGCCGGAGAGTTCTTTGGCTTTGGCGGCCACGTCGTCCAGGCTGAAGGCCAGGGCCTGGGCACTGAAGAGACCCAGTGCGACGGAGAGCCCGATCAGGGCGAAGCCCTGCTTGCCCGGCTTAACTTTGGAATGAGATAACACGCAGCCTCCTAAATCAGCGTACGAATACGTTCGGCGACCGGTGGTCGCGAAACGGATAGGCAGAGGTCCGACTCCCGCAAGGGTCAATGATTCCCCAGTTGGACGACCGTTCAAACTCGAACTGCGCAATCATAGACACTTGGCAGGGCGCTGTAAGGGGCGCCCTCACTAAATCGACAATAAAAATGTCACCGGTCCGTCGTTGACCAGGGAAACCTGCATATCGGCGCCGAAACGACCGGTCTGGACCTCGGGATGCAGGTCACGGGCGAGGCTCACCAAGTAATCGAACAGCCGTTCGCCCTGAGCCGGCGGTGCGGCGGTGGAAAAGCTCGGCCGCCGCCCGCTGCGGGTATCGGCGGCCAGGGTGAACTGCGAGACCAGCAGCAGCCCGCCGCCGACGTCCTGCAGCGACAGATTCATGCGCTGCTCGCTGTCGGCGAACACCCGGTACTCCAGCAGGCGCTTGAGCATCCGGGCGCAGGCGGCCTCGTCATCCGCCGGCTCGATGCCGACCAGGACCAGCAGGCCCGGGCCGATGGCGCCGACCGTATCCCCCGCCACCTCGACGCTGGCGCGAGCGACCCGTTGCAGCAATGCCTTCACTCGGCCTCCTGGGGCAGATCGAGCAGCTGGCGGGCGATTTGGTCGGTCGCCCGCACCAGGGCGTCACAGATACCGGGTTCGCTGGCCGCATGGCCGGCATCGCGGATGATCTGCAATTCGCTGCCGGGCCAGGCATGGTGCAGGGCCCAGGCATTGTCCAGGGGACAGACCATGTCATAGCGACCGTGCACGATCACCGCCGGGATATGGGCGATCCTGGGCATGTCGCGCAGGAGCTGGTCCGGTTCGAGAAAGGCGTCGTTGACGAAGTAGTGGCATTCGATACGGGCGATGGCCAGGGCGTGCTCGCTGAATTTCTCCAGCACGTCGGGATTGGGCCTCAGGGTCACGGTGCGGCCTTCCCAGCACGACCAGGCACGGGCGGCGGACATCTGCGCCAGCTCGTCCGGACCGGTCAGGCGCCGGTAGTAGGCCTGAATGAGATTGCCGCGTTCTTCCTCGGCGATGGGGTGCAGATAGTCCTGCCAGAAATCCGGAAAGAGCCGGCTGGCGCCATCCTGGTAGAACCAGTGCAGATCCACCGGACGACAGAGAAAGATGCCGCGCAGGATCATGGCGCGGACCCGCTCGGGATGGCGCTGGGCATAGGCCAGCGCCAGGGTCGATCCCCAGGAGCCGCCAAACAGCACCCATTGCTCGATACCCAGGTGCTCGCGCAGGCGCTCGATGTCCTCGACCAGGTGCCAGGTGCTGTTGTTTTCCAGACTGGCATAGGGCGTGGAGCGACCACAGCCACGCTGATCGAAGGTGACGATGCGGTAGAGATTGGGATCGAAGAAACGCCGACTCAGGCGATCGCATCCGGAGCCAGGTCCGCCGTGGATAAACAGCACCGGCAGACCGTCGGGCGAGCCACTCTCATCGACATAGAGCACATGGGGGGCTTCGACGGCCAGCTCGTGGCGGGCGTAAGGCTTGATTTCCGGGTACAGATTCAGCATGTCGCGCTCCGCGGGGCAGGGTCGGCCCCTTCATCATAGACCTGCACCTTACCGGGTTTCCACGCTGCCCGGGCTTGCCTCGCGTCCAGCGGCACCCGCACCATCGACGGCCAGTCGCCCAAGGAGATCGCCATGTCCCACGCCAAGCTGCAGTTGCTGCTGATCGATCCGCAAAACGATTTCTGCGACCTGCCGAGTGCGGCCCTGCCGGTACCCGGCGCGGTAGCCGGCCTGCAGCGCGTCGCCGCTCTGATCGAGCGCCTCGGGCCTCGGCTCACCGGGGTGCATGTCACCCTGGATTCCCACCAGCCGCTGCACATCGCCCATCCGCACGGCTGGCAGGACGCCGCCGGGCAGCCACCGGCGCCCTTTACCCAGATCAGCGCGGACGAGGTGGCCGATGGTCGCTGGCAGACCCGCGAGCCGAGCGAGCGTGCCCGGGCGCTGGCCTATGTGCAGGCGCTGGAGGCTGGCGGTCGCTATCGCCTGGTGATCTGGCCGGAACACTGCCTGGTAGGCGGCTGGGGCCATGGGGTGCAGGAGGATGTCCACCAGGCGCTCAATGCCTGGGGCCGAGAGCAGGGGCGCCTGGTGGAGTTCATCGCCAAGGGCGGCAATCCCCATACCGAACACTATTCGGCCCTGCGCGCCGAGGTGCTGGACCTCGCGGACCCGGGCACCGCGGTGGACGCCGGGCTGATCGCCCGGCTACAGGCGGCCGATACCCTGTTGGTGGCGGGCGAGGCGCTGTCCCACTGCGTGGCCAGCACCCTGCGCGACCTGCTGGAATTCTGGCCGGTGGAGCGGCGCCAGGACCTGGTGCTGTTGACCGACTGCAGTCATTCGGTGCCAGGCTTCGAAGCCCAGGGTGAAGCCTTCCTGGCCGAGATGCGTGCCGCCGGCATCCGCCTGGCGGCCTCGACGGACGAGTTCTAGCCCGTCCGTGCTTTGTCCTACTTGATCTCGTAGAGACCGGTGTAGGTCGCCGCGGCCAGCTGGTTGAGGTGGATCATGAAGCGGCCGACCGCATTGGTCGCGTCGGCCGGCACCGGCAGCTGCTCGACCTTGAGCGCATGCAGCTGGAAGATGTAGCGGTGCGGCTTGTCACCCTTGGGCGGCGCCGCGCCACCGAAGCCGCGGGTGCCGTAGTCGTTGATCAGTTGCAGGGCGCCTGCCGGCAGGCCCGAGCCATCGGCGCGGCCGGCGTCTTCCGCCAGGCCCTGGGTGCCGACCGGGATGTTGACCACCACCCAATGCCAGAATCCGCTGCCGGTGGGGGCATCCGGATCGTAGACGGTCAGCGCCAGGCTCTTGGTATCAGCCGGCAGGTCGGACCACTGCAGCGCAGGCGAGATGTTGTCGCCGTGGGCGCCGAAGTCGGCCACGTCGAATTCGTGGCGCTTGGGCATGAAGCCGTTGTCGGTGAAGGCATCGGTCCAGAGTTTCACGGAGAGCTCCTGTGGCCTAGGGCATATGGGCGTCGGTCTCGCGCCAGACCAGACGATTGAGGTTGTAACCCTTCTCGCGGGCGATGCGCAGCAGCTTCTCGCTCTGCGCCGCGGAGAGCTCGGGCTTGCGCGCCAGCAACCAGAGGTACTTGCGATCCGGACTGCCGACCAGGGCGGTCTTGTAGTCGTCGTCGACATAGAGGATCCAGTAGGGTCCCTTGGCCACGTTGGGCAGGACGCCGCTGAACCAGGTGTCGAAGCGCACTTCGAGACGATCGGTCACGCCCGGCTTGATCGGGGTAGCGGTGCCCGTGGCTTCCTGCACCTTGCCGTCCAGGGTGCGGCAGCGGTTGAACACGGCAACCGAGCCATCGGCCATGACGTGATAGTTGGCTTCAGACTGGGCGCACTTGCGCTGGAAGAACATCGGCAGCCGCGCCACTTCGTACCAGTGCCCCTGGTAGCGCTGCAGATCGACATTGCCCGCGGTGAGCGGCGGGACCTCGCGCGGGCCACTGGCACAGGCCGCGAGCAGCCCGGCGGCACCCGCCAGCAGTAGAATCTTGGTAGAGGTTTTCATCGCAGACCCTGCCCGGCGAACATCGCCACCTTGTCGTTGAGATACTGCACGCTAATGAAGGAGCCGCGGTCGCCCCAGGTACAGGTGGTGACGCCCAGGGCGCCTGCGCATTCCGTGGGTGCACCCAGGATCTGCTCCACCTCGGCCTTGGTCTGGCCAGCCTTGAGCCGGGAATAGTTTTCCTGATTGACCTTGCCGCAGCCGGCCAATACCAGGCTGCCCACCAGCAACAGCGCCAAGCGCCACTTCATACCTGCCTCCTCCATCCTGACGGCAAGGCTATAGAGCCCGCCTGGCCGCCAGGGTTCGCTTCGTCAGAAGCCGTTCACGATCTCGCGAGCTAGAGCCAAGCAAGACGACAATGCCTGAGAAAGCGGAATTTACAGATAGTAAATGAGCATTTCGAAGGCATTTTCAACGCCGCTTGGCCGACGCGCAGCAGATCGTGAGCGGCTTCTTAGCCGGCGAGGTAGGAGGAACGGGTCAGGCCCAGGCGCATGGCGTCGAGGAACTGGGTGCGCTCGCGCGCGGTGAGACGGGCGCTGGCGACCTTGTCGCGGTAGTAGGTCATCAGCTCCTCGGGCGAGAGGTGCACGTACCTGAGCATGTCCTCGATGGTGTCGTGGGTCTCGATGCCGCCATGGCGCACGCTGCCGTCGGCGTCCTGGTAGACGTTCACCGAATCGGTGTCGCCGAACAGGTTGTGCATGTCGCCAAGGATCTCCTGGTAGGCGCCCACCAGGAACACCGCCAGCAGATAGTCCTCGCCCTCGCGCACCTCGTGCACCGGCAGGCTGGTCTCGATGCTCTGCTCGTCGACGTACTGCTTGATCTTGCCATCGGAATCACAGGTCAGGTCCTGCAGCACGGCGCGACGCACCGGCTCCTCGTCCAGGCGGGTCAGGGGCACGATCGGCAGGATCTGGTCGATGGCCCAGGTATCGGGCAGGCTCTGGAACACCGAGAAGTTGCAGATGTACTTGTCGGCCAGCTTGTCGTTGAGCTCGTCGAGCACCTGGCGGTGGGAGCGCTGGCGCGCCTTGAGCTGGTTGTACAGGCGGCGGCAGATGGCGAAGTAGCACTGCTCGGCCAGGGCCTTGTCGCTCAGGCTCAGGGTGCCGGCGGCATACTGGGCGGCGGCCTCGCTGACGTACTGGGTGGCGCGCCAATAGGTCTCGGTGACCATCTCCGGATCGGTGTCGCCGAGCAGCTCGGCCAGCCACTGCACCACCTCGGCCTTGCCTTCGAAGCGCTCGCTGGCCGGCACGCTGTCGTTGTGGCGCTCGACGTCGGTGACCTGCATCACCAGCATGGCGTGGTGGGCGGTCATGGCACGGCCGCTTTCCGAGAAGATGTTGGGATGCGGCAATTCCTGCTGGTCGCAGAACTCCTTGAGCATGCCGACCACGGTACCGGCGTAGTCGTCCATGTCGTAGTTGATCGAGCTGGCGTTGCGCGAGTGGGTACCGTCGTAGTCCACGCCCAGGCCGCCGCCCACGTCGATGTGATCCAGCGGCAGGCCCAGGGCGCGCAACTCGGCGTAGTAGCGGATGGCTTCACGGAAGCCCTGGCGATAGTCGGCCAGGTTGGCGATCTGCGAGCCCATGTGGAAGTGCAGCAGGCGCACGCCCTGCTCCAGGCCGGCGGCGCGGAAGCGTTCGATCACCGACAGCAGCTGGGCGGCGGAGAGGCCAAACTTGGACTTCTCGCCACCGGTATCGGCCCATTTGCTCGACGCCAGGGACGACAGCCGCACCCGCAGGCCGACCTGGGGCGTGACCTTGAGCTCGGCCGCCTCCTCGATCACCAGCGGGACCTCGGATTCCTTCTCGATGACGATGAAGACGCTGTGACCGAGCTTCTGGCCCATCAGCGCCAGACGGATGAATTCGCGATCCTTGTAGCCATTGCAGACGATGGTACCGCCCTTGGGCGCCAGCGCCAGCACCGCCATCAGCTCCGGCTTGGAGCCGGCCTCCAGGCCGATGGAGACGTCGCGAGTGGCGATGATGTTTTCCACCACCGCTTCCTGCTGGTTGACCTTGATCGGATAGAGGGCGGTGTAGCGGCCCTGGTAGTCGAGGCGTTCGATGTTGCGATCGAAAGCGCCGGTCAGGTGCCGCACCTGGCCCTGGAGAATATCGGGGAAACGGACCAGCAGCGGCAGCGACAGCCCCGCTTCGCGCAGCTGGCCGACCAGCACATGGAGGTCGATCGGCTGGCCGTCCGGGCCGTGGGGGCGGACTTCGACGTTGCCGGCATCGCTGATGGCGAAGTAGCCGGCACCCCAGTGGCGAATACCATAGACGCTGCGGCTGTCCGCCACGGTCCACTGGCTGCCGTCATCTTTGCGCGTGCGTCGTGGGGACATTCGCGGGAATCTCCTGTAGGGAATCTTGCTTTGGATGGACCGCCGCCAGGGGCGGTAAGTTGTACGCGGGGGCTGGAAGGCCTGGCCTAACCGCCCGACCGCTTGGTCTTGAAGCCGCGCTTTTCGAGTTCGCCGAGCAGCAGGTCGACATGATCGCCCTGGATCTCGATGACGCCATCCTTGAGCGCCCCACCGGTCCCGCAGCGACGCTTGAGCGCGCTGGCCAGGTCCTTGAGCTCTTCCTCGCCCAGGGGGACGCCGCTGACCGTGGTCACCGTCTTGCCGCCGCGGCCCTTGGTCTCGCGCCGCACGCGGGCGATGCCGTCACCGGCCGGGGTCGGTGCCTGGGGTTCTTCCGGACGAATGCGGCCGACGTCGGTGGAATACACCAGCCGGCTGAGATCCGACAGCGAGGAGGTTTTCTTGCTCAAGGGACGGTTCTCCCAGTTCGATTCAGACGCCGGGCGCCTGGAGGAAACCTTGGATGCAGCGCCGGCCGGCACGGGCCGCGCTAGTCCGGGGCCGCGCAATGTAGCAGCATCGCCCGCGGATGCTAAGGCGCGAATGCGAGAAATTAAGGCAGGGATGCGACATCCGACCGACTGACGGCCAGGCGCAGGGCCTCCAGCGAATCCGGGCAATAGGGTCGCTGGCGAGCCTCATCGAGAATGGCGGCCGGCGCCAGGAAGCGTGCCTCCAGTACCTCTTCCGGCTGCAGCCGCAGCGGGCCGTTCCAGCGCGCGCTGAACACGCCGCCCCAGAGGCGATTGCCGGGCTCTTCGAAATAGAAGGTGCCATGCTCGCGCAAGGCCACGCCGCTGACGCCCAGCTCCTCGGCCAGCTCGCGGGCCGCCGATTGCGCATAGCTCTCGCCGGGCGCCACCATGCCGCCGGCAGCGACATCCCAGTAGCCGGGATAGAGCGCCTTGCTCAGGGTGCGCCGATGTACGCAGAGTTCGCCGGCGTCATTGAACAGCAGGATGAAGGTGCAGCGGCCGATCAGGCCACGGGCACGCAGTTCTGCCCGCGGCAATTCGCCCTGGATGCAGTCCTGGTGATCGACCCAGACCACCAGCTCCCGGTCGGAGGCGGCGCGATGCGCCGCCTCGCGTGCGTCCGGCGTCATCAGCCCTGTTCCAGCAACTGGCGCAGGTCGATGATGGCGGCGTTGGCGCGGGAGATGTAGTTGGCGATCACCAGCGAATGGTTGGCCAGGATGCCGAAGCCGCTGCCGTTGAGGATCATCGGACTCCAGACCGGCTGCTGCGCCGCTTCCAGTTCGCGGATGATCTCGCGCACGTTGACCGTAGCGTTCTTCTTGGCCAGGGTGTCGGCGAAGTCCACCTCGATGGCGCGCAGGATGTGCGACAGCGCCCAGGCCTGACCGCGGGCCTCGTAGAAGACGTTGTCGATCTGCAGCCAGGGCGTCTCGACGCGCTGCTCATGCACCTCGGGCACCTGGCCGGCAGGGATGTCCTGGTTCGGCCGCACCTCGGCATCGAGGCGTACGCGACCGACGCTGGCGGAGAGTCGCTGGGACAGCGAGCCCAGCCGGGTCTCGACGTCGCCCAGCCAGTTGCGCAGGTTGTCCGAGCGCGAATAGAAGTAGGCGGCGGGCTGACCCTGGGCGTTCTGGCCACCCAGGCGCGCCAGGTAGCGATCCAGGGAGGCGATGCCGGCGCGGTACTCGGATTCCGACGAGGGCATGGCCCAGCTGTGGTTGTCGAAGTTGAAGCGCGGCTCGGCCTGGGCCAAATCGACGTCCTCGGTGGACTGCGACTGGGAACGGGCGAAGTCCTTGCGCAGGGCGCGCGCCAGGTCACGGGTCTGCACCAGCACGCCATATTCCCAGGACGGCATGTCGTCGAGCCAGAGGCCCGGCGGGAAGATGTCGTTGGAGAGATAGCCGCCCGGCTTGTCCAGCAGGGTGCCGGCCACCTGCTTGAGGGTCTCGACCGTGGTGTAGCCGAGCACCAGCTTGCGACCACTGGCCGTGGCCGCCTCCTGGGCATGCTGCTGCACCGGGAAGAAATCCGGCTCACGACTCCAGTACCAGCCTATCGCCAGGCTGACCAGCAGGTAGAGCGCGACGAGCGCTGCTACCAGCCGGAGCCATCCCGATCTCAAGTTCCACTCCCGCATGGGCAATTCCTTGCAATGATTTCAAAGGTGTCGGCGCTTGGACCCCTGCCCGCGGCGCCGGTTGCGCAGCCCTCGCAGGCCGCTCGGGCGCAATGCACCTGGGCAGCCGCCTCCGAGCCTAGGGTAACAGGCGACAAACGCTACTCCAGAAGCGACCGACAGTGTCCATGCGAGCGGCATCGCCGCCGCTAACCAGGGTACCGCCTCTCCCCTGCCAGCCAGCAATTGGTAGCATAGGGCCACCACCTCAAGAATGACGGAACAATTCGTGAGCGAACCAGATGATCCGAGCCGGGACCGCCTCAAGCTGCACTTCGCGCAACGGGTCATCCACCAGTCGCGTCAGGTGCTGGAGATCTGGCAGCGGCTGCAACGAGACGAATGGACGGCCGGCAGCCTGGCCGAACTGACCGACGCCAATGCGCGCCTGCTGCAATACGCGAAGCGCTTCGAGCAGCAGGGCCATGCCGAGCTCGCCGAGACCATCGGCGCCTCCCTGGCCCAGGTCGCCGCCAATCGCGGCCGCCTCAACAGCCAGGCCATCACCGAACTCAGCCAGGCCATGCAGAGCCTGTCGCGCACCGGGCTGCGCCAGGGCGACCAGCTGGAAACCACCAGCCTGCCGCCGCTGCGCAAGCCGATCTACATCGCCCTGCTCGACAGCGAGCGCGCCGAGCGCCTGGCGCAGCAGATGGAGTACTTCGGCGTCACCATCCAGATCGTCCACCATGCCGACGACTTCCGCGCGATGATGGACAGTCGCCATCCGGCGGTCATCGTCATGGACGTGGACTTCGGCGGCGCAGGCGCCGGCATCCAGCTGGCGCTGGAGGCCCAGACCGGTCTCGAACGTAAGTTGCCGGTGCTGTTCTACAGCCACCAGGAGGCCGATACGCCCTTTCGCCTGGCGGCGGTGCGCGCCGGTGGCCAGGAGTTCTATACCGGCACCCTGGATTCGGCGCGGCTGCTGGAAAAGATCGAGACCCTCACCCGCACCGTCTACTACGATCCGATCCGCGCCCTGGTGGTGGACGATTCCCGCGCCCAGGCCATGGCCACGGAAATGGCGCTCAACAGCGCCGGCATCGTCACCCGCACCCTGATGCAACCCGGGGCGGTGATGGCGCACCTGGCGGAATTCGCCCCTGATCTGATCATCCTCGACATGTACATGCCCGAGTGCATCGGCACCGAGCTGGCCAAGGTCATCCGCCAGCACGAGCGCTATGTCAGCGTGCCCATCATCTATCTGTCGGCCGAGGACGATCTCGACAAGCAGCTGGACGCCATGAGCGAAGGCGGTGACGACTTCCTCACCAAGCCGATCAAGCCGCGCCACCTGATCGCCACGGTGCGCACCCGCGCCGCCCGGGCGCGCAGCCTGCAGGCGCGCATCGTCCAGGACAGCCTCACCGGGCTGTACAACCACACCCATACCCTGCAACTGCTGGAAGACGCCTGCTTCCGCGCGCGGCGCAGCCAGCGACCGATCACCTTCGCCATGCTGGACATCGACCATTTCAAACAGGTCAATGACCACTACGGCCACCCCATGGGCGATCGGGTGATCAAGAGCCTGGCGCTGTTTCTCAAGCAGCGCCTGCGCAAGTCCGACCATATCGGCCGTTATGGCGGCGAGGAATTCGCCGTCGTACTGCCCGACACCGACCTGGCCACCGCCACCCGCCTGATCGACGAGATCCGCCAGCGCTTCGCCGAGATCCACTATCCGGCACCGCCCAAGGAACTCAGCTGCACCTTCAGCGCCGGCGTGGCGCAGCTGCAGCCCGGCCAGGAGATGCCCGCGCTGGCCAAGCAGGCGGACGAAGCCCTCTATGCCGCCAAGCATGCGGGACGCAATTGCGTGCGTCAGTACGGCCAGGACTGATCTGGCGAGCCGGGTGCCTCTGCTATGATCGGCCGCTGCCGATCATCGAGAAGCCCATGCGTGTCCTGCTGTTCCTGCTCACCCTGCTGCTGACCCTGCCCGCCGCCGCCGGCCTGTTCGATGCACCGCGCCCGACCGCCACGCTGGGCCTGGACGGTCAGCGCGGCGGCCAGCAATTCCTGCCGGTGGATCAGGCCTTTCGCCTGGAGCAGCGCCGTGATGCCGAGGGCCGCCCCCTGGTGCGCTTCACCATCGCCGAGGGCTACTACCTCTATCGGCAGCGCTTCGCCTTCGACGCCGATCCCGGCCTGCTGAGCGCACCGGTGGTCCTGCCGCCCGGCGAGCCCAAGCACGATGAATGGTTCGGCGATGTCCAGGTCTATCACGCCGGCGTCGACATCCCCCTGCCCCTCGCGCCCGGCCGCGGCGGTCGGATCACGGTCACCTACCAGGGTTGCGCCGACCGAGGTCTCTGCTATCCACCGGAAACCCGCATCCTGGATATCGCCAGCTCCGCGGCCTTGCCCACGGCGAGCCCGGCGGCCAGCGCCCCTGCCCCCGATCAGGTCGGCTGGAACAGACTCCTGCTGGCCTTTCTCGCCGGGCTGGGGCTGACCTTCACCCCCTGCGTCCTGCCGATGCTGCCCATCGTCTCGGCGGTGGTGCTGGCCGGCAAGGCGCGTCCGGGTCGTGGCCTGCTGCTGGCGTTGGCCTACGTGGTGCCCATGGCCCTGAGCTTCGCGGCCTTGGGCGCGCTCATGGGCGTCTTTGGCGCCAGTCTCAATCTGCAGGCGCAACTGCAGTCGGCCTGGGTGCTGATTCCCTTCGCCGCGCTGTTCCTGCTGTTCGCCCTGGCCATGTTCGGCCTTTTCGAACTGCGCCTGCCGGCGGCCCTGCGCGAGCGCCTGGAACAGCTGGCCAGTGGCACCCGCGGCGGCTCCCTCGGCGGCGCGGCCACCCTGGGCGTGCTCTCCAGCCTGATCGTCTCGCCCTGCGTCTCGGCGCCCCTGGCGGGCCTACTGCTCTACATCAGCAGCACCGCCGACTGGCTTGGCGGCGGACTCGCCCTGTTCGCCCTGGGCCTGGGCATGGGTACCCCGCTGGTCCTCATCGCCGCCGGTGGCGGCGCCCTGCTGCCACGCAGCGGCGCCTGGCTGGTGGGCATGCGCAACGCCTTTGGCGTGCTGCTGCTGGCGGTGGCCCTGTGGCTGCTCGAACGGCTGTTGCCGGGACCACTGGCCTTGGCCGCCTGGGGCCTGCTGGCGGCCGGCGTCGGGTTGTTTCTCGGGGCCCTGGAATTGGTGCCCAAGCCGCCCCGCCAGCGTCTGCTGCAACTGGCCGGACTGGCCCTGGTAGTCTATGGGGTGGCGGCGGGTATCGGTGCCCTGCACGGCGCCAGCGATCCGCTGCGGCCTCTGGGTGACTCGGCGGTGCCTGGAGTGGCTGCGCACCCCGACGGCATGCGCAGCCTCAGCGATCCGGCTGCGCTGGCCAGCAGTCTCGGCGGCGGTCGACCGGTGCTGGTGGATGTCTACGCCGACTGGTGCATCAGCTGCAAGCTGATCGAGCGCGAGGTATTCGGTAACCCCGAAGTCCAGGCACAACTCAGGGACTTCGAGCTGATCCGCTTCGATATGACGCAAAGCACCCGGGAACAGCGGCAGTGGCTGCAGCAGCACGGCCTATTCGGCCCGCCGGCGATCCTGTTCTATGCGGCCAACGGCCAGGAACAGGCAAAGGGACGCATCGTCGGCGAAATCGACGCCGCGGGCTTTCTCGCCCGACTGGACGAAGCAAAAAGGCTTATCGCCAGCGATTAAAAGAATTTCGCCCAACGTGCGGCTATTTCCGGCAAACGTCTAGCGACTGGACAGTCACCTCTGGTTGCGGCATAGTCCGCGGCCAATCTGGTTGCGAAATCGCGAGGCAAGTGGCTATGGCGCATCTGCTGGTACTGCACGGGCCCAACCTGAATCTGCTGGGTACCCGCGAGCCGGGCGTCTACGGTGCCACCACCCTGGCCCAGATCAATGCCGATCTCGAAGCCCGCGCCACCGCGGCGGGGCATCGCCTGCAGTCTCTGCAAAGCAACGCCGAGCACCTGCTGATCGAACGCATCCACGCCGCGCGCGACGAAGGGGTGGATTTCATCCTGATCAATCCGGCTGCCTTCACCCATACCAGTGTCGCCCTACGTGACGCCTTGCTCGCGGTGAGCATCCCATTCATCGAAGTGCACCTGTCGAACGTGCACAAGCGCGAAGCCTTCCGCCACCACTCCTATTTTTCCGACGTGGCGGTCGGTGTCATCTGCGGGCTCGGTGCCAGTGGCTATCGCCTGGCCCTGGAAGCCGCCTGCGAACAGCTCGCCGCCCGCGGCTGAGCGCGACTCAATATCCAGAACATCACCTGAACCCGAGGGGAGAGCCAACGCCAATGGACATCCGTAAAGTCAAGAAACTGATCGAGTTGCTGGAAGAGTCCGGTATCGACGAGCTGGAAATCCGCGAAGGCGAAGAGTCCGTACGCATCAGCCGCAACACCGGCCGCAACCAAGGCATGCAGACCGTCTACGCCGCTGCCCCCGCGCCGGTCGCCGCTCCGGCTCCGGCCGCTGCGCCGGCCGCCGCCGCTCCTGCCGAAGCCGCCGCTCCGCAACTGACCGGTAACGTGGCTCGCTCGCCCATGGTCGGCACCTTCTACCGCGCGTCCTCGCCCACCACCCCGGCCTTCGTCGAAGTCGGCCAGCAGGTGAAGAAAGGCGACATCCTGTGCATCGTCGAAGCCATGAAGATGATGAACCACATCGAAGCCGAAGCCAGCGGTACCATCGGCCAGGTGCTGGTCGAGAACGGTCAGCCCGTCGAATTCGACCAGCCGCTGTTCACCATTGTCTAAGCCCGTGGAGCCCACGATGCTGGAAAAAGTCCTGATCGCCAACCGCGGGGAAATCGCCCTGCGCGTGGTGCGTGCCTGCAAGGAGCTGGGCATCAAGACGGTGGCGGTTCATTCCACCGCCGACCGCGAACTGATGCATCTGTCCCTCGCCGACGAATCGGTGTGCATCGGCCCGGCCCCCTCGCCCCTGTCCTACCTGAACATCCCGGCCATCATCAGCGCCGCGGAAGTCACCGGTGCCACCGCCATCCATCCCGGCTACGGCTTTCTCGCCGAGAACGCCGACTTCGCCGAGCAGGTGGAGCAGTCCGGTTTCGCCTTCGTCGGCCCCACCGCCAGCGTGATTCGCCTGATGGGCGACAAGGTCTCCGCCAAGAACGCCATGAAGCAGGCCGGCGTACCCACCGTACCGGGCTCCGATGGCGCCCTGCCGGATGACGAGGCCGAGTGCCTGCGCATCGGCCGCGAAGTCGGCTATCCGGTGATCATCAAGGCCGCCGGTGGCGGTGGTGGTCGTGGCATGCGCGTGGTGGAGGACGAGGCCGAGCTGATCAAATCGATCAAGCTGACCCAGACCGAAGCCGGCGCCGCCTTTGGCAACTCCATGGTCTACATGGAGAAGTTCCTCGGCAATCCGCGTCACGTGGAAGTCCAGGTACTCTCCGATGGCCAGGGCAATGCCGTGCACCTCTACGATCGCGACTGCTCGCTGCAGCGCCGCCACCAGAAGGTCATCGAAGAGGCGCCTGCGCCCCAGATCGACGAAAAGGCCCGTGAAGAAGTCCTGGCGCGCTGCGTCAAGGCCTGCATCGACATCGGCTACCGGGGCGCCGGCACCTTCGAATTCCTCTACGAAGACGGCCGCTTCTACTTCATCGAGATGAACACCCGCGTGCAGGTGGAGCATCCGGTGACCGAGATGATCACTGGTGTCGACATCGTCAAGGAGATGCTCAGCATCGCCGCTGGCAACAAACTGTCGATCAAGCAGGAAGACATCAAGATCACCGGTCACGCCATCGAGTGCCGGATCAACGCCGAAGACCCCAAGACCTTCATGCCCTCCCCGGGCCTGGTCAAGCATTTCCATGCCCCGGGCGGCAACGGCGTGCGGGTCGATTCGCACCTGTACAGCGGCTACAAGGTTCCGCCGAACTACGATTCGCTGATCGCCAAGCTGATCACCTGGGGCAAGACCCGCGACGAAGCCATGGCCCGGATGCGCAACGCCCTGGACGAGCTGATCGTCGACGGCATCAAGACCAACGCCGATCTGCACCGGATGCTGACCCGCGACCAGGCCTTCGGCCAGGGCGCGGTGAACATCCACTATCTGGAGAAGAAGCTCGGCATGCGCCACTAACTAGCGTGACGGCTGCGCGTCGGCCAGGCTGCGTTGGAAACCGCCTCGGAATGCTCATTTACTCTATGTAAACTGCGCTTCCTCGGCGATTTCCGCCTTGCCTGACCTAGCTCGCTCGCCCCGTCGGCTTCTTACCTAGTAAACGGGCTGCCCTCGGGCAGCCCGTTTTCATTTACCCTCCCCGCTTTGACCCGATTCAGGTAGCCCACCATGTCCTGGCTGCAAGTCCGCCTCGCCCTCACCCCCGCCCAGGCGGAAACCTACGAAGACCTCATGCTCGAATTGGGTGCGGTCTCGGTGACCTTCATGGACGCCGAAGACCAGCCGATCTTCGAGCCGGATCTGGGCACCACCCCGCTGTGGTCCCAGACCCACCTGCTGGCGCTGTTCGAAGGCGACACCGACGCCGCGGCTCTGGAACAGCGCGTGCAGCTGCTGGCCAACGGCCTGACCTACGAGGTGGAGCGCCTGGAAGACCAGGAGTGGGAGCGCAGCTGGATGGACAACTTTCAGCCCATGCGCTTCGGCCAGCGGCTGTGGATCGTGCCCAGCTGGCACGAGGCCCCGGAACCCGAGGCGGTCAATCTGCTGCTGGATCCGGGCCTGGCCTTCGGTACCGGCACCCATCCCACCACCTCGCTGTGCCTGCAATGGCTGGACGGCGAACCGGTCGCAGGTCGGCAGGTGCTGGATTTCGGCTGCGGCTCGGGCATCCTCGCCATCGCCGCCCTGCTGCTGGGCGCCGAGCGCGCCGTGGGCACCGACATCGACGTCCAGGCCCTGGAAGCCTCGCGGGAGAACGCCAATCGCAACGGCATCGACCCGGCACGCTTTCCGCTCTATCTGCCCGCCGATCTGCCAGACGAGCCGGCCGACGTGGTGGTGGCCAACATCCTTGCCGGTCCGCTGGTCGGCCTGGCCGAGCAAATCACCCGCCTGACCCGCATCGGTGGGCGCCTGGCGCTTTCCGGCATCCTCGCCGAGCAGGCCGAGGACGTGCGCGCCGCCTACGTCGGCTGCTTCGACCTGGAGCCCACCGCCACCCTGGACGGCTGGGTGCGCATCAGCGGGACCCGCCGCCGCTGATCGGCCAAAGTTCCACCAGGCCGCTTACCCGGCGGCCCGGTGGAGCCCCTTCTTTCGCCTGGGCCTTCGGGTACACTAGCGCGCTTAAATTCCCTGGCTGTCGCCTCGCCATGACCGAATCCCTCGTCGCTCAGTGTCCGCATTGCCATACCCGCTTCCGCGTCACCCAGGAACACCTGGCCGCCGCGGATGGCGACGTACGCTGTGGCGTCTGCCTGGAAGTGTTCAACGCCAGCAATCAGGCCGCGCCTTTGACGGCACCGGAACCCGTGCCCGCGCCGCCCATGCCGGCGCCGACGCCCAGTGAAGCGGCCTGGCCCCATGACGAACTAGACCTGAGCCATCTGGAATTGGACGCCGAGGTTGCTCGCCTGGGCGCCCTGGAAGAACAGCGCCGCGCGCCGACTGCGCCTCCCGCCATCGCCGCGCCGCCTGCCGTCACCACGCCGCGGGAAGAACCGGCACCGGCCCAAGGCCTGGCTGCCCGTCGCCTCCAGGAAGACGAGGAGGCCTTCGCGCTGCCTTCGCTTGGCGCCCTATCCGCCGCACGCGAACCTGAGCCGGAATTCCTGCGCCTGCCGACCGAGCCCGAAGTGGCGTTCGAGCCCGAACCGCTGTCTGCGCCCCTCACCGCCGCCGAACCGGAACCAGCGCTTGCGCCGGAACCCGCATTCGCGTCGGAACCAGAGTCCGAGCCAGCCATCAGCCCCTTGCCTGCCGTCGCGCCGGCGGCCCCGCTCACGGCCCTGCGCGCCCCGCTGAAACCGGCCCCGGCCACGCCGCCCGCGCCCCTCACCGCCGCCCCGACCGAGCGCCAGGAGCCGGCACTCGGCCGGGTCGAGGCCGACGAAGACGAACGCGCCGAACCCGGCCTGGGCCGCCTCGACGACTGGCAGGAGCCCGCAGTCGAACCTCTCAGCGCCGACCGCGACGACGAGGCGCCGGCGGCCAAGTCCGCGGGCGTCCTGCGCAGCGAGCCGGAATGGCAGGACGATCCGCTGCTGGACCTGCACGACGAACCGCTGCAACTGGACAGTCACCAGCAGCGCCCACACTGGGGGCGCCGCCTGCTGTGGCTACTGCTCTGCCTGCTGGCACTGCTCGGCCTGGCCGGCCAGTACGTCTATTACCACTTCGACGAACTGGCACGGCAGGACAGCTATCGCCCGCTGTTCGTCCAGGCCTGTGCTAGCCTGGGCTGCAAGGTGCCGTCCAAGGTCGATGTCCAGCAGATCCGCAGCAGCAACCTAGTGGTGCGCAGCCATCCGCAATTCTCTGGCGCCCTGCGCGTCGATGCCATCCTCTACAACCGGGCGCCCTTCTCGCAGCCCTTTCCGATGCTGGAATTGCGCTTCGCCGACCTCAACGGCCAGCTGCTCGCCAGCCGCCGTTTCAAGCCGGGCGAATACCTGAATGGCGAACTGAAAGGCCAGGACGAGATGCCGCCGCAGACGCCGATCCACATCGCGCTGGACATTCTCGACCCCGGCCCGCGGGCGGTGAACTACAGTCTGAGCTTCTTCTCGCCGGAGTAGCCCCAGGGTGAATTGCTCATAAACTAGCCAACTCGCGCTTTATCCCGAGGCGGCGAGCGGGTATCATTCCCAACCCTTTTCAAGCACAGCAGCCCCTGTCCGCGGCCGGTTTCCGGCGCAGGCGGAACAGGCGCCTATTCGCCAGGGAAAAAGATATGTCGATGGTACGCATCGGCCCTTATACCTTGCCCAATCCGCTGATTCTCGCGCCCATGGCCGGGGTCACCGACCTGCCCTTCCGGCGCCTGTGCCTGGCACTCGGCGCCGGCATGGCCGTGTCGGAAATGGTGACCAGTGACGTGCGGCTCTATGACAGCCGCAAGTCGCGGCTGCGCCTGATCCACGCCAGCGAGCAGGAACCGCGTTCAGTGCAGATCGCCGGCGGCGATCCGGCGATGCTGGCAGAAGCGGCCCAGCGCAATGTCGAACTGGGTGCCCAGATCATCGACATCAACATGGGCTGTCCGGCGAAAAAGGTCTGCAACAAGGCCGCCGGCTCCGCGCTGATGAAGGACGAGGCCCTGGTGGCCGAGATCCTCGCCGCCGTGGTGGCGGCAGTGGACGTGCCCGTGACCCTGAAGATCCGCACCGGCTGGAATCCCGACAATCGCAACGGCCTGCGCATCGCGCAGCTGGCCGAGGCGGCCGGCATCCAGGCCCTGGCCGTGCATGGCCGTACCCGCGACGACCGGTTCCTCGGCGCCGCCGAGTACGACACCATCGCCGCCATCAAGCAGGCGGTCGACATCCCGGTGTTCGCCAACGGCGACATCGACAGCCCGGAAAAGGCCCGCAAGGTGCTCGAACACACCGGCTGCGACGGCCTGTTGATCGGCCGCGCCGCCCAGGGTCGGCCCTGGATCTTCCGCGAGATCGCCCACTACCTGGCGACCGGCGAACACCTGGCGGCGCCCAGCGCTGCCGAGGTGGAGGCCATCCTGCTGGAGCATCTCGACGCCCTGCACGCCTTCTACGGCCCGGAAATGGGCGTGCGCATCGCCCGCAAGCACGTCGGCTGGTACCTGGCCGACCGGCCGGGCGCCGCGGAATCGCGCGCCCAGTTCAACCGACTGCAAGACACCCAAGCCCAGCACGCCAGCATTCGCGCGTTCTTCGCGCAGCCCCCGACCGGGAAGCAGGTGGCATGAATTCGATGACCGAGACTTTGACTGGAACAGCGCCCGTGAGTGACAACGGCGACCTCAAGCAGCACCTGACCGCTCCCCTGCAGGAAGGCCAGACGCTGCGCGACAGCGTGGAAAAGGCGCTGCGCAATTACTTCGCCCACCTCGATGGGCAGCCGGTGACCGACGTCTACAACATGGTGCTCTGCGAAGTGGAAGCACCCCTGCTCGAAAGCGTGATGAATTACGTCAAGGGCAACCAGACCAAGGCGTCGGAGATGCTCGGGCTCAATCGCGGCACCCTGCGCAAGAAGCTCAAGCAGTACGACCTGCTCTGATCCGCCTCCTCGCCGGCGGCCCAGGGGGCTTGACCGGCGGTCTTCTTCCTCCTGATGGACATGACCATGACCGACCAGACCTCTCGCCTCCCCGTCCGCCGTGCGCTGATCAGCGTGTCCGACAAGACGGGCGTCGTCGACTTCGCCCGTGAACTCGCGGCCATCGGCGTGGAAATCCTGTCCACCGGCGGCACCTACAAGCTCTTGCGCGACGAAGGCATCCCGGCGGTGGAAGTTGCCGACTACACCGGCTTCCCGGAGATGATGGACGGTCGCGTCAAGACCCTGCATCCCAAGATCCACGGCGGCATCCTCGGTCGTCGTGGCGTCGACCACGAAGTGATGAGCGAACACGGCATCCGTCCGATCGACCTGGTCGCGGTCAATCTCTACCCCTTCGCCGCCACCGTGGCCAAGCCCGGCTGCAGCCTGGCCGATGCCATCGAGAACATCGACATCGGCGGGCCGACCATGGTCCGCAGCGCCGCGAAGAACCACAAGGACGTCGCCATCGTGGTCAATGCCAGCGACTACGCGTCCATCCTCGACGACCTCAAGGCCGGCGGCCTGACCTATGCCCAGCGCTTCGACCTGGCGCTCAAGGCCTTCGAGCACACCGCCGCCTACGACGGCATGATCGCCAACTACCTGGGCAGCATCGACCAGCAGGCCGAGACCCTGTCCACCGCAGGCCGCGCCGCCTTCCCGCGCACCTTCAGCGCCCAGTTCATCAAGGCGCAGGACATGAGATACGGCGAGAACCCGCACCAGCAGGCCGCCTTCTATGTCGAGCACGCCAGCGAAGCCTGTGTGGCCACCGCCACCCAGCTGCAGGGCAAGGAACTGTCCTTCAACAACGTCGCCGACACCGACGCCGCCCTGGAAACCGTGAAGAGCTACGACGCGCCGGCCTGCGTCATCGTCAAGCACGCCAACCCCTGCGGCGTGGCCGTGGCCGGCGACATCCGCCAGGCCTATGAACTGGCCTATGCCACCGACAGCGAGTCGGCCTTTGGCGGCATCATCGCCTTCAACCGCGAATTGGACGCCGAGACCGCCCGCGCCATCGTCGAACGTCAGTTCGTCGAGGTGATCATCGCCCCGCGCGTCAGCGCCGAGGCCCGCGAGGTGGTGGCGGCCAAGGCCAACGTCCGCCTGCTGGAATGCGGCGAATGGCCCGCCGAGCGCAAGCCCGGCCTGGACCTCAAGCGCGTCAACGGCGGTCTGCTGGTGCAGAGCCGCGACATCGCCATGATCACCGCCGATGACCTCAAGGTGGTGACCCAGCGCGCGCCCAGCGAACAGGAGCTGCAGGACCTGATCTTCGCCTGGAAGGTGGCCAAGTTCGTCAAATCCAACGCCATCGTCTATGCCAAGGGCCAGCAGACCGTGGGTATCGGTGCCGGCCAGATGAGCCGCGTCAACTCGGCACGCATCGCCGCCATCAAGGCCGAGCACGCCGGTCTGGCCGTGGCCGGGGCGGTCATGGCCTCGGACGCCTTCTTCCCCTTCCGTGACGGCATCGACAACGCCGCGGCCAATGGCATCACCGCGGTGATCCAGCCGGGCGGCTCCATGCGCGACGCCGAAGTCATCGCCGCCGCCGACGAAGCCGGCATCGCCATGGTCTTCACCGGCATGCGCCACTTCCGTCACTAAGGCCCACCCCGCAGAAGGCATCGGGCCTTCGGCGTCGACTCCATCGTCAACGGCGGATGGCCACGTGCGGTCCGCCCAGAGGAAAGCTTCATGAATGTACTCATCATCGGCAGCGGCGGTCGCGAACACGCCTTGGCCTGGAAGGTCGCCCAGGACACGCGGGTCACCAAGGTCTATGTCGCTCCTGGCAACGCCGGCACCGCCACCGAAGCCAAGTGCGAGAACGTCGCCCTCGACGTCCTGGCCCTGGACCAGTTGGCCGACTTCGCCGCCGCCAACGTCGAGCTGACCATCGTCGGTCCCGAGGCGCCGCTGGTGGCCGGGGTGGTCGATCTGTTCCGCCGCCGCGGCCTGCCCTGCTTCGGCCCCACCGCCGGCGCGGCCCAGCTGGAAGGCTCCAAGGCCTTCACCAAGGACTTCCTGGCCCGGCACCAGATCCCCACCGCCGCCTATGCCAACTTCACCGAGGTGGAGCCGGCCCTGGCCTATCTGCGCGAGCAGGGTGCGCCCATCGTGATCAAGGCCGATGGTCTGGCCGCCGGCAAGGGCGTGATCGTCGCCATGACCCTGGCCGAAGCCGAGGACGCCGTGCGTGACATGCTTTCCGGCAACGCCTTCGGCGATGCCGGGGCGCGGGTGGTGATCGAGGAATTCCTCGACGGCGAGGAAGCCAGCTTCATCGTCATGGTCGACGGCAAGAACGTGCTGCCCATGGCCACCAGCCAGGACCACAAGCGCGTCGGCGACGGCGACAGCGGCCCCAACACCGGCGGCATGGGCGCCTACTCCCCGGCGCCGGTGGTGACCCCCGAGGTCCACGCCCGGGTCATGCGCGAAATCATCGAACCCACCGTGGCCGGCATGGCCCGCGAAGGCAATGTCTACACCGGTTTTCTCTACGCCGGTCTGATGATCGACCAGAGCGGTGCGCCCAAGGTCATCGAATTCAACTGCCGTTTCGGCGATCCCGAGACCCAACCGGTGATGCTGCGCCTGCAGTCCAGCCTGGTGCTGCTGGTGGAAGCCGCCCTGGCCGAGGCCCTCGACAAGATCGAAGCCTGCTGGGATCCGCGCCCGAGCCTGGGCATCGTCCTGGCCGCTGGCGGCTACCCGGGCGACTATGCCAAGGGTGATGCCATCGCCGGTCTCGAAGCTGCCGCGGCCCTGCCGGGCAAGGTGTTCCACGCCGGCACCAGCCTGCGCGACGGTCAGGTCGTGACGGCCGGCGGTCGGGTGCTGTGCGCCACGGCCCTGGGCGAAACGGTCTCCGCCGCCCAGCAGAACGCCTCTGTGCTAGCCCGGAAAATCTCCTGGAATGGCTGCTTCCACCGCAGCGACATCGGCTACCGCGCCATCGCTCGCGAGCGACAGTGAAGCTCGCCCAAGGGATCAGCCTGTTACACTGTTACGTCAACAGACGTGACTAGCTGATCTATACTCGACGTCCGCATTCGCGAAGGGAACTCTCGTGCACCGGCTCTGGATCGCCATAGGCTTTGTGATCAGCTGGCTGCTGTTGCTGCTGGTGGCCAATTCCGTACAGGCCGAGAACACGCCGGATGCGGGCTGGGCGCAGTATGAGGACGTCACCGGCGAATTCTCGCTCGACGACGTCCGCGACCGCCTGTCCGCCTTCAAGCCGCTGACCGCCGCCAAGGCCCACCGCCCCGCCGGCACCGGCGCGCTCTGGCTGCACACCCGCATCCAGCCAGATACCCAACAGCGTCTGCTGCGCATCATTTCGCCCAATGTGGGCTATCTCGACTTCTTCGCCTACCGCGACGCTCAACTGCTCAGCGAGATCCGCGATGGCCTGTCGCGACCGCTGCTCAATCCGCAGCAGCTCAGTCGCGACTTCGTCTTTCCGATTCCGCACAGCGATGAGCCGCTCGACCTCTTCCTGAGGTTCGAATCGCCCCAGCCGCTGCGGATCGCCCTGACCCTGAGCAGCAGTGCCGAAGCCGAGGTCACTCACCGCTTGGTGATGTTCGGCGTACTGCTGGGTTGCCTGGCGATGCTGGCGCTGTATAACGGCGTCCAGCTGCTCTATCACCGCAGTCGTGCCACCAGTGCCCTGACCCTGCTGCTGGTGATGCTGGTGGGCGTGGCGCTGAACCTGTTCGGCTTGAGCAAGTTCCTGCTCGGCAGCTTCAAGGGCCAGGCGCCCTTGCTGACCGATCTGTCGGTGCTGGCCTGCAGCGCCGCCGGGCTGAATCTGATCGGCGCCTTCTTTGGCTGGCGGCGCCTGCCACCCTGGATGCGTCAGCTGGTCAGAGTCCTGCTGGCCGTGGTCGGCCTGGCCGCGGTGGGTCGCATCGCCGCCGGCGATATCTACGTCGGCGACTGGTTGATGGCCGTCAACGGCCTGGCCCTGCTCGCCTGCCTGGGCATCGCCGTGGAGCGCTGGCACCAGGGCGCCCGCTATGCCCGCCTGCTGGTGGTGAGCTGTGCCCTGTTGGCCCTGGCCGGGCTGATCGCGCTGCCGATTCTGGCCGGCTATGCCAACCCCCCGGTGTGGATGGGCCGCGGCCTGATCGCCAGCTGCATGTTCAGCGGCATCCTGCTCACCCTGGCCCTGGAGGAGCGCCGCCGCTACCTGCGCGAAGAGCACTTCACCCGTACCCGTGATCGCGTGGCCAACCATGCGGAGCTCAAGGGCAAGGCCGAATTCCTCTCGCGCATCAGCCACGAGATCCGCACCCCCATGAACGGCGTGCTGGGCATGACCGAATTGCTGCAGGGCACCGCTCTGTCGGCCAAGCAGCGCGACTATGTGCAGACCATTCACAGCGCCGGCGCCGAGCTGCTCAATCTGATCAACGAGATCATCGACATCACCCGCCTGGAAAGCGGTCAGATCGAACTGGAAGAGGTCACCTTCGACCTCAATGCCCTGCTCGACGACTGCCTGGACATCTTCCGGCCCCGCGCCGAGGAACACCGCGTCGAATTGCTCAGCTTCATCCAGCCCCAGGTACCCCGGCGCTTCATCGGCGATCCCACCCGCCTGCGCCAGATCCTGCTCAACCTGCTGGAAAACGCCTTCCAGCGCACCGAAGAAGGCGAGATCCTGCTGGTGATCTCTCTGGAAGAGGCCACCGGCCAGGCGCCGCGCCTGCGCATCTCGGTCCAGGACAGCGGCACCCCGCTGGACGCGGCGCTGAGTCGCCAGCTGCTGTCCACCCACCTCAACAGCCGCGACTTCCTCACCGGCGATACCGACAGCCTGGATTTCGGCCTGATCATCGCTCGCCAGCTGGTGCTGTTGATGCAGGGCGACTTCGGCATCCAGAACAACGCCGAGGGGGGGTCGAGCTTCTGGATCAGCCTGCCCATCCCGGCCCAGGCCCTGGTGCTGTCGCGCGGCGACAGCGACTATCCGCTGCAGGACGTGCGGGTGCTGGTGGTCGATGACAACGAACTGTGCCGCAAGGTCCTGCAGCAGCAGTGCAGCGCCTGGGGCATGCAGGCGGTCACCGCCGCCTCCGGGCGCGAGGCCCTGGCCCTGCTGCGCACCCAGTCGCACCTGCGGGAATACTTCGACGTGGTGCTGCTCGATCAGCAGATGCCGGGCATGACCGGCATGCAGCTCGCCGCGCGCATCAACGAAGACGAGAATCTCAACCACGACCTGCTGCTGATCATGCTCACCGGCCTGAGCAATGCGCCGAGCAAGGTCATCGCGCGCAACGCCGGCATCAAGCGGGTGCTGGCCAAGCCGGTGGCCGGCTATACCCTCAGGGCCACCCTGGCCGACGAGCTGTCGCGCCGTGGCCAGCGGGTCAGCGAACCCGAGCCCCAGGAACAGCCCAGCGGCATTCCCAGCGACTTCCGCGTGCTGGTGGCCGAAGACAACAGCATCTCGGTCAAGGTGATCCGCGGCATGCTCAAGAAACTCGGGGTCGAACCCGACACCGTGAGCAACGGCCTGGAGGCCTTCGAAAAGCTCCAGCAGAACACCTATGATCTCATCCTTATGGATTGCGAGATGCCCCTGCTGGACGGCTTCGGCGCCACCCGCCGGCTACGCGCCTGGGAACAGCAGAATCATCGTTCGCGCACCCCGGTGGTGGCCCTGACCGCCCATATCCTCGCCGAACACAAGGATCGCGCCCAGGAGGCCGGCATGGACGGCCACATGGGCAAGCCGATCGAACTCTCCCAGCTGCGCGAACTGCTGCTCTACTGGGCCGAGCGGCGCCGACTGGATGTGACCCGCGCCGGACTTAAGGCGACTCCTTGAACCTGTCCTCGACGTAGGTGATCCGGGTCTTGCCGTGGGGCACCGGATTGCCTTCCTCGTCCAGGTTGACGAAGACGATCTTGTCGATGGTGAGGATGCTCTTGCGGGTGATCTTGTTGCGCACCTCGCATCTCAGGGTGATGGAGGTACGACCGAACTCGGTGGCGGTGATGCCCAGTTCGATGATGTCGCCCTGACGCGAGGCGCTGATGAAATTGATCTCCGAGATGTACTTGGTCACCACCTTGGGGTTTTCCAGCTGCACGATGGCGTAGATCGCCGCCTCCTCGTCGATCCACTTGAGCAGGCTGCCGCCGAACAGGGTGCCATTGGCGTTGAGGTCTTCGGGTTTCACCCACTTACGGGTATGGAAGTTCATCAGGGCTCCTTGAATTTCCGGGGGGTTTGAGCATCAGATCGGGGTGCGCGCGGTAGATTCCGCCGGACCTGAGGCAGAGCGCCACCCTTTGGGTTTATCGCGATCCTCGTTATACTGCCCGCGCATCGCGGCCACCAGGCCGCTCCGCCTTCCGTTCGAGGGGCGCTGCAGCACGCTGCGTTATCCCATCCTAGCCGACCCGCCGCTGGCGCGGACCCTCGGCGGGCATGACGCCAGACGTTGTCAGGCTCGAGCGGAGCGTTATCAGAACGCATCAACGGCGCCCATTCGCACCTAACGAATGGAGACTCTTCAATGAGCGCTGTCCTCACGCCTGCCGCTTTCAACGATTTCAAGGTCGCCGACATCTCCCTGGCCGACTGGGGTCGTCGCGAAGTCATCATCGCCGAATCGGAAATGCCCGCCCTGATGGGTCTGCGGCGCAAGTACGCCGGTGAACAACCCCTGGCCGGCGCCAAGATCCTCGGCTGCATCCACATGACCATCCAGACCGCCGTGCTCATCGAGACCCTGGTGGCCCTGGGCGCCGAAGTGCGCTGGTCCAGCTGCAACATCTTCTCCACCCAGGACCAGGCCGCCGCCGCCATCGCCGCCGCCGGCATCCCGGTGTTCGCCTGGAAGGGCGAGACCGAAGCCGAATACGAGTGGTGCATCGAGCAGACCATCCTCAAGGATGGCCAGCCCTGGGACGCCAACATGGTGCTGGACGACGGCGGTGACCTGACCCAGATCCTGCACGACAAGTACCCCCAGGTGCTGGAACGCGTGCACGGCATCACCGAAGAGACCACCACCGGCGTGCACCGCCTGCTGGACATGCTCAAGGACGGCTCCCTCAAGGTCCCGGCGATCAACGTCAACGACTCGGTCACCAAGAGCAAGAACGACAACAAGTACGGCTGCCGCCACAGCCTCAACGACGCCATCAAGCGTGCCACCGACCACCTGCTGTCCGGCAAGCAGGCGCTGGTGATCGGCTACGGCGACGTGGGCAAGGGTTCGGCTGCCTCGCTGCGTCAGGAAGGCATGATCGTCAAGGTCTCGGAAGTTGACCCGATCTGCGCCATGCAGGCCTGCATGGACGGCTACGAGCTGGTCTCGCCCTATGTCGACGGCCTGAACGACGGCACCGAAGCCTCCGTGGATCGCGCCCTGCTGGGCAAGATCGACCTGATCGTCACCACCACCGGCAACGTCAACGTCTGTGACGCCAACATGCTCAAGGCACTGAAGAAGCGTGCCCTGGTGTGCAACATCGGTCATTTCGACAACGAGATCGACACCGCCTTCATGCGCCAGCACTGGGGCTGGGAAGAGGTGAAGCCGCAGGTGCACAAGATCCACCGCACCGGCCTGACCGTCGATCCGACCAACGACGACTACCTGATCCTGCTGGCCGAAGGCCGTCTGGTGAACCTGGGCAATGCCACCGGCCATCCCAGCCGCATCATGGACGGTTCCTTCGCCAACCAGGTGCTGGCGCAGATCCACCTGTACCAGGAGAAGTTCGCCGACCTGCCGGTCGCCGAGAAGACCGCCAACGTCACCGTCATGGTCCTGCCCAAGAAGCTCGACGAAGAGGTGGCGCTGGAAATGGTCAAGGGCTTCGGTGGCGTGGTGACCCGCCTGACCGAGGCTCAGGCCAAGTACATCGGCGTGACCCAGGAAGGCCCCTTCAAGCCCGACAGCTACCGTTACTGATGGCCAAGCCTCCCGCTCCCCGGAGCGGGAGGCTGCTCACGAGAGAGACGCCGTGAAACCCAGTCTGAGTTTCGAATTCTTTCCCTGCAAGACCGAAGCGGGCCACGAGAAGCTGATCGCCACGGCGCGGCAGCTGGCGGGCCACGGGCCGGAGTTCTTTTCCTGCACCTACGGCGCCGGCGGTTCCACCCGCGACGGCACCTATCGCACCGTGCGCCAGCTCAACGACGAGGTCGGGGTACCGACCGCGCCGCACCTGTCCTGCGTCGGCGACAGCAAGGCCAAGCTGCGCGAGTTGCTGCAGCAGTACCAGGAAGCCGGCATCAACCGCATCGTCGCCCTGCGCGGCGACCTGCCGTCCGGCATGGGCCTGTCCGGCGGTGGCGAATTGCGCTATGCCAGCGATCTGGTCGCCTTCATCCGCGAGGAGACCGGCGATCACTTCCATATCGAAGTCGCCGCCTATCCGGAAACCCATCCGCAGGCGCGCAGCTTTACGGACGACGTGCGCAATTTCGTGTACAAGATGGAGGCCGGTGCTGACCGCGCGGTCACCCAGTACTTCTTCAACGCCGACTGCTACTTCCATTTTGTGGAACGTGTCCGCAAACTGGGAGTCGAAGCCCCGGTGATCCCTGGCATCATGCCGATTACCAACTACAGCAAGTTGGCACGCTTCTCCGATGCCTGTGGCGCTGAACTGCCACGCTGGCTGCGGAAGCAACTGGAAGCCTACGGTGACGATACCCAGAGCATCCAGGCCTTTGGCGAAGAAGTCATGACCGCCCTCTGCGAGCGACTGCTCGAAGGCGGGGCACCCGGTGTGCACTTCTACACCCTGAACCAAGCGGAGCCGTGTATCGCCATCTGGCGAAACCTCGGTTTTTGAAGTCGGCCAGGCGAACTGGCGGCGACTTCGCCCAATCGTGATTACCGCTACCGGTCATCGCCCGACTCTTCATCCAGCGCAGGATGATGAGGGTGGGCGAGACGTCCGAAACCTTTCGGACGTCAACCGGCAGCGCAACCGCGCCCCCACGTCGGCGGGACGCCGACAGAGACAGGAACCCCGCATGTCCTTCATTTCCCTCGGTCTCTCCGAGGCCCTTGCCCGCGCCGTGGAAGACGCTGGCTACACGAATCCCACGCCTGTTCAGCAACGCGCCATTCCGGCCGTCCTGCAGGGTCGCGATCTGATGGTGGCTGCCCAGACCGGCACCGGCAAGACCGGTGGCTTCGCGCTGCCGGTGCTCGAGCGCCTGTTTCCCAACGGTCATCCCGACGGTCACCACTATGTGGCCAAGCAGCCCCGGGTACTGGTGCTCACCCCGACCCGCGAACTGGCGGCTCAGGTGCACGACAGTTTCAAGGTCTATGCCCGCGACCTGCCCATGCGCAGCGCCTGCGTCTTCGGTGGCGTCGGCCTCAAGCCGCAGGTCACCGCCCTGGCCAAGGGTGTCGATGTCCTCGTCGCCTGCCCGGGTCGGCTGCTGGACCTCGCCGGCCAGCAGAGCGTCGATCTGTCCGCCGTCGAGGTGTTGGTGCTGGACGAAGCCGACCGCATGCTCGACATGGGTTTCATCCATGACGTGAAGAAGGTCCTGGCCCGCCTGCCGGCGCAGCGCCAGAATCTGCTGTTCTCGGCCACCTTCTCCAAGGACATCACCGACCTCGCCGGCAAGTTGCTGCAGGATCCCGAGCGGATCGAGGTCACCCCGCCGAACACCACCGTCGAGCGCATCGAACAGCGGCTGTTCCGCATTCCGGCCAACCAGAAGCGCGCCCTGCTCGCCCACCTGATCACCCTGGGTGCCTGGGAACAGGTGCTGGTGTTCACTCGCACCAAGCACGGCGCCAACCGCCTGGCCGAGTACCTGAACAAGCATGGCCTGCCGGCCGCGCCGATCCATGGCAACAAGAGCCAGAATGCCCGCACCAAGGCCCTGGCCGACTTCAAGAGCAACGAGGTTCGCGTCCTCGTCGCCACCGACATCGCCGCCCGCGGCCTGGACATCGACCAGTTGCCCCACGTGGTCAACTTCGAGCTGCCCAATGTCGAGGAAGACTATGTGCACCGCATCGGCCGTACCGGCCGGGCCGGTCGCAGTGGCGAAGCCATCTCGCTGGTGGCGCCGGACGAAGAAAAGCTACTCAAGGCCATCGAGCGCCTGACCAAGCAGAGCATTCCGGATGGCGACATGCAGGGCTTCGATCCGCAGTCCGTGCCGCCCGAGCAGCCGGAAGTGCGCGCCCCGCGCGAACCCCGTGGCAAGCCGCAGCAGAATCGCCAGAAGAAGGCCGACAAGCCGGCGCGCAGCGAAGGCAAAGGCCAGAATCAGGGCCAGGGCCAGAACCAGGGCAAGGCGGCCAGTGGCGAGCAGTCCGGCGCCCAGCCCCAGGGCGAGCGCAAGGGTCGTTCCCGCAATCGTCGCGACCGCCGCGATCGCGATGACGCCGGTCAGGCCAATGCGCAACCCGGCCAGGCCGTTGTGCAGCAGCCGCGCAATCGTGATCCGGAAGAATTTCTGGATGACGCCTACGACAACTTCGGCAACAGCGTCGACTACGTGAGTCCCTACCAGGGCAAGGGCCGCAAGGGTCCGCGCAGTGGCAACGGCGGCAACGCGCCGCGCGCCGCCACGACCGGCGGCCAGGGCCAGCTCCGTCAGGGTCAAGGCCAGGGCGCTGCCCGCGGTCCGCGCAGCCAGCAACAGCAGCAGCCCGGCAAGCGGCGTGGTCAGAACGGCCAGCCCCGCGCCGCCCGGCCCTATGAAGCCGCGCCCAGCGAGCCACGCGCCTATGCTACGGAAGAGCGGGCGTCGAACAAGCCGCAGCCGAAGATCGTGCACAAGCCGTCGCGTGCCGATCGCCTGCCGACCCTGGAGCAGCTGGAAGAGATGCCAAGCCGGCCGCGCAGCGAGAAGCCCGCGCTGCTGACCCGCAACCGCGACGCCTGATGGCCGACGGGCCGCTCAGGCGGCTCGTTCACCAGGCAAAAAGAAACCCCGCCATGGCGGGGTTTCTTTTTTAGGCTTGCTTGAGAAGTCGCCGAGCGAAGGTCAGGCAAGGCAAAAATCGGCGAGGAAGCGGAGTTTACACAGGGTAAATGAGCATTCCGAGCCGGTTTTTAACGCAGCATAACCGAGCGCAGGCACTTATCAACCGAATCAGGCGTGGGCGGCGCGCAGGGCGTCGATATAGGGCTCGGCCTGACGATGGCTGCGGATCAGTTCGATGAAGTCCTCGCCCTGGTCGTTGCGGGCATCCAGGTCGTAGCCGGCCTCGACGAAGAAGCCGACGAAGCGCTCGAAATCGTCCGGACGCAGGCCGCGATAGGCCTTGACCAGCTTGTGCAGAGACGCGGGGGTATCGTCCGCCGGTTCGACATCGAGGAACAGCCTGATCTGCTCGTCGTTGATCGCTTCACCGATGACCTGCTTTTTATCCTTGCGCATCCTTTGGCTACCTGTGCTGGGGGATTCTTTGGAGAAAAGGAGGACCGATTCTAACCCTGCCCCTCGCCTGCCCGCCAGTGACAAACCGTGGTGATACCGCGACCCTGGTCGAAAGTTCAATCGAATTGAGCGCGCATCCAGCTGCGATAGCGCTTGGCGTCGGGTGCACCCTCCAGCGGGGCCCAGGCCGGTCGTTCACCCTCGCCCAGCGGCACGAAGGGCCCGGCCTTGCATTCGAAGAACAGGCAGTCGCCGTCCAGGGCCACCAGCGCATGGTAGTGCCCGGGGGCGAGATCGACGCCCGGGCAACCGGCGCGCTGGGACAATTCGCGGCGCACCAGCACCTGCCCCTCGTCGCTGAAGGTCAGCAGCCCCAGCCGGCCCTGCAGCACCAGCAGACTCTCGGCCTTACGCGGATCCAGATGGCGGTGGGGCGGTATGTAGCTGTCTTCGCACATCCCCACCACCAGGCGATGGCAGGGCTCATCCATGCTGTGCAGGTTGTGATGGGCGCGCCGTCGCGGGCTGGCCGCCGCCTGCCGGAGCAGGTCGGCGAACAACGCCTGATCGAACAGCCGCGCGGTCACAGCCCCTTTACGGCATAGATGCCGGGTGCGTTGCGCCAGTAGCCCTTGTAGTCCATGCCGTAGCCGAAGATGTAGCGATCGATGCAGGGCAGGCCGACGTAGGTGGCCTCCAGGCCCTTGACCTTGCGGTCGTGGGTCTTGTCGATCAACACGGCGGTATGGACCTCGCGAGCACCGGCGTGGCGGCAGAAGTCGATGATGGCCTTGAGGGTGTGGCCCTCGTCGAAGATGTCGTCGACGATCAGCACGTCGCGATCGATGAAGGACACCTCGGGCTTGGCCTTCCAGAACAGCTCGCCGCCGGTGGTCTCGTTGCGATAGCGGGTAGCGTGCAGATAGGACATCTCCAGCGGGAAATTCAGCCGGGTGGCCAGCTTGCCGGTCAGGATCAAGCCGCCGTTCATGACGCAGAAGACCACCGGATTACGCTCGGCGAGATCGGCGGTGATGGATGCGGCGAGCCGGTCGATGGCCGCTTCGACCTGGGCTTCGTCATACAGGCAATCGGCTTCCTGCATGACCTGGCGGATGTGGGCGAGATCGGCGGACATGGGGCTTCTCCGGGGGGGACGGGGCGCCGGCCTGATGGTTGGCGCGGATAAAAGGCGGCAAAGGTACAGACACCGCGGACCGATCTCAAGCGCCGCCAGGCGGCTACTATTGTCGCAGGGTACTGCCCACCTCGGGTCGGATGCTTTAATGTACCGCGGTTTTTTTGTGCGCCTGCCCTTCCTGCGGCAGGCCTTCGGGCCGCCGGTCGTACCGAAACCGTCCTCGATCCGCTGCCCTACCGTCTCTGGAGAATCCCATGCCCGTTCACGAAATCCGCCATCCGCTCATCCGTCACAAGCTCGGCCTGATGCGGCGCGCCGACATCAGCACCAAGAACTTTCGCGAACTGGCCCAGGAAGTCGGTGCCCTGCTCACCTACGAGGCGACCAAGGACCTGCCGGTGGAAGAGGTGGACATCGAGGGCTGGTGCGGCACCGTCAAGGTGGAAAAGATCTCCGGCAAGAAGGTCACCGTGGTGCCCATCCTGCGCGCCGGCATCGGCATGCTCGACGGCGTGCTCAGCCTGATCCCCAGCGCCCGGGTCAGCGTGGTCGGCCTCGCCCGCAACGAATCCACCCTGCAGGCCCACACCTACCTGGAAAAGCTGGTGGGTGAACTGGACCAGCGGATGGCCATGATCATCGATCCCATGCTGGCCACCGGCGGCTCCATGATCGCCACCATCGACCTGCTGAAGAAGGCCGGGGCCAAGGAAATTCGCGCCCTGGTGCTGGTGGCGGCGCCCGAAGGCATCGCCGCGGTCGAGGAAGCCCATCCGGACGTGCGCCTCTACACCGCCTCCATCGACGAGCGCCTCAACGAGCACGGCTACATCCTGCCGGGGCTGGGCGATGCCGGTGACAAGATCTTCGGCACCAAGCAGAAGGACGCCTGAGCGTGACCGCGCGGGAACCGCTCTGGCGGGAGATCGTGGTGGGCGCCCAGATGCTCTTCGTGGCCTTTGGCGCCCTGGTGCTGATGCCGCTGATCACCGGCATGGCCCCCAATGTGGCCCTGTTCACCGCAGGCTTCGGCACCCTACTGTTCCATCTGGTCACCGGCCGCCAGGTACCGGTGTTCCTGGCATCGAGCTTCGCCTTCATCGCCCCGATCATCGCCGCCAAGGCGGAATTCGGCTTGCCGGCGGTACTGGGCGGGGTGGTGGCGGCCGGCTTCGTCTACACCTTCCTGGGGCTGGCGGTGAAGCTGCGTGGCGTGGGCTTCATTGATCGCCTGCTGCCGCCGGTGGTGATCGCCCCGGTGATCATCTCCATCGGCCTGGGCCTGTCGCCGGTGGCGGCCAACATGGCCATGGGCAAGGCCGGTGACGGCAGCGCCCAGCTGGTGCCCTATGCCACGGCGATGATGATTTCCATGCCGGCGCTGGTCACCACCCTGCTGGTGGCCATCTACGGCAAGGGCATGTTCCGCCTGGTGCCCATCCTCGCCGGAGTCTTTGTCGGCTACGCGCTGGCCTTCGTCTTCGGCATCGTCCATACCGAGGGCATCGGCGCTGCGCCCTGGCTGGCGATCCCGGCCTTCGTCGCGCCGGAATTCCATTGGGGCGCCATCCTATTCATGGTCCCGGTGGCCCTGGCGCCGGCCATCGAGCATGTCGGCGGGGTAATCGCGGTGGGCGGGGTGACCGGCAAGAACTACCTCAAGCAACCCGGTCTGCACCGCACCCTGCTGGGTGACGGCCTGGCCACCTCCTCCGCCGGCCTGTTCGGCGGACCGCCCAACACCACCTACGCCGAGGTGACCGGCGCGGTGATGCTGACCAGGAACCACAATCCGCGGGTCATGCTGTGGGCGGCGGGCTTCGCCATGGTGCTGGCCTTCGTCGGCAAGTTCGGCGCGGCGCTGCAGACCATCCCGGTGCCGGTCATGGGCGGCATCCTCTGCCTGCTGTTCGGCTCCATCGCGGTGGTGGGGCTGAACATCCTGATCCGCCACCAGGTGGATCTGTCCGAGGCGCGCAACCTGGTGATCGTCTCGGTGACCCTGGTGTTCGGCATCGGTGGCATCGTCTTCGGCAACGGCGAGATCGGCCTCAAGGGCATCTCTCTCTGCGGCCTGATCGCCATCGGCCTCAACCTGGTCCTGCCCGGGCACAACGCCTGGAAGAAGGACGCCGAACCCCCGGAGCGTCCGCTGCTCTAGGGAGTGGCCTCAGGATGCCGGCCTAGGCCGGCATCCGGGGTTGCTCGATCGGCTGCGGCGGCAGCTCCGCCACCTCTTCGCACAGTTCTACCAGCGCCTGCGCCCAGGCCGGGTTGTCGTTGACGCAGGGAATCAGCACCAGCTCCCGGCCACCGGCTTCGATGAACTGCTCGCGCCCGCGATCGCCGATCTCTTCCAGCGTCTCGATGCAGTCGGCGACAAAGGCCGGGCACATCACCAGCAGGCGCTTGACGCCGGCCTTGGCCAGCTCGTCCAGCCGCGCCTCGGTGTAGGGCTCGATCCACTTGTCCTTGCCCAGCCGTGACTGGAAGGACACCGACCACTTGCCATCAGGAATGCCCAGGCGCCGGGCCACCAGCTCGGCGGTGCGCTGGCACTGGCTGCGGTAGCAGACGGCCAGCGCCTTGGCGGTGACCTTGCTGCTGTCCGGCGCGCGCAGGTCGTGGCTGCGATCCTTGACCAGCTTGCGGATGTGCCGCTCGGGCAGGCCGTGGAAGGACAGCAGCAGGTGGTCGTAGGGCTCCTCGAGATAGGGCTCGACGCTGGCCGCTAGTGCCGCCTGGTATTCCGGGCGGTCGTAGAAGGGCGGCAGGATCTTCAGCGTCAGCGGCAGCTGGTGGGCCTCGATCACCCGCCGCGCCTCGACGATGGCGGTGGTGGTGGTGCTGTCGGCGAATTGCGGATAGAGCGGCGCATAGGTCACCTCGCGGATGCCCTGGCTGGCCAGGCGCTTGAGCACCGACTCCACCGAGGGCTCGCCGTATCTCATGCACAACTCCACCGGACCATGGCGCCAGAGGGGCCGCACGGCCTCCTGCAGCCGGCGGCTGAGCACGATCAGCGGTGAGCCATCGTCCCACCAGATCGACTCATAGGCCTCGGCCGAGGCGGCGGGCCGCTTGATCAGCACCAGCGACACCAGCAGCCGACGCAGTGGCCAGGGCAGATCGACCACATAGGGATCCATCAGGAACTGGTTCAGATAGCGCTTCACGTCGGGGACGTGGGGCGAATCGGGCGAACCCAGGTTGGCGAGCAGCAGAGCGTTGGTAGTCATCGTGAATCCTTGGCGGCGAGCAGGTCGGCCAGGGCCGCATCCAGCTCGGGATAGCGAAAGACATAGCCGGCAGCGAGCAGGCGCTCGGGCCGGGCGCGCTGACCACCCAGCAAGAGGATGGACAGCTCTCCCATCAGGCGCAGGGCGAAGGCGGGAATCAGCAATCGCGCCGGGCGCCGCAAGGCCCGTCCCAGCGCCTCGGTGAAGTCCCGGTTGCGCACTGGCTCGGGGGCACAGAGATTATAAGGACCCTGGGCGTCGCTGCGGTTGAGAAGAAAATCGATGGCCCCGATTTGATCCTGTAAATGAATCCAGGGCATCCATTGGCGTCCGTTGCCCAGGCGCGCGCCCAGGCCGAAGCGGAACGGCGGCAACAACCGCAGCAGGAAGCCGTCGTCGGCGGCCAGCACCAGGCCGGTGCGCAGGTTGACCACGCGGATACCCAGTTGCTCGGCCTCGTTGGCGATCTGCTCCCAGGCCAGGCACAGCTCGCCGGCGAAGTCGGCGCCGGCCAGGCTGTCCGCTTCGCTCACCGGCTTCTCGCCGCTGTCGCCATAGAAGCCGGTGGCCGAGCCCGACAGCAGCACCGCGGGCTTCTGGCTGCGCCCACGCAGCCACTCCATCAACCGCTCGGTGGTGCCGATGCGGCTCTGCCAGAGTTCGGCCTTGCGACTGCGGGTCCAGGGCTTGTCGGCTATGGGCGCGCCGGCCAGATTGACCACTGCATCCAGGTGCTCGTCGCCCAGCGCCTCCAATTGAGCGATGCCGCGCACGCCGGGTCCGCACTCACGCGCCACCCGTGACGGGTCGCGGCTGAGCACGGTGAGTTGGTGCCCAGCGGCCGCCCATTGGCGGCACAGCGCACGGCCGATCAATCCGGTGCCACCTGTCAGCAGGATATGCATGTCGTCACTTCCTTCTCGTATTGCCCTGCCGCCCGGATGCATCTGAACGAAGGGAAGAGGATTGTTTGGTATGGTCGTGGGTCGAAAGATCCAGAACGGTTGCCAGTCGTAGCCGTAGAGCCCTTGCACGCGCAAACGTTCGACAAGGGCGAATCGTCAGACAAGCGAGGTCCATCATGACTGCCCCCATCGCCATCGTTGGCGCAGGAATAGCCGGACTTGCCGCAGCCCAGACGCTGATTCGCGCCGGGCAGCAGGTCCAGATCTTCGACAAGAGCCGCGGCAGCGGCGGCCGCATGGCCAGCAAGAGAAGCGAAGCCGGGGCCCTGGACCTGGGCGCCCAGTATTTCACCGCTCGCGATCGCCGCTTCATCGACGCCCTCAACGAATGGCGGCGGGCCGGTTGCGCGGCCGAATGGAATCCGGTGCTCTACCAGTATCGCGACGGGCGCCTGAGTCCGTCCCAGGACGAGCAGCCACGCTGGGTCGGGGTACCGCGCATGAGCGCCATCACCCGCCATCTGCTGAGCGACCTGCCGGTCACCTTCGACTGCCGTATCACCGACGTCTTTCGTGGGGCCCAGCACTGGCACCTGCTGGACGCCAGCGGCGAGACCCACGGCCCTTTCGCCCAGGTCGTCATCGCCATGCCGGCGCCTCAGGCCACGGCGCTGCTCTCCAGCGTGCCCAAGCTGGCGGCCACCGTGGCCGGCGTCAGCATGGAGCCGACCTGGTCGGTGGCCCTGGCCTTCGCCACGCCCCTGCAAACCCCGGTGGAAGGCTGCTTCGTGCAGGACAGCGAACTGGACTGGCTGGCGCGCAATCGCTGCAAGCCCGAACGCGACACCACCCTGGACACCTGGGTACTGCACGCCACCAGCGCTTGGAGCAAGGCGCATCTCGACGCCTCCAAGGAAGAGGTGATCGAACGGCTGCATGGCGCCTTCGCCGAGTTGATCGGCTGCCCGCTGCCGGCGCCGAGCTTTACCCTGGCCCATCGCTGGCTCTATGCGCGACCCGCGCAACCCCACCAATGGGGCGCCCTGGCCGATCCCGACATGGGCGTCTTCGTCTGTGGCGACTGGTGCTCCAGCGGACGCGTGGAAGGTGCCTGGTTGAGTGGTCATGAGGCCGCGCAGCAGCTCCTGGGTAGTCTGGACTAAGCGACGAAGCGCATACCGTCTGTAACCTGAGACGAATCTTTTGCCGAAGCCCCCTGTCGAAAGTTGCACCAAACTTGTACAAAATAGAAATCCTTGTACAAGAAAATACACGACAGGGGATCTCCATGCTTGCTAACGCCTCTTCCAGCCTGCCCCGTCCACGCCTCGGCATCAGTGCCTGCCTGCTGGGTGACGAAGTCCGCTACAACGGTGGACACAAGGAATCCCGGCTCTGCAGCCAGACCTTCGCCGAGCATTTCGATTTCGTCCGGGTCTGCCCGGAGATGGCCATCGGCCTCGGTACGCCGCGCGAGCCCATCCGCCTGGTGGGCGATTCCCAGGCGCCGCGTGCCGTCGGCACCTTGAATCCCAGCCTGGACGTGACCGCCGCCCTGACCGCCTACGGGGAAAAGATGGCGGGCGAGCTCGCCGACCTATCCGGCTTCATCTTCATGCAGAAGTCGCCCTCTTGCGGCATGGAAAGGGTCAAGGTCTATCACGCCAATGGCCAAGGCAGTGAAACCGACGGCCGCGGTCTGTTCGCCGCCGCCATCATGCGTCTACGCCCGGACCTGCCGGTCGAAGAGGCCGGTCGGCTGAACGATGCGGTGCTGCGGGAAAACTTCGTCACCCGGGTTTTCGCCCATGCCCATTGGCAGCAACTGCTGCAACAGGGTCTGACGGCGCGGGCGCTGCTGTCCTATCATTCGCGCTACAAGTACCAGCTCATGGCCCACGATGCCCATCGTGCACGGGCCCTTGGGCAGTTGGTCGGCAGCATCGGTCAGCGCAATCTGGACGAGCTGGGTCAGGAGTATTTCAGCGGCCTGATGGCTGCACTGAAAAAGTGCGCTACCCGTGGTACTCACTGCAATGTGCTCTATCATCTCTTCGGTTATCTGCGCCGGGTCCTGAGCGACAGCGAGAAGCAGGAAATGCAGCAGCTGATCGAGCAGTACCACGAGGGCATCGTCCCCCTGGTCGTGCCCCTGACGCTGCTCAAGCACCACTTCCGCCAGCATCCGGATCGTTATGTGAACGAGCAGGCCTATCTCCAACCGCACCCTGAACGTCTGAGTCTGCGAAATGCCATCTAGCGTCATTCCCTTGCCCTCACCGTCGAATGGCGAGGAGCAGGATTATCAGTCCGCCTTGCACGAAGGCTGGCTGCCCATCCGGGAAATCGCCCGGCGTACCGGCGTCAACGCCGTGACCCTGAGGGCCTGGGAGCGGCGTTACGGCCTGCTGGTCCCCAAGCGCACCCCCAAGGGACACCGGTTGTACAGCGAGGCCCATGTGGTTCGGGTGCAGCAGATCCTCGCCTGGATCGCCCGCGGTGTGGCGGTCAGCCAGGTCAAGGGCCTGCTCGACGACCAACGACCGGCAGCGGTGCCCAGCGATACGCCCTGGCAGGGCATTCACCAGGAGATGATGGACGCCATTGGCCGGCTCGCCTCGCGCATCCTGGACGAGGCCTACAACCGCGCCGCCTCCCTCTATCCGCCGCGGGTGCTGCTGGATCAGTTGCTGTGGCCGTTGCTGCGGGAACTGGAGCGACTCAGCCAGGCCACCGACGACGGTCGCCTGCAACAGGTGTTTTTCCAGTCCTGGCTGCGCAGCAAGCTGGGCGCGCGGATCTACCACAGTCAGCACAGCCTGCGCGGTGCGCCGCTGGTACTGCTCAATCTCGACGAGACGCCGATGAATGTCTCGCTGTGGCTCTGCGCCTGGCTGATCAGCGCCACGGACTGTCCCGTCGAAGTGGTGGAATGGTCGATTCCCGCGGCTAATCTCGATCGCCTGGTCGAGCAGCTCGACCCGCGGGCGCTGATCCTCTGCCGTGACAGCCGTCCCGACAGTGAATTGCGTCGCCAGCTGCAGACCTTTGCCAATCGCCATGCCCGCCCCTGCCTGACCCTGGGTGCCCTGGGCGAATCCCTCACCGCCGACGCCGCCCCGGCGCGTAGTCCGGGCGAGGCCTTCGATCGCCTGCAGAGTGCCGGACTGCTGCGTCAGGATCGGCATGCATGAGTCAGCTTGTCTGGTTTCGTACCGACCTGCGCACCCTCGATCACCCCGCTCTCCACGCCGCCGCCGAGCAGGGGCCGGTGACGGCCGTGTTCCTGCTAAGTCCTGCCCAGTGGCAGGCGCACGACGAGGCCGCGGTCAAGGTCGACTTCTGGCTGCGCAATCTCGCCGCCCTGGGCAAGACGCTCAAGTCCCTCGGCATTCCCTTGCTGATCCGCAACGCCGAGCGCTGGGCGCAGGCACCCCAGGTGTTGCTCGACCTGGCCAGGGAACTGGGCATCGAACACCTGCACTTCAACGACGAATACGGCGTCAACGAAGCCGCCCGGGATGACGCCGTGGCAGAGGCCTTCGATGCGGCAGGGCTGGCCGCCCATCGCTATCTGGACCAGACACTGTTCGCGCCGGGAACGGTACTGACCAAGAGCGGGGGTTATTTCAAGGTCTTCGGCCAATTCAAGAAGACGTGCCTGGCGCGCCTGGAAACCGGTCTGCCAGCGCCCCTGCCTGCCCCCGGCAAGCAGCGGAAGGGCCCGCTCCAGGCCGACGAGTCGCCCAGCTCGGTCGAGGGCTTCGTCACCCCCTCGCTCGAGGTGCAACGGCTGTGGCCGGCCGGCGAAGAGGCGGCGCTGCAGCGCCTGGAAGCCTTCATCCAGGAGGATCTGGGCGATTATCACCAGGCGCGGGACATCCCCTCAGAACCCGGTACCAGCCAATTGTCGGCCTATCTCAATGCGGGAGTGCTGACGCCGCGGCAATGCCTGCAGGCAGCGGTTCGGGCCAACGATGGCCTGCTCAGCGGCGGTATGCAGGGCGCGGCCACCTGGATCACCGAGTTGCTCTGGCGCGAATTCTATCGCCACGTGCTGGTGGGCTATCCCTGGGTATCGCGGCACCAGCCGTTCAACCGGGCGCTGACCGCCCTGCCCTGGCGCGACGACCCCGAGGGCCTGGCGGCCTGGCAACAGGGGCGCACCGGCATCCCCCTCATCGATGCCGCCATGCGCCAGCTCTTGCAGACCGGCTGGATGCACAACCGCATGCGCATGCTGACCGCCATGTTCCTCTGCAAGAACCTGCTGATCGACTGGCGCGAAGGCGAGCGCTGGTTCATGCAGCATCTCATCGATGGCGACCTGGCTTCCAACAACGGTGGCTGGCAGTGGAGCGCCTCCACCGGTACCGACTCGGTGCCCTATTTTCGGGTGTTCAATCCCCACACCCAGGCGCTCAAGATCGATGCCCGCGGCGACTATGTGCGCACCTGGGTACCGGAACTGGCCGAGCTCAAGGGCAAGGCCGTGCACACCCCGGGGGGCCGTTACCTCACCCCCCTGGTGGACCTGGGCGAAAGTCGCCAGCGGGCGCTGGCCACCTACCGCGGCATGGCGCGCAAGACGGACACGAAAAAGCCGGACTAGATCCGGCTTTTTTCATATCAGCCCTGGATCAGAGAGTGTGGCTGTAGAACAGCGCATAGGACTCGATGCCATCGTTGGGCTGCTTGATGCCCGCGTTGGAATAATGGGTCGCGCGAATGCCGACGCGCTGGGTGTCGCCGATCTTCAGGCCCAGGCCGATACGGTCTTCGAAGTTGAACGCCGAACCTAGGTCCTGCTCGCCAACCTTGGTGCTGGAGAAGACCGCGACGCCGATACCGGCTTCGACGAAGGGCTTCACATGACCCTGGCCGAATTCGTAGACGAATACCGGGGCGAAGGACAACGAATGCTGATCGGAAGAGCGCCCGTTGTCGCCTTCCCAATAGGTGTAGCCCGCATCCCAGTAACCGGTCAGGCGGCCGGTAGAGCTCTGCCACCAGCTCTTGTCCCAATTCCAACCGGCACCAATGCGATAGGTCATGCCGCTCTGGCTGGTGGCTCCGACTGCCCCGGTGATTTCCACAGCCTGTGCCGACGCCATGCCACCCAGCGAAAGCGCGGCGGCCACTGCAAGGGAAAGCAATTTGTTGTTCATGAAAGTGCCCTTATGGATGTTTCTAGTTTTTACGAACTGCCAGCATTGACCATCAAGACGTGAAGGTGTTCACAGCCTTGGACATTTTTACCTACAGGGTCGGATGCTAGTCGCTGGACGACCGTTTGGCGAGCGAAACCCGGGCAGAAAGTCAGACGAACGCCTTTACCTCGGCCCCTGCCGGCCAGAGCTGCGGCAGCACCGCGCTTAGCTCGGTGGGTGGGCCAGACGTCCAGATGCGCGTCGGGCCGGCCGGCCCGCTGGCCAGGCGTCCAGCCACCGCCAGCAGACTTTGCAAGCGCCGCGCCACGGCGGCGCCGGTATCCACCAGGATGACTTCCGGCGGCACCAGCTCGGCCAGCAGGGGCCGCAGGAAGGGATAATGGGTGCAGCCCAGGATCAAGGTGTCGCACTCCGCCGCCAACAGCGGTTCGAGAAAGCCCTGCAGCAGACGCCGGGTCTCGGGGCCGTGCAGATCGCCGCGCTCGACCTGCTCCACCAGCCCCGGACAGGGCTGGGTCAGCACCTGGACGCCCAGGGCGAAGCGGTCCAGCAAGGCGGCGAACTTGGCGCTCTGCAAGGTACCGGTGGTGGCCAGCACCCCGACCCGGCCATTGCGGGTAGCCGCGGCCGCCGGCTTAACCGCCGGCTCCATGCCGACGATGGGCCACTGGGGATAGCGTTCGCGCAGATCAGCGACCGCCGCCACGGTGGCGGTGTTGCAGGCCACCACCAGCGCCTTTGCGCCCTGGGCGTGCAGCCGCGCCGCGATCAGCTGGCAGCGCTCGCGGATGAAGGCAGGGGTTTTTTCGCCATAGGGGATATGGCCGCAGTCGGCGACGTAATGCAGGGTTTCCGCCGGCAACAGCTGCCGTATCTCGGCCAGCACCGACAAGCCGCCGACGCCTGAGTCGAAGACCCCGATCGGCGCCTCGTCAGCCATGGCGGGCGCCGCACACCGGGCAACCCGGATCGCGCTTGACCCGCAATTCACGGAAGCGGCTGCCTGCCGCATCCACCAGCAGCAGCCGACCCACCAGCGGCTCGCCGAAACCGGCCAGGAGCTTGAGCGCTTCCAGCGCCTGCAGACTGCCCACCAGGCCCACCACCGGACCCAGCACCCCGGCTTCGCTGCAACTGAGTTCGGCCTCGCTGCCCTCGCCATAGAGGCAGTGGTAGCAGGGACTGTCGGCGCGGCGCGGATCGAAGACGCTGAGCTGGCCCTCCAGGCGAATGGCGGCGCCACTCACCAGCGGCCGCCCCTGGGCCACGCAGGCGGCATTCACCGCCGCCCGGGTGGTGAAGTTGTCCGAGCAGTCCAGCACCAGATCCACCGCGGCGACGCGCGCCGCCAGGCTGTCGGCGTCCAGCGCCTCGCGCCACGGCACCAGGCGTACCTCGGGATTGAGCGCCGCCAGCCGTTGCAGGGCGGAATCCACCTTGCCTTGGCCGATGCGACTCTCGTCATGCAGCACCTGGCGCTGCAGATTGCTCAGGTCGACCTGGTCGAAATCGGCCAGGTGCAATTCGCCGACGCCGGCCGCGGCCAGATAGAGCGCCACCGGCGAACCCAGCCCACCGAGGCCGACGATGAGCACCTTGGCGTCCTTCAGCCGCAGCTGGCCAGCGATATCCACCTGGGCCAGCAGGATCTGCCGGCTGTAGCGCAGCAGTTCGCCGTCGCTCAGCATGGCCAGCGGCCTCCACTGATACGCGCGTGACCGCCCAGGTCCTGGCGACTCTCGACCTCGGCGAAACCCTGGCGGACCAGCAGTTCGCGCACCGCGGCGGCCTGGTCGAAGCCGTGTTCCAGCCACAGCCAGCCCCCCGGCTGCAGGTGCGCGGGCGCCGCCCCGATCAGCTCGCGGATGTCGTCCAGGCCATCGGCCCCGGCCACCAGGGCGCTGCGTGGCTCGAAACGCACATCGCCCTCGTCGAGATGGCGATCGCTGCCGGCGATATAGGGGGGATTGCTGACGATCAGCTCGAAGCGCTGCCCGGCGAGGGCGGCGAACCAGTGACTGGGCTGAAAGGTGACGTTGCCCAGGCGCAGGCGCTGGGCATTGCGCTGGGCCAGCGCCACCGCCGCCGGGATGCGATCCACGCCGCTGACCTGCCAGCGTGGCCGTTCATGGGCCAGGGCCAGGGCGATGGCGCCGGTACCCGTGCCCAGATCCAGTACTCGCACCTCGTCGGCCAGCGGCAGCGCCAGGGCGGTTTCCACCAGCACCTCGGTGTCGGGCCGCGGGATCAGGGTGTCGGCGCTCACTTCCAGGTCAAGCGACCAGAAGCCTTGCTGCCCAAGAATATAGGCCACCGGCTCGCCTTGCCGGCGACGTTCGAGATCGGCCTGGAAACGTGCCAGGGCCTCGCGTGGCACCAGTTTTTCCGGCCAGGTGCGCAGGTAGCTGCGCGGCTTGTCCAGAGCGGCGGCCAGCAGCAGTTCCACGTCGAGACGAGCGCTGGGCGAATCCGGCAACTGGCTTTCGCGCAACAGGGCGCCAATGGTGGCCATGCTTCAGTCTCCCAGCGCTGCCAGCTGGTCAGCCTGGTATTCCTGCAGCAGCGGGTCGATGATCTGCTGGACGTCGCCGTTGACCACCTCGCCCAGGGAATAGAGGGTCAGGTTGATGCGGTGATCGGTCACCCGGCCCTGGGGAAAATTGTAGGTGCGGATGCGCTCGGAGCGATCACCCGAACCCACCAGCAGCCGGCGAGTGTCGGACATCTCCTTGTGCGCCGCCGCGTCCTGCTGGTCGTTGAGCTTGGCCGACAGCCAGGCCATGGCCTTGGCGCGGTTCTTGTGCTGGGAGCGCTCTTCCTGGCACTCCACCACGATGCCGGTGGGCAGGTGGGTGATGCGCACCGCGGAGTCGGTCTTGTTGACGTGCTGGCCGCCCGCGCCCGAGGAGCGATAGGTGTCGACGCGCAGATCGGCCGGATTGATCTCGATGGCCTGCTGCTCGTCAGGCTCGGGCAGCACCGCCACGGTACAGGCCGAGGTGTGGATGCGGCCCTGGGACTCGGTCTCCGGGACCCGCTGCACCCGGTGCGCACCAGATTCGAACTTGAGCTTGGCGTAGACGTTGTCGCCTTCGACCCGGGCGATGACCTCCTTGAAGCCGCCGTGCTCGCCCTCGTTCTCCGAGAGCACCTCGAGGCGCCAGCCCTGGCGTTCGGCATAGCGCGAATACATGCGGAACAGGTCGCCGGCGAAGATCGCCGCCTCGTCGCCACCGGTACCGGCGCGGATTTCCAGGAAGACGTTGCGGCCGTCGTTGGGATCGCGCGGCAGCATCATGCGCTGCAGCTCGTCCTCCAGCTCCTGCAACCGCGCCTTGGCACTGGCGACCTCTTCCTCGGCCATCTCGCGCAGGTCGGGATCGCTGTCCTTGAGCAGCGCCTGGGCACCCTCCAGATCGGCCTGCACCTTGCGGTACTCGGTGAACGCTTGGCTGACCGGCTCGAGTTCGGCGTATTCCTTGGAATAGGCGCGGAACTGGGTCTGGTCGCTGATGACTTCGGCGTCGCCCAACAGCGCGGTCAGCTCCTCGAAGCGGTCCTGCAGACCGTCGAGCTTGTGCAACAGAGAGGTCTTCATGTCTTGTCCAAACCCTCGTCGAGGGCGAAGAGTTCCTGAGCCAGGGTCAGCGCATCGATGCGCCCCTCGGCGGATAGTTTCTTGAGCTGTACGCTCGGTGCGTGCATCAGCTTGTTGGTGAGGCTGCGCGCCAGGGCCGCCAGGGCTTCCTGGGGATCGGCGCCGTTGGCCAGCTGGCGCTGGGCGCGGGCCAGTTCGTCGTCGCGGATCTGCTCGCCCTGCTGGCGATAGGCGCGGACCACGTCCACCGCGGCACGCTCGCGCAGCCGCTGCATGAAGTCCTCGACCCCGGCCAGCACCAGCTTTTCGGCGGCCTGGGCGGCGCCCTGGCGACTCTTGAGATTTTCCGCCACCACCTCGTGCAGGTCGTCCACCGTATAGAGGTAGACGTCTTCCAGCTCGCTCACCTCCGGCTCGATGTCGCGCGGCACGGCGATGTCGACCATGAAGATGGGCTTGTGGCGACGCTGCTTGAGCGCCCGCTCCACCGCGCCCTTGCCGAGGATCGGCAACTGGCTGGCGGTGGAGCTGATGACGATGTCGCTGTTGACCAGTTCGTCGGGAATGTCGGCCAGCAGCACGGTATGGGCGCCGAATTCTTCCGCCAGGTGACTGGCGCGCTCCAGGGTGCGGTTGGCGACGACGATGCGCCGCACGCCCTGCTCGTGCAGATGGCGGGCGACCAGGGTGATGGTCTCGCCGGCGCCGATCAGCAGCGCCTGGCTGCGGCTGAGGTCGCTGAAGATCTGCTTGGCCAGGCTGACCGCGGCAAAGGCCACCGACACCGGGTTCTCACCGATCGCCGTGTCGGTGCGCACCGCCTTGGCGGTATTGAAGGTGGCCTGGAACAGCCGGCCCAGCAGCGGACCGACGGTGCCGGCCTCACGCGCCACGGCATAGGCCGACTTGAGCTGGCCGAGGATCTGCGGCTCGCCCAGCACCATGGAATCCAGCCCCGCGGCCACCCGCATCATGTGGCGGACCGCGGCTTCGTCCTGGTGCAGATAGATGCTGGCGCGCAGGTCCTCCAGGGGCACCCGGTGGTACTGGGCGAGCCAGGCCAGCACGGCTTCCGCCAGACTGGGCTCCAGCTCCAGGTAGAGTTCGCTGCGATTGCAGGTGGACAGAATCGCCGCTTCGCGACTGTGGGTGGCCTGCTCCAGCTGGCGCAGGGCCTCGACCGTCTGCTCCGGAGTGAAAGCCACGCGTTCGCGCACCTCAACCGAGGCGGTCTTGTGATTGATGCCGAGCGCGAGAAAGGCCATGGACGCAAGCAGTCGAACGGATTGGGAAAGCCGAACATTGTCCTACGCGCGGGCGGTGGCGACAACCAGCAGCGACGAGACGTCGGACAATCGCCGTCATAGCCTGAGCGAATGAATCTTGCCGGGCAAAAGGCGTCAACAGCCTCGACCACCGCACTTCTCGGCCGGCCGCTGCGCATGCGCAACGCGGCCACGGCGACTCTTGTGGCATGATGGACCGACTGTAAAAAGGCCGCCCCGACCCTATGACCAGATACCTTGCGCTGCTGACGACCGCCCTGCTGCTCGCCGGCTGCCAGAACCTCGGCCGTCAGCCGACGCCCGCTGCCGCCATCCCGCCGCCCACCGCCAAGACCAGCACGCCGCAACCGGCCGGCTCCTTTCGCGAGGACACCCTCTATGACCTGCTGGTCGGCGAGCTGGCCGGCCAGCGCAACCGATTCGACATCGCCCTGACCAACTATGTCGAGCAGGCCAAGTCGACCCAGGACCCGGGGGTCGCCGAGCGGGCCTTCCGCATCGCCGAGTACCTGGGCGCCGATACCCCGGCGCTGGAAACCGCGCAGATCTGGGCGCGCAACGCCCCCGACAACCTGGATGCCCAGCGTGCCGCCGCCATCATGCTGGCCCGCGCCGGTCGCTATGACGAATCCATGGTCTACATGGAGCGCGTGCTCCAGGGCCAGGGCGACACCCATTTCGACTTCCTCGCCCTCTCGGCGGCGGAAACCGACGAGACCACCCGCGCCGGCCTGCTCAAGAGCTTCGACCGGCTGCTGGCCAAGTATCCGCACAACGGTCAGTTGCTGTTCGGCAAGGCTCTGCTGCTGCAACAGGACGGCCGCGCCGACGAGGCGCTGAAATTGCTGGAGCGCAATCCGGCGGCCAAGCGCGAAGTCGCGCCCCTGCTCCTGCGCGCGCGCCTGCTGCAGAGCCAGGACCGCAGCGCCGAGGCCCTGCCGCTGCTCGAAGCCGGCATCCGTCAGCATCCGGAAGACCGCCGCCTGCGCCTGGCCCATGCCCGGCTGCTGGTGGAGCTGGATCGCCTGGACCAGGCCAAGCGCGAATTCGCCGAACTGGTCACTCAGTTCCCGGACGACGATGACCTGAGATTCTCGCTGGCGCTGGTCTGCCTGGAAGCCCAGGCCTGGCGCGAAGCCCAGATCTATCTGAAAGAACTGATCGACCGCGGCAGCCACGTGGACGCCGCGCACCTCAACCTGGGCCGCAGCTACGAAGAACTCGACCAGCCCGAACAGGCGCTGGCCGAATACGCCCAGGTCGGCCCGGGCACCGACTACCTGGCCGCCCAACAGCGTCAGGCGGAAATCCTGCTCGGCAGCGGCCGCATCGCCGAGGCCCGTCAACGCCTGGCCGAGGCGCGCAAGCGCCAGAGCGAATACGCCGTGCCGCTCTATCTGCTGGAAGTCGAAGGCCTGGCCAGTGCCGACCAGACCGCCCTCGCCGACCAGACCGTGCAGCAGGCCCTGCAGCAGTATCCCAACGACCTCAACCTGCTCTATGTCCGCTCCATGCTGGCGGAAAAGCGCGGCGACCTCGGGCAGCTGGAAAGCGATCTGCGCTACATCATCGCCCACGACCCCGACAACGCCATGGCGCTCAACGCCCTCGGCTACACCCTGGCCGATCGCACGCCGCGGCTGGCCGAGGCGCGCCAGCTGATCGACAAGGCCCACCAGTTGAGCCCGGACGATCCGGCCATCCTCGACAGCATGGGCTGGATCCGCTATCGCCAGGGCCAGCTGGCCGACGCCGAGCGCTATCTGCGCCAGGCCTACGAGCGCTTCCCCGATGCCGAAGTGGCGGCCCACCTGGGCGAGGTGCTCTGGGCCCAGGGCAAGCGCAGCGAAGCGCGCAAGGTCTGGCGCGTGGGCCTCGACGCCGACGCCGACGACGCCATCCTGCGCAGTACCCTCAAACGCCTGACTGGAAGCGAAACCCTCCGATGATCCGCGTCCGTACCTTCGTCACCCTGTTGTTGCTCGCCCTGCTGGCCGGTTGCGCTAGCACCTCTCGCCAGGAGGCCGTGGAAGGCCAGGGCAACGCCGCCCAATGGCAAGCTCACAAGAAACGTATCGCCGCCCTCGACGGCTGGCAGATCGACGGCAAGGTCGGCATCCGCGCCCCGCGCGACTCCGGCAGCGGCACCCTGTTTTGGCTGCAGCGCCAGGACTACTACGATATCCGCCTGGCCGGCCCCCTGGGCCGTGGCGCCACTCGCCTCACCGGGCGTCCGGGCGCCGTCACCCTCGACGTCTCCGGCCAGGGCAGCTATCAGGCCGATTCGCCCGAAGCCCTGCTGGAACAGCAACTCGGCTGGCGCCTGCCGGTCTCGCACCTGCTCTGGTGGGTGCGTGGCCTGCCGGCGCCGGACAGTCGCAGCCAGCTGACCCTGGACGCCGACAGCCACCTGGCACGTCTGGTGCAGGACGGCTGGACCGTCGAGTACACCCGCTACACCGAGCAGAGCGGCTACACCCTGCCCGAGCGCCTCAAGCTCACCGGCAAGGACCTGGAAGTCATCCTGGTGGTGAAGACCTGGCAGCCGCGCGAGCTGGGCAAATGACCCTGGCGCCCGCTTTCACCCTGCCGGCGCCGGCCAAGCTCAATCTGTTCCTGCACATTCTTGGTCGCCGTCCGGACGGCTATCACGAACTGCAGACACTGTTTCAGTTTCTCGACTGGGGCGACGACCTGGGCTTCGCCGGGCGCGATGATGGCGAACTACACCTGCGCGATGGACTGCCGGGCGTCGCCCCCGAACAGAATCTCATCCTGCGCGCCGCCCGGCTGCTGCAGCAGGAAAGCGGTACCCAGCAAGGCGCCGACCTCTGGCTGACCAAGCGCTTGCCCATGGGTGGGGGCATCGGTGGCGGCAGCTCGGATGCTGCCACCACCCTGCTCGGCCTGAATCATCTCTGGGGCCTGGGCGCCAGCCTCGACGACCTGGCGGCACTGGGGCTGCGCCTGGGCGCCGACGTGCCGGTATTCGTCCGCGGCCAGGCCGCCTTCGCCGAGGGCGTGGGGGAAAAGCTCACCCCCGTCGCGCCGCCGGAACCCTGGTATCTCGTAGCGGTGCCGCAAGTCTCTGTAAGTACAGCAGAAATTTTTTCAGATCCACTGTTGACACGGGACACTCCCGCCATTAAAGTTTGCGCCGTTCTCAAGTGGTCAGGTCGAAACGACTGCCAGAGTACGGTCGAAAGGCGTTACCCAGAAATTCGTAACGCTTTGATCTTGCTAAACAAATTTGTTTCAGCTAGATTAACCGGCACTGGAGGTTGCATATTTGGAAGCTTTCCAAATAAGACCGAAGCTGATACAGTAGCTAGCCAGCTACCAGCATCACTTCCAGGCTTCGTAGCCAAAGGCAGCAACACTTCCATGTTGCACCGGGCGCTGGCAAGCCTGACCAGAGAATGAGTACAGCTAGTACTCTGCAAGATACAGGGGCGTCGCCAAGCGGTAAGGCAGCAGGTTTTGATCCTGCCATGCGTTGGTTCGAATCCAGCCGCCCCTGCCATTTTCCTTCCAAGACCCACCTCAAGCCGCAGGAACTGCAGCGTGTCCAAGATGATGGTCTTCACGGGGAACGCCAACCCCGATCTGGCACGGCGCATCGTGCGCCAGCTGCACATCCCTCTCGGTGACGTCTCCGTCGGAAAATTCTCCGATGGCGAGATCAGCGTCGAAATCAACGAGAACGTACGGGGCAAGGATGTCTTCATCATCCAGCCTACCTGCGAGCCGACCAACGACAACCTGATGGAACTGGTGGTGATGGCCGATGCCTTCCGCCGCTCCTCGGCGACTCGTATCACCGCAGTCATCCCCTATTTCGGCTATGCGCGCCAGGATCGCCGTCCGCGTTCCGCGCGGGTCGCCATCAGCGCCAAGGTCGTGGCCGACATGCTGACCGTGGTGGGCATCAATCGCGTGCTCACCGTCGACCTGCACGCCGACCAGATCCAAGGCTTCTTCGATATTCCCGTGGACAACATCTACGGCTCCCCCGCCCTGGTGGATGACATCGAAGACCAGCGTTTCGAAAATCTGATGATTGTCTCCCCGGACATCGGCGGCGTGGTGCGTGCGCGTGCCGTGGCCAAGAGCCTGGGTGTGGACCTGGCGATCATCGACAAGCGCCGGCCCAAGGCCAACCAGTCGGAAGTGATGCACATCATCGGTGACATCCAGGACCGCACCTGCGTGCTGGTCGACGACATGGTCGATACCGCCGGCACCCTGTGCCACGCGGCCAAGGCGCTGAAGGAACACGGCGCCGCCAAGGTCCTGGCCTACTGCACCCACCCGGTGCTGTCGGGTCGCGCCATCGAGAACATCGACAACTCCGTGCTGGACGAGCTGGTGGTGACCAACACCATTCCGCTGTCCGCCGCGGCTCAGGCCTGCAGCCGTATCCGCCAACTGGACATCGCGCCGGTGGTGGCCGAGGCGGTACGCCGGATCAGTAACGAAGAATCCATCAGCGCGATGTTCCGTTAAGGAACAGCCGCTCTGGAAGCGCCCCGGAAGGCCGTGACGGTCTACCGGGGCTTTTTAGTCGGTAGGGCCGTGGAACTGGTCGCAAGTCCCGGTCTGCCGATTCCTTATCCTGGAGATTCACAATGTCTGATTTCACTCTGAATGCCGAAGTGCGTTCCGACCTGGGGAAAGGTGCGAGCCGCCGCCTGCGTCGTAATGCCGGTAACGTTCCCGCCGTGATCTACGGTGGCGACAAGGCTCCGACGTCCATCACCCTGGTCGGCAAAGACCTGGCCAAGATGCTGGAAAGCGAAGCCGCCTTCGCCAGCGTCATCACCCTGAAGGTTGATGGCAGCAACGAAAGCGTGCTGGTCAAAGCCCTGCAGCGTCACCCCTCCAAGGGCTACGTCATGCACGCCGACTTCCTGCGCGTCATCGCCGGTCAGAAGCTGACCGCTCACGTGCCCCTGCACTTCATGAACCAGGAAACCTCCGTGGGCGTGAAGCAACAGGGTGGCGAGATCCTGCACACCATCAACGAAGTCGAAGTCTCCTGCCTGCCGAAAGACCTGCCGGAATTCATCGAAGTCGACATGGCCAAGGTCGAGCTGGACCAGATCGTGCACCTGAGCGACCTGAACGTCCCGGCTGGCGTCGAGCTGGTGTCCCTGGCCCACGGCAGCGATCTGCCGGTTGCCAGCATCCACCTGCCGCGCATCCGTGAAGAAGCTGCAAACGGCGCTGCCGAAGAAGGCACTGCCGAGTAAGTTCGCGCACGCCTGAAAGAGAAGGGCTCCTGACATGACTGCCGTTCAACTGATCGTCGGCCTGGGTAATCCAGGCCCCGAATACGACCAGACCCGGCATAATGCAGGGGCCCTTTTCGTTGAGCGACTGGCAGCTGCCCAAGGTGCGAGCCTGGCTGTCGAGCGCAAGTATCATGGCCTCGTGGGGCGCTTTCGCCACGCGGGCAACGAGGTTCGTCTACTCATCCCCACCACCTATATGAACCGCAGCGGCCAGGCCGTGGGGGCACTCGCCGGCTTTTTTCGCATCCCGCCGGCGGCCATTTTGGTGGCCCATGACGAACTCGACCTGCCACCCGGCACCGCCCGCCTCAAGACCGGCGGCGGCCATGGGGGGCACAACGGACTGCGCGACATCATCGCCCAGCTCGGCAATCAGAACGGTTTCCAACGTCTACGTCTGGGCATCGGCCATCCGGGGCATGCCAGCCTGGTCTCCAACTTCGTGCTGGGTCGCGCCCCGCGCAGCGAGCAGGAGCTGCTCGACACCAGCATCGACGCCGCCCTGGAAGTGGTACCGGAGCTGCTCTCCGGCGACCTGACCCGGGCCATGCAACGCCTGCACAGCCGCAAAGCCTGACCTACCCTACCCTCTTCCTTTTCTTCCGCGAGGACACACACCATGGGATTCAATTGCGGCATCGTCGGCCTGCCCAACGTCGGCAAGTCCACCCTGTTCAATGCCCTGACCCAATCCGGTATCGCGGCGGAAAACTTCCCCTTCTGCACCATCGAGCCCAACAGCGGCATCGTGCCCATGCCCGATGCGCGGCTGAACGCCCTGGCGGAGATCGTCAAGCCCGAGCGGGTGATCCCCACCACCATGGAGTTCGTCGATATCGCCGGCCTGGTGGCGGGTGCCTCCAAGGGTGAAGGCCTGGGCAACAAGTTTCTCGCCAACATTCGCGAGACCGATGCCATCGCCCATGTGGTGCGCTGCTTCGAAGACGAGAACGTCATCCACGTGTCGAATTCGGTGGATCCCAAGCGGGACATCGAGGTGATCGACCTGGAGCTGATCTTCGCCGACCTCGACAGCTGCGAGAAGCAGCTGCAGCGCGTCACCCGCAACGCCAAGGGCGGCGACAAGGAAGCCCTGGCGCAAAAGGCCTTGTTGGAACAGCTGATTCCCCACTTCGAGGCCGGCAAGCCTGCTCGTAGCCTGATGAAGGGGCTGGACGAGGAGCAGAAGCGCCTGGTGCGCAGCTTCCACCTGCTGACCAGCAAGCCGGTGATGTACATCGCCAACGTCGCCGAAGACGGCTTCGAGAATAACCCGCACCTGGACGTGGTCCGCGCCATCGCCGAGGAAGAAGGCGCCGTGGTGGTGCCGGTGTGCAACAAGATCGAGGCGGAAATCGCCGAACTGGACGACGACGAGGAAAAGCAGATGTTCCTCGAGTCCATGGGCATGGAAGAGCCGGGCCTGAACCGGGTGATCCGCGCCGGCTACGAACTGCTTAACCTGCAGACCTACTTCACCGCCGGGGTGAAGGAAGTTCGTGCCTGGACCGTCCGCGTCGGCGCCACCGCGCCCCAGTCGGCCGCGGCCATCCACACCGATTTCGAGAAGGGCTTCATCCGCGCCGAAGTGGTGGCCTATGACGACTTCATCGCCTTCAAGGGCGAGAACGGCGCCAAGGAAGCCGGCAAGTGGCGCCTGGAAGGCAAGGAGTACATCGTCAAGGACGGTGATGTCATGCACTTCCGCTTCAACGTCTAAGCGACGGCGAACGCCAGAACCCCCTCCTCACCGCAAGGTGGCGAGGGGGTTTTCTTTTGCGCGGAGATTAACTGTCGCAGCGCAAAGGCACGGCTCATAGATCGTCGATTTGGCACAATGACGGTCGTCCGATCGCCTAAAGCTCGACCCGCTGCCTGGATGCCGCCATGAATTTCGATGACCTACGCCTGTTCGTCACCACCCTGAACGAGGGCAGCTTCACCGCCGCCGCCGACAAGCTGGGGCTCTCCAAGCAGTTCGTCAGCCGGCGGACCATGGCATTGGAGGAAAGTCTGGGGGTGCGGCTGCTCAATCGCACCACGCGACGCCTGCAGGCGACCGAACTGGGGATGCTGCTCTATGAGCGGGCAGTGAAGATCCTCGAGGACGTCAACGACACCGAGGAATTGCTCTCCAGCCGGCGGACGGTGCCCCAGGGGGTGCTGCGCGTGAGTGCGCCCATGACCTTCGGCACCCTGCACCTGAGTCCCCTGCTGCCGGATTTTCTCTCGGCCTATCCGCAGATCCGCCTGGAGCTGGATCTCAATGACCGGGCGGTGGATCTGCTCGCCGAGGGCTACGACATGTCGATCCGCATCGGCACCCTGGCCGACTCCAGTCTGATCGCCAAGCGGCTGACCGAGATGCAACTGGTGACCTGTGCCAGTCCGGATTATCTACAGAAGGCGCCGCCGCTGCTGCAGCCGGAGGATCTGGCCGAGCACAGCTGTCTGCTCTATGGCCATGGCCGCCAGGTGGAATGGCGCTTTCAGCGCGGAGGCAAGCCGCTGGTACTGCCCATGCAGGGTCAGCTCCGGGCCAACAACGGTGAGGTGGTGCGGGATGCGGCCATTGCCGGTCAGGGCATCGCGGTGCTGCCGACCTTCATCATCGGCGCGGCGCTGGCCTCAGGGGCGCTGGTGCAGGTGCTGGAAGACTTCGCCCTGCCCAGCGCGGCGGTCTATGCGGTCTATCCCCAGCATCGTCAGTCGGCGCGCATCGTCCAGCTGTTCTCGGACTATCTGCGCGACCGCTTGACGGTTCAGCCGACTCACGCCACGGCGCCGCGGGTCGGTTGACGCTGGGGCCACTGCTGCAGGGTCCGCTCGGCGCCGTCGGCGGCCAGGGCGCGACGCGGGTCGAGACGCTGCTGCTGGCGCTGGATCGAGGGTTGCAGGCTGCGGTCAGTGCCGTTCTCAGCCAGGGTGCGATCCTGCTGCTGGTGCTTTTCGATCAGCGAACCCAGGGGGCGCAGGGCGCTTTCCTCAGCCTGGGCGGATTGGGCGATGGCGGTAGTGAGCAGAGTGGCGGCGAAAAGAGAGGTGAGGGCTTTCATGGCGAGTACCTGTGTCGGGTGGGTGTGGACTCATTGTCACCAGCCCACCCCGCGCCTAGAAATCGTCCCGCGGGATAGCGATCATCGACCACGCTGATGATGGCGCTCAGGCCCGCGCCTGACGCTGGCGCAGCAGGAACAGGCACCAGACGGCCAGCGCCGCGGCGGCCAGCAGGCAGCCGGCCAGGCTGACGCCGGTCCAGCCGAAGTGCTCGTACAGCCGCGCCGACAGCAGCGAACCCAGGGAGCCGCCGAGGAAGTAGCCGGTCATGTAGCCGGCGTTGAGGCGGCTACGGGCCTCCGGGCGCAGGCGGTAGACCACGTTCTGGTTGCTGACGTGGCTGAGCTGCACGGCGAGATCCAGCACCAGGATGCCGACCAGCAGCGCCGCCAGCGATTGCTGGGCGAAGGCCAATGGCAGCCAAGCGAGGGTCAGGGAGGCCAGGCCGATGCTGGTGGCGAGACCACCCTTGCCCTGGTCGGCCATGCGCCCGGCCAGGTTGGCGGCCAGCGCCCCCACTGCCCCGGCGAGACCGAACAGGCCGATGGTGCCATCGCTGAAGCCATAGGGCTCGGCGGCCAGCAGAAAGGCCAGGGGCGTCCAGAACACCGCGAAGACAGCGAAGCCCAGACAGCCCAGCAGGGTGCGTAGCCGGTGCAGAGGTTCGTCGCGCAAGAGCACGAACACCGAGCCCAGCAGCCGTGGGTAGCTCAGGCCCGCCGACTGCTGATAGCGCGGCAGTGCCAGACGCAGGGCAAGGGCGGTGGCCAGCATCAGCCCGGCCGCCACGGCGTAGACGGTACGCCAGTCGCCCAGGGACGACAGCGCCCCGGCCACGGTGCGGGCCAGCAGGATGCCGAGGATGAGTCCGCTCATGACGGTGCCCACCGCCCTGCCCCGCTGCTCCGGCGCGGCCAGGGTCGCGGCGAAGGGCACCAGCACCTGAGCCACCACCGAGAAGAGTCCGGTCATGGCGGTGCCCACTAGCAGCCAGGTCAGGCTGGTGGCGGTGGCACTCAGGGCCAGGCCGGCGGCGGCGATCACGCTCATGGTGACGATCAGTCGGCGGCGCTCCAGCAGGTCGCCCAGGGGCACCAGCAGCAGGAGTCCGGCGGCGTAGCTGAGCTGGGCGGTGGTGACGATGCTGCCGGCCTGGGTGTAGCTGAGGTCGAAGCGCTGGGCGATGGTGTGCAGCAGCGGTTGGTTGTAGTAGTTGCTGGCCACGGCGATGCCGGTGGCGACGGCCATGAGCAGGGTCAGCCAGCGGCTGAGAGGAGGCGTGGGGTTCGACATCCGCGGGGTCCGGCAAGGGAGGGGCTGGTCAGTATCGGACAACGGCAGCTATCGGTTAAATGAATCGTTAAGATGACCTTGATCTCATTTCAAGATAGCGCCATGAATCTCAAGCAGCTGGAATTCGCCGTCGCCCTGGCCGAGGAGCGCCACTTCACCCGGGCCGCCGAGCGTTGCCATGTGGTGCAGTCGGCGCTCAGTCACCAGATCGCCCGGCTGGAAGCCGAGCTGGGCGCCACCCTGTTCGAGCGCCTGCCGCGTCAGGTACGCATCACCCCCGCCGGCGAGGCGCTGTTGGTCCAGGCGCGCCAGGCGCTGGCGGCGGTGGAAAGAGCGCGGCAGGACGTGGCTGCGGCGGTCGGTGCCATTCGCGGCAGCCTGACAGTGGGCCTGATCTCCTCGGTGCCGCGGCTGGACATCGTCGAGCTACTGGCAGCCTTCCATGCCCGCCATCCCCAGGTGGACATCGAGCTGCGCCAGGACAAGAGCGAGACGCTGCTGGCGGCGGTGCGCGAGCGGCAGCTGGATTTCGCTCTGATCGGGGTGTCGCGCCAGGTGCGGCTGGAGGGGGTCGACAGCCGCCTGCTGCTCAGCGAGGAGCTGGTGGCGGTGCTGCCGGCAGGGCACGTCCTGGCCAGACGCGACCGACTCTCTCTGCATGAGCTGATGGATCTGCCGCTGGTGGACCTGCCCGCCAGCAGCGGGGCGCGGCGGCAGACCGATGAGGCCTTCGCCGCCCTGGGTCTGCCCCACCGGGTGCGTTTCGAGACGGGCAACATGCAGTTGCTGGAACGCTTCGTCCGGCGCGGGCTGGCGATCGGTCTGGTGCCTGACAGTATCGCCAGTACCTTTGCCGGCCTCGCCCGGGTGCCGGTCAGCGATGCGCCCCAGCGTAACGTCCATGCCATCTGGTCGCCGCTGCCGACACCGGCGACGCGGGAATTCCTCAAGGTGCTGGAAGAGGCCCTGGCGGAGTAGCCCTCGCCGCTGCGGTTGCGCCCACGGCGCCCTCGTAGGTTGGGTTGAGCGCAGCGACGCCCAACATCGCCCAAGACTGAGCATCCCTGTTGGGCTTCGACGATGGAGCCGTCTCAACCCAACCTACGGTCTGACCGCCGTCCGCGCGCATGGTGGTCCGCCGATGCGGCTACGGCTAATAGCCCGCGCAGGTGGGGTTGAGCGCAGCGAAGCCCAACATCGCCCAAGGCTGAACATCCCTGTTGGGCTTCGACGCTGGAGCCGTCTCAATCCAACCTACGGTCTGACCGGCGTCCGCGCGCTTTATAGCGGCGCTGGTGGTCCGCCGATGCGCCGCGCCTACGGACACTCGTAGGTTGGGTTGAGCGCAGCGAAGCCCAACATTGCCCAAGGCTGAGCATCCCTGTTGGGCTTCGACGCTGGAGCCATCTCAACCCAACCTACGGTCTGACTGCAGCGCCGCAGCCTGGAAAACGCGGCAGTCCGCTGAGCTACCCTCATCCCTCGCTCACCGGCAGCCGGCGCACGAAGTTGCCCACTCGCCAGGCCAGTTGTTCGCCCTGACACTGCACCAGCAGGTTGCGCACCGGATAGGACTGGCCGGCAACGCTGGCCTCGGCCTGGGCTTCGCTGGCGCCGTCCAGGTGGTTGCGGGCAAGGACCTGGTAGCTGCCGGTGGGGCAGCGTGCGGCCGCCTCGCCAGCGCAGCCGGACCAGCGGCCGAAGACTCCGTTGCACTGCACCAGGTAGGCCGTGCTGCCATCCTTGAGGTAGGCGTTGTGGGAGTTGGCGCAGCCGCCCAGCAGGGCGAGGAAGCCGGCGCAGGCCAGCAGGCGGAGGGCGTTGCGGAAGGTGGCGAGGTTCATGGGAGGGGCTCCGGAAGACATGCAGCCATCCTAGAAAGCCAACCCCCTCGCCAATAAATCGTACCGGCGGATAGCGCATATCGACGTGGCTGATAGCCCAGTTCGCTAGGAGGTCTCGCCCATGAATCTGACGATCTCGCCGCGCAACCAGCGCTCGCCGGGATCCTGGTCCTGGGCGGCGCGCCAGACCAGCGACAGCTTGGCCGGGACGATGGGAAACGGCGGCTCCTCGATGCGCAGACTGCCACTGGCGGCCAGGGCTTGGGCGGCGTAGTCGGGCACCGTGGCGAGCAGGTCGCTGCCCGCCAGCAGGGCGCCGAGACCGTTGAAGTGGGGCACGCCCAGGGCCACCTTGCGACTGCGTCCAAGGCGCGCCAGGTCGTCGTCGATGTTGCCGCAGAGATCGCCGGACATGGACACCAGCACATGGGGCCGCGCGCAATAGTCGTCCAGGCTCAGGGGCGCGGGGTCGCGGTCGGCGCGCACCACCAGGGCGCGGATGTGCCTCAGGGTGCGGCACTTGGCGTTGGCCGGCAGCTGGGTGGTGTAGCTGATACCCAGGGAGACCTCGCCACTGGCCAGCAGGCCGGGCAGGAGCAGGAAGTTGGCGTTGCGCACCACCAGCACGCAGTGCGGCGCCACCTCGCGCAGATGGGCCAGCAGCGGCGGCAGCAGACCGCATTCGACATCGTCGGACATGCCCAGGCGAAAGACCGCACGGCTGGCGCCGGGATCGAAGTCGTCGACCTCGCTGAGGGCATTGGACAGACCGTCCAGGGCCGGTTGCAGGCGTGCGAGGATGGCCAGGGCGCGCGGCGTGGGTTCCATGGTGCGGCCACTGCGCACCAGCAGCGGATCGTCGAAGAATTGCCGCAGGCGCACCAGGGCGGCGCTGATGGCCGGCTGGCCGAGAAAGAGTTTTTCCGCGGTGCGGGTGAGATTGCGCTCGTGCATCAGGCTTTCGAACACCACCAAGAGGTGCAGGTCGATGCGGCGCAGGTCGTTGCGGTTCACGGCGTCCCTCCGCGAAGGTCTGGCAGGGATGGTCCGGCGCCGAGGGAGGCGCCGGACCATCGTTCCCCTTACTTGGCGGACAGCTTGGCGTAGCTGGTCATCAGGTTGCGGTAGTTGGGGATGTGGTTGGACAGCAGGGCACCCAGGCCCTCGATGTCGTTGCGCCAGTCGCGGTGCAGTTCGCAGGCGACGCTGAACCAGTTCATCAGCTGCACGCCAGCGGCGCTCATGCGCGCCCAGGCGGCCTGTTGCACGGTCTTGTCGAAGGTGCCGGAGGCATCGGTCACCACGAAGACGTCGAAGCCTTCGGCGATGGCCGCCAGGGCCGGGAAGGTCACGCAGACATCGGTCACCACGCCGGCGATGATCAGCTGCTTGCGGCCGGTGGCCTTGATGGCGGCGACGAAGTCTTCGTTGTCCCAGGCGTTGATCTGGCCGGGCCGGGCGATGTACGGCGCCTCGGGGAACAGCTCGACCAGCTCGGGCACCAGCGGGCCGTTGGGGCCCTGCTCGAAGCTGGTGGTGAGGATGGTGGGCAGGCCGAAGAACTTGGCGCTGTTGGCCAGGGCCAGGACGTTGTTCTTGAAGTCGCTGGGGGTGAAATCCTGGACCAGCGAGATCAGACCGGCCTGGTGGTCGATCAGCAGGACGACGGCATCGTTCTTGTCGAGACGGTTGTAGGGCTTGCTCATGGTGGAGTCCTCAGGGAGTGGTTTGGGGGTTGCGGGTGAAGGGCGGCATCAGGCGCCGCCCAGGAGATGGCGAATGGCGATGGGTACGCCGGGGGTCTGGTACTGGCGCGCCGCCGCTTCCAGGCGCTGTTCGCCCTGGGTGACGCGGTGGTGGTGGCGCAGGTGTTCCAGCCAGGATTCGTCGCAGAAGAATTCCTGCCAGCGGCGCGGCTCGGCGCTGTCCTGCAGCAGGGCCCAGGAGAAGGCGCCGTTGCGTCGGCGCATGGCACCAACCGCCTGCATGGCCTGGCGAAAGGCCGGACCGTGTTCGGGAGCGATGTCGTATTCCAGGGTGACCATCACCGGGCCGCGCTCGCGATCCAGGGAGTCGTCGAGGATCGGTGTCGGCCAGTGCAGTGCGGGGGCGATATCGGCCGCCGGGGTGACCGGCAGGCGCAGGCGCCAGGTCAGCCCGATGCCGGCCAGCAGCACCCCGGCCGACGCGCTCAGGGCCACGCTCAGGGAGAAGTGGCTGGCCAGGGCGCCCCAGAGGAAGCCGCCCAGGGCGCTGGTGCCAAAGAACACCAGGATGTAGACGGCCAGGGCACGGGCGCGCACCCAGCCGGGCACGGCAGTCTGGGCCGCCACCTGCAGACTGGAGAGCACGGCGATCCAGGCCAGGCCGCTGGCCAGCATCACCGGCAGCAGCCAGGCGAAGTCACGAATCCAGGCCAGGCCGAGCAGGACCCCGGCATAGAGCGCACTGGCACCCGCCACCAGCAGGTCGCTGGACAGCCGCTCGCGCAGCCGCGGCAGGAGCATGGCGCCGGCGATGGCACCCAGGCCGACGCACCCGAGCAGGATGCCGAAATCCAGGGCGGTGCCCTGCAGGGTTTGGCGTACCAGTAGCGGCAGCAGGGCCATACCGGCGCTGGCGCCGAGGAAAAACGCGGCGGTCCGGGCCAGCACCACCTGCAGCTGGAGCGAGCTGCGGGCATAGCGGAAACCGACCCGGACGGCGCCCAAGAGGCGCTCCGCGGGCAGCACGGCGGCTGCAGGTTGGCGCCGCCAGGTCAGGAGCGCGACGATGACGGCAAGGAAGGAAACGGCGTTAAGGGCGAAGGTCAGCCAGGGACCGGCCAGGCTGACCAGCACCCCGGCCAGGGCCGGCCCCAGGGCACGGGCCACGTTCATGCCCAGGCTGGACAGGGCGATGGCCGCCGGCAGCTCGCTCTTGTCCACCAGTTCGGGCGTCAGCGCCGACCAGGCCGGCAGCATCAGCGCCGTGCCCACGCCCATGGCCAGGGTCAGCCCCAGGAGCAGCGGTACGGTCATCCAGCCGGCCAGGGTCAGCCCGGCCAGAGCCAGGGCCACCGTGGCCATCCATAGCTGTACGCCGAGCAGGTAGCGGCGGCGGTCGACGATGTCGGCCAGGGCGCCGGCTGGCAGCGCCAGCAGGAACATCGGCAACGCCCCCGCCACCTGGACCAGGGCCACCGCCAGGGGACTGGCCGACAGCGAGGTCATCAGCCAGCCGGCGCCCACCTCGTGCATCCAGGTACCGATGTTGGACGCGATGCTGGCCAGCCACAGCCAGCGGAAGGTGCGCTGACGCAGGGGCTGCCAGGGCGAGGCGGCGTTGGGGTTCAAGGCGGCGGCGGTCATGGTGGCGGTCCTCAGAAGCTGAAGCAGGAGCAGCCGAAGGCGCCCCAGAAGCCACTAAAGTCGCTGACCGGCACCTGGCTCTGGCGCGCCCGCTCATGGCCGTGGCCATGCACGGAACAGGCGCCGGCGCACTGGTGCACGGCGGCCTGCAGGGGCGCACCGGGCTTCCAGTGGCCGGGTACCTTGACCACCGGCGACCAGTCCGGCGTGACCGGCAAGGGCGCCGGGCCGAGGCGATCGAATTCCTCGGCGCCATAGACGATGCGGCCGCCGACCACGGTCAGCACCGACTCCAGGTGCTTGATGGCCTCTTCATCGACGGTGAAGAAGTCCGCCGAGAGCACTGCCACGTCGGCCAGCTGGCCCACCCGCAACTGGCCCTTCTTGCCCTGTTCCGAGGAGAACCAGGCACTGCCCTGGGTGAACAGCTGCAGGGCGGTGGCCCGCGGCAGGCCCTCCTGATAGAGCGCCAGGCCGCCGACGGTACGGCCGCTGACCATCCAGTACAGTGAGGTCCAGGGGTTGTAGCTGGAGACGCGGGTGGCATCGGTCCCCGCCCCTACCGGTACGCCTTCGGCGAGCATCCGCTGGATCGGCGGGGTCTGCTCGGCGGCCTTGGCACCATAGCGGTCGACGAAGTATTCGCCCTGGAAGGCCATGCGGTCCTGGATGGCGATGCCGCCGCCGAGGGCCTTGACCCGCTCGATGTTGCGCGGACTGATGGTCTCGGCGTGGTCGAAGAACCAGGGCAGCCCGTTGAAGGGCACGTCGCGATTGACCCGCTCGAAGACGTCGAGCATGCGTGAGATGGATTCATCGTAGGTGGCGTGCAGGCGGAACGGCCAGCGCTGCTCCACCAGGTGGCGCACCACCGGCTCCAGATCGGCCTCCATGCTGGACGGCAGGTCCGGGCGCGGTTCGAGGAAGTCCTCGAAGTCGGCCGCCGAGAAGGCCAGCATCTCGCCGGCGCCGTTGTGGCGGAGGAAGTCGGTGCCCTGGTGCAGGGTGACGCTGCTGGTCCAGTTCTTGAAGTCGGCCAGCTCTTCCTTGGGCCGCTGGGTGAAGAGGTTGTAGGCGATGCGTACGGTGAGCTGGTCGGCATCGGCCAGCTCCTGGATGACCTGGTAGTCGTCCGGGTAGTTCTGGAAACCGCCGCCGGCGTCGATGGCGCTGGTCAGGCCCAGGCGATTGAGTTCACGCATGAACTGGCGCGTGGAGTTGACCTGGTATTCCAGCGGCAGCTTGGGCCCCTTGGCCAGGGTGGCGTAGAGGATCATGGCGTTGGGCCGGGCGATGAGCATGCCGGTGGGCTCGCCCCGGGCGTCGCGCTGGATCTCGCCGCCTGGCGGATTGGGCGTGTCCTTGGTGTAACCCACGACACGCAGGGCGGCGCGGTTGAGCAGGGCTCGGTCATAAAGGTGGAGGATGAACACCGGGGTGTCCGGCGCGGCCTGGTTGAGCTCCTCCAGGGTCGGCAGCCGGCGCTCGGCGAACTGGAATTCGTTCCAGCCGCCCACTACCCGCACCCACTGGGGCGCCGGGGTACGCTCGGCCTGGTCCTTGAGCATGCGCAGGGCATCGGCCAGCGAGGGCACGCCCTCCCAGCGCAGTTCCAGGTTGTAGTTCAGGCCACCGCGGATCAGGTGCAGGTGGGAGTCGTTGAGGCCCGGGATGGCGCGGCGACCGCGCAGGTCGACCACCTGGGTGCCCGGGCCGCGATGGGCCATGACGTCGCTATCGCTACCCACGGCAAGAAAGACGCCGTCCTTGATGGCGACCGCGGTCGCCGCGGGGCGCTCGGGATCGACGGTGTGGAGCTTGCCGTTGTGCAGGATCAGATCGGCGTGTTGCATGGTGCCTCCAGAGGCAGTGTCGGCGCGTCCGGCCAGGGGCAGGACGGACCAGAGCGCGCCGGCGGCGCCCAACAGGAGGGCGCGGCGGCGTTGAGGGTCCAGGGGTTCTTGGCTCATAACCGTACTCGCGACCCGGGCAGCGTCTGCTGCTGACCGGGCGGGTGGTCAGCGGGCGACGAAGGCCAGCAGGTCCTGGTTCAACTGCGCGGCGTGGGTCACCGCGAAGCCGTGGGGGGCGCCGGCGTACACCTTGAGCTCGGCGCCACGGATCAGCTCGGCCGCCAGCTTGCCGGTGGTCGCGAAGGGCACCACCTGGTCGGCGTCGCCGTGGATCACCAGGGTCGGCACGTCGATCTTGGCCATGTCCGGACGGAAGTCGGTTTCCGAGAAGGCGGTGACGCAGTCGACCGTGCCCTTGAGCGAAGCCAGCAGGGCGATGTTGAGGGTCTGGGTGAAGACGCCTTCGGAGACCTGCTGGCCCTGGTTGGTGCCATAGAACACTGGCGCGAAGTCGGCGAGGAACTGGGCGCGGTCCTTCAGCAGACCGCCGCGGATACCGTCGAAGACGCCCTGGTCGACGCCCTGGGGGAAGTCCGGCTTCTGCCCGAACAGCGGGGTGACGGCGCCGAGCAGCGCCAGCTTGGCGACCCGCGCCGAGCCGTGGCGCACCAGGTAGCGGCTGACGTCGCCACCGCCCATGGAGAAGCCCACCAGGGTGACGTCGCGCAGATCCAGGTGCTCGATCAGTTCCTTGATGTCGTCGGCGAAGGTGTCGTAGTCATAGCCATTCCACGGCTGGCCGGAGCGCCCGAAGCCGCGGCGGTCGAAGGCGATGGCGCGATAGCCGTGGCTGGCCAGATGATGCATCTGGTAATCCCACATGTCGGCGTCCAACGGCCAGCCGTGACTGAACAGCACGGGCTTGCCGCTGCCCCAGTCCTTGAAATAAATCTCGACGCCATCGCGGGTGGTGAAGGTGCTCATGGTTGTTCGCCTCTAAGGGTGGAAGGAGTGGAAAAGGCGCCCGAGCGGGCGTTGAGCCAGGGCGCGCACAGGCGGCTCACCCTCGGCATGATCAGGAACACCACCAGCGGCACGATGCACAGGGTGATCAGCAGGTTGCTCGGCACCGGCCCGGCCAGCAGCGGATAGCGCGTGAACAGCGGCTGCCACAGTGGCGGGATCAGCATCGTCAGGGGCGCGATGACCAGGTAGGTCAGCACCGCCTGCTTCCAGGCCGGTGGCTGGCGCACGCCGGGGCGCGGCGGGTTGAACCAGAATTCGGCGTCGGCATGCACCTCGGGCGCATCGGCCTCGCGCAGCAGCGGTGCCACCTCGGCGATCAGCGCCTGGCGTTCCGGCGAAGCCAGCCAGGCCTGCAGCCGCTCGACGTCGGCGAAACGCACCAGGGTGGTGAAGGCGGTGCCTGCCTCGGCCGGCGGGATGACATCCACACCGAGATGGCCACAGGCTTCACGGGCAGCGGTGACCGCGCGCTGCAGCCAGCGCTGATAGGCGTCCTGCTGGCCGGCCAGGGGCTGGTGGCGGATCACCAGGGTGACGATGCGACTGTGCGCCTGATGCAGGTCCTGCCCGCGTGTGGCGCTCATGACAGGGCCCTCGCGAAACCACCCTGAGCGGCGTGACGCCTGACCAGCCGGGCTTCCAGTGAATAACGACCGGGCCCGGTGAGCGCCAGGGTGCCGAACAGCACCAGCAGCAGCCAGCCGAACTGCCCCTGCTCCAGAGACCACTCGGGGTGCACCACCAGCAGGGCGATCAGCAGCAACCCGAGGATCGGCAGGCAGGCCAGGCGCGTCGCCCAGCCCAGGGCGATCAGCAACGGACAGAGCACCTCGGCGAAGACGGCGAAGCCCAGCGTCGGCCAGGCGCCCAGGTGCAGCGGGTCTTCGATCAGGCCAAGCTGCTGGCGAAAGTGCAGCGCCTTGGGCAGACCATGCACCGCCAGGAGCAGCCCGGCGCCGCCCAGGCGCAGGAACAGGAGTCCCAGATCCAGCCTCACGCTTCCCATGACCCATCCCCCTGGTGAAAGAGTCGGCTGCGAGAGAGACCTCGCGCCGTCGATGGAGCGAACTTTCGCCCGGACGACGGCGGACGGCCTTGGACGTCTGTGCTGGTTTTTGTACGCCTGTGCTGTGGCGTGTAGCTGAAAGGATTCAGGTTGCAGCAACGGGAAGATAGTCAACCTGAGGGTGACTGTTTAACACCCCACTACTACTTATTCGGAAATCGAGTGGACAGTAAGCTTGCCCCATCGCATCCAAGCCGGATGCCAGACCTGGAAAAGGACAGTCAACGATGAACACCCAAGCCCTCACCGCCACCACCGGCCGCCTGCTGCTCGCCAGCCTCTTCCTGTTCAGCGGCGTGGGCAAACTGCTCGCCCCCGCCGCCACCAAGGGCTACATCGCCGCCATGGGCCTGCCCTTCCCGGACCTCGCCTACCTGGGCGCCCTGGTGGTGGAGCTGGGACTCGCCAGCCTCCTGCTGATCGGCTACCGCACCCGCCCGGTGGCCCTGGCCATGGCCGCCTTCACCCTGGTCACCGCCCTGGTGTTCCACAGCCAGTTCGCCGATCAGAACCAACTGATCCACTTCCTCAAGAACATCGCCATCGCCGGTGGCCTGCTGCAGGTGGCGGCCTTCGGCGCCGGCGCCCTGAGCCTGGATGGTTGGCGGCCGGTGCGGGCGGCCCGACTCGCCTGATCGCCCTCGCTCGTGGTGCCCGCCTGATCCTTGAGGTCAGGCGGGCGCCGTCACATCCAGCATCCTGGCGCAGGCCTCGCGCACCAGTTCGAGAAACAGGCGCAGCCGCGCCGGGTAGACCCGGGCGTAGGGATAGATGAGATAGATTGGCAGGGGCGCGGCCTGCCATTCCGGCAGCAGGTGCACCAGGCGTCCCGCGGCGACGTCCTCGCGCACCATCCAATGCGACAGCGCCGCGCAGCCCAGACCACGCACCGCGGCATGACGGGCGACGAAGAGACTCTCGGTGGCCAGCCGCGGGCGCAAGGGGATCAGCCGGCTTTCGCCAGTGGCACCCAGCTGCAGGCGCAGTTCGGTCTGGTAGAACTGCGTCATGGCGATCCAGGGCAGTGCCGCCAGCTCCTCGGGTGCTTGCAGCGTGCTCGCCAGCTCCGGCGCCGCCACCAGGATGCGCTGCACATCACCCAGGCGCACCGCCACGGTATCCGGATCCTCCACCACCCCCACCCGGATGGCGCAGTCGACGCCATCGGCGACGAAATTGGGCGCCCGGTCGCTGAGCACCCAATCCACCTGCATGCCGGGATAGCGCCACAGATAGGTCTCCAGCGGATCGAGCAGTTGCTCCTGGCCGAAGGCATGGGGCATCACCACCCGCAGCCGTCCCTCGGGCTCGGCATGGGCACCGTGCAAGGCGGCGGCGAAGGCCTGCCAGTCGCCGAGCAGTTGCTGGGCCTGGCGATAGCAGCGCTGGCCGTCCTCGGTCAGGCGCAGGGCGTGGGTCGAGCGCTGTACCAGGCGCACCTGCAGCGCCCCCTCCAACGCTTGCAGACGTCGGCTGACGGTGGGCTGGGTGGTGCCAAGCTGGCGCGCGGCCGCCGACAGGCTGCCGGCCTCGACGATACGCACGAAGGTTTCCAGCAGGTCGAGACGGTCATGGGTAAAGGTGGTGTTCATACGGCTTACGTATACCCCCTGTACCCCGCGTTCGGCTACAGGCAGCGACCACTCTGGCGAAGAATGCGCTCATCGTCTTCCCACCCGGAGAATCGCCATGACCGACATTCCACTCTCGCATAGCCAGACCTCGCCTCATAGCGGCAGTCTATCCCCTGCCCTGCTTGGCCTGCTGGCCACCGGCGCCGGCCTCAGCGTAGCCAACCTCTATTACAGCCAGCCCCTGCTGGGCACCCTGGCCAGTGCCCTGCCCGCGCCCGCTGCCGACGTGGGGCTGATCCCCACCCTCACCCAACTCGGCTATGCCCTGGGGCTGCTGCTGCTCGCGCCCCTGGGTGATCGCTTCGATCGCCGCCGCATCATCCTGGCCAAGCTGGCCGTGCTGCTGCTGGCGCTGCTCGGCGCCAGCCTGGCGCCGGGTCTGCACGGGCTGCTGGTGGCCAGTCTGGTCACCGGCCTGGCCGCCACCGTGGCCCAGGACCTGGTGCCCGCCGCCGCGACCCTGGCGCCGCCGGCCGAGCGCGGGCGCATCGTCGGCACGGTGATGACGGGGCTGCTGCTGGGCATCCTGCTGTCGCGGGTGGTGAGCGGCCTGGTGGGCGAGTGGCTGGGCTGGCGCGCGGTCTATCTGTTCGCCGCCCTCAGCATCGCCGCCATCGCCGTGGCGGTCTGGCGTGGTCTGCCGGCCTTCGCCGCCACCACCCGGCTCAGCTATCCGGCCCTGCTCGGCTCCCTGGGTGCCCTCTGGCGCCAGCATGCCGCCCTGCGCCGGGCGACCCTGGCGCAAGGGCTGCTGTCCGTGGGCTTCAGCGCCTTCTGGTCGACCCTCGCCCTCTATCTGCATGCCGGGCCCTTCCAGTTGGGCAGCGCCGCCGCCGGCGCCTTCGGCCTGGCCGGTGCCGCCGGTGCCCTGGCCGCGCCCTGGGCCGGGCGCCTGGCGGATCGCCATGGCTCGGAATGGGTGACGCGCCTGGGCATCGGCCTGGCGGCCACGGCCTTTGCCAGCCTGCTCCTGCTGCCTTGGCTGCCGGGCGTGGCTGGTCTGGTGCTGCTGGCGCTGGCGACGGTGGTCTTCGATCTCGGCGTCCAGGCCACTCTGATCGCCCACCAGGCCCAGGTCTACGGCCTGGAACCCGAGGCGCGCAGCCGGCTCAACGCGGTGCTCTTCACTGGCATGTTCATCGGCATGGCCAGCGGCGCGGCGCTAGGCAGTCTGCTGCTGGCCCACCTGGGCTGGAATGGCGTTGCCGGCCTGGCGCTGGCGACCGCCCTGCTGGCTCTGGCGGTACGGCTCTGGCCTGCCCGTCCGCACCTGGAGTAACGATCACGGTAAACAGCACGGCGCCCTTTGGCTGAAGGCATCGTCAACCAGAACAGGACGACCATTCTCCTTCCAGCTCGTTAATCAAACCGGGGCGCCACAGTAGGATGACTTCCATGGCGTCGGAACAGACCGCGCCCCACTCAGACAAGGAGCCTCATCATGCTGGCCATTCGTAAAGCTTCCGATCGCGGCGCCGCCAACCACGGCTGGCTCAAGTCCTTCCACACCTTCTCCTTCGCCAGCTACCGCAATCCGGCGGAACAGGGCTTCTCCGACCTGCTGGTGATCAACGACGACACCGTGGCCGGGGGCCAGGGCTTCGGCGAGCACCCGCACCGCGACATGGAGATCTTCTCCTATGTGCTCGAAGGCGCACTGGAGCACCAGGACAGCCTGGGCACCGGTTCGGTGATCCGCCCGGGCGACGTCCAGCTGATGAGCGCCGGCAGTGGCGTCAGCCACAGCGAGTTCAACCACTCCGAGCGCGAGAGTGTGCACTTCCTGCAGATCTGGATCGTGCCCAACGTGCGCCGCGCCGAACCGCGCTACCAGCAGCAGCACTTCAGCGCCGAGGCCAAGCGTGGTCGTCTGGCCCTGATCATCTCGCCGGACGGCGCCGAGGGCTCGCTGGAAGTACGCCAGGACGCCCGGGTCTACGCCGGTCTGTTCGACGGCAGCGAAAGCGCCGAGCTGCAACTGGCCCCCGAGCGCCATGCCTATGTGCACGTCGCCCGCGGCAGCCTGGAGCTGAACGGCGTCCTGCTGCAGGCTGGTGACGGCGCAAGGCTGCGCGGCGAGCGCGAGCTGCAGCTGGCCCACGGGACCGATGCCGAGGTGCTGGTATTCGATCTGCGGCCCAACGAACTGCCGCAAATGCCCTGACTACGATTTGCTGCGCGTCGGCCAAACTGCGTTGAAAAGACCTTCGGAATGCTCATTTACCACTCGTAAACTCCGCTTCCTCAGGTCTTTTCGCCTTGTTTGGCTCTAGCTCGCGAAATCGTAGGCCCCGTTTGCGCTAGGAGGCCGCTCCCACGGCCTCCCCTTGCCGAGAACGCGCCATGAGCACCCAAGCCCTGACTTCCCTGGTGGCCGGTAACGCCACCCTCTGGCTGACGCTGAACATCTTTGGCGAACAGCTGGGCCTGCCGGTACCGGCCTATCCGTCTTTGCTGGTGATGGGCGCCGCGGCCGATGAAGCCGAGTTGCTCCTGGCGCTGCTGGCCAGCGTGGCGGTCACCGGCGTGGCCGATCTGCTCTGGTACTGGGCCGGTCGGCGCCATGGCGCCTGGCTGCTGCGCCATCTGCCTGGCCAGCATGTCCCGGCCGCCACCCGCCTGCCCAGCCTGCTGCTGGTGGCCAAGTTCATCCCCGGCGCCGCGGCCCTCGCCACCCTGAGCGCGGGCGCCAGCGCCATGCCCCTGCGGCGCTTCCTGGCCTATGACCTGGGCGGCGCCACCCTGTGGATCGGCTCCGGCCTAGCCCTGGGGCGGTTGTTCGAGGCGCACATCCTGGCCCTGCTCGACGCACTCCAGGCCTATGGCCCGGCGCCCCTGCTGCTCGCCGGACTGCTCGGCCTCGCCCTGCTGGGCTGGCACCTGCTGGCTCGCCGCCACGGTCGGCCAAGCCCGGCGCGACAGTATTGCGCCTAGGCCGTTGCCGGCTTAACGCTAATTAACGATAGACAACTCGCACGTCAGACAACTGCAGGGAATCATTTTCAGCCAGGCCAGCGCGCCACACGGCTGGTTTGACAGGGAGAGCGCCATGTCCATGACCGTCGATAGCACCCTGGCTCTATCCAATACCCGACTGGTCGGCTTGGCCGCCTGGCAGGAACGGCTGGCCAAGGAAGTCCTGCTGCAGCATCTGGAGCGCGGCATCAGCGTCAGCCAGGTCGCCTCCGTCTGCGGCCTGTCGCGCAGTCACTTCACCCGCCAGTTCAAGCTCAGCGCCGGACTCGCCCCACTGGAATGGCTGCGCCAGCAGCGCATCGACCGTGCCCGGCAATTGCTCGCCGAGCGCCGGCTACCCCTGGCGGCGATCGCCCTGGAATGCGGCTTCTTCGACCAGGCGCATCTGAGCCGGGTATTCACCCGCGCCGTGGGGATCCCACCGCTGGCCTGGCAGCAGCAGGCCCTGGAGCGGCGGTTGCTGGCGGAACTGGCGCAGGTGCAGGCGCAACATGGCCAGCAGGCGGTAGCCTAGGGTCGCCCCGCTGCCTTCCACCAGGATCAGCGACTTGTCCACCAATTGTCCCAGGAGGGGGATGAACAGCGCCTCCTCCAGCCCGCGCTGCGCCGCCAGTCGCAGGGCCTCCTGCCGACTGAAATGCTCCCCGGCCTCGGCCAGGGTCGCCAGCACGGCGAATTCCGACTCGCTCAGGCTGTGCAGACTCCAGTCGAGCATGGCGCGGAGGCTGCGCTGGCGTTGCGCCGCCGTGCGCCGCCCGGCCACGCTCAGGTAATAGCCGCCATCGAGTTGCGCCAAGACCCCCGCCAGCCCCAGTGCCGCCACCTGCTCGGCCAGGATCTCCAGCGCCAGGGGCACGCCTTCGCTGCGGCGGCAGATCTCGCCCACCAGCTGCACGTCGGCTGGCCGCAACTGCAGCCCCGGCAGGCGCGCCCGGGCACGCCGGACGAACAGCCGAAAGGCCGGCTGGCGCATGGCCTCGCGCAGCCGCCGTGTGGGTGGATTCACGACCGGCAGCGGCGCCAGGCGCAACACGGCCTCCCCTTCCACCCGCAGGGCCTCGCGACTGGTGACCAGCACCCTGAGCTGCGGACAGCCTTGCAGCAGGTTTTCCACCAGCCAGGCCGCGGGTTCGATCAGCCGCTCGGCATTGTCCAGCACCAGCAGCAGGCGCCGTGTGGCCAAGGCTTCCTGCAGCGCCGGCAAACCACTGCCACTGGCGAGTCCCAGGTCACTGGCGAGCCGATCCACCAGCGCCATCATGTGGCCCAGTGCCGCGAGATCGAGACTCTGTATCCCGTCGGCAACGTCTTCCGCCAGCGCAGGCAGCAGATGCTGGACCAGCAGCGACTTGCCGACACCGCCGGTACCCACCACCGACACCAGACGGCGTTGCGCGAGCAAGCGGCGTAGTTCGACCAGACTGGTCTCGCGCCCCTCCAGGGGCGTCAGGGGCAGTGGCGTCTCGGCCAGCGGCGCGAGGTCTTCCTCGCTCAGGCGTTCCACCGCCAGGGCGAAGCCATAGCCGCGATGCCGGGCGCTGAGGATGGGATCCCGACCGCTGTAGGGGCGCAGTACCCGGCGCAGGGCCGAGATGTGCACCCGCAGATTGATGTCCTCGACGACCGCGCCAGGCCAGACCCGGGCCATCAGGGTCTGCTTGCCGACCAGTTCGCCGGGGTGTTGCAGCAGCACCCACAGGATGTCCAGGGCCCGTCCGCCGAGGGGCAGCACACGCTCGCCATCCAGCAGCAGGCGCCGACGTGCATCCAGGACCAGGCCGCAGAAGCGGAAGGCACTGGCGTCTTCCAGGGACTTGAGCTCTTGCATGACCGTGTCGCGCCACCTTGCCTCGGGTTCTGCGGGCACCAGGCTCCGCAGTCCCTCGACGGTGTGCGCCTCTCCTTGCCGATAGGTACGACCATTCTGGCTGCTACCCAGGCAAGCCGTATGACGATATACGGCCAGAAGCTGCCATCGATGGGCGTGATACCGCCATCAGAGGCCGATTTCAGCTGAATTGGTAACGGTATTGCGCCGGAGTCAGCCCCAGATGGCTCTGGAAGGCGGCGCGCATGCAGCGGTCGCTGGCGAAGCCGCTGCGAAAGGCCACCGTCTTCAGCGGCAGCTCACTGGTCTCCAGCAATTCGCGTGCATGATCGATGCGCGCCCTGAGCACGAACTCCAGGGGCGTCATGCCGGTGTCGCGCTTGAACACCCGGGCGAAGTTGCGGGTACCCATGGTCGCCAGCTCGGCGAGCCGGCTGATCGAATAGGCCTGGTCGATATTGGCCAGCACATGGTGCTGCACCCGGTTGATGGCGGTGGTGGCTTCCGGCTCGTCGAGCAGCGGGCTGAACTGCGCCTGCTTGCCCTGCCGCTGGGTCACCACTACCAGCACCTTGGCCACCTCCCGGGCGATGAGCTTGCCGTGATCCTCGGCTACCAGGGCCAGCGCCAGGTCGATGCCGGCAGTGACCCCAGCCGAGCTCAGCAGCGGGCCATCGCTCAGGTAGATGTCATCGGCGGTCACCTGGGCGCGGGGAAAGCGTCGCGCCAGGCGCTCGCGATAATTCCAGTGGGTGGTGACCCGTCGGCCATCGAGCAGACCGGCGCTGCCGAGCAGGAAGGTGCCGGTGCAGACCGCTCCGTAGCGGGTGCACTGCGCGGGCACCTGCCGCAGCCAGGCCGCGACGTCCGGATGGGGCTCCAGGTAGGCCCCCGGCCCACCGGGCACCAGCAGCAGGTCATAGCTCCCCGGCGGCTGTTGGGTGGTGAGCTCCGTGCGTATCGTCATGCCATTGGAACAACGCAGGGTCCGCCGCCGCCCCGCGGCGATGGTCACGATGCGATAGTGGTCGGCCGTGGGCAGATAGCGATTGGCGATGGAAAACACCTCCACCGGCCCGGCGAAATCCAGCATCAGCACCTCGGGGACCAGCAAGAAAGCCACTGTCCTCGTCATGGCGATACATCCTTATCCGTGTTGCAGATTGTCCTTGGACGCTGGGGCGTCCGGGTGAATATGGAGTCAGGATAAGGATTCGACTCCAAGGGGCAAGCAGTGGCAAACAGCCATCCCTCGCCCTTCGGAGAACCGCCAGGCACCTCGGGCGGCAGTAAGGCGTCTAACCTGAGGTTCTTGCCAAGGCGGGCGCTGAATGGCCTGGTCTACCGCTAACCCCGCCGCAACCTGATCAGGGTGATCTCGCTCGGCGCGCCGAATCTCAGTGGCGGGCCCCAGTAGCCGGTGCCGCGGCTGATGTAGACGGTCAGCCGACCCAGGCGATGGATGCCGGCCACCCAGGGTTGCTGCAGGCGCACGAAGTGCATCCAAGGCCAGAACTGGCCGCCGTGGGTGTGGCCGGAGAGCTGCAGGTCGGCGCCGGCCGCCTCGGCCTTGGGCGCCGAGCGCGGCTGGTGGGCCAGCAGGAGACGGAACAGCCCTTCCGGGGCACCGGCGAAGGCGGCCGCTGCGTCGCTGCGGTGGCTGGGCACATAAAGCGGCGCCGAGTAGTCGGTAATGCCGGCCAACACGAAGGGCGTGCCTTGGTGCTGCAGCACGCGGTGCTCGTCGATCAGCACGGTCAGGCCCTGCTCGCGCCAGGCGCGCACCCAGGCCTCGGCACCGGAATAGTATTCGTGGTTGCCGGTGATGGCGTAGGTGCCCAGGCGCGCCTTGAGCTGCTGCAGCGGCAGGAATTCCTGACACAACTCGGCCACGCTGCCGTCCACCAGATCGCCGGTGATGGCCACCAGGTCGGCATCCAGGCCGTTGACCCGATCGACGATGCGCTGCAGGTAGCCGGCCTTGATGGTCGGGCCGATGTGCAGGTCGCTGAGCTGGACGATACGCAGCCCCTCCAGGCCGGCGGGCAGTGCCGGCAGGGTCAGCTCTACCTCCTTGACCTTGGCGGTACGCCGGGCGTTGTAGACGCTACGCAGCGCCACCAGCAGCACGAGGCCCAGCACGACCCAGGCGCTGCCGGCGCGCCAGGCGGCATCCAGCGGCTGGCCGATCAGGCTGGCAAAAGCCACCATCACACCGCGCAGCAAGCTGAACACCGCCAGGCTGGAAAACACGCCCATGGCGATCAGCGCCGCCCAGGCCAGCAAGCGCGAATTCATGTCCCGCGAGCGAAACCCCAGGGGCACCAGGACGAAGGACAGCAGCAGCAAGATCCAGAACGGCAGCTGCGCAGCGGGCGACAGCCCGAGATCGCCGATGACGCTGAGGCCGATGAACAGATGCAGGGCGAAGAGAACCAGATACATCATGGCGCGGGAGCGGAACATGGAGGGCCCAGAGGCAAGGAGAAGGGCCTACCTTAGCACCCCGTCGGTCGCCCCTCGGAGCCCCGGGTTGTTTCCGGCTACAACGATTCAGCCGGCATTCAGCGCCGCTCCGCTTCGTTCACCTGGGCGGCCTGATCTGCGCGGCGGCCCAGATAGAAACCCAGGCAGGCCCAGAGCGCCGCGCAACCGGCACCCACCAGGGCCGGCAGCCAGGCGCCGTGGCCGAGCAGTTCCAGCAGACTCTTGGCCCAGCCACTGGCGGCGTCACCGGCGCGATAGACCACGGTATCGATGAAGTTCTTGGCCTTGTACTGGGTCTCGGCGTCCAGCGGCGCGAAGAGCATCTCGCGCCCCGGGCGGATGAAGGCGTATTCACCGATCCGCCTGACGATCATCAGCCCGGCCAGCATGGCGAAGGTAGGCAGCAGCGCCAGCCCGAGGAAGCCGATACACATCAGCAGCGGCACCCCGGCCAACAGCACCCGTACCCCGAGCCGCTGGGCCAGGCGACCGGTGATCAGCACCTGGCTGACCAGGGCGCCGGCCTGGACCACAAAATCCAGCAGGCCGAACACCTGCACCTGGCGGGCGCGATCGGGAAACAGCTCGGCCACCAGCCGTGCCTGCTCGAAGTAGAGAAAGGTGCTGACCGTGGCCAGCAGGATGACGAAGGCGCTCACCGCCAGCAGATAGGGTGACGCAAGCACCCGGGTCAGGCCGCTGAAGGGATTGCCGGCCACCGGGCGCCGCGGGCTTTCGGTCGGTGGCGCCCCCGGGCGTCCGGCGCCTCGGGTCTCGCGCCAGCCCATCAGATAGGCCTTGAGCGTCAGCGCCAAGAGCAGCAACGCCGCGGCCAGCAGCGCCAGGCCCGCCTCGCCGATCAGCGGGGCCAGGACGGCGGCCAATACCGGGCCGAGCAGCCCACCCACACTGGCCCCAGCGGCGATGAAGGCGAACAGCCGCCGCGCCTGAGCGCCGTTGAAGACATCGGCCATCAGACTCCAGGCCACCGAGACCACGAAGAGGTTGTAGACCGAGATCCAGACATAGAAGGTACGCGCCAGCCAGACGCTATCACCTAAGCTGGCGAAGCAGGCGGCGAAAGCCAGCAGGTTGAGGGCGAAGAAGCCGTAGACCCAGTCGACGAAGCGAATCCGCGCCACCCGCGAATTGAGCCAGGCGAACAGTGGCACGGCGAGCAGCATCACCAGGAAGGTGGCGGTGAACAGCCACTGCAGATTCTCCACGCCACCGGCGATGCCCATGGCCTCGCGGATCGGCCGCAGCATGAAGTAGCCGGCGAACAGGCAGAGAAACAGCGCGAAGCCGGCCAGGGCCGCGGGCGACTCACCGGCGCGGGCGTCGAGGACGCGACCGAGCCAGTCCTTCATCTAGGCGAACAGCCCGGCGATGGCCTCACGCTGGCGCGCATCCGGCAGACGACCGCGACCGGCCTGGAGATTGTCGACCATGTAGCGCGGATTGCTGGTGGCGGGAATCACCGCGGTCACCGCCGGGTCGGCGAGGATGAACTTGAGCAGCAGCTGCGCCCAACTGGTCGCGCCCAGTTCGGTAGCCAGCGGCGGCAAGGGTTTACCGCGGGTGCCGGAGAGCAGATTGCCGCGTTGGAAGGGCCGATTGATCAGCACGGCGATGCCCTGGTCGCGGCAATAGGGCAGCAGGCGCTTTTCAGCCTCGCGCTCCCCCACCGAATAGTTGAACTGCACGAAGTCGACCTTTTCCTGTTGCAGCGTGGCCAGCAGATCGTCCAGCGCCGCTTCTCGATAGTGGGTGACGCCGACATAGCGCACCCTGCCGGCCTGCTGCTGTTCGCGCAGCAGGGCCAGCTGGTTGGCGGTGTCCTGCAGGTTGTGCACCTGGACCAGGTCCAGGCGTTCGATCTGCAGGGCCTGGAAGCTGGCGGCCAGTTGCGCTGCGCCGCGCTCGCGGCCGGTAGCCGATACCTTGGTGGCGAGAAAGACCCGCTCCCGGGCCTGGGCCCGCTTCACCAGCTCGCCGGCCACCCGTTCGGAGTTGCCATAGCTGGGCGCGGTGTCGATGAGGCTGCCACCGCCGTCGAGCAGCGCCTTGAGCACCTCCTGCAGCGGCGCCAGGGCGGCGTCGTTCAAGTCGACATCGAGATTGCCCGAGGTACCGAGACCGATGACGGGCAGGGCCTCGCCACTGCGGGGGATCTTGCGGGTCAGCAGCGGCTCGGCGGCCTGGACGCTCTGCCATAGCCAGGGTGCGGCGGTCACGGCGGCGGCCAGGGCGGTGGTGGTCTGCAGGAAATGGCGACGGGTCGGCATGGCGGGCCTCGCGACGATCGTTTCGAAAGGATGACCCTTGAGTTAAGCGGGTCTTCCAGCCTGTCGCCCGCCAGGCTCGTTGCGGCATGTTGCAGTGAGAGCCGTTTTCGTAGGTTGGGTTGAGCGCAGCGAAGCCCAACAGTGCCAAGGTCGAACACCCCCGTTGGCCTTCGACGATAGAGCCGTCCCAACCCAACCTACGTGACGAGACAGTAGGTTGGGTTGAGCGCAGCGAAGCCCAGCAGTGCCAAGGTCGAGCACCCCCGTTGGGCTTCGACGATGGAGCCGTCTCAGCCCAACCTACGAAAGAATGCCGTGATCCGCCGGCGGCAGACTGCCGTCGCCGCCCAGGTAGCGGTCGTAGAAATCCCGCACCGTGACGTTCTTGTGCTTGGCTTCGAACATGATGTCGAAGCGGTCGAGGAACTGGCAGGCGTAGCGGTTGCACCAGTCGTTCCACATCATGTCGCTGTGGGCATAGAGCACCCGCTTGCTGATCTGCTGCAGCAGGAACGTGATATCGATCCGCTCGCTGGGCGACACGCCCATTTCCATCAGAGCTTCCGGCGGCTGGGAGTAGTGCATGGCCGGTCGCACGCCGCGCCAGCTGTCGATGATCCTCGCCACCCGTGGCTCCCAGGGGTCGATGTAGGCCTCTTCGTGGATCCAGCAGTGGTGGATGTCCAGTACCACCGGAGCAAGATCGGCCAGCTGCAGGCAGTCGTCGACGCCGTAGGTCTTTTCATCGTTCTCGAAGGTGATGCAGTTGCGCGCCTCGGTGGAGAGTCGCGGCCAGATCGCGCGAATGCCGGGCACGCCCAGGCGGCCGGCGATGTGCACATTGCACTTGAAGTCCTGGAATTTCTGGCCGTAGCCCATCAGGCGGATCATGTCGGCGTGGTACTCGAATTCCTTCAGGCTGTTCTCCACCACCTCGGGGCGATCCGAGCCCAACACGCAGAATTGCCCGGGATGCAGCGACAGCCGCACATCGCGGCGGCGGGCCAGCTCGCCCAGCCGACCGAAGCGATCGGCCAGCAGCGCCTGCAACTCTTGGGAACGATAGAAGTAGGCGAATTCGGCGTGGCTGTAGAAGGGCAGCAGATCGCTGCTCAGGCGCAGCATGCGCAGATTGTCCGGCAGGTCGGCGACGTGCTCGACGAATCTCAGTTGGGTATCCAGGTTGTGAGTGACCACGTCCAGCAACTTGGCTTCGGCGGCCGCGCGCTCGACGCTGCCCAGCCAGCGCAGGGTGGTGGTACGGGTGTTGAAGGCCCGCTCGACCTGCTCCAGTGCCTTGAGCGACAGACTGCGCTCGGGATGACGGTACATGCAGGCAAAGCCGATTCGATACATGGGACGCTCGGGACAGGGACTATAGGGATTAGTCCGCGCGGCGCCGCTTGGGTGCGGGTGGGGTGATGGGTGGAAGGGGCTTGGGGTTTTGGCGTCCGGGTTTGCCCTCCCCCCGGTCCTCTCCCAGGGAGAGGGGGTGGTATGGCAGCAGGCTTAGCTAATGGGTGCTCAGGGCTATCGCGGCCATGGCGGTCCGCCGATGCGGTCGATTGGGTTTGGTTTATCGCGGCCATGGGCCGCTCCTACAGGCTCGGGTTTAGTGTAGGAGCGGCCCATGGCCGCGATCGAGCCCCTACCCCGGCCCCAGCCAAACCGTTAGAGCATGCAGCACCAGTCCCACCAGGCCGCCCACCAGGGTGCCGTTGATGCGGATGAATTGCAGGTCCTTGCCGACGCTCTGCTCCAGCTGCTGGACCAGCTCGCCGGTGTCCCAGGCCGCCACGCGGGCGGCGATGTAGTCGCCGATGCGCTGGCGGTTGCGGTCGATGAAGGGCGGTGCCACCGTCATCAGCTGCTCGTTGATCCAGCGCCGCATGGCTTCGTCGCGACTCAGGGTCTCGCCCAGCTCGGCCAGCAGCCGGCCCAGGCGGCGGCGGATGCGCGAATCCGGCGCGGCGAGATCCGCTTGCAGCCAGTTCACCAGCTCGTCCCACAACTCCTGCAGATAACCCGCCAGCGCCGGGTGTTCCAGCAGCCGGTCGCGCAGCTGCTCGCCGCGCAGGCGAAAGGCCGGGTCCTCCTTGAGGCGCTCGATGAAGCCGACCAGATAGCCATCGAACTGCCTGCGCAATTCGTGCTCGCGGTCATGACTGATCTCGCCGATCAGCCGCGACACCGCCTGCACCACCTTGATCGCCGACCAGCGCCCGACTCGCTCGTCCAGCCCCAGGTACTTGAGGGTGCGCAATTCGCCGCCGATGGTGCGGGCGATCAGCGCCTGGGTGTCTTCGTCCTGCAGCAGGCGATCGATCTCCTGCAGCACCTCGTCGAGCACCGCCTGGTGGCGGCCGTCGGCGGTCAGCATGTCGAGCAGTTCGCCGGACAGCGCCGCCACGTCCAGGCGTTGCAGCCGCTCCACCGCCACCCGGCGGATGAAGGCCTGCACCCGCACCTCGCGTAGGGCTTCCAGGGAGTAGCGGGCGACACCAGTGGCCTGGCTGGCCACCGCGGCGGCGTTGTCCGGCTGGCGCAACCAGCCGGCCAGGCGTCCGGCCGCGTCCAGTTCTTCCAGCTTGGCCAGCACCTGGGGCGTGGCGAGGAAGTGCAGGCAGATGAAGTCCGACAGCTTGCGCCCGACCCCGGCCTTGTTGCGCGGGATGATGGCGGTATGGGGGATGGGTAGCCCCAGGGGATGGCGGAACAGCGCGGTCACCGCGAACCAGTCGGCGATGGCGCCGACCATGGCCGCCTCGGCGAAGGCGGCGGCATAGCCCCAGGCCGGATGGCGGGCCTCCAGGGCGGTGGCCAGGCAGTAGAGCCCCGCCGCCAGGAACAGCAGCAGCAGGGCGATGAGTTTCATGCGGCGGACCGGGGTGAGGCCGTCGCCGGAGAGTGTGGTCATGGAAAAGGGATAATCCTCGCGCGGGATGATCCCAGCATCCTACCCCAGACTAGAGTCTGACCCAGCGCTCCTCCTGGGCCGATTGCCGCGCGGCCTGGGCCAGGCGCTCCACTTCCCAGGCCTCCTGGAAGTCGACGCCGGTATGCCCGGGGTTGCCGCCCAGGGCCTCCAGCAGCGAGCGGACCTCCAGGGTCTTGAGCTCGTTGTAGCCGAGCTGGTGGCCAGGCGCCGGGCAGAAGGCGGCGTAGTCCGGCAGGTTCGGACCGGCCAGCAGGGTACGGAAACCGGCCAGGCCCGGACGGTCTCCGACCTGGTAGAGGCGCAGTTCGTTGAGGCGCTCCTGGTCGAAGCTGAGGGTGCCGCGAGTGCCGCAGACCTCGAAGGCCAGGCGATTCTTGCGCCCGTGCTTGAGCCAACTAGTGGTCAGGGTGCCGCGGGCGCCATTGGCGAAACGCAGCAGCAGATGGGCCTGGTCGTCGATCTCCACCGCCCGGGGGCCACCCTGATGGGGCCGCTGGCCATGGGCGGTGTGCAGATCGGCGCAGAGCGCCGCCACCGGGCCGAGCAGGAAGCGCGCCAGTGACAGGATATGGCTGCCCAGATCGGCCAGGGCGCCGCCGGCCTGACGGGTCTCGCAGCGCCAGGTGAAGGGCCCCTGGGGATCGCCCATGAAGTCTTCGCTGAATTCGCCGTTGAAGCTGACGATCTCGCCCAGTTCGCCGCTGTCGATCAGCTCGCGCGCCTGCTTGAGCATCGGATTCTGCAGGTAGTTGTAGCCGACCCGATTGACCACCCCGGCCTGGCGCGCGGCGTTGCGCATCCGCGTCGCCTCCTCCAGGCTCACCGCCAGGGGCTTTTCGCAGTAGACCGCCTTGCCGGCCGCCAGGGCGGCCAGGGCCATGGGTGCGTGCAACAGATTGGGGGTGGTGATGGCCACCAGCTCGACCTGGGGATCGGCGATCAGGCGCTCCCAGTCGCAACTGCGGGTGAAGCCCCAGGCGTCGGCGCAGCGAGCGGCGCGCTCCGGATCGGCATCGGCCAGGGCCACCAGCCGCGGGCGGACCGGGAGCGCGAAGCTGCTGGCCGCGTGATGGAAGGCCTGGGCGTGGGCATGCCCCATGAAGCCGGTGCCGATCAGACCGATGCCGATGTCGCGCATGTCGTTCTCCGTGAGGGGTGTAGAAAGACCCGGCCGGCCAAGCCAGTAGCCGACCGGGTAAAAGGGATGGCTTAGGGGTGGGGGCGCCCCTCACCCCGGCCCTCTCCCAGGGGGAGAGGGGGAAGAGCAATCGGGTGCTGGCTCGACCCTCACCTCCGGCCCTCTCCCAGGGAGAGGGGAAGGCGCCAGCCCTAGCGCTTGGCCTTGCGCTTGTTGCGGTACTGGTCGATGACCACGGCGACCACGATGATCAGCCCCTTGATGATGTCCTGGACGTAGGCGTCCACCCCGAGAAAGGTGAAGCCGCTGGCCATGGTGCCGAGGATCAGGGCGCCGATCACGGTGCCGGTGATGCGCCCTACCCCGCCCGCCAGGCTGGTGCCGCCGATCACCGCCGCGGCGATGGCGTCCAGTTCGTAGGACATACCCATGCCCGCCTGGCCGGTGGCGGCGCGGGCCGAGGCCACGACCCCGGCCAGACCCGCCAGCAGGCCGGCGATGCTGTAGACGATGATCAGGTGCTTCTTGACGTTGATGCCGGAGATGCGCGCGGCCTGCATGTTGCCGCCGATGGCATAGGTGTACTTGCCGTACTTGGTGTAGCGCAGGGCGATGTGGAAGATCACCGCCACCACCAGGAAGATGATCACCGGCATAGCTCCGGCGCCGATGGCGGTGTAGTTGTCGGACAGCATGCTGATCGGCTGGCCTTCGGTGTAGTAGCGCGCCAGGCCGCGGGCCGAGACCATCATGCCGAGGGTGGCGATGAAGGGCGGGATGCCGGTGACGGCGATGATGCTACCGTTGATGGCGCCGGCCAGCAGCCCGACCCCGAGGCCGGCCATGACCGGCACCCAGACCGGCAGGTCGGTCAGCGAGGGAAACACCGCGCGACCGAAGTCCGAGGTCTGGGCCAGACTTGCCGCCACCATGGCCGACAGCGCCAGCACCGAGCCGGAGGAGAGGTCGATGCCGGTGGTGATGATCACCTGGGTCACGGCGATGGCCAGCAGGCCGATGATCGAGACCTGCAGGATCATCAGCACCAGGCGCTGGGAGTTCAGCAGAAAGCTCTGGTCGCGCAGGACCCAGCCGAAGGCCTCGAAGGCCAGGCCGATGCCCAGCAGCACCAGCAGGATGCCCAGCTCGGTGGGGATGCGGCGCCGCGGGCGCGCGGTGGGTAGCTCGGCGGTTTTCTTGTCCAGGAGGGCACTCATCTTGTTCTACCTCGTTGTAGGCCGGAGGCGGCGGGTAGGCACCCGCCGCGCATGACGCGCGCTAGTGCAGTACGGGATTACCCGAGGCCAGGTGCATGACCCGCTCCTGGGTGGCTTCGCCGCGATCGAGAAAGCCGGTGACGGTGCCTTCGTGCATCACCATCACCCGATCGCTCATGCCCAGGACCTCGGGCAGTTCGGAAGAAATCATGATCACCGCCAGGCCTTCGGCGGCCAGCTTGGCGATCAGCCGGTAGATCTCGGCCTTGGCGCCGACGTCGATGCCGCGGGTGGGCTCGTCGAGGATGAGGATGCGCGGGCGGGTCATCAGCCAGCGGGCGATCAGCGCCTTCTGCTGGTTGCCGCCGGAGAGATTGGCGATGCACTGGTCCAGCGAGGGCGTCTTCACCCGCAGCTGCTGGCGCATCTCCTCACAGAGCTGGTCGAGGCGCTGCTGCTGCACGAAGCCGCCGCTGGCGAAACCCTTCAGCACCGCCACCTCCATGTTTTCCCCCACCGACAGGCAGGGAAAGATGCCGGTGTCCTTACGGTCTTCGGTGAGCAGCGCCAGCCCTTTCTGGATGGCGAGACAGGGATCGTTCATACGCACCGACTGGCCGTCGATGCGGATCTCGCCAGCGGTGGCCGGGGTCACGCCGAACAGCGTCTCGGCGACGTTGGTGCGCCCCGAGCCCATCAGCCCGGCGATGCCCAGCACCTCGCCGGCGCGCAAGTCGAAGGAGACGCCGGAGAACACCCCATCCAGCGCCAGGTCGCGCACCGACAGCAGCACCTCGGCGCGCGGCGCGGTGCGCTCCGGGAACAGCTGGGTCAGTTCGCGCCCCACCATCATGGCGATCAGGCCGTCGCCGTTCATGCTGTCGGCGCGATGCAGGCCGATGTATTGGCCATCGCGGAACACCGCGACCTCGTCGGCGATCTGGAACACCTCGTCCATCTTGTGGGTGATGTAGACGATGCCCTTACCCTGGGCCTTGAGGTCGGCGATGATGGAAAACAGGTGCGCCACTTCGGTCTCGGTGATGGCCGAGGTGGGTTCGTCCATGATCAGCACATCGCTGTCGTAGGACACCGCCTTGGCGATCTCCACCATCTGCCGTCCGGCGATGGACAGGCTGCCCACGCTGTCCTCCGGATCCAGGGCGATGCGCAGCCGGTCCAGCAATGCCTGGGTCTGGTGACGCATCTTGCCGTGGTCCACCAGGTGCAGGGCATTGAGTGGTTCGCGACCCAGCCAGATGTTCTCGGCAACGGTCATGAAGGGCATCAGGTTGAGTTCCTGGTGGATCATGGCGATCCCCGACTGCAGCGCCTGCAGCGGTGTCTCGAAGCGCACCGGCACTCCGCGCAACCGCACTTCGCCGGCATCGGGCTGGTAGATGCCGGCGATGATCTTCATCAGCGTCGACTTGCCCGCGCCGTTCTCGCCCATCAGCGCCAGCACGGTGCCGGGACGCACCCGCAACTGCACGTGGGACAGCGCCTTGACGCCGGGAAACTCCTTGGTGACATCGACGATTTCCAGCAGGTATTCGCTGGGCGCGGCCGTGGCCGATAGCGGAATTACAGCCGCAGGGGTGGCAGGACTGAGCATGATCACGATCTCCTCGCCGGCCGTGCTGAGCCGGCCGGCGGTTTAGGTCATTGACGCTGGAACTGCTGATAGTTGTCCGGGGTGACGAGATGCACCGGGATCCAGAGATCACCCTGCAGCGCCTGGTGCTGGGCCAGCTTGACGGCAGCGTCCACGGCGCCGTTGCCCATGGCCACCGGATCACGCAGCACCGTCACGGCCAGCTGCTTGCGCGCGATGGCGGCGAGGCCATCGGGAGTGCCGTCGATACCGCCCACGGGAATGTCCCGGCGACCGGCGCGCTGCAGGGCCATGGCCGCGCCAATGCCCATCTCGTCGTTGTTGGCCGCCACGGCGTCGATCTCGCGTCCGCCCAGCAGCCAGTTGTTCATCAGGTCCAGCCCCTTCTCGCGCTGCCAGTCGCCGGACTGCTCCTCCACCACCTTGATATCCGGGTACTTGGCCAGTACGTCCTTGACGCCGGCCGTACGCTTGCGGGTGTCGTCATGGGCCAGGCGGCCGAGAAGGATGGCGAGGTGGCCCTTGCCGCCCATCTGCTTGGCCAGATACTCCATCTGCAGCTGGCCGATGGCCCGCTCGTCGGTGCCCACGAACACCACCCCGGCCGGGAAGCTCTCCACTTCCGGGCGGCTGTTGAGGTAGACCAAAGGGATGCCGGCGGCAGTGGCACGCTGGGTGATCTTGCGAGTAGCCGCGGTATCGGCTGGATTGACGATGAGCACATCGACCTTCTGGGCGATGAAGTTCTCGACATGGCCAAGTTGACGGACCACATCACTGGCGGAGTCTTCCACCTGCAGGGTGGCGCCGCCCTCTACCTGTTTGGCACGGTCCTGCATGGCGCGGACCAGGTAGGCGATGTAATTGTCGAGATTGCCGACGGTAACGCCGATGCGCAGCTCCGCCAGGGATAGACCTGGCAGCGAGGCCAGGACCAGGGCGAGTAGCAGACGACGGAAAATGGACGGACGGGCAGCGGGGCTCTGAAACATCGACATCACCTACTTATTGTTGGAGCGGCGGTACACGGCGACCCGTGCCCGCCTTGGCGGTCAATGACTCGCAATTTATTAGAAAAAAAATTCCATATCAATAGAGTTTGGAATTTTAATAGCTGGCATCGACCGGTCGTACCCTGGTCTACCAGGAATGCTCGAGTTGTACGCCGAGATTGGCGCCATCCAGCGAGGAACCGAAGCTGCCGGTATCGGAAAGCGCCGATCCCGCCGCCAGCAGGTTGGCCGCGTCCTGGGCTGCGCGATTCCACTTGGCATAGGTCACGTAGAAGCGAACCTCGGGATGGGCGTTCTTGAAGGTCAACCCGCGCGGCGACCAGGTCGGCGCGAGGGTCAGCTTGGTCAGCTTGCGGGTACCACCGGGTGCCTGGACCTGGTCGTAGCCAAGCTCGGTCGCCAGCTTCCACTGCTCGGCGAAGCCATAGACGGTCCGGCCGCCGGTGGACAACCAGTGCTGGTCACCCGTATCGCGCTTGTCGGTCTGGTAGACGAATTGCAACTGACCACCCCAGCGCGGACCGATCTGCCAGTCGAAGAACTCCACCAGGCGATAGCTGGCTGAGTCACGTCGGGTACCGATGTCACCGGTGGAACCCAGCGCTACCCCGGGCCCCTCGCCGTATTGCAGGGCCAGCGTATTCACCCCACCCCAATTCAGGAAGTTCTGCTGCTTGTGCTGGGCCGTCACCGACCAGCCACTGTGCGCGTCCTGCATGTTCGATGGCTTGTCGATGTAGCTGGCGCCCAGTTCCAGCAGGCCGTTGGGGTTGGTCTGGAAACCGGCCACGTTGAAATCGTAGCGGCTGATGTAACGTGTCTGGTCGAAGTTGTCCTTGCGGGAGAAGGCCAGGCTGTATTTAAGATCCCCAATGGGGATGTCTTCCAGGCCGCCACCGGTAGCACTCTGATTCCAGTAGAAGAAGTCGGAGATATCGATGGAGTTGCGCTTGTAGTAACGGCGCCCCGCCCAGACCGCGCCGCCGTTGAGGGCCTGTACGCCGTTCCAGTAGGCATAGCCCTGGACCAGACGGGTCCTGCCGAAGTCGCCGTCGAAGCGCGGCGTATGGTCATAGGCGTTATATAGCTGGACCATGCCGTAGAGCCCGAGGCGCGAGCCGTCGTCGAGCCTGAGCAGATCGTGGGACAAGGCGAGTTCGGCCAACTGCTCGCATTCGTTGCCCAGACGAAACTTGGAAGACGCTCCTGGCAGTTGAAAACACTGCTGGGACTGCGACCCCGTGGACGTCCCCAGACCGCCCCTCAGGTAGCCGGAAAAATCCAGGCCGTGCGCCAGCGGCAGGGTGCCACCCAACAAGCCCGTCAACATGACCCTGGTGATAGCTCTGTTCATCATGCTCTCTCTATTTTTTATTTATGAGGCGAAACGTACCGGCGCACTGCAGGGCGCCTGTCTTGAGCGAGCCATTGCCGGCCCGGAAGCCAAACGCCGCCCAGCCGCTCGCGGAGCACGGGTCCAGGACTCGTGCTCGCGGCGGTGGCTAAGGCGTAAGGGTTTGGAGCGACTGGAGCGAGGCGGACTATCAGTCCTTCAGACGTTGCTGAAAACTGTCGACGTTCTCAGGGGTGATCAGCTGGTAAGGCACCCAGACGTTCTGCTCGACCTTCTCCTTTTTCGCCAGCTTGATCGCTGCCTCGACCGCGCCATTGGCCTGGCCCTTGGCATCCTGGAACACCGAGACCGCGAGCAGGCCACGCTTGATCGCCGAGAGGCCATCCGGGGTACCGTCGACGCCGCCGATGAGTACCGAGCCCTTGGCCTTGCCGGCCTGCTGCAAGGCCATGGCCGCGCCGATCGCCATCTCGTCGTTGTTGGCGGCCACGGCATTGAATTCCTTGCCGCCCAGCAGCCAGTTGCTCATGAGGTCCATGGCCTTGTCGCGCAGGTAGACCGCGGACTGCTCTTCCACCACCTTGATGTCCGGATACTTGGCCAGGACCTCTTTCACGCCCTTGGTGCGGTTGTGCGTGGAGTTGTTGGCCAGATCCCCCAGCATGATGACGACACTGCCCTTGCCGCCCATTTTCTCCGCCAGGTACTGCATCTGCAGGGTGCCGGCCTCCAGATCGTTGGAGGCTACGGTGACCACACCTTCAGGCAGCTTGAGTTCATCCGGTCGACGGTTGACGTAGACCAGCGGGATGCCCGCCTTGACCGCGGCCTCGGTGATGTTGCGAGTAGCAGCGGTGTCGACCGGATTGACGATGATGGCGTCCACCTTCTGGCTGATGAAGCTCTGCACCTGGTTCAACTGCTTGACGACATCGGCGCGGGCGTCCTCGAACTGTAATTGGACGTGCTCGCTCTTGGCTTTCTTGGCCATGGACTCACGCAAGTAGGTCAGCCAATTGTCGTCGAATTGCGACATGCTCACGCCGACCTTGAGATCGGCCAAGGCGGACGTGCTGGCTACGAGCAGGGAAAGCGCCAGGGTGGCAAAACGGATTTTCATGCGCATCGAGATAGCTCCAGTCGTTATTGTTTTATTGCGGTGGTAAGGCTTTTTGCTGGCGATCGGATGCCCACGCGCCTGTAGCCAGGCGCGCGGCTATCGAGATAAGGCATTGGGAGGCGGCCGCAGGCCGCCCAGGTCAGCTCGAGCGGAAGAGCACGGCTGCTCCAGGCGAGGCGCAAAGCACCACGCCCTGGCGCTCGTGGCAGAACAGCCGACCCAGCAAGGCGAGCAGCCGTGAATCCCGCCGAATGCGCAGGCGGTGAACGGCGAAGAGCGGAAGATGGGTGGAGTGTGCGGAGGAGTTCATGTCGCGGCACCTGTCATTATTGTTGTCGGGACGCACCTGACGTGCGCAGTACCCTGGTGACTCGTTACAGCAACTGCATCTGACTTTATTGGAAAGTTAATTCCATAACAAGATAAAAATAGAATTCAAAATCTACGCGAGACAACTATCCAGGTCTTGTTTCTAGCTTCACGACGCCTGCTCGAATGCCTGAGCGTCAGGCAGCGAAGGGACGGACGCTACCTTCACTGCCTGCCCATCCAGGGCGCTCTGGCGCGCGGCATCCAGCACGGCCTGACAGGCCAGCGCCTCGCGGGTGGAGACCGGCGGGGCACTGCCTTGGGTCAGCGTCGCCAGCCACCTGGCATAGAAAAGGTCCCAGCGACCGCGTTCGCTGGGTATCCGTTCACGCTCTTCGCCCCGACTGAGCCAACCCCAGCGCTGATGCTCTTCAGCCCCCCAGTTGCCTTTCTCGCTACGCGGCGAAAGGCCCTGCAACAGCGCCTGAGTCTGTCCATCCAGCCCCTCCACCGTGTAGACGCCCTCCTCGCCCACTACCCGTAGACGCCAGGGGCAACCCTGCAGACAACTGCCGGAAAGATGCGAGATCACGCCGCCCTGGTGCTGCAGGGAGATGAAGAATTCATCGTCCCGCTCGGGATCACCCTGATGGAAAAGTACCTCGGCATACACCTGAGTGACCGGCCCGAACAGCGTCAGCGCCTGGTCCACCAGATGACTGCCAAGATCGCGCAGCAGCCCACCACCGCTGGTGGCGCCGGCCTTGTGCGGCTCATCCACCTGGATGCGCGACTCGAAGATCCGCACCGGGCCCAGAGTACCTTCGCGTAGCAATTTAGCGACGGTGAGCACATCCGAGTCCCAACGACGATTCTGGTAGACGGTCAGAGCTACGCCGGCACGCTCGGCCGCCTGCACCATGTCCTGGGCATCCTGAAAATTGAGCGCGAACGGCTTGTCGCTTACCACGGGAATGCCGTGCTGGATCGCCTCCAGAACCAGGGCCTTGCGCTCGGCGACCGGCGCTGAGATCACCAGGGCATCTATCCCGGCGGCGACCAGGCTGGCCAGGTCATCGTGGCAGGCCACCCCGGGATGATCCTGAGCCACCTCGGCACGCCGCTGCGGGGAACGGGTGACGACGCCGACCAGCCGCGCGCCTGCGGTACTGGCGATCAGGGGGGCATGAAAGAAACGGCCACCCAGGCCATAGCCGACCAATCCGATACGCATGGTTCGATTCTCCTCGTGCAGCAAAGAAAAACCCCCGCAGGCAGCGCGCCAGCGGGGGTCGGGACTCAGCCGTAGAAGGCTGGCCGAGTCGGCAGGGTGATGGGCACGATGGTGCCACTGCGCTGGGCATTGACGCAGGCATCGCCGGTCACCGCAGCGATGTAGCCGTCCCAGGAGGACGGCCCGGTCAGTTGGCCGGCCTTGAGATCGTCGATGAAGGCCTGCAGCTCCACGTCATAGGCCAGCAGGAAGCGCTGCTTCCAGTCCACCAGAATCTCGTTGGACAGCTTGGCGTCGCTGCGCAGCTGCACCGAGGAGGGCTCCGGCAGTCGAGCAATGCCATGCTCGCCAACCACCTCGCACTGGATGTCGTAACCGTACTGGCAATTGACGAAGATCTCGACGTCGATACGTACCCCCTTGGCCGTCTCCAGCAGGACCACCTGGGGATCCTTGAGGTGCGCCAGAGCCTGTGAGGTCTTGCGTGGGAAGACCACCTGGGCCGACACATACTGATCGTCCAGCAGCCAGGCCAGCACATTGATCTCGTGGATCAGGGTATCGGTGATGGCCATGTCGGTGGTATAGCCTTCGCCCACGCTGGGATTGCGGTGTGCGGCATGGATCATCAACGGCTCGCCGATCCGCTGGCCATCGATCACCGCCTTGAGCTGGCGATAACCGGCGTCGTAGGGACGCATGAAGCCCACCTGGACCAGACGCTTGCCATGGGCCTGCTCGGCTTCGACGATGCGCTTGCAACCTTCCGCGGTCACCGCCAATGGCTTTTCGCAGAACACCGGCTTGCCGGCGGCGATGGCGGCCAGCACGTACTCTTCATGGGTCGGGCCCCAGGAGGTGACCACTACCGCCTGGACGTCCGCCGCGCCGACCAGGGCGTGGCCATCCGGATAGACCTCGGCGGTAATGCCTTCCTCCTGGACAACCCGGGCGGCCTGTTCGAGGTTGATGTCGGTTACCGCCACCACACGGCTGCCCAGCAGCTTGTGGCTGAGACGACGGATGTGTTCGCGGCCGATGGCGCCCGTACCGATAACACCGATGTTCAAGGTCATGACTTCTGTTCTCCGATTGAAATTGTTGTTACGTGAGAAAGCCGGGGACGAAAGCGATCAGTACTGGCGAGCCTGGGCGGTCTTCTCCTTGAGCATCTGCGAGACGGCAGCGATCTTCTCGCTGGTGGAAACCTCGGCGCCGCCGACGCGCCACCAGGACAGGTACTTGTGGATCATGGTCTTGGGCAGCACCTTGATGTCGATCAGGGTAGAGACCTGTTGCTGGCGGGCATCGGCCAGGGCGGCATCGAGCTCTTCCAGCGTCTTCACGCGATAGGTCTTGCAGCCGTAGGCGGCGGCGCTCATGGCGAAGTCCACCGGCACGAAGTCACCGTCGAGCTTGCCGGTCTCCGGATTGCGGAAGCGGAACTCGGTGCCGAAGCTGCCCATGCCGTGTTCCATCTGCAGGTTGTTGATGCAGCCGAAGGTCATGTTGTCGAGCAGCACCACATTGATCTTGCGGCGCTCCTGGATGGAGGTGGCCAGTTCCGAGTGCAGCATCTGGTAGGAGCCGTCACCGACCAGGGCGTAGACCTCACGCTCGGGTTCAGCCAGCTTCACGCCCAGGGCGGCGTTGATCTCGTAGCCCATGCAGGAGTAGCCGTATTCCAGGTGATAGGTATTGACCCCCTTGCTGTGCCAGGCGCGCTGCAGGTCACCGGGCAGGCTACCGGCGGCGGCGACGATGACGGCGTCGTCGTCCAGCCGTTCGTTGAGACGGCCGAGCACCTGACTCTGGGTGAGCGAAGAACCTGTCAGCTGGACGAAATCCTCCAGCACCGCTCGCGGCAAGTCGTCGTCGATCTCCGGTACGAAGTCGGGCGCGTCGTAGCGTGCGGCGTAGACCCGATCGATTTCCTGCCGGTATTGCTCACGGGCCTCGCCCACTTGAGCCCCCCAGTCGGCGCGATAACCGACAGCGTCCAGGGCCTCGGTCAGGGCGCTGAGGGCTTCGCGGGCATCGGCCACCACGGCCAGGCCGTCGAGCTTGCCAGCATCGAAGGCGGCCACGTTGAGGTTGAGGAACTCCACCTCGGGATGCTGGTAGAGCCACTTCGAGGAGGTGGTGAAATCGGTGTAGCGCGTACCCACGCCGATGATCAGATCCGCGTCCTTGGCCAGCAGGTTGGCGGCCAGGCAGCCGGTCTCGCCGATGCCGCCGACATTGAGTTCGTGGCTGGAGACGATGGCGCTCTTGCCGGCCTGGGTCTCGGCGAAGGGCATCTCGAAGCGCTCGGCGAAACGCTGCAGGGCCTCGGCGGCGCCGGAATACTTCACCCCACCGCCGCAGATCAGCAGCGGCTTGCGCTTGCGCTTGAGCAGCTGCACCGCCTCCTCGATGGCAGCGGCCACCGGCGGCCGCCGATCCAGACGGTGCACCCGCTTGGCGAAGAAGTAGTCGGGATAGTCGTAGGCCTCGCCCTGGACATCCTGGGGCAGCGCCAGGGTCACGGCGCCGGTCTCGGCCGGATCGGTCAGCACGCGCATGGCGTTGATCGCCGCGCTCATCAGCTGCTCGGGCCGGTTGATGCGATCCCAGTACTTGCTCACCGCGCGGAAGGCATCGTTGGTGCTGATCGACAGGTCGTGGAATTGCTCGATCTGCTGCAGCACCGGATCGGGCTGGCGACTGGCATAGACGTCACCGGGCAACAGCAGCAGCGGAATTCGGTTGGCAGTAGCGGTGGCCGCGGCGGTCAGCATGTTGGCCGCGCCCGGACCCACCGAGGAGCTGCAGGCATAGATCTGCCGACGCAGCTTCTGCTTGGCGAAACCGGTGGCGGCATGGGCCATGCCCTGCTCGTTGCGCCCCTGGTGCACCACCAGGTCACCGGCATCCTGCTCCAGCGCCTGGCCCAGGCCCAGTACGTTGCCGTGACCGAAGATGGTGAAGACGCCGGCGACGAACTTGGTTTCCACGCCGTCAACGCTGAGGTACTGGTTATCGAGGAACTTCACCAGGGCCTGGGCCATGGTCAAACGTTGGGTGCTCATGGATTCACCTCTTCGATCTAGAGACTCCCGGGAGTTATCCACCCGGGAGGCGCGTCACCCAGCGACAGCTTCGCCAGCCACCTGTTTTTCCAACAGGGCTACGCTCTGCGCTAGGGCTGATTGCGGATCAGCGAGTGCATGGACGCTGGCAGCGAAGGGCTCGAACGAGAGATAGCCGCGGTAACCGTCGTCGAGGAGGTGCTTGATCTGCTCTGCGTTGCCGAGAATATCCGCCTCACCTACCAGTACCCGGTGCGCATCGCGAATCTGATTAAGAGGCAGGTCCGCATCTTCAACGCCGGAGATGTGCACCAGGCCAGTCAGCTCGGCGAAGAACTCGGTCTCGCCCGCCAGATGATGGTGGAAGGTGTCGTGCACCAGACGGAACACGTCCAGTCCGCCAACCGCCTTGATGGCCTCCACCGCCTGCCGCTTGAGGCGCAACGAGCACTCTTCGAAACCCAACGGTTCGACGAAGCCGAGGATGCCGTGGTCGCGCAGAATGGGGGCCAACTCGCTCAGGGCCGTGCGCAGGTCACGGGCACGCTGAGCGGCGTCGCGGCTGTCGGTACGGTCATTGAGCGGGCACATCACCAGCCCCTCGGCGCCACAGGCCTTGGCATAGGCAGCCAGTTTCAGCGTCTGGGCGCGGCGTTCGTCGTTCCAGACGTCGAAGGGATAGAGGGCGTTGATGGACAGCAGGCGAATACCCTCGGCTTGGCAAAGGTCACGAACCCGCTCTGGTGGAGTGCCATCATCTATTTCCACATCATTGAGATCGTTACGGATTTCAATGGCGTCACTGCCCATGGCCTTGGTCAAGCGAATGAACGCCGAAAGGTCCAGAGAGGGGGCAACGATTCGATTGAAGGCAAAACGCAGCGGCTGACTCATTTGTTCTTGTACTCCAGGGGCGTTGAGGTTGGGGTCACTTGGCGGTGGGCATGCTGAATTCGGCGCCCTTGGCGATGCTGTCGGGCCAGCGCTGCATCACGCTCTTGTAGCGGGTGTAGAAGCGCAGGCCTTCCTCGCCATAGGCGTGGTGATCGCCGAACAGCGATCTCTTCCAGCCACCGAAGGAATGCCAGGCCATGGGCACCGGGATGGGTACGTTGATGCCGACCATGCCCACCTTGATGGTGCGGGCGAAGGCGCGGGCGATGCCGCCGTCGCGGGTGAAGCAGGAGACGCCGTTGCCGAATTCGTGGGCGTTGATCAGGGCCACCGCGCTAGCGAAATCCGGTACCCGCACGATGCCCAGTACCGGACCAAAGATCTCTTCCTTGTAAATGGTCATTTCCGGAGTCACGCCATCGAACAGGGTGGCGCCAACGAAGAAGCCGTTTTCGGCGCCGGGCACCTTGAAGTTGCGGCCATCGACCAGCAGCTTGGCACCCTCCTCCACACCTTTCGTGATATAGCCCTCCACCTTGGCCTTGTGCTGCCCAGTTACCAGCGGCCCCATGTCGGCATCGGCTTCCACGCCGTTGCGCACCCGCAGGGCATCGATGCGCGGCAAGAGTTTCTCGAGCAGGGCATCGCCCACCTCACCCACCGCCACGGCAATGGAGATGGCCATGCAGCGCTCGCCGGCCGAGCCGAAACCGGCGCCGATCAGGGCGTCGGCGGCCTGGTCCAGGTCGGCGTCGGGCATCACGATCATGTGGTTCTTGGCACCGCCCAGGGCCTGGACGCGCTTGCCGCGGCGGGTGCCTTCCTGGTGGATGTATTCGGCGATAGGTGTGGAACCGACAAAGGAAATGGCCTCCACGTCCGGGTGCTGCAGGAGGGCGTCGACCGCCACCTTGTCACCCTGGACCACATTGAACACGCCATCGGGTAGGCCGGCCTGCTTGAGCAGCTCGGCCAGCAGCAGGCTGGCGGACGGATCGCGCTCGGAGGGCTTGAGGATGAAGGTATTGCCGGTGGCCAGCGCCATGGGAATCATCCACAGCGGTACCATCACCGGGAAGTTGAAGGGGGTGATGCCGGCGCACACACCCAGCGGCTGGCGCAGGTTCCAGTTGTCGATGCCGCCACCGATGTTGTCGCTGTAGCTGGTCTTGGCCAGGTGCGGCGCGCCGCAGGCAAATTCCACCACCTCGATGCCGCGGGTCACCTCGCCCATGGCGTCGGACAGCACCTTGCCGTGCTCGCGGGTGATCAGCGCCGCCAGTTCCTCGTGGTGCTGGTCGAGCAGCTCCTTGAAGCGGAACAGGATGCGCGAACGGCGCAAGGCTGATTGCTCGGACCAGGCAGGAAAGGCCGCCTTGGCCGCCGCGACGGCCTGCTCCACGGTCTGCGCCGTGGCCTGGGCGACGCGTGCCTGAACCACGCCTTCGGCCGGATTGAAGACGTCGCTGAAACGCTCGGCCTGGGCCACGATCTCGCCGTTGATGTAATGCCCGATGACGGGGGTTTCGCTCATGTGCTGCATCCTTGTGTCTGAGCCGCCGTGCGGCTGATGAAGGGGGACTTACCGCTCCAGCAGCCACTCGTGCTGCGGATCGTTGTGGAATTTCCAAACGCGCTTGGGGCCGGCCATCACGTTGAGGTAATAGGACTCATAGCCATAGGGCACGCTGACCGGGTGATAGCCGCGCGGTACCAGCACCACGTCGTGGTCTTCCACCGCCATGGCCTGATCCAGGTCGCGCTCGTCGGTGTAGACGCGCTGGAAGATGAACCCCTGCCCCGGATCGATACGGTGGTAGTAGGACTCCTCCAGCAGACTTTCCGAAGGCAGGTTGTCGCGGTCATGGCGATGGGGCGGATAGCTGGAGGAATGCCCGGATGGAGTGCGCACCTCCACCACCAGCAGCGAATGGGCCGCCGCCGTATCCGGCAGGATGTCGCAGACATAACGGGTATTGGCGCCCTTGCCACGGGTGGATCTCTGCATGCTCGCCGGCTCGATCAGCCGCGGTGGCAGCCGGTCTGCTACCACCGGATTGCCGGGCGAGGTGCAGACGGCCACTTCAGCGGCGCTGTCGGCGGTCACCCGCGCCTCGCTGCCGGGCGGCAGGTAGGCGGCATAGGGCGAGACGTCCTCGAAGACGCTCTGGCGACCGGCCAGTCCGCGCCAGGCGAAGTCGCCCAGTTGCGGATGCCCGCCTTCGATACTGGCGCCGCCGCTGAGCAGCACGATGCAGACTTCCAGGTCACCCGCCACCACCGGCAGGGATTCCCCCGGTTGCAGGCGGTGGGCGGCGAAGCCGACGTAGTCCAGAGCACCGTCCGGGACATTGACGATGTCGCGGGCGCTCCGGTCGGCTTTGACGAGCAGATTCATCGCGGGTCTCCTCAGGCAGTGGCCTGCGCCACCAGTTGGCGCAGATGGTCGTAGCCTTTCTTGGCGTATTCGTAGGCCGGCGCCACGGCCGGGTCCTGCTCGGCTTCCACCACCAGCCAGCCTGAATAGCCGGCGGCCACCAACACCTTGAGCAGCGCCGAGAAGTCGATGTCGCCATCCCCCGGCACGGTGAAGGTGCCGTTGAGGATGCAGTCCGGAAAGCTCCACTGGTTGTTGCGCGCCAGCTGTACCACGTCCTTGCGCACGTCCTTGAAGTGCACGTGACAGACCCGGTCGATGTGTTGCTGCAGCACGCTCAAGGGATCGCCACCGCCCATGTAGCAGTGACCGGCATCGAACAGCAGGCCGACGTCCGGGGAGGTCAGTGCCAGCAACCGGGCGATGTCCTCGGGCGATTCCACGTAGGCGCCCATGTGGTGGTGATAGGCCAGGCGCACGCCCTGGCTCAGGGTGAAGGCGGCCAGCCGATCGAGCTTCTCGGCATAGGCCTGCCAGGCGGCGTCGTTGTGGAAGCGCGGCCGTTCAATCAGCGGCACCCGCTGACTCTGAATCGACCCGGCCACCTCGCCATAGACCAGCACCCTGGCGCCGTTCTCGGCCAGCAGCCGGCAGTGTGGCCGGATCGCCTCGATCTCGGCCTCGACATCACGGTGCGCCAGGCCGCTGGAATACCAGCCGGACACCAGCTCCAATCCGTGCTGACCCAGCACCTCGCCCAGGGCCTTGGGCTCGCTGGGAAACTTGCCGCCCAGCTCGAAGCCCTGGAAGCCAATTTCCTTGCCCTCGCGCAGGATGGTCTCCAGCGGGGTGTCACCGCCCAGGGCCGGCAGGTCGTCGTTGGCCCAGGAGATGGGGTTGATGCCGATCTTGAGTTGTTGTTGTGCAGTCATGTCAGCCCTACTCTTGGATAGCGATCAGGCGCGAGCGGCGCGCCAGGCCTGGATCAGGAATTCGAAGGTGGCGCGCACCTGGGCGATCAGCCCGGCATCGTCGATCTCACCGGCGAGCCAAGCCCGACTCGGTTGGCCGAAGATGGTCCGGCCCACGGCAAAGCCGCGGCAGCGGGTACTGGCACTGGCCTGACGAAAGCCTTCGGCCAGTTCCTCGGCCGGGGCATTGAGGCCCAGCAGCACTACGCCTTGGCAATGGGGATCGCGTTCGGCGATCAGGGCGTCGAGTTGCTGCCAGACACCGGCCGGCTGGGCCTCGATCTTCCACCAGTCGGGGTAGATTCCCAGGTTGTACAGCCGCTTGATGGCGCGGTAGAGCACGTCGGGCCGGGTGGACGCATGGTTCTTCGGCGGGATGACCTCCAGCAGGAGTTCGTGACCGCTGGCCTGGGCCGCCTGGTACAGCCCCCTGAGCTGGGCCTCCTGCTCCAGCCGCAGCAGCGGCTCGTCATCGGGGTGGAATTGCACCAGGCACTTGATGATCTGCTCGTCCGGCCAGCTCAGCAGGGTGCTGCCCACCGAGCGGCCATGCTCGAAGGCCAGCGGCCGCGAATTCTGTAATTCCACCGGCCGGGCCACCCACCAGCCACGGCCGGTGGCGGCATTCAGCGCATCCTGACCGAAGCGCTCGTCGGCCAGCAGCCCGACATCCGCCGCCACGCCCTGGCACGCCAGCGCCTGCTCAACCTCGGCGATGGCCTGGACGAACAACTGCTTGAGTTGGGGAATGCGCGCCGGATCGGCGCCCACCTGCTGAGCGCTTTCCACCAGCTGGTAGCGGTGATCGAAGGCGAAGATGAACAGCGGCTGCCACTGCCGACGAGTTGTGGTGACCCGATGCAGACGATTAAGGACGGGATCGAGATCAGGCCGGGTGATGGGCACCGGGCTGTGGTGGAGATAATCCAGTTCGGCCAGGGTCGGCATGGCCGGGGCGCAGCCGTGGCGCGACACCACCAGCCCGCCGCAGGCATTGGCCAGCCGGCAGCATTCGGCATCGTCGCCACCGGTCAGCCAGCCGCGCAGGAAGCCGGACATGAAGGCATCGCCCGCGCCCAACACATTGAGCACCTCGACGCGGATGCCGCGATGGATCTCGCCGTCCTCGATACGCGCCGGAATGGCGCCGTGGAGCACCGTGCAGCCCTGGGCGCCGAGCTTGACCACCAGGGTCGCCGCGGTCACCTCGCGCACCCGGCGCAGGGCGGTGAGCAGGTCTTCGCTGCCCCCGGCGATCTGGAATTCCTCCTCGGTGCCCACCACCAGGTCGAAGCGCGGCAGGATGCGCTGCACATGGGCGCTGACTTCGGCGCTGGCGATGAAACGGGTCTCGCCATCGGCCTTGCCGGTAAGGCCCCAGAGCACCGGGCGGTAATCGATGTCCAGCACCCGCTTCACGCCATTGCGCTCGGCATAGTCCAGGGCCCGGCTGCTGGCCTGGAACACGCCCTCGGTGGAGAAGTGGGTACCGGTGATCAACAGCGCCTTGCTGCTGGCGATGAAGGCCTCGTCGATGTCGTCCACGCCCAGCGCCATATCGGCGCAATTCTCGCGATAGAACACCAGAGGAAAGGTCTCGCGGTCCTTGATGCCCAGCAGCACCATGGCGGTGAGGCGCTCGCGATCCACCCGAACGCCGCGAGTGTCGCAGCCTTCGCGCGCCAGGGTCTGGGTCAGGAAACGGCCCATATGGTCATCGCCGACCCGGGTCAGCATCGCCGACTTCAACCCCAGGCGCGCAGTGCCGAAGGCGATGTTGGCGGAGGACCCGCCCAGGTACTTGGCGAAGCTGCTGACGTCTTCCAGTGGCGCGCCGATCTGCTGCGCATAGAGGTCGACGCCCAGCCGCCCGAGGCAGATCACGTCGAACTGGCGTCCACTGGCGAAGAAATTGTCACCCATTGGTGGCTCCTGCTTATTGTTATCGGCCGACCGTTCGTACCCGAGGGCCGAATACGTTTTGAAGTGAGCTCAGGCTAGAACGCCGCCACCAACAAATCAACAAAAATTCCACATGATTATTTATGGAATTTAATTTCCATATCCGGAAGACGCCTGGACCGGTACCCGACTTCGACGCCACCCGCCGAATGGGTTAAGTTGCCGACATAAGAATCCCACCGTGAGATTGCCCATGCCCTCTGATTCCCTGGCCGACGACGTTACCAGCAGCGCTCCGCTGGCCGATCCGCCTGGCAATGTCGAGCAACTGCTGGCCTGTATCACCCGCGATTACGACGCCCTGCCACGCCAGCTCAAGCGCGTTGCGGCCTATGTCAGCCAGCAGAGCGACAGGGTCATGGTCGATCGCATCAGCGACATTGCCAGCCAGTGCGAAGTCCATCCTTCAGCCATCGTGCGCTTCTCCCAGCGCTTCGGTTTCAAGGGCTTCAGCGAAATGCAGGCACTGTTTCGCGAGGCCTACACCCACAAGACCACGCCGGTGCAGAACTACCAGCAGCGCATCCGCAACATGATCGCCAACAAGAGCCAGCGGGCCAGCAGCGGCGATCTGGCTCGCGAGTGCATCAACGCCACCCGCTCAGGCCTGGATCGACTGGCCGAAGAACTGGACGACGCCGCCTTCGCCAAGGCCGTCGACCTGCTGGTGAACGCCGAGAACATCTATGTGGTGGGGGTGCGTCGCTCCTTCGCCGTAGCCGATTACCTGGTCTACAACCTGCAGCACACCAACAAGCGCATCCACCTCATCACCGGGCTGGGCGGCGGCTATCGCGAGCAGATGCGCAGCATCGCCCAGGGCGACCTGCTGATCGCCATCAGCTTCAGCCCCTATGGCAAGGAAAGTCAGCAATGCGTGCGCATTGCCCAGCACCACAAGGCCAAGACGCTGATCATCACCGACAGCAACCTCTCGCCCCTGGCCAAGCGCGCCAGCGCGCTGCTACTGGTCAATGAAGGCAGCGCCTTCGCCTTCCGATCGTTGAGTGCCACCCTGTGCCTTTGTCAGGCGCTGTTCCTGGCCCTTGGCTATCGCCTGGAATTGAAGATGGATGAGATTCAGCTGACTCAGGAAGAAGACGACTAGCTTGATAAGGGCGGGCCAGAGCAGACCTTCCGCTCTCGAAGAAGCCTCGTCCATTTTTTAGAAAATATTTTCTAAAAGGATATAAACGATATTTTAATTGCATGAGCGAAGACCTGTGCCTAGGATGAGGCCAAGCCTTTCGATGGCCGATCACTCCCGCGCCTCGGTCGACAAGAACAACAAGGAGTCCTCATGCCCATGCCCCCTCACTGCACGCTGTCAGTCCAAGCCCTTCCGCTCGGTCGGCCGCCCTCAGCTCTCGCCTAGTCCCCCTCTTTTCACGACTCGTCGAGGCTCTTTCCATGGAAACCAGCAAGATCGCTCTGGCCGGCACCGCATCGCCCGCCGGTGCCACCCCCAGTAGTCGCAAACTCCAGGTCATCACCACCATCGCCACCTTTGGCGGCCTGCTGTTCGGCTACGATACCGGCGTCATCAACGGCGCCCTGCCCTTCATCAAGAACGACCTGCACCTGACCCCGCTCACCGAAAGCCTAGTGGTCTCCTCACTGGTATTCGGCGCAGCCCTGGGCTCGATCGTCAGCGGACGTTTTTCCGACGCCCATGGCCGCCGGCGCATCATTCTGCTGCTCTCGTTCATCTTCATGCTGGGCACCCTGGGCTGCACCTTCGCGCCCAATACCGCCACGATGGTGCTCGCCCGCTTCGTGCTTGGTCTTGCCGTAGGCGGCGCCTCGGTCACCGTGCCGGTCTACCTGGCCGAGATGGCTCCCAAGCATTTACGCGGGCAGCTGGTTACCCGTCAGGAGCTGATGATCGTCACCGGTCAGTTGCTGGCCTTCACCAACAACGCCCTGATCGCCAATTTCTACGACGGCGACCACACCTGGCGCTGGATGCTGGTGATCGCCACCCTTCCCGCCATCGTGTTGTGGATCGGCATGCTCAGCGTGCCGGAGAGCCCACGCTGGCTGGCCTCCAAGGGACGCTTCGGCGAGATGTTGCGCACCCTGCGCCAGATTCGCGAGGAGCACCACGCTCAAGCTGAAGCTCGTGAAGTTCGCCAGCAGGCCGAAGACGACGCCCGCCAGGGTGAAGGTGGCTGGGCCGACCTCAAGACCCCCTGGATCCGCCGCGTCTTTCTCATCGGCCTGGGCATCGCCGTTACCCAGCAGATCACCGGGGTCAACTCCATCATGTACTACGGCACCCAGATCCTCACCGATTCCGGGTTCGCAACGAAGGGCGCTCTGATCGCCAACGTCGCCAATGGCGCCATCTCGGTGGTGGCCACCTTCGTCGGCATCTGGTTGTTGGGCCGGGTCAACCGCCGCCCCATGCTGCTGATCGGTCTGCTCGGTACCACCTCCTCGCTGCTGCTGATCGGGGTGCTGTCCCTGATCCTCGAGCCGGGCCTTACCCGCGGCTTCGCCATTCTCTCCCTGACCGTGGCTTTTCTGGCTTTCCAGCAAGGCGCCATCTCGCCAGTGACCTGGCTGATGCTGGCGGAGATCTTCCCCATGCGCATCCGCGGCTTCGCCTTGGGCATGTCCGGCTTCGTACTGTGGCTGGTCAACTTCCTGGTGGGTTTCTTCTTCCTGCAACTGGTGGCCTGGTTCAGCATCTCCACCACCTTCTTCCTGTTCTTCGCGCTAGGACTGGTGGCCTTGACCTTCGTGTTCCGCTACCTGCCAGAGACCCGCGGCCACTCGTTGGAATCCCTCGAACGCTACTTCCGCAAGCTGGGCTGATGCCACTGCTCGCCATTCACCTTCAAGATCATCGTATCCAGGAGTCATGCCATGAAGATCGCCATTGATCCCTACATGTATCGCAACCTGAGCCTCGCGGAGACCTGTCGGCGGGTAGCGGAGTCCGGCTTCGAATATCTGGAGCTCTCGCCGAGGGAAGACTTCCTACCCTGGTGGAAGCGTCCGCGAGCACATTCGGAGCGCATCGCCGAACTCAAAAAAGCGCTCAAGGACCATGGTCTGCAGGTCGCCTCGCTACTGCCCATGTACCGCTGGGCCAGTCCCCACGAGGACGAACGCCAGGCCGCAGTCAATTACTGGAAGGAAGCCATCCAGGTAGCGGTGGAGCTAGGCTGCGACACCATGAATTCCGAATTCGGTCGTGGTCCCTCGCCCGAGCGCGGTCACAAGATCAGTTGCTGTGGCGGCAGCCATAGTCATGAGTCCAGCGAAGCGGCCTGGTGGCGCTCGATGGAAGAGCTGGTCCCGATCTTCGAGCGCGAAGGCATCACCCTGAACATGGAGCCGCATCCGGAAGACTGGTGCGAGACATTGCATCCGGCCATCGACATGCTCAAAAGCATCGGGTCCGCCAACGTCAAATTTCTTTATTGCGCGCCCCACACCTTCTACTTCGGCGACGACATGGCCCAGATGATCGCGGATGCCGGCTCGCTGATCGGCCACGTGCACATTGCCGATACCTGGAACCACAAGGCTTCCTCAGGCCTGCGCTATATCGTCAATCCGCCAGGTGCCCAGGTAAGCGTGCATCAGCATATGAACATGTACCAGGGCGAGATCGACTGGGACCTGTTCTTTTCCTCGCTGGCCAAGGTGGGCTTCGACGGCATCGTCACGTCCTGTGTGTTCGGCTGGGAAGAACGCGCCGATGAGTCGGGGCGTTTCATGCGTCAGGAGATTCAAAAGTACGTAGACAAGCATTGGCTACGCTGAGACAGCGCCGCGCAAACGCTTGATCGACAAACAGAAATTTCTTGAGCAGAAGGCTTGACAGCCACCGGCGCCTTGCCAATAATGCGCGCCTCGGATGGCTACGTAGCTCAGCTGGTTAGAGCATAGCATTCATAATGCTGGGGTCCGGGGTTCAAGTCCCTGCGTAGCCACCACCTATTTCCAAGGGTCAGCGTAAGCTGGCCCTTTTTTATTGCCCGGATTTTTCCTTTCCTGGAGATCACGGCTACAGCCCGCACCGCTCTGGGTCCCGTCTCCCTCCGAGTGAGGGCCCCGCTCTTCGTCCCCTCTCCCTTTGGGAGAGGGCTAGGGTGAGGGCCCGACCGCCCGGTCGCTCCCCAGCCGCAGCGTAAGAAAGCCTTTCCCGCCCCATGAAAAAGCCCGGCCTAAGCCGGGCTCAATCGCACCGCGAAAAGCTTACAGGGCGACCTTCTGCTTGCTGTCGACCTCTTCGCCAGCTGCGTCCTTAGTCTCGATGGACTGCACCAGCGCCTTGGAGCTGAAGGCGCGGAGGTCGCGCAGGAAGTTGTCGCGCCAAGAGGCCAGATCCGCCTTGCGAATCACCCGCATCATGTCTTCGTAGCGCGACTTACGCTCTTCCAGCGGCATGCGCAGCGCCCGGTCCAGCGCCTCGGCCATGCCGACATGGTCATAGGGATTCACGATCAACGCCGAATTGAGTTCGCGCGCCGCACCAGCGAAGCGCGACAGCACCAGCACGCCGGGATTCTCCGGATCCTGGGCCGCCACGTACTCCTTGGCCACCAGGTTCATGCCATCTCGCAGCGGGGTCACCAGACCCACGTCGGAAGAGCGGAACAACCCCATCACCGTGCGCCGGTCATAGCTCTTGTTCAGGTAGCGGATCGGTGTCCAGTCCAGCTCGGAGAAGTGGCCGTTGATATGGCCGGCATGGCTCTCCAGCTGGCGGCGGATGTTCTGGTAGGAGACCACGTCCGCCCGCGACGAGGGCGCGATCTGCACGAACTGCACCGCCCGATGATGCTCGGGGAAATGCTCCAGCAGCTTCTCGAACGCCTGGAAGCGCTCCACCAGACCTTTGGAGTAGTCGAGCCGGTCGACGCTGACGATGGTCTTGTAGGGCACGCCTTCGATACTGCGCGAGATGAACTGGCGCCGCGTGCGATAGGACTCGGCCTGCTTCTGGATGACGTCCGGCATCACGCCGATGGGATAGACGCCAACCCGGAAGTTGTGACCGTAGGCGGTCAGACTGCCATCCTTTTCCAGCACGCCGCGTACTTCGCGGGTGATGTAGTCCTGGAAGGCCAGCTGGTCGGTATCGGTCTGGAAGCCGATCAGGTCATAGAAGCACAGGGTCTTGAGCAATTCGTTGTGCGGCGGAATCGCGGTGAGGATTTCCGGCGCCGGGAAAGGAATGTGCAGGAAGAACCCGATACGGTTGCGAATGCCCAGCATGCGGCAGGCTTCGGCGAAGGGAATCAGGTGGTAATCGTGCACCCAGATGATGTCATCGGTCTTGAGCAGGGGCTTGAGGCGCTCGGCCATGGCCATGTTGACGCGTCGATAGCCGTCGTACTCTTCGCGGTTGTAGCGCGCCAGATCGATCCGGTAATGGAAGATCGGCCAGAGAGTGGCGTTGGAAAAGCCGCGGTAATAGTGGTCGTAGTCACGCTTGGTCAGGCCGAAGGTTACGTAGTCGATATTGTCCTTGGTCTGGGTCTTGGCCGGCCCGTTTTCCTTGACCGTCTCGCCGTTCCAGCCGAACCAGATGCCACCCGACTTGCGCAGGGCGTCCAGCACGCCCACCGCCAGACCACCCGCGGTCGCCTTGCCTTCTTCGATCGGGGCGACCCGATTCGATACCACCACTAAACGGCTCATCCTAATCTCCTTGCTTATAATGTGGCGCGAGGTCGCGGCTCAGCTGTTGCAGCCAGAGGGCTACCGCTTGGACCGAAGGCAGGCGGGTCTTGGCGACCGTCTCCCCCTCCCCTACCTTGACGGTCAGACCGCCTCGCGCATTGACGACGGCGAACCCCTCTTCATCGGTGCGATCATCACCGAGAAACACCGGCAGGCAGCCGGCAAAGGGTTCCAGTTCGAGAAAACGAGCGATGGCTTCGCCCTTGCTCGCCGCAGCGGGCTTAAGTTCGAAGACGCACTTGCCCGGCTGCAACTTGAATTCGGGATGGTCGGCCGCGATGCCTTCGGCCAGTTCGCGTACCAGGGCTTCCTTGTCCGGCGCCTGGCGATAGTGCAGGGCGAAGGCCACGCTCTTGCGTTCGAGCAGCAGGTCCGGATGTTCGGCCAGGGCCGCTTCTAGACGGGCACCGACTTGCGCCAGCATCTCAGCGTCCAGGGTCACCCGATGGGTCTTGCCTTGGGGATCGCGCCATTCGGCGCCATGCACCCCAGCCGCGGCCAGCCGCAGCGGCGCCGTGAAGCCATCAATCTCGGCTAGCGGCCGCCCGGAAACCACGGCGACGCCATGGTGGCGCGCCAGCTGTTCGAGGGCAGCGAGGGTTTCGGCGGGAATGAAAACCTGTTCCGGACGTGGCTGCAATTCTGCCAGGGTGCCATCCAGATCGAAGAAGAAGGCCAGCGGTTGGCCCGATGAGGTGAGGCTGTCGAGGTCGATCATGGAAGGTACGACTGCCGGGTCACCGTATGGTTCGTTCACACCTTCCGGCGGCGCCGAGGAATTCCCCTTGCCGACGCGTAGTCGGATTCAGGGAGATGCTCTAGCAGCCCTGCCTTTGGAGACCACCATGAACAAGCCCGACATCACCAAGACCCCCGAAGAGATCGATGACATCCAGGACCGCATGGGCGACATGCGCGAACTCGACTTCAGCGACCGCAAGGACGAGCGCGGTGGTCGCATCGGCGACGAAATGGACGAGCGCGACTATGCAGGCCAATTCCCCGAGGAGCGCGTGCGCCAGGCCGGCATGACCGGTGGCGAAACCCTGGATCATCAACCGACCATGGACGACGCCAGTCCGGAAACCCTGCTGGACGAGACCGGCGCCCGTTCGCCGACCGACTACGGCGATGCCTGGCCCAATGACAAGGAGCTGAGCGTGGTCGAAGACACGGATATCGGCGGCGGCTCGGGCCAGGACGAAGCCGAATTGGGTCGCAGCCATCCCCTGGACGGCCAGGCGTGGGACGGCGAGGCCGACGAGCCCAACGAAGCCGAAACCCAACGGGACGCCCGCTACGCCGATCTGGACGCCAACGACGAAGACCTTGCCGGTGACACCAGCCTGGATCTGGACGAAAAACGCGCCGATCACTAAAAACCGCTGACGGCCTAGTCGAGCAGCGTACAGGCCATCACCAGCGCATCTTCCCGGCCGCCGACCGCGGGATAATAGTCCCGCCGGCGGCCGATCTCGTTGAAGCCATAGCGTTCGTACAGCCGGTAGGCCGACTGATTGCTGGCGCGCACCTCCAGAAAGCACTCGTTGGCCTTGGCCTTGCGCGCTTCCTGCAGCAGATGCTCCAGCAGGCGCAGACCGAGACCGCGCCCCTGGCTTTCCGGCTTGATGGTGATATTGAGCAGATGAGCTTCGTCGAGAATGACGTTGATCACTCCATGCCCCACCTGCTGCTCGCCGGCCGTCATCACCCAGCAGTCGTAGGACTTGAGCGCATCCAGGAAGATGCCGCGGGTCCAGGGGTGGCTGAAGGCCTGATATTCGATCTTCAATACCGTGTTCAGATCGGCTTCGGTCATCCGCCGAAAGCTCACCGCATCGTTCATTGCTGTTCCATCCAGCGGCGCCGCTGCAGGCGCATGGCTTGCCAGAGCCTGGCCTTGGCAGTCGGCTCTTCCATCAAGATATCCAGCCCTGGCACCAGCCAGGCCGGTCCCAGGGCGGTGTCCTGTTCCACACCGGTGAGCTGCGCATCCTCGACGCCACCGCAGCGCCGCGCCGCGCCGCCGATCAGCCAGAGCCCCAGGCCCTCGCCCAGGCGCTCCTGGTGCCCCGAGACGAAGCTCTGCACGAATTCGCAGGCCGCGGCCGGCCCCTGGTCGAGTTGACCGCTGTTGAGCAGCGGCCAGCGAATGGGTTCTTCGCTGACGATCCGTGGCGTATCCGGCAGGCCAGCAGCGCGCAGCAGATCCCGCAGCAACAGATAGGCAGGATCGCGCGAACCCAGAGTATCGCCAGTGGGCAATTCCAGCAGCAACAGGCAACGCCCGGCCTGCAACAGCTGCAAGGCGAAGCGCGGCGCCGGCTCGCGCGACGGTGACGGCGCGCGCTCCGGCTCCGCCTCGACCACCGTGGCCGCAGCCGGCTTTACTGCGCTGGGTCGCGGGATCTCGATGCGCGGACGATTCGCAGTCGGTGCCTCGACTACTGCAGCGGCTGGCGCAGCCTTGGCTACCGGCTCCGGGCGTACCACCCGGGCGGCGACAGGCGCCTCCTCCGGTTCCTCGACCCACAGGGCCTCCGGCCGCGAAGGCGCCGCGAAGGGCAATACCGTACGCGGCACCCAGACATCCAGCTGCAGCGCCTGCAGATAGGCACGACGACGTGCCTCGGCGGCAAGCGAGGGGCTGGTGGAAGGGGCGGGGTCGGACATGGGCGGATCCTTCGGACACGCGGCGGGATTATGCGGGGCGGCATTGTCGCCCGGATCGCCGCGGATCGAAAGGCCGCCCTGCCCATCGGTCCCACCGCGGTCACATCGAAGGCTCTGGCGTCTGGAGTACAATGGCGCTTTTGTCTGGTGCGGTCCCCGCCATGATCGACCCCAAACGCGTCCTGCGTACCCTTGCCGAACACTGGCACCTCATCGACCCGCTGTGCACCCACTTCGACAGCGGTACCCTGGGCCTGGCCGAACTGCGCGCCCGCCTCGCCGAGCAGTTGCCCGAACGCACGCCGGCCGACCTGACGGCCCTGCTGGACACCTGGATCCGCCTCGACATCCTGGTGCCGGTGGCCAAGAGCCCCAACCGCTTCGAACTCAATGGCCAGATCCACGACTTCCTCGGCTACCTCAGGCGCGAACACCGCTTGGGCCTGTGCCTGGAAATCGAGGCCTACCTGCGCCACCTGGAACGCCTCGCCGGCCACATCCGCGAAGCCTTCGACAACCGCGACGGCCCCGATCTCGTTCGCCAGCTGCGCCTGCTGGACATGCGCGTGCGCGATGTCCTCAAGAAGCTCGCCAACGACGGCCATGCCCTGGAAGGCGTCGCCGAACGGGCCAAGACCAGCGACCGCCAGATTCCCCTGCGCCAACGCTATGCCGAGGTGTTGGCCACCTGGGACGAATATGTCGAGCCGATGATCCAGCTGGTGGCCGCCGATGGCGCCTTCGAGCGTGGGGTGCATCGCGTCGAGCAGGTCCTCCTGCACCTGCTGGGCGAACAGCAGCGCCTTGGCCACCTGGTCGACGACGACCTGCTGCTGCGCACCCAGGCCCGTATCCTGGAAATGCACAATGCCGCCCAACTGGCCCTGAGACGTGCGCGCGAACTGCTCTTGCCGTTGCGCGAAGAAGCACGCCGGCACAACGCCGTGACCCGCGGCGCCGCCCTGGCCCTGGCCACCATTCGCCGCAAGGGTCTCGACGCCGTGCCCCAGGCCGCCTTGCCGCTGTTCAGCCGGCCGCAGAGCGTCTTCCTCGGCACCACCGCCCAGGTGGAAAGCTATGTCTACGCCCTGGCCCGCTTCGAACCCAAGCCGGCACGCTTCCCCAGCCAGTCCACCCGCCAGCGCGATACCGAGCGCCCGGCGGCGCCCCGTACCGCCCGCGAGATGCTCGATCTCTGCGAGGACGCCCTGCCGCTGCCCGACCTCATGGCCTGGCTGCTGGAGCAGGAGCCAGCCGGCGACACCGACGAGCTGCTCTACTGGTTCTCGCGCCTGTCTCGGGATACGCGCTTCCAGCGCCAGCGGCTGGATCGTCGCCACTACGACACCCTCGAACACCGCGTCAGCCTGTGCTCCTACGCCCTGACCGCCCGATCTCTCGCGAGCGATGCCCATGCAACTTGATCTCAACGAAATGACCCAGCTCGCCCCCATCTTCCGCGAGTTGTTCAAGGGCTATCACCTGTCCCGCAGCGAGCCCGAAAGCTACGCCCAGCTCAGCCAGCAACAGGACCAGTACCGCGCCCTGTTCCGCGCCCTCGGCTTCGAACTGGTCTGCGATCCACGCGGCTTCTACTACTTCGTCCCCGAGCAGATGGGTGCCCAGGTCAACAAGACCGCCCAGCGCCTGGCACTGTTCACCTTCATCCTGGTCGAGCACCTGGCCGACCAGGGCCGCGACCCCCTGGCCGTGCTCGACGGCGGCACCCTGGGTCGGCACGAGTTGCCGGCGCTGCTGGACAAGTACCGTGACCTCTTCCTGCAGGCCGAGGTGACCACCCAGGAAGAACTGGAGGAAAAGATCCTGCGCCGCCTGACCCAGCTCGGCTTCGCCCTGGACAGCAACGGCACCTACCGCTTCCTGCCGCCCATGCACCGCTTCCTCGACGTCTGCCTGACCGTACAGCAGGACCGCGACCTGGCTGCCGGCCTGCATGCCAGCGACCTGCCGCTGCCGGCTCCGACCCTTGCGGGCGACGAGGACAGCACCGAGGAGAGCGCCGACGAGGATGACGAAGAGGCCGCCCTGGCCCGCGCCATCGCCGCAGAACGGGAGTTCGACCTATGATCCGCTACGGCATCAGCCGCTTCGCCCTGCTCAACACCGCCGGCTACAGCCTCGGCCTCTTCCCGCTGGAACAGCCGCTGTCGGTCTATGGCGCCAACAACCTGGGCAAGAGCGCCTCGATCAACGCCCTGCAATTTCCCATCCTGGCGCGGCTCTCCGACATGAGCTTCGGCAAGTACAGCAACGAGCAGTCGCGCAAGTTCTACTTCGCCACCGACACCAGCTACATCCTCATCGAATTGCGCCTGGCCCATGGCCCCCACGTCATCGGCGTGGCCGGTCGCGGTCCGGGGGGAGGCTTCGGCCACCAGTTCTTCGCCTATGCCGGCGAGCTGGACCTGGCCCACTATCAACGTGACGGTGCCTGCCTGCGCCAGCGCGAGCTCTTCGCCAGCCTGGAGCGTGCCGGCCTCAAGGCCTACGAGGTCAAACCCGAGGAGTTGCGCCGCCTGCTGGTCGGCGGCCATACCAGCATTCCGCTGGACCTGACCCTGATTCCGCTCCGATCCACCAGCGAACAGAGTCTCAAGACCTTCCGCGCCCTGTTCATCAATCTGCTGCACATGCGCGAGATTACCGCCGCCAAGCTCAAGCAGCTGTTTCTCGACGCCTTCGAGCACAGCCTGAGATCCGGCAGCGTCGACTACATCGCCGCCTGCGAGGAAGCCTTCCGCGACGTGCGCCGCATGGAGCAGGACTATCAGTCCCTGGTGGCCGCCGGCCCCCTGGTGGAAGCCCTGGCCAAGGGCGTCGAACAGCGCGATCACCTGAGAGGCAAGCTGCATCGCCTTTCGCCCCTGCTCGACAGTCTGCTCGGCACCTGGCAGCACTACGCGATCGACCGTCGCGACGAGCTGCTGGCCCAGACCGAGCACTACCGCCAGGAACAAGACGGCCTGCAGCAGAGCCAGCGCGACGGCACCAGTGAGCTGATGCGCCGCGAGCGCGAGATCAGCAGCCTGCAGCGCTGGCTCGCCGACCTGGCCCAGCTCAAGCACCGCTTCGCCCTGGTGGACTCCACCGCGCCTCTGGAAGCTCAGCTGCTGGCGGCCAAGGACGCCCATGACGAGCTGGCCGGCGCCCTTTCCCAGGCGCGTCAGTTCAGTAGCGAAGACCTCGACCAGCGCGTCCGCGAACTGGAACAGCGCCTCAAGGGTATTCGCCAGCAACTGGATCACGCCGACAACAACAGCTACGCCCGGTTGCGTGAGGAATTCAGCCAGGCCGACGTCGACCGCCTGATGCGACTGTTCAACGGTCAGCTGTTCAGTCTGCCGCTGGGCGCCAAGGGCGTCGAATTGGCCGAAGACGGCAGTTGGGTAAAGACCTTCGAAGGCATCCTGGCACGTTTTCAGGGCGATCACCTCGAACTGCCGGGCCTGTCCCTCGACCTTTCGGGGATCGAGCCGCCCACCCTGCAGGCCCTGGCCGACCGTGCCGCCTTGCGCGACCAGAAAGATCGCCTAGAGCGCGAACTCAAGCAACTCAAGGCCCAGCAGGGCGTCAGCTTTGACCGCCAGGCCAGCAAGGCGCAGGCCGAAGCCCTCTACCAGCAGGTCCTGGATGCCCAGAAGGCCCTGGAAGATTTCCGCCGCTGCCAGACCCTCGGCGCCGAAGAAAACGAAAAACTCGAACAGTTGGCCCAGCTGGAAGCCGCCCAGGACGAACTGAGGCGCGCTGGTGACGCCTTCACCGAACGCGTCCAGCAACTCTCTGCCAAGCTGCAGCTGATCGGCCGCCAGCTGGCCGACCTGGAAGCCAAGGACCGCACCCTGGCCGAGGCCCTGCGCCGCCGCCAGCTGCTGCCCACCGACCTGCCCCAGGGCACGCCCTTCATGGAAGCGGTGGACGATTCCCTAGAGAACCTGCTGCCGCTGCTCAACGACTACCAGGACACCTGGCAGGCCCTGCAGCGCGCCGACACCCAGATCGAGGCGCTCTATGCCCAGGTCCGCCTCAAGGGTGTCGCCAAGTTCGATAACGAGGAAGACCCCGAGCGTCGCCTGCAGCTGCTGGTCAATGCCTATGCCCATCGTCAGGACGAAGCCCTGACCCTGGCCAAGGCCCGCCGCGCCGCCGTCACCGATATCGCCCGCACCCTGAGAAACATCCGCAGCGACTACGACAACCTCGAACACCAGCTGCAGCTGTTCAACCGCGAGATCAACCGCAAGCAGGTCTCCAACCTGGAGAGCTTCCGCATCGTCCTGGCGCCCAATAAGGAAGCGCTCAAGCACATCGATCAGATCATCCACAGTGCGGGTCAGTACGAGGAAGGCGAGACCCTGTCGGTGTTCGATCTCACCCAGGACAGCAGCCAGGACCAGAAGAACGAGGACGCCAAGGAATACCTGGCCCGCCTGGTAGCTGCCAATGGCAACCAGCTCGGCCTCAAGGACCTCTTCGAACTGGCCTTCGAGATCACCAAGCAGGGTGGTCAGCCAATCCTGCACACCGACATCGACGGCGCCGCGTCCAATGGCACCACCATGACCATCAAGGCGCTCACCAACATGTACCTGTTGCTGCACCTGATGGACCGGGAGCAGGCCGCCAAGATCCGTCTGCCCTACTACCTGGACGAAGCCGCCGACATCGACGAACGCAACCAGCAGGCCCTGATCGAGACCAGCCAACAGTTGGGCTTCGTGCCCATCCTGGCCAGCGTCAAACCCCAGGTCAGCGCTCAGGTCGCCATCGACCTCGAAGGTGGCAGCGGTCCGGGTGGCATCTACATAGATGAGGCCGATTGGAAGTACATCGCCAAACGCGACTTGGCCCTGCCCGACCCCGCTTGAGCCCTTCCAGAACGCAAAAAGCCCGGCACATGCCGGGCTTTTTGTTGCTCTCGTAACGCTGTCGTAGGTTGGGCTGAGCACAGCGAAGCCCAACATTCGGAAGCCAACCTCGCCCCGTCAACACTCCGCCGCCGCTCGCTTGATCCCTGCAGCAGACCTGATCGTTGGGCTTCGCTGCGCTCAGCGCCAACCTACGCCGGGCCCTTGCCGCGCTTCAAACACGACAGCCCGGCGCAGCCGGGCTGTCTGCGCTCTTGCTCTTGCAGGCCCCAAGCACACCTTGTCTATCGTTTAGCCCTCAAGCTCCCAGCCGCACCGCTCCTGGTCCCCTCTCCCCCCCGGGAGAGGGCTAGGGTGAGGGCAACCGCAAGCACCTAGGCTACCGGCCTGCGCTACTCCCCATCCGCCCAAACGCCTTGGCGTCCGGCCAAACTTTTCCCGCCGCAAAGACAACACCCCCGTCAGAGTGATCTGAGCGGGGGTGCTGGGTGTTAGGCGCTTGACGATGACCTACTCTCACATGGGGAAACCCCACACTACCATCGGCGATGCATCGTTTCACTTCTGAGTTCGGGAAGGGATCAGGTGGTTCCAATGCTCTATGTTCGTCAAGCAATTCGGTTGGCTGGCCAGGCGTTGGAGCTTACCTGGCTGGCCCAATTGGGTCGGTGATCGAAGTAGACAACTCGTCTTGGGTCTTGCGAACCCACGCGCCCGTTTTCGGCGTCGTCTTCCTCACGCTCTGACCGCGGTCAGATTGTTTGGGTGTTATATGGTCAAGCCTCACGGGCAATTAGTATCGGTTAGCTCAACGCCTCACAGCGCTTACACACCCGACCTATCAACGTCGTAGTCTTCGACGGCCCTTCAGGAAGCTCAAGGCTCCAGTGAGATCTCATCTTGAGGCAAGTTTCCCGCTTAGATGCTTTCAGCGGTTATCTCTTCCGAACATAGCTACCCGGCAATGCCACTGGCGTGACAACCGGAACACCAGAGGTTCGTCCACTCCGGTCCTCTCGTACTAGGAGCAGCCCCTCTCAAATCTCAAACGTCCACGGCAGATAGGGACCGAACTGTCTCACGACGTTCTAAACCCAGCTCGCGTACCACTTTAAATGGCGAACAGCCATACCCTTGGGACCGGCTTCAGCCCCAGGATGTGATGAGCCGACATCGAGGTGCCAAACACCGCCGTCGATATGAACTCTTGGGCGGTATCAGCCTGTTATCCCCGGAGTACCTTTTATCCGTTGAGCGATGGCCCTTCCATACAGAACCACCGGATCACTAAGACCTACTTTCGTACCTGCTCGACGTGTCTGTCTCGCAGTCAAGCGCGCTTTTGCCTTTATACTCTACGACCGATTTCCGACCGGTCTGAGCGCACCTTCGTACTCCTCCGTTACTCTTTAGGAGGAGACCGCCCCAGTCAAACTGCCCACCATACACTGTCCTCGATCCGGATGACGGACCAGAGTTAGAACCTCAAGGTTGCCAGGGTGGTATTTCAAGGATGGCTCCACGCAGACTGGCGTCCACGCTTCAAAGCCTCCCACCTATCCTACACAAGCAAGCTCAAAGTCCAGTGCAAAGCTACAGTAAAGGTTCACGGGGTCTTTCCGTCTAGCCGCGGATACACTGCATCTTCACAGCGATTTCAATTTCACTGAGTCTCGGGTGGAGACAGCGCCGCCATCGTTACGCCATTCGTGCAGGTCGGAACTTACCCGACAAGGAATTTCGCTACCTTAGGACCGTTATAGTTACGGCCGCCGTTTACCGGGGCTTCGATCAAGAGCTTCGCTTGCGCTAACCCCATCAATTAACCTTCCGGCACCGGGCAGGCGTCACACCCTATACGTCCACTTTCGTGTTTGCAGAGTGCTGTGTTTTTAATAAACAGTCGCAGCGGCCTGGTATCTTCGACCGGCATGAGCTTACGGGGTAAACCCTTCACCCTCACCGGCGCACCTTCTCCCGAAGTTACGGTGCCATTTTGCCTAGTTCCTTCACCCGAGTTCTCTCAAGCGCCTTGGTATTCTCTACCCGACCACCTGTGTCGGTTTGGGGTACGGTTCCTAGTTACCTGAAGCTTAGAGGCTTTTCCTGGAAGCATGGCATCAACCACTTCTCCTTCTAAAAGAAGGATCGTCATCAGCTCTCGGCCTTAACTGTCCGGATTTACCTAAACAGTCAGCCTACCACCTTAAACTTGGACAACCAACGCCAAGCTGGCCTAGCCTTCTCCGTCCCCCCATCGCAGTAACTAGAAGTACGGGAATATTAACCCGTTTCCCATCGACTACGCCTTTCAGCCTCGCCTTAGGGACCGACTCACCCTGCGTCGATTAACGTTGCGCAGGAACCCTTGGTCTTTCGGCGTGCGAGTTTTTCACTCGCATTGTCGTTACTCATGTCAGCATTCGCACTTCTGATACCTCCAGCAAGCTTCTCAACTCACCTTCACAGGCTTACAGAACGCTCCTCTACCGCATCACCAAAGGTGATACCCGTAGCTTCGGTGCCTGGTTTGAGCCCCGTTACATCTTCCGCGCAGGCCGACTCGACTAGTGAGCTATTACGCTTTCTTTAAAGGGTGGCTGCTTCTAAGCCAACCTCCTAGCTGTCTAAGCCTTCCCACATCGTTTACCACTTAACCAGGACTTTGGGACCTTAGCTGACGGTCTGGGTTGTTTCCCTTTTCACGACGGACGTTAGCACCCGCCGTGTGTCTCCCATGCTCGGCACTTCTGGGTATTCGGAGTTTGCATCGGTTTGGTAAGTCGGGATGACCCCCTAGCCGAAACAGTGCTCTACCCCCCAGAGTGATACATGAGGCGCTACCTAAATAGCTTTCGAGGAGAACCAGCTATCTCCGAGCTTGATTAGCCTTTCACTCCGATCCACAAGTCATCCCCTGCCTTTTCAACGGAAGTGGGTTCGGTCCTCCAGTCAGTGTTACCTAACCTTCAACCTGCTCATGGATAGATCGCCCGGTTTCGGGTCTATTCCCAGCGACTAAACGCCCTATTAAGACTCGCTTTCGCTACGCCTCCCCTATTCGGTTAAGCTCGCCACTGAAAATAAGTCGCTGACCCATTATACAAAAGGTACGCAGTCACCTAACAAAGTAGGCTCCCACTGCTTGTACGCATACGGTTTCAGGTTCTATTTCACTCCCCTCTCCGGGGTTCTTTTCGCCTTTCCCTCACGGTACTGGTTCACTATCGGTCAGTCAGGAGTATTTAGCCTTGGAGGATGGTCCCCCCATATTCAGACAGGGTTTCTCGTGCCCCGTCCTACTCGATTTCATTGATAAGAGCGTTTCGCGTACAGGGCTATCACCCACTATGGCCGCACTTTCCAGAGCGTTCCGCTACTCTCAAATCAACTTAAGGGCTGGTCCCCGTTCGCTCGCCACTACTAAGGGAATCTCGGTTGATTTCTTTTCCTCAGGGTACTTAGATGTTTCAGTTCCCCTGGTTCGCCTCTTAACCCTATGGATTCAGGTTAAGATACCTAGCTTATGCTAGGTGGGTTCCCCCATTCAGAGATCTCCGGGTCACAGGTCATTTGCCACCTCACCGAAGCTTATCGCAGGCTATCACGTCTTTCATCGCCTCTGACTGCCAAGGCATCCACCGTATGCGCTTCTTCACTTGACCATATAACCCCAAGCAATCTCGCCGGCGTCACAAGGACGCTACCGATCTGCAGGGCGTTAAATGAGTGAAGACGACATTTCGCCGAAAACTTGCGCTTGAGTTCGCAAGATTTTACCTTGACGACACTAACTGCCAGTGAAAACAGTTAATGCAGTCTACTTCTATCACTTTCCCAATTTTTTAAAGAACAGTTCTGATCAAAGACCAGAAGTCAGCATTTGCATCCTTCTCATTACCTGACGGTAGGGAGAAGTCAAAGACTCA
>NZ_CP145723.1:447500-517500 GCF_036884265.1 Pseudomonas benzopyrenica | reverse complement strand
CCCGGCCTTGTTGAGGACGGCCGCGACCGGCAAGGCGGCATCGGTTTCCAGCTCGACGTCCGGCAGGTCTTCCGGCAGCTCGCCATCCTTCATGCGGTTGCCTGCGGAGCGATGGGCCGTCTGGGCGGCTTCTTCCCCATGGAAGCGGGCCACGATCTCTTCGGCCAGCTTGATCTTGATGTCGCGGGGATTGGCGCCCTGCTCCACATCGCTGCGGAACTGGGCGATTTCCTCCAGGCTGCGGAAGCTGAGCAGTTCGAAGTAGCGCCACATGAGGGTGTCGGGAATGGACACCAGCTTGTTGTACATGACCCCCGGCGCTTCCTGGATGCCTACATAGTTGCCCAGGGACTTGGACATCTTCTTGACGCCATCCAGGCCTTCGAGCAGCGGCATGGTCAGGATGCACTGGGCTTCCTGGCCGTAGGCGCGCTGCAGTTCGCGCCCCATGAGCAGGTTGAACTTCTGGTCGGTACCGCCCAGCTCGACATCGGCGCGCAGGGCGACGGAGTCATAGCCCTGGACCAGGGGATAGAGGAACTCGTGGATGGCGATGGGCTGATTGCCGGCGTAACGCTTGCTGAAGTCGTCGCGCTCGAGCATGCGCGCCACGGTGTACTGGGAAGAGAGGCGAATGAAGTCGGCCGGCGACAGCTGATCCATCCAGGTGGCGTTGAAGGCCACTTCGGTACGCGCCGGGTCGAGGATCTTGAATACCTGGGCCTTGTAGGTCTCGGCATTCTCCAGCACCTGTTCCCGGGTCAGCGGCGGGCGGGTGGCGCTCTTGCCACTGGGATCGCCGATCATGCCGGTGAAGTCGCCGATCAGGAAGATAACCTGATGGCCCAACTCCTGGAACTGGCGCAGCTTGTTGATCAGCACGGTGTGGCCAAGGTGCAGATCCGGAGCGGTCGGATCGAAGCCTGCCTTGATGCGCAGCGGGGTGCCGCGCTCCAGTTTTGTTACAAGCTCTGACTCGACGAGCAGCTCATCTGCTCCACGCTTGATGACCGCCAGCTGCTCCTGGACCGTTTTCATGGGGGCTTCGCCTCTGAATTTCGAAAGCGTGAACCTTATCAAGATGCCCCTAGCAGCCGCCAGCCAACACGTCGGATCGACCACCCCAAAGGGTTGTGACAGCCAGCTTTTGATTATATTTTAGGCAGTTATTCACTTCTTTTAACGTCAGATCATCACTTTAGCTAAATGACGAAGCCAATTACCAAAAGCCCGTTCTACCCCAAAAGCCACCTCGTGGCCGCCAGCGGGGTGGCCGCGCTCTTGAGTCTGGCCTTGCTCGTGTTTCCCTCTCAGCAGGTCGAGGCGAAACGTACTTCCATCAGCTTGGATGTTGAACAGGACGCCCAGCGCGTCGTGCAGGGTCAGGATGACCTGAAGGAGCAAGTGCTCGCAGATACTCAGGTCGCGGACACCCAGACCACCTCCCCCTTCGCCCAGGTCTCTGCGGATCAGGCGGAGGCGCAGACTGCCGAGGAAGCCCCTGCCGAAGAAGAAGAGGTCGCCGCCACCGAAAGCGTCGAGCCGCAGTGGAAGACCGAAACCGTGCGCAAGGGCGATACCCTTTCGACGCTGTTCGAGCGGGCCGGCCTGGCCGCCGCCGTGGTGCACGAGGTACTGGCCAGCAGCAAGGAAGCCAAGAAGCTGACCCGCCTGCGGGTGGGTCAGAAGATCGAATTCCAGCGTGATCACGCCGGCGACCTGCTGGCGGTACGCACCAAGCTCACCGCGCTGCAGACCCTGTCGCTGGTCAAGTCCGACCAGGGCTACGAGGTCGAGCACAAGACCGTCACCCCGGACATCCGCCGGGCCTATGCCCAGGGCCGGATCAGCAGCTCGTTGTTCGCTTCGGCGCAGAAGGCCGGGCTGTCCCACGACATGACCATGGCGCTGGCAACCATCTTCGGCTACGACATCGACTTCGCGCTGGACATCCAGGAAGGCGACGAATTCGAGGTGGTGTACGAGGACAAGGTGGTCAACGGCAAGCACGTCGGCTACGGCAACATCCTGGCCGCGCGCTTCGTCAACAAGGGCAAGGCCTATACGGCCGTGCGCTACACCGCCAAGAACGGCACCACTAATTACTACACGGCGGAAGGCGGCAGCATGCGCAAGGCCTTCATCCGTACCCCGGTGGAGTTCTCGCGGATCAGCTCGCGCTTCACCATGGGCCGCTTCCACCCGGTGCTGAACAAGATGCGCGCGCACAAGGGCGTCGACTATGCCGCGCCCACGGGCACGCCGATTCATGCCACCGGCGATGGCAAGATCGCCAAGGCCGGTCGCGAGAATGGCTACGGCAACGTGGTGATGATCCAGCACGGCAAGACCTACACCACGGTCTATGGGCACATGAGCCGGATCGCCAAGGGCATGCAGGCCGGCGCCTCGGTCAAGCAGGGCCAGGTGATCGGCTACGTGGGCATGACGGGGCTGGCGACCGGCCCGCATCTGCACTATGAATTCCGCATCAACGGCAACCACGTTGATCCGCTCGGGGTGAAGCTGCCCATGGCCGATCCCATCGCCAAGAACGAGATCTCGCGCTTCCTGGCCCAGAGCCAGCCGCTCATGGCCCGCATGGACCAGGAGCGCGCCTCTCTGCTCGCGATGAACAAGCGCTGAGATGGAGCGCTACCTGGGGGTGATGTCCGGCACCAGTCTGGATGGACTGGATATTGCCCTGATCGAACAGGACGAGCGGACCCGTTTCGTCGCCGCCGTAGGCATGCCCATGCCGGACACGCTACGCCGCGAGCTGCTGGCGCTCTGTGCGCCCGGCGACAACGAGATCGAGCGCATCGCCCGGGCCGAACAGGCCTGGGTCAGGCTGGCCGCCCAGGGTATCGCCGAGCTGCTGGCCCAGCAGGGACTGACCTCCGCGGATATCCGCGCCGTGGGCAGCCACGGCCAGACCATCCGCCATCTGCCGGCACAGGGCTACACCCTGCAGATCGGCGATGCCGCCCTGCTGGCCGAGTTGAGCGGTATCGATGTGGTCGCCGACTTCCGCCGCCGCGACCTGGCCGCCGGTGGTCAAGGCGCGCCGCTGGTCCCGGCCTTTCATGCAGATCTCTTCGGCCTGGATCGCCCACGCGCGGTGCTCAACATCGGTGGCTTCAGCAACGTGACCCTGCTGGCGCCGGGGCTGCCGGTACGGGGCTTCGATTGCGGACCGGGCAACGTGCTGCTGGATGCCTGGATCCACCATAGCCAGGGGCAGCTCTTCGATGCTGATGGCGCCTGGGCGGCGCAGGGACAGGTCGTGCCGGCGCTGCTGCAACGGCTGCTGAGCGATCCCTTCTTCATGAAGAGCGGACCGAAGAGCACCGGGCGCGAGCACTTCAATCTGCCCTGGCTACAGGGACAGCTCGCCGAGCATGAGGCGCTGGATCCGGCGGATGTCCAGGCCACCTTGGCCGAGCTGAGCGCCCGCAGCATAGCCGACAGCATCCTGGCCGCCCAGGCAGTGGACGAGGTGCTGGTCTGTGGCGGCGGGGCGCACAATCAGGATCTAATGGCGCGTCTGGCGCGGCAACTGGCGCCAGCCAGGGTGCAGAGCACTGCGGCCTATGACGTCTCGCCGGACTGGATGGAAGCCATGGCTTTCGCCTGGCTGGCCCAGCGTTTCTGCGAACGGCTACCCGGCAATTGCCCCGCGGTCACCGGAGCCAGCGGGCTCCGGGTCCTAGGTGCACTCTACCCACACTAGGCCGGGCGCTGCTCAGGTCAGATGGAGAAGGACTGACCGCAGCCACAGGTGGTGGCGGCATTGGGGTTCTTGATGACGAAGCGCGAGCCTTCCAGGCCTTCCTGGTAGTCCACCTCGGCGCCGGCCAGGTACTGGAAGCTCATGGGATCCACCACCAGGTGCACGCCATCGCGCTCGATGACGGTGTCGTCGTCGGCGGAATCTTCATCGAAGGTGAAGCCGTACTGGAAGCCCGAGCAGCCGCCACCCGTAACGAAGACGCGCAGCTTCAGGCGGGGATTGCCCTCTTCCTCGATCAGGTTCTTCACCTTGCTGGCCGCGCCCAGGGTGAACTGCAGGGGGGTCGGGGTGAAGGTTTCAATGGTCATTGCCGTAGTCTCCCGGCTTGCGCCGAACACAATTCAGTCAGGAAATTATCCGCTTGCCCGAGCAAAAGGGTCAACTATTGGGCGACCACGGGAGGCTGGCCGAGATGACTGGAGTGAATGACTTGCCGCCGGCGCCACTCTAATATCGCGCCGCCTGATAAGGAGAACGCCCCGATGCTCTATCTTTGGTTGAAAGCCTTCCACCTGATTGCCCTGGTCTGCTGGTTCGCCGGCCTGTTCTATCTGCCGCGCCTGTTCGTCTATCACGCCCAGAGCAGCGACGCCGTGAGCCACGAGCGCTTCTGCCTGATGGAGCGCAAGCTGTACCGCGGCATCATGCTGCCGGCGATGATCCTCACGCTGGTGTTCGGCATCGGCCTGCTGCTGATCAATCCGAGCTGGATGACGCAGGGCTGGATGCACACCAAGCTGGCGCTGGTGGTGGTGCTGATCGGCTATCACCATGTCTGCGGCGCCATGCGCAAGCGTTTCGAGCGCGGCGAGAACAAGCGCAGCCATGTGTTCTATCGCTGGTTCAACGAGGTGCCGGTACTGGTGCTCATCGCCATCGTCATCCTGGTAGTGGTCAAACCCTACTAGGTCCACGGCAGATCCGCCGGCGACCGGCGTTTCCTGGAGAAAGCAGTATGCAGCGTTATGCCCTGGTAACCGGTGCCTCGTGCGGGATCGGTCTGGCCCTGGCCGAAGCCCTGGCGCGGCGGGGCCAGCCGCTGATCCTGCTGGCGCGGCGCAAGGACAAGCTGGAGAGCATCGCCGCCGAATTGGCCCAGCGCTTCGACGTGGAGGTGCTGTACCGGGTCTGCGACCTGGCGGAGCCGCTGCACCTGACCGGTCTGCTGCACGAACTGGAGCAGAGCGAGAGAGCCATCGGCCTGCTGGTCAACTGCGCCGGGATCGGCAGCGGCGGTGACTTTCTCGCCGCCGACTGGCCGCGGGTGCAGGAGCAGCTGGAGCTGAACATCCTGGCGCTCACCCGGCTGTGCCATGCCCTGGGCCAGCACATGGCGATCCAGGGCGGCGGCCAGATCCTCAACGTCGCCTCGACCGCGGCTTTCCAGCCCATTCCCTACATGAGCAGCTATGCGGCGACCAAGGCCTATGTCCTGCATTTCTCCGAGGGCCTGCGCGAAGAGCTCAAGAAGCGCGGGGTGTCGGTGTCGGTGCTCTGCCCCGGGCCGACCCGTACCGCCTTCTTCAAGAATGCCGGGCTGCACACCGGGCGCATGGAGCAGGGCAAGCTGCTGATGTCCGCCGAGGAGGTCGCCCTGGCCGCGGTGCGTGGACTGGAGCGGCGCCAGGCGGTGATCGTGCCGGGCTGGCGCAATCGCCTGGGCAGCCTGTTGCCGCGCCTCTTGCCCCGCGCCCTGGTGCGTGCGGCCGCGGTGCGGATCGGCAAACTCTTTCAACCCGCGTAAGGGTGATCCCGCCGGCGGCACCTGACCCCAGGGCACAGCCGCTGGTACACTTGGACGCTATTCAGCCAGCAGGAGATCGACGTGGATTGTCTGTTCTGCAAGATCGTCGCCGGAGACATTCCGGCCAAGGTGCTCTACGAGGACGATCAGGTCATGGCCTTCCATGACATCGCCCCGCAAGCGCCCGTGCACTTTCTGGTCATCCCCAAGAAGCACATCGCGACCCTGCACGACCTCAGCGAGGCCGACGACAAGCAGCTCGCCGGCCATATCCTCTTCACCGCCCAGCGCCTGGCGCAGGAGCAGGGCTGCGAGGAAGGCTTCCGCGTGGCGATGAATTGCAACGCCTTGGGTGGCCAGACGGTCTATCACATCCATATGCATGTGCTGGGCAAGCGGCAGATGACCTGGCCTCCGGGCTGAGCCACATCCTGTCCTCCCTTCGCCCGCCAAGGAGATCACCTTGAGATCCAAGCGCCTCTACTCCCCCCTCGATCGACTGCTGATCCAGGCGGATACCGCCTTGCGTACCCTGACGCCCTTCAGTGGCGCTCCCACCCGCAGCTCGCCGGCCATTCCGCTGAAAGATGCTGAGCTGAGCGACGAGGAACGCCGTCACGCAGCCGGTCTCATGCGCATCAACCACACCGGCGAGGTCTGCGCCCAGGCGCTGTACCAGGGCCAGGCGCTGACCGCCAAGTTGCCGGAAGTCCGGGAGGAAATGGAGCGTTCGGCGGACGAAGAGATCGACCACCTGGCCTGGTGCGAGCAGCGCATCCGCGCCCTGGGTGAGCGCCCCAGTCTGCTCAATCCGCTGTTCTATGGTCTGTCCTTCGGGATCGGCGCAGGTGCCGGATTGATCAGCGATCGCCTGAGCCTGGGCTTCGTCGCCGCCACCGAGGATCAGGTCTGCCGCCATCTGGATGAGCACCTGGAAAAGCTGCCGGCAGCCGACGCCAAGTCGCGGGCGGTGCTTGAGCAGATGCGCATCGACGAGGAACAGCATGCCGAGCACGCCCTGGCGGCTGGTGGCTGGCGCTTTCCCACACCGGTCAAATACGGCATGAGCCTGATGTCCAAGGTCATGACCAAGACCACCTACCGCATCTGACCTGCGGATCGTGCCCATGAAAAAGCCCTGCCTTGGCAGGGCTTTTTGCTGTCTGCACGCTACATATCGAAGAAGACGGTTTCCTGCGGCCCCTGCAGGTGGATGTCGAAGCGATAGGCCAAGCGGCCATCGATCTCGCAACGGCGCGCCAGCAGAGTCGGTCGGCGCTCCGGTTCCGGCAGGTTGTAGACCGGGCAGCGGGCATTGGCCTCGGCTTCGTCGTCGAAGTAGAGGCGCGTCTGCAGGTGGATGTTGATGCCGCGGGCGAACAGGGTGACGTTGATGTGCGGCGCCATGGGCTGGCCACGCTGGTCGGCGACCTGGCCGGGCTTGATGGTGTGCAGCGTCCAGTCACCGGCATCGAAGGTGGTGGCGGTGCGGCCGAAGCCGTTGAAGGCCTTCTCCACGTCGTAGATCGGATCGTACTGACCCTGGTGATCGGCCTGCCAGAACTCCAGGAAGGAGTCGCGCACCAGGTTGCCATTGCCGTCGAACACCTGGCCGGTGAGCAGGATGTGCTCGCCCGGGGCGCCGGGCTTGGCCAGCTGGTTCCAGATTTCGACCTCGCGGGTGGGGTTGCCGGCGGCGGCCAGGGCCAGGCCGATGTGCACGTAGGGGCCGGCGGTCTGGGAGGGCGTTTCCGGCAGCAGGTCGTGGCGGTTGGGGATCATGTCGGCGTCCTCAGTGGTGTTCGAAGAACGTCTGCCGCGCGCCGCGGGTGACGATGTCGAAGCGATAGGCCAGGCAGTCCATGGGATTGGCCATGCTCATGTCCAGGCGGGCGATGAGGGTCTGCACGGCATCGGGATCGGCGATGGACTTGACGATGGGGCACAGCGGGATCAGCGGATCGCCCTCGAAATAGAGCTGGGTGATCAGCCGGGTGGCGATGGCCGGGCCCATGACCGAGACGTGAATGTGCGCCGGGCGCCAGTCGTTGCTGCCGTTGCGCCAGGGATAAGGACCCGGGCGGACGGTACGGAAGACGTAGTTGCCCTGGCTGTCGGTGCGGGTGCGGCCGACGCCACCGAAGTTGGGGTCAAGCGGCGCCAGGTAGACGTCGTTCTTGTGCCGGTAGCGGCCCCCGGCGTTGGCCTGCCAGATCTCCACCAGGGAATTGGGCACCGGCTTGCCGAACTGGTCACGCAGGGTGCCGAACAGGATGATGCGTTCACCCTGAGGCAACTGGCCGGTGCCGAAGTTGAGCAGCAGGTCGTTGTCGTGGGGCCCCAGGGGCAGCCGCGAGAAGTCCGGGCCGCTGCGCTCGGACACAGTCTGGTGCTGCAGGCTAACCAGCGCCTGGCGCGGCGAGCGGGGAATCGAGGATTTGTAGGCGGGCGTATAGGCCTGGGGATGCCAGGTGCGATCACGGGCGACGTAGCGAACGTCGTGGGGCTTGTTATGCATTGGAATGCTCCACGGAAGGATCGAAGCCAAGGGCTGGCTGATCCTAGTGTGGCCCAGGGCGCCGCCTGGCTGAATTGAAAGCTGCACCCTGACCCATAACCTAATGGTTAAGTGTCAGCTCGCTGGCTACCTCGCGCAAGACGTCACAGAACCTCTGGGTGGCCAGCGACAGGGGTACGCTGCCATTGCGGCAGATGCCGACCGAGCCGCCGGCTTCGCGGACGCCAAGCTCCACCTCGATCAGCTCGCCGCTGGCCAGGTCGCGGCGTACCGCATCCAGCGGAGCGATCCACAGGGCTTCGCTCTGACGGACATACTGGCGGCTGAGGGTCGGCGACAGGGTTTCCAGACGCTGGGGACTGAGCGGGATGCCGCACTGGACGAAGAGACTCTCGGCGTGGCGGCGGATCGTGGTACCGGGCAAGGGCAGCACCAAGGGATAGCGCGCCAGGGTCGCCAGGTCCGCCGGCAGGGCCTGACTCAGCGGATGCCCCGGACGGACCACCAGGGTCAGGGCCTCGGTATAGAGGTGCTCGAAGTCGAGGCCGTGGATGTCGGGGCTGTCGGTCATGCGCCCGACCACCAGATCCAGATCGCCAACACGCAGCTGGCCCAGTAGATAGGCACTTGGGCCGGTGGCGACGTTGACGATCAATTGCCGGTGCCGCTCGTGCAGCCGCGCCAGGACCTCGGGCAGCACCTGGCTTTCCACCGTCGACAGCACTCCGACCCGCACCAGGCCGCCGGCCTCGCCGCCGCGCACCAGTTGCATTCCCTCGCGCAGGGCCTGGACGCAGGGACCGGCATGGCGCAGGAACAGCAGGCCGGCTTCGGTCAGGGTCACCTCGCCCTTGCCGCGTTCGAACAGGCGCACCTCGAGAATCTCCTCGAGTTCGCGGATGGTCTTGGAAATGGCCGGCTGGGACACGGCGATGGCATCGGCGGCCTTGGCGAAGCTGCGCTGCTGGGCGATCTCCAGGAAACACAGCAGATGCCGGAATTTGATACGGTTGTCGAGATTCATGACGCTCTCAAGGCAAGGCACGGGCCAGAGACTACCACCCGGCGGTCACGGAAAACCCTTGGAGTCAGCAGGGGCATCCTTTGCTACAGTGCCGCCTTGTCTTCCGAGATCTCTCCATGTCGATCCGTGCCCAGCAGAAGCTGCAAACGCGCCAGGCGCTGCTGGAATCGGCACGCCTGCTGATGAACAGCGGTCGCGGCTTCGGCAGCCTCAGCCTGCGCGAGGTGAGTCGCCAGGCCGGCATCGTGCCGGCGGGTTTCTATCGCCACTTCGCCGACATGGAAAGCTTTGGCCTGGCGCTGGTGGCCGAGGTGGGCGACACCTTTCGCGACGCCCTGCGCCAGGTGCGTCATCACGAGTTGCAGCAGCGCGGCATGATCGAGGCCTCGGTGAAGATCTTTCTTGGCGCCGTGAGCGACAACCGCGATCAATTTCTCTTTCTCGCCCGCGAGCAATACGGCGGCTCCCTGGCCGTGCGCCAGGCCATCGCCGAGTTGCGCCAGCGCATCACCCAGGACCTGGCCCGTGACCTGCTCGCCCTGGGTCGGCTGCCCCACCTGAATCCGTCGCAGATCGATGTGCTGGCCGACCTGGTGGTGAAGACGGTGTTCGCGACCCTGCCGGAGCTGATCGATCCGCCCCCCCTGACCACACCGCCGCCGCTGTGGCCGGCGGCGAAGATGGTGCAGCAACTCAAGCTGATCCTGATCGGCAGCAAGCATTGGCGACGCGGCGAGCGTGCAAACGCCCCAAAAGAGGGCGTCGCCCTGCTGGCCGATGCAATGGCGCACCAAATAAGAGCGACCTAGGAGCCGGGTCAAACTCTGGCGCCCCAGAACCAGGCGACTTGCGCGCCTTGGCAGGCCCCTTGCTGTAGAGCTGGGCAAAACTGCCAAGAGTCCTGCCATGCTGGTCGTCCAACGCCGCTGCGCGCCCCGGGATACCTGGGACGCCGAACTCCACCTCACCTACGACGCCCGCAGCAAGAGTCGCCTGAGAGCCACCACCAGTGCCGGCGAAGACATCGGCCTGTTTCTCGAACGCGGGCAACCGCCGCTGGCCGATGGCGACTGTCTGGAAGCCCGCGACGGCCGCATCGTGCGGGTCGTAGCCCGGCCGGAAAAACTGCTGCACGTGACCTGCGCCAGTGCCTTCGAGCTGACCCGCGCCGCCTACCACCTGGGCAATCGCCACGTCGCCCTGCAGATCGGTGATGGTTGGCTGCGGCTGCTGGACGACTATGTGCTCAAGGCCATGCTGGAGCAGCTCGGCGCCCAGGTCAGCGAGATCGAAGCCGGCTTCCAGCCCGAGCATGGCGCCTACGGTGGCGGCCACCATCACTCGCACCATGGCGAGGAAGGCTTCAACTACGCGCCCAAGCTGCACCACTTCGGCGTGCGCACGTGAATGCGCCGTTCGCGCTGCTGCGCCTGGCCAGTCCCCAGTTGCCCATTGGCGGCTACAGCTATTCCCAGGGACTGGAACTGGCCATCGACAGCGGCCTGATCCGCAGCGCGGCGGAGGCCGAGGTCTGGCTGCGCGACAATCTCGAACTCAATCTGGCGCGCTTCGAGGCGCCGCTGCTGCTGGCCCACTGCGAAGCTGCGGCGGCCAGCGACTGGACGCGCCTGGGCGAACTGGCCGAGCGTCACCGCGCCAGTCGCGAGACCGCGGAATTCCAGCTGGAAAGTCGCCAGACCGGCTATTCCCTGGCGCAGCTGCTGCTCGGTCTGCCGGAGCTGGATGACACCAGCCGCCGCCTGCTCGCCGAGCTGACCCCGACCTTCGCCCTGGGTTGGGCGCTGGCCGCCCGGGCCTGGGCGATCGCCCCCCGGGCCGCCCTGGACGCCTGGCTGTGGACCTGGCTGGAGAATCAGCTGGCGGTACTGATGAAAACCCTGCCGCTGGGCCAGCAAGCCGCCCAGCGCCTCACCTCCCTTCTGCTGCCGACCCTGGCCGCCACGGCCGAGCAGGCCGCCGAGCTGCCCGAAGCGACCTGGGGCGGCGCCCCCTTCGGCCTGGCCCTCAGCAGCATGGCCCACGAGCGGCAGTACAGCCGCCTGTTCCGTTCCTAGGAGATCCCCTGATGACTACCCAACCCCTGCGCGTCGGTATCGGCGGTCCGGTCGGCTCCGGCAAGACCGCCCTCACCCTGGCCCTCTGCCGCGCCCTGCGCGAGCGCTATAACCTGGCGGTGGTGACCAACGACATCTACACCCGCGAGGACGCCGATTTCCTGGTGCGCAACGAAGCCCTGGCGCCCGAACGCATCCTCGGCGTGGAGACCGGCGGCTGTCCGCACACCGCCATCCGCGAAGACGCCTCCATCAATCTGGAGGCAGTTGACCAGCTCAATCGCCGCTTCCCCGGTCTGGACCTGATCCTGGTGGAATCTGGGGGCGACAACCTCTCTGCCACCTTCAGCCCCGAGCTGTCCGACCTGACCCTCTACGTCATCGACGTCTCGGCCGGCGACAAGCTGCCGCGCAAGGGCGGCCCTGGCATCTGCAAGTCGGATCTGCTGGTGATCAACAAGATCGATCTGGCCGAGCAGGTCGGCGCCTCCCTGGAGGTGATGGACCGCGACACCCGCAAGATGCGTGGCGACAAGCCCTTCGTCTTCAGCAACCAGAAGACCGGTCTGGGCCTGGAAGAGATCATCGCCTTCATCGAGAAGCAGGGTCTGCTGACCGCTGCCTGAACCCAGGATTTCACCCCCCAAGGAGCTCCCATGAGACACGCCAAGATCCTCGCCACCGCCGCCCTGCTGCTCGCCCCGGCCCTGGCTTTCGCCCATCCGGGTCACGCCGAGAACGGCCTGGCCGCCGGGGTGCTGCACCCCCTGACCGGTCTCGACCACCTGCTGGCCATGCTGGCCGTGGGCCTCTGGGCCGCCCAGCAGCAGGGCAAAGCGCGCCTGGCGCTGCCCTGCGCCTTTGTCGGCACCATGCTGATCGGCGGTCTGCTGGGCTTTGCCGGGTTGGAGCTGCCCTTGCTGGAGACCGGCATCGCCGCCTCGGTGCTGGCCCTGGGCCTGCTGGTGGCCCTGGCCGCCCGTCCGCCGGTGGCCGCAGCCGTCGGCCTGACCGCCGCCTTCGCCCTGTTCCACGGCGTGGCCCATGGTCTGGAATTGCCGGAAATGGGCAATCCCTGGGCCTATGCCCTGGGCTTCGTCGCCGCTACCGCCACCCTGCATGGCCTGGGCTATGCCGTGGTGCGCTACCTGCCCCAGGCGGCCACGCCGCTGGTGCGACTCGCCGGCGTCGCCACTGCCGTGGCCGGTGGCTGGCTGTTAGCCGCCTGACCTTTCAGAGCCTGCTCAAAGGCTGCTGCGCGTCGGCCAAACGGCGTTAAAAATGGCTTCGGAATGCTCATTTACTATTTGTAAACTCCGCTTCCTCAGCCATTTTCGCCTTGTTTGCATCTAGCTCGCGAGCCTTTGAGCAGGCTCCTAGGTGATCCCCAACTGCTGGCGCAGCCGCGCCAGCACGCCCTCTTCCGCCACCGCCGGCAACTGCGCGGTATAGCCGCCAAAGCCGGCGAAGCGTGTGGCGAAATTCACCTCGAGCACGAATCTGTTGTCGAACTGCGGCGAGGCCAGGGGCGCCAGCACCTCGGCGGAATAGGTGTCGCGCGGATCGCTGCCCAGCCGCACCGGCAGGTCGCCGCTCTGCTGGCGATAGGCGACCCAGGGCGAATAGGTGAAGGCCTCCAGCCGGCCCCGCGCCAGGTCCAGTTCCAGCAGCCGCAGCAGGCCGTTGCCGCCGGCGTATTCGGTCTGGTAGTTGATCAGTAGCAGATCCACCGGATGGCCCAGGTCGTTGGTCAGCCGCAGATGACCGCTGCCGTGGTTGTGGCCGTTGAGGGTCAGAAAGATCTGATCGTTGCGGCGGATCAGCCGATGCCATAGCCGCACCCCAGTGTCGTTGCGCCGGGTGGAGAGCACGGCTTGGCCGTTCACGAGGTCGACGATGTTGTGCGAGGCCAGGATGGTCGGCAGGTGCGGATAGCGATCCAGCATCCCCTGGGCCCAGTCCAGACTCTGGTCCGAGGGGCACCAGTCCAGGGTCAGCAGCAGGAAGCCCTGCCCCAGGGCCGAGAAACGATGGGCCTCGTTGAGGCCGGTGACGTCGCGTTCGATGAAGGTGGCCTGGCGCGCCGCTCGCTCGCGGCCGAAGTACTGGGTGAAAAGCTCGCGACCGTCGCGCAGGCGATCCTCGGTGTAGAGCTCGACGACATCATGGTCGCCGGTCATGACGCTGTAGGGCACCCCCGCTTGCTCCAGCCGTGCCATGGCGTGACTGGCCAAGGCCCATTCGCCACGCTGCTCGGCGTTTTCCACCAGATCGCCCAGATGCACCACGAAGGGCAGGTTCAACGCCGCGGCATTGTGCGCCAGCCAATGGGTCTGTGCATGAAAGGCCAGCGCCGGCGGATAGCCCAGGTGACCATAACGCTCTATGCGCCGACCGTTGGGCTGCATCTCGTGGTTGTTCTCGCTGTAGTACTGAGTATCGGGCAGCACGCCCAGGACAAAACTGGTACGCGACGGCAATGGCCTGAGCGGCGTGAAGCTGTGGCGCTCGAACCAGTGGGCGCGGTGCTCTGGCAGGCCATAGCGCTGGGTCGGCTTGCACGCGGCCAACAGCGGCAGACCGGCCAGCGCCAGGCACAGCCGGCGACGCAGGACATCGGGAGAATCGGTCATCACAGCGGCCTCAGGGCAGGTAGTAGGCCTGCCAGCGGTTGTCGTTGAAGCGCCCTTCCAGCACCGGTCGGCGGTTGGCCAGCGGGGTGCCGGCCAGAGCGGGCTGGCTGTCGGCGTCGAGCAGCACATAGGCGGGTCGGGTGACCTGGGCGAGCTGCGCCGCCTGGCCGATATCGAGGAAGGTCGGCAGGGGCACGTCGTAGTCCAGATTCATCAGGTAGCGAAAGGCCTTGGTGTCCTGGCCCAGGCCAAGGAACACCAGTTGCCCGGGCTCCCCCTGGCGTAGGCTTTCCAGGCGGGTGACAAAGGCCCGGGTGTCGTAGCGCAGCGCCTGCATCGGATCCAGCGCCAGCACCACCAGCAGCCATTGCGCCAAGGCTGCCGCGGCCAGGGGCATGCCCAGGCGGAAGGCGCCGCGCTCGCGCCAGGCGGCCACCAGGGCGAACAGCGTCAGGATGGCAAAGGCGCCCAGCAGGAAGCGCAGATCCAGTTCAGGCCACCAGCCCGCGGCCTGCAGCTTGGGCTGCTGTAGCTTGACCAGCACCCCGAGCACCAGCGGGAAGATCACCAGCAGCGGCAGGAACAGCCGCCGTACCCAGGCCAGGGCACCCGGCCCCTGCAGCAGCACCCAGGCGCCGAGGGCGGCGCAGGCCGGGATGGCCGGCAGGATGTAATAGGGCTTCTTGAAGGTGGGTATCGACAGGGCCACCACGATCAGCGTGGCGAAGCCGGCCAGCTGGAGCAGCAGGCGGCTGTCCGCCTGCTCATGGCGCAGCCGCCAGTGGTGTCTCAGCGTCGGCAAGGCCAGCAGTGCCAGGGGAAAGGCCGGCGCATAGCGATAGAGCCCCAGTTGCAGGAAGTACCACCAGGGATAGCCGGCACCGTCGGTGTCGTCCAGCCGCCCGGAGACCTGCATGCGCAGCACGTCTTCGACAAAGACCGGGCCGCCGGTACGCCAGGCCAGGCCGAACAACAGGGCGCAGCACAGCGCCAGCACCACGGCGCCCACCAGCCCGTAGCCGAAGCTGCGCCGCCAGTCGCCCTGCAGCAGCCAGTAGACGCAGACCACACCACAGGGCTCGATCAAGCCCAGGGGTCCGCGCACGGCGAAGCCGGCGGCCAGGCACAGGAACACCAGGGCGCGCCGCCGGGGCAGGCGGCGCTGGTCGGCGCTCCACAGCAGATAGAAGCAGCCCAGCGCCGCCAAGGTAACGAACTGATCGAGGCAGATGGAGCGGGCCTTGGCCAGAAAGCCGTTGGTGAGCAGCAGCACCAGTACCGCCAGCAGGCCCCAGGCGCGGGACCGCTCGGCCAGCAGGCGATAAAGCAGACCGACGATGGCCGCCGAGGCCAGCGCGGTGGGAATCACCGTGGCCAGGCGATTGACCTCGCCGAATAGCTGGGCAAAGACGTCGATCAGCAGCGTCGAGGTGGCGGGATAGTCCGGATAGGGCTGTCCGTAACTGGTCGGGAAGGCACTGGCCCCGTGGCGAAACATCTCCTGGGCGAACAGCGCGAAGCGGCCGTCGAAGCCGATGAAAGGCTGCTCCCACAGTCCGAGGGTGAACAGCAGCACCGCCAGCAGGCACAGCGCCAGACTTTCGAGGCGCAGGCGCGCCGGACTCGGGATGGACGACACGCGGCAGGACTCCGGCAGGCTGGGAAAGACGGGCTCGCGACCCGCCGCCACTATCGCCAAACAACCTTAGGGATCCCTGAAACCAGGCTGACGGCAGGCTGACAGAAGCCGCAGTACAGAGCGGTTCGGCCGCGAGGCGGTGGCGACTATGCCGCTGAATTGAAAATTTTTTATGACAGCTGCATCCAAGGCCCCGGCTGCCGGGTATAGCCCCTACAGTCCAGCCGACTGTGCCCCCTCTCAATCCGGAGCAAGCGCATGAACAATATCTCCAGCCGTTGCAGCATCCTGGCCCTGACCGCCCTGTTGAGCACCCCGCTGCTGGCCCAGGGTGAGTTGCCCGAGGTCGTCCGTGTCCCCGCCGGCAACAGCCTGATGCTGGAAACCGTGGGCAAGGGCATTATCGTCTACGAGTGCCGTGACAAGAAGGACATGCCCGGCCAGACCGAGTGGTTCTTCGTGGGCCCCAAGGCCGACTTGCATGATCGCCAGGGCAAGCAGGTGGGGCGCTACTACGGTCCGCCGGCGACCTGGGAAGCCAGCGACGGCTCCAAGGTGGTCGGCAAGCAACTGGCCGTCGCCCCCGCCGGCGCCGGCAACCTGCCCTATCAACTGGTGGAGGCCGCGCCTGCCGAGGGCAAGGGCGCCTTCCAGGGCACCACCTACATCCAGCGCACCGCGCTCAAGGGTGGCGTCGCGCCGGCCAAGGCCTGTACTGCGGCCAACAAGGGCGAACAGCAGATCGTGAACTACCAGGCGGACTATCTGTTCTGGAAGAAGGGCTGAGGTCCAGGGGGACAGCCACGACCGGATCGGCTAGGCTCGGCTGATCCGGTCGCCACCCCTGGCGCCCCCGAGCCTGGCGTGACCTAGTGACCGACCGTCCCCATGACCCTGAGGCCCTGCTCGCCGCCTGCGCTCGGGGCGAGCGCGCCGCCCTGCAGCGGCTCTACCAGACCGAGGCGCCGCTGCTGCTGGGCATCGTCCTGCGCCTGGTGCGCGATCGCGGGCTGGCCGAGGACATCCTCCACGACGCCTTTCTGCGCATCTGGCGCGGCGCTGCCGGGTTCGCCCCGGAGCGTGGTTCGGCGCGTGGCTGGATGTGCAGCGTAGCGCGCAACCTCGCGCTCAACGCCCTGCGCGATCGCCAGCGGCTGGTGCCCCTGGCGGACGGCTGGGAACCCCTGGCCGAGTCTGCCGATCCGGCGCGAGAGGCCAACGGCCGCCGCCTGGAGGGCTGTTTACAGAACCTGGAGGCGCCACGGCGGGAGGCCATCCTGGCCGCCTACCTGGACGGCTGCTCCCATGGCGAGATCGCCCAGCGCCTGCAGGCGCCGCTGGGCACGGTGAAGAGCTGGATCACGCGCGGCCTCAAGGCGCTCAGGGAGTGCATGACATGAACGGCGACACCACCCTGCCCCCGGACGAGGAGCGCGAACGCCTGGCCGGCGAATACGTGCTCGGCACCCTGGACGCGGAGCAGCGTCGTCGGGTGGAAGGTGCGCTGGCGACGGACGCCCTGCTGGCCGCCGCCGTGGCGCGCTGGGAGGCGCGTCTGCAGCCGCTGGCCGAGCAGGTGCCACCCGTCCAACCCGGCGCGAATCTGTGGCCGCGCATCGAGCGCAGTCTGGGCGAGGCCGACGCCAAGGTCCCCCTCCGGCGCGAGTCGCTGTGGCAGCGCCTGGCGCTCTGGCAGGGCCTGAGTGCGGCAGGGCTGGCCGCCAGTCTGGTGCTCGCGGTGCTGCTACTGCTGCGCCCGGTACCCACGCCAAGTTACCTGGTGGTGCTGGCAGCACCTGACGACCGTACGCCCGGTTGGGTGATCCAGACCGCCAGTGCGCGTGACCTGCAGCTGATTCCCCTGGGGCGCGACGCCGTGCCGAGCGGCAAGGCGCTGCAATTCTGGACCAAGGCCGATACCTGGCAGGGCCCGGTGTCGCTGGGCTTGGTCGAGCCGGGGCGTACCCTGCAGGTGCCGCTGGACCAGCTGCCGCCGCTGGAAGCCAATCAGCTGTTCGAACTCACCCTGGAAGACCAGGGCGGGTCGCCCACCGGCCGACCCACCGGACCGATCCAGTTCATCGGCCGGGCGGTCAAGGTGCTCTAGCCCACTACGAACAGTGCGGTGCTCGGCGATGTTTGATCAGAACCGAGCGAGCGGCCTCAGCTGTTGCGATGGATGTTGAAGTTGCTGAACGCCTGGCAGGTCGCCATCAGCTGGATGCGGTTGATGTTGACGTGCTTGGGCTGATTCAGCGCCCAGTGGATGGATTCGGCGATGTCGTCCGGGGTCAGGGGTTCGGTACCGGCATAGACCGCATCGGCCTTGGCCTTGTCACCCCCAAAACGCACCACCGAGAATTCGCTTTCCGACAGGCCCGGCTCGATGTTGGTCACCCGCACCCCGGTGCCCAGCAGGTCCGATCTCAGGCTCAGGCTGAATTGCTTGAGGAAGGCCTTGGTAGCGCCATAGACGTGGCTGCCCGGATAGGGATAGTCGCCCGCCACCGAGCCCAGGTTGACGATGCCGGCGCCGGCGCCATGGGCGATCAGCCGCGGCAGCAACAGGCGGGTGCAATAGAGCATGCCCTTGATGTTGGTATCGACCATGGTGTCCCAGTCGTCCAGGTCGCAGCTCTGGGCAGGGGTGTTGCCCAGCGCCAGACCGGCGTTGTTGACCAGGGCGCGCAGCTGGTTGAATTCCTCCGGCAGGCCGGCGACCGCGGCTTCCACAGCGGCGCGATCCTGGACGTCCAGCACCAGCGGCAGCACCTTGGCCTGCCCGGACAATTCCTCGGCCAAGGCGTGCAGGCGATCCTCGCGGCGGCCGGTGATGACGATCGACCAGCCGTCCTTGGCGAAGCGGCGAGCGGTGGCGGCGCCGAAGCCGGAGGTAGCGCCGGTGATGAAGATCGAAGACATGAAAGATTCCTTCTGCGAGGGAGTTTGGCCGAGGCCAACGATAGCTCAGGGACGTTGGTCAGGCGAATACTCAGATCGCTAGGAATCCAGCGGATCAGTTATAACGCCTTGGTATCTCGAGGTTTTTCGTGCACTGGCGATTTTTTGAACAGTTCCCGCCAGACCAGGCGCCCTGGGCTTCGCGTCCGGCTATGCCAAGCTTATCCACAGGACGATCCACGGAATTCCTGTACAGAACCCGAGCCCACTATCAGCGGGATAAGTCCGCCGATGCGAGCCAGGCGGGCGGTCCGGCCGGCGCCAGTCCGGTGCAGGCCGCTTCCACGCAGGCGGCCAGACCGGCGAAGCGCAGCTCGCGACCGGTGAGGCCCGGGCCATAGTGGGCGAACTTGCCGGAGTTGGTCAGCAGGGTAAGGGCCTGGGGCGGCACCAGGGGTTCGCCGAGCATGCACCAGCAGGTATCGCCCACCAGCTGGGCGCCGAAGGCTTCCAGTTCGGCCAGGCTACCGTTCCGCCCGGCCGCTTCGCGCACGTCCCGCCCGAGGGTAATCACCAGGGCTACCCCGGGATGCTTGTACCGGCCCCGGCATAGTTCGGCCAGCCGCTGGCATTCCTCGGCAGAGAAATGCGGATTACCCAAGGCTACCAGCTGGACCTCGCGGGAAGTGGCGCTGTCCAGTTCGGCCCAGGCCCGACGCAGATCGGCCAGCTCTATGTCCTCGACCTCCAGCTCAGGCGCGGCGACCGCAGCCAGGGTCGGCGCCTCGGGCGTTACCCCGACCAGATGAAACAGCGGCGCCGCCGAGGTGGTGGCGAAGGCGGCGCCAAAGGCCTTGAGATCGTCGCGGCTGGGCTGGGCGTGTTCCAGTCCCAGCACCGCGGGAATCCGGGTGGGCGAGCGCAGGCCGATCCAGTAGCCGAGCAGCGGATAGAAGGCGTCGTCATGGCCCGCGGGCATGCTGACCCGGAACACCTTGGCCGCGCGGCGGCCGCTGTCCAGATGGCAGCCGGCCCGAGGGGCCCGACCGGTCAGGGCGGTGCAGATATCGAGAAAGTCGGCGTACTTCTGGGTGCGCGCGCCCAACACGCTGTTGGCGAAGACCACGGCATTGGATTCGGCCCAGACCACCTGCTCGCCCAAGGTCGGGGCGCTATCCAGCAGATAGGGCGCGCAGGTGAAGGTGGGGCGACAGCCCAGGGCCACATAGGCCTCGCTCAGGGCACTGGCCGGCTCACCCAGCGCCGGGTCGACGCCCTGCTCGCGCCAGCGACGCTGATCCACCGACACCGCATTGAGACTGGTGGGTACCCGTACCCGACCGCCCCACGCCACCAGCCGCTGGGCAAAGGCCAGACTGGCCGGGCCGGTATAGATACAGCCGTCGATATGGGCCTGGGTGATGTCGAGCAATTCGCGAGCGCCCTGCAGCTGCGCCATGCGTACCAGGATCTTCATCGCTGCCTGGACGGCCTGGCCCTCGGCGCCTGCCAGCTTGGCCCGATCGGTCGCGCTCAGCTGCAACTCGTGTGGGGTATCGACCGGAGTAGCGGGGAAAGGGTCTTCAGGAGCGCCGACCCAACCGTCGGCTACCGCGATCTCGTCGCGCTCGGCCAGGGCCGCGAAGGCTTCGGCACCCAGGCTGACCACCGGCAGGGAACAGCCGAACAATTCCTCCGCGACGATGGCGCCGAGGCTGAGGATCTCGTCCGGCTCGGCCAGTACCAGCGCTGCCGGTCCGCGTCCCGCCAGCAACAGCTCCAGGAGCACCGCGCTGCCGGTACAGGAGCCGCGTCCGCTGGGGATGGCCAGGATGCGACCGGCCAGTTCCAGGCCGTGCAGGGGATGGTGGCGATCGATCACCCGGCCGCTGGCCGGATCGACGCCACCCCAGAAACTCAGGCCCAGGGGCGCCCAGGCCAGGCGTCCTCGGGCATGGCCCGCGACCAGACAGCGACCGCGGACCGCCGCCACCGCTAGTGACCGCCCAGGTAGGCTTCGCGCACCTGGGGATTGGCCAGCAATTCCTGGCCACTGCCGGTCATGCGGATCTCGCCGGTGACCATCACATAGGCACGGTCGGACAGGCGCAGGGCATGGTTGGCGTTCTGCTCCACTAGGAAGATGGTCATGCCGCTCTGCGCCAGTTCGCGCAGGATCTGGAAGATCTGCTTCACCACGATGGGCGCCAGACCCAGGCTAGGTTCGTCGAGCAAAAGCAGCTTGGGTCGCGCCATCAGCGCCCGGGCGATGGCCAGCATCTGTTGTTCGCCACCGGACATGGTCATGGCGCGCTGGTTGCGACGCTCCTTGAGCCGTGGGAAGAGCTCGAACATGCGCTGCATGTCCTCGTCCACCCAGCGGGTGCCGATGGGAATGGTGCCCATCAACAGATTCTCCTCGACCGTCATGTCGGGGAACACGTGGCGCCCCTCCGGTGACTGGGCGATGCCGTTGGAGGCCACGTAGTGGGCGTTCTTGCGAGTGATGTCCTCGCCGCGGTAGAGGATCTGCCCGTTGCGCGCCTGGGGCTGGCTGAAGATGGACATCAGCAGGGTGGACTTGCCGGCACCGTTGGCGCCGATCAGGCTCACCGTCTCGCCTTCGTTGATGCTCAGGGAGACGCCTTTCAGGGCCTGGATCGGCCCGTAGAAGACGTCGACGTTGCGAAACTCCAGGATCGGCGTGGTCATGCCACCTCCTCTTCTTCGGCGCCGAGGTAGGCGGCGATGACCTTGGGATCGTTGCGAATGTCGGCCGGCAGACCGCGGGCGATGACCTGGCCGTGGTCCAGCACCACGATGTGGTCGGAGATGTTCATCACCATGCCCATGTCGTGCTCGATCAGCACCACGGTGATGCGGTGCTGGTCGCGCAGGAGCCGGATCATGCCGGCCAGGGCTTCGGTCTCGGCCGGGTTGAGGCCGGCGGCCGGTTCGTCCAGGCAGACGATCTCCGGGCGGGTGCACATGGCCCGGGCGATTTCCAGGCGGCGCTGCTGGCCGTAGGAGAGTTCACCGGCCAGGCGGTTGGCGTGGTCCACCAGGTCCACCACCTCCAGCCAGTAGAAGGCCGTGTCCAGCGCCTTTTCCTCGGCGCGGCGATAGCCGGGGGTGTTGAGGATGCCGGTGATGAGGTTGCGATTGCACTGCATGTGCTGCGCCACCAGCAGGTTCTCCACCACCGACATCTCCTTGAACAGGCGGATGTTTTGGAAGGTGCGGGCGAGACCGGCGCGATTCACCAGGTGGGTGCCGCCGAACATCTTGTACCAGAGCCGGCTGCCGAACTGCACCGGGTTGACGAAGTCGGTGGCCTGGAAGCGCTCGCCCATGATCTTGCCGACGCGGGTCGAGCGACCGTCGGCGGTGTCCAGGCGGATCTCGCCATCGGTGGCCTTGTAGAAGCCGGTCAGGCAGTTGAACACCGTGGTTTTGCCGGCACCGTTAGGGCCGATCAGCGCGGTGATGGACTGGCGCTGGATCTCGAAGCTCACGTCCGAGAGGGCCTTGATGCCCCCGAATCTCATGCCGAGACCCTTTACGGTCAGAATGTTGTCGCTCACGGCGCCACTCCCTTGCGAATCGCGAAGCCACTGCGGGCGATACGGATCAGGCCTCGCGGCCGCCACATCATCATCACCACCATGAGCACGCCGAACACCAACATGCGGATGTCGCCGAATTCGCGCAGCAGTTCGAACAGCAGGGTCATGACGAAGGCCGAGACCACCACCCCGACGGTGGAGCCCAGACCGCCCAGTACCACGATGGCCAGCACCAGCACCGACTCGAAGAAATTGAACGAGGCCGGGTTGATGAAGCCTTGGTAGGTGGCGAAGAACACCCCGGCGAGGCCCGCGGTGGAGGCACCGATCATGAAGGCCGAGAGCTTGACCAGCACGTGGTTCAGACCCATGGCGCGGCAGGCGATCTCGTCTTCGCGCAGGGCTTCCCAGGCCCGGCCGACCGGCATGCGGGTCAGCCGGTGCTTGATGTAGAGCACCAGCAGCACCACCAGGAACAGCACGGTGTAGATGAAGATCATGGTCGCGTTGGGGTTGTAGCTGATGCCCAGCAACTCATGGATGGGTACCCCGCCCTCCTTCGCGCGCCGACCGAATTCGATGCCGAAGAAGGTCGGCGACGGCGCGGCGATGCCGTTGGGGCCCTTGGTCACCTCCAGCCAGTTGTTGAGCACCAGACGGATGATCTCGCCGAAGCCGAGGGTGACGATGGCCAGGTAGTCCCCGTGCATGCGCAAGACCGGGAACCCCAGTATCGCCCCCGCCACCGCGGCCAGGATCGCGGCGAGCGGCAGCATGGTCCAGAAGCCCAGCCCCAGATACTGGTAACCCAGCGCCAGGCCATAGGCGCCGATGGCATAGAAGCCGACGTAGCCGAGGTCGAGCAGACCGGCCAGGCCCACCACGATGTTCAACCCCAGGCCCAGCAGCACATAGATCAGGCAGAGGATGATCACCGTCAGCCAGTACTTGGTGGCCAGGAAGGGAAAGGCGATGGCGACCAGGATGATGATGGGCAGGATGAATCTGAGGTTGGACTTGTGCCCCGGCGGCAGCACATGGACGCCACCGTCGTTGCGCTTGAAGGACTCGATCCAGTCGCGCCCCTTGGCGGTCTGGCCGAACAGGCTGAGCAGGAAGCGGCCGGCCATGACCACCGCGACCATGATGCCGACGCGGCCGGGCTCGACATTGTAGCCATAGCCGTCGAGCACGATGCCGACGATGGGGCCGAACAGGATCAGCGAGACCAGGCCGACCATGAGGGTGTCGCGCAGCACGACCTTGAGATCGAAGGAGGAAGACGTCTGACTCATGGATTCACACCTTCGTGACCTGGGGTTTGCCGAGCAGCCCCTGGGGCCTAAAGATCAGGATCGCCACCAGCAGCGAGAAGCTGAAGACGTCCTTGTAGTCCGAGTTCACCAGGCTGGCGAACTGGGCTTCGGAGATGCCGAGGATGATGCCGCCGAGCATCGCGCCGGGCAGCGAGCCGATGCCGCCGAGCACCGCCGCGGTAAAGGCCTTGATGCCGATGATGAAGCCGGCATAGAAGTCGAAGGTGCCGTAGTTGAGGGTGATGAGCACCCCGGCCAGTGCCGCCATGGCCGCGCCGATGATGAAGACGTAGGAGATCACCCGGTCGGTGTTGATGCCGAGGATCTGCGCCATCTTGCGATCCTGCTGGGTGGCCCGGCACATACGGCCGAGGGTGGTCTTCTGGATCACGTAGGTGAGCAGGCCCATGCCGATGATGGACGCCACGATGATGAAGATCTTGGTGTAGGTGATGATCACGAAGCCTTCGCCGATGTGCAGGCGCAGAGCGCCGTCGAGCAGCGTCGGTACGCCCTGCTGGCGCGCGCCCTGGGCGAGCTGCACGTAGTTCTGCAGGATCAGCGACATGCCGATGGCCGAGATCAGCGGGGCCAGGCGCGTGGAGTTGCGCAGTGGCTTGTAGGCGATGCGTTCGATGGCCCAGCCGTACACGGAGGTAACCACCACGGTGAAGATCAGGGTGCCGAGGATCAGCACGGGAAAGGAATGCAGGCCGAACACGCTCAACAAGGCGATGCCGATGGCGGCGAGATAGGCCGACACCATGTACACGTCGCCGTGGGCGAAGTTGATCATGCCGATGATGCCGTAGACCATGGTGTAGCCGATGGCGATGAGTCCGTAGACCGAACCCAGGGTCAGGCCGTTGACCAGTTGTTGCAGGAAGATACCGTCCACGTTTGCAGTCTCGCGCTGGATGGATGACGAGGGCCGCCGGCCGCCCTCTCGTCCTGGGGCGGAGACGAGAAGGCGGCCAGCGGATTCACGCGAGGATCAGGGCAGCTGGTTGTACTTGCCCTTGTCGTCCCATTCGTACATCACGTAGTCGGAGACCTTGAGGTCGCCCTTGCTGTCCCAGCTCTTCTCGCCCAGCACGGTGTTGACGCTGTGGGACTTCAGCCACTCGGCGGCCTTGGCGCCGTCGGTACCCTTGATGCCGTTGAAGGCAGCGGCCACGGCCTGCAGCGAGGCATAGGAGTAGAGGGTGTAGCCCTCGGGCTCGTAGCCGGACTTGCGCAGGGCTTCCACCACGGTCTTGCCGGCCGGGTTCAGCAGCGGATCGGCGCCAAAGGTCATCAGCACGCCCTTGGTGTACTGGGGACCACCTGCGGTGGTGACCAGGTCGGCGGAGACGATGCCGTCGCCGGAGACGAACTTGGCGGTCACGCCCTGTTCGCGCATCTGGCGGACCAGCGGACCGGCTTCGGGGTGCAGGCCGCCGAAGTACACCACGTCGGCACCGGAGGCGCGGATCTTGGTGACCAGGGAGTTGAAGTCCTTCTCGCCGCGGGTCAGGCCCTCGTAGAGCACCTCTTTCACGCCGCGCTTGTTGAGCTGCGCCTTGGTGGCGTCGGCCAGGCCCTGACCGTAGGTGTCCTTGTCGTGGATGATGGCGACCTTCTTGGCCTTGAGGGTATCGACGATGTAGTCGCCGGCCACGATGCCCTGCTGGTCGTCACGTCCGCACATGCGGAACACCCCGGTCAGGCCACGCTCGGTGATCTTGGGGTTGGTGGACGCCGGGGTGATGGAGATGATGCCGGCTTCGTCGTAGATCTCCGAGGCGGGCATGGTGTTGGAGGAGCAGAAGTGGCCGATGACGGCCTTGACCTTCTCGGAGTCCACCAGGCGGTTGGCCACGGCCACGGCCTGCTTGGGCTCGCAGGCGTCGTCGCCCTGCACCAGCTTGATCTTCTCGCCATTGATACCACCGGCGGCGTTGATGTCCGCCGCGGCCTGGGTAGCCCCCTTCCAGAACTGCTCGCCGTAGGCGGCACTGGCCCCGGTATAGGGACCGGCGACACCGATCACGATGTCGGCATGCGCCAGGGAGGAGAGAGTGAACGCAGAACCGATAGCGAGAGCCAGAATGCCTTTTCTGTAAATCTTCGACATGGGAGGTTTGCTCCAGAGGGTGGTTGGCCTGTTCGCCGGAGCAAAGCCTGTGCCATCACCCAGTTGTGTACCGGGCGCAAAGGCCATTTGCCGCCACCGCGACAAGCCAAAACCGCCGTTTGCCTACGGCGAGGGCCGCAGCCAGTGGTACGGACCGCCCTTTAGACTTTTGTCTTAACTGACTCATTAGTCTGGATAATTCCGCAAAGCGGTAGCAGCGGAACAGGCAAAAGGCAGCGGTTTGTTACCAGATAGCAACCCGGTTGCACCTGTTTCGCACCAAAACGTAACACCGCCCCCACACTGTGCCACCAAAGTAACCATGATCGCGCCTATCCAAGGTCGCGGGAGCCATCTGTTTCTCGACGTATGCCTGACGAAGGCAAAACGGCCGGTTTGCACAGAGTAGGATGCGCAAATCGGCCGCTTGGGAAAGCCATCGCCAGGCCAAGAAGCCAGGCATGGCCAGAGATTGGCGGGTCGCTAGAGAACGACGCGCAGGCATTGCCCCGCGTGATAGAGGGTAAAGCCAGCCTCGTACATCAGGCTGCGCCACTGTCCTACCGGGTTGGAATCCAGCGAAGCCAGCGGCATGGGCAGGTCCTGCCGATCGCCACTGCACAGATAGCGGGCAAAGGCCTGCCCCACCACCGTGCCCGTGGTGACTCCGCGACCGTTGTAGCCGGACACCGCCAGCAACCCCGGCGCCGGCTCGAACAGTCGCATCAGATGATCGGGCGTGAAGCCGATACGGCCCGTCCAGCTGCACTCCCATTCGACCTTCCCGAGCGCCGGGAAATAATGCCGCTGGATACGATCGGCCCAGGCGCGGATGAAGCTGGCCGGCCGCCCCGCCATGTTGCCCAGGCTACCCAGCAGCAGGCGGCCGTCGGCATCGCGGCGGATGCTGCTGAGCACCGTGCGGGTATCCCAGGACCCACGCCCCTGGGGCAGGATGAAGTCCGCCTCGGGTCCGAGGGGCCGCGAGGCGACTTGGTAGTAGTAACCGGGAAAGAACTGCTTGCGAAGGCTGGTCCATTCGCCTTCGGTATAGGCGTTGGAGGCGATCACCACCTGGTCGGCGGTCACCCGCCCCTGGGGGGTTTCCACATGCCAGCGATCGCCGACCCGCTGCAGGCGCTGTACCGTGCTCCGCTCGAACAGCTCGCCACCTTCCTGGCGCAGGGCTTTGGCCAGACCCAGGGCATACCCCATGGGCACCAGGGTGCCGGCGCGATGATCGAGCAGCGCGCCACTGATGTCGCGCGTGCCGCAGGCGCTGTAGCAGGCCTCGCCTTCCAGCAACTCGACCCGGGCACCGCGCCGCTGCCACTGCTCGGCACGTTGCCCCAGATCGGCCAGGCCCTTGGCGCTGTGCGCCATGTGCAGAGTGCCGGCGCGGCGCGGCTGGCAGTCGATGCCATAGCGCTCGATGAGGCCGAATACCTGGCTGGGCGCATCGCCCATCACCCCCAGCAGGCGTTCCCCTACCTCCTGTCCAAGGGTGGCCACCGCCTCGTCCGGCGGGATCCACATGCCGGCATTGACCAGCCCGACATTGCGCCCGGAACCGCCATGGCCGACGCCATGGGCCTCCAGTACCACCACCCGCCGCCCGGCCTGGGCCAGGTGCAGGGCGGTGGAGAGTCCGGTGAAGCCACCGCCGATGACGCAGACCTCGGTGTCACGCTCGCCCTGCAACGGGGCGCCTGGCACCGCCGGATACAGCCGCTCCCACAGGCACTCCTCACGCAACTGCATTCTCGGCGCTCCTGGCGGATCCACTCAGTCGAAGACGATGCCCTGGGCCAGCGGCAATTCGCGGGAATAGTTGACGGTGTTGGTCTGGCGGCGCATGTAGGCCTTCCAGGCATCGGAGCCGGATTCGCGACCGCCACCGGTTTCCTTCTCGCCACCGAAGGCGCCACCGATCTCGGCACCGCTCGGCCCGATATTGACGTTGGCGATGCCGCAGTCGCTGCCAGTCGCCGACATGAAGGCCTCGGCCTCACGCACGTCGGTGGTGAAGATGCAGGACGACAGGCCCTGGGGCACGGCGTTGTTCAGCGCTACCGCCTCGTCGAAATCGTCGTAGGTCAGCACATAGAGAATGGGGGCGAAGGTCTCGTGGCGTACCGCCTCGCTCTGCTCGGGCATCTCGACGATGGCCGGGGCCACGTAGTAGGCCTCGGGATACTGCTCAGCCAGCTGCCGCTCACCGCCGTAGACCACCCCGCCCTCGCCACGCGCCTGTTCCAGCGCACCCTGCATGGCCTGGAAGCTGGCCGCATCGATCAGCGGACCGATGAGGTTGCCTTCCAGCGGATGGCCGATGCGGACTTTGGCATAGGCGGTCTTGAGCCGGGCGACGATCTCGTCCTTGACCGAACGATGGGCGATCAGGCGGCGCAGGGTGGTGCAGCGCTGGCCGGCGGTACCCACGGCGCTGAACAGGATGGCACGTACGGCCATGTCCAGATCGGCACTCGGCGCGAGGATCATGGCATTGTTGCCGCCCAGTTCGAGGATGCTGCGGCCGAAGCGCGCCGCAACCCGCGGTCCTACCTCGCGCCCCATGCGGGTGCTACCCGTGGCGCTCACCAGTGCCACCCGCGGATCGTCCACCAGGGCTTCACCGGCGGCGCGATCGCCGACGATGACCTGACTCAGATCGGCCGGGGCATCGCCAAAGCGCGCCAGGGCCTTCTCGAACAGCGCCTGGCAGGCCAGGGCGGTCAACGGGGTCTTTTCCGAAGGCTTCCAGATCACCGGATTGCCGCAGACCAGGGCCAGGGCGGCGTTCCAGGACCAGACCGCCACCGGGAAGTTGAAGGCACTGATGATGCCGACCACACCCAGCGGCTGCCAGCTTTCGCGCATGTGGTGACCGGGACGCTCGGAGGCGATGGTCAGACCATAGAGCTGGCGCGACAGACCAACGGCGAAGTCGCAGATGTCGATCATCTCCTGGACTTCGCCCAGGCCTTCCTGGGTGATCTTGCCGGCTTCCCAGGACACCAGCTCGCCGAGATCGGCCTTGTGGGCACGCAGTTCTTCACCCAGCAGCCGCACCAGTTCGCCACGGCGCGGCGCCGGCACCGCACGCCAGGCCTGGAAGGCGCGCTCGGCCCGAGAGATCTTCTGCTCCACCTCGGCGGCGCTTTCCAGGGCGACGCTGCCCAGTTGGCTGCCGTCGATGGGGGAATTCACCCGATGCTCGCCTTGGGTGTAGTGCTGGGCAGAAACGCCGAGGCGTTCCAACAGGGCCTTGCTCATGCTGAGGTCTCCGCAGAAAGGAAATCGTCCCTGAGTATGGTCAGGCCAGCGGCGCCGGACAACCGACCTTTGCTCGGCATATCATTCCCTTTTTTCATGCCGCGAGTCCGCTCATGCAACGTCGCCACCTGCCGTCCATCACCGCCATGCAGTGCTTCGAGGCGGTCGCGCGTCATCTGAGCTTTACCCGCGCGGCCGACGAGCTGGCGCTGACCCAGAGCGCCGTCAGCAAACAGGTCGCCCAATTGGAGGATCTGCTGCAGCACAGCCTGTTTCGCCGGGTCCGGCGCCGCCTGCAACTGACCCCGGCCGGCGCCCTTTACCTGGCCGAGGTGGACAAGATCCTCAACCAGCTGGAGATGTCGGCACGCTACCTGAGATCCTATGGCGGCGAGACCGAGGTACTGCGCGTGGCCACCCCGCCGACCTTTGGCGAGCGCTGGCTGGTACCGCGACTGAAGGGTTGGCGCCTGCGCTTTCCCAACATCCACCTGGATGTCTCCAGCGCCCTGGAACCGGTGGACTTCCGCGATCCTCGCCATGACGTGGCGTTGTTCTATGGCCATGGCAGCTGGCCGGGTGCCGAGTGCGAACTGCTGCTGCACGAACACATGGTCGCGGTCTGCGCGCCGGACCTGCTGCCCGCCGAGGGCATCGCCGGACCGGAGCAACTGGTGGACTTCGTCTTGCTGCAGAACACCACCCGCCCGGAATCCTGGCACGACTGGTACGCCAGCCTCGGACGCGAGGAGGTCCATAGCCATCATGGGCCGCGCTTCGATACCTTCACCCTCTGCGCCCGCGCCGCCCAGGAAGGTTGCGGGGTGGCCCTGCTGCCGGAATTCCTGGTCGCCGAAGAGCTGGCCTCCGGCCGCCTGGTGCTCGCCTGGCCCCACCGTCTGGCCAGCCCCCACGCCTATTGGCTGGCCTATCCGGAACAGATGGCCGAGGTGCCCAAGGTGCGCAGCTTCATCGAATGGATTCGCGAGAAGGCCTAGCACGGGGCCAATCGCGGCCATGGGCCGCTCCTACCGGTAGTTCTGTCGTAGGAGCAACTGTCTTATCGCGGCCTCGGCGGCGATATAAGGTAGGTTGGGTTGAGACGGCTCTATCGTCGAAGCCCAACATTGCAGGCACTTGGGCCATGTGGGGCTCCGATGGACGGTAGAAGCGGACCGCCAGGACCTCGATGAAGTATCCGGCGCGCCCCTCCCTCCATCAGAAATGAAAAAACCCGGCCTAGGCCGGGTTTTTTCATTAAGCGAAGTCGTCTTAGACGCCGGAGGCTTCCGCCGCCGCCACGTCCTTGATCGACAGCTTGATGCGACCGCGGTTGTCCACGTCCAGCACCAGCACCTTCACTTCCTGACCTTCTTTCAGCACGTCAGTGACCTTCTCGATGCGCTGATCGCTCAGCTGCGAGATGTGCACCAGGCCGTCCTTGCCGGGCAGGATGTTGACGAAGGCGCCGAAGTCGACGATGCGCTCCACCTTACCGACGTAGATCTTGCCGATCTCGGCCTCGGCGGTGATGCCAAGGACGCGCTGCTTGGCTGCTTCAGCGGCTTCGCGGGTCTCGCCGTAGATCTTGATGGTGCCGTCGTCTTCGATGTCGATCGAGGCCTTGGTCTCTTCGCAGATACCACGGATGGTGGCGCCACCCTTGCCGATCACGTCGCGGATCTTGTCCTGATCGATCTTCATCGCCAGCATGGTCGGGGCGTTTTCGGACAGCTCGGCACGGGACTCGGAGATCACCTGGTTCATCTGACCCAGGATGTTCAGACGCGCTTCCAGCGCCTGCTCCAGAGCGATCTCCATGATCTCTTCGGTGATGCCGTTGATCTTGATGTCCATCTGCAGGGCGGTGACGCCCTTGGCAGTACCGGCCACCTTGAAGTCCATGTCGCCCAGGTGATCTTCGTCACCCAGGATGTCGGTCAGGACCGCGAACTTTTCGCCTTCCTTGACCAGACCCATGGCGATACCAGCGACCGGTGCCTTGACCGGCACACCGGCATCCATCAGCGCCAGAGAGGCACCACAGACCGAGGCCATGGAGCTGGAGCCGTTGGACTCGGTGATCTCGGAGACCACGCGGATGCTGTAGGGGAAGGCGTCCTGGGTCGGCAGCATGGCCTGGATGCCACGACGGGCCAGACGGCCGTGACCGATCTCGCGACGGCCCGGGCTGCCCATGCGGCCGCACTCGCCGACCGAGAAGGGCGGGAAGTTGTAGTGCAGCATGAAGCTGTCACGACGCTCGCCTTCCAGGGTGTCCAGCAGCTGCGAGTCACGGGCGGTGCCCAGGGTCGCGGTGACCAGGGCCTGGGTTTCGCCACGGGTGAACAGGGCCGAACCGTGGGTCTTCTTCAGCGGGCCGACTTCGATCTGCAGCGGGCGAACGGTGCGGGTGTCGCGACCGTCGATACGCGGCTTGCCGTCGACGATGTTCTGGCGCACGGTGCGGTATTCCAGCAGACCGAAGGTCTCCTTGACCTCGGCTTCGCTGTACTGACCGTTCTCACCGGCCAGCTTGGCGATGGCCTGGTCACGCAGGGCGCCCAGGGCCGCATAGCGATCCTGCTTGATGGTGATGGTATAGGCACGGGACACGGCCTCGCCGACCTCGGCCTTGACGGCTTCGATCAGGGCGGTGTTCTCGGCAGGCGCCTGCCAGTTCCAGGTCGGCTTGCCGGCTTCGGCAGCGAACTGGCTGATGGCCTCGATGGCCACCTGGAATTCTTCGTGAGCGAACAGCACGCCGCCCAGCATCTGGTCTTCGGTCAGCTCGTCGGCTTCAGATTCCACCATCAGCACGGCGTCACGGGTACCGGCCACGACCATGTCCAGGCTGGAGCTCTGCAGCTGCTCGTAGCTGGGGTTCAGCAGGTAGCCCAGCTCGCTGTGGTAGCCCACGCGCGCAGCGGCGATCGGACCAGCGAAGGGGATGCCGGAAATGGCCAGGGCGGCGGAGGTGCCGATCATGGCGGCGATGTCCGGATCGGACTTCTTGTTGGTGCTGACCACGGTGCAGACCACCTGGACTTCGTTGAGGAAGCCCTCGGGGAACAGCGGACGGATCGGACGATCGATCAGGCGCGAGGTCAGGGTTTCCTTCTCGGAAGGACGGCCTTCGCGCTTGAAGTAACCACCGGGGATGCGGCCAGCGGCGTAGGTCTTCTCCTGGTAGTGCACGGACAGCGGGAAGAAGTCCTTGCCAACGGCAGGCTGCTTGGCACCGACCACAGTGACCAGCACGCTGACGTCTTCGGTGGAGACCAGCACGGCACCGGTCGCTTGGCGCGCGATGCGGCCGGTTTCCAGGGTGAAGGTCTGCTCACCGAACTTGAATTGCTTGATTACTGGATTCACAGTCTTTCCTTCTCTTTATTGCCTTGGGGGAAATCGGGGCGACCAGAGGGATTCGGACCCTCGCTGATCTCCAGGTGACGCAGGCCGATTCTGGCGGCCTTTCAAGCAAAAAAGCCGGAGGCCGGCGCGAGCCGACCTCCAGCTTCAGACTGCTTGCAGCAGGTCTGCATCGTGTTAACGACGCAGGCCCAGGCGAGCGATCAGTGCGCTGTAACGAGAGGTGTCCTTGGACTTCAGGTAGTCCAGCAGCTTACGGCGCTGGTTGACCATGCGGATCAGACCACGACGACTGTGGTGATCTTTGCCGTTGGCCTTGAAGTGACCTTGCAGCTTGTCGATGTTGGCGGACAGCAGGGCAACCTGCACTTCCGGCGAACCGGTGTCGCCTTCGCTCTGCTTGAACTCGTTTACGATCTGGGCTTTGTCTTCAACGCTCAGTGCCATGATAGGGCTCCTCTGAGGAACAGGCCGGGATGGATCCCGTGCTTAAGGAAAGAGGTGTGACCGTGCCTGCTGACAGCCACCCTCGGTATCGGTCTAGGACCGAATCAGTCTACGGGGAGCAACCTGCCCCTCGTCATCAATCTCGCCGATGCCGATGAAACGACCCTGGTCGTCCTGCACCCGCATCAAGCCGAATTTCGGTGCATTGGCCGCCCGGACGGGCTGACCGTGCAACCAGTAGTAGGCGCTGTGCTGCGTCAGCTGCACCAGCGGCCAGTGCTCCAGGCCACTGTCGACCGGCAGCAGGAAGCGATCCAGCGCCTCGGAACCCCCTTCGGCGTGCGCCGCCTCCAGCTCGTCCAGGCTGATGGCCTGTGCCAGGCCAAAGGGGCCGGCCTGGGTACGGCGCAACTCGGCCACATGGGCTCCGCAGCCAAGACGGGCGCCGAGGTCTTCGACCAGGGTGCGCACATAAGTGCCCTTGCTGCAGGCCACTTCCAGCGTCGCACGATCTTCCTGCAACGCCAGCAGTTCCAGACGGGCAATAGTAACAGAACGCGCCTCGCGCTCCACTACTTCCCCGGCACGCGCCAGCTTGTACAGCGGCTGGCCGTCGCGCTTGAGCGCCGAATACATCGGCGGGATCTGCTCTATCTGGCCGCGGAAGGCCGGCAGTGCCGCCTGGATGGCCGCTTCATCGACTGCGACCGCCCGTCGCTCCAGCACTTCACCCTCGGCATCGCCGGTGGTGGTGGTGACGCCCAGTTGCGCCACGGTGCTATAGCCCTTGTCGGCATCCAGCAGGTACTGGGAAAACTTGGTCGCCTCGCCGAAGCACAGCGGCAATACGCCGGTGGCCAGGGGGTCCAGGCTGCCGGTATGTCCAGCCTTCTCGGCGTTGAGCAGCCAGCGGACCTTTTGCAGGGCGGCGTTGGAGGAGAAGCCGCGCGGCTTGTCCAGCACCAGCACGCCATGTACCTGGCGGCGAATACGCTTGACCTGGGCCACCCCTACTCCTCCCCTTCGTGGCGACGGTCTTCGGCGACCGCCCGCTCGATCAGGGCCGACAGCTGGGCGCCGCGACGGATGCTTTCGTCGTACTGGAAGCTCAGTTGCGGAACGGTGCGCAATTTCATCGCCCGACCCAGCTGCTGACGCAGGAAGCCGGCAGCGTCCTTGAGGATGCCGATGTTCTGCTTGATGGCGTCGGCATCGTCGTCCTTGCCCAGGACGGTGATGTGCACCTTGGCATGGGACAGGTCGCGCGCGACGTCCACGCCGGTGATGGTCACCATGCCCAGTCGCGGATCCTTGATCTCACGCTGGATCAGCAGTGCCAGTTCACGCTGCATCTGATCACCGATGCGCTGGGTACGGCTGAATTCTTTGGCCATGTCGAAACTCTCGTACGAAAGGCCGCAGACACCAGGCCTGCCAGCCATGAACCTTGGAAACGCGAACGGCAAGTCCGGACCTGGCAGGGGTCTGCCAGGTCCGCGACCTGCCGTCCTGGTGCAGAGTCGTCGTTACAGCGAACGGGCGACCTGAACCTTCTCGAACACCTCGATCTTGTCGCCGACGCGGACGTCGTTGTAGCTCTTCACGCCGATACCGCATTCCATGCCGGCACGCACTTCGGCCACGTCATCCTTGAAACGACGCAGGGATTCCAGCTCGCCTTCGAAGATGACCACGTCTTCGCGTAGGACGCGGATCGGACGGTTGCGGTGCACCATGCCCTCGGTGACCATGCAGCCGGCGACGGCGCCGAACTTGGGCGAACGGAAGACGTCGCGCACTTCGGCGATACCCAGGATGTTCTCCCGGACGTCACTGCCCAGCATGCCGGTCAGCGCCTTCTTCACATCTTCGATGATGTCGTAGATGACGTTGTAGTAGCGCATGTCGAGGCCTTCCTGCTCGACGATCTTCCGCGCCCCGGCATCGGCCCGGACGTTGAAGCCGAACAGCACGGCATTGGAAGCCAGCGCCAGGTTGGCATCGCTCTCGGTGATACCACCGACGCCTCCGCCGACCACGCGCACCTGGACTTCGTCGTTGCCCAGACCGGACAGCGAGCCCTGCAGCGCTTCGAGGGAGCCACGCACATCGGACTTGAGCACGATGTTGAGGGTCTTCTTCTCGTCCTGGCCCATGTTCTCGAAGATGTTCTCGAGCTTGCCGGCGTGAGCGCGGGCAAGCTTGATCTCGCGGAACTTGCCCTGACGGAACAGCGCCACTTCGCGGGCCTTCTTCTCGTCGGTCAGCACGGTGAGTTCGTCACCGGCGTCCGGGGTGCCGTCCAGGCCGAGGATCTCGACCGGGATGGAGGGACCGGCTTCCTTGATCGGCTTACCATTCTCGTCGAGCATGGCACGGATACGACCGAAGTTGACGCCGACCAGGGCCATGTCGCCCTGACGCAGGGTACCGTTCTGTACCAGTACGGTAGCGACCGGACCGCGACCCTTGTCCAGGCGCGATTCGATGACCACACCGCGACCGGGTGCTTCCGGCGTAGCGGTCAGCTCCAGGACTTCGGCCTGCAGCAGGATGGCTTCGAGCAGCTCGTCCACGCCGGTACCGGCCTTGGCCGAGACGTGCACGAACTGGGTGTCGCCGCCCCACTCTTCCGGGATGACCTGACGACCAGCCAGATCGTGCTTGACGCGATCCGGATCGGCGTCGGGCTTGTCGATCTTGTTGACCGCCACGACGATGGGGACACCCGCCGCCTTGGCGTGCTGGATGGCTTCCTCGGTCTGCGGCATGACGCCGTCATCGGCCGCGACGACCAGGATGACGATGTCGGTGGCCTTGGCACCACGGGCACGCATGGCGGTAAACGCGGCGTGGCCAGGGGTATCCAGGAAGGTCACCATGCCACGCTCGGTTTCCACGTGGTAGGCACCGATGTGCTGGGTGATGCCACCGGCTTCGCCCGACGCGACCTTGGCGCGACGGATGTAGTCCAGCAGCGAGGTCTTGCCGTGGTCGACGTGACCCATGACGGTCACCACCGGCGCGCGGTGCAGGGCCTTGCCACCCTCGAACTTGAGAGATTCGGCCAACTGGTCTTCCAGGGCGTTCTCGTTGACCAGCTTGACCTTGTGGCCCAGCTCTTCGGCCACCAGCTGCGCCGTCTCGCGGTCGAGCACCTGGTTGATGGTGGCGGGGGACCCCATCTTGAACATGAACTTGATGACTTCGGCGGCCTTCACCGACATCTGCTGAGCAAGCTCAGAGACGGTGATGGTCTCACCTAGATTGACTTCGCGCACTACAGGTCCTGTCGGGCTCTGGAACCCGTGTTGGTTTCGCTTCTTGAGTCGCGACTTGCCACCGCGACCGCCACGCCGGCCAAAGCCCTCTTCCTCGTCGTCGCCACTGCGCACGGTACGGGGAGCTGCGACCTTGTCCTTGATCGACGGGCGATGCTGGGCGTTCTTGCGCTCACGGCGCTCGTCTTCTTCGCGCTTGCTGCTCGGGGCAGGATGCACGGGACGACGCGGCTCTTCGCGCTTGCGCTCACTGGCCGGATCCGCCTTCTTGACCTCGACGGCAGGCTCGGCAGCGGGTTGCTGCTCGGCTACCACGGCCGGAGCTTCCGGCGCGGCAGGGGCTGCAGCCTCGGCGGAGACCGCCTGCTGCGCGGCCTGAGCAGCGGCTTCGGCCTGCTGCTGGGCAGCCGCTTCGGCAGCGCGCTGAGCTTCTTCCGCGGCACGTGCCTGAGCGGCGGCCTCTTCGGCGGCGCGCAGGGCTTCCTGTTCGCGGCGCTGTTCGGCTTCCAGCTCGGCGGGGCTGCGCTTGACGAAGGTCTTCTTCTTGCGCACTTCGACACTGACTGTCTTGCTGCCGGCCACTTTCAGCGTGGTCTGGGTCTTGCGCTGCAGGGTGATCTTGCTGGGCTCGTCGAGCTGCGCAGTCCCCTTCAGATGTGTCAGTAGCGCCTGCTTTTCCGCATCGCTCACCGTTTGCTCGGCGCTGCTATGCGTCAGACCTGCCTCGCGCATCTGCTGTAGCAGACGTTCCACCGGCGTATTGACCGTTTGGGCCAGTTCTTTCACCGTGACTTGCGTCATGCACTTCTCTCCTCAGACTGCGCCGCTTACTCGAACCAATGGGCACGGGCAGCCATGATCAGCTTGCCGGCACGCTCTTCGGTCATGCCGTTGATGTCGAGCAGGTCGTCGATCGACTGCTCGGCGAGCTCTTCGCGATTGACCACGCCACGCTGGGCCAGCGCGCTGGCGAGCTGGGGATCCATACCGTCGAGGGTCAGCAGATCTTCGCTGGGGCTCTTCTGTTCTTCGGTCGCGATGGCCCGGGTCAGCAGGCGATCCTTGGCCCGGGTACGCAGCTCGTTGACGATGTCTTCGTCGAAGCCATCGATATTGAGCATCTCTTCCATGGGCACGTAGGCCACTTCCTCGAGGGAAGTGAAGCCCTCTTCCACCAGCACCTGCGCCAGTTCCTCGTCGACATCCAGCTCGTCGATGAAGCGCTGGATGATGTCGCCGGTCTCGGCCTGCTGCTTGGCGTTGATGTCCGCTTCGGTCATCACGTTGAGCGTCCAGCCGGTCAGCTGACTGGCCAGGCGCACGTTCTGACCGCCACGGCCAATGGCCTGGGCCAGGTTGTCCTCGGCGACGGCGATGTCCATGGTGCGGCTGTCTTCGTCGACGATGATCGAAGCGACTTCGGCCGGGGCCATGGCGTTGATGACGAATTGCGCCGGGTTGTCGTCCCACAGCACGATGTCGACCCGCTCGCCACCCAGCTCACCGGATACCGCCTGGACACGCGAACCGCGCATGCCGATGCAGGCACCCTGGGGATCGATGCGCTTGTCCTTGGAACGGACGGCGATCTTGGCCCGCGAACCCGGATCCCGGGCAGCCGCCATGACATCGATCAGCTGCTCGGAAATCTCCGGTACTTCGATGCGGAACAGCTCGATCAGCATCTGCGGATCGGTGCGCGACAGCATCAGCTGCGGACCGCGGTTCTCGGTGCGGATTTCCTTGAGCAGGGCACGCAGACGCACGCCCATGCGGAAGGTCTCACGCGGAATGATGTGCTCGCGCGGCAGCAGGGCCTCGGCATTGTTGCCCAGGTCGACGATCACGCTGTCACGGGTGACCTTCTTGACGGTACCCGAGATGATCTCGCCGACCTTCTCGCGATAGGCATCCACTACCTGAGCCCGCTCGGCCTCGCGCACCTTCTGCACGATCACCTGCTTGGCGGTCTGGGCAGCGATCCGACCGAATTCGATGGACTCGATCTTCTCTTCGATCACTTCACCGGCCTTGACGCCGGGATGCTCTTCCTGGGCGTCTTCCACCGTCAGATGCGAATCGGGCAACTGATAGTCTTGGTCTTCCACCACGGTCCAGCGGCGGAAGGTTTCGTAGCTGCCGTTGTGTCTGTTGATCGACACCCGCAGATCCACATCTTCTTCGTAGCGTTTCTTGGTAGCCGTGGCGAGAGCCAACTCCAGTGCCTCGAAGATGACGCCGGGTGGAACACCCTTCTCGTTCGAAACAGATTCCACTACCAGCAGAACTTCTTTGCTCATCTTACGCCTCGTATTCGCAATCCTTGGGATCCGCGGTCTCGCGCTCAAATCACTCGAAACGGGGAACGACGTTGGCCTTGTCGATCATCTCGATGGGCAGCAGATACTCATGCTCGTCCACCTGCACCACGACGTCCTGGTCTTCCACACCGCGCAGCAAACCCTGGAAATTACGTCGCCCTTCGAAGGGCGACCGAAGTTTGACCTTGACCTGTTCACCCGCATGGGCAGCAAATTGCTCCAGCGTGAACAGCGGTCTATCCATACCGGGGGAAGACACCTCGAGGGTGTATTCGTTGGTGATCGGATCTTCCACATCGAGTACGCCACTTACCTGGCGACTGACAGCCTCGCAGTCTTCAACGAGAATGCCATTGGGATGATCGATGTAGACACGCAGTAGCGAATGCCGCCCTTGGGAGATGTACTCGACACCCCAGCAGACATAGCCAAGCGCCTCGACGACGGGGGCCAGCAAGGCCTGCAACTGTTCTAGCTTGCTCGACACCTGGTTGCCTCGCGTTTTTTGAGAATAAAAAATGGGCATTACGCCCATCCCTAAGAGGTCTGCGCAAGAAAGCGCGACCCGAACTGTCCAGCCAACAAAAAGCCCCTATAAAGGGGCTTTAAATAACTGGTTGCGGGGGCTGGATTTGAACCAACGACCTTCGGGTTATGAGCCCGACGAGCTACCAGACTGCTCCACCCCGCGTCAAAGCTGGAGCGAGATTATATTCAACTGAACTCTAGGAGTCAACCTACTCTCTCTCGCCGCGTCCTGCAGGACGTCTTTGCTATTTGGTGCCGAAGATGGGACTCGAACCCATACAGCCTGTGGCCACTACCCCCTCAAGATAGCGTGTCTACCAATTCCACCACTTCGGCATGAAACCTTTGAATCCTACTTGGACTCCTGGGGTACGTCCCCGGAAGTACCGCCCTGGGCAGCGCGGGGCTGACTCAGGGGAACATCGTTACCATCCTGCTTCGGCTGAGGAGCCTGCTGGACCGGCTGAGTGGGCAAACCCACCTCACGCAGACCCAACGCACGGTCTTTGGCGAAATACGCCAGACCCAGGCTAGTCGCGAAAAAAACCGCGGCTAGTATAGCAGTAAAGCGACTCAGAAAGGTAGCAGAACCTTGACTACCGAACACGGTACCCGAGGCGCCCGCACCAAAGGATGCACCGGCTTCGGCACCCTTGCCCTGCTGCATCAATACCAGCACGATCAGGCCAAGCGCCATCAGCAAGTGGATCACGACAACTGCAGTTTCCAACATTATCCACGTCCTGCAGCGCGGCAAATCGCACTGAACTCTTCAGCATTCAGGGAGGCCCCACCCACTAGCCCCCCATCGATATCCGGCATGCCGAACAATTCGGCAGCATTGGCAGCCTTGACACTGCCGCCATACAACAGCTGAAGGCCTTCAGCGACCCCAGCATCGGCTTCGCGCACCAGAGCGCGAATCGCCGCATGAATCTCTTGCGCCTGCTCCGGCGTCGCCGTTAGCCCGGTACCTATCGCCCAAACCGGCTCGTAGGCCACTACAGCCTTGGCGAAAGCCGCGACCCCGACTGCGTCGATGACCGCCTTCAGCTGGCCACCCACCACATCCAGAGTACGCTCGGCCTCCCGCTCTTCACGGGTTTCGCCGACACAGAGCACGGGAATCATCCCGCCCTCCTGGATGGCCGCGAATTTCTTCGCCACCACCGCATCATCCTCGCCCAGCAGAGCACGCCGCTCGGAGTGCCCCACCAGTACGTAACGGCAACCGAATTCTGCCAACTGGGTCGAGGATACCTCGCCAGTCAGAGCCTTCTCGCCCGCGACGGGAGCACAGGTCTGGGCCCCCACCATCAGCGACGTTGCCGCCAGCGCTTCAGCCACCCCCGGTAGATGCACCAATGTCGGAATCACCACGACATCGACACCCACTGCACCATCCAACCCTTTCAAGCCTGCGACCAGCGCCGACACGCCTTGCAGCGAGCCATGCATTTTCCAGTTACCGGCAACCAGGGAACGACGCATGCGTTTTACCTCAGGGAGCGAAGTGGGCGCAGATGTTACTCAATCGAAAACCGGCATGCAAGCAAATCAAGCACATACCTCGGTTATCAACTGAGCGAGCGCCTCGGCATGGGCCCGCACCTCACGCTCGTTCTCGCCTTCGACCATGACCCGCAGCAACGGCTCGGTACCGGATTTGCGCAGGAGCACCCGCCCCTTGCCGGCCATCTTCTCGGTGACCTCGGCACTGGCCTGCTTGACCCGCGGATTCTCCAAGGGATCCTGGCCGCCGCCGAACCTCACGTTGATCAGCACCTGCGGGCACTTGCGTAGCGCCATGCGCGCCTGGGCCAGGGTCTGACCGGCATTGCGCAGGGCGATCAGCACCTGCAGGGCGGCGATGGTGGCGTCACCGGTGGTGGTGTACTGGCAGCAGACCACGTGCCCGGAATTCTCGCCACCCAGCACCCAGTTGCGTTCCAAGAGCTCGGCCATCACATAGCGATCGCCTACCTTGGCACGCACGAAGGGAATCTCCAGCTCCGCCAGTCCCAGCTCGAGACCGAGATTGCTCATCAGGGTACCGACCACCCCACCCTCGAGGCGACCACGACGCTTGAGGTCGCGAGCGATCAGATAGAGCAGCTCATCGCCATCCACTGCCGCTCCGGTGTGATCCACCATCAGCACCCGATCACCGTCGCCGTCGAAGGCGATACCGAGATCGGCGTGCTGGTCGAGCACCGCCTGCTGCAGCCCCTCGAGGTGAGTGGAGCCACAGTCCTTGTTGATGTTGAGCCCGTCCGGCTGCACCCCCAGCACGCTGACATCGGCGCCGAGTTCGCGGAAGACACTGGGCGCGATCTTGTAGGTGGCGCCATTGGCGCAATCGAGCACGATCTTCAGGCCGGCGAAACTGGTCCCGGTCGGCACGCTGCTCTTGCAGAACTCGATGTAGCGACCGGCCGCATCATTGATGCGCGAGACCTTGCCGATACGCGCCGAATCCACCACGGTCATGGGCGTATCGAGCAGCTCCTCGATCATGGTTTCGAGCTCATCGGGCAGCTTGGTGCCGGCGCCAGAAAAGAACTTGATGCCATTGTCGTAGTAGGGATTGTGTGACGCACTGATGACGATGCCGGCACTGGCCTGGAAGGTCCGCGTCAGGTAGGCGATCCCAGGGGTTGGCATGGGACCGAGCAACATGACGTCGGCACCGGCAGCGGACAGCCCGGCTTCCAGAGCCGACTCGAACATGTAGCCCGAGTTGCGGGTGTCCTTGCCGACCAGCACCCGACAACCGCCGCGACTGCGAAAGGCAATGCCCGCCGCCCAGCCCAGCTTGAGCATGAAATCCGGGGTGATGGGATAGGTGCCGACCTTGCCGCGAATGCCGTCGGTTCCAAAATACTTTCTTGCCATCAGTTTTGTTCCTACCTGAAGCCTTCGACCGCGGTGATCATCTTCACCACGTCCACCGTTTCCGCCACATCATGGACCCTGAGGATCTGCGCGCCCTTGACCAGCGCCAGGGCCGCCAGGGCCAGACCGCCCGCCAGGCGCCCCTCCACAGGCTGCCCGGTGACCGCGCCGATCATGCTCTTGCGCGAGACGCCCACCAGCAAGGGTAGCCCAAAGGCGAGCAACTCGGCTTGTCGCTTGAACAGTTCGAGATTGTGCTCGAGGGTCTTGGCGAAGCCGTACCCCGGATCAAGCACCAGCCGCTCGCGCGCGATACCAGCCGCTTCACAGCGCCTGACCTGCTCGGCCAGAAAGGCACCTACCTCGCCTGCGACATCGGTATAGACGGGCGCCTGCTGCATGGTGCTGGGCTCCCCCTGCATGTGCATCAGGCAGATCGCCAGATCGCTCGCGGCGGCAGCTTCGAGGGCGCCAGACCGGCGCAGCGAGCGGACGTCATTGATCAGGCCGGCGCCGGCCCTGGCACCTTCGCGCATCACCGCGGGCGTGGAAGTATCCAGGGAAATGACGACATCCAGCTCTCGGGCGATCGCCTCGACCACCGGGATGACCCGATCGAGCTCTTCCGCCTCGGACACCGCTGGCGCCCCCGGGCGAGTGGATTCTCCACCGACATCGATGATGGCCGCACCAGCGTTCACCATCCCTTCGGCATGGCGCAGAGCGTTTTCCACCACCGTATAGCGACCGCCATCGGAAAAGGAGTCGGGGGTGACGTTGAGGATGCCCATGACCTTGGGCGCGTCAAAAACAAGAACCCGATTGCCGCAAGGCAATCGGGTCGAAGGAAACGGATTGAACATGGGTGTTTCAGTGTTCTCCGGCTGGACCACCGATGGGGGTTTCCGGACGATCGCTACCACTCTGGGGCGCTGGGGCATCACCGGTAGGACCACCACGGTCATGCCAGTCACGCGGCTCGCGCGGGACCTTGCCGGCCATGATGTCGTCGATCTGATCGGAGTCGATGGTCTCGTACTTCATCAAGGCATCGGCCATGAGCTCGAGCTTGTCGCGGTTCTCGTCCAGCAGCCGCTTGGCGGTGCCATAGCAGTCATCGATGATCCGGCGAATTTCCAGGTCGATCTGCTTGGCGGTTTCGCCCGACATGTTGCCGGCGCCACCACCACCCGAGCGACCCAGATAGCCTTCGTTCTCTTCCTCGCCATACAGCAACGGACCGAGCTTCTCGGACAGACCCCACTTGGTCACCATGTTCCGCGCCAGCGAAGTCGCCCGCATGATGTCATTGGAGGCACCGGTGGTAACGCCTTCGAAACCCAGGGTCATCTCCTCGGCGATACGGCCACCGAACAGCGAGCAGATTTGGCTTTCCAGCGCCCGCTTGGACAGGCTGTAGCGATCTTCCTCGGGAAGGAACATGGTCACGCCCAGGGCCCGACCACGGGGAATGATGGAAACCTTGTAGACCGGATCGTGCTCGGGCACCAGGCGACCGACGATGGCGTGACCCGCTTCGTGGTAGGCCGTGTTGCGCTTCTCCTTCTCGGACATGACCATGGTCTTGCGCTCGGCGCCCATCATGATCTTGTCCTTGGCCAGCTCGAACTCGCGCATGTCGACGGTGCGCTTGTTGGCACGCGCAGCGAACAGCGATGCTTCGTTGACCAGGTTGGCGAGGTCAGCACCGGAGAAACCCGGGGTACCACGCGCGATGACACCGGCATCGACGCGCTCGCCGACCGGCACCTTGCGCATGTGCACCTTGAGGATCTGCTCGCGACCACGGATGTCCGGCAAGCCGACCACCACCTGGCGGTCGAAACGACCAGGGCGCAGCAGCGCCGGGTCCAGGACATCGGGACGGTTGGTGGCGGCGATGACGATGATGCCATCGTTCATCTCGAAGCCGTCCATCTCGACCAGCAACTGGTTCAGGGTCTGCTCACGCTCGTCGTGCCCACCGCCCATGCCGTTGCCGCGATGACGACCGACCGCATCGATCTCGTCGATGAAGATGATGCAGGGAGCGTGCTTCTTGGCCTGGTCGAACATGTCGCGGACACGGCTGGCGCCGACACCCACGAACATCTCGACGAAGTCCGAACCGGAGATGGTGAAGAACGGCACCTTGGCCTCACCCGCCACGGCCTTGGCCAGCAGCGTCTTGCCGGTACCCGGCGAACCGACCATCAGCACACCACGGGGAATGCGGCCACCCAGGCGCTGGAACTTGCCCGGATCACGGAGGAACTCGACCAGCTCGGTGACCTCTTCCTTGGCTTCGTCGCAACCGGCGACGTCGGCAAAGGTGGTCTTGACCTGGTCTTCCGACAGCAGGCGCGCCTTGCTCTTGCCAAAGCTCATGGGGCCGCCGCGACCGCCGGCACCTCCCTGCATCTGGCGCATGAAGAACATGAAGACGGCGATGATCACCAGGATGGGGAAGCTGGCCACCAGCAGCTGAGTCCAGATGCTCTGCTGCTCGGGCTGCTTGCCAGTGATGGTGACGCTGTTGTTGACCAGATCGCCGATCAGGCCATTGTCCTGAATCGCCGGACGGATGGTCTTGAAGGGATCGCCATCACGATGCTTGCCGGTGATGACATAGCCATCCACGGTCACGCTCTCGATCTGCCCGTCCTTCACCTGCTGGATGAAGTCGGAGTAGTTGAGCGTTTGGGGTTCGTTGGGGCTGGAGAAGTTGTTCATCACGGTGACGAGCACCGCGGCGATGATCAGCCACAGGATCAGATTCTTTGCCATGTCGTTCAATTGACTACCCTCTGCGCCGGTTTCGTGAGTAAACCGTTCGAAGCGAAACCGGCAGTGACCGGTAAGTTACTACACAAAGCCTGGCCCACGGCAGACATCGTCTGTAACGCTATATGAGTCTTCTGCCTTTGACTCTAGGGCAAGGCAGACGTTGCGGCCATCAATTCTCTCAATTGCCCCTAAAACCGCGACCCAATAGATATTGCTGGCGCGATCTGGTCCCGCGACGCGGAAGGCGGCGCCTGAGCCTCTGCCCGCAGGACTCAACCGCCCTGAAACAGGCGGCAGTTTCCTAGCAGCAGAGCTGCCCTGGAGCAGCCCAACGCACTCAGCTCGCTCATATGGGGGCCAAGTCGTAAATAACAAGGTCTCTTGGCAAGCACTTGATAGCTTGCCAAGCGGAGGGTCAACGTCGGCATCCTGCCGGCGTTCTCTCGGCCTTCGGAATCTTCAGCATCGCCATCCTTTCAGGCTGGCTCGACGCCGCGCCTGTCGAGGTGCTCCTTGAGCGGACAAGACAGGCTCCACCGGGCTAATGGCAAGTTGTCGCGTATCGCTGGGCGGCACCGGGCAGCTGGGATAAACTGTTCGGCTTTTATCTGGGGTGAATTATGGCGCTCAACAACGAGCTTAAAAAGCGGTTCAAGGCGATCGGGCATCAACTCAAGCCGGTGGTCACCATCAGCGAGAACGGCCTGAGCGAAGGCGTGCTGGGCGAGCTCGACCGCGCACTGAACGATCATGAATTGATCAAGATCAAGCTGGCCATCACCGAGCGCGAAGACCGTCGCGCCCTGATCGATGAGCTGTGCGCGTCGAGCAAGGCCGAGCTGGTGCAGGTGATCGGCAAGATGGCGCTGATCTATCGCAAGGCTCGCGAGCAGAACCGCAACCTGTCCAATGTGGTGCGCTATACCGTCTGATTGCCCGGCGCGCGCCCGGGAACGGGCTGCAGCACCAGGATCAGACCGCAGAGCAGCAGGACCAGGTAGCCGGCCAGAGCGGTCGGCCCGACCCAGAAGCGCGCCAGTTCGTTCTGCAGCAGCACGGCGAGTGCGCTGGCCAGCAGCAGCTGGCCACGCAGGTCACGCCACAAGGCGCTTACACCCGCCCACCACACCAGCACCACGATCTGGGTAAAGACCCCACCGCCTGCGGCGCTGAGCATCATGCGCAGCAATTCTTCGCGCCCGGACTGGATCAGCAGGGGCGCCCAGCCCGCCTGGGCGAGCGCCACGGGGATGCACAGGTGCAGGGCAACCAGCGGGCCGACCCAGAACACCTGGGCCAGCTGCCAGGCTGCGGCGAGCAACCTGGCGAGCCAGCCGCCGGTGCGAGGATCAGAGGTGACGGACGGCGACAATTTCGTATTCGACATTGCCGCCCGGGGTCTTCACCAGCACCACGTCGCCTTCTTCCTTGCCGATCAGGGCACGGGCGATGGGCGAACCCACCGACAGCTTGCTCTGCTTGATGTCCGCCTCGTCGTCACCGACGATCTGGTAGGTCACCGTCTCGTCGGTTTCGGTGTTGGCGATCTCCACCGTGGTGCCGAAGATCACCTTGCCGGTGTGCGGCAGGGCGGCCACGTCGATCACCTGAGCATTCTGCAGGCGGCCTTCGATGTCGCGGATACGCGCCTCGACCATGCCCTGCTGTTCGCGAGCAGCGTGGTATTCGGCGTTCTCCTTAAGATCGCCCAGCTCGCGCGCCTCGGCGATGGCCTGGGTGATCTGCGGGCGCAGTTCGGTCTTGAGGTGCTTGAGCTCCTCTTCCAGGGCGCGAGCGCCCTGGACGGTCATCGGGTACTTGGTCATGCCTTCACTCCTGCATGCAGATCTTGCAGCCGGCGCACGGTCTTTTCGGCGCCGAATTTCAAAGCTTCGCAAATGGCCTGGCCGCCGGCAATGGTGGTAGTGCAGCAGAGCTTGTGCTGCAGGGCGTTGCGGCGGATCGAATAGGAATCGGCGATGGACTGCCGGCCTTCGGTGGTGTTGATGATCAGGGTGACTTCGTCGTTCTTGATCATGTCGACCACATGGGGGCGACCCTCGGTGACCTTGTTCACGCGACGCACCGGCAGACCGGCCGCCTCGATCACCCGCGCGGTACCGGCGGTGGCCACGACCTCGAAGCCGAGGCTGACCAGATCGCGAGCGACCTGCACGGCTTCGGGCTTGTCGTCGTCACGCACGCTGATGAAGGCGCAACCGGAGTTCGGCAGGATCTCGTTGGCACCCAACTGAGCCTTGGCGAAGGCTTCGCCGAAGCTGTCGCCGACCCCCATCACCTCGCCAGTGGACTTCATCTCCGGGCCGAGGATGGGGTCGACACCGGGGAACTTGTTGAAGGGGAACACCGCTTCCTTGACGCTGAAGAAGGGCGGGATGATCTCCTGGGTGAAGCCCACCTCGGCCAGGGTCTTGCCGGCCATGACCCGGGCGGCCACCTTGGCCAGGGATTCGCCGATGCACTTGGAGACGAAGGGCACGGTACGGGAGGCGCGCGGGTTGACCTCGATGACGTAGATGTCTTCGCCCTGCACGGCCATCTGCACGTTCATCAGACCGACCACGCCGAGTTCCAGGGCCATCTTCTTGACCTGCTCGCGGATCTCGTCCTGGATGTGCTTGGGCAGCGAATAGGGCGGCAGCGAGCAGGCGGAGTCGCCGGAGTGTACGCCGGCCTGTTCGATGTGCTGCATGATGGCGCCGATCACCACGGTCTTGCCGTCGCACACCGCATCCACGTCCACCTCGATGGCGCAGTTGAGGAAGTGGTCGAGCAGCACGGGGCTGTCGTTGGACACCTTCACCGCTTCGCGCATGTAGCGCTTGAGTTCTTCTTCCTGGTAGACGATCTCCATCGCCCGGCCGCCCAGCACGTAGGAGGGGCGCACCACCATCGGGTAGCCGATGTTCTTGGACAGGGCCAGGGCCTCGTCTTCGCTGCGCGCGGTGGCGTTGGCCGGCTGCCGCAGATTCAGGCGCTGGACCATCTGCTGGAAGCGCTCGCGGTCTTCGGCGCGGTCGATGGCGTCGGGGCTGGTGCCGATGATGGGCACGCCGGCCTCTTCCAGGGCACGGCAGAGCTTGAGCGGGGTCTGGCCGCCGTACTGGACGATGACGCCCTTGGGCTGCTCGACGCGAACGATCTCCAGCACGTCCTCCAGGGTCACCGGTTCGAAGAACAGGCGGTCTGAGGTGTCGTAGTCGGTGGAGACGGTTTCCGGGTTGCAGTTGACCATGATGGTCTCGTAGCCGTCTTCACGCATAGCCAGGGCCGCGTGCACGCAGCAGTAGTCGAACTCGATGCCCTGGCCGATGCGGTTGGGACCGCCGCCAAGGATCATGATCTTGTCGCGACCGCTGGGCTTGGCCTCGCACTCTTCCTCGTAGGTGGAGTAGAGGTAGGCAGTGTCGGTGGCGAATTCGGCAGCACAGGTGTCCACCCGCTTGTACACCGGCAGCACCTTGAGCTTGTGGCGATGGGCCCGCAGGTTCTTTTCGGTGACGCCGAGCAGCTTGGCCAGGCGTGCATCGGAGAAGCCCTTGCGCTTGAGCTTGCGCATCAGGTCGTAGTCGAGATCGGCCAGACCCAGGGTCTTGATGCGCTCTTCGTCCTTGATCAGGTCTTCGATCTGCACCAGGAACCAGGGATCGATACGGGTCAGTTCGAAGACCTTGTCCAGGCTATAGCCCTGACGGAAGGCATCGCCGATGTACCAGATGCGATCGGCGCCGGGCACGGTCAGCTCGCGCTTGAGGGTGCTGTCGGCCTCGGGATCGGCCGGATCCAGCTTGGGATCGAAGCCGACCACGCCGACTTCCAGACCGCGCAGGGCTTTCTGCAGGGATTCCTGGAAGGTACGGCCGATGGACATGACCTCGCCCACGGATTTCATCTGGGTGGTCAGACGGGCATCGGCTTTGGGGAATTTCTCGAAGGCGAAGCGCGGGATCTTGGTGACCACGTAGTCGATGGCCGGCTCGAAGGACGCCGGGGTACGCCCGCCGGTGATGTCGTTCTGCAGCTCGTCCAGGGTGTAGCCGACCGCCAGCTTGGCAGCGATCTTGGCGATGGGGAAGCCGGTGGCCTTGGAGGCCAGCGCCGAGGAACGCGACACCCGCGGATTCATCTCGATCACCACCATGCGCCCGGTGTCGGGGCAGATGCCGAACTGGACGTTGGAGCCGCCGGTCTCGACGCCGATCTCGCGCAGCACCGCCAGGGAAGCGTTGCGCAGGATCTGGTATTCCTTGTCGGTCAGGGTCTGGGCCGGAGCCACGGTGATGGAGTCACCGGTGTGCACGCCCATGGGATCGAAGTTCTCGATGGAGCAGACGATGATGCAGTTGTCCTTCTTGTCGCGGACCACCTCCATCTCGTATTCCTTCCAGCCGATCAGGGATTCGTCGATCAGCAGCTCGTTGGTCGGCGACAGGTCCAGACCGCGGTTGCAGATTTCCTCGAACTCTTCGCGGTTGTAGGCGATGCCGCCGCCGGTGCCGCCCATGGTGAAGCTTGGCCGGATGATGCAGGGGAAGCCGACCTTCTCCAGGACGCCGTAGGCTTCTTCCATGCTGTGGGCGATGCCGGAGACCGGGCAGGCCAGGCCGATGTCCTTCATGGCCTTGTCGAAGCGCGAGCGATCCTCGGCCTTGTCGATGGTGTCGGCGTTGGCACCGATCATCTCGACGCCGAACTTCTCCAGCACGCCATGACGCTCCAGGTCCAGGGCGCAGTTCAGCGCGGTCTGGCCACCCATGGTCGGCAACAGGGCGTCGGGACGCTCTTTCTCGATGATCTTGGCCACCGTCGCCCACTTGATCGGCTCGATGTAGGTGGCATCGGCCATGGAGGGGTCGGTCATGATGGTGGCCGGGTTGGAGTTCACCAGGATGACGCGGAAGCCTTCCTCGCGCAGGGCCTTGCAGGCCTGGGCGCCGGAATAGTCGAACTCGCAGGCCTGGCCGATGACGATGGGGCCGGCTCCGAGGATCAGGATGCTCTTGATGTCTGTACGCTTAGGCATGGGCTTCTCGAATGCAGGTAATCAGGTCAGGGTCGCGGTGGCCAACTTCACACCGAACCCTACGAACAGGGCGCCGACGCCACCGGTGGCGCCCGCGCTGAGGCGACGCCGCTGACGGAACCAGGCCGCCAGGCGAACGCCGCAGAAAATCAGGAACGACAGGTAGCAGAAGCTGATCGCTTCCAGTACCGCGCCCAGCACCAGGAAGGACAGCGCCGGATGGGCGTAACCGGGGTCCACGAACTGGATGAAGAAGGAGACGAAGAACAGGATCGCCTTCGGATTCGACAGACTCAGCAGCAGCGCCTTGCGGAACGGCTGGTGGACGTCTTCGCGCAGCGTCGCCTCGGCCTGGCCCTGGGCCGGACTGCGCCAGGACTTGAGTCCGCCGCGCAACATGCCCCAGCCAAGGTAGAACAGGTAGGCCGCGCCCAGGTACTTGAGGATCTGGAAGAACAGCGGCTCGGCCTTGAGCAGCGACGCGACGCCCAGGGCCGAGAGCAACATCAGCACGGCATCACCCAGGAACACGGCCGAGGCCGCCTGGTAACCGCTGCGGATGCCGCGCTGGGCGCTGGTAGCAAGCACGAAGAAGGAATTGGGGCCAGGCAACAGGATGACGAACAGGGTCCCGACCACATAGGTCCAGAAGTCGATGACACCCAGATTCGCCAGCATGAGCCTTACCCTCCTCTCGTCTTAGCGGCGCGCGGCCATGGCCTGGATGAACTTGTCGAACAGCGGTGCCACGTCGTGCGGACCAGGGCTCGCCTCGGGGTGACCCTGGAAGCTGAAGGCGACCTTGTCGGTACGCTCGATGCCCTGCAGGGTGCCGTCGAACAGCGACTTGTGGGTGGCCCGCACATTGGCCGGCAGACTAGCCTCGTCCACAGCGAAGCCGTGGTTCTGGCTGGTGATCATCACCACGCCGCTGTCGAGATCCTGCACCGGATGGTTGGCGCCGTGGTGACCGTTGGGCATCTTCACCGTCTTGGCGCCGGAAGCCAGGGCCAGCAGCTGGTGGCCCAGGCAGATGCCGAACACCGGGATCTCGGTTTCCAGAACGTCCTGGATCGCCTTGATGGCGTAGTCGCAGGGCTCGGGATCGCCCGGGCCGTTGGCCAGGAAGATGCCATCGGGTTGCAGCGCCAGGGCTTCGCTGGCCGGGGTCTGGGCCGGCAGCACGGTGATGCGGCAGCCGCGAGCCACCAGCATGCGCAGGATGTTCAGCTTGACGCCGTAGTCGAAGGCCACCACGTGGTAGGGCAGTTGCTCGGCCGGGATCTCGGCGTGACTGTCGGTTTCCAGCGACCAGACGCTGGAGCGCCACTCGTAGCGCTCCTTGACGCTGACTTCCTTGGCCAGGTCCATGCCCTTGAGGCCGGGGAAGGCGCGGGCCAGTTCCAGGGCGCGCTCTTCGGTGGCGTCTTCGCCAGTGAGGATGCAGCCGTCCTGAGCGCCCTTCTCGCGGAGGATGCGGGTCAGGCGACGGGTGTCGATGCCGGCAATGGCGATGGTGCCGTTTTCCTTGAGATAGTCCGGCAGCGATTGCTTGTTGCGCCAGTTGCTGGCCAGCAGCGGCAGATCACGGATGATCAGCCCGGCGGCCCAGACCTGGGCGGCCTCACCATCCTGCGGCGTGGTGCCGGTGTTGCCGATGTGCGGATAGGTCAGGGTGACGATCTGCTTCGCATAGGAAGGATCGGTCAGGATTTCCTGGTAGCCGGTCATGGCGGTGTTGAACACCACTTCGCCGACCGTGTGGCCGTCGGCACCGATGGATTCACCGCGAAAGATGCTGCCATCGGCAAGTGCGAGTATGGCTGGCTTAGTCAAGAAGACCTCCGAAAATCAAGCCTTGGCGGGCAAACGCAGGGTGCAAAAAAACGGGATGACATCTCGAAGAGTCATCCCGTTTTAATGTTGTGATTTCATTCTGCGCTAGCTTTTAGTGGATACACTAAAGCTGCATTGTACACGAAATGATCACGCCTTGCACCCCCACGAGTGGGTCAGCGCAACTCCAACACGTCCTGCATGTCATATAGCGCCGGCTGTTTTTCCTTGAGCCAGAGCGCCGCGCGCACCGCGCCCTTGGCGAAGGTCATGCGACTGGAGGCCTTGTGGGTGATCTCGACCCGCTCGCCTTCGCTGGCGAACAGCACCGTGTGATCGCCCACCACGTCGCCAGCGCGGACGGTGGCGAAGCCGATGGTCTGGCGATCACGGGCGCCGGTCTGGCCTTCGCGGCCATAGACGGCGACTTCTTCCAGATCGCGACCCAGTGCCTGGGCGACGACCTCGCCCATGCGCAGCGCGGTACCCGAGGGTGCATCGACCTTGTGTCTGTGGTGCGCCTCGATGATCTCGATATCGACCTCGTCACCCAGCACGCGGGCAGCGGTATCCAGCAGCTTGAGGCAGAGATTGACGCCGACGCTGAAGTTGGCGGCGAAGACGATGGGGATTTCCTTGCTGGCTTCCAGCAGGGTCAGCTTCTGCTCGGCGGTGAAGCCGGTGGTGCCGATCACCATGGCCTTCTTCGCCTTGCGGCAGAGCGCCAGATTCTGCAGGGTCACGTTGGGATGGGTGAAGTCGATGACGACATCGAAATCATCCAGCACCCGCGCCAGGTCACCGGACAGCATCACCCCGTTACGGCCGATGCCGGCGAGTTCGCCCGCGTCGGCGCCCACCAGGCTGCTCTCGGGACGATCCACCGCCGCAGTCAGGCCGGCAGCGCCCTGGGTCTGCTGGACCGCTTCGATCAGGGTCTTGCCCATGCGCCCCGCGGCGCCCATTACAGCTATACGTCGCATCATCAGCTCCAGGCTGCTGGCCGGGCGCCGCCTCGCGACGACGCCCCTGCCGGTTTAGAGGTCGTCGAAGAAGCGCTTCATGCCGTCGAACCAGCCGCTGGCCCGGGGCGAATGGGAGCTGTCGCTCTGCAAGGTGTTGCGGAATTCCTCGAGCAGCTCGCGCTGGCGCCGGCTCAGGTTGACCGGGGTTTCCACCACCACCTTGCACATCAGGTCGCCGGCGCCACCGCCACGCACGGGCGTCACGCCCTTGCCACGCAGGCGGAACATCTTGCCGGTCTGGGTGCCCTCGGGGATCTTCAGCTTGACGCGGCCATCCAGGGTCGGCACTTCCAGCTCGCCACCCAGGGCGGCATCGGTGAAGTTGATCGGCACCTCGCAATAGAGATGCTTGCCGTCGCGCTGGAAGATCGAGTGCTCGCGCACATTGACCACCACGTAGAGGTCGCCGCTGGGGCCACCCAGGGTCCCGGCCTCGCCTTCGCCGGTCAGGCGGATGCGGTCGCCGGTGTCGACGCCCGCCGGCACCTTGACCGACAGGGTCTTCTGCTCTTCCACGCGGCCCTGACCATGACAGGCGTTGCAGGGCTCGGGAATGATCTTGCCGCTGCCGTGGCAGCGCGGGCAGGTCTGCTGCACCGAGAAGAAGCCCTGCTGCATGCGCACCTGGCCGATACCGCCGCAGGTGGGGCAAGTGGACGCCGAGGTACCCGGCTTGGCGCCATTGCCGTCGCAGACCTTGCACTCGACCAGGGTGGGCACGCGAATGGTGACCGTGGTCCCGCGCACCGCCTCTTCCAGATCCAGGTCCAGGGTGTAGCGCAGGTCGGCGCCGCGCTGCGGACCGCCACGACCACCGGCGCCACCACGACCGCCGAAGAAGTCACTGAAGACGTCGCCGAAGATGTCGGAGAAGCTCGCGCCACCGGCCGCACCACCGAAACCACCGCCGCCCATGCTCGGATCGACGCCAGCATGGCCGTACTGGTCGTAGGCCGAGCGCTTGCCCGCATCGGACAGCACTTCGTAGGCCTCGGCGGCCTCCTTGAACTGCTCCTCGGCAGCCGCGTCCCCCGGATTGCGATCCGGGTGGTATTTCATCGCCAGGCGTCGGTAGGCCTTCTTGAGCTCGGCTTCGCTAGCGCCGCGCTCGACCCCGAGCACCTCATAGTAATCACGTTTGGCCATAGACTTTCTGCACCTTAAATTTTCTCACCCTCCAGACACGCCAACGCGGGAGCAGGCTCCCGCGTAGCGGATCCGACGGGCACGAAGCCCGTCAGGTGCGGTAAGCACGGGGCTTACTTGTTGTCCTTCACTTCCTCGAACTCGGCATCGACCACGTCGTCGCCGGGCTTCTTGGCCTCACCGTCCGCCTTGGCCGAGGCGCCTTCGGCACCAGCGGCAGCGCCCTGCTCGGAGTAGAGCTTCTGGGCCAGCGGCGCGGAGGCTTGAGACAGGGCATTCATCTTGGCTTCGATGGCGTCCTTGTCGTCACCGCGCACGGCGACTTCCAGCTCGCCAATGGCCTTCTCGATGGTGCTCTTCTCTTCGGCCGTGGCCTTGTCGCCTGCCTCGGTCAGCATCTTGCGGGTGCCGTGCACCAGGGCATCACCCTGGTTGCGGGCCGCGGCCAGCTCTTCGAACTTGCGATCCTCGTCGGCATTGGCCTCGGCGTCACGCACCATCTGCTGAATCTCGTCCTCGGACAGACCGGAGGACGCCTTGATGACGATGGACTGCTGCTTGCCGGTGGCCTTGTCCTTGGCGGACACGTTGAGGATACCGTTGGCGTCGATGTCGAAGGTCACCTCGATCTGCGGCACGCCACGGGGCGCCGGCGGGATCTCGGCCAGGTCGAACTTGCCCAGCGACTTGTTCTGCGCGGCCTGCTTGCGCTCGCCCTGCAGCACGTGGATGGTCACGGCGCCCTGGTTGTCGTCGGCGGTGGAGAACACCTGCGACTTCTTGGTCGGGATGGTGGTGTTCTTCTCGATCAGCGCGGTCATCACGCCACCCATGGTCTCGATGCCCAGGGTCAGCGGAGTCACGTCCAGCAGCAGCACGTCCTTGACGTCACCGGCCAGCACGGCGCCCTGGATGGCCGCACCAATGGCGACGGCTTCGTCCGGGTTGACGTCCTTGCGCGCTTCCTTGCCGAAGAAGTCGGCCACACGCTTCTGCACCAGCGGCATGCGGGTCTGACCACCCACCAGAATGACCTCGTGGATGTCGGAGACGTCCAGGCCGGAGTCCTTCAGGGCAGTACGGCACGGCTCGATAGTGCGCTCGACCAGCTCTTCCACCAGGGACTCCAGCTTGGCGCGGGAGACCTTGACGTTCAGGTGCTTGGGACCGCTGGCATCGGCGGTGATGTACGGCAGGTTGACGTCGGTCTGGGTAGCCGAGGACAACTCGATCTTGGCCTTCTCGGCAGCTTCCTTAAGGCGCTGCATGGCCAGCGGGTCACCCTTAAGGTTCATGCCGCTTTCTTTCTTGAATTCCTCGACGAGGTAGTCGATCAGGCGGATGTCGAAGTCTTCGCCACCCAGGAAGGTGTCGCCATTGGTGGCCAGCACCTCGAACTGATGCTCACCATCGACCTCGGCGATCTCGATGACCGACACGTCGAAGGTACCGCCGCCCAGGTCATAGACGATCACGGTGTGGTCGCCCTTAGCCTTGTCCAGGCCATAGGCCAGAGCCGCCGCGGTGGGCTCGTTGATGATGCGCTTGACGTCCAGACCAGCGATGCGACCGGCATCCTTGGTGGCCTGGCGCTGGCTGTCGTTGAAGTAGGCCGGTACGGTGATGACCGCTTCGGTCACGGCCTCGCCCAGGTAGTCCTCGGCGGTCTTCTTCATCTTTTTCAGGACTTCGGCGGACACCTGCGGCGGCGCCATCTTCTGGCCCTTGGCCTCGACCCAGGCGTCACCGTTGTCGGCCTTGACGATCTTGTAGGGGACCATCTCGATGTCTTTCTGCACGACGTTTTCTTCATAACGCCGACCGATCAGGCGCTTGACCGCGTACAGGGTGTTCTGCGGATTGGTCACCGCCTGGCGCTTGGCCGGCTGGCCAACCAGGGTCTCGCCATCGTTGGTGTAGGCGATGATGGACGGCGTGGTGCGGGTGCCTTCGGCGTTTTCCAATACCTTGACGTTGCCGTTTTCGAGGATCGCGACGCAGGAGTTGGTCGTCCCCAGGTCGATACCGATGATCTTGCCCATGTAGTCTTCTCCAGAAATCTCAGATTCCGCGCGGCCCGCTCAGGGGGCCTTTGATGTTCGCTTGCCTACCAGATGGGGCCGAGCGAAAGAATTTCAAGCCTTTTCGTCAATGCTCGGCTGCTGCGCTGCAGGGGCCTTGCTGACTACCACCATCGCCGGCCGCAGCAGGCGACCATTGAGCAGATAGCCCTTTTGAAACACCTTGAGCACGCTGCCCGGCTCGGCGGTGGCGCTCTCCTCCATGGCCATGGCCTGGTGGTGTTCGGGATTGAAGGGCGCGCCGTGGGGATCGACGGCCTCGACCTGATAGCGCTTGAGGGTGTCCTGCAGCATCTTCAGGGTCAGTTCCATGCCTTCGCGCATGGGCTTCAAGGTCTCGTCGGTGGCGTTGGACAGCTCCAGGCCCCGCTCCAGGCTGTCGAGCACGGGCAACAGATCGCCAGCGAATTTCTCCAGCGCGAATTTGTGCGCCTTCTCCACGTCCTGCTCAGCGCGACGACGCACGTTCTGTAGCTCGGCGACGCTGCGCAGCGACTGATCCTGGGCTGCGGCGAGTTGCTCTTCGAGCGTGGTGATGCGGGCGGCGACGTCCTCGTGCTGGACGTCACCCTGGGCCGCGGCCTCGTGCTCGGGGTTCTGGGAGTTCTGTTCGTCGGCCATGGGAGTCCTCCTGTGATATTGCCGGTGGGCGCGCCCTCTAATGGACGATGCCTTGATCGATGGCGCCTATATGGGGCCGCCGGCCGGCGCTTCAAGAGCTGTATGGATTGCCAGTGCCCAAGCGGCACTGTATAAACAACCAGAAAACCGCTTTCGGAGATCGTCGCATGCTGGTGCATCTGTCCGTCCGCAACTACGCCATCGTCGAACACCTCGACCTCGACCTCGAGCGCGGCATGACCGTGATTACCGGCGAAACCGGCGCCGGCAAGTCCATCATGCTCGACGCCCTCGGCCTCACCCTGGGCGATCGCGCCGACAGCGACGCGGTCAGACCCGGCGCCGACAAGGCCGATGTGCTGGCCAGCTTCGATACCACCGATATCCCCGAGGCGCGTCAATGGCTTGCCGAGCGCGACCTGGAACAGGACGGTCCCTGCCTGCTGCGCCGCGTCATCACCCGCGAGGGACGCTCGCGTGGCTATATCAATGGCTCGCCCTGCCCGCTGGCTGATCTCAAGACCCTCGGCGGCCTGCTGATCGACATTCACAACCAGCATGAGCACCAGTCGCTGCTCGGCCTCGACACCCATCGCCGCCTGCTGGACGAGTACGCCGGCGCAGGCGAACTGGTCCGTCAGGTGCAGCTCGCCGCCCAACGCTGGCGCCAGGTGCGCCAGACCCTGGAGCGTCTTACCCGCAATGGCGACGAGCAACGCGCCCGTCATCAGCTGCTCAGCTATCAACTCGAAGAACTCGACAACCTCGCCCTGGCCGAAGGCGAGTTGCAGGCGCTCGAACAGGAGCAGAGCGATCTGGCGAGTGCCGAGCACATCCTGCTGGCCTGCCGCCAGGCCATGGACCTCTGTACCGAAAACGAGCAGGGCAACGCCCTGTCGGCACTCAATGCCAGCGTGGCACGCCTGACCGCCTTCGACCGCCCGCCGGCGCAGATCCAGGAAGCCAGCAACCTGCTCGCCTCGGCCCAGATCCAGATCGAGGAGGCGATGAACGAACTCAATCGCTTCGTCGATCACTTCGAAGCCGACCCGGAGCGCCAGCAGGCCGTCCAGGAGCGCCTCGACAGCGTCTACAGCCTGGCCCGCAAGCATCGGGTCCAGCCCGAAGCCCTGCTGGAGCTGCACGAACAACTGCGCAACGAACTGCAATCCTTGGACGCCGACGACGTCGCCCTGGAGCGTCTGCAGGAAGAACTGGCGGCCTTCGAGCGCCACTACCAGGAGAAGGCCGGCGAACTGAGTCGTTTGCGCGAGCAGCGGGCGCCGGAGCTCGCTGCCGCGGTCGAAACCGAGATGCAGCGCCTGGGGATGCCGGGGGGCCGCTTCAGCATTACCCTCACGCCAGGCAGCACCGGTGAGCCCCAACCGCTGGGCAACGAAGGCGTCGAATTCCGCGTCAGCGCCAACCCGGGCCAACCCCTGCGCCCGCTGGCCAAGGTCGCCTCCGGTGGCGAGCTGTCACGGATCAGCCTGGCCATCCAGGTCATCACCGCCCAGACCTCACGCACGCCCACGCTGGTATTCGACGAGGTAGACGTAGGTATCGGTGGTCCGACCGCCGAGGTGGTCGGCCAACTGCTGCGGCAGCTGGGCGAGCGCGGCCAGGTGCTGACGGTGACCCACCTGCCCCAGGTGGCGGCCCAGGGCCATCAGCACCTGTTCGTGCACAAGGAGCGCGGCACCGACGAGACGCGCACGGCGGTGGCCAAGCTGGACCGCGCACGGCGCGTGGAAGAGGTGGCGCGCATGCTGGGCGGAGTCGACCTGACCCGCGAATCCCTCGCCCATGCCCGCAAACTGGTGGTCAGCCGCTAGAAGCAGGCTACCAACAGATATGAAAAAGGCGACCTCTGAGTCGCCTTTTTCATATCTGGATCTTCACTTGCGCTGACGGATGTACAGCACCAGATTGTGATCGACCAGCTCGAAACCATGCTCTTCGACGATCTCGCGTTGACGCTTTTCGATCGAGGCATCGGTGAACTCGATGACTTCGCCGGTATCCACATCCACCATGTGATCGTGATGGCCGGTGTCGGCCAGCTCGAATACGGCATGACCGCCATCGAAATTGTGGCGCACCACCAGACCGGCCGCTTCGAACTGGGTGAGAACCCGATAGACCGTTGCCAGCCCCACGTCCTCGCCCGCTTCCATCAGCGCCTTGTAAACGTCTTCAGCGCTCATGTGGCGCTGCTCGGTGGTATCCAGCATCTGCAATATCTTGACGCGCGGCAGGGTCACTTTCAGACCCGCTTTGCGGAGTTCGTTGTTCTCTACCATGCTCTTTCTCGGTGCCGAGTGCTTTCGCAGCCCTCGGGAATACGGGTATGATCGGTGCTTCGTTGCCCAGCAAGATAGTGGAAGTCTCCCACCGATGCAAAACCTCAAGCAAACGCTGACCGGGCTCTCTCTGATGGGCCTAGCCATGCTCGCCGGCTGCTCTCTGCCGGGGGTTTACAAGATCGACATCCAGCAGGGCAACGTCGTCACCCAGGACATGATAGACCAGTTGCGCCCCGGAATGACCCGACAACAAGTCCGGTTTATCATGGGTTCGCCGCTGATCCAGGACACCTTCCATCCCAATCGCTGGGACTATCTGTACAGCCTGCAGGCCGCCGGCGGTCAGCGGAAACAGGAGCGTGTCAGCCTGGTGTTCAATGGCGAAAACCAGCTGAGTGGTCTGGCTGGCGATTTCATGCCCGGTACCAGCCGTGAACAGCAGATCATGGGTACCGATAGCGGCACTACCGTGGATCCCACTGCGCCAGCGGCGCCAGCGCAACCCACTGCCCCTGCAGCAGCGCCGGAAACGCCAGCCGTGCCCGGTTCGACCGAAGACAGCATCCAGAAGGAAATCGACAGCGCGCGGCCAGCCGCCGTACCGACTCCCGAACGCATTCGTACCGACGGCCAGTGATCCCTAGCTAGAGGCCAGCCTTCAACCTGGCCTCTTCCGCACGTCGCTTGCGACTTTCCTTTGGATCCGCGAGCAACGGGCGATAGATCTCCACGCGGTCCCCCTCTGCCAGTCTTCGCTCACCCGGCTTGACGACCAGCTTGCCAAAGATACCGACCCGATAGCCCTCGCGCTGCTCGGGTGGCAGCTGTTCCAGCAACCCCGACGCCAACACCGCCTGCTCGACAGTGGCACCCTCCTCCACCTGCAGACTCAGCAGCCATTGCCGTTCTGGTAGTGCCAGCGCTACTTCGATGGCGAAGCACTCAGCCATAGAGGGCTCGAGCACGCTGGCAGAAGGCATCCACCATAGTATTGGCCGCTTGATTGAACAGCGGCCCCAGGGTCGCGCGCACGATGGCGCTGTCGTATTCGAAGGACAGATCCAGCGAGATCTTGCAGGCCTTGTCCCCCAGCGCCTTGAAGGACCAGACGCCATGCAGCTGCTTGAAGGGACCTTTTTCCAGATCCATGGTGATGGATTCGTCCGGCACCAGGGTATTGCGGGTCGTGAACTGCTGGCTCAGGCCACCCTTGGCTACGGTGAGACCGGCGCGCATCAGGCCTTCGTCCTGCTCCAGGATCTGGGCGGACGAGCACCAGGGTAGGAACTCCGGATAACGGTCCACGTCATTGACCAGCGCATAGAGCGCCGAAGCAGGATAGGGCAGCAACGCCGAACGTTGGATGTGCGTGCTCATCGGAACCTCGTAGAATAGCGAATTCGGTGTCGGACCTTGAATTTGAGGGCGGCGCACGCAATTTACTCCCGCATCAGCCTGCCGCAGTCCAGAACCGCGGTATTGTCCGTGTTTGCTCATACCCGCTCAAGCGCGTGGCGACATTTCCCCCGACTCGCTGTACCCTGGAATCATGGCCAAGCAAAAGAAAGTCTCCCCCGGCAGCATCGCGCAGAACAAAAAGGCGCTACACGAATACTTCGTCGACACCCGCTTTGAAGCAGGTGTTTCCCTGGCAGGTTGGGAGGTCAAGAGCCTGAGAGCCGGCAAGGCACAGCTGACCGACAGCTATGTGCTGCTCAAGGACGGTGAAGCCTGGCTGCTGGGCAGCCACATCACCCCGCTGCAGACCGCCAGTACGCACGTCATCGCCGATCCGACCCGGACCCGCAAGTTGCTGCTCAACAAGCGCGAGCTGGGCAAGCTGTTTGGCGCGGTGCAGCAGAAGGGCTACGCCTGCGTCGCCCTGTCGCTCTACTGGAAGAAGCACCTGGTCAAGTGCGAGATCGCGCTGGCCAAGGGCAAGAAGGAGTTCGACAAGCGCGCCACCGAGCGCGAGCGCGATTCCGACCGCGAGATCCAAAGGGCCATCCGCAAGGACGCCAAATAGCCAAGCGGCCGAAAAACGTTTCGTCAGCAATGACTTGCGTCGGACGGCCGGAATTCCTATAGTGAACGACCAGCAAGTTTTGGGGGCGATTAGGATTCGACGCCGGTAACGAAACTTGAGGGGCATGCCGAGCTGGTAGCAGAACTCGTAAATTCGCTGCTGCAAACTTATAGTTGCCAACGACGACAACTACGCTCTAGCTGCTTAACGCGGCTAGCAGTCGCTAGGGGATGCCTGTAAACCCGAAACGACTGTCAGATAGAACAGGATCGCCGCCAAGTTCGCTGTAGACGTAACGGCTAAAACTTATACAGCTCGCCCAAAGCACCCTGCCCGTCGGGCCGCAATGGGTTAACTCAGTAGACAGGGCTAAGCATGTAGAACCGATAGCGGAGAGCTGGCGGACGGGGGTTCAAATCCCCCCGCCTCCACCAAAAAGAAAGGGCAGCCACTGGCTGCCCTTTTTCTTTGCCCGTCGTTTAGAACGGGATGTCGTCGTCGAAGCTGTCGTAGTCCTGCTGAGTCGGTTGCTGCTGCGGACGAGACTGCGGCTGCTGCTGGGGCCGGCTGTTGCCGCTGCCGCCATTACCACCGTTGCCACCGTTGTCATACTGCGGGGCCGACTGCTGCGGACGGGGAGCACGCTGTTGCTGGGGCGCCGGCGCGCTCTGGTTGTATTCATCGTTGCCACCGGCATTGCCACCGCGACCACCCAGCAACTGCATGTTGCCATTGATATCGACCACGATTTCGGTGGTGTAGCGATCCTGACCGTCCTGCCCCTGCCACTTGCGGGTACGCAGAGTGCCCTCGACATAGACCTGGGAGCCCTTGCGGATGTACTCGCCGGCGATCTCGGCGAGGCGACCGAAGAACACCACCCGGTGCCACTCGGTACGATCCTGCTGCTGGCCGGTCTGCTTGTCCTTCCAGCTCTCGCTGGTGGCCAGGGTGACATTGGTCACCGCATTGCCATTGGGCATGTAACGGGTTTCGGGATCGGCGCCGGCGTTGCCGACGAGGATGACTTTATTGACGCCACGGGCCATATGAATCTCCTGATAAGGCTGTCGATCAAGCGGCGACTGGCGTTTGGCTAACCAGTCGCTCCAATTGCGCCCGATCGACGATTTTAGTATCGATCTTGATGTAGACGGCCTGTTCTTCCGCCACCACTACCGCATCGGTCACTCCGGCCAGGGCCAACAGGCGTCCGACCAATCCCTGGTCGTTGACTAGCACGGGCGTAACCGGCAAACGCAGACTGGTGACATAGGGCGGTTCCCGCATCGTACCAGCTACCACCGCCCATCCCAGGCAAAGCGCCGCACAACCCAGGAAGACGGTGGAGAGGCCACCATGCTGGAACAGCCAGCCACCGAGGATACCGCCCAAAGCGGAACCAAGGAACTGACTGGTGGAATAGATCCCCATGGCGGTGCCCTTGCCACCGGCCGGGGCCACCTTGCTCACCAGCGACGGTAGCGAGGCTTCCAGCAGGTTGAAGGCGGTAAAGAACACCACGATGCCGATGACCAGGGCCACCAGGCTGTTGCTGAAGAAAAAGAAGTACAGCTCGCACAGCACCAGCACACTGATGGCGCCTACCAGCACACGCTTCATGCGCCGCTTCTTTTCACCATAGATGATGAAGGGAACCATGGCGAAAAAGCCGACCACCAGCGCCGTAAGGTACACCCACCAGTGTTCTTCCTTGGGCAGGCCGGCATGGTCGGCCAGGGCCAGCGGCAGGACGACGAAACTGGCCATCAACACCGCATGTAGCGCGAGGATGCCGAAGTCCAGCCGCAACAGATCGCGATTGCGCAGGGTCGCGCCCAGCGCCTGACGCGCCAGGTTCGACTCCCGGTGGGCGAAGGGCGAGGCCTGGTGCGGGACCAGGAACAGCACGATCAGCAAACCGACCAGCGCCAGTCCGCAGGTGGCCCAGAACAGCCCTGCAAGACCATAGGCACGGGTCAGCAGGGGGCCAGCCACCATTGCCACGGCAAAGGACACCCCGATACTCATACCGATCGTGGCCATGGCCTTGGTACGGTGCTGCTCGCGGGTTTGGTCCGACAACAGCGCCATGATGGCGGCCGAAATGGCGCCGCCACCCTGCACGATACGTCCGGCGATGACGCCCCAGATGGAATGGGCATTGGCAGCGATGGCGGCACCAAGGGCGAACACCAGCAGTCCACCAATGATGATGGGGCGCCGGCCGATGCGATCGGACAGCGTCCCCAGGGGAATTTGCAGGACCGCCTGGGTCAAACCATAGGCACCTATGGCCAGGCCAATCAGCGCCGGGGTGGCATCCGCCAACTCCTGACCATAGGTCGCCAGGACCGGGAGCACCATGAACATACCGAGCATACGAAAGGCGAAGACCAGAGCCAGCCCAAAGGCGGCACGGCGTTCGACGCCGTTCATGGCTTCACTGCGCTTGTCGAGCATTGATAATCCTCTCGTCGGCGACAGGCTTTTACGTCGCCACACAGCTTTAAAACAGTCGTGACAATGACCATTTAGGGAGGAAGCGGTGAAGATAGCCGAGCGCTCGTCCGAACGTTCCCGACCGCCAGGATCACGAACGCCCGATCACCGCTGTCGGGCCACTAATTTTACCAGCCTTACCCCCTCTCTCACAGGCGCGGCAGATAGCCGCAGCCTGGGAAGAGACCTCTTTTCTATTGAAGCGTCGCCAAAACGAGGCAGAAGTCTACGTGGATAAAATCCTCATCCGTGGGGCCCGCACCCATAATCTGAAGAACATCGACCTTACCCTTCCCCGGGACAAGCTCATCGTCATCACTGGGCTGTCCGGCTCCGGCAAATCCTCGCTGGCCTTCGACACCCTCTATGCCGAAGGCCAGCGCCGCTACGTGGAATCCCTGTCGGCCTATGCCCGGCAATTCCTGTCGATGATGGAAAAGCCCGATGTGGACACCATCGAAGGCCTGTCGCCGGCGATCTCCATCGAGCAGAAGTCCACCTCGCACAATCCACGCTCCACCGTGGGCACCATCACCGAGATCTACGACTACCTACGCCTGCTCTATGCCCGCGTCGGTATGCCCCGCTGCCCGGAGCATGACGTGCCCCTGGAAGCCCAGACCGTCAGCCAGATGGTCGATCAGGTCCTGGCCATGCCGGAAGGTGAGCGACTGATGCTGCTCGCCCCCATCGTGCGCGAGCGCAAGGGCGAACATCTCTCGGTATTCGAGGAATTGCGCGCCCAGGGCTTCGTCCGCGTCCGCGTCAATGGCCGCCTGCACGAGATGGACGAACTGCCCAAGCTCGACAAGCAGAAGAAGCACACCATCGAGGTGGTGGTGGATCGCTTCAAGGTGCGCGAAGACCTCCAGCAGCGCCTGGCAGAGTCCTTCGAAACGGCCCTGAAGCTTGCCGACGACATCGCCATCATCGCGCCCATGGAAGGTGAAAAGGGCGAGGAGATCGTCTTTTCCGCGCGCTTCGCTTGTCCGATCTGCGGCTTTTCCATCGGTGAGCTGGAACCCAAGCTGTTTTCCTTCAACAACCCCGCCGGGGCCTGCCCAACCTGCGACGGCCTGGGCGTGAAGCAATTCTTCGACGCCCGCCGGGTGGTCAACGAGGAACTGAGCCTCAGTGAGGGCGCCATTCGCGGCTGGGACCGGCGCAATGTCTATTATTTCCAGATGCTCGGTTCGCTGGCGAGTCACTATGGCTTCAGTCTGGACGAGCCCTTCAAGAGTCTCGAAGACAAGCATCGCAAGGCGGTCCTCAGCGGCTCCGGTCGCGAGAGCGTCAACTTCCGCTACCTCAATGATCGTGGCGACATCGTCAAGCGTGCCCATCCGTTCGAAGGCATCCTGCCGAATCTGGAGCGGCGTTATCGCGAGACCGAATCCCAGAGCGTGCGCGAAGAACTGGCCAAGTACCTCAGTACCCAGCATTGCCCCGACTGCAATGGCACCCGCCTGCGGCGCGAAGCTCGGCATGTCTGGGTCGGCGACAAGACCCTGCCGGCGGTCACCCGCCTGCCAGTGGGCGATGCCACCCAGTACTTCCAGGATCTAGCCCTCAAGGGCCAGCGGCAACAGATCGCCGACAAGATCCTCAAGGAAATCCGCGAGCGTCTGCAGTTCCTGGTCAACGTCGGGCTGGACTACCTGACCCTGGATCGCAGTGCCGATACCCTGTCCGGCGGTGAAGCCCAGCGTATCCGCCTGGCCAGCCAGATCGGCGCGGGCCTGGTGGGCGTGATGTACATTCTCGACGAGCCCTCCATCGGCCTGCACCAGCGCGACAACGAGCGCCTACTAGGCACCCTGACTCACCTGCGCGACCTGGGCAACACGGTCATCGTCGTCGAGCACGACGAGGACGCCATCCGCCTGGCGGACTATGTCATCGACATAGGTCCGGGCGCTGGCATCCATGGTGGTCAGATCATCGCAGAAGGAACCCCGGACCAGGTCATGCAGCACCCCGACTCTGTGACCGGTCAGTACCTGTCGGGCCGCAAGAAGATCGTGGTGCCTGCCAAGCGTACCCCGCGGGACAAGAAGAAGCTGCTGAAGCTCAAGGGTGCCCGCGGCAACAACCTGCAGAACGTCAATCTGGAGATTCCCGTTGGCCTGCTGACCTGCGTGACCGGGGTATCGGGCTCCGGCAAGTCGACGCTGATCAACAATACGTTGTTCCCCTTGACCGCCACGGCGCTCAATGGCGCGACGACCCTGGAGGTCGCGGCCCACGACAGCTTCGACGGCATGCAGCACCTGGACAAGGTGGTCGACATCGACCAGAGCCCCATAGGCCGGACACCACGCTCCAACCCGGCGACCTATACCGGGCTCTTCACCCCCATCCGCGAGCTGTTCTCCGGCGTCCCGGAGTCCCGCTCCCGCGGCTACACCCCAGGGCGCTTCTCCTTCAACGTCAAGGGCGGCCGTTGTGAGGCCTGCCAGGGCGATGGCGTGATCAAGGTGGAGATGCACTTCCTGCCGGACGTCTACGTCGCCTGCGATGTCTGCAAGGGCAAGAGATACAACCGTGAGACCCTGGAGGTGAAGTACAAGGGCAAGACCATCACTGAGGTCCTGGACATGACCATCGAAGAGGCCCATGCCTTCTTCGAATCCATCCCAGCCCTGGCGCGCAAGCTGCAGACACTGATGGATGTGGGTCTGTCCTATATCCGCCTCGGCCAGAGTGCAACAACGCTGTCAGGCGGTGAGGCCCAGCGCGTGAAGCTGGCCAGGGAGCTGTCCAAGCGCGATACCGGCAAGACGCTGTACATTCTCGACGAGCCCACCACCGGGCTGCACTTCGCCGATATCCAGCAATTGCTGGACGTACTGCATCGCCTGCGGGATCACGGCAACACCGTGGTGGTGATCGAGCACAACCTCGATGTCATCAAGACCGCTGACTGGCTGGTGGATCTGGGCCCGGAAGGCGGTTCCAAGGGTGGTCAGATCATCGCAACGGGTACACCCGAGGAGGTTGCGGCCAACAAGAAGTCCTATACCGGCCACTTCCTCAAGCCCTTGCTGGAACGTGATCGGGAGTAGTCCCGAGTATCGACCAGAACGCAAAAAGCCCGGCACATGCCGGGCTTTTTATTGCTCTGTCTTTGTAGGTTGGGCTGAGCCTAGCGAAGCCCAACATTCGGAAGCCAACCTCGCCCCGTCAACGCTCCGCCGCCGCTCGCTCGATCCCTGCAGCAGACCTGATCGTTGGGCTTCGCTGCGCTCAGCGCCAACCTACACCGGTTCCTTCGCTTCAAACACGACAGCCCGGCGTAGCCGGGCTGTCGGTGCTCTTGCAGACCTCAAGCCGCACCTGATCCAGCAAGCACAGCTCAAGCCTCAGCCACTCCGCTCACGTCCCCTCTCCCCCGGGAGAGGGCTAGGGTGAGGGCAACCTCAGCCGCATGACTGCCCGGCTTCCGCTGGCAGGGCTATCGGCCCAAATGCCTTGGCGTCCAGCCAAACTTTTCCTGCCCCAAAGACAACACCCCCGCCAGAGTGATCTGAGCGGGGGTGCTGGGTGTTAGGCGCTTGACGATGACCTACTCTCACATGGGGAAACCCCACACTACCATCGGCGATGCATCGTTTCACTTCTGAGTTCGGGAAGGGATCAGGTGGTTCCAATGCTCTATGTTCGTCAAGCAATTCGGTTGGCTGGCCAGGCGTTGAAGCTTACCTGGCTAGCCCAATTGGGTCGGTGATCGAAGTAGACAACTCGTCTTGGGTCTTGCGAACCCACGCGCCCGTTTTCGGCGTCGTCTTCCTCACGCTCTGACCTGCGGTCAGATTGTTTGGGTGTTATATGGTCAAGCCTCACGGGCAATTAGTATCGGTTAGCTCAACGCCTCACAGCGCTTACACACCCGACCTATCAACGTCGTAGTCTTCGACGGCCCTTCAGGAAGCTCAAGGCTCCAGTGAGATCTCATCTTGAGGCAAGTTTCCCGCTTAGATGCTTTCAGCGGTTATCTCTTCCGAACATAGCTACCCGGCAATGCCACTGGCGTGACAACCGGAACACCAGAGGTTCGTCCACTCCGGTCCTCTCGTACTAGGAGCAGCCCCTCTCAAATCTCAAACGTCCACGGCAGATAGGGACCGAACTGTCTCACGACGTTCTAAACCCAGCTCGCGTACCACTTTAAATGGCGAACAGCCATACCCTTGGGACCGGCTTCAGCCCCAGGATGTGATGAGCCGACATCGAGGTGCCAAACACCGCCGTCGATATGAACTCTTGGGCGGTATCAGCCTGTTATCCCCGGAGTACCTTTTATCCGTTGAGCGATGGCCCTTCCATACAGAACCACCGGATCACTAAGACCTACTTTCGTACCTGCTCGACGTGTCTGTCTCGCAGTCAAGCGCGCTTTTGCCTTTATACTCTACGACCGATTTCCGACCGGTCTGAGCGCACCTTCGTACTCCTCCGTTACTCTTTAGGAGGAGACCGCCCCAGTCAAACTGCCCACCATACACTGTCCTCGATCCGGATAACGGACCAGAGTTAGAACCTCAAGGTTGCCAGGGTGGTATTTCAAGGATGGCTCCACGCAGACTGGCGTCCACGCTTCAAAGCCTCCCACCTATCCTACACAAGCAAGCTCAAAGTCCAGTGCAAAGCTACAGTAAAGGTTCACGGGGTCTTTCCGTCTAGCCGCGGATACACTGCATCTTCACAGCGATTTCAATTTCACTGAGTCTCGGGTGGAGACAGCGCCGCCATCGTTACGCCATTCGTGCAGGTCGGAACTTACCCGACAAGGAATTTCGCTACCTTAGGACCGTTATAGTTACGGCCGCCGTTTACCGGGGCTTCGATCAAGAGCTTCGCTTGCGCTAACCCCATCAATTAACCTTCCGGCACCGGGCAGGCGTCACACCCTATACGTCCACTTTCGTGTTTGCAGAGTGCTGTGTTTTTAATAAACAGTCGCAGCGGCCTGGTATCTTCGACCGGCATGAGCTTACGGGGTAAACCCTTCACCCTCACCGGCGCACCTTCTCCCGAAGTTACGGTGCCATTTTGCCTAGTTCCTTCACCCGAGTTCTCTCAAGCGCCTTGGTATTCTCTACCCGACCACCTGTGTCGGTTTGGGGTACGGTTCCTAGTTACCTGAAGCTTAGAGGCTTTTCCTGGAAGCATGGCATCAACCACTTCTCCTTCTAAAAGAAGGATCGTCATCAGCTCTCGGCCTTGACCGTCCGGATTTACCTAAACAGTCAGCCTACCACCTTAAACTTGGACAACCAACGCCAAGCTGGCCTAGCCTTCTCCGTCCCCCCATCGCAGTAACTAGAAGTACGGGAATATTAACCCGTTTCCCATCGACTACGCCTTTCAGCCTCGCCTTAGGGACCGACTCACCCTGCGTCGATTAACGTTGCGCAGGAACCCTTGGTCTTTCGGCGTGCGAGTTTTTCACTCGCATTGTCGTTACTCATGTCAGCATTCGCACTTCTGATACCTCCAGCAAGCTTCTCAACTCACCTTCACAGGCTTACAGAACGCTCCTCTACCGCATCACCAGAGGTGATACCCGTAGCTTCGGTGCCTGGTTTGAGCCCCGTTACATCTTCCGCGCAGGCCGACTCGACTAGTGAGCTATTACGCTTTCTTTAAAGGGTGGCTGCTTCTAAGCCAACCTCCTAGCTGTCTAAGCCTTCCCACATCGTTTACCACTTAACCAGGACTTTGGGACCTTAGCTGACGGTCTGGGTTGTTTCCCTTTTCACGACGGACGTTAGCACCCGCCGTGTGTCTCCCATGCTCGGCACTTCTGGGTATTCGGAGTTTGCATCGGTTTGGTAAGTCGGGATGACCCCCTAGCCGAAACAGTGCTCTACCCCCCAGAGTGATACATGAGGCGCTACCTAAATAGCTTTCGAGGAGAACCAGCTATCTCCGAGCTTGATTAGCCTTTCACTCCGATCCACAAGTCATCCCCTGCCTTTTCAACGGAAGTGGGTTCGGTCCTCCAGTCAGTGTTACCTAACCTTCAACCTGCTCATGGATAGATCGCCCGGTTTCGGGTCTATTCCCAGCGACTAAACGCCCTATTAAGACTCGCTTTCGCTACGCCTCCCCTATTCGGTTAAGCTCGCCACTGAAAATAAGTCGCTGACCCATTATACAAAAGGTACGCAGTCACCCAACAAAGTGGGCTCCCACTGCTTGTACGCATACGGTTTCAGGTTCTATTTCACTCCCCTCTCCGGGGTTCTTTTCGCCTTTCCCTCACGGTACTGGTTCACTATCGGTCAGTCAGGAGTATTTAGCCTTGGAGGATGGTCCCCCCATATTCAGACAGGGTTTCTCGTGCCCCGTCCTACTCGATTTCATTGATAAGAGCGTTTCGCGTACAGGGCTATCACCCACTATGGCCGCACTTTCCAGAGCGTTCCGCTACTCTCAAATCAACTTAAGGGCTGGTCCCCGTTCGCTCGCCACTACTAAGGGAATCTCGGTTGATTTCTTTTCCTCAGGGTACTTAGATGTTTCAGTTCCCCTGGTTCGCCTCTTAACCCTATGGATTCAGGTTAAGATACCTAGCTTATGCTAGGTGGGTTCCCCCATTCAGAGATCTCCGGGTCACAGGTCATTTGCCACCTCACCGAAGCTTATCGCAGGCTATCACGTCTTTCATCGCCTCTGACTGCCAAGGCATCCACCGTATGCGCTTCTTCACTTGACCATATAACCCCAAGCAATCTCGCCGGCGTCACAAGGACGCTACCGATCTGCAGGGCGTTAAATGAGTGAAGACGACATTTCGCCGAAAACTTGCGCTTGAGTTCGCAAGATTTTACCTTGACGACACTAACTGCCAGTGAAAACAGTTAATGCAGTCTACTTCTATCACTTTCCCAATTTTTTAAAGAACAGTTCTGATCAAAGACCAGAAGTCAGCATTTGCATCCTTCTCATTACCTGGCGGTAGGGAGAAGTCAAAGACTCACTTCTGAGCTTTCAAGCAATCGCGTTAGCGGTAGGTGGAGATGGTGGAGCCAAGGAGGATCGAACTCCTGACCTCCTGCGTGCAAGGCAGGCGCTCTCCCAGCTGAGCTATGGCCCCATCGATTGGTGGGTCTGGGCAGATTCGAACTGCCGACCTCACCCTTATCAGGGGTGCGCTCTAACCAACTGAGCTACAG
>NZ_CP145723.1:0-445000 GCF_036884265.1 Pseudomonas benzopyrenica | reverse complement strand
CGCGGAAGGACTGGCCAGGCCGATGAAGTAGCGCTTGTCCACCGAACCGATCTGGGTGTTGAAGCGAGCCAGGCGCAAGGCGGCGCCCGCTACATAGATGAAGGCGACGGCCCAGCCGACATTGCCCAGGCCGCTCAGGGCCCACTGGAAGGCCAGGATGGCCGGCGCGACACCAAAGGCGACCATGTCGGAGAGCGAGTCGTACTGTTCGCCGAAGGCACTCTGGGTATTGGTCATGCGGGCGACGCGGCCATCCAGGCCATCGAGGACCATGGCAATGAAGATGGCGGCGGCGGCGGCCGAGAAGCCGGCGGAGGCAATCTCGTACTGCCCCTGGATGAAGGCGGTCTGCGCCGCGACACCCTTGATGATGGAATAAAGGCCGGCAAAGAGCGCCGCGGTGGTGAAGAGATTGGGCAGCAGGTACACGCCACGGCGTCTGATCTTGCGACCCTGGGCGTCCTGCGTCTCCTCGATGTGTTCATCCACGGGGATGAGGCCGTCGGTGTTGGTGTTGGACGGGGTTTCTTCGGGACGCTCGCTCATGGATTTTCCTTGGGCATTACCTGACGGATTGGACTGACCTCTTGAGGATAGGGTTCAGCCTAACCTCCCATGCTAAGGCATTGCCGGGGTCGTGGGCAGTGCAATGAAAAACGCGGCCGAGGCCGCGTCTTTTACCGTTCGTTTCAGGGCAAGCGCCCTGCCCGATCAGTTCTTGGTCTTGTCGACGATCTTGTTCGACGCGATCCAGGGCATCATGGCACGCAGCTTCTCGCCGACCTGCTCGATCGGGTGAGCCGCGTTGTTGCGACGGTAGGCGGTCATGGAGGCGTAGTTGGACGCGCCCTCGGCCACGAACATCTTGGCGTACTCGCCGTTCTGGATGCGCTTGAGCGCATTTTTCATGGCGGCGCGCGACTCGGCGTTGATCACCTCGGGGCCGGTCACGTACTCGCCGTACTCGGCGTTGTTGGAGATCGAGTAGTTCATGTTGGCGATGCCGCCTTCATACATGAGGTCAACGATCAGCTTCAGCTCGTGCAGGCACTCGAAGTAGGCCATTTCCGGCGCGTAGCCGGCTTCGACCAGGGTTTCGAAACCGGCCTTGACCAGCTCGACCGCACCACCGCACAGCACGGCTTGCTCGCCGAACAGGTCGGTTTCGGTCTCGTCCTTGAAGGTGGTTTCGATGATGCCGGTACGGCCGCCGCCGACGCCGCAGGCGTAGGACAGAGCAACGTTCTTGGCATTGCCGGAAGCGTCCTGGTGGACGGCGACCAGATCAGGGATGCCGCCGCCCTTGACGAACTCGGAACGCACAGTGTGACCCGGCGCCTTGGGGGCGATCATGATGACGTCCAGGTCAGCGCGCGGCACGACCTGGTTGTAGTGGATGGCGAAACCGTGGGCGAAGGCCAGGGTGGCGCCCTGCTTCAGGTTCGGCTCGATCTCGTCCTTGTACAGCTTGGACTGGAATTCGTCGGGGGTCAGGATCATGACCACGTCAGCGGCGGCGACGGCGTCCTTGACCGGCTTGACGGTCAGACCATGGGCCTCGGCCTTGGCCACGGTGGCCGAGCCACTGCGCAGACCGACGACGACGTCGACGCCGGAGTCCTTCAGGTTGCAGGCGTGGGCGTGGCCCTGGGAGCCGTAGCCGATGATGGCGACCTTCTTGCTCTGGATGATGGAAAGGTCACAGTCTTTGTCGTAGTAAACGCGCATTGCAGGTTCTCCTGGAAAAGGGGGTATCAGATGCTCAGGGCTTTGTCGCCACGGGAAATTCCGGTCACGCCGCTACGCACCACCTCGAGGATGGACGCGGCGCCGATCGCCTGGATGAAGCTGTCGATCTTCTCGCTGGTGCCCGCCAGCTGAATGGTATACACGCTACTGCCGACATCGACGATCTGGCCACGAAAGATATCGGTGGTGCGCTTGACCTCGGCGCGCTGGGCGCCGGTGGCCTTGACCTTGATCAGCAGGAGTTCGCGCTCGATGTGGGCGCTCTCGGACAGGTTGACCAGTTTCACCACCTCGATGAGCTTGTTGAGGTTCTTGGTGATCTGCTCGACCGTCTCTTCCTGGCCGATGGTGGTCAGGGTCAGGCGCGACAGGGTCGGGTCCTCGGTCGCGGCGACCGTGAGGCTTTCGATGTTGTAGTTGCGCTGGGAAAACAGGCCGACCACGCGGGACAGGGCGCCGGGCTCGTTTTCCAGCAGCAGGGAGATGATGTGTCTCATGTTCAGGTCCGCTCCGTCTTGCTCAGCCACATGTCGCGCATCGCGCCATCCTTGATCTGCATCGGGTAGACGTGTTCGGTGTTGTCCACGGCGATGTCGAGGAAGACCAGGCGATTCTTCATGGCGAAGGCCTCGGCCATCATCGGCTTGAGGTCTTCCAGACGCTCGATGCGCATGCCGACGTGGCCATAGGCCTCGGCCAGCTTGACGAAGTCCGGCAGGGATTCCATGTAGGAGTGGGAGTAGCGGCTGCTGTACTGCATGTCCTGCCACTGGCGGACCATGCCCAAGGCGCCATTGTTGAGGCAGACGATCTTCACCGGCAGGTCGTACTGCATGCAGGTGGAGAGCTCCTGGATGTTCATCTGCACGCTGCCTTCGCCGGTGACGCAGGCGACATCGGCGTCCGGGAAGTTGAGCTTGACGCCCATGGCCGCCGGGAAGCCGAAGCCCATGGTGCCGAGGCCGCCGGAGTTGATCCAGCGATTGGGCTTGTCATAGCGGTAGTACTGGGCGGCGAACATCTGGTGCTGGCCGACATCGGAGGTGATGTAGGCATCGCCCGCGGTGACGTCGTACAGGGTCTCGATGACGGTCTGCGGCTTGATGATGCTGCCGTCGCCCTTGTTGTAGGGGAACATCTCGCGGCCGCCGCGCCACTCCTCGATCTGCTTCCACCAGGCGGCCTGGCTTTCGGCATGGGGCTTCTCGCTCAGCTCGCGGACCACGGCGACCATCTCGGCGAGGACGCTGTCGACCGGACCGACGATGGGCACGTCGGCCTTGATGGTCTTGGAGATCGACGCCGGGTCGATGTCGACATGGATGATCTTGGCGTTCGGGCAGAAGCGCGTGGCGCCGTTGATGACGCGGTCATCGAAACGCGCGCCCACGGCGAGGATGACGTCGCTGTGGTGCATGGCCAGGTTGGCCGGGTAGCTGCCGTGCATGCCGAGCATGCCGAGGAACTGGCGATCGCTGCCCGGATAGCCGCCGAGACCCATCAGGGTGTTGGTGACCGGCAGGTTGAGCAGGCGTGCCAGCTCGGTAAGGGCCGCGGAGGCGCCGCCGAGGATGACGCCGCCACCGGCGTAGAGGATGGGACGCTTGGCCGCCACCAGCATCTCGACGGCCTTGCGGATCTGCCCGGAGTGACCACGTTGCGCCGGATTGTAGGAGCGCAGCTTGATCTTCTTCGGATAGACGTACTCGTACTTCTTGGTCGGATCGCCCATGTCCTTGGGGATGTCGACCACCACCGGACCGGGACGGCCGGACTCAGCGAGGTAGAAGGCCTTCTTGAGGACTTCGGGGATCTCGGAGGGGTGCTTGATGATGAAGCTGTGCTTCACGATCGGCCGGGAGATACCGACCATGTCGGTTTCCTGGAAGGCGTCGGTGCCCACCATGTTGCTCGGCACCTGACCGGACAGGACGACCATGGGAATGGAGTCCATGTAGGCGGTGGCGATGCCGGTGATGGCATTGGTCGCACCGGGACCGGAGGTCACCAGGACCACACCGGCCTTGCCGGTGGCGCGGGCATAGCCGTCGGCCATGTGGGTGGCGGCCTGCTCGTGGCGAACCAGGATGTGGTTGAGCGCCGGTTCCTTGAACAGGGCGTCGTAGATGTGCAGCAGGGCACCGCCCGGGTACCCGTAGATGTGTTTCACGCCCTCGTCGCGCAAGAAGCGGACGACCATCTCAGCGCCAGTTAATAGCTCCACGTATCACCTCATTCCACGCATGGCGAGCGCCCATCGGTGGACGCTCAAGGTTCGGTTGACTGCAAGGCAGAGCATGGGCGACGGTGGTCACCGACGATTCAGCTGCCTAGAAAGCCTTGTTGGAAGATTCCGATGAATGCTGGAGCTTCCACCCGACGCGAGGTAACGCGGTGCAGGGTATTTGACTGTGGCGGCGCGGGTAGGCACCTCATGGTCTGCCGAGCAGTCAGCTTTGGGCCGACTCGCTACAGCGAATTTTGGATTGTTCGCATTCGTCCGGTGCAAGTCAAGCCGAAAGGTGCAACCGGGCGCAATCGGTCGTCGGCGATCAGCCGTGATGAAAAGGTCGACGTCTCCTCTTATAGTGAAGTCCTGTCCTCTGCCCTTCCAGGATTCTCATGCGCTCGATCTTCTGGCTTTCCGCCCTGGCTTTCGCCTGCAGCCTGTCCGCCCAGGCCGCGCAGGTCTACAAGTGGACCGACGACAAGGGCATCACCCATTTCAGTGCCCAGCCGCCCGAGGGCCAGAAGGCCAAGGAGGTGGACGTGAAGACGGCGCCGCAGATCAATGGCGGGGGCAGCGCGCCCACCTACAAGATGCCCAACGGCACCCAGCAACCGTCGGTGTCCAACGATGCCCAGCAACAGGAACTGGATCGCCGGGTGAAGGCCCAGGTGCGCGAGGAACAGAACAAGCTCAAGGAGCAGTGCGATCAGGCGCGGCAGAATCTGGCGCAACTGCGCAACAACCCGCGCATCCTGGTGCAGTCCGGTCGGGGCGAGACGCGGCGGCTGAGCGAAGAGGAGCGTCAGCAGCGCCTGGCCGACACCCAGCTGTCCATCGAGCAGAACTGCGGCAAGTAGCTCAGGCGCTTTCGATGATGCGGTCGAATTCGGCCAGGGACGCGAGCAGGGGCAGGACCGGATCGAGATTGCCCTGATAGACCATCTCGGCCATCGGCCGGATGCCCGAGCGCGCCGGCAGGACCGCATCGCTTTCGATGATCAGCTTCATCCGCGGCACGAAGATCCACTGCAGCCACTGGGCGAAACTCAGGGTATCCACGCAGAAGGGCTCCTGGCTGGCCAGGGCCTCCGCGCTGGGCGCCTGCGCCGACCACCAGCCGAGCAGGCGCAATTCACGTTCGATCTGCAGCAGCTGATCGGCCAGGGCAGGCAGGCGCTCGTCCATCAGGTACCCACCTGGGCCTTCTGCCGGGCCAGAGCGGCCCCGGAGGCATCGCCCTGGGCCTCGCGGGCCTGAGCGATCAGCTGCCAGAGACTGGCCTGCAGGGCCGGCCGCCCGTTGGCATAGGTCAGGGCGCGCCTGGCCAGTTGCTCGCCCTGGGCGGGATCGTTCTGGGCCAGGCGTACCTGGGCCAGGCGATAGAGGACCTGGGGCTCGCGCGGAGCGATACGCTGGGCTCGTTCCAGACTCGAAGAAGCGCCGTTGAGATCGCCGCCGCTCTGCTGTTGCTGGGCGGTGGTCAGCAGCGCCAGCACCGGACCATCGAGCTGTTCGTCGGCGGCGAGACCGCCGCCACTGGAGTTACTCGCGGACGGAATTCCGGTCGGCGCCCTGTTGGCCGCTGTGGAACCGTTTTGCGTAGCGGGCGGATAGACCGGCTGCGAATAGCTCGGCTGCACCGGCGCCTGGGTGGGCGGGGCGCTGGGGCTGGACGAGGTGATCAGCGGCGCCGAGGCCGCTGGCGCGGCATAGGTTTCCAGGGGCGCAGAACTGCCGCCCGGTACCATGACGGTCACCCCGGTATCGGCCGGCGCGCTGGGCGCTGCCGCCACCGGGGCCTGGCGTTGCGCCGGCAGGGGTCGGTTGTTGCCTTGGCGATAGAGTTCGCCGTTGGACACCGGACCGCCCGAATCGACCACGGGGATGGCACCACGTTGCGGCGCGGCGCAACCCGCGAGGAGAACACCGGCGATCACCACCGGCCAGACTGCTTTCGTCACCTTGCGACCTCTCAATTCAACCAGCCTTTGACCCAATCCATGACCGGATTGCCCCCTTTGCCGTTCCCGCCCGTGGCGGGCGCGGCCGGTGCGCCACAGGAGGCACCCGGTGGCGGCTCACTGCCGCGAATATAAGGCATCTGCACGGCATTGGGACACGAAGGATCCGTGCCGCGGCCAGTGGTGGCATCGACCCAGGCCTGGGTGATGTTGTCCGGTACCGGCATGTCCAGGGAGACCGGATCGGCGCGGCGCATGAAGTTGCTCCAGACCTGCAGCGCACCGGTGGCGCCGGTCAGCGGCGTCTTGCCATTGTCGTCACGACCCAGCCAGACCACCGCCAGCAGATCCTGGCTGAAGCCGGAGAACCAGCTGTCGCGGGAATCGTTGGTGGTACCGGTCTTGCCCGCCAGATTCACGCTGGTGGGGATCTGGTTGTAGACCGAGCGGCCAGTGCCCTCGCGCATGACGCGCTGCATGGCGTACTGCACCAGGTAGATGGCGCCAGTATCGAAGCGCTGCTCGATCTGGAAGGGATAGCGTTTGAGCGGCTCGCCATTGGCATCGAGCACGCTGCGGATGCTGCGCAGCGGCGTATTGAAGCCACCATTGGCCAACGTCTGGTACATCGTCGCCACTTCCATGGGCGTCAGAGCGCCGGCCCCGAGCAGGGTCGCCGGATAGGGCGGCAGGGCGCGACTCACGCCCAGCCGCTCGACGGTCTTGAGCACCTCGGGCAGCCCGAGGTCCAGGCCCAGGCGTGCCGTGGAAAGGTTGTAGGAATGCGCCAGCCCCTGGTAGAGGAAGATGGTGCCGTGTGCCTTGTGCTCGTAGTTCTGTGGCCGCCAGACCTGGCCGTCGGCGCCCTTGACCGAGAAGGGTTCGTCCTGGATCAGGGTGGTCAGGGTGTACTTGCTGGGGCGCTCCAGGGCGGTGAGATAGACCGCCGGCTTGATCAGCGAACCGACCTGGCGCACCGCATCGAGGGCGCGGTTGTAGCCGGCGAAGCGCGGATCGCGGCCACCCAGCAGCGCCTGGACCTCACCGGTTTCCGGATTGGTCACCACCATGGCCGACTCGACGTTTTCCGCGCCCTTGCGACCATCGATGCGCTTCAAAGCCTCGGCCATGGCCGCTTCGGCCTTGGTCTGCAGGATCGGATCGAAGCTGGTGAAGATGCGCAGCCCTTCCTCGGTGAGGTCTTCGTCGCGGTAGTCCTGCTTGAGCTGGCGCTTGACCAGGTCGACGAAGGCCGGGAAAGAGCTGTTGGTCAGGCTGCCGGCCTTGGTGATACCCAGCGGGCGGGCCTTGGCGGCCTCGGCCTCGGTGGCGCTGACCACGCCCTGCTCGGCCATGAGGTCGAGTACCAGGTTGCGGCGGGTCATGGCGCGCTCGGGGTAGCGGCGCGGGTTGTAGTAGGACGGGCCCTTCACCAGGCCAACCAGCAGGGCGACCTGATGCAGTTTCAGTTCGCTGAAGGGCTGGCCGAAGAAGTACTGGGCCGCCAGGCCGAAACCGTGGATGGCCCGCGAGCCGTCCTGACCGAGGAACACCTCGTTGAGATAGGCCTCGAGGATCTCCTGCTTGCTGTAGTGCAGTTCCAGGAGCAGCGCCATCAGGGCTTCGGTGCCCTTGCGGGTGATGCTGCGCTCGTTGGTGAGGTAGAAGTTCTTGACCAGCTGCTGGGTCAGGGTACTGCCGCCCTGGCGCACCTGGCCGCTGGTGGCATTGACCCAGACCGCCCGGGCGATGGATTTGGGCGAGACGCCATGGTGATGCCAGAACTCGCGGTCCTCGACGGCCACCAGGCCATCGACCAGATGCGGTGGCGCCTGGTCGAGCTTGATGAGGATGCGATCCTCGTTGTGCGCCGGATAGATGCCACCGATCATCAGCGGTTCGAGACGAGCCACGGCGAGATTGCTGCCATCCAGGGCGCTGATGCCGGAGACGGTGCCGCCGGCGAAACGCACGCGGATCGCCCGGGCCGGCTCGACGCCTTCGTAGAACTGGAAGCCGCGGGTGTTCAGCTCGACCGTGGAGGCACCCACGGAAACGCTGCCAGGGCCATCCACGGTCTTTTCGCGGCGATAGCCGAGGGCATCGAGTTCGGTGAGGAAGTCGTCACGGCTGAGCTTGACGCCGTTGAACAACTCCAGCGGCCGGGCATAGACCTTGGCCGGAATGGTCCAGCGCTTGCCGGAGAATTTTTCCTGGACCACGGCATCCAGATAGATGCATACGCCAGCCAGGGCTACCAGCGCGACCAGACCAAGCTTGACTGCCCAGCCGGACAGGCGGCGCCAGTCAAAGGTCTTGCGCTTGCGGGAACGAGAGGATCGGGGTCGCTTCATGGCGGCGCATTATACGCACTTGCCCGGTGGCCGACAGCGGCGCGCCAGCGCTTCGTCAGCTGGGGTTCAAGGACGCCCCTTCCCGGTGTCGCGGCTTGCGCAGGCAGCCCTGGCAGCGATAATGCCGCCATCCATTCCCTACAAGGACCGCCCGTGAGCCAGCTCCTGATTTCCGCCCTGCAGAACCCGGCGCTCTATCCCCATCCCACCTCGGCGTTCCGGGTCATCGAAACCCATATTTCCTGGGTCGTGCTGACCGGCGAGGTCGCCTACAAGATCAAGAAGCCGGTGAATTTCGGCTTCCTCGACTTCACTGACCTAGAGGCCCGCGGCCACTTCTGCCGCGAGGAGCTGCGACTCAATCAGCGTCTGACCCGCGACCTCTATCAGGACGTGGTGGCCATCACCGGCAGCGAAGGCGCCCCCGAACTGGGCGGCAGCGGTCCGGTCATCGAATACGCCCTGCGCATGCGCGAATTCCCGCAGAGCCAGTTGCTCAGCGAGGTGCAGCAGCGCGGCGAACTGACCCAGGCGCATATCGACGCCCTGGCCGCTCAGATCGCCCGCTTCCACCTGTCGGCGCCCCAGGTGGCGACCACGCATCCGCTGTGCACCCCGGACGCCGCCATGGCGCCGGTACGGCAGAATTTCGAGCAGATCCGCGCCATGCTCAACGAGGCGGCCGATCTCAAGCAGCTCGACCAGCTCGAAGCCTGGGCCGAAGCCAGCTACGCGCGCCTGCTGCCGCTGTTCGAGGCCCGCTGCCGGGACGGCTTCATCCGCGAATGCCACGGCGACATCCACCTGGCCAACGCCACCCTGCTCGATGGCGAGGTGGTGCTGTTCGACTGCATCGAGTTCAACGAGCCCTTCCGCCTGACCGACACCATGGGCGATGCCGGCTTCCTGGCCATGGACCTGGAAGACCGCGGACTCAAGACGCTGAGCAACAGATTCGTCAACGCCTACTTCGAGGCGACCGGCGACTACAGCGGCCTCGCCCTGCTCGACTTCTACAAGGCCTACCGCGCCATGGTGCGCGCCAAGATCGCCCTCTTCCGCCTGGGCCAGGCCGAGGAGCCGGCACTGCGAGCCGAGATCCTCGCCAGCTATCGCAGCTACACGGCGCTGGCCGAGGGCTACACCCAGGTGCCCCAGCCCTTCGCGGCGGTGATGCACGGCGTCTCGGGCATCGGCAAGAGCACCGTGGCCCTGGCCCTGGTCGAGGCGCTTGGCGCCGTTCGCCTGAGATCCGATGTCGAGCGCCAGCGTCTCTATGCCGACAGCGACGAGGCCACCCGCTACAGCGCGGCGGCCGGCGAAGCCACCTATGCGCGGCTGCATGAGATCGGCGCCCAGGTGCTGGCGGCTGGCTATCCGCTGGTGCTCGACGCCACCTACCTCAAGCAGGGCCAGCGCGCCGCGGCCCAGGCACTCGCCGAGGCCCAGGCCGCGCCCCTGCTGATCATCGACTGCCAGGCGGACGATGAACTCATCGCCCGCTGGCTGCAGGAGCGCCAGGCCGAGGGGACCGATCCTTCCGAAGCTACCCTCGCGGTGGTAGCGGCCCAGCGCCAGGCCCAGGATCTGCTCGAACCAGCCGAGCAGGATCGAGCGCTGGTGGTGGAGCTGGGACGCGCCGGGCAACTGGAGGCCTTGCCGGCTCGCCTGCTGCGCCGACTGGGTCGCGCCCAGGCCTGACCACGACCTCCTGGGGGGCAGAACAAGCGTTCCGTCACAGCCCGTGGAGTTGTGGATTTACGGTCGCCGACGAGCGGCTTATCGTGCGACCCACGTCACAACCTCTGCGTAACAAGAAGGAATTGGCACCATGTACCTCATCGGCGATCAGCCTCCCTATGTCGATCAATTGCGTCAGGCGCTGCAGGCCATTCCGGCGCAATTGGTCAGTGGTGTGGCGCCGAGTCGGCAGCCGCTGCAGCTGACTCCCGCCGCCCTGTTGCAGGACTGGATGCGCAACGACGAGGTCTATCTGATCCAGCGTGGCCCGTTGCGGGTGGTCCTGGATCAGCGGGCGCTGTTCCAGCTCGGCGAAGGCGACCTGATCGGCCTCGGGCGCACCCTGGATCTGCCGATCCTCAATTACGAGAGCGAGGCCGACGTCCTGGTGCTGCCCTATGACCGCGAGACCTTTCTCGCGGCGGCGACCGCCACCCCGGCTCAGCGCGATGCCCTGCTGAGGTACCTGCTGGGCCAGCAATCGCTGCTGGCGCAGGCGCTGATCCGCCTCAAGCCGCCGGTCACCCAGCCGGCCACCGGCTTCCGGCGCTATGCCGCCGGCGAGGTCATCATCCGCCAGGGCGATTCGGCCGAGCATGTCTTCGTCATCACCGAAGGACATGCCGAGGCCTGGGTGGACGGCTGCAAGGTCGGCGAGGTCTGCCAGGACGAGATCGTCGGTGCCCTGGCGGTCTTCACCCATACGCCGCGTACCGCCAGCGTGATCGCCAAGACGGTCTGCACCGTGCTGGTGATTCCCCAGGATCAGTTCGTCTCGCTGATGGAGACCACCCCGCGCATTGCCCACAGCCTGATCGAGAACATGGCGCGCCATATCGACACGCTGAACAAGGAAGTGACCCGCCTGCGCAGCGTCTCGGAGCGGCCAATCGCCAGTAATTAAGAAATATTCTCGAATACGCTTGACGATGGAATGAGAATTGTTATTATTCAACTCAGCCGGTCGCGAGATCGGTCGATAACTGGAGGTCCAGCAGTGGTCTTTCGGGTTATCTCCTCATCAGGCTAATCACGGTTTTGGACCCGGCTCTGCCGGGTCTTTTTTTTGCCTGAAATCTGGCGCTAGCGCCGATCCAGCAAGGCCGGCACCGGATCAGCCGGTCGCTCTTCCCCCAAGACATAGGCCGCCTGCAACTGCCGGGCAGCTCGCGCTGCACTGTCAGCGTCACGGGCATGAATCAGGCCCAGGGGCCGATTCTCGTCCACCCGCTCACCTGGCAGCGCCAGGCCGGCCAGGCCCACCGCGGGATCCACTTCATCTTCCGGACGTTGCCGCCCGCCACCCAGCTCGACGACCAGCAAGCCAAGGGCGCGGGTATCGACCTGCTGCACCCAGCCCGGGCGTGCCGGATGGACGGCGCGTACCTCTTGAGCCCGGGGCAGATGCTGCCAGGGCCGCTCGGTCAAGTCGGACGGGCCGCCCAGGGCCAGGTTCATCGCGGCGAAACGCGCCAGGGCGGCGCCGCTCTGCCAGGCCTCCAGCACCAGGCGCTCGGCGGTGGCGGCATCCCTTGCCAGTCCGGCCAGTTGCAGCGTCTCCTCGGCCAGGGCCTGAATCACCTGCCAGAGTCGTTCGCTGCGCACCTCGCCGGCCAGCAGGGCGATGGCCTCCTCCACTTCCAGGGCATTGCCGGCGCTGCGCGCCAGGGGCTGACTCATGTCGGTGATGAGGGAGCGGGTACGCACCCCCGCGGCCTCGGCGACCTCGACCAGGCTATCGGCCAGACGCAGGGCCGCTTCCCTCCCGGCCATGAAGGCGCCGCCACCGGTCTTGACGTCCATCACCAGCACGTCCAGGCCGGCAGCCAGTTTCTTGGCCAGGATGGAGGCGGTGATCAGGTCCACCGATTCCACCGTGGCGGTCACGTCGCGGATGGCATAGAGGCGGCGATCGGCCGGGGCCAGATCGGCGTCCGGACCGACGATGGCGCAACCCACCTCGGCCACCACCTGGCGAAAGCGCGCCAGGCCAGGGCGGATACGATAGCCGGGGATGCTCTCCAGCTTGTCCAGGGTGCCGCCGGTATGGCCCAGGCCGCGCCCGGAGATCATCGGCACATGGCAGCCACAGGCGGCGAGCAGCGGCGCTAGCACCAGGCTGGTGAGATCGCCCACGCCGCCGGTGGAATGCTTGTCCACCACCGGCCCCGGCAGGTCCCAGTGCAGCACCTGGCCGCTGTCGCGCATGGCCAGGGTCAGGGCGGTACGTTCGGCGGCGGTCATGCCGCGCAGCAGGGTGGCCATGGCGAAGGCGGCGATCTGGCCTTCGCTGAGGCTGTCATCGGCGATGCCGCCGACCAGACGCCGGATATCCGTAGCGGACAGCTCCAGGCCATCGCGCTTCTGGCGGATCACTTCCTGGGCGAGCCACATTGGCGGACTCCTTAGAAGTCTTCGAAGGCGCCGGGCAGCAGCTCGGCCAGGGTCCAGGTCCGGGTGCGGCCGGGCTCACTGCCGCTGCAGACGATGGTCGCGTCGGGCGCCATCAATTCCAGCAGCACCTGACGGCAGGCGCCGCAGGGGCTGATCAGGGGCACACCCGGTGCATGGATGGCCATGGCGGTAAAGCTGCGCGGAAGCAAGCCCTGGCTGACGGCAGCGAACAGGGCGCTGCGCTCGGCGCAGTTGGTCAGGCCATAGGAGATGTTTTCCACGTTGCAGCCATGGACGACCGCACCTTCGGCGGTCAGCAGGGCGGCGCCCACGGGGAAGTCGGAATGCGGGCAATAGGCGCGCTGGGAGGCGGTGACGGCTTCGGCCAGCAGGTGTTCGAGGGTTGCAGCAGGGACAGCGGACATCGGGAGTACCTCGGAAAACGAAAGGAGCGAGCTGAGTCTAGCCCGGTCGTGCGACCGGGCCAGCGGGGCTTAGAGACTGACGAAGAAGCCGGCCAGGGCCGCGCTCATCAGGTTGGCCAGGGTGCCACCGAGCATGGCGCGCAGGCCCAACTGGGCCAGTTCGTGACGCCGTTGGGGGGCGATGCCGCCCAGGCCGCCGAGCTGGATGGCGATGGAGGACAGGTTAGCGAAGCCACAGAGGGCGAAGGTGACGATGACCTGGGTGTGCGCCGACAGGGGTTGCACCCCCGCTGCCGCCGCCTTGAGCGGATCCAGGTAGGTCGAGAGGTCGGCATAGGCGACGAATTCGTTGAGCACCAGCTTCTGGCCGATGAAGCCACCGGCCTGCACCGCCTCGCTCCAGGGCACGCCGATCAGGAAGGCGACCGGCGCCAGTAGATAGCCCAGCACCAGCTGCATGCTCAGCTGCGGCAGGCCGAACCAGGCACCGCACCAGCCGAGGATGCCGTTGAGCAAGGCGATCAGGGCGATGAAGGCCAGCAGCATGGCACCGACCGCCAGGGCCACGCGCAAACCGACCTGAGCGCCTTCGGCGGCTGCGTCTATGACGTTGGCCGGGCGCTCCTCGCCCTCCCCCAGGGTCTTCATGGCCTGGTCGCGCGGCTGCTCGGTCTCCGGCTCCATCAGCTTGGCCATCAGCAATCCACCCGGCGCGGCCATGAAGCTGGCGGCGATCAGGTACTTGAGCTCCACGCCCATGCCGGCGTAGCCCAGCAGCACCGAGCCGGCCACCGCGGCGAAACCGCCGACCATGATGGCGAACAGCTCCGAGCGGGTGAGCTCGGCGATGAAGGGCCGCACCACCAGCGGCATTTCCGACTGGCCGAGGAACAGGGTGGCGGTAACGGTGGTGGACTCCACCCGGCTGGTACCGAGCAGGGCATGCAGCGCTCCACCCACCAGACGGATGATCCAGCCCATGATGCCCAGGTAGTAGAGCACCGCGATCAGGCTGCCGAAGAACACGATCAAGGGCAGCACCCGCACGGCGAAGACGAAGCCGCCGTTACCGAAGTACTCGAACATCCTGGGTCCGGCGAGGCCGCCGAAGAGGAACTCGATGCCCTTGTCGGCATAGAGCTGCAGCGACGAGACGGCGCCGGAGACGCTGCCAAGCACCTGCTGGCCCCAGGGAATGTAGAGGACGAACAGGCCGAGCCCCGCCTGCAACAGAAAGGCCGCGAGCACGGTACGCACGCGAATGGCGCGCCGCTGGCGGGAGAAGAGGATGGCGATGGCCACCAGCAACAGCATGCCCAACACAGAGATCATCAAGAGACTCCTAACAGGATCGCCTGGTAGCGGCGATCGATGGGCGACAAGCGCAAGCAAGGCGCCTGCCAGAAGCTGTCCGACCGATCAGCTTTTGGCTGACCTAATGGTCAGCCAGGCGCAGGGGTCGGTCCAGTTGCAGACCCACGGGCGAGAGCCGTGCCCCATAAGCCAGCACCTGCACGCCCTGCCGGCGTGCCTCGCCCAGGGCCAGGGCATAGGCGGCATCGATTTCAGCCGCCGGGCGTACCGCCTCGATGCCGTCGAGCAGCACGCAATAGAGCAGCACCGCCCGCTCGCCGGCCGCGGCCAGTGCCGCCAGCTCACGCAGATGGCGGGTACCGCGGGTGGTCACCGCATCAGGAAAGGCGGCGATAGCGGTATCGGCGAAGCCCAGGGTGACGCTCTTCACCTCGAGGTACAGCGGCCCCGCGGGATACTCCAGGCGGAAATCGGCGCGGCTGTTTTCCAGACCGTAGGCTACCTCCCGGCGCAGGGCGGTGAAGCCGGTCAGTTCGGGAATGCCGCCGGCCAGCAAGGCCTCCTCCACCAGGCGATTGGCACGGGCAGTATTGATGCAGGCCAGTCGCCCATGATCCGTCTCGACCAGCTCCCAGGTGCCGGGCAGCTTGCGCTTGGGGCCGCTGGCACGGCTGAACCAGACGCGGGCGCCCGGCGGCTGGCAATGGAGCATGGAACCGGTATTGGGGCAATGCAGGGTCAATACCTCGCCGCTGGCGGTCTCGATGTCGGCGAGAAAGCGCTTGTAGCGGCGCAGCAGGCGACCCTCTTCCAGGGGCGGCTCGAATCTCACCGGGTACTCCAGCGCTGCAGGCCCTGGGCGATGCGGGCAACGGCCTCTTCCAGGCGCGGCAGCGATTGGGTGTAGGCGAAGCGCACATGGGTGTCGGCGCGATGGCGACCGAAGTCCAGGCCCGGGGTGATGGCCACGTGCTCGGTCTCCAGCAGGAACTGGCAGAAAGCATAGGCATCGCCGCCGAAGGCGGAGATGTCGGCATAGAGATAGAAGGCGCCCTGGGGCTCGACGGCGATCCTGAAGCCCAGGGCACGCAACGCCGGCAGCAGGTAGTCGCGGCGGCGGGCGAATTCGGCGCGACGCGCTTCAAAGATGGCCATGGCTTCAGGGGTGAAACAGGCCAGGGCGGCCTGCTGGGCCACGGTGGAGGCGCTGATGTAGAGATTCTGCGCCAGCTTTTCCAGCTCCGGCACCGCGGCGCGCGGTGCCACCAGCCAGCCGAGGCGCCAGCCGGTCATGCCGAAGTACTTGGAGAAGCTGTTGAGCACGAAGGCCGTGTCGTCCACTTCCAGCACGCTGGGCGCGTCCAGGCCGTAGGTCAGGCCGTGGTAGATCTCATCCACCACCAGATGGCCGCCACGCGCCTTGAGCGCGGCCGACAGCGTGGCGAGTTCGTCGCGATCGAGCAGGGTGCCGGTCGGATTGGCCGGCGAGGCCACCAGGGCGCCGACGCTGTCGGCTTGCCAGTGCCGCTCGACCAGCTCGGGGGTGAGCTGATAGCGGGTGTCGGCGCCGACCGGAATCAGCTGGGCCGCGCCTTCCACCAGGCGCAGGAAGTGCCTATTGCAGGGATAGCCGGGATCGGCCAGCAGCCAGTGACGCCCGGGATCGACCAGCAGGGCGCTAGCCAGCAGCAGCGCGCCCGAGCCGCCAGGGGTGATCAGCACCCGCTCCGGATCCAGGTCGACGCCATAACGCTCGCCATAGAAGCCGGCGATGGCACGGCGCAATTCCGGCAGGCCGCGGGCCGCGGTGTAGCGGGTCTGACCGGCCGCCAGGGCCGCCTGGCCAGCGGCGACCACCGGGGCGGCCGTGGTGAAATCGGGCTCGCCGATCTCCAGGTGGATGACGTCGTGTCCGGCGGCCTGGAGCTGGTTGGCGCGCTCCAGCAAGGCCATCACATGGAAGGGCTCGATGGCCTGGCTGCGCGCGCTGTAGGAATTGGACATGGAAGGGGTCCGAACTTGTGGCGAAGGCGGGATTCTAACCAAGGCTTCGCAGACCGGCATCCGCCGCGTCGGCAAGGAGCGGGAGGCCGGTAGTAGCGCCCCCTGGAAGCTTCTGGTAAGTTCGCCGGCTTGCATCCGCAGGGCGACTGGCCAGTCGAGAACATATTCAGCCTGGCGTCGGCATTGCGCGGGACGCCATCGGCAGCCACAGCCCCCAGGCGTTCCAACATGGAGAGGCCTGGAAACGCATCCAGCCTGTGGACAGGATCAGCGAAAGTGAGAGGGTCAATCATGCCCAGCGAAGCAAATCAGCAGAACAATCATCTGGCCCGTGGCTACGAACCCTACCAGCCCAGCAAGGGCGAGGAATACATGAGTGAGCGCATGCGCGCCCACTTCACCGGCATTCTGAACAAGTGGAAGCAGGAACTGCGCGAAGAAGTCGATCGCACCGTGCACCACATGAAGGAAGAAGCGGCCAACTTCGCCGATCCGGCCGATCGCGCCACCCAGGAAGAGGAATTCAGCCTGGAACTGCGTGCCCGCGACCGCGAGCGCAAGCTGATCAAGAAGATCGACGAGACGCTGCAGCTGATCGAAGACAACGAATACGGCTGGTGCGACTCCTGCGGCGTGGAAATCGGCATCCGTCGCCTGGAAGCCCGCCCGACCGCCAGTCTGTGCATCGACTGCAAGACGCTGGCCGAGATCCGCGAGAAGCAGACCGGGACCTGAGTCCCGCTGCCTCACCGACGAGGGCGCTACGGCGCCCTTTGTTCTTTCCGGCATTCACAGGATGAGCTATGTCCAGGCGCCCCTATGTCGGCCGTTTCGCCCCCACCCCCAGCGGCTATCTGCATTTCGGTTCGCTGGTCGCCGCTCTCGCCTCCTACCTGGATGCCCGCGCCGTAGGCGGACGCTGGCTAGTGCGCATGGAAGACCTGGACCCGCCGCGCGAGGTCCCGGGCGCCCAGGCGGCCATTCTCACCACCCTGGAAGCCTACGGCTTCGAATGGGACGGTCCGGTGCTGCGCCAGAGCGAACGTCTGGACGCCTACCGGGCGGTCATCGCGCAGTGGCTGGCCAGCGGCCTGGCCTATGCCTGCGATTGTTCGCGCAAGCAGCTCGAAGGCAGTGGCGGCCTCTACCCCGGGCACTGCCGCAATCGCGGCCTGCCGGCGACGGACGCCGCTATCCGCATCCGTGTCCCGGAGCTGGACTACCGCTTCGTCGATCGCGTCCAGGGCGAATTCCGCCAGCACCTGGGTCGCGCGGTGGGCGACTTCGTCATCCAGCGCCGCGACGGCCTGATCGCCTATCAGCTGGCGGTGGTGATGGACGATGCCCTGCAGGGCATGACCGACGTGGTGCGCGGCGCCGACCTGCTGGACTCCACGCCGCGCCAGCTCTACCTGCAGGAATTGCTCGGCCATCCGGCACCGCGCTATCTGCACGTCCCGCTGCTGATCCAGCCCGATGGCCACAAGCTGGGCAAAAGTTACCGCTCGCCGCCGCTACCCCCCGAGCAGGCCGGGGCCCTGCTGGTACGCGCCCTGCGCACCCTGGGCCAGCCGACCCGTGCGGAGCTGGCCGAGGAAGCCCCGGCCAAGGTGCTGGCCTGGGGCGTCGCCCACTGGGATGCCGCGCTGATTCCGCGGGTTCCGCACCTGGCCGAAGCCCAGCTGCCCGCCTAGTAGTTGGGCCAAAGTCCAGGCGTGGCCAGCTCCAGTAGATGCCCGTCCGGATCGCGGAAGTACAGGCTGATCGCGCCACGTGGCCACTGGGTGCGCGCCTCGATGGGCACCCCGGCCGCCGCCAGGTGCGCGATCCAGGGCTCCAGCTCGTCCGCTCCGATCGCCAGGGCCAGGTGCTGACAGCCCTGGGCGCCATGGGGCGGAATGCAGCCGCCCGGCAGCCGGACCGGTTGCTCGGTGGTGCCCCGCTGGAACAGCAACAGCACGCTGGCGCCCACCGCATAGGCGGCCAGGCGTTCATCGGCGAACATCGGGGCCAGTCCCAGCACCTCCTCGTAGAAGCGCCGGGCGCTGGGCAGATCGGCGGCATAGAGCGCGGTTTCCAGCACGGCGGCGAGGCGAGGCCTGGTCATCATCGATCTCCAGTGGATAAAGAGGCCTTCACGGTAGAACCGTGGCGCTCCGGGGTATAGCGCTTTTGCTTTACCATGGCGCCATCGCCGTTCGGGAACCGCGCATGTACATCTACCGGTTGGTCCTGCTCCTCGTGGTAGGCATCTATCTGTTCTCCCCCGCCATCATGGATTGGTGGATCGCTCCCAGCGGCGCCTGGTATCGCCCCTACCTGCTGTGGCTCATCCTCATCGTGGTGACCTTCATCCTGCAGAGCCAGCGCGATGCCGACGAGCTTTAGTCTGTCCCAACTGGTCCTGATCAGCGCCGGCTACCTGCTGATCTTCTTCGGTGTCGCCTGGATGACCGAGAAGGGCTGGGTGCCGCGCCGGCTGGTGCGGCATCCGCTGATCTACACCCTGTCGCTGGGCGTCTATGCCAGCGCCTGGGCCTTCTACGGCACCGTGGGCCTGGCCTACGACTACGGCTACGGCTTTCTCGCCTACTACCTGGGGCTGTGCGGCGCCTTTCTGCTGGCGCCGGTATTGCTCTATCCCATCCTGCGGCTGACCCGCGCCTACCAGCTGGCGTCCCTGGCCGACCTCTTCGCCTTCCGCTTCCGCAGCACCTGGGCCGGCGCCCTGACCAGCCTGGGCATGCTGATCGCCGTGCTGCCGCTCTTGGCACTGCAGATTCAGGCGGTGGCCACCAGCACCGGCATCCTGGTACAGGCCCGCGCTCAGGACGCCCCGGCGCTGGGCTTCTGCCTGCTGATCACCCTGTTCGCGATGCTCTTCGGCGCGCGCCAGATCAACTCCAAGGAGCGCCACGAAGGTCTGGTGGTGGCCATCGCCTTCGAATCCCTGGTCAAGCTGCTGGCCCTGGGCATCGTCGGCGGCGTCACCCTCTATACCGTGTTCGGTGGGCCCAACGGCCTGGAGACCTGGCTGCAGCAGAACCAGAGCGCCCTCTCCACCCTGCACACCCCGCTGCAGGAAGGCCCCTGGCGGATCCTGCTGCTGGTGTTCTTCGCCGCGGCCATCGTCACGCCGCACATGTACCACATGGCCTTCACCGAAAATCTCAGTCCCCAGGCGCTGGTCAGCGCCAGCTGGGGGCTGCCGCTGTTCCTGCTGCTGATCAGCCTGGCGGTGCCGCCGATTCTCTGGGGTGGCCTGGCGCTGGGTTCGCCGACGCCGCCGGAGTACTTCACCCTCGGCGTGGGCCTGGCGCTGGACAATCCGCTGCTGGCGCTGGTGGCCTTCGTCGGCGGGCTGTCGGCGGCCAGCGGCCTGATCATCGTGGTGACCATGGCGCTGTCGGGCATGCTGCTCAACCACATCGTGCTGCCGCTCTACCAGCCGCCCACCGACGGCAACATCTATCGCTGGCTGCGCATGACCCGGCGCATGCTGATCGCCGCCATCATCCTTGGCAGCTATGGCTTCTATCGTCTGCTGCAGGGCCATGGCGACCTCTCCAGCCTGGGCATCGTCTCCTTTGTCGCCACCGTGCAATTCCTGCCCGGCGCGCTGTCGGTGCTCTACTGGCAGACGGCCAATCGCAAGGGCTTCATCGCCGGCCTGCTGTGCGGCCTGGGCCTGTGGTTCCTGAGCATGCTCATGCCGCTGGTGGCCGACATCAATCCGCTGCACATCGGCGTCTTCAGCTATCGCATCAGCGCCAGCAACTGGCACCTCGCCGCCGTGGCCTCGCTGACCGTCAACGTGCTGGTGTTCGCCCTGGTCTCGCTGTTCACCGAAGCCAGCGAAGAAGAGAAGAGCGCCGCCGAGGCCTGCGCGGTGGACAACGTCCGCCGCCCGCAACGCCGCGAACTGGCGGCCGGCTCGCCCCAGGACTTCGCCGCCCAGCTGGCCAAGCCACTCGGTGCCAAGACCGCGCAGAAGGAGGTCGAGCGCGCCCTGGCCGATCTGCTGCTGCCCTACGACGAGCGCCGCCCCTATGCCCTGCGCCGCCTGCGCGATCGCATCGAGGCCAACCTGTCCGGCCTGATGGGCCCGCGGGTCGCCCAGGACATCGTCGAGACCTTTCTGCCGTTCAAGGCGGAAAGCGAGGCCTATGCCACCGAAGACATCCACTTCATCGAGAACCGCCTGGAAGACTACCAGTCGCGCCTGACCGGTCTCGCCGCCGAGCTGGACGCCCTGCGCCGCTATCACCGCCAGACCCTGCAGGAACTGCCCATGGGCGTCTGCTCCCTGGCCCGGGACCGCGAAATTCTCATGTGGAACCGCGCCATGGAAGACCTCACCGGCATCGACGGCGCTCGGGTGGTGGGCTCGCGCCTAAGCGCCCTGCCCGATCCCTGGCAGAACCTGTTCGAACGCTTTCTCGCCGAGCCGGCGCAGCAGCACCTCTACAAACAGCGACTGCCCCAGGAACACGAGCAGCGCTGGCTCAACCTGCACAAGGCGACCATCGACGAACCCCTGGCGGTGGGCAGCAACGGCACCGTGCTGGTGGTGGAAGACATCAGCGAGACCCAGTTGCTGGAAGACCGCCTGATCCACTCCGAGCGCCTGGCCTCCATCGGCCGCCTGGCCGCTGGCGTGGCCCATGAGATCGGCAACCCGGTCACCGGCATCGCCTGCCTGGCGCAGAATCTGCGCGAGGAACGCGAAGCGGACGAAGAGATCGACGAGATCAGCAGCCAGATCATCGAGCAGACCCGCCGTATCACCCGCATCGTCCAGTCGCTGATGAGCTTCGCCCATGCCGGTGGCCGCCAGCAGGCCCATGAACCGGTGTGCGTGGCCGAGGCGGCCCAGGAAGCCATCGCCCTGCTCTCGCTCAACCGCCAGAGCGTGGACGTCGACTTCTTCAATCTCTGCGACCCCGAGCACTATGTGCAGGGCGATCCCCAGCGCCTGGTGCAGGTCATGATCAACCTGCTATCCAACGCCCGCGACGCCTCTCCGGCCGGCGCGCCGATCCGGGTACGCAGCGAGGCCCATGGCCAGACGGTGACCCTGAGCGTCGAGGACGAGGGCAGCGGCATCCCCAAGGCCATCGTCAGTCGCCTGTTCGAACCCTTCTTCACCACCAAGGATCCGGGCAAGGGGACGGGGCTTGGCTTGGCGCTGGTCTATTCCATCGTAGAAGAGCATTATGGTCAGATAATGATCGATAGTCCTACCGCCCCCGTGACCGGCCAGGGCACCCGCATTCGGGTACTGCTGCCGCGCTATCTCGGGTTGCCGGAGGCGCCGTGACGGACCCATCCGCCTGCTGGATGGATCTGCTAAAGCATTCGGAAGTCCAGACGACCGCGACAAGACACGCTGCCTGGCGTGGGTCGTCTTGCCTTCCCGTAAGAGAGCGCACTTGATGGCCCATATCCTGATTGTCGAAGACGAGAAGATCATCCGTTCGGCGCTGCGCCGCCTGCTCGAGCGCAACCAGTTCCGCGTCAGCGAAGCCGGCTCCGTCCAGGAAGCCCAGGATCTCTACGACGTCCCCAGCTTCGATCTCGTCATCAGCGATCTGCGCCTGCCCGGCGCCCCCGGCACCGAGATGATCGATCTCGCCAAGGGCAAGCCGGTGCTGATCATGACCAGCTACGCCAGCCTGAGATCGGCGGTCGATTCCATGAAGCAGGGCGCGGTGGACTACATCGCCAAGCCCTTCGATCACGACGAGATGCTGCAGGCCGTGGCGCGCATCCTGGTGGAGCGCGAGCAGCGCCCGCCGGTAGCCGCCGAGGAAAGCGTCACACCGCCGCCGGCCACTGGCGAGATCGGCATCATCGGCAACTGCGCGCCGATGCAGGACCTCTTCGGCAAGATCCGCAAGGTCGCCCCCACCGACTCCACCGTGCTCATCCAGGGCGAATCGGGCACCGGCAAGGAATTGGTGGCGCGCGCGCTGCACAACCTGTCGCGCCGGGCCAAGGCGCCGCTGATCTCGGTCAACTGCGCGGCCATTCCCGAAACCCTGATCGAATCCGAACTCTTCGGCCACGAGAAGGGCGCCTTCACCGGCGCCAGCGCCAGCCGCACCGGCCTGGTGGAGGCTGCCGACGGCGGCACCCTGTTTCTCGACGAGATCGGTGAATTGCCGCTGGAAGCCCAGGCACGTCTCTTGCGCGTGCTGCAGGAAGGCGAGATCCGCCGGGTCGGTTCGGTGCAGTCGCAAAAGGTCGATGTGCGCCTGATCGCCGCGACCCACCGGGATCTCAAGGGCCTGGCCAAGATCGGCCAGTTCCGCGAAGACCTCTTCTATCGCCTCAACGTCATCTCCCTGCGCCTGCCCGCCCTGCGCGAGCGCGGCGGCGACGTCATGGAGATCGCCCGGGTGTTCCTCGCGCGGCAATCGGCGCGCATGAGTCGCCCAGGGCTCAAGTTCGGCGCCGAAGCCGAGGCGGCCATCCGACATTACAGCTGGCCGGGCAACGTGCGTGAGCTGGAGAACGCCATCGAGCGCTCGGTGATCCTCAGCGAAGGCCAGGAGATCAATGCCGATCAGCTGGGCATCGACGTCGAGCTCGGCGAGCTGGAGCTGGCCGACAGCTATCTGGATCCGCTGCCCAGCTCGGGGCTGGGTAACGGCAATGGCGCCCACGAGCCCACTGAGGACCTGTCGCTGGAGGACTACTTCCAGCACTTCGTGCTCGAACACCAGGACCACATGACCGAGACCGAGCTGGCCCGCAAGCTGGGCGTCAGCCGCAAGTGCCTGTGGGAACGTCGTCAGCGCCTGGGCATCCCGCGCCGCAAGGCCAGTGCCAGCAGCGACGCCAGCTGATCCGCGCCGGGACGTGACAGCCGATACGTCCCGCGGTAACACCCTCTCCCTCCGCCTCCTCATCCTTTGCAATGTGTTACCGCCGTAACAGGCGGCGGGTTCAGAGGTAACGAAAATTTCCCTGTAGCCTCCAAGCAAACAGGCTACATTTTTCGCAAGCCACTGATTTCAATGCATTTTTCAAAACTGGCACGGCATCTGCTTTATGTTCTCGTACAAGAACAATAACAACGTACCCCCTCCATAATAAAAACAAGACGTAGCGACTCCAGCACAACAAGAACAAGCAGGCGGAGGCGTAGCTAACTGATCATTTTGGAGAAGAGTCGTCTAGCGGGATGGTCCGCGCGATGTCAGGCCAGAGAACAACAAAACTGCCCCGAGGCAGCACCCGTACCAGGCAGAGCAGGAATGATCCTGACGGCATCAGCTTCCAAAGTAATCCGTTTGCTCTTGGCTCTAGACTTCAGAGCCTTTCCGGCGGCCGGTATCCGCACGGGACAGACCACACAAGAAAAACAAGAGGTCTGGATAGACAATAAAAACAAAGCACGTACCACTTTGGGGGGGAGCTTCGGCTCCCCCAGTGCCTTTGACAGCCTCCCCTCCCTCGTTCAAGATCCCCTCCTTATCTATTGCGCAACGGTTCCTGCTATGGGCCAGATTGCGTATAGCCGTCTCTCCGAACAGAAACTCGCATGCTGAAGAAGCTGATCCAGACTCTGCGCTCGCCCCTGCGGCGTACCCCGCCCGCGCCTGCCTTGCCCATCGAACTGCCCCGCAGTCAGCATGCTCTGGAACGAGAGCGGATCAGTCGTTACGCCTTGAGCGTGGTCGACCGGCTGGAAAAGGCGGGTTATCAGGCCTACCTGGTGGGCGGTTGCGTCCGGGACCTGTTGCTGGGTTTCGAGCCCAAGGACTTCGATGTCGCCACCAGTGCCACGCCCGAGCAGGTGCGGGCCGAATTCCGCAATGCGCGGGTCATCGGCCGGCGCTTCAAGCTGGTCCATGTGCATTTCGGCCGTGAGATCATCGAGGTGGCGACCTTCCGCGCCAATCACCCCACCGGGGATGCCGAAGACGAAGCCCAGGGCTCGCGCCATGAAAGCGGCCGGATCCTGCGCGACAACATCTATGGCAACCAGGAACAGGATGCTCAGCGGCGCGACTTCACCATCAACGCGCTCTACTACGATGCCAGCGGCGAACGCATTCTCGACTATGCCAATGGCACCCAGGACATCCGCCTGCGGCAGATCCGTCTGATCGGCGATCCGGAGCAGCGCTACCTGGAAGATCCGGTGCGGATGCTGCGCGCCGTGCGTTTCGCCGCCAAGCTGGATTTCGAGATCGAGACCGCCACCGCCGAACCCATCAGCCGTCTGGCGCCGTTGCTGCGCGACATACCCGCGCCGCGGCTGTACGACGAGATCATCAAGCTGCTCCTGGGCGGCAAGGCGGAGCGCACCTTCGAGTTGCTCTGCCAGTACGGCCTGTTCGCCCCCTTGTTCCCGGCCAGTGGCGAGGCCCTGGAGCGCGACCCGGAATACGCCGGCAGCCTGATCCGCCAGGCCCTGGCCAACACCGACACCCGCATCCGCGAAGGCAAGCCGGTCACCCCGGCCTTCCTGTTCGCCGCCCTGCTCTGGCCGGCCTTGCCCGAGCGCGTCCGCTATCACCAGGATCGCGGCCTGCCGCCCATTCCGGCCATGCAGGAAGCCGCCCACGACCTGACCCAGCAGCAGTGCCAGCGCACCGCCGTCCCCAAGCGTTTCACCATGCCCATGCGCGAGATCTGGGACATGCAAGAGCGCCTGCCGCGCCGTCAGGGCAAGCGCGCCGATCAACTGCTGGAAAATCCGCGCTTCCGCGCCGGCTACGACTTCCTGCTGCTGCGCGAGAGCGCCGGCGAGGAAACCGGTGGCCTGGGCGAGTGGTGGACGCGCTACCAGGAAGTCGGTGACAGCCAGCGACGCGAGATGATCAAGAACCTCAGCCGGGAAGACGGCGCGCCGGCCAAGCGGCGGCGCCGTGGCGGCAGCAATCGCAAGCGGCGCACCTCGGATGCGCCCACGTCCGGCGACGAATGATGGAAAGGGTCTATCTCGGCCTGGGCAGCAACCTGGCTGAGCCGCGGCGGCAGCTGGACGCCGCCCTGGATGCCTTGGCCCAGCTGCCTGACAGCCAGCTGGTGGCGGTCTCCGCCTTCTATGCCAGCGATCCCCTGGGGCCGCCCGAACAGCCCCGCTACGTCAATGCCGTCGCCGAGCTGGACACCGCCCTCGCCCCCCTGGCGCTGCTCGATGCCACCCAGGCCATCGAGCAGCAGCAGGGGCGCGTGCGCAAGGACGAGCGCTGGGGTCCGCGCACCCTGGACATCGATATCCTGCTGTTCGGTGAGCGGCTGATCGACGAGCCGCGCCTGCAGGTACCGCACTACCACCTGCAGGCGCGCGCCTTCGTGCTCTATCCCCTGGCCGACCTGGCCCCCGAGCTGCACCTGCCCGATGGCCGCCGGCTGCCGGACCTGCTGTCCGCCTGTCCTTTCGAGGGCCTGGAACGACTGGTACCGTCGTCACCTGCGCGGTAACACTGCCGTAACACCGAACATTGACTTGTGTCGGATGCGCCGGGACTATAGCAGCCGTTTGCGCGCGGCCAACCCGCGCCCGCGGCGCCCAGACAATAACCATAGCGCCGTCCCACGAGGACCTCTTGCATGCCTGATATCAGCCTCACGACCCTTCAGGGGCTCAAGCAGCGTGGCGAAAAGATCGCCATGCTAACCGCCTACGATGCCACCTTCGCCCAGGCCGCCAGTCAGGCCGGCGTCGAGATGCTGCTCATCGGCGATTCCCTCGGCATGGTGCTGCAGGGTCACGACAGCACCCTGCCGGTGACCCTCGACGACATGGTCTACCACACCGCCTGCGTCAAACGCGGCCAGGCCGGTGCCTTCATCGTCGCCGACCTGTCGTTCATGACCTATGCCACCCTGGAGCAGACCTTGACCAGCGCCGGCCGCCTGATGCAGGCGGGCGCGCAGATGGTCAAGCTCGAGGGCGACGCCTGGCTGGCCGAGCCGATTCGTCGGCTGGCCGCCAATGGCGTACCGGTCTGCGCCCACCTGGGCCTGACGCCCCAATCGGTCAATGTCTTCGGCGGCTTCAAGGTGCAGGGCCGCGATCCAGTCCGGGCGCAGCAGCTGCGCGAGGCGGCGCGCGAGTTGGAGGAAGCCGGCGCGGCCATGCTGCTGCTGGAATGCGTACCCTCGGCGCTGGCCGAGGAAATCACCCGCGCCGCCCGGGTGCCGGTGATCGGCATCGGCGCCGGTGCCGCCACCGATGGCCAGGTGCTGGTGCTGCACGACATGCTCGGCCTGGCCCTGCGCGGGCGCACGCCGAAATTCGTGCGCAATTTCATGGCCGGTCAGGACAGCATCCAGGCTGCCCTGGCGGCCTACGTCGCCGCCGTCAAGGACGGCAGCTTTCCCACTCCCGAACACGGATTTTCCGCATGAAGACGGTCCATAGCGTCCGCGAACTACGCGCCGCCGTTGCCGCTGCGCGCCGCCAGGGCCTGCGCATCGGCCTGGTGCCCACCATGGGCAATCTGCACGCCGGTCATATCGCCCTGGTGGAGACCGCGCGCCGCCACGCCGACTTCGTGGTGACGAGCATCTTCGTCAATCCGCTGCAATTCGGCCCCAGCGAGGATCTGGCGACCTATCCGCGCACCCTGGCGGAAGACAGCCGCCAGCTGAACGAGGCCCACTGCGACCTGCTGTTCGCACCAGCGGTGGCCGAGATGTATCCCAAGGGCATGGACGGCCTGACCCGGGTGAACGTCCCCGAGGTGTCCGAAGGTCTCTGCGGCGCCCGTCGGCCCGGCCATTTCGAAGGCGTGGCCACGGTGGTCACCAAGCTGTTCCAGATGGCGCAACCGGACGTGGCGGTGTTTGGCGAAAAGGACTATCAGCAGTTGGCGGTGATCCGCAAGCTGGTCCAGGACCTGGACATGCCCATCGAGATCGTCGCCCAACCCACGGTGCGGGCCACCGACGGCCTGGCGCTGTCCTCGCGCAATGGCTATCTCGATGACGGCCAGCGCGCCAGCGCGCCCTGCCTGTACAGCCTGCTCAGGCGGCTCGCCGATCAGCTAGCCGCCGGCGCAGCGGTCGAGCCGACCCTGGCGTCCGGTGTCGCCGAATTGCAAGCCCAGGGGCTTAGAGTCGACTACCTGGAACTACGCGAGCAGCTGAGCCTGCAACCGGCCGGGCCGGCCACCACCGCGCTGGTGCTGCTGGTGGCGGCCTATCTGGGCCAGACCCGCCTGATCGACAACCTGAGCTTTCGCCGCAGGCCCGGAGTGTGATGCAACCGAAGGTTAGCTCACCCAAACCCGTCTGAATCCTGGAAGCCCGGAACATACCGGGCTTTTTCATGCTCGAAGCGCGACGCCACGTCAGGCGTCGCGCGGTCGCCGACTTTCCCTTGCAAGCCAGCGGCTTGTGGGGCACAACAGCAAACAAGAGCCACCAAGGAAAAGCCTAGCCATGGAGTACTATCAACACCCCCTCGACGTGACCCAGCTCGCCTCCTGGAAAGCCCTGCAGGAACACCGCAAGGCCATGCAGAATTTCCGCATGCGCGACGCCTTCGCCGCCGATCCGCAGCGCTTCTCGCAGTTCTCCCTGAGCAGCAGTGGTCTGTTCCTCGACTACTCCAAGAACCTCATCACCGAGCAGACCCGTGAGCTGCTGGTGAACCTGGCTCGCGAAGCGGGTCTGGAAGGCGCCATCCGCACCCTGTTCGACGGTGCCTACGTCAACTCGTCCGAGCACCGTCCCGCCCTGCATACCGCGCTGCGCCGCCCGGTGGGCGACAGTGTGCAGATCGATGGCCAGGACATCATGCCCGAGGTGCACCGGGTCCTGAACCAGATGACCGCGCTGGTCACCCGCATCCACAACGGCCTCTGGCGCGGCTACACCGAGAAGCCGATCACCGATGTGGTCAACATCGGCATCGGTGGTTCCTTCCTCGGTCCGCAGCTGGTGTCCGAGGCGCTGGTGCCCTTCACCCAGCGCGGCGTGCGTTGCCACTACCTGGCCAACATCGACGGCAGCGAATTCCGCGAGGTGACTTCCAAGCTCGCCGCCGACACCACCCTGTTCATCGTCTCCTCCAAGTCCTTCGGCACCCTGGAGACCCTGAAGAACGCCCAGGCCGCCCGCGCCTGGTGCCTGGCCCAGGGCTGCCCGGAGCCGGAGCTGCACAAGCACTTCATCGCCGTCTCCAGCAACGTCAAGATGGCGGTGGAATTCGGCATCGCCGAAGAGAACATCTTCCCCATGTGGGATTGGGTCGGCGGGCGCTACTCGCTGTGGTCGGCCATCGGCCTGCCCATCGCCCTGGCCATCGGCATGTCCAACTTCAAGGACCTGCTGGCCGGTGCCTATGCCATGGACCAGCATTTCACCAGCGCCCCCTTCGAAGAGAACATGCCGGTGCTGCTGGGCCTGCTCGGGGTCTGGTACGGCAACTTCTGGGGCGCGACCAGTCACGCCATCCTGCCCTACGACCACCACCTGCGTAACTTTGTGAAGCACCTGCAGCAGCTGGACATGGAGTCCAACGGCAAGAGCGTGCGTCAGGACGGCTCGCCGGTGAGCATGGAAACCGGTCCGGTGATCTGGGGCGGCGTCGGCTGCAACGGTCAGCATGCCTACCACCAGCTCCTGCACCAGGGCACCCAGCTGATCCCCGGTGACTTCATCGTGCCGGTGGTGAGCCACAATCCGGTGGCCGACCACCAGCAATGGCTCTATGCCAACTGCCTGTCGCAGAGCCAGGCGCTGATGCTGGGCAAGACCCGCGAGGAAGCCGAGGCCGAGCTGCGCGAGAAGGGCCTGGGCGAAGCCGAGATCGCCAAGCTGGCGCCGCACAAGGTGATCCCGGGCAACCGTCCGAGCAACACCCTGGTGCTGGAACGCATCTCGCCCCGACGCCTGGGTGCGCTGGTAGCCCTGTACGAGCACAAGGTGTTCGTGCAGAGCGTCATCTGGGGCATCAACTGCTTCGACCAGTGGGGCGTCGAGCTGGGCAAGGAGCTGGGCAAGGACGTCTATCAGCACATCATCGGCCGCAGCGAAGGCAAGGCCGACGATGGTTCGACTCAGGGCCTGATCGATTACTTCCGCGGTCGTCACCGCGGCTGATCGATCTCGGTCCGTTCCGAAAGGCGCCGCTCTGCGGCGCTTTTTCGTTTTATCGCCTCGCTGAACCCCGACAGGCCATCCGCGGCCTAAACTAGGAGCACAACAACACCAAGAAGGAGCCGGCCATGAGCCACCGCTATCCCGTGCCCGAGAGTCTGAGTGCCCGCACCCACCTCGACGAAGCCCGTTATCGCGAGCTCTACCAGCGCTCGGTGGAACAGCCGGAACGCTTCTGGAGCGAACAGGCCAGCGCTTTACTCGACTGGTCGCGCACCTGGGACGAAGTCCATAGCGGCGACATGCGCCAGGGCCAGACCCGCTGGTTCAGCGGCGGCCAGCTCAACGTCGCCTACAACTGCATCGATCGCCACCTCGGTGGCCGAGCCGAGCAGACCGCCATCCTCTGGGAAGGCGACGATCCCGCCGACAGCCAGGCCATCAGCTATCGCCAGTTGCACGAGCACGTCTGTCGTCTGGCCAATGTGCTCAAGGAGCGAGGGGTCAAGAAGGGCGACCGCGTCTGCCTCTATCTGCCGATGATTCCCGAGGCCGCCTATGCGATGCTGGCCTGCGCCCGCATCGGCGCGGTGCATTCGGTGGTGTTCGGCGGGTTCTCGCCCGAGGCGTTGCGCGACCGTATCCTCGATTCCGACTGCCGGGTGGTGATCACCGCCGACGAGGGCGTACGTGGTGGCAAGCGCGTGCCGCTCAAGGCCAATGTCGACAAGGCCCTGGCCAAATGCCCGGACGTCCACACCGTGGTCTTGGTCGAGCGGACCGGCGCCGCCGTGGCGCGCCAGGAGGGCCGTGATCTGTCTTATGCCCAGGCCGTGGCCGCGGCCGCGGCCGACTGCCCGGCAGAGCCCATGGATGCCGAGGATCCGCTGTTCATCCTCTACACCTCGGGTTCCACCGGCAAGCCCAAGGGCGTGCTGCACACCACCGGCGGCTATCTGCTGGGCGCCACCCTGAGCTTCAAGTACCTGTTCGACTACCACGAGGGACAGGTCTTCTGGTGCACCGCGGATGTCGGCTGGGTCACCGGCCACAGCTACATCGTCTATGGCCCCCTGGCCAATGGCGCCACCACCCTGATGTTCGAAGGCGTGCCGAGCTATCCCGACGCCAGTCGCCTGTGGCAGGTGGTGGACAAGCATCAGGTCAATATCTTCTATACCGCTCCCACCGCCCTGCGCGCCCTGATGCGTGAAGGCGACGAGCCGGTACAGCGCACCTCGCGGCAGAGCCTGCAATTGCTCGGCAGCGTCGGCGAGCCGATCAATCCCGAGGCCTGGGAGTGGTATCACCGGGTAGTGGGCGAGGGTCGCTGCCCCATCGTCGACACCTGGTGGCAGACCGAGACCGGCAGCATCCTCATCGCCCCGCCCCCCGGCGCCCTGGCATTGAAGCCGGGCTCGGCCACCCTGCCCTTCTTTGGCGTCCAGCCGGTGCTGCTGGACGAGCAGGGCAAGGAAATCGACGGCCCCGGCAGCGGCGTGCTGGCCATCAAGGCCAGCTGGCCGAGCCAGATCCGTACCGTCTATGGCGACCACCAGCGACTGATCGACACCTACTTCAGTGCCTATCCGGGTTACTACTTCACCGGCGACGGCGCCCGCCGGGACGAAGACGGCTACTACTGGATCACCGGGCGGGTAGATGACGTGCTCAACGTCTCCGGCCACCGCATCGGTACCGCCGAAGTAGAAAGCGTGCTCACCGAACATGCGGACGTGGCCGAAGCCGCCGTGGTGGGTTGCCCGCACGAGGTCAAGGGCCAGGCGGTCTATGCCTTCGTCACTACCAAGGGCGGGGTGACCCCAAGCGACGAACTCAAGGCCCGCCTGCGCCAGCAGGTAGCCGAGGAGATCGGCAGCTTCGCCAAGCCGGAATTCCTGCAATGGGCACCCGCCCTGCCCAAGACCCGCTCCGGCAAGATCATGAGACGCATCCTGCGCAAGATCGCCTGCGACGAGCTGGACAGCCTGGGGGATACCTCGACCCTGGCCGATCCTTCGGTGGTCGACAACCTGATCGATGCCCGGCTCAATCGCGCCCCGCAGGGCTAGCTGTAGCCCAAAGAAAAGCCCCGCCTAGGCGGGGCTTTTTTCTGCAGGCAACCTTAGTGGGCGGCTTGCATGCGGTGCTTCAGGTCACGCATGCGATCGTGGGTCGCACGGGCCTTTTCCAGCTGGCTGCGCAGGTTGGCCTGGGCATCCGGCGTGGCGTGTTCGTTGACGGCGCGCTCCAGTGCGTGCAGCAAGCGGTCTTCCTGCTCTTCCAGTTCGCTGACGTAGGTGACTTCTTCCTTTTCCTTGCTGGCAAAGGAGGTTTTGACGTCGGTGTAGTACTTGCGGAAGCTGCCGGCAAAGGTGCCTTGCTCAGCGGGCTTTTCACCAGCGGCCGATACCTGGCTGCTCAGGGCGCTGATGATCTCGGCCTTGCTCTGGGCGATCTCGGTGAACAGGGCCTTCAATTCGGGGTTCTTCACTTCGGTGAGGGCATGCTCGTAGAAATTCTTGCCGTCACGGGCGATCTCGATCAGATCGTTGAGGGTTTCGGTCGTGCTGGTCATGGCAGTTCTCCGGGGTGAAGGGCAAGGGTGATGGCAGCAGCGCTGCCATCGTGCCGGGTGTTACCAGGCGTTCTTACTGAGCGGCTTTCAGCGCATCAGCAGATACGGCCTTGACGCCCTTGATGGCCTTGGCTTCCTTGATCGCCAGGTCGCGCTGGGCTTCGGTCGCCACGGTGCCGGACAGGGAAACGACGCCCTTGTTGGTCTCGACCTTGATCGAGGTGCCCTTGATGTGTTCGTCGGCCAGGAAGGAAGCTTTGACCTTGCTGGTGATCCAGGTGTCGGACGCGGCTTCTTCGGTCTTGTCCATGGTGTTGTTGGCGGCCAGGGTCATGTTCTGGCTGGTGGCAGCAAAGGCACCGCCGGCCAGCGGCAGGCTCAGTACGGAAGCGGTAACGGCAGCGAGGGCAAAAGTACCGAAAGTCTTTTTCATGAGATGACTCCTGTTTTCCTTGGTTGTACTGCGCCCAGGTCCTGGCAGCAGCGACTCCTATGTAGAGCGCAACGGCTGCGCCGAATTCCAAAGCCGATTAAAGACGTTAAAAATCAATGATTTAGATCAATTCACCAAAAATAACAGGCGGGCAAAATGCATGTAATGCGCAAAAAGGTCTGGTAAATTGCACGAGGTCAGACGACTCTGGCACCGGTGTCTGGGGCAGGAGCCTCCCGTGCGCTCTGGGATAAGGGTAGACATCGAAAGGCGGACGTCGAGGTGGCCAAACCAGAACTGCCGCACCTTTATCCGGTCAATGCTGAATTGAACCCGACACCTACGATCGGGCCTCGAGGATCCGGGATGCGGCCTCTCTCCCCTGCGCGCATTGCCCTGATTTATCTGTTGCTGAGCGCCCTCTGGGTGATCGGCACCGATGGGCTGTTGTATCTGCTGCTCAGCGATCAGGACAGTGTCCATCTGTGGCACACCCTGAAGGGCCTGGCCTTCATGAGCCTGCTATCGCTGGTGCTCTATGGCTTGCTGCGGCGCGAAGCCCGCAATCGCGAAGGCTTCATTGAAGAGCTGCAGAGCCAGCGCGCCACCCAGGATTTCGTCCAGCGGCTGACCAATACCGGTGACTGGCAGTTGCTGGACGATGGCCGCCTGCTGTGTTCCGAACGCACCCTGGTGATGCTGCGCCAGCCCAAGGGCAGCGATCCGCTGGATTTCGCCACCATTGCCGCCTGCGCCCGTGCCGATGACCGCGACCATGTGCACAGCATGCTGGAACGCCTGCAGCACATGCAGGGCCCGCTAAATTTCTCGGCGCATTTCGACGATGGCGAAGGCAGTTGGCGCTGGCTCAATTGGCAGAGCGATTTCGACGAAGCCGGCATCACCCGCGGTGCCCTGGTCGACATCACCAGCCACAAGCTAGCCGAACAGGCCCTGCACGACAGCCAGCGGCGCTATCGCGAACTGGTCCAGCACCTGCCGCTGGTGATCTTCGCCAGCGATCACCGCGGTCGCTGGCAATTTCTCAACCCAGCCTGGGAAGGCCTCACCGGCCAGCCCGCCGCCCAGCAACTCAACCATCCCCTGGATCAGGCCTTCCATCCCCAGGACGGTGCCCGCCTGCGCCAGCTGGTGGCGGATTTCGCGGCGGGCCAGCGCCTGCATTGGAATGGCGTGGTGCGGTTGCGGCTGTCGGTGGAGAGTCATCGCTGGATGCAGATGGAGCTGCGCGCCGGCCTCGATGGCGAGATCCAGGGCACCCTGACCGACATCCATCACGACTACCAGGCACAACTGCTGCAACAGGCCCGTAGCGACGTTCTCGACGACCTGCTCACCGGCCTGCCGCTGGCGGAGATCCAGCAGGGCATCGCCCTGCGGCTGGAGCAGATCTATCCGGAAATGCGCGTCGCCCTGTTGCTGGACGACCAGGGCGAGCATCTGCGGATCGCCGCGGCGCCCAGCCTGCCACCGGCCTTCCAGGCGGCGCTGGAAAGCATGCCTCGCAGCCGTCACGACCAGGGCTGCTGCAGCGCCGTCACGGGCAATGCGCCGGTGTTCACCATCGATGTCGCACTGGACCCGGCCTGGCAGCCGCTGTTGCCGGCGGCCCAGGCGGCGGGCATTCGCGGCGCCTGGGCCCTGCCGCTGCAGGACGAGCAGCAACGTGCCGTGGGCGCCCTGGGCATCTACTACGGTGAGGCGCGGCTGCCCGAAGCGGAAACCCAGGCGCTGATCACCGAATTCACCCGTCTGGCGGTGCTGGCCATCCGGCAGCAGCGTGTCGTCCAGGCGCAACGTGCCAGCGAGGCGCGCTATCGCGGCATCTTCGAACAGGCCTACACCGGCATCATGCTCAGTGACCTGGAAGGTCGCTGGTTGAGCGTCAATCACCACTTCTGCCAGATGCTCGGCTACTCGCAACCGGAGTTGCTGCAGAAGGACACCGCGTCGGTGACCCATCCGGACGAGCGCGCGCTGGGCGCCGCGCTGCGCAAGCAGCTGGTGGACACCGGCCAGGACCGCTACACCCTGGAAAAACGCTATCTGCATCGCAATGGCCAGCCGGTATGGACCAACGTCACCACGCGCCTGATCCGCGACGATCAGGGCGTGCCGCAATACTTCATCAGCACCGCCCAGGACATCACCCTGCGCAAACAGCAGGAAGAGAGCCTGCGCCAGGCCGCGGCGATGTTCCAGAACAGTCGCGACGGCCTGTTGCTGCTCGACGAGCGCCGCTGGATCCTGGCGGTGAACCCGGCCTTCGCCCGGCTGCTGGGCGCCCAGGAAGGCACTCTGCTCGGCCAGCGCCTGGGACTTCCCGGCGGTGGGCGCCAGGACCAGCGCTTCTACCGCGAACTCTGGCGCACGGTGCGCCGCGAGGGCCGCTGGGAAGGCGAGCTGCTCTGGCCACGACTCGACGGCAGTACCTTTCCGGCCTGGACCGCCATCGACACCCTCTACCCCCGGGAGACCCGGCAGTACACGGTTACCGTCAGCGATACCACCCGCCTGCGAGAGAGCGAGGCGCGCCTGAGTCATCTGGCGCACCACGATCCCCTGACCGACCTGCCCAACCGCCTGCTGGCGCGCACCCATCTGGAACACGCCCTGGCCCTGGCCGAACCCCAGGAATACCTGGTCGCCGTACTGATCCTCGACTTCGATCATTTCCGCACGGTCAACGAAAGCCATGGCCATGCCCTGGGTGACGAACTGCTGGTGGAATTCGCCGCCCGCCTGCGCGCCCTGCTCAGCGAGGACATCACCCTGGCGCGCATCGGTGGCGATGAGTATCTGGTCATCATCGAGCGGATAGACCGGCCGGAATTCGCCGCCCAGATCGCCCAGGCCATGCTCGGCAAGCTGGAGCAGCCCTTCCACCTCGGCGAGCACGACATCTATCTCAATGCCAGCATCGGCATCAGCCTCTTTCCCGACGATGGCGGGACCGCCGATGACCTCATCCGCAATGCCGACACGGCCATGCACCAGGCCAAGGACCAGGGCCGCGACACCTTCCGCTTCTATACCCAGGCCCTCACCGAGCAGTCGCGGCGGCGGTTGAATCTGGAATCGCGGCTGCGCACCGCGCTCAAGCGCGGTGACTTCGTTCTGCACTACCAACCGCTGATGAGCGTCAACACCGCCCAGACCATTGGCGTGGAAGCCCTGGTGCGTTGGCAGGACCCGGAGCTGGGCCTCATCCCGCCCACCGAGTTCATTCCGCTGGCCGAGGAAACCGGGCTCATCGTGCCCCTGGGCGACTGGATCATCGAGACCGCCTGCCAGCAGATGCACAGCTGGCTCGCCCAGGGACTCGAACTGGAGACCCTGGCGATCAACATCTCGCCCCGGCAGTTCGCCAAGCGCGATCTGGCCAGCACCATCTCCCGCGCCCTGGCGCGCAGTCGCCTGCCGGCCGAGCACCTGGAGCTGGAGATCACCGAAGGCACCCTGATGAACAATGTCGAGGAGGCGCTGCTGTCCCTGGCTACCCTCAAGACACTGGGCGTACGCATCGCCGTGGACGACTTCGGCACCGGCTATTCCTCCCTGGCCTATCTGCGCCGCTTCCCCCTCGACAAGCTCAAGATCGACCAGAGCTTCATGCACGAATTGCGCAGCGACAGCGGCACCCACAGCAGCCAGGCCATCGCCGCGGCCATCGTGGCCCTGGGGCAGGGCCTGGATCTGGACGTCCTGGCCGAGGGCGTAGAGACCACCGAGCAATGGGATATCTTGCGCAAGCTGGGTTGCCAGCAATGCCAGGGCTTCCTATTCAGCCCACCGTTGCCGCCGGAAGAGTTCGAAGGCTGGTATGCCGAACGGCAGCGGGCGCGTGCCTAGCGCGCTTACCGACGAATGTCACCATTCTGCAATCAAAAGCGCTCTAGAATCGGGTTTCCACTTTTCGTCTGTCCCCGAGGGTACCAGTATGAAGATCGTGGTTCGCCCCCTGCGCAAGTCCACCACCAGTGCCTGGCAGGTCTGTCTCGACAAACAGGCCATCACCTTTCTCAATGAAGCCGACGCCCGCAGCTACGTGGCAACGCTGGAGGCGCGTATCGCTGCGCCCCATCCGTTGCCGCTGCGTGAAACGACCCCGGCAATGGCCGCGCCGCTCTAGCCGTCAGCGCGCCTGACCGTTCGTCTCAGAGGTCGCCCTGGCACCGGCACTGGAGGTGCGGGCCAGGGCGACTGCTGATCTTGTCGCGCCAGACACTTGGCTAGGCAGCTATCGAAAATGTAACTTTTGCGGCCTCCACCCCATCCTACCCTAGCCCCTGCCTCCGCCGGGACTCGCTGTCTGATGGATCTGGAACGCCCATGCTCGAACTCGCTGCTGCCTTCATCTGCTTCACCTCGCTGCTCACCTACCTCAACTACCGCTTCGTCGGCCTGCCGCCCACCATCGGCGTCATGGTCATCGCGCTGATCTTCTCGGTCGGCCTGCAGAGCCTGTCCTGGCTCGGCTTTCCCGGCCTCGAGCACCGCATCGGCGAACTGCTCGGGCAGATCGACTTCAACGACCTGCTGATGAACTGGATGCTCGGCTTCCTGCTGTTCGCCGGCGCCCTGCACGTCAATCTCAAGGACCTGCGCGACTACAAATGGGCCATCGGCGGCCTGGCCACCCTCGGAGTGATCATCTCCACGGTGTTGATCGGCTATCTCAGCCACCTGATCTTCGGCTGGCTGGGCTGGCACGTCGACCTGCTCTACTGCCTGATCTTCGGTGCCCTGATCTCTCCGACCGATCCCATCGCCGTGCTTGGCATCCTGCGCTCGGCCGGCGCGCCCAAGTCGCTGGAGACCACCATCGTCGGCGAGGCGCTGTTCAACGATGGCGTGGCCGTGGTGGTCTATTCGGTGCTGCTGGGGGTGATCCAGCTGGGCGAGACGCCCACGGTCAACGCCGCGCTCTGGCTGTTTCTCGAAGAGGCCGGCGGCGGCATCCTCTTCGGCCTGCTGATCGGCTTCATCTGCTACTGGCTGATGCTGAGCATCGAGCAGCACCAGATCGAGGTAATGCTGTCCCTGGCGCTGGTGATCGGCGGCTCGACCCTGGCCAGCCACCTGCACGTCTCGGGCCCCATCGCCATGGTGGTCGCGGGTCTGATCATCGGCAACCTGGGCCGTACCAAGGCGATGAACGACTTCACCCGGCGCTACCTGGACGGGTTCTGGGAGTTGATCGATGAGATCCTCAACGCCCTGCTGTTCGCCCTGATCGGCATGGAGCTGCTGGTGCTGCCCTTCAGCTGGGCCCACCTGGGCGCGGCGCTGCTGGTGACCCTGGCGATCCTCTTCGCCCGCTGGATCAGCGTGGCACCGGTGGTGCTGCTCAGCCCGCACTGGCGCAACATGACCCGCGGCACGGCGCGCATCCTCACCTGGGGTGCCCTGCGTGGCGGCGTCTCCGTAGCCCTGGCGCTGAGTCTGCCGGCCGGTCCGGAGCGGGATCTGATCCTGGCCCTGACCTACATCGTGGTGCTGGTCTCGATCCTCGGCCAGGGCCTGACCATCGGCCGGGTGGTCAAGAGCGTCACCGGTGGCGCACCGGTCGTGCGCGACGAGCATCACTGAATCGGGAAACGAAGAACCCCGCCGTGGCGGGGTTCTTTGAGCAACAGCCGAGCGATCAGCGCGGCAGGTTGCGGCCGGAGAAGATCTCGCGCATCTCGTGCTTGAGACGCTGAGTGATCTGCTGGCGCTGTTCCGTCGAGAGGCTGCGGGAAGCATCACCGAACAGGTAGTTGTCCAGTTCGAATTCCTTGAGCAGCATCTTGGTGTGGAACAGGTTGTCCTGGTACACGTTCACGTCGGTCATCTGGTAGGCCGCGCGAGTGTCCTCGGACAGGTAGTTCTGGATCGAGTTGATCTCATGGTCGATGAAGTGCTTGCGCCCTTCGATGTCGCGGGTGAAGCCGCGCACCCGGTAGTCCACGGTGACGATATCCGAGTCGAACTGGTGGATCAGGTAGTTCAGGGCCTTGAGCGGGGAGATCACGCCACAGGTGGAGACGTCGATGTCGACGCGGAAGGTGGCGATACCGTCGTCCGGATGGATCTCCGGATAGGTGTGCACCGTGATGTGGCTCTTGTCCAGGTGGCCGAGAATGGTCTCGCGCAGCGGACCGGGCGATTCCTCGATCTGGCTCTCGGTCGGCTCGACCGGTTGCTCGGAGATCAGGATGGTCACGCTGGCACCCTGGGGATCGTAATCCTGGCGGGCGATGTTGAGGATGTTGGCCCCGATGATATCGACCACGTCGGTCAGAATCTGGGTCAGACGCTCGGCGTCGTACTCTTCATCAATGTACTGGACATAGGCCTGTTGATCTTCCGACGTCTCGGCGTAGCAGATGTCGTAGATGTTGAAGCTCAAGGTCTTGGTCAGGTTGTTGAAACCATGAAGCCTGAGTTTGCTTTTCACGGTGGTAAAGCTCCCGTCGTGCGGTCTCTGACCGCGGTCCTGAGTGCCCGTCAGTTGCGGATTGCGCAAGCTGCGTAGGGCGGCGAACACCTCTTCGCGATGGCGATTGGCTGTACTTGTCGGGGGCTTGCCCCTTAAGAGCGGCGCATTATGCAGATCGGCAGCGGCTGGGGCCAGAGTCTGCCGGGCTCAGGTGATGAATTGATGTCGACGGGAAGGGATGACGCGGAGGGCGACGTCTGCACGGGCGTCGCCTGCAAGAGCATCAGGCGAGTTCGACGAGTTCGTAGCTGTGGGTGATCTCGACGCCGGCCCGACCGAGCATGATGGAGGCCGAGCAGTACTTCTCCGCCGACAGCTCGATGGCGCGCTTGACCTGGGCTTCCTTGAGACCGCGGCCCTTGACCACGAACTTCAGGTGAATGCGGGTGAACACCTTGGGCTCGGTCTCGGCACGATCCGCTTCGAGGAAAGCCTCGCAGCTCTCCACCGGCTGCCGCGCCTTGCGCAGGATGCTGACCACGTCGTAGCTGGCGCAGCCGCCCAGGCCGATCAGCACGGTTTCCATCGGCCGTACGCCGAGGTTGCGCCCACCGCTTTCCGGCGGGCCGTCCATGACCACCACGTGACCGCTACCGGATTCACCGAGGAACATGGCCTCGCCTGCCCACTGGATGCGCGCTTTCATCGCTTTCGTCCTACTTATATATGCAAATGGTGATCAGCTTAACATGCTGGATGGCGTAAACTGATGACCAGTGAAGGGCTATTCAGCTCGCATTTAAGCTGCGCATGTTCTTATCCGGTCTTTGAATTGGAACCGGCGCAGCCTATGCATGCACCGGTTCGGACATCGGTGCCCCCGACTCAGGTTAGCTTTCAACCTCAGGAATCAGCATGGCCGCTATCATCCCACCCGCGAAGTTACAGCACATCGACAAGCTGCTAGCGCACTGCTCGCGTCGCCGCTACACGGCAAAAACCACCATCATCTACGCTGGCGACAACAGCGAAAGCCTGTTCTTCATCCTCAAGGGTTCGGTGACCATCCTTATCGAAGACGATGAGGGCCGCGAAATGATCATCGCCTATCTCAATGCTGGGGACTTCTTCGGCGAGATGGGTCTGTTCTCCAAGGAAGGCAGCGAGCCCGAGCGCAGCGCCTGGGTCCGTGCCCGTACCGAGTGCGAAGTCGCCGAGATCAGTTACGGCCAGTTCCGCGAACTGAGCCAGCATGATCCGGACATGCTGTTCTCCCTCGGCCGCCAGATGGCCGAGCGGCTGCGCCAGACCACCCGCAAGGTCGGCGACCTGGCCTTCCTCGACGTCACCGGTCGCGTGGCGCGCACCCTGCTCGACCTGTGCAAGCAGCCGGACGCCATGACCCACCCGGATGGCATGCAGATCAAGATCACCCGTCAGGAGATCGGCCGCATCGTCGGTTGCTCTCGCGAGATGGTCGGCCGCGTGCTCAAGTCCCTGGAAGAACAGGGACTGGTCCACGTCAAGGGCAAGACCATGGTGGTGTTCGGCACCCGCTGAGCCCCGCCCGGTGCGCCCCTGCCAGCAGGCGGGGGCCGCTGCCCCCGCCCTTCCAGCGCGTCAGATCTCGACCTTCCGCTGTACCTTCTCCACCCGCACCGTGGCTTTCTCGTCGACGGTCTTCTCGCCGTTCCCCTTGGCCTTGGGCTCACCCACGACGAAGTGGAATTCTTCGCCGTGCTTGACCGCGCCATAGAGCACCGCCTTCTCGATCAACTCGGTGCCGCGCAGATGCCGCAGCATCAGCGGATCGCAGCGCAGGTCACGATAGAGCGCCAGGCACAGCAGCGCCATGACCACCACGAAAGGCAGCGAGACCACGATGGTCAGATTCTGCAGACCATTGAGGGCGGCGCCTGGATTGCCCGGGTCGCCGATGGCCAGCATGATCGCCGCCACCGCGCCGGTGAGGGCGCCCCAGAAGATCACCGTGCGTCGCGAGGGCTCGGTGGTACCGCGCTCGGACAGGGTACCCATCACCAGGGACGCGGCGTCGGCGCCGGACACGAAGAAGATCGCCACCAGCACCATGACCAGTACCGAGGTCACCGAGACCCAGGGATAGCTGGCCAGCAGATCGTAGAGGGCGAAGTTGCTGTTCACCGCGCCGTCGACCAGGGTGAAGGCGCCCAGGCGCATGGCGTCGATCGCCGCGCCACCGAAGATGACGAACCAGACCACGCTGACCAGACTCGGCACCAGCAATACCCCGGTGACGAACTGGCGGATGGTACGGCCGCGACTGATGCGGGCGATGAACATGCCGACGAAGGGTGTCCAGGAAATCCACCAGGCCCAGTAGAACACCGTCCAGCTCGACAGCCAGTTGCCCATGGCCTCGCCGCCGCTGGCGCTGGTGCGCGCCATCATCTCCGGCAGGAGGTCGATGTAGTCACCGATGGCGGTGGGCAACAGATTGAGCATCAGCAGGGTCGGGCCGACGACGAAGACGAACAGGGCCAGGGCCACCGCCAGCACCATGTTGGTGTTGGACAGCCACTGGATGCCCTTTTCCACGCCGGACACGGCAGAGATGACGAAGGCCACCGTCAGCACGGTGATGATGCCGATATACAGCATTTTTCCGGGTTGCTCGATCCAGCCGTTGTGTTCGAGTCCGCCGGCGATCTGCAGGGCGCCCAGACCGAGGGAGGCCGCCGAGCCGAACAGGGTGGCGAAGATCGCCATCATGTCGATGACGCGACCGACGGGGCCATTGGCGTGTTCGCCGATCAGGGGGCGAAAGGCCACCGAGATCAGCTGGCTGCGACCGCGCCGATAGGTGCCATAGGCGATGGCCAGCCCGACCACGGCATAGATGGCCCAGGGATGCAGCGTCCAGTGGAACAGCGTGGTAGCCATGGCCACCTGCAGGGCGGCACTGCTCTGCCCCGCAGCGCCGCCGGGTGGCGGGTTGAGATAGTGCGACAGCGGTTCGGCGACGCCAAAGAACATCAGGCCGATGCCCATGCCGGCGCTGAACATCATCGCCACCCAGGAAAGGGTGCGAAATTCCGGTTGTTCGTCGTCGCGCCCCAGGGGGATCCGCCCATAGCGACTGGCCGCCAGCCAGATGACGAAGACCACGAAGCCGGTGGAGGTGAGCACGAACAGCCAGCCGAAATGGGTGATCACCCAACCCTGGGCGGTCGAGGCGCTGCTGGCCAGACCGGCCTGGTTGACGAAGCCCCAGATCACGAAGGCCAGCGCGGCGATGCTGGTGACGCCGAAGACCACCCAGTCGGTGGTACCGGCGAGTCGGCGATCGCGCCGCGACTCCTCGGTCCGGGAGGGATCGGTGACGCTGATATCAAGTGTTTCGCTTTTTTCTTCCGTTGCCATGGTTCTTGCTTGCCCTGGTTATGGATGGCCTGGTGCGGCGGAGCCCCGGCGCACCTCGCGATGGCCGATCGACTCCTCGACCCGCCACGGTTCAGCGGGTCGGAGGTCATTAACCGGGTTTAGGGGTCAGGAAACAAAGCCCCGCGTCGGCAGCGGGTACACGGAGGTCGTTCCCGCCGATTGGGGCGGGCGTGAGTCGACCTGGGTCACCTTGCAGATAAAAAAAGGCCTCGGTGGTCGCCCCCGAGGCCTTGTTCAGGCGCCTGAACGGTCAGGCATCCATGAGCGGGAAGCGCCGGTCAGGAAAGAACAGCCGCTGCAGCTCCTGGCCCGGCTCCTCGGCACGCATGAAGGCTTCGCCCACCAGGAAGGCACGCACCTCGTTAATCTCCATCAGCTCCACGTCGGCGCGATTGAGAATGCCGCTCTCGGTGATCACCAGGCGATCCTGTGGGATGCGCGGCAACAGATCCAGGGTCGTCTCGAGGCTGACCTCGAAGGTATGCAGGTTGCGATTGTTGACGCCTACCAGCGGGGTATCCAGCACCTTGAGCGCGCGCTCAAGCTCGGCGCCGTCATGGACCTCGACCAGCACGTCCAGGCCGATGGCCTTGGCCGTGGCGGCCAGTTCGCCCATCAGGGCGTCGTCCAGCGCGGCGACGATCAAGAGGATGCAATCGGCGCCGATGGCCCGGGCTTCCACTACCTGGATGGGATCGATGAGGAAGTCCTTGCGGATCACCGGCAGCTGGCAGGCGGCGCGCGCTTGCTGCAGATAGGCGTTGCCGCCCTGGAAGAAGTCCACGTCGGTGAGCACGCTCAGGCAGGTGGCCCCGCCCAGGGCATAGCTGTGGGCGATCTCCGCCGGCACGAAGTGTTCGCGGATCACGCCCTTGCTCGGCGAGGCCTTCTTCACCTCGGCGATGATCGCCGCTTCCTTGCGTGCCACCTGGGCCTGCAGGGCGCGGGCGAAGCCGCGCGGGGCATCGGCGGCGCGGGCCTGGGCCTCGAGCTCGGCCAGGCTGGTCCGGGCCTTGAGCTCGGCGATCTCCTCGGCCTTGCGGGCCAGGATCTTCTGCAACACGGTTGGCACACTCACGGGCGACCCTCCTCGCGATAGACGGATGTGAAATGGGCGAGCTCGTCCAGCTTTTCCCGGGCCAGGCCGCTGTAGAGCGCGTCGTGGGCCAAGAGTACCCCTTCATGCAGACTATGGGCGAGATCCGCGGCATAGAGCGCCGCGCCGGCGTTGAGCACGATCATGTCGGCGGCCTTTTGCCCGGCTTCGGTCTTGCGTCGACCGAGGGCGTCGCGGATCAGCGCCAGGGAGGCCTCGGGACCGTCCACGGTCAGGCCGACCAGGGTCTGGCTCTTGATCCCCAGATCCTCCGGCAGCACCTGGTATTCGCTGATGCTGCCGTCCTTGAGTTCGGCCACCTGGGTCGCCGCGGCTAGGCTGAATTCGTCCAGGCCGTCGCGGGAATGCACCACCAGCACATGGTGACTGCCCAGGCGCTGCAGCACCTCGGCCAGGGGTCGGCAGAGGGCGGCGCTGAACACCCCGACCACCTGGTGACGGACACCGGCCGGATTGGTCAGCGGCCCGAGCATATTGAACAGGGTACGCAGCCCCAGGGAACGGCGCGGCCCGGCGGCATGGCGCATGGCGCTGTGGTGCGACTGGGCGAACATGAAGCCGACGCCCACCTGTTCGACGCAGCGGGCGATCTGCGCCGGATTCAGCTCCAGGTAGATACCGGCGGCCTCCAGCAGATCGGCGCTGCCGCTCTTGCCGGACACCGCGCGATTGCCGTGCTTGGCGACCTTGCCGCCCGCGGCCGCCACCACGAACACCGAGGCCGAGGACACGTTGAAGATGTTGGCGCCGTCGCCGCCGGTGCCCACCACGTCGACCACATGGTCGAGGCTCGGCAGCACCACCGGGGTCGCCAGTTCGCGCATCACGCTGACCGCGCCGCAGATCTCGTCGATGGTCTCGCTCTTGATGCGCATGCCCATGAGGAAGGCACCGATCTGCGCCTCGTCGGCGCCACCGGTCATGATCTGGCGCATCACCGCCTGCATCTCGGCCACATTGAGGTCGAGTTGGCCACTGATGCGATTCAAGGCCTGCTTGATGTCCATCTAGCGGCGTCCTCCCTGCTGCTGGAGAAAGTTGGCCAAGAGGTCATGGCCATGTTCGGTGAGGATGGACTCGGGATGGAATTGCACCCCTTCGATCATGAATTCGCGGTGCCGCAGCCCCATGATCTCGTCCAGGCTGCCGTCCGGATGCTGGGTCCAGGCGGTGATCTCCAGACAGTCGGGCAGGGTCTCGCGCTTGACCACCAGCGAGTGGTAGCGGGTCACGGTGAAGGGATTGGGCAGGCCGGCGAAGACGCCTTCGCCGTTGTGGTAGACCGGGCTGGTCTTGCCGTGCATCGGCTCGCGCGCCCGCACCACCTCGCCGCCAAAGGCCTGGCCCAGGCTCTGGTGACCCAGGCAGACGCCCAGCACCGGCAGCTTGCCGGCGAAGCGCTCCAGGGTGGCCAGGGAGATGCCCGCCTCGTTGGGCGTGCAGGGACCGGGGGAGACGACGATGCGCTCCGGCGCCAGGTCTTCGAGCGCCTCGACCGGGAGCTCGTCGTTACGCACCACCTTGACCTCGGCGCCCAGTTCGCCCAGGTACTGCACCAGGTTGTAGGTGAAGGAATCGTAGTTATCCAGCATCAGCAACATGGCAGGCTCCTCAGACGGACTGTTCGGCAAGGGTGACGGCGCGGAACATGGCGCGACGCTTGTTGAGGGTCTCTTCCCACTCCAGCGCCGGCACCGAATCGGCGACGATCCCCGCCCCGGCCTGCACGTGCAGCTCGCCGTCCTTGATCACCGCGGTACGGATGGCGATGGCGGTGTCCATGTTGCCGTTCCAGGCCAGGTAGCCCACGGCGCCGCCGTAGATGCCCCGCTTGACCGGCTCCAGTTCGTCGATGATCTCCATGGCGCGGATCTTCGGCGCCCCGGACAGGGTGCCCGCTGGCAGGATGGCGCGCAGGGCGTCCATGGCGCTCAGCTCGGGCTTGAGCCGGCCGGTGACGTTGCTGACGATGTGCATCACGTTGGAATAGCGCTCGATGACCATCTTTTCGGTCAGGGTCACGCTGCCGGTGGTGGAGACCCGGCCCACGTCGTTGCGCCCCAGGTCGATCAGCATCAGGTGCTCGGCCAGCTCCTTGGCGTCGGCCAGCAGATCACGCTCCAAGGCCAGATCGGCTTCCTCGGTGGCGCCGCGCGGACGGGTCCCGGCGATGGGCCTCACGGTGATCTCGCCGTCCTCCACCCGCACCAGTACCTCGGGCGAACTGCCCACCACGTGGAAGTCACCGAAGTTGAAGAAATACATGTAGGGCGTGGGGTTGAAGCAGCGCAGCGCTCGATAGAGATCGATGGGCGCCGCCTGGAAGGCAATGGACATGCGCTGCGAAGGCACCACCTGCATGCAGTCGCCGGCCAGGATGTAGTCCTTGATGCGCTGCACCGCGCCTTCGAAATCCTCGCGACTGAAGCTGGAACGAAAGCTCGGTTCCGGACCGGTCGGGGCGGAAAGATCCAGGCCACGACGCGGCACGATGGGCTGGCGCAGGCGGTCGAGGATGTCGGCCAGGCGCGCCTGGGCGGCGTCGAAGGCCTCGGCTTCGTCTGGATCGGCCAGCACGATCGCATGGATCTTGCCGGCCAGGTTGTCGAACACCACCACGGCATCGGACACCATCAGCAGGATGTCGGGCGTCCCCAGCGGATCGGGATTGGGGCAGGCCGCCAGGCGGCGTTCCACGTAGCGCACGCTGTCGTAGCCGAAGTAGCCCACCAGGCCACCGTTGAAGCGGGGCAGACCATCCAGGGTCGGCACGCGATAGCGCGCCTTGAAGGCTTCGACGAAGGCCAGGGGATCGTCGCAGTGCTCGATCACCTCGACCTCGCGACCGGCATCGCTGACCACCACGCGATGACCATGAACGCGCAGGACACGGCTGCACGGCAGGCCAATGATGGAGTAACGCCCCCACTTCTCGCCGCCCTGCACCGATTCCAGCAGATAGGAATTGGGGCCGTCGGCCAGCTTCAGGTAGATGGACAGGGGGGTGTCGAAGTCGGCCAGGGTTTCGAAGGCCAGGGGAATGCGGTTATAGCCTTTAGCGGCCAGGCGCAGGAAATCGTCGCGGGTCATGATCAGCCTCGTGGCGAGGAAAACGAAAGGTCGGGTGCACAGCGCGCCGGTCAGATACCGGCCAGGACGAAATCAGGCGCGCCAGCGCCAACGGGCCAGGGCCTTGATGACTTTCATCCATGCTCGCGAGGAGCCTGTGCGGGTGACCACCACGATGCGATCTCTTGCTCTTGAGGCGGGGGTTGAAGGGCCACGTTAGCCTAGCCGGCGCGGCATGGCAACCGGCCGGCCACCTCGGCGTGCTAGATGAACAGCTCGCGCAGATCGTCGACCACCAGATCCGGCTGCTCGCTGGCGATGGGCTCGCCATGGTTGTAGCCATAGCTCAGGGCCACGCAGCGCACCCCGGCGGCGCGGGCGGCACGGATGTCGTTGCGCGAATCGCCGATGAACAGGGCCTGGCCGGCCGCCACCCCCGCCTGCTGCATGACCCACAGCAAGCCGGCCGGGTCCGGCTTCTGCTGCGGCAGGGTATCGCCGCCGACGATCCAGTCGAAGTCGCCCAGGCCCATGTCGGCCAGCAGCGGCGCGACGAAGCGCTCCGGCTTGTTGGTGATCACCGCCAGGCGCACGCCCAGGGTGCGCAGCAGCGCCAGGCTGTCCAGCACGCCGGGATAGACGCGGGTCAGGGCGTGGCTGCCGCCATAGAGCGCCATGAACAGTGCCAGCGCCTGGTCGGCAGCGGCTTCGTCCACGGCGTCGTGCTGCATGTCATCGGCCAGGGCGCGACGCACCAGCACCCGGGCGCCGTTGCCAATCCACAGCCGCACCTTGTCCAGCCCCGCCGGCGCGCGGCCCAGGCGTTCGAGCATGGCGTCCACCGCGGCGGCTAGGTCCGGCGCCGAGTCCAGCAGGGTGCCGTCGAGGTCGAACATCACCAGGGCGGGCGGATGCCCGCCACCGAGCCGCACCAGGGCGCTCATACCGAGCGGGCCTTGGCCAGCTCGGCGCGCATCGCCTGGATCACCGCGGCGTAGTCGGGCTGGCCGAAGATGGCCGAGCCGGCGACGAAGGTGTCGGCCCCGGCGCGGGCGATCTCGCCGATGTTCTTGACGTTGACCCCACCATCGATCTCCAGGCGGATCGGCCGGCCGGAGGCGTCGATCAGGGCGCGGGCCTCGCGCAGCTTGTCGAGGGTGCCGGGAATGAATTTCTGGCCGCCGAAGCCGGGGTTGACGCTCATCAGCAGCACCATGTCGATCTTGTCCATCACGTACTTCAGCGCATCCAGCGAGGTGGCCGGGTTGAACACCAGGCCGGCCCGGCAACCGCCATCCTTGATCAGCTGCAGCGAGCGATCGATGTGCTCGGAGGCCTCGGGGTGGAAGGTGATGTCGGTGGCGCCGGCCTCGATGAAGTCGCCGATGATGCGATCCACCGGCTTGACCATCAGGTGCACGTCGATGGGCGCGGTCACCCCGTAGTTGCGCAGCGCCTTGCAGACCATGGGACCGATGGTGAGGTTGGGCACATAGTGGTTGTCCATCACGTCGAAATGGACCATGTCGGCACCGGCGGCGAGGACCTTGTCGACTTCCTCGCCCAGGCGGGCGAAATCGGCGGACAGGATCGAGGGGGCGATGGCGAAGGGTTGCATGGGATAGCCTCGGCGAAGGTTGAGGGGCGGCATTGTAACGGAGATCCGTCTGCGGCTCGGGCGTTCCCGCTGCCCCGACGGGGCGAACGGCGGTAGGCTCGCCAGGGTCAACCATCCCCTTGTTGAGGATTCCCGTCGATGTCGTCACCTGCCCTGCTGCCGCTTTGCCTCCTCCTGCTCGGCCTTGCCGCCCCGGTGCTTGCCGAAGAGGCTCCCAGCCCGGCGCCGGAACCGCCTGTGGCTCCTACAGCCCCGGCGCCAGCGCTGACGCGCAGCCAGGAGCAGCAGCAGGCGCTCATGCGGCAGCTGCCCGCCGAGCAGCAGAAGACCCTTCAGGCCGGCGACGAGTCCTTTCTCGCCCTGCTGTTGCCCGCTACCCGCGCCAAGGCCGCCGGCACGGTGGTGCTGGTGCCGGGCGCTGGCGAATCGGCCGACTGGCCCAACGTGATAGCCCCCGTGCGCCAGGAACTACCCACCTACGGCTGGCAGACCATAAGCCTCAGCCTGCCCGATCCCTATGACCCCGTGGTGGCGATCGAGCGGGATACCGCACCGGCGGATACCGATGCCCAGGCCAACAGCGAGCAGGCGGCACCGCCGGTTACCGGCGGCAGCGGCACGGCGCCCGCCGCCCCGACCCAGGCCGAAGCCGGCAGCGGCGAACCAGCCCAGGCGGCGGTCGCGCCGGTCGATCCCGAAGCCGCGGCCAATGCCCAGGCCACCCGGGTGTTGGCGCGCATCGCCGCTGGCATCGACCTGGCGCTGCAACAGGGCGCCAATCCCATCGTGCTGGTCGGCCACGGCACCGGCGCCTACTGGGCGGCGCGCTATCTCGCCGAAAAGGAGCCAGCCGAGATCAAGCAACTGGTGCTCATCGATGGTCGCGAGCCCGAGGGGCTGCCGCCGCGGCTGGACGCCACCATGGGCAAGACCGACCTGCAGATCGCCGATTTGGTGCACGCACCCGGACCGGCCGCCCAGCGGCGCAAGACGCGCGCAGCGCAAAAGGCTAACAAAGGCTATCGGCAGATCGAATTGCCGGTGATTCCCGGCGACCGGGCCGCGGAGCAGGAACAGACCATCCGCCGCCTGCGCGCCTGGCTGGATCGACTACCGCCAGCCGCTAGCGAAAGCCCCGCCGCTTCTTGATCACCTGGTAGGCAGCGTGCAACTCGGCGGTACGCTGGGCAGCGGCATAGACCGCCGACTGGCCCGCTCCGGCACCGGCCTTCTTGTCGGGATGGTGACGCGAGAGCAATCGGCGATAGGCCTGCTTGACCGTGGCCGCGTCGGCATCGTCGGTGACGCCGAGCAATTGCAGGGCCTTGCGGTATTTCTCTTCGTTGCTGGGCTGCCGCGGCGCCGCCTGTACGGGCGGCTGCAGGGCCAGCACCTGGGCTTCAGCCAGCCCCATTGCCTGCCCCCAGCCCAGGATTTCATCGCGATCACCGGGGCGTACGCTGCCGCTGATCCAGACCATGCGCCAGCAGGCGCGCAGAATCAGCTCACTGCGCTCGCTGAGTCTTTGCAGGTCTGCCGCTGACGGCAGGGTGCCACCCTTGCCCTGCTCGAAGGCGGCGATGGCTTTCTTGCGGTCGTCCGCCCCCAGCCCCAGCCGTTCGATCTCGCCTTCGGCCTGGCGGATATGGGCGGTGAGTACCCGGCCACCACGCTTGGCCAGCCGACCGAGCATCTGGAATTGTGCCTGGTGCTCGAAGCGGCCAGGGCGTCCCTGCCAGCGTGCCTTCCAGCCCGCCAGGGAGGTCAGCCCCAGCTGGCGCTCGCCGGCATGGGCGAGCAACGCCACCAGCAGGGCGCCGGGAATACTGGCCACCGCCCAACCGGCCAGGAAACCCAGCAGCGTCAGCGGCCAGAACCAGAGCTTCAAGAAGCCATCCCGAACAGTTGCTCCGCCTCGGCCAAGCGTTCCAGGGTGCCTACGTCCACCCAGCGTCCCGCCAACCGCTGGCCCGAGACCTGCCCGGCGACAATGGCCGGTCGCAGCACATCGACCAGCTTGAAGGCTCCTGCCGTGCAGCGGGAGAAGAGCTGCGGGTGCAGCACGGCGATGCCGCTGTAGGTGAGCTTTTCCGAGGCCTCCAGGGTGATCCGCCCCTCCACCAGACCAAAATCGCCGCTGGGGTGATGAACGGGATTGTCGACCAGCACCAGGTGCGCCAGGCAGCCGGCGGGCAGTGCCAGGGCCGCGAAATCGACATCGGTGCGGATGTCGCCATTGATCAGCATGAAGGGTTCACTACCCAGCAGTGGCAGCGCCCGAAAGATACCGCCCCCGGTCTCCAGCGGCTCACCTTCGGCGGAAAAGCGGATGGAGACACCCAGGCGACTGCCGTCACCCAGGACGGCTTCCAACTGGTCGCCCAGCCAAGCGTGGTTGATCACCAAGTCGGTGATACCGGCGGCGGCCAGCGCCTGGATATGGTGCTCGATGAGCGGGCGACCGTTCACTTCGATCAGTGGCTTGGGGCGCGTCAGCGTCAGCGGACGCATCCGTTCGCCCTTGCCCGCCGCCAGGATCATGGCCTTCATGGATGGGCTCGCTCGGCGTGCAACTCGTCCAGCAAGGCGCCCAGGTCCGCCAACTCGGGTCGCCGTGCGACCACGGTCCGGATGTAGGCGAGAAAGCGCGGGCTATCGGCGACGTAGCGCGGCTTGCCATCGCGGTGCCAGATGCGGGCGAAGATGCCCAGCACCTTGAGATGACGCTGCACGCCCATCAGGTCCGAGGCCCGCTGGAAGTCGGCGAACTCGGCCTGCACCGGTATGCCGGCGGCGCGCGCCTGTTCCCAGTAGCCCAGCAGCCAGCGCTGTACCAGCGGCTCCGGCCAGCTGAGGAAGGCATCCTTGAACAGACTGGTGATGTCATAGGTGACCGGCCCGATGACCGCGTCCTGGAAGTCCAGCACGCCAGGGTTGGGCGTGCTGAGCATCAGGTTGCGTGGCATGAAGTCCCGGTGGACCAGCACCTGGGGCTGCGCCAGGGCACTGTCGATCAGCAGCCGGCAGACGGCCTGCCAGCGTTCGAGCTGGCTGGCACTGAAGGCCGTGTCCAGTTCCCGCCCAACGTACCACTCCGGAAACAGGCTTAGCTCGCGGGCGAGCAGAGCCTCATCGTAGAGCGGTAGGCTGCCGTTCGTCGGCTGCTTGCGCTGGAAAGCCAGCAGGGCATCAATGGCCGCCTGGAAATAATCATCGGCATTGGCCGCGTTGATCACCTCCAGGTAGGTAAGCTGGCCGAGGTCGCTCAGCAACAGGAAGCCTCGTTCCAGATCCTGGGCCAGGATGCGTGGCACATGGACCCCGGCTTCCGCCAGCAGCCCGGCCACCCGGACGAACGGACGGCAGTCCTCCTGCGGCGGCGGCGCATCCATCACGATCAGGCTGCGGCCCTCGCCCGCCCAGCGGAAATAACGGCGAAAGCTGGCATCGCTGCTGGCCGCGGTCAGGCTGCCCGTGGGCACCTCGCCCCAGGCCTGCTCCCGGAAAATTTCCGGTAGAACGGTGGTCAGCCAGTCTTCTATCTGGTTTAAGCGAACATCTTCAGTCATTTGCAGCGGATCCCTCGGCCCTAGCCGATGCGCAGGTCATGTTTTATTATCCGCTATCTTTTTGAGCCCATCGAGAGGCCGCGGCCCCTTAATGGCCGGCGTGCAGGACGACTTTAAGGATGGCCGTGAAAACCCCCGCGTTTCGCAGAAAATTTCCCCTCTTGGTAACCGGCAGCCTGCTCGCCATGCAGCCCGTCACCGCCCTTATCGCCGCCCCCGCCGAGCAGTTCAGCTGTAGTGCCGGCGCCGGTGGTGGCTGGTCGTGCAACACCCAGGCACCGACCGCGGCCATCCCGCCCCGCCCCAGCAAGGGCGAGACCCAGGGTGTCGCCGCCGTCGAGCCTGCCGCACGCAAGGGCGACGATGCCGTGCTGGTCACCGAGAGCAAGGGTCGTGCCCTCAAGTCCCGCAGCGCCGACTACAGCCACCTGGACTGGGTCCCGCGCGAGCAACTGACCCCGGCCCAGTTGGCCGAGACCGGTCCCTACTGCAGCGGCGCCTATGTCGAGCCGCAGCGCCCGGGCATGTACGACGACACCCCGACCGCCAAGGCCCCGACTTACGTTTCCGCCAAGGCCTCGCGCTACGAGCAGGAGCAGCAGGTCGCCACCCTGGCCGGTGACGTGGTGCTGCGCCAGGGCGGCATGCAGGTGGAATCCCAGGAAGCCAACCTGCACCAGCTGGAAAATCGCGGCGAGCTCAAGGGCAACGTCAAATTCCGCGACAACGGCCTGTTGATGGTCGGCGACAAGGCCGATCTGCAGCTGGACAACGGCCAGGTCCAGGTCGACAACGCCGAATTCGTTATGCACCAGAGCCGTGCCCGCGGCAGCGCGCTCTATGCCAAACGCGGCGACGACGCCATCATCCGCCTCAAGGATGGCACCTACACCACCTGCGAACCGGGCAGCAACGCCTGGCAGGTCAAGGGCAACACCGTGACCCTGAACCCGGCCACCGGCCTGGGTTACGCGACCAACGCCACGCTTCGGGTCAAGGACATTCCGGTCCTCTATACGCCCTTCATCTACTTCCCGATCGACGACCGTCGCCAGTCCGGTTTCCTGGCGCCTTCGATCAGCACCTCCAGCGACACCGGCTTCGCGATCACCACGCCCTACTACTTCAACCTGGCGCCCAACTACGACGCCACCCTCTATCCGCGCTACATGGCCAAGCACGGCCTGCAGACCGAGGGCGACTTCCGCTACCTGACCCGCAGCAGCGAAGGCGAGGTCTACGGCTCCTACCTCAAGGACACCGATCCGGAGCACGAAGGCGAACCGGAAGCCACCGACAGCCGCTGGCTGTACGGCTGGAAGAACCGCAGCGGCCTGGATTCGCGCCTGATGGCCGAGGTGGACTACACCCGCATCAGCGATCCCTATTACTTCCAGGACCTGGACACCGACCTCGGCATCAACAAGCCGACCTACGTCAACCAGCAGGGTCGCCTGACCTACCGTGGCGACACCTTCGTCGCCGGCCTCAACGCCCAGGCCTACCAGCTGGCTACCGTCTCCGACGTGACGCCCTACAACCGCCTGCCGCAGCTGACCCTGAGCGGTGCCCTGCCCTACAACCCGGGCGGTCTGGACTTCACCTACGACACCGAGGCGGTGCGCTTCACCCGCAGCTTCGACGACAACACCTACTTCGACCTGGACGACAACGGCAATCGCACCAACGTACGCAACCGTCCCGATGTCAACCTCTTCGGCCTGACCCGCGCCGAAGGCAATCGCTACCACATCGAGCCGGGCATCGCCCGCCCGATGACCGCGTCCTGGGGCTTCCTGACGCCGTCGCTGCGCTATGCCTACACCCGCTACGACCTGGACCTGGACAGCACCGGCCAGAACGACCTGAACTCGCCGCTGGTCGGCGGTAGTCGTCGCGCCTCGGCGGGTTCCAGCGTGACCAGCTTCAACGACAGCCCGACCCGCTCGGTGCCGATCTTCAGCCTCGACAGCGGCCTCTACTTCGACCGCACCTCGAATCTGTTCGGCGAAGGTGGCAAGCAGACCTTCGAACCCCGCGCCAAGTACCTCTACGTACCCAACCGCGACCAGGACGATCTGCCGGTGTTCGATACCGGCGAATACACCTTCAGCTACAGCTCGCTGTGGCGCGACAACCGCTTCACCGGTCGCGACCGCATCGGCGATGCCAACCAGCTGGCCCTGGGTGCCACCAGCCGCTTCATCGAGCCCAACGGCTTCGAGCGCGCCAACGTGAGCTTCGGTCAGCTGTTCTACTTCCGCGACCGTGAGGTGCAGCTGCCCGGCCTGACCAAGGACGACCTGGCCTACGCCCGCAGCCTGGGGCAGAACATCGACAATCCCCAGGCCACCACCTCGCGCTCGCCCTATGCCCTGGCCGGCATGTATCGCTTCAACCGCGACTGGCGCGCGAACGGCGAATTCAACTGGGATCCGACCCTGCACCAGACCGACTCCGGCAGCGTCATGTTCCACTATCAGCCGGAAGCCGAGCCGGGCAAGATCCTCAATGTCGGCTACCGCTATCGTGACAACGTCCGGGTGTTCGATCCGAACATCGGCCGCTTCACCTACAACAGCGACGACTACAAGATCGACCAGCACGACATTTCCTTCATCTGGCCGATCGTGCCCCAGTGGTCCGCCATCGCCCGCTGGCAGTTCGACTACAACAAGAGCCGTACCCTAGAAGCCTTCGGTGGCTTCGAGTACGACAACTGCTGCTGGAAGCTGCGCCTGATCAGCCGCTACTGGCTCAAGAGCGAAGACGACGTCTTCTACACCGCCCAGAGCTCCGAAGCCGATCGCGGGATCTTCCTGCAGATCGTGCTCAAGGGACTCGGCAACGTCTTCGGCGGCAAGACCGAAGGCTTCCTGGACAGAGGCATTCAAGGCTATCGTGAACGTGAAGACCAAGCTATGTAACGCCCTGCGCCCGCTCGCCCTGGGCGCGGCGCTCGCTCTCTCCCCTCTGGCTCAGGCTGCCGTGGTTCCGCTGGACAAGGTCGTGGCCATCGTCGACAACGACGTGGTCATGCAGAGCCAGCTCGATCAACGCCTCAACGAGGTCAAGCAGAACATCACCCGCCGGGGCGCCTCGGCGCCGCCGGAAAGCGAACTGCGTCAGCAGGTGCTCGAACGGCTGATCCTGGAAGACATCCAGATGCAGCTGGCCGGACGCATGGGCGTGAAGATCTCCGACGAGGAGCTCAACCAGGCCGTCGCCACCATCGCCCAGCGCAATGGCCTGAGCGTGGCCGAATTCCGCCAGGCCCTGGCCCGTGATGGTCTCTCCTACGATGCCGCTCGCGAGCAGGTCCGGCGCGAGATGATGATCAGCCGAGTGCGCCAGCGTCAGGTCGGCCAACGCGTGCAGGTCACCCAGCAGGAGGTGCAGAACTTCCTCGCCTCGGATCTGGGCAAGCTGCAGCTGTCCGAAGAGTATCGGCTGGCCAACATCCTGATCCCGGTGGCGGACAATGCCGGCACCGCCGGTCTCGACGCCGCCGCACGCCAGGCGCAGGACACCTACAACCAGCTGCGTCAGGGCGCCGACTTCAACCAGTTGGCCATCGCCCGCTCGGCCGGCGACAACGCCCTCGACGGCGGCGAGATCGGCTGGCGCAAGGCCGCCCAGCTGCCCCCGCCCTTCGACCGCCTGATCGGCAGCGTCGGCGTCGGCGGCATCACCCAGCCTGTGCGCGTTCCCGGCGGCTTCGTGATCCTCAAGGTGGAAGAGAAGCGTGGTGGCGAGGCCAGCATCGTCGACGAGGTGCATGTCCGGCACATCCTGCTCAAGCCCAATGCCGTACGCAGCGACGCCGAGACCCAGCGGCTGGCCGCGCGCCTGCGCGAGCGCATCCAGAATGGCGAGAGCTTCGCCACCCTGGCCAAGAGCTTCTCGGAAGATCCGGGCTCGGCGCTCAATGGCGGCGACCTGGGCTGGATCAATCCGGAATCCCTGGTGCCGGAATTCCGCGAAGTGATGAACAGCTCGCCGGTCAACCAGCTGCCGCAGCCGTTCCACACGCCGTTCGGCTGGCACATCCTGGAAGTCCTGGGCCGTCGGGCCACCGACAATACCCAGCAGGCGCGCGAGCAGCAGGCCTTGAATCTCCTGCGCAATCGCAAGTACGACCAGGAGCTGCAGACCTGGTTGCGCCAGATCCGCGACGAAGCCTACGTCGAGATCAAGCAGTAACCCCAAGGCCGCGGGCATCCCCTGCGGCCTTCTTGTTTCCGGAGCCCGCCATGGCCCTGCGCTTCGCCCTCACCCCCGGTGAACCCGCCGGCATCGGTCCCGACCTCTGCCTGCTGCTGGCGCGCGCCGCCCAGCCCCACGCCCTGATCGCCATCGCCAGCCGCGACCTGCTGGCCGCCCGCGCGGTGGAACTGGGGCTCGCCATCGACCTCATCGCGGTAGACCCCACGGCCTGGCCCGACCGCCCGGCGCCGGCTGGTGCCCTCTATGTCTGGGACACTCCGCTGGGCGCGCCGGTGGTGACCGGGCAGCTGGATACCGCCAATGCCGCCTACGTCCTGGAGACCCTGACCCGCGCCGGCCAGGGCTGTCTCGACGGCATCTTCGCCGGGATGATCACCGCGCCGGTGCACAAGGGCGTGATCAATGACGGCGGCGTGGCCTTTTCCGGCCATACCGAATTCCTCGCCGAGCTGACCGACACCCCCCAGGTGGTGATGCTGCTGGCGACCGCCGGCCTGAGGGTGGCCCTGGTCACCACCCACCTGCCGCTGCGCGAGGTGGCAGATGCCATCGATCGCCAGATGCTGCTGGACGTGACCCGCATCCTGCATGGCGATCTGCAGCGCTATTTCGGCGTCGCCCGGCCGCGGATCCTGGTCTGTGGCCTCAATCCCCATGCCGGCGAGGGCGGTCATCTGGGCCGCGAAGAGCTCGAGATCATCGAGCCGGCGCTGGACAGCCTGCGCGCCGAAGGCCTCGACCTGGTCGGGCCGCTGCCCGCCGACACCCTCTTCACCCCTAAGCACCTCCAGCACTGCGACGCGGTCCTGGCCATGTACCACGACCAGGGCCTGCCGGTGCTCAAGCACAAGGGCTTCGGCGCCGCGGTCAACGTGACTCTGGGTATGCCGATCATCCGTACCTCGGTCGACCACGGCACCGCCCTCGACCTGGCCGGCAGCGGTCACATCGACACCGGCAGTCTGAAGGTGGCCCTCGACACGGCCTACAGCATGGCGGCCCATCGCCGTTCGGTGACTTAAGAGGCTATTCATAACCTCGCAAGCTAGAGACAAACAAGGCCTGGGCGGCCCCGCAAAAAGTCCTGAGGAAGCGGATCGGACTCGCGGGCGAGTTTACGAACGGTAAATGAGCATTTCCGACGGGGCCGCCTAGGTGGGGCTGGCCTTCCAGGGTCTTTTCAACGCAGTTTGGCCGACGCGTAGCAGGTTATGAACAGCCTCTGAGCGCCCCGGTGACGGTCAAGGGTCTGCTAAACTGGTAGGTCTTTGCCGTCTTGAAATCGCAGGCCCGCTGCCTGCGCCGGAGCACCTGATGACCGAGCTCTACCAACACCGCGCTCGCAAGAGGTTCGGCCAGAACTTCCTGCACGACGCCGGAGTGATCCATCGCATCCTGCGCGCCATCCACGGGCGACCCGGCGAGCGCCTGCTGGAAATCGGCCCGGGCCAGGGCGCCCTCACCGAAGGGCTGCTCGGCAGCGGCGCCCGGCTCGATGTCATCGAGCTGGACCAGGACCTGATTCCCCTGCTCAGACTCAAGTTCGGCCTCAATCCGCTGTTCACCCTGCATCAGGGTGACGCCATGAAATACGACCTCTCCAGCATCGCCGCGGGCGATCGACTGCGGGTGGTGGGCAACCTGCCCTACAACATCTCCACGCCGCTGATCTTCCACCTGCTCAGTTTCGCCGACATCATCGCCGACATGCACTTCATGCTGCAGAAGGAAGTAGTGGAACGCCTGGCGGCGGTGCCCGGCAATGGCGACTGGGGCCGGCTGTCGATCATGGTGCAGTATCACTGCCGCGTGGAGCACCTGTTCAACGTCGGTCCGGGCGCCTTCAATCCGCCACCCAAGGTGGATTCGGCCATCGTCCGCCTGGTACCTCATACCGAGCGCCCCCACGTGGCCCGTGACCCGGTCCTGCTCGAACGCGTCGTCCGCGAGGCCTTCGGCCAGCGCCGCAAGACCCTCAGGAACACCCTCAAGGGCACCCTGGACAGCGCCGCCATCGAAGCCGCCGACGTCGATCCCGGGCTGCGCCCGGAGCAGCTGGACCTGGCCGCCTATGTGCGCCTGGCCAACCAGTTGGCGTCCAGCTGAAGCCTTTCCACCCGTATCCGCAGAGAATCCTTTCGTGACCGAGCCCGATCCGCGCTACCTCATCACCGTGCAGGTCACCACCCGCTACCTGCCCGAACAATCCAGCGCCAGCCAGGAGCGCTACGCCTTCGCCTACGATGTGAGCATCCGCAATGACGGCCAGCTGCCGGCGCAACTGCTCAGCCGCCACTGGATCATCGCCGACGGCAATGGCGAGGTGCAGGAAGTGCGTGGGCCAGGCGTGGTGGGCGAGCAGCCGCTGATCGCCCCGGGCGCGACCCACAGCTATTCCAGCGGCACCCTGATGCCGACCCAGGTCGGCAGTATGAGGGGCAGCTACCAGATGGTCGCCAGCGATGGCCACCTCTTCGACGCCGCCATCCCCACCTTCCGCCTGGCCGTACCGGGCTCGCTACACTAGGACTGCCGATGACGCTGTACGCCGTTGGTGACCTGCAAGGTTGCCTCGACCCGCTCAAATGCCTCCTCGACGAGGTCCGCTTCGATCCCGCGCAGGACCGCCTCTGGCTGGTAGGTGATCTGGTCAACCGCGGACCTCAGTCGTTGGAAACCCTGAGATACCTGTACGCGATACGCGATTCGGTGGTCAGCGTCCTGGGCAACCACGACCTGCACCTGCTGGCGGTGGCCCTTGGCGGCGCCAGGCTGAAAAAGCAGGACACCCTGAGCGACATCCTCGCCGCTCCCGATCGCGACGAACTGCTGAGCTGGCTGCGCCACCTGCCGCTGATCCAGCACGATGCCGAACGCAACTGCGTGCTGGTCCACGCCGGCCTGCCACCGCAATGGACGCTGACCCAGGCCAAGAGCCTGGCCGGCGAAGTGGAGGCCGTGCTGCGCGATGATGAGGCCCATGTGCCCTTTCTCGAGCAGATGTATGGCAATGAGCCGGCGCTCTGGCAAGATGATCTCCAGGGCCAGGAGCGCCTGCGCCTGATCACCAACTACCTGACGCGCATGAGATTCTGCAGTCCGGAAGGTCGGCTGGAATTCAAGAGCAAGGAAGGCCTGGACAGTGCGCCGGCCGGCTTCGCCCCCTGGTTCAGCCACGAGCATCGGCTGACCCGTGACGTGCGCATCCTGTTCGGCCACTGGGCCGCGCTCAAGGGTCGCTGCGCAGCGCCCAATGTCGAGGCCCTCGACAGCGGCTGCGTCTGGGGCGGCGACATGACCCTGCTCGACGTCGACGGCAACCGCCGTCATCTCTGCAGTTGCAAGGAGAAGAAATGAGCGAATTCACCTGTATCTCCCCCGAACGGGCCCTGGAACTGCACAGTGAGGGCGCCCGGATCGTCGACATCCGCGATCCGCACAGCTACGCCACCCTGCACGTCGCCGGCGCCCAGCGGATCGACAACCAGAACATCCATGACTTCATCGCCGCCGCCGATCTCGACGCGCCGCTGCTGGTATTTTGCTACCACGGCCATTCCAGCCAAAGCGCGGCGGCCTTCCTGGCCGGCCAGGGCTTCAGCCAGGTCTACAGCGTCGACGGCGGCTTCGAAAACTGGCGCACCCTCTATCCCGAGCAGACCGAAAGCGGCGCGGGCGTTTAACACAGCGGCTTGACGCTGTGGTTACAAGAATAAACCGAATTGGCTCTTCCACATCTCGCAGATAGGACTATTCTGGAATCAGGCCCTCCGGAAACGGCGGGCTCGATAACCGGCTTTGGACCATCGGTGTAACCACTGGAGATTCGGGGGAATTCCAGGGGGACCGTTTCCATCGGTCTCCTTCGTGCGTCTCTCGAAACCCAACCCTTCTCTGCAAGCGTGTAAGGATCGATTAGGCAAGACGACCGCGAAGGTATTAGAGACGTTATCTTTCGTCGCCCGGCATGACCGCTCCCCATCGGCAGCAAGGCAAGGCTCCAGGCATCGATTCCAAGCTGGTCCAGGGTATCCAGCGAGGAGACGTCATGAGCATTTTCAGTCACTTCCAGGGGCGTTTTGAAGCGACTCGCCAGGAAGAGTATTCCCTTCAGGAATACCTTGAGATCTGCAAGAAGGATCGTACCGCCTTTGCCAGTGCCGCCGAGCGCATGCTCATGGCCATCGGCGAACCCGAACTGGTGGACACCACCAGCGACTCACGCCTGTCCCGCATCTTTTCCAACAAGGTCATCCGCCGCTATCCGGCCTTTGCCGACTTCCATGGCATGGAAGACTGCATCGAGCAGATCGTGTCCTACTTCCGCCATGCGGCGCAGGGCCTGGAAGAGAAGAAGCAGATCCTCTATCTGCTCGGCCCGGTAGGTGGCGGCAAATCCTCCCTCGCGGAGAAACTCAAGCACCTGATCGAGAAGGTCCCTTTCTACGCCATCAAGGGCTCGCCGGTGTTCGAATCGCCGCTGGGGCTGTTCAATCCCGACGAAGATGGTCAGATTCTCGAAGAGGACTACGGCATCCCTCGCCATTACCTGCGCAGCATCATGTCGCCCTGGGCGGCCAAGCGCCTGCAGGAATTCGGTGGCGACATCAGCAAGTTCAAGGTGGTCAAGCTCTACCCGTCCATCCTCAACCAGATCGCCATCGCCAAGACCGAACCGGGCGACGAGAACAACCAGGACATCTCCGCCCTGGTGGGCAAGGTGGACATCCGCAAGCTGGAGGAATACCCGCAGAACGATGCGGACGCCTACAGCTATTCCGGCGCCCTGTGCCGCGCCAACCAGGGCCTGATGGAATTCGTGGAGATGTTCAAGGCCCCGATCAAGGTCCTGCACCCCTTGCTGACCGCGACCCAGGAAGGCAACTACAACAGCACCGAAGGCCTCGGCGCCCTGCCCTACAGCGGCATCATCCTGGCCCACTCCAACGAATCCGAGTGGCACACCTTCCGCAACAACAAGAACAACGAGGCCTTCATCGACCGGATCTACATCGTCAAGGTGCCCTACTGCCTGCGTGTCTCCGACGAGATCCACATCTACGACAAGCTCTTGGTCAACAGCTCCCTGGCCAACGCCCATTGCGCGCCGGACACCCTGAAGATGCTGGCCCAGTTCTCGGTGCTCTCTCGCCTCAAGGAACCGGAAAACTCCAACATCTATTCGAAGATGCGCGTCTACGACGGCGAAAACCTCAAGGACACCGATCCCAAGGCCAAGTCGATCCAGGAGTACCGCGACAGCGCCGGCGTCGACGAGGGCATGAACGGCCTGTCCACTCGCTTCGCCTTCAAGATCCTCTCGCGGGTGTTCAACTTCGACGCCAACGAGATCGCGGCCAACCCGGTGCACCTGCTCTATGTGCTGGAGCAGCAGATCGAAGCCGAGCAGTTCCCGGCCGAGACCCGCGAGCGCTACATGAGATTCATCAAGGAATACCTGGCGCCACGCTATGTGGAGTTCATCGGCAAGGAGATCCAGACCGCCTACCTCGAGTCCTACAGCGAATACGGCCAGAACATCTTCGACCGCTATGTGCTCTACGCCGACTTCTGGATCCAGGATCAGGAATACCGCGATCCGGAAACCGGCGAGATCCTCAATCGCGCCTCGCTCAACGAGGAACTGGAGAAGATCGAGAAGCCGGCCGGCATCAGCAATCCGAAGGATTTCCGCAACGAGATCGTCAACTTCGTGTTGCGCGCCCGTGCCAACAATAACGGCAAGAATCCGAGCTGGCTGTCCTACGAGAAGCTGCGCGCGGTGATCGAGAAGAAGATGTTCTCCAACACCGAGGAGCTCCTACCGGTCATCAGCTTCAATGCCAAGGCCAGCAAGGAAGATCAGCAGAAGCACAGTGATTTCGTGACCCGCATGGTGGAGCGCGGGTACACCGAGAAGCAGGTGCGGCTGCTGTCCGAGTGGTATTCACGGGTACGCAAGTCGCAGTAAGGCAGCCTGAGGCTGAACCCGCGACGACGCGCCTGCCGCGTCGTCGTGGCGTCCTGCAATAGCCCGGAGGGCCTGTATGAGTTATGTCATCGACCGGCGTCTAAACGGCAAGAACAAGAGCACGGTGAACCGCACGCGTTTCCTGCGGCGCTATCGTGAGCACATCAAGAAGGCGGTCGAGGAAGCCGTGAGCCGGCGCTCCATCACCGACATGGAGCACGGCGAGCAGATCAGCATTCCTGCCCGTGACATCGACGAGCCCGCGCTGTACCAAGGCAAGGGCGGGCGCCAGACCATCGTCCACCCGGGCAACAAGGAATTCGTCAGCGGCGAACGCATCCCGCGCCCCCAGGGGAGTGGCGGCGGTCAGGGCCAGGGCAAGGCCAGCAACAGCGGCGAAGGCATGGACGAATTCGCCTTCCAGATCACCCAGGACGAATTCCTCGACTTCATGTTCGAGGACCTGGAGCTGCCCAACCTGGTCAAGAAGCAACTGACCGGCACCGACACCTTCAAGACGGTACGCGCCGGCATCAGCAACGAGGGCAATCCGGCCCGCATCAACATCATCCGCACCCTGCGTGCCTCCCACGCGCGGCGCATCGCCCTCTCCGGCGGCAGCCGCAACAAGCTGCGCGAAGCCAAGGCCGAACTGGCGCGGCTGCGGGTGGAGGAGCCCGACAACCTGGGCGACATCCAGGCGCTGGAGGCCGAGATCGAACGACTGCGCGCGCGCATCGACAAGGTGCCCTTCCTCGACACCTTCGACCTCAAATACAACCTGCTGTCAAAGCAGCCCAGCCCCAGCTCCAAGGCGGTGATGTTCTGCCTAATGGACGTCTCCGGCTCCATGACCCAGGCCACCAAGGACATCGCCAAGCGCTTCTACATCCTGCTCTACCTGTTTCTCAAGCGGAACTACGAGCGCATCGAGGTGGTGTTCATCCGGCACCACACCAGCGCCAAGGAAGTGGACGAGGAAGAATTCTTCTACTCCCGGGAAACCGGCGGCACCATCGTCTCCAGCGCCCTCAAGCTGATGCAGGAGGTCATGGCCGAGCGCTATCCGGTCAACGAGTGGAATCTCTATGCCGCCCAGGCTTCCGACGGCGACAACTGGAATGACGATTCGCCCATCTGCCGGGAGATCCTAACCAAGCAGATCCTGCCGTTCATGCAGTACTACACCTATGTGGAGATCACCCCGCGCGAGCACCAGGCGCTGTGGTACGAATACGAGAACGTCCGCGGCGCGTTCCCGGATTCCTTCTCGCAGCAGCAGATCGTCTCGGCGGGGGATATCTATCCCGTGTTCCGCGAACTGTTCCAGCGGAGACTCGTGTCATGAAACGTGAGCCCATCTCCACCGGCTCGGAATGGACCTTCGAGCTGATCCAGACCTACGACCGGGAGATCGCCCGGATCGCCAAGCGCTATGCGCTGGACACCTATCCCAACCAGATCGAGGTGATCACCGCCGAGCAGATGATGGATGCCTATGCCTCCGTCGGCATGCCCATCGGCTACAACCACTGGTCCTACGGCAAGCACTTCCTGCACACCGAGAAGCACTACAGTCGCGGCCAGATGGGCCTGGCCTACGAGATCGTGATCAACTCCGATCCCTGCATCGCCTACCTCATGGAAGAGAACACCATGACCATGCAGGCGCTGGTGATCGCCCACGCCTGCTATGGCCACAACAGCTTCTTCAAGGGCAACTACCTGTTCCGCACCTGGACCGATGCCAGCTCCATCATCGACTACCTGGTGTTCGCCAAGCAGTACATCACCCAGTGCGAGGAACGCCATGGCATCGATGCCGTGGAGGAGCTGCTGGATTCCTGCCATGCGCTGATGAACTACGGGGTGGATCGCTACAAGCGGCCCTACCCCATCTCCGCCGCCGAGGAACGCCAGCGGCAGAAGGAGCGCGAAGAGCAGTTGCAGCGGCAGGTCAACGACCTCTGGCGGACCATTCCCAAGATGGCCGGCAAGGAGGCCCATGACGAAGGGGCACGCTTCCCCAGCGAACCCCAGGAGAACATCCTTTATTTCGTGGAAAAGCACGCGCCGCTGCTGGAGCCCTGGCAGCGCGAGGTGATCCGCATCGTGCGCAAGATCGCCCAGTACTTCTATCCCCAGCGCCAGACCCAGGTGATGAACGAAGGCTGGGCCACCTTCTGGCACTACACCCTGCTCAACGATCTCTACGACGAGGGCCTGGTCACCGAAGGCTTCATGTTCGAATTCCTGCAATCCCACGCCGGGGTGATCTACCAGCCGGGCTTCGACAGCCCCTACTACAGCGGCATCAACCCCTACACCCTGGGCTTCGCCATGTTCCGCGACATCCGCCGCATCTGCGAGGATCCCACGGAGGAAGACCGCCGCTGGTTCCCCGACATCGCCGGCAGCGACTGGCTGGCCACCATCACCTTCGCCATGAAGAGCTTCAAGGACGAAAGCTTCATCCTGCAGTATCTCTCGCCCAAGGTGATCCGCGACCTCAAGCTGTTCAGCATCCTCGATGACGACCAGCGCGACGAACTGGAAGTGGCGGCCATCCACGACGACGGCGGCTATCGCCTGATCCGTGAGCAACTCGCCGCCCAATACAACCTGGGCAATCGCGAGCCCAATGTGCAGATCTGGAACGTGGACCGGCGTGGCGATCGCTCCCTTACCCTTCGCCACTTCCAGCACGACCGCAAGCCGCTGGGCAACTCCACGGACGAGGTGCTCAAGCACCTGCACCGCCTCTGGGGCTTCGACATTCGGCTGGAAAGCGTGAGGGGCGAAGACGTCACCCACAGCTTCCAGGTTCCGCCCCGCCATGAGAGCCGCGATCACGACCGCCGCCTGGATCTGGCGTCGCCGATCTGAGCCGAGTCGCTCTTTCGGGCTATCCTAGACCTCCGCAAGGAGGTCTTTTTCTATGCAAATCTACAAGGTGGGCGGTGCCGTACGGGATCGCCTGCTCGGCCGACCGGTCACCGAAGTCGACTGGGTCGTGGTGGGCGCCACCGCCGAAGCCCTCGCCGCCCAGGGCTATCGCCCGGTGGGCGCCGATTTCCCGGTGTTCCTGCATCCCCAGACCGGTGAGGAATACGCCCTGGCCCGCACCGAACGCAAGAGCGGGCGCGGCTACGGCGGCTTCACCTTCCACGCCGCGCCCGACGTCACCCTGGAGCAGGATCTGATCCGTCGCGACCTGACCGTCAACGCCATGGCCGAAGACGACGACGGCCAGATCATCGACCCCTACGGCGGCCGCGCCGATCTCCAGGCGCGCCTGTTGCGCCACGTCTCTCCCGCCTTCGCCGAAGATCCGTTGCGCGTGCTGCGCGTCGCCCGCTTCGCCGCCCGCTATTGCAGCCTGGGTTTCCAGGTGGCGCCCGAGACGCTGCTGCTGATGCAGGAGATGGTCGCCAGTGGCGAGCTGGACGCCCTGACCGCCGAACGACTTTGGAAGGAAACCTCCCGTGCGCTGCTCGAAGAGCGACCCGATGTCTTCATTCGGGTGCTGCACGACTGCGGCGCCCTGGCGGCGCTCCTGCCGGAGGTGGCTGCCGGGTTCGCCGGTGAGCAACCCGAACCCGGCGCCCGGGTCTATGCCACCCTGCGCCAGAGCGCCGAGGTCCAGGCCTCACTGAACGTGCGCTGGGCCTGCCTGCTGCTGGACGTACCGGAAGAGCGACATGCTGCCATCAACGCCCGCCTCAAGGTCCCGCGCGAACCCGCCGAACTGGCCTTGTTGCTGGCGCGCCATTGGCCCACGGCCCTGCAGGCCCGGCAGCTGACACCGGAGGCCTGGTTCGAGCTGCTGCAGGGTTTCGACGTCTTGCGGCGTCCGGCGCGCTTCGAGGAATTCCTCCAGGCCTGCGCCTGTGCGGCGGCGGTCAGGACCGACTACGGCGAACCACCGTTGGCCCTGCTGCACCAGGCAGCCGAGGTATTGCGCGGGGTCGAGGTCCAGCCCCTGGTCGCCCAGGGTTTCAAGGGCGCCGCCCTGGGCGAGGCCCTCAAGCAGGCCCGCCTCGACGCCCTGGCCCAGCTCTCGTAGGTTGGCGCTGAGCGCCGCGAGGCCCAACAATGGCCGCCATGCATGCCGCCTGTTGGGCTTCGACGATAGAGCCGTCTCAACCCAACCTACCCTACCCGTAGGTTGGTGCTGAGCACAGCGAAGCCCAACACCCCTCCCCGGAGCACCGTTGGGCTTCGACGATGGCGCCGTCTCAACCCAACCTACGTCAGGGAGAGGAAGGCCAAGCGCAAGCCGGGCCCCCGTAGGTTGGCGCTGAGCGCAGCGAAGCCCAACGACCGCCGCGTTACGCCAGCTTGATGCCAAGCAACGCTGCCGGCGTCAACGCCATACCCTTCCAGCTAAAGGAGACCGGCCGCAGCACCTGGGTGGTCTGGTCGCGCATCTCCTGCCACAGCTCGTCAAAGCTCCGACCATTGTCCGGGTGCTGCCGCTCACCGGCCAGCAAGGCCAGCGGCCAGAGCACGAAGGCGTTGCGCAGGATCTCGGCGCGCGGCAGGGTCAGGCCATCGAACTCGCCGCTCAGGTCGCCATGCAGCAGGATGTCGATATCCAGCGGCAGGCCCTGGCGATCCGGCGCATAGCGACCGCTGCGGGTTTCGATAGCCTTGAGTCTCTGACTCAGGGTCGCGGGATCGAGCTCGGTGTCACCCGCCACCACCAGGTTAAAGAAAGGCGCGCTGCGGATACCCACTGCCTCGCTTTCGAACACCGGTGAGCACTGCAGGTCGGTCAGCAGCGTCGCGAGTTCGTCCAGAGCCATGCCCAGATGCTGCTCGCGCTGGATGTTGCTGCCCAACCCCAGATAGACCCGGGTCACGCCTGCCCCCGCTCGATCTCCACGCCCACGCCACGGGCGGTCGGCACCGCGCCGGGCTTGGTGATGCGCAGGCGCAGCCAGGGCAGCTTGAATTCCGCCTGCAGCAAGGCGGCCAGACGCTCGGCGAAGGTCTCGACCAGTTCGAAGGCGGTCTCGTGGGCAAAGGCGGTGATGCGCTCGGCCACCGCCGCATAGTTCAGGGTGTGTTCGAGTTCGTCGTTCGCGGCAGCCGCGCGGATATCCCAGCCCATGGTGAGATCGATGCGCAGGCACTGGCGGATGTCACGCTCCCAGTCGTACACCCCTATCACGGTGTCGACCTCGAGCCCCTCGATGAAAACCTTGTCCACTGCCTTTGCCTCGCACCTTTAGCGTGCTCTGTGTGATCGTCACCGCCGGCCTATCGTCGGGCGGCGGGCTGTCGGTAGAATCGAGCCTTCTCCTGGCGCGGAACCCTACCATGTTCTGGCTGCTGCTCCTGCTGGCCTACCTGCTGGGCTCGCTGTCCTTCGCCGTGCTGCTCAGTCGCCTGTTCGGCACCCGTGATCCGCGTCACGACGGCTCCGGCAATCCCGGCGCCAGCAACATGCTGCGCCTGGCCGGACGCAAGCTGGCGCTGCTGACCCTCGCCGGCGACCTGAGCAAGAGTCTGATTCCCGTGCTCATCGCCCACCAACTGGGCCTTGCGCCCCTGCAGCAGGCCTGGGTCGGGCTGGCCGCCGTGGTCGGCCATCTCTATCCGCTGTATTTCCACTTCCGCGGTGGCAAGGGCGTCGCCACCGCGGCTGGTCTGCTGCTGGGTCTCTATCCACCCGCGGCCCTGCTGGGCCTGGCGCTCTGGGCCGGGGTGTTCGCCCGCCTGAGGATCGCCTCCCTGGCGTCCCTGGTCGCGGTGCTCGGCATCCTGCCCCTGTTCGCCTGGCAGCGCCCGGGCCTGCTGGCACCGATGCTGCTGCTCGCCCTGCTCATCCTGATTCGCCACAGACACAATCTGCGCGCGCTGCGCCAGGGGACCGAGCGTCATTTTTGATCCCGGCGCCGCACGGGGATTACCCGGCGACGCCCTCCGCCCGTCTCAGAGCGCCGCCAACTGCTCCATGGGCCAGCGTGCCTTCACGGCAATGGCCGGACCTTCCTGCTGGCCGGCCAGCAGCCGCTGGCAACCGGCATAGGCGATCATGGCGCCGTTGTCGGTGCAGAAGCGCGGCCGCGCATAGAAGACGTGGCCGCCTAGTTCGCTAAGCATCTGCTCCAGGTTCTCGCGCAAGGCGCGGTTGGCGCTGACACCACCGGCGATCACCAGCGACTTGAGTCCGGCCTGCTTCAGCGCGCGCTTGCACTTGATCGCCAGGGTCTCGACCACCGCCGTCTGGAAGGCCAGGGCGATGTCGCAACGGGTCTGCTCACTGTCGTCACCGGCGGCCTTGCAGCGCTGCCAGGTGGTGAGGGTAAAGGTCTTGAGACCGCTGAAGCTGAATTCCAGACCGGGCCGATCGGTCATGGGCCGCGGAAAGACGAAGCGTCCCGCCACCCCACGCTCGGCCAGGCGGGCGATCTCCGGTCCCCCCGGATAGCTCAGGCCCAGCAACTTGGCGGTCTTGTCGAAGGCCTCGCCGGCGGCATCGTCCAGGGATTCGCCCAGCACCGTATAGCGGCCGATGCCATCGACCTGTACCAGCTGGGTATGGCCACCGGAGACCAGCAGGGCGACGAAGGGAAACTGCGGCGGCTGCTCTTCGAGCATGGGCGCCAGCAGATGCCCTTCCATATGATGGACGCCCAGGGCAGGCACGCCCCAGGCCAGCGCCAGCGCCTGGGCGCAGGCCGCACCCACCAGCAGGGCGCCGACCAGGCCGGGGCCGGCGGTATAGGCGATGGCGTCCACGTCAGCGGGACGGCTGCCCGCCTCTTCCAGCACTTCGCGGATCAGCGGCAGCATGCGCTTGACGTGATCGCGCGAGGCCAGCTCCGGCACCACGCCACCGTAGACGCGGTGCAGATCGATCTGGCTGAACAGCGCATCGGCCAGCAGGCCGCGCTCGCTGTCGTAGAGGGCGACGCCGGTTTCATCGCAGGACGTTTCCAGTCCCAGAACACGCATGGAGATAAGCCTTCGAGGGTATAAGATGTCAGGCTGCGCATGATAAGCGCCGCTTCCAGCACCGGCCAGCGCTTTTCGTCCGCTGGGGCTTGGCAGCGGGGCAGTTGAAGCGTTACTATCCGCAACCCTTAAAAACCGACGCTTCCCGTGCCCTTTTGCCGCTAGCGTTGGATTAAACCTCGGTAAATTTGAAGGTACGACCTGGATGCCCAACGTCAAAGTCAAAGAAAACGAACCCTTCGACGTAGCGCTGCGTCGTTTCAAGCGTTCCTGCGAGAAGGCCGGTGTACTGGCCGAAGTTCGTAGCCGCGAGTTCTACGAAAAGCCCACCGCCGAGCGCAAGCGTAAAGCTGCCGCCGCGGTCAAGCGCCACGCCAAGAAAGTACAGCGCGAGCAGCGCCGTCGCGAGCGCCTGTACTGAGTTACAGCGCTTCTCTGGCGTCATCAAACAACCCGACCTCTGGTCGGGTTGTCTGTTTCTAGCCTTCCCGTTTCACCCTGGCGTCCGCTGGCGCTAGACTCTCCTTCTGGCCATTTGGCCTGCCCCACCCTCCGCTCTTCGCCCTTCTATCCAGACGCTGACCATGGCCGGACTCATCCCGCAAGGCTTCATCGACGACCTGCTCAATCGCACCGACATCGTCGAGGTGGTGGGCGCGCGGGTGAAGCTCAAGAAGGCCGGTAAGAACTGGATGGCCTGCTGCCCCTTCCACAACGAGAAGACGCCCTCCTTCAGCGTCAGCCCCGACAAGCAATTCTACTACTGCTTCGGCTGCGGCGCCGGCGGCAACGCCCTAGGCTTCATCATGGACCACGACAACCTCGAATTTCCCGAGGCGGTCGAGGAGCTGGCCAAGAAGGCCGGCGTGGACGTGCCGCGCGAAGAGAGCGGCGGTCGGCGCAAGCCGCGGCAACCCACCGACTCCCCGCTCTACCCGCTGCTGGCCGCCGCCGCCGAATACTATCGCCTGGCACTGCGCAACCACCCCAAGCGCCAGGCGGCAGTGGACTACCTGAAGAAGCGCGGCCTCACCGGCGAGATCGCCCGCGATTTTGGCCTGGGCTTCGCCCCGCCGGGCTGGGACAACCTGGGCAAGCACCTGGGCGGCGACGATCTGCAGCAGAAGGCCATGCTCGACGCCGGCCTGCTGGTGGAAAACGCCGAGAGCGGCAAACGCTACGATCGTTTTCGCGACCGGGTGATCTTCCCCATCCGCGACAGCCGCGGCCGGGTCATCGCCTTTGGCGGTCGGGTGCTGGGCGACGACAAGCCCAAGTACCTCAACTCGCCGGAAACCCCGGTGTTCCACAAGGGCCAGGAACTCTACGGGCTGTTCGAGGCGCGCAAGCACAACCGCGACCTGGAAGAGATCCTGGTCGTGGAAGGCTACATGGACGTCATCGCCCTGGCCCAGCAAGGCATCCGCAATGCCGTGGCCACCCTGGGCACCGCCACCAGCGAAGAGCACATCAAGCGACTGTTCCGGATCGTGCCGAGCATCCTGTTCTGCTTCGACGGCGACCAGGCCGGCCGCAGCGCCGCCTGGCGCGCCCTGGAATCGGCGCTACCGGTGCTCAAGGATGGCTTCCGGGTGCGCTTCCTGTTCCTGCCCGAAGGCGAAGACCCGGATACCCTGGTGCGCGCCGAGGGCGCGGATGCCTTCCAGGCGCGCTTCGTCCAGCAGGCCCAGCCGCTGGCCGAATACTTCTTCCAGCAACTGATGATCGAGGCGGATCCGGCCACCCTGGAAGGCAAGGCGCACCTGGCCACCCTGGCGGCGCCGCTGATCGAGAAGATTCCCGGCAACAACCTGCGCCTGCTGATGCGCCAGCGCCTGAGCGAACTCACCGGCCTCGGCAACGACGCCCTGAGCCAGCTGGCGCCCGCCGCCCCGCCGCAGGATGCCCCGCCCATGGACTATGGCGACTACGCCTACGCCCATACCGAGGAAGCCCCGGTGCAGCAGCAGTGGACGCCCCGCCGTGAAGGCAAGGGCGGGCGTGACGGCAAGGGCTGGAAAAAGGATTTCAACGGCAAGGGCGGCGGCGAACGCATCCCGCGCCAGCCACCGGTCAAGGTGGAAACGCCGGTGCTGGCCGCGCTACGCAGCCTGCTGCACCACCCCACCCTGGCCCAGGCAGTGCAGGACGCCCGCGACCTAGCCGAGGAAAGCGATCAGTACGCCCAGTTGCTGGTCGCCCTGGTCGAGGCGCTGCAGAAGAAGCCGGGGCAAAGCACCCTGGCGCTCATCGCCCGCTGGCACGGCACCGAACAGGGACGCCTGTTGCGCGCCCTGGCGGAAAAAGAATGGCTGATTGCCGGTGACAACCTTGAACAACAGTTTTTCGACACCATAACGAGGTTAGCCGCCAGCCAGCGTGATCGCTCGCTGGAGCAACTCCTACGCAAGGCGCGACAGAGCGAACTGAGCTCCGAAGACAAGGACCGCCTACGCGAACTCCTCAGCCGTCCGGCGGGGTCCGTGACCTAACTGGCACGACCACCGTCTAACCGGCTATAATGTTCAGCTATTTTTGCCCGCCTAAGCCTTCAGTGGAAGGGTACCTATGTCCGGAAAAGCGCAACAGCAATCCCGTCTGAAAGAATTGATCGCCCGCGGTCGTGAGCAGGGTTACCTGACTTACGCGGAGGTCAATGACCACCTACCGGAGGATATTTCAGATCCGGAACAGGTGGAAGACATCATCCGCATGATCAATGACATGGGGATCAACGTATTCGAGACCGCGCCGGACGCCGATGCCCTGCTGCTGGCCGAAACGGATACCGACGAAGCCGCCGCCGAAGAAGCCGCCGCCGCCCTGGCCGCGGTGGAGAGCGATGTCGGCCGCACCACCGACCCGGTGCGCATGTACATGCGTGAAATGGGTACCGTGGAACTGCTGACCCGCGAAGGCGAGATCGAGATCGCCAAGCGCATCGAGGAAGGCATCCGCGAAGTCATGGGCGCCATCGCCCAGTTCCCGGGCACCGTCGACTACATCCTCAGCGAATACACCCGCGTCACCACCGAAGGCGGTCGCCTGTCCGACGTCCTCGCCGGCTACATCGACCCCGACGACGGCACCCTGCCCAATGAGAGCAATGAGCTGCCCGTCCCGAACAAGGCCACCGATGCCAAGGCCGTGGACGACGAGAAGGACGAAGAGGAAGAAAGCGACGACGCCGACGAGGAAGAAGGCGACGGCGGTCCGGATCCGGAAGAAGCTCGCCTGCGTTTCGGCGCGGTCGCCGAGCAGCTGGAAAAGACCAAGAAGACACTGAAGAAGCACGGCCGCGATAACGATCACGCCGTGGAAGAATTCGTCGCCCTGGCGCTGCTGTTCTCGCCGATCAAGCTGGTGCCCAAGCAGTACGAAGCCCTGGTGACCCGCGTGCGCGAGTCCCTGGAGCGCGTGCGTGGCCTCGAGCGCGCCATCATGCAGCTGGCTGTGCGCGATGCGCGCATGCCGCGTGCCGACTTCCTGCGCCACTTCCCCGGCAACGAGACCAACACCGAGTGGACCGCCGGCCTGCTCAAGGGCAAGCCCAAGTACGCCGAAGGTCTCGAGCGCTTCCAGGCCGACATCCAGGCCAAGCAGGCCCAGCTCGCCGAGCTGGAGCGCGATTACGAGCTGAAGGTCTCGCAGATCAAGGACATCAACCGCGCCATGTCCATCGGCGAGGCCAAGGCTCGCCGTGCCAAGAAGGAAATGGTCGAGGCGAACCTGCGTCTGGTGATCTCCATCGCCAAGAAGTACACCAACCGCGGCCTGCAATTCCTCGATCTGATCCAGGAAGGCAACATCGGCCTGATGAAGGCGGTGGACAAGTTCGAATACCGCCGTGGCTACAAGTTCTCCACCTATGCCACCTGGTGGATTCGCCAGGCTATCACCCGCTCCATCGCCGACCAGGCACGTACCATCCGGATTCCGGTGCACATGATCGAGACGATCAACAAGCTGAACCGGATCTCCCGCCAGATGCTGCAGGAGATGGGCCGCGAGCCGACCCCGGAAGAGCTGGGCGAGCGCATGGAGATGCCCGAGGACAAGATCCGCAAGGTGCTCAAGATCGCCAAGGAACCGATCTCCATGGAGACGCCCATCGGCGACGACGAGGATTCGCACCTGGGCGATTTCATCGAGGACAGCACCATGCAGTCCCCGATCGAAGTGGCCACCAGCGAAAGCCTCAAGGAAGCCACCCGCGACGTGCTCTCCGGCCTCACCGCTCGTGAAGCCAAGGTCCTGCGCATGCGCTTCGGCATCGACATGAACACCGACCACACCCTCGAAGAAGTGGGCAAGCAGTTCGACGTCACCCGCGAGCGTATCCGCCAGATCGAAGCCAAGGCCCTGCGCAAGCTGCGCCACCCTTCCCGCAGCGAACACCTGCGCTCCTTCCTCGACGAGTAAGGCGCCAGCGCTGCACCAGAAACCGGAGCCCAGGCTCCGGTTTTTTTATGCCCGACAAGGGTTTGGCGATCCCTCCCCACCCCGGTATACTCTTCCGCGCTATAGGGCCTATAGCTCAGTCGGTTAGAGCAGAGGACTCATAATCCTTTGGTCCACGGTTCGAGTCCGTGTGGGCCCACCAGCTTTCAGGAGCCGCGCGTTGCGCGGCTTTTTCATGCCTGGGATTTGGGCTTTTCCGAAAGTCGGTCGCGAATCCCTACCGAACGGTCCCATACCCCTCCCCTGCCTGCACTAGTCTTACAGTTCGTGTTGTCACCTGCAGGACTTGGGAAATGGACTTCTCCCTTCTGGCGCCCTTCGCGCCGACGCTGTTCTGGCTGCTACCCCTAGCCTTCGCCATCGGCCTGCTCAAGTCACCCTGGGTGAAAGGGTATCTGGGTGAGCTGCTGGTACGCTTTTTTGCCCATTGGCAGCTCGACAAACAGACCTATCGCCGTCTGCACAATGTCACCCTGCCTACGCCGGATGGCACCACCCAGATCGATCATGTCTTTCTGTCGCGCTACGACATCTTCGCGGAAAAAGTGGTTGGATCTTTGACAGTGCACGTCAGGCGCAGTGGACGCAGAAGTTATACAAGAAGAGGTCCAAATTTCAAAATCTACTCCGACATAGTCCTTTGCCTATCAAACTGACGACAAGCATACGAGCCTTATATTATTATGATCAAAAAACCTTTAATTTAGTAAACCCTAAAATCACTAAAATTTTGCAAATGCAGGCTTATAGTATTACACCAGAGCCATCAACTAGAAATCAATCAGAATACATAAATACCTCGATCACCGCCAAAATAAAGCGAGCAAGATAATTGCAAGGAATAACAGTCTCTCAATTAGCACAAGTTGTTAATACACCTGTCGCCAGGTTAATAGAGCAGCTTCGTGCTGCAGGTATCGATAAGCAATCTGAATCAGACATCCTAACGGATGAAGATAAATTAAAACTTCTTAACCACCTAAAAGCATCCAGTCAAGAAACAAGTTACATCGGCAAAAATACCAAAAGACATAAGACAGCTTCAAATAAAACCATAACGGTAGAGGTAAGAAAGAAAAAGACCTTTATTAAACGTATAGATCCGAATGAAAACCCGATTATTATCCAAGAGACAGAGGCACAACAGTCCCTTTCAAATACGGAAATCGCTGCTCCTAAAAAAGAAATTCGATGGTCAAAAATAAAATCGATTGAAGTAAGCAATTTTAAAGCAATAGAAGAAATCGAGTTAGACCTAGCGGATGTAACTATACTAGTAGGGCCTAACGGCTCAGGAAAATCATCTATACTCCAAGCCATACATTGGGCAGCAAGAGCTGCAAGTTACATTGAACCAAAAAAACAATCTGAAGTTGTTTCTTTTGATAGACTAGACTACTCACCCTCAAGCGAACCGCTCCGAACAGCACACAAAAAGGAGCTCTCGTCAGATAGAGGAAGTCAACCCACCTCAGTGGTCTTTAATCACACTGAAGATGACGCTGGGACTATTTCATCTGCGCACGTTAAAATCTGGGCAGCGAGGAACCGAAGTGGTATTTCTGTAAATATTGAAGGGGGAGGAGCAGTAACGCCGTTCAAACAAAGATTAGAATTGATAACGGCATATATTCCTGGACTAGCCGGACTATCTGAGAAAGAAACAATACTGGTCAAGCCGTTACTTCGACGGCAGGCAGCTAGCGGCGACGCAGGAAGCGTGCTTAGAAACATTCTTTACAATATATACAATAAACAGCCCCTAGAAGAAAGCATTGCTCCTGCAATGCAGCGAATATCGCAACTGAACCAATTTGTTCAAATGGTACACCCTGATGTGTGGATTGAAACTGCCTTTGATGAGCGAGAAGATTTTCATATACAGGCGACATTTAAAGACAGCCGAATCGGAGGGGAAAAGTTACCACTAGAAAGCGCTGCAACTGGCGTCCTTCAAGTCATTCAAATATTTTCTTACATAATCTTGTTTCGCCCCAAATTAGTTTTAATCGATGAACCTGATGCACACTTACACCCTGACAAACAGGAACGATTGATTGAGGCATTGGAGTTTGCGGTTGCTGAGTTTGGAGTACAGTCGATACTGACTACGCACAGCCCTCATATAGCCAGGGCGGCATCTTCCAACACTAAGCTGGCTTGGGTAAAAGATGGAAAAATCATAGACCAAGACGATGAGACAGTAAAGATTTTGCTAGGATGGGGAGGTTTGGATAAGAAAATACTTTTTTTTGTTGAAGATGAAGATGCAGCAGCTATTAGAGCCATCCTAAAACAATGGCCCAGCCTGTACAAACAAACCGCGATCTGCCGCTGCTTTGGAATTGAAAACCTACCCCGTAATAAAATGCTAGAAGGCTTTGTTGAGGATAATGATTTTGGAGTTAGCGCTCTAATCCATCGAGATAGAGACTTTATGACTTCAGATGACTGCGAGCGCTGGAGCTCGCGTTATCAGGCAAAACGCGTACACACATGGATCACAGATCATGTAGATGTCGAGGCTTATTTTTGCCAACCAGACTATATTCAGTCCCTGTATGGAATTACTGAAATCGAGGCAAAAGGATGGATTTCAGAAGCGACCCAAAACTGCAACTCTTCGAAGAAGATATTTTATGAAAAGCGCAAACTGATTATTCGCACCTTATACGAGAATGGTGGCGGGGCATGCTCAGACCATCTTTGGAAAAACATCGAAGGAACGGCAGGCGCGGTATTAGGAAAAACGCTGCACAAGGCATTAAAAGCTGTAATTCAAAAAAGAAAAAAGGATGATAAATTATTAGATAGATTTACGATTCCAGCAGGATTTGAAATTGCCACAAGCCTAAAGGAAAAAATTGAGAAAGCACTAAATTAATAAAAACAATAATCTTGAAATAAAAACAGGCATTCATATTTAATCAATAATATTATTACAGAACATTATTGATTAAGCTTAAAGCCCAAATGGAGGAAATATCAAACCCTTGCGAGAACAATACACAACTGAGATTAAATTTGAGCTCGTCATTATTTATCCCACAGCCTGCAATGTAAAAAGCAACTCACAGCCTTTGGGCTCGCATATATCAGGCGATCCTAAATTTAGCCTTGAGCTAGGTTTCAAGGCCTACAGATTACAAATGCAGTAGCGCCACCCCCCCAAACACCACCCCAACCCCCGCCACCCCGTACACCGCCGCCTGCAGCCACCGCCGCCGCGTCAGCAAGGTGATGGCGGCCAGGGAAATGGCGACCTGCATGAGCATGGTGGCCTGGGCCCAGCGGTGGTGGCGGTGGAGTTGGGTTTCGCTCAGGGCTTCGTTGGCGTCGACCTTGGCCTCCAGGGCTTCGGCCTTGATGCGGATCTCGGCCTTTTGCTGGGCATAGCGTTGGCTGTCCTGGGTGAAGCGTTGTGCGGTGTCGGGGTTGGTCGCGAGCGCGGCGCCCAAGTCGGCGAGGTTCTGTTTTTCGCCCTTGGCCTGGTAGTAGCCCCACTGGTTGGCGGCTTCGGTCTTGGCGATGGCTTCTTCGTTCTTGTAGTAGAGCGCCAGGCTCTCGGCGTTGCCGCCCTGATAGGCGCAGAGCGCGCCTAGCGTCGCCAGGATGGCGGTGGTGACGGCGATGCGGCCGGTGAGGCTGTCGCGACGATGTTCGCCGTGGGCGGCGCGTTCCACTTCGTGGTCGTGGGGGCCGTGGACTTCGTATTCGCTGGACAAGGCTCAGCTCCGCTGCGGATTCCTGCGGCGAGGCTAGCTGGGCTGGCTTAAGACCTGCTTAAGACTGGGGCAGCCGCGCCTGCAACCAACGCCTTAGCGGGCCGGCCACCCAGCGCTGCATGGCCAGGCCGAGCAGGACTATGAGCACCAGGTGCAGCGGCAGCATCCAGCCGGGAATGGGGATGGGCAGCGCCAGCACCTCACCGACGTCTTCGGCCAGGTCTTCCAGGCTGTCGCCGGCCAGGTGCATCCAGCCCAGCAGGGTGCGGGTCCAGGGTTCGAGCACGCCGATCAGCGGGGTATGGACGGCGAAGATGCACAGCGAAGCCTCACCGAGGCGCTGGGCCAGGCGGCGCACGCCGGCGCGGCCGGGCTCACCGAAGGTGGCGCAGGCCAGCAGCACGGCGGCCTGGAAGGGCGTGAGCAGGCCATTGTGGACCAGGTAGAACCATCGGCGGCCATCGCCTTCCAGCAGCAGGGCGCCCAGCCACAGGCCGGTCAGGCCGAACAGCAGCAGCGGCAGGCGTAGGCGCTGGGTTGTCTCGGCCACCCAGGGCTCCTGCACGGCGCGATAGAGCAGGATGCCAAGCAGGAACTCCGGCAGGCGGATCAGCGGATTGCGGTGGATGACGCCCACGGTGACGGTATCGAAGGCCTGGGCCCAGGTGGCCACCAGCGGACCGAGCAGATAGAGCCCCCAGAGCACGACGGCAGCCAGGGCCCAGCGACGCAAGCGCATCAGCCGCGGACCCAGCAGCGGAAACAGCAGGTAGAAGAACAGCAGCGCCGAGATCGACCAGGCGGCACCGTTGAGCCAGAGAAAGCGCGGCTCCCAGGATTGCAGCAGGAGCAGCTGCAGGAGCACATGGGTGGTAGCGGCCAGCCAGGTCAGCGGCAGCATTTCGTCCAGCGCGCCGCCCTCCTCCAGCTGCAGATAGGGATGCTGGTTGTAGTAAACCGGTACCCCGTGTTCCAACCAGGAATCCTGGGACAGCCAGTAGGACAGCCCTAGCGCCACCAGCAGGGTGAGCAGGTGGATGGGATAGAGGTTGCACAGTCGCCGCAGAACGAAGCCGCGGGAGCTGCCCTTGAGCGCGCCCTGGCGATCCAGGCTGACGTGGGCCAGCAGAAAGCCGGAGAGCAGGAAGAAGGTGCTGGTGGCGAAGAAGCCCATGCCGGCCAGGCGGCGGAAGGCATCCGGCAGATCGCTGTAGAGCCCGCCCAGGTGATAGACGACCATGTACAGCGCCATGAGGAATCTCAGCCATTCCAGGCCGTAGTAACGGGCGGTGGGGCGGAGCGCGGGTGAAGGGGTCATGGCGGCGATTTGCGGCGGGTAGGTCTTGATTATAAGCCGCCCGGACTCAACCCCTGCCGCCACTCATGACAAAAGCATGACAACTGGTGTCCTGGGACTATCAGGCGCCGGTCAGCGGGCGAGCCAGGACTCCTCCCGCCAGGAGTCCTGCTGCAGCTGAGTTCGACTGCCGCTCAGCCCGCGAAGGTGGGCTCGGGCAAACCCTGCACCCCGGGATCCAGGGCGAACAGCCCGCCGGCCAGGGGCTGGTCGGCGAGATCCCCGCCCGGGCGGATGGAGGTGACGAACAGGGTGTCCAGGTTGCGCCCGCCAAAGGCGCACATGGCCGGCTTCTTGACCGGCACGGCCAGGGAGCGATCCAGGCGACCGTCCGGGGTGAAGCGATGGATCAGGCCGGCATCGTTGCCGCAGATCCAGTAGCAGCCGTCCACATCCACCGCGGCGCCGTCGGGCCGGCCGGGATGGGCGTTCATGTCGACGAACAGTCGCCGATTGCCTGGCGTGCCCGTGTCGGGATCGTAATCGAAGGCCCAGATCAGCTGACGGCTGGGATGGGAGTCGGACAGGTAGAGGGTGCGGCCATCGGGACTCAGGGCCAGGCCGTTGGGGACGATGAGATCGTCCAGCAGCAATCGGGCACCCTCTCCTGCGGTATGGCTGTAGAGGCGCCCAGCGGTCGCGCCCTGGGCCATGTCCTGCACCATAGTGCCCACCAGGAAACGGCCCTGGCGATCGCAGCGACCGTCGTTGCATCTCATGGCCGGCTGGGCATGGTCGAGGGCGACCAGGCGCTCGCCGCGTAATTGGCCGGAGGCTTCGGTCTGCAGCGCGAAGAGGCCGCTTTCCAGACCGGCGAGCCAGCCACCGCCCTCGCGGGCGGCAATGCAGGCGAGCATCTCCGGTGCGCTCCAGCTGTCCAGGGTACCCGCCGGGGTCCAGCGGTGCAGACGTTTGGCAGGAATATCGACCCAGTAGAGCGCCTGTTCGGCGACGTGCCACACCGGGCACTCGCCGGTGGCGTTGCGGGCATCAACCAGTAGTTCAGCGGTCATGACGGGCACCCTCAGTCGTCGAAGGGGCCGGTGGCGACGAAGGCACCACCCTGGTAGACCATCGACGGATCGTCCGCCGCCGGCATGGGCTGGGCTTCGACCTTGGCGCGGAATTGCTCGGAGTTGTCCTTGGGCTGGAAGCCCAGGTGCGCGGCCAGGCGATTATCCCACCAGCTGTCGCGGTTGTCGGAGGCGCCATAGACGATGGTGTGACCGACGTCCGGGGTGGTCAGGCTGCGCAGGATGAGGTCGGTCAGGTCTTCGTAGCTCAGCCAGGTGGCGAGCATGCGGCGGTTCTGCGCCTCGGGGAAGGAGGAGCCGATGCGGATGCTCACCGTCTCGATGCCATAGCGATCGAAATAGAACGTCGCCAGGTCTTCGCCAAAGGCTTTGGACAGGCCGTAGTAGCTGTCTGGACGTTGGGGCACGCTGGCGTCGATGCGCTGGTCCTGGCGGTAGAAGCCGATGACATGGTTGGAGCTGGCGAAGACGATGCGCTTCACCCCGTGGCGCCGTGCGGCCTCATAGAGGTTGAAGGTGCCGCGGATGTTGGCTTCGAGGATGGGCTCGAAGGCGTGCTCGGTGGAGATGCCGCCAAAGTGCAGGATGGCATCGACGCCGTCCACCAGGGCATGGACGCCGGCCTTGTCCGCCAGGTCGCAGGTGACCACCTCTTCCGCTGACCCCTGGGCCGCATCCATCGGCGCGATATCGGACAGGCGCAGGATCTCGGCATGGGGCTTGAGCCGCTGGCGCAGCTCCTTGCCCAGGCCGCCGGCGGCGCCGGTGAGCAGGAGTCGATGGAAACGAGACGAGGAAACTTCGGACATGACTGGGCGCCTTCTTATGGAGTTATCTGGCAAGAGGTACGACATCCCACCTCTTTTCACGATTCTCGCGAGCGTCTGGAGTCCTGTCAATGCTACCTAAGCGGACAGGCAGGGCAGCCTTAGCCGGAACGTCGCGCCCTGTCCGGCGATGCTTTCCACGTGCAGGCTGCCGCGGTGCGCCTTGACGATCTGGTCGGCGATATAGAGCCCCAGACCCAGGCCGGCGATGTTCTCGGTACCGCTGGCGCGCTCGAACTGGCGGAAGATCAGCGCCTGATGCTCCACCGGGATGCCGATGCCATGGTCCTTGACGCTGAGTTCCACCTCGGCCCCATCGCTGCGCAGGGAGATTTCCACCGGCCGGCCGGCGCCGTATCTCATGGCGTTGGTCAGCAGGTTGGTGATCACCTGCTCGATGCGGAACTCGTCCCAGAAGCCGGGCGCCGGGCCTTCGGCGTGCAGCTCCACCGGACAGCCGGCGGCGGCGAATTGCGAGGCGAAGCTGTCCACCACGGTGTTGACCAGGGCGGCGAGATCGCACTGCGTGGGACGGATGGACAGCTTGCCGGTGCGGATGCGTGAGATGTCGAGCATGTCGTCGATCAGGTGCACCAGACGCTGGATCTGCCGCTCGTCGCGCTCGGCCATGCCCGCCAGCTTGTCGGGGGTGAAGGCTTCCAGTTTGCCCTTGTCCAGGTACATACGGCGCAGCTGGGCTTCGAGCATCAGGGTGTTGAGCGGGGTCTTGAGTTCATGGGAAACCATGGACATGAAGTCGTCCCGGGTACGCACCGCCTGCTGCAGCTCCACCTGGGTCTGGCGCAGCTCGGCCAGCAGGATCTCCTGCTCCTGGCGACTCTGTTCCAGGGCCACCAGTTGCTCGGCCAGGCGCTTGCGGTGCCAGTAGAGGTCGACGAAGACCCGGGTCTTGCTCTTGACCGCATGGACGTCGAGGGGCTTGTGCAGGAAGTCCACCGCACCGCTCTCGTAGCCCTTGAAGGCATAGTTGAGATCGCGACCGGCGGCGCTGACGAAGACGATGGGAATGTGCCGGGTCTTTTCCAGGCCGCGCATCATTTCCGCCAGTTCGAAGCCGTTCATGCCCGGCATCTGCACATCGAGGATCGCCAGGGCGAATTCGTGCATCAGCAGGAGCTCCAACGCGGCTTCGGCGGAGGTGGCCTGGAAGATCTCCAGCGCCTCGCTGCGCAGCAGGGCTTCCAGTGCCAGGAGATTCTCCGGCAGGTCGTCTACGAGCAGGATCTTCGCCTGTTCGACGGGTACATCAGCCATGGTCGCGTTCCAGCTCGGTGAGCAATAGATGGATGCCCGGCACATCCAGCACGAAATCCGGGTGGAATCTCTTCAACGCCGCCTCGGGCATGGTCGGCACCTCGGCCGATTGCGGCGACTGGACGACGGTCACCGCGCCGTTCTGAGCCAGGGCATGCAGGCCGCTGGCGCCGTCGTGGTTGGCACCGGTGAGCAGGACGCCGCAGACCTGCTCGCCCAGGGCATCGGCCGCGCTTTCGAACAAGACATCGATGGACGGCCGGGAAAACTGCACCGGCTCATCGCGTGACAGCGACAGGGTGAAGTCGTCCTCCACCAGCAGGTGATAACCCGGCGGCGCGAAATACAGGGTGCCCGGCAGTATAGCGTCCTTGTCCTCGGCTTCACGCACCTGCAGGGCGAGCCGCGCCTGGAACAGCTCGGCCAGGCGCGAATTGCGGTCGTCCGGCAGGTGCAGCACCACCGCCAGCGGCAGGCGAAAACTGGCCGGCAGGGGCGAGAGCAGACGCAGCAGCACCTGCAGCCCGCCGGCCGAGGCTCCGATGACGATGAGGCGCAAGGGTTTGCGGGGCGGGAACATGCTAGAGCCTGCGGAACAGCCGTTCCTGCTTCACCACCGGCTCGAAGTGACCGGCATAGGCGGAGAAGTCCAGCGACTCCTTGCTGCCCAGGCCGAGAAAGCCGCGATGACTCAGGGACTCGTGAAACAGGCCGAGCGCCCGATTCTGCAGATTCTTGTTGAAGTAGATGAGCACGTTGCGGCAGGACACCAGCTGGGTCTCGGAAAAGACGCTGTCGGTGGCCAGGCTGTGGTCGGCGAAGGTCACGTTGGCGATCAGCGACTTGTCGAACAGGGCGCCGTCGTAGGCCGCGGTGTAATAGTCGGAAAAGGCGCGGGTACCGCCGGCCTTCTGGTAGCTGGCGGTGTAGGCGCGCATCCGCTCCAGCGGAAAGATGCCCTGGCGAGCCTTTTCCATGGAGCGCGGATTGATGTCGGTGGCATAGAAGAGCGTGCGGTCGAGCAGCCCCTCTTCCTGGAACAGGATGGCCATGGAGAAGACTTCCTCGCCGGTGCTGCAGCCGGCGATCCACACCTTGAGCGAGGGATAGGTACGCAGCACCGGCACCACCTGCTGACGCAGGGCGAGGAAGTAGCCCGGGTCGCGAAACATCTCGCTCACCGGGATGGTGATGAACTGCAGCAGCTCGGCGAACAGCGCCGGATCGCGCAGGACCCGCTCCTGCAGCGTTGAGATGCTCGGGCAGTCGAAGCGCGTCAGCGCCTGCAGCACCCGCCGCTTGAGCGAGGCCTTGGAGTAATTGCGGAAGTCGTGGCTGTATCTCAGGAAGATGCCTTCCAGCAGCAACCTCAGCTCGATGTCCTGCAGCCGTTCGCTCATGACCTACAGGCGCTCCAGCGACGGCATCCAGACGCGGATCAGCGAGAACAGCCGGTCCAGGTCGATGGGCTTGGCCAGGTAGTCGCTGGCGCCGGCGGCGAGGCAGCGCTCCTGGTCGTCCTTCATGGCCTTGGCGGTGATGGCGATGATCGGCAGCTTCTTCATGTGCGGCCGCTTGCGGATCTCGCGCATGGCTTCGTAGCCGTCCATCATCGGCATCATGATGTCCATCAGCACCAGGTCGATGGTGTCGCTGTTGTCGAGTTTCTCCAGCGCTTCCAGGCCGTTGCGGGCGATCTCCACCTTGGCGCCCTTCTGCTCCAGGGCGCTGGTGAGGGCGAAGATGTTGCGCACGTCGTCGTCCACCAGCAGCAGGGTGCGGCCGTCGAAGGCCTTCTCGCGGCTGCGAGCGCTTTCCAGCATGCGCTGGCGATCGAGCGGCATGTCGGCCTCGATCTTGTGCAGGAACAGGGTCACCTCGTCCAGCAGCCGCTCCGGCGAGCGCGCGCCCTTGATGATGATGGAGCGCGAATACTTGAGCAGCGCCGCTTCTTCATCGCGGGTCAGGCTGCGACCGGTGTAAACGATCACTGGCGGGAAGGAGCAGATGTCTTCGCTGGCCATGCGTTCGAGCAATTCGCCGCCCTCCATGTCGGGCAGCTTGAGGTCGATGACCATGCAGTCGTAGACCTCGTCGCGCAGCAGCTCCAGGGCCTGGCTGCCCATCTCCACCGCGGTGATCTCCACGTCCACGTCGCCGATCAGCTTGGCGATGCTGTCGCGCTGGAGGGCATCGTCCTCCACCAGCAGCACCCGCTTGATGCCGGCGGCGAACTTGGCTTCCAAGCGGGTGAAGGCCTCGCGCAATTCGTCGCGGGTGGTGGGCTTGATGGCGTAGCCGACCGCGCCCATGTGCATGGCGGTCTCGATGCGATCCGAGGCCGAGACCACGTGCACCGGGATGTGGCGGGTCAGCGGATTTTCCTTGAGCCGCTCCAGCACCGTGAGACCGGAATGATCCGGCAGGCCCATGTCGAGCAGGATGGCGTCGGGGCGGTATTCCAGCGCCGCGGCGAAGCCTTCCTCGGCGCGGTGGGCGACCAGGCAGCTGTACTTCAGTTCGTGGGCGAGATCGAAGAGGATCTGCGCGAAGGGCACCTCGTCTTCGATCACCAGCACTCGGCGATCCGGATAGGGCCAGCTGTCGCGGTCGTCGGCGAAGGCGGCGCCCACGGGTGCCGCGGCCTCGGTGACCGGCGGCGGCGCGGCCGGACGCGGGGTGGCGGCCAGGGTCGCCAGCGGCGCGGGCGTTGTGGCGGCCGGCGTGGCGGCTTGGGCTGGAGCCATGATCGGTGTCACCGGCAGGCTGGGCGCGGCGGCTTCCTGGTACTCCAGCGGCAGGCGCAGGGTGAAGGTGCTGCCCTCGCCCGGCTGGCTGGTGACGCTCAGGGTGCCTCCCAGCAGTAGCGCCAGGTCGCGGGAGATCGACAGTCCTAGGCCGGTGCCGCCGTAGCGACGGGTGATGGCGCCATCCGCCTGGCGGAAGGCCTCGAAGATCAGCTCCTGCTGCTCAACGGCGATGCCGATGCCGGTATCGCTCACCGCGAAGCTGGGCTGGCCGTCCTCCAGGGACAGGCGCAGGCTGACCTGGCCGTGTTCGGTGAACTTGAAGGCGTTGGACAGCAGGTTCTTGAGGATCTGCTCGACCCGCTGGCGATCGCTGAAGAAGGCTGGCGGCATCCGCTCGTCCAGCTCCACCACGAAGGCGACGCCCTTGTTCTGGGCCACCGGCTCGAAGGCGGTCTTCAGGGCTTCCACCAGGCGGCGCACGGACATCTGTTCCGGACGGATCTCCAGCATGCCGGCCTCGACCTTGGAGATATCGAGGATGTCGTTGATCAAGGTGAGCAGGTCGTTGCCTGCCGAATAGATGGACTCGGCATAGCGCACCTGCTCGGTGCTCAGGTTGCCGGCGGGGTTGTCCGCTAGCAGCTTGGACAGGATCAGCGAGCTGTTCAGCGGCGTACGCAATTCATGGGACATGTTCGCCAGGAATTCGGACTTGTACTGGCTGGCCCGCTCCAGCTCGCGTGCCCGGTCTTCCAGCAATTGCTGGGCTTCGTTGAGGCGATTGTTGCGGTCGTCCAGCACGTCGCGCTGCTGCAGGAGCTCCTGGGCCTGTTCGGAGAGCTGCTCGTTGGTCTGCTCCAGTTCGGCCTGCTGCTGTTCCAGATGGACCTGGGATTCCTTCAGTGCCTGGGACTGCTCTTCCAGCTCTTCGTTGGCGGTGCGCAGCTCTTCCTGCTGCACCTGCAGTTCTTCGTTGAGCTGCTGGGTTTCCGCCAGCACCTGCTGCAGGCGCTGGCGATAGCGCGCGGCTTCCACCGAGGAGCCGATGGAATCGGCGATCAGGGTCAGTAGTTCTTCGTCCTGCGGACGCAGGGCACGCAGGAAACCCAGTTCCACCACGCCATTCACCCGGCCATCGTTCTCGATGGGTACGATGAGCGCCGCGCTGGCCTGTCGTTCACCCAGCGCCGAGTTGACCTTGAGGTAGTCGACGGGCAGCTGGTCGAGCGCCATGGGGCGACCGTCCAGGACGGCCTGACCGGCCAGGCCCTCGCCCGGTGCCAGGCGCTGGCGACGGCGGCGCCCCTCGTCGTCCAGGGCATAGTCGGCGACGCGCTCCAGGCTGCCATCGTCGAGACGCACATAGAGCGCGCCGGCCGCGGCGCCCAGATAGCGCGCCAGGAATTGCAGGATGCTCTGGCCCAGCGGCGCCAGCGACGCCTGGCCGATGACCGCTTCCGACAGCTGATTCTGGCCGGAGCGGAACCAGCTCTGCCGCTCCAGGTTGTCGGTGTGCTCGGCCTGCTGATCGAGCAGCCGGGTATAGGTCGCGGAGAGCCGCATGAGTTCCCGGCGACCAAAGAAGGCCATGATGCCCGACAACAGCAGGCTGACGATGAGGAAGGCGGCGACGAAGATCACCGTCATGCGGCTGGCCGTCTCGGTGCGCTCGGCGCGCATCTGCTCTTCGTAGGCGATGAAGTCGGTGTAGTCGCGCCGGATGCTGTCGATGCGATTCTTGCCCTGACCATCGCTCAGCGGTGTCTGGAAATCCCCCCCAATGCGGCGCGCCTCGATCACCTGGCTGGCGTATTGGCGCCACTCGCGGTGCACCGCCTCGATCCGCTCCAGTCGGCGAATCTGCACGGCACTGTCGCTGACCAGATTCTTCAGCTCATCGAGTTGCGGCTCGACATTGGGCAGGGCGCGCTCATAAGGCTGCAGAAAGCTGGTATTGCCGCTCAGCAGATAGCCGCGCATCCCGGTTTCCAGATCGACCACCAGGCGGAAGTTGGCGTTGGCCTCGCTGATGACGCGGTCGGTGTGCTCGACCCACTGGGTAACTTTCAGTAGGTAATAGATGATGGCGATGAAGAAGATCGCGCTGAAGACACCGATACTCAGGGGCAGGGAAAGATTGCGCTTGAGGATCTGGCTGAAGTGCTTCTGATCGAGGGGCGACTCGCGATTCATGGGGTCTGAAAGCCTTGTACAGGACGAAACGGTCGGCGGCGGCTAGGCCTCTGTCAGCGGGATTGCCGTCATCCGCCGAGACACGACCGAAGACCGATCGGAACCCTGCCACGCCTTGGCAGGGTTCTTTCGAAAAGCCTGCAGAACACGCGCTGGCCGGACGTGGACACCAGCGGCGCTGGCGTCGTCGCCTCCGTTGCAGCGGGCTCGCAGCTCAACTGATCGATCGAGACACGCAACGCGCGTCCGCGCCTCTGGTCAGCGACGGGCAATCACCCAGACGGCATGGATGATACCCGGAATGTAACCCAGCAGCGTCAACAGGATGTTCAGCCAGAAGGCACCGCCGAAGCCAACCTGCAGGAAGACGCCCACGGGAGGGAGGATGATGGCAAAGATAAGGCGGATGAGGTCCATTTCAGGCTCCAGTAGTGGGTGGGCAAGAAGATGCCTCTAAGACTGGTACGCCCGAATCAGGTTCCGGCAGGCAATAAAAAACCCCGCCGAAGCGGGGTTTCGCAGACTTAACCCGACATCCTTGTCGGGCCGCCAATCCTTGGCCATCTATCCCTGTAAGTCTCTGCCCGACATCCTTGCCGGGGGGCCATCCTGGCCACATTTCCTTGAAATCATCTGGAGCGCTGGGTACATCCTGTACCGCGATCCGATGGGTGTAGATTACGCAGCTCCCATGGACTAGGCGATGGCTTATCGCGGCGACGTCATGTAAGCCAAAGCTTACACCGCATGGCTTTTCACCTTGCCGGTCAATCGCTTAGAAGGCCTCCTCAGCCAGGGCGTAGAGCGGCTGGGCGCCACTGCGCACGGCGGCGGCCAAGCTCAGGGTGCGCGGCAGCAGGCGGGCGAAATAGAAGCGTGCAGTGGCCAGCTTGGCTTCGGCGAAGCTGGCTTCCTGATCCGCAGCAGCCGCCGCCGCCCGTGCCCAGAGATAGGCATAGGCGACATAGCCGAACAGATGCAGGTAATCCACCGAGGCGGCGCCGAGCTCATGAGGGTCGGTGGTACCCGCCTGCAGCAGCCACTCGGTCGCGCCATCCAGTTGATCCAGGGCCTGGCGCAGGGGCGCGGCGAATTCGTTGTCCGCCGGCAGGCTGGCGAGATAGCCGTGGACCTCTTCGCTGAAGGGCCGGTAGAGGGCGCCACGACTGCCGGCCAGCTTGCGGCCGACCAGGTCGAGGGCCTGGATGCCATTGGTGCCTTCGTAGATCTGGGTGATGCGCACGTCACGCACCAGTTGCTCCTGGCCCCATTCACGGATGTAGCCATGGCCGCCGAACACCTGCTGACCCGCGACACAGAGTTCCAGGCCGAGATCGGTGAGGAAGCCCTTGGCGACCGGGGTCAACAGCGCCACCAGGGCTTCGGCGCGTTCGCGCTCGACGGGCTCGGGGCTGTACTTGGCGGTGTCGAGTTGCAGGGCGACATAGCTGGAGAACAGCCGGCCGCCTTCGTTCAGGGCCTTCATGGTCAGCAGCATGCGGCGCACGTCAGGGTGAACGATGATGGGATCGGCGTTCTTGGCGGCCTGCTGGATACCGGCAGGCGAGCGGCTCTGCAGGCGCTCGCGGGCATAGGCCAGGGCATTCTGGTAGGAGCGCTCGCTCGACCCCAGGCCCTGGATGCCAACGCCCAGGCGCTCGTAGTTCATCATGGTGAACATGGCGGCCAGGCCCTTGTTGACCTCGCCCACCAGATAACCCACCGCGCCGTCGAAGTTCATCACGCAGGTGGCAGCACCCTTGATGCCCATCTTGTGTTCCAAGGAGCCACAGGCCACGGCGTTGCGCGCGCCCAGGGCACCCGCCTCGTCCACCAGGATCTTGGGCACCAGGAACAGCGAGATGCCCCGCGAGCCGGCCGGAGCATCGGGCAGCTTGGCCAGCACCAGGTGGATGATGTTCTCGGTGAGGTCGTGCTCGCCGGCGGTGATGAAGATCTTGGTGCCGGTGACCCGGTAACTGCCGTCGGCCTGGGGCTCAGCGCGGGTGCGGATCAAACCCAGGTCGGTACCGGCATGGGGCTCGGTCAGGCACATGGAGCCGGCCCACTGGCCGCTGTAGAGGTTGGGCAGATAGGCCTGCTTCAGTTCTGCGCTGCCATGGGCGTGCAGGGCCAGGCAGGCACCGGCGCTGAGCATCGGATAGAGACCGAAGGCCAGGCAGCTGGCGTGCATCATTTCCTCGACCTGGGCGGTGAGCACCTTGGGCATGCCCATGCCGCCGTATTCGGGATCGCCACCGACCCCGACCCAGCCACCTTCGGCAAAGGCCTGGTAGGCCTGGCGGAAACCCTGGGGGGTGGTCACCTCGCCGTCTTTCCAGTGGCAGCCTTCTTCATCGGAATTACGATTGAGCGGCGCCAGTTCCTGGGCGCACAGCTTGCCGGCTTCTTCGAGGATGGCATCGGCGGTCTCGCCATCCACCACCTCGGCCAGGGCGGGCCACTGACTCCAGCGGTCCTTGACCTTGAGGACGGCATCCAGCACGAAACGGATATCGCGAAGCGGCGGGGTGTAGTCGGCCATGTCGAGTCTCCTCGGAAAGTATTCTTGTCGGTATGACCCGAGTGTAAGACCGAACCGGAAGGGAGACATAGGTTCATGATCTGACCTGACGGTCAGCCGATCGGAGGTCCGCGCCGGCTGGCTTTTTTCGCATGCGTGAAAAAGCGAAAACCCCGCCGGAGCGGGGTTTTCAGAGGAGCTTCGTGCTCTTAGTAACCGAGCGCGAAGTCTTCCTCGGCCAGGGCCATCAGGCTGCCGGCACCGGCCAGCAGCGCCTCGGCATGGGCCCGGGTACGGGGCAGCAGGCGCTCGTAGTAGAAGCGCGCGGTGGCCAGCTTGGCCTGGTAGAAGGCGGCCTCGTCGGTACCGGCGGCCAGCTTCTCGGCGGCGACCCGGGCCATGTCGGCCCAGAAGTAGGCCAGGCAGACATAGCCGGAGTACATCAGGTAGTCGACGGCGGCGGCACCCACCTCCTCGCGATCCTTCATGGCGGCCATGCCGACCTTGAGGGTGATCTCGCCCCACTCCTTGTTCAGCTTGGCCAGCGGCTCGACGAAGGCCTTGAGGTCGGCATTCTCGGCCTGAGCCTGGCAGAACTTGTGCACCACCTTGGTGAAGGCCTTGAGCGACTCACCCTGGGTCATCAGCACCTTGCGACCCAGCAGGTCGATGGCTTGGATGCCGGTGGTGCCCTCGTAGAGCATGGCGATGCGCGCATCGCGCAGGTTCTGCTCCATGCCCCACTCGGCGATATAGCCGTGGCCGCCATAGATCTGCACGCCATGGCTCGCCGCCTCGAAGCCGACCTCGGTCATGAAGGCCTTGGCGATGGGGGTGAGGAAGGCCATCTGGGTCTCGGCCTGCTGCTTCTGCTCTTCGTCCTGGCTGTACTTGAGGATGTCCACCAGCTTGGCGGTGTAGTAGATCATCGCCCGGCTGCCTTCGGCGAAGGCCTTGATGGTCAGCAGCATGCGGCGCACGTCGGGGTGCACGATGATCGGATCGGCGGGCTTCTCGGGCGCCTTGGGACCGGTCAGGGATCTCATCTGCAGACGCTCGCGGGCGTACTTCAGACCACCCTGGAAGGCTACCTCGGCATGGGCCAGACCCTGCAGAGCGGTACCAACGCGAGCGAAGTTCATGAAGGTGAACATGCAGTTCAGGCCACGGTTCGGCGGGCCGATCAGGAAACCGGTGGCGCCGTCGAAGTTCATCACGCAGGTGGCGTTGCCGTGGATGCCCATCTTGTGTTCGAGGGAACCGCAGTGCACGGCATTGCGCTCGCCGGCCGCGCCGCTGGCGTCGGGCAGGCGCTTGGGCACGATGAACAGCGAGATGCCCTTGGTGCCGGCGGGGGCGTCGGGCAGGCGGGCCAGCACGATGTGGACGATGTTCTCGGCCATGTCGTGTTCACCGGCGGAGATGAAGATCTTGGTGCCGGTGATGGCGTAGCTGCCGTCCGCGCGCGGCTCGGCCTTGGTGCGCAGCATGCCCAGGTCGGAACCGCAGTGGGGTTCGGTCAGGCACATGGTGCCGGTCCATTCGCCGGTCACCAGCTTTTCCAGGTAGGTGTGCTTCTGCTCGTCGGTGCCGTGCTGCTCCAGGGTGTTCATGGCGCCGTGGGACAGGCCGGGGTACATGCCCCAGGACCAGTTGGCCTGGCCGACCATTTCCGACAGGGAGATGCCGAGGGACTCGGGCAGGCCCTGGCCACCGTGGGCCGGGTTGTGCGCCAGGCTCGGCCAGCCGCCCTCGACGAACTGGGCATAGGCTTCCTTGAAGCCATCGGGGGTCTTCACGCCCTCTTCGCTCCAGGTGCAGCCCTGCTGGTCGCCGATGCGATTGAGCGGCGCCAGGACCTGTTCGCAGAACTTGGCGCCCTCTTCGAGGATGGCGGAAACCATGTCGGGGGTGGCATCGCCGCAACCTGGCAGGCTCTGGTAGTGCGCGTCATAGCCCAGGAGTTCGTCGCGAACGAAGCGGATGTCCCGCAGGGGGGCTTTGTAATCGGGCATGACTGTTACCTCTTTGCGAATGCTTGTTGTCGAGGGTGGCGGCAGTGTCGCTGCGGACCCGCCGCCAGGGCGTTTAAACAGTCGTTTGAAACTAATGTTCCAGCCCCGGCCTTGTCAAGCGCGGCGAGGACGAGCGGAACGACCGGTCAGTCCGCCAGGGCCAGGGCTTCGCGCAGTTCTGCCGCCCCGTTCGGGCGTACCAGCCGCGCCAGCTCCTGGCCTTCCTTGAAGACGATCAAGGTCGGCCAGAGCTTGACGCGGAAAGAGCGCCCCAGACGGCGCCCGGAGCCATCCTCGATCTTGAGATGGCGCACGGTGGGATGCTCTGCCAGGGCCGTGGCAAGCAGCGGCTGGGCGGCGCGACAGTGGCCGCACCAGGGTACGCCGAATTCCAGCAGGGTCACCCCGGGCAGGGCATCGACGTCGGCGCGGGCGGGTTCCCGCTCCGCATAGGTGGTGGTCATGGGCATGGCTGGGCTCCTGAAGTCGGTTCCAACGGTGGACAAGTCGCTGGCGGGACTGCTCGATCACGGGAAAAGGACTAGGGTCGATCCTGCGGTACGCCCCGACTTCATGACAATAAAACCAGGCGCTTCATTTCTGCCTCCGTCTCCTCCCTTTCCTGAGGCCCGCCATGAGCCAGACAGCGACCCCCGTTTCACCCGCCACCCTGCGCAAGGTCATCTCCGCCGCGTCCATCGGCAACTTCGTCGAATGGTTCGATTTCGCCCTCTACGGCTTTCTCGCCACTCTGCTCGCGGCGCACTTCTTTCCCAGTGGGGATGCCACTGCCGGCCTGCTCAAGACCTTTGCCGTCTTTGCCGTGGCCTTCGCCTTTCGCCCATTGGGCGGCATCGTCTTCGGCCTGCTGGGCGACCGCATCGGCCGCAAGCGTACCCTGGCGCTGACCATCCTGATCATGGCCGGCGCCACCGCCCTGATCGGCATCCTGCCCAGCTACGCCACCATCGGCATCTGGGCACCGATCCTGCTGACGCTGATCCGTTGCGCCCAGGGCTTTTCCGCCGGGGGCGAATACGCCGGCGCCTGCGCCTACGTGATGGAGCATTCGCCGCGCGATCGTCGCGGACGCTATGGCAGCTTCGTGCCGGTCTCGACCTTTCTCGCCTTCGCCAGCGCCGCCCTGACCGCCTGGGGCCTGGAGCGGCTGCTGGGCGCTGCGGTCATGGCCGACTGGGGCTGGCGCATCCCTTTCCTGGCCGCCGCGCCGCTGGGTCTGATCGGTCTCTACCTGCGCCTGAAGCTGGACGAGACGCCGGCCTTCCAGGCGCTGGAAGCCGACCATGAGGTCAGCCATTCGCCGCTGGGCGAGACGCTCAGGCTGCAGGGTTGCTCGATCCTGCGCCTCGGTGCCTTCATCTCGCTGACGGCGCTGTCCTTCTATATGTTCACCACCTACTTCTCCACCTACCTGCAACTGGCAGGCGGCTTCGACCGGGCCGCAGCCCTGGCCATCAGCCTGATCACCCTGTTCGCCGCCGCGGCCGCCTGTCCGGTGCTGGGGCGCGTCACCGATCGCATCGGGCGGCGCATGACCACGGTGCTGGCCAGCCTGGTGCTGGCGGTAGGCGTCTATCCGGCGCTGCTGCTGGCCAGCAGCGGCCAGTTCGGCAGTGCCCTGCTGGGCTCGCTACTGCTGGGCGCCGGGGCGGTGCTGTGCAACGTAGTGACCGCGCCGCTGCTCAGCGAGGTCTTTCCGACCCGCACCCGCTACACCGCGGGCGCCATCACCTACAACCTGGCCTACACCATCTTCGGCGGCACCGCGCCACTGATGGCGACCTGGCTGATCGGCGCCACCGGCAGCAATCTCTCGCCGGCGCTCTACCTGATCCTGATCGCCCTGCTCGGCCTGATCGGCGGCCTGAGTCTGCCCGAGACCTCGCGCATCGATCTGGACGAGGCCGGCGACGGCGCTGAGGCTCGCTACCAGACGATCCGCAGCTAGACCGCTCGTCCCTTGGCCGGCACTTCCTCCGGGCTGACCTGCCGATAGGCAAAAGGCCCGGAGTTTTGCCATGCCCGCCGCTCACGATCTGCAACGCTTCCTCGACGCCCAGGCCGACACCTATGCCACCGCCCTGGCGGAGATCCGCGCCGGGCGCAAGCGCAGTCACTGGATGTGGTTCATCTTTCCGCAGATCCAGGGGCTGGGGCGTAGCGAGACCGCCCAGCACTACGCCATCGCTTCCCGCGACGAGGCCAGTGCCTATCTGGCGCATCCACTGCTGGGGCCGCGTCTGCGGGAGATCACCGCGGCGGCACTGGAACATCCTGAGCTGTCCGCCACGGCGCTGTTCGGGCAGCCGGACGATCTCAAGTTTCACTCCTGCCTGACCCTCTTCGCCGCCGTGGCTGAAGACCCCGAGCCCTTTCGCCAGGCGCTGAAGACCTTTTTCGCCGGTCAGCCAGACGAAGCCACCCTGACGCGACTCTGTTAGCGCCACAGCGTGGGCAGCGCGCCCTCGCGCCCGCTCACCGGGTCGCTCGTAGGCAAGGGCACCTGGGCGATCAGTTCGACCGAACGCCCATGGGCGGCCGGATCGGCGCGTTGGGTGATGAAGTCCTGTTGATCGGGCGGATAGGCGCCCACCACCAGGAAGTCCGCACTGGACTCCAGATTGCGGTGCCCGGTACCCGCCGGCAGTACCACCACATCACCCGCGGTCACCGCCACGTCCTGCCCCTGCTCGCCGCCAAGACGCAGCCGCGCCTGGCCGCGCGCCACACCCAGGGCCTCATGGGCATTGGGGTGATAGTGATGGTAGTCGTAGACGCCATAGCGCCACTGCGGCGGCCAGGCGTTGTCGGCGAACAGTCGCTCCAGCGCCGCCGCGCGGTTGGTTCCTTCCAAAGGAATCTGGCGATAGAGGAGCACGGGCAGGCGGCTGTTGGGGATGACGCCGTCATCGGCGAAGTACAGGTGCTCGGGCTGACCGGTCCCCACCGGCGCGGCCAGGGCCACGGCAGTGGGGGCGAGGCCCAGCACCAGGGAAAGGACGGACAGCGGTGGACGACGCGACATACGGAACTCCCTCAAGGCTTTGCCAATGGAGGCCCGCCTGCCGCCCGGGTTCAGCGCCCGCGACAAGGGGTCAGGCCAGCCATTCCCGCAGCAGCGCCGTGGTCCGCTCCGGCAGTTCCAGCGGCGGCAGGTGGCCGCAGTTGTCCAGTACCACCAGCCGCGAGTCCTGGATACCGGCGTGCATCAGCTCGGCTTCGGCCGGCGGGGTGAGCTGGTCTTGGGCGCCGACCACGATCAGGGTCGGTATGCGGATCTGCGCCAAGGTGGGCCGCGAGTCGGGGCGGTCGATGATGGACTGCTGCTGACGCAGAAAGGCTTCCTTGCCCACCGCCTTGCCCATGGCCAGCACGGTGTCAGCGACCGGCGTGCCCAGGCGCGAGGCGTGGATCAGGCGCGGCAGCAGTTGCGGACTGATGCCGAGAAAGCGCCCGCGCTCGGCCAGGTCGAGCATGGCGCGGCGCTGGGCGGCGCGCTCGGGGGCATCCGGGCTGGCCATGGTGTCGAACAGCGCCAGCCGCACCACCCGCTCCGGCGCCTGGCGCAGAATCTCGAAGGCCACATAGCCGCCCATGGACAGGGCGCCCAGGGCGAAGCGCGGCGGCGCCTCGGCCAGCACCCGGCGCGCCAGGGCGACGATACCCAGATCGCGGGTGAGATCGGGGATAAGCACCGGGCAGGTATCGGCCAGGTCGGCGGCCTGTATGGCCCAGAGACGCTGGTCACAGAGCAGGCCGGGAAGCAGGATCAGGGGTAGCGCGTCGGTAGCTGTCATCACTAGGAACTTGAGAGACACTGCGGAAAACGCGCAGTGTAGCGCGGATCACCAGCGAACCCGGCGGGCTTCGCGGGTTCCAAGGGACATTGCCAAGGATCCGGGAACATCCATGCGTACTGAAGGCTTCTTCGACTGGCTCGGCGCCGCGCTCGGCCAGGTCATCCGTTTCATCATCGATCTGTTCGGTTCGGTCCTCGGCGGCCTCGCCGATGCCGTGCACGACTTTCTCCATGGCATGGCCCGCTCCATCGGCATGGACGACTCCTATATCAGCTTCGTGGTCCTGGCCATCGGCCTGTTGCTGCTCTACGCCGCGGTACGGGCCTTCATGGCGCGCTCGGTGGTGGGTGGCGTCATCTGGCTGATTCTCGGCCTCATGGTGATGAGCTGGCTGATCCGCGGCTGACTGGTCGCCAGGCGCGCCGCCTGGCACAGTAGAGCTCTCGCTCGGCACGGATGCCGTCATGCCCCCACCGCTCTCCCAGGTAATGAAGCGCCACTGGCAACGCCTGCGGCCCGGGACCAGTTGCGCCCTCTGCGCCGCCTGGCTTCCGGCCGGACTGCCACTGTGCGAAGGCTGCGACAGCGAATTGCCCTGGCTTGGGCCCCATTGCCAATGCTGCGCCCTGCCCCTGCCGGTGGACGGCCTGCTCTGCGGCAACTGCCTAGCCGGGCCGCCGGCCTTCGACCAGGTACTGGCGCCCTGGCGCTATGCCTTTCCAGTCGACACCCTGATCAACAGATTCAAGCATCGCGACCAGGGCAGTCTCGGTCGCGTGGCCGGGACGCTGCTGGCGCGGCATCTGCAGCACCTGTTCGACGAAGGCCAGCCACGCCCGGAATTGTTGCTGCCGGTCCCGCTCTCACCCTTGCGCCTGCACCAGCGCGGCTTCAACCAGGCCGCCCTGCTGGCCAACTGGCTCGGCCAGGCCCTGCAACTGCCGGTGGATGGCGGATTGTTGCAGCGGGTGCAGGAACAGCACAGCCAGCAAGGCCTGAGCGCCAGCGAGCGGCGGCGCAATCTCAAACAGGCCTTCGCCCTGGTGCAGGACGCCCAGCTGGAGGGTCGCCATCTGGCCCTGGTGGATGACGTCCTCACTACCGGCGCCACCGCCGACAGCCTGGCACGCCTGCTCAAGCGCGCTGGCGCCAGGCGGGTAGACGTCTATTGCCTGGCGCGGACACCACCACCCGGCGACTAGCCGCTGTCACCAAAACGTCATTTAGTCTGACTAGCCTCGCCTGCACACCGTGAGGGAGCCATCCGCATGCACAACGACCAGACCGATCTCGAACGCCTCGTCCACCTCAGCCGCCGACGCTTCATCGGCGCGGGTGCCCTCGCCGGTGCTGCCCTGTTCCTTGGCGGTGGCCTGCTCGGTCGCAGTGCTCTGGCCGACGCCGTCAGCGAGGCCTCGGGCAGTCCCCTGATTGGCTTCGCCAACATCCCGGCTTCTACCGCCGACACCCTGGTGGTGCCGCCCGGCTATCGCGCCAGCGTGCTCATCAGTTGGGGCCAGCCACTGCACACCGATGGCCCGGCCTTCCGCCCCGATGGCAGCCCCAGCGCCGCCGACCAAGCCGTGCAGTTCGGTGACAACAACGATGGCATGGCCTTCTATCCCTTCCCGGACGATCCGGACCGGGCGCTGATGGCGATCAACAACGAATACACCAACTACCGCTATCTGCTCAGCCACGGCACCCCGCCAAAGTCCCTGGAAGACACCCGCAAGGCCCAGGCCGCCGAGGGCGTCTCGGTGATCGAGGTGAAGCGCGTGGACGGCCAATGGCACTTCGTCCAGGGCTCGCCTTACAACCGCCGGGTGCATGGCAATACGCCCATCGCCGTCAGCGGTCCGGCTGCTGGCCACGACCTGCTCAAGACCGCCGCCGACTCGGCCGGACGCGAAGTATTGGGTACCTTCCAGAACTGCTCCAGCGGCGCCACCCCCTGGCACACCTATCTAACCTGCGAAGAGAACTTCACCGATGTCTTTGGCAGCCGCGACGCCAACCTGAAATTCGATGCGGCCCAGAAGCGCTACAGCGTCAAGCACGCCAGCGTGGAGAACGACTGGCACCTGCACGACGATCGTTTCGACTTGGCGCAGAATCCCAACGAACTCAACCGCCACGGCTGGATCACCGAGATCGATCCCTTCGATCCCCAGGCCAAGCCGGTCAAGCGCACCGCCCTGGGTCGCTTCAAGCACGAGAACGCCGCCCTCGCCCGCACCCGTGATGGCCGCGTGGTGGTCTACATGGGCGACGACGAACGTGGCGAATTCATCTACAAGTTCGTCAGCCGCGACCGCCTGCAGGACGACCCCAAGGCCAATCGCGACCTGCTCGACCACGGCACCCTCTATGTCGCCCGCTTCGACGAGGGCGACCGCGACCCGAACCGTCCCAAGGGCCGCGGCCAGTGGCTGCCGCTGGTGCATGGCGAGAACGGCCTCACCGCCGCCAACGGCTTCGCCAGCCAGGCCGAGGTGCTCATCCACGCCCGCCAGGCCGGTAGCCAGGTCGGCGCCACGCGCATGGACCGACCCGAGTGGATCGCCGTCAGCCCCAAGGACGGCCAGGTCTACTGCACCCTAACCAACAACACCAAGCGCGGTGAAGACGGCATGCCGGTGGGTGGCCCCAATCCCCGCGCCAACAACCTCTACGGCCAGATCGTGCGCTGGCGCGAGAGCGGTGACGATGCCGCGGCCTTGAGTTTCGACTGGGACCTCTTCGTCATCGCCGGCAATCCCAAGGTGCACCCGGGCACGCCGGAAGCCGGCTCCCAGCAGATCAATGCCGAGAACATGTTCAACAGCCCCGATGGCCTGGGCTTCGACGCTGCCGGCCGGCTGTGGGTACTCACCGACGGCAAGTACAGCAACAAGGGTGACTACGAGGGCATGGGCAACAACCAGATGCTCTGCGCCGATCCGCGCAGCGGCGAGATGCGCCGTTTCCTGGTCGGCCCGGTCGGCTGCGAGGTCACCGGCCTGGCCTTCTCGCCGGACTACCGGACGATGTTCGTCGGCATCCAGCACCCTGGCGAGGAAGGCGGTTCCCAGTTCCCAGAGCAACGACCGGATGGTCAGCCCCGCTCTTCGGTGATGGTCATCACTCGGGAAGACGGCGGCGTGATCGGCGCCTGACCGGCGAGCGGATAGCGCTCGAGCCTTCGCCATGGGGCTCGGGCATGCGCTAGCATCTCCCGGATGCAGGGTGGCAATCGCCATCGTCCCCCGTGACCGAGGAGCGCGCCATGTCTCATCCGTTCGAAAATCTGAGTCCCGACCTCGTCATCGACGCCATCGAAAGCCTGGGCTATCTCAGCGATGCCCGGGTGCTGGCGCTCAACAGCTACGAGAATCGCGTCTATCAGATCGGCATCGAAGCCGAGACCCCGCTGATCGCCAAGTTCTATCGCCCGGATCGCTGGACCGACGCGGCCATTCTGGAAGAACACGCCTTTTCCGCCGAACTGGAGGAGCGCGAGGTGCCCGTGGTCGCGCCCTTGCAGCGCGACGGCCAGACGCTGTTCACCCATGCCGGCTTTCGCTTCGCACTCTTTCCCCGCCGTGGCGGTCGCGCGCCGGAGCCAGGCGATCTCAATCAGTTGCATCGCCTCGGCCAGTTGCTCGGTCGGCTGCATGCGGTGGGTGCCAGCCGGCCCTTCCAGCACCGTGAGTCGCTGGACGTCCAGGGCTACGGTCATGCCTCGCTGGACACTCTGCTCACCGGCAACTTCATTCCCAAGAGCCTGCTGCCCGCCTATGAATCCGTGGCGCGCGACCTGCTCTTGCGCCTCGACGAACTCTTCGAGAGCGTCAGCTACGACGTCATCCGCCTGCACGGTGACTGCCACCCGGGCAACCTGCTCTGCCGCGACGATGCCTACCACATCGTCGACCTCGACGACTGCCGCCACGGTCCGGCCATGCAGGATCTCTGGATGCTGCTGGCCGGTGATCGCCAGGAGCGGCTGACGCAGCTGTCCGAGCTGATGGACGGCTACGAGGAATTCCACGATTTCCAGCCGCGCGAGCTGGCCCTGATCGAGGGGCTGCGGACCCTGCGCCTGATGCACTACAGCGCCTGGCTGGCGCGTCGCTGGGACGATCCAGCCTTTCCCAAGAGCTTTCCCTGGTTCGGCAGCGAACGCTACTGGGGCGATCAGATCCTGACCCTGCGCGAACAGCGCGCCGCCCTGGACGAGGCGCCGTTGCGACTGTTCTAGCCTGGGCGCCCGAATACCCCTCTCCCCTGGGAGAGGGCCGGGGTGAGGGTACGCCTCATGAGGACTTCTCCAATCGAAAAGGCTGCGCCGTTTTCCACGCTACAACACTGATCGCGGCCATGGGCCGCTCCTACAGGCACCGGACTTTTCGTACGAGCGGCCGCATTGGCGGACCGCCATGGCCGCGATCGACCGTCGCGACGGTCACACCACAAGCGCACCACCTCAGCCCACATCCCGCCGTCCCTTGAGCTATCCTGCCCGGACAAGAACGTTGCCTGCCTAAGGATCCCTCATGTCTGCCTTGCGCCAGGGTTATGCCCTGGGCCTCACCGCCTATGGGCTGTGGGGCTTGTTTCCGCTGTTCTTCAAACTGCTGGCGGCCCTGCCGGCGACCGAGATCCTGTTCCAGCGCATCCTCTGGTCCGCCCTGTTCAGCGCCCTGCTGCTGCTGGTCTGGCGCCATCGCGGCTGGTGGGCGGAGCTGCGCGCTCATCCCAAACGGCTACTTTGGCTGGCCGTATCCGGCGCGCTGGTGGCCTGCAACTGGCTGGTCTACATCTGGGCGGTCAACAACGCTCACGTGGTCGAGGCCAGCCTGGGCTACTACATCAATCCGCTGGTCAACATCCTGCTCGCCCTGGTGCTCCTCGGTGAACGCCTGCGCCCGCTGCAATGGATCGCCGTGGGCCTGGCGGTGCTCGGCGTGGCCCAGCAGCTGTGGACCCTGGGGCAACTGCCCTGGGTCTCCCTGGCTCTGGCGCTGAGCTTCGCCTTCTATGGCCTGGTGCGGCGGCAGACGCCGGTGGCCGCGCTGCCGGGCATGGTGGTGGAGAGCTGGATGCTGGTGCCGATCGCCCTGGTCGCGCTGCCGCTGCTGACCCCTGGGGTGAGCTTGCAGGCCGAGACCTGGCAGTCTTCCCTGGGCCTGCTGATCGTGCTGGCCGGACCGGTCACCCTGATCCCGCTGCTGTGCTTCAACGCCGCGGCGCGCAAGCTGCCCTATTCGACCCTGGGCTTTTTGCAGTACCTGGCGCCGACCCTGGTGCTGATCCAGGCGGTCTGGCTCTATGACGAGCCCTTCCCCCGTGAGCGGCTGTTCGCCTTTCTCTGCATCTGGACCGGTCTTGCGGTGTTCAGCTTCGATCTCTGGCGCGCCAGCCGCAAGCTCAGAGCGAGCACAAAGGCGCGCGAGCGAGAGGCAGACAAGGCCTAGGCATTCCCCAAGAGACCTGAGGCCAGACAGCAGAACGCCCCTCGCAAGGGGCGTTCGTCATCGCGGTGGAGCCGATCAGGCTTCGCCAGCGGTCTGCATGCGCGCCAGTTCCTGGGCGTAGAGGGCGTCGAAGTTCACCGGCTGCAGCATCAGCGCGGGGAAGGAGCCACGCACCACCATGTTGTCCAGCGCCTCACGGGCGTAGGGGAACAGGATGTTGGGGCAGAAGGCGCCCAGGGCATGGGCCATGGACGCGGCGTCCAGGCCCTTGATCAGGAAGATGCCACCCTGCTGCACTTCGGCGATGAAGGCGGTCTCTTCGTTGTTCTTGACGGTCACGGTCAGGGTCAGCACCACTTCGTGGAAGTCGTCGCCCAGCGTCTTCTGGCGAGTGGCCAGGTCCAGGTTGACGTTGGGCTGCCAGTCCTGACGGAAGATCTCGGGGCTCTTGGGCGCTTCGAAGGACAGGTCACGGATGTAGATGCGCTGGAGAGAGAACTGAGCGCCGTCTTCCTGGGCGCCATTGGCTTGGTCGGTCATGGTAGGGCCTTGAGTGATGAGTGTTGGTCAGGCGGACAGCAGCGGATCGAGACGCCCGCTTCGGTCTAGGGCATAGAGGTCGTCGCAACCGCCGACGTGGGTGCTGCCGACCCAGATCTGCGGCACGCTGGTGCGACCGGCCTTGCGGGCCATTTCACTGCGCAGCGCCGGCTGGCCGTCGACGGAAATTTCCCGATAGGCCACGTTCTTGCGATCGAGCAGGTGCTTGGCACGATGGCAATAGGGACACCAGGCGCTGGTATAGATGACGACGTCAGACATGCGCGGTCTCCAGTGGCCGATGGAACGGCCACGCTAGGGGGTCACTTCACCAGGGGCAGATTTTCTGCACGCCAGGTGGCGATACCGCCATTCAGTCGAGCGGCGGTGAAGCCGGCCTTCTGCAGCTCGCCGCACACGGCACCGGCTTGCTGGCCGGCACTGTCCACCACGATCAGGGTCTTGGCCTTGTGCTTCTCCAGTAGAGACAGGCTGCTGGCGACTTTCTCCTGAGCGATGTTCAGCGCGCCGACGATATGCCCGGCGGCGAAGTCCTTGCTCGGGCGGATGTCGAGCACCACACCCTCTTCGCGATTGACCAGATTGGTGAGTTCGCCGGTGGACAGGCTGCGACCGCCCCTACGGGTCTCGTTGAACAGCATCAGGGCGACGATGGCGAGGAAGGCGGCGACGAGAAGCGGATGATGGGTGGCGAATTCGACCACCCGACCGAGAAATTCCATAATGAAAGAGCTATCCAGGGAGGGCTAAAAATGCTGGCCAGTATACACAGCCCCCCGATGGCGCCATACCCTCGGCGACCCCGGGTTATCCGCAGGTAACCAGCTCATCTCAAACTGCCTCCTTGGCGGCTTTCGCCGCTCTGCCTAGGCTTGGCTTCCCTTCATTTCCGAGGAATCCAAGCCATGACCTCCATCGCCCTGCTCGGCGCCACCGGCAACGTCGGCAGCCGTCTGCTCGACGAAGCCCTCTCCCGCGGCCACCAGGTCACCACCCTGGTACGGGATCCCGCGCGCCTGGCGTCCCGCGCCGGCCTGACCGTGGTCGCCGGCGATGTCACCGATCCGCGGGCCGCCAAGGCCCTGGCCGGTCACGAGGTGTTGATCAGCAGCCTGAGATTCGCCGACATAGCACCAGGCACCCTGATCGACTTCGCCCGGGCCACCGGCATCCCGCGCCTGCTGATCGTCGGCGGCGCCGCCAGCCTGCGCCTGCCGGACGGCGCGCGACTGTTCGACGCCCCTGGCTTTCCCGCGGAATACCGCACTGAAGCCGGAGCCGGCATCGCCACCCTGGACGCCCTGCGCGGAGTCAGCGACCTCGATTGGGTTTTCGTCAGTCCGCAGATGGTCTTCGCGCCCGGCGAGCGTACCGGTAGCTTCCGCCTGGGCGACGATGCCCTGCTGTTCGATGCAGCCGGTGACAGCCATATCTCCTACGAGGACTTCGCCGTGGCCCTGCTGGACGAGGCCGAACGGCCTGTCCACCACCGCACCCGTTTCACCGTGGGTTACTGAAACAGAAATGCCCCCTCGTTCGCAGCCTGGCCGCCTGGTCGGGCCGTGAACGCTGAACGGCGTGCCTTGCCGTTTTTTTTGCCGGATGTGACGGGCATACTAGGCGCTTCGCCCTTGAAACGTACGACCTCGCATGCGCCCTGTTCTTGCCCTTTTCCTGCTTGCCAGCGTTCTCGCTCCCGCCCTGGCCGACGACCGCGCCGACACCCAGCGGCAGATCGAGCAGACCCGCCGGGAAATCCAGGAGATGCAGAAGGTACTCAAGCAGGTGCAGGCCGAGAAGTCCGGCGTGCAGAAGCAGCTGCAGGGCACCGAGACCCAGATGGGCGAGTTGGAAAAGCAGGTCGACTCGCTGCAGAAGCAGCTGGAGAACGGCGAAAAAAAGCTGCAAGAGCTGGACGGGCGCAAGAAGAAGCTCGACCAGTCTCGCGCTGAGCAACAGAAGCTGATCGCCGTGCAAGTGCGCGCCGCCTACCAGAGCGGGCGCCAGGAATACCTCAAGCTGCTGCTCAATCAGGAGCATCCGGAAAAGGTCAGTCGCACCCTCACCTACTACAACTACCTGAATCGCACCCGCCTGGATCAGCTCGCCAGCTTCAACGACACTCTGCGCGAATTGCGCGAGGTGGAACAGGGCATCCAGCAGGAACAGGGTGAGCTGGTCGCGCGTCGGGAAGACCTGGAGAAGCGTCAGGCGGAGCTGGCCGAGGTGCGCAAGGAGCGCCAGGCAGCCCTGGCCAAGATCAATGCGGACTACCGCGACAAGAGTCGCGAGATCGAAAGCCGCGAGCAGGATCAGGCAGCCCTGAACAAGGTGCTCAAGACCATCGAGGAAACCCTCGCGCGCCAGGCCCGCGAAGCCGAGGAGGCCCGCCAACGGCAACTGGCCGAAGCTCGCGCCGCCCAGGCGCGGGAAGCGGCACGGCGCCAGGCGCAAAGCGAGCCGAAAGCCCCGCGCCCCTCGAACGCCCCGGAGCTGGCGGTGTCTAGTGCAGCACCTGCCTATGGCGGTGCCTTCGCCAATGCGCGCGGCAAGCTGCCCTGGCCGGTCGATGGTCGCCTGGTGGCCCGTTTCGGCAGTGCCCGTGGCGACGATCCCCGCGCGAAATGGGACGGTGTCCTGATCGCCGCCGGTGCCGGCACCCGGGTCAAGGCGGTACACGACGGCCGGGTGGTCTTCGCCGACTGGCTAAGGGGCGCCGGCCAACTGGTTATCATCGATCATGGGAATGGCTATCTCAGCCTGTACGGACATAATCAGAGCCTGCTCAAGTCTGCAGGTGACGTGGTCAAGGCCGGAGATGCCATTGCGACCGTCGGCGCCAGCGGCGGTCAGGAAGCCTCCGCCTTGTACTTCGCCATCCGCCAACAGGGCCGCCCAACGGACCCGGTCATCTGGTGCCGTGCTCAGGGATAGTGCGACACACCTCGGTTTAGGAGCTGCACATGCCGCATCGCTTTCGTCCCACCGTCCTGGTCCTCGCCCTGCTGTTCAGCGGCGTTGGAGTCGTCCAGGCGCAATCGTCGCAGAGCACGCCGGCTGCGGTGACGCCGGTCGCATCGGGCACCGCGCCCGCGGCTCCGGCCAGCGCTCCGCTGCCCTTGGACGAGCTGCGCACCTTTGCCGAGGTGTTCGACCGCATCAAGGCGGCCTATGTGGAGCCGGTGTCCGACAAGGTCCTGCTGGAAAACGCCATCAAGGGCATGCTCAGCAACCTGGATCCGCATTCGGCCTACCTGGAACCCAAGGACTTCGCCGAGCTGCAGGAAACCACCAGCGGTGAATTCGGCGGCCTGGGCCTGGAAGTCGGCCAGGAAAACGGCTTCATCAAGGTGGTCTCGCCCATCGACGATACCCCGGCGGCCAAGGCGCGCCTGCAACCAGGCGACCTGATCGTCAAGATCGACGGCCAGCCAACCAAGGGCCAGGCCATCAACGAAGCGGTCGACAAGATGCGCGGCAAGCCAGGCAGCCCCATCGTACTGACCATCGTCCGCGGTGGTGGCCAGCCGTTCGACGTCAAGCTGGCGCGGGCGGTGATCAAGGTCAACAGCGTCAAGAGCCAGGTGCTCGAATCCGGCTATGGCCTGTTGCGCATCTCGCAGTTCCAGGTCAACACCGGCGAAGAGACGGTCAAGGCGCTCGCCAAGCTGCGCCAGGAAAACAAGGGCAAGCTCAAGGGCCTGATCCTCGACCTGCGCAACAACCCGGGTGGGGTGCTGCAGTCGGCGGTCGAGGTGGCCGATGCCTTCATGACCCATGGCCTGATCGTCTACACCAAGGGTCGCCTGCCCAATTCCGAACTGCGCTTCTCGGCCGATGCCGCCGACCCCAGCGAGAAGGTACCGCTGGTGGTGCTGATCAACGGCGGCAGTGCTTCGGCCGCGGAAATCGTCGCTGGCGCCCTGCAGGATTCCAAGCGCGGCATCCTCATGGGTACCGACAGCTTCGGCAAGGGCTCGGTGCAGACGGTGCTGCCGCTCAACAACGACCGGGCGCTCAAGCTCACCACGGCGCTCTACTACACGCCGAACGGTCGCTCCATCCAGGCTCAGGGCATCACCCCGGACATCGCCGTGGCGCCGGCCAAGGTCACCCCGCAGAGCGGTGGCGACGAATACTTCCGCGAAGCGGATCTGGCCGGTCACCTGGGCAATGGCAACGGCGGCGCCGATCGGCCCACCGGCAGCAAGGCGCCCAACCAGAGTCCGCGGCCGCAGGATGACGACTTTCAGCTCTCCCAGGCGCTGTCGCTGCTCAAGGGGCTCAACGTCACCCATACCCCGTGAGGATGGGACGTTGGCTACTGGCCGGGGCGCTCGCCCTGGCCAGCGGTCTGGCCCAGGCCGCCACCGCGCAGCTGACCATCGTCATCGACGATCTCGGCCAGAATCCGGCCCGGGATCGCCAGGTCCTGGCGCTACCCGCGCCGGTGGTCCTGGCCATCATCCCCGAGACCCGCTACGCCGCGGAGCTGGCCGCCGAGGCCCATCGCGCCGGGCGCACCGTGCTGCTGCACCTGCCCATGGACCCGGCCGGCGGTCCCTATGCCTGGCATCCGGAGATGGCCTCGGCCGAGCGCCTGCAACGCCTGGATCGGGCGCTGGAACGGGTACCCGAGGCGGATGGGGTGAACAATCATGAAGGCAGTCGCATGACCGCGGACCGCCCCGCCATGGCCGAGTTGATGCAGGTCCTGCAGGAGCGCCACCTGCTGTTTCTCGACAGCCGCACCAGCGCTGCCACCGTGGCCGCCGCGGAGGCCCAGAAGATCGGCCTGGCCAGCGTCTCGCGCGATGTCTTCCTGGACAACGAGGCGACTCCGGCAGCCGTGGCCGCGCAACTGGCCGAAGGCGTGCGTCTGGCCAAGCGCCAGGGCAGCGCCGTACTGATCGGCCATCCGCACCCGGCGACTCTGGCGGTGCTGGCCCAGCAGTTGCCGCTGCTCAAGGCCCAGGGCGTGGAGGTCATCGACCTGCCGCAGATGATCGCCCTGCGTGCCAACCAGGCCATGGCCGGGCACGGCCGCGCTGGTCGCTATCGCTAGCGATAGCGACCGGCCTCCAGGCGTCAGAGGTAGTTGTTGGTGATGCTGTCGATCACCCCTTCCTTGCGCATCTGCTCCAGCGCCGCCCTGAGGCGTATCACCACCTCGTCAGGCGTGTCCTTGTTCAGCGCCAGATACTGATCCACCTCGTTGAAGCGCAGCAGCGTCTGCAAGCCGGTCACCCCCTGCTGCTTGGCGAGATAGCGACCGACAGGATCGGCGGTTGCCCAGATATCGATCTGGCCCTTCACCAGTTTGTCGACGTTCTCCTGATCGCGCAGGGCGTCGATGACCGGAATGCCCTGGGCGGTCAGCGTCTTGCTGATCACATCGTTGCGATAGGTACCGATGCGATAGCGGGCGGCGTCCTTGAGCGTCTTGACGTCCAGCTTGCTGCCAGGCAACGCCTGCAGGGTCCAGCTCGATCGGCCAAAGGGCCCCACCCATTTGAACTGATCCTTGCGCGCCTCGGTGTAGGCCACGGAGAAGAGGCCGTAGTTGGGCGTTTCCTGGGTCAGCCGATAGATGCGGTCCCAGGGGAAGCGCAGCGAAAGGCTGTACTTGATGCCCGCACGCCTGAACATCTCGCGGACGACATCGGTGGCGATACCGTCGATGGCGTCATCGCGGGCGAAGTTCTTGTCATCGACCGACATGTTGAAGGGAGGATAATTTTCGGTCAGGAGCACGACCTGATAGTAATCCGGCAGCTCGGCACGGGCCTGGGTCAAGCCCAGCGTGCAACCCAGCAGTACCCCTGCAAGACGCAACCACAGCTTTTGCATTGCAACTCCCTGGCGACACAAGGCCGCATTCCCGAGGTTTCGTTGAGTATCCCTTTACAACGTTCAGCGCTCACTGCGGCTGGCCTCACCGCGGTCGTCAAGGCTTCGCGGCCCCGTCCAGCTGCCGGGCCAATGCGGAACCCCTGGCAGCTCGCGTGCAGACAGTGCGCTGGCGAATGCTCACCTCCAGCGCAACTCGCCAGGCGCCCGCCACGCAACGCCGCACTAGAGATAGTTGTTGGTAATGCTGTCGACCAGGCCTTCGCGGCGCATGGCATCCAGGGCCTGCTGCAGGCGGGTCACCACCTCGTCGGGGGTGTCCTTGTTCAGGGCCAGGTAGAGGTCGGATTCCTGGAAGCTGAGCAGGGTCTGCAGGTTGCTGACGCCCTGCTGCTTGGCCAGGTAACGGGCGACCACGTCGGTGGTGGCCCAGACGTCGATCTCGCCCTTCTGCAACTTGGCGATGTTCTCCTGATCACGCAGGGCATCGATGGGGACGATGCCCTTTTCCTGAATCATCAGGCTCACGGCGGAATTCTTGTAGGCACCGACGCGCAGCCGGGCTGCCGTGGCCAGGTCTGGCACCTTGAGGGTGCTGCCGGCCAGCGCCATGAACACCTTGCGGGTCTTGCCCAGCGGCCCGACCCACTTGAATAGCGGCAGCCTGGACTCGGTGCGCGACACGGAGAACAGCGCGTAGTTGGGGCTTTCCAGGGTCAGGTTGTAGATGCGATCCCAGGGAAAGCGCAGCGAGAGGTTGTAGTCGATCCCGGCGCGCTTGAACATCTCGCGCACCAGATCGGCGCTGATGCCGTCGATGGCGTCGTCACGCGCGAAGTTCTTGTCGTCCACCGCCATGTTGAAGGGCGGGAAGTTCTCGGTCAGCAGTACCACGCGATAGCCCGCTGGCAATTCCGCCCGGGCTGTCTCCAGGCTGAGGGTGCAACTCAACAGTACGGCGGCGATGGCCAACCAGGACTTGCGCATAGCTCTCTCCTCAGGCGACCGTCCGCGCCGATCGCTCGGCCCGCCGGGATCACAGATAACGATTGAAGATGGTCTGAACCGCGCCGCTCTGGCGCATCTCGTCGAGGGCCTTCTGCAGCTTCTGTACCACCTCGTCGGGGGTCTGCTTGTTCAGCGCCAGGAACAGCTCGCCGCTGTTGAAGCGCAGCAGCATCTTGAGTCCGGTCACGTCTTCCTGGCGGGCCAGATAGCGGCCGGCGGGATCACCGGTGGCCCAGACATCGATCTGTCCCTTGACCAGGCGCTGCACGTTTTCCTGATCACGCAGCGCAAGATCCGGCTGGAAACCCTGCTGAACGAGACTCTCGGCGATGGCGTCGCCCTTGTAGGCGCCGATCCTGAGCTGCTGCTTGCGGACGTCGTCCAGGCTGCGCAGCTGCAGGTGGCTGTCGGCGCGACCGAGCAGGACCCAATCGTCCGGGCCGATGGGACCGACCCACTTGAACAGGGCCTCGCGCTCCGGCAGCCGGGCGGTGACGAAGACGCCATGGTCGGGCTGATCCAGGGCCATGCCGTAGATCCGCTCCCAGGGAAATCTCAGGGTGAGGTTGTAGGAGATGCCGGCCCGCGTGCACATCTCGCGGACCATGTCGACGGCGATGCCCTTGAGGTCGCCTTCGCGAGCGAAATTCTTGCCATCGACGGAGAAGTTGTAGGGCGGGAAGTTTTCCGTCAGCAGTGTCAGCTGATAACCCGCCGGAAGCTCCGCCCTGACCGCGGTGGATACCAGCAGCAAACCGGCCAAGCAGGCCCAGACTCCCTTGCGCACGCCCCTCTCCCTGCCGGCCCCGCCGGTGCTTAAGATTTTGTGGAGCGTATCACAATCCCTTTTTCGGCCAGGTACCGTTTAGCCTCGGGAATGGTGCATTCGCCGAAATGGAAGATGCTCGCGGCCAGCACCGCAGAGGCCTTGCCTTCGAGGATGCCGTCGGCCAGGTGCTGCAGATTGCCGACGCCACCGGAGGCGATCACCGGGATGCCCACCGCCTCGCTGACGGCGCGGGTCACGCCCAGGTCGAAGCCGTTCTTCATGCCGTCCTGGTCCATGCTGGTGAGCAGGATCTCGCCGGCGCCCAGGCCTTCCATCTTCTGCGCCCAGGCCACGGCATCGAGGCCGGTGGGCTTGCGCCCGCCATGGGTGAAGATCTCCCAGCGCGGGGTTTCGTCGGGGCCGCTGACGCGCTTGGCGTCGATGGCCACCACGATGCACTGGGAACCGAAGCGCGCCGCGGCTTCGCCGACGAACTCGGGGGTGAAGACCGCCGCGGTGTTGATCGAGACCTTGTCGGCACCGGCGTTGAGCAGGTTGCGGATGTCCTGCACGGTGCGCACGCCGCCGCCCACGGTCAGCGGGATGAACACCTGGCTGGCCATGCGTTCCACGGTGTGCAGGGTGGTGTCGCGGCCCTGATGGCTGGCGGTGATGTCGAGAAAGGTGATCTCGTCGGCGCCCTGCTCGTTGTAGCGGCGGGCAATCTCCACCGGATCACCGGCATCGCGGATGTTCTCGAACTTGACGCCCTTGACCACGCGGCCATTGTCCACGTCCAGGCAGGGGATGATGCGTTTCGCCAGCGCCATGACTGAGTCCTCAGACCTTGAAGTTGTCGCACAGCGCCTGGGCCTCGGCGACGTCGAGGGTGCCCTCGTAGATCGCCCGGCCGGTGATGGCGCCGATGATGCCCGGGCTGCGGGCGTCGAGCAGGTTCTGGATGTCACCCAGGTTGTGGATGCCGCCGGAGGCGATCACCGGGATGCTGGTGGCTTCGGCCAGGGCGCGGGTGGCCGGCACGTTGCAGCCCTGCATCATGCCGTCGCGGGCGATGTCAGTGTAGACGATGGCGCTGACGCCGTCGGCTTCGAAGCGGCGAGCCAGGTCGGTGACCTGCAGTTCGCTGACCTCGGCCCAGCCGTCGGTGGCGACGAAGCCGTCCTTGGCGTCCAGGCCGACGATGACCTTGCCCGGGAAGGCGCGGCAGGCTTCACCGACGAATTCCGGTTGCTTGACCGCCTTGGTGCCGATGATCACGTAGCTGACGCCGGCACGCACATAGTGCTCGATGGTCTCCAGCGAGCGGATGCCGCCGCCGATCTGGATCGGCAGGCCGGGATAGCGCTTGGCGATGGCGGTGACCACCTCGCCATTGACCGGCTGGCCCTCGAAGGCGCCGTTGAGATCCACCAGGTGCAGCCGGCGGCAGCCGCCGTCGACCCACTGGGCGGCCATGGCCACGGGATCGTCGGAGAACACGGTGGAGTCTTCCATGCGCCCCTGGCGCAGGCGGACGCAGGCGCCGTCCTTGAGGTCGATGGCGGGGATGATCAGCATGGCAATACCTTGGCTCGGGGGTGAGGGCGGTCTAGGGCTTTTCCAGCGCCCAGATGTCGCTTTCCAGGCTGTCGACACGCTCCCTGAGCAGGGCCTGCACGTCGGCAACCGCCTTGTTGTAGTACAGCGGCCCGCACTCGCGGGCGAAGAAATCCAGCAGCTCCTCGACTTCGAACCGCCCCAGGCGGACCTCGAAGCGATCGTCCAGCAGGGTCTGCAAGGCCGTGACCAGGCGCTGGCTCTGCTCGGGTTCGAGCGTCACCAGCGGCGCGGGCGGCTTGCGCGCCATTACCAGCGGCCGTCCCAGGCGAGGAAGTTGGCATAGAGTTGCAGACCGCAGTCGGCGCTCTTCTCGGGGTGGAACTGGGTGGCGAAGCGCGAGCCGTCGGCCAGCGCCGCGGCGAAGTCCAGGCCGTAATGGCCGCGCCCGACCACCTGGCGCGGATTGCCGGCCTCGACATAGAAGCTGTGCACGAAATAGAAGCGGGCGCGATCGGGGATGCCGTGCCAGAGCGGATGGTCGAGCACGTGGCTGACCTCGTTCCAGCCCATGTGCGGCACCTTGAGGGTCTCGCCCTCTTCCTGCATGCCGCCCGGGAAACGCCGCACGGCGCCGGGGAACAGGCCGATGCAGTCCACCCCGCCGTTCTCTTCGCTGCGCTGCATCAGCGCCTGCATGCCGACGCAGACGCCGAGGAAGGGACGATCCTGGCTGACTTCGCGGACCAGTTCATCGATGCCCTGGCGGCGGATCTCGGCCATGCAGTCGCGGATGGCGCCGACGCCGGGCAGGACGATGCGGTCCGCCTCGCGGATCACCGCGGGATCGCCGGTCACCAGCACCTGGTGGCTACCGGCATGCTCCAGGGCCTTGGCCACGGAGTGCAGGTTGCCCATGCCATAGTCGATGACGGCTACCGTCTGCATCACAGGCACCCCTTGGTGGAGGGCATGACACCGGCCATGCGCGGATCTTCGGCAAGGGCCATGCGCAGGGCGCGGCCAAAGGCCTTGAACACCGTCTCGATCTGGTGGTGGCTATTGACCCCGCGCAGGTTGTCGACGTGCAGGGTCACCTGGGCGTGGTTGGTGAAGCCCTGGAAGAATTCGAGGAACAGATCGACGTCCATGCGGCCCACGGTGGCGCGGGTGAAGGGCACGTTCCAGTGCAGGCCGGGCCGGCCGGAGAAGTCGATGACGACGCGTGACAGGGCCTCGTCCAGGGGCACATATGCATGGCCATAGCGCTGGATGCCCTTCTTGTCGCCGACGGCCTTGGCGAAGGCCTGGCCGAGGGTGATGCCGATGTCTTCCACCGTGTGGTGGTCGTCGATGTGCAGGTCGCCGCGGCAGTGGATATCGAGGTCGATCAGCCCATGGCGGGCGATCTGGTCGAGCATGTGCTCGAGGAAGGGGACCCCGGTGTCGAAGCGCGCCGCGCCCGTGCCGTCCAGATCCAGGGATACCTTGACCTGGGTTTCCAAGGTGTTGCGCTCGACGGTTGCCTTGCGTTCGGCCATAGCCTGCTCCGCGAAAATCGGTGGGCGAAAGGGCCGATATTATAGGGGCGCGAGGACTGGATCGAAAGCGCGGCGGGACGAGGCGTCCCACCGCCAGGGGCGCCCGCGTGGGGACGCCCCGTTACCGCTTGATTCGGCTGTGACTCAGCTGAACAGCGCGGCGGTCTTTTGCAGGGTGATCCAGATACCCCAGGCCAGCGGGATGCCCACGGCCAGCCAGGCGGCGATGGCCAGCGGCTTGGTCTTGGGATCGGCGCTCCACTCCAGCACCTGGGCGCTGCCAGCATTGCTGTCGTGGCCATTGGCGCGCTCGACGGCGAGTTCGGCCTCGGTCATGAAGTGCTTGTCGGCCACCGGGCGCACCATCAGGTTGCAGAGGAAGCCCAGCACCAGCAGACCGGCCAGGATGTACAGGGTGATGTCGTACACCTGGGCACGGGGGATGCCCATGCTCAGCTGGTACTCGCGCAGGTAGTTGACCAGCACCGGACCGAAGACGCCGGCGGCGGCCCAGGCGGTGAGCAGGCGACCGTGAATGGCGCCGACCATCTGGGTACCGAACAGGTCGGCGAGGTAGGCCGGCACGGTGGCGAAACCACCGCCGTACATGGACAGGATCAGGCAGAAGGCAAAGACGAACAGCGCCACGCTGCCCAGGTGACCGGTCCAGGGCACGATGGCATAGAGCACGAAGCCCAGGGTGAAGAAGACGAAGTAGGTCATCTTGCGACCGATGTAATCGGAGAAGGATGCCCAGAAGAAACGCCCGCCGATGTTGAACAGGCTCAGCAGACCGGTGAAGCCGGCGGCGATGGCGGCGATCTGCTTGAGCTGATCGGCGCTGAGTTCACCGTAGGCCAGGCCGTTGCCCAGCAGACGACCACCGAAGACTTCCTGCAGGAGCGGCGAAGCCATGCCGATGATGCCGATGCCGGCGGTCACGTTCAGGCAGAGCACGGCCCAGACCAGCCAGAATTGCGGGATGCCCCAGATCTTGCTCACGTGGACGTGGCGATTGGTGATCATGTTGCTGCCGGCCTTCTTGGTGGACGGCGTCCAACCGGCGGGCTTCCAGCCGGTCGGCGGCACGCGGTAGCCCAGGGCGCCGCTCATCATGAACACGAAGTAGATCACCGCCATGACCAGGAAGGTCTGCCAGACACCGATTTCGGTGGCCGACGCGAAGTGCCGCATCAGGGCATCGGCCAGAGGTGCACCCACCATGGCGCCGCCACCAAAGCCCATGATGGCCATGCCGGTCGCCATGCCGCGCTTGTCCGGGAACCACTTGATCAGGGTCGACACCGGCGAGATGTAGCCCAGGCCCAGACCGATACCGCCAATTACGCCCGAACCCAGCCACAGCATCCAGATCTGGTGGGTATAGATGCCCAGGGCGGAGATCAGCAGACCACCGCACCAGCACAGCGCCGAGACGACGCCGGCCTTGCGCGGACCGGCGTGCTCCAGCCAGCCACCGAACAGGGCGGCCGAGCAGCCGAGGAAGATGAAGAACAGGGTGTAGATCCAGCCGAGCTGAGAGATCTTCCAGTCACAGGTGGCACTGAAGATCTGTTCGAAGAAGCCCATCTCGACCGGGCAGGCCACGGCGGCGGTGATGCCGATCGCCTTGGACAGCGGCAGCCAGAAGACCGAGAAGCCATAGGCCATGCCGATGCACAGGTGGATGGCCAGAGCGGCCGGCGGGACCAGCCAGCGGTTGAAACCGGGCCGGGCGACGATGCGCTCCTTGGACAGGAAAGCCGGACGTGCCGAAGCGGCGCCGCCAGCGGTGAGAGTAGTGCTCATGGGTTCAGCCCTTTTCTAGTGTATAGCGTCCAGGCCGGTAGACATTCCCTGCACGCTTCCCCGTAAACGAGTCAAAGAAACGGCGCCAACCGACCAGAGGTGCGCGACATTAAAGCGCACCCTGGCGTACTGCCACCCCTGCTCATTTACCAGGGTACGGGCGGTGCAAGACCGCCGACGAAACGGGCGAGTACCACCGCTGTCACAGGGCCGACACCTCGATGTCATCGCGGCCAGCCCAAGCCCTATACTGGCCAGTCGCGCCATCGCCCGCCGGAACAGGAATTTCCTCGTCATGAAAGCTTTCGCCAAAGTGCTGGGTATCGTCCTCGTCGGCCTGCTGCTCCTGCTGGTCGCCGCAGGCTTCGCCCTCACCCATCTGGTCGATCCCAACGACTACAAGGACGAGCTCCGCCAGCTGGCGCGCGACAAGGCCAACGTCGACCTGCAACTCAAGGGCGACATCGGCTGGAGTCTGTTTCCCTGGCTGGGCGTCGAATTGCACGACGCCACCCTGGCCAGCGCCGCCACCCCCGACCGCCAGCTGGCCCAGGTGCAGCGGCTGATCCTCTCGGTCCGCCTACTGCCGCTGCTGCTGCGCCGTGATCTGGAGATGAGCGACATCAAGATCGACGGCCTGGATCTCACCGCCAGCCGCGATGAGCAGGGCCGTACCAACTGGGCCGAAATCGGCCGCCCCGCATCCAAGGCGGACGCTGGCGCCGCGCCGGCCGACACCCCCGCCGACACGTCCACGTCTGGCGAGCCGACCGCGGGACGCCAGCCGCTCAAGCTCAACGTCGAGAGCCTGACCGTGCGCAATTCCCGCGTCGAATACAGCGACGCCCGCAGCGGCGCCCGCTATGCCTTCGAGGGCATCGATCTGGAGACCGGGGCCATCTACGCCGGCACGCCCATTCCCATCAAGCTGGCCGGCACCACCAGTACCACCCAGCCGCCGGTCAACGCCACGGTACTGCTCAACGGTGAATTGCGCTTCGATCCGGCCAGCCAGCAATACGCCCTGGACAATCTCCAGCTGACCGGCGACGCCAGTGGCGAGCCCTTCAACGGCAAGGTGGTCAACTATTCCGCCAGCGGCCAACTGGCCGTCGACCGCCGCGCCCAGACCGCCGAGTGGACCAGCCTCAAGCTCACTGCTAATGACCTCAAAGCACTGGGCGACCTCAAGCTCACCGGTCTGGAAACCGATCCGCAGCTGGCCGGGCGCGTCTCCATCGCCCGCCTGGACCTGCGCGCCTTCCTCGACAGTATCGGCGTCGAATTGCCGGCCATGGCCGATGCCAAGACCCTGCAGCGCTTCGAGATGAATGCCCAGGTGCAAGCCAGCCGCAACGCCCTGGCGCTGGACGACTTCAACTTCCAGCTCGACGACAGCACCCTCAAGGGCCGCGTCGCCGTCGCCGACATCGCCCGCCGCGCCCTGCGTATCCAGGTCAGCGGCGACGCCCTGGACCTGGATCGTTATCTGCCGGCCAAGGCCGCCGCGGCGCGCCAGGCCAATGGCGCGCGCCAGGAAGAGGTCGCCCAGGTCGATGCCATCGCCACCCAGGGCAACTCGCCGCTGCCCGAGGCGCCGACCCAGCACGCCTGGAGCCAGGAAACCCTGTTGCCGGTGGAGCGCCTGCGCAGCCTGGACGCCGATGTCGACCTGAGCCTGCAACACCTGACCCTCAATCGCCTGCCCTTCGAAGGCGCCAGTCTCAAGGCCAGGGCCGCCGATGGCCAACTGCAACTCAGCGCCCTGGAAGGCGAGCTGTTCGGCGGTCGCTTCGAAGCCAATGGCGCCCTCGACGTGCGCGGCGTCCAGCCACAACTCACCGCTCGTGAACGCATCAAGGGCGTACCGGCGGAGCGCATCCTCCAGGCCCAGGGCCAGAAGCCGCCGGTGGAAGGCCTGCTGGACCTGGACGCCGATCTGCGCAGCTCGGGTGCCAGCCAGCGCACTCTGATCGACAACCTGGGCGGCACCGCGCGCTTCGCCCTACGCAATGGCCAACTGATCGACGCCAACGTCGAAAGCCAGCTGTGCCAGGGCATCGCCCTGCTCAATCGCAAGCCGCTGGAGCTGCCCCATGGCGGCCAGAACACCCCGTTCCGCCAGTTGAGCGGCAGCCTCAACATCGTCAACGGCGTGGCCCGCAACCAGGACCTCAGCGTCAGCGTGCCGGGCCTGGCGGTAAAGGGCGCGGGCGACATCGACCTGCGCACCCTCGGCCTCGACTACCGCCTGGGTATCACCGTGCAGGGCGACACCAATGCCGCCGCCGATCCCGGCTGCCGGGTCGGCGAGCGCTATGCGGATATCGAGTGGCCGCTGCAGTGCCGAGGCCCCCTGGAACTGGGCGCCAAGGCCTGCCGCCTGGATCGCGAGGCCATGGGCCAGATCATCGCCCGTGCCGCTGGCAATCGTCTGAACGAAAAAATCGAAGAGAAGCTCGGTGATAAAATCAGCCCCGACATCCAGAACGCCATCCGAGGGCTGCTGCAACGCCGATGACTGACGACGCCTTTGGTACCGCCGTGCTGGCCTGGTACGACCTGCACGGCCGCAAGGACCTGCCCTGGCAACAGGGCGTGACGCCCTATCGCGTCTGGGTCTCGGAGATCATGCTCCAGCAGACCCAGGTCGCCACCGTGCTGGGCTACTTCGACCGCTTCATGCAGGCGCTGCCCACCGTCGAGGCCCTGGCCGCGGCGCCGGAAGACGAGGTGCTGCACCTCTGGACCGGCCTCGGCTACTACAGCCGCGCGCGCAACGTGCACAAGGCCGCCAAGACCGTGGTCGAGCGCCATGGCGGCGAATTCCCGCGCAGCGTCGAGGCCCTGGCCGAGCTACCCGGCATCGGTCGCTCCACCGCTGGCGCCATCGCCAGCCTGAGCATGGGCATCCGGGCGCCCATCCTCGATGGCAACGTCAAGCGCGTCCTGGCCCGCTATACCGCCACTCCCGGCTATCCGGGCGAACCCGCCGTGGCCCGCCGTCTGTGGGAGGTGGCCGACCGACTGATGCCCCACGAGCGGGTCGGCCACTACACCCAGGCGATGATGGACCTGGGCGCCACCCTCTGTACCCGCAGCAAACCCAGCTGTCTGCTGTGCCCGGTCAAGCCCGGCTGCCGTGCCCACCTGCTGGGCCAGGAAACCGACTTTCCCGCCGCCAAGCCACGCAAGACCCTGCCGCAGCGCAGCACCCTGATGCCGCTGTTCGTCAACGACGCCAATGCCGTGCTCCTCCAGCGCCGCCCCTCGACCGGCCTCTGGGGCGGTCTCTGGGGTCCGCCGGAGGTGGCCGACGTGGCCGAACTCGAAGCCCTCGCCGAACGCCAGGGCCTCGCCATCGACGAACGCCAGGCGCTGCCCGGCCTGGTGCACACCTTCAGCCATTTCCAGCTGGCCATCGAACCCTGGCTGGTGCAGGTGGACCATCGCCAGCACCGCGTGGCCGAGGGTGACTGGCTTTGGTATAACCTCGCGTCCCCGCCGCGCCTGGGCCTCGCCGCCCCGGTGCAGAAATTGCTCAAGCGCGCCGAGCAGGCGCTCAAAGGAGAACCCACATGACCCGCACCGTGATGTGCCGCAAGCACAAGCAGGAGCTGCCCGCCCTCGATCGTCCGCCCTACCCCGGCGCCAAGGGCGAAGACATCTATCAGCACGTCTCCAAGCAGGCCTGGGAAGAGTGGCAGAAGCACCAGACCATGCTCATCAACGAGCGTCGGCTGAACATGATGAACGCCGAGGATCGCAAGTTCCTGCAAGCCGAGATGGACAAGTTCCTGTCCGGTGAAGACTACGCCCAGGCTGAGGGCTACGTGCCCCCTAGCGCCTGAGTCGACGCCTAAGCGCCCGAAAAATCTAAATTTTTTTGGGCTCGCTGTTGACACAGGGTCGAGAAACGCTTTTAATGCGCCCCGTTGCCCAGGTAGCTCAGTTGGTAGAGCAGGGGATTGAAAATCCCCGTGTCGGCGGTTCGATTCCGTCCCTGGGCACCAAGACAAGCTTCCGGATCCTGCGGATCTGGAAATCAGAGAAACCGGCCTAGCGCCGGTTTTTTTGTGCCTGTGATATGGGCAAGCCAGCCTGCAGGCCTCGCCGTCTCGTCACGCCCCTTCCCTTGCGGCCCAGCACCGCCCTCCTGCTCCTGCTCCTGCTCCTGCTCCTGCTCCTGCTCCTGCTCCTGCTCCTGCTCCTGCTCCTGCTCCTGCTCCTGCCCCAAGGGTGCCAAGGCCCGTTCTAGACAGCCTCAATCCTTTGCGAAACCCGCCCAGACGATCTTGACTCTCTACCCACTTCAGACTTTTTAATGGCACGGCGTCCCCCGACACCCACCTTTTCTGGAGTCAGCACCATGAGCACCTGCAGCCAAAAGCATCACGCCAATCACAGCCACCAGCACGGTCCGAACTGTGGCCACACCGCCATCGAGCACGCGGGCCACATCGACTATCTCCACGACGGCCATCTGCACCACATGCATGGTGACCACGTGGACGAGCACGTGCTGGAGGTCAATGCGACCAATCCGGATCACTGCACCCATGGCCAGAGCAGCGGCCATGCGGCCGACCACGTCCATGGGCCCGATTGCGGTCACGAAGCCGTGCCCCACGGCGATCATGTCGACTACCTGGTGGATGGCCGGCTGCATCATGTCCATGACGGCCACTGCGACGACCATGGCCCGGTGACCCTGGTCCGCTAGCGACGGCTGTCGAAAGAACGCCAGGCGCCATCGCCCTCACGCCGGCGCCGGGGCTCCGTCCACCACGCCGAGATGAAGAGCCAGCCACACCGTGGCGACTGTGGGATCGGTATAGGTCACCCAGTGCTCAGCGTGGGCGGGGATGAGCAGCGTATCCCCTGGCTCGAGCGCCACCTCCCGCCCTTCCAGGGCGATCCGCGCGGCGCCCTGCAGAACCAGCACCCACTCCTCATGGGCCTGCCGATAGGGCGTCTGCGCTGGCGTCGTCTGGCCCTGGGAAACGATGCGTTCGATGCGGCAACCGGGCCGCGCCAGCAGGGACGTGAACACCTCCGCGGCGGAGGCATCGGGCAGGTCGCGAAACAGATTGGTCATGACGTTTTCCCATAGGGCCTCGCGCCAGGGTGCGCTAAGGTCATCCAGACTGCGCCTGTCCGACCAGGCGCTCAAGTCTCGAAGGGATCCGCGCCATCCAGGAGTCGCCGCCATGGCCCCAGGTGCTCTGCCATTTGCCGTCAAGAGTGCGATCCGCCCGACCTTTTCGGGAGCCCGTCACCCGATCGCCAAGATTTTCGGCGATGATCGATCGCAGGGTGGCTACCGATCAAGGGCGCCGCTCGACCCCGGTTGGCCGCTGCGGTCAACCAGACCTCGCACCAGGCGCACGGAGGCGCTTACTGCATGCCGATTCCCTCGATTCCCCTCATCGCCCCTGCCCTGTCCGGCGCCCTGCCTCAACCAGCCATCGACCAGCCCGGCCCGCGTACCGCCGAGCCGACCGTCCCCCTCTGGTTCAGGGTGCTGAGCGGCGTCAGCTTATGGCTGAACCGGTTGTTTCTCGGCCTGGTGCTGGCGCTGGTCGGCTTTACCCTCTGGCACTGGTGGCAGGGATGAAGCGACGTCTGGATCAACTGGAGCTGACCATCCTGATGTGCGGTATCGGCCTGCTGGCCATGGCGCTGATCGTCGCCGTCGGCATGCAGGGCCTCGATTGGGGCTGAGTGGACGGGCGGGCTTACCGGACCTTTACCTGGCCTGACGTCCGCTGACCGCCAAAGGTGTTTCATGGTGACGCGGCCTATCGAGCGCCGCGAGGAGAACACCATGGCATCGCGAGCGTCGTTGATTCTGCTGTTGACCGCCACCCTGACCGCCAGCGGCCTGGCCGCCGCCCATGAAGGCCCCGATCGAGGACAGCCCTGGGCGGGCGGCGCCGCAGCCGTCGCCGAGGGCGGCGAATTCCTGCCGGCGGGCGAATTTCGACGGCATCACCGGCACCACCCCTATTACCGCAGGGATCGCTACCCCTACAGCTACTACCAGCCCTATCCGCAACCGGGTTATGCCGCGCCGCGTTGGCGGCCGGCACCGCCGGGCTACTACGCCTATCCGCCGGCCTATGAGGCGCGACCCTATTACGGACCACCCCGGCATTGGTGAACTGCTTGGCATCGCGGCGGCGAGATGGTGGCCTTTTGCGATGAGCCACACAGGGAGATGTTTGCCAGAGGAGCAAAATGCCATCACCCCATTAGGCTTTAGGGCGTTGCCAACATGTATGAGAGAGATGATGTAATCTGCATGGCCTGCCTTGCGACCATGGCTGCGGCCTTCACCGGCTTCATCATGGTGATGGCGCTGCTGTAACTGCCAGATAGACGAAACCCCGCCGAGGCGGGGTTTCGAAGGCGGTATGGCGTGGTCCTAGATGGGCCGACTGCCATACTTGCTGTCGGGCTTCTTGGGCGGATCGGCGACCACATTGGCGTCGATCTCCTGCACCTTGCCACCGCGGGCCAGAAAGTCCTGCATGGCCTTTTCCAACGCATCCCGCTCGCGCTGCTTGGCTTCCACCGAAGGCAGTTCCTCGGGCTCGGCTTCGCGCTTCTTCTTGGCCTTGCTGCCGGACGCGGGTGTTTCGCTTTCGCCGCTTTCCTCTTGCTCGGCGTCGTCGGTTGCGGCAGCGAAGTCTTCGTTATCGCCCTCTTCTTCCGCCCCGGTCTCCAGGTCGTCCTGCTCCAGATCTTCGTCGCTCATAAACCGCCTCCACAGACTTTGGCAAAATCGGACCGCGCGTTTTGACGCGGCCTCTTAAAAAAAATTCCTGGCTATTCGCCTTGCAGCGTCGCGATCAGCCGCCGCGCGCCACCTTGGTCGCGATGCTCGCCCAGGTAGATGCCCTGCCAGGTTCCCAGCGCCAGGCGCCCGGCCTGGACTGGTAGGCTCAGACTGCAGCCGAGCAGACTGCTCTTGAAATGCGCAGGCAGGTCGTCCGGGCCTTCGTAGTCGTGCTCGTAACCAGCCTGCCCCTGGGGCACCAGCTGATTGAAGAACCGCTCGAAGTCACGGCGCACCGCCCCGTCGGCATTCTCGTTGATGGTCAACGAGGCCGAGGTGTGCTGCAGCCAGAGGTGCAACAGGCCGATCCGGCATTCGCCAAGCTCGGGCAGTTGCTCCAGCACCTCAGCCGTGACGAGATGGAAACCACGCGCCCGCGCGCGCAGGGAAAAGGTCCGCTGCAGCCACATGAACAACCCCCGCCGACTGACTGGGCGCGCATTCTAGCGCGACGATCGGAAAAGCAAAGCGGTGATTGCACACCGCTGGCGTGCAGTCTAGACACAGCAGGACGACGGTTGTTCCGGCCGTACGGCAGACGTGAAAAAGGCGCCTCGCGGCGCCTTTTTCCAGAGCGGCGGCTTACAGGTTGTAGCCACGCTCGTTGTGCAAGGTGAGGTCCAGACCCACGGTTTCCTCTTCTTCGTTGACTCTCAGACCCATGACCACGTCCAGCACCTTGAGGATCACGAAGGTGACGATGCCGGTGTAGACGATGGTGAAGGCCACGCCCTTGAACTGGATGAACAGCTGGGCGCCGATGTCGGTGACGGTGCCGAAGCCGCCCAGGGCCGGGGCGGCGAAGACCCCGGTCAGCAGGGCGCCGACGATGCCGCCGATGCCGTGCACGCCAAAGGCGTCCAGGGAGTCGTCGTAGCCCAGCTTGCGCTTGAGGCTGGTGGCGGTGAAGAAGCACACCACACCGGAAACCAGACCGATGATCAGGGCGCCCATGGGACCGGCGGTACCGGCGGCCGGGGTGATGGCCACCAGACCGGCGACCACGCCGGAGGCGATGCCCAGGGCGCTCGGCTTACCGTGGGTGATCCACTCGGCGAACATCCAGCCCAGGGCGGCGGCGGCGGTGGCGATCTGGGTGGTCAGCATGGCCATGCCGGCGGTGCCGTTGGCAGCGGCGGCGGAACCGGCATTGAAGCCGAACCAGCCGACCCACAGCATGGCGGCACCGACCAGGGTATAGCCCAGGTTGTGCGGCGCCATGGGAGTGGTGGGATAGCCCTTGCGCTTGCCCAGGACCAGGGCCGCGACGAGGCCGGCCACACCGGCGTTGATGTGCACCACGGTGCCACCCGCGAAGTCCAGTACGCCCCAGTCCCACATCAGGCCGCCGTCACCGCTCCAGACCATGTGGGCGATGGGGGCGTAGACGAAGGTGAACCACAGGCCGGTGAAGACCAGCATGGCGGAGAACTTCATGCGCTCGGCGAAGGCGCCGACGATCAACGCCGGGGTGATGATGGCGAAGGTCATCTGGAAGGTGACGAAGACGCTTTCCGGGAACAGTGCGGTAGCCGAGGTGACGGCATCATGTTCCAGGGTGGACAGGAAGGCCTTGCTCAGGCCACCGATGAAGGAATTCAGATTGGTGACGCCCTTCTCCATGCCGGTGGTGTCGAAGGCCAGGCTGTAGCCGTAGACCATCCACAGGATGCTGATGAGACCGGTGATGGCGAAGCACTGCATCATCACCGAGAGGACGTTCTTGGCACGCACCATGCCGCCGTAGAACAGCGCGAGACCAGGGATGGTCATGAACAGCACCAGGGCCGTCGAGATCAGCATCCAGGCCGTATCGCCGCTGTTGATTGCTGGTGCCGCAGCCGCTTCCTGGGCCATGGCCAGGCCCGGCAGCGCTACGAAAGACATGAGGGCTCCTAGCCCTGCGTAGGTGCGCAGAGTCATCGTTGTTTCTCCTGGGGCTCGTGTGGGGTTGGGCGGTCGGTTAACGCGTCAGATGGCGTCTGTGTCGGTTTCGCCGGTACGGATGCGGATGGCTTGCTCGAGATTCACCACGAAGATCTTGCCGTCACCGATCTTGCCGGTGTTGGCGGCCTTGGTGATGGCCTCGATGACGCGATCGAGTTGATCGTCGGCAATGGCGACGTCGATCTTGACCTTGGGCAGGAAGTCGACGACGTATTCGGCGCCGCGATAGAGCTCGGTGTGGCCCTTCTGACGGCCAAAGCCCTTGACCTCGGTAACGGTGATGCCTTGCACACCGATCTCGGACAGCGACTCACGCACGTCGTCGAGCTTGAACGGCTTGATGATGGCGGTGACTAGTTTCATGAAACTTCTCCCGATTGAGTTGACTTGCCCCAGGAAAACAAACCCCGGCCCAAGTCTAGCGCAGTGACCGTCTGTTTAACCGTCGGCGTGGTAATCGCCGTGGTTACGGCAGAAGCGGCCAGAGCGCGCCTCTACCCCAGGCGTCCGCTGACGCCCGTCTCTGCTTCGGCAGTAGCAGAAAGCTTGCCAGGTTTGTGAAGGGGGCCGTATTACCGGGGCCGGTGGGCCTGGCGCGCCTCCTGACAGGGCAGACCACCGGTCATGGGGCAGGACTTTGCACCAACAGCGAACAGCTCTGGCATGGGGATGGCACCAAAGCGGTGCAGTCGTGGCTGTCCGGGGCACAGGAGCCGTTGTGCTACACTCGGGCTTTGATTACAGGCAGGGAATAACCATGTCCACGACCCGTTCGCTGTTCGACTCCCTGACTCAGCAGGCCAGCCGGCTGTTCGGTCAGGACTCGCCGCTGCCCAAGGCGGAAATCGAGAGCCAGTTCAAGGCCCTGCTCCAGGGTGCGCTGAGCAAGCTCGATGTGGTTAGCCGTGATGAATTCGATGCGCAGATGGCGGTGCTGGCCCGCACGCGTACGCGTCTGGAGGCTCTCGAAGCGCGTCTGAACGAGCTGGAGAACAGCCGGAGCCAGGACGTGAAGCCGCCGGTGACCCCGGCCACGGATGTCGCCGCCGCCGACTGACCTCGAAGGCGCGCCAGGATGGTGCAGCCTGCTGTCTAGCGAAGCACGATCAAGGAGAGATCATGTCGCTTGCCCTCGTTCATACCCGCGCCCAGGTGGGCGTGGAAGCGCCGCCGGTGGTCGTCGAGGCGCACCTGGCCAATGGCCTGCCCGCCCTCACCCTGGTGGGCCTGCCGGAGACCGCCGTGCGCGAAGCCAAGGATCGGGTGCGCAGCGCCATCCTCACGGCCGGTTTCGAATTCCCCAGTCGCCGCATCACCCTCAATCTCGCTCCCGCCGATCTCCCTAAAGACGGCGGGCGCTTCGACCTTGCCCTGGCCATCGGCATCCTCGCCGCCAGCGGGCAGCTGCCGGCGCAAGGCCTCGACGGCTACGAATGCCTGGGGGAGCTGGCCTTGTCGGGCGCGGTGCGGGCGATTCGCGGCGTACTGCCGGCGGCGCTGGCCGCCCGAACGGCGGGCCGTATCCTGGTGGTGCCTCGTGCCAATGCCGAGGAAGCCTGCCTGGCCAGCGGCCTGACGGTGCTGGCGGTCGATCACCTATTGGAGCTCGCCGGCCATTTGAGCGGCCAGGCGCCGCTGGCCCCCTATCGGCCCAGCGGCCTGCTGCGCACCCCGCTGCCCTATCCCGATCTCGCCGAGGTCCAGGGACAGCAGGCGGCCAAGCGTGCCCTGGTGGTGGCTGCAGCCGGTGCCCACAACCTGCTGCTCGCCGGACCGCCAGGAACCGGCAAGACCCTGCTCGCCAGCCGCCTGCCAGGGCTCCTGCCGCCCCTGGACGAGGAAGAGGCGCTGCAGGTGGCCGCCATCCATTCGGTGGCCGGACCCGAGCCGCTGGAACACTGGCCGCAGCGACCCTTTCGTCAGCCGCACCATTCGGCGTCAGGTCCGGCGCTGGTGGGCGGTGGCAGCCGCCCCGGGCCTGGCGAGATCACCCTGGCCCATCGCGGGGTGCTGTTTCTCGACGAGTTGCCGGAATTCGATCGCAAGGTGCTGGAGGTGCTGCGCGAGCCCCTGGAAAGTGGCGAGATCGTCATCGCCCGGGCACGCGAGCGGGTACGCTTTCCAGCGCGCTTCCAACTGGTGGCGGCGATGAATCCCTGTCCTTGCGGCTACCTGGGCGACCCCAGCGGCCGCTGTCGCTGCAGTCCGGAGCAGATCCAGCGCTATAGGGGCAAGCTGTCCGGTCCGCTGCTGGACCGCATCGACCTGCACCTGACCGTGGCCCGCGAGCACCTGCGCCTGGGCGCCTCACCGGCTGCCGAGCTCACCACGGCGGAGGCCGCACGCCAGGTCGCCGAGGCCCGGGCCATCCAACTGGCGCGCCAGGGCCGCCCCAACGCCCTGCTCGGCCTCGATCAGCTGCACCAGGTATGTGTCCTGAGCGAAGCCGATCAGCGCTGGCTGGAAGGCGCCGGCGAACGCCTGAATCTGTCCCTGCGCGCCCTGCACCGGGTGGTCAAGGTAGCCCGCACCCTGGCCGATCTGGCCGGCCAGGCCGAGATCCAGCGGGCGCAGCTGGCCGAAGCGCTGCAGTATCGGGCGAGTCACTAGGCGCCGGCAGGCGGACCATAGTGCCGCGGCGGCTCCTGCAGCCGATCTCGCAGCGCCTGGTTTTCCTGCGCCAGCTCGAAGCACATGGCCCGCCATTGATGGGCCAGCTCGCGATAGTCGTCGCGCTCCGCCCGTAGCGTGGTCAGCATGCGTTCGACGGCCTGCACCGCCTCGTTGGATACGCCCATGACACCCCTCCTCTTATACTGTATTTGCATACAGTAGTCAGAGTATTGCAGCCAGGCAAGCGCCAAGGTGCGCAGGAATGAAAAAGGGAGGCCTGAGCCTCCCTTTCGGTTCTGCCAGAAAGATCCGGCTAGCTGAACCGGCCCACTTCGGCGCTCAGGTCTTCCGCCAGGTGCCGCAGCTCGCCAGCGGTACCGGCCAGTACCTCGGCGGCATCGCGCTGGGCGGCGTTGTCCACGGCGATCGCCTGGATGTTGCGGCTCAGCGCCGTGGCGGTGGTGCTCTGCTCGGCAGTGGCCTGGGCGATGCCGGAGAATTGCTCCACCGCCTCGGCGACCTGCTGGTCGATGCTGCGCAGCGCCTGGGCCACATCGGCGTTACGCGCCAGGCCCTGCTCCATGAGGCGATTGCCTTCGTCGATGGCGCCCATGGCGCGCTGGGTCTCGCCCTGCACCGCGCCGATCATCTGGGAGATCTCGCGGGTGGCCTCGCTGGTGCGACCGGCCAATTGCCGGACCTCATCGGCGACCACGGCGAAACCACGGCCTTGCTCACCGGCGCGGGCCGCTTCGATGGCCGCGTTGAGCGCCAGCAGGTTGGTCTGCTCGGCGATCCCGCTGATGACGCCGATGATGCCGCCAATCTGCTGGGAGCGGCCATCCAGGCCCTTGATCAGTTCGGCGGTGCTGGCCAGGGAATCGGCGATCTGCTCCAGGGCGCCTGAGGCGCCCTGCATGGCCTGGGTACCGGTGCGGGTCTGCTGGGCGTTTTCCTGCACCAGGCGCTCGGTGCGCTGCATGCCATCGGCGATGTTCTGGGCGGTGGCGCTGAATTCCTCCACGGCGCTGGCCATGCTGTCGATCTGGGTGGACTGCTCGGCGGAGCGTCTGAGGGTCTGGTCGGAGAGCTGGCTCAGTTGCTGGGAGCGCTCGGTGACCGCGCGCGAGGAGCCACGAACCTGCTCGACGGTGGAGGCCAGCGCATCGGCCATCTGGTTGAAGCTCTGGGCGAGTTCGCCGATCTCGTCGTGGCTGCGCGCCTCGACGCGCACGCTGAGCTGACCGCGACCCAGGGCCTGGGCCCGCTCCACCAGCTGGCCCAGCGGGCTGAGCTTGCGGCGCAGCAGCACGACCGAGGCGACCACCGCCAGCACCAGGGCGATCAGACTGCCGATGGCCAGGCGCAGGCCAACGGCATGCACCGGGGCGTCCAGTTCGGCCTTGGGCAGGGTGGCGACCACGGTCCAGCCTTCGCCGGCGACTGGCGCACTGACGCTGAGGAAGGCTTGATTGCCGTCCTGCCAGCCATGTACGCGCTGCTTGGGATCGCTCTTGAGGTCGGCGAGCAATTCGTCGGTCTGCTTGGCATTGGCCGGCGGGACCAGCCAGTTGCCCTGTTCGTCGAGCAGGGCCAGGGAGCCGGTCTCGCCGATGCGCAGCTGGGTCAGCTGGGCCAGTTGCTGGGCCTGGGCGTCGGTGTAGTCGAAGCCGACATAGAGCACGGCGATGACCTGGCCCTGGGTGTCGCGTACCGGGCTGTACTGGGTCATGTAGGAGCGACCGAACAGCTGGGCACGCCCCACGTAGGTCTGGCCCTGCAGCAGACCGGCATAGCCGGGATGCTTGCGGTCCAGGCGGGTGCCGATGGCGCGGCTACCGTCCTGCTTCTTCAGCGAGGTGGTGATGCGGGTGAAGTCGTCGCCATCGCGCACGAAGATGGTGGCGGTACCGCCGGTGAGGCGGGTGAAATCATCGACCTGGGTGAAGTCGTTGTTGAGCGCCTCGCCCTTGTAGAGCAGCACCGGGGTATCGGTGCCGGCAACGACGGTACGCTCGCTGCTGCGGGAAAGGCCGCCATCGAAGCGGCGCTCGAACAGATTGGCAAGGCGCTGGGTGCTGACCTTGAGCGTACCGAGGAAGGTCTGCTGCTGATCGGCGAGCAGCCGGGCCTCGCTGCCCAGGTGCTTGCGCTGGGTGCCTTCGATGGACACGCTCAAGGCATGCAGGGCGAACAGACAGCTGCCGGCGATCACGACAATCAGTACCAGACTGAGGGCCAAGGCAAGTTGTCGGGCAATACTACGACGCGGAGAAATGACCATAGAGGACTCCAAAGCGCCTACATCCCTGTAGGGCAGTACAAAATTGAGGGCAAGGGTCTACATCAGGGACGAGCCGCTCTACGGCGGCCTTCTTAGCGATGAACGAGTAGTTTATCGGCTGGAGCGTGACGAACTAAAGCGAATGACGGATGTCTGGCGCCTTATTTGTGGCGAATGACCTCTGGCAGGCTCTGGGACGCCACCTCCCGCTGCAGAAAATCGCCCAGCTGGCGAACGCGTGCCTGCCCCCGACGATTGCGTGGCCAGACCAGATAATAGGCATCGCCACTGGCCACGGCCGCTGGCCAGGGCAAGGCGATCAGCCCGGCCGCCAGGTCCTCGGCGAGCATCACCAGATCGCCGATGGAAACCCCATAGCCACGCGCGGCGGCAGCCATGCCCAGTTCCAGGGTGTCGAACACCTGGCCGCCGCTGAGCGGCACCGCCTGGGTCAAGCCCATGGCCTGCAGCCAGCGACGCCAGTCGCGGCGGTCGAAGGTGGGATGCAGCAGCTCTTCCCGTTGCAGGCGCGCCACATCCCAGACGCCCTCTCGGGCCGCGGCTGGCGAACAGACCGGTACCAGCCACTCGTCGAACAGCGGCACCACCTCCCAATCCGCCGGGAAGCGGCCATTGCCGAGCAGCACCGCGCAATCGAAGGGTTCATGGACGAAGTCGACCCGGTCGCTGGCCATCCAGACGCTGGTGAGCTGGATGTCCAGTTGCGGACTGAGCTGGCGAAAGCGCGCCAGACGCGCTAGCAGCCAGCGCAGTGACAGGGTGGTGGGCGCCTTGAGCCTCAGGGTGCCCTCCGCCACGACGAGATTGCCGCAGGCCCGCGCCAGCGCCTCGAAGCCTTCGCTCAGGCCGGGCAAGAGCAGCTTGCCGGGCTCGGTCAGCGCCAGCTGACGCCCGGCGCGTTCGAACAGGCGGCAGCCAAAGGTCTCTTCCAGGGTCCGTACATGACGACTGACCGCGCTCTGGGTCAGCGACAATTCCTGGGCCGCGCGAGTGAAGGAGCCATGGCGGGCGGCGGCCTCGAAGGCGCGCAAGGCGTACAGCGGCGGCAGCCGCGTGGAGACTTCAGGCATTACTCAGACTCATGGATGACATGGCTATTTTCCGATTGTGGGCGGCGCGACCGCATCCAACAATGAGTTCTTGTCAAAGTCGCCTCCCGTTCAGCGAGATCGCCCCATGTCCCTGCCGCGTCACGAATTGCTCGCGCTGTTGCGTCTCGCCCTGCCCCTGATCGGCGCCCAGCTGGCCTATGTGGCCATGGTCTTCACCGACACCCTGATGATGGGGCGCCTGGGGCCTGCCGCCCTGGCCGGTGGCGGCCTGGGCGCTGCGGTCTATTCCTTCGTCTCGGTGATCTGCGTGGGGGTGATCACCGCGGTGGCCAACCTGGCGGCGTTGCGCCGGGGTGCGGGGGATAGCGAAGGGGTAGCGGCGGTGACCGCGGCGGGAATCTGGATCGCCGGGGTGCTGGCGCTGCTGGCCGGCACCCTGCTGTGGCACATCGAGCCGCTGCTGGCCCTGGCCGGCCAGCCGGAAGAAAGTCGTCAGGCGGCCGGGGTGTTCCTGCGCTGCCTGGCCTTCGCCCTGCCCGGCCACCTGCTGTTCATGACTCTGCGCGGCTTCACCAGCGCCCTGGAACGACCCGGGCCGGTGCTGACCATCGTCCTGGGTGCGGCGGTGCTCAACGCCCTGTTCAACCTCGCCCTGCTGCACGGCTGGGGCGGCCTGCCGCAGCCCGGGCTCGCGGGCATCGGCGCGGTGACCGCCGTGGTGATGAATGGCGCAGCCCTTGGGCTGGCGCTGTATATCGCCCGGCACCCGGCCTATGCCGCCTATCCCCTGCGTCGTTATCTGCGCCGCCCGGATCGCCGCGCCCTCGCCGACACCCTCGGCCAGGGTCTGGCGATCAGCGGCACCTATGCGGTGGAGGCCTGCCTGTTCCTCGCCGCGGCCCTGTGCATGGGCGCCCTGGGTGCCACGGCGCTGGCGGCCAATCAGATCGCCAACCAGCTGGTGTACCTGGTGTTCATGCTGCCGGCGGGGCTGTCCTATGCCACCAGCATCCGCATCGGCCAGCATCAGGGCGCGGGCCGGCCACGGGAGGCGCTGCTGGTGGGGCGGCTGGCCATCGGCGGCGGCGCCCTGGTGATGCTGGGCATCGCCCTGCTGTTCTGGAGCTTTCCCGCATGGTTGGTGGGACTGTTCCTGCCAGATGCCCACAGTCCGGTCAGCGAGCTGGCGCGGCAGCTGGTGCTGATCGCTGCGCTGTTCGTCATCTTCGACGGCACCCAGAGCATCGCCCAGGGCGCCCTGCGCGGCATCCGCCAGGCGCGTCTGGGCTTCTATGGCGGGCTGCTCTGCTATTGTCTGATCGGCGCCAGCAGCGCCTGGCTCCTGGGAGTGCACGCAGGCTTCGGTCCGCACGGGGTGTGGTGGGGGCTGGCGCTGGGACTGGCCTGCGCGGCCGTGCTGCTGACCGCCGCCTTCGAGTGGCTGATGCGGCGGCAGCTGGGCGCAGGCCCTGTGCAGGCCCCGCCGGAGCCGCTGGCCGCCACGCGCGGCATGGCGCAAAACGGGTGAGCGCCGCGGCGGCCCAAGAATTTTACCAAGTGGTCCACTTTCGACCGCTGCGCTAGACTAAAGGCTTTGGGCCACCCCGGAGTTGCGACCGGCGTCTGCGGCCCCAGGATAGCCAGAGATGCAACGTTTCATCGTCGCCGACGACCATCCGCTGTTTCGTGAAGGCCTGGTGCGCATCCTGCGCCAGCTGCAGCCGCAGGCACAGGTGGAGCAGGCCGACAGCCTGCAACAGGTCCTGGAACTGGCGCGCCAGGGCGAGCCGCCCAGCGGCCTGCTGCTGGACCTGCTCTATCCCGGTCAGGACCTGAGTTTTTCGCTGCGCGCGCTGCGCCAGGAATTCAAGCGCAGCACCCTGATCGTGGTCTCCATGCTCGAAGACGCCACGGTGATCGAGCACATCCTGGCGGCGGGCGTGGATGGCTTCATCGGCAAGGCCCTGCCGCCGACGGCCATGGCCGAGGCCATCGCCGACTGTCTCGCCGGGCAACCGGTGGTGCGCTACGCCACGCCGAGTCTGGCCCCGACCAGCCTGGCCCCCGATAACCGGTTGCAGGCGCTGACGCCGCGGCAGTTGGAGGTACTCGGCTTGATCACCCAGGGCCTGAGCAACAAGGAGATCGCGCGGGTCCTGACCATCTCGCCCTTTACCGTGCGCATCCATGTGTCCGCGCTGCTGCGCACCCTGGGCGTCGGCACCCGCGCCGCAGCGGCCGCCTTTGGCGCCAAGACCGGCCTCGACACCCAGCGTTCGCTCAGGTAGCCGCGACGCGAAAGGCCAGCAGCAGGGCGCGCAATTCCGCCGGTCGTACCGGCTTGGCCAGCACCGGAATCTCGACATCGCCCAGTGCCTGCTGGACCTGGGGGATGTCGTGCCCGGTCACCACGATGGCCGGAATGCGTCGGCCCTGCAGCCGGTTGAGATAGGCGATGCAATCGGCGCCGGAAGCGCTGCGATCGAGATCGAAATCGGTGATCACCAGATCGCAGGCCACCGCGCCGGTGGGAATGCTGGTGGCCGTCGTGACCTCGCAGCCCCAGCTGCGCAACAGTGTCGCGGTGGCGAGCAGCACATTGGCATCGTCTTCGATGAGCAGCACCCGCCAGCCGGCGAGCAGGTGCTGGGGACCGCTCGCCGGTCTTGGCCGCGCCTCCAGCGGCACGGCGGCCAGTGGCAATCCCTGGAGGCTGACCGCCGTGCCCCGCCCAGGCCGCGAGCGGATGATCAGCTGCAGTTCCAGCAAGGTGGCGATGCGCTGCACGATGGATAGGCCAAGGCCGACCCCCTCGATGTCGCGATCCCGTGTCTCCCGTACCCGATAGAACTCTTCGCACAGGTGCGGCAGGTGCTCAGCGGCGATGCCGGGGCCCTGGTCGTAGACCGCCAAGGCAAGGCGGCCCTGACGGCGACGCACCGCCAGCAGCAATGGTCTTCCCGGGGCATACTTGAGGGCGTTGGACAGCAGGTTTTGCAGCGAGGTGAGCAGCAGTGCCGGATCGCTGTAGACCTGCAGCCGGCAGGGGCGCCAGCGGACCTGAACCCCGGCCCAGCGCGCGGCCTCGGCGTTCTGCCGGATCAGGTCGTCGACCAGGGTATCCAGGTCGACCACCGTGCGCCGCGGGCTGACCTGCTTCTGATCGAGGGTGTAGATGTTCAACAGCGAACGGAACAGCTGCTCGACGCCCAGCAGCGAGCGGTCGATGTTGTCCACCAGCTGCCCCTGATCCGCGCTCAGCTGGCTGTCGCGCAGGCAGGCGGTGAACAGGCCGATGGAATGGATCGGCTGGCGCAGGTCATGGCTGGCCTGGGCCAGGAAGCGCGCCTTGGCCAGGTTGGCGGCCTGGGTCTCGCGCAGCGAATCCTGGATGCGGGTCAGCAGGAAATAGACGTAGCCGGGCACCAGCAGCGCGGTCACCAGCATCATCAGGGCCACCGTGGGATAGCGTTGCAGAAAGGGCATCCCGGCGATGATGGCGGCCAGGGCGGTCAGTGACAGTCCGGTAGCCAGCAACAGGTAGCCACGCCCATAGCGCAGGCCATTGCCCACCGTGACCCAGAGCAGCACGCCGAACAGTGGCAGCAGGGCCTCGCCGCTGGTGATGGAGGAAAAGGTGATGGCGCTGAAGTCCAGGCTCATGGCCAGGAGGCGCCGCCAGGGCTTCACCCCCGGCCGCCGCCGGACCTCGAAGAACAGCCCGATGGCCACCACGGCGAACAGCGCGTAGCACAGCAGGTTGGCCAGCAGGATGGCGCTACCGAACAGGCCGCAGGCCCAGGCGCCGATGATGTAGGCCGAGGCCGGCAGGATGAAGGCCAGGCGAACCTTGGCCTGGCCGAGTTCGGGATCGCGGGCGCTGACGCCCAGGGCAGGGGTCGCTTCGCTCATGACGCCAGATAACCCAGTTGCCAGGCTCGCGGGATCAGGCGAAAGATCACCGCCAGAATTGCCGCCAGTGCCGCGCAGGCATACCAGGCCGCCAGACCCAGGCCCGCCTCCAGGGCAGCGCCCAGCACCCCGCCCAGCAGCATGCCCAGCCAGGGCACCAGCTGGATGCGCCAGCCGCGACGGCGTTCGCCCAGCAGCCAGTGACCCAGACCGCGCCCGAAGCGCGACAGGGCGCCGGTGACGTAGGTGAGGCCGATGGGCAGGCCATAGACCTGCTCCACCACCGCATTGACCATGCCCATGGCGAACACCCCGGTCAGCAGCGCCAGGCGCCCTGCGGGCAGGCTGGCCGCCAGGGCCAGCAGCAGGGCCAGCAGGCCGAGCAGCAGGCAGGCGCGCTGGCGGGTCAGCCGCTGCAGCAGCACGCCGCCGGCGTTGCCCAGCACGAAGGTGGCGATGGCCAATGCCAGGTGCCCCGCGGCAGCCCAACGACCCGCCGCCACATCGGCTGCTAGACGGGTGGTATTACCGCTCATGAAGGAAACGAAATCGCCGGTGGCGAGAAAGCCGATGGCATCGGTCATGCCAGCCAGCAGTGACAGCCCGGCGACCAGCGCCAGACCGACCGCGCCGTGGCGTGGCGCCATGGGCGGAGCGAGGGGCGGAAGAGCAGCAGAGGGATTCATGGCGGCCATCCTGGCGCGGCAGCGAAAACGACCGCCAGTGTGCGGCGTCGGGGATCCTGGCGCCATGGGCGGCCTCCTGGAAGGCGCCCTGGGCTAGACTGATGGATCCGCCTGGCCGGAGGCCTCGTGACCACGCCCCTGTTCGCCCTGGTACTGCTCGCCGCCCTGCTGCACGCCGGCTGGAACGCTCTGCTCAAGATCGGTCTCGATCGCTTTCTCACCGCCAGCCTGATCCAGATCGGCGCCGGCCTCGCCGCCGGGGTGGTGGCGATCAAGCTGGCCTGAGCGAGAGGACCAGGGAGCGGCTAAGCTGAGCCTTCTTTCGACCAGGAGGGATCCATGGGCAAATCGTTGCGGCTTTCGGAAAAGTGGTTCAATCGCGGCCTCTGGCTGCTGGCGTTGGTGTTCGCCGGCTTTCTGATCGGCCTGGGTGGCACCCTGGTCGGCGATCTGCCCCAGGTCGAGCGCCAGCAAGGTCTGGAAGACTTCATGGACCCGGTGGCCACCGCCACGGCGCGTGGGGACCAGCGCCAGGCGCACCAGGCTCGACGCACGGCCCAGGACGCCCTCGACCAGGCCCAGTTGCAGCAGACCGCGGCGGCGCGCAGCTACCGGGCCAACCGCGAGACCTTCGACAACTGGCTGGCCACCCGCCAGACCACCCAGCGCCCCGAGCAGGACGCCGAGCTGATCGCCCGCAGTCGCGCCCTGGACGAGCTCAAGGCCGGTGAGCGTCGAGCCGAGCAGCAGGTCGAACGCCAGGAACAGGCGCTGCTGGATGCCGAGCAGCGCACCAACGCCGCCGAGCGCACCCTGGCCAGCCTTGGCGAGTCGGCGCAGTCCGCCTGGCTGGAGGCCCGCCAGCAGGCCGAGCTGCGGGTCTTTCTCTATCGTCTGGCCCTGACCCTCCCACTGCTGGCGGTGGCGGCCTGGCTGTTCGTCCGGCAGCGCAAGAGTACCTGGTGGCCCTTCGTCTGGGGCTTCATCTTCTTCGCGCTTTTCGCCTTTTTCGTCGAGCTGGTGCCCTATCTGCCCAGCTATGGCGGCTATGTGCGCTATCTGGTGGGCATCCTGTTGACGGTGCTGGGTGGACGCCATGCCATCCGCGCCCTGCAGGACTACCGCACCCGCCTGGCGCTCAAGGAAGCCCAGCCGGATACGGTGCGCCGCGAGGAATTGCACTACGACACCGCCCTGGCGCGCCTGGCCAAGGGCGTCTGCCCGGGCTGCGAGCGGCCGGTGGACCTCAAGGACCCGGGGATCGACTTCTGCCCCCATTGCGGCATCGGCCTGCACGACCACTGCGGCGCCTGCCAGACCCGCAAGAGTGCCTTCGCACACTTCTGCCAGGCGTGTGGGACGGCGGCGCGTGGGCCCGTGACTACCCCTTCTGCGCCAACCACTGCGCCCGGGTGAGCGCCCAGCACTCCGCGGGGAGCCGTCCGCTCACGCTGTCCATCTCCAGGCAGGCGATACGCTGCATGCCTTCGCGCTGCGACAGCCGGCGGGAGCCTTCGTTGGCGATCGCCTTGGTCACCCGCAGACTCGGTCGTGCGAGTGTCTGGAACCAGTAGCGATTGAGCTCGACACAGGCCTCGCTCATGAAACCCTGCCGCCAGTATCCGGGATCGAGCCAGAAGCCGCGCTGGTTGTCCGGCTCCTCCTGCAGACTGGCCAAGCCGATCAGCTCGTCCGGTCGCGCCTGCAGCCGTAGCGTCCAGCACCAGTGAGTACCCGCGGCCATGCCGGGCAGGACCAGATCACGGACGAAACTCAGGGCACCGTCCGCGGGATAGGGCCAGGGCACCCTGGCCGAGAGGTAGCGCACGATCTCCCACTGCGGAAAAATCCGCTGGATCGCCCCGGCATCCTCCAGCTGCAAGGGCCGCAGCAGCAGGCGGGGCGTATACAACGTGGGCAAGGACATGGGCGGACTCCAGAGGGTTACCTGACCGGAGCCCAACCCAAGCCTCAGGGCTTGTTCGAACTGGTATTGACGCCCTGCTCGGTGTGCTCGCCATCGTGGTTGTGCAATTGTCCGGTAGGGTCCTGCAGCTGGATGACCTTGCCCTGCTGCCAGGCGTCGGCGCCGGGGGCGACCGTGGGGGTTGCCAGATCGGCGCGGGCGGCCTTGGTTTCGGTGCTGGAAATGCCCAGGCGGCGGTCACGTTCGGCGAGCAGCTTGGGATCCAGCTGGCCGTCGGCAGTGAAGCCCATCATCAGTTGGGGGACGCCCAGGGGCAGCTGCAGATCCTGGTCGGTATGCCAGGTGTGCCAGGTCTTGCCATAGGTGTGCACCAGCTTGTCCATCAGCCGGTGCTCGGCCACCTGGGGCACGCCGGGTGCGACCAGCTGACCCGACTTCACCTCGTGTACGTGACTATGCCAGAGGGCCTTCTCGGCCTCGGGCAGGGTCTTGAACAGCCGCTCGCTGATGATGTACTCGACCCCCATCAGCTTGGCGTCGGCGACGTTGCCGTCGTAGATCACGCACTGGAACATCTCTTCGCCCAGGACGCTGCAATAGTGGTGGGCTTCCATCTGGCCGTGGGGATGGCCATTGTAGAAATGGAAGCCGTCCAGGTAGGTGTTGAGGGCGGCGATGGGCGGTTTGCGCTGCAAGACATCGGCGCCGGCTTCGAGCACCCGGGTATCGGTCTGGGCAGGGGCACCCGGTACCGGTACCGGCGACTGGGTATCGTTGGCGGCCTGGGCCAGGGGAGCACAGGCGAGCAGCAGCAAGGTGGAAAGTCGACGGGTATTCATGGTGGATTCTCGGCGGAAGCTTGCCGAGTTCGAAGGGCGAGCAGGCGCCAAGGTTCCACCGTTGCGCTAGTCTCGTCATACAGCTGTCATGCAATGGCCATAAATTCGTCATCGTCCGAGCGTGGCGTTTCGGTATAAGCGAAACGGTCGATCGGGCCTTGTGCCTCTGGCTTTCCATTTCTGTCGGGACGACTCAATGAACGCACACAGCTCTCCAGCCGGTCATGCCCTGCGCCGCGTGGTCTTCAACAAGAAGGGTGGCGTCGGCAAGTCCAGCATCGCCTGCAACCTGGCGGCCATCAGCGCCCACGAGGGCTATCGCACCCTGCTGGTGGACCTCGATCCCCAGGCCAACTCCAGCCAGTACCTCACCGGCCAGGTAGGCGACGACCTGCCCCACGGCATCGCCGACTTCTTCAAGCAGACCCTGAGCGGCGGCAAGAAGGCCCAGGCCAACATCCATGCCACCGCCTGGCCGAATCTGGATCTGATCGCCGCCTCGGGCGAGCTGACCGAGCTGCAGTTCAAGCTCGAATCCAAGTACAAGATCCAGAAGCTCGCCAAGTACCTCGACAAGCTCGGCGAAGACTATGACCGCATCTACCTGGATACCCCGCCGGCGCTGAACTTCTACAGCATCTCGGCACTGATCGCCGCCGATCGCTGCCTGATCCCCTTCGACTGCGATGTCTTCGCCCAGCAGGCGCTGTACGACCTGATCGAGGAGCTGGACGAGATCCGCGAGGACTACAACGACAGGCTCACCGTCGAAGGCATCGTCATCAACCAGTACCACGCCCAGGCCAGCACCCCACGCCAGCTGATCGAGGAACTCCAGGCGCGCGACCTGCCGGTATTGGCGGCGCCGCTGATGGCCTCGGTGAAGATGCGCGAGTCCCACCAGCAGCATCGCCCCTTGATCCATCTGGACCCTGGCCACAAGCTGACCAAGCAGTACCTGGAACTCTTCGCCCTGCTGGAGAAGTAGCGCAAGAACGTTCAAGACAGGCCGGGGCGCGGCGCGTCACTCTGGGGTTTCCCCGCTATCCGGAGCCCTGCCGATGACCGCTTCCCGCCGCCGCGCCTTCCTGCAGGGCGCCTGGCAGATCATGCCGCTGTCGCTGGCTTGCGCGCCCTGGGGCATCCTGGTCGGCGCCCTGGCCATCGAGACCGGCCTCAGCGTGCTGGAGGGCCAGGCCTTCTCCCTGCTGGTGTTCGCCGGCGCGGCGCAACTGGTGGCCCTGGGCATGCTCAAGGCCGGCGCGGGCCTGGCCGCCATCCTGCTGACCTCGCTGCTGCTGACCTCCCAGCACCTGCTCTATGGCCTGCATATGCGACGGGTGCTGGCGCCCCAACCACTGCCCTGGCGCCTGGGCTTCGGCTTTCTGCTCACCGACGAATTCTTCGCCCTTAACCATGCCGAACAACCGGCGGGCTTCGACCGCTGGCGCGCCCTGGGCATGGGCCTGAGCTTCTACCTGCTGTGGAATCTCTTCACCCTGGCCGGCCTGCTGCTGGGGCGGGTGCTGCCCAGCCTGGGTGCCCTGGGCCTGGATTTTTCCATCGCCGCCACCTTCATCGCCCTGGTGGTGCCCCTGATGCGTGACCTGGCCACGGTCGCCTGCGTGCTCACCGCGCTGCTGGTGTCGGTCTGGCTGCATCACCTGCAGTGGCAGGGCGCCCTAGTGCTGGGCGGACTGGCGGGCATGAGCGTGGGCTTCTTGGTGCGGCGTCTGCGGGAGCGCCTGCAATGATCCTCGCCACCGTGCTGGGCATGGCCGCCCTGGTCTTCTTCAATCGCTATCTCTTTCTCGAACCGCGCCTACCACTGCGCCTGGGGCGCCACCTGCGCACCTTCCTGGAATTCGCCGTGCCGGGGATGCTCACCGCCATCTGCGGTCCCCTCCTGTTCTCGGGCGAAAAGTCGCTGGTCGCGACCCTGGTCGATCCCTATCTGCTCGCGGGCCTGGCCGCGGTGGGGCTGATGCTGTGGACCCGGCAGGTGTTGACCACGGTGATCCTGAGCATGGGGGTGTTCTATCTGCTGCGCTGGCTGCTGTAGCGCGGTAAGGTGGAATCGGGCACGGTCGATGCCCTGAGAGTCTCATGAACGGACCACAAGAAAACGCCCGCCTCTGGGCGGCGCGCGGACTGGGCGGTGTCGAGTTGCTGCATGCCCGGTACCGCCGCCAACGCTTCGCCCCCCATGTGCACGAAGGCTATGTGTTCACCGTGATCGAACGCGGCGCCCAGCGCTTTCGTCATCGCGGCGCCGAACACCTGGCCGCGACCGGCAGCATGGTGCTGATCAATCCGGACGAGTTGCACACCGGGGCGACGGCGGTGGAGGAAGGCTGGCAGTACCGCGGCTTCTATCCGACGCTGGCGCAGCTGGCGCCGGTCTTCGCCGAGCTGGGACGCCCGCTCGATGCCACCCCGGCCTTCGCCACCAGTGTGCTGCAGGATCCCCAGGTGAGCGCGGCCTTCAGCCAGCTGCATCGACTGGCCGATGGTGACGCCGAGGCCCTGGAACAGCAGACCGTCTGGCGCGAGGCGCTGCTCTTACTGTTCGGGCGCCATGCCCGCCTGGGTGCCCTGGTAGAACCCGGCCACGAACCCCTGGCGGTGCAGCGTGCCCGCGAATTGCTCGGCGCGCGCCTGCAGCACCCGCCCAGTCTCGAAGAGTTGGCCCAGGCGGTGGGGCTGTCGCCCTTTCATTTCCTGCGGGTGTTCCGCCGGGCCACGGGCCTGCCGCCCCACGCCTGGCTCAAGCAGCAGCGCCTGACCCGCGCCCAGGGCCTGCTGCGGGCCGGCTGGGCGCCGCTGGAAGTGGCCCTGCAACTGGGCTTCGCCGACCAGAGCCATCTCAATCGGCAATTCAAGCAGGCCTACGGGGTGGCACCGGGTGCCTATCGCCGCGCCTGGCAAAGCTAGCTGGACACCGACGAACGGTCCTGGCCGCTGAAGCGGCATGCCAGAGCCCTGCAAGCGGCAAGAGGGCCGGGATGACTGGGATCCTGGAGAAACTTTCCGCTGTCGTCCCGGGCCTAGTCAGGATGAGCGCCGGTCCTGCCGAACGCTCTCCCTTGCCCTTTTGCCAGAGGTTACCGGTATGACACTCGAAGAACGCATCCGCCAGCGCGCCTATGAAATCTGGGAACGCGAAGGTCGTCCCCATGGCCAGGATTTCGAGCACTGGTTCCAGGCCAATCGCGAACTGGAAGACCAGCCCGACGACAACCTGACCCAGGTCGGCGGCATCCAGAGCAGCGTCGCCCCGCCAGCGCCCAAGCCGCGCAGCCGGTCGCGCAAGAAGGCGACCGCCAGCGACGCCTGAGTCCAGGCGCGCTTACTTGCGGATCATGTCGGCCGCCCGCTGGGTGGCCTCCGAGGTGCGGGTCGCCAGCTTGCGCACCTCGTCCGCCACCACGGCGAAGCCCCGCCCCGCCTCACCGGCCCGTGCCGCCTCGATGGCGGCGTTGAGCGCGAGCAGATTGGTCTGGGCGGCGATACCCTGGATGGAACCGACGATCTCGGTCACCTTCTGCAGGTTCTCTTCCATGGTGCGGTGCTGGTCTTCCTGGCTGCCGCGCAGGGATTCCTGCTCATGCAGGGCATGGACGTCGGCCAGGGCGCCCACTACGCGCAGCGGGGTGCCATCGGCGGTGCGCTTGGTCTGGCCGCGGGCGCGGAACCAGCGTACCTCGTTGTTCTTCAGCACCAGGCGATAGGTGATGTCGAAGCCGGTGCGGCCGCTGCGGTCGTTGATGTGCGAACCGAAGGCTTCCAGGACCCGGTCGCGATCTTCCGGATAGAGCCGCGAGGCCCAGCTGTCGAGTACGTCGGGGAATTCCTGGAGGGTCTCGTAGCCGAGCAGGCGTCGGAATTGCGGCGACCACCAGAAGGGATTTCTAGGATTGAGCGGATCGCCGGCGATCACCTCCATGTCCCAGAGGCCGTCGTTGAGCATCTCCCGCGCCAGTTCGAAGCGGGTCAGGGTGACGTCCAGCTCCTGGTCGCGCAGGCGCTGGTCGTGGATGTCGCGCAGCGAGCCAGCCGTGCGTAACGGCACGCCGCGTTCATCGCGCAGGGTCGCGCCAGTGGCGCGCATCCAGCGGTATTCACCGGATTTCAGGGCGATGCGGTATTGCACATCGAAGGGGGTCTGGCCGCTGCGATCCTTCATATGGGCAGCAAAGGCGTCCAGCACCCAGGCGCTGTCCTCGGGGTGCAGACGCTTGGCCCAGCTACCCAGTTCGCTGGGAAAATCGCTTTCGTCACGAAAGCCGAGCATGCTGCGGAATTGATTCGACCACCAGAAGGCGTTGCGCGGATTGACCGGATCGCCCGCCACCACCTCCATGTCCCAGAGACCTTCGCTGGAGCCCTGGCTGACCAGTTCGAAACGGGTACCCAGGCGCTTGGCCAGCGCTTCGCTCTCGGCCACCCGAGCGGTTAGCGTGGTATTGTCCTGATTGAGGATCTGGACCTGCTGCTGCAATTCACTCTGCTGCACCAGCAGGGCTTGCAGCCCCTTGGCCAGCCGGGCCAGGGTGGGATCGCCCTGGAAGCTGCCGATCTCGGCCAGGGGCGTGGCGGTTTCGGTCGCCGCGGCCAGAACGTCCAGTGCGCGCATGATCGAATAGTGCTTGAGCAAGGCCATGATCGAATCCTCAAGGAGAGCAGCCGCGGCAGGGGCTGCACGCGATCCGAATCCCTGTATCGGCCTTGCCGCTTCGCTCTTTAGCCCATTCCAGAGCCTTTTTCGCGGGTGATACCTCCCGCTCGACTAGCGCCAGTCGTCCAGCAACCAGACCTCGGGATGATCGTAATGGGCCTCGCCCCGGTGCAGGGTGATGCCGAGGATCTCGCTGCGAAATCCCTGCGCCAGCAGCCAGCGGTAGGCCCCCAGTCGGGCGGTGTTGACGCCGGCCAGCAGGCGCTGCTGGCCATGGTCCCGGGCCAGGCCGTCGCAGGCGGCGATCAGCCGAGCGAAGCGCGCCTCGGCCCCCATACCGGGCAGGACCGCCGCGCACTTGACATAGCAGACCCCGGTGCCCGCCTCGCTGTGGGGCCCGAAATGGCAGACGGCGAAACCCTCCGCCCGGCCCTGCGCGTCCTGCAGCAGCAGACTCTCGCCGAGTCCCTGCTCGTGCACCGCGGCCATTTCGGCGGAGACATCCAGCCCCGGGGCATTGGCCCGGCCCAGCTCGGCGCAAGCGGCCAGCAGCCGCTCGGGCTCGGCCGACAGGGAAAATCTCAGCGTTGGCGGTGCCGGGTGCGTCTGCAGTGGACGCGCCATCACCGCGGTCAGGGTGCGCGGCCAGAAGCCAAAGCCCTGGTAGAGCCCCAGGTGGCGCGGACTGTCGGGAAAGGTGAAGAGTCCGGCATGCAGCAGCTGCCAGGCATCGAGTTGCTCGACCGCGGCGCCCATCAGGGCCTTGGCCACCTTGGCGTCCCAATAGTCCGGATGCACGGCCAGCGGCCCGAGGATGCCGTGGCGCCCCCAGCGGGTGACGCAGACCGCGCCAACCAGTCGCTCGCCGTCGAGGGCCTTGAACCAGGCGGTGTGGGGCGCGGCGAAGCGACTACGCACATAGTCGCGGTCATTCCAGAATTCGCCTGGCTCGGCAGCGCCCATCCAGGTGGCGAAGGCCAGGCGCACCACCTCGGTGGTGGCGGGCAGGTCGGCGGCGGTAAGGGGTTCGACACTGAAGACGGGGCTGGACATGGGGCGGCTCCTTGGCTGTAGGCCTTGGACCCGCCCGGCCGGGGCTTTGCGCCCAGGCGGCAATCGCCGGTTACAGCAGCAGCACCGCGGCCCAGCCGAACAGCAGCATCGGCAGGCTGAAGTGCAGGAACGATGGCACCACGGTGTCCCAGATATGGCTGTGCTGGCCGTCGACATTGAGGCCCGAGGTGGGGCCCAGGGTGGAATCCGAAGCCGGAGAACCCGAGTCGCCGAGGGCACCGGCGGTGCCGATCAGGCAAACGATGGCCAGCGGCGAAAAGCCCAGATGCAGGCACAGCGGACCCAGGATGGCGGCGAGGATGGGCACGCTGGAAAAGGACGAGCCGATGCCCAGGGTCACCAGCATGCCCAGCAGCAGGAGCAGCAGCGCGCCCAGGGCGCGGTTGTCACCGATCAGGCCGGCGGCGGTGGCGGCCAGGTCCTTGATCTGGCCGGTGGCGGTGAGCACCTCGGCGAAGCCGCCGGCGGTCAGCATGATGAAGCCGATCACCGCCATCATCTTCGCGCCCTCGCTGAACAGATCGTCCGCCTCGCGCCAGCGCACCACGCCGGTGGCGGTAAAGACCAAGAAGCCGACCAGGGCGCCAAGAATCATGGAGTCCAGCCAGAGCTGCACGCCAAAGGCGGCGATCACGGCGACCAGCGCCACCAGCAGGGTGCGGCCGTTGTAGGGGCGGTCGGCCCGCTCGGTGCGCGCCACCAGACTCAGGTCGTATTGGCGCGGTCGGCGATAGCTGACAAAGACCGCCAGCAGCAGGCCGACCACCATGCCCAGGGCCGGCAAGAACATGGCGCGGCTGGGATCGACGCCGCTGACGTCCACCCCGGCGCGGGCCACGCTGGCCAGCAGGATGTCGTGCAGATAGAGACTGCCGAAGCCCACCGGTAGGAACATGTAGGGGGCGATCAGGCCAAAGGTCATGACGCAGGACAGCCGCCGCCGGTCCAGCTCCAGGCGCGTCAGCACATAGAGCAGCGGCGGCACCAGCAGCGGGATGAAAGCGATGTGGATGGGCAGGATGTTCTGCGAGGCGATGGACACCGCCAGCAGCAGGCCGAGCAATGCCCAGCGCAGCGAGCGTCCGCCCTGGGCAGCCTGACGCTCCATCAGCGCCAGGGCGCGATCGGCCAGCATGTGGGCCAAACCCGACTGGCTGATGGCCACGGCGAAGGCGCCCAGCAGCGCATAGGAGAGCGCCACCTTGGCGCCATTGCCCAGGCCGGCGTTGAAGGCCAGCAGGGTGCCCTCCAGCCCCAGGCCGCCCACCAGGCCACCGGCCACCGCGCCGGCGATCATCGCCACCACCACGTGCACCCGGGCCAGACTCAAGACCAGCATGAGTCCTACCGCTACCACCACCGCATTCATCGCCAGCTCCGCACCACCAGAAGGGCGCGCACTCTGCCGCAGCCCGGCACGGGCGTCAAAGGCCGGGGATGGATGGCGCGGCGCCTGGCTTACCCCCGAGCACGGAGGCGGCAGCTGCCTGCAACTACGTCAGCCACCAAGACCGATTAAGTGCCGGGGCAGGCTCATAGGATGAAAGGGGCATCGCGCAATCGCTCTGGACTGAACCTTTCAGCGCACGGTGACGTCTGAGTCGCACGCTTTCACGGTCACAACAAGGACGAGCTGCCCATGCAAAACGCCATTGATATGCTGATTACCGCGTTCAGCCCGCATTCCTGCCTGGCCGTCCCCCGCCGCGCCGACCGCACCCTGCTGTTCACCGTCACCGACACGGCCCGCGCGGTCACGGTCACCAAGGCCATTCCCCTGTGCAACCTGGAATGCCAGACCACCCTGGCCACCGTGATCAAGGATCTGCAGCGCGACCTCGATCGTGCGATCGGCACCCTGAGTCCGGCAAGCCTCGCCGACCTGCGCCAGCGCGGCCCACGGGTGCAGCGGTTCGAGAGCTGAGCGGAGATCGCAGGGGGGATCAAGCGCCTGTTGAGCCGCCCTCACCCCAGCCCTCTCCCTGAGGGAGAGGGGGCAACACAGCGCGAGGCAGACAGAGGAGTGATCGCGGGATGCCTCCCCTGTAGGAGCGGCCCATGGCCGCGATCCACGAGGCGTCGGCCCTCACCCCGGCCCTCTCCCAAGGGAGAGGGGGCAACACAGTGCGAGGCAGACAGAGGAGTAATCGCGGGATGCCTCCCCTGTAGGAGCGGCCCATGGCTGCGATCCGTGAGGCGTCGGCCCTCAGCCCGGTCCTCTCCCAAGGGAAGAGGGGGTCATTCGGAGCAATAGCTAGCCTGCCGTAGGGTGGATGACGACGCAGCCTCATCTTTCGCTGGTCATCCCGCTCAGCGCCGGCTGGTGCGGGTGCTGACGTCGACCCAGACCGCCAGGACCAGGATGCTGCCCTTGACGATCATCTGCCAGTAGCTGTCCACGTCGAGCATGGACATGCCGTTGTCCAGGCTGGCGATCACCAGGGCGCCGAGCAGGGCGCCATAGACGGTGCCTGAGCCGCCGCGCATGGAGGTGCCACCGATGAAGCAGGCGGCGATGGCGTCCAGTTCGCCCATGGTGCCGGCCGAGGGCGAGCCGGCGGCCAGGCGAGCGGTGTTGACCAGGCCGGCCAGGGCGCACATCACGCCCATGAGGCCGAAGATGCCGAGCTTGATCGCCCGGACGTTGATGCCCGACAACCGCGTGGCTTCCAGGTTGCTGCCCACCGCATAGATGCGCCGACCGAACACCGTCTGGCTGGTGATGTAGCTGAACACCCCGAGCAGCACCAGCAGGATCAACACCGGCACCGGGATGCCGTCGTAGCGGTTGAGGGTCTGGATGAAGGCCACCAGCACCACGCCGATCACCACCACCCGCAGCACGTCGCGCCACAGCGGCGCCAGGGCGAGGCCGAGGGTCTTGCGCTTGCTGCGCTGGCGCCAGGTGAGCACCACGGCCACCGCGAACAGCAGCACGCCCAGGACGCTGCCCACCACCGGCGGCAGATAGCCCTGGCCGAGGTAGACCAGCTCCGGCGATACCGGCGCGACGGTGACGCCGCCGGTGAGTCCCAGCAGCACGCCGCGAAAGGCCAGCATGCCGCCGAGGCCGACGATGAACGACGGTATCCCCCGATAGGCACTCAGGTAGCCGTTGATCAGGCCGATCAGCAGACCGCCGGCGGCCACCGCCAGCAGGGTGATCGGCAGGGGCACGTGGTAGGTGACGTCGAGTATCGCCGCCACTCCGCCGAGCAGGCCGAGTTGCGAGCCCACCGAGAGGTCGATCTCGCCGGCGATGATTACCAGCACCATGCCGCAGGCGAGGATGCCGGTGATGGACATCTGCCGCAGCAGGTTGGAAAGGTTGCGCGGGGTGACGAAGCCGCCTTCGGTCTGCCAGCTGAAGAACAGCCAGATCAGGGCCACGGCGATCAGCAGGGCGAGCATCTTGTAACGGGTGAACAGCTGTTTCACGGCGTGCATCAGAAGTGCTCCCGGGCTTGGGCGACCGCCCGTTCGGTGGTACCCAGGGCGGCGGCCAGTACCCGCTCCTGGGTCAGATTCTCATTGGGGAAATCGCCGCGCAGTCGGCCTTCGCCGAGCACCAGCACCCGGTCGGAGACGCCGAGCACCTCGGCCAGCTCCGAGGAGACCATGACGATAGCCACGCCCTCCGCCGCGAGCAGGCCGATCAGCCGGTAGATCTCGAACTTGGCGCCGACGTCGACGCCGCGGGTGGGCTCGTCGAGGATCAGCACCTTGGGCCGCGCCAGCAGCATCTTGGCGAGCACCGCCTTCTGCTGATTGCCGCCGGAAAGGCCGGTGATGGGCAGGAAGGGGCTGCTGGTCTTTAGCTGTAGCCGGGCGATCTCGCTGTCGATGCAGGACAGTTCCGCTTCGCTGTCGATGCGACTCAGGTGGGCGAATCTGTCCAGCACCGTGAGGGTGATGTTGGAGCCCACCCCCAGGTCGGGAATGATGCCCTGGCGTTTGCGATCCTCCGGCACCAGGCACAGGCCGGCGCGGATGGATTTCAGCGGGGTACGGGTGTCGATGCGCTGGCCATGGAGCCAGACCTCGCCTTCGTAGCGGCCGTCGTAGGCACCGAAGATGGCCGAGACCAGCTCGGTGCGCCCGGCGCCCACCAGCCCGGCGATGCCGAGGATCTCGCCGGCGCGCACGGCGAAGGAGACGTCGTCGACGCGCTTGCGCTGGGGATTGTCAACGTCCAGGCAGGTGAAGCGACGCGCCTCGAAGATCACCTCGCCGATTTCATGGGGAATCTGTGGATAGAGGTTGGTCATGGCGCGGCCGACCATCTGGGTGATGATGCGGTCGATGTCCATCTCGGCCATGGGCGTGGTGGCGATGTGCTTGCCGTCGCGGATCACCGTGATGGTGTCGCAGATGGCCGCCACCTCGTCGAGCTTGTGCGAGATGTAGACGCAGGCTACACCTTGCGCCTTGAGGTCGCGGATGATGTCCAGCAGCACGGCGATCTCGGAGGTGGTCAGCGCCGAGGTGGGCTCGTCGAGGATCAGCAGCCGGGCATTCTTGTTCAGCGCCTTGGCGATCTCCACCAGTTGCTGCAGGCCGCCGCCGTACTGGGACACCGGCAGGGCCACGTTCATGTCCGGCACCTTGAGCCGGCGCATCAGCTCGGCCGAGCGCTGCAGCATGGTCGGATAGTCCAGCCGCCCGCCGAAGCGGCGCGGCTCGTGGCCCATGAAGATGTTCTCGGCCACGGACAGATCGGGTACCAGGGTCAGTTCCTGGTGGATGATGACGATGCCGGCCGCCTCGGATTCGGCGATGGACTGGGCCTCCAGGGGGCGCCCGTCCCAGCGGATCTCGCCTTCCCAGGTGCCGTGGGGATAGACCGCCGAGAGCACCTTCATCAGGGTGGACTTGCCGGCGCCGTTCTCGCCGCACAGCCCTACGCATTCGCCCGGACGCACCTTGAGATCGATGCCATCCAGCGCCCGCACCCCACCAAAGCTCTTGGCGATGCCGTGCATTTCCAGCAGATAGTCGGCCATGGCCGCTCCTTGCCCAGGGGCCGCCCGACGCCAGGCGTCAGGCGACCAGCCGGTGGCCAGTGGTTATTTGCCGTCGATCTGGGCCTGGGTGTAGAAGCCGTCCTTGACCAGCAGGTCGACGTTGGCCTTGGTCAGCTCGGTGGGGGTGAGCAGCAGGGTGTCGACCTTCTTGGTGCCATTGTCGTAGCTGGAGTTGAAGGCTGGCTTCTCGTTGCGCACCAGTTGCACCGACAGCTTGGCCGCCTCGGAGGCGATCAGCTTGAGCGGCTTGTAGACGGTCATGGTCTGGGTGCCGGCGATCACCCGCTTGATGGCAGCGAGGTCGGCGTCCTGACCGGACACGGCCACCTTGCCGGCCAGCTTCTGCGCGGCCAGGGCCTGGATGGCGCCGCCGGCGGTGGCGTCGTTGGAGGCGACGATGCCGTCGATCTTGTTGTCGTTGGCGGTCAGGGCGTTCTCGACGATGGCCAGCGCCTCGGTCGGGTTCCACTCCTTGACCCACTGCTGGCCGACGACCTTGACGTCGCCCTTGTCGATGGCCGGCTGCAGGACCTTCATCTGGCCCTGGCGGAGGATCTTGGCGTTGTTGTCGGTGGGCGCCCCGCCGAGCAGGAAGAAGTTGCCCTTGGGCTGGGCCTTGAGCACGCCACCGGCCTGCATCTCGCCGACCTTTTCGTTATCGAAGGAGATATAGGCGTCGATGTCAGCGTTGAGGATCAGGCGGTCATAGGAGATCACCTTGACCCCGGCCTTCTTGGCCTCGGCCACCACGTTGTTCAGCACCGTGGCGTTGAAGGGCACGATGACGATGGCGTCCACGCCGCGGGAGATCAGGTTCTCGATCTGCGACAGCTGGCGCTGCTCGTTGGCGTCGGCGGATTGCACATAGACCTTGGCGCCGAGTTGCTCGGCGGCGGCGACGAAATAGTCGCGGTCACGGGCCCAGCGCTCTAGGCGCAGGTCGTCGATGGAAAAACCGATCTTGGGATGCTGGGCGTCGGCCTGGGCGAAACCGGTGGTGCAGAGGGCGAGCAGACCGGCGAGCAGGGTCGTCTTGAGGTTCATGGTGGCGTCCTTGGTTATTGTTGTTGTGGAGCGGGCGAACGGATTCGAGTGTAACGATTCAGCGGGCTGGCACAAGCGGGTCAAGCAGGCATTTCTGCCGACCCGCTCGCGCGGTCGCTAGCGATACAGATAGCGGTTGACGACGCCTTCGAGCATTTCCTGGCGACCGCTCACCGGCTGGGGCGCCAGGCCCTGGCTGAAGGTGTGTTCGGCCAGTTGTTCCAGGCTCAGCTGGCCCCCGAGGATGCGTTGGCCGAGGGACTGGTCCCAGCCGGCATAGCGCTCGCTCTTGAACTTACCCAGGGGGTCGTCCTGCAGCAGTGCTGCGGCGCGTTCCAGGGACAGCGCCAGGGTGTCCATGGCCGCCACGTGGCCGTGGAACAGGTCGACGTCGTCCAGGCTCTGGCGCCGGACCTTGGCATCGAAGTTGAAGCCGCCACGGGTGAAGCCGCCGCCCTTGAGGATCTCGTAGATCGCCAGGGTCATCTCCTCGACGCTGTTGGGGAACTGGTCGGTGTCCCAGCCGTTCTGCGGATCGCCGCGGTTGGCGTCGATGCTGCCGAACACGCCCAGGGCCACGGCGCTGGCGATCTCGTGCTGGAAGCTGTGCCCGGCGAGGGTGGCGTGGTTGGCCTCGATGTTGACCTTGATCTCCTTCTCCAGCCCGAATTGCTGCAGGAAGCCGAAGACGGTGGCCACGTCATAGTCATACTGGTGCTTGGTCGGCTCCTGGGGCTTGGGCTCGATCAGCAGATCGCCCTGGAAGCCGATGCGGTGCTTGTGCTCCACCACCATCCGCATGAAGCGGCCGAGTTGCTCGCGCTCGCGTTTGAGGTCGGTGTTGAGCAGGGTCTCGTAGCCTTCGCGACCGCCCCACAGTACATAGTTGTCGCCGCCCAGGCGGTGGGTGGCGTTCATCGCCGTGCAGACCTGAGTGGCCGCGCAGGCGAAGACCTCCGGATCGGGGTTGCTGGCGGCGCCGGCGGCGTAGCGCGGGTGGCTGAAGCAGTTGGCGGTGCCCCACAGCAGCTTGAGGCCGGACTCGCTCTGGTGCCGCTCCAGCTCGTCCACCAGGCGGGCGAAGTTCTCGCGGTACTCGGTGAAGTTGGCGCCTTCGGGGGCTACGTCGGTGTCGTGGAAGCAGTAGTAGTCCACGCCCAGCTTGCTGAAGAATTCGAAGGCCGCGGCGGCCTTGGCGCGCGCCTGTTCCAGGGGCGAACCCGCCGCCTGCCAGGGCCGCTGGAAGGTGCCCTGACCAAAGACATCGCTACCCGGCCAGACGAAGGTATGCCAGTAGCAGACCGCCATCCGCAGGTGCTCGCGCATGGGCTTGCCCATGACCAGGCGATCGGCCTCGTAGTGACGGAAGGCAAGCGGGGAATCGCTGTCGGGCCCGGCGTAGCGGACCTTCTCGACATTGGGGAAATAAGCCATGGCGTTGTCCTTGTTCTTATCTAGCGCACCCGATACGGCGTACCGGTTTGCGTCGATGGTAGCGCCGCCACCTGGGCTGCCTATTGTGAAAATCACCAGGGCCAGGTGCGATTTTGCTGCTTGAGGGGCGGGCTCGCCGGTCGTAGTCTGGAGCCCCACCCGCGCTTCCTGCCAGAAATCCGCCATGCCCAGCCAGCCGCTCGTCCACCGCGTCGCCCTGCTGTTCAACGGCAGCAAGATCTACGATCGCGGCATCCTGGCCGGCATCGGCAACTACCTGAGCGGCACCCGGGCGCGCTGGGATCTGTTTCTGGAAGAGGATTTCCTCTGCCGGCTCAAGGGCATCGAGCGCTGGCAGGGCGACGGCATCATCGCCGACTTCGACGATCCGGCGGTGAGCGCCGCCCTGGCCCATAGCAACCTGCCAGTGGTGGCCGTCGGCGGTTCCTACGCGACCCCTGGGGACTACCCACCGGGCATTCCCTATGTGGCCACCGACAACGCCGCCCTGGTGCGCCTGGCCTACGACCATCTGATCGAATCCGGGCTGACCCGCTTCGCCTGCTTCAGCCTGCCGGCCGCCGAGACCAATCGCTGGGCCGGCGAGCGCGAGGCGGCCTTTGCCGCCCTGCTCCGCCGCGATGGCCTGCCGGTGGAGATCTATCGCGGCCTGGAGACCAGCGCACCGCTGTGGGACACGGCCGTGGAACAGCTGATCGCCTGGCTGGAGGCCCTGCCCAAGCCGGTGGGCATCCTGGCCGTCACCGACGCCCGGGCGCGGCAACTCCTGCAGGCCTGCCTCACCGCCGGCATCCCGGTGCCGGAACAGGTGGCGCTGGTGGGTATCGACAATGATCCCCTGGCCCGGACCCTGACCCGGGTGCCCCTGACCTCGGTGATCCAGGGCACCGAGGCCATCGGCCGCGAGGCGGCGCGACTGCTGCATCAGCGGCTGCACGGCGTCGAACTCGGCGCACCACGGGTGCTGATCCCGCCGGAGGGGATCAATATTCAGGCCTCCAGTCGCCATCAGGCAGTGCGCCATCCCCAGGTGATGCGCGCCCTGCACTTCATTCGCCAATACGCCTGCCAGGGCATCAAGACCGCCCAGGTGGCCAGCTACGTGGGCATCTCCCGGTCAGCGCTGGAAATGTCCTTTCGCCGCGAGCTGGGCCGCAGCGTCCATGACGAAATTCTCGGCTTCAAGCTGGCCGCGGCCGCGGTCGCCCTGCAGGAAGGGGCGCCGAGCCTGGCCGAGGTCGCCCGGCGCTGCGGCTTCACCTCGGCGCAGTACCTGCACTCGGTGTTTCGCCGCGAATTCGGCTGTACGCCGCGACAGTATCAGCAGCGCCCCGTGGCGCTGAAAGACGCCCATGAAAAAGCCCGTCCGGAGACGGGCTTTCAGGAAGCGACCGTGGCTTATTTGCCGACGGTCTGACCCAGGAACCAGGCACGCTCTTCGGCCTGGTCGATCCACTCTTCCAGCAGGCTGGTGGTGGAGACGTCGTTGGCGTCGTCGGTCAGGGTGTGGGTGGTACGCATGTAGGCAGCCAGCGACTGGTTGTCATCATGCAGCTCGGTCAGCATCTGATCGGCCGACAGGTCGGTAGCGTCGCTGCTGGCCAGGCGCTTGAGTTGCACCATCTGCTCCAGGGAGCGCACGGTGGGCTGACCGATCTTGCGCGCACGCTCGGCGATCAGGTCGGTGATGCCATACAGCTGGGTAGCCTGCTCTTCCAGCAGCAGATGGTAGTCGCGGAAATGCGAGCCCTTCATGTGCCAGTGGTAGTTCTTGGTCTTGATGTACAGCGCGAAGACATCGGACAGCAGCACGGCCAGGGCTTCGCCTACAGCCTGCTGGTTCTGCAGGGTGGCGTCTTCGCCTTGATGGGCTTTCTGCTTGACGCTGGAAACGGTCTTGAGTTCTTGCTTGGCATTGGCAACGGCCATGAGAGATCTCCTGTCAGGACGTGAAGAGAAAAAGGGGTTCGCTTGGGTTGGCGCGAACATCAACGTCTGCAGAAATCGACCGCACCAGGCGAAAAATCGTTCATCGAATTTGCATATCGCCACCATGGGCATGACGAATGGTTGCCGCTGTTGCGACTGCGTTTCATTGCCCGCCCTAGAGCCCACCCGCCACCGCCGCCGTTGCGCTTGTAGCTAGCTCTGTAGGTAAAACCGTTTGTCAGCTCCGCCATCAAACCGGCGCTGTGTGAGAACCGTCACTCCTTCTACCCGGTCACCTAAAGGCAAGGCACACGAACGGTCGCCGAGAGTTCTCTGCCGGCCAAGACAAGGTTCTGCACATAGGTACCAGCGTATGACGACGCCCCTCGATTCCGCTCAGGGACACCCCTCGCAGGCCAAGGACGGCTCTACGGCAGAAGCCCATCTGCACGACCTCAAGGAGGTCGCTCGGGACACGGTGCAAGACGCCAAGCAAGAAGGCGCTGCGCATTACGAACACTATCGCGATAGCGCGGCCGACCAGCTCGGCGCCATCGCCCAGAGCGCCCAGGCGGCCGCCGACGAACTGGAAGACAAGGACACCCTGGGCCTGGCGCACTATGTCAGCGACATGGCGCAAAGCCTGACCGGCCTGGCCGAGGATCTGCGCGGCAAAAGCGCCGAGCAGCTGCTGCACCAAGCCGGCACCCTGGCGCGGGACAATCCGGCCCTGTTCCTCACCAGCAGCATCGCCATCGGCTTCGGGCTGTCGCGTTTTCTCAAGGCTTCCAGCCAGCCGGATACCGGCAGCAGCTCGCGCGTCAGCGGCCCCGACGAGGTGCCTTCGCTGACCACGCCCTCGGTCGCGGCGGAAAACGAACTGGCGGAGCCGGCGGCGGGTGCCGATGTCATCCACACCAACAACATTCCCAAGGGTCCTGACCTCCATACCCCGACCACGACCCGTGGCGGCGACCCCATCGGCGGCGCGGCGATCAATCCAGCGCGCAGCGACAGCAGCCTGAACACCGGTACCTCGTCCAGCCAGCTGGATCGACCCACCCTGAGCGGAGGCAAGCAGCCATGATCAACGAGAATCCCACTCCGCGCCCCACCGAAGGCGATACCTCGGTCGTCGGCCTAGTCAAGCAGCTGGTCCATGAGGTCCCGGCCCTGTTCACCAAGGAACTGGCGCTGGCCAAGGCCGAACTGGGCGAGTCCCTGCGCACCACCAAGGCCGGTGTGGCCGGGGTCGCTGCCGGTGCCATCGTGCTGCTGGCCGGCTTCATCGTGCTGCTGATGGGTGTCGTCTACTTCCTCTCCCAGTACCTCACGCCCTGGGCCGCCGCCTTGCTGGTGGGCGCCGTGGTCATGGTGATCGGCTTCATCATGCTGCAGTCGGGCAAGAAGCAGTTCGAACCGTCCCACTTCACCCCTGATCGCACCGTCAACAGCCTGCAGAAGGACAAGGACGCCGTACGGAGGGCCGCACAATGAGCATCACCGACCAGATCGATCAGGAATCCCGCAAGAATCCCGAGGAGCTCGAACGCGAGATCGACCAGAAGCGCGGACACATCGAAGACCTGGTGGGCGCCCTGGAAAGCCGCCTGTCGCCGGGCCAGCTGTTCGACCAGGCGCTGTCCTACACCAAGGGGCACAGCGGGGAGTTCGCCCATAATCTGGGCAATACCCTCAAGGCCAATCCGGTCCCGGCGGTGCTGACCTCGGTGGGTCTGCTGTGGCTGGCCCTGGGCCAGAACCGCGCCCCGGCGCCGGCTACGCCGGGCACCCCGCTCAAGGACAAGCTGACGGGGGCCATGAGTTCAGTGGCCAGCAGTGCCGGCCATACCCGCGACTCTCTGAACCGCGGCAGTCACGACGTACGCGACAAGGTGACCGGCCTGGGCGAAAGCGTATCGGCCAAGGCCTCTCAGACGGGTGAGCGCTTGAGCGATACCGCGGCTCAGACCAAGGACGCCCTGGGCGCCCAGGCGCAACAGCTCAAGGGCACCTTCGATACCCTGCTGCGCGAACAGCCGCTGGTGGTAGGCGCACTGGGCATCGCCCTCGGTGCGCTGCTGGGAGCCTCGCTGCCGCGCACCGAGACCGAGGATCGCGCCTTGGGCAAGCACAGCGACAAGCTGACCGCCAAGGCCAAGCAAGCGGCGAGCAGCGGCTATGAGCAGGTCAAGGCAGCGGGGCGCGACGTGGCGAGCGATGCGCGCCAGACTCGTCATGACCGGGATCAGCACGCCGGTACAGGGCCGTCGTCCAGCCACCTGGGTAACGATCCCGACGCAGGCGTCGAGTCCATGGCGGGCTCCCCAATCGCTGGCACCGGCAGTACCCTGGGAGCCACTCAGGCGACCGCGGGCATGAACGTCGGTCGTACCGCTGCCCACGGCAATACGCCTGGTGCCGTGGGCGACGAGAGCGGCATGGCCACCCCGCCGCGCAGCGTCTAACCCGGCAAGACTGCCGGGGTCAGCAAAGGACCCCGGCCACAAACAGCAAAGGCGCACAGGTCTGACCCGTGCGCCTTTGCTCGTTTTAGTACCCGCCTCAGTAACCCGGATCCGGATTTTCCTTGGGCTGCTCGGGCCGCTTGTCGTTCTGCGGGCGCTGTTCTTCACCGCCCTGATTGAGTTCCTTGTGGGTCTCGCCGACCTTGCCGGCGTTTTCCGGCTTATGGTCGAGATCGTCGCGCTTGGCCATGATGCTCACCTCTTGTGGCTGAGTAGGTTAGGCAACGGCGCGGGGCCAGGGTGCCCGCGCCAGCAGATCAACGTAAGGGCGGCGCCATGAATTCCGGGCCCACCGGATCCTTGACGTGTTCGGCGAGGAGGGCGTCGATGGCCGCCAGGTCCTCGGCGGACAGCTGCCAGCCAAAGGCCTCGTCCAACCCCTGCAGCTGCTCGGGCTTGCGCGCACCCCAGAGGGCGATGGTCGGCCCCTGATCGAGGATCCAGCGCACTGCCAGGGCCAGCACCGACTTGCCATGACGCTCGCGGGCGAAGGCGGTCAGGGCCTCCACCGCGGCCAGGTACTGAGCGAAGCGCGGGGCCTGGAACTTGGGATCGCCCTGACGCAGGTCGTCGCCGTCGAAGCGGGTCTCGGCGTTCATGCGTCCGGACAGCAGCCCGCGACATAGGGCGCCATAGGCCAGCACTACCAGACCATGACGCTGAGCATAGGGCAGCACATCGTTCTCGATGGCGCGCTCGAAGAGGTTGTAGGGCGGCTGCACGGTGGACAGATTGGCGAACTGGCGGAAGGCTTCCAGCTGCTCGGGCGAATAGTTGCTCACGCCTATGGCGAGGATCTTGCCCTCCTGGCGCAGGCGCTCAAGTTCACGCGCGGTTTCTTCGTGGGGTACCTGGGGATCGGGCCAGTGCACCTGATAGAGGTCGATACGATCGGTGCGCAGGCGCCGCAGGGAATCCTCCACCTCCTGGCGGATGCGCGCGGCGCTGGCGTTGCGACGCACCTCTTCGTTGGGCCATTCCAAGGCCACCTTGGTGGCGATCACCGCCTGGTCGCGGATACCTTCCAGGGCCTTGCCGACGATCTCCTCGGAACGACCGAAGCCGTACACCGGGGCGGTGTCGATCAGGTTGATGCCGCCTTGGACGGCGCCACGGATGGTCTCGATGGAGCGGGCCTCGTCGGTACCGCCCCACATCCAGCCGCCAATGGCCCAGGTGCCCAGGCCGATACGGGAAACAGGGGTATCGATACCGGGGATGCGCAGGGTTTCAGTCATAGGGAGCTCCAGGCGAAGACGCCAGTCGGAAGGGTTAGCCTTGTGAGGCTAATTCAAAAGGCGTTGAATGGGGCTCAACGAACTCTTGATCCTTATCGCGTGAGGGTTGTGCATGCCAACGCTGAATCGCGGCGAACTGGCCGATCTCAACGTCTTCGTCGCCCTGGTGCGCCGGCGCAGCTTTCGCCAGGCCGCCATCGAACTGGGCGTCACCACGTCGGCGCTGAGCCATGCCCTGCGCCAACTGGAGACCCGCCTGGGGGTCAAGCTGCTCAATCGCACCAGCCGCTCGGTGGTGCCGACCCTGGCCGGCGCGACCTTGGCGGAAAAGCTCGAACAGGGTTTCGCCCTCATCGGCGAGGCCCTGGGCGAGCTGGACCAGCACCGCGACGCCCCGGTCGGTCGCCTGCGCCTGAGCGTGCCGCGGGATGCGGCGCGCCTGCTGGTGACCCCGACCCTGCCCCGGCTACTGGCGGCCTATCCGCAACTGCAGCTGGACATCAGCGTCGAGGATCGTCCGGTGGACATCGTCGCCGATGGCCTCGATGCCGGCATCCGCTATGGCGACACCGTGCCCCAGGACATGGTCGCCCTGCCGCTCACCGACGAGTTGCGCTGGATCGTGGTGGGCGCCCCTGACTACCTGGCCCGCCACGGTCGGCCGCAGCGGCCGGACGATCTCGTCGAGCACCGCTGCGTGCGGCTGCGGCTGGGCAATGGCACCCTCTATCGCTGGGAACTGGGCAGCGGCGCCACGACCCGTACCTTGGACGTGCCGGGCCCGCTCACGGTCAACGAGACCGAGACCTCGATCCAGGCCGCCCTCGATGGCCTGGCCCTGGCCTACTGTCTGGAATGGCGGGTGGCCACGGAGCTGCGCGACGGCCGCCTGGAGCAGGTACTACCGGACTGGGCCTCGCCCGGTGCGCCCCTGTGCATCTACTACCCGAGTCGACGCCAGCCCCCGCCAGGCTTGCGCCAGCTGATCGAAGCCCTCCGTCAGACCTGGACCGAGCGGCATCCCTGAACCGGGCGAACCAACCGGCGCGGAGAGAGGTCCCCTGACCACGCCGTGATCGCCTGACCGAGGAGGCCCCCTTGCCCGCTGCCAACGCCGCCGCATCCGACCTGCCGCTGCCCGTGGAACGCGAACTCAGTCCGCGGGCGCTGCTCACCGGCGCGCTGCTGGGCATCCTGCTGACCCCGGCCAACGTCTATGCCGGGCTCAAGATCGGTTGGTCGTTCAACATGTCGATCATCGCCCTGCTGGTGAGCTACGGCCTCTGGCATCGCCTGGGCCGCCGGCTGCAGCAACCGGGCTGGACGCTGCACGAGAGCAACATCAACCAGACCGTGGCCTCGGCGGCCGCCAGCATCGTCTCCGGCGGGCTGGTGGCGCCCATCCCCGCCTATACCCTGCTGACCGGCCAGGAACTGCCGACCCTGCCGCTGATGGGCTGGGTGTTCGCGGTGAGCTTTCTCGGCATCTGGGTGGCCTGGTATCTGCGCCCCCTGCTGCTGGCCGATGCCAGTCTGAGATTTCCCGAGGGCCTGGCCACCCTGGAGGCGCTGCGCCAGGTCTATGCCAGCGGCGCCGAGGCCCTGGCCCGGCTGCGGGTGCTGCTGGGCGCCCTGACGCTGTCGGCGGCGGTCAAACTGGTGGACACCTTCGCCTGGATGCTCCCGCGAGCGGCGCCTTCGCCCGCCCTGGAGCGGCTGACCTTCAGCTTCGATCCCTCGCTGCTGCTGCTCGGCTTTGGCGGCATCATCGGCCTCAGGGTCGGGCTGTCGCTGCTATTCGGCACCTTGCTGGCCTGGGGCGGTGTCGTGCCCTGGCTGCTGGCCAGCGGCGTCGCCGCGCTGCCGGCGGACGCCAGCGGCCCGCAATACGCCTTCCTGGTGCAATGGCTGCTCTGGCCGGGGGTGAGCCTGATGGTCAGCGCCACCCTGGCTTCCCTGGCGGTACGGCTGATCACCCTGCCGCGCGGCGAACGGCAGCGCCAGGGCTGGCAGCGACCCCGTGCCTGGCCACTGGCGCTGTTGCTGGTGGCGGCTCTGCTGGTGGTGGTGCTGCAGGTACGGCTGTTCGGCATCGATCCCTGGCTGGCCCTGCTCGCCCTGCCCCTGGCGCTGTTTCTCGCCGCCATGGCCGCGCGGGTGGTGGGCGCCACCGGCATTCCCCCCATTGGCGCCATCGGCCAGCTGTCGCAGCTGACCTTTGGCCTGGCTGCCCCTGGCCAGGTCAACATCAACCTGATGGGCGCCAACACCGCCGGTGGCGCGGCTGGCCAGAGCACCGACCTGATGAACGATTTCAAGGTCGGCCAGGCCATCGGCGCCACGCCCGCCAAGCAGGTGGTGGCTCAGTGCCTGGGCATCGCCCTGGGCGCGGTGACCGGGGTGCTCACCTATCGGCTGCTAATTCCCGACCCCCAGGCGCTCCTGCTCAGTGCCGCTTGGCCGGCCCCGGCGGTGGCCCAGTGGAAGGCAGTGGCGGAAACCCTGACCCAGGGCCTGGGCGCCCTGGATGAGGCCATGCGCCTGGGCATCGTCCTGGGTGCCCTGGCCGGCGTGCTGCTGGGCCTGGCCGAAGCCCTGCTGCCTGCCCGTCGCGCGCACTGGCTGCCCAGCTCTGCAGCCCTGGGCCTGGCCTTCATCCTGCCGGCCTCGGTGTCGCTGATGATGACCCTCGGCGCCCTGCTCACCGCCCTGGTGCGCTGGCGGGCGCCGCGCCTAGCCGAGCGCTTCGCCCTGGCGGCCGCGGCGGGACTCATCGCCGGGGAAAGCCTGGCCGGTGTCGGGGCGGCCTTCTGGCAGATGCTCACATCTTGAACTGCGACATCTTGTCAACTGGACAATAATTTCCAGACGTAATGTCGCGAAGCTTTCAATAACCTTTCAAACCCATGAAATTCGGGGGTTGCGGTCCGATTCAGCTTGCCAGCGCGCTTTTGCAACACATAAGGTTACAAATAGTGCGACCCACCCATGAGAGGTCTGGGCGCCTTGCGCGAGCTGTCTCCATAACAAACCCAATCCGAGCTAGCAGTCATGGCCACCACCTCGAAAGCCAAATCCGTGTTCCGCGTCGTCAGCGGAAACTTCCTCGAAATGTACGACTTCATGGTCTATGGCTTCTATGCCACGGCCATCGCCAAGACCTTCTTTCCCGGCGATAACGAACTCGCCTCCCTGATGCTGTCGCTGGCCACCTTTGGCGCCGGCTTCCTGATGCGTCCCCTGGGGGCCATCTTCCTCGGCGCCTACATCGACCGGCACGGTCGGCGTCACGGCCTGATCGTCACCCTGGCGCTGATGGCCCTGGGTACCCTGCTGATCGCCGTGGTGCCGGGCTATGCCACCCTCGGCGTCGCCGCCCCGCTGCTGGTGCTGCTCGGCCGCCTGCTGCAGGGCTTCTCCGCTGGCGTCGAACTGGGCGGCGTGTCCGTCTACCTGTCGGAAATCGCCACTCCGGGCCGCAAGGGCTTCTTCGTTTCCTGGCAATCCGCCAGTCAGCAGGTCGCGGTGGTCTTCGCCGGCGTGCTGGGCGCGCTGCTCAACCACTGGCTGTCGCCCGCCGAGATGGGTGAATGGGGCTGGCGCATTCCCTTCCTGATCGGCTGCCTGATCGTGCCCTTCCTGTTCATGATCCGCCGCTCCCTGGAAGAGAGCCCGGAATTCGAGGCGCGCAAGCATCGCCCGACCTTCCGCGAGACCATGACCTCCATCCGCCAGAACTTCGGCGTGGTGCTGGCCGGCGTGGCCATGGTCTCCATGACCACCGCCTCCTTCTACCTGATCACCGCCTACACCCCGACCTTCGGCAAGCACGAGCTGAACCTGACCGCCCTGGACAGCCTCATCGTGACCGCCTGCGTGGGCGTGTCCAACTTCATCTGGCTGCCGGTGATGGGCGCCCTGAGCGATCGCGTCGGCCGGCGTCCGCTGCTGATCTTCGCCACCGTGCTGGCCATCCTCACCGCCTACCCGGCGATGATCTGGCTGACCCACGCCCCGGGTTTCTCGCGCCTGCTGATGGTCGAGCTGTGGTTGTCCTTCCTCTATGGCACCTACAACGGTGGCATGGTGGTGGCCCTGACCGAGGTGATGCCGGCCCATGTGCGCACCACCGGCTTCTCCCTGGCCTACAGTCTGGCCACCGCGACCTTCGGCGGCTTCACCCCGATGGTCTGCACCTGGCTGATCCAGGAGACCGGCAACAAGGCCGCCCCCGGCATGTGGCTGACCCTGGCCGCCGTGCTCGGCCTGGTCGCGACCCTGACCCTGTTCAAGGGCAACGCCCAGCCGCGCTTCAAGGCCGCTACCGCCTGAGGAGGTTGTCGCAGAGCGGCACGTTGTGCCGCTCTCGCATCCGGACAGGTCGTCCCTCACCCTGATCTGTAACAGCTTTTTGCTAGGGTTGCGGCAGGCGACCGCACTGGGCGGTCGCTGTGCCGGAGCCCGCCGATGCCCACCCTTCCCCGCCTTCTCGCCGGTCTGGCCGGTGGTCTGCTGTCGCTGACCGCCGCTGCCACCGAGCTGACCCATTGGCCAGCCGACGCCGCCCGCCAACTCGATGCCCTGATCGCCGCCAATGCCAATAAGGGCAACTACGCGGTGTTCGACATGGACAACACCAGCTATCGCTACGACCTGGAGGAAGCCCTGCTGCCCTTCCTGGAAATGAAGGGCGTGCTGACCCGCGAGACCCTCGATGCTTCGCTCAAGCTGATCCCCTTCAAGGACGTCGGCGGCCACCAGGAAAGCCTCAACAGCTACTACTACCGGCTCTGCGAGATCGACGACCTGGTCTGCTATCCCTGGGTCGCCCAAGTGTTTTCCGGTTTCACCCTGCAGCAGCTCAAGGGCTATGTCGACGAGCTGATGGCCTACGGCAAGCCGATCCCCGCCACCTACTACGGCAAGGACGACAAGGTCGAGACGGTGGAGATCAATCCGCCCAAGCCCTTCACCGGCCAGCAGGAGCTCTATCGCAAGCTGATGGAGAACGGTATCGAGGTCTATGTGATCAGCGCCGCCCACGAAGAGCTGGTGCGCATGGTGGCCGCCGATCCGCGCTACGGCTATGGCGTCAAGCCGGAGAACGTCATTGGCGTCACCACCCTGCTCAAGGACCCGGCCACCGGCGCCCTGACCACCGCCCGCAAGCAGATCGCCGAAGGCAAGTACGATCCCCAGGCCAACCTGAAGCTGCAGGTCACCCCCTACCTCTGGACCCCGGCCACCTGGTTCGCCGGCAAGTACGCGGCCATCCTCACCTACATCGATCCCTGGAAGAAGCCCATCCTGGTCGGCGGCGACACCCCGGTCAGCGACGGTCCCATGCTGTTCCAGGGCGTGGACGCCGCCAAGAACGGCATCCACCTGTGGATCGACCGCAAGGCCAAGTACCGCACCCAGATCGAGGCGATGATGAAGAGCAACGCCGAGGGCCAGGCCAAGGCCGGCGTAGCGGTCAACGCCGACCAGCACTGGGTGATCGTCAAACCCGAGGATATCCAGTAGGCCCGCGCTCCAGGGCGGGCTAGACTCGGGGTTCTCTCTGACTGCCCTGGAGCCCGCCATGGAACACCTGGTCCTGACCGTCATCGCCCCCGATCGCCCCGGTCTGGTGGAAGCCCTGGCCGACTGCGTGGCCGCCCAGGGCGGTAACTGGCTGGAAAGCCGCATGGCCCATCTGGCCGGCCAGTTCGCCGGGATCCTTTCGGTGGAAGTGGAGCCGGAATTGCGCAATGGCCTGGTGGAGGCCCTGCAACAGCTGGCCATTCCCGGTCTGCGCATCCTGGTCGGCGAACCCGGCCAGCCGGCTGCGGTGGGTGCGCCGCTGGTGCAGCTCGACCTCCTGGGCAACGACCGCGTCGGCATCGTCCGCGACATCACCCGGGCGCTGCATCAGGTCGGGGTCAACGTCGAACGGCTGTCCACCGAGACGCGCCCGGCCCCCATGAGCAGCGAGGTGCTGTTCCATGCCACCGCCCTGCTGGCACTGCCGGCGGACCTGGCCCTCGAAACCCTGCAGGCCCATCTGGAAACCCTCACCGACGACCTGATGGTGGAGCTCAAGCTCTATCGGCATGGACATGACCAGCACTAAAGTAGGCTTCAGGGCAGCGATCTATAAAGATCTATAAAGATCTATAAAGATCTATAATCGACTTTAATCGCCTTGAATTGGGAGTTGTCGATGCCCGAGCGTTTCTATCACCGACACGCCATGGCTACTACCTATGCTGCCAAGATCATGGCAGACCCGCTGCATCCCGGTCTGTTTTTGGCGGCGCCACGGCGAACCGGCAAGACCACCTTCATGCGGGAAGATCTGGCGCCCGCACTCCAGCTCGCAGGTGCCGAGGTGATCTACGTCGATCTCTGGTCGAATCGACAGACTGATCCGGCTGAGTTGATCAATCAAGCGGTTCAGGTTGCCATCGAGCGCAATCTTGGTCTGATCGCCAAGCTGACCAAGCAAAGCGGCGTGGTGAAACTCAAGGTGGGTGGGGTCGAGATAGATACCGGCAGCATTGGCAAAGCCAAGGGCGTAACCCTGGCCGCTGCGCTGGCAGCGCTTTCCGACAGTCTCGGCAAGCCGATAGCACTCATTATCGACGAAGCTCAGCATGCCGTGACCACCGCGGCTGGCAGCAACACGCTCTTCGCCCTCAAGGCGGCTCGCGACGAATTGAACGGCTCACACCATCACGGCCTGAGACTTATCTGCACCGGTTCCAGCCGGGACAAGCTGGCAATGCTCAGAAACAGCCGCGACCAAGCCTTCTTCAATGCGCCCCTGGTCAACTTCCCCCATCTCGACAGAGGCTATGTGGACTGGTTCTGCGCGCAGTCCAGGCTCGATTTCACCCTTGATCCAGAAGTAGTCTGGAGTAAATTCGTCGAAGCGGGCTATCGCCCCGAGGCATTGCAAGCGGCCCGTGAGGTACTCGAATACTCAATGATCGATGATGCTGCAGTGGGCAATGTCGCTTTTGCTGAAGCCGTCGACGAGCACGTGCGAGAGATGTCCGAGAGCGCTCTAGCCGTGATTCGCAGCCTCACACCGATTCAAGCGGCCGTACTGAAGGTGATGGCGGTCCAGGGCAAGGACTATGCGCCTTTCGAATTGGCAACTCTTGGCAAGTACGCAGAAATGCTACAGCTCGCCGGTATGAGCGAGGCCCAGGCCCAAGAGGCCGCCTACGCGCAGAACGTACAGCAGGCCCTGGCTGCTTTGCAGGAAAAGGCATTGATCTGGAAAGCTGAGCGCGGCGTTTACGCCATCGAAGAACAGGGACTGCCGGACCTCATGCGTAGCGCCGGCATGCTGCCGGACGCTTCGTCAAACTAAGGGTGTTCAGCTGACCATCGGGGCGGCAAGCCCTATCGCCCCTGCCCCTTCTCCAACCGCCGCCGGATGCCTTCGGGCATGTCTTCCGGCAGCGGCATCCGGCCATCCGCCGGCAGGGCCTCCAGGCCAGCTTCGTCCAGCAGCACCAGCAGTTCTTCCTTGAGGCGACTCAGGGCGAAGGCCTGCCAGGCGTCGCGTACCGAGGGGAAGAGCTCCAGCTCGTAGTCGAAGGTGCGGATCGGCCGCCGGCTCTCCAGGGCAGCGCGCAAGAGTGGCTGGGCGTGGGGATGACGCAACTGGTGCAGAAAGGCTTCGCGCAGCTCCAGGCGGTCGTCCTGGGTCAGCCGCGGCAATGGCAGGTAGCGTTCGGGATCTTCCAGCTCCTCGCGCTCTTCCAGACTGAGGTCGTCCGGGTCGAGCAGGCGCAGGGCGCCGCTTTCAAGATCGAGGAAGTGAGTACCGCGCTCCCGGCTGTCGAGGGCGGCAGCCAGTAGCTCGAGGTCGAGGGTCAGGGGGCGCATGACAGGACTCCGGCACAGGCGAACAGGAGCGGAGATAGAGCTCCGCTCCTGTTGCGACCCTAGCACCGGAGCTGGCGTTCAGCCCTTCCGCTGATAGGGAAAGAAGCGCCGTTCGCGCAGGTCGTGCTCGATCTGCTCCAGGCTCTTGCCCTTGGTCTCCGGTACCAGGCGCCAGATGAACAACAGGGCCACCAGGGAAATGCCGGCGTAGAGCCAGAAGGTGTGGGCGGCGCCCAGCTGGGTCACCAGGCTCAGGGTGGTGAGGGTCACCAGCAGGTCGAAGCCCCAGTGGCTGAAGGCGCCGACGCTGGCGCCCTTGCCGCGCACGAACAATGGATAGACCTCGGCGTTGATCAGCCAGATGCAGACGCCGAAGCCGCCGCAGTTGAGCATCAGGTAGGCGGCCAGGCAGGCCACCACCGTCCAGCGCTCGACCTCGGTCTGGGGACCGGCGCCCTGGAACAGGTAGCCCATGATGGCCAGGGCGATGATGGAGCCGGGGATCAGCGTCAGCAGGTAGCGACGACGACCGATGCGATCCACCAGGAAGCTGCCGACCACGGTCATGATCACCACCAGGATGGTGCTGCAGCCGGTGGCCAGCACCGCGGTCTGGTCGGAGAAACCGGCCTGGGTGAGGATGGTCGGTGCGTAATAGATCAGCGCGTTGTTGCCGGTGATCTGCGAGAACATGGCGATGCCCGCCCCCACCAGCAGCGCCGGACGCACCCAGGGCGAGAACAGATCGCTCCAGCTGCCCTCCGGCGCGTTGCTCACGGTCTTGATCTCGGCCAGTTCGGCCTCGGCCGCGGCCTTGCCACCGCGCACCCGTTCCAACACGGCCAGGGCATCCTGTTCACGCCCCTTGACCAGCAGCCAGCGCGGACTCTCCGGCAGCACCGCCATGCCCGCCAGCAGGATCAGCGCCGGCACCAGGCCGAGGCCGAACATCCAGCGCCAGTGCTCGTCCAGGGCGAAGCCGGTGAAATAGGCCACGGTGATGCCGAACACCACCATGAACTGGAACAGCACCACCAGCTTGCCACGGTGCTCCGGCGGCGCCACCTCGGCGATGTACACCGGGATGATCTGGGTGGAGCTGCCGGCCGACAGGCCGAGCAGGAAGCGCGACAGGATCAAGAGGGTGACGTTGGGCGACAGTGCCGAGAGCACCGACCCCAGGGCGAATACCAGGGCCACGCCGATGATGGTCTTGCGCCGGCCGAGGCGGTCGGAGATCGGGCCGGTGCCGAGGCAGCCGAACAGGGCGCCAAAGATGATGGCGCCGGTCACCAGCTGCTTGACGGTGTCGTCCATGGCGAATTCGCGGCCGAGGCCGAGCAGGGCGACGCCGATGATGCCGGTGTCGTAGCCGAACAGCAGGCCGCCCAGGGCGGCGATCACGGCGATGAGCACGACCAGCCCCTTGCGCGGGGTGGCCGCCACGGGTGCGGCGAGCGTGGGTGATGAAGCGAGCATGGGGAAATCCTTTCTTGTTTTGCCAGGGCAAGGATCGCGGCAGCGGCCAGATCCACCCGCGCGGGCGGGCCGTGGGGGAGCATGGCCCAGGGAAAAGCACGATGCGGCAGGCAGAGAAACGTTAGGTGAATCGTTTCACCTAATGATGCCAGTTGTAACAGGACTTGTGAAAAGCATCACGAAAGGCGGATCGGCAGCGCCCTAGCTGCCGATGGTCAATTCCTGGAAGCGCTGCTCGGGCAGCGCGGCCGCGCCCTGCCCCGGGCGCAGCGCCTGATCGCCCAGGCGCTCGACCAGGAAGTCGATGAACACCTTGAGCTTGGGCGGCAGGTGGCGCGTCGCCGGATAGAGCAGCCAGGCGCCACCCTGGTAGTGCGGCAGAAAGGACCAGTCCGGCAGCACCTGGACGATCTCGCCGCGGGCCAGGGCCGCCTGGGCGGTGAACAGCGGCAGGCTGCCGATACCGATGTGGTTGAGCACCGCGTCCAACCGTACCCCGGTGTGGTTGGCGGCGTAGCGCCCGCGCACGTTGACGTGAACCACCTTGGCGCCCTGGCGGAATTTCCAGCGCGAATCGGCCGGCTCTTCCGCCAGGTAGATGCAGCTGTGCCCAGCCAGGTCGCGCGGGTGCGCCGGCTGGCCGTGCTCGGCCAGGTACTGCGGCGTCGCGCAGAGCAGGTGCTCGATGGTGAGCAGCTGGCGACCCACCAGCCCGGGCGGCGGGCGGTCGGTGATGCGGATGGCCAGATCGACGTTCTCGTCGATCAGGTCGACCTGGCGGTCTTCCAGCAGCAGTTGCACGTCCACCGCCGGGTAGCGGCGCAGGAACTCGGCCATGTGCGGATGGATCACCGTGCTGCCCACCGCCTTGGGCACCGACAGCCGAACGATGCCGGCCGGTGCCTGGTTGAACTGACCGCTGACCTCCAGTACCGCCCGGGCGGCGCCAACCATGTCGCTGCAACGCCGATAGACCTCCTCCCCCGCCTCCGACAGCCGCAGCTTGCGGGTGCTGCGATTGAGCAAGCGGGTGCCCAGGGCCTTCTCCAGGCGCGCCACGCTGCGACTGGTGGAAGACGGGGTCAGACCCAGCTGGCGGGCCGCCGCAGAAAAGCTGCCGCTCTCCACCACCCGCACGAAGATGGCCATCTCGCTGAACAGTGGCAGGGGAAGATTTATGCTCACAGCGCAAAATTCCTTTGGAGAGAGGGTGGATTATCACCCTTGCGCGCACTCTTTAGAATGAGGACGTTTCTCGTTCTCCAAGAGTAGTAAGACGAATGACCGAGCGCCTGTATTTCCTGAGCGACAGCCTGATCGCCGAGGTCGAGGTCCATGCCTGTACCGCCGACGGGGACGGTTATGTCGTTGAACTGCAGGCCACACCCTTCCATCCCCAGGGGGGTGGCCAGCCCAGCGACACCGGCTGGATCGGCACGGCCGAGGTGACCCGGGTGGTTCAGGACGGCGAGCGCATTCTGCACCACACCAACCGTCCCCTGGCGCCGGGCCGCGTGCTGGCGCGGGTCGACGAAGGCCGCCGCCTGCTGCATTCGCGGCTGCATTCCGCCGGGCATCTGCTCGGCCACATCGGCGAGACCCATGGCTGGAAGCCGGTCAAGGCCCATCACTGGCCGGGTGAAGGCCGCATCGAATTCGTCCCGGGCGAGGAAACCGTCGCGCTGGACGCCGAATCCCTGCGGGCGCACTTCGACGCCCTGGTGGAAGAAGACCTGCCGCTGCAGATCGAGGTGCAGGCCGACGGCCAGCGCCAGGTGCGCTTTGGCGAGGATGTGGCGCGCTATGCCTGCGGCGGGACCCATGTGCGCTCCCTGCGCAGCGTCGGGGCCTTGAGCGCCCTGGGCGTCAAGGAAAAGAAGGGGCGCCTGCTGGTGAGCTACGACATGGCTGGCGCTTGATCCACCGCCCACCTCACCCGTCGAAAGGAGGCGCCATGCTGCTCGAACTCGACGCTCTCGACACCGAGAGCCTGCTCCGTCTCACCGAAGAACGCCTGCTGGCCGTGCGTGTGCGCCGCTTCGTGCCGCGCCCGCTGGCCGACGACCTCGGCCAGCAGATCCTCGGCAACGGCTTCGCCACCTACACCAATGCTCCTAGCATCGGTCGCATCGGCATGGCGTTCTACGAGGCGGAACACCAGCGCGCGCAGATGGACGACTATTTCGCCAGCGTCGCCAGCAACCTGGAAGAATTGCGCCGGCGCTGCCGCCCCTACCTCAATCCCATCGACCTGGTGCGCTGCACCCTCGACGAGGTCTGGCCCGCCGGCGCCCACCTGCAGACCCTCTGGGGCCGCAAGATGTACGTCGGCCTGTCACGGGTGGTGAAGCCCGGGGTACGCTTTCTCGCCCACCACGACATCTTCGCCAAGGACGCGCCGGGCAGCGAGGAAGCCGAAAGCCTGGTCGCCCAGCTGGCCTGCAACGTCTACCTGACCATGCCCAGCCTGGGCGGCGAACTGCAACTCTGGTCGCGCGAGCTGTCGCCGGAGGCCTTCGACGCCCTGCGCGGCGACAGCTACGGCATCGAACCCGACCGCCTCGGCCCGCCCTGCCTGACCCTCCGCCCCGAACCGGGCGATCTGATCCTCTTCAATTCCCGCCGCATGCACGCCGTGACCCCCGGCAACGATCAGCCACGCCTGTCGCTGTCGTGCTTCGTCGGCTATCGCGGGGTGGCCGAACCCCTCACGTACTGGAGCTGACATGTCCCCCTACCTGAGCGAATTCCTCGCCCTGGCCACCATCCACTTCCTCGCCGTACTGGCGCCAGGGCCGGACTTCGCCGTGACCGTGCGCCAGAGCGTGAGATTCGGCCGCCTGATCGGCCTCTGCACCGCCTTGGGCATCGGCGCCGGCATCTCCGTGCACGTGCTCTACACCCTGCTCGGCATCGGCGCCCTGATGCACGCCACGCCCTGGCTGCTGGGGGTCGCCAAGGTAGTCGGCGGCGCCTACATCCTCTGGCTGGGCTTCAACCTGATCCGCAGCAAGCCCACCGCCGCGCCGCTGGACGACAGCCAGTGGCAGCAGGCCGACCTGCAGCGGCAGTCACCCGGCAGGGCCTTCCTGACCGGCTTCCTGACCAATGCCACCAATCCCAAGGCCACCCTGTTCTTTCTGGCCATCTTCACCACCGTGGTCAGCGGCAGCACGCCGCTGACCGTCCAGGGCCTCTATGGCCTGTGGATGTGCGCGGTCAACGCCGCTTGGTTCGCCCTGGTCAGCCTGCTGTTTTCCAGTCCACGCGTTCGCCAGACCTTCCTGCGCCTGGGCCACTGGTTCGAGAGAACCATGGGCCTGGTGCTGGTTTTCTTCGCCGGTCGACTGCTGTTGTCGGCGCTTTGACGTCAGCCACCCCGTTTTTTGGAGGTCCGCCATGCCTTACGTCCACCGCGCTCCCGCTGGAATCCCCACGGAAAAATTCGTCGTTCGCCTGCCCGATGGCATGCGTGAACGCATCGCCGCCGTGGCCCGCTCCCATCGCCACAGCATGAACACCGAGATCGTCGCCTGGCTGGAACGCAGCCTGGTGCAGGACGGGGTCCTGGAGCAGCAGCAGGGCGAAGCGGACGACGACTTGCTCAATGCCAGCGAGCAACTGCTGCTGCAGCGCTTCCGCCAGCTCAACGAGCGCCAGCAGAAGGCGCTGATCTCGGTGCTGGAACTGGAATTGCCAGTACCCGTGAACAGCCGCGAAACCGCCTGACGGCGTCCGGCGCCACCGCCGGTCGGCAGCAGGCCGCTAGCCTGGCGACCAGCCCTGACGTGCGGCTTTCAAGTATCGATCGGGACGGCCGATGAAGGGGGTCTTCGACCTCGCTTCCGGTACTCCCATGTCTGTTTCCAAAGCCTCCTGGCTGAGCAATCTCGGCATTTCCAAGAAGTTGGCCCTGGGCTTCGGCGCCCTGCTGGTCATGGTGACGGTGGTAGCCCTGTTCGGCTATCTCACCGCCAACACCCTGCTCGATCGCATCACCAAGACGCGCTACAGCGGTGAGCTCAAGGCCCACATTCTCGACGTCAGGATCGACGAGAAGAACTACCTGCTCGATCCCAGTGCCGCCAGCGTCGCTCGGCAGCAGACCGATCTGGCCGTGGTCGCGAAAGATGTCGCCAAGGGCCTGAGCCTGCTGAGCAACCCGGCCAACGTCGCCATCCTGCACAGCATTCAGCAGGAGATGAAGACCTACCAGGAGCGCTTCACCGCCCTGCAGCAGTCCAATCAGACCAGCGCCGAGGCCCAGAAGGAGCTGACCCGGGTCTCCGATAACGTCACCGAGACCTTCGACCAGTTGTTCGACCTGGTCTTCGCGCCGGGTGGCAGCTACAGCACCGCCGACCTCAAAGCCGTGGCCGAGATGAAGGCGCAGATGGTCGGCGTGCGCCTGGCCATCCGCCGCTTCCTCGGCACCCCCGACGACAGCAAGTCCCAGGCGACGCTCAAGGTCATCGACGGCCTGCTCCAGACCCTGGCCAGCGCCCAGAAGCAGATCGACGGCGACACCGCCGCCCGCCTCTACAGCGCCACCCAGGACGTGACCCGCTATCGCGCCTTCTTCGAATCCATCGTCGCGCAGAATCGCCAGGCCCAGGCCACGGTCGCCAGCCTGCAGGAGCAGGGCAACAAGCTGGTGCAGTTGCTGGATCAACTGGGCGAGGGCCAGCTCAAGTCCGCCGCCGCCGAACGCCAGGCCGCCCTGTTCAAGCTGTTGCTGACCAGCCTGATCGCCCTGCTCATCGGCATCGCCGCCGCCTGGCTGATCGCCCGCCAGATCACCCAGCCGTTGGCGACCGCCATGGCCATGCTAAAGCGCGTCGCCGCCGGCGACCTGACCCCGAGCGACGCGGTGACCCGCCGTGACGAACTGGGCGAATTGCAACGCACCACCCAGGCCATGGCCGCTGACCTGCGTCAGCTCGTCGGTGGCATCGCCAGCGGCGTGGGGCAACTCAGCAGCGCGGCCGACGAACTCTCGGCCTTTGGCGTCCAGACCAGCCGTGGCGCCACCCAGCAGCGTGACGAGATGCACCAGGTGGCCACCGCCATGAACGAGATGGCGGCCACGGTGCACAACGTGGCGCAAAACACCGCCAACGCCTCCAGCGCCGCGCAGAACGCCGACAACATGGCGCGCGAAGGCAGCCGTACGGTCAAGCGCGCGGCCCAGGAAATCACCCTGGCCGCCGAAGAGGTGCAGGGCCTGGGCGCTGCCATGGAGCGCCTGGACGCCGCCAGCGGTCGCATCGGCAGCGTCATCGACGTGATCAAGGCGATCGCCGAGCAGACCAACCTGCTGGCGCTCAATGCCGCCATCGAAGCCGCCCGCGCCGGCGAACAGGGCCGCGGCTTCGCCGTGGTGGCCGACGAGGTCAGGTCCCTGGCGCAACGTACCCAGGAATCCACCCAGGAAATCGGCGAACTCATCGCCACCCTGCAGCAGGGCACCACCGAGGCCAGTGCGCGCATGCAGGCCAGCCGTGACCGTACCCTGGGCACCGTGACCCTGGCCCAGGACGCCGAGCGCGCCCTGGACGTCATCTACCAGACGGTGGCGGAGATCCAGAGTCTCAACCAGCAGATCGCCACCGCGGTGGAAGAGCAGAGCCTGGTGGCCGAGGAGATCAACGGCAACGTGGTCAAGGTCAGCGGCCTGGCTGAGGAGTCCGCCACTGCCAACGCCCATGCCGCGGCCTCGGTCAACGAACTGGCCCGCCTGGGCGGCGATCTGCAGCAGATGGTCGCGCGCTTCCGCGTCTGACCCCGGCCCCGACGACGCCAGCGCTGGCGTCGTCCGATTCAGGCCTTGGGCGTGAGCAGCTGTCCCTGGATACCGTCGCCGATCACCAGGAAGTGACCACCGGCGACGTGATGCAGGGTGCGCAGGCTGTCCTGACCGCGGAAATCCCAGCGCCCCTCGCGAAACACCCGGGCATCGGCCCGGGCGGCGACCACCTCGCCAAGAAACAGGTCGTAGCCTTGCTGGTTGTGCGCCTCGGGCAGCACCCGGCATTCCAGCCAGGCCACGCAGCCGGCGATCAAAGGCGCACCGACCCTTTCGCCAGCCAGCGTCTCGATGCCGTAGGCGGCGAACTTGTCCAGCTCCCGGCCAGTGGTATTGCCCACCGTCTGCACCAGATCCACCTGGGCCGCGCAGGGCACGCTGAGCACGAAGCTGCCCTCGGCTTCCAACAGCTCGCGGGTCCAGGTCTGCTTGTCCAGCACTACCGCCACCTTGCCCGGCTCGAAATCCACCGCCATGGCCCAGGCCGCGGCCATGACGTTGCGCCGGCCGTCGTGGGCGGCGCTGACCAGCACCGTGGGGCCATGGTTGAGCAGCCGATAGGCCTTGGCCAGGGGGACGGCGGCAAGGGTCGAATTCATGGATGGACTCCGGTGGGAAAAGCCCCAGGGTAACGCAGCCCTTGCCGTCCGGCGCCGAGCGGGAAAAAAATTGCCGCTTTGCATTGCGCTCGCCAAACGCCGGGAGACATCAGGGGTCTATCGCCCACTCCCGGTATGGGATCGACAAGAAACCTGCGTTAAGGATGACCGCTATGCCCACCTGCCTGGCTCGCTCCCTTCTGCTGCTCTGCGCCTGCTATCTCGGCCTGCCGCTGGCCCATGCCGAGAACGCCAAACCGCCGCACAGCGCCCCGGCCACCCAGCCGCTGCTCTCCAGCTCCATCAACGACTTCAGCAACGAAGACTGGGATCGCGGTGTGCTGCGCCGCGTGGCCGGTCTGACCATTCCCGCTACGCCAGCCAACGTCGAGGGCTTCATCAGCGGTCGTCAGGCGCAGCTGGGCGACGGCGAGTGGCGTGCCATCACCGATGTCCAACGCGTCGGCGACAATCTGGCAGTGTTCCTTGAGGGCAAGCCGCTGGATGCCGAGGCCGTGGGTTATCCGCGGCGGCTGGCGGTGGATGACGCCCCCGGCACCGGTCGGCACCTGCAGCGCCTGCCAGGGCGCTTCAGCACCCCGATCAACGACTTCACCAACCAGGATTGGCTCAAGGGCGTCTACCGCAAGGCCGCCGGCATTTCCATCCCGGTCACCGAGCGCAATCGCGAAGAATTCAAGACCGGCGCCATCGTCCGCCTGGCCGACGGCCAGGACTATGCCGTCACCTACGTCAACGAATTCGGCCGCAGCATGGCGGTGTTTCTCGACAGCCCGGCGCTGCCCGGGGAGAAGTACGGCTATCCGCGCCAGCTGACCTTCGTCGCGCCACCGCCCAAGCCTTGAGACCGAGGCGGACCAGCGCTGGTAGAATCCCCCGCCCAGCGTCGTCACCCCTCGGTCCGCCATGTCCAAGCTCAACCCCCGCCAGGCCGAAGCCGTGGCCTACATCAGCGGCCCTCTGCTGGTGCTGGCCGGCGCCGGCTCCGGCAAGACCAGCGTCATCACCCGCAAGATCGCCTACCTCGTACAGCAGTGCGGCATCCGCGCCCAGTACATCTGCGCCGTGACCTTCACCAACAAGGCGGCGCGCGAGATGAAGGCGCGGGTGGCCAGCCTGCTCAAGGCCGGCGAAGGCCGCGGCCTGACCGTCTCGACCTTTCACAACCTCGGGCTGAACATCATTCGCCGCGAGTACGTGCATCTGGGCTACAAGCCGGGCTTCTCCATCTTCGACGAGGGCGACATCAAGGCGCTGCTCACCGACATCATGCAGAAGGAGTACCAGGGCGACGACGGCCTGGACGAGATCAAGAACTACATCGGCAACTGGAAGAACGACCTCATCCTGCCGGAAGAGGCCTTGGAAAAGGCGCGCACGCCCAAGGAGCAGACCGCCGCGGTGGTCTACCTGCACTACCAGCGCACCCTCAAGGCCTATAACGCGGTCGACTTCGACGACCTCATCCTGATGCCGGTGAAGCTGTTCCAGGAGCATCCCGAGGTGCTGGAGCGCTGGCGCAACCGCATCCGCTACATGCTGGTGGACGAATATCAGGACACCAACACCAGCCAGTACCTGCTGGTGAAGATGCTGGTGCAGGAGCGCGCCCAGTTCACCGTGGTGGGCGACGACGACCAGTCGATCTACGCCTGGCGCGGCGCGCGGCCGGAAAACCTGATGCAGCTCAAGGACGACTTCCCTTCGCTCAAGGTGGTGATGCTGGAGCAGAACTACCGCTCCACCAGTCGCATCCTCAAGTGCGCCAACGTGCTCATCGCCAACAATCCCCATGTGTTCGAGAAGCAGCTGTGGAGCGAGATGGGCCACGGCGATCCGATCCGGGTGCTGCGCTGCAAGAACGAGGACGGCGAGGCCGAGCGCATCGCCCTGGAAATCCTCACCCTGCACCTCAAGACCCAGCGGCCCTACGCGGACTTCGCCATCCTCTATCGCGGCAACCACCAGGCCAAGCTGATGGAGCTCAAGCTGCAGCACCACCAGATCCCCTACCGGCTCTCCGGCGGCACCAGCTTCTTCGCCCGCCAGGAGGTCAAGGACGTGATGTCCTACCTGCGCCTGCTGGTGAATCCGGACGACGACAACGCCTTCCTGCGGGTGATCAACGTGCCACGCCGGGAGATCGGCTCCACCACCCTGGAAAAGCTCGGCAACTATGCCGGCAGCCGCGACCTGTCGATGTACGCCGCGGCCGACGAGATCGGTCTGGGCGAGCACCTGGACGCCCGCTTCACCGAGCGCCTGGGGCGCTTCAAGCGCTGGATGGATGGCGTGCGCCAGAACTGCGCCGGCGAAGATCCCATCGGCGCCCTGCGCAGCATGGTGATGGACATCGACTACGAGAACTGGATACGCCAGAACGCCAGCTCCGACAAGGTCGCCGATTTCCGCATGGGCAACGTCTGGTTCCTCATGGATGCGCTGAAGAACATCCTGGAAAAGGACGAGGACGGCCAGATGACCATCGAGGACGCCATCGCCAAGCTGGTCCTGCGCGACATGCTCGAACGCCAGCAGGAGGAAGAGGAAGGCGCCGACGGGGTGCAGATGATGACCCTGCACGCCTCCAAGGGCCTGGAATTCCCCTATGTGTTCATCATGGGCATGGAGGAAGAGATCCTGCCGCACCGCTCCAGCATCGAGGCCGACACCATCGAGGAGGAGCGCCGCCTGGCCTACGTGGGCATCACCCGCGCGCGCCAGACCCTGGCCTTCACCTACGCCACCCGGCGCAAGCAGTACGGCGAGCTGATCGACTGCACGCCCAGCCGCTTCCTCGACGAGCTACCGCCCGAGGACCTGCAATGGGAAGGCCTGGACGAGGCCCCCCAGGAGCAGAAGGCCGCCCGCGGCAACGATGCCCTGGCGGCGATGCGGGCGATGCTCAAGCGTTGAGGGGAAGGCCTTCACTGGGATCACCCTCACCCCAGCCCTCTCCCGGAGGGAGAGGGGGCGTCCGCAGTCACCACCGGGTTTCGCCATACGCCGATCAGTCCCTTCTTCCCGGGGGAGAGGGTTAGGGTGAGGGCCCACCCCGCGCCGGGCTGACACCCTCACCCCCAGCCCCTCTCCCCGGGGAGAGGGGAGCAAACAGCCCCCCTGCACCCACACCGCTCTTCCCCTTCTCACCCGAGATGAGGGCCCGCACCGCACCAGCCTGACACCCTCGCACCTCCCCCACGCCGCTCTTCCCCCTCTCCCCCGGGGAGAGGGCCGGGGTGAGGGCCCACCCAGCCTAGATCCCTACCCCCAAAACGACAACGCCCCCGCTGCCGGTCAGGCAACGGGGGCGGTGCTATGGCCGCGCCGGGCGCTTACTTGGCGAAGTTGGTCACCATGTCGAAGATCGGCTTGGGTCGCTTGAGGTCGTACATCATCCCGAAGTGGCGCTCGTGGATCACCGAGAGACTCGGCTCATCGAGCAATTCGTAGACGTTGATCTCGGCCACCACATCCTTGTAGCTGGTGTTGAGCACCGTGAGCATCTGCTTGACGCTGTCGTAGCAGGCCCGATCGCCGTCACGGCCGCCATCGGTGTTGCCCTGGTAGACGTTGCCGCAGTTCATCTCGTTGAAGAACACCTTGGTCCTGTACTTGGTGGCCATGGCGCGCATCTGCCCCAGGTACATGTCCATCCAGTAGCCCTTGTCGTCGAAGTACGGGTAGTAGTGGAAGCTGATGTAGTCGAAGTTGAAGCCTGACGCCCGGGCCTGGTCGAGGAACCACATGGCACCGTTGCGATCACCCGGGCAACGGGCGGTGGCGGTGCGGTCGTCCGAGTTGCACGCCATCACGTTGATGGTGGTCTTGAGGTTGGCGCCCAGCTCATCCGAAGCCTGCTTGATCCCGCGGTAGATGCCGACCAGGGTATTGATGCGCTCCTGGGCACCCGCCTTGGAATAGTCCTGCTCGTTGCCGACCTCCCAGATCTTGATGTCGTTGGCGTAGCGCTTGGCCAGGGCATAGGCCTGCGCCTGGGTCAGCTTGTGGGTGATGACCGGCCGCAGGGTGATGTTGTACTTGCGGGCCAGGGCAACCAGGCGATCCAGCTCGGGCAGGTTCATCACCAGGTACTCGCCGGAGCGATAGGTACGCAGGTTGCGCGCCGCCAGGACCTGCAACCGGGCTTCCATCTCGGCCGGCGGATAGGCAGCGCTGTTGTCGTGGCCGACCACCCCCAGGGGGATGTTCTTGTAGCCGCTCAGCGGGGCCGAGGCGACCGCCCCGCCAGTGACCGGCTGGACCACGTTCTGCACCGGTTGCACGCTGGCCGCAGGGGTCGGCGTGGTCGTGGTGGTGCCCTGGGCCAGCGCCGCGCTCACCTTCTTGTCGAAGGCGGCCTTGTCGTCGCCGGCAGCGGCGCGCAGGACTTCCAGCGGCAGGTTGGCCCGGGAGGTGACGCCATTGGCCAGCCGGCTGCTCCAATAGGCGCTGCCACTGCTGTCGGCGCTCCGGCCATAGAGGGTCTGATAGACCTTGTTGACCAGGGCGGCGCCGCTCAGGGATCCGTAAAGCGTGGTCGACTCGCCATTGGCGGCAAAGGTGGCCGCCAGTTGCTCGACGCTCAGGTCGCTGGCCAGTCGCGAGGCCCAGTAGTTGAGGCCACCGGCATCGGCCGCCCGGCCATAGTAGGCCAGGTAGAGCTGCTCGACGGTGGTCAGCTTGGTGGCATTGGCGGCATTGCCTGCGGTGCCCGTGGCGGCGCCGGTGGTCGCCCCTGCCGTGGCGGTGCTACCCGTGGCGGTCCCCGTGGTGCCGGTACCCGTGGTCGGCGCGACGCCGGTGGTGGTGCCAGTGGTCGCTCCAGCAGTGCCCGTGGCGCCGGTACCGCCGGTGGTGCCCGTGGTCGCACCGCTGGTGGCGGTCCCGGTCTTGGGTGGTGTGGCGGCGGTCGGCGCTACCTGCGGGCCGATGGCGACGCAGCTGTCCTTGTCCAGGTACTTGGCCAGCACCGCCCACTGCGGACGCTCCTTGCCATTGATCGGCTCGACCGCCTGATTGTAGGTACCCCAGCCCGGCCCGGCGGCCCAGTAGGTGGCCGGAATGCAGTTCTGCTTCAGATAGGCCAGCATGCCGTCGAGGATGGGCAACCAGCGCGCATCCGTGTCAGGTACGCCGAAGCCGCCGATGAAGCCGCGCTTGTTGTTGGCCTTGAGCCAGGCGACGAAGGGCTTGAGCCGCTCGACGCCATAACTGGGCGAGAGGGTCGCCACGTTCAGGCTGCCGTCGAAGAAGGCCTGGGCCATGAAGATCAGGTTGTTGGCCGGATCATTGAGCTTGAGCAGGGCGTCGTTCCACTGCGGCCAACGGGTGGTGTCGGCCCAGCCGTTGCCCTCGATGAAGATCGGATGGGTCGAGTCGACCGCGCGCACGCCATCGATGCCGTACTGGGCGGCGATCGGCCAGTTGCTCACGGCGTCGTGGGGCTCGTTCATGATGTCGTAGCCATAGAGCGCCGCATGGGTGCCCCAGCGCTGGGCGATACGGGTCATGAGATTCTGGAAGGCCTCGTAGGGGACTTCGCCCGCGCCGATGACCTTGCCCTGATAGCGGGCGTAGTTGTGCAGATCGAGGATGACCTTGACGCCGTACTTCTGGGCGTAGCCCAGGGTGCGATCGACCAGGCCGGCGTAGGTGGGATCGAGATTGACCCCCATGGACGGTTGCAGGCGCTCCCAGAGAATGGGGAAGCGCACCAGCTTCACGCCCTTGGCGCTCCACTGCTGGAAATGGCTCTCGGCCGGAAAGATGAAGTTGCGGTCGTTGACACCGGGCAGTATCTGGGCGGCAAAGGTGGCGCCGGAGAAGTTAAGACCGACCAGGTCAACGGCCTGGGCGGAGGTGGCAAGCGAAGCGGTGGCGAACAGGGCAGGCAAGAGCAGCGCCTGACGCGGCAGGCGGCGGGAGATGGAGCTAAGGATTGTCATCAAGAAGGAACCAGATAGGCCGAGGTGCGCGATTCGATCCGTGCATCCCACCTCGGTACAGCAGGAAAACTGCCGGGGAAGATCGTTTCCCCAGCACCTGCGAAGCCTAGTGCAAGCGCTAGACCAAGAAGAACCCGTGCCATCACGAAGCAAGGGTGAACGCGGTGTTTTGCCAGATGTACGGTGCCGATGATGGCACTTTCGCTACCACTCGTCGCTGACTGCATGGTCACGCAAAGAGCCGATCCCCAGGCAAAAGTCAGACTTGTCTGTTTTCTGGCGGCTCAAGGCGCTCCGGCATAGCGGCGGACCAGTTCCATGACCGGTTTGGGCCGATCCAGGTCGTACATCAGCCCGAAGTGACGCTCATGGGCAACCGGATGGGTCGGCTCGTCGAGCAGTTCATAGACGTTGATCTCGCGGACGATGTCGCGATAGCGCCCATTGAGCTCGGAGAGGATGTACTCGAGGCTGTCATAACAGCTGCGATCGCCCGGCCGGCCGCCGTCGGTGGTGCCCTTGTAGATCTCCGCGCAATTGACCTCGTTGTAGAAGATCTGCGTCCGGTACTTGGCCGCCATGGCGCGCATCTGCCCCAGGTAGAGATCCATCCAGTGACCGCGGTCGTGGTAATGCGGGTAGTAGTGGAAGCTGATGTAGTCGAAATCGAAACCGGCGGCCTTTGCCTGATCGAGAAACCACATGGAGCCCAGGCGATCGCCCGGGCAGCGCGCCTTGGGCCCGGTGTCGTAGGAATTGCAGGACATCACGTTGATGGTGGTCTTGAGATCGGCGTTCAGCTCGTCGGAGGCGCGCCGGATGCCCCGATAGATATCCACCAGCCGACTGATGCGGATGCTGGCGCCGATCCGCGAGTGATCCTGCTCATTGCCGATTTCCCAGATCTTGATGTCGTTGGCATAGCGCTTGGCCAGGGCATAGGCCTGGGCCTGGGTCAGTTGCTGGGTGATCACCGGCCTCAGGGTGATGTGGTACTGGCGGGCCAGGGCCACCAGGCGATCCAGGCGCGGCAGATCCAGCAGCAGGAATTCGCCGGAGCGGTAGCTGCGCAGGTTGTAGCGGTCGAGCAGCTGCAGGCGCTTTTCCATCTGCGCATCGGGATAGGCGGCGTTGTTGTCGTGACCGACCACCCCCAGGGGGATGTAGGGCAATTCGGGCAGGGTGACAGGCTCGGCGGCCCGGACCGTGCCACCCAGGCACAGGGCAGCGACCAGGCCGAACCAGGGCGACATTCGAGGCATCAGACGCATCCTTGCAGGTGGGCAGCAGAGCGGCGGAGCATGGCAAAGCGCCGCCAGTGCCTCAATCATGGATGACTCCAGGCTGCGACCCCCCGCACAACCAGGCGCGTTACAGTAGGTGTCCGCGCGCCGTGTCGAGGACCTGCCCATGACCGCCAACCTGCTGCTGGCCCAGGCCTGCAACAATCGCTGGTCGAACCACCGCCTGCTGGTCGCCTGCACCACCTTGCCGGCCGCTGCCCTGCACGCAGCCCAACCCGCCGCCTTCTTTGGTTCGCTCTGGGCCCTGCTCGGCCATCTGCTGGACGTGGATCTCTTCTATCTCGATGCGCTACATGACCAGCCCCGGCCTTATCAGGACACGGACTGGCCTGACCTGGCGACGCTGCGTGCGGCCCAGATCGCCAGCGACCAGCGCCTGATCGACCTGTGTCGCGGCCTCGTTCCCCAGCAGTTGACCACGCTCATCACCCTGCCCCGCGCCAGCGGCCCGGTACGGGAACAGCGACTGCGCACCCTGCAGCATCTCTTCGTGCACCAGCTGCACCACCGCGGCCAGGCCCACGCCCTGCTCCTGGCCAGCGGCGTCGCCCCGCCGCAACTGGACGAATTCTTTCTCGCCCAGGACGAACCGCTGCGCCGGACGGAGCTGGCGGCGTTGGGGATTGATGAAGGGGAGTTGTGGGGAATCGCCCCGTAGGTTGGGTTGAGCGCAGCGAAGCCCAACGGGCCTTACCTCAGCGTGGCGGCGATGTTGGGCTTCGACGATAGAGCTGTCTCAGCCCAACCTGCGGTCTGCTCACGAATCTACCCGGACCGAGGAACTCGAGCGTCCACTCGGACAGCCCCCTCTCCCTCCGGGAGAGGGTTGGGATGAGGGCGCCGCCGGCACAGGCTTCCAGAGGGAAAGGGCCGCGCCGTTTTCCACCCTGCAACCGCCGTGCTGCGGGTGCTCAGAAATTCGCCGGCGTGGTCGCACTGATCAGCCGGGCGGGGGCTTCGAAGGGATTGCGGAAGCGATGCGGGCGGCTGCTTTCGAAGTAGTAGCTGTCGCCCGGCTCGAGGATGTGCACCTCGCCGCCCACGGTCAGTTCCAGCCGGCCTTCCACCACCAGGCCGGCCTCCTCGCCCTCATGGGCGTACATCTCTTCGCCGGTGTCGGCGCCCGGTGGATAGGTCTCGTCGAGAAAGGCCAGGGCGCGACTGGGATGGGCCCGGCCGACCAGGCGCATGCGCACGGTGTGGGCGCCACTGGAGATGTCGATGAGCTCATTGGCGCGATAGACCACCTGGGTCGGCGCGTCCTGTTCCAGGTCCAGGGAAAAGAATTCCACCAGAGACATGGGGATGCCGGCCAGCACCTTTTTCAGCGAGCTGATGGAGGGGCTGACGCTGTTCTTCTCGATCATCGAGATGGTGCTGTTGGTCACCCCGGCACGCTTGGCGAGCTCGCGCTGGGACAGGCCCTTGAGGGTACGGATGGTTTGCAGGCGGGCACCGACGTCCAAGGTGGAGAAGACTCCTCGAGCAGGCGGGTGAGACGTGGCCAGGCCACGCGCGATAGGCGTGCCGCGGCACGGTGTTCGGCATCATGGCAACGCTGTTCGAGATTTACAACACCAGGGCGGACGTGCGGCCTTGCCGCCCTCACCTGACTTGGATAGCGGCCAAAGACCGCCCAGGGGCTAGTCGCGATAGCTGCGCGGCACCCGCTTGAGGTTGCACAGCAACTGGTAGGGGATGGTGTCGCAGCGCTCGGCCAGGTCCGCCACCGACACCTGGCGGCCCCAGAATTCCACCTCGCTGCCCACCCCGGCCTGGGGATGATCGGTGAGGTCGACGGTGAGCATGTCCATGGATACCCGGCCGATCAGCTGGCCGGGACGCCCTTCGATGGCCACCGGGGTGCCATTGGGCGCATGGCGCGGATAGCCGTCGGCATAGCCCAAGGCAACCACCCCGACTCGGGTCGGCCCGGCGGTGACGAAGCGCGCGCCATAACCCACCGGTTCGCCGGCCGGCAATTCGCGCACGGCGATCACCCGGGAGGTCAGGGTCATCACCGGTTGCAGCCGCTCGGCGGCGGCCTGGGGCGTGGCGAAGGGCGTCACGCCATAGAGCATCAGCCCCGGCCGCACCCAGTCGCCAGCCGCCTGGGGCCAGCCCAGGGTCGCGGGGGAATTGCGCAGGCTGGTGGGGCCCGGCAGGCCCTCGGTGGCGGCGCGGAAGGTGGCGATCTGCACGCTGGTGGCGGGGCTGTCCGGTTCGTCGGCGCGGGCGAAGTGGGTGAGCTTGACGATGCCGCTGACCTTGCCGCTGGCCAGCAGCCGGTGATAGGCGGCGGCGTAGTCCTGGGGAAAGAAGCCGACCCGGTGCATGCCCGAATCCAGCTTCAGCCAGACCTGCAGCGGGCGCGCCAGGGCGGTCCGCTCCAGCGCCTCCAGTTGCCAGTCGGCGTGGATCACCGTCCAGAGATCGTGCTCGGCGATCAGCGGCAATTCGTCGATGCCGAAGAAGCCTTCCAGCAGCAGGATGGGCGCGCGGATCCCCGCGGCGCGCAGCTCCAGCGCCTCCTCGATACAAGCCACGGCGAAGCCGTCAGCCTCGCTGGCCAGGGCCTTGGCCACTGCCACCGCGCCGTGCCCATAGGCATCGGCCTTGATCACCGCCAGGGCACGGGCATCGGAGAGTTCACGGGCCAGGCGATAGTTCTGGCGCAGGGCGGCAAGGTCGATGACGGCGCGGGCGGGACGCATGGGAGGTCTCGGCAGAGAGAGGGAAAGTTTGGGGGGCGTGAAACACCCTCACCCCGGCCCTCTCCCAGAGGGAGAGGGGGAATAGCGGTCTTACGCCTTGACGGCGGCGATGACGTTCATCTCCACCAGGATGTCCGGCTTGGCCAGCTTGGCTTCGACGGTGGTGCGACCCGGGGTGGCGCCCTGGGCGGCCCATTCGTCCCAGGCGCGATTCATGCCCTCGAAATGCAGGGCAATGTCGCGCAGGAAGATGGTCACCACCAGGATGTGTTCCTTGTCGCTGCCGGCCTCGGCGAGGAATTTATCGACATTGGCCAGGGTCTCGCGGGTCTGCTGGTAGATGTCGCCGGAAAAGTCGTCGGCCAGTTGACCGGCCAGGTAGACGGTGCCGTTATGGATATTGATTTCGCTCAGGCGGCGATCAGTGTGCAGACGCTGTACGGGCATTGCGCGGGGACTCCTGGGTGGCGGAATAGCGGGAGATGTCGAGACCCTCGGCGCTGATCTGCGGCTGCTTGCGTGCGATCAGGTCGGCCAGCAGGCGACCGGAGCCGCAGGCCATGGTCCAGCCCAGCGTCCCGTGCCCGGTGTTGAGGAACAGGTTGCGATAGCGGGTGGCGCCGACGATGGGGGTCCCGTCCGGGGTGGCGGGTCGCAGACCGGTCCAGAAGCTGGCCCGGGCGAGGTCGCCACCGCGAGGATAGAGGTCACCGGTGATCATTTCCAGGGTCGCACGGCGCCGCGGATCCAGGTTCAGATCGAAGCCGCAGATCTCGGCCATGCCGCCGACGCGGATGCGGTCGTCGAAGCGGGTGATGGCGACCTTGTAGGTCTCGTCGAGGATGGTCGAGGTCGGCGCCATGGCGGCATCGACGATGGGCACCGTCAGCGAATAGCCCTTGAGCGGATAGACCGGCGCGCGGATGCCCAGGGGCGCCAGCAATTGCGGCGAATAGCTGCCCAGAGCCAGCACATAGTGATCGGCGGTGAGCAGTTCGCCATCGACCTTGACGCCATCGATACGGTCGCCACTGGCGCTGAGTTGCTGGATGTCGGCGCCGAAGCGGAATTCCACGCCCAGGCGGCGGGCTTCCTCGGCCAGGCGATTGGTGAACAGGAAGCAGTCACCGGTCTGGTCGTTGGGCAGGCGCAGGCCGCCGGCCAGCTTGTGCTTGACCGCCGCCAACGCCGGTTCGACCCGGGCCACACCGTCGCGGTCGAGCAGTTCGAAGGGCACGCCGGAACGCTCCAGGACGGCGATGTCCTTGGCCGCGGCCTCCACCTGCTGCTGAGTGCGGAAGATCTGGGTGGTACCCAGCTGGCGGCCTTCGTAGGCAATGCCGGTGTCCTGGCGCAGCTCGTCCAGGCAGTCGCGGCTGTATTCGGACAGCCGCACCATGCGTTCCTTGTTCACCGCATAGCGCGCAGCCGTGCAGTTGCGCAGCATCTGCGCCATCCACAGGTATTGGCTGCTGTCGCCGGTCAGACGGATAGCCAGGGGCGCGTGCTTCTGGAACAGCCACTTCAATGCCTTGAGCGGCACGCCGGGCGCAGCCCAGGGCGAGGCATAGCCAGGGGAGACCTGACCGGCGTTGGCATGGCTGGTCTCCAGGGCGGGACCGGCCTGGCGATCGACCACGACCACCTCGAAACCCTGACGGGCCAGATAGTAGGCGCTGGTCGTGCCGATGACGCCGCTACCCAAAACCAGTACACGCATCGCTAGCTCCTGGCCGGTGAGAGGATTTCGCCGGCTTTCGTCGGAATGAAGGCAGATACGGCAAGTATAGAAAGCCGCACGCAGTGCTAATCACTGAAGAATTGCCTATATTCGGAGTAATTTTCCGGTAAAGCCCCCTTTGGCAGAGACCTCCGCGATGCGTACCCATCACCAGGCCAGACGCGAGCTGGACAAGATCGACCGCAACATCCTGCGCATCCTCCAGGACGATGGCCGCATCTCCTTCACCGAACTGGGCGAGCGCGTGGGCCTGTCCACCACGCCCTGCACCGAGCGCGTCCGCCGCCTGGAGCGCGAAGGCATCATCCAGGGCTACAACGCTCGGCTGAATCCACAGCACCTCAAGGCCGGTCTGCTGGTGTTCGTCGAACTGAGCCTGGACTACAAGTCCGGCGATACCTTCGAGGAATTCCGCCGCGCCGTGCTCAAGCTGCCCCAGGTGCTGGAATGCCACCTGGTCTCCGGCGAATTCGACTACCTGGTCAAGGCGCGCATCTCCGAGATGGCCTCCTATCGCAAGCTACTGGGCGACATCCTGCTCAAGCTGCCCCACGTGCGCGAATCCAAGAGCTACATCGTGATGGAAGAGATCAAGGAGACCCTGAGCCTGCCGGTGCCGGACTAACAGCTGGCGATCCCGGCGCTGGGCGTCTAGGCTGCGGTCTTTCGCCTGATGGCCAAGGAGGCCGCCCATGGACCCACGCCAGCGTCAGCTCATCACCGCCGCCAATCGTCAGGCCTGGGAGGTGTCGGCGCCGCTCCATGCCCAGGGTGAGGACTGGCAGCGCCTGCTGGAACAGGCCCGGCAACCGGGCTTTTCGGTCCTCGATGCCTGCCTGACCGCCACCCTCGGCGACCTTGACATCCGCGGCCTGAGCTGCGCCCAGGTCGGCTGCAACAACGCCCGCGAACTGCTCTCCCTGGCGACACTCGGCGCCCGGCCCGCACTGGGCATCGACCAGTCGCCCGCCTTCCTCGCTCAGGGCGAGCAACTGGCCGCGGCGGCAGGCCTGACGCCCCGGTTGGTAGCCGCCGACATCTATGCGCTGCCCGAGGATCTCGGCCAGCATGACCTGGTGCTGATCACCATCGGCGTGCTGAACTGGATGCCGGATCTGCCGGCCTTCTTCGCCGCGGTGGCCGGTCTGCTGGCCCCGGGTGGGCGCCTGGTGATCTACGAGACCCATCCGTTCCTGGAAATGTTCGAGCCCCACGCGGACCAGCCGCTGCTGCCCCACTACAGCTACTTCCGCCGTGAGCCCCTGGTCAGCGAGGCGCTCATCGCCTATGACGGCGAATCTCATGGGCAGGGCGCAACGAGCTACTGGCATATCCACACCCTGGGCGCCATCGTCACCGCCAGCCTGGACGCCGGCCTGATTCTGCAACGGCTGGAGGAGCATCCGCACTCCAATCGCGAGGTGGATTACGACCGCTACATCGGCCAGGCCGCCCAGCTGCCGATGAGCTTTACCCTGGTGGCACAACGCCCGACGGCTTAGCATGGTTCCCTTGTCCCTAGCAGACCTCCGTCTTCCATGCAGCCCCACGCGCCTTCCTACTACGCCGCCACCGCCAACCAGACGCTGAGCTTTCCGCCCCTGGAGGGCGAGGTCCAGGCCGATGTCTGCGTGGTCGGCGGTGGCTTCTCCGGGCTCAATACCGCCCTGGAACTGGCCGAGCGCGGCGCCCGGGTGGTGCTGCTGGAGGCCCGGCGTATCGGCTGGGGTGCCAGTGGGCGCAACGGTGGGCAATTGATCCGCGGCGTTGGCCATGACGTCGAGCAGTTCGAATCGGTCATCGGTGCCGAGGGGGTGCGCGAGCTCAAGCGGCTGGGCTTCGAAGCGGTGGAGCTGGTCCGCCAACGTATCGCCCGCCACGGCATCGACTGCGATCTCACCTGGGGTTTCGCCGACCTGGCCAACAAGCCGCGCCACTGGCAGCACCTGCAGGAAGAGCACAGCGCGCTCCAGGCCCTGGGCTATCCCCATCCGCTGCGATTGTTGCCCAAGGCGCAACTGGCCGAGGTGGTCGGCTCCGATCGCTACCAGGGTGCCCTGGTGGACGAGGGCTCCGGTCACCTGCATCCGCTCAACCTGGCCCTTGGCGAAGCCGCCGCGGCCCGGGCGCTAGGCGTGCAGTTGCACGAAGACAGCCAGGTCACCCGCCTGGAATACGGCTCCAAGGTGCAGGTGCATACCGCCCGCGGCCGGGTCTCGGCCGACACCCTGGTGCTCTGCTGCAACGCCTACATCGACGACCTGCAACCCGATCTCGCCGCCCAGGTGCTGCCGGCTGGCAGCTATGTGATCGCCACCGAACCGCTGTCCGCCGAGCGTGCCGCGCGGCTGCTGCCGGGCAACCGGGCGGTCTGTGACCAGAACGTGGCGGTGGACTATTTCCGCCTGTCCGCCGACCGCCGCCTGCTGTTCGGCGGCGCTTGCCACTATTCCGGGCGCGACCCCAAGGACATCGCCGGCTACATGAGGCCGAAGATGCTGGAGGTCTTCCCCGAACTCGCGGACGTGCGGGTGGACTACGCCTGGGGCGGCATGATCGGCATCGGCGCCAATCGCCTGCCGCAGATCGGTCGGCTGCGCGAGCAGCCCAACGTCTTCCACGCCCAGGCCTATGCCGGCCATGGGGTCAATGCCACCCACCTGGCCGGCCATCTGCTGGCCGAGGCGATCCTGGCCCAATCGGCCGGTTTCGATCTCTTCGCCCAGGTGCCCCATGCGCGCTTTCCCGGCGGTCGCCACCTGCGTTCGCCACTGCTGGCCCTGGGCATGCTCTGGTACCGCCTCAAGGACCGCCTGTGATCCGCCTGGTCGTCCCCCTGCTGCTGGCGCTGCTGGCCGGCTGCGCCACGCCTATCCCGCGCCAAGCCTCCAAAGTCCTGCCGGTCGCCGGCACTGTCCTGGACAGCCAGGTACGCGCGGCCGGCGCCGCCCACCCGGGCCTCTCGGGCCTGCGCCTGCTGGAAACCAGCACCGATGCCTTCACCGCCCGCGCCGAGCTGATCCGCAAGGCCCAGCGCAGCCTGGACATCCAGTACTACATCGTCCACGACGGCCTGACCACGCGGCTGCTGGTCAACGAACTGCTCAAGGCGGCGGATCGCGGCGTGCGCATCCGCTTTCTCATCGATGACACCAGCAGCGACGGCAACGACTACCAGATCGCCGTGCTGGCGGCCCATCCCAACGTGCAGATCCGCGTCTTCAATCCGCTGCACCTGGGCCGCAGCACCGGTCCGACCCGGGCCCTGGGTCGGCTGGTGGATCTCAACCACCAGCATCGACGCATGCACAACAAGCTGTGGCTGGCCGACGACAGCGTGGCCATCGTCGGCGGCCGCAACCTGGGCGACGAGTACTTCGATGCCCGCCCGGAGATGAACTTCACCGATCTCGACCTGCTCGCCGCTGGCCCGGTGGCGCGGCAACTGGGCACCAGCTTCGACCAGTACTGGAACAGCCCCCTGAGCCAGCCGGCGCGGCGGCTGCGCTGGTTCGCGCCTTCGACCTCTGCCCTGGTGCGGCTGCGCGCACGGCTGCACCACTATCTCGACAGCGAGCGTACCCGCGACCTGGCGCTGTACAACCGCCTGCGCCGCTATGCCACCGCGCCCCAGCTCGACGGCTGGCTGCAGGAGCTGACCTGGGCTCACGCCCAGGCGTTCTGGGATGCACCGCGCAAGGTGCTGGCCGACGACGAGCCGGACTGGCAGCTGCTGCTGACCCGCCAGCTGCAACCGATCCTGGATGGCGCCCAGCACGAGCTGCTGCTGGTCTCCTCCTACTTCGTGCCCATGAATCAGGGAGTCGCCTACCTGGGCGGCCTGGCCGCCCGAGGGGTCGATGTCCGGGTGCTGACCAACGCCCTGGAAGCCACCGACGTGCCCGCCGTGCATGCCGGCTACGCGCCCTATCGCACGGCCCTGCTGGCCCAGGGCGTCAAACTCTTCGAGCTGCGTGCCCGCCCGGACCAGAAACGCTCCGCCCTGCCCTACAGTTTTGGCGAATCCGAATCCAGTCTGCACAGCAAGGCCATGGCCATCGATGGGCGCTGGTCCTTCATCGGCTCCTTCAATTTCGATCCGCGCTCGGTGCTGTGGAACACCGAGGTCGGGGTAATGGTGGACAGCCCGGCCCTCACCGGTCGTCTGCGGCAGCTGATGCTGCAGGGCATGGACCCCAGCGTGTCCTACGCGGTGCAACGCAGCGAAGATCAGGGACGGGTGCATCTCCAGTGGGTCAGCGAGCGCAATGGCCAACCCCGGGTGTTGCACCACGAGCCCGGCAGCGCCTGGCGCCGCTTCAACGCCTGGGTGGTCAAGGCAGTGGGGCTGGAGCGGATGCTCTAGGCTTCGCCCTCACCCAGAGCGAGAGGGCGTTGGATCGTAGGTTGGGCTGAGACGGCTCCATCGTCGAAGCCCAACAAACGGCACCGCGCCAACCCCGTTGGGCTTCGCTCACGCTCAACCCAACCTACGGGCAACGTGCCAACCCCGTTGGGCTTCGCTGCCGCTCAGCCCAACCTACGCGAGCCAACGGCTGGACGCCCGTAGGTTGGGCTGAGACAGCTCCATCGTCGAAGCCCAACAACAGGCACAGCGCTGAACCTGTTGGGCTTCGCTGGCGCTCAACCCAACCTACGACTCGGTCAATCCCCCTGCAAAAAATCCGGTAATTGGTCGTTTTATGAGCAGTAGTCGACCAACACTTCAGCTAAGGTCGACCGCATTCACCGGCCTCGCTCCAGTACTGGCCGTCCAATGCCTTGAGGATCTCCCATGAGCGCTACCGCCCTGCGTCACGATTGGACTCTTGCCGAAGTCCGCGCCCTGTTCCAGCAGCCTTTCAACGACCTGCTGTTCCAGGCCCAGGGCGTGCACCGCCAGCACTTCGATCCCAATCGCGTGCAGGTTTCCACCCTGCTGTCGATCAAGACCGGCGCCTGTCCGGAAGACTGCAAGTACTGCCCCCAGTCCGGCCACTACAACACCGGCCTGGAAAAGGAAAAGCTGATGGAGGTGCAGAAGGTGCTGGAGGCGGCCGCCGAGGCCAAGGCCATCGGCTCCACCCGTTTCTGCATGGGCGCCGCCTGGAAGCACCCCTCCGCCAAGGACATGCCCTACGTCCTGCAGATGGTGCAGGGCGTGAAGGCCCTGGGCCTGGAAACCTGCATGACCCTCGGTCGCCTGGACCAGGAGCAGACCCGCGCCCTGGCCGACGCCGGCCTGGACTACTACAACCACAACCTGGACACCTCGCCGGAGTTCTACGGCAACATCATCACCACCCGCACCTACGGCGAGCGCCTGCAGACCCTGGCCTACGTCCGCGAAGCCGGGATGAAGATCTGCTCCGGCGGCATCCTCGGCATGGGCGAGTCGGTGGATGACCGCGCCGGCCTGCTGATCCAGCTGGCCAACCTGCCCGAGCACCCCGAGTCGGTGCCGATCAACATGCTGGTCAAGGTCCAGGGCACCCCGCTGGCCGAGGAAAAGGACGTCGATCCCTTCGACTTCATCCGCACCCTGGCGGTGGCACGCATCCTCATGCCTAAGTCCCACGTGCGCCTGTCCGCCGGTCGCGAGCAGATGAACGAGCAGATGCAGTCCCTGGCCTTCCTGGCCGGCGCCAACTCCATCTTCTACGGCGAAAAACTGCTGACCACCGGCAACCCCCAGGCCGACAAGGATATGCAGCTGTTCGCCCGCCTCGGCATCCAGCCCGAAGCCCGCGAAGAGCATGCCGACGAGGTGCACCAGGCCGCCATCGAGCAGGCCCTGGTGGAACAGCGCAACAGCGAGCTCTTCTACGACGCCGCCACCGCCTGACCCTCACGCCCCGTTCTTCCCCCTCTCCCCCTCGGGAGAGGGTTGGGTTGAGGGGCTCTAACGACCACTGAGATACCCATCCCATGGCCTTCGATCTCGCCGCCCGCCTGGCCCAGCGTCACGCCGAGCACCTCTATCGGCGCCGCCCGCTGCTGGAGGCGCCCCAGGGTCCCGAGGTAGTGGTGGATGGCGAACCCCTGCTGGCCTTCTGCAGCAACGACTACCTGGGCCTGGCCAATCATCCCCAGGTGATCGCCGCCCTGCGCAATGGCGCCGAGCGTTGGGGCGTGGGCGGTGGCGCCTCGCACCTGGTGATCGGCCACAGCGGCCCGCACCACCAGGTCGAAGAGGCCCTGGCCGAACTCACCGGTCGGCCGCGCGCCCTGCTGTTCTCCACCGGCTACATGGCCAACCTGGCGGCGGTCACCGCCCTGGTCGGTCGTGGCGACACCGTGCTGGAAGACCGTCTCAACCACGCCTCCCTGCTCGACGCCGGCCTGCTCAGCGGTGCGCGCTTCGGCCGCTATCTGCACAACGATCCGGCCAGCCTGGCCACGCGCCTGGCCAAGGCCGCGGGTGACACCCTGGTGGTCACCGACGGCGTCTTCAGCATGGACGGCGATCTGGCCGCCCTGCCCGAACTCTGCCAGGTCGCCCAGCGCCACGGCGCCTGGACCCTGGTGGACGATGCCCACGGCATCGGCACCCTGGGCGCCACCGGCGGCGGCATCGTCGAGCATTTCGGCCTGGACCAGCGCCAGGTCCCGGTGCTGGTCGGCACCCTGGGCAAGGCCTGCGGCACCGCCGGGGCCTTCGTCGCCGGCAGCGAGGAGCTGATCGAGACGCTGATCCAGTTCGCCCGCCCCTACATCTACACAACCAGCCAGCCGCCGGCGGTGGCCTGTGCCACCCTGGCCGCCCTGCAGCTCGTCCGCGAAGAGGGCTGGCGCCGTGAGCTTCTGCACACTTTGATCCAGAGATTCCGCAGGGGCGCGACGGCCCTCGGCCTGGACCTTATGCTCAGCGCCACGCCGATCCAGCCGATCCTGGTCGGCGACAGCGCGCGCGCCCTCGCACTCTCCGCCGCCCTGCGCCGACGCGGGATCCTGGTCACCGCCATCCGACCGCCCACCGTACCGGCCGGCAGTGCCCGCCTGCGGGTGACCCTGACGGCGGCCCATCGCGAAGCGCACGTGGACCTCTTGCTCGACGCTCTGGCCCAGGCCATGGCCGAATTACCGCCCGACGCGGATAAGTGACCGACCAATGCGCGATACCCTGATCTTGCTGCCCGGCTGGGGCCTGGGCAACGCTCCGCTGGAGCCCCTGCGTGACGAACTCGTCGAGCAGGAACCCTTTCTCGACGTTCTGATCGAGCCACTGCCGACCCTGGCCGACACCCAGGACTGGTTCACCGACCTGGAAGCCCGCATCGCCGAGGGCGTCTGGCTGGGTGGCTGGTCGCTGGGCGGCATGCTCGCCAGCGAATTCACCCTGCGCCGCCCCGAGGGCGTGCACGGCCTCATCACCCTGGCCAGCAATCCCTGCTTCGTCGCCCGCGCCGGCTGGCAGACCGCCATGGCGCGCAGCGTCTTCACCGATTTCTTCGAGGCCTGCTCGCTGGACGCCGAGCTGACCCTCAAGCGCTTCACCCTGCTGGTGGCCCAGGGCGCGCGCGACAGCCGCACCCTCGCCCGCCAGTTGCAGGTAACCCTGCCCGAGGTCGATCCCGAGGCGGTCATCGCCGGCCTGGAGCTGCTCGCACGCCTGGACACCCGCGCCGCCCTTCAGGCCTTCAGCGGTCCCCAGCTGCACCTGTTCGGTGCCCATGACGCCCTGGTCCCGGCTACCGCCGCCCAGGCCTTGGGCGACGAGCTGCCCACCGCCCATGTCGAGGTGCTGGAACATGCCAGCCATGGCCTGCCGCTGGAGCGCCCGGACGAGGTGGCCACCCGTATCCGTGAATTCATCTATGCAGGACGCGATGGCTGACGTATTGCCCGACAAGCGCCAGGTGGCGCTGTCCTTTTCCCGCGCCGCCGCGCAGTACGACGGCGCCGCCCTGCTGCAACGCCAGGTCGCCGATCGCCTCCTCGGTCGGCTGCCCCTCCAAGATCCGCAGCGCTGGCTGGACCTGGGCAGCGGCACCGGCTATTGCAGCCGGGCCCTGGCCCGGCGCCATCCACAGGCGGAAGGTCTGGCCCTCGACCTGGCCCCCGGCATGCTTCGCCACGCCCGTACGCAAGGCGCCGGCGCCCGCCACTACCTGACCGCCGACGCCGAACGCCTGCCGCTGCGCGACGCCTGCTGCGATCTCGTCCTGTCCAGCCTGGCCTTGCAGTGGTGCCCGGACCTGCACGCCGTACTAGCCGAGGCGCGCCGCATCCTGCGCCCGGGCGGTGTACTGGCCTTCAGCAGCCTGGTCGAGGGCACCCTTGCCGAATTGCGCCAGAGCTGGGCCCAGGTGGACGACCAGGTGCACGTCAATCGCTTCCGCCGCCAGGCGGCCTATGCCGACGCCGCCGCGGCCACTGGCCTGCAGGTGCTGGCGCTGGACGTCGAGCCCGAACGCCTGCACTTCCCCGATCTGCGCGCCCTGACCCAGCACCTCAAGGCCATCGGTGCCCACAACCTCAACCAGGGTCGCCCCCAGGGCCTCACCGGGCGCCAGCGGCTGGCGGCCTTTACCCGCGCCTATGAAAGCCTGCGCCAGCCCGCCGGCCTGCCGGCCACCTATCAGGTGATCCACGTTCTGCTGCGCAAGAGCCTGTTCAAAGGCTGCTGCGCGTCGGCCAAACGGCGTTGAAAATGCCTTCGGAATGCTCATTTACCACTCGTAAACTCCGCTTCCTCAGCCATTTTCGCCTTGTTTGGCTCTAGCTCGCGAGACTTTGAACAAGCTCTAAGGAATGACCGCCATGCCCGCCTATTTCGTCACCGGCACCGATACCGAGATTGGCAAGACCACCATCGCCGCTGGCCTGCTGCACCAGGCGCGCCTGCAGGGCCTCACAACCGCCGGCGTCAAGCCGGTGGCCTCCGGTTGCGAACGCACCGCCGACGGCCTGCGCAACGGTGATGCCCTGGCGCTGTTGGGCGAGACCTCGCTACCGCTCGGCTATGCCGACATCAATCCCATCGCCCTGGAACCGGCCATCGCGCCGCACCTGGCCGCCCGTGAGGCGGGTATCGACCTCAGCGTCGCCGCCCTGGCCGCGCCGGTGCGCCGGATCCTGGCGCTGCAGGCCGACTTCACCCTGGTGGAAGGCGCCGGCGGTTGGCGCGTGCCCCTGGCCGGGCGCGAATCCCTGTCCGACCTGGCCCGCGAACTGGGCCTGCCGGTGATCCTGGTGGTGGGTGTACGCCTGGGCTGCATCAATCACGCCCTGCTCAGCGCCGAGGCCATCCTCGCCGATGGCCTGCCGCTGGCCGGCTGGGTAGCCAATCTGGTCGCGCCGGCCACCCTACGCCTGGACGACAACCTCGCCACCCTGCACGAGCGCCTGCCGGCGCCCTGCCTGGGCACGGTACCGCACCTGGCCGCGGCCACCCCGGCGGCGGTCGCCGCGCACCTGCGCCTGCCCCGCTGATATCAGTCTTTCGGGCGATGGCCGCAGGGCCAGGCCGGCGGCAGACTGCCCTGACTCTCGCCGCCGGATCAGCCCTAGTGTCTACCTCGAAGTTTCTGACCTGCCTGGGCCTGCTCGGCCTGACCAGCACCGCCTGGGCGCTGGACAACCAGACCCGCGTGGAGCAGCACGGCGAACGCCTCGGCGCCTTCCTGAGCCAGGAACCCGATACCCGCCAGGGCAGCCTGGAAGTCGTCCAGACCGGTCGCGCCAGCCAGGCCTATCTCACCCAGCGCGACTCCCAGGGCGACCGCACCCGCGTCGAGCAGGGCGGCGTCGGCAACTTCACCAATGTCACCCAGGCCGCCGGCGGTGCGCGCGAGATCGTCATCGACCAGCGCGAGGCCAGCCAGAGCCATGCCTATGTCTATCAGGGCCATGGCCAGCGTAATGGCGTGGAGATCGTCCAGGGCGGTCTGCAGAACGAAGCCCTGGTGCGCCAGGGCGGCGACGACCAGCGGATGCTCATCGAGCAGCAGGGCGCGCGCAACCAGCTGAACCTGTTCCAGGACGGTCGCGACAGCGGTAGCCACTCGCGACTCAGGCAGGTGGGCGACGATCATGTGCAGGACGTGCTGAGTCTGGGCGCGCGCAACGAGGTCAATCTGCTGCAGGGCGGCGGCGCCAACCGGGCGGTGGTCGAGCAGCGGGGCGACGACAACCAGGCCGGCGCCCGCCAGGGCTCGCGGCAGCAAGAGGTCCGGCTGGTCCAGATCGGCAATCGCAACAGCGCGGCGGTGCAGCAGACCGGTCCCGAGGGCGGCGTCCAGAGCGTCAGCGCGCGGCAGCTGGGCGACGACAACGCCGTCCAGGCGATCATGAACGGCAACGGCAACCGCCTCGACCTGCACCAGCAAGGCGATCGCAACAGGGTTGGCGTCCTGATCGGCGGCGACGATTCCCGCTTGAACCTAGTCTCCCAGGGCAACGACAACGAGGTCAGTGCAGTTTGGCTCGGCGACCACATCGAACTCGGCGTCGAGCAGTTGGGCGATGGTCACTCCTTCTCTGCCGGTCTGAGCAGCGGCGCCCAGGTCAGCGCCAGTCAGCAGGGCGCTGGCCAGTACGCCTCGATCAGTCAGATCGACGCGGGTAACCACGTCGACCTGCGCCAGAGCGGCCAGGGCAACCGGGCGACGATCCAGCAATAGCTGGACACAGGCGGTGACACGGGCTGCTGGTTCTTTGGCGTCAAAGCTGCTTCAATAGCCCTTTGACATCACCGTCGAGGACGCTGTCCATGAACGTGACTTCAAGCAATTCGCTCTATGCCGGCGTGCAGGCCTACCAGAACGGCAGCCGCACGGTCGAAAAGGCCGGTGCCGCCCTCGCCTCCCAGACGGCGCGCAACGAGCAGCAAGCCCTGGGCGCGACTACCAACAGCCAGGCCGATCTGGCCAGCGAACTGGTCAACCTGGATGTCGGCAAGTACCAGGCGCTGGCCGGTACCAAGGTCATGCAGGCCTCCCAGGAAACCCTGGGACGGCTGCTCGATACTCGGGCCTGATCAGCAATTATGTGAGTGGAAGGGGCGCCCTGCGAGGCGCCCCTTCTGCGTTCTAGCCCAGGCGGAAACGGGTGGTGTTGGCCGTCAGGGTGCGACTGCCCGCCTCCAGACCCACCGCCGTGCTCTGCACCGTGCGCGCGTTGCCGAGCAGATCGGCCGCGGCCCCATCGACCTGCTGGATGTTGCCGCTGACCTGATCGGCGGTGACCGCCTGCTGCTCGGCGGCGGTGGCGATCTGCGCCAGGGTGTCGGAGACGCCCTGCACCGATTCGGCGATCGCTTCCAGCCGCTGCCCCAGCCCGGTGATGGACTGGGCGTCGCTGGCGGCCTGACCACAGGCCTCCTGCATCAGGGCCACGGCCTGGGCCACGGTGCTGCTCAGGCTGCCGACGGTGCCGGCGATCTGCGCCGTGGAGGCCTGGGTGCGTTGCGACAGCGAGCGCACTTCGTCGGCGACCACCGCGAAGCCCCGTCCCTGGTCACCCGCCCGGGCCGCCTCGATGGCGGCGTTGAGGGCCAAGAGGTTGGTCTGCTCGGCGATGCCGCGGATGACATCCACCACCTGCTGGATCTGTCCGGCCTGGGCGTCGACCTGGGCCATGGCCGCGGCCGTCTCGTCCAGGCGCTGGTTGAGCCGCTGGATGCTGGCCGTAGTCTGGCGACTGTCGCTCTGGCTGACCTCGGCGATGCCGCGCATCTGCTCGGCGCGGCCGGCAGCCTCTTCACAACTCCGCGCCACGCCTTGGGCGGTGGCGGCCAGTTCGGTGGCCGCGGTGGCGATCTGGGTGATCTGCTGGCGCTGGACTTCCACGGCGCCCAGCGCCGCCTCGGCCTGCTGCCCAAGCTCGCCGGACGCCACGCCCACCTGGCGACTCTCCTGATCGACCGCCTGCAGACTGCTGCGCAATTGCGCCACCGCCAGGTCCAGCGCCCGCCCGATCTCCGCCAGCTCATCCCGGCCGCTCACCTGGGCCGAGCGGGTCAGATCGCCGTCGCGCAGCCCTTCGGCCAGGGCGGTGATACGCCGTGCGCTGCCACGAATGGCGGTCTGCATGCACAGCAACAGGTAGCAGGTCACCACCAGCAGCAGGCCGAAACCGGCGGCGATGGCGACGAAGCTGCGCACCGCATCGGCGCCATAGTATTGCAGTCGTTGGTCCAGGCTCTTCAGCGTCTGCTGGCGAAAGGTCTGCAGCCCCTGCAGGACCCCGTCCAGGGTGGCTTCGAACTGCTCCGGCCTGAGCGTGATCTCGCCGCCGAACACCCCCTGGTCGAGGGTCTTAAGACTGGCCTCCAGTTGGCCACTGACTTTCTGGTAGTCGTCCTTCCAGCCAGCCAGGTCGGCGGGCAGCTTGCTGCCAAGCAGGAGGGCGGCCTTGGCCAGGCTTTCGGTGGAGTCGCCAACGCGGGCACGCAGGTCGCGCAACTGCAGGCGGCTCTGCAGGCTGAACTGGCCGGAGACCACACTGGCCTGACCGACGCTGGCCAAGCGACCGAGGCGGTCGTACAGTTCAACCGACTGGGTGGTGCCGATCTGCATCAGCAGATAGGTTTCCAGCCAGGGATCGAGGATGAGGCCGCTGTCCAGGGCAATTTCCTCACGCAGCGCCTGGACGGCGGCAAGGGCCGCGGTGAATCTGTCATAACCGTCCGGCCACCAGCCCAAGCCGCGCAGATCAGTGACTTCGAGACCGGCGAGCGCCTGCTGCAAGGTCTTGAAGCGAGCCCGCACATCCGCGCTGACCCCTTCGGTCTCCAGTTGCCGTTCAAGTTGGGCGAGCCGCTCGCGACGACTGCCGTTGTGACTTTCCAGGGCAGCGATGGCCGTCTGCACGGCCGGCGTCGCCTCCCGACTGGTGTCGATCGCCTTCCAGCGCGCCGTCAGGTTGCGTCGGATCGTCAGCTCTTCTTCCACGGCGTCCAGCCGCTGCAGCAGCCGCACGCCACTGCGCTCGCCGCTGACGGTGGCCAGCTTGGCCTGGAAATCGGCGCCCAGCAGCCAGAGGCTGACCGCCAAGGGCAGGATGAACAGCACCAGCAGCAGGGCGAACTTGCGGGCGAAGCCGAGCTGGCTCAGCACGCGAATTCCCGGTGACAACAAAATCCTCATGTTCGACCACTCCTGTGCCAGCCACCGCCAAGCACCGTCTACCCGTTGCGGATAGCGGTAGGTCGATTTGTCGGCAAACTAACGACTTTCTTGAAAGATAGGGCACAATCGCCGCCCTCCCGTATTCCCAGACCCGGTCCTGTACTCAGGCCCGGGCGTTGCCGTTAAAGGACCGTCCGCGTGGAACGCCTCAAAGCCAAGATTCGCAGCGAAGGCCAAGTACTCTCCGAGCAGGTGCTCAAGGTCGATGCCTTCCTCAACCACCAGATCGATCCGGCGCTGATGCGCGACATCGGTCAGGAGTTCGCCCGCCGCTTCGCCGACGCCGGCATCACCAAGATCGTGACCATCGAGGCCTCGGGGATAGCCCCGGCGGTGATGACCGGGCTGGAGTTGGGTGTGCCGGTGATCTTTGCCCGCAAGCACCAGTCGCTGACCCTGACCGACAACCTGCTGGTGGCCAGCGTCTATTCCTTTACCAAGCAGACGGAGAGCACCATAGCCGTCTCGACCATGCATCTGTCGTCCGACGACCGGGTGCTTATCATCGACGACTTCCTCGCCAACGGTAAGGCGGCCAAGGCGCTGATCTCCATCATCGGTCAGGCCGGTGCCCAGGTCGCGGGGCTCGGCATCGTCATCGAGAAGTCCTTCCAGGTCGGTCGTGCCGAACTCGATGCCCAGGGCTATCGCGTCGAATCCCTGGCCCGCGTCGCCTCCCTGGCCGATGGTCAGGTCACCTTCGCCGAGTAAGCCATGGCTCAGATACTGCGCATTCTCGGGGCCGATCTCGATCGCACCGAAACCTGGATCCGTTACGACAAGGCCATGTGCCTGGACTGCGTGTCCAGCTGCTGCACCCTGCCGGTGGAAGCTCGCCTGTCCGATCTGATCCGCATGGGCGTGGTGGACGAGTTCGAGAAGGGCGAGCCGCTCAAGGACATCGCCAAGCGGCTCAAGAAGGACGGTGTGGTGGAGCGCCTCAACGCCAAGACCGGGTTGTTCACCCTGGTGCGACTGTCCAACAACGATTGCGTCTATCTGCATCCCAAGACGCGGCTGTGCACCATCTACGACCAGCGCCCGGAAACCTGCCGCAACCACCCACGGGTCGGCCCACGGCCGAATTACTGCGCCTACAAGCCGCAGAAGCTGCGCTAGACGGCGGTCCGCCGAGGCATGCCCGCCTTGTTGGGCTTCGACGAAGCAGCCGTCTCCACCCAACCTACGGTGCCTCGAGGCTAGCCGCGTAGGTTGGGCTGAGCGCAGCGAAGCCCAACAGGGCGTATCACCGCCTGCCTGCATCGTTGGGCTTCGACGAAACAGCCGTCTCAACCCAACCTACAGGTGCCTCAAGGCTGGACGCGTAGGTTGGGTTGAGCGCAGCGAAGCCCAACGGGACGTGTCACCGCCTGCCTGCATTGTTGGGCTTCGACGAAACAGCCGTCTCAACCCAACCTACAGGTGCCCAAAGGCTGGACGCGTAGGTTGGGTTGAGCACAGCGAAGCCCTACGGAACGTGTCACCGCATGCCTGCATTGTTGGGCTTCGACGAAACAGCCGTCTCAACCCAACCTACAGGTGCCTCAAGGCTGGACGCGTAGGTTGGGTTGAGCGCAGCGAAGCCCAACGGGACGTATCACCGCATGCCTGCATTGTTGGGCTTCGACGAAACAGCCGTCTCAACCCAACCTACAGGTGCCTCAAGGCTGGACGCGTAGGTTGGGTTGAGCGCAGCGAAGCCCAACGGGACGTATCACCGCATGCCTGCATCGTTGGGCTTCGACGAAACAGCCGTCTCAACCCAACCTACAGGTGCCTCAAGGCTGGACGCGTAGGTTGGGTTGAGCGCAGCGAAGCCCAACAGGGTTGGCCAGGGCGACGCTAGAACTCGCCGCTCTCCATCGCCCTTTTCATGTCCGCCCGCTCTTCCAGGCATTCCGGACCGGCCATGTCGAAGATCCGGCAGACCCAGGGTCGCACCTCGTAGATGCTGCAATTCATCTGCTCGCGATCCAGGGCGGCGCACCAGCCGTCGTCTAGGCGTTTCATGCGGGTGCCGGTCCAGTCTTCCTCGATGTAGCGGGCGGGCACGCCTGCATCGTCGAACAGCAGGACTTCCTGGCGGCAGCACCAGGCCTGACAGCTCTCGCAGGTCACGGCAGGGGTGGAAAGATCGTGCAGGGGGATGTCGCTCATGTGCGCAGTGTACCGCCCTCGACCGCCCAGCGGTTTCCGGCCGATGGCTGGAGCAGTTACCATGCGCGTCCCTGACGGTTGTAACCAGTTGTGACCATGCCCAAGCCTTCTTCTCGCGCAGGAGCCGCCATGACGGCCGCACCCCGCTATCGCTTCTATGTCGTGGTCGTCGTGCTGGTCTTGCTGACCTGCGTGGTCGCTGGCCGCATCACCTACCTCAAGCTGATCGATGCCGCCTTCCTGGGTGACCAGGGCGATCGCCGTTCGGTGCGCCATATTCCCATTCCGGTCACCCGCGGCATGATCACCGACCGCAACGGCGCGCCCCTGGCGGTTTCCACCGAGGTGGTGACCATCTGGTGCAATCCATCGGAGATGCAGGACAGCGCCGACCAGCTGGGGCGCCTGGCCCAGGCCATCCACAAGCCCGAAGCCGAACTCCGCAACCTGATCCTCGGCCATCCGGAAAAGCACTTCCTCTACCTGGCCCGGGCGCTGTCGCCCATCGATGGCGAGAACATCATGGCCCTCGGCGTGCCCGGGGTGCGCCAGATCAAGGAATACAAGCGCTACTATCCCAGTTCCGACCTGGTGGCCCAGGTGATCGGCATGGTCAACATCGACGGCCATGGCCAGGAGGGCCTGGAACTGGGCTTCGAAGACTGGCTGGCCGGCCGTGGCGGGGTGCGCGAGGTGCTGATCAATCCGCGTGGCTCGGTGGTCAAGAACATCCGCGTGGTGCGCCAGCCGCAACCGAGCAAGGACGTGGCGCTGTCCATCGACCTGCGTCTGCAGTTCATCGCCTATCGCGCGCTGCAGACCGCGGTGGAGAAGTTCGGCGCCCAGTCCGGGTCCGCCGTGCTGGTCAACCCCAAGACCGGCCAGATCCTGGCGATGACCAATTTCCCCTCCTACAACCCCAACAACCGCGCCACGCTGCAGATCCCCAACATGCGCAACCGCACCTTGACCGACGCCTTCGAGCCCGGCTCGGTGATCAAGCCGTTCAGCATGTCGGTGGCCCTGGCCTCGGGCAAGTTCAACGAGAACAGCACTGTGGACGTGGCGCCGGGCTGGATGACCATCGACGGTCACACCATCCACGACGTGGCCCGGCGCGGTGTCCTGACCATGACCGGGGTGCTGCTCAATTCCTCCAACATCGGCATGAGCAAGGTGGCGCTGCAGATCGGGCCGCTGCCCATCTACGAACAGCTCAGCCGCGTCGGCTTCGGTAATCCGATGGCCCTGGGCTTTCCCGGCGAGAACGCCGGCTACCTGCCCGGCCACACCAAGTGGTCGCAGATCGCCACGGCCAGTATGTCCTTTGGCTACAGCCTGGCGGTCAACGTCGCCGAGCTGGCCCAGGCCTATTCGGTGATCGCCAACGACGGCCTGCTCACCCCCCTGACCCTGCTCAAGGACCAGAAGCAGCAGAGCGTCCAGGCCATGGACCCGGCCATCGCCCGGCGCATCCGCGCCATGCTCAACCACGTGGTGGAAGACGACGGTGGCGTGATCCGTGCCCGGGTGCCCGGCTACCATGTGGCGGGCAAGTCCGGTACCGCGCGCAAGGCCGGCGCCGGCAGCTACACCGAGCACGCCTACCGTTCGCTGTTCGTCGGCATGGCGCCGGCGGCCGATCCCAAGCTGGTGCTGGCGGTGATGCTGGATACCCCGACCAAGGAAGGCTACTTCGGCGGTCTGGTCTCGGCGCCGACCTTCAGCGAGATCATGTCCGGCGCCCTGCGTGCCCTGGCGGTACCGCCGGACAACCTGCCCGACACCAATACCGCACAGCAGGCGAAAGCCGAGTCTCACTCCCACGGCTGAGCGGATAACGGAAACGAAAAAGGGCGACCCTAGGGTCGCCCTTTGCGTACCGCGCTACCTGGCCAGAGCTTGTTCAAAGGCTCGCGAGCTAGAGCCAAACAAAGCCTGGGCGGCCCCGCGAAAAGACCTGAGGAAGCGGATCGGACTCGCGTGCGAGTTTACGAGTGGTAAATGAGCATTCCGACCGGGCTGGCGGCCCAGGGTCTTTTCAACGCAGTTTGGCCGACGCGCAGCAGACTTTGGACAGGCTATCAGCGGTGCAGCACGTATTGACCGGTAAAGCGCACCCCATCCTCGCCGCTCTCGGTGACGATGCGCGACTGCAGGGTGATGCGGGCGCGGCCACGGCGGCGGAAGGTGGTCTCGAAGCGCTCCCAGGCCCGTGCCTCGGGCGGCTCGCCATAGGCCAGGGCATCGGCGGTGATGGGCCGCGGATAGCTGATCTGGCCTTCCTGGATGAGGATGTGGCCTTCCTCGATGCCGGCTTCGCGCAGGCGCAGGTACAGCCAGCCCCAACCGGCCAGCACGGCCACGCAGTAGAGGCTGCCGCCGAACATGGTGCTGGCGTGGTTGATGTTGGCATCCAGCGGGGCATGCAGCTGCAGGCGCTGCTCGCTCCAGTCGCGGACTTCCAGGCCCAGGGCCTTGGTGATGGGAATATCGTGGTGCAACAGGGATTCGAGGTGACGGCAGTCGCGGCTCATGCCGGGGTCCTTACAGACAGAATTTCACTATCAGGAGCAGACGCAAGCCATGACCCATGGGTCACGTCTTGGCCCCATTGTGCACCAAGGAAGGCCGCTCCGGGGAAATCGCCGCCGGCAAGCGGAAGCGGATACGGGCGCCGCCCAGACTGGATTCATCGATGGTCAGGCTGCTGCGGTAGCCTTCCAGGATGTCCTGCACCACAGCCAGGCCGATGCCCTGCCCAGGGTGGCGGCTGTCCATGCGCATGCCGCGACGCAGCACGCTTTCGCGGCGCTCGGCGGGAATGCCGGGGCCGTCGTCCTCGATGTCGAGGATCCAGTGCTCGGTATGACGGCGGGCGCTGACCCGCACCTGGGTCAGGCAGAGGCGATAGGCGTTTTCCAGGAGATTGCCGAACACCTCCAGCATGGCGGCTTCTTCGGCCTGCACCCGCAGATTCGGCGGCAAATCCATTTCCGCCTGCACGCGTTTCTCGGCATAGACCTTGTCCAGGGTGCTGAACAGCGACTCCACCAGCGGCGCCAGCTCCAGCGGCCGGCTGAGCACCGCGCCGCCCTGGCGGGTGGCCCGCTGCAGCTGGTACATCACCTGCTGGTTCATGCGCTCGATCTGGGTCTGCAGGGTGCCGACCTCCTGGTCGAGCTGCGGCCGACGGCGCAATTCCTCGGTCACTCCCTGCAAGACCGCCAACGGCGTCTTCAGGCTATGGGCCAGATCGCCCAGGGTGTCGCGGTAGCGCTCGCGCTGCAGGCGTTCGTGATCGAGCAGGCGGTTCAGCGAACGGATCAGGCGACTGATCTCGCTGGGTACGTTGTTTTCGTCGAGCAACTCGCGCTGATCGGTTTCCACCGCGTCCAGTTGCTGGCTGAGGCGGCGCAGCGGTCGCAGGCTCCATTGCATGACCAGAGCGAGCAGGACCAGCAGCGCACCCAGCACCCCGACCAGCCAGAGGATCACCTGGTGGACGAAGGTCGCGCGCAACCGCTCGTACTCCTCGGCCGGCTGCATGGTGACCACGCTGAAGCCGGCGACCGGCGGATTGCCCAGCAGCACCTCGCGATCGAAGACGAAGAAACCCTGGCCCTGGTCGTCGGTGGCCTTGACCAGCTTGACCCCGCCGCCGTCGAAGGTCGGCCGGTAGTTGGGCCGCTCCTTGATCGCCGAGCGCGAGCGCCAGAGCAGGCGACCGTTCTGGTCGTAGACGTAGCCGAGGATGGGCGAACCGGGTCGGTCGAAGACCTCTTCGGCGATCATCTCCGGCATCGCCAGGCGCCCGTCGATGGCCCGCGCCGCCCCGATCAGGGTGTTGGCGTTGGCCTCCAGGCGCGCGGCGACGAAGTTTTCCACGGTACGGTCGAAGGCATTGCGGATCGCCGGCACGATCAACGCCAGACAGACGATGACCAGCAGCGCCGCGCTGAGCAGCAACCGTACCCGGAACGAACGGATCACTGGCAGCGCTCGGTGAACAGGTAGCCGCGGCCCCGGACCGTTTCGATGGGTTGCATCTGGCAGTTAGCTTCCAGCTTGCGCCTCAGGCGCCCCACCAGCACCTCGATGACGTTGCTGTCGTGCTCGCCGTCATCGTCGTAGAGCTGCTCCATGAGCCGCTCCTTGGTGATCACCTGCTGATGGTTGCGCATCAGGTATTCCAGCAGCCGGTACTCGTAGGCGGTCAGCTGCAGCGGCTGGTCTTCGTTGAAGGCCTGTTGGCGCCCCAGGTCCAGCTTGAGCGAGCCGGCGCGGATACTCGGCTGGACGAAGCCCGCCGAGCGACGCAACAGCACATTGAGGCGAGCCTCCAGTTCTTCGAACTGGAAGGGCTTGACCACGTAATCGTCCGCCCCGGCACCCAGGCCCTCGACCTTGTCCTGCCAGCTGCCACGGGCGGTGAGGATGAGGATCGGCAGGGTGGCGCCCTGGTTGCGCAGCTGGCGGATCAGATCGAGACCGCTCATGCCGGGCAGGCCCAGGTCGATGATGGCGAGATCGTGATGGAATTCGCGGGCGCTGTAGAGCGCTTCTTCCGCATCGGCCACGGCATTGACGACATGACCGGCTTCACCCAGACGCACCTTGAGGTGGTGGCGCAGCAGGTTTTCGTCTTCGACGACGAGGATCTTCATGCAGACTCCTGAACAGCTAACGAGACTTTCTGTGGCTGCGACTGCATCTGTCGCGTACGTCGCGCAGCAGCGCCCTGGGCCCGATTATGGCGCCTGGAGCCGGCTGACGGCGAGAGCAGGGAGCGGATGGATGGGGACACTTACTTTATTCCAGGCAAAAAAAACCTCTCCGGTTGGAGAGGTAAGGAGCACTTCATGGGGATCGGAAACTGCCGTTGGGGGACGGCTCCGTCGTGAGACGGCTACAGGGGACCAGAGCTGACTTGGTGACCCTGCAGTGGAGTTACAAGGATGAACATCGCCAGGTCGGGTCGAAGTGTCCGGACGATCTGCCTTAGCGGGAGCTGCGCTAGGGTGAACATATCCGGGCGACCTCGGCGTTGCTGATCTGACAGTTGCAGATTAGGCCAAGGGCCCTGAACGCTGCCTGAACTCGTCCTGAACGCCAGCTGAACGATCACCAGGGCAGGTCAAGGGCGACGAACGGTAGCCCTTGCCGAATCGTTATCCGGGGGGCTCAGGGGAGCTTGCCGAGGCAGCCGTCGAGGGTGTCGGCCACCTGTTGCAGCAGGGTCGCATAGCCCTGGCTATCGACCGGAATGCGGGCCCCCAGGGGATCGAGCTCCACCAGGGTCACCGGCAGGCCGCTGCTCAGGGTGGTGGCGATCTTCGGCTGCAGCGGCGGTTCGGTGAAGACACAGGTCGGACCGGCCGCCTTGAGCTCTTCACGCATGGCGGCCACATGGCGCGCGCCGGGCTGGACGTCGGCACCCAGGGCGAAGACGCCACGATGCCCCAGGCCATAGGCTTCCTCGAAATAGTCGAAGGCCTCGTGGAAAACGAAATAGGGCTTGCCGGCCAGCGGCGCCAGCTGGGCGCGCAGGGCCTGGTCCTTGGCGGCCAGTCCACGCTCGAAGGCCTTGAGGTTGGCCGCGTAGCGACTGGCGTTGGCCGGATCGGCCTGGCTCAGGTCGGCCGCGAGGCGCGTGGCGATCACCCGGGCATTGGCCGGGGTAAGCCAGAGGTGGGCATCCAGGCTACCGGGGCGGTGGTCATGGTCGTGGGCGTACCCGGGCGCCGCACCGTGCTCGTGCTCGTGCTCGTGCTCGTGCTCGTGCTCGTGCTCATGCTCGTCATGATCGTCGCCCGGCTCATGGGCGTGCTCGGCGCCGAAGCGACGCAGGTGCAGGCCCGGCAAGTCCTGGATGGCCACGCTGGGGCCCTGGCGTTCCTTGAGCACCGTCGGCAGGAAGGTCTCCAGATCCGGGCCGATCCAGTAGACCAGCCCGGCCTCGCGTACCTGGCGCAGGTCCGAGGGCCGCAGGGCGTAATGGTGCGGCGAGGCGCCCGGCGGCAGCAGCACGGTAGGCTGTCCGGCGCCGTCCTGGATGGCCGCGGCGATCAGTTGCAGGGGTTTGATACTGGTCAACACCTTCACCTCGGCCTGGGCGGGCAGCAGGGTGCAGGCGAGCAGCAGGGAAGCGACGAGGGGTAGGAGGCGTGGCACGTGAAAATCCCGATTCTTAAGAGAGGTGCAATATAATAACGTCCTGGCTCTCAAGGTACCGTTTCATGTCCGACGCCCCCCTGGCCTTTCGGCCCCATGATCATTCGCACTGCGTCGCCCACGCCCTGGCCGAGGCCGACGAACTCTGCAGCCGCGCCGGCGTGCGCCTCACCGAGCTGCGCAAGCGGGTGCTGGAGCTGGTCTGGCAAAGCCACAAGCCGCTCGGCGCCTACGACATCCTGGCCGTGCTCAGCGAGCAGGACGGTCGCCGCGCGGCGCCGCCCACCGTCTACCGGGCACTGGATTTCCTGGTCGAGAACGGCCTGGTGCACCGCATCGCCTCGCTCAACGCCTTCGTCGGCTGCAATCATCCCGGCGAGGCCCACCAGGGGCAGTTCCTGATCTGCCGCAGCTGCCAGGTGAGCATCGAACTGGAACAGCCCGCCGTGCACCAGGCGATCCTCGATGGCGCCAGCGCCGTGGGCTTCCAGGTGGAAGGCCAGACCGTGGAAGTGGTCGGTCAGTGCGCCGCCTGCCGGAAGCAGGCATGAGCGAGGCGCTGATCCGGCTGCAGGATGTCGGCGTGACCTTTGCCGGGCAGCCGGTGCTCGATCAGGTCAGCCTGACCCTGGACCCCGGCCGCATCGTCACCCTCATCGGCCCCAATGGCGCCGGCAAGACCACCCTGGTGCGCAGCGTGCTCGGCCTGCTCACGCCCGATCGCGGCAGTGTCTGGCGTCGCCCGCGGCTGCGCATCGGCTACATGCCGCAGAAGCTGCAGGTGGATGCCACCCTGCCGCTGTCGGTGCTGCGTTTCCTGCGCCTGGTGCCGGGCGTGAATCGCGCCAGTGCCCTGGCCGCCCTGGGTGAGGTAGGCGCCGAGGGCGTCATCGACAGTCCCCTGCAGAGCATTTCCGGCGGCGAGCTGCAGCGGGTGCTGCTGGCCCGCGCGCTGCTTCGCCAGCCCGAGCTGCTGGTGCTCGACGAGCCCGTGCAGGGCGTCGACATCAACGGCCAGAGCGAGCTGTACCGGCTGATCGGCCAGTTGCGCGAGCGCCATGGCTGCGGCGTGCTGATGGTTTCCCACGACCTGCATCTGGTGATGGGCGCCACCGACCAGGTGATCTGCCTGAATCGCCACATCTGCTGCTCCGGCCATCCCGAGCAGGTCAGCGGCGATCCGGCCTATCAGGCGCTGTTCGGCCAGAGTGCGCGCAACCTCGCCGTCTATCACCATCACCACGATCACGCCCACGACCTGCATGGCAGCGTGGTCAAGACGCCGCATGTTCATGGAGCCCACTGCAAGCATGGCTGATTTCCTGCTGTATGCCCTGCTCGCCGGTCTCGCCCTCGCCCTCGTTGCCGGTCCCCTCGGCTCCTTCGTGGTCTGGCGGCGCATGGCCTATTTTGGCGACACCCTGTCCCATGCTGCCCTGCTCGGGGTCGCCGTGGGCTTTCTGCTGGATGTCAGTCCGACCCTGACCGTCACCGTCGGCTGCCTGGCGCTGGCCGTGGTGCTGGTGGTGCTGCAGCGCCGCCGCGGCCTGGCCGCCGACACCCTACTGGGCATCCTTGCCCACAGCACCCTGTCCCTGGGCCTGGTGGCGCTGTCGTTCATGCACGAGGTGCGCATCGACCTGATGAGCTACCTGTTCGGTGATCTGCTGGCGGTGGGCCCGGCCGATCTGCGCTGGATCCTTGGCGGCAGCGCCGTGGTGCTGGTGGCCCTGGCCTGCCTGTGGCGCCCGCTGCTGGCCATCACCGTGCACGAGGAGCTGGCCCAGGTCGAAGGCCTGCCGGTGACCTGGATCCGCCTGGCACTGATGCTGCTGGTGGCCATCGTCATCGCCGTGGCCATGAAGATCGTCGGGGTGCTGCTGATCACTTCGCTGCTGATCATTCCCGCCGCCACCGCCCAGCGCCATGCCCGCAGCCCCGAGCAGATGGCCTGTGGCGCCAGCCTGCTGGGCATGGCCGCCGTGTGCCTGGGGTTGACCCTGTCCTGGTACCAGGACACCCCGGCCGGACCCTCGGTGGTAGTGGCCGCTGCCGGGATGTTTCTGCTGGGCTACCTGCTGCCTCGTCGCGCCTAGTCGTCCTAGGGCGCCTGCCAGACCGCTTGGCTTACCTCCACCGCCCGGGGAATCAGCCCCTGGGCCTTGAAGATGTCGGCGGTCTGTTGCTGGGTGGCGATGATCTCTGGCGTCAGCGTCGTCACCCCGTAGTGGGTACGTGCCTGCCAGGTGGCGATCACCGCTTCCGGCAGCCCGATCTGCTCGGCCAGGATGCGCGTCACCTCCGGCTTATGGGCATTGGCCCAGGCACCAGCCTTGGCCAGTTCCGCCAGCAACAGGCGGATCGCCTCGGGATGGGCATCGGCGAAGCGCCGCGAACCCTCATAGAAGCTGTTGGCGTGCAGCAGACCTTTATAGTCGGCCAGCACTCGCACCGGCTGGCCTTGCTGGATGGCCGCCAGATAGGGATCCCAGACCACCCAGGCGTCCACCGAGCCGTTGACGAAGGCGGCGCGGGCATCGGCCGGCGGCAGATAGACCGGCTGGATGTCCTTGAAGCTCAGCCCGGCCTTTTCCAGAGCCGCGACCAGCAAAAAGTTGGCGCTCGACCCCTTCTGCACGGCCACCTTCTTGCCCTTGAGTTCGGCGACGTCGCGGATCGGCGAACCGTCCGGCACCAGGATGGCCTCCACCGCCTCGCTGGCCGGTTCGGCGCCCAGGTAGACCAGATCGATCCCCGCCGCCTGGGCGAAGATCGGTGGCGGGGAGCCGGTATAACCGACGTCGATGCTGCCGGCATTGAGGGCTTCCAGCAATTGCGGCCCAGCCTGGAACTCGCGCCAGCTCACCTGATAGCCCTGGTCCCCTAGGGCCTGCTCAAGGGTGCCCTGGGCCTTGAGCACGGCCAGCAGACCGCCGCCCTTCTGATAACCGATGCGCAACGGCTGGTCGGCGGCCTGTACCGAAGCGAGCACACCGAGTGCGGCTAGCAGAACAGCGCCTTGCGCCAGCCATCGTCGGAGAGAGGAACGAACCATGGTGACCTTCCTTATATTCCATTTGGAAAGGTCAGCCTGGCCTATCTAGACCTGAATGTTTAATACATTTCTCTGCTAAGGCTATGCCCAGGCCAGGCATCAATGGACGGCCAAGGTCCGATTGACGCTGGCCCCAGGATCACGCCACCCTGCGCCAGCGGCGGCCATCGGGGCCGCCGAGCCTATCGGAGCCCGCCATGCCTTTTCTGATCGAGACCTTCGACAAGCCGGACAGCCTGGCCCTGCGCCAGCAGCATCGCCCGGCTCACCTGGATTTCCTGCGCGAGAACGCCGCCGCCCTGCTGGCCTGCGGTGCCAAGCTCAGCGATGACGGCGAGACCGCCAGCGGCAGCGTCTATATCGTCGATGTGGAAACCCGCGCCGAGGCCGAAGCCTTCATTGCCCGCGATCCCTTCACCACTGCCGGGCTGCCTGGCGAGGTGCGTATCACCCGCTGGCGCAAGGCGATTCTGGACGGCAAGGCCTTCGTCTGAGCCAAGCCACGGCGGTCTGCCCAGGCCGCCGCTGCCTAGCGCAAGCTGGCTTAAGAACACCTTAAGCCTGGCACAATGCCATCTGAATCAACGTTGTTCGCCGCCGTTGCAAGTTCACACTTCTAGTAATCGCTTCACAGAAAAGTGATGCAGCGCAAGAAAAGCCGGAGTTTTCCCGCCGCTACCGCAAGGAAGCTAACGAACTAGCCTAAGCTCACCGGGCTCAGATGATCTGATGCGCCGACATCCGTTCCCCACGCCCGTGGAGACGCTGTCTCGCTTAGCTAGTACAGAGGACTCAGCATGACCAAGACCACGCCTGAAAAGGATCTGCGCATCGAGACGATCCGCGGACTGGCGCTGTTTCTGATGGTAGCGGGCCACGTGATCGGCAGTTCGTCCACCCTCGGCATGAAGGTGCCGGACGACTCCGTGCTGCGCTATCTCTACGATTCTCTCGTCTACGTACGGATGCCGCTGTTCACCGCCATCTCCGGTTACGTCTATGCGCTGCGCCCGGTGAATACCGGCAGCGACCTGTCACGCTTCTACCAGGGCAAGTTCAAACGCATCGGCATTCCTCTGCTGGTGGTGTCGACGCTGTTCTTCGCCTTGCAGATGGCGGTGCCCAACACCAACTACAAGCCGCAGCTGACCGACATCTTCAGCATCTACTTCTTCAGCTACGCACACTTCTGGTTCCTGCAGTCGATCTTCTGCATCTTCGTGGTGATCGCCCTGTTGGAAAAGGCCGGACTGCTGCTGACCCTGCGCAACTTCGGCCTGGTGTTCGCCGTGGCCCTGGCGGCGTCCTTCGCCTGGGAGAGCTTCCCGGACCTGTTCAGCCTCTACAAGGCGGTCCAGCTGTTCCCCTTCTTCCTGCTGGGCCTGGGTCTCTACCGCTTCGGCGCGCAGCTCATCACCCAACGCAATGTCGTGACCATGGCCGTGGCCCTGGTGATCCTGGTGGCCATGGACCAGGCCTATCTGTTCGAACTGGTCGATCTCGACGAGACCGACATGGCCATCATCGGTACCGCCTTGGGTCTTGCCGCCATCAGCCTGCTGATCGCCCGCCGCTTCTACTTCAAGCCGCTGGCCTGGCTAGGGTACTTCTCCTTCGAGATCTACCTGTTCCACGTCTTCGGCACCGCCGGGGCGCGCATCGTGCTGAACAAGCTGCAGGTGCACGACACCTGGGTGGTGTTCACCGTCAGCATGGTCATGGGTCTGTTCCTGCCGGTGGCGCTCAAGTTGGTGCTGGAACGGATCAGTCCGCTGCACTTCCTCAGCGTGGCCTTCTTTGGTGCCAAGACGCGAGTCAATCGCGCCACGCCGCCGCTGCAAAAGAAAGCCACGGCCTAGGCGACCTGCAAGGGCGACCGGTCATGAAAAAACCCACGCCTTGGCGTGGGTTTTTTATTGCCTGGCCCGTCACTCGACGCTGAGGACGACGCGACCGCGGGTAGGGCACTGCTCCATGCAGCGATGGGCTTCGACGAACTGCGCGAAGGGAAAGACCTGCTTGATCTGCGCCTTGAGCAGGCGATCACGGGTCAGTTGGTCGATGTGCTGCAAGGCTTCCCGCACCGCGGCACAATCGGCTTCCAGGCCCATCTCCGGCTGGCCGGTGAAGTCCTGCACGCAGTGGATGTAGAGCTTGAATTTCTTCTTGAAGGCCGCGCAGGCCGGCAAGGGGGTCTGGTTGCCGCCGTTGAGGCCGTAGAGCAGCAACCGGCCGCGGGGCGCCATGGCCTCGCCGAGCAGCGCCAGTTGCGGACCGCCCAGGGCATCCAGGGCCACGTGCACGCCAACGCCGTCGGTGATGCTGGCGATGCGGCTGACCAGATCCTCTTCCTCGGCGGCGATGACCCTTTCCGCGCCCAGTTCGCGCAGGTAGTCACGGTCGGCGGCGTCGTGGGTGCTGGCGATGACCCGGGCACCCAGGGCCTTGGCCAGCTGGATGGAGGCCGGACCGCAACAGCGACTGGCATCGGTGATCAGCACCCATTCGCCGGGCTGCAGCCGCGCCTGGTGCATCAGCGCGGTATAGACGGTGAGCAGCGGATTGTAGTGCACCGCGGCTTCCACCGGGGTGAGCACGTCCGGGTAGCGCACCAGGGAGGTGGCCGGATAGACCAGGTCGTCGCCATAGGCCGGATAGCGATTGATGTCGTGGCCGAGAAAGCTGGCCACGCGATCGCCCACCGCCAGGTCGGCCACGCCTTCGCCCAAGGCGGTGACCACCCCGGCCAGCTCGCAGCCGAGACCGGCCGGGGGCACGGCCTGCTCAGGAGCCAGATTCTGCCGCCAGAGCACGTCGTACCAGCTCACGCCGATGGCCTCTACCCGCACCAGCACCTCGCCTGGCCCCGCCACGGGCGTGGGCCGGTCGATGCAGGCGAGCACCTCCGGCGGGCCGAATTGGGTGAACTGGATCAGGCGGGACATGGCACTACCTCGCGTTGATGCCGACCCCGGAACCGTTGCCGAGGCGGACTGCTTATGGCTAGGACTCTAACCAGCCTTGCCTTAGGATTCTATGCATCCCCATCGATAATGGACATCGGGGGTATCGATCCACTCCCTATCGGGGCCTGAATGAACCGTACCGATCTGCGCCGCGTCGACCTCAACCTGCTCATCGTGTTCGAGACCCTGATGCTCGAGCGCAGCGTCACCCGTGCCGCGGAAAAGCTGTTTCTCGGCCAGCCGGCCATCAGCGCCGCCCTGGCGCGACTGCGCACCCTGTTCGACGATCCGCTGTTCGTGCGTACCGGGCGCAGCATGGAGCCGACCCCCCGGGCCCAGGAGATCGCCGCCCTGCTGTCTCCAGCGCTGGACCAGATCTCCAGCGCGGTGAGCCGGACCCAGAGTTTCGAGCCGGCCAGCGCCGACCGGGTGTTTCGCGTCGGCCTGTCCGACGACGTCGAATTCGCCCTGCTGCCGCCGCTGCTCAGGCGCATCCGCATCGAGGCGCCGGGCACCACCCTGGTGGTGCGACGAATGAACTACCTGACCGCCGCCGGCATGCTGGCCTCCGGCGAGATCACCGTGGCGGTGGGCTATACCGAGGAATTGCCAGCCAATGCCAAGCGCCGCCCGGTGCGCCGCTTCGGCTTCAAGGTGCTGCGCGCCGACAGCAAGCCCGGGCGCCTGACCCTGGACGAATACTGCGCCCGCCCCCATGCCCTGGTGTCCTATGCCGGCGACCTCACCGGTTATATCGACGAATTGCTCGACAAGCTCGGCCGCCAGCGCCGGGTGGTGCTGGCGGTACCCCAGTTCAATGGCCTGGGCTCGCTGCTGGCGGAAACCGATCTGCTGGTGATGGTGCCGGACTACACCGCACGCCTGCTGGCCAGCACCGGCGGCCTTCGCTACGAAGACCCGCCCGCCGAGCTGAACGACGGCGGCCATGAATTGCCCATGGCCTGGAGCGGTGCCCAGGATCACGACCCCGGCGAGCGCTGGCTGAGGTCGCGCATCCAGATGTTCATTGGCGATCCGGACAGCCTTTGAGAAACGGATTCTGCTCTTGATTCGGCAGAAGGGCTCAACCGCGGCCCTTTCCAGCAAGGGCCATCACCGCCAGCGATACCTACAGCAAAACCATCATCGCCATCGATAAATAAGTTCGAGCCCTTCGATTCGTCGCCGACCTTACCCGGCGGCAGACTCGCCTCCCTGACCTCTTTCCACCTCGGGCGGACTCGAACATGGATCTCTTCGCGAAAACCCTCGGCCCCCTGGCCCTGACTTCAACGCTGTTGCTTGCCGCCTGCGGCGATTCCCATCCCCAGGCCAGCGCCGCGCCGCCCGCGCCCAAGGTGAGCGCCGCCGAGGTGCTGCGCCAGCCGGTGGTGGAATGGGACGAGGTGACCGGCCGCCTGGAAGCGCCGGAATCCGTGGTGGTGCGTCCGCGCGTCTCCGGCTACGTCGACCGCGTCCTGTTCCACGAGGGTGCCCGGGTCAAGCGCGGCGACCTCCTCCTGCAGATCGATCCGCGGCCCTTCCAGGCCGAGGTCAAGCGCCTCGAAGCCGAGCTGCAACAGGCCCGCGCCAACGCCAGCCGCACCGCCGACGAAGCCGCCCGCGGCGAACGCCTGCGCAGCAGCAACGCCATCTCCGCGGAAATCGTCGAGGCCCGCCGCAGCGCCGCCCAGGAAGCCAAGGCCAGCGTCGCCGCCGCCCAGGCGCAACTGGACGCCGCGCGCCTGAATCTGGGCTTCACCGAGGTGCGCGCCGCCATCGACGGGCGCGTCGGCCGTGCCGAGGTCACCGCCGGCAACCTGGTCAACGCCGGCGACACCCGCCTCACCACCCTGGTCTCCACCGACAAGGTCTATGCCTACTTCGACGCCGACGAGCGCGTCTTCCTCAAGCAGCAGGCCCTCGCCCGCCAGGGTCAACGCGGCGCGGCCAGCCCGGTCTACATGGCGCTGTCCAACGAGGACGCGTTCTCCCACGAAGGCCACATGGACTTCATGGACAACCAGCTCGATCCACGCACCGGCACCATCCATGGCCGCGCCGTGTTCGACAACGCCGACGGCCGCTTCACCCCGGGGCTCTATGCCCGGCTGCGGCTGGTGGGCAGCGGCACCTACGAAGGCACCCTGATCCAGGACGCCGCCGTAGGCACCGACCTGGGCAAGAAATTCGTGTTGGTGGTGGATGGCCAGAGCAAGGCCGCCTATCGCACCGTCGACCTGGGTCCGCGCCTGGAAGGCCTGCGCATCGTGCGCAAGGGGCTGGAAGCCGGCGATCGCATCGTGGTCAACGGCCTGCAGCGGGTGCGCCCGGGCATGACCGTCGACGCCCAGTCGGTGCCCATGGCCGATGCCACCACCCTGGCCGCCCTCAAGCGCCAGCGTGACGCGGTCCTGGCCAGCCTGCCGGCGCCCACCCAGCCGCTCAAGGTGGGTAGTCGCTAGACCCCAGGCTCCACCCCGTCCCGTTTCAGACTTCTACCCGTCCAGGCATCGCGGTATCGCGGTCGTGGACCGCTCCTACAGGCACGGACACCACTGTAGGAGCGGCCCATGGCCGCGATGAGCGCGACGGCCGCCTGTTGCCCAAGGAAAGCCCGATGAACTTCTCCCAGTTCTTCATCCGCCGGCCGATCTTCGCCGCCGTGCTCTCGCTGATCATCCTGATCGGCGGGGCCATCTCGCTGTTCCAGTTGCCGATCAGCGAATACCCCGAGGTGGTCCCGCCCACCGTGGTGGTGCGCGCCACCTTCCCCGGCGCCAACCCCAAGGTGATCGGCGAGACCGTGGCCGCGCCTCTGGAGCAGGCCATGAACGGCGTGGAGCACATGCTCTACCTGTCGTCCCAGTCGACCGCCGACGGCAAGCTGACCCTGACCATCACCTTCGCCCTGGGGACCAACCTGGACACCGCCCAGGTGCAGGTGCAGAACCGCGTCACCCGCACCCTGCCCAAGCTGCCGGAAGAGGTGCAGCGCCTCGGCGTGACCGCCGACAAGGCCTCGCCGGACCTGGCGATGGTGGTGCACCTGACCTCGCCGGATCAGCGCTACGACATGCTCTATCTGTCCAACTATGCCCTGATCAACGTCAAGGACGAGCTGGCACGGCTGGACGGCGTGGGCGATGTCCAGCTGTTCGGCATGGGCGACTATTCCCTGCGCGTCTGGCTCGATCCGGACAAGGTGGCCTCGCGCGGCCTGACCGCCAGCGACGTGGTCACCGCCATCCGCGAGCAGAATCGCCAGGTCGCCGCCGGTGCCCTCGGCGCGCCGCCAGCCCCGGGCAGCACCAGCTTCCAGCTGGCCATCAACACCCAGGGCCGCCTGGTGGATGAGGAAGAATTCGCCAACATCATCGTGCGCGCCGGCAGCGACGGCCAGATCACCCGGCTGCGCGACATCGCCCGCATCGAACTGGGCTCCAACCAGTACGCCCTGAGATCGCTGCTGAACAATCAGCCGGCGGTGGCCATCCCGATCTTCCAGCGCCCCGGCAGCAACGCCATCGACCTGTCCAACCAGGTACGCGCCAAGATGGCCGAGCTCAAGCAAAGCTTCCCCCAGGGCATGGACTACGAGATCGTCTACGACCCGACCATCTTCGTGCGCGGCTCCATCGAGGCCGTGGTGCACACCCTGTTCGAGGCCATCATCCTGGTGGTGCTGGTGGTGATCCTGTTCCTGCAGACCTGGCGCGCCTCGATCATTCCGCTGGCGGCGGTGCCGGTGTCGCTGATCGGCACCTTCGCGGTGATGCACGCCTTCGGCTTCTCGCTCAATGCGCTGTCCCTGTTCGGCCTGGTGCTGGCCATCGGCATCGTGGTGGACGACGCCATCGTGGTGGTGGAAAACGTCGAACGGAACATCGGCCTCGGCCTCGATCCGGTGGCCGCCACCCGGCGCGCCATGGGCGAGGTGACCGGGCCCATCATCGCCACCGCCCTGGTGCTCTGCGCGGTGTTCGTGCCGACCGCCTTCATCTCCGGCCTCACCGGGCAGTTCTATCGCCAGTTCGCCCTGACCATCGCCATCTCCACGGTGATCTCGGCCTTCAACTCCCTGACCCTGTCGCCGGCCCTGGCCGCGGTACTGCTCAAGGGCCACGACGCGCCCAAGGACCGTTTCTCGCGGCTGCTCGACCGGCTGTTCGGCGGCTGGCTGTTCGCGCCCTTCAACCGCTTCTTCGACAAGGCCAGCCACGGCTACGTCGGCGCCGTGCGCCGGGTACTGCGCGGTGGCTCCATCGTGCTGGTGCTCTATGTGGTGCTGCTCGGCCTGACGGGCCTGGGCCTGATCAAGACCCCCACTGGCTTCGTGCCGCCCCAGGACAAGCAGTACCTGGTGGCCTTCGCCCAGTTGCCCGACGCCGCCACCCTGGATCGCAGCGAGGAGGTCATCCGCCGCATGTCGGCCATCGCCCTCAAGCACCCCGGCGTGGAAAGCACCGTGGCCTTCCCGGGCCTGTCCATCAACGGCTTCACCAACAGCCCCAACAGCGGCATCGTTTTCGTGACCCTGAAGCCCTTCGAGGAGCGCCGTGATCCCCAGTTGTCAGCCGGCGCCATCGCCGCCCAGCTGAACGGTGAATTCGCCGCCATCCAGGAATCCATCATCGCCATCTTCCCGCCGCCACCGGTGCAGGGGCTGGGCAGCATCGGCGGCTTCCGCCTGCAGGTGGAAGACCGTGGCAACCTGGGTTACGAGGAGCTCTACACCCAGACCCAGAGCGTGCTGGCCAAGGCCCGGCAGCTGCCGGAGCTGGCACCGGAGTCGCTGTTCACCAGCTACCAGGTCAACGTGCCGCAGATCGATGCCCATATCGATCGCGAGAAGGCCAAGACCCACGGGGTGCCCATCGACGCCATCTTCGACACCCTGCAGGCCTACCTGGGCTCGGTCTACGCCAACGACTTCAACCGCTTCGGCCGTACCTTCCAGGTCAACGTCCAGGCCGACCAGCGCTTCCGCCTGGAGCCCGAGCAGATCGGCCAGCTCAAGGTGCGCAACGACCGCGGCGAGATGGTGCCCCTGTCCACCTTCGTCAAGATCAGCGATACCGCGGGGCCTGACCGGGTGATGCACTACAACGGCTTCCTCACCGCCGAGATCAACGGTGCGCCGGCCCCGGGCTACAGTTCCGGCCAGGCCCAGGCGGCCATCGAGGCGCTGCTCAAGCAGGAGTTGCCCAACGGCATGACCTTCGAATGGACCGAGCTGACCTACCAGCAGATCCTCTCCGGCAATACCGCCCTGCTGGTGTTCCCGCTCTGCGTGCTGCTGGCCTTCCTGGTACTGGCCGCCCAGTACGAGAGCTGGAGTCTGCCGCTGGCGGTGATCCTGATCGTGCCCATGACCCTGCTCTCGGCCATTACCGGGGTGATCCTGGCCGGCAGCGACAACAACATCTTCACCCAGATCGGGCTGATCGTGCTGGTGGGCCTGGCGTGCAAGAACGCCATCCTCATCGTCGAGTTCGCCAAGGACCAGCAGGCCACCGGTAAGGACCGCGTCGCCGCGGTGCTGGAGGCCTGCCGCCTGCGCCTGAGACCCATCCTGATGACCAGCTTCGCCTTCATCATGGGTGTGGTGCCCCTGGTGACTTCCACTGGCGCCGGCGCCGAGATGCGTCATGCCATGGGCGTCGCGGTGTTCTCCGGGATGCTCGGGGTGACCTTCTTCGGCTTGCTGCTCACGCCGCTCTTCTATGTGCTGGTACGCGCCTTCGTGGAGCGTCGCCAGGCTCGCTCCGCCGTTGCCCAGGAGGCCCAGGCATGAAGGCTTTCGCTCCCCTGCTGCTGGCGCTGGCGGTCTCCGCCTGCGCCGTCGGCCCGCACTACCAGGCGCCTGAGCAGGCGCCCGCGCAACTCAAGGCCAGCCAGCAGCCCAGCGCCTACGACCAGGGCCGCTTCGAGGCGCTCTGGTGGCGCCAGTTCGAGGACCCGACCCTCAACGCCCTGGTGGCCAGCAGCCTGGACGGCAACCGCGAATTGCGCGCCGCCTTCGCCCGGTTGCGCGCCGCCCGCGCCCTGCGCGACGACGACGCCAACGACCTCTATCCGACGGTTACCAGCCGTGCCAGCAGCCAGCTCGGCAAGGCCCAGCAACCCGGTCTGACCGAAGAGCGGGTCAACAGCGAACGCTATGACCTGGGCCTGGACATGGCCTGGGAGCTGGACCTGTTCGGGCGCGTCCGCCATACCCTGGAAGCCAGCGATGCCCGCGCCGAAGCCGCGGCGTCGGATCTCGCCGCGCTGCAGGTCAGCCTGATCGCCGAACTGGTGGACGCCTATGGCGACCTGCGCGGCGCCCAGCTGCGCGAACGCATTGCCCGTGACAACCTGGGTAACCAACGCGAGGCGCGCCGCCTGACCGTGACCCTCAGAGACGAAGGCATGGGCAGCGACCTGGACGTGCAGCGCAGCGAAGCGCGCCTGGCGGCCACCGAAGCCAGTCTGCCGGAATTCCAGGCCCAGGCCACCCGAGCGCGCAATCGCATCGCCACCCTGCTCGGCCAACGCCCGGATGCCCTGAGCGTGGATCTCTCGCCCAAGGCCCTGCCGGCCATCGCCAAGCGCCTGCCCATCGGCGATCCCGGCGAATTGCTGCGCCGCCGTCCGGACGTGGCGGCCGCCGAACGCCGGCTGGCCGCCGCCACCGCCGACGTTGGTGTGGCCACCGCCGATCTCTTCCCGCGGGTCAGTCTCTCGGGCTTTCTCGGCTTCACCGCCGGACGCGGCTCGCAGATCGGCAGCAGTGCCGCCCGCGCCTGGGGCCTCGGCCCGAGCATCAGCTGGGCCGCCTTCGACCTGGGCAGCGTGCGCGCCCGCCTGCGCGGCGCCCGTGCCGGTTCCGACGAGGCCCTGGCCAACTACGAGCAGCAGGTGCTGACCGCCCTGGAAGAGAGCGCCAACGCCTTCAGCGACTACGGGCGGCGCCAGGAGCGCCTGCAGGCGCTGATCCGCCAGTCGGTGGCCAGTCGTGCCGCCGCCGACCAGGCCGAGATCCGCTATCGCGAAGGCGGTACCGACTTCCTGGTGCTGCTCGATGCCCAGCGCGAACGCCTGGCCGCCGAGGACCAGCAGGCCCAGGGCGAGATCGAGCTCTATCGCGGCATCGTCGCCCTCTACAAGGCCCTGGGTGGCGGCTGGGACGTGCAGCCCGCCCGTCTCGCCCAGGGTAACGCTTCCCCCGCGCCGGCGCTCTGACGCTGGCGCTTACCCCCGACACGCGTGTTCTCTTGCTCCTTTGGCGTGTCGGGTTTTTTCTTCGCACTACCCGGTGCGGCGCCCAGGGTGCCGCACCGGGTGCCCTCCTCCGCACAGATCTGAGCAAAAGCCCGTATTAGAGGTCTTAGTGAGACCCGCACAGCGCCTGCCAAGTGTTTGAGACCCGTGCTGGACACGGCGTGCCTGTTTCCTAATATTTTGTAAGGGAGACAGGGCTAGGATTTTGTGGTCTCTCTTTTATTATCACCTTAGGTTATTAAACCTTCGGTTCTTGTACGAAACTCGAAGATCGATTCCGACACCTCTCGCCGTCTTGGCGATCTCTGCGTGGACGCATCGAATGCCGCTCGAGGTCTCGAGGGAGCACCATCTATCCACCGCCGTGAGGCGCTCAGCTAAAGGATGCAGGCATGGTATTGGCGCTGATCATCGCGTTGCCCTTCCTGGGAACACTGTTGTCGCTGGCGACCGATCGCTTCGGTCGGCGCGCCTGCGCCCTGGGCACCGCCGTGGCGCCCGCCCTGGCCCTGGCCCTGCTGGCCACGCAACTCCCAGCGGTGCTGGACGGCACCGTGCTGCTGCAGCGGGTGGACTGGCTGCCGGCCCTGGGGCTGAATCTCAGCCTGCGCCTGGACGGTCTGGGGCTGATGTTCGCCCTGATGATCCTGGTCATCGGCCTGCTGGTGATCCTCTATGCCACCTATTACCTGAGCAAGGACGAGCCGGTCGGGCGCTTCTTCGCTTACCTGCTCTTGTTCATGGGCGCCATGCTGGGCGTGGTGCTGGCGGAAAACCTGCTGCTGCTGATGGTGTTCTGGGAGTTGACCAGCCTGTCGTCCTTCCTGCTGATCGGCTTCTGGAGCCATAGCAAGGAAGCCCGCCAGGGCGCGCGCATGGCCCTGACCGTCACCGGCGGCGGCGGCCTGGCCCTGCTCGCCGGCATCCTCTTGATCGGCCATATCGTCGGCAGCTTCGAGTTGACCGACGTGCTCGCCGCCGGCCCGCTGATCACCGGCCATGCCCTCTATCCACTGGCGCTGATCCTGGTGTTGCTGGGCGTCTTCACCAAGTCCGCGCAATTTCCCTTCCACTTCTGGCTGCCCCAGGCCATGGCCGCGCCGACGCCCGTATCGGCCTATCTGCACTCGGCGACCATGGTCAAGGCCGGGGTCTTCCTGCTGGCGCGGCTCTATCCGGCGTTGGCCGATTCGGAGTGGTGGTTCTACATCGTCACCCTCACCGGCCTCACCACCCTGGTGGTGGGCGCCATCCTGGCGCTGTTCCAGCACGACCTCAAAGGCCTGCTGGCCTACTCCACCATCAGCCATCTCGGCCTGATCACCCTGCTGTTCGGCCTCGACACCCAGCTGTCCACCGTGGCGGCGGTGTTCCACATCCTCAACCACGCCACCTTCAAGGCCTCGCTGTTCATGGCCGCCGGCATCATCGACCACGAGACCGGCAGCCGCGACATGCGCCGTCTGGCCGGGCTCTGGCGCTACATGCCGCATACCGCGGTGCTGGCCATGGTCGCCGCCGCGGCCATGGGCGGGGTGCCCCTGCTCAACGGCTTCCTGAGCAAGGAGATGTTCTTCAACGAGACCCTCAATCACGGCCTGTTCGGCAGCTTCAGCTGGGTCGTGCCGGCGGTGGCGGTGCTCTACGGGGTCTTCTCGGTGGCCTATTCGCTGCGCTTCATCCACGACGTCTTCTTCAACGGCGAGCCACGCGACCTGCCCCACTACCCGCCTCATGAACCGCCGCGCTACATGAAGATCCCGGTGGAGATCCTGGTGCTGCTCTGCCTGCTGGTGGGCGTAGTACCGGGCTACACCGTGGCGCCGCTGCTGGCCGCAGGTGCCAGCGCCGCCCTTGGCGGCAGCCTGCCCGACTACAGCCTGGCCATCTGGCACGGCTTCAACACCGCCCTGGTGATGAGCATCCTGGCCATGGTCGGCGGCGTACTGGTCTATGCCTTCCGCCAGCCCCTGTTCCGCTGGCAGGAGGGACTGCCCGACGTCGACGCCCGCCTGGTCTTCGAGCAGAGCCTGAACCGGCTGATCGGCTTCGCCCAGCGGCTCACCGGGCGCCTGGAAAGCGGCTCGCTGCAGGGCTACATCGCGCTGATGCTGGCGGCCACCCTGGTGCTGCTGGTGGCGGCACTGTCGGGGCTGGACAGCCTCCACGGTCCGGTCGCGCTGTCGCCCTTCGATCCGCTCACCGCCCTGGGCCTGGGCATCCTGATGCTGACCGCGGTGCTGACGGTGTTCTTCCACCGCAACCGGCTCAAGGCCTTGATGACCCTGAGCACCGTGGGCCTGATCGTCTCGCTGCTGTTCGCCCGCTACTCGGCTCCGGACCTGGCCCTGACCCAGCTGTCGGTGGAGGTGGTGACGGTCATCCTGCTGGTGCTGGCGCTGTTCTTCATGCCGGATCGCACCCCCATCGAATCCAGCAGCCTGCGCGGCCTGCGCGACGTCCTGCTGGCCGGCGGCCTGGGCCTGCTGGTGGCGCTGCTGGCCTATGCCGTGCTGACCCGCCCCTACGAGGGCATCGGCGACTTCTTCCTGGCCAACTCGGTGTCCGGGGGTGGTGGCTACAACGTGGTCAACGTCATCCTGGTGGACTTCCGTGGTTTCGACACCCTCGGCGAGATCACCGTGCTGGCCATCGCCGCCGCCGGCGTCTACGGCCTGCTCAAGCACCTGCATCTGCCGCATCCGCTGGTCGACCCCAAGGGCACGCCCTGGTCCCGCGACAGCCACCCGATGATCCTCAACAACGTGGCGCGGGTGCTGCTGCCGCTGGCGTTGCTGGTATCGGCCTTCATCTTCGTGCGTGGCCACAACCTGCCCGGCGGCGGCTTCATCGCCGGCCTGATCACCGCCATCGCCCTGATCCTGCAGTACGTGGCCCATGGCGTGACCTGGACCCAGCGGCGCCTGCCGATCAGCTACCACGCCATCTGCGGCCTCGGCGTGCTGATCGCCGCCCTGACCGGACTGGGTTCGCTGGCCTTCGGTTACCCCTTCCTCACCACCGCCTTCGACTACTTCGCCATCCCCCTGATCGGCAAGACCGAACTGGCCACCGCCCTGATCTTCGATCTCGGCGTCTACCTCGCCGTCGTCGGCGCCACCCTCCTGATCCTCTCCAACCTCGGCCATGTCAGCCGGGACGAGACGGACAAGGACGGCTCCAGCCAGGAGGTGCTCTAACATGGAAATCCTGTTCTGCACGGCCCTTGGGGTCCTCACCGCCAGCGGCGTGTACCTGCTGCTCCGGGCGCGCCTCTATCCGGTGGTGCTCGGCCTCACCCTGCTCTCCTACGCGGTCAATCTCTTCCTGTTCGCCATGGGCCGCCTGCGCACCGGCGTGCCGGCGGTGATCGGCAAGGCCGCCGAGCAGGCCGATCCGGTGCCCCAGGCGCTGGTGCTCACCGCCATCGTCATCGGCTTCGCCATGACCGCCTTCGTGGTGGCCCTGTCGCTACGCGCCCTCGGCGAGTTGCGTACCGACCACGTGGATGGCGAGGAGCCGCGCCGATGAAGCACCTGATCATCCTGCCGATTCTCGTACCGCTGTTCATGGGCGCCTTCCTGCTCATGCGTCCGCGGCTGTCCGCCAGCACCGCGCGCGGACTGTCGCTGCTGGCCACCTGGACCCTGCTGCCGCTGGCACTGCTGCTCCTGCAGCGAGCCAACAGCGGTCAGCTGGAGGTCTATGCCCTGGGCGACTGGCCGGCGCCCTTCGGCATCGTCCTGCTGCTGGATCGCCTGGCCGCGCTGATGCTGGTCAGCGTGGCGGTGCTGGCCGCCGGGGCGGCGCTCTATGCCTGCCGCGGCGACGACAAGCGTGGCCCGGATTTCCATGCGCTGTTCCAGTTCCAGCTGCTGGGCATCAATGGCGCCTTTCTCACCGGCGACCTGTTCAACCTCTTCGTCTTCTTCGAGATCCTGCTGATCGCCTCCTATGCCCTGCTGGTGCATGGCGCCGGCCCCGCCCGGGTCCGCGCCGGCCTGCACTACGTGGTGCTCAACCTGGTGGGCTCGGCGCTGTTCCTGATCGGCATCGGCCTGCTCTATGGCCTGCTCGGCACCCTGAACATGGCCGACCTCGGCCTCCGGGTCGCCAACGCCGATCCCGAACAGGCACCGCTGCTGGCCGCCGCGGGCTTTCTGCTGCTGGTGGTCTTTGGTCTCAAGGGCGCCATCCTGCCGCTGTACTTCTGGCTGCCCAGTGCTTATTCCGCCGCCAGCGCCCCGGTCGCCGCCCTGTTCGCCATCATGACCAAGGTCGGGCTCTACGCCATCGTCCGCGTCTTCCTGCTGGTATTCGGCACGGCCGCCGGCCCCCTGGCCCACTATGTCCTGCCCTGGCTCTGGCCGCTGGCGGCGGTCACCCTGGCGGCCGGGGTGTTCGGCGCCCTGGCGGCCCATCACCTCAAGGCCCTGCTTGGCTACCTGGTGGTCATCTCGGTAGGGATGCTGCTGACCGGCGTGGCCCTGGGCAGCGTCGCGGGCCTGGCCGCCAGCTTCTTCTACCTGGTGCACAGCACCTGGATCGCCGGCGCCCTGTTCCTGCTGGCGGATCTCATCGCCCAGCAACGCGGGGCGCAGGGCGATACCCTCAACAGCGGTCCGCAGCTGGCTCACCCACGACTGCTCGGTGGCCTGTTCTTTCTCGGTGCGTTATCCGTCGCCGGCCTGCCGCCCTTCCCCGGCTTTCTCGGCAAGGTGATGCTCTTGCAGGCTACCGGCACCGCCTGGCCGGCATTGATCATCTGGCCGGTGGTGCTGCTGGGCGGCCTGGGCATGATCATCGCCCTGTCCCGCGCCGGCACCACGCTGTTCTGGCGCGGCAACAGCGCCGCCCTGGACGTCCGCCTCGATCCGGTCCAGCTCGCCGCCACCCTCGGCCTGCTGCTGGGCAGCCCGCTGCTGATGGCGCTGGCCGCGCCGCTGCACGGCTACGCCTTGGAAACCGCCCGGCAATTGCTGGACGTCACACCCTACTTCGACATCGTCCGGGGGGTTGGCCCATGAAACGCTGGCTACCGCACCCACTGCTCACCGGGTTGCTGACCCTGACCTGGCTGCTGCTCAACAACAGCCTGAGTCTGGGCCAGCTGCTGCTGGGTCTGCTGCTTGGCTGGGGCATCCCGCTGCTGTGCCAGGACTTCCTGCTGCACGCGCCCCGGCTGCGCCGCCCGGTCCTCCTGCTGCGCTACATGCTGATGGTGGTATACGACATCATCGTCGCCAACCTGCACGTCGCCCGCCTGGTGCTGGGCCGGACCGAGGCGCTCAAGCCGGCGTTCATCGAGGTGCCCATCGACATCGAGGACGAATTCCTGCTCACCCTGCTGGCCTGCGTGGTATCCCTCACCCCCGGCACCGTTTCCTCCGGCCTCAGCGGCGATCGCAAGACCCTGCTGCTACACGGTCTCGATGTCGCGGACAAGGACGCGGTGATCCATCAGGTCAAGACGCGCTATGAAGCCCCGCTCAAGGAGATCTTCGAATGCTCACCTACGTGACCCTGCTGTGCATGGGGATGATGGGCGTGGCCGCCGTGCTCAACGTCTATCGCCTGGTGAAGGGACCGGACATCCCGGATCGGGTGCTGGCCCTGGACACCCTCTACATCAACGTCCTGGCGATCATCATCCTGTTCGGTATCTGGCTGGCCACCGACGTCTTCTTCGAAGCCTCGCTGCTCATCGCCGTAACCGGTTTCGTCGGCACCGTGGCGCTGGGCAAGCATATGCTGCATGGCGAAATCATCGATTAACAGGGAGCTACCCAATGCCCTTCTGGCTCGAACTCCTGATCTGCGCCCTGCTGCTCATCGGCAGCAGCTTCGCCCTCATCGGCGCCATCGGCCTGTACCGGCTGCCGGACTTCTTCATGCGCCTGCACGGTCCGACCAAGGCCACCACCCTGGGCGTGGGCAGCACCATCATCGCCTCGATGCTGTTCTTCAGCAGCCAGGGCGAAGGTCTCAGCCTGCACGAGTTGCTGATCGCCCTGTTCATCTTCATCACCGCGCCGGTCAGCGCCCATATGCTGGCGCGCGCCGCCATCCAGCAGAAGGTCAAGCAGGTGGAGCGCACCGACGGCCAGCCCTGGCGCTAGGCTGACCGCGCACCGCTCGCCGCACCGCAGGCGGTCCTAGCGACCGCCGCTGACCTTGCTGAAGTCCTGCCGCCCGAAGGGATTGGGCTGATAGCCCTCGACGCCGCTCTTGGCCAGCACCGTTACCGTCGGATGGGCCAACGGCAGCCACAGCGCCTGGTCGTGGATGATGCGCTGCGCCTGGTGGTACACCGTGGCCCGGGCCATCTGGTCGGACAGGGTCTTGCCCTTGCTGATGGCGCCATCCAGGGTCTTGTCGCAATAACGGGCGAAGTTCAGCCCCGACTGCACCGAGGCGCAGGAGAATTGCGGTGTCAGGTAGTTGTCCGGGTCGCCATTGTCGCCAGCCCAGCCCATGAACAGCAGATCGTGTTCGCCGGTCTTGGCGCGGCGGATCAATTCGCCCCATTCGATCACCTGGATCTGGGCATCGACGCCGATCTTCTTCAGGTCGGCCTGCAGCATCTGGGCACCCAGTTGCGGATTGGGATTGAGCAGGCTGCCGCTGGGGCGCGTCCAGATGGTGGTCTTGAAGCCATCCTTCAGCCCCGCCTGGGCCAGCAAGGCCTTGGCCCTGGCCGGGTCATAGGGATAGGCCGGCACGTCCTTGGCGTAGCCCCAGGTGGTGGGTGGATAGACATTGTCCGCCGCCACCGCGGTGTCCTGGAACACCGCCTTCAGATAGCTCTGCTTGTCGAAGGCCAGGTTGATGGCCTGGCGCACCTTGATGTTGTCCAGCGGCGGATGGGTGGTGTTGATACCCACGAAGGCGGTCATGAAGGCCGGCGTCTGCAGCACCTGCAGGCTCTTGTCCTCATGGGCGCTCTGCAGATCCTGGGGCTTGGGTGACAGGGCGATCTGGCATTCGCCGCGCTTGAGTCGCTGCAGGCGCACCGCCGAGTCGGGGGTGATGGCATAGATCAGGCCATCCAGCTTGGGCTTGCCGGCGAAGTAGTCCGGATTGGCGGCGTAACGCACCACGGCATCCTTCTGATAGCGCTTGAAGACGAAGGGACCGGTGCCGATGGGCTCGTCGTTGAGCTGGGCGGTCTTGCCGGCCTTGAGCAGCTGAGCGGCGTATTCGGCGGAATAGATGGAGGCGAAGCCCATGCTCAGGGTCGGCAGGAAGGTGGCGTCCGGGCTGTTGAGCACGATGCGCACGCCGAGGTCACTGGTCTTTTCCACGCGCTTGATCAGCTTGGGCCACTGCATCGACTGGGCATGGGGATAGCCGCTCTTGGCCACCGCGTGCCAGGGATGATCCTTGTCCAGCATGCGCTGGAAGCTGAACACCACGTCGTCGGCCGTCAGGGTACGGCTGGGGGTGAAGTAGTCGGTCTGGTGAAACTTCACGTCCGGGCGCAGGGCGAAGTCGTAGGTCAGGCCGTCCGTGGAGATCGTCCAGCTCTGCGCCAGGCTCGGCACCAGCTTGGCTTCGCTGGCGTCGTATTCCACCAGCCGGTTCATCAGCACATCGGCCGAGGCATTGGTGGTGGTCAGGGAGTTGTATTGCACCACGTCGAATCCATCCGGACTGGCTTCGGTGCAGACGCTGAGCGTGGCGGCCTGAGCCAGCAGGGGCGCGAAGAGCAGAGGCAAGGCGGCGAAACGCATGAACGATTCCTTGTAGATCCGAGGTGGGCAGACGACACGCGCTTAGCGGGCAGCGGCTGACAGGGCGCTGTGGGCGGCCGTCTGGCGGACGTGGATTGAGTGTGGCACGCGCTCTAAACTAGACCACCCGTCCGTCCGTCACAATGCTTCTCACCGACGAACGGTTGACATTCCGGCCAGGCCCACACGGCGGCCGGTCCGTAGGCATTTCATCCGTCGCCCTACCTTGTTATCCCTGGGTGCTTCTGGTATAAAACAGCGCTCTTTTTTCGGGGTATGGCCGCTTCAGGTCCCCGGCGTTTGCCGGCTCTCCCCGTCAAAACAGGAATCAATACAGTTACAAGCGGCCAACCCATGCCGGGTTTGGCATGAGGTTTATGAGGGCTGAGCCATGTCGAGAGTTTGCCAAGTAACCGGTAAGGGTCCGATTACTGGGAACAACGTTTCCCACGCTAACAACAAAACCCGTCGTCGTTTCCTGCCGAATCTGCAGCATCACCGTTTCTGGGTAGAATCCGAGAAGCGCTTCGTGCGTCTGCGCGTTTCTGCCAAGGGCATGCGTATCATCGACAAGCGCGGTATCGAAACCGTACTGTCCGAGCTGCGTAGCCGCGGCGAAAAATTCTAAGGGGATTCGTCATGCGTGAATTGATCCGTTTGATTTCCAGTGCCGGCACCGGTCACTTCTACACCACTGACAAGAACAAGCGCACCAAGCCCGAAAAGATCGAAATCAAGAAATTCGATCCGGTCGTGCGCAAGCATGTCATGTACAAGGAAGGCAAGATCAAGTAATTGATCGCCCCTTGAACAAAAACCCGCCTCGGCGGGTTTTTTGTTGCTTGGCGTTTAGGGCTCCGGCGCCTGGAGCGCCGGAGGCCAGTCAGACGGTCACTTGAACTGGCCGGTCAGCTCGCGCAGGGCGGCTTCGGCACCAAGGATCTTCTGCATGCACTCCCGCGCCTTGGCCGGATCTATGTTCAGCCGCGCATAGAGATCCTCGGGAATGGCCTGCGCGGGGCCGTTGCCGATGCCTTCGCCGCGCAGCAGCTGCACCGCGAGAAAGATCAGGTTGGGATAGACCGCCTGCTCGCCCTGGTAGGCCGGGTCGCCCTGGAAGCGCAGCGCCGTCACCACCTCTTCGGGCATCTCCCAGCAGCGCATCAGGGCCGCGCCGATCTGCTCGCGGGTGATGCCAAGCAGGTGATGCTCGATGACCTGGTGATCCAGCTGGCGGTTGGCCTCCAGGTGGCGGCAGATCAGCGAGAAATGCGGCGGAAAGACATGGGCCAGCACCAGGTAGCCGAAGTTGTGCAGCAGGCCGCCCAGGTAGGCCAGGCCCATTTCCGGCCGCTCCGCGCGCGGCATGGCGCGCGCCAGGCCCTCGATCAGGGCAGCAGTGTAGATAGCCTGTTTCCAGTAGGGCGTTTCCTGCTGGGCCTGGTCGCTGGGCAGGCTCAGGGTCTTGCCCAGGGCAAGACCGAGGGCCAGGTTGATCACCAGGTCGAAACCCAGCACCCGCACGATGGCGTCTTCCACCGAGCGGATCTTGCCGGGCGCGGCATAGTAGGGCGAAGCCGCCCAGCTGATCACCTGGGCCGCCAGGGCCGGATCGGTCTCCACCACATTGGCCAGATCGTCCACCGTGGCGTCGGGATCGACGCGCAGCTTGATGACCTTTTCCGCGGTCTTGGACAGGGGCGGAATCTCCAGGGTCTCTTCCAGACGCTGGCGAATGCGCCGCGCGGTAAAGGCGGTGGCGGCATGGAGGATTTCCGCCTCGTCTCGCTCCGGTTGCCGCAGATTCGGCTGGATACCGGCCGCCGGGATGCCGAAGCTGCCCGCGGTCGCCTGACTCAGCAGACAGCGATAGTCAGATGTTTCCACTTCCAACAGTAGCGAGCGCTCACCGGATTCCAACAGCAGGCGCGGTGCCTCCAGCAGGCGTTCGTCATACAGGCAGGGGGAATTGGTCAGCGACGGCAACCCTGGCAGGACGTCCAATTCGTAGCGCTCCAGGGTGCGCATCAGCCGCTCCGGCGCCACCACCGCCAGCTGCCGCCCGGTGAATTCCACCAGCCGGCGCAGATCCAGCAGCTGATTCTCGGGCAACAGCACCAGCAGCATGCCGACGCTGTCGCTCAAGAGCACCGTGTGCACCCGGTTCGCCTGCGGCTGACGCGTCGTCGCCGGGACCGGCCGATAGGCCAGGTTCAACTGGGCGAGCAACTGCTGGATCGAAGGGGGGACCTCAGGGAGGGGCGAAGCGAGCGCTACATCGGTCATGGCATTTTCTTCCTCACGTACGCCTTGGAGTATAACCATTCGGCTCCGTAGGTAGCGTCGTCTGTATAAGCTTTGTCAAACCTGGCCGTATTGCTGCCCATGGCGCAACCAGCGCTCCAGCAGCGGAGCGGCATGGCTTGGCCAGCGTGCCAGCAGCTCCTGGGCGGCGTCGCGCACCGCCGGCAGCCAGTGGGCATCGCGCATCAGATCGGCCACCTTGAATTGCAGCAGGCCGGTCTGGCGCGTGCCGAGCATCTCGCCGGGACCCCGCAACTCCAGGTCCTTCTCGGCGATGATGAAGCCGTCGTTGGTCTCGCGCATGATGGCCAGGCGTTCGCGGCCGATCTGCGACAGCGGCGGATGGAACAGCAGCACGCAATGACTGACCGCACTGCCCCGCCCGACGCGGCCACGCAGCTGGTGCAACTGGGCCAGACCCAGGCGTTCGGGATTCTCGATGATCATCAGACTGGCGTTGGGCACGTCCACCCCCACCTCGATCACCGTGGTGGCCACCAGCAGCTGCAGGTTGCCGGCCTTGAACTCGGCCATCACCGCGGCCTTTTCCGCTGGCTTCATGCGCCCGTGGATCAAGCCGACGTGCAATTCAGCCAGGGCCAGCTGCAACTCCTCGTAGGTGGTCTCGGCCGCCTGGCAGGTGAGCTCCTCGGATTCCTCGATCAGGGTGCAGACCCAGTAGGCCTGACGGCCTTCGTGGCAGGCGGCGCGCACCCGCTCCACCACTTCCTCGCGGCGACTGTCGGTGACGCTCACGGTATTGACCGGCGTCCGCCCCGGCGGCAGCTCGTCGAGCACCGAGGTGTCCAGGTCGGCATAGGCGCTCATGGCCAGGGTGCGCGGGATGGGGGTGGCGGTCATGATCAGCTGGTGCGGCGCGAGACGGCCGTCGACGCCCTTCTGGCGCAGGGCCAGGCGCTGCTGCACGCCGAAGCGGTGCTGTTCGTCGATCACCACCAGGGCCAGGCGGGCGAAGCGTACCTCGTCCTGGAACAGCGCATGGGTGCCCACCACCATGGGTGCCCCGGCGGCGATGCGCTCCAGGGAGCTGGCGCGGGCCTTGCCCTTGAGCTTGCCGGCCAGCCAGGCCACCTCGATGTCCAGAGCGGCGAACCAGCGCTGGAAGTTGAGGAAGTGCTGCTCGGCGAGGATCTCGGTGGGCGCCATCAGCGCCACCTGGTAGCCGGCCTCGATGGCCTGCAGGGCGGCCAGGGCGGCGACCACCGTCTTGCCCGCGCCCACGTCGCCCTGCACCAGGCGCAGCATGGGCTCGGGCTGGGCCAGGTCATGGGCGATCTCGCGCCCGACGCGCTGCTGGGCACCGGTGGGTTTGAAGCCGAGGTTGTCCAGATAAAGCTGTGGCAGGCGCCGGGCCGCCGGCAGGGGCACCGCCCGCTGGGCGCGCAGGGTCTCGCGCAGGCGCTGCAGGGACAGCTGGTGGGTCAGCAATTCCTCGAAGACCAGCCGTTCCTGGGCCCAGTGGCGACCCTCGGCCAGTTCTTCCAGGTCCGCATCCGGCGGCGGTCGGTGCAGATAGCGCAGGGCATCGGCCAGCGGCCCCAGGCGATAGTGCTCGGCCATCTCCGGTGGCAGCCAGTCGGGCAGGGATTCGGGCCCGAGCCGTTCCAGCGTCTGGGCGCTGAGCTGGCGCAGGCGCAGCTGGGTGAGGCCTTCGGTGGTCGGGTAGATGGGCGTCAGCGTCTGCTCGACCGGCGCCGGGGCGTTCTCGTCCTGGGCGCGGTATTCGGGGTGATAGATCTCCAGGCCGGAAGCACCGGGACGCACCTCGCCATAGCAGCGCAGCAGGGTGCCGCGAGCCATCCCGTCCTTTTGCGCCTGGCTGAAGTGGAAGAACCTCAGCGACAGGGTGCCGCTGCCGTCCTGCAGCCGCACCAGCAGGCTGCGCCGGCGACCCATGAGCACCTCGGCGGAGGCGACCATGCCCTCCACCACCGCGTCCTGACCGGGCCGCAGGGCGCCGATGGGCACGATGCGGGTGCGATCCTGGTAGCGCAGCGGCAGGTGGAAGAGTACGTCCTGCAAGGTTTCCAGACCGACCCGCGCGAGCTTTTCCTGCAGGGCGGCGCCGACCCCCTTGAGGGCGGTGACCGGCGTCGCGGCCAGTTCACTCATGCCGGCTGCACGACGCCCTTGGCTTCAGGCCGCGCCACCGAGCAGAGGCGGACCGAGTCGGCCAGCACCTCGATGGCCTTGGGCCGCGGAAAGCTGGCGCGCCAGGCGATGGCCACGGTGCGATAGGGCACCGGCCGCTCGAAAGGCCGTACCTCGATGATCCCGGGGGCATAGTGGTGACTCTCCACCGCCGAGAACGGCAGGACCGAGACGCCCAGACCCGAGGCCACCATGTGGCGAATGGTTTCCAGCGAGGAGGATTCCACCGTGGAATTCTTGTTTTCCTCGTGCTTGCGCACGGTCGGACAGGCTTCCAGGACCTGGTCGCGGAAGCAGTGACCCTCGCCCAGCAGCAGCAGGCTCTTGTCGCTGAGCTGGTTCTGCGGAATGGCCTTGAGCTTGGTCCAGGGGTGCCGCGCCGGCATCATCACGTAGAAGGGCTCGTCGTACAGCGGCAGGGTCAGGACGTCCGGCTCGTTGAAGGGCAGGGCGAGAATGACGGCGTCCAGCTCACCGGTGCGCAGCTTGTCGCGCAGCAGGTGAGTGAAGTTTTCCTCGATGTACAGCGGCATCTCCGGCGCCACCCGGTTGAGCTGCGGGATGAGGTGCGGAAAGAGATAGGGCCCGATGGTATAGATGGCACCGATCTTCAGCGGCGCGGTGAGCTGGTTCTTGCCGGCCTGGGCCAGTTCGCGGATGCCCTGGGCCTGCTCCAGCACCTTTTGTGCCTGGGCGACGATGCCCTCGCCGGTGGGGGTGAGGCGCACGGCACTCTTGCTGCGCTCGAAGATCAGAATGCCCAGCTCGTCCTCGAGCTTCTTGACGCCGACCGACAGGGTCGGCTGGCTGACGTGGCAACGCTCGGCAGCTCGGCCAAAGTGCTGTTCCTGGGCGAGCGTGACGATATAGCGCAGTTCAGTCAGGGTCATAGTCAAATTCCATGGGTGGCCAGGCAATCTTAGCGGCTGTCTCTATCAACGGCCAAGCGCGACGGGCAGCTGCCTGCGCCTTCTGGTTGGACCGCGGGTACGCTCAGGCTACCCTGGCCGTCTGTCCAGGCCTTTGCAGAGGGAAATACCGATGAGCACCATTCTGATCGCCGGTTGCGGCGATGTCGGCAGCCGTCTCGGCCTGCAGCTGGTCGCCCAGGGCCACCGGGTCTTCGGCCTCAGGCGCAACGTCGCCGCCCTCCCCGCCGCGTTGCTGCCGGTAGCGGGCGATCTGGCCGACGCCATGCCACCGGCGGCCTGGCCGCGAGAGCCCATCGACCAGGTGGTCTATGCCACCGCCGCGACCCATCATGACGAAGCCGGCTATCGCGCCGCCTATGTCGACGGCCTACGCCACCTGCTGGCCTGGCTGGCCGCCTGCGACCAGCGTCCGCAGCGATTGCTGTTCGTTTCCAGCAGTGGCGTCTACGCCCAGGGCGACGGCGCCTGGGTCGACGAGACCTCCCCTGCCGAACCCGAGCGCTTTTCCGGACGCCTCCTGCGCGAGGCGGAGGACCTGGCGCTGGGCAGCGGCCTGCCCGCCACTGTGGTCCGCCTGACCGGCATCTATGGCCCGGGCCGCGAGGCGCTGCTGCGGCAGGTGCGCGAAGGCTCCCGGGTGACCCGCGAACCGCCGCTGTATGGCAATCGCATTCATGTCGAGGACGCCGCCGGCCTGCTGGCACTGCTGCTGCAGCGGGATCGCGAAGGGGTCGCCCTGGAAGCGCTCTATCTGGGCGTGGACGACGATCCGGCGCCGCTGGACGAGGTAGTGGACTGGCTGCGGGCACGGCTGGGCATCACCTTCTGGTCCGACGAGGCCCAGTTGCGTCGCGCCGGCAGCAAGAGATGCAGCAACGCCCGCGCCCGGGCCCTGGGCTGGACGCCCCGCTACCCCAGCTATCGCGAGGGCTACGCGGCCATTCTCGCCGGCTGAAACGACGGAGCCCGACACAAGGCCGGGCTCCGTTCTCAGCTAGCTAGCCACTCAGTCACGCAGGGCTTCGCCGCGGGTGGCCTGAGGACGCTCCTCGACCTTGGCGGTGCGCTTCAGGTGCGGCAGGGCGGCCCAGTAGGCGGCGCCCTTCTCGGCGTCGTAGAGGCCTTCCCACTTGGCGATGACCAGGGCGGCCAGGGCATTGCCGATCACGTTCAGAGCGGTGCGCGCCATGTCCATGATGCGGTCCACGCCGGCGATGAAGGCCAGGCCTTCCAGCGGAATGCCGACGCTGCCCAGGGTGGCCAGCAGTACCACGAAGGAGACACCCGGCACGCCGGCGATGCCCTTGGAGGTGACCATCAGGGTCAGCACCAGCAGCAGCTGCTGGCTCAGCGACAGGTCGATGCCATAGAGCTGGGCGATGAACAGCGCCGCGATGCTCTGGTAGAGGGTGGAACCGTCCAGGTTGAAGGAGTAGCCGGTGGGCACCACGAAGCTGGTGATGGCCTTGGGCGCGCCATAGGCCTCCATCTTCTCGATGATGCGCGGCAGCACGGTTTCCGAGCTGGCAGTGGAATAGGCCAGGATCAGCTCGTCCTTGAGGATGCGGATGATGCGGAAGATCGAGAAGCCGAACAGCTTGGCCACCAGGCCCAGCACGCCGAGGGCGAAGAAACCGATGGCCACGTAGACCAGCACCACCAGCTTGGCCAGCGGCAGCAGGGAGGCGAAGCCGAAGTTGGCCACGGTCACCGCGATCAGGGCGAAGACGCCGATGGGGGCGTAATTCATGATCATGTGGGTGACCTTGAACATGGCCTCGGAAATGCCCTGGAACACGCGCACCACCGGCTCGCGGGTGGCTTCCGGCAGGGCGCCCAGGCCCAGGCCGAACATCACCGCGAAGAAGATGATCGGCAGCATCTCGCCGCGGGCGATGGCGGCGAAGACGTTGGACGGGATCAGGTTGAGGATGGTCGCGATGAAGGCGTGGTCATGCTGCACTTCCGCGGTGGTCTTCTGGTACTGGGAGATGTCGGTGGTGCCCAGGGTGCTCATGTCGATACCGGCACCGGGCTGCACGCTGTCGGCGAAGAACAGGCCGACGACGATGGCCAGGGTGGTGACGATCTCGAAGTAGAGGATGGTCTTGAGGCCGATGCGACCGAGCTTCTTGGAGTCGCCGACGCCGGCGATGCCGACCACCAGGGTGGCGATGACGATGGGCACCACGATCATCTTGATCAGCCGGATGAAGATGTCGCCGGCCGGCTTGAGAACGTTCGCTATCCACCAGGCCTTCTCGGCGCTGAAGTGGTTGAGCAGTGCGCCGACGGCGATCCCCAACACGAGGCCGATGAGAATCTGCCACGCGAGGCTGAGCTTGGGCTTGGTCATGTACCGACACCTTTGTTCTATTTGGATGGAGTTCGGGACGAACGTCACCGTGCCGGGTCGTGATGCGCAAAGCGCATGCAACGCCCAACCGAAGGGTGCGTTCAGGCTGCGGAAACGGTGCTCGAAAAGGACGAGGAGCACCAAGGCGTCACACTTTTGCCAGAGGGTAACGGGGTATGTCTAATGCCGCTGTAGCCTGCCCTATGCCGATCCGGCATGAGAGGTCCCGAAAGGGCCGCGCAGCATACAGGCACTGGCGCCTTGCACGCCAGGCATACAGAGACGCCGCTCATCGCGGCGTCCCGTGCACGTCAGCCGTTGAAGGTGGAAGGGTCCGGGCCCAGACGCCGGTCCTGATTCAGCCCGGCGATCTGCCGCAGGTCATTGTCGTCCAGGGTGAAGTCGAAGATCTGCATGTTCTCTTCGATGCGCTTGGGCGTCTTGGATTTGGGGAAGATGATGTTGCCCAGCTGGATGTGCCAGCGCAGCACCACCTGGGCCGGCGTCTTGCCGTGCTTGGTTGCCAGCTGTTGCAGTACCGGGCTACCCAGCAGTTCGCCGCCCTGAGCCAGTGGACTCCAGGCCTCGGTGGCGATGCCCTTGTAGGTGTTGAAGTCACGCAGCTCCTGCTGCTGCAGCAGTGGATGGCACTCGATCTGGTTGACCACCGGCACCACGCCGGTCTCGGTCAGCAGGGTCTCGATATCGGCCTGACGGAAGTTGGAGACACCGATGGACTTCACCCGACCCTGGTTGCGCAATTCGATCAGCGCCTTCCAGCTGTCGAGGAACAGGCCCTTTTCCGGCAGCGGCCAGTGGATCAGATAGAGGTCGACATGCTCCAGGCCCAGCTTGGCCAGACTGGTGTCGAAGGCGCGCAGGGCGCTGTCGTAGCCCTGGTCGGCATTCCACAGCTTGGTGGTGATGAACAGCTCGTCACGCGGCAAACCGGCCTGGGCGATGGCTTGGCCGACGCCCTCTTCGTTGCCATAGATGGCGGCGGTATCGATGTGTCGATAACCCAGGTCGAGGGCCGTCTTGACCACCTGGGCGGTCTCTTCGGCCGGAGTCTGCCAGACCCCCAGACCGAATTGCGGAATGTGGTGACCGTCGTTGAGCTGAAGACGGGTGATCGCGGACATGCGTCGCTCCTCTGGAATGGATGGGGTACCAGAGGTGTGACTGGCGGCGGCGGCCTTTTGCTCCCGATCAGTCGAGGCGCATGGCCTCAGGCACGCTGTAGCTTTCCACCCAGCCCAGTACGGTACGGCCATCCCGCTGCAGCTCGATGCGCTTCCAACGCTGGAAGGAACGGGTCTCGATCACCCGCACCTGGGTATCGCCGTCCAGCCGTACCAGGGTGTTGCGGGCGCGCTCGCGACTACGGTCGTAGACGAAGGGCCACTTGAGGACATCGACCGGACCGCGCAGCATCCAGCCCTGCCCTTCTTCGGCGAAGCGAAAGGACACCCCACCCTCGGCGCGCGCCAGGTTGCTGCCCAGCAGCAGCACGGACGCCACCAGCAGTGAGGGGAGGATACGGCGAAGGGTCGAAAGGACATTCGGGGTCATGCAGGCCTCGTCTGTGGCACCAAAAAAACAGCGCCCGAATCGGACGCTGCGAGGGTAGACCCCTTGGTGTGGCAAACGACTGCAGGCTTTGCCCGAGAAATGCCAAATGGCCAGCATTCCCGGACAAAACCCTTAGCGCAATGATCAGGCCGCGCTGAACAGCTTGTGCGGATCGATGACGAATTTCTTCGGTACGCCCGAATCGAATTCGCTGTAGCCGCGGGGTGCCTCGTCCAGGGTGATCACCTGCACGCCGACGATATCGGCGATCTTGATGCGATCCCACATGATGGCCTGCATCAGCTGACGGTTGTACTTCATCACCGGGGTCTGGCCGGTGTGGAAGCTGTGGGACTTGGCCCAGCCCAGACCGAAGCGGATGCTCAGGGCACCCTGCTTGGCCGCAGCGTCGACGGCGCCCGGATCGTCGGTGACGTACAGACCGGGGATGCCGATCTTGCCAGCCACCCGCACGATGCCCATCAGCGAGTTCAGCACGGTGGCCGGGGCCTCGCTCTTGGCGCCTTCGTGACCATGGCCACGGGCCTCGAAGCCAACGGCATCGACGGCGCAATCCACTTCCGGGGTACCCAGCAGCGCGGCGATCTGCTCGTGCAGCGGGGTGTCCAGGGACAGGTCGGCGATCTCGAAGCCCTGGGCCTTGGCGTGGGCCAGGCGCACCGGGTTGACGTCGCCGACGATGACCACGGCGGCGCCCAGTAGGCGAGCCGAGGCGGCAGCAGCCAGGCCGACCGGACCGGCACCCGCTACATAGACGCTGGTGCCCGGACCGACGCCGGCGGTGACGGCGCCGTGATAGCCGGTGGGCAGGATGTCGGACAGGCAGGTCAGGTCACGGATCTTTTCCATGGCCGCGTCGCGATTCGGCAGCTTGAGCAGGTTGAAGTCGGCATAGGGGACCAGCACGTATTCGGCCTGGCCACCGACCCAGCCGCCCATGTCGACGTAGCCGTAGGCACCGCCGGCACGCGAGGGGTTGACGGTCAGGCAGACCCCGGTGTCCTGCTCCTTGCAGGTGCGGCAGCGACCGCAGGCGACGTTGAAGGGCACCGAGACCAGGTCGCCGACCTTGAGGGTCTCGACGTCGCGGCCCGCTTCGATGACCTCACCGGTGATCTCGTGGCCGAGCACCAGGCCTTCGGGGGCAGTGGTCCGGCCACGCACCATGTGCTGGTCGGAACCACAGATGTTGGTGGAGACCACGCGCAGGATGACGCCGTGGTCGATACGCTTGCCCTGCGGGGTTTCCATCTTCGGATAGGGGATGGTCTGCACCTCGACCTTGCCTGCGCCCAGATAGACGACGCCACGATTACCGGACATGTTGCACCTCGCTGTTGTTGTTGGACTGGCTCTAGGGATCCGAGCCTAGTCCTCGCGAAGCGTGGCGTCTGTGGGGATGGCGTTTTTGGCCATGCCGAGGTCGCCCTGGCGGGTCGTCCTGGCGAACCCGTTCACGCCGCCGGTGCAGGCGGCGTGAACGGCCGGGGTCAGGCGGGCGCCAGGGCGGCGGCGCGGCGCTCGCGACTGAGCAGGTAGCAGCCGATGCCCACGCCCAGCAGGGCCAGCCCCATGACGTACCAGGCCGGGCCCAGCGGATGCTGCTTGAGCATCAGGGTGACGACCATGGGGGTCAGGCCGCCAAAGATGGCGTAGGCCACGTTGTAGGAAAAGGACAGGCCCGAGAAGCGCACCTTGGGCGGGAAGGCCAGCACCATCACCCGTGGCACGCCGCCGATGACGCCGACCGCGGCGCCAGCCAGGGCATAGAGCGGGAACAGCCACTCCGGGTGGATCTTCAGACCGGCATAGAGCGCCCAGCTGGCCACCGCCAGGATCAGACCGCCGACGATGAACACCGGGCCGCTGCCGAAGCGATCGGACAGGGCACCGGAGACGATGCAGCCCAGGGTCAGGAAGACGATGGCCAGGCTGTTGGCCTTGAGCGCCAGGGCGGCGGAGAAGCCGTACTGGGTCTGCAGCAGGGTCGGGGTCATGAGGATGACCACCACGATGCCGGCGGTGAGCATCCAGGTCAGCAGCATGGACAGCACCACGCTGCTGCGGTGGTCACGCAGCACCGCCTTGAGCGGCACTTCCTCGGCCAGCGACTTGTGGATCGCCAGCTCGGCGAACACCGGCGTCTCGTGCAGCCAGCGGCGCAGATAGACCGAGAACAGGCCGAAGACCCCGCCGATCAGGAAGGGGAAGCGCCAGGCGTAATCGGCCACCTCCACCGGGGTGAAGACGGTGTTGATCAGGGTCGCCATCAGCGAGCCGAGCAGGATGCCGAAGGTGAGACCGGCGGTCAGGGTGCCGCAGGCATAGCCGACGTGCTTGCCGGGCACGTGCTCGGAGACGAACACCCAGGCCCCGGGCACCTCGCCGCCGATGGCCGCGCCCTGGATGATGCGCAGCACCAGCAGCAGGATGGGGGCGGCCACGCCGATCTGGGCGTAGGTGGGCATCAGGCCCATGCCCAGGGTCGGCAGCGCCATCATGAAGATGCTCAGGGTGAACATCTTCTTGCGCCCGAGCAGGTCGCCGAAGTGGGCCATGATGATGCCGCCCAGCGGGCGGGCCAGGTAACCGGCGGCGAAGATGCCGAAGGTCTGCATCTGCCGCAGCCAGTCGGGCATGTCGGCGGGAAAGAACAGCTTCCCCACCACCGCGGCGAAGAAGACGAAGATGACGAAGTCGTAGAACTCCAGCGCGCCGCCCAGGGCGGACAGCGAGAGGGTCTTGTAGTCGTTGCGGCCCAGAGGGCGCGACGTGAGCGGCGCGGAGGCGGATTGCAGTTTCATCGAGGATCCCGGACAAGAGAGGAGCGCAAAGGAAATTCGGCCTCTGGCATCCCTCCGGGTGTAGCGGACAAGACGCGGCCCCGAGTGACCGTCCGCCTGGGGCGGCTGGCAGGGATCGGGCGGGTCGCCGGATGGGCGCCGGACCTGCACCGCGCCGCCTGCGCTCTTGTGGAGCACGGCAGCAGCAGGTCTACCGATCATTACCTGATCATCGGACGTGCACGACCCTCTGGATTGCCTGGCCGTGCACGGTCTCCAAGATAGCAAATCCGCAAGGAATTTCCGCTATTCATTCAGTGCCCATTCAGGGCTCATCTGCCGAGCTATGCCTGTTCCATCCTGGTGCAAAAGCGGTCGAGCCGCCCTGCCCCAGGCGTTATACTGTAGCCCCCTAACGATCTCCCCAGAGAGATTGGCAGCATTCTTGCGTGCAGATGCTGAACGTTACCTACCTATCCGGGCTCCCGAGGGCCCTGTCATGATCGAAGAGCTCGAACAAGAAGATCCCATCCCCCAGGGCGACCTGGCCATGCAGATCACCGCTCTGCCCCGTGAAACCAACGGCTTCGGCGACATCTACGGCGGCTGGCTGGTGGCCCAGATGGACCTGGCCGGCAGTGCCATGGCCAGTCGTCTGGCCGCTGGTCGGGTGGCCACGGTGGCCATCGACCGCATGGCCTTCATGACGCCGGTGCCCGTGGGCGCACAGCTCTCCTTCTATACCAACACGCTGGAAGTGGGCCGTAGCTCCATCCAGATCCTCATCGAGGTCTGGAGCGACGATCCGCTGTCCAGCGAGTGGAGCAAGGTCACCGAGGCGGTGTTCGTCTTCGTCGCCATCGACGGTAGCGGTCGCACCCGCCCGTTGCCCGCGCGGCGCTAGCGCGGCCTCGCCAGGCTACTAAGGCTCCTGGGCCAGCGGCGCCTCGCGCATCTTGGTCGGTCGGCCGTGGCGGATGCCTTCGACCTGCTCCAGCGCCTGCCGGACCTCGGCGGCGGTGGCCAGCAACCGATAGTCGAGGGTGAAGTCGCGCGTGCCGCCCGCCTCGATGCGCGGCACCAGTCCCAGGGCCCGCTGCTGGCTGCGGTTGTAGGAAAAGCTGGTGCCCGGCTCCAGGCCGGTGACATAGCCCTGGGCCTTGGCATCGGTGTGCTTCCACAGGGTAAAGACCGGCAATTCCCGCACATTGAAGGCCAGCGCCACCCCTTGGTGGGCACTGTGATCGTGCAGTACCGCCAGGCTGCGCCCCTGGTCGTCGCCCCAGGGGTAGAGGTTGTAGACCGTCTCGCCATAGCCCGGCGTGGGTGCGCGATAGGCCTGCCATTCGCCCAGTTCCTGACGCGCCCGCGCATCGAAGGGTGACACCTCCCGCACCGGCGCGGCGAACCGTGAGCCCTCGCCGAGCAGCGGCGGACCGAAGTTGCTGTGATAGAGCACCTGGTACTCGGCGGTATGCGCCCCCTGGTTGGTCAGGCGGTCGTGCAGCGTGAAGCCGGTGGCCCCGGCGTGGGTGACCAGTTCGGTGTCGATGCGAAAGTTGGCCTGCTTGAAGGCCTCTTCGTGCAGCACGCCCTTGAGGCTGATGCGGTGCGGCGGCTGTTCGTCGATGGTCAGCACCACCTGACTGGCTGGCAGATAACTGGCCCGTCCGTGCAGGGTCAGGAGTTGCCCCCGGTCCATTCCCGGGTGGCCGACCCACTCGAAGCCGGCGCGGGCCACCAGCTCGTTGAAGCCTTCCAGCCAGCCCAGCCCGTTACGGCTTTCCAGATTGACGAAGGCCGGATTGACCACCTCGCGTACCGGAGAATCCCAGCCCAGTCGCAGGGTGCCGGCCTGGGCGCGCAGGACATTCATGCCACGGGTCGCCACCACGGTGAGCTGCATAGCGCCGGTATCGATCTCGATCAGCACCGAACCCTCCTGGCGCCCGCCACTCAGGCGATGCACACCGACGGCGAAGGCCAGGCCATCGCGCAGACCCAGGCGGTCACTGCTGATGCTCCAGTTCTGCACCGGCTTGTCGGGCGCGACGAGGGTGTATTCCCAGGCCGAGGCGCTGACACTGGCAAGGAGCAGGAGACAGCCAGACAACAGACGAGCGTGGATCATGAAGTCCCCTTGGCAGCGCGGTCGACCTGAGTCTAGACCAGCCCGCGCCGGCCTGCAGACCCCCGCTCCAGACGCGACCAGAGGGACAAGACCCCTTATTCCCGTATAGGTTTGTTCAAGGAAATCAAAGGAATGGGTAAAGACAACCTTTACCATTCAAACGACCGTTCGGTACTTGCCAGGGCAGCGATTTTTGCCGAGGATCGGCTCGTCTCTACCACGGAGTGGACTCCATGAAACCTTCAGCCCTGTTCTTGTTGCTTGCCCTGGCGGGCGTTGCCCCGGCCTATGCGGGCAATACCGAAGCCGGACTCGGCGGCGCCGTGGGTGGCGTACTCGGTACCCTGGTCGGCCAGCAGGTCGGCGGCAGTACCGGTGCGGCCATCGGTGCCGGCGTTGGCGGTGCAGCAGGTGGTGTACTGGGCGCTGACCGGCGCAATCGGACCGAGGCCGCCATCGGCGGCGGTCTGGGCGCGGCGGGCGGCAACGTGATCGGCAATAGAGTTGGTGGCAGCACCGGTGGCCTGGTCGGCGCGGCCCTGGGTGGCGGTGCCGGCAGTGCCCTGGGCAACAATCTGGGCGACAGCGGCCGCGACGAGCGTGGCTATCGCGGCTACCGCGACCATCCCGGCAAGGGCTGGAAGCACGCCAAGCACAGACACAAGCACTGGGATCGCTAATAAAAACGCCCGGCATTGCCGGGCGTTTTCTTGTGCGCTCGATCCTATTGACCGAGGTCGCGCAGGCGTTTGCCCTGCATCAGATTGCGCTCGATGCGCTCCAGGGTAACGCCCTTGGTCTCCGGCACCAGCAGGAACACCAGGAAGATGAACACCACGTTCAGACCAGCATAGATCCAGAAGGTGGTGCCCTGTCCCAGGGTGCCCAGCATGGTCAGGAAGGTGGCACCGACGATCATGTTGGCGATCCAGTTGGTGAAGGTAGAGCAGCCGATGCCGAAGTCGCGGCCCTTGAGCGGCTGCACTTCCGAGCACAGGGTCCAGATCAGCGGACCGGCCGACATGGCGAAGCCGACGATGAAGATCAGCAGCATGACCACGGTAAAGGTCTGCTGACCATGGCTCAGGTTGCCCATGCCGAGCATGGTGCCGACCACGCCCAGGCCCACGGCCATGACCACGAAACCGGTATAGAGGATGGGTTTGCGGCCCCACTTGTCGACCAGGAAGATGGCGATGAAGGTGGCCAGCACGTTGGTCAGACCGACCGCGGCGGTAAACCACATCTGGGCGGCGGTGTCGTAGCCCATGCCTTCGAAGATGCGCGGCGCGTAGTACATCACCACGTTCATGCCGGTGAACTGCTGCACCACCTGCAGGAGTACGCCCAGGCCTACCGAGCGGCGGAAGTTGGCATTCTCCTTGAACAGCGACCAGCCCTTTTGCGGGACCTTGAGCTGCTCTTCGATCTCGGCGACTTCCTGCTGGATGACCTTTTCGTCACCGCGCAGCCGGTGCAGGACCTTGATCGCTTCCTCGCGGCGACCCGCCATGATCAGCCAGCGCGGACTGTCGGGTAGCGCGAAGACGCCGATCAGGAACAGCACCCCGGGGATGGCGATGATGCCGAGCATCCAGCGCCAGGCCTCGTAGTAGCTGAAGGCGGTGTTGGAGAGGAAGGCGAGCAGGATGCCGGCGGTGATCATCAGCTGGTACAGCGAGATCATTGAGCCACGAATGTTTTCCGGAGCGACCTCGGCCAGGTACAGCGGCGCGGTGAAGGACGCGATGCCGATGGCCAGGCCGAGCAGGAAGCGGGCAAAGATCAGCATGGTCGGCGAAGTGGCCAGGCCACAGAGGATCGAGCCAATCACGAACAGGATGGCGCCCAGCATCAGCGATTTCTTGCGACCCAGCTTGGCCGACAGCGAACCCGCGCCCAGAGCGCCCAGGGCGGCACCGGCCATCATGCTGGAGACGATCCACTCGATCACCTGATCGGAGATCTGGAATTCCTGCTGGATGAATTTGGTGGCGCCGGAAATGACGCCGATGTCGAGGCCGAACATCAGACCGGCCAAGGCGGCCATCAGGCAGGCGAAGATCGCCTTGGGCTGGGCCTTTTCGGTGACGTGACCGTCGGCGTTGGTAGTGGTGTTGCTCATGACTGAGGCTCCTCGCTCGCCTTGTGGGCGATCTTGTTGGCGCGGGTCGTTCCGTATCCGCTTGTTACAGACCTGTCTAACGACCCTTGGTTCGGCCGGTGAGAGGCCCTTACCAGAGCCGCGCGGGCTGGGCGTTCACATAGGTGGCATAGAGCGAACCACCGCCGGTGATGAACAGGCGATTGCTCTTGGGCCCGCCGAACTCGACGTTGGACACGGTTTCCGGCAGGTGCAGGGTGGCCAGCGGTTGGCCGCTCGGATTGAAGACCCGCACGCTGTTCTGCTCGGCGGAACCGGCCCAGCTGCACCAGAGGTTGCCGTCGCTGTCGACGCGGAAGCCGTCGATCACGCCCTGGTCCTTGGCATCGATCAGCACCTCGCCGCCGCCCAGGGTGCCGTCGTCCTTAAGGGTGAAGGCACGCAGGTGGTTGGGCTTGCCGGGATTGCCGCCACCAGCGGTGTCGCTGATGTAGAGCCGCTTGCCATCGGGGGCGAAGGCCAGGCCGTTGGGCCGGCCGAAGTCACCCGCCGCCACCGTGGCCTTGCCCTGGGGATCGATGCGATAGACGTTGGTGGGCAGCTCGAACTCGGCCTTGTGGCCCTCGTAGGCACCGAGGATGCCGTAGCCCGGATCGGTGAACCAGATGGCACGATCGGCCCCGACCACCACGTCGTTGGGGGCGTTCAGCGGCTTGCCGTCGAAGCGGTCGAGCAGCACCGTGACGCTGCCGTTCAACTCGCGGCGGGTGACGCGGCGGCTGTCGTGCTCGCAGCTGATCAGCCGACCCTCGCGGTCACGGGTGTGGCCATTGGCGTTGTGGGACTGGTCGTCATAGACGCTGACGTGGCCGTCATCGGCGCTCCAGCGCATCACCCGGGCATTGGGGATATCACTGAACAGCAGGCAGCGCCAGTCGGCCATCCACACTGGCCCTTCGGTCCAGAGACCACCGGACCAGAGGCGCTCGACGAAGGCATTGCCCAGGCGGCCCTTAAAGGCTTGGTCGTGGATTTCCCAGGCCGGATCGGGCATGACGATGGGCGGCTTTCCCTCCCAGTTACGGGTGAGACCGAACTTGTCGTCGGCGAGGGCGCGACTGGCGACCAGACCGGCCGAAGCGGCCAGGGACACGCCGAGAAAGGTGCGACGGGCGAGCGGCATGAGGAAACTCCTTTGTTGTCGTTATAGGTCCGGCAAGGCCGGTGGCAGAGCACCGCGTGCCAGGACAGGCACGCAGCGCTTCCTTAGGCGCCCTTATTCGGGCAGACGTTCCACCTTGCCCACCACCAGGCCATAGCAGAGCGCACCGACCAGCGCAGTCACGCCGATGAAGGCGATAGCCGGGGCAAAGCTGCCGTCCTTGACCAGGAAGCCGATGACGATGGGCACGCAGATGGCCGAGAGGTTGCCGATGAAGTTGAACATCCCGCCGGTGAGGCCGATCAGCCGCTCCGGCGCCATGGCCGAGACCATCGACCAGGTGATGGAAGCCAGGCCGTTGCCAAAGAAGGCCAGTGCCAGGCAGGCGATGATCAGCGCCGGGGAGTCGACGAAGTTGGCGCCGACGATGCTGGTGGAGATCAGCAGGCCGCCAATGATCGGCAGCTTGCGCGCCAGGCCCACGGAGGCGCCGCGGCGGACCAGCCAGTCCGACAGCAGGCCCGAGCAGATCACGCCGAGGAAGGCGGCCAGGAACGGCAGCGAGGCGAGGAAGCCGGCCTTGATGAAGTCCATGCCGCGGTATTTCACCAGGTAGGTGGGGAACCAGGTAAGGAAGAACCAGAGGGTGGAGTTGAGGCAGAACTGCCCGATGTAGATGCCCCAGAGCTTGCGCTTGTTGAGCACGCTCCAGAGGTCACGCCACTGGAAGGCGGCGCGGCTGCGATTCTTCTGCTCCAGATCGACCAGACCGCCACCTTCCTGGATCAGCGCGACCTCGGCAGCGTTGGCGCCGCGGAAGTCCTTGGGCTCGCGATAGACGAGGTACCAGACGGCCGCCCAGAGGATTCCGACACCGCCAGTGACGACAAAGACCATGTGCCAGCCAAAGGTCTGCTGCAGGTAGATCAGCACCGGGGTGAGAAAGGCCAGGCCGACGAACTGGCCGGAGGTGTAGAAGCCGATGGCGGTGGCCCGCTCGCGCTCGGGAAACCAGGTGGTGACCACCCGGTTGTTGATCGGATAGGCCGGTGCCTCCAGGGCGCCCACGGCGAGACGCAGGATGATCAGGCCGATGAAGCTGCCGACGAAACCCAGGCCGATGGTGGCCAGCGACCAGAGCGCGATCGCCACCGGATAGAGAATGCGCGGGGCGACCTTGTCCACCAGCCAGCCGCCGGGAATCTGCATGGCGGCGTAGGTCCAGCCGAAGGCCGAGAGGATCAGCCCCATGTGCACCGGCTCGATACCCAGGTCCTGGGCCAGGTGCGGGGCGGCGATGGAGAGGTTGCTGCGGTCGAGGTAGTTGATCACCACGGTGACGAACAGCAGCATCATGATGAAGAAGCGCGCCCGGCTGGGCTTGGCCAGGGTCGGGGCGGCCGTGGCCGCCGCCGGGGAGGCCTGGGTAGGGGTTGGCATGGCTCGGGTCCTGTAATTGACGTTGTGGCGAGCGTTGTTGCGGTCTGGGGGTCGGTGCGGAGATCGAGTCCCGCGCTCCTGCTCTTGCCCCTCTCCCTTGGGGAGAGGGTTGGGGTGAGGGGCCAGCGGTGTGTCTGGCCATTAACAGTGGCGTTGCTTTTCCCTCACCCTGGCCCTCTCCCAGAGGGAGAGGGGACGGTCAGTGCGAGCGTCGGGGCCGGAGCTCCTGCTCTTGCCCCCTCTCCCTTGGGGAGAGGGTTGGGGTGAGGGAGCAGCGGCGCCAATCTTCGAAAGCAACGCGTCGCGAGCGCAGGCGGAGCAAGGCGAAAGCCAGTGAGAAAGCGGAGTGCACATCGAGTGCATGAGCATTTCGAACCGGCTTTCAACGCCGCTCCGGCAAGCGCAGCAGCGTTGAATCGAAGATTTACCACTCCGCGAAACTGCCGTCCTTATGCCGCCAGATCGGGTTACGCCAGCGATGGCCGATGGCGGCCTGCTCCTTGACGAATTCCTCGTTGACCTCGACTCCCAGCCCCGGTCCCTGGGGGATCTTCACGTGGCCATCGGCGTAGTCGAAGACCTCGGGATTCTTGATGTAGTCCAGCAGGTCGTTGCCCTGGTTGTAGTGGATGCCCAGGCTCTGCTCCTGGATGAAGGCGTTGTAGCAGTTGGCATCCAGCTGCAGATTGACCGCCAGGGCGATGGGGCCGAGCGGGCAATGCAGGGCGATGGCCACGTCATAGGCCTCGGCCATGTTGGCGATCTTGCGCGTCTCGGTGATGCCGCCGGCGTGGGACGGATCGGGCTGCAGGATGTCGACGTAGCCTTCCTGGAGGATGCGCTTGAAGTCCCAGCGCGAGTACAGCCGCTCGCCCAGGGCGATGGGCGTGTTGCTCATCAGGGCGATTTCCTTGAGCGCCTCGTGGTGCTCGCTGAGCACCGGCTCCTCGATGAACATCAGGCGGAACTGCTCCAGCTCCTTGACCAGCACCTTGGCCATGGGCTTGTGCACCCGGCCATGGAAATCCACGCCGATGCCGAAGTGCGGACCACAGGCGTCGCGAATGGCGGCGACGTTGGCGATCACCTGGTCGACCTTGTCGTAGGTGTCGACGAACTGCATCTCTTCGCTGGCGTTCATCTTGATGGCGGTGAAGCCCTTGGCCTGGCGCTCCAGGGCCTGGGCCGCGGTCTCCGCCGGGCGGTCGCCGCCGATCCAGGAATAGACGCGGATGCTGTCGCGCACCTGGCCGCCCAGCAGCTCGTGCACCGGTACGCCCAGGGCCTTGCCCTTGATGTCCCACAGGGCCTGGTCGATGCCGGCCAGGGCGCTCATGTGGATGCCGCCGCCGCGATAGAAGCCGCCTCGGTAGAGCACCGTCCAGTGGTCTTCGATGTTGCGCGGGTCCTTGCCGATCAGGTAGTCGGCCAGTTCCTCGACCGCCGCCGCCACGCTGTGGGCGCGACCTTCCAGCACGGGTTCGCCCCAGCCGTGGATGCCCTCGTCGGTCTCGATCTTGAGAAAGCACCAGCGCGGCGGGACGACATAGGTGGTGAGTTTGGTGATCTTCATGGTGTGGAAATCTCGACAGTAATTATTGGAATCGAGGGGGATTGGGCAAATCGCGGTCATGGACCGCTCCTACGGAGGCACCGGGTATCTGTAGGAGCGGTCCATGACCGCGATTGAATTAGGAAACGGACCGCCACCCCGCCGCGAAGGCCTGGGCGTTGGCGCTCACCTGGGCCGCCGTGAGGCCCGGCTTATACAGCGCCGAGCCGAGTCCGAAGCCGTTGGCGCCGGCCGCCACGTAGGGGCCCATGTTGTCCGGGGTGATGCCACCCACCGGCAGGAGCGCCAGCTCCTTGGGGAAGACCGCGCGCCAGGCCTTGACCACCGCCGGGCCGAGTTGCTCGGCGGGAAACAGCTTGAGGCTGTCGGCCCCGGCGTCGAGGGCGGCGAAGCCTTCCGACGGAGTGGCCACGCCCGGGGCGCTGACCAGGCCAGCGGCCTTGCTGGCGCGGATCACCGTCAGGTTGGCGTTGGGCGAGACGATCAGCCGGCCGCCCGCGGCGTCCACCTCGGCCACCTGGGCCTCGGTGAGCACGGTGCCGGCGCCGATCAGGCAGCTTTCATCCAGCTCCGCGGTCAGTCGGCGGATACTTTCGAAGGGCTGCGGCGAGTTGAGCGGGATCTCGATGACGCGAAAGCCGGCGTCGTACAGGGCACGACCGACCGGGACGATCTCGTCCGGGGTGACGCCGCGCAGGATGGCGATCAGCGGCAGGTCCTTGAGGTAGGTATCAAGCATGGGAGCCTCCAGAGGTGGGGAGCAGGCCGGCGGCCTGGGCCAGGCGCCAGAGCCCGGCCCGGGTGGCCTGCTCCAGCAGGCGGACCTGGTGGATGTCGAACAGCGCCAGGGCGTCGCGATAGCGCTGGCAGAGCGCCGCGTCGCCGATCAGCACCAGGGGTGGGCAGGTGCCGCCCTTGAGCGCGGCGACCTGGCTGCGCAATTCTTCGCCGATCAGCAGACCTGACAGGTAGTCGAGGCTGTACGCCGCGCCCAGCTCGCCGGCCAGCACCCGGCTGCGGGCGGTGAAGAGGCGGCCGAACAGGCCCTCGGCCCCAGCGTCGCGGGCGGTGACCAGGCCCAGGCGGAAGGCCTCGGCACTGGCTTCGGGACCGGCCTCGGTAGCCGGACGACCCAGGATGGAGTGTTCGCGCAAGACGGCGAACAGCTCGCCGGTCATGTAGGTGGCAAAATCAGTGAGGCGACCGTCACGCACCCGCACCCATTTGCTGTGGGTGCCTGGCAGCACCAGCAGGGCCTCGGCGGCCAGGTCCGGCTCCAGTTCGAGGGCGCCGAACACCTGGGTTTCCTCGCCACGCAGCACGTTGGGCAAGGCGCCACGCTGCATCACGCCGGGCACCAGGTGGAGCTCGCCGCAGCCGCTGTCCAGGCGCAGGAGGCCGGCAGCCAGGCTGTGGACATCGGCCGGACACTCGGCATAGGGCACCTCGCGCCAGCCACCGCGACTGCCGACCATGCCGCAGGCGATGGCGGGCAGGTCCGGCTGAGCATCGTGCCAGTCGCCCACCAGGGTGCGATAGGCCGCGGCGAAGTCGCCCTCCGGTACATGCATGATGCCCCAGGGCCGGCTGCGGGTTTCCAGCACGGCGCCCTGGGCGTCGAACAGCTGGGCCCGCAGGGACGAGGTGCCCCAGTCGAGGCCGATAAGGTGCGGGGTGGCGGTCATGCAGGGCTCCAGCCGAGTTCGCGGGAAATGGCCCGGGCGCAGGCAGTGACCTCGGGCTGCAATTCGTGCAGCCGCGCCTCGGGCATGTAGGGGATGGCACTGGCCACGCTCAGGGCGGCGACGATGACGCCGTCGGCGCCGCGGATGGGCGCGGCCACGCAGCGGATGCCCAGTTCGTTCTCTTCCAGATCCAGGGCATAGCCTTCGGCGGCGTGGCGGCGCAGCCGCGCGCGATAGTCGGCCCAGGGCAGGAAGTCCTCGCGCAGGCCGGGCTGCCCGGTACGCCGGGCCACGCCTTCGCCATAGAGGGCTTCCCACTCCTCTTCAGGGAGATCCAGCATCAGCGCCTTGCCGACGCCGGTCAGCGCCAGCGGCATGCGCAGGCCGACTCGGGATCTCATCTCCAGGCCCCGGCTACCGGGCAGCTTGTCCAGATAAAGGACATCGCCACCCTCGCGCACCCCGAGGTGCACGGTGTCGCCGCAGTGCTGGGCCAGGCGCTGCAGATGGGGCCGGGCCACACCGGTCAGCGGCAGCTGTTCACGAGCCTGGTAGCCGAGGGCGATGAGGTGGCTGCCCAGGATCAACCGTCCGCCGTCATGGCGCAGGTAGCCGGCCTGGGTCAGGGCCGCGACCAGGCGATGGGTGGTGCTGCGGGTACAGCCGATGGCGGCCCCGACCTGCGCCAGGTTGTCGGCCCCGGCGGCCACGGCTTCGAGCACCGCCAGGCCGCGAAACAGCGCCTGGGCCCCGCTGGGCGCTTCGCCCTTGTTGGAATTGTTGTCGTTCATGGCCTTCACTCTAGAAGCCTCGCGGGCAAATCTCAATATGTGATACGTCATCCCATATTGTGGGATATAAGTTAGATATGACAGCCTTGTCACATAGCTGCAATATTGGCGCTATCTAATGCACGGCACATTGCAAGGACTCGAGAGGCAGAGCGCTCCATGACGGGTAAATCCATCCTGATCGTCGACGATGAGGCCCCCATTCGCGAAATGATCGCCGTGGCCCTGGAAATGGCGGGCTATGAATGCCTGGAGGCGGACAACAGCAAGGACGCCCACGCCCTGATCGTCGATCGCAAGCCCGATCTCATCCTGCTCGACTGGATGCTGCCCGGCACCTCCGGCCTGGAGCTGGCTCGGCGCCTCAAGCGCGACGAGCTGACCGACGCCATTCCCATCATCATGCTCACCGCCAAGGGTGACGAGGACAACAAGGTCCAGGGCCTGGAAACCGGCGCCGACGACTACATCACCAAGCCCTTCTCGCCCCGCGAGCTGGTGGCGCGCCTGAAAGCCGTGCTGCGCCGTACCGGCCACCTGGAGAACGACGGTCCGCTGGAGGTCAACGGCCTGATCCTGGATCCGATCAGCCACCGGGTAACCATCGATGGCGCTCCCGCCGAGATGGGGCCCACCGAGTACCGCCTGCTGCAGTTCTTCATGACCCACCAGGAGCGCGCCTACACCCGCGGCCAGTTGCTCGACCAGGTCTGGGGCGGCAACGTCTATGTCGAGGAGCGCACCGTGGACGTGCACATCCGTCGCCTGCGCAAGGCCCTGGGCGAGACCTACGAGAACCTGGTACAGACGGTGCGCGGCACCGGGTATCGCTTTTCCACCAAACTCTGACGCGGGATCACCGCCGCCGTGAACATCAACTGGCGCTCCCGTCTGGCCACCCAGCTGTCGACCGTGGTCGGCGGCTGCGCCCTGGCCGGCTGGCCCTTCGGCCATGTCGGGCTGGCGGTGGCTCTGGGACTGGCGGTCTATCTGGCGGTCACCCTGAAACACCTGCTGCGGCTGCATGCCTGGCTGCTGAGCGAGGCGCCAGGCGCGCCACCCGAAGCCGAAGGCCTGTGGGGCGATGTCCTGGACCGGCTCTATCGCCGCCAGCGCCACGAGCAGCGCCAGCGTGAAGAACTGCTCGCCGTCATCGGCCGCGCCCAGGCCTCTACCGAGGCCCTGCGCGATGCCATCATCCTGGTGGATCGCCATGGCAACCTGGAATGGTGGAACCGTGCCGCGGAAACCCTGCTGGGTCTGCGCCAGCCCCAGGATCTCGGCCAACCCATCACCAACCTGGTGCGCCATCCGCGCTTTTCCGACTACTTTCTCGGTGGCGACTATGGCGAACCGCTGGAACTGGCCTCGCCGCTCAACGACGACCAGTACCTGCACATCCTGATCACCCGCTTCGGCGAGGGCGATCGCCTGCTGCTGGTGCGTGACGTGACCCGCCTCCACCAGCTGGAACAGATGCGCAAGGATTTCGTTGCCAACGTCTCCCATGAGCTGCGCACCCCGCTGACGGTGATCACCGGCTATCTGGAAACCCTGCTGGACAACGCCGAGCACGCCACCCCACGCTGGCGCCGGGCGTTGGGACAGATGCAGCAGCAGGCCGGGCGCATGCAGCACACCATCGACGACCTCCTGCTGCTGGCCCGCCTGGAAGCCACCGACTACCCCGCCGACAATCGCCCGGTGGCCCTGGAGCCCCTGCTCGCCTCCATCCTGCAGGACGGCCGCGCCCTGTCCGGTGCGATAGGCCACCGCCTGAGCCTGGACTGCGCCCCGGACCTGGCGCTGCTGGGCAGCGAGACGGAATTGCGCAGCTGCTTTTCCAACCTGGTGTTCAACGCGGTCAAGTACAGCCCCGAGGGCGGCGAGGTGCGGGTACGCGCCTGGCAGGACGCCGAAGGCGCCCACGTCGCGGTGCAGGACACCGGCCCTGGCATCGACGCCCGCCACCTGCCGCGCCTGACCGAGCGCTTCTATCGCATCGACGCCAGCCGCGCCTCCAGCACCGGTGGCACCGGCCTGGGCCTGGCCATCGTCAAGCACGTGCTGATCCGTCATCGCGGCGGCCTGGACATCCACAGCGTGCCCGGCGAGGGCAGCTGCTTCACCTGCCATTTCCAGCCCGAGCAGATCGCCCAGCGCACCGCCGCCTCGGCCTGAGCCGCCCCCTCCCCGCCGTGCTATCGTCCGGCCACTCCTGCCACGGTCTCCTGCCATGCCCCCTGCCCTGCGCCTGCTGCCGGTCCTGTTGCTCGCCCTGCTCGGCGGTCTGCTGGTCAGCATGCTGGCCTGGCAGCGCGCCGAACGGGCGACCCTCGCCGAGGCCAGCCTGCTCGGCCAGGAACAGTTGCGCCTGCATGCCAGCAGCCTGCAGACCCTGATCGACCGCTTTCGCGCCCTGCCCGCGGTGCTGGCCCAGGATCCCGAGCTGATCGCCGCCCTCACCACGCCACCCGATGCCGCCGCCACCGAGCGCCTCAATCTCAAGCTGGAACGACTCAATGCCGCTGCCCAGTCGTCGACCCTGGAGGTGCTGGATCGCAGCGGCCTGGCCATCGGCGCCAGCAACTGGCGGCTGCCCACCAGCTACGTCGGCCATAACTACGGCTTCCGGCCCTATTTCCGCGAGACCCTCACCGGCGGCAGCGGCCGCTTCTATGCCGTGGGGGTCACCACCGGCATTCCCGGCTATTTCCTCTCCCACGCGGTACTGGACGCCGAGGGACGCTTTCTCGGCGCCGTGGTGGTCAAGCTGGAATTCCCCGCCATCGAAGCGCGCTGGGGCGAGCACCCCGAGGTCTTGCTGGTGAGCGATGCGCGCGGCGTGGTCTTTGCCGCCAACCGGCCGGCCTGGCGCTATCGCCTGCTGCGCGACCTGACGCCCGCCGAACGCGCCGAACTGGCCACCACCCGGCAGTACGACAGACGCACCCTGCAACCGCTGCTTCATAGCCAACAGGTGGTCTTGGGCGACCAGCGCCAGGTGGCCCGTATCGAGGCGCCCGAAGGCAGCGCCGACTACCTCTGGGACAGCCTGCCGCTGCCCAGCGAAGGCTGGACCCTGCACCTGATCAGACCAACCCGGGAACTGCAGGGCAGCGGCCTGGGCGCGGCCCTGGCCGCCGGTTGCGCCTGGCTGCTGCTGGTCTGCGCCGGCCTGCTGCTGGTGCAGCGGCGGCGGCTGCAGCGACTGCGCCTGCGCAGCCGACTGGAGCTGGAGCAGCTGGTGGAAGCCCGCACCGCCGAGTTGCGCACCGCCCAGGATGGCCTGGTGCAGGCCGCCAAGCTGGCCGCCCTGGGGCAGATGTCGGCAGCCCTGGTGCATGAACTCAATCAGCCGCTCACCGCCCAGCGCATGCACCTGGCCAGTCTGCGGCTGCTGCTGGACCACGGTCGGCTGGACGAGGCCCGCGCTGCCCTGGAGCGCCTCGACGGCCTGCTCACCCGAATGAGTGGCCTGACCGCCCATCTCAAGACCTATGCCCGCAAGACCCCTGCCGGTCTGCGCGAGCGGGTCGATCTGGCCCGGGTAGTGGATCAGGCGCTGGAGTTGCTGGAGGCGCGGCGCGCCGAGCTGGCTGTCGAATTGAACCTGGAACTGCCGCGCCCGGCCTGGCTGCTGGGCGATCCGATTCGCCTGGAGCAGGTGCTGGTCAATCTGCTGCGCAATGCCCTGGACGCCGTGGCCGAACGACCGAAGCCGCAGGTTGCGGTCAGCCTCGTGCAAGAGGGGGACAGCTGGTTGCTGGAGGTGGCCGACAACGGTGGCGGCATCGCCGCCGAGCACCTCGACCAGGTGTTCGATCCCTTCTTTACCACCAAGCCGGTCGGCGAAGGCCTGGGGCTGGGGCTGGCGGTGTCCTCGGCCATCGTCCAGGCCCAGGGCGGCAGCCTGACGGCCCGCAACGGTGTCGAGGGGGCGGTCTTCAGGCTTCGGCTGCCGGTAGCCTCCTGCGGCCAAGAAGCGCCTCCCTCCCCCTAGTCGCCTGCGGCTTGCCGCACTGGCCCAAGCTGAAATCACTGAGCGGCCCCCCGGGTCCGTTCCGCTGCCCGCTACGTTCATTCCTTCGGATGACTCGACCGCCCCGTGCCGTTCGGGCAAGGTAACCGCGCACCGGCCGCGAGAGGACGCCCCCATGCAAGCCCAGGTCTATCTGGTCGACGACGAAGCCAGCATCCGCGAAGCGGTGCGCCAGTGGCTGGAGCTGTCGGGGCATCAGGTGCGGCTGTTCGCCCACGCCGAGGACTGCCTGGCGGCGGTGACCCCGGATTTCGCCGGCGTGGTGGTCAGCGACGTGCGCATGCCCGGCATGGACGGTCTGGCCCTGCTGGGTCGGCTGCAGGCGCTGGATGCCGACCTGCCGGTGATTCTGCTCACCGCCCACGGCGACGTCGCCCTGGCGGTCAGCGCCATGCGCCAGGGCGCCTACGATTTCCTGGAAAAGCCCTTCAGCCCCGAGGCGCTGCTCGGCGATCTCGGCCGCGCCCTGGAAAAGCGCCGGCTGGTGCTGGAGAACCGCCAGCTGCACCGCCGGGTCGACGACCAGAGCGCCCTCGCCCGTCGGCTGCTCGGCGTCTCGCCCGGCATCGTCCGCCTGCGCCAGCAGATCCTCGATCTGGCGCCGACCCCGGTCAACGTGCTTTTGCGCGGCGAGACCGGCAGCGGCAAGGAATTGGTCGCCCGTTGCCTGCACGATTTCGGTCCCCGGGCTGGCAAGGCCTTTGTCGCCCTCAACTGCGCGGCCATCCCCGAGCAGCTGTTCGAGAGCGAATTGTTCGGCCACGAGAGCGGCGCCTTCACCGGTGCCCAGGGCCGGCGCATCGGCAAGCTGGAATACGCCAACGGCGGCACCCTGTTTCTCGACGAGATCGAGAGCATGCCCCTGGCGCAGCAGGTCAAGCTCTTGCGGGTGTTGCAGGAGCAGCGCCTGGAGCGTCTCGGCTCCAACCAGAGCATCGCCCTGGACCTGCGCATCGTCGCCGCCACCAAGCCGGACCTGCTGGAAGAGGCGCGCGCCGGGCGCTTTCGCGAAGACCTGGCCTATCGCCTCAATGTCGCCGAGCTGCACCTGCCGCCGCTGCGGGCCCGGCGCGAAGACATCCCGCTGCTGTTCGATCACTTTCTCGCCGAGGCCGGCGCCCGCCTGGGGCGCCCGGTCACACCGCCCGGCGCGGCGCGACTGGCCCAGCTGCTGGGTCACGGCTGGCCGGGCAATGTCCGCGAACTGGCCAACGCCGCCGAACGCGAGGTCCTCGGCCTGGGCGCGCCGCCGACCGCCCAGGGCAATTCCCTGGCCGATCAGCTGGAAGCCTTCGAAGCCCAGTGCCTGCGCGCCGCCCTGGCCCGTCATGGTGGCGAGATCAAGGCGGTGATGGACGAGTTGCAATTGCCGCGGCGTACCCTCAACGAGAAGATGCAGCGTCACGGCCTGGTGCGTGCCGACTTCCGCGACAGTCTCGAGGATGACTGACCGGCCATAGGCGGAAATCCGCTCATTGCCCAGGCCGTCCAGGCAGACTTCCGCCTATTCACCGAGCAGAAAGCCAGCAGTGGCGCGGCTTCACGATCTGGCACGCCGTCTGCAACCTCTCCTGTCGACGCCCCGAGCGCCCTAATAACAACGACAAGAGAGGAACACCCTGTGGATAGCACCGCTACCCTCGCGGCCGGCCAGACCGCGCCCAAGACCACCTCGCAGCGCATCAAGTCCATCTTCAGCGGCTCCGTCGGCAACCTGGTCGAATGGTACGACTGGTACGTCTACGCCGCCTTCTCGCTGTATTTCGCCAAGGCCTTCTTTCCCAAGGGCGACCAGACCGCCCAGTTGCTCAACGTCGCCGCCATCTTTGCTGTGGGCTTCCTGATGCGTCCCATCGGCGGTTGGCTGATGGGCCTCTACGCCGACAAGGCCGGCCGCAAATCCGCGCTGATGGTCTCGGTGATCATGATGTGCGCCGGCTCGCTGATCATCGCCCTCACCCCCAGCTACACCACCATCGGTGTCGCCGCGCCCATCATGCTGGTGCTGGCGCGGCTGCTGCAGGGTCTCTCGGTGGGCGGTGAATACGGCACCTCCGCCACCTACCTGAGCGAGATGGCGACCAAGGAAAGCCGTGGTTTCTACTCCAGCTTCCAGTACGTCACCCTGATCTCTGGCCAGCTGCTGGCCCTGGCCACCCTGATCGTGCTGCAGCAGACCCTCACCGTCGAACAGCTGGAAAGCTGGGGCTGGCGCATTCCCTTCCTGATCGGCGCCGCCTGCGCCGTGACCGCGCTCTACCTGCGCCGCGGCATGGAAGAGACCAGCTCCTTCAAGAAGGCCGAAAAGCCCAAGGAATCCCTGATGCGCACCCTGGCGCGCCATCCCAAGGAATTCCTCACCGTGGTCGGCCTGACCATGGGTGGCACCCTGGCCTTCTACACCTACACCACCTACATGCAGAAGTACCTGGTCAACTCGGTGGGCATGAGCAAGACCGACGCCACCTCCATCTCGGCCGCGACCCTGTTCCTGTTCATGCTGTTGCAGCCCATCGTTGGCGCCCTCTCCGACCGCGTCGGCCGGCGCCCGGTACTGATCGCCTTCGGCGTGCTCGGCACCCTGTTCACCTATCCGATCCTCACGGCCCTGGGCAGCGTCACCAGCTGGTGGGGCGCCTTCGGCCTGATCATGGTGGCGCTGGTGATCGTCAGCTTCTACACCTCGATCAACGCCGTGGTGAAGGCCGAGCTGTTCCCCACCGAAATCCGCGCCCTGGGCGTCGGCCTGCCCTATGCCCTGACCGTGTCCATCTTCGGCGGCACCGCCGAATACCTGGCGCTGTGGTTCAAGAGCATTGGCATGGAGAGCGGCTACTACTGGTACGTGACCGGCTGCATCGCCTGCTCGCTGCTGGTCTACGTCTTCATGAAGGACACCCGCGACCACTCGCGCATCGTCCACGAATAACCGCTCGTCCCTGGGTGCGGGCCTCTCGGTCATTAGATTTGGCCGTCCGGCCCGCCCCCCTTTGCCTGGGCTTTGGGGCACGCCATCGTAGTGCCACCGGCAGCGCTCACAACGGTCATTTCGCTGGCCGCTGTGGCGAGTTCGCCCCCTCCTCCCAAGCCCCGGTTACACACTCATGGAAATCGACTACGGTCCCAGCTACGCCAAACTGGGTATCCAGTTTCAATACCAGTGGAGCACCCTGCTGCGCGATGCCCTGAAGAAGCACGGCATCACCGACGCCCAGGCCAAGGCCATCTGCGGTGACTTCGCCTTCGATCTCTCCAAGCTCATCGACGAAGCCGAAATCAAGGCCGACGGCCTCTCCTATCGCCCGGTGATCGCCTTCACCGAGGACGAGGAAACCCTGCTGGTGCAGTCCGCCGAATTCGACTATCACGAAGCGGCCTACGCCACGGCGGCAGCGGCGTTTGAGAAGAAGTAAGACGTCGGCACGGGGCCTTGCGCCCTCACCCCAACCCTCTCCCCCGGGGAGAGGGGGCGGTCTGGAGCGGTGAAGGGCTTCCCCCTCCAGACAAGAGCCGTTTCAGCATTACTGCAATAGCGATTCACGAGGCCCGATCCTGACGCCCTCACCTCAGGGAGAGGGGGCGGTCTGGAGTGGTGAAAGGCTTCCCCCTCCAGACAAGAGCCTCAGCGTCGTTTCGGTGTTACTGCGATAGCGATTCACGACGCCTGATCCTGACGCCCTCACCCCAACCTTCTCCCTCAGGGAGAGGGGGCGGCCTGGAGTGGTGAAGGGCTTCCCCAGACAAAAGTCTCGATTTCGTTTCGGTGTTACTGCCATAGCGATTCGCGATGCTCGATCCTTGTGCTCTCGCCCCCACCCTCTCCTCAGGGAAGAAGGACTGCTTGAAGCGGCGACGGCTTCTCTGCAAGCTGCAAGCTGCAAAGCGGCTTAGCGCACACGATAATAGTCATCTTGATTATTTTCCTGGGGCACCGGCTATCCCATAGCCTCTCTTCGCTCCGTAGCGCTCCCTCTCCCATCGGGAGAGGTTGGGGTGAGGGTAAGGCCATCGTCAAAGCTTCAGGGTCCGCGGTTGCCCCATTCCCGCCAGCGCAAAACCCTCGTGCCAGAGCCTCGCCAACCGCAAAGCTCCAGGCGATACTCCCCAGATCACCTCTCGCTCCGTACCACCCCCTCTCCCTCCGGGAGAGGGCTGGGGTGAGGGCAAACCCGACACCCAAACCCCCAGGGAAAGGATTCCCATGCCTCTCATCACCCATGCCCGCGCCCTGCGCCGCGGCCAGACCGATGCCGAGCGCGCACTCTGGTATCACCTGCGCGGCAAGCGTCTGCAGGGCCACAAATTCCGCCGCCAGCACCCCTGTGGCCGCTACATCCTCGACTTTGTCTGCCTGGAAGCGCGTCTGGTGATCGAGCTGGACGGCGGCCAGCATCAAGGCAGCGCCAACGACCGTGAGCGCGATGCCTGGTTGGAGACCCAGGGCTTCCAGATCCTGCGCTTCTGGAACCACGACGTCCTGACCCAGCCCGACGCCGTGCTCGAACGCCTGTACGCCGTCCTCAGCCCGGCTTGACCTTGGGCTTGCGCGCGCGCGGCGGTGCGCCACCCGGCTTGGCTTTGGCCTTGGTCCCGCCGGTACGCCGCTTCTTCTTCCAGGGCGCGCCCTTGCCCGCCGGCGGCGGACCGCTGATGGTCAGGGTCAGGCCAAGACAGCGCTCCACCTGCTTGCCCATCCAGGCCGACTGCTTGGTGACGAATTCGACCAGGCTCAGTTCGCCTTCCTGCACCCGATCCAGTGCCTGCTCCCAGAGCGCCGTGGTGCCCGGATCGGCGATGGCCCGGGGCACGGCGTCGATCAGGCCGAAGGCCGCCGGCGTCGCCGCCAGGGCCTTGCCCTGCTTGACCAGATAGCCGCGGTCCAGCAAGCCCTGGATGATGCTGGCGCGGGTCGCCTCGGTGCCGATGCCGGTGGTGTCCTTGAGCTTCTGCTTGAGGGCCGGATCCTCCACCAGCTTGGCGACGTTCTTCATCGCCTTGATCAAATCGCCCTCGGTGAAGGGCTTGGGCGGCTGGGTCAACTGATCCCGGCAGCGCACCTCGACCACCGGATAGGACCCCCCCTCGCGCAACTCGGGCAGCGCCTGGGGCGGCGGCGCCTCGCGGCCCTTGGGCGGCGTGAGCGACTCGGGCATGGCGCGGCGCCAGCCCGGTTCCACCAGCCGTTTGCCGGTGGCGCGCAGCCGCTCGCCGCCCGCCTCGAAGTCGGCCTGAGTACGATCGAATTCGTGCTGCGGCAGGAATTGCGCCAGGTAACGGGCACGGATCAGGCTATAGACGTTGCGCTCCTGCGGACTCAAACGCCCCAGGTCGCGGGTCACCAGGGTCGGGATGATGCCGTGGTGAGCGCTGACCTTGGCGTCGTTCCAGGCCCGCGAGCGGCGACTGGCGTCCAGGTGATCGCGCAGGGGGGCGAGACTGTTGTCGGCGCCCAGCAAGGCGGCCAGCAGCGCCGGCGCCTCGGCGTGCTGGGACAGCGGCAGGTAGCCGCAGTCGCTGCGTGGATAGGTGATCAGCTTGTACTTCTCATAGAGCGCCTGGGCCACGTCCAGGGTCTGCTGGGCGCCCAGGTTTAGGCGCTTGGAGCAGACCTCCTGCAGGGTGCCCAGGTCGAAGGGCAAGGGCGCCGCCTCGCGGATGCGTTCGGTCTTCAGCTTGACCAGCCGTGCCTGCCCGGCCGCCTCGATGGCCCGCGCCGCGGCCTGGGCCACCTCGGGCTTGAGGCAGCGCCCCTGGTCGTCACAGACGTCCTCTGGCGGCTGCCATTGGGCCTGAAAGCGACTGCCCGAGGCCTCCAGGGTCGCCTCCACGGTCCAGAAAGGCATTGGCACGAAGGCGGCGATGGCGCGGTCGCGGTCCACCACCAGGCGCAGGGTCGGGGTCTGCACCCGCCCGACCGAGAGTACGCCCTGGTAGCCGGAGCGACGCCCCAGCAGGGTGAACAGCCGGCTCATGTTCATGCCGATCAGCCAGTCGGCGCGCGAACGCCCCAGGGCGGACTGATAGAGTCCATAGGTCTCGGCACCGGGCTTGAGCGCGGCCAGGGCGCGGCGGATGGAGACGTCGTCCAGCGCAGACAGCCACAGCCGGCGAATCGGCCCGCGATAGCGGCAATGTTCCACCAGCTCGCGGGCGATCATCTCGCCCTCGCGGTCGGCATCGGTGGCGATCACCAGCTCACTGGCCTCGCCGAGCAGGCGCTTGACCGCCTTGAACTGGCTGCCGGTGGTCTTCTTGACCTGCAGCTTCCACTGCTCGGGGACGATGGGCAGGTCGTCCAGCGACCAGCGCTTGTAGCGGGCGTCATAGGCATCCGGTGGCGCCGTTTCCAGCAGATGACCGATGCACCAGGTGACGGTCACGCCCTGCCCCTGCAGGCAGCCCTCGCCACGGCGCGTGGCGCCGAGGACACGGGCGATGTCCTTGGCCTGGGATGGTTTTTCGCAGAGATACAGCTGCATGGCGGGCGTCGCGCGAGGGGAATCGCCACAGGATGCAAAGCCTGCGCGCCCTGCGCAAGAACTAATCTGTATATCCGTACAGAAAACGGTCTTGGCGCAAATTCGCCCAACAGGCCACAGCGCGCTTAGGACGTGGATCACAGCTTGAACGGCTGCTACCGGGGGAGCGGAATCTTGCCCGTGGCGGCCGGTCCTTGGGCTACGGCACTTTCGCCGTCTTTAGCCGAGCTCTGGGAGGCGTCAATGAACACTGTAGCTATGGATCGCGCCACGGCCGAGAGCACCGGCGCCGGAAATTTCGTCGACACCGCCAGCGGCCAGGCCCTGCGCGCTAGCATTTCGGCCATGCGCCGGACCACTAGCCAGGTGCAGCGCATCAACGATCAACTCTGGGAAGTCTGGCCGGACGGCCGTCGCAAGCTGCTGCTGCGCTAAGACGCTCCGCCCGACGCCCTAAGCGGGCGTCGGCGCCTCCAGCGCGGCCAGATAGGTCGCGACCTCGGCCTGGATCCAGGCGCTGAAGCGCTCCTGCTTGTCCGCCGATTCGGCACGTTCCGGCCAGACCAGCCAGTAGGCATAGGGATAGGGCGCCGTCACCGGACTGAGCTGGACCAGACGCCCCTCGTTCAGCGCGGCCTGCACCAGGCTGCGCCGCTCCAGCGCCAGCGCCTGACCAAGGCGTAGCGCCTCCAGTACCACGTTGGAATCGTTCACGCTGATGCCGCGATTGGGCGCCGCTTCGCCTAGACCGGCCGTTTCGCCCCAGTGCAGCCAGGTTTCCTCCGTGTGCAATAGCGGCTGCGTGAGGGCCTCGTCCAGACTGCGCGGCAGTTGCCCACCGTTGTAACCAGGCGCCGCCACCAGCAGCACATCGTCCTGAAACAACCGTAGCGCCGTCAGGCCATCCCACTGCCCCTCGCCCATGCGCACTCCAATATCCACCATGCCCTGGCGCAGATCCTGGAAATCCAGGCTGGTCTGGATACGGATGCGGTACTCCGGGTGCAGGGCGCGAAAACGCGGCAGCCGGGGCAACAGCCAGTGGGTGGCGAAGGAGGGAAAGGTGGCGAACACCAGCTCGTTGCGCCGCGGGCGGGCCTGCAGGCGCCGCGTGGCTTCGCCCAGATCGTCGAGCAACTGGCGGACCTGCTCGGCATAGACGCGACCGTCGCCGGTGACCTCGATCCCGCGCCCCTGGCGCTCGAACAGCACCATGCCCAGTTGATGCTCCAGCCCCTTCACCTGCTGACTGACCGCGGCATGGGTGAGGTGCAATTCATTGGCGGCGCGGGTCACGCTGCCCAGGCGGGCAACCGCTTCGAAGCAGCGCAGGGCATTCAAGGGCGGCACGCGGGACATGTAAGTTTTCCTTAACGATCCGGTCAGAATTTCTCGCTGGTGGCAGCTTCGCCGAATGCTTAATGTCCTGTCCAGAGCGGCACCCAGTGTGAAACACATGACAAGGGTGACGTTCCACGTGAAACAGGATTCACTCTTTCTGACAGGATGCCCTCATGCAACTCATCGGCATGCTCGACTCCCCCTATGTGCGGCGAGTCGCGATCTCCCTGCGCCTGCTGGTGCTGCCTTTCGAACTGCGCCAAGTGTCGCTGTTTCGCGAGGTCGAGCGCTTTCGCAGCTTCAATCCGGTGCTCAAGGCGCCCACGCTGATCTGCCTGGACGGCCAGCGGCTGATGGATTCGTCGCTGATCCTGGACTACGCCCAGCATCTCGCCTGCGGCAGTCGCCAACTGCGACCCGCTGGCCATGCCGCGCGGGCGACCGCCCTCAGTCGCAGCGGCCTGGCGCTGGCCCTGTCCGAGAAGGCGGTGCAGCTGGTGTACGAGCGCGACCTGCGGCCGGAAGACAAGCGCCATGCGCCCTGGCAGCAACGGGTGGAGGGGCAGTTGCGCGCAGCCTGTGGCGCCCTGGACAAGGCCTGGCTAAGCCCGCGTCCGCCGCTGGGCGAGGACAGCATCGGCCAGGACGCCATCGACACCGCCGTGGCCTGGACCTTCCTGCACTTCGCCCTGCCGGGACTGATCGAGCGGCGCAATTATCCGACGCTGGAGGCCCTGACCGCCGAAGCGGAGGCGCTGTCGGTGTTTCGGGATTATCCGGTGGCCTAAAGAGCATCGCGGCCATGGCGGTACGCCGAGGCGACTGCTCCTACGTCTTACCGGTTTATCGCGGCCATGGGCCGCTCCTACAGAGGGTGATGCTTTTGTAGGAGCGGCCCATGGCCGCGATGTTATTGGCGACGGATTACCCGCGGTAATACCGCTGCGGCACGAAGGGCGTCTTGGCGACCTTGACCGGCACCTGCTTGCCGCGCACCACAGCGAACAGCTGGGTATCCAGGGCGGCGAAGTCGCTGTCGACATACCCCATGGCCACCGGCGCCCCCAGGGTCGGGCCGAAGCCGCCACTGGTCACGCGACCGATGCTGGCGCCATTGGCATCCACCAGCTCCGCGCCTTCGCGCACCGGCACCCGCTCCTGCACCAGCAGGCCGACACGCTTGCGCGTCACGCCGTCGCGCTGTTCGGCGAAGATACGCTCGGCACCCGGGAAACCGCCAGCGCGGCCGTTGCCTTCACGACGCACCTTGGACAGCGCCCACCCCAGGTTGGCCATCACCGGCGTGGTGCCGGCATCCATGTCGTGGCCATAGAGGCAGAGGCCCGCTTCCAGGCGCAGGGAATCCCGGGCACCCAGGCCGATGGCTTCGACTTCCGGCTCGGCCAGCAGGCGGCGGGCCAGGGCTTCGGCGGCAGCACTCGGCACCGAGATCTCGTAGCCGTCTTCGCCGGTGTAGCCGCTGCGACTGACGATGCAGGGCTGGTCCAGCAGCTTGACGCGGCGGACCTGCATGAAGGTCATCTCGGCCACTTCCGGCGCCAGGCGCGCCAGCACCGCGGCAGCGGCGGGGCCCTGCAGGGCCAGCAGGGCGCGGTCGAATTGCGGCAGCACCTGGCAGCGGTCGCCCAGGTGCTTTTCCAGGTGGGCGAGATCGGCTTCCTTGCAGGCGGCGTTGACCACCAGGTAGAGGCAGTCACCCAGGTTGGCGACCATGAGGTCGTCGAGGATGCCGCCGTTGTCGTCGGTCAGCAGGGCATAGCGCTGCATGCCGCTGGGCAGGTCGATGATGTCGACCGGTACCAGGGTCTCCAGCGCCTCAGCGGCTTCCTCGCCTTCGAGCAGGACCTGGCCCATGTGCGACACATCGAACAACCCGGCCTGGGCACGGGTGTGCTGGTGCTCCTTGAGCACGCCGAGCGGGTACTGCACCGGCATCTCGTAGCCGGCGAAGGGCACCATGCGGGCGCCGAGTTCCAGGTGCAGGGCGTGCAGCGAAGTCTTGAGCAGGGACATGGTGGGGCTCCGTGTCGGCTTTCACGCTCTGGTCCTCTGTTCAGCGAGGACGAACGGGGAAGCGGTGATCTGGTTGATCGCGCCCTGCTGTTGGAAGCGGGCGCGACTTGGGTGGTTCGGGTTTGCCCTCACCCCAGCCCTCTCGCAGGGGGAGAGGGGGAAGAGCGGCTCTGCTCCCCTTCTCCCGGAAGAGGGGCCGGGGGTGAGGGTCAGACCTCGCCGTAGGCCTCGATCGGCGGGCAGGAGCAGACCAGGTTGCGATCGCCGTAGACGTTGTCGATGCGCGCCACCGGCGGCCAGTACTTGCCGTCCACCAGGCTCGGCAACGGGAAGACTGCCTGCTCGCGGCTGTAGGGGTGGGTCCACTCGCCCGCCAGCTCGCGCGCGGTATGGGGCGCGTTCTTCAGCGGGTTGTCCTGGGGATCCAGGGTGCCGGCTTCCAGGGCGCGGATCTCGTCGCGGATGGCGATCATGGCGTCGCAGAAGCGATCCAGTTCCTGCTTGGACTCGCTCTCGGTGGGCTCGATCATCAGGGTGCCGGCCACCGGGAAGGACATGGTCGGGGCATGGAAACCGAAGTCGATCAGGCGCTTGGCCACGTCGTCCACGGTCACGCCGCTGCTGTCCTTGAGCGGGCGCAGGTCGAGGATGCACTCGTGGGCCACCAGGCCCCCGGTGCCGCTGTAGAGCACCGGATAGTGCTCTTCCAGTCGACGGGCGATGTAGTTGGCGCTGAGGATGGCGATCTGCGAGGCGCGGGTCAGACCGGCGCTGCCCATCATCTTCAAGTACATCCAGGAGATCGGCAGGATGCTGGCGCTGCCATAGGGCGCCGCGCAGACCGCGCCGTCCTTGCGTTCCAGCCGGGCATGGCCGGGCAGGAAGGGCGCCAGGTGCGCCTTGACGCCGATGGGGCCGACGCCCGGACCGCCGCCGCCATGGGGAATGCAGAAGGTCTTGTGCAGGTTGAGGTGGGAGACGTCGCCGCCGAACTGGCCCGGAGCGCAGAGACCGACCATGGCGTTCATGTTGGCGCCGTCGATATAGACCTGCCCACCGTGGTCATGGACCACCTGACAGATCTCGCGGATGGCCTCTTCGAACACCCCGTGGGTGGACGGGTAGGTGATCATTAGCGCGGCCAGGCGCTCGCTGTGCTGCTCGGCCTTGGCGCGCAGGTCGTCGAGATCGACGTTGCCGCGCTTGTCGCAGGCCACCACCACCACGCGCATGTCGACCATGCTGGCGGTAGCGGGGTTGGTGCCGTGGGCCGACGCCGGGATCAGGCAGACGTCGCGCTCACCCTGGCCGCGGCTCGCGTGATAGGCGCGAATGGCCAGGAGGCCCGCGTACTCGCCCTGGGAGCCGGCGTTGGGCTGCAGGGACACGGCGTCATAGCCGGTGGCGGCGCAGAGCATGGCCTCCAGCTCGGTGGTGAGTTGGGCATAGCCCTCGGCCTGGTCAGCTGGGGCGAAGGGGTGGATACCGCCGAATTCGGCCCAGGTGACCGGGATCATCTCGCTGGCGGCGTTGAGCTTCATGGTGCAGGAGCCCAGCGGGATCATGGTGCGATCCAGGGCCAGGTCCTTGTCCGCCAGCTTGCGCAGGTAGCGCATAAGCTCGGTTTCGGATCTGTGGCTGGCGAACACCGGATGGGTCAAGAAGGCCGACTGGCGCTGCAGCGCCGCGGGCACTTCCACGCCCTGGGCATCGCCCAGCTCGGCGACCTGGGGCGCGGCCTTGCCGTCGGCGAGGATCTCCAGCAGCGCCTGGACATCGGCCAGGGTGCTGGTCTCGTCCAGGGACACGCCCAGGGCCTCGGCGCTGACCTCGCGCAGGTTGTAGCCACAGGCACGGGCGGCCTCGTGCAGGGCGGCGGTGCGCGCGCCGAACACCAGGGTCAGGGTGTCGAAGGCAGTGTGCTGGGTCTCGTGGCCCAGGCGCTGCAGGCCGGCGGCCAGCAGGCTGGTCAGCCGCTGCACCCGGGTGGCGATGCGGGTCAGGCCTTCGGGACCATGGTAGACCGCGTACATGCTGGCGATGTTGGCCAGCAGCACCTGGGCGGTGCAGATGTTGCTGGTGGCCTTCTCGCGGCGGATGTGCTGCTCGCGGGTCTGCAGCGCCAGGCGATAGGCCGGGTTGCCGTGGCGGTCGATGGACACGCCGACGACACGCCCGGGCATGTCGCGCTTGTACTTGTCCTGGGTGGCGAAGTAGGCCGCGTGGGGACCGCCGAAACCGAGCGGTACGCCAAAGCGCTGGGCGGTACCGATGGCCACGTCCGCACCCAGTTCGCCGGGCGGGGTGAGCAGGGTCAGGGCCAGCAGGTCGGCGGCCATGGCCACCAGGGCACCGGCCGCCTGAAAGGCCTGGATGCTTTCCCGGTAATCACGGATCTCGCCGGTGGTCATCGGGTATTGGAACAGCGCGCCAAAGAAGCGGCCGTGGTCCTCGATTTCGGTTTCCACGCCCACCACCACCTCGATGCCCAGGGGCTCGGCGCGGGTGCGCAGGACGTCCAGGGTCTGCGGATGGCAGTGCACGGAGGCGAAGAAGGCGCCGGCCTTGTTTTTCGCCAGGCGCTTGCAGAAGGTCATGGCCTCGGCGGCGGCGGTGCCCTCGTCCAGCAGCGAGGCATTGGCCACCGGCATGCCGGTGAGGTCGCCGATCAGCGTCTGGAAGTTGAGCAGGGCTTCCAGGCGACCCTGGGAGATCTCCGGCTGGTAGGGGGTGTAGGCGGTGTACCAGGCCGGGTTTTCCAGCAGGTTGCGCAGGATCGGCGCCGGGGTATGGGTGTTGTAGTAGCCCTGACCGATCATGCTCTTGAGCAGGCGATTCTTGCCGGCGATGGTGCGCAGCTCGGCCAGGGCGTCGGCTTCGGACAGTCCGGCGGGCAGGTCCAGCACGCTGGTGCCCTTGATGCTCTCGGGGATCACCTGGGCGGTCATGGCCTCCAGGGATTCGTAGCCGAGCAGGTTCAGCATGGCGATCTCGTCCAGCTCGCGCGGACCGATATGACGCGGGACGAATTCGTCGGCGGTGCTGAGGGTGTCGTGCAGCGACATGGCGGTCTTACCCCTTGATCAGTTGCTGATAGGCGGCTTCGTCGAGCAGCGCGGCGAAGGCTTCGGCATTGGCGGGCTGGAAGCGAAAGAACCAGCCGGCGTTCAGCGGATCGCTGTTGATGGTTTCGGGCGCGTCGTCGAGCGCCTCGTTGACGGCCAGGACCTCGCCGTCCAGCGGCATGGTGATGTTGCTGGCGGCCTTGACCGACTCCAGCACCGCGACCTCATCGCCCTGGGCGTAGCTGCGCAGCTCCGGCAGTTGCACGAAGACCAGGTCGCCCAGCGAGTCCTGAGCATAGTCGGTGATGCCGACGGTGATACTGCCATCGGCTTCCTGACGCAGCCATTCGTGTTCTTCGGTATAGCGCAGACCCATTGCCAGACTCCTGCGGACCTTTGTCCTGATGGATAGATGGGTCTGGTTGTGCAAGGGCAATGCCAGGAACAAAATTCAGTATTTTCAAGGGCTTAGCGGGTCAGAGTATGGTGCTCTGTAACGAAATCGTTACGATTGACAGATTAGCCGCCTATAGCCGTATCGATTTTCGAACACCGTATCTAAATCATTACAATGTTAGCTGGGCTCTTGGATCTGACAGCCAGGCTGAACGGGTTGCAGGCTGCTGTCCCTTATCCATACAGGGTAAACAAGGCCAGCGTGAACGCCCTCGCCGACCCATTCCCTTCGGCAGTAACCAATCTTTAAAGTACGCCGTTGCCTGGTGTGCGCCGCGGCTTCCTGACCGTACTTCAACACGTCCAGACGTACGGCGAAGCCCTAGATCTGCTCCATCAGGGTGATCGTACTGATGCACAACTGCCCTTGGTGTCGAGTGAAGGCTCACGCCCCCGCTCGGTGGGCTGGCCACGTTCCGCCATGAAATCCGCCGTGACACCCTCCCCCTCGAACCAGAAATCCCAGGATCCCCCGACCGGAGCGATGATCCTCGCGCGGCCAACGGCGACCGCCTCGACACGCTTCACGTCTTCGGGCAGGGCAGCAACCGCCTTGGGCAGTCTCCCCGCCTGGCTGCGATTGCTCTGAAACACGGCACCTTGATCCAAGCTCGGCCTCCCGGAACGTATCGGCTGTACATCCCATATTGGGAGCAAGGCCAGATCTGTCAATCGGCATGCTCTCGGCAGCGGGCGACGCAGCTGGCAGAGCGCTCTGCTCGCGGATGCCACCTGGCGAAGCCTGGGCAAGAACGCCGGAAGCGGAACGTCAGCGGAGCCGGAGGCCAGATTCAGACAGGAGCACCCAAGGCGAACTTCCGCCCCGCTCTGTCGGACCAAGAAAGCACAACAAGACCTCTGCCAAGCGGCTTTGCTCTCCCCCACCCTTGCCTGGAGTCTTTGTCATGGCTGTGAAAACCGTTGCCGATCTGCTCGTCGCCACCCTCGAAGCCGCGGGTGTAGACACCATCTGGGGCCTGCCGGGCGATTCGCTCAACGGCCTCACCGAAAGCCTGCGCAAGCGCGATCGCATCCGCTGGCGCGGCGTACGGCACGAAGAAGCCGCCGCCTTCGCCGCCAGTGCCGCGGCCGACACCAGCGGGCGCCTGGCGGTCTGCGCCGGCTCCTGCGGTCCGGGCAATCTGCACCTGATCAACGGCCTGTTCGACGCCCAGCGCAGCGGCGCGCCGGTGCTGGCCATCGCCGCCCAGATTCCCTCCAGCGAAATCGGCCTGGGCTATTTCCAGGAGACCCACCCGGAGCGGCTGTTCCGCGATTGCAGCGACTTCTGCGAGGTGGTCTCCCATCCCGAGCAGCTGCCGCGCATCCTCGAGACCGCCATGCGCTCGGCCATTCTCAATCGCTCGGTGTCGGTGGTGGTGATTCCCGGCGACGTGGCCCTGGCCGAGGCGCCGCTCAAGGAAGCCCAGTGGAGCGAGCCGGTGCGTCCGGTGGTGGTCCCGCCGGAGGCCGAACTGGACGCCCTGGCCGAGTTGCTGGCTGGCGAGAAGCGCATCACCCTGCTCTGCGGCGCCGGTTGCGCCGGTGCCCATGCCCAGGTGGTGGCCCTGGCCGAGCGGCTGCAGGCGCCGGTGGTCCATGCGCTGCGCGGCAAGGCCCATATCGAGTACTCCAATCCCTATGGCGTGGGCATGACCGGACTGATCGGCTTTTCGTCCGGCTATCACGCGCTCAAGGAGTGCGACCTACTGCTGATGCTGGGCAGCAATTTCCCCTATCGCAACTTCTTCCCGGATCACGGTCGGGTGGTGCAGATCGACGTGCGCGGCGCCCACCTGGGCGTGCGTACCCCGCTGCTCAAGGGGTTGGTGGGCGATGTCCGCGCCACCCTCGACGCCCTGCTGCCGCGCCTTGCGCCCAACAGCCACAGTCGCTTCCTGGAAAAGGCCCAGCAGCACTACCGCAAGACCCGCGCCGAGCTGGACGAACTGGCCACCGCCACCGCCGATGGCGAGCCGTTGCATCCGCAGTACCTCACCACCCGGGTCAGTGAACTGGCCGCGGCGGACGCCCTCTTCACCTGCGACGTCGGCACCCCCACGGTATGGGCGGCGCGCTACCTGGCGATGAACTTCGAGCGCAAGCTGGCCGGCTCCTTCAGCCACGGCTCCATGGCCAACGCCCTGCCCCAGGCCATGGGTCTGCAGGCGGCCTATCCCGATCGCCAGGTGGTGGCCCTCGCCGGCGATGGCGGACTGTCCATGCTGCTCGGCGAACTGGCGACCCTCGCCAGCGAAAAGCTGCCGGTCAAGGTCATCGTCTACGACAACGCCACCCTGGGTTTCGTCGCCATGGAGATGAAGGCCGCTGGCATGATCGACGAGACCACCGATCTGGGTGAGGTCGATTTCGCCCGGGTGGCCGAGGCCTGCGGCGTGCGCGGCTGGAAGGTGGAATCGGCCAGTCTGCTCGACGCCACCCTGGAGGAGGCCTTCGCCCACCCCGGCCCGGCGCTGGTGGACGTGCGCATCGCCAAGCAGGAACTGTCGCTGCCACCGAAGATCGAGGCCGCCCAGGCCAAGGGCTTCAGCCTCTACATGCTGCGCGCGGTGATGAGTGGCCGTGGCAGCGAGGTGGTGGACCTGGCCAAGACCAACGTCTTGCGCTGATCCGGACGCCCGCGGCCTCTAGCGCCGCGGGATGCCGTAACGTCGCAGGCGCATGGCGATGGCCGAGTGGGACGTCTGCAGGCGCGCGGCCAGCTGGCGGCTGGACGGATACTGTGGATAGAGCCGTTCCAGCAGCGCCGCCTCGTAGCCCTGGACAGCGGCTTCCAGGGTGCTGACCTCGGTTTCGACCTGACCGGCCACTGCGGTACCGGCCAGGTCCAGGTCGTCGACGTCGATCTGGCCACTCTCGCTGATGGCAGCCGCCCGAAAGAGGATGTTCTGCAATTGCCGGACGTTGCCCGGCCAGGCATTGCCCAGCAGCACGCCGTAGGTGGCCGGCGCCAGGCGGCACGGTGGTCGACCGATCTGGGCGCAGGCCTGCTGCAGGAAGTGCCGCGCCAGCAGCAGGATGTCCTGGCCGCGCTCGCGCAAGGCCGGCACCTGCAGGCTGAGCACGTTGAGGCGGTAGAAGAGGTCTTCGCGAAAGGTGCCGGTCGCGACCATGGCCTGCAGGTCGCGATGGGTGGCGGCGAGAATGCGCACATTGACCTTGGTTTCCTGGGCCCCGCCAACGCGGCGAAAGCTGCCGTCCGAGAGAAATCTCAGCAGCTTGGCCTGCAGATAGGGCGACATCTCACCGACCTCGTCGAGAAACACCGTGCCCTGGTCGGCCAGCTCCAGCAGGCCCGGCTTGCCGCCGCGCTGAGCGCCGGTGAAGGCCCCTGGGGCATAGCCGAACAGTTCGCTCTCGGCCAGGCTTTCCGGCAGGGCCGCACAGTTCAGCGCCAGAAAGGGCGCCTCGCGGCGGGCACTGGCGGCGTGGCAGGCGCGCGCCACCAGCTCCTTGCCGGTACCGGTTTCGCCCAGGATCAGCAGTGGCGCCTCCAGGGCGGCCAGGCGCTGGGCCCTGGCCTTGAGGGTACGGATGGCGGCGCAGTCACCGAGCAGCGAATCGAAGCCCTCGGGGGTGTCGTGGCGCAGCGCCGAGAGGCGGCCGCCAATGCGGCTAGGGGCATAGAGGGTCAGCAGCCCGCCGGCTAGTCCGCCCACGGGTTCGCCAATGGGGGTGGCGTCCAGCAACAGCGCTTGGCCGCGCAGCACCACCTCGCGCAGGGGCAGGCGAAAGCCCTGATCCAGCAATTCGGCGGGCAATTCGCTGTCGTTGAAGAGTTCGGCCAGGGTATTGCCGGCGCCTTCGCCGGCCAAGGCGGCAAAGGCCGGATTGGCCAGCAGGATGCGTCCCTCGCCGTCCACCGCCAGCACCGGATCGGCCATGGCGGCGAGCAGGGCATCGAGTTGCAGGGAGCGTCGCTGGCCCGGCAGGATGTCTACTACCCGCACCGCCTCGACCCCCACCACGGTGAGCAGGGCGGCGCGCAATTCCTCCAGCACCACCGCGCTCAGGGTCGGCGCATCGATGTAGACATTGGGCGGCACCATCTCCACGGCGTCCAGATTGAGATTGCGCGCCCCGAGCAGCGCCAGGACTTCCTGAGTGATGCCGACACGATCGATGAACGACACATGGATACGCATGGAAACCCTGGGGTCTGAAAGCGAAAGGGCTAATGCTACCCAAATGCTCGGGGTAGAATCACTTCTCATTTACCCAGGCGGGACCGCCATGACCAACAAAGACCCTCTTCTGCTCGATCAGCAGCTGTGCTTCGCGCTGTACTCCACCTCGCTGGCCATGACCAAGGTGTACAAGCCGCTGCTCGAGGAGGTGGGCCTGACCTACCCGCAGTACCTGATGATGCTGGTGCTCTGGGAGAACGACCGCCTGCCGCTCAAGGAGCTGGCGCGTCGGCTGCACCAGGATTCCGGCGCCCTGACCCCGGTGCTCAAGCGCCTGGAAGCCGAGGGCTACGTGACTCGGCAGCGCAATGCCGAGGACGAGCGCAACCTGTCCATCGAGCTCACCGAGGCTGGCCGGGCCCTGCGCGAGCGGGCCCGGGAGATCAACGGCACCATCAGCGGCTATTGCGCACTGGGCGATGCGCAGATGAATGCCTTGCGGGAAAACCTGATGACCCTGCGTGCCAAGCTGGAGCGTTGATCCCGTCCCACCGCCGCTGGTCGCCTGCCCCCAAAAATATATTTGCGCGATAACAAGTATCGCGATAACTTAAATCCGTACCTGGGCAATCCTTGCGATCCAAGCCCGATCAACCAGTTATCGCGATACCTAAAAAGGAGCACGCCATGAACATCCTCTACACCGCTTCCGCCACCAGCACCGGCGGCCGTGACGGTCGTTCCATCAGCAGCGACAAGGCCCTGGACGTGCAGCTGTCCACGCCCAAGGAGCTGGGCGGTGCCGGGGGTGCCGGCACCAATCCCGAGCAACTCTTCGCCGCCGGTTACTCGGCTTGCTTCATCGGCGCGCTCAAGTTCGTCGGTGCCAAGGAAAAGATCGCCGTGCCGGCGGACGTCAGCGTGACCGCCCAGGTCGGCATCGGCCCCATCCCCACCGGCTTCGCCCTGGACGTCGAGCTCGTCATCAGCCTGCCGGGCCTGGAGCGCGCCGTGGCCGAAGACCTGATCGAGAAGGCCCACCAGGTCTGCCCTTACTCCAACGCCACCCGCGGCAACGTGGACGTGCGCCTGACCCTGGCCTAAGGGTCGCGGTATTACCCAGGCGCTTCAGCCGAGGCGCCCGGTCTTTCCCGTTCGAGGAGTCCTCTGTCATGCGTCCCGTCTCTCGTCTGCTTGGCCTTTCCGCGCTCACCCTGGCCCTGGGCAGCGCCTTCGCCGCGCCCCAGCCCGATCCGGCCCTGGAACGCACCACCCAGGGCTTCGTCGATGCGCTGAATAGCAGCGGTGGCAAACCTCTGGAAACCCTGAGCCCCAAGGATGCCCGCGCGGTGCTGTCCGGCGCCCAGTCCGGCGTCAAGGTCGATCTCTCAGGGGTCAAGACCAGCGAAAAGACCATCCAGGTCGACGGCAAGCCGCTGCAGCTGACCATCGTCCGCCCGGCGAACGCCAAGGGGCAGACACCGGCCTTCATGTTCTTCCATGGCGGCGGCTGGGTGCTGGGTGACTTCCCCACCCACCAGCGCCTGGTGCGTGACCTGGTGGTGGCCTCCGGTGCCACGGCGGTGTTCGTCAATTACACCCCGAGTCCGGAGGCCCACTTCCCGGTGGCCATCAATCAGGCCTATGCTGCGACGAAATGGGTAGCCGAGCATGGCAAGGAGATCGCTATCGACGGCAGTCGTCTGGCGGTGGCCGGCAACAGCGTCGGCGGCAACATGGCCGCGGTGGTCAGCCTGATGGCCAAGGACAAGGGCACGCCCAAGCTGCGCTACCAGGTGCTGTTCTGGCCGGTGACCGATGCCAGCTTCGACAACGGCTCCTACCAGACCTATGCCGAGGGCCGCTTCCTTACCCGCAACATGATGAAGTGGTTCTGGGACAACTACACCACCAGCGAGACCGAGCGCGCCAACGTCTATGCCTCGCCGTTGCGAGCCAGCGAGGCCCAGCTCAAGGGCCTGCCGCCGGCGCTGGTGCAGACCGCCGAGAACGACGTGCTGCGTGACGAGGGCGAGGCCTATGCGCGCAAGCTCAACGCTGCCGGCGTCGAGGTCGTCCAGGTGCGCTACAACGGCATGATCCACGACTACGGGCTGCTCAACGTCCTGGCCAAGGTGCCCGAGGTCCAGGCTGCGCTGACTCAGGCCGGCCAGTTGCTCAAGCAGCATCTGCAGTAAGACCGGGCCTGGTACCCAGGGGGTGGTTCCGTTCGCGGCGCCACCCCCTTTGCGTTTCAGGGTTGCTTGCCCAGGGCGGCGAAGCGCTCCGCCAGCCAGCCATGCAGCTGCCGCACGGCTGGCGAAAATTGCCGGCGGTGCGGGCAGAACAGCTGCAGCGGCAACGGCTCGCCGGGCTGCTCGGGCAGCAGCCGTACCAGCCGACCGGTTTGGAGATCGTCGCGCATGTCCAGCCAGGACTTGTAGACGATGCCCTCCCCCGTCACCGCCCAGCGCCGCACCACCTCGGCATCGTCACTCTGCAAAGGTCCGCCGACGGCCACCTGGCGCAGGCCACCGTCGGCCTGTGGAAAGCTCCACTTGTCATGGGTGCGCCCATGCAGCTGGTAGAGCAAGCAGGCGTGCCTGCCCAGGTCATCCAGGCTGCGCGGCGTACCCTGACGGGCCAGATAGGCCGGCGCCGCCGCCAGCAGCCGGCGGTTGTCCGGGGCGAGCGGCAGGGCCACCAGGCTATCGTCCTGGCTGCGCCCGTAGCGCAGGGCGATATCCACGGGATCGCGGTAGACGTCCGCCTGCTGGTCCGACACAAACAGCCGTAGCGTCAGCCCCGGATGCCGCTGACGGAATTCGGTCAGCCACGGCAGCAGCAGATTGCGCCCCAGGTCGGACGGCGCCGCCACCTGCAACACCCCGCGCAGCTCGGGGCTCTCACCCTGCAGCCGTTCGCGCCCTTCGCGCAGGGTCTCCAGCACCTCCCGGGCATAAGGCAGGTAGGCCTCGCCTTCGGCGGTCAGTCTCAGGCTGCGCGTCGAGCGGGCGAACAGGCGGATACCCAGCTCCCGCTCCAGCCGGCCGATGGCGGCGCTTACCTGGCCTGGCAACAGGTCGGCCTCGCGGGCGGCGCGGGAAAAGCTACCCAGGGCGGCGGAACGGACGAAGAGGCCGAGGTCGTCGAAGCGGATCATTTTCACTCCTGCAGTGAAGGTGCTATCCGATTCTGCCGCTTTTTCCGGTCGAGCATGAAGACGACCATGGGCCCATGTCTTCTTATCGTACAAAGGAATCCGCCCATGAAAGCCATCATCCACGGTGACACCACCCTCCCCGCCAGTGATCCCCGCGCCCTGCAGGATGCCGTGCTGACCGATCCCACGCCCGAGGCCCATGACCTCCTGGTGGAGGTCCGCGCCGTGTCGGTCAATCCGGTCGACACCAAGGTGCGCCAGGGCCTGGTACAGCGCGAGTCCAAGGTGCTGGGCTGGGACGTCTCCGGCGTGGTCCGCGCCGTGGGCAGCGCCGTCAGCCGCTTCGCCGTGGGTGACGAGGTCTACTATGCTGGCGAGCTGTTCCGCCCTGGCTGCAACAGCGAGCTGCACCTGGTCGACGAACACCTGGCCGGGCACAAGCCCAAAAGCCTGGATCACGCCCAGGCCGCGGCCCTGCCGCTAACCGCCATCACCGCCTGGGAACTATTGTTCGACCGTCTCGGTGCGACCGAAGGCGGCGGCGCCGGCCAGCAGCTGCTGGTGATGGGCGCGGCAGGCGGCGTCGGTTCCGTGCTGATCCAGCTGGCCCGCCAACTCACCGAACTGACCGTGATCGGTACCGCCTCGCGCCAAGAAACCCAGGACTGGGTGCGTACCCTCGGCGCCCACCACGTCATCGACCACCACCAGCCGCTGCGCCCCCAGCTCGAAGCCCTGGGCCTGGACGGCGTGACCCTGGTCGCCAGCCTCACCCACACCGATGAGCACTTCACCCAGCTGGTGGATGTCCTGCGACCCCAGGGCCGTCTCGGCGTGATCGACGATCCGGCGCAACTGGACGTGGTACCGATGAAGGCCAAGTCGCTGTCGCTGCACTGGGAACTGATGTTCACCCGCTCGCTGTTCCAGACTCCGGACAAGGTGCGCCAGCACGAAATCCTCGAACGCGTGGCCGGGCTGGTCGACCAGGGCATCCTCAAGACCACCCTGGGTGAACACCTAGGCCGGATCGATGCCGCCAACCTGCGCCGCGCCCATGCCCTGCTGGAGAGTCACCAGGCGCGTGGCAAGCTCGTGCTGGAGGGTTTCTGATGCCTCGCTTCACTGCCCTGACCCTCGCCGTCGCCCTGGCCGTGGGTAGCCTGACGGCCCAGGCTGCGCCGCTGCCCCAGGAGCGCACCCTGGGCCAGCTGGAGCCGGTGTTCGCCTTCCAGGACGCCATGCCCACCGGGGTCACCGTCAGCGAGACCGGTCGGATCTTCGTCAACTATCCGCGCTGGGGCGATGCGGTGCCCTTCACCGTGGCCGAACTCAAGGACGGCAAGGCGGTACCCTATCCGGACGCCGCGTTGAACGTGGAAACGCCTGGTCAGCCGGGCAAGGGTTTCATCAGCGTGCAGAGCGTGGTGGCCGATGGGCGCGGGCACCTCTGGGTGTTGGATACCGCCGCACCGGGCTTTGCCGCGCCCAAGGCCGGCGGCGTCAAGCTGGTGGCCATCGACCTCAAGACCAACAAGGTCGCCAGGACCCTGGTCTTCCCGGCCGCGGTGCTCGAACCCAACAGCTACGTCAACGACGTGCGCTTCGACTTTCGCGTCGGTCGCGCCGGGGTGGCCTATGTCACCGACTCGGCGCCTCCCGGTGGCCTGATCATCCTCGACCTCGCCACCGGTCAGGCCCAGCGCCGCCTGACCGGTGCGCCCCAGGCCAATGTCGATCCCAGCTTCGTGCCGGTGGTGGAAGGCGAGCCGCTGCTGATGCAGCGTCCCGATGGCAGCAAGGTCCGCCCGGCCATCGCCAGCGATGGCATCGCCCTGTCGCCGGACGGCGGCACCCTCTACTTCAGCCCGCTGTCCAGTCGGCACCTCTATGCCGTGCCCACCGCCCTGCTGCGCGACCTCAGCGCCAGCGAGGCCCAGGTGCGCGCCGGGGTGCAGGATCTCGGCGAGAAAGGCGCTTCCGACGGCCTCGAAGCCGATGCCCAGGGCCGCGTCTATGCCGGTGACTACGAGCACAACGCCGTACGCCAGCGCCAGGCCGACGGCAGCTGGAAGACCCTGGTCCACGATCCGCGTGTGCTCTGGCCTGACACCTTCAGCATCGGTCCGGACGGCTATCTCTATTTCACCGCCAATCAGCTCCATCGCCAGGCCCAGTTCCACAACGGCCAGGACCTGCGCCAGAAACCCTACAGCCTGTTCCGCGTCAAGATCGACGCCCAGCCGGCCCCTACCCACTGATCCGATCAGGAGTTATCCATGCAGCTGTCCCAGATCGCCCGTACCCGCTACACCACCAAGGCCTTCGACGGCTCCCGCAGCATCCCGGCCGAACAGATCGAAGAACTGCTGGAGCTGCTGCGCCAGGCGCCCTCCTCGGTCAATTCCCAGCCGTGGCACTTCGTGGTCGCCGCCAGCGCCGAGGCCAGGACGCGCGTCGCCCGTGGCATGCAGAGCCCCTACAACGAGCCCAAGGTGCTGCCGGCCTCCCACGTCATCGTGCTCTGCACTCGCCTGGAGATGACCGAAGGCCATCTGGCCCAGGTGCTGGAGCAGGAAGCCCAGGACGGCCGCTTCGCCAAACCCGAGGCGCGCACCACCCAGGACGGCACCCGCCGCCACTTCGTCGACCTGCATCGCCATGAGCGCCAGGATGTGCAGCACTGGATGGAGAAGCAGACCTACCTGGCGCTGGGCACCCTGCTGCTGGGCGCCGCCGCGCTGGGTATCGATGCCACTCCCATGGAGGGCTTCGACGCCAACAGCCTGGACCAGGAACTGGGTCTGCGCGAACAGGGTTATACCGCCCTGGTGGTGGTCGGCCTGGGCTATCGCGGCGAAAGCGACTTCAACGCCGCCCTGCCGAAGTCGCGTCTACCCCGCGAGCAGGTCTTCACCTTCCTGTAGAACGCCTAAACGCTGCGCACACGTAGGTTGGGTTGAGCGCAGCGAAGCCCAACAAGAACCGCACGATCCCATGCTGCGGACACAAAAAAGCCGACCGCTAGCAAGGGTCGGCTTTTTCGTTTGGGCCTGTTGGGCTTCGACGATGAAGCCGTCTCAATCCAACCTACGGCTCATCGACGTGGATAACGCTGCGCACACGTAGGTTGGGCTGAGCGCAGCGAAGCCCAACAGACCCAATCCCCGATCAACCGCCCTTCAGATCCGCCAGGATCGAGAAGGCGCGCAACCGGTCCGCCTGCTCGTAGACGTCGCAGGTAAAGATCAGCTCGTCGGCGTCGGTCTTCTCCAGCAGCAGCTCCAGGCGCTCGCGGACCTTGTCCGGTCCACCGATCACCGCCATGCCGAGAAAGCTCGACACCGACTCCTTCTCATGGGGCAACCACACCCCTTCCATGCTGCGCACCGGCGGCTGCAGGCGCAAGCTGTCGCCGCGGAACAGCGCCAGGATGCGCTGGTAGACGGTGGTGGCCAGGTAATTGGCCTCGTCGTCGCTGTCGGCCGCCACCAGGGGTACCCCGAGCATCACATAGGGACGATCAAGCACCGCAGACGGCTTGAAGTTCTCGCGATAGAGCCGGATCGCCTCGTGCACATAGCGCGGCGCGAAGTGCGAGGCGAAGGCATAGGGCAGCCCCTTGGCCGCCGCCAGCTGGGCACTGAACAGGCTCGAACCCAGCAGCCAGATCGGCACCTCGGTGCCCACCCCAGGCATGGCGATCACGCCCTGCGCCGGCTGCTGCGGGCCAAAGTAGTGCTGCAGCTCCTCCACGTCCCGCGGGAAGTCGTCGGAGCTGCCCAGGCGGTCGCGCCGCAGGGCATAGGCGGTGCGCTGATCCGAGCCCGGCGCGCGGCCCAGGCCGAGTTCGATGCGGCCCGGATACAGCGAGGCCAGGGTGCCGAACTGCTCGGCCACCACCAGCGGTGCGTGGTTGGGCAGCATGATGCCGCCCGATCCCAGGCGCAGGGTGCTGGTGCCGGCCGCCAGGTAGCCCAGCAGCACGCTGGTCGCTGAGCTGGCGATACCGTCCATGTTGTGGTGCTCGGCGACCCAGTAGCGGGAAAAGCCGAGCTGCTCGACATGGCGCGCCAGGGTCAGGGCATTGTGCAGCGCCTGGGTCGCGTCGCCGTCGTCACGGATGGGGACCAGGTCGAGGACCGACAGGGCGGTCTTAGAGAGACGGGTCATCAGGATTCTCCTCGGCGGCCTGATCGTAGGCCGCCCTGTGGCGCTGAATTAAAGGCTGCTTCGCCGAGGCCCAGGCGGCCAGGGCACCCACCGGCACCATCAGACTCTGGCCCAGCTCGGTGAGGGCGTATTCCACCTGGGGCGGCTTGGTCGGCGTCACCGTGCGGGACACCAGGCCATCGCGCTCCAGTTGACGCAGGGTCACGCTGAGCATGCGCTGGGAAATGCCGTCGACCCGCCGGCGCAATTCGTTGAAGCGCAGCGGACCGGGTTCCAAGGTGAAGAGCGTGAGCAAGGACCAGGCATCGCCGATGCGGTCCAGCACATCCCGGATGGGACAGGCATGGGCATGCAGGCGGCGACGGCTGGAGATACGACTGACCACGGCGTCCATGGCGATCCTCGAAGCAGAACTGGTTCCCAGCCTACGCCTTTCGGGCGGTTATTAAAAGTAACCACCTGTCAGGACTGGTATTGCCGCCTTGGCCAGGGCACAATCCAAGAGGTCGTGACCGTTTTTATTGATTGAACGTTCAATAAAAAATAGTTACCCTCCGAGGCTCCTTCCGCTCTGTCCAGGAGATGCCTCGTGCCCAAGGTCGGGATGCAACCCATCCGCCGTTCGCAGCTCATTGCCGCGACCCTCGAAGCCGTCGACGAAGTCGGCATGGGCGACGCCAGTATCGCCTTCATCGCCCGCAAGGCCGGCGTCTCCAACGGCATCATCAGCCACTACTTCCAGGACAAGAACGGCCTGCTCGAAGCCACCATGCGGCATCTGATGAATGCTCTGCGCCAGGCCGTGCGCGAACGCCGCGCCGCCCTGCCCGGCGATGATCCCGCTGCCAACCTGCGCGCCATCATCCAGGGCAACTTCGACGATACCCAGGTCAGCGGCCCGGCCATGAAGACCTGGCTGGCCTTCTGGGCCACCAGCATGCACCAGCCCAACCTGCGCCGCCTGCAACGCATCAACGACCTGCGCCTCTATTCCAACCTCTGCTGGCAATTCCGGCGCCTCCTGCCCCATGAGCAGGCCCGCGCCTCGGCGCGCGGCCTGGCCGCCATCATCGATGGCCTCTGGCTGCGCGGCGCCCTTTCCGGCGACACCTTCAACACTCAGCAGGCCCTGCAGATCGCCTACGACTACCTGGACCTGCAACTGGCCAAGGCCTGACCGCTCCCTGACCGCTTCGACCCCGGCCGGTCCGCTCCGCCCGGGGCTCCCCTCCCGCTTTTCCTTATCCATCCCTCTCTGATCGAACCGCTCTGGGCCGCCCATCGGCCCGTCTCGGCACGCCTGCGAATTTTTAATTGATTGAACGTTCAATAAAAATTAAGTAGACTGGATTCATCGCTGGCGCAAAGAGCTCCTTCTTTCGCGCCCCCTGTGTTCCTTGCGGGTGCCACGGCGCCCGCCCAGCTTGGGAGAACGTCCATGGCCCGTTTCGCCGAACAGCAGCTCTACATTGGTGGCCGTTATGTCGCCGCCACCGGTGGCGCCACCTTCGAAACCCTGAATCCCGCCACCGGCGAGGTGCTTGCCGTGGTACAGAGCGCCAGCCGCGCCGACGTGGACAAGGCGGTGGCCGCTGCCGCTGCCGGCCAGAAGGTCTGGGCCGCGATGACCGCCATGCAGCGCTCGCGCATCCTGCGCAAGGCCGTGGACATCCTCCGCGAGCGCAACGATGAGCTGGCGCTGCTGGAAACCCTGGACACCGGCAAGGCCCTATCCGAGACCCAGGCCGTGGACATCGTCACCGGCGCCGACGTGCTCGAGTACTACGCAGGCCTCGTCCCGGCGCTGGAAGGCGAGCAGATCCCGCTGCGCGAGACCTCCTTCGTCTATACCCGCCGCGAGCCGCTGGGCGTGGTCGCCGGCATTGGCGCCTGGAACTACCCGATCCAGATCGCCCTGTGGAAATCCGCTCCGGCCCTGGCCGCCGGCAACGCCATGATCTTCAAGCCCAGCGAAGTCACCCCGCTGACCGCGCTGAAGCTGGCCGAGATCTACACCGAGGCCGGCCTGCCCGATGGCGTCTTCAACGTGGTCAATGGCGTCGGCCCGGAGGTCGGCGTGGCGCTGACCGAGCATCCCGGCATCGAGAAGATCTCCTTTACCGGCGGCGTCGCTACCGGCAAGAAGGTCATGGCCAGCGCCGCCGGCTCGACCCTCAAGGAAGTCACCATGGAGCTGGGCGGCAAGTCGCCGCTGATCGTCTGTGACGACGCCGATCTGGAGCGCGCCGCCGACATCGCCGTGATGGCCAACTTCTTCAGCTCCGGCCAGGTCTGCACCAACGGCACCCGCGTCTTCGTGCCCCAGGCGCTCAAGGCCGACTTCGAAGCCAAGGTGGTGGAGCGGGTCAAGCGCATCAAGCTGGGCGATCCCCTGGCCGCCGAAACCAACTTCGGGCCGCTGGTCAGCACCCCACACATGGAAAAGGTGCTGGGCTACATCGCCCAGGGCCAGACCGAAGGCGCCCGCCTGCTCACCGGTGGCGAGCGCGTCACCCAGGGCGAGCTGGCCAAGGGCAACTTCGTCGCTCCCACCGTCTTCACCGATTGCCGTGACGACATGGCCATCGCCCGCGAAGAGATCTTCGGCCCGGTCATGAGCATCCTGGCCTATGCCGACGAGGACGAGGTGGTGCGCCGCGCCAACGACACCGAGTACGGCCTGGCGGCCGGCGTGGTCACCCGTGACCTGGCCCGCGCCCACCGCATGATCCACCGCCTGGAAGCCGGCATCTGCTGGATCAACACCTGGGGCGAATCCCCCGCCGAGATGCCGGTGGGTGGCTACAAGCACTCCGGCGTCGGTCGCGAAAACGGCCTCACCACCCTCGGCCACTACACCCGCATCAAGTCGGTGCAGGTCGAGCTGGGCGACTACGCCTCGATCTTCTAAGCCGCTCAGGCAGCGCTTTTCTTCCCTCTCCGCTGGAGAGGGTCCGGGGCTGGGGCCAGACCCCACCCGCCGTCAGGAGGAGACTTTTTCATGGCACACGAATTCGACTACATCGTCATAGGCGCCGGCTCGGCCGGCAATGTCCTGGCCACCCGGCTGACCGAAGACCAGGACGTGACCGTCCTGCTGCTGGAAGCCGGCGGCCCCGACTATCGTCTGGACTTCCGTACCCAGATGCCGGCCGCCCTCGCCTATCCGTTGCAGGGCAAGCAGTACAACTGGGCCTACCAGACCGAGCCCGAGCCGCACATGGACAACCGCCGGATGGAATGCGGTCGCGGCAAGGGCCTGGGCGGCTCTTCGCTGATCAACGGCATGTGCTACATCCGCGGCAACGCCCTGGACTACGACAACTGGGCGCAACTCGATGGCCTGGACGACTGGACCTACCTCGACTGCCTGCCCTACTTCCGCAAGGCCGAGAAGCGCGACGCCGGGGCCAACGACTGGCACGGCGGCGACGGCCCGGTCTCGGTGACCACCGCCAAGCCGAATACCAATCCCCTGTTCGAAGCCATGGTCGAAGCCGGTGTCCAGGCGGGCTATCCACGCACCGAAGACCTCAACGGCTATCAGCAGGAAGGCTTCGGCCCGATGGACCGCTTCGTCACTCCGAACGGCCGTCGCTCCAGCACCGCGCGCGGCTATCTGGACCAGGCCAAGGGTCGCCCGAACCTGACCATCGTCACCCACGCCACCACCGATCGCATCCTCTTCGAAGGCAAGCGCGCCAATGGCGTGGCCTACATGAAGGGCGATTCGCTGGAAGCCATCACCGTGCGCGCCCGTCGTGAAGTCCTGCTCTGCGCCGGCGCCATCGCCTCGCCGCAGATCCTGCAGCGCTCCGGCGTCGGCCCCGCGCCGCTGCTGCGTCGCTTCGACATCCCGGTCGTCCACGACCTGCCCGGCGTCGGCCAGAATCTGCAGGACCACCTGGAGATGTACCTGCAGTACGAGTGCAAGCAGCCGGTCTCGCTGTATCCGGCGCTGAAGTGGTACAACCAGCCGCAGATCGGCCTGGAATGGATGCTCAAGGGCACCGGCCTCGGCGCCAGCAACCACTTCGAGGCGGGCGGTTTCATCCGCTCCAGCGAGGAATTCGACTGGCCCAACATCCAGTACCACTTCCTGCCGATCGCCATCAATTACAACGGCACCAACGCCATCGAAGCCCATGGCTTCCAGGCCCACGTCGGCTCCATGCGCTCGCCCAGCCGCGGCCGCATCGAACTGACCTCGCGCGATCCGCGCCAGCATCCGAGCATCCTGTTCAACTACATGAGCACCGAGCAGGACTGGCGCGAATTCCGCGACGGCATTCGCCTGACCCGCGAAATCATGCAGCAGCCGGCGCTGGATCCCTATCGTGGCGAAGAGATCAACCCGGGCCGCGATTGCGTGACCGATGCCCAGCTGGACGCCTTCGTGCGCTCCCATGCCGAGACCGCCTATCACCCGTCCTGCTCCAACAAGATGGGTACCGACGACATGGCGGTGGTCGACGGCGCCGGTCGCGTGCACGGCCTGGAAGGCCTGCGCGTGGTGGACGCCTCCATCATGCCGATCATCGCGACGGGCAACCTCAACGCCCCGACCATCATGCTCGCCGAGAAGATCGCCGACAAAATCCGTGGTCGCGCCCCGCTGCCGCGCAGCAATGCCGCCTACTACGTCGCCAACGGCGCCCCGGTACGGGGTACTCCCATGCGTGACGTCAACGGCCAGCGCGCCGCCGAGCCCGTCCCGCAGCGTCGTGACCAACCGGCCGCCTGATCCCAGGCAGCGGAACGCAAGAAGGGCGCCCTCGGGCGCCCTTCTTGTATATGCCTTTCCAGGTGACGACGGGCAGTCCGCTCTTCCCCCTCTCCCTCGGGGAGAGGGCCAGGGTGAGGGCAGCCTGCCTAGCCGCTCACCTCACAGACAATCCTTGACCGCCGTCAGAATGGTCCGCGGCCGCAGCGGATTGTTGGCCATCTGCTCACGCAGCTGGATACGCGTGCCGCGCGACGCCGAACCGATGTCGATGATCGCCGCGGTCGCCCCAGGCACCTTGCTGTCCACCAGCAGGCGCTGCCCACTGCTGCCCTGCGGCTGGACCAGCACGTGCCGACCATCCTTCTCCAGGCCGGCCACCAGACAGGTGCGATAGTCCTCAGCACTCTTGCCCGTGCGCAGCTCCATGGGCGGATTGCGTTCAAGATTCGCCTGGCTGGTGCAACCGGCCAGGGCAGCGGCCAGGACGGCCAGGGTTTTGGTTCTCATCAGCGGCTCCTCGCAAGCTCTTTGCGCCATTTTAGCCGCAGCTGGCTTACGCCAGCCTTAACCGTCGCACATCCTTGGTTTACAAGGGCTTTTCCATGGCTATAATGGCCTCCCCCTTGCCGGTATAGCTCAGCTGGTAGAGCAACTGACTTGTAATCAGTAGGTCCCGGGTTCGACTCCTGGTGCCGGCACCATCTCCCCCCTCTCTTTTCAGTGTCTCGTCGTGTGACACCTGCCCTTGGCTGGCAAGGTCCTGTTACCGACCCTGCCATACCTTGAAGCTGATCTAGCGACTCGCCTTTTGCCCTGGCGGCAAGGCCTCTACCCACTCGACCTTGCCAACCGGAACCGCCACTACGCTTGGCTTCCTGTACAGCGCACAGAACTGTGCGGAACACTCCACGACACGAAAACGCTCTGGCGAACTACTTCCTGGCGCCTGCAGCTGTATCCAGGGTGCATCCGTGTACTCTTTACTCAGATCGAGTTTGGCCGCGTCCTCGCCTACGCTACGGAATGGATTAATCATTAGAGCTATTGCCAAAACAATAAAGATAAATAATCCAGCCACAGCATAAACAGTTATGAAAACCCAGATACCAGTCAAGCAGCAAGATTCCACCAGCGGAAATTTTTTCAATATTGACGGTTTTTTACGCTTGATGACTATCCTCTGATTGAAATATTCACCCAACTCTATGCAGACCAATACGGCAAGAATTAGTACGACTAACAAAACAATGACAACCCAAGCAGGACCTTTGGAAATACGGTCCAGAATACCGGTAATCAGCTTGAACCAAGCGATTGCCCCATAAAATGCAGAGTCAGCATTGGTGATTGGAAACATGCTTGTTTCATGTTTCAAATAACTTATATAGCCATCGTGATAAGAACGGCCATTTAAGAGAAAAATCCAAGATGAGACTAAAAGTAGCACAGTCGATATGGCGGCCAAGTCCACCAGTTTACGCCAGACACTTTTCTCTTCTTTGACGTCACTGGCCACATTGGCGATTTCTCGATCTTCTTCAGTCATATTGCCTCCCGATAAAAGAGGCATCATGATAGCAGGCCCTGAATGAAAACCTGTTTTACGATTTAAACCGCGTCACCAGCTTCAGCTGTCACACCCCAAAGTTTCTTCGTACAGCTCCACAACACGCTCTACCATTTTCTCTTGGGTAAACAACGCCTCATAACGCTGCCGCGCCGCTTGCCCCATTCTCGCGGTGGTTGCATCGTTCTCCATCAAGGTACCCAAGGCCTTGCGCAACGAGAGAGCCGATGCAGGCTCTACTAGCAGACCTGTTTCGCCATCCTCATTGATATAGCTGGTGCCAGTGCCTATTTCACAACTAACCAAGGCCTTGCCATACATGGCCGCCTCCAGCAGCGAGATGCCAAAGGATTCGGAGCGCAGATGAGAGGGAAACACGAAGGCATAGCAGAGCTCGAACAGAGCGGCTTTGTCCAATTCATCGATGCGACCCACGAAATGCACCTGGGCGGTCAAACCAAGACGCTCCACTTGCGCCTTGAGTGCAGACTCCTCCGGACCGGCGCCGGCGATTACCAGCGGCCAGGGCTGACCAGCCAGGGCGTCCAGCAGAAAGGTCAAACCCTTGTAGTATCGCAATACACCCACAAACAGAAAGAAGCGCTCCGGCAGACGAGCACGCCACTTCGCCAGCACGTCTGCGGACGCCGTGGGATAACTTCTGTCATCCAGACCATAGGGCACCAGGCGACAACGTGACTGGTGCTTTTGCAGCACGGCGCTCGACTGTAGATAGTTGGGTGACGACACCAGAATATGCTGCGCCCCGCCCAGGAATCGATGCATCACCGGCTGATAGAGCTGCAATAGACGCTGCTGCTTGACGACATCCGAGTGGTAGCTCACGAGATAAGGCTTGTCGGATAGCCCGGCAAGCTGCAGCAGATCCATGAATGGCCATGGAAAATGGTAGTGAACCAGATCTGCCGCGGCAGCCTCTTCCCTGAAAGCACTCAAGGCACCAAGACCAAAACCCGTTGATGCCACATTGAGCTGCTCGCGCACCCGACGGACCGGATGTAGACCGTGTTCGATCCTTGAAGGATGAGGATCGCGACTTAATGTCAGCACTCGCGCCTCTACACCCCGCGCTGTACTTCCATCACAGAGTTGCGCAATGACCTGCTCGATGCCACCTACCGTGTCGGGGAAATAGGTTTTGAAGAAGTGCAACACGCGCATGGCAGTACTCTGTTCTGTTGAATGGGCAGTAGATGCCACGCTCGAGCCCATACCGTTGCGGTAAGCCAGCCAGCGATCAGGCAAAAGTACCGATTATCCCGGCACGTCAGAGAGGATCGCAAGGGCATGCTAACCTCCCTTCTCCCCTCCGTTGTGCGCCCCGCTATTGCAGCCGGCGCTTCGCTCGTAGTCGTTCAGGAGCGCGCCCCATGGCATCCGAAGTTCAGACACTCAACAAGTACCCCTACAGCGCCACGACGCTGGTTATCACGACTTATGCCGATGGCTATCGCGCCGTGGGTACCGCCGCCCTGGTAGGCAGCAATGACCTGCTGACCGCCACTCACGTGGTCTATGCGCCCGATCACGGCGGCTGGGCAACCCAGCTCGAGGTCTATGCCGGGGTGGACTACAACTCCGCCACCGGGCGCTTCGAAAGCCAGCCACTGGTGCAGATGGGACGCTTCCAGTGGGATGCCTACGGCTATCCAGACCAGGTCTTTTCGGTAGGCTCCAACCTCACCGTCACCTACGGCGAAAGCCAGTACGACATGGCGATCATCGGCCTGAGCAAGGCGATCGGCGCCCGCCTCGGCTGGTTCGGGATAGATGCCGGTCACGATACGCCCCAGTGGGCCTATCAGCTGGGCTACCCCGAGGGCTCGACCGGCATGATCGAGGGCCGGGCCTATGTCACCAAGGAAAATGGCTACGAGGTCTACAGCGCCAATTCCGGCAGTGGTAGCGACATTCTTGGCCCTGGCAGCTCGGGTGGCCCGCTGTTCGTCTATGACGCCAATGGCAAGGCGCAGATCATCGGCGTCAAGAGCAGTGGCAGCACCACCGAAAGTCACTGGGCCGACATCGGCTGGCAAAGCCCGATGCTCGAACGGCTCATTGCCAGCAATGGCAATCTCCTGGGCAGCAGCATGGTGTCGCTCACGGGTACGGCTGGCAACGACAGCTGGAAGACCGGTCGCGTCGACGAGCGCTTCGACGGTGGCGCTGGCCATGATGAAGTGACCTTCCTGGGTGCTCGCGCCGATTATCATATCCAGCACGAGAGCGGCACCCAGTTTGCCGTGGGCGCGCTCAAGGACGGCATGGATGGCAACAATCTCCTGCAGGATGTGGAGCTGCTGCGCTTCTCCGACTACACCGTCGACCTCACGGTACAGGATATCGCCGCACGCCATACCACCGCTCAGGTCAACAACGTCATTGAGCTGTACCACGGCTTCTTCAACCGTATTCCTGATGCCTCGGGCCTGGCCTACTGGCTTGGTCAGCAGGATACCGGCATGAGCCTCAGGCAGATGGGCGATGCCTTTTTCAACGCCGCTCTGGTCTACGCCGACTACACCGGCTATGCGCGGGATATGAGCCCCGACGCCTTTATCCGCACCGTGTACAAGAACGTGCTCGAGCGCGACAGTGTGGATGCCGGCGGCATGGCCTACTGGCAAAACAAGCTCGCTACCGGTGAAGAGACTCGCGCCTCCTTTATCCAGAACGTCACCCAGGCCGCCCATGTCTACAAGGGTGATGCCACCTGGGGCTGGGTCGCCGATGCCGCGGACAACAAGCTGGCGGTCAGCCGGGCCTTTTCCTTGGACATGGCGCTGGGCTGGAACACGGCGGCCGAATCCATCACCAAGGGCAAGGCCATCGCCGAAGCGGTGACGCCTACCAGCACCGTGGAGGCCCTGAAACTGATCGGGATCGATCCCGCGATCCACGATATCGTCTAACATGACTTCACAGCAAAAAGCCGCTCACCAGAGCGGCTTTTTTATTGGCTGCAAAAGGTACAGCCCATAAAAAACCCCGGCCAAGGCCGGGGTTTTCTTAGACTACCGAAGTAGTCAGGAGCACTTAGGCGGTAGCCGGAGCGCTGGTGGTGATGAAGCCGCTGGCGAAGTGGACGTCGGCAGCGCTGTGGCCGGTCAGGGTGATGGTCACAACTTCAGGGGTAGCAGCACTGGAACCAAAAGCAGTAGTTTCAATGCTGACTTGCGCAACACCTTGAGCATTATCCTTGACAAAAAACTCAAGAGCGCTGTTGTTGCCCTTAGTAATGTCTGCGCCCTGAACATAACTGTTACCCAAGAACAGTTTGTCGATGGAGTTTTCCAGCGTCAGAGTGAATGCACCAGTTTTTGTAGCATTGCTAGCATCGAAGACATAGATGTCAGATTTAGCGGCCTGGCCAGAAATGGTACCAGTATCAGTAGCATCCAGAGTATCGACAGTTACGTCAGTGCCCAGCGCAGCTTTGGCATCGGCAGTTACTTTTTCAGCAGCAGTGTAATCAGTCTGAGCCTTAGTAACCAGGTCCAGTTGAGCTTTCGCCTTGGTAACTGCATCGGTGCTAGTAGTGATTGCCTTCACTTGAGCATCACGCTGTTGTTGAGCAGCAATTTCGACAACAGTTTTGGCAGCAGCATCGCTATTGCTTTGAGCAGTAGCAGCTGTGTCATTCAGACCATCGCGAGTATCAATCAAGGACTTGAGGCTAGCGAGTTGAGCCTTCAGACTGCTGTTGGAGCTGTCGATTGCAGCAACATTGGTATCAACAGTATCAAGGAACTTAGTCGCAGTTACGGTGCCTTTTACATAGGCATTGTAGCCATCGATAACGTTCTGAGCTTCTGTATTATTGGTTACTAGAGTACCATCAGCTTTCAGCTGCAGCTTATTACCAGTTTCGGTAGTAAGGGACTTAATATCTGCAGCAATTTTGTCCGCGAGCGACTTATCGGTACCGTTAGCTGCTACATCGTTTGCCAAGTTTTTCTGGGCAATTACGTTAGCATTTTGAGCCTGAGCAACAACTGCAGCAGCAGTAACCTTGGTAAGAACAGAGGAGCTCAGAGCCGCTTGTGCATCAGTAGAGCTAGTACCATCGGCCAGCGTTTTTTCACCTACGGCAGCCAGCAGAGAGTTCACAGCAGCCAGCTTGGTAGCGGAGAAAGAGCTAAAGAAGTCGGTATTAACTTCAGATTTAGCAGCATTATTCCCTGCGGCTGCAGTAAATTTTACTGCAGCATTTTGAACAGGTGCATTGCTAGCATCAATCAAAGCCTTGCCAATAGTGTCAACGTTGGCCTGCGCAGTAGCAGCAGCTTTTGCAACATCAGCGTCCGACTTAGTAACGCGAGCGTCAGCCAGAGCTTTGTTTGCAGTATTGAGGTTGATTTGAGACTGCTGGTAGGCAGAGTTGCTCGAGTTTACGAGGCTTTGGAGGTTAGCATCGTTTACTTGGTTAGCAGCGGTGATCGGAGAGCCAGCGATGTCCTTGACGGAAGTAACAATGCTAGTGGCCAGATCAGCCTGCGACTTGGTAGCAGCCTGGAAGGCGGCCAGTTTCAGGCCGGTACCAGCGTTAGCCAGGCTACCCGACAGCGACGAGACCGGATCAGTGGTCTTGGCAGCATCAGCGATGGCGGCCTTGGCAGCATCGGCGGTGGATTTGTCAGCGGTAACGCTGGCGATGGCAGCAGCGCCGGCCTTGTAGGCAGCGTCGTTGACAACGTTGGCGCTGGAAGCGTCAGTGCTGGCGGACAGGTTGGACTTGGCAGCGAAGGTGTTGGCGAAGGAAACGCCTACGTCGGCCTTGTTGGTCAGGGTGTTCTGACGGGTAACGGCGGCATCGTATTCAGCCTGGGTCAGGGCACCGGCGGCCAGTTGGGCAGCCAGGTCGATGGTCAGAGCGCCCTGTACGAATTCAGCGATGAACTGAGCCTTGGAGTAGCCTTCGTTGGCCAGCTTGTTGACCCAGAACTGCACGCCCTTGGCGTCGCCCGAGCTGCCCAGTACGTTCTGGTACACCTGGTTGACGAACTGGATGTTGGTCAGGCTGCCGTAGGTCTGGGTGAAGACCGGGTGACCCACGAAACCAGCAGCGGTAGTGGCCAGGGTAGCGCCGCCATCCAGCTGAGCAGTCCAGAAGTCCAGACCAGCCTTGTCAGGCGCGCGGCCGAAAACGGCAGCGTAAAGAGCGGAAACCTGGGCGTTGTTTGCAACAGTTGCCATTTGAAACTCCTTAAGGATAAACACGCGTTTCGCGGGCCTGAGGGCGACTCGGGCGCCGAGATTATGACGACCAGTTCACAAAACTGGCAAGCCTAATCCGGTCTCGTGACACTTCCCTGCTTGGCTCCTGCTGGTTGATACCTGGTTCACACATGGACCAATTGGTATCTGGGCCGAAAAATGCCGAAACCGATCACGCTTTACAAGGATTTTTTTCGATAGGCCGAGGAGCGGTCACGCTAGAAGGGTGAACGTACTCACAGTGTCTAAACCTGGCATAGCGCCAGTATTCAGGGCTCAAAGCCGCGTGGCTATTGGGCGGAAGCGCTGCCAAAGCGGCTGTTCGAAGAAGCGATGAGCCAGGGCGGCCCAAAGCAGAGAAATTCCCATCACCATCCATGCCGATGGGTGGTCATGCAGCAAAAGCTGCAGAAACCACAGCGCAGGAAAGTGCAAAAGGAAGACACCATAGGTCAGGCTGCCTAGTCGCTGCTGCCAGAGATGCCAGATACCTCTGGGTGGATACGCCAGGAGCCAGGCGATCAACGGGATGCCAAGCGTCAGACCCAGTGCAACCTCAACGTCATATGGGCGATGTATACCGGAGGAGAGTAGAAACAACGCATAGGCCAGCGCCAGCGTCCAGAGCAGTGCTAACAGCCCTTTTGCCCAGGCCACATTGCGGTTGAACAGATCGCCGGCGAGGAACACGAAGAGCACTCCGAGCAGCAATCGGTAGCCGAAGATGTCGGTATTCAACCAACCCCACTGGGCAGCGATAAACACCAGAACACTGATCACCGAAGCGGCAATGCCCAACCAGCGCCACCCCAGCAGCAGCGGCATGAGCAGATAGACCTGCAGCTCGACCGCCAGCGACCATGCGGGAGGGATGAGGGTGAAGGCGTCCTGGCCGCTATACATATAATAGTTGAGCGGCAGGATGCTCAGATTGGCGAGCCAGTCGCCCAGTACCGGCGCCTTACGTAAGAAAGGCGAAGCCGCTCCGCTCCACCATAGCAGGGCTGCCAGCGCCAGCGTCAGCAGGTACAGCGGCAGAATGCGCCACAGGCGATCCTGGTAGAACCAACAGCAGGCGCCCCAAGCACCCTCATGCTGTGGGCGACGGCTCCAGAGCTTGCCTACCACCTGCCCCGCCAGCAGATAGAAAACGATGACCGCGACCACGCCCGGGTTGTAGCCGGCAATGCTTATGCCGAGGTGGCTGACCAGTACCAGGCAAGCCAATACGAGGCGTAGGAAACCCATGTCAGGGCGCTTTGTAGCCGATCACGGTGTAATTCGCATAGCAGCGCGGAGCATCATCCTGATTCAGACCCAGCTGCCATTCCGGCAAGGTATAGACCAGTTCGACACGTTCCAGGCCATACCAGCGGAACAGAAAGCTCAGGTAGGTATCGGAGATGGGTATCTGATGGGTGGGGTCGGTATAGAAGCCGTTGAGCGCCCCAGGATGCCGCAAATTGACGGTTTCCATGAGCAGTGCGCCTCCCGGAGCCAGGGCATCGACACAGGCCGCCACCAAGGGACGAAGCTGCGCTGGCGGGATATGCTCGATGACCTGGAACAACGTGATGGCAGCAAAGCGCTCGCTGCTCGCTGGCAGGAATTCAACGGCATCTCCCTGGATGGCTTCCAATCCTGCGGCACCGGCTCGCTCGATCTCACTGGCATCGAGATCCAGCCCCAGCGCCGAGCGATCATGCTCCTGCAGAAATTTGAGGAATTCCCCTGCGCCGCAGCCGATGTCCAGCACACGTAATCCTGCCAGTTGTGGCAGGTAGGCGAGATAGTGCTCGTACTGACGGCGCAGGATATGGCCCACGCCACCAGCCATCTCGCTATAGAAGCTATAGAACCAGTGCTCGCGCTCCGTGAGCGGGATATCTGCCAGGCGCTGACCTATGACCGCCTCGGCATTGGCAATCCAGTCCGGCGCAGGTATCGCGTGACTGAACGGCAACTCTCGATGGCGGTAGATAGGCGCAAGCCAACTCAACTCGGCTTCATGGCCATTCAACCGACCGCCTAACGCATCCTGACCCGCTGCCTGATCCCTGAGTTTGGTAGCCTGCTCACGCACCACGACTTCCAGCCCTGCAGCCCGCTCCTCCAGCGAGTCGCCCCGACGCTCCAAGGCGACGAAGCGATCACCGCTTAGCATTTGACTGCGCTGCACGGTCAGCAGCTGTTCCCGTAACAGGGCGTTGGCTGCCGCTTCACGCTCCAGCCGGCTGCGCAGCTCATCTACCTGAGCCGCTGTTTCACGCCGGTTGGCTGAAAGGCGCAGCAAATCCCGCGTCCAACGATAGGGCAGACCGAGCGGATGCTGATTGAGCCAATTACGCAGAGAGCTCAAGCGAGTCCTCCTGCACGACGGCGACGGTGTTCCCCATGAGCCATTCGCTCAGCGCTGCTGGCGTGATCAGGGAAAGGTCTGCACGACGCAGCGTTCCCGTCCGCCGTAGCCGCGCATACTGTCTGGCCGGCGCTACCGCCTGCTCAAGATGCAGCCAGGCATCTCCGGCACGAGTAAGCAGCGGCAGGTCAGCGCGCGCAGGGATATCCAATATTTCACAGGCCTTTACGCACGCCAGGAAATAGTCGCCGTTTTCGTCACGCTCTATGAGTTCGATCCGCCAGTGACTGGTCTTTTCGAGCAGCAGACGGGCGATCGCCTGACGCTCCGCGACGGATAGTTCAGCGGAGAGACCGGAAATATCCAGATAGCAGACGGGCACATGCAGCTGATCGGTGTTCTGAGTGATCACGCAGGCCAGTTCGGTCAGCGCGGTAGGAACCTGCTCGGCATGGCCTGGCAGCGCCCGCAAGCGCTGGATAAGCCGCCGTCGATTGGCTCGCCCGTGCTCGCGCGCATAGTGTTCGATCATCTCGGCATAACGTCGCGCGATCTCGGCCGGCGCGTGACGCTCGCGATAGGCAATAGCTGCGGCACCTAGATCTGCGAGTTCTTGAGGATTGCCCAGCAACTGTTCGATAGCCGCACTCAATTGCTCGATGGTGAAGATATCGGGCAGCCGACAAGCGACCCCTTCGGGCAATTCGGCAGCGCTGCCATGAGCGTTATAAATGAGAGGCTTGCCAGCAACCAGGCAATCGAGCACAGCTGCAGAGGTTTCGCCACGCGAGCCACCTCTCAACTGGACGGTTACATCAGCGGCGGCCAGCCAACGATTGTAGTCTTCGACGCTGGCAAAGCCGGTAATACGGATACGCTGGCGGGCACTGGATCCCTGAATGCGCTGAACCAGGCGTTGACCACTGGCATCAAGGCTGTTGCGGCCGACAAAGATCAAGTAGGCCCGAGGATTGTTCTCCTGAGTGGCCAACCAGGCATCGAGCAGTTCGTTATTGAGCTTCGTGGCGGCGACGAATCCAAAGCTTGCAACGATCTGACTGTCTGGCGGCAGACCCAACTGCTGTCTCGCCTCCTGGGCATCCATGAGCTGCTTTGGTGCGCGAAGCAGGGGCAGCGAAGCCCAGTCATCACCATAGCCGGGGCCATAGAAGCGAGTGGCAAGCTCACGGCTGTGCTCACTATGAACGATCAGACCTTGCGCGTGATCAATTACCGCCAGATTGACCGGAAAGCGCTGATGGGCTTCGTTATAGCCTTCTCGGGCAACGACCGAAATTCCTGGATAGCCGTGGGCTAGGTAAAGCGCCTCATCAAAGCTCCCAGGCGCTACACCGGACTGCTGCAGGTAATTGAGGATGCCTGATAGATAAAAATCGTGCAGAACGACCGTGCCGGGGCGCTTTTCCAGTAGCCCGAACATGTGACTGTGAAAATGGCTATTGCCGAATTGGTACAGCACACGATCGTATTGTTGGTGGTGCTCAGCGAACCACTCCGGCGTATGACAGGGATAATTCGCCTGTAGCCAATGCTGGCTAAGGGATTCCTGAGGCGTGATCACATCGATATCGTAGTATCTCGCTAGCTCAGGCAGCAGCTCGGCACTATAGTCGGCGATTCCCGATTCACTAGGAGGAAGCGGCGAAACAAAGGCCAGCTTGGGTAGGGGCCATTCCGGCACAGCCTTCACACCGTTCAACTGACCGGTCCGTTCCTCAATATGAGCGCGGTGAGCGTTTTCAAAAGCCTCCAGCGTGAGCTTAGCTGTTCGCTCCCAGGAAAAACGCTTGGCCTGCTCTAGTCCATGACGACTCAGCTCGGCCAGACGCTCGGGATTTTCCAGCGTAGTGGCGATAGCCTCAGCAATGGACGCCGGATCGAAGGGGTCAAACTGAGCGTCCGCCCGCCCTACTACCTCAGGCAAACTCGAACGGTTGGAGACCAGAGTAGGCACGCCACAGGCCATGGCCTCAAGGGCTGGTAAGCCGAAACCTTCATGGAAGGCCGGGAAGACGAACAGGGTTGCCAGGTTGTACAGGTCTACCAAGTCGTCTTCAGGTACGAATCCGGTCAAAACGAGTTCACGCGGTGACAGTCCGGCACCCTTGGCAATCCGCAATACCCGCTCGCGGGCTGCCGGATCGACATTACAGACGATGACTAACTGACACGTTTGGCGGATCGATTTGGGGAGTTGTCCGTAGGCTTCGATGAGCCGCTCATTGTTTTTGCGGAACTCAATGCCTCCCGTGTAGAGCACAAAGCGCTCACTGAGACCATATTGCTCGCGCAAGGCGGCCTTTCTCGACTCACTGAGCTCACAAACTTTGAAGTGATCGCCAATCGCGGAACTTATATTCACGATCCTTTCTGGCGCGATGTTCAAAAGCTCAATGGCTTCGAGCCGGGAGGCTTCAGATATCGCCAACAGGATATCCGCATTTTTCAATAACTGAAGTTTCTTCAGATACCAGTTACGCATCGATTCATCTGCCAGATAATGACTGGCATAGCGATAGGGGATGAGATCGTAGAGCGTAATGGCATTGAGGCCCGGATTCCCATTCAGGATACCGGTTACACCTTCACTCAGCGCATCGAAGATGCTGGTATGCAGAAAAACATCAGGCTTCAGCATGGCAATGAAGTCCTGATAGACTTCCTGCATAGCGAGATGTCGCCAACTGTTGGCCGAGCCAATATCGACCAACTGAGTAAGGCTGCAAAAAACCTTAATGTTATCTTCAGGCAGAAGATCGGAAAACATCGCTTTAAGCGGAGCGATGGTTTCGCTGAAGTTATTGCTCAAAACGATAAAAACTTCGTGATTACCTGCATACTTCACGAACGTTTGAATATGAGACAGCGTATATCTGCCTATCCCACGATTCCGAGTGGCAGGCGTCTGACAAGCCTGCAGATCAATCACGATACGCATTTATACTTTCATCCCAGGCTCGATTAGCTGTAAATAGACAGACTGCGCTGCTGGCGGCGGCGTATCAGGTAGTCTCACAGTAGGATCGGCTTGGCTACTACGCATGGAAGCATGCACCCGCCAAAGACGCCATTTGAGTGCGGGAACTCGATTTACTATTCGCATACCGGCAGACAACAGTCGGGGCCTGGAAATAACAAAGCGAATCGCGTCTACCAACGCCAGCTTGGCCCGATGCTTGACATACAGTTTTGCGTGGGAGAAAGAAGCGGTCATGATTTTCTTGATATTTTAATAACGGGAGGAATCCAGGCACTACCGGCGAAGTGATGATGGCGGGTATTAACTACCGTGAACACCAACGCCAAGTCACGCCATTCGTAGTTGTTTTGCAAATGGTTTTCCGTGCTCGAAAGAGAGATTGAAATCGAATAACTTCCAGGTCCAAGATTCGCTGGAAAATTAAATTCAAAGTTAACAAAGTCTCCTTCTCTCAGATCAACCAGAGGCTGCTTGGTATGATGGGTATTGGTGCCAAAGACAGCTTGCCCTAACCGGTCCTTTATCATGTAGCCAACGACCAGCCGGGCAACAGGTGCATGGCAGCTCGCCTCAAGGCGCAGGGTGATGTCCTCACCGACCTCAATCAGGTCTACCGTATCGCCTTTGCAGACAAGGCGAATATCGCTGATGGTGACTTCGCCAGTACCGGAGCGAGTTGTGGTCAAACCGTCGGTATTCACCGTCTGGACAAGAGTGGCACTTTCCTTTTCCGCCACTAGTGCATTGTAGTAGTCCATTACTGCAGTAGGTGGACCATCCATGAGCAGTCTGCCGTGATCAAGCAATATACACCTGTCACAGAGTGCTAAAATTGCAGACTTATCATGAGAGACAAATAAGAGAGTCGTCCCCTGCTCGCGGAAAGAACGAATTCGATCAAAGCTTTTATGTTGAAAGTAAGCATCCCCCACACTCAAGGCTTCGTCGACTATAAGGATGTCAGGACGAATAGCCGTCGCAAGCGCAAAGGCCACACGCATGTGCATGCCACTAGAATAGTGCCGCATGGGTTGATCAAAGTAAGGCCCGATTTCGGCAAAAGCTTCCAGATCCGGCAGCACCTCTTCCAGCTCAGCGCTGGAAATGCCCATCAGCCCTGCGACGTGACGAACGTTTTCCCTCGCCGTCAAATCGGGATTGAAACCCATGCCAAGCTCAAGAATGGCAAACACTCGACCATTCAGTATCACTTGGCCTGTAGTAGGTGCCAGGGTGCCCGTAATAATCTTGAGCAAGGTACTTTTGCCCGCACCGTTGTGCCCAACGATACCTAACGCTTCACCAGGCGCGATACTGAAGCTAAGATCATTCAGCACCGCGACTTCGCTCAATGGCGCCACTCGTCTACTCAAGCAATGAGCCAAACGGTGGCCATCACTCCTGAACTTAGCAAACTTCTTACTCAGATGACTAACGTGAAAGCTACCAGGGGCGCTCATAGAATATCAACCAGCTGAGCAAAGGTCCGCCGCAACAGGAAGCGGAACAAAATAAGTGAAAGAGCACCTATCACCAAAGCAGGAAGCAACCAATTAAGATGGGGTGCACTGTCGAATACAAGAATGGCTTGATAAGACTGAACAAGCCCAGACATCGGATTTCTAACAACGATGTCCCAAAACACAGGGGGCAGGCTGGCAGGGCTGTACACTATAGGGCAAAACCAAAATAGGAACTGCATGATTATGGGTACAACAACACCGACATCTCTTACGAATGCATTGAATACGCCCAAAACCAAACCAATAGAGAAGCCAATCAGAAGGGTCAATATCATTAGCAAAGGTAGAAATATTATTTTTTCCGTAGGAAAAAAACCCAGCAACACCAATATCAACGCCGTAGCTATGAATAGAAATGTATTATTTAGAAGGCATATTCCCGCACCGATCAAAGGAAGAGTCAGCAGCGGAAAATTAACCTTCTTTATAAGCCCTGCATTGTCTGTGAAAAGCCCTAAGCCTTTGAAAAGGCTTTCCTGAAACAGAGACCAACATAGCATCCCGCTCAACAAATAGGCTGCATAGGCATGAGTGTTATCAATACCAGGAAGGCGCGCCTTCATGATAACAGCTAGAACAAGCGCAAAAATCGCAGACTGGGCCAGCGGCTGAATCAATACCCATAGTCCACCGATGCTACTTCTGGAAAAGCGCATCCGCACATCGTTCAGAATCGAACTCTTGATAAAGTCCCTGTAATTCCAAATTTTCGCCAAACGTCTTTTTGCAAATAAAATCATGCTGACTATCGGCCTTTTGCTAGCATATCGGCAAGGATATCTTCTATGCTTTTGGTTATATCCCAACTTAGCAACGACTTTATTTTCTCGTTACTTCCCAGCAACACAGGTATCTCGTTCTGACGTGAAAACTTCTCTACGCTTTTAACATCTATTCGATGACCTGATAAGCGCTCAAGACACGCAATCAACTCACCCAAGCTGACTGCCGTGCCTGAGCAGATATTCAACGTAGTTGAGTCGACATCACTTGCGATGAGTGACACATAGGCACTAACAACATCTTCAATACTGGTAAAATCTCTAAAAACATCTAGATTTCCCAGCTCAATAGATGGTGCCCTATCAAGAAAATGCTTAACCAGTTTCGGCACAAGAAAACTGATATCCTGCCCAGGACCGGTATAGTTAAATGGCCTGGTAATCACGACAGGAAAAGATGACGTATAGGTCCTAGCAAGATGCTCCATTGCCAGCTTGCTAGCCGCATAATGATTCACTGGCGCTGGCCATACTTCTTCCGTAATAGCGCTGTTGTCTTTTGGGACGCCGTAAACATTAGCACTGCTAACTACAATCGCTCGTTTGATACCAACGCTGCGAGAGGCATCGAGCAGGTTGCATGTCCCTATAACATTGGTGGTGTAAAAAGCTGTGTTGTCCGAGCTCCCTACAAAGGCCTTAGCGGCAAGATGGACAACCTGATCAGGGCGGATCGCTTCTAGCACTCGGGTTAGGCTATGAGAATCGGTTAGATCGGCTTGATGTAGAGTACAGGCCTCCATGGACTGACGCCCTGACTGCGTTAATCCATGGACCATCCAACCACTGTTAGATAACGCCCGACACAGGGCTTGACCGGTAAAACCGGTAGCACCTGTGACGAGAATTTTTCCGGCCTTGGCCATCAATATGATTTACCTGACTTAACTCGTTCCAGATCTGCTTCAACCATTAACTGGCAGAGCTGCTCAAGAGTCGTATCAGCTTTCCAACCCAGCATCTGGTGCGCGCGTGTAGCATCACCTATGAGCAGATCCACTTCGGCAGGTCTGTAAAACTTAGGATTCACCTTGACCAGAAGCTTGCCAGTCTTGGCATCAAAACCTTGTTCTTGCTCTTCCTTACCGCGCCACTCGATTTTCATATCCACCGCCTTAAAGGCCATGCTTACGAAATCTCGTACAGTTTCTGTTCTATTCGTCGCAAGCACGAAGGTGTCAGGCTCTTTCGCTTGGAGCATAAGCCACATGCCCTCGACATATTCCTTGGCAAAGCCCCAGTCTCTTTTCGCGTCGAGATTTCCCAGCTCCAGTACATCCTGGACGCCAATATGGATTCTGGCCACAGCATCGGTAATCTTACGAGTCACGAACTCTTTTCCGCGCAGCGGCGATTCGTGATTGAAAAGAATACCGCTGCTCGCGAAAAGACCATAGGACTCGCGATAGTTGACTGTCATCCAGTGCGCGTAAAGCTTTGCCACCCCATAAGGGCTTCTTGGATAGAAAGGAGTATCCTCGGACTGAGGAACGGCTTGAACAAGCCCGAACATTTCAGAAGTAGACGCCTGATAATATTTGATACTGGCGTCGACGATACGAATTGCTTCGAGCAAATTCACGGGACCAATGCCAGTTATTTCTGCCGTAGTAATAGGCTGGTCAAAAGAAACACCTACAAAGCTTTGAGCAGCCAGATTGTAGACTTCTCGCGCTCGAGTGGACTGCAATAGACGAATGCTCGCACTCAAATCGGTAAGATCATGTTCGACCAAACGCAGATTAGGATGATTCTCGATACCTACGTGCTCAATTCGCCAGAAGTTCACTGAACTGGTACGGCGGTAGGTACCGTATACTACATATCCTTTGCCCAACAATAATTCTGCGAGGTAGGCGCCATCTTGACCTGTAATACCTGTAACGATTGCAATCTTGTCGCTCATTTTCTCTCAGCTTCCAAGGGCTAGGCGGCGAGCACCCGATGGCACCCGATAAAAACGCGCATCCTACCTCAATGCGTCAAGTCACGTAAGAACCGTATGGGGATCCATGCTCAGTAGCTAGCCACACGGGCGACGGCGCTCACACTGTCAGCACCGGAGGCCCTGGTTTCACACCCTGCAGCGGCTAGGACTGCCCACTCAACCGGAGATCGCTAGTCGACCACTAGCCGGTTATTCGCTGTCGGTTCGGGTAGGTACACGGTCGTCCAGCTCTACGTTGAGCGATCGCTCATCTGCGGTAAGCCAGGCACTGAGCTGCGAGAGTTCAGCATCGCTTAGCCGTCCAGACCACCGATACAAGGTAACTATGCTCATGAAATAATTATATTGCGCCTGCAGGTAATCCCTCCTAGCGCTATACTCTTCCCTAATACTGTCAAGTACATCGACCGTATTCTTCGTTTGGTATTCAAACGATTTTTCTGTTGCTAAACGCGCTTTATGCGAAGAATAGAGAGCCTGACGAGTAGCTTTAATCTTTCCTAGTCCTGAGTCAGCATTCAAGACAGCGGTTGACACTTCTTTTTTTATTCTTTTACGAATCTCGTCCGTTTCATATTCACTGGCATCAAGCTCGTCCATCAAACCTCGAACACGCGCGGAGGTAGATCCCCCACTAAAGATAGGTATCTGGACGTTTACTCCCGCATAAAGGGTATCTGTTTTGGGTGACTGGGTATTTTGATAACCTAGGTTGGTATTCTGTGCGTTGAGGCTGAGGCTAACAGTAGGAAGATGCCCTCCCTGTGCCTCGCGGATAGCCGCTTCTACCGACTCCTGGGCTTTCTGCTTTGCAGCGAGTGCGGGGCTTGAAACCATAGCTTTATCAGCCCAATAGCTAATGGATCTAAGATCAAATATAAAAGGATCTTTTTGATTGATCCGCTCAAGCGGCTCCAACACACTACGCCCAACAAGCTCGGACAGATTTTCTCTCGTAACTTTTATCTGATTTTTCGCATCTATCTCAGCAGCTACTAAGGTGTCGAGCCTAGCCTCTATCTCTAAACGATCTGTGATAGTGGCTAACTGTCGACTGTAGAGAGCCTTGACTCTGTCATAGTTCTTATTTGTAGCTCGCCATTCCGCTTGCACTAAGGCGAGCTGATCCTCACTGGCTAACGCCTTGAAGTACCGCTCAGCCAGGTCTGCGGCAATCTCGCTTTCTGCGTCTTGCGCCTCAAATATCTTCTGCCTGGCCAAGAGCTTGTATTTTTGATAGTTCTGCCAAGTACTTCGATTATAAATTACCTGATTCAGACTCAGTATATAGCTTTGCCCATCATAGGCCTGAGACGGAAAATTCTCTGCATGCTGTCTATTTTTGTTGTAAGAGCCCTGGGCCGAAATCTGGGGTAATAGCGCGCCGAATGCCTCTGACTGTTTCTCCTGCGCTGAACTCGTTCTAGCACGAATCGCCTGCAAGCGTGGGGCCTCAATAGAAACCTCGCGAAAAAGACTTAATAGGCTGGAATATCCTGAAAGCACGTCTCGATTATCGATATTTACAGCGCTACTAGCAGCTGTCATCCATCCTACCAGAATGATAGGTAGTAACTTTAGCTTGTATGACATGCGCTATTCCTCGATCAAAGAATGCGCTATGGCGTCAGTAGCGGGCTGCAGCAGATATTGAAGCATTGTGCGTGAACCTGTGTTTATCAGCACATCAGCCGGCATCCCTGGGACCATCTTGTTAGGCCCCATTTGCTTACGTCCTTCCTCAGTTAGAACTACCTGTGCCTTGTAATACGGCTCACCAGTACGCTCATCACTCAGTCTGTCAGCTGATACCTTTGCGACTTCACCGTCGACTACCAAGGTATGGGGATTGTGGAAAGTATTGAACCTTACTTCCGCATACTTACCCGGACGTACTCTATCGATATCATTAGGCTTGAGGCGAGCCTCGATCACCAAGTCAGAGTTGTCCGGGACAATCTCCATGATGGGAGTAGCCGGCCGGACCACGCCGCCTATGGTATGGACTGTCATATCCATGACGATGCCATCATCAGGGGATCTGATGACAGTTCGCTCCGACCTATCTTCTAGAGCGGTAAGTCGCGCCTTCAGGTCCAGCATTTTCGGTAAGTTTTCCGAGAGCTGCCTAACCACATCAGAGCTGAAATCCTTTTGAACCTGCAAGATTTGCAGCTTGTTTTCGCTAATCTGAAGCTCGGTTCTTGTAATATCTGACTGATGCTCTGCCAATTGCGAGAGTAAACTGTCCCTATCCCTCTGTAGCTCAGTCAGACGCTGCTTATCAACATAGCCTTGTTTTAGCAGCTCCTGCAGCTCTCCAATTTCTTTAGAATAGGAACTTACCAGAAGCTGTTTTGTTTGAATGACCTTACGCAAGCCAATGATTTGTTGTTGTAATTGGCTATTTTTTTCGGAAAGAACGCTTACCTGCCCAAGACGAGATGCCTTTCTCGCTCGGAAAAGCCCTAACTCATTGGCTTCGACTGCTAAGGTACGCTCGCTACCTGGTTCAATCACATCCTTGTATGTCACATTGTCGAGAGAGTCTCGCTCAGCCTGCAAACGGGAAATGGCTGCTTGGATAGCAATAATCTGGCTCTTGACAATCTCGTACTCAGATTGAATTTGGGTCGTGTCTAACACCAGGAGTGGCTGACCACGCTGAACATGATCTCCATCTCTCACTAGCAATTCTTTTACGATGCCACCCTCAAGGTGTTGAACCGATTTTCTACTTGACTTTACAGTCACTACACCTTGAGCGCTCGCTGCACTATCCAGTGGAGCAAACGCTGCCCAACCGCCAAACAAGCCGAACGTCACAAAAATTGTCGCATAGCCAAATAACCGAAATCTTTTATCTGACACACTCACAGGCGAATTAGCGATCTTCTCAAGCTGCTCGTTTTCTTCTTTAACAGGCTGAGCAAATGGCGTTTGTTCAGGAATACCCATCTAAACCTTCCTACTGCTGGGCAGCTAAAGCTGCCTCGGTGGCTTGACGTTGCGCCAGCTGCAAAGCGCCGAGCACCTCATCTCTATCACCATAATGAGTCAAGTTACCGTTTTGCATCACCAGCAATTTTTGGACATAGGCAAGGATACTGGTCTTGTGTGTAACGATGAAAACGGTCGAACCTATTGAGCGCATCTGCGATATGGCGCTTGCCAGCGCCTGCTCGCCTCGCTCGTCTAGATTGGAGTTAGGCTCATCGAGTACTAGCAGCCTCGGCAGGCCATATAGCGCGCGCGCTAAGCCAATGCGTTGCCGTTGGCCACCGGAAAGCACCCCATTGCCAGTAATAAAGGTGTCATAACCATCGCTCAAGGCGAGGATCATGTCGTGTACGCCAGCCATTCGAGCAGCGTCGACTACCTTGATAGGATCCAAATTGCCGAATCTGGCGATATTCTGCGCAATAGTACCCTCGAACAATTCTATATCTTGAGGAAGGTAACCGATGTATGGACCAAGATCTTCTTTCACCCAGTTGCTTATATCTGCGCCGTCTATCCGCATTGTTCCGCTACTTACAGGCCAGACGCCTAAAATAGCCCGGACCAAAGTGGACTTTCCTGCAGCGCTGGGCCCGACAATACCTATTACCGTTCCTGGCTCTGCTGAAAAGCTGACCTCCTTGACTGTCGGCAGTTTTGCGTTGGGTGGAACTACACTTATATTTTCCGCCTTCACCTGACCTTGGGGCTCAGGTAGCTTCATACGGTCTGGCCCGCTTTCGGCAGAACCAAGAATGCCATTCAGCCGCCGGTATTGACCTCTTGCGCTAATAAAGCCTTTCCACGAAGCAAGTATTCCGTCAATTGGCGCCAAGGTTCGTCCTAGCAATATCGAACCTGCAATCATAAACGCAGGATTCAGCTCTCGTTGGATTGCTAGATAGGCGCCCAGACCCAATATGAGTGACTGGACTATCTGTCTGAACGTTTTCGAAAATGAAGTGATCATGCTAGAACGATCACTGGCTGAAGCTTGCAGATTTATTACCCGATCAGCTCTTCGGCGCCAGATAGCCTTGAGGTTGTCTAGCATACCCATAGCTTCGATGACTTCCGCATTACGCAGATTCTTTGTCGTCAAGTTAGTGGCTGCCATGTTTTCTTTATTGGCCTCATCCAAAGATGGGCTAATAAATTTTTCGTTGACAAGGGTTAGGGCTATCAATACCAGCGAACTAAATAAGGCCATGAGGCCAAATTGATAGTGAAACGAAAACATTACTGCCAAATAAATAGGCAGCCAAGGAGCGTCAAAAAAAGCAAGCAGCCCTGGCCCTGTAATAAACTGGCGAAGCGCTGTTAGATCATTTAAAGGGCTAGCAGTGGCATTCACTCCACCGCTACTGACAGCTTGTTTGAAGCTCTCGCGGTAGATCGGGGAGCTCAATATCACATCGATTCTTGAGCTGACCTGGACCAAAACGCGGGATCTCGCCCACTCCAAAGCACCCATCGTACACATAAGAAAAATCATTATCAGGGTCAGCATACCAAGCGTGGTCAAACTTCCACTTGTAACGGCACGCTGATAAACCTGTAGCATATAGAAAGATGGGACAAGCATTAACAGGTTTACAAAGAAACTAAAGACGCCTACAGCAATAAAGCTTTGACGACATATCTTTAAGGCTGTTGCTATATTCAGCTTTGCTTTATCGTTCATAAATATTCAATGAATTCTGAAGACATTTTCGAAGAAGCGAGTAGTCCGATCTGCCCGCTCAAAGCAGCGCATCATACGCCATCTTATGGCAGCTGTGATCTACCACACAGGTTTCACGCGATAAGCCGTCATAGGGGAACCGCCGAGGCGTGATACCACTTGGCTATCATTAGGCGCTTCTGCGGCCATGATAGCGGCTTCGACGCGAAGCGCTAGCCAGGCGTGAGGCTGCTTCTGGCGTAGGAAGGCTTCCTTAGCGCCGTCCAAAGCGACACATTCAGGCGGCCCAATCAAGACCGCTTATCGAAATTTTCTCAAGAAACGCTTGGCGCTTCGGATACCCCTGTATTCGAAGGCCACGGGTGTCTGCGTCAGCGGTATTTGCTCCGTTAGACACTCTAAATGTTTGAGCGACAAGCTTATATGAAAAGACGCTTTGGCTTAAAGCTGTTAGCCGCCACGTTATTCTCAGCCACGCTGTTGGCAGCAAAATCTCATGGAGCACCCGTCGATCTGGTAGGGATAAACCTTTCTGGAGCTGGCTTCGCTTCTCACATATTGCCGGGCGTAAATGGAAGAAACTACATATTCCCTACGGAGAGCTACTTCAGCCAATGGAATGCCCGCGGTGTCAAACTCGTACGCTTTCCAATTATTTGGGAGAGACTCCAGCCCCAGCTGGGGGCACCACTGGACAAAGACTACGCCCAACTGATTGATCAAACTTTTAATTTTGCACAGAAATACGGCATCAAAATAATATTAGACCTGCATAACTACATGCGATATCGAGGAACGATTATTGGCACAGGTGCGGTATCCTTCGATCACTATAGAGACGTCTTAACTCGAATCTCGCAACGTTGGAGCTCCTCTAGTGCATTGTATGCGTACGACATCATGAATGAGCCCCATGATGCTATGGAGCAGTGGCCCATAGCAGCTCAAGCTGGAATCGATGGAATTCGCACTATAGACTCTTTTCGCCCTATCATGATCGAAGGTAACGGGTGGGCTGAGGCCACGCGCTGGGCGCAGTGGAACGACTCACTTCTAAAATTGCGTGACCCAGCAAATAACCTCATATTTCAAGCTCACGCTTATTTTGACGGTGACGGAGGAGGAGGTACATACACCAATACCAACGTATCTACTTTGGATGTCAATCATGGTGTAGCACGCGTGAGGCCATTTGTTGAGTGGCTGAAAAAAAATGGTAAGCGCGGAATGATTGGCGAATTCGGTATACCCGATGATAATCCTCGCTGGGGAGTCATTATGGGTAATATGCTAGCCTACCTTAAACAGAACTGTATCCCTGCTACCTATTGGGCTGCTGGTCCTGGCTGGGCAAACTATAATCTAGCAATAGAACCTATCAATGGCATAGAGCGGCCACAATGGTCGGTGTTGAAAAATTATATAGACGATACCAGTTGTGCAGCTGTCGGTCCTCTGCCGACCTCAGCTGGCAATATAGTTATTCCTACTGAAGCGAGCGCTCCTCAGCAAGCGGTTCCAAATCGTCCCGACTCTGTTACAGAGGCAGTACAAGGCTTCTACACAACTTATTTAAACCGATCAGCCGATGCAGAAGGCCTACAATTCTATCTGCAGAAAATGGCGGCTGGCGATATGACGTTGGCATCGGTGGAAACCGCGATAAGTCATAGCCCTGAACGAGTGGCTGCGATAAACTCAAAGATTAAAGATCTCTATGCACAGCAGTTGGAGCGCGATGCAGACACTGAAGGCCTGGATTATTACACTCGAAAAATACTGAACAAGTCTGCTAGCTATGCAGAAATTGCCCAATCCATGAGGGCAAGCTATGAGTTTCTACTGAGACAGTCTATCAAAGACCTGTATACGCAAGTACTAGGCAGAAATGCAGATACCGAGGGCTTAAAATTCTATATGCAAAATATTGCACTTGGAAAAATGTCTTTGGAATCCACTAGATATGCCATGATGCATAGCCAAGAGTATCGCTGGAAAGTAGCTGATCAAGTTTCCGCTCTTTATCGGAAAAACTTAAATCGCGATGCTGATGGTGAAGGAATGGAGTACTACACGAAAGGACTTATCGAAGGATCCATGACATTAAACTCAGTAAACATCGCGATGAAAAACAGTCTAGAGTATAAAATAAAACACTTATTTGACTGATGTCTGCCTTCTATCGATCTTCCGATTCAGGATGATCGAGGTCTGGGTCTGCTTGACCCCGTCGAGGTTGCCGATGCGGTCGAGCAGGTCGTCGAGCTTTTCGTGGGTGGTGCAGCGCAGGAAGGCCAGGTAGTCGAACTGGCCGCTGACCGAGGAGACTTCCTCGACCTCGACCATCTTTTCCAGGGCGCGGATGACGCCGGCGGTGCTGCGCGGCAGGACGCTGATGGCGCAGTAGGCGCGTACGGCGGCCTGTTCCAGTTCTGAGCCCAGGCGCAGGCCGTAGCCTTGGATGATGCCGTCGCGCTCCAGGCGCGCCAAGCGGGTGACCACGGTGGTGCGCGCCAGGCCCAGTTGGCGGGCCAGGGTGGCGTTGGAGGCGCGGGCGTTCTGTTGCAGCAGGTGGATGAGCTGCCAGTCGGTCGGATCGAGTTTGGTGAACATCGTGGCTGCCTGCCGGGGGCGGGCGTCGGGGCCGGGGGCCGCCGACGCGGGAGCCGACATTCTAGGCGGGGCGGCCGAGGGCAGCCAGGGCGGTGTCCAGGGATTCCTGCTGCTGGCGTTCGTACAGCGCCATCTCGTCGAGGACCGGCGCACCCAGGGCGGCTTCGAAGGCGGCGCGATTGCCGCCGCTCTGGTACTCCTGCTGGCTGCCGGCACCCAGGTTGGACTGGAAGATGCCCGCGGCGCTCACGGGCAGGAAGTCTTCGTAGGTGATGGGGTCTGCGAGGAGCTGGCCGGCGGCGATCAGGGCGTCGGGATCGCGGCTATCGCTAGCCGCTTGGCTGCCGGCCACGGCGCGATAACGGAACCAGGCCAGGCCCTGGCGGCGCAGCTCGTCCCAGTTGTCGGGCAGCGCCTGGAACACCTCGGCCAATACCGTTGCGTAGTCACTGCCGGCCGCCTTGCTGCGCTGGCGGACCTCCTGCAGCAGTTCGTCGTAGCGCTGGCGACCGGCCGGCGTGAGGGCGATGCCGCGCTGCTCGATCTCGCCGAAGCGCGCCGTGTGCGAGCCCTGGACCTCGCCCTTGAAGAGGATGGGTTCTTCCAGCGCCTTGAAGCTGGTCTGCCGCAGCAGGATGGGGCACTGGCGGCGGGGCGGCCCCTCGATGGTCTCCTTGGGCGCGATGCCCCGGGCGGGCATCCGGGCCTGGACGGCGTCGATGTCGAGGGTGCGCGGGGTCAGGTGGTTGATGTGCGGACCCTTGAAGCAGACCACGTCGGCGATCAGCCGATGGGCATCGTGCAGGCGCTGATAGAGGTTGGCGTCGACATTGGCCTCGCGGTGCCAGCGAAAGGTCTCCAGGGCTTCCTGGACGAAGGCAGCGGCTTCCGCGTCGGTGAGACCACCCTGCGCCTCGGCGCGCTCGATCAGCTCCAGCGCGCCCGGGGTGAAGATGCGGCGCTCGTGCAGGACCTTTTCGGCCAACTGGCGCAGCTCGGCGTCTTCGATCAGCTCCAGGCGCAGCAGCGAGGTGAAGACGCGAAACGGATTGATCTGCAGGGCGGCCGGCGCTACCGGACGGAAGGCGGTGGAATGCACCGGCACCCCGGCCACGCTGAGGTCGTAGTAGCCGACCGGCTGCATGCCCATCACGGCGAACAGACGGTGCAGGGTGGCCAGTTCGGCCGCGGTGCCGACGCGGATGGCACCGTGGCGCTCCAGGTCCAGGCGCTCCGCGGAATCCCGGGAGAAACCCGGTTGTCCGGCGTTCACCTCGGCGACCAGTTCCAGCAGGGTGCCGTACTGGGGCACCTCCTGGCGGTACATCGCCGACATGGCCTGGGAAAAGCGGGTGCGGATCAGATCCGGGGAAAGCAGCGACGCGGCGGTCATGGGAGCGGCTCCTGGCTCAGGCTAGAAGCCGATTTCGACATGCCCGCACGGGCTGCTCAAGCGATCTTTGCTCATTGGATCATTCCCCGGGGGAATGGGCGGGATGTCTTAATGATCCTTGTGCTGGGTCTTGGGCTTCTTCACGTGGTCAGTGCCGGTATCACTGCCCGAACCGCTGCTGGAGCCATTATCGGCCGCACCGACACCGGTGCTGGGCGCCTTTTCCATGCCATGGCTGCTGGTGGGATCGGGCCGCGCGGGAGTGGCCGGGGGATTGGTCGGACTGGTCTGGGCCAGGACGGCACTGGACAGGCCAAGACCCAGGATCAAAGTGGGAAGCAACAGGGACTTGCGCATGGGGAGGACTCCTCTGGACGGATTCACTCCTCTTTAGGCACCTCCCCCGCGGGGAGGTGCCGCGCCGTGGATCAGCTGCCGCTGGTGCTGGCCTTGTGGGCCTTCTTGTGGGCCACCTTCTTGTGGTGGGTGGTGGCCTGTTTGCCGGTCTTGGCCGGGCTGCTGCTGGTCGCGGCAGGCGGCGTGGCCGAGTCGGTGGGCGCCGTCTGGGCGAAGGCGGCAGAGGTGGCCAGCAGGCCGGCGAGGGTCAGGCAGAGGGTGGTGCTTTTCATGGAAGTCACTCCTTCGGTGGCTGATTGCAGCCTCAGTTAGCCGCCTTTCGCCCGGCAAAACCGTGTCCCTTTCCACAGCCAGGGCCATCGGTAACAAGATATTTCAGTCGACTGCCAAGGCGTTAACAGTCTGGCGAGCTCTTCGCCAGGGGCCGGCTTGGGCATAATGCCGGGACGCCCCCTACAGTAGCCGCGCATGCCCAAGAGTCCTCACCTTCCCAAGCGCCCCCGCTGGAGCAGTCTGCTGCTCTTGGCCCTGGGTCTGACGCTGCTGCTGATTCCGCTGCGCTATGCGGCCCAGCACTATTACGAGGCGCAACTGGCCGAGCAGAACGGCCAGACGCTGGACCTCTATGTCGCCAACCTGCTGGGCACCCTGCGGCGCTACGAGGTGCTGCCGGACCTGTTGGGCGATCTGCCGGTGCTGCGCCATGCCCTGGAAGGACAAGGCGACGGCAGCGCCCAGGACGCCGCCAGCCAGATGCTGGAAGACATCCGCCAGCGGACCGGGGCCGATGTCATCTACCTGATGCAGGATGACGGCACCTGCCTGTCCAGTTCCAACTATCGCCAGCCAGACAGCTTCGTCGGTCGCGACTTTTCCTTCCGGCCCTATTACAAGGCGGCCATGCAAGGCCAGCCGGGGCGCTTCTTCGGTCTCGGCACCACCTCCAGCAAGCGCGGCTACTATTTCGCCGCCGCCGTGCGCGACGGCGCGCGGGCCATTGGCGTGGTGGTGGTCAAGGTCGATCTGGACAGCGCGGAACGGCTTTGGGGCAACGCCCCCGAGCAACTGCTGGTGACCGATGACCTGGGCGTGGTCATCCTTACCTCACACGATGCCTGGCGCTTTCGCGCCACCCATCCGCTGGACGAGCGCCAGCGCGAGCAGGTCAATGCCAACCGGCCCTACCCCACCACCAATCCCGCTCCCCTGACCCTGGTGCCTGGCGACTGGCTGACCCAGACCCGCAACCTCGACGAGGTGGGCTGGACCGCCCGGATCCTGGCACCACGGGAGATGGTCGAGCGCCAGGTGCGCAGTGCGCTCTACGTCGGCGCGGCAACCCTGCTGGCGCTGCTGCTGTTGCTGGTGGTCATGACCCTGCGGCGGCGCCACTTCATCGAGCGCCTGGCACTGGATGCCCGCGCCAAGCGCGACCTGGAGCTGAGCGTGGAGGAACGCACCCGCGACCTGCAGACGCTCAACGCCCGGCTACAACAGGAGGTCCACGACCGCGAACAGGCCCAGCGCGAACTCATGCGCGCCCAGGACGAAGCCGTGCAGGCGGGCAAGCTGTCGGCGTTGGGGACCATGTCAGCCAGCATCAGCCACGAACTCAACCAGCCGCTGGCGGCCATTCGCAGCTACACGGAAAACGCCGTCGTATTGCTCGACCACGATCGGCTGGACGATGCCCGCGGCAATCTCAAGCTGATCGGCGAGCTGACCACGCGGATGGCCAACATCATCGCCCACCTCAAGGCCTATGCCCGCGGCGCCCGCCGCGCGCCGGAGAGCGTGGTCCTGCAGGGCGCCCTGGAAGACGCCCTGGCGCTGGTCGCCGCGCGGCGCCGGGCCATGCAGGTGGAGCTGATCCGCGACCTGCCCGATGCGCCGCTGTGGGTGCAGGCCGGCGAAACCCGCCTGCGGCAGATCATCAGCAATCTGCTGAGCAATGCCCTCGACGCCCTGGCGGAAAAGACCAGCACCCGCCGGCTGTGGCTGACGACCAGCATCGACGAGCGCGGCGTGACGCTGATCCTGAGGGACAACGGTCCGGGCTTTTCCAGCGAGGCCCTGGCCCGCGCCCACGAACCCTTCTTCACCACCAAGGCCACCGCCCAGGGCCTCGGCCTGGGCCTGGCGATCTGCGATAACCTGTTGCGTACCCTGGGTGGCCATCTGCACCTGTCCAACCATGGCGATGGCGGTGCCGAGGTGCGCCTTTACCTGTTGCATGGCAAGCCGGGGGTCGCCTCGGTGCCCCAGGAAGAAGTCCGCGGTTGAACACCTTAGCCCCTCTACCTTAGGTCCTAGTCATGAACGCCCTGCCCCCCTTCGATCCCGCCAGCCAGATCCTGCTGATCGACGACGACGCCCACCTGCGCCTGGCACTGAGCCAGACCCTGGACCTGGCCGGCTTCAAGGTGACGACCCTGGCCGATGCCCGGGACCTGGAGCTGGCGGCCGTGCGCGATTGGCCCGGGGTGGTGGTCAGCGATATCCGCATGCCCGGCATCGATGGCTTGGAGCTGCTGGCCCAGTTGCACCAGCGCGACGCCGAATTGCCGGTGGTGCTGATCACCGGCCATGGCGACGTGCCCCTGGCGGTGCAGGCCATGCGCGCCGGGGCCTACGACTTCCTGGAAAAGCCCTTCGCCAACGACGCCCTGATCGACAGCGTGCGCCGTGCCTTGGGCGCCCGCCATCTGGTGCTGGAGAACCGCAGCCTGCGCCTGGCCCTGGCCGAGCGCCATGAACTGCAGACCCGGCTGATCGGCCAGACCCCAGGCATGGCCCGGCTGCGTGACCAGATCGGCGCCCTCGCCGCGACCCAGGCCGATGTGCTCATTCATGGCGAGACCGGTGCCGGCAAGGAGGTGGTGGCCCGTGCCCTGCACGACCTGTCGAATCGCCGTGATGGCCCCTTCGTCGCCATCAACGCCGGTGCCCTCGCCGAATCCGTGGTGGAAAGCGAACTCTTCGGCCATGAACAGGGCGCCTTCACCGGCGCCCAGAAGAGACGCATCGGCAAGTTCGAATACGCCAGCGGTGGTACCCTCTTTCTCGACGAGATCGAGAGCATGAGCCTGGATGTGCAGGTCAAGCTGCTGCGCCTGTTGCAGGAGCGCAAGGTCGAGCGCCTCGGTTCCAACCAGCAGATCCCGCTAGATATCCGGGTGGTCGCCGCCACCAAGGAAGACCTGCGCCAGGCTGCCGACCAGGGCCGCTTCCGTGCCGACCTCTACTACCGGCTCAATGTCGCCACCCTGCGCATCCCCGCCCTGCGCGAGCGCAGCGAGGACATTCTGCCCCTGTTCCGCCACTTCGCCCTGGCCGCCGCCGAGCGCCATGGCACGCCGGTGCGCGAGGCCGATGCCGAGCAGCGCGCGGCGCTGATCGCCCACAGCTGGCCGGGCAACGTACGCGAACTGCAGAACGCCGCCGAGCGCTTCGCCCTGGGCCTGGAGCTGGCCCTGGACAACAGCGCCTATGCGCCCCTGGCGCCCATGGCGGCGCCGCCCGTGGCCGCTGCCACCGTCGCGGCAGCGCCCGCTACGGCCGCCCTGGCCGCCGGGCTGGGCGAGCAGGTCGAGGCCTTCGAGCGCGAACTCATTCAGCGCGAACTGGCCCGGCCCCACGCCTCCCTGCGCAGCCTGGCCGAAGCCCTGGGCCTGCCGCGCAAGACGCTGTCCGACAAGCTGCGCAAGCATGACCTGCAATTCACCGGCGGTGCGGCGGACGAAGGCGACTAGGCCAAGGTCGGCTGGTCGCGCCTGACCGGGAGTGGCAGAGTAAGGGACTCAGGCGTCGTGCAACAGGCGTCATGCAACAGACGTCGTGTAACAGGCGTCATGCAACAGGCGTTCGCGCAAGGAGACCCTCTTGACCTCGCTCATGCTCGCAGAAGCCGCCGCTAGCGGTGCGGCGGTCGCTCGCCAACTGGCGACCATCGACCAGGCCCTGGCGGCTCTGGCCGACGACCTCAGAGCCCAGCCGCCGCAGCTGGCGCTGACCGTGGCGCGTGGCAGTTCGGACCATGCGGCCAGCTATTTCGCCTACCTGGCCATGGCCCACCTGGGGCTGCCGGTGCTGTCGCTGCCGCCGTCGCTGGTGACCCTGCGCCAGGCGCCGCTGCGCGTCGAAGGGCAGCTCGCCCTGGGCTTTTCCCAATCCGGACGCAGTCCCGATCTGATCGAGACCCTTTCGGCGCTGGATCGCTACGGCGCCCGCACCGCGGCCCTGGTCAACGAGATCGACTCGCCCCTGGCCCTGGCCTGCCGCCACGCCATCGGCGTGCAGGCCGGTCCCGAACACAGCGTCGCCGCCACCAAGAGTTTCATCGCTACCCTGGCCGCCGCCGCCCGGCTGATCGCCCACTGGCAGCAGGACGAAACCCTGCTCGCCGCCGGCGCCGCCTTGCCCGCGGCGCTGGATCGCGCGGCCGAGCTGAGCTGGGCGCCGGCGCTGCCGGTACTGCGCGACGCCGAACGCTGCATGGTGGTCGGTCGCGGACCCGGATTCGCCATCGCCCAGGAAGCCGCGCTCAAGCTCAAGGAAACCTCGGCGCTGCAGGGCGAGGCCTTCAGCGGCGCCGAATTGCAGCACGGTCCCCTGGCGCTGGTGGAGCGCGGCTATCCGCTGCTGATCTTTGCCCTGCGTGGCCCCGAGCAGGCCGGCCTGCTGCAACTGGCGCGGGACTTGCGCGGCCGCGGCGCCCGGGTGCTGCTGGCCGCCCCGGACGAGGTTGCCGAGCGCGATCTGCCCCTCGCCGTCGCCGGCCATCCGGACCTGGACGGCCTGCTGGCGATCCAGAGTTTCTATCGCATGGCTGCGCTGCTGGCCGAAGCCCGCGGGCAGGATCCAGACCAGCCGCGCCATCTGCGCAAGGTCACCCTCACCCGCTGAGGCCGCGCTCGAGCACCCAGGCGCTGCCGCCTTCGGAGCGCCTGGATTTCCCGCTCCATCCAGAGAGCTAAGTCTTTGGAGCTAGCTGCCGTCGGCTGATCGACGGGCAATCTGCCAAGCGGTCCACAGAGCCGGTAAGTCGCTGGAAATCGGTCAATTTTTTCTTGTCGCTCCCGGCGATTTGTCTCAGCGTGCGCGCAACGGATGATGAGACAGCCCATATGGACATGCGCGCGATACCTGCGAGCAAGGTCTGCCTGACGACGAGAAACGTCCTCCTGGCAGAATTGCTCAAACCCTTTCTGGAAGAACGCCACGGCATCGAGCTGAGCTGCGCTCGCGAGCTGGAAGCGGCCGGCGAGACCAGCCTGGTGCTGGTCGATCTCGGCAGCGTGCCCGAGGCGCCACTGGAACGCTGGCTGGAAGGCCTGGCGCCGGCGGTCACCGTGGCCTTTCTCAATGCCAGCGTCGAACAGGCCCTGCCCTGGGTCGAGCGCTTTCCCGCCATCCAGGGCGTGTTCGCCCCCCAGGCCAGCCGCGACCAGTTGCTGCAAGGGCTCGGCGCGCTGTTGGCCGGCGAGGACTGGCTGCCCCGCGCCATCCTGGCCCATCTGCTGCGCCGCTCCCGCGAGCGCCCCAGCATCGCCGCCGACGGCCTGACCCGCCGCGAGCGGGAGATCCTCCGGCTGGTCGGCCGCGGGCTGTCCAACGCCGCCATCGGCGAGGCGCTGTGCCTGAGCACCCACACGGTCAAAAGCCACATGCACAACCTGTTGCGCAAGACCGGCGCCGCCAACCGCGCCGAGGCGGCGTTGCGCTTCCATGCCGGGCAGGATCTGCCGGGATGAAAGCCGCCTGGCTGCTGCTCGGGCTGTTGCTGGCCGGCCCGCTGCGGGCCGAGGGCGACATCATTCAGGGACTGCTGGTGGACAACACCATCTCCCGCTTCGGCCACGACTTCTATCGCCACTTCGCCGACCGCCTCACCGACACCACCGACCTGGACTTCAACCTGGTGGTGCGCGAACGGCCCTCGGCGCGCTGGGGCAGCCTGGTCTGGGTGGAGTACGAACAGCGGCTGCTCTATCGGCAGTTCATTCCGCCCAACAACAGCGAACTCAAGGATGCCGCCTACGCCGCCGCGGACCAGGTCCACGAGGGCATCACCCGCCGACGCCTGGAAAACCTGCTGCAGGACACTTTCGACATGGAAAAGGACGAGTTATGAATGCGCACGCCTGGAAGGCCCTGCCCCTGCTCTGCACCCTGGGCGTCGCCCCGGCCCTGGCGACCGAGCTGGTCTACTCGCCGGTGAATCCGTCCTTTGGCGGCAATCCGCTCAATGGCACCTACCTGCTGAACAACGCCACCGCCCAGGATCGTCACAAGGATCCCGACCTGCGCAGCAGCGCCAGCAGCCAGTCGCCCCTGGAGCGCTTCACCAGCCAGCTGGAATCGCGGCTGCTGTCCCAGGTGCTGACCGACATCAAGGACGGCAACTCGGGCACCCTGTCCACCGACCAGTTCATCGTCAACATCGTCGACGACTCCGGCAACCTGACCGTGCAGATCACCGACCGCGGGACCGGGGAGATTTCGGAAATCTCCGTCAACGGCTTCAACCAACCCTGAGCACGGATGCCTGCCATGAACGCCTTTTCCCTGGCGGCGGCCCTGACCGCCGCCCTCGTCCTGACCGGCTGCGTGCGCGACCCCATGCCCGCCGAACAGAACGCCGCTCCGACCCTGACGCCGCGCGCCTCCACCTACTACGACCTGCTGGCGCTGCCGCCACCCAAGGGACCGCTGGTGGCCGCCGTCTACGGCTTCCGCGACCAGACCGGGCAGTACAAGCCCAATCCGGCCAGTTCCTTTTCCACCGCTGTGACCCAGGGCGCCGGCAGCATGCTGGTGGACGCCCTGCAGGCCAGTGGCTGGTTCGTGGTGCTCGAACGCGAGGGTCTGCAAAATCTGCTGACCGAACGCAAGATCATCCGCGCCACCCAGAACAAGCCGGACCTGCCGGAGAATCTGCAGCAGGCGCTGCCGTCGCTGCAGGCGGCCAACCTGCTGCTGGAAGGCGGCGTGGTGGCCTATGACACCAACGTCCGCAGCGGCGGCGAAGGGGCGCGCTACCTGGGCATCGGCCTGTCCGAGGAGTACCGGGTGGATCAGGTCACGGTCAATCTGCGTGCCATCGACACCCGCAGCGGCCGGGTGCTGGCCAATGTCATGACTTCCAAGACCATCTATTCCATCGGGCGCCAGGCCGGCGTCTTCAAGTTCATCGAATTCAAGAAGCTGCTCGAAGCCGAATCCGGCTACACCACCAACGAGCCGGCGCAGCTGTGCGTGCTCTCCGCCATCGAGGCGGCGGTCGCCCATCTGGTCGCCCAGGGGGTGGAGCGCCGGCTGTGGCTGGTGGCCGACGGTCGTGATCCACGGGATCCGGCGCTGACCAAGTACCTGGAGCCGACCCGGCGCTAGGGATTAAGCCGCAAGGCCCGCGGGATTCGCTCCCTGGAGCGATAGCGATGGGCCAGGCGGCTCCGGACAATGCCGGACGAAGAACTCAGGCAATGACGGTGATAGAGATGCGCAGCCTACCCCGCGGCCTGGCCGTGATCCTCACCCTGGCACTCGGCCTGACGGCTACGGCCTCGGCCGCCGATCTCATGGAAACCGGCGATCTGGGTCAGGCACCGGCGGCCCAGCGGGATGCCGCCATCCGCCAGGTCGGCATAGACAACCAGGCGCTCATCGACCAGCGCGGCACCGCACTGCGCGCTCAAATCGCCCAGAGTGGCGCCACCCAGGAAGCCAGCATCCTCCAGGATGGCACGGAGCTGAGCGCAGTCATCCTCCAAGGTGGCTACGGCAACGTCGCGCGCATCGAGCAGGTCGGCAGCGGCAACCAGGCCGACATCCTGCAACTCGGCGTCCAGGGCAACGCCCGCATCGAACAGCACGGCTCGGGCCTGTCCAGCCGCATCGTCCAGTACGGAAGCAACCAGAACACGGTGGTACGTCAGTACCGCTGATGGCACTCATGGAGATCAGACAGATGTTTCTACTCAGGCCCCTGGCCGCCCTGACGCTGGCCCTCGTGGCCGCCAACGCCCTTGCCCAGAACAGCATCGCCACCGTCCAGCAGAATGGCAACAGCGGTACCATCACCCTGGACCAGAGCGGCGCCGGCAACAGCGCGGCGCTCTATCAGCTGCAGGGCGAAGGCAACGCGATCAGCGTGGTCCAGACCGGCGCCAGCAGCGCCACCATCACCCAGGGCGGCGACATCTACGGCTACGCCCAGGGCAACGTGGCGAGCCTGCGCCAGGAAGGCGGCAGCAGCGTCCATAGCCTGGCCCAGGACGGCTTCGGCAACCAGGCCACCCTCACCTCCGTGGGCAGCAACAGCGGCACCCTGGTCCAGTCGGCCTCCAGCGCCCAACTGACCCTGGAGCAGAACGGTGACAACAACCAGGTGCGGGTCGACCAGAGCGGCGATGCCGTTACCGCTACCCTCAATCAGTCCGGCACCGATAACCGCATCGAGCTGACCCAGCAGGGCTACTCGGTCGACACCGTGGAGCTGACCCAGCGTGGCCAAGCCAATGTCGCCACGGTGCTCTCCTCCGGCAAGTTCAACGAATTGAGCTTCACCCAGGACGGCAATCGCAACACCCTGAACGTCGACCAGGCCGGTCGCGGCAATCGCTTCAGCGGTAGCTCCACCGGCGACGACAACCTGGCCAGCGTCACCGTCCAGGGTGACAGCAACCAGACCAGCATCGTCCAGAGCGGCAATGGCAACGAGGCGCGGCTCGACGTCACCAGCGCCATCAGCACGGCCAGCGTCAGCCAGGTCGGCGACAGCAACCGCGCGAGCATCCTGCAGACCTCGGCCAACTTCAACGGCTTCAACGACAGCGCGCAGATCTCGCAGAGCGGCTTCGGCAACAGCGCCACCATCAACCAGCGGTGATGCGTGCCGCCTGGCTGCTCGCGGCCCTCCTGCCCCTGGCGGGCGGCGCCGCGGCCAGCGCCCGCCTGGAGGTGCAGCCGCAACCGGCGGGCGCTCAGGTACAGCTGTGCTTTACCAGCGAAGACACGTCTCTGAGCTACGAACTCATCATCGAATTGCATGGGCCGGGTGGTGTCGCCCGCACCCGTCAGGCCGGCGAGGCCAGGGGTGACGGCTGCCCGGTCACCACGCGCCTGGGCGCCGCGCCCGGCAGTCTGATCGAAGCAAGGCTGAGCTGGCAGCGGCAGGGACAGCCGCAGCCCGCCATCGAGCGGCGGTTGCAGCTGTAGCTCAGCGCAGAGGTTCCACGTGGAACCGTGGCTACAGGGTCAGCGGCAATTCCAGCGGGGTCTGCTGGCGCGCCGCCAGGCGCTGCTGGAATTCGGCCGGGTCATGAATCAGCACGTCTTGCCCGGCGAAGGCCTGGGCGGCGATCAGTCGTGACAGCCAGAAGCGCACGCAGGCGACGCGCAGAAGAACCGGCCACAATTCGGCTTCACGCGGCGTGAAATGGCGGTCAGCGGCATAGGCCGCCAGCAGCGCCCAGGCGCGCGGCAGGTCCAGCGCACCTTCTTCGGTGGAGCACCAATCGTTTACCGTGATGGCGAGGTCATAGAGCATCCAGCCGGAACTGGCGTTGTAGAAGTCGATGACGCCAGACAGCTGCGGACCATCGAACATCACGTTGTCGCGGAACAGATCGCCGTGCAGGTTGGCCTCGGGCAACGGCGGCTGCTCGGCCAGCAGCTCGCGGATCTCCGCCAGGGTGCGCTCCAGCAGCGGCCGGGCCGTGGCGTCCAGGCTTGGCGCCAGGCGCTCGCCTTCGGCCAGCATCCAAGTCAGGCCACGATCACTGGCACGCTCGATACACCGCTCGCCGGCAGTTGCCCGGTGCAGATGCCCCAGCAAATGGCCGACTTCGCTGCAGTGATGGGGATTGGGCGCACGCTCGTGGCGACCGGCCAGGCGCGGCTGCAGCAGCGCCGGCTTGCCGGCCAGCTGGCGCAGGGCCTGGCCATCCTGGGTGCGCACCGCATAGGGCACCGGCAGGTCGGCGTCGTGGAGGACGTCGAGCAGCTCGATGAAGAACGGCATCTCCGCCACCGGACCGCGCTCCACCAGGGTCAGGACGAATTCGCCGCCTTCCAGGCTGATGAAGTAATTAGTGTTTTCCGAGCCCTCGGCGATGCCCCGGAAATCCCGCAGTCGGCCCAGGCCATAGGGCGCGAGAAAGGCTTCGAGGGTAGGACGATCGAGGGGCGTGAAGACGGACATGACGGGGCCTGGCGGAGGAATGTGCGAGCGGCGCGCAGTTTACCGGTCCAGGCGCCCTGCGCCTACCAGCTGAACAGTCGCCAGCTGGGGACGTGCAGGGTCGGCTTGTCGTTGGCGGCGGTGCTGCTGCCATCGGCGGGCACCAGCTCGTAGGGTGCGCCGTGCTTGGGGATGACCCGGGTGGACTGCAGTACGCCGCGGATGCTCGTCTCCTCGATGGTCTGGTCGCCGGCCTGGTAGCGGATCACCTTGATCTCGTCAGGCAGGGGCTTTTCCCCCGGCGGCAGTGGTTCCGCAGCCTGCACCAGCGGGGCCAGCAGCAACGCGGCGAAGAGGAAGCGACGAGCACCCATGGTAACCTTTGACCTTTTGAACGGAGCGAGTGGTCGATTCTAGAACCCGGCCCAGTTGTCGTCGAGACTGGCCGGACAGACGCCGCACACGCCACGACAAAGGTCCAGACCATGAGCCACGCCCCTCTCGTCCTGGTGGACGGTTCCTCCTATCTCTATCGCGCCTTCCACGCCCTGCCGCCGCTGATGACGTCCACCGGCAAGCCGACCGGCGCGGTGAAGGGCGTGCTCAACATGCTGCTCTCGTTGCGCCGCCAGTATCCGGACAGCCTCTTCGCGGTGGTCTTCGACGCCAAGGGGCCGACCTTCCGCGACGAACTCTTCGCCGACTACAAGGCCCAGCGCCCGGCCATGCCCGACGACCTGCGCGGCCAGGTCGAGCCGCTGCACGCCTGCATCCGCGCCCTGGGCCTGCCGCTGCTGGCCATCGAAGGGGTGGAAGCCGACGACGTCATCGGCACCCTCGCCCGTCATTGCGCCAGCGCCGAGCGCCCGGTGGTGATCTCCACCGGCGACAAGGACATGGCCCAGCTGGTCTGCCCCTACGTCACCCTGGTCAACACCATGAGCGGCAGCGTGCTGGACGTGGAAGGGGTCAGGACCAAGTTCGGCGTGGGACCCGAGCTGATCATCGACTACCTGGCGCTGATGGGCGACAAGATCGACAACATCCCCGGGGTGCCGGGGGTGGGCGAAAAGACCGCCGCTGGCCTGCTCAATGGCATCGGTGGTGGCCTGGATACCCTCTACGCCAACCTAGACGCCGTGGCCGCCCTGCCCCTGCGCGGCGCCAAGTCGCTGGCCGCCAAGTTGGACCAGCATCGCGAGCAGGCCTACCTGTCCTACCAGCTGGCCACCATCAAGCTGGACGTGCCGCTGGAGCTGACCTTCGACGAGCTCAAAGTGGGCGAGCCCCATGTGGAAGCCTTGATGGCGCTCTACCAGGAGCTAGAATTCAAGTCCTGGCTGGATGAGCTGATCCGCGACACCAAGCGCCAGGGCGCGCCCCTGCCGCTGGCCGAGGATGCCGCCACCACCCAGGTGGAAACCCAGTACGACACCGTGCTGGAGCAGGCCGACTTCGACGCCTGGCTGGCGCGTCTGCAGGCCGCCGATTGCTTCGCCTTCGACACCGAGACCACCAGCATCGACGCCCAGCGCGCCGAGCTGGTAGGGCTGTCCTTCGCCGTGGCACCGGGCCAGGCCGCCTATGTGCCCCTGGCCCACAGCTACATGGGCGCGCCGACCCAGCTCGCGCTGGAGCCGGTGCTGGCGGCGCTCAAGCCGCTGCTGGAGGACCCCAAGAAGCTCAAGGTCATGCAGCACGGCAAGTACGACCTCAATGTGCTGACGCGCTACGACATCGGCATCCAGGGCATCGCCTTCGACACCATGCTCGAATCCTATGTGCTGGATGCCACCGCCACCCGCCACGACATGGACAGCCTGGCACTCAAGTACCTGGGCCACAGCACCATCCGCTTCGAGGACATCGCCGGCAAGGGCGCCAAGCAGCTGACCTTCGACCAGATCGCCATCGAGCAGGCCGGGCCCTATGCCGCCGAGGATGCCGACGTCACCCTGCGCCTGCACGAGACGCTCTGGCCCAAGCTGGAAGCCGTACCGGGCCTGGCTGGGGTCCTGCGCGACATCGAGATGCCGCTGGTGCCGGCACTGGCGCGCATCGAGCGCAACGGCGCCCTGGTGGATTCGGCGCTGCTCGGGGTGCAGAGCCGCGAGCTGGGCGAGAAGATGATCGCCCTGGAAAAGGAAGCCTATGAGCTGGCCGGCCAGGAATTCAACCTGGGTTCGCCCAAGCAGCTGGGCGAGATCCTCTTCGTCAAGCTGGGCCTGCCGGTGGTCAGCAAGACCGCCTCCGGCCAACCTTCTACCGCCGAGGCAGTGTTGCAGGAACTGGCCGACCAGGACTTTCCGCTGCCCAAGGTGCTGATGCAGTACCGGCAGATGAGCAAGCTCAAGAGCACCTACACCGACAAGCTGCCGCAGCAGATCAATCCGCGCACCGGGCGCATTCACACCAGTTATCACCAGGCGGTGACGGCGACCGGGCGGCTGTCTTCCAGCGATCCGAATCTGCAGAACATTCCGATCCGCACCGCCGAGGGCCGGCGCATCCGCCAGGCCTTCATCGCGCCCCAGGGCTATCGCCTGCTGGCAGCGGACTATTCGCAGATCGAGCTGCGCATCATGGCCCACCTGGCCCAGGACGAAGGGCTGCTGCACGCCTTCCAGAACGACCTGGACGTGCACCGCGCCACCGCCGCCGAGGTGATGGGCGTGCCCCTGGAAGAGGTCAGCAACGAGGATCGTCGCCGCGCCAAGGCCATCAACTTCGGCCTGATCTACGGCATGAGCGCCTTCGGCCTGGCCAAGCAGATCGGCGTCGGCCGCGCCGAGGCCCAGGCCTATATCGATCGCTATTTCCAGCGCTATCCGGGCGTGCTGGCCTACATGGAGCGCACCCGCGCCCAGGTGGTGGACCAGGGCTACGTGGAGACCCTCTATGGGCGCCGGCTGTACCTGCCGGACATCCATTCCAAGAACCAGGGCCTGCGTCGCGCGGCCGAACGGGCGGCGATCAACGCGCCCATGCAGGGCACCGCGGCGGACATCATCAAACGCGCCATGATCGCCGTGGATGGCTGGCTGCAGTCGACCCCGGAGCTGGATGCCCGGGTGATCCTGCAGGTACACGACGAATTGGTGCTGGAGGTGCGTGAGGACCAGGTGGAGCGTCTGCGCGAAGGCCTGCTACCGCTGATGAGCGGCGCCGGCGAGCTGGACGTGCCGCTGCTGGTGGAGTCGGGGGTGGGTGGTAACTGGGACGAGGCACACTGACGGGCGCCGGAGGTTGGGATCGTTGGGCTTCGCAGGCTCAGCCCAACCTACGGGTTCTGCCATCCTCGGTCGCGTGGAAAACGGCGTAGCCTTTTCCACTGTCCGACTGGACTCCTGAGCCTCGACGCCCTGGGTCTCGCTGCGAGACGCTTATGGCTTACTGTCACTTGCCTTCAACAGCGAGGCGTTATGCCGCGTTCCAGGGATTGACGATGCTGAGACCCGCGGCGAGGTAAGGCGCTTCGTCGCGAGTGGCGACCTTGAATTTGCTGACCGCTGCAATCGCGCCTATGTAGGAATCAGGCAAGGGAAAGTCAAGACCACGCTGGCGAGCTTGCGCGGCCAAGTTGGCATAGAGGCGGGCAGCAGCCAGATCGAAACTCAGAATCCGGCCCTCATAGAGCTGGATCAAGACGTCTATCCCTTGCTGCAACAGGTCGCGCCGACGGCTATCGGGCAGGCAGGCGATACCATATTGCAATTCGGCAACGGTGATCGTCGACAGGTACAGCGTCGCTGGCGCCTGGCGATCCAACCACGCGATGACCTGGGGCGACGGAGTTGGCCTCATCGTCTCGGAGACGACGTTGGTATCGAGCAGAATCATTCGAATGACATCGGCTCATGGGCGCGACGATCACGCGTACCCTCGAGGAAAGCCTGCTCTTCGTCAGTGATCCCGGATTGGCGCCAGATAGCGGCCATGGCCTCTCCCATTGGCGTCTCGGTTGGCAAAATCAAGGCTTGGCGAAGGATGAGTCTGACCTCGGCCTCCATGCTCCGCCCGTGCCGAGCCGCCTGAGCGCGAAGCGCGCGATCGACTTCTTCCGGTAGTCCGCGGATGGTCAATTGAGCCATTGCATGCACTCCAAGAATTTGCCTGCATAGCACTCATGCTAGCTCGCCGTCTGCCCGAGGGCAAGGTCGTCAGCAGCTTAGCGTGCCAAACGACCTAGCCTTTTCTACCGGGAAACTGGTCGCCAAGAGTGCCCTCACCCCAGCCCTCTCCCGGAGGGAGAGGGGGTGGTTTCGGAGTGTGCTGAAGCCTTAGCGCACCACGCCTTCTTCGCGCAATACCTTGAAGATGGCGGCCGCTGCCGCTTCCGGGGTCAGGTCCTTGAGGACCTGGCCGCCATCGCCGGAGGCCTTGGCCGTGGCGGCCTTGAAGCGGTCGGCGGCGGTCTTGGCCTTGATCACCTTGAGGCGCTTGGGGCGCGCCTTGGCCGGTTGCAATTCGCCGTTTTCGAACAGACTGTCCTGCACCACCTCGGTGGTTTCCACCTGCAGCTCGCCACGCCGGGCCGGGCCGAAGGCGCTTTGTCGCGGCGCGGGAGCGGCGCTGTCGACGCTGGCGACAAAGGGCAGCCGTACCCGCAGCCGCCGCCGCTGACCCCGTGGCAGGGCCTGGAGCACCGTGGCCTGGCCACCTTCCACGGCTTCCACCGCAGCGAGGCCGACCACCAGCGGCCAGCCGAGGGTCTCGGCCAGCAGATAGGGAAGCAAACCCGAGCCCTCGCCCGTCTCCGCCTGGCTACCGGTCAGTACCAGGCCGGCACCGACCTCGCGTAGGGTCTCACCGAGGGCTGGCAGGGCATCGGCACCCGCCGGTTGTTCCAGTACGTGCAGGGCCGGCACGCCCATGCCCAGATAGCCGCGCAGGGCCTCTTCGGCGGGATCGCCGGCGTGCAGCACGCGCAGCTTGTCACCCACCAGGCGCAGGCCGAGTTCCACTGCGCGGGCATCCTGTTCCGCCCGCCGGGCCCGCCCGGAGGTGGGATGGGCGCCAACGGACACCAGGGCCACGACCTTGACGCCGTCCAGCGACGGCAGCTTCTGCTCAGGCGACATCCTGCAACTCCCCTGCCCGCTGTTGTTCGACCAGCCGCGCCAGGGCGGCCAGGATGGCGTCACCGTTGCCGATCACCGACAGATCGGCACGCTTGACCATGTCGCAGCCCGGATTGGTATTGATGGCGATGACCTTGTCGCAACTGGCGATGCCCTGCAGGTGCTGCACGGCGCCGGAGATGCCCACGGCCAGATAGACCCGCGCGGTGACCCAGGTGCCGGTGGCACCCACCTGGCGGTTGCGCGGCATGTGGCCGTCGTCCACCGCCACCCGCGAGGCGCCTTCGGTGGCACCCAGCAGCGCGGCGGTGCTATGGAACAGCTCCCAGTCGCGGATGCCGTTACCACCGGAAAGAATGAATTCGGCTTCGCCCAGGGGAATCTGCATGGGATCCACGGCGACCGGGCCGAGATCCTCGATGCGTGGCAGGTGGCGGGCAATATTGCCTTCCAGCTGCACGGGCAGTACTTCGTGGCGGGTCTCGCCGACCGGCTCCGCACACTCCGGCAGGGCCAGGACCAGGCGCGGCAGCGGCTGCTGCAGATCCTGGCGACCGGCACCGGCGCGGCCGGTGACCAAGCCGTCCTTGACCTGCCAGACACGGGTGGCGGGGCGTTCGTGCAGGGCAGCGCCGAGGCGCCGACCCAATTCACCGCCACCACTGCGGCTGTCGGGCAGCAGCCAGTGGCGCGGCTGCAGTTCGTTGTTGACCGCGCGCAGCGCGAGTACCCGCTGTTCGGGGGCATAGCCCTGGAATTGCTCGCCTTCCAGATGCAGCAGGCGATCCACCCCGGCGGTGTCGAAGGCGGTTTCCTTGACCTCACCAAAGACCACCGCCAGCACCGCGCCCTCGGCGCCGGCCAGCTGCCGGGCCAGGCCCAGCAGGTCGCGGTCGTGGGCGGTCAGGCGACCACTGACCAGATCCGGCACCACGGCGATGTAGAAGGCCGGCTCGGCGATCCGGTGCAGGGGCAGCTGTTCTTCCACGGCCTGGGCGGCGCCACGACGGCCGCCGCCCTGCTGGGCGCCACTGCGGTCGATGCGCTTGACGCCCTGGGGACCAACGAAGCCAGCGGCAGCGGCGTGGGGATTCTTGCGGACCAGGCCGTTGGGGCCCATCCAGCGGGCTTCGGCATCGGCGCTGCTGGCGATGCTCGCGTGCAGGGGATGCAGACGGTTGCGCGCGATCCACTCGCGGCGCGGATCGCGACGGATGATGCTCATGCTGGGCGCTCCGTTTGAAAATGGCAGGTTAGGTGCGCGGTGGGCCCCTCACCCCAGCCCTCTCCCCTGAAGGGAGAGGGGGTAAAAGCGGTGAACACCGGGACTTGTCTGGCACACCTGATCATCCCCTCTCCCCACGGGGAGAGGGCTAGGGTGAGGGGGCCACACACCGCACTCACGACAAGGCCTCCGCCACCGGCCGCCGCGCGGCGGCCGGCTTGCTGTCCACCGGTGCCTCGACGATGGCTTCGGCCACCAGCTCGGCGATGTCCTTGATCTCCGGACGCGGGGCGACCACGCCTTCCAGCATCAGGGTGCACTGAGGACAGCCCACGGCCACCAACTCGGCGCCGGTTTCCTTGATGTCGGCCATGCGCATGTCGGGAATCCGCTGCTTGCCGGGGATGTCGGTGATGGGCGCGCCGCCGCCGCCGCCGCAGCAACGCGAACGGAAGCCGGAACGCTCCATCTCCTTGACCGCGATGCCCAGCGCTTTGAGCACCGCGCGCGGCGCCTCGTACTCGCCGTTGTAGCGGCCCAGGTAGCAGGGATCGTGATAGGTGATGGTGGCGCCCTGCTCGGCCAGGGCATGCTGCCCGAGATGCAGGGAGCCACGGCTGAGCAGGGTCTCGATGAAGGTGCTGTGGTGCTGCACCTGGTAGTGGCCACCCAGATCGCCGTATTCGTTCTTGAGCATGTGGAAGCTGTGGGGATCGCAGGAGACGATGGTCTGGAAGCGATACTGGCTCAGGGTCTCGATGTTGCGCTTGGCCAGTTGCTGGAAGGTGGCCTCGTCACCCAGACGGCGGGCCACGTCGCCGCTGTCGCGTTCTTCCAGGCCGAGCACGGCGAAGTCCACCTTGGCCGCCTTGAGCACCTTGACGAAGGCGCGCAGGGTGCGCTGGTTGCGCATGTCGAAGGCGCCGTCGCCGACCCAGAACAGCACCTCGGCCTGGCCCTTGTCCTTCATCAGCGGCAGGTCCAGGTCGGCGGCCCAGTTCAGGCGACCACCGGGGGCGAAGCCGCCGGGGTTGTCGGTGGCGATGAGATTCTCCAGCACCTCGGCGCCCTTGTTCGGCGTCTCGCCGCGCTCCAGGGTCAGGTGCCGGCGCATGTCGACGATGGCATCGACGTGCTCGATCATCATCGGGCATTCCTCGACGCAGGCACGGCAGGTGGTGCAGGACCAGAGGGTCTCGGCATCCACCAGGGCCTTGCCCTGACGCGCGACGATGGGCAGGTGCGGACCACCCGCGTGTTCGCCAACCGGCTTGCCCGGATAGGGCGAGCCGAAGTAATGGGCATCGCTGCCACCCTTGAGGCCGACCACCATGTCCTGGATCAGCTTCTTGGGGTTGAGCGGCTGGCCAGCGGCGAAGGCCGGGCACATGGATTCGCAACGGCCGCACTGGACGCAGGCGTCGAAGCCGAGCAGCTGGTTCCAGGTGAAGTCGGCGGGCTTTTCCACACCCAGCGGCGCCTTGGGATCGTGCAGGTTCAGGGCCTTGAGGCCGCTGGAGCGCGCGGCGCTGGCGTTGTGCGGGGTGCTGAAGCGTTCGGCGCGGCGGTGCCAGGCCAGGTGCAGGGCACCGGCGAAGGCGTGCTTGATGGGGCCGCCCCAGGTCATGCCGAGGAACAGCTCGGATACGCCCCAGGCCACGCCGACCGCCAGGACCGCGGCCAGAATCCAGCCGCCAAAGCCTTCCGGCAGGATACCGGCGACCGGCAGGGTGGCGATGAAGAAGCTTGCGGCAAAGGCCAGCAGGCTCTTGGGCAGACGCATCCAGGGGCCCTTGGACAGCCGCGCCGGCGGATCGCGACGGCGCTTGGCGACGAACAGGGCGCCAGTGAACATGCAGGCGGTGGCCGCCAGCAGCGCCCAGCCGAGGATGCGGCTGTGCAGGCCGAAGCCGTGCACCAGGATGGCCAGCAGCGCCGCCAGGACGAAGCCGCCCGCGGTGGCCACGTGGGTCTTGGAGATGTACTTGTCGCGGTCGACCACGTGGTGCAGATCCACCAGGTAGCGCCGCGGCATCTTCAACAGCCCGCCGAGCCAGTCGACCTCGGCCGGACGCCCTTGCCGCCAGAGACTAAAACGCCGCACGGCGCCGATCACGGTGAGGGCCAGGGCGGCGAAGAGCAGGATGGGGAGGATGGTGTTTAACATCGATCTATCCTCACAGGGCGGGCCCCGCAGGCGCGGCCGGGGTAGCGAAGCGCCGGGGGCCGCAGAAGGTGAGCTATCGCGGCCATGGGCCGCTCCTACGAGGGACGTTCGGAGCCTGTAGGAGCGGCCCATGGCCGCGAATTTCCGAGCAGCGATTAGGCCGTCTTAGAAGTCCTTGCACAGGCGTAGGGCGTCGTAGATGGCGGCGTGGGTGTTGCGCTGGGCCACGCAGTCGCCGATCCGGTAGAGCAGGTAGCCGTTGCCGGTCTCGCCGAGCGCAGGCTGCGGCTCGATGGCGAACAGCGCCTCGATGTCCATCTGGCCCTTGTTGCGCGAGTCTTCCTTGAGGGCGTAGTAGAGCCCCTCGTCCGGCCGTACGCCGTTCTCGATGACGACCTGGTCGACCACGCGCTCCTCGCGGGCGCCGGTGTATTCGTTCTCCAGTACCGCGATCTTCTTGTCGCCCTCGGCGTAGACCTTTTCCAGCATCAGGTCGCCGGTCATGATCACTTCCTTGGGATAGAGGCTGCGGTAGTAGGTCGGGAAGGTGGTCCCGCCAATGGCCACGCCCGGCTTGATGTCGTCGGTGACGATTTCCACCTGGGCGCCCTTGTCGGCCAGGTAGTCGGCCACCGACATGCCGGTGAATTCGCAGATGGTGTCGTACACCAGCACGTTCTTGCCCGGCTCGACCTTGCCCGAGAGGATGTCCCAGCTGCTGACGACCAGGCCCTCGGCGGCATGCCAGTGATCGACCTGCTCCAGGAAGGGGTGACCGCCGTTGGCCAGGATGACGATGTCCGGCCGCAGGTCGAGGATGGTCGCCGGATCGGCAGCGGTGCCCAGGCGCAGGTCGATGCCCAGGCGCGTCAGCTCCAGCTGGTACCAGCGGGTGATGCCGGCGATCTGGTCGCGTTGCGGGGCGCGCGAGGCCAGGGTGATCTGGCCGCCGAGCTGCTCCTGCTTCTCGAACAGGGTGACGTCATGGCCGCGCTCGGCGGAGACGCGCGCGGCCTCCATGCCGGCCGGACCGCCGCCGACGATGACCACCTTGCGCTTGGGTCCGGTGGACTTCTCGATGATGTGAGGCAGGCCCATGTATTCGCGGCTGGTGGCGGCGTTCTGGATGCACAGCACGTCCAGGCCGTTGTACTGGCGGTCGATGCAGTAGTTGGCGCCGACGCACTGACGGATCTGGTCGATCTGGCCCATCTTGATCTTGGTGATCAGGTGCGGATCGGCGATGTGGGCGCGGGTCATGCCGACCATGTCGACGTAGCCGCCCTCCAGGATGCGGGTGGCCTGGTTCGGGTCCTTGATGTTCTGGGCGTGCAGCACCGGCACGTTGACCACTTCCTTGATGCCCGCCGCCAGGTGCAGGAAGGGCTCCGGCGGATAGGTCATGTTGGGAATGACGTTGGCCAGGGTGTTGTGGGTGTCGCAACCCGAGCCGACCACACCGATGAAGTCGAGCATGCCGGTGTCGCTGTAGTACTTGGCGATCTGCTTCATGTCGTCGTGGGACAGACCGTCCGGGTGGAATTCGTCGCCGGTGATGCGCATGCCGACGCAGAAGTCGTCACCGACCTCGGCGCGCACGGCTTTCAGCACTTCCATGCCGAATCTCATGCGGTTCTCGAAGCTGCCACCCCATTCGTCGGTGCGCTTGTTGACCCGCGGCGACCAGAACTGGTCGATCATGTGCTGGTGCACGGCGGACAGCTCGACGCCGTCCAGGCCACCGGCCTTGGCCCGGCGCGCGGCCTGGGCGAAGTTGCCGATCACCCGCCAGATCTCTTCCGGCTCGATGGTCTTGCAGGTGGCGCGGTGCACTGGCTCGCGGATGCCCGACGGCGACATCAGGGTCGGCCAGTGGCCGCCGTCCCAGCGCGAACGACGCCCCATGTGGGTGATCTGGATCATGATCTTGGCGCCGTGCTTGTGCATGGCGTCGGCCAGATTCTGGAAGTGCGGAATGATGCGGTCGGTGGAGAGGTTGACCGAACTCCACCAGTGCTGCGGGCTGTCGATGGCGACCACCGAGGAACCCCCGCAGATGGCCAGGCCGATGCCGCCCTTGGCCTTCTCTTCGTAATACTTGACGTAGCGCTCGGTGGTCATGCCGCCGTCGGTGGCGTAGACCTCGGCATGGGCCGTGGAGAGTACGCGGTTGCGGATGGTGAGCTTGCCGATCTGGATCGGCTGGAACATTGCTTCGAAGGCCATGACCTTCTCCTCGATCGGCTGGTGCGCGGTCTTGAGCCGCGCTCTTGCTCTTGGGTGTCGCTGGGGCGGCGGCGAGCGGGTCGCTGGCCACCCGGGGGCGGGACGTTATTTCGGCCGGGTGACGAACAGGCCGTCGTCGTGACCTTCTTCGGAGCCGCTGTATTCCTGGACGGTGACGGTGCGGATGGCACTGCCCTTGGCGGCCAGGATCTGGTCGATGGCGCCGGAGAACCAGCCGGTGAACATGTAGTCCACCTTGCGATTGACCTTGCCGTAGACGTAGACGAAGGCGGAGTGCTTGAGCTTGACCTCGGCGTAGCCGGTGTCCAGGTCGAGCTTCTGGGTCTCGAACAGGCCCCAGCCGCGCTGCGACAGGCGCTTCATGTAGTGCTCGAACACCGCGGCGCCGTGGATGCCATGGCACTCGGCTTCCTTTTCACACCAGTGCCAGGCCGACTTGTAGCCGGCCTTGTAGAGGATTTCGGCGTACTTGTCGGCGCCCAGGACTTCTTCGATACCCATGTGGTTGTTGACGAAGAAGTGCCGAGGTACGTACAGCATCGGCAGGGCGTCGGTGGTCCAGACGCCGGTTTCGTCGTCGACCTGGATGGGCATTTCGGGGGCGTGGCTGGCCATGTGTGGAGCTCCGATTCGCTAATACGTATCTAAAAAAAGGTGTGGGTGAATGCCCGTGGAGCCGTAGCGAACGCGCCGCTGGCAAGGAGCCCCGCAGCGCCAGGTGAGAGCAGTACCGAGGTACGGCGAACCTGGCGCGAGGACGCGACGCCGCTAGCGGTGTGCGCAGTAGGCTCCAGAGGTATTCACTACTCGCCCCAGACTTCGCCGAGGATGCGCATCCAGTTCTCGCCCATGACCTTGCGCACGGTGCGCTCGGGCATGCCGCGCTTGAGCAGGGTCTCGGTCAGGTTGGGGAATTCGCCCACGGTGCGGATGCCCAGCGGGTTGACGATCTTGCCGAAGTTGGTCAGGCGACGGGCATAGCCCTTGTCGTGGGTCAGCCACTCGAAGAAGTCATGGCCGTGACCCTGGGTGAAGTCGGTGCCGATGCCGATGGCGTCTTCGCCCACCAGGTTCATCACGTACTCGATGGCTTCGGCGTAGTCGTCGATGGTCGAGTCGATGCCCTTGGCCAGGAAGGGGGCGAACATGGTCACACCGACGAAGCCGCCGTGGTCGGCGATGAACTTGAGTTCCGCGTCCGACTTGTTGCGCGGATGCTCTTTCAGACCCGACGGCAGGCAGTGGGAGTAGCAGACCGGCTTCTTGGATTCGAGGATGACTTCCTCGCTGGTCTTGGAGCCGACGTGGGAGAGGTCGCACATGATGCCGACGCGGTTCATCTCGGCGACGATCTCGCGACCGAAGCCGGACAGGCCGCCGTCACGCTCGTAGCAACCGGTGCCCACCAGGTTCTGGGTGTTGTAGCACATCTGCACGATGCCCACGCCGAGCTGCTTGAAGATCTCGACGTAGCCGAGCTGGTCTTCGAAGGCATGGGCGTTCTGGAAGCCGAACAGGATGCCGGTCTTGCCTTGGGCCTTGGCCTGGCGGATCTCGGCGGTGGTGCGCACCTGGACCACCAGGTCGCTGCACTCGCGGATCAGCTTCTGGCTCGCCGCGATGTTGTTGACCGTCGCCTGGAAGCCCTCCCATACCGAGACGGTGCAGTTGGCGGCGGTCAGGCCACCCTTGCGCATGTCTTCGAAGAGTTCGCGGTTCCACTTGGCGATGATCAGCCCGTCGATGACGATGCTGTCGGCGTGGAGTTCGGTGGCATTCATGACAGGCTCCGGCGTTGGTCTCGCGCCGGAACGGGTGCCGGCGATTCGAGGCCAGCATAGCCCCGGGGTCCTGGCCGACCGGATGCAAAAACGACAGGGGTATCACCAGAAGCGTCAGGCCAGGGTCGCGCTACCGGTCAGCGACCGCGGCGAGCTCGCCCGCCGACAGCCGGCCCTCGCGGCGAGGCCGATCCTCCCGTGGACTCAGGCCGAAGCGCTGGCGGTAGCAGCGGGAGAAATAGGACGCGGATTCGAAACCGCAGGCCAGGGCCACGTCCAGCACGCTGGCCTCGCCCTGCTGCAGCAGCTGGCGCGCCTGGTCCAGGCGCAGCTGCAGATAGAAGGTGGAGGGCGTCGTCTGCAGATGGAGGCGGAACAGCCGCTCCAGCTGGCGGCGGGTCACCTGGATGCCGGCGGCCAGCTCCAGGGTGCCCAGGGGCGTCTCGGTGTGGCGCTCCATCCGCTCCACCACCCGGATCAGCTTGCGATTGGCGATGCCGTAGCGCTGCGCCACCTGCAGCCGCTGGTGCTCGCGCGGCGGGCGGATGCGCCCGAGCACGAATTGCTCGGAGACCTGCACCGCCAGCTCGCTGCCGTGGCTGCGGCCGATCAGCTCTAGCAGCAGATCGAGGCTGGCCGTGCCGCCGGCGCAGGTGATGCGGCCGCGGTCGATCTCGAACAGCTCGCCGGTTACCTCAAGCTGCGGCCAGGCTTCGCGAAAGGCCGCCACCGCCTCCCAGTGCAGGGTGACCCGGTGGCCTTCCAGCAGCCCAGCGCGGGCCAGCACCATGGCACCGGTGTCGATGCCGCCCAGGGGATGGCCGTGGCGGGCGACCTGGCGCAGCCAGCGGGTGAGGCCTTCGTCGTAATGGGCCAGGGGCTCGAAACCGGCCACCACGAACAGGGTGGTGCCCGCTTCCAAGGCGTCCGGGCCGCCGTCGACATTGACCGACATGCCGTTGCTGGCAGTCACCGCCGCCCCGTCACGTCCGAGGATGCGCCAGTCATAGCTGCCCGGACGGAAGCGATTGGCCACCCGCAGGGGCTCCAGGGTGGCGATGAAGCCCAGGGCGGAAAAGCCGGGCAGCAGGAGAAAGGCAAAGGACTGCGGCATGGGTGGGGCGTCCCCGGTAACGATTGGCTTGTGCAAGCAAGAAGGTCGCCAGGGTGCAAATTCCGGTCGTCGGGCTGCGCATGCCTGGCAGGCGAGGCGCCTAGGGTAGAAGGCAACCGGCAGTCATCCCCGCCCGCCGCCCCAGGGAGTTCGTCATGCCCAACAAGACCTTTCGCGCCACCCTCCTCGCCTGCGGCCTGCTGGCCGCCACCCTCGGCAGCGCCCGCGCCGCCGATCCCGACAGCTGCCAGACCGTACGGATGGGCATCGTCGGCTGGACCGACGTGGTCGCCACCAGTGCCCTGGCCGAGGTCATGCTCGAAGGCCTCGGCTACGGCGTGAAGCCGACCACCGCCTCCCAGCAGATCATCATGGCGGCCATGGGCGACAAGAATCTGGACGTGTTCCTCGGCTACTGGCAGCCGACCATGCAGCCGGTGGTGCAGCCCTTCGTCGACAAGGGCCAGGTCAAGGTGCTGACCCCGCCGCTGCTGGCCGATGCCCAGTCCACCTTCGCGGTACCTGAATACGTCTACGAGGGGGGCCTGAAGACCTTTGCCGACATCGCCCGCTTCAAGGACAGGCTCGGCGGCAAGATCTACGGCATCGAGCCGGGCAGCGGCGCCAACCGTGGCACCGCCGAGATGATCAAGACCGACCGCTTCGGCCTCAAGGACTTCCAGCTGGTGGAGTCCAGTGAGGCGGGCATGCTCACCGCCGTGCGCCGGGCCGAGAAGCGCAAGGAGTGGATCGTGTTCTTCGGCTGGAAGCCGCACCCCATGAATCTGCAGATCAAGATGCGCTACCTGACCGGCAGCGAAGACGTCTTCGGCCCCAACGAAGGCCAGGCCACGGTCTCGGTGGTGACCACCGCCGACTATCCACAGCGCTGCCCCAACGTCCAGCGCCTGCTCGCCAATCTGCACATGGACAGTGCCGAGGTCAGCGCCGTGATGGCCCCCATCCTGGAACGCACCGCACCCAAGGACGCTGCGCGTGCCTGGCTCAAGAACAACCCGCAACGCCTCGACGCCTTCCTCCAGGGCGTGACCACCCGCGCTGGCCAGCCCGCCGCTGCTCTCCAGCTCTGATCGCCCAAGGACAGACCCCATGAACACCGATGTCATCGTCACCTGCGCCCTGACCGGGGCCGGTGATACCGTAGGCCGCAATCCCCATGTCCCCGTTACCCCGGCGGAGATCGCCGCGGCTGCCCTGGAAGCGGCTCGCGCCGGCGCCACCGTGGTGCACGCCCATGTGCGCGACCCCGCCACCGGCAAGCCCAGCCGCGACGTGGCCCTCTATCGCGAGGTGGTCGAGCGCATCCGCGAGGCGGACGGCGAGATCGTCATCAACCTCACCGCCGGCATGGGCGGCGACCTGGAGATCGGGCCGGGCGAGACGCCCACCGACTTCGGGCCCGGCTCGGACCTGGTCGGTCCCCTCACCCGCCTGTTGCATGTCGAGGAATTGCGTCCGGACATCTGCACCCTGGATTGCGGCACCCTCAACTTCGGCGATGGCGACTTCATCTATGTCTCCACCCCCGCGCAACTGCGCGCCGGGGCCAGGCGCATCACCGAACTGGGGGTGAAGGCCGAGCTGGAGATCTTCGACACCGGTCACCTCTGGTTCGCCAAGCAGCTGCTCAAGGAGGGGCTGCTGAAGGATCCGCTGTTCCAGCTGTGCCTGGGCATTCCCTGGGGCGCCCCGGCCGACACCACCACCATGAAGGCCATGGTCGACAACCTGCCGGCGGGCGCCTGCTGGGCCGGCTTCGGCATCGGCCGGATGCAGATGCCCATGGCCGCCCAGGCCATGCTGCTGGGCGGCAACGTCCGTGTCGGCCTGGAAGACAATCTCTGGCTGGACCGGGGCGTCCACGCCACCAACGGCAGCCTGGTGGAGCGGGTCATCCAGATCATTGAACGGCTGGGCGGGCGCGCCCTGAGCCCCGCCGAAGGGCGGGACCGGATGCAGCTGGGAGGTGCCCGATGAGCGCCGTCTTCGCCGCCCTCGGCACCGGCGTGATCGGTGCCGGCTGGATCGCCCGCGCCCTGGCCCGCGGCCTTACGGTGCGCGCCTGGGACCCGGCGCCCGGCGCCGAGGCCGCCCTGCGCACCCGCCTGGCCAATGCCTGGCCGGCGCTGGAGGCCCAGGGCCTGGCAGCCGGCGCCAGCCTGGAGCGCCTGAGTTTCCATACCGATCTGGACGCCGCGGTCGCCAGCGCCGACGTCATCCAGGAAAGCGCCCCCGAACGCCTGGAACTCAAGCGCGAACTGCATGCCCAGGTCAGTCGCGCGGCACGGCCCGACGCCCTGATCTGCTCCAGCACCTCGGGCCTGCTGCCCAGCGACTTCTATGCCGAGGCGCTGCACCCCGAGCGCTGCCTGGTAGGCCATCCGTTCAATCCGGTCTATCTCCTGCCACTGGTGGAGGTGGTGGGTGGCAGCCATACCTCGGCGGCCAACCTGGCGCGCGCCGAGGCCTTCTATCGCGAGTTGGGCATGCGACCGTTGCGGGTGCGCAAGGAGGTGCCCGGTTTCATCGCCGATCGCCTGCTCGAAGCCCTGTGGCGCGAGGCCCTGCACCTGGTCAACGACGGGGTCGCCAGCACCGGCGAGATCGACGACGCCATTCGCTACGGCGCCGGGCTGCGCTGGTCGTTCATGGGCACCTTCCTGACCTACACCCTGGCCGGCGGCCCAGCGGGCATGCGCCACTTCATGCAGCAATTCGGCCCGGCGCTGAAGCTGCCCTGGACCTATCTGGAAGCCCCTGAGCTGACCGACGGCCTGATCGACGCCGTGGTCGAGGGTACCCAGGCCCAGCAGGGCGACCTGGAACTGGCGGCGCTGGAGCGCTATCGCGACGACTGCCTGCTGGCGGTGCAGGCGGCCATCGCCGACTGCAAGACGCGCCACGGGATTCGGGACTAGGAGCGGCCATGATCATCCATCGCACCGCGGTCGCACCCGAGTGGGTCGACTACAACGGCCACCTGCGCGACGCCTACTACCTGCTGATCTTCAGCCACGCCAGCGACGCCCTGATGGACGCCATGGGCCTGGACGCCGCCGGCCGCGCCGCCAGCGGGCACTCGCTGTTCACCCTGGAATGCCACCTCAACTTTCTCCATGAGGTGAAGGCGGACGCCCAGCTGGAGGTGCGGGTGAGATTCCTGGCGCTGGACGCTAAGCGGCTGCACCTGCACTTCGGCCTCCATCACCAGGGCCAGGCCGACCTGCTGGCCGCCTCCGAGCAACTGCTGCTGCACGTTCATCTGGACGGGCCCCGCTCCGCGCCCTTCGCGCCACGGGTGCACGACTGGCTGGCGACCCGGCTGGCGGCGCAGCGGGACGAGCCCTGGCCGGAGCATGTCGGACGGGTCATCGGCCTGCCCCCGCCCCGCCCATGAAGGCGCCGCCGCTGTCGGCGGACATGGCCGCCTTCGTCTCGGCCAGCCAGACCTTCGCCACCCAGGATGCGGACATCACCGCACAGCGCCAAGCCTATGCGCGACTTTGCGCCACCCTGGCACCGGCGGATTACCAGGGCTTGGCGGTCAGCGATCACCGCGCCGGTGGGGTACCGCTGCGGCTGGTGGCACCGCCAGGCACCCACGCCAACCACCCCGCCCTGCTCTATCTGCACGGCGGCGGCTGGATGCTCGGCGATCTGGATTCCCACGGCTTTCTCGCGGCGCGCCTGGCGCGGCGACTGGGGCTGGCGGTGCTGCTGGTGGACTATCGCCTGGCGCCGGAGCATCCCTATCCTGCCGCCCTGGACGATGCCCGGCAGGCCTGGGACTGGCTGCAACGCCAGGCCCCGGCACTGGGGTTGGACGAGCGCCGGCTGGCGGTGGCCGGCGACAGTGCTGGCGGCACTCTCGCCGCGGCCCTGTGCCTGGCGCTGCGCCAACAGTGTCGCGCCCAGCCGCGGGCCCAGGCACTGATCTATCCCGCGCTGACGGATCGGGGGCTGCCCAGCGAGCGCCATCAGGCCCAGGCACCGCTGCTGAGCGCGACCGACTGGCGGGCTTGTCTGGATGCCTATCTGCCCCGCCCGGAAGATCGCCGGGATCCCCTCGCCTTGCCGCTGCAGGCTGGCGATTTCAGCGGGCTGGCGCCCGCCCTGGTCGCCGTGGCGCGGCGCGATCCTCTGGCTGACCACGGCCGCGCCTATGCTGCCGCCCTGCGCGCGGCGGGTAACTCCTGTCGGCTATGGGAGGGCGCCGGCCTGCTGCACGGTGCACTGCGCGCCCAGGGCAAGCGCGCCGAAGCCCTGCGCTGTGCCCTGGAGCGCTTTCTCGGCGGCGAACTGGGCTTGGTACCCGCGGCCAACCTGTCAAAAGACAAAAAAAAACCTCAACCGCTGGAGACGGAAGAGGTTCAAACGCCCTGATGGGCCTCAGTGTGTAACCGTGGATTGCTCGGCTCTGGAGGCGAACAACCGCAAAATATCGTGGATAGGGCGCATTCTAACGGCGAACGTCGGTTTTGACCCTGCGGCAGATTGTCCAGGCAGGGCGTCGTAATAAACCTACATTGCCTGGCTGGCCGGCGAGGCGCTTTCCAAAAACGACATCGGGCTATGCGGCGACGCCAGCCTGGCTTGCCGTCTGCGACGCCAATGGGAGAATCCAGGCATTCCACCTGAGAGGGCACTGCCATGATGATCGCCGACTTGATCGACCAGGACGACTTCCGCGACCGCCTGCGTGCGCTGGGTTTCAACGTGACGCCCGCGGCAACCGCGGACGAGGCCTGCCGCCAGGCGGTGACGGGCCTCAACCAGGAACGCGCCCAGGCCCTGCGCCAACTGATCCAGGAGTTGCTGTCCGGCAGCGCGGCGCTGCTGCCGGCGGTACGCCAGGCCATCGACCAGCAATTGCTGCCGGCCCTGGCTCAGGCGCGCGCCTAACGCATCCTAGGGTCGCAGCAGACTCAGGCGGCCCAGCACCGGTAGCCGTCCCAGGCCACGCAGGGGTGGCGTCAGCAGACGTTCACCCCTGTGGGCGAGCCCCGCTGCAAGCGGGGTATGCAGGCCCAGGCTGATGACGCCCAGGGCCAGCGCCAGGCCGCCGATGTAGTCATCCGAACCCCAGTGGGCGCCAGCCACCAGGCGCGGCAGCATGAACAGCACCGCCAGCGCGGCCACCACCAGGCGGCGTCCGCCGCGGGTGAAGTGCGCCATGAACAGCGCCCAGAGCAGCAGCACCGAGGCGTGGTCGCCGGGAAAGCTGGCGCCGGACCTGTCCTTCAATTCCCAACCATGCTCCAGCCCGGGAAAGCGATCGCTGAGCAGATAGGCGCCCGGGAGCACGTCGGACGGGCTGGAATGCTGCAGGCCCCAGGCTTCGATGCCCTTGGTCAGCAGGGTTCGCACGATCAGCAGGATCACCAGCAGGCCGATGAAGGTCGCCAGCGCCGGCCGTACCTGATGGGTCGGATAGGCCCAGCCGCCGCGAACCAGCAAGGCCAGCAGCACCAGGCCAACCAGGGCATCCACCGGTCGCAGGCTGAAGAAGGTCCAGAGATAGAGCCAGGCGGTGGAATGCGCCAGAGGGGTATTGAGAACATGGAACAGCCCGGCATCGAAAGTCAGCAACTGGGTACGAACGGTGGGAATGAGCCAGAGCAGCAGCAGGCCCAGAGCCAGAGCCTGGCACAGCGCCAGGCGACGCCACTGCCAGGTGGCGGTGAAGAGGGGAGCGTTCATCGAGGTCTCTTTTCACGAAAATTTCACGAATAGACCGACTCGACCTCGATGACGTCACACTTTGTTACAGCCAGATGACGCAACACTCCTTTGCGATCATCGACTCAACCAAAGAAGGCCAGCGCTTCTGCCACGACCAGATCCGGTAATTCCTCCGCCAGGTAATGGCCACCCGGCAAGGCGCAACCACTGACCTGGGTGGCCACCTGACGCCATTCGGCCAGCGGATCGAAGCAGCGCCCGACGGTGCCTTCGGCGCCCCAGAGCACGCGGAGTGGCAGCTCCAGCCGGCGCCCGGCATCCAGGTCGGCCTGGTCGTGCTCCAGGTCGATCCCGGCACTGGCGCGGTAGTCCTCGCAGATGCCCCGGGCGGTGCCAGGCAGGCTCAGGCAGCGCAGGTATTCGGCCAGCACTTCCGGTGGAAAGGGGGCCAGGCCGGCACTGCGCGTACCCATCACGCCCTTGAGATAGCCTTCCGGATCGGCTTCGATCAGCCGCTCCGGCAACGGCGCCGGGCGAATCAGGAAGAACCAGTGCCAATAGGCGCGGGCGAAGGCCTCGTCGGTCTGCCGATACATGGCCAGGGTCGGGGCGATGTCCAGCAGCATGAGCCGCTCCACCGCCGCGGGATGATCCAGCGCCAGGCGATGGGCGACCCGGGCGCCGCGGTCGTGGGCCAGCACGGCGAAGCGCTGGTGGCCCAGCAGGCGCATCAGCGCGACGTTGTCCCCCGCCAGGGTGCGCTTGCTGTAGGCCTCCGTGCCCGCGTCGGGCTTGGCGCTGTCGCCATAGCCGCGCAGATCGGCGGCCACCAGGGTAAAGCGCTCGGCCAGCCGCGGCGCCACCTTATGCCACATCACATGGGTCTGGGGATGGCCGTGGAGCAGCAGCAGCGCCGGGCCCTGACCGCCGACGCGGTAATTGATCTCGACGCCGCCGACGTTCAGCCGCCGCTGTTCGAAGCCCGCAAAGAGGCCGTCCATCTCAGGCCAGAGCCGCGGCGATGGCCTGACCCAGGCTTTCGGTGTTGCCCTGGCCGCCGAGGTCGCGGGTCAGGGGCGCCTGTTCGGGACCCTGGCGCAGCACGGCCTCGATGGCCGCCACCACGGCAGCGCCGGCGTCGGCATGGCCGAGATGCTCCAGCATCATGGCGCCACACCAGATCTGGCCGATGGGATTGGCGATGCCGCGGCCGGCGATGTCCGGCGCCGAGCCGTGCACCGGCTCGAACAGACTGGGGAAATTGCGTTCCGGGTTGATGTTGGCCGAAGGCGCGATACCGATGGTGCCGGTGCAGGCCGGGCCCAGGTCGGAGAGGATGTCGCCGAACAGGTTGCTGGCCACCACCACGTCGAACCAGTCCGGGTGCAGGACGAAGTTGGCGGTGAGGATGTCGATGTGGAACTTGTCCACTGCCACGTCTGGATAGGCCTTGCCCATCTCCTCCACGCGCTTGTCCCACCAGGGCATGGTGATGGCGATGCCATTGGACTTGGTGGCCGAGGTCAGTTTCTTGCGTGGCCGCTGCTGGGCCAGGTCGAAGGCGAACTTGAGGATGCGGTCGGTGCCGTGACGGGTCATGACCGTTTCCTGGATCACCACCTCGCGTTCGGTACCCTCGAACATGATGCCGCCGACACTGGAGTACTCGCCCTCGGTGTTCTCGCGCACCACATAGAAGTCGATGTCGCCCGGCTGGCGATTGGCCAGGGGCGCCTTGACCCCGGGCATCAGCCGGCAGGGCCGCAGATTGACGTACTGGTCGAAGCGACGGCGGAATTGCAGCAGCGAGCCCCAGAGGGAGATGTGGTCGGGCACCACGTCCGGCCAGCCGACGGCGCCGAAGTAGAGGGCGTCGTAGTCCTTGAGCGTCTCGAACCAGTCGTCCGGCAGCATCTTGCCGTGGGCCTGGTAGTACTCGGCGCTGGCGAAGTCGAAATGGTCCCACTGCAGGTCGATACCGAAGCGCTGGGCGGCGGCGTCCAGCACGCGGATACCTTCGGGCATGACTTCCTTGCCGATGCCGTCACCGGCGATGACCGCGATCTTATGGGGCTTGGACGCTTGCATGGGCTTTCTCCGGCAGTCTGGGTGGGATGGACCCAGTGTAGTCCTGCGGCAGAGGCGTACAATCCCGCCAAAGGGAAAGCCATTCTTAACCTGGGATCAAGAATCTTGTCCGCCGACGACCTCGCCTTCTTCGTCCGCCTGGCCGGCCACCCCAGCCTGACGGCCGCTGCCCGGGAGCTGGGCCTGTCCCTGGCGGCGGTCAGCAAACGACTCTCCGCGCTGGAGCGTCGGCTGGGTGTGCAACTGATCCGCCGGACTACCCGGCGGCTGGACCTGACGCCGGAGGGCCTGCGCTACCTGGAAGGCGCCCGTCCGCTGCTGACCCAGCTGGAAGACCTGGAGGCCGCAGTCGGCCGGCCCGACGCGCCCCTGAGCGGGGCGCTCAATCTCAATGCCACCTTCGGCTTCGGCCGCCGCCACCTGGCACCGCTGCTGTCGGACTTCGCCCGCCGCCATCCGCAACTGGAGCTCAATCTGCATCTCTCCAGCCATCCGGTGAACCTGCTGGAGGGTCCCTTCGACCTGGACATCCGCGTCGGCGAGCCACCCGACGCCCGGGTCATCGCCCACCGCCTGCTGGATAACCGTCGCCTGCTCTGCGCCGCCCCCGCCTACCTGGCCCGGGCCGGCGTGCCGGAAAGCGTGGCGGACCTGGCGCGGCACAATTGCCTGGTGCTGCGCCAGGACGCGGGCGACTACGCCGTCTGGCGCTTCACCAAGGCCGGCCAGCACTTCGCCCAGAAGGTGCGCGGCAGTCTCAGCAGCAACGATGGCGAGGTAGTGGTGCGCCTGGCCCTGGAGGGCCATGGGCTGATCCTGAGATCGGAATGGGACGTGGCCGAGCTGATCGCCAGTGGCGCCCTGGTGCCAGTGCTGACCGATCATGAGGCGCCGGCTGCAGCCATCTATGCGGTACACCGCCAGCAGCGCCATGTGCCGCGTCGGCTTTCCGAACTGATCCGCCATCTGGCGCAGGAGCTGCCCGCGCGGCTGGGGCGCTAAGGCTGCACGAATCTTCCAGACCGACATCAGGTCAGTAATTAGACTGGAAAGCCCAAAAGCCCCTTCTCTCGCCATGGCCGACGATCACTGGATCCAGTTGCAGCAGGACGCCGACACCGGCATCGAGACCCTGCGCGCCCATTTCGAGGGCCATGCCTATGATCTGCATTGGCACGACGCCTATCTGGTGGGCTACACCGAGCAGGGCCTGCAGCAATTCCACTGTCGGGGCCAGCGCCACCTGAGTACCCCGGGGCAGGTCTTTCTGCTGGAGCCTGGCGAGTTGCACGACGGCCAGGCGCCGGAAGCCGAGGGCTTCACCTATTCCATGCTCTACCTCGATCCCCAGTGGCTGGCGCGCGAGCTGCAGGGCCTGCACGGTGAGGCCCGGCCGCTGGGCGAACCGGGCTTCGCCCGTACCCTGGTGGACCAGGCCGAACTGCACCGCGCGGTGGCCTGGGCCCATGAGGTCCTGAGTCGTCCGGAATTGCGCATCGTCCGCCAGAGCGCCCTGGACGCCCTGCTGCTGCGCCTCCTGCCGCACCTGCAATGGCGGGCGCCCCAGGCCGGCGATCCACGGCTGCCCCAGGTGGCCTTGCGCGCCCGCGACTTCCTGCAGGCCCATCACCACGAGGACATCGGTCTGGAGGAACTGGCCCAGGCCGCTGGCGTCGACAGATTCCGCCTGACCCGCGCCTTCAAGGCGGCCTTTGGGTTGGCGCCCCATGCCTATCTAGTGCAGCTGCGCCTGTCGCGGGCGCGCCGCCTGCTGGCCGACGGCCTGTCGCCGGCGGAGACCGCCGCCGCCCTGGGCTTCGCCGACCAGAGTCACCTGGGTCGCTGGTTCCGCCGCGCCTATGGCCTGACCCCGGCGGCCTATCGCGCGCGCTGCTCGAATCTTCCAGACCGCTAGCGGCAAGGCTTGCGACCCTGGTGGCTCAGTCCTTCCAGGAGTCTCCCATGTCCCTGCTGCCCTTCCTGCTGTTCGCCCTGGTCGCCTCCATCACCCCCGGGCCGACCAATGTGCTCATCCTCGGCCACAGCGCTCGCCACGGCGCCCGGGCCAGTCTGCCGCTGGTGCTGGGCGGCAGCCTGGGCGCGGTGGCCCTGGTCCTGGTGGTGGGTTTCGGTCTCGGCCAGACCCTGGCCCGACATCCCGACTGGCAGCGCGGCCTGGCCTGGGCCGGCGTGCTCTGGCTGAGCTGGCTGGCCTGGCAACTGGCCCGTGCCGGCGCGCCCGCGGTCACGGATGACAGCGCCCGCCTGGGATTCGGCGGCACCGCCGGCCTACAGGTGCTCAACCCCAAGAGCTGGAGCATGGCGCTGGCGGTGGTCACGGTCTATGCCGAGCCCGGCGCCGACCTCTGGCGGCAGGTGCTGGTCCTGGCCTTGGTGTTCCTGCTGGTGTCCGTGCCCTGCCTGGGTCTCTGGGCGCTGCTCGGCCGGGTCGCGGCGCGCAGCCTGAGATCGCAGCGCGCCTGGCGTGGTTTCAACCTGGGGATGGCGGCGCTGTTGCTCGTCTCGGCCTGGGCGACGGTGGTCTAGACCGGCGCACTGCCCTGATCGCGGAAGTTCTCTTCCAGGTGCTCCAGCCAGGCGCGCACCGCTGGCAGTTGGCCACGGCGGTGCGCATAGGCCGCCTGGAGATGGCCACCGGGGATCGACCAGTCCGGCAGCAGGCGTTGCAGGCGGCCCTCGGCCAGCTCGGCCTGACAATAGGGCAATGGCAGCAGGGTATAGCCGAGCCCGGCCAGGGCGGCGGCCTTGCGCACGCCGAAGTCATCGATGCCCAGACGCGCTTCCAGTATCAGCTCGCGACGTTCGCCCTGAGGTCCTGCCAGACGCAGGTGTACCTTGCGATCCACCTCCAGGGCGCCCAGCAAGGGTAGGCCTAGCAAGGCCTCCGGGGTATCCAGCCGTCGCCCGGCGAGCAGTTCGGGTGCCGCCACCAACACCACGGAAGCTTGGCGCAGCCGCCGCACCACCAAGCCTGGCTCTTCGTCGTCGACGTCCCGCACGCGCATGGCGACGTCCACCCCTTCGTTGATGATGTCCACCCGCCGGTTGACCAGCAGCATGTCCAGCTGCACCTGGGGATAACGGGTAAGAAACCGCGTCACTACCTCGGGAAGATACTGCTGCGCCAGGGCCACCGGGCAGGACACCCGCAGCGGCCCACGCGGCTCGCTGGACAGGCTGGCGGCGGTTTCGGCGGCGCTTTCCGCCTCACGCAACAGCGCCTGGCAGTGCACCAGATAGCGCTCGCCCAGGGTGGTGAGGGTCAGGGTGCGGGTGGTGCGCTGCAACAGGCGCGCGCCCAGCCGAGTCTCCAGCTCGGCGATACGGCGGGACAGCCGCGACTTGGGAATGCCCAGCAGCCGCCCGGCGGCGGCGAAGCCACCGGCTTCCACCACCTTGGCGAAATAGGCGAGGTCATTGAGGTCTTGCATGGGTGATTGTCCTATCCATGGGACGAAGCATCGCATTTTAGCTGGCTAATCAGCTGATCGTCTTATCGGTAGTCTGGGCTCATCGCATCGAACCCTACAGGACTACCGTCATGAAACTCTTGCACATCGATTCCAGCATCCTCGGCGATCATTCCGCCTCCCGCGCCTTGACCGCCAAGGTCGTTGACGCGCTCAAGGCCGCCACGCCGGGTCTGGAGGTGATCTACCATGACCTCGCCCACGACGCCCTCGGGCACTTCTCCGGCGCCAGCCTGGCCGCTGGGGCCACCCCGGCCGAGCAGCGCAGCGCCGAACAGCGCGACGAAGCCGAGCGCAATGCCCGCGCCCTGCAGGAATTCCTCGCCGCCGACGTACTGGTGCTGGGTGCGCCCATGTACAACTTCACCATTCCGACCCAGCTCAAGGCCTGGATCGACCGCATCACCGTGGCCGGTACCACCTTCCGCTACAGCGAAGCCGGTCCGGAAGGCCTGTGCGGCGACAAGAAGGCGATCATCGTCGCCACCGCGGGCGGCATCCATGCCGGCAAGCCCACCGGCATCGCCCACGAGGACTATCTACAGCTGCTGCTGGGCTTTCTCGGGATCACCGACATCCAGATCGTTCGCGCCGAAGGCCTGGCCTATGGCGACGAAGCCAAGAACGCGGCCCTGGCCAGCGCCGAGCGGCAGATCGCCGACCAGTACGCCTGAGTTCGAGCACCCTCACCCCCGACCTCTCTCCCAGAGGGAGAGGGGAGCTAGCTACTCCTCGCGCTTGGGCAGGGCAGTTCGCTAAATCGAAGGCCGGGTAAAGCGGCCCTTACCCTCGACCCCTCTCCCAGAGGGAGAGGGGCTAGCTACTCCTCGCGCTTTGGCAGGGGCAGTTCGCTAAGTCCAAGGCCGGGTAAAGCGGTTCTCACCCCCGGCCCCTCTCCCTGAGGGAGAGGGGAGCGAGAGCCCAAAGATCAAGCTTCGTGGCGACCTGAGCGCCGGGGATCATTCCTCGCGCCATCCTGCTCTTCCCCCTCTCCCTCCGGGAGAGGGCCGGGGTGAGGGCCAGCCCCCGGCTCAGCTGAACCCCACCACCGGATGCGGCACATAGGGCGCTTCCAGGGCGGCGATCTCTTCGTCGCTCAGGTGCAGCTCCAGCGCCGCCACCGCGTCTTCCAGATGCTGCGGCTTGGACGCGCCGACGATGGGCGCGTCGATGCCCGGCTTCTGCAGCAGCCAGGCCAGCGCCACCTGAGCGCGCGGTACGCCGCGGACTTCGGCGATGCGGGCTACGGCGGCGACGATCTGCCGATCGGATTCCTCGCTGGCGGTATAGAGGGTCTTGCCGAAGGCATCGCTTTCGGTACGCGCCGTGCTGGCGTCCCAGTCGCGGGTCAGGCGACCACGGGCCAGCGGGCTCCAGGGGATCACGCCAATACCGGCATCGCGGCACAGCGGCAGCATCTCCCGCTCCTCTTCGCGGTTGAGCAGGTTGAGGTGGTTCTGCATGGTGGCGAATCTGGTCCAGCCATGGCGCTCGGCGGTGTGCAGCGCCTTGGCGAATTGCCAGGCGTACATGCTGCTGGCGCCGATGTGCAGCGCCTTGCCGGCCTTGACCACGTCGTGTAGGGCCTCCAGGGTCTCCTCGATGGGCGTGTGATAGTCCCAGCGATGGATCTGGTAGAGATCGACATAGTCGGTGCCCAGGCGCTGCAGACTGGCGTCGATGGCGGCGAAGATGGCCTTGCGCGACAGGCCGCCGACATTGGGTCTGTCACGCAACGGGAAGTACACCTTGGTCGCCAGCACGATCTCCTCGCGCACGGCGTTGGCCTTGAGGAAGCGGCCGACGATCTCTTCGCTGGTGCCGTCGGAGTAGCTGTTGGCGGTGTCGAAGAAGTTGATGCCCAGATCCAGGGCCTTCTTTAGCAGCGGCTGGCTCTGATCTTCCGGCAGGGTCCAGGGGTGATTGCCGCGCTCGGGCACGCCATAGGTCATGCAGCCGAGGCAAAGGGGCGAGATCTTCAGACCGGTGCAGCCGAGAGTGCGATAGTTCATGGGGGCCTCCAGGGATGGTCGAAAGAGGTTGACCACGCAGTTCCCGGATCGACTGCAACGAACTTACCGGCTGCCGCCTGGTTCTAGATGGATTCCTAACCTACAACAGGAGACGCTCCATGAAGAAATATGCTTCCGCGGTCTGGCAAGGCGGTCTGAAAGATGGCAAGGGCCATATCTCCACCGAGAGCGGCGCGCTCAAGGACAATGCCTACGGCTTCAACACCCGTTTCGAAGGCACGCCGGGCACCAATCCCGAAGAACTGATCGGCGCGGCCCATGCCGGCTGCTTCTCCATGGCCTTCTCCATGCTGCTGGGCCAGAACGGTCTGACCCCCGAGCGGATCGAGACCAAGGCCGACGTCACCCTGGACAAGGTCGGTGATGGCTTCGAGATCACCACCATCGATCTGACCATGAAGGCCAAGATCCCCGGTGCCACCCAGGAACAGTTCACCACCATCGCCAACCAGGCGAAGGAAGGCTGCCCGGTGTCCAAGGTGCTCAAGGGCGCCAAGATCAACCTGAACGCCACGCTCGAAGGCTAAGGGTCTGAGGCGTCTGCCGATGCCGCTCCGGCATCGGCAACACCCTGTTCCAGAGCCTGTTCGCCGAGCTGTCCGCAAGTCGCTAGACTGCTCCGACCCCGCTTTCGGAGAGTACGATGAACGACTCCATCTTCATGACCCTCTTTTCCATCCTCGCCGTGTTGCTATTGGGCGGCGGCATCTACGGTTGCGTGATCCTCAACCGCCAACGCAAGGACATCGAGAAGAACGACAGCGAAGGCTAGGCCGGTCGCCGACCTGCCAGGTAACGCACGCCCGTGGGGCCGAAGACCTCGGAATGCGTCTCCTGGGCGGCGAGCTGAAAGATGTCACCGACGCCGTAGTGGCGTTCGCCAGCGGCGCTACGGATACGCAGCTCACCTTGGATTACCAACGCCCTGGCTTCGAAGGGGTGGGCATGGGGTTCCAGCCTGCCCAGGGCATCGCGCTCGACCAGTACCGGTGGCTGGAAACCCTCGCGGGCAAGTTGCTCGATGAAGGTGGCCTGGTCCATGGGTGCTCCTGACGCCAAGAAGGGATGATCAGCGCCCAGGCTAGGCGCCTCACCTCTTCGCAGCCAGTGCAAAGGCACTATGAGGAGCCCTGGCTTTGGCTATGGCCAGCTTCGAGGCAAGGACGCCATGGATACCTCGGCCAGCCGAGGTTCCACGTGGAGCATCAGCGCTCCAGCTTGCGCTCGACCTCGGCGTTCTTGCGCTTGAGCGCGTCGGCTTCCTGTTCCTTGGTCTTGATATCGGTGGGCGTGAGGACCTTGTCGATGCCATCGGTCGGCGTCGATTCCGGCTGCTCCATGTCTTTCTTCACCACATCCACGGGGCGTCCCGCTTCATCGAGCGCGGGTTCGTTGGGTGGGGTCTTGCCCAGGTGGGCATCGGAACGCTGGTCACTCATGGCAGGCTCTCCTCGATAGGGTCCTTCTTTCGAGCGCAACGACCGCCACGGAGTTCGCCCGCCGCTCAACGACGAATACGGACGCGCTCCAGATAGGCCAGCAGTTGCGCCTGCTCGGTCGCATCCAGGGGCGCGAAGACCGCTTCCAGCCCCTGGGTCCGGGGCGCCTGGGCCTGATCCAGGGCCTGGCGCCCCTGCTCGGTCAGGTGCACCAGCAGAGCGCGGCGATCCTGGGGATGGGGCTCGCGGCGGACCAAGCCGTCACGCTCCAGGGCGTCGAAGGCATCGGTCAGGGTGCGTGGCGCATGGCGCAGTTGTTCGGCGACCTCGCCCGGGCGGCAGGGCCCCAGGCGTTCCAGCACCTTGAGCACCTTGTAGCGGGCAAAGGAAAGTCCAGAGGCCTTGAGGGTCTCATCCAGTTGTTGGCGCATCTGCCGTTTCAGATCCATCAGGGCTTCGGCAATGGCGGCGGCGGTTGACATGACAACTACTTACCTCGAATATAGTGAGGAACCTCAATGAATGGTACCTCCGCAATGGCGACATCTTTTCACAGCCGCGAGGGCGATGCCAGTGCCCCTCACCTGTTCCAGCGCGTGCGCTTCGACCTCAAGCGCCGCTGGGCGACCGTCGTTCGCCGCGAAGCGCTCGGTGGTGACCTCCTGCGCTTGACCTTTGGCGGCAGCGACCTGGCCGACTTCCAGAGCGCGGCCTTCGACGAGCACGTGAAGCTGTTCGTCCCCGCCGACACCACCCCGATCCGCGCCGCTAGCCCCGAGCAGCTGGTCGGTCGGCACTACACGCCGCGCCACTACGACGCCGCGCGCGGCGAGTTGGCCATCGACTTCTATCTGCATGAAGCCGGGGTGCTGACCACCTGGGCACGCCAGGCGCAGCCCGGTGCCGAGCTGATCATCGGTGGCCCCAAGGGTGCCCTGGTGCCACCCGAGGACTTCGACTGGTACCTGCTGGCCGGCGACGAGACCGCCCTGCCCGCCATCGCCCGCCGCCTGGAGCAACTGGCCGCCAGCGTCCGCGTTCAGGTCGTCGCCGAAGTGGCCCGCCCCGGCCTGGAAATCGCCCTGCCTACCGCCGCCGCCGCCGATATCCGCTGGGTCTATCGCGAAACCGAGGCCGATGCCCTGGTGCAGGCCCTGGAGCAGCTGAAGTTGCCCGCGGGCGAAGGCTATGCCTGGATCGCCGGTGAGGCGACCCAGGCCCGCGCCGCGCGTCAGGCGCTGCTGGCCAAGGGTCTGCCGCGGGACTGGGTCAAGGCCGCCGGCTACTGGAAGCTCGGCGAGAGCGACCAGCATGTGAAGGTCGAGGATTGACTACCAGCGCCCCCCTCGCCGATGGCCTGCCGCGACCCCGACGCTACCGGGCGGTCGCCGCCCTGCTGCTGGCCATCAGCATGACGGTGCTGGACAGCGGCATCGCCAACCTGGCGTTGCCCACCATCGCCGAGGCCCTGGATGTGTCCGCCGCCGCGGCGGTGTGGATCGTCAGCGCCTACCAGCTGAGCCTGGTCGCCCTGCTGTTTCCGCTGTCCGCGGTGGCCGAGCGGCTGGGCCTGCGTCCGGTATTCGCCACTGGCGTCGGCATCTTCGGCCTGGCCTCCCTGGGCTGCGCCCTGGCGCCGGATCTGGCCAGCCTGGTGGCTGCCCGAGCGCTGCAGGGGGTCGGCGCCGCCGCCATCATGTGCGTCAGCGCCGGCATCGTGCGGCTGTCCTATCCACGCGCCCGCCTCGGGCGGGGCATCGCCATCAACGCCCTGTGCGTAGCCCTGGGTTCGGCGGCCGCGCCCAGCCTGGGCGCGGCCATCCTGGCGCTGGGCGGCTGGCCCTGGCTGTTCGCGATCAACGTACCCCTGGCCATCCTGGTCGGCCTACTAGTGCGCAACCTGCCCGACAGCCCCCACGCGCAACGCCGTCTCGATCCCGTCAGCGTGCTGCTCAACGCCCTGCTGTTCTGCGCCGGCATCGGCGGTCTGGAGCGGCTCGGCGGCGCGCCGCTGCAGGGGGTGGCCCTGTTGTTGCTGGCCGCGGCCAGCCTGGGGCTGCTGGTGCGCCGCGAGCGCGGCCTGCCGGCGCCCCTGCTTCCGGTAGATCTGCTGGGGCTGCCGGCCATGCGCCATTCGGTGCTGGCCTCGGTCTGCTCCTTTGCCGCGCAGATGCTCTGCTTTCTCGCCCTGCCCTTCTATCTGCAGCACCAGCTCGGGCTGGTGCCCTTGCAGGTGGCCCTGCTGATGCTGGCCTGGCCGCTCACCGTGGCCGTCTCGGCGCAGGTGGCCGGGCGGCTGGCCGACCGCCATCCGCCGCAGCGGCTGTGCATGCTCGGGGGGCTGGGGATCGCCCTGGGGCTGGCGGCCGCCGCGGTGATGCCGCTGGAACACTCCACCACGCTGCTGGTTCCCTGCCTGATCGTCGGGGGTATTGGCTTCGGCTTCTTCCAGGTGCCCAACAACAGGATCATGCTGACCGCTGCCCCGCTTGGTCGCAACGGCGCCACCGGCGGCGTCCAGGCGACCGCGCGCCAGACCGGCATGGCACTGGGGGCCGCGGCCCTGGCGTTGCTGCTGCATCTGGATGCCGGGCTGGCCCCGCGCCTGGGACTGGCCCTGGCGGCAGCGCTGGGTCTGGTCGCTGCCTGGTCCAACTGGCGAGCGCCGCGCTAGGACTGCGGTGTTGCCGCCTGGCCGAGCAGCGCCTTGAGCGCCTGCTCGCGTTCGGCCGCCGGACGCTCGCTCAATAGCCGTACCCGGTGGAAGAAGGCCGGCCAATTGCCTGGGTGCTGTGCATAGAGCGCGGCAAAGGCCGGCACCCACTGTTCGTACAGGCCATAGGGCACCAGCCGCGCGTTGTTGAGTGGCTGGCTCATCCAGCCATCGAAGCGACGCTCGTCACGCCAGGCCGGGGTGGCGCGCAGGCGCTGATAGTCAGCACGCAATTGGGCGAAACGCCGGGCCTTGGCCGCGCGCATAGCCACCGACACCAGCGGCTGGGCATAGAGCCTGGCCAGGTCGTCGCGGGTGGTCAGCAGCAGGGCGCGAAATTGCTGGTAGCGGGCCTCGCGCCCAGCGTCCGGCGGCGGCAGGCCACGACTGGCGCGCCATTGTCGCAGACCTTCGCCCTCGACGAAGGTGGCGTAGGATTCGTTGAAGGCAGTATCGCCCGGCAGGTAAAAGCGCTGGTGGGCCAGCTCGTGGAAGATCGTGGCCGCCACCTGGTCGTCGTCCCAGCGCAGCATGCTGCTGAGCAGCGGATCGCTGAACCAGCCCAGGGTCGAATAGGCCGGCACGCCGCCGACGTAGGTGTCCTGACCCTGCGCCTGCAGCCGCTGCGCCTCAGCTCGGGCCTTGGCTTCCCGGTAGTAGCCGCGATAGGCCACGCAACCGGCGATGGGAAAGCAGTGGGTGGTGGGTCGGGTGGAGAATTCGGCGGTGGCGAAGACATTCCACAGCACGAAGGGTCGCTTGAGTTCGACGAAACCGCGATAGCTGGCGTTGTCCGGCAGAGCCAATTCGGCACTGGCGAAGCGTCGAGCCCCCGCGGCGGCAGCGAGGCGTTCGCGCAGGGCGACGGGCCGCGCGGGATCTGCGACGACCGTCGCAATGGGCTCGCGATCACGGATCAGCGCCCACTGGCCCTGTACCATCTGAGCGTAGTACCCGACCGAGGTACAACCGCTCAGTCCGATCAAGAGGGACAGCAGCGCCAGCCAACGGCTCGCGCGTTGCGCAGGCAGGGTGCCTGACTGGGTGGCGCACCCTTCCCTGCCCGGAGTTGTAGCCGTCATGCGTAGACTGTGCCTGCTGTTGCCTGTGCTGTTCCTGGGGGGCTGTTCCCTGTGGCCGTTGCCCAAGCCCGATCCGGCGCAGGCCTGGATCGATCTGGACAGCGACGGCAAGGCCAAGCTGGAAGCCCTGCGCGCCGATCGCAAGGATCTCGAAGACAAACGCTACTTCCAGGTCTGGCCAGGAAACCACGATCTGCAGGTACGCTACCAGTTCGAGGTGCAGCCCACCAACATCGGCGCCCAGGTGGCCGATCCGCTGGCGCGCACCTGCCTGGTGACCCTCAACTACAAGGCCTTCGCCGCGGGCGAGCGCTATCGCCTGGAAGCCGGCCAGACCGGTTGGCGACCCTGGGCGCGCCTCTATGACGAACGCAACCAGGAAGTGGCGCGCAGCACTGCCAGTCGTTGCGGCGACGTGTAGACTCGGCTGATCTCCCTGTCGCGAGTCGCCATCCATGCGTCTGCGCCTGCTGCTTCCTCTGCTGCTGCTGCTCGGCGGCTGCACCACGCCGCTGCCCCCGGTCGATCCCCAGCAGGCGTGGGTCGATCTGGAGCTGCGCGAACCCGCGGTAGGCGCCTCGCTGCTGGCCGAGTCCCAGGACGGCAGACGTCTCGACGACGGCCGCTATTTCCAGCTCGCCCCCGGCAGCCACAGCCTCAAGGTGAGCTATCGCTACGAACTCTATGGCGGCGGTGGCTTCGGACCACGTTTCGGCTGGAACGAACCTCTGCAGATCCAATGCTATCTGGAACTGGACTACGGGGATTTCCAGGCCGGCCGGCGCTATCGACTGGCGGCCGAACACACCTTCGGCCAGGGCGAGATCACCCTTTACGACGGCCAGCGCGAACTGGTGAGCTCCCAGCGGGGCATCTGCTCGCCCTTCTGACCCCCGTCGCCAGGGAGGGCGAGCGGGTCAGCCCAGGACCCGCTAGGCGGGTACGCTGACCCAGTCATCCTGATCGCGATCCTGGCTACGACGCGCGACCGGGCGACCCTTCTGCTCGCGCAGCTGGCGACTCATGCGCAGGAAATCCTCGCGTTCCATCCAGCGCGGCGCGGGCTGGGCAAGGGACAGAGCTTGGCGAATCCGGGCGAACGGCGACATGGCATTACCCTCTTGGCTAAATACTGTATGCGCAAACAGTACTAAGCCAAGCGCAACTGTACAAGCATCCAGCGGATGAACGGTTCGTCCTCCGGGCCGAGGATCAGTCGTTGCGCTGATAGAGGATCTTGTGGGTACCGTTGGCGCAGCTGCCCACCACCATGTTGGGATCGCGTACCTCGGCGTTGGGAACCGCTTCGAGGGTATAGGCGGTCACCCCGGCCGACTGGATCTTGACCTCGATCTCGGCCTTGAGCTGGTCGCAGGAGAGGGGTTCGGCCAGCGCAGCCGTGCTCAACAGGGCGGTACAGCAGAGTAGCGATAGACGCAGCATGGCGATTTTCCTTGGCGTGATGACCTCTCAGGCTTGGACGCCCGAGCTGTGGCGATGTTCTCAGCGCGATCCTTTGGCCAGCGAAGCGGTGGAACCTGGAACCCGAACGGTCTTTCCGATGGTCATTCCTTGCCGTGAAGTGCCCCCATGTTCCAGTGGTTGAAAGACAACTCTCAAGTCCTCACGCTCTTCGCCCAGTGCTGCACCCTGGGCGTCTGGGTGCTCTATGCCCAGCTCTTGCTCAACAACTACAAGCGCCAGCGCCAGCCGCGCCTGATCATCAACCGCGGCGCCGGCAAGGGCGTGGGCGCCCTTTGCCTGCTGTCGAACATGAGCGCCGAGCCGGTGTTCATCAACCAGCTCACGGTGATCCTCAAGACCAACCGCGAGACGCTCTACACCGATGTCACCGATATCCGCGAGAGCGGCCAGGATGACTTCGATCCCGATCTGGTGCTGGGCGAGGCGACCCACCAGGGACCGCTCAACACCGGCGACTTCACCCACATCGGCACCTTCCAGGGCCTGATCCGCCGCGCCGCCGAGCACAACGGCCTGACCCTGGACAACCACCGGCCGCCCGAGGGCTGGGTGTTCGAGGGCCTGGAGATCCGCGCGGTGGCCTTCTATGGCTCGGATCACGATCCCATCGGGGTGCGCCGGCGCTTTCGCCTGGGCCAGCACGACGGCAACTATTGTGCGCTGATCGCCGAGGACTGGCAGACCCAGCAGCTGACCTCGCGCCGTCAGCGGCGCATGGTGCAAAACGACTGGATGGTCGACATGGAACCCAAGGCTCAGCCAAAGAACCAGTAGCAGATCAGGATCGATGCCGTGACCCCGGTGAATTCCGCCAGCAGGGCGCAGCCCACCGCATGGCGGGCGCGCTGGATGCCCACCGCACCGAAGTACACCGCCAGCACATAGAAGGTGGTCTCGGTACTGCCCTGGATGGTGGCCGCTACCAGCGCCGGAAAGCTGTCCACGCCATGGGTCTGCATGGTCTCGATCAGCAGGGCGCGGGCGGCGCTGCCGGAGAAGGGTTTGACCAGCGCGGTGGGCAGGGCCTCGACGAAGCGGGTGTCCCAGCCGAGAAAGGTCACTGCATGGCGGATGCCTTCGAGAATGGCCTCCAGGGCGCCGGAGGCGCGCAGCACCCCCACCGCGCAGAGCATGGCCACCAGGTAGGGCAAGAGCGACTTGGCGACGTCGAAACCTTCCTTGGCGCCTTCGACGAAGGCTTCGTAGACCGGCACCTTGCGCAGGGCGCCCAGGATCATGAACGCCAGGATGATGCCGAACAGGGTCAGGTTGCCGAGCAGCGATGACAGTCCGGCCAGCGCCGTGGCGGTCAGGGTGAAGAGAAAGGCGACGAAGACGCCAAAGGCCAGGGCGCCCCCGCCGATCCAGGCCAGCACCACCGGATCCCAGAGTTTCAGCCGCTGCATGAAGGCCACAGAGAACAGCCCCACCAGGTTGGCGCAGGTGTGGGCCAGCAGGATCGGCAAGAACACCAGGGTCGGATCCGGCGCGCCCTGCTGGGCGCGATACATGAACACCGTCACCGGCAGCAGCGTCAGCGAGGAGGCGTTGAGCACCAGGAAGAGGATCTGCGCATTGCTCGCGGTGGTGCTGCTGGGGTTGAGCTCCTGCAGCGCGCGCATGGCCTTGAGGCCGATGGGGGTGGCGGCGTTGTCCAGGCCCAGGCCGTTGGCGGCGAAGTTGAGGGTGATCAGCCCCAGTGCCGGATGACCGCGCGGCACCTCGGGCATCAGCCGGGCGAACAGCGGGCCGAGCAACCGCGCCAGGGCGTCCACCAGTCCGGCCTTCTCGGCGATGCGCAGGATGCCGAGCCAGAGGGTCAGGGTGCCGAACAGCAGCACCATGACCTCCACCGACAGCTTGGCCATGGCGAACAGGCTCTCCACCATGGCGGCGAAGACCCCGGCGTTGCCAGCCACCAGCCACTGCCCGAAGGCGCTGATCCCGGCGACGATGAAGAAGCTCAGCCACAACCCGTTGAGCATCGGTGTTCTCCCGGCAAAACGGCGATGATAACCGTAGCGTCCGCTCCCTGCAGGGACGTCGTTCAGGCGGTGGTCATCGCTGTCGGGTTATTCTCTGACCTTTCACGCAAGCTGCTGGAGTCCGCCCATGCGTCTGTCCGTTCTCGCCCTGCCGCTGGTGCTCGCCGCCAGCCCGGTCTTCGCCTTCAACCTCAACGACGCCGTCAACGCCTACAACAGCGCCAATGGCAACAACAACGCCAAGGCCACCGCCGCGGCGGCCGCCACGCCCCAGGCCCAGGGCCTGCTGCAGGCCCTGACCACCCAGCTCAATGTCACCCCGCAGCAGGCGGTGGGCGGCACCGGCGCCCTGCTCGGCCTGGCCAAGAATCAGCTGGTGGGCAACGACTATCGCCAACTGGCCAAAGCCGTGCCGGGACTGGACCAGCTGGCCGGCGCCAACGCCACCGGCGGCCTGGCGCAACTGGGTGGGCTGGGCAGTCTGCTCGGCGGGGGTGGCCAGGACGCCAAGCAGAGTCCGCTGGGCAGCCTGCTGGGCAATGTCGACAGCCGCCAGGACGTCGACAAGACCTTCAACGCCCTGGGCATGAACAGTGGCATGACCAGCCAGTTCGCCCAGGTGATCCTCGGCTATCTCGGCAAGCAAGGCACCCAGCCCTCCCTGCTGAGCACCCTGGGCAATGTCTGGGGCCTGTGACGGCGCCCCGCGCTGGCTGACCCACGTGGCGGCCAGCCAGGCGCCGGATTACCGGGAGGCACCGCTCGGCTGGCTCTATGCAGACCGTGGTTCCCTCACCGAACGGCTGACCGCCCTCAGTGGCGGGCGCTTCGCCGTCGAGGTGATCGCCCAGGGCTGGCAGCCCCTGCGCCTGGACGAGTGCCAGGCGCTTGAGGTCCCGGCGGCCAGCCCCGGCTGGGTGCGCGAGGTCTGGCTGCGTGGTGGCGGCGAGGCCTGGGTCTTCGCCCGCAGCGTGGCGGCGCGCACGGCCCTGGAAGCGGCGGATTTCGATCTGGCGGCGCTGGGCGAGCGGCCCCTCGGCCACTGGCTGTTCCAGGCGCCGGCCTTCGTTCGCGGGCCGCTGGAGGCCTGTCGCTATCCGCTGACCTGGCTGCCCGCAGGGGCGGCAGCAACGCCCTGCTGGGCCCGGCGCTCGGTGTTCAGGCGCGGCCCCCTGGCGATCCTGGTGGGCGAGGTCTTCCTGCCGGCCTTCTGGCCCCACGCCAGGCGCGAAGGCTAGCCGAATCATCAGCGTGGCAGCGTTGGCGCCACGGGGCCCCTATAATCGTCGGGCCCTTCGCCACGCAGTCGTCCGATGAAAAAGCACGCCTCCCGCCCCCGTGATCGCCGTCCTGCCGCCCCCCGCGGCCCCGAGCCCAGTGCCCGGGTCATCGCCACGCGCCCGCGTCGCGAGCGCATCTGGGACTTCGTCCAGCTGACCCGACTGGACCGGCCCATCGGCATCTATCTACTGCTCTGGCCCACGCTCTGGGCGCTGTGGATCGCCGCCGAGGGCGTGCCGAGCCTGAAGAATCTGCTGATCTTCGTGCTCGGCGTGGTGCTGATGCGCTCGGCCGGCTGCGTGATCAACGACTTCGCCGACCGCAACTTCGACGGCCACGTCGCCCGCACCAAGAATCGCCCCCTGGCCACCGGACGCATCTCGCCCAAGGAGGCCCTGCTGTTCTTCGCCGTGCTGGTGCTGCTCAGCTTCGGCCTGGTGCTCTGCACCAACGCCACCACCGTCTGGCTGTCCTTTGGCGCGCTCGGCGTGGCGGCGCTCTATCCCTTCATGAAGAGATACACCTACTACCCCCAGGCGGTGCTGGGCGCGGCCTTCTCCTGGGGCATGCCCATGGCCTTCACCGCCGAGACCGGCGAGCTGCCGGCGGCGGCCTGGCTGCTGTTCGTCGCCAACGTGATCTGGACGGTGGGCTACGACACCTACTACGCCATGGCCGACCGCGAGGACGATCTCAAGATCGGGGTGAAGTCCACCGCCATCCTGTTCGGCGATGCCGACCGGGTGATCATCGCCACCCTCCAGGGCCTCACCCTGCTCTGCCTGGCGCTGGCCGGCGGTCGCTTCGGCCTGGGCCTGCCCTTCTACCTGGGCCTGGTGGTGGCGGCCGGCTGCTTCGCCTGGGAATTCCACGTCACCCGCAATCGTGATCCCCTGGTGTGCTTCAAGGCCTTCCTGCACAACCACTGGGCGGGTCTGGCGATCCTCGTCGGGATCATCGCCGACTACGGGCTGCGCTGAGCCGGGGTGCCCGCGGCGGCATCGGCCACCACCTCCGGCAGCGCCTCGGGCTGCGCTGCCGGCACCGCCCGGGCCTGCTTGGCCTTGGACGCCTTGCGGCTCTGCTGCCAGGCCACCGCCAGGCCGCTGGCACAGATGATGAGGATGCCGATCAGCGCGCCGCTGTCCGGTACATGGCCGAAGACGAAATAGCCGATGATGCCGGCGGTGACGATCTGGCCATAGCTGAAGGGCGCCAGCAACGCCGGTGGCGCGTAGCGGAAGGCCTGGGTCAGCAGCAGATGACCGGACATGCCGAAGAAGCCGAGCAGGGCCAGCATGAAGCCGTGGCCCAGGGTGGGTATCTCCCAGAAGAAGGGCACCACGCTGCTCAGCACCAGGGTGTTGATGATGCCGGTGAGGAAGTTGCTGGTGGTGGGGCTGTCGATGCCGCTGAGCAGGCGCGTCAGCAGCTGGTAGAGGCCAAAGCACACCGCCGAGCAGACCGGCAAGAGCACCGCCGGAGTGAACAGCTGGCCGCCCGGCCTGACGATGATCAGCACCCCGATGAAGCCGGCCAGCACCGCCGCCCACTGGCTGCGGGTCACGGTCTCCTTGAGCAGCGGCACCGACAGCGCCGTCACCATCAGTGGGGCGAGAAAGTTGACTGCGGTGGCCTCGGCCATGGGCAGGTAGCGCAGCCCGGTGGTGAAGAACAGGCTGCAGCCGATCAGGCACAGCGCCCTGAGCACCTGCAATCCCGGCCGCTTGGTGCGGATCACCGCCAGCCCCGAGCGCGGGATGAAGATGCCCATCATCAGCAGGGTGTGGGAGAGGTAGCGGGCCCAGACCACCATGACCACCGGATAGAAGCCGGACAGGTACTTGGAGAGGGCATCGTGGGAGGCGAACAGCCAGACCGCGAGACAGATCAGGGCGATGCCCTTGAGCGGCTGGTCGGCGAATCTCAGAGTGGGTCCTGCTTGGGCGCTCATTGGACTCCCGTGGTACTGACGGCGGTCCCTGACCGCCTGCGTGATCCGGCCGTCCTGCACGGCGGTCCGTCGGCATGGCCACCGACTTCGGGACATGGACCTCGACGCGAGTGGAGCGTGCCGTCGAGCAGCCGTCCTGTCGCCCTCAGGACCGCAATACCGGGCGATATTTCAATAGCTTACTAACTATGACCCGGCACGCAGCCGGGTCTCTCCCGAGCTTAGTCCAAGCGCCCCGTCGAGCTCAATGCGATTGTCCGACGACTTCGCTGACAGCGCGCACGAAGGCCTCGTCCGCCTCCAGCGCGCCGGGGATCTGTTCGCGCAGATAGGCCACCCAGGTACGGATCTTGGCATCCAGGTACTGCCGCGAGGCATAGAGGGCATAGGCGTTGAGCCGCTGCAGGCGATAGGCCGGCAGCACCCGCACCAGGCTGCCGTCGCGCAGGCCGTCCACTGCCGAATAGAGCGGCAGCACACCAATGCCCAGGCCCTGGCGCAGGGCCTCGGTCATGGCGTCGCCGACATTGACCTGGAAGGGGGTCTCGCCGATGCGATAGGTTTCCGGGCCGTTGGGACCTTCGAAGTGCCAGCGGTCGAAGGACACCACCGGGCTGATGAATCTCAGGCAGGCGTGGTTGGCCAGCTCCGCCGGCGTCTGCGGCTGGCCGTGTTCCTGCAGATAGGCGGGCGAGGCGCAGAGGATGCTGTAGGTGTGGCCGATCTGCTGGGAGACGAAGCCGGAATCGGGCAACTCGGCCGCCACCACGATGGCCAGGTCGAAGCCCTCCTCCAGCAGATCGGGGATACGGTTGGCCATGGTCAGGTCGAAGCGCACCTCGGGATGCAGGGCGCGATAGCCGGCGATGGCGCGGATCACATAGTGCTGGCCGATGCCGGTCATGCTGTGCACCCGCAGCCGTCCCTCGGGCCGGGCCTGGGCATGCCCGGCCTCGGCTTCGGCTTCCTCGACATAGGCGAGGATCTGCTCGCAACGCGCCAGGTAGCGCTGGCCGGCCTCGGTCAGGGCGATGCGTCTCGTGGTGCGGTGCAACAGCCGGGTACGCAGATGGGTTTCCAGATGGGCCACCGCCCGGGAGACATGGGCGGTGGTGGTCTGCAACGTCTGGGCCGCGCCGGTAAAGCTGCCGCTTTCCACCACGGCGACGAAAACGCGCATGTTGTGCAGGGTGTCCATGCCGCCTCGACAGTCTGACGAAAGCGCCATTTTCCACATTATTTCAGTATGTGAAACAAAGATTCGCCGGTTGGCGCGCTAATCGACCCTCCTGGAATTTTATAGAATCGTTAGCAGCCTAATGGTAACCCCAGCGGCCTCCTCGTCCGCTGGCGTCCTCTTCAGTTCCAGCTCATCCCGCCGACCCGCCGCGCTTCTCTGACGCGAATCCGGAGTATGGCCCTGTTGCAAACGGACCTCCAAGTGTCGCCTTTCTCTAGCAGAGCCTGGCCTGCGCTCACGGTGGTCGCCCTGGCGACCCTGCTGGCCGGCTGCATCGGTACCGGTCACAACGCGCCCCAGGCGCAGCGCCTCGACGATCAGGCGCTGGCCACCGACGCTGCCATCCGTGCCGCCGCCGGGCAGGCCGCCTGGCCCGAGCGCCAGTGGTGGCGCGCCTATGGCGATCCCCAGCTGGACGCCTGGATCAGCGGCGCCCTGGCCGATAACCCGCGCCTGGCCACGGCCGCCGCCCGGGTGCGCCGCGCCGAATCCCTGGCCGGCCTGACCGAATCCCGCGAGGCCCTGCAGGTGGAGGCCAAGGGCGCCTTCAAGCGTTACAGCTGGCCCACCGACGGCTTCTATGGCCCCGGCGAGCTGGCCGACCGCACCACCTGGAACAACAACGCCGAGCTGGGTCTGAGCTACGCCCTAGACTTCTGGGGTCGCGAGCGTGATGCCAGCGCCCAGGCCCTGGACCAGGCCCACCAGGCCGCCGCCGAGGTACGCGCCGCCGAGCTGGAGCTGACCGGCAACATCGTCCGCAGCTATATCGGCTTCGCCCTGCACCATGACCAGCGCGACATCCTCGCCGCCACCCTGGAACAGCAGCGGCAACTGGCCGACCTGGCCCAGCGCCAGCTGGACGGTGGCCTCGGCACCCAGTTCGAGGTCAGCCAGGCGCGTGCCCTGCTGCCCGAGACCGAGCGTCAGCTGGAAGCCCTGGACGAGACCCTGGCGCTGGATCGCAACCAGCTCGCCGCCCTGGCGGGCAAGGGCCCGGGTGCCGGCGCCCGCCTGCAGCGACCGCGACTGACCCTGGGCGCCGCACCGCGCCTGCCCAGTGCACTGCCACTGGAACTGGTCGGCAAGCGTCCCGACGTGGTGGCGCGCCGCTGGCAGATCGCCGCGGCGGCCAAGGGCGTGGACGTGGCCCGCGCCAGCTTCTATCCCAATATCGATTTGGTGGCCAACGTCGGCCAGTTCCTCACCCTGGGCCGTCTCAGCGAGATGCTGACCCACGCCAAGACCGGCTCCTTCATCGGCCCCGCCTTTTCGTTGCCGATCTATGACGGTGGCGCCCTGCGCGGACGCCTCGGCGCGGAATCGGCAGCCTACGACCTGGCCGTCGGCGCCTACAACCAGACCCTGGTGGACGCCCTCAAGGACATCTCCGATGCCCTGATCAAAGCCGACTCGGCGGCCAGGCAGGCCACCCTTGCCGACCAGGCCAGCCAGGAAGCCCAGCGCACCTACGACATCGCCCGCGAGGCTTTCCGTCGCGGCCTGACCGACTACCTGCACGTGCTCGACGCCCAGACCCGGCTGTTCGCCCAGCAGCGCATCACCGCCCAGGTGCACGCTCTGCGCCTGGCCGCCCAGGCCGGCGCCCTGGTCGCCCTCGGCGGCGGCGCGGACCTTGAACGCGGCCCAGGCGACCACGACCTGGTGCCGGCCCGCGTCGCCGTTGAGCGGGCCGCACGGTGAGTACCCACGTTGCCACCCACTCGCCACTGCGCCAGGCCCTGGGCGCCTGGGCACGTAGCGATGGCAGCCTCTGGCTGTACCAGGCCAAGATGCTGCTCGCAGCCAGCCTGACCCTCTGGCTGGCCATGCGCCTGCAACTGCCGCATCCCAGCTCGGCGGTGATCACCGTGTTCATCGTCATGCAGCCGCAGAGCGGCCAGGTGCTGGCCAAGAGCTTCTATCGGGTGATGGGCACCCTGCTGGGACTGGCTGTGATGCTGGTACTGATCGCCCTGTTCGCCCAGGAACGGGTGCCCTTCCTGATCTTTCTGGCGCTGTGGATCGGCCTCTGCGTGGCCGGCTCGGCGCGCTACCGGGACTTTCGCAGCTATGCCTGCATGCTGGCCGGCTACACCGCCGCGCTGATCGGCATCCCTGCCGCGCTCAATGCCGACACCGCCTTCATGTCGGCGGTGATGCGGGTGCTGGCCATCACCCTGGGCGTGCTCTGCAGCGGCGCGGTGAGCGCGGCGGTCTTTCCGCAGACCAGCGCCACGGCCATGCGCGCGACCCTCTATCGGCGCATGGGCGGCTTCGCCGGACTGGCCGCCGACGTCCTGCGCGGTCGTCTCGACCGTGCCTCCCTGGAGGCCGCCGGAGTACGCCTGGCCGCCGAGGCGGTAGGACTGGAAAGCCTGCGCAGCGCCTCGGCCTTCGAAGACCCGCACATGCGCATGCGCAGCGGGCGCCTGGCCCGTTTGAATGCCGAATTCATGGGTCTGACCACCCGCCTGCATGCCCTCAGCCGGCTGTTGATGCGCCTGCGCGAGCGCGACGCCCAGGTGCCCCTGACAGCCCTCGAACGCCTCTGGGCTCCCCTGCTGGAGCTGTTCGAGGAATGGCGCGGTCAGGCGCTCACCGACCGTGCTGCCCTGGCAGCGGCGGCGCGTCTGGAACAGCTGCACCAGGGTCTGCGCCCGCGTATTCGCGCCCTGCGTGCCGAGCTGCCGCCCCTGAGCGAACCCGACCGGCGCGACTTCGAGACCGCCGTGGAGCTGCTCTTTCGCTTCACCGGCGAATGGCACGGCTATCTGCAGACCCACGCCTCCCTGGCGGCGCCGCGGCACAGCCGCGAGCAGTGGAAGCCGCGCTTCGTGGCCAAGGCCAATGCCCTAGGCGCCGCGGTCACCGGCATCCGCAGCGCCTTTCTGGTGCTGGTGCTGGGCGCGTTCTGGATCGCCAGCGCCTATCCCAGTGGCGGCATGCTGGCGCTCAACGCCGCGGCGGTCTCGGCGCTGGCCTCGGCCTCGCCCGATCCCAAGCGCACCGCCCTGCAGATGGCCGTTGGCGCCAGTGGCGGCGTGGTGCTGGGCTTCTTCCTGACCTTCTTCGTCTTTCCCTGGATCACCGGCCTGCCGCTGCTGCTGCTGACCCTGGCACCGGTGTTCATGCTGGGCACCTGGATTTCCCTGCGGCCGGGCTGGATGGGCTATGGCCTGGGCTGCCTGGTGTTCTTCTGCTTCACCTCGATCCCCGACAATCCGCCGATCTACGACGCCTACGCCTTCATCAACAACGGCATCGCCGTGGTCTTGTCGATGGTGATCACCGCGGCGGTCTCGGCGGTGCTGCTGCCACCCAACAGCCCCTGGCTGTGGCGCCGCCTGGAGCGTGACCTGTGCCAGCAGCTGGTGCGGGCGGTCAGCGCCCCCCTGCCACACCTGGCGCCGGCCTTCGAGGGCCAGACCCGCGATCTGCTCAACCAGGCCTATGGCGTCAGCGCCGGGCGGGGCGAGGCGCAGCGACGCCTGATCGGCTGGGCCTTCGCGGTTCTGGAGATCGGTCACGCGGTGATCGAGCTGCGCCAGTTGCAGGCCCACCTGCCCGCGGCCCCGCGCTATGCCGAGAGCAGCGCCTGGCGCCAGGCCATTCGGGTGCTCGGGCGCGCCCTGGTGCGCCTCTTCCTCAAGCCTGGGGCGGAAAATCTGCGCCGGGCCCTGGCTGCCGTGGACGCTGCCCTGGCCACCGTGGCAGCCGTGGCCGAACCGCCGGAACTGCCCTATGACGAGTCGCCCCTGCGCCAGGTGCAGAGCGATCTGCACTTCATCCGCAGCGCCCTGCTCGATCCCCAGGGGCCGTTGGCCCGCTATCACGAGATCTCCCATGCCCCGTGAAATCGCCTTCCATGGCCTCTACCTGCCCACCGTGACGGTGCTGTTCCTGGTCGCCGCCCTGCTCGCCTGGGCGCTTGACCGGGTGCTGGCCGCGGTCGGCCTCTATCACGTCGTCTGGCATCCGGCGCTGCTGCGCCTGGCCCTGTTCATCTGCCTCTACTGCGCCCTGGCGCTGTGCGTTTATCGCTAGTGTGGTGTTCCAGAAGTTATCTACACAATTTTGGCGGCGCTTTTTCGGCCTGGACGTCGTTGCCACTCCTCGCCATAGCCCTGCTATGACTCGTCGCGGCGCCTAGCCCAGACCTAAAAATCACTCGCCAATTCTTGTGCGAACTCCTGAACCACCACACTAGGACTCCTGCCATGATCCTCAAGAAACTCTTCGGCGTGCTCTTTACCCTGCTGGTGGTCTGCCTGGCGCTGATCCTCGGGCGGCTGCTCTGGGTGCACTACATGAACGACCCCTGGACCCGCGACGGCCGGGTGCGCGCCGAGGTCATCACCATCGCGCCCGACGTGGCGGGCCTGGTAACCGAGATCGCCGTGCGCGACAACCAGTGGGTCAACAAGGGCGACCTGCTGCTGCAGATCGATCCGGAGCACTACGAGATCGCCGTGCATCAGGCCGAGGCCACAGTCGCCGCGCGCAAGGCCACCCTCGCCATGCGCCAGCAGAACGCCCGCCGCCGTGCCGACATCGACAGCCTGGTGGTTTCCCGCGAGAACCGCGAAGACGCCAGCAGCGCCGCCCTGGCCGCTGAGGCCGATCTGCGCCAGGCCCAGGCCCAGCTGGAATCGGCGCGCCTCAATCTCAAGCGCACCCGGGTGCTGGCGCCGGTCGACGGCTACGTCACCAACCTCTCGGTGTTCAAGGGCGATTACGCCGCCGCGGGCGCGCCCAAGCTGGCCGTCATCGATGCCCACTCGTTCTGGGTCTACGGCTACTTCGAAGAGACCAAACTGCCCCATGTACGGGTGGGTGCTTCCGCCGAGATGCGCCTGATGAGCGGCCAAACACTCCAGGGCCATGTGGAAAGCATCGCCCGCGGTATCTACGACCGCGACAATCCCCAGAGCCGTGAACTCACCGCCGACGTGAATCCCACCTTCAACTGGGTACGCCTGGCCCAGCGGGTACCAGTGCGCATCGCTCTGGATCCGCTACCGGAGGGGCTGCTGCTCGCAGCCGGTACCACCTGTACCGTCGTACTGGAAGACGCTCGCGGTGAGCGCACCTGGTGGGATGCCTTCTGGCAGGGCTGAGTCCGTTCCGCCCAGTCGTTTTTCCTTGCTCTGAAACGACAACACCCCTGACGTCGGCGGGTTTCGTTGACGACGAAACCGGTCGAATTCAGGGGTGTGGTCGTAACCAGCCCAGTCCGCTACGAGTGCGAAAGTACTCCCTGTACTCTTGGAACCCTCCCTAACTGCAGAGCGTCCCGACCATGTGGCCCTTGCGTCTCGGGTGAGGAGACGACTTCGAGGTTGCTCATTGAATCGGCTTAAAGCTGCAATCCGATGACAGAGCCTCAGCCGCCGGTCGTCACGACCGGCAGCCTGTCTTGCTCATGGGGCTGGCGTCAGGGACGACGGCGACCCATGAAGAACGACACCACGAACAACACCAGGAACAGCACGAACAGGATCTTGGCGATACTGGTGGCGGTACCGGCGATGCCACCGAAACCCAGGACGCCTGCGATGATCGCGATGATCAGGAAAGTGATAGCCCAGCTCAGCATGGTGTTTCTCCTATGTATTACAAGTGCACTCAGCGGACGACAGCACCTGTCCAGCGAGCATTGGTTTTATTAGCGAAATCCTGGGTATCCAGACTCGCCATCCGTGGTTCCACAGCGGTCAGATCGAGATCCAGACCATTGAGGTTGTGCGTCTGATTGAGCGCACGACCCATCATCAAAGCACTGAGCAACATACCGATGCTCATGACCGTCACTGCAGCGAACAACCCAATCACCAGCAGCATCCACATCATGGTCATGACCTCAGAATACCCAGCGGGTCTGCTTCACCAGACGGTCACCGTTGGACTGTGCCGGGATGGCTTTGAGTTCCCCACGACCTTGACTTGCCAGCGGCTTGGCTGCAGGCACCATGGCCTGGGCAGCGATGCGGGTAGAGGCGATGAGTGCCTGTTCGCGACTGACGTCCTGGCCCTGGGGGGCAGCGACGGCGGCGCTGGCGAAGCAAGCGAAGAGCGCAGTACCTACCAAGTGCTTGCGAAGGGTCTGGCTGATCATCGGGTCTCTCCTGCAGTCCGTTGGCCCTAAGGCCGGCTTGCCAAGGAGATTGCAGACTGCGTGCCAGCTTTTTGAAAAGCTTTTTTATCTTATAAAACAATGGCTTATGTTTTTCACCGGGTGTAGCCACACATGCACCTTGCAAGGTGCAACGTCTGGAGCATTGCGTTTTGCATGATGGCCAGAGGGGTATTGGAGGGCGCCCGGTTGTTCGTTTACCAAGCGCAGCGGCGAAAGTGGCCATGAGCTTCCTGTCACCCGGCCAAAAAAGCGGATTTTTCCCCTGTTCAGCCCACCGGGTTGCGTTCTGCACGACATCACTGGTGGCTACGATGAATCGCCTAGTGGCCCAGCGGATTGCAACTTGCACGATGTATCATGGACTAATTGCCAGCCCTGCCCTTTAGTGCGTTTCGGCCCCTTGGGCCCGGAGTTTTCCCGTCATGGAACAAACCAGCGGTCGCATCCTCCTCGTGGACGACGAAGCCGCCATCCTGCGGACCTTTCGTTTCTGTCTGGAAGACGCCGGCTACAGTGTGGCCACGGCCAACAGCGCGGCTCAGGCCGAAGTCCTGCTCTTGCGGCAGGTCTACGATCTCTGCTTTCTCGATCTGCGCCTGGGTGCGGACAACGGTCTGGACGTGCTGCAGCAGATGCGTATCCAGGCGCCCTGGATGCGGGTAGTGATCGTCACCGCCCATTCGGCCATCGATACCGCGGTGGACGCCATGCAGGCCGGCGCTGCCGACTACCTGGTGAAACCCTGCAGCCCCGATCAGTTGCGCATGGCCGCGGCCAAGCAGCTGGAATTCCGCCAGCTCTCGGCGCGCCTAGAAGCCCTCGAAGGCGAGGTGCGCAAGTCCAGCGCCGGTCTGGACTCGCGCAGCCCAACAATGATGAGCATCTTGGAAACCGCCCGGCAGGTCGCCACCACCGACGCCAACGTGCTGATCCTCGGTGAATCCGGCTCCGGCAAGGGCGAACTGGCCAGGGCCATCCACGCCTGGAGTCGGCGCGCCAAGAAGACCTTCGTCACCATCAACTGCCCGTCGCTGTCCGCGGACCTGATGGAAAGCGAGATGTTCGGCCATACCCGTGGCGCCTTCACCGGGGCCAGCGAGAGCACCCTCGGCCGGGTCAGCCAGGCCGATGGCGGCACCCTCTTTCTCGATGAGATCGGTGACTTCCCCCTGGCCCTGCAGCCCAAGCTGCTGCGTTTCATCCAGGACAAGGAATACGAGCGCGTCGGCGATCCGGTGACGCGCCGTGCCGACGTGCGCATCCTCGCCGCCACCAACCGCAACCTGGAACAGATGGTGGCGGAAAACGAATTCCGCGAAGACCTGCTCTATCGCCTCAACGTCATCGTGCTCACCCTGCCGCCGCTGCGCGAACGCAAGGAAGACATCGTCGATCTCGCCGAGCGTTTCCTCGCCCGCTTCGTCAAGGACTACAACCGTCCCGCCCATGGCTTCAGCGAGGCGGCCCTGGAGGCCCTGCGCAACTATGGCTGGCCGGGCAACGTCCGCGAGTTGCGCAACGTCATCGAACGGGCCAGCATCATCTGTGGCCAGGATTTGGTGGACGTCAATCACCTGGGCCTGGGTGACAGCCCGGCCACCAGCAGCGCCGCCAGCGCGCCGCGGGTCGGCGAGGCGCTGAGTCTGGAGGCCCTGGAGCGCGCCCACATCGCCGCGGTGATGGCCACCAGCGAGACCCTCGACCAGGCCGCCAAGACCCTGGGCATCGACGCCTCCACGCTCTATCGAAAACGTAAGCAGTACGGGCTATGAAACTGCCGATCAAGCTGCACACCCGCCTCTTTCTTAGCATCTCCGCGCTGATCGCCGTAGCCCTCATCGGGCTGCTGGTGGGCCTGGTCAGCGTGCTGCATCTGGCCCGCGAGCAGAGCGTCCAGACCCGCAGCAACCTGGATTTCATCAACCTGACGTTGAACATGCGCCAGGAGCTGAGCAACAGCCTGTTCCAGATGCTCGATGGCGCTCCGGATCGACAATCCCTGGTCGCCGCCCAGCAACGCTTCGAGCAGAATCTGCAACTGGTCCAGGGCGAGATGCACAAGCCCGAACAGCTGGCCGTGCTGGAAGACGTCAAGCAACGCTATGAGCGCTTCGCCGATTACCTGCGGTCGCCGCCGGGCGGTTACAACCAGTTGCGCGCCGACCCGGGTTTCCAGCAAACCCTCGACGCCTTGCGCAATCGCATCTACGACCTGCAGAAAAGCTATGTGGTGACCCTGGAGCGCATGCAGGACGAGGCCCATGACCGGGCGGTGATCATCGCCATGCTGCTGGCGCTGATCGGCGTGGCCATCCTGGTCACCGGGGTGGTAACCGCCAACGGCATCGCGCGGCGCTTCACCGGTCCCATCGACGGCCTGGCCAAGGCCGCCGAGCGCATCAGCCAGGGCAATTTCGACGTCCAGCTGCCCACCTCCCAGATCGCCGAATTCACCCTGCTCAGTCGTCGCTTCGGCAACATGGCCCAGGCCCTGCACCGTCTCAGCCAGACCAATGTCGAGGCTCTAGTGGCGGGGCAACGGCGCTTGCAGGCGGTGCTCGACAGCATCGACTACGGCCTGGTGATCCTCGATCCCCAGGGCAACATCGAGCACGCCAACCCGGTGGCCTGCCGCCAGTTGGGCTGGAACGAGAACCACCTGGGCGAATCCCTGATCGCCGCCCTGGAACGCCCGGAAATCGAGGCGAGCGTGCAACGGGTGCTGGCCGGTGGCGCCCTGGATGCGGCGCCCGAGGACCTGGAGATCCGCGTCGACGACGAGGTGCGGCTGCTGGCCTGGAGTCTGACCCCGGTCAACCACGCCGACGGCCGCAGCGTCGGGGCGCTCATGGTGCTGCGCGATGTCACCGAGCAGCGCGCCTTCGATCGGGTGCGTAACGAATTCGTCCTGCGCGCCTCCCACGAACTGCGCACTCCGGTCACCGGCATGCACATGGCCTTTGGTCTGCTACGGGAACGCCTCAAGGTGGCGCCGGATTCCCGCGAGGCCTTTCTGCTGCAGACGGTGGACGAGGAAACCCATCGCCTGGTGCAGCTGATCAACGACCTGCTGGACTATTCCCGCCACCAGAGCGGCCTGCAGCGCCCGGAAAAGCTGCCGAGCGAAATCGGCGAATTGCTGGAGGCAGCCCGTGGTCGTCATGCCGACGAGGCCCGCGAGCGCGATGTCGAGCTGGCCGTCGAATTGCTGCACACGCCGCTGCCGCGGGTCAGCCTGGATCCCAAGCAACTGGGCCGGGTGTTCGACAACCTGCTGAGCAATGCCCTGCGCCATACCCCGGCCGGCGGCCGTATCGTCATCCAGGCCTTGCGCCAGAACGATCAGCTGCTGATGGCGGTGCAGGACAATGGCGAAGGCATCGCCTATGCACAGCAGGGCCGGGTGTTCGAGCCCTTCGTGCAGATCGGTAGCCAGAAGGGCGGCGCCGGCCTGGGCCTGGCCCTGTGCAAGGAAATCATCCGCCAGCACGGCGGTCGCATCGGCGTGGTCTCCCGCCCCGGTCAGGGCACCCAGATCTTCATGACCCTGCCGACCTGAGCCAGGCGGTACGGGCCGCCGTAGGTTGGGTTGAGCGCAGCGAAGCCCAACGGTGCGCAGCTCGAATCCGCATTGCTGGGCTTCGACGATGGAGCCGTCTCAACCCAACCTACGGTCTAGCCCCCTCTCCCCTTGGGTTGGGGTGAGGGCGCCCCTCGTCACGATGCCCCACTGGAAAAGGCTACGGGGCTGATCCCGCCAAATCGCGGCCATGGGCCGCTCCTACAGGAGCCGGACATCCTGTAGGAGCGGCCCATGGCCGCGATCAGTGGAACACCGGAATCCTACCGCAGCGTTCGCGCCAGCGCCTGACGCCAGCCGGCATAGAGTTCGGGTACGGCATTGGCGCGGGGTTCGTAACGGCGACGGGGTCGTTCGAGATCGGCCAGGGCCGCGGCGTCCTGCCACCAACCGAGGGCATGGCCGGCCAGATGGGCGGCGCCCAGCGCCGAGACCTCCGGCGACAGGCTGCAGATCACCGGCCGCTGCAGGAGATCGGCCTGGAATTGCAGCAGCCATTCGTTGCGCGTGGCGCCGCCATCCACCCAGAGTTCGTCCAGGGGCGTCGGACTGTCCTGCTGCATGGCGTCGAAAACGTCGCGGATCTGGTAGGCGATGGCTTCCAGCGCCGCGCGCATCAGGTGCGCCCGCCCGCAGTTCTCGGCCAGCCCGCAAAACAGCCCACGGGCTTCGGCCCGCCAGTGCGGCGCGCCCAGGCCTCCCAGCGCCGGGACGAAATAGACGCCACCGTTGTCCGGCAGCGCCGCGGCTTCCGCGGCCAGGGTCTCCAGCTCTCCGGCCCCGCCCAGCAGGCGCGCGGTCCAGCCCACGGCGGCGCCGGTGTGGACGATGTTGCCTTCCAGGGCAAAGGTCGGGGTCTCGCACAGGCGCCAGGCCAGGGTGGTAGCCAGGCCATGGGCGGACACCACCGGCTCAGCGATGGGTGTCATCAGCGAAGAACCCGTGCCCAGGGTGGCCTTGACCTTGCCCGGCACGAAACCGCCCTGGCCGAACAGCGCCGCATGGGAATCGCCGATCATGGCCAGGATCGGCAGACCGGCCGGTAACGGACCCTGGGCACGGGTCTCGCCAAAGTAGCCGGCACTGGGTCGGATCTCCGGCAACGCCGCCCGGGGAATGCCGAAGAGGCTCAGCAGCTGTGGGTCCCAGTCGCCGCCGCGCAGGTCGAGCAACTGGGTACGGGCCGCGTTGGCCGCGTCGATGAGAAAGCTCGTGCCACCACTGAGTTGCCAGAGCAGCCAGCTGTCCACGGTGCCCAGGCAGATGTCGCCGGCGGCGGCGCGGGCCGTGCCGTCGGGGATCTGCTCGAGCAGCCAGCGCCATTTGCCGGCGGAAAACATCGGATCCAGCGCCAGGCCGCTGCGCTGCAGGATCGTCTCGCCGTGACCGGCGGCGTGCAGGGCCTCGCACTGCGGCTGGGATCTCTTGCACTGCCAGCTCACCAGCGGACCGAGCAACTGACCGCTGCGGCGCTCCCAGGCCAGGGCGGATTCGCGCTGGTTGCTGATGGCGATGGCCGCCAGGGGCGCGTCCGTCTGCGCCAAGCAGTCGCCGATGGCGCCCTGCAGGGCCTGCCAGATGGCCAGGGGATCCTGCTCGGCATAGCCCGCCTGGGGATGCTCGACCGTGAGCGGCCGGGAACCCCGGGCCACGACTCGCCCGGCGCGATCCACCAGGATCGCCTTGGCATTGGTGGTGCCCTCGTCGAGGGCGAGGATCAGCGGTTCGGCGGCCATGGCAGCTCCTGTTGTTGTTCTTGTCCTAGGCGCCGGCGTATCAGCGCAGGCGCTGCACCGCAGCGACGATACCGGCAGCGTCGATGCCGTGCTTGGCGCGGGTCGGCCCGCGCGCGCCGGCGGCAGCATACTCGCCATCGGCGATGCCCAGGCGAATCAGCGGCACCCCCAGGGCGGCTTCGGCCATGACCTCGGCCACCAGACTGCCCACCCCGCCGTTGGCATTGTGTTCTTCCACCGTGACCACCCCGCCGCGGGCGGCGCAGAGGGCTTCCAGCAGGGCTTCACGCTGCAGCGGACGGATCGACGACAGGTTGATCACCTGGGCACTGATACCCTGCTCGGCCAGCAGCCGGGCGGCGTCCACCGCCTCGTGGACCACCGAGCCCAGGGCCACCAGGCTGACGTCGTGCCCCTGGCGCAGCACGTCGACCTGACCGGGGACGAAACGGTAGTCGGGGCCGTGCAGATCGGGCAGCGCCTTGCCATCCAGGCGGACATAGACCGGGCCGTCGTGGGCCAGGGCGTGCTCGACGATCTGCCGGCACTCGGCGCCGTCGGCCGGGGCATAGATTTCCACGTTGCCGAAGCCGCGCATCACGGCGATGTCGTCGAGGCTGTGGTGGGTACTGGCCAGGGGACCATAGCTGGCCCCGGCGTTGAGCCCGAACATCTTGACGTTGGACCTGTTGTAGCAGACGTCCACCTTGACCTGCTCGTTGGCGCGGGAGATCAGGAAGGGCGCGGCGTTGCAGGTCACCGCCACCTTGCCGGCCAGGCCCAGGCCAGCCGCCACCCCGACCAGGGTCTGCTCGGCGATGCCGACGTTGACCAGGCGCTCGGGGAAGCGTTTGACGAAAGGACCGATCTTGGCCGTGGAGGTGGAATCGCTGACCACTGGCACCAGGTCGACGCCAGCGTCCACCGCGGCGATGAAGGCCTCGACCATGACGCTGGCGAGATGGGCTTCGCCCGGGATCTGGGTATCAGTGGCCATGGTCGAGCTCCTCCAGTGCAGCGGCGATCTCGTCGCCCTTGGGCACCCGGTGGTGCCATTCGGGTTTGCCCTCGATGAAGGAAACCCCCTTGCCTTTGACGGTATTGGCGATCAGCACCTGGGGCTGGCCGCGGTGATCGCGCAACGCTTCCAGGGTCTCCACCAGTTGGGCCACGTCGTTGCCATCGCACTCGACCACATGGAAGCCGAAGGCGCGCCACTTCTCGGCCAGGGGCTCCAGCGGCAGGATCTCGGCGGTGGGGCCGGCCAGTTGCAGGCGGTTGTGGTCGACGATCACCGTGAGGTTGTCCAGCCGATACTTGGCGGCGGTCAGCGCCGACTCCCAGTTGGAGCCCTCGCCCAGTTCGCCATCGCCGGTCAGCACATAGACGCGGCGCGGACTGCCATCGCGCTGGGCGGCCAGGGCGATCCCCGTGGCGACCGGCAGGCCATGGCCGAGGGCGCCGGTGTTGAGCTCGATGCCGGGGGTCTTCTGCCGTACCGGATGACCCGGCAGGTGGGAATCGAAGTGCTGGTAGGTGTCGAGCCATTCCGGCGGGAAGTAGCCGGCTTCGGCCAGGCAGCAGTAGAGGCCGCCGACGCCGTGGCCCTTGCTCTGGATGTAGATGTCGCGCTGGGGATCGGCGAGGCGTTCAGGGGCGACGTCGAGCAGGCGGAAATAGAGGGTGGCGAGGATGTCGGTCTCCGACAGATCCGCCCCGGTATGGCCGCCGGCAGGCGAGCCGGCGTTGAGCTGGATGACGCGCCGGCGGATCAGCCGGGCCTTTTCGCGAATCTGCGCGACGTCGTACTGGAACGGATTCATCAGGCGACCCCCTCGGGTATCCGAAGCTGCAGTGGAGCAGACGCCTGCCGAGGTTTCAGTGGGCGTCTTATGAATATTTATTCGTCACTGAAAATATATTTATCATTTAGACCCCAATCCGCAGGGTCGTCAATAGCCAGGAAAGGCCATTGGCGATCTGGCGAGCGGATAGAATGCGTGGCGGGATGCGGGATTGCCGAAGCCATCGCGTTCGGCATACAGCGATGAAAAGGCGCTTGACTTCCACCCGGAACAGGCAGAGTCTGAATTAAAAATCAGGCACGCATAAATATTCAAGCGAGCCCTACACAAGAACAATAACCTCAGGAGAAGCTCGTGGACGCCAAAGCCCCGATCGCCTCGCCACCCGCCAAGCCCCTCGCCCGCCTGGCGCTACGCCTGCCCCGCAACGTCGGCGGTCCGCTGATCGGTCTGGCGCTGCTGATCGCCGTGTTCTCCTTTGCCTCGGAGTATTTCTTCTCCGTGCGCAACGCCCTCAACATCCTTGACCAGGTGACGGTGCTCGGCATCCTGGCCATCGGCATGACCCTGGTCATCGTCATCGGTGGCATCGACCTGTCGGTGGGCTCGGTGCTGGCCTTTTCCATGATGCTGCTGGGCTGGCTCTATCAGGACATCGGCTGGCCGCTGGGCCTGGCGATTCCCGCAGCCATCCTCGGCGGTCTGGTGTGCGGCCTGGTATCGGGAATGCTCATCGCCAAGGCACGGTTGCCCGCCTTCATCGCCACCCTGACCATGATGTCGGTGGCTCGGGGTCTGGCCAACATCCTTACCGACGGCCGCCAGATCGTCGGCTTCCCGGACTGGTTCACCAACCTGGCCACGGTGCGGCACTTCGGCTTCCTCTCGGTCACCGTCGGGCTGTTCCTGCTGATGCTGCTGGTGGCCTGGGTCTTCCTGCGCTTTCGCGCCGGTGGCCGCAACCTCTATGCCATGGGCGGCAGCGCCGAGGTGGCACGGTTGTCGGGCATCAAGGTGCGCACCCTCACCATCTGGATCTATGCCCTGAGCGGCGCCCTGGCGGGCCTGGCCGCGGTGGCCATGGCCGCGCGGCTGGATTCGTCCCAGCCCAGCGCCGGCCTGTCCATGGAGCTGGATGCCATCGCCGCGGTGGTGATCGGCGGTGCCAGCCTCAGCGGCGGCGTTGGCAGCATCGGCGGCACCCTGGTGGGCGTGCTGATCATCGGCGTGCTACGCAATGGCCTGAACCTGCTGGGAGTCTCGCCCTTCGTGCAGCAGGTGATCATCGGCATCGTCATCGCCCTGGCCGTCACCCTGGACACCCTGCGCCGCCGTAACGGGCAGCGATAGGTCTGCTCTGCTTCGTCTCGTCACCGCAGTACAACAATAACAACGGAGTGCCATCCATGCTGACCCCCAAGAAGCTGTTGCTCAGTACCCTGTTCGCCGCCATGACCTGCACCACTGCCTTCAATGCCCAGGCCAAGGAACTCACCGTGGGCCTGGCCGTGGCCAACCTGCAGGCCGACTTCTTCAATCAGATCAAGCAGGCCGTCGAGGCCGAGGGCAAGGCCAAGGGCATCAAGGTCATCACCGTGGACGCCCAGGGCAACTCGGCGACCCAGGTCAACCAGATCCAGGATCTGATCACCCGCCAGGTCGACGCCCTGATCTATATCCCGGCCGGCGCCACCGCCGCCGGTGTCCCGGTCAAGGCGGCCAAGGCCGCCGGCATCCCGGTGGTGGCGGTGGACCGCAACGCCCCCGACGCCCCGGGTGACACCTTCATCGCCAGCGACAGCGTCGCCGCCGCCCGCACCCTGGCCGAATACGTCGGCAAGGTCACCGAAGGCAAGGGCCGCGTAGCCATCCTCCAGGGCCAGATCGGCACCACGCCGGAAAACGATCGCGCCAAGGGCTTTGCCGAAGGCCTGGCCAAATTTCCCGAGCTGAAGGTGGTCGCCCAGCAGCCTGCCGAGTGGGCCCAGGACAAGGGCTTCGCCGTGGCCCAGGACATGCTCCAGCGTGACCCCAACATCAACGTCTTCTTTGGTCGCGCCGACGCCATGGCCCTTGGCGCTGCCCAGGCGGTCAAGGTGGCCAACCTCGATCATCCGGTGACCATCGTCGGCTTCGACGGCGACGTGGCCGGTCTCAAGGCGGTGGCCGCCGGCACCCTGTCCGCCACCATGACCCAGCAGACTCGCAAGATGGGTCGCATGGCCCTGGAATCGGCGGTGGCGCTCAAGGAAGGCAAGCAGCTGCCCAAGGAGCAGTTGCAGGAGGCGATCCTGACCACCAAGGATAACGTCGCCCCCTTCATCGAGAACCATCCGTAACAGTAGGACCAGTGGCGGGCAGCGCCCGCCGCATCCAGCCCATGCCTTATGTGCCTTGCAATGGAGGCACCGCTTCAGTTCCCCCCTTCGGAGGCCCCATGTCCGCCGTCATGCCCCTGGAACAGCCCGCCGCCCTCAGCCTGAGAAACATCGGCAAGAAATACGCCGGCATCGAGGTGCTGAGCGGGGTGGACGTCGATATCCAGCCCGGTGAGGTCCTGGCCCTGCTCGGCGAGAACGGGGCCGGCAAGTCCACCCTGTCGTCCATCATCGCCGGCCTGGTGCCGCCCGAGACCGGTGGGCGCATGACCTGGCTGGGGCGCGACTACGCTCCGGATTCTCCCGGCGCCGCCCTGGCCGCCGGCATCGGCCTGATTCACCAGGAAATCCGCCTGCTGCCGGAGCTGACCATCGCCGAGAACATGTTCGTCGGGCGCCTGCCCATGCGCGGCGGCCGTATCGATCGCGCCTTCATGGAAACCGAGGCCCAGCGTCAGCTGGATCGCCTGGGCTTGAAGGTACCCGCCACGCGCACTGTGGCCGGCCTCAGTGTGGCCGCCCAGCAGCTGGTGGAGATCGCCAAGGCGCTGACCCTCAAGGCGCGCCTCTTGATCCTCGACGAACCTACCGCGGCCCTGGGCGGCGAAGAGACCGAATTGCTGTTCGCCCAGGTCGAGCGGCTCAAGGCCGAGGGCGTGTCCTTCATCTATATCAGCCATCGCCTGGAAGAGATCGCGCGGATCGCCGACCGGGTCCTGGTGTTGCGCGACGGCCGCCAGATCGCCCTGCACGCCACCGCCCAGGTACCGGTGCGGCAACTGGTGGAAGAGATGGTCGGGCGCAGCGTGGAGCGCATCTTTCCGGCCATGGCCGCGCCCGCGGCCCGCGAGGTGCTGCGGGTCAAGGATCTCAGCTGCCGCGAGATGCCGCTCAAGCACATCGATTTCAGCGTGCGGGCGGGCGAGGTGTTCGGCGTGGCCGGGGTAGTCGGCGCCGGTCGTACCGAGCTGGTCCGCGCCATCGCCGGCGCCGCCGAGCAGGTCACCGGCACCTTGGTGCTGGAAGGCCGGACCTGCCGCTTCGCCAGTCCCTGCGAAGCCATCCAGGCTGGCATCGTGCTGGTGCCCGAGGATCGCAAGCAGCAGGGCGTGGTGGTCGACCATGCCATCGAGGAAAACCTCATCTATGGCAACACCGACCTGCTCGCCGCCGGTGGCTGGGTGTCCCCCGGTGGCCTGCGCGCCTTCGCTCGCAAGGCGGTGGCCCGGCTCGGCGTCAAGGGCCAGCCGGAGCAGGCCATCGCCGCCCTCTCCGGTGGCAACCAGCAGAAGGTGATCATCGCCAAGTGGCTGGCGCGCAATCCCAAGGTCTTCATCCTCGACGAGCCCACCCGTGGCATCGACGTCGGCGCCCGCGCCGCCATCTACCAGGTGATCGCCGAACTGGCGGCCACCGGCATGGCGGTGATCGTGGTCAGCTCGGACCTCGACGAGGTCCTCGGCCTGTCGCACCGAGTCATGGTGATGAGCCGTGGCCAGCAGATGGGCATTCTCGAACGCGAACAGGCCACTCCGGTGGCCGTGATGGAACTGGCTACCGCCTGACTAGGAGTTTTCCCATGCGTCTCTTCGATCTCGGCGGCCAGACCGCCTTCGTCACCGGTGCCGGCAGCGGCATTGGCCAGGCCATCGCCGTCGGCCTCGCCGAGGCTGGTGCCAATGTGGCCTGCTTCGACCTGCCCGGCAGTCGCGACCTCGCCGGCACCGTCGAGCGCATCCAGGCCCACGGCCGCCGCGCCCTAGCCTTGGAAGGCTCGGTGACCAGCGCCGCTGACCTGGAAGCCGCCGTGGCCCGCACCGAGGCCGAGCTCGGCCCCCTGAGTCTCGCCGTCAACAGCGCCGGCATCGCCAACGCCCAGCCGGCCGAGGAGCTGGAGCTGGAGCGCTGGCAGCGCATGCTCGACATCAACCTCACCGGGGTGATGCTCAGCTGCCAGGCCCAGGCACGGGTCATGCTGCCGCGCGGCAAGGGCGCCATCGTCAACATCGCCTCCATGTCCGGCAGCATCGTCAACCGCGGCCTGCTGCAGGCCCACTACAACACCTCCAAGGCCGGGGTCATCCACCTGACCAAGAGCCTGGCGATGGAATGGGCCGAGCGCGGCATCCGCGTCAACTGCATCAGCCCCGGCTACACCGCCACGCCGATGAACACCCGTCCCGAGGTGGCCGACCAGGTCAAGATCTTCGAGCAGACCACCCCCCTGGGCCGCATGGCCGAGGTGGAGGAAATGGTCGGCCCGGCGATCTTCCTCTGCAGCCCGGCGGCGTCCTTTTGCACCGGGGTCGATCTGATCGTCGATGGCGGCTTCGTCTGCTGGTAACAACCCGCTGGCGATCACGCGCGCCGGGTCGCCACCCGCTCTAGGAGGTTTCACGTGGAACGTCGCTTCGCAGGTCAAACCGTGGTCATCACCGGCGGTTGCCGGGGCATCGGCGAGGGTATCGCCGAGCGCTTCGGACGTGAGGGCGCCAACCTGGTGCTGGTCTCCAACGCCGAGCGGGTGCACGACACCGCCGCGCGGCTGGCCGCCGAGACCGGGGCCGAGGTGCTGCCACTGGTGGTGGACATCACCGACGAGGCGGCGGTGGCCGATCTCTATGCCCAGGCCGAGGCGCGCTTCGGTCGGGTCGACGTCTCGGTGCAGAACGCCGGGATCATCACCATCGATGCCTTCGACCGCATGCCGCGGGAAGACTTCGACCGCATCCTGCAGGTCAACACCACCGGTGTCTGGCTGTGCTGTCGCGAGGCGGCCAGGCGCATGGTCGCCGCCGGGCGTGGCGGACGCCTGATCAACACCAGCTCCGGCCAGGGGCGCCAGGGCTTCATCTACACCCCCCACTATGCGGCGAGCAAGATGGGCGTCATCGGCATCACCCAGAGCCTGGCCCACGAACTGGCGCGCCACGGCATCACGGTCAACGCCTTCTGCCCGGGCATCATCGAAAGCGAGATGTGGGACTACAACGACCGGGTCTGGGGCGAGATCCTGTCCACCCCGGAAAAGCGCTATGGCCAGGGCGAACTGATGCGGGAATGGGTCGGCAACATCCCCATGAAGCGCGCCGGCACCCCGGCCGATGTCGCCGGCCTGGTGGCCTTTCTCGCCTCGGCGGACGCCGCCTACATCACCGGCCAGGCGATCAATGTGGACGGTGGCCTGATCATGTCCTGATCGACCCCCGGGGACGCCAGGCCGCAAAAGCCTTGGCGTCCAGCGGGAGGCTGAGGGAAAATAGCGGGAAAATGCGCCTTTCTAACAGGTACGTGCCTGCTTTTCGGTGGTTCGTCATGGCCAGGCCGGCCTGGCGACCCTGGGCGCGACCTAGCCGCTGGTACCGGGAATCTGGATGAGTAACCTCGAAGAACAACGCCTGCTGACCAAGATCGCCTCCCTCTACTACGAAGAGGGACTCAAGCAGTCGCAGATCTCCGAACAGCTCGACCTGTCGCAATCCTTCGTCAGCCGCGCCCTGAGCCGAGCGCTCAAGGAAGGCATCGTGCGCATCTCGGTGCAGCGGCCACGCAATTTCCACCTGGAACTGGAGCGTCAGCTGCAGCAGCGCTACGGCATCCGTCAGGCCATCGTGGTGGAGCCCACCGGTGACGACGAAGAAGCCATCAAGCAGGCCATCGGCTCGGCCGCCGCCCACTACCTGGAAACCAGCGTCACCGAAAAGGACCACATTGGCATCTCTTCCTGGAGCTCCACCATCCGCGCCATGGTCGGCCACATGCACCGGGGCAGCAGTCGCCAGGGCGCGACCGAGGTGGTGCAGCTGCTCGGCGGGGTCGGCAACAAAGGGGCTTTCGAAGCCACCCTGCTGACCCAGCAACTGGCCAATCTGCTCGGTTGCCCGGCCTATCTGTTGCCGTCCCAGAGCATCGAGCAGTCACCCGAGAGTCGCCAGCGCATCCTGCAACTGGACGAGGTACGCGAGGTCACCGAACGCTTCGCCCGGCTCACCGTGGCCCTGGTCGGCATCGGCGAGCTGGAGCCTTCGCAGCTCCTACGCAACAGCGGCAACTACCATGGCGAGGCCATGCTGGAAGTGCTGGCCGCCCGCGGCGCGGTGGGCGACATCTGCCTCAGGTACTTCAACGCCCAGGGCCGGCCGGTGCTGGACGACAGTGAAGAGACCGTAGTGTCGGTGGACCTGCCGCAACTGCTGGAGATCGACCGCGTGGTGGGCCTGGCCGGCGGCCTGCGCAAGGTCAACGCCATCCGCGGCGCCCTCCAGGGTGGCTATCTGGATGTCCTGGTGGTGGATCTGCGCACGGCCCTGGCGCTGGTGCCTTGAGCGCCCCGCGCCGCTGAGGCGGGGCACGCCTGCGTTGTCTTGTGCTGCCTACAAGCGGAACTGCCGCACCGCACCATTCAGGTCACCGGCCAGGCGCGCCAGGTCGGTGCTGGCGGCGGCGGTCTGCTCGGCCCCGGCGGCGTTCTGGGTGGACAGGTCACGGATGCTGGTGAGGTTGCGATCCACCTCGCGGGCCACCTGGGCCTGCTCTTCGGTGGCGGCGGAAATGCTCAGGTTGCGCTCGGTGATCTGCACGATGTGGCGACCGATCTCGGCCAGGGCCTCGCCGGCGGCCGCGGCCACCGTCAGGCAGGCACCGGCCTGCTGATTGCTGGTGGCCATGGCGTCCACCGCCTTGCCCGCGCCACCCTGGATGGCGCCGATCATGTCTTCGATCTCACCGGTGGATTGCTGGGTGCGGGCCGCCAGGGCGCGTACCTCGTCGGCCACCACGGCAAACCCCCGCCCCGCCTCGCCGGCCCGCGCGGCTTCGATGGCGGCGTTGAGCGCCAGCAGATTGGTCTGTTCGGCGATGCCGCGGATGACGTCGAGCACCCCGCTGATGCGCTGCACCTGGGCGGCCAGGCCGTCGATCTCGCCGCTGCTGGAGGTCACCGCCGTGTGCAGCGCGTGAATGGTGGTGAGGGTCTCCTCGACCCGGCGCTGGCCAAGATCGGCCGAGGTGCGCGAATCCTGGGCGGCGGCGCTGGCGGCAGCGGCATTGCGCGCCACCTCCTCCACCGCAGCGGTCATCTGGTTGACGGCGGTGGCGGCCTGGGCCAGTTCGTCGTTCTGCCGTTGAATGCCGCGCAAGCCGGTCTCGGTGACCGTCGACATCTCCTCGGAGGTAGACGCCAGGGTGGTGGACGACAGGGTCAGCCGCTCCAGGGTGCCGCGCAGGTTGTCCTGCATCCGCGCCATGGCGGCGAGCAGCCGGCCGGGTTCATCGCGCCCGTCCTGCTCGACCGACCGATTGAGGTCATTGGCGGCGATGCGTTCGGCCACCGCCAGGGCCTTTTCCAGCGGCCCGGTGAGACTGCGGGTGAAGCGCCAGGCCAGCAGCAGGGTACCGGCCAGGGCCGCCACCATCACCGCCACGGTGATGGCGATGGCGTTGTGGTAGCTGGCCATGGAAGCAGCGGCCAGACGTGTGACCTTGCCATCGACCAGCCCGGCGAGTTCGTTGACGGTGGCGCTCAGGGCATTGCCGCTACGGGCCATCTCGCCGTCCTGACCGGCGAGCTTGAGCAACTCGGCGTCGTTCTGGTCGTCCAGCGCCTTGAGATAGCGGTTCTGGTTGTCCAGGTAGGTGGTCAGCTGGCCGGTCAAGCGGGTGTAGACCTCACGCCCGTTGTCGCTCAGCAGCAGGGCGTCGAACTGGCGCACGTGCTGCTCCAGGGTGGCCTTGGCCGCGTCGATGGCCTTGTGCACGGCCTGGGTCTCGGCGTTGGAGGTCGCCAGCATCAGGCCCTGGTTGTGCATGCGCAGACTCAGCAGGTCGGCGCGGATCTCGCCGATGACCTGGACGCTGGGAATCACGTTGCCGACGATCTGCTCCTCGCCCTCCTTGATGACGCGATTCTGGCCCAGGGAAAACAGCCCGAGGCCGATCACCAGCAGGGCGAAGAAACCAAAGGCAACCAGGGCCCGCGGGGCGATGTTGAGGGAGCGTAGCTTCACCGGGAAGACCTCGAAAAAAAGATTAGCCTCCTCATGATCGGCCAAACGGCGTCAGGCTTTAGGGTTCACCGGCGCCGGATGGACGATTTATCGCCTAGGCCTCCCCCGCCTCGCTCAACCGCGTCTGCGCCAGACGTTTCGCGCCGGCCACGTCGGCCTTACCGGTCCCCAGTTTCGGCAGGCTGTCCACCGCCAGCCAGGCCGAGGGCAGCAGCAGTCCGCTCACCCCCTGGGCCAGCAGCGTCTTTTCCACCGCCGCGCCGTCCAGGGTGCCGGTATGCAGCACCACGATGCGCTCGCCCTTCCTGGCATCCGGCAGATTGACCGCCTGCAGCTCGATCTCCGGATCGGCCACCGCCTTGGCCAGGGCCTGCTCCACGGCGCCCAGGCTGACCATCTCGCCGCCGATCTTGGCGAAGCGCGAATAGCGGTCGACGATGGTGAGAAAGCCGTCCTCGTCCAGCCGACCCTGGTCGCCGGTCACGTACCAGCGCTCGCCGTCGATCTCGCGGATCGCCTTGGCGGTGCGCTCGGGATCGTTCAGATAACCCTGCATCAGCTGCGGTCCGCCGATCAGCACCATGCCGGCCTCGCCGGTGGGCAATTCGGCGAAGGTCTGAGGATCGACGATCTTGAAGCCGGTCCCCGGCAGCGGCATGCCCACGGTGCCGAGCTTGCCGCCACGCTGCACCTGCAGGTAGCTGACGTCCAGGGCGTCGGGCAGGTTGACCGACGCCACCGGCGCGGTCTCGGTGGCGCCGTAGCCTTCGTAGATGTCATGGTTGAACTTGAGCTTGAAGGCCTCGCGCACCGCCGGATCCAGGCGCTCGGCACCGGCCACCACGATGCGCAGACTCTCCAGCATCAGCGGATGCACCTTGGTGTTGCGCACGAACAGCCGCAGGAAGGTCGAGGTGCCGCAGAGCACCGTGGCGCGATGGGTGGCCACCGCCTTGGCGATGCCGGCCACGTCGGTGGGATCGGCCTGGCAGACCACCGGCACCCCCTCGATCAGCGGCAGGAACTGGGTCACGGTGAGGCCGAAGGCGTGGAACAGCGGCAGCGAGGCCATGAAGACGTCGTCGTCCTGGGTGTTGAGCACGTCCGAGGTCTGCTTGAGATTGGCCATGAGGTTGCTGTGGCTGAGCATCACCCCCTTGGGCGTACCCTCGCTGCCACTGGAGAAGAGGATGGCGGCGGTGGCCGCGGGATCGTGGGCGCGGCTCACCAGCACCTGCAGCATGGCGGTGGGCAACAGCCAGACCGCCAGCCAGTTGGCCAGTAGCTCGGCCTTGCCGATGCCGGCGCGCAGCTCTTCCAGGTCCACCACCTCGCGTCCGGCCAGCAACTCGTCCACCGGCAGGCCGCGTTTGCGCAGGCGGTCGAGAAAGCGCTTGGAGGTGTAGACGGTACGGATACCGGCCTGGTCCAGGCCGGATGCCAGCGCCTCGGGCGTGGCCGTGTAGTTGAGATTGACCAGGGTCTTGCCGGCCAGCAGCACCGCCATGTTGGCCAGCATGCCGCCACTGCTGGTGGGCAGCAGCAAGCCGAGATTGGCCTCGGGCCGCTTGCGCATCCGCCGCGCCAGGCAGGCGGCGCCGGTAAGCGCCTGGGCGGCCTTGAGCGGCGCGCCCAGGTCGTCGATCAGGGCCAGGCCATTGGGCCGGCGCTTGACGCTGGCGACCCAGGCGTCGGCCAGCGACGGCAGGCCCTGCATGTAGCGCTCCCAGGAGCGAATCGACAACTCGAAGATCCGCCGCTTGAGCACATCGGCCGGGGTGTCCTTGGGCAGCGCCTTGCCAAAGGCCACCACCACCTCGCGGTGCAGCGGACTGTCGCGCAGCTCCTTGAGCTTGCTCGAAGAACGCGAGAACTGGCTGCCCCAGAGGCCGCGCAGATAGAAGGGTACGATCTGCACCTCCGGGCCGACCCGCTCGCAGGCCTTTTCATAGCCGCGGCGGAATTCGCCGAGCTGGCCGGTACGGCTGATGGCGCCTTCGGGGAACAGGCAGACCACCTCCCCCGCACTCAGCAGGCCAGCCACCTGCTCCAGCGCCGCGCCGGCGCCGCTGCCCTGGGCGATGGGCAGGCACCCCATCGCCTTGAGGAAGGGCTTCAGGTACCAGCGCTCATAGATCGACCTGAGCATCACAAAGCGTACCGGGCGCGGGCTGGCGATCTGCACCATGGCCCAGTCCACCCAGCTGATGTGATTGCCCAGCAGCAGCACCCCGCCCTGGGCCGGCAGGTTCTGCAGCCCCTGGACCTGGATGCGGTAGTGGCGGGTGACCATGAGGCCGAGCAGGAAACGCACCAGACTCTGGGGCAGTTTCCACACCGTGTAGGCACCGCCGATCAGGGCCACGGCCGCGATCAGCAGCAGTAGCCAGCGACTGTCCAGGCCGAGCAGAGCGATCACCGCGGTGAGCACCAGAAAGCTCAGCATGGCGACGTTCTGCACCCAGTTGTTGGCCGCCAGCACCGTGCCGAGCTGGTCCTCACGGGCATGGAACTGGATCAGAGCATTGAGCGGCACGATGAACAGCCCACCCATCAGCCCGATGAAAATGAAATTGAGCGCATGCACCAGCGCCGAACTGGGCGCCGGCAGCCACCACAGGCCAAGGGCGATGCCCAGGGCGCCCACCGGGATCAGCCCGGTCTCGATGCGCCCGCGCGAGGCCCGGCTGGCCAGCGCCGAGCCCAAGGCGATGCCGATCCCGGCGCAGGCCAGGATGCCCTGCAACAGCAGCACGTTGTCGATGCCCAGGTGATCCTTGGCATAGGCCGGAAAGCTCGCCAGCAGCACCTGGCCCACCGACCAGAACACCGCCAGGCCGATGATCGACAGGCGAATCACCGGATTCTCGCCGATCACCGCCAGGTTGCGCCGGGCGGTCTGCAGCCGCAGATAGGCATGCCAGTCGAAGGGCTCGCGCGGCTTGGGCGCTTCCAGCAGCGGCAGGCGATAGAGCAACGCCACCTCGGCCAGGCTGCAGAGCACCAGCAGCCAGCCCAGCGGCGCGATGTCCTGCAGGATCGCATGGGGCGTGGCATGGCCCTCGCCCAGGTGCAGCTGGAAGAAAGCGGTGAAGACCACGGTGCCGGCCAGGATGGCGATGATGGAATTGGCCTGCACCAGGCCATTGCCTTCGGCCAGCCGCTGCTTGCCGAACAGCGCCTTGATGTAGCCGTACTTGGCCGGCGAATAGAAGGTCGCCTGGATGGCCAGCAACAGCGTCATGGCGAAGGCCAGTTCGAACAGTCCGGCATAGTAGGCCAGGGTGATGCCCAGGGTGATGGCCACCGCCGCCCAGCCGCCGAGCCGCAGCACCCGCACCTTGGCGAAGCGGTCGGCCACATGGCCGGAGGGACTGAACAGCAGGATGAAGGGCAGCAACATCATGCCGTTGACCAGGGCGGTCAGCACCACCTGGGTGGAACCGTCATAGACCTTGAACACGGTGTTCTGGATGACGATCTTGTGGCCAAGATCGACGAAGGCGTTGAGAAAGACGGCGATCAGGTAGGGCCAGGCCCCCTTGATCCGGTGCAGCTTGTCCATGCGGAGTCTCTTTCGAGCAGGGGAATCCGTAGCCTGAGTGAGACGCCCTGGCAGCGCAAGCAGCGCCACTGGTCAACAAATATGCGAATCAGGGCTATACAAGCTCGCGAAAGCGAGTATGGTGTGGGCACTGCTACTGCAATAGTTACTCGATACCTGCTTGATGTTGCTTCATTTTCATCTCCTGGCTCGTCTCACTCTCGCATTACAGTCCCGTTAACGAATGTCTCGCTAACGTGGTTGTTCCCCCTACACCTGGAGATACTCATGTCCAATCGTGAAAATGGCACCGTCAAGTGGTTCAACGATGAGAAAGGCTACGGCTTCATCACCCCGGAAAGCGGCGCCGACCTGTTCGTGCACTACCGCTCCATCGAAAGCGCCGGCTTCAAGAGCCTGAGCGAAGGCCAGAAGGTCACTTTCGTGGCTGTCAAAGGCCAGAAGGGTATGCAAGCTGACCAGGTTCAAGTCGTCTAACGACTGATCCGGTTGCAGAAAGGCCCCGCTTCGGCGGGGCTTTTTCGTTTCTGGGATTTGGTGGTTGCCTGGCTTGCGCTATTCAGCTGATTAGCGTGCCTGCTGAAGCCTTTAATTTCGCCCACCCGGGCGAGTCACTTTTGCCAGTCGCGGCAAAAGTAACCAAAAACGCTTGCCCCTCCATCGGCCCCGGCTGCGCCGGGGTTCGTTCGCTCCATCGCCGCTCCAGGGGCACGCCACGAAGGGCCATCCATGGCCCTCGCGACTCTCGCGGCATCCATGCCGCTCAACCCCTTACGCAACGATTCCGCTCACCCTTCTGGAAAGGGGCGCATTCTCCGCGCCTGCACGTCTACGATAAACGTCGTGAGATAGGTATGAAGCGAAGCGCCTAGCCCACAGGCAGCAGCCTTTCAACCTTTGTCATACGCCCTTTCTAGCGCCTCGTTGAGTGTCCTCAGCACCTTAACCCGCGCGAATCGCTTGTCGTTGGCCTCCACCAGCGTCCAGGGCGCGATGGCGGTGCTGGTCTGCACCACCATGTCGTTGACGGCCTGGCTGTAGAGGTCCCACTTGTCGCGATTGCGCCAGTCGTCCTCGGTGATCTTGAATCGCTTGAAGGGCGTTTCCTCGCGGGCACGAAAGCGCTCCAGCTGAGTGTCCTGGTCGATGGCCAGCCAGAACTTGGCCAGCACGATGCCGGCGTCGTGGAGCTGCTCCTCGAAGTCGTTGATCTCGCCATAGGCGCGCTGCCAGTCGGCGACCGGTGTCAGCTCCTCGACCCGCTCCACCAGCACCCGGCCATACCAGGAACGATCGAAGATGGTGAAATTGCCCAGCCGCGGAATGTGCCGCCAGAAGCGCCAGAGATAGGGCTGGGCGAGTTCCTCGTCGCTGGGCGCGGCCACCGGGACGATGCGGTACTGGCGCGGATCCAGGGCGCCGGTGACGCGGCGGATGGCACTGCCCTTGCCGGCGGCATCGTTGCCCTCGAAAGCCGCCACCAGGGCATGGCGACGATACTTCTTGTCGCGCAGGCGCCGCGCCAGGCGGGCCTGTTCGGCGAGCAGCTGGTCTTCGTAATCGGCCTTGTCCAGGCGCTGACTCAGGTCCATGGCCTCCAGCACGCCGCGGCCATCCACCGGCGGCGGCAGCACGGCGGCGGCCCGGCGCTGCTTGCGCAGCTTGTTGGCCAGGGCGCGCTGCAGCGCCTTGAGCAGCACGGTGCCGACGGTCAGGCTGCGAAAGCGCTCGTCGAAACCGGGCACCACGTGCCAGGGGGCGTAGTCGTGATGGGTCCGCCGCACCACCCGCTCGCCCTCCTTGACGAAGCGGTCGTAGACCTTGGCCTGGCGCCAGTCCAGCGGACTGAGCTTCCAGCCCAGGCGAGGATCGTTCTTGAGGTGCTTCAGGCGCTGCTTGAGTTGAGGCTTGGAAAGATGGAACCAGAACTTGAGGATCAGCGCGCCCTCGTCGGCGAGCATCCGCTCGAAACGCTCCGCCTGGCCGATGGCGGCATCCAGTTCGACGCGACTGAGCGCCTTGTTGACCCGCCCATGCAGCATCTGGCTGTACCAGTTGCCGAAGAAGACGCCGGTCCGACCCTTGCCCGGCAGGCGCTGCCAGTAGCGCCAGGCCGGCGGGTGCTGGCGCTCCTCGACGGTGGGCTGCAGAAAGGTCTCAACGCGGATCAGGCGCGGATCCATCCACTCGTTGAGCAGCTTGACCGTCTCGCCCTTGCCCGCACCCTCGATGCCATTGATCAGTACGATCACCGGGAAACGGCCCTGCGCCTTGAGTTCGTATTGGGCGGCCAGCAACGCTTCGCGCAGCTTGGGCAGCTTGGCGTCGTAGGTGGCCTCGTCGAGCAGGTGTTCGTTTTCGGCGGCTTCGAACATCCGGATCTCCTCGCTCTGGTGGTCGGGCAACTATAGCCCTTCTGACCGGCCAGGCGGCAGGCGGTGCCCGCTGCTAGATCTCATGAAGGAAATATGACGTTTAGATGAAATTTGGCATCTCCCGCTGTCGTGGAGGTCTTTCTTACCGTTACGCTCCCGCGCAGCGCGGGTCTGCAGTCCACCTATTGAGGAGAGTTCGATGGCCTTTCGTTTCGATGCGCGGCAAGCAGCTGACGAGGAAGTCCGCCGCGTGGTGACGGATCGTCTGGTACAGGCTGAGACGTCCCTGGCGAGCGGTACCCCCAAAGGCGTCCACGAGACGCGCAAGCGCCTCAAGGAACTACGCGCCCTCTTGCGGCTGTTGCACGGCGCCCTGGGCAAGCGCGCCTTCGCCAGTCGCAATCGGCGCCTGCGCGACCTGGGCCGCCAGCTGTCGTCGCTACGCGACAGCGCCGCCCTGGTGGAAAGCTGGGACAAGCTGGGTGAGTCCGACCGCAAGAGGTTCGCTTCGCCGGCCATGAAGCGGGTGCGCCAGCGCCTACAGGAGCGCGCCGACCAGCAGATCGCCGCAGCCAGCGGCCATCCCGAGTTGCTCGAGGAACTGACCGCCCTGCGCGAGGAGGTGGCCGGCTGGAAGCTCTCCGGCAAGGGCTTCGGGCTGTTCGCCCGTGGCCTGGAAGACAACTACAAGGCCGGACGCCAGGCGCTCAAGACCGCCCGCGACAAGCCCACCGACGAGACCCTGCACGACTGGCGCAAGCGGGTGAAGGATCACTGGTATCACACCCAGCTGCTCGCCGCGGCCTGGCCGGCGGAATTCAAGACGCGCCAGAAGAGCCTCAAGCGTCTTTCGGAATACCTGGGCGACGATCACGACCTGGCGGTGATGCAGCTGTTGCTGGAAAGCGAGCCGACGCTGTTCGGCGCCAGCAATACCCGCCTGGCCATTGGCGAGAGCCTGGCCCAGCAGCGCGAGCGCTTGCAGGCGAAGGCCTTTTCCCTGGGCCTGCGTCTCTATCTGGACAAGCCCACCGTCCTCGCCGAACGCTGGCGGGACCTCTGGCGATTGGCCAGCCGCCCCTATGAGTCGCGCAAAGCCAAGCCCAAGAGCGCCAAGGCCCCTGCCGGGCTGTTGCCACACCTGGTCGAAGAATCGTCAGTCTAACGCCTGGGCCAGACGGATCTGTCGCACGTGGTGGTGGTCCAAGGTCAGGACATACCACCACGACGAGGTCTCGCGATGAAATCCAAGCTGCTCGCTTCCCTGTTTGCCTGTTCCGTCCTGGCCAGCACCGCGGCCCTGGCCGACCAGCCCGGCGCCGACTGGATGCCCATGAACGACGTCAAGTCCAAGCTCATGGAGCAGGGCTACACCTCGATCACCAAGATCGAAGCCGATGACGGTCAGTGGGAAGGCGAAGGCATGAAGAAAGATGGTATGAAGTATGACTTCCATGCCGACGCCAAGACCGGCAAGATCACCAAGGAAAAGATGGACATGTGATCTCTCGGGGACCTGGCCGTAGCGCTGGGTCCCCCTTCGCGCCTGCCGTCTCTTTCCCACACCCTCTTCGTCCGGTCGGCCCTTCCTGAGCCGCCCTCTTCGTCACCTAGGAACCCCCATGTACAGTACCGCTTTGGTCGAGCTGCTGCGCACCCACGAGCGGGCGCTGCTCGACGCCTGGATCGGCGCTCAGCGCGCGGCCGGCATGCGCATCGACCTGCTCGACGAAACCACCATCCTGGCCAACTCCGCCGAGCTGTTGCGGCGCATCACCGTGGCCGCCGCCCAGGGCCTGGGTGATCTGCGCGAGCCGCACTGGCAGCCGGTGCGCGCGCTGCTGGAGCGGTTTTCCTTCGACCAGAGTCGTGCCGGCCTGACGCCGTCGCAGACGGCGACCTTCGTCTTCTCGCTCAAGGAGCCGCTGTTCACGCTGATCCAGAACGAATGCGACGATCCCCTCGCCGAAATCTGGGCCGCCACCCGGCTGATCGACGACCTCGGTCTGTACAGCATGGAAAGCTATGTGAACGGTCGCGAGACGGTGATCCGCGAGCAGCAGGAAAGCATGCTGGAACTGTCCACCCCGGTGGTGGAACTGTGGGACGGCATCCTGGCCATCCCGCTGATCGGCGCGCTGGACAGCAACCGCACCCAGGTGGTGATGGAGTCGCTGCTGGAAAAGATCGTCCAGACCGAATCGGACCTCGCCATCATCGACATCACCGGCGTGCCCACGGTGGACACCATGGTCGCCCAGCACCTGCTCAAGACGGTGACCGCCGCCCGGCTGATGGGCGCCCAGTGCATCATCAGCGGCATCCGCCCGCAGATCGCCGCCACCATCGTCCATCTGGGCGTGGACCTGGGCGATGTCATCACCAAGGCGTCGCTGGCCGATGCCTTCCGCCTGGCCTTGCGCCAGCAGGGCGTGCGCCTGGCCGCCCCCACCAAGGGCTAGGAGCGCGCCATGATCGACCGGATTCCGATTCTCAAGCTCGGCCCCTTTCTGCTGCTGAGCATCCAGGTGGACATGCACGACCAGCTGGCGCTGGACCTGCAGGAAGACCTCACCGAGCAGATCGTCCGCCACAAGGCCAAGGGCGTGCTCATCGACATCTCGGCCCTGGAAATCGTCGACTCCTTCATTGGCCGGATGCTGTCCCACATCGCCCAGGTCTCGCGCATCCTCGATGCCAAGGTGATCGTGGTCGGCATGCAGCCGGCGGTGGCCATCACCCTGGTGGAACTGGGGCTGTCGCTGGAGGGCATCGCCACGGCGCTGAACATGGAAAAGGGCATGCGCCGGCTGGAAGCCATGGTCGCCGCGGACGAATCGCTGGAGGAGTCAGAGGGTGGCGAAGACACAGACGCTTCCACTCCGCCAGGAGACTGACATCGTGCTGATCCGTCAGCAGGTGCGCAAGGTCGCCGAAGCCATCCGCCTGGGCCTGATCTCCCAGACCAAGATCGTCACCGCGGCCAGCGAGATCGCGCGCAACGGTCTGGTCTACGGACTGGGCGGCGAATGCCTGATCGAGGAGACACTGCGCGCCGGCAAGCCGGCGATCCGCCTGGTGATCCGTGACCAGGGTCCGGGCATCGCCGACCTCGACCGCGCCATGGTCGACGGCTACACCTCGGGCAAGGGCCTGGGTCTGGGGCTGTCCGGTTCGCGGCGGCTGGTGGACGACTTCCACATCGAGAGCCAGCCCGGCCAGGGCACCACCGTCGAGCTCTGGAAGTGGCGATGAACGACCAGCCGTGCAGCCTGGTGCTGCCGGTGACCACCACGGTCCATGTCGATGCCGCCCGGCGCGCCCTGGTCCGCCTGGCCGGCACCGTCACCACCGATGAAACCCTGCTCGGGCGCCTGACCATCGTCGCCCAGGAGCTGGGCTACAACCTGGTTCGGCATGCCGGACATGGCGAACTCCTGGCCACCCTGAGCGGCGAAGGCGTGCTCGATGTCCTGGCGGTGGATCGCGGCCCGGGCATGCACGACGTCGCCCGCTGCCTGAGCGATCACTACAGCACGGCCGCGACGCTGGGTGCCGGCCTGGGGGCGATCCGCCGCCAGGCCGATGTGTTCGACATCCATTCGCGACCCGGTCAGGGCACCGTGGTGCTGGCCCGCTTCCATCTGGCGGGCACGCCCAGCAGCCGGCTGCAGCATGGCGCCCTGTGCACGCCGCACCCCGAGGAAGAGGTCTGCGGCGACACCTGGGCGGTCAGCGGGCGCCGCCTGCTGGTCTGCGACGGCCTGGGACACGGCCGGCAGGCCGCCACGGCCAGTCGCCGGGCGCGAGAATTGTTCCTGCGCCATGGCGCGCACCTGCCGCTGCAGCGACTGATGGAGAATCTGCACCAGGCGCTGATGGACACCCGTGGCGCCGCCCTGGCCCTGGCCGAGCTGGACCCCGATCAGGGCCAGGTGAGCTTTTGCGGCATCGGCAACATCGCCGGGCGCCTGCTCGGCAACACCTCGCGCAGTCTGGTGTCCAACAATGGCACCCTGGGCTACCGGATCGGACGGATCCAGACCTATACCTACCCCTGGACACCCGGCACCCTGCTGGTGTTGAACTCCGATGGACTGACGTCCAAGGTAGGCCTGGGCGAGCACTCCGGGCTCGGGGCGCGCCATCCGGCGCTGATCGCCGCCCTTCTGCATCGCGACTTCCGGCGCTCCGCCGACGATGCCACCGTCTTGGTACTCAAGCATGTCTGACGTCTTGCCCCTGCTGACCCTCGCCCTGCGCAGCGAGCAGGACATCGTGCATTGCCGCCAGGCCGCCAAGCGCCTGGCCGCGGCTCTGGAATGGCCGGTGCTGGAGCAGATCCGTCTGGCCACCGCGGTCTCCGAACTGGCGCGCAACATCCATCAGTACGCCGGCAGCGGGCATTTCGACTTCGCCCTGCTGCGAGACGACGGCCAGCGCCTGCGCCTGCGCGGCCTGGAGGTGCGGGCGGTCGACCAGGGCCCGGGCATCGCCGAGATGGACGCCATCCGCGCCGGCAGCTATCGCTCCAACACCGGCATGGGTATCGGCCTGCGCGGCGCCCAGCGGCTGTTCGACGACTTCGACATCCAGACGTCACCCGCCGGCACCTGCATCACCGCCCGCAAGTACCAGGCGCCACGGCCCTTTCCCGACGCTGACCTGCTCCAGGCGCTGACGGCCGACCTGCAAGGCAGTCCGCCACCGGATCCCTATCAGCAGATCCGCCTGCAGAGCGAAGAACTGCTGCTGACCAACACCGAACTGCAACTGCGCCAGTCGGAGCTGGAGGTCACCAACAAGGAACTGGAAAACACCAATCAGGGGGTGGTGGCGCTCTATTCCGAACTGGAAAAGGCCACCCAGGAACTCAAGGAGGCCAGCGAGGCGAAGACGCGCTTCTTCTCCAACATGACCCATGAATTCCGCACCCCGATCAACATCATCGAGAACGTCGCCAAGCTGCTCGCCAGCGGCGTGGACGGGGCGCTCAATGCCGAACAGCAGCGCCAGGTGCGCTTCATCAGCGATGCGGCGCTGGAACTGGCCAATCTGGTCAGCGAGCTGCTGGCCCTGGCCGAGGTACAGTCCGGTCGCCTGACCATCGTGCCCCAGCCCTTCCCGCTGGGGACCTTCGTCGACCGCCTGGAACAGTTCGCCGCCGCCCTGGCGCCGCGCTATCCCCAGGTCAGTTTCAGCGTCGCCCCGCCGCCCGCCGAGGTGCTGCTGGATACCGACGAGAGCCGGCTGTTCCAGGTGCTGCGCAATCTGATCTCCAACGCCTTCAAGTACACCCCTCGGGGCCAGGTGCGCATCCAGGTGTTCCAGCCGGACGACGCCAGCCTGGAATTCCTGGTGGAAGACAGCGGCATCGGCATCGCCGCCGCGGATCAGCAGAAGATCTTCGAGGAATTCGAGCGGATCCGCTCGCCGCACCTGACCCATATCGAAGGCACCGGCCTGGGTCTGCCCCTGGCGCAGCGCCTGGCCGTGCTGCTGCGCGGCGAGCTGTCCCTGGACAGCGAGGTCGGCCGCGGCAGTCGCTTCACCCTGCGCCTGCCGCGCCACTATGCCAGTCACCGCGCTGCCGAACCGGAACCCGATCTCAGCGGCCTCACCGTGCTGGTGATCGAAGACAACGAAGGGGATCGCTATCTGGTCCGTCGTACCCTCGAACGACTCAATCCCGTGCTGCTGGAGGCCGACAGCGCCCGCAGCAGCCTGGATCGGCTCAATGCGGTACGCCCGGACATCATCATCCTCGACCTCGACCTGCCCGACATCAACGGCGAGGATCTGCTCGCCAGCATGGACTGGAGCATGCACCGACGGGTGCTGATCAACACCGCCCAGCCCCTGGACGAAGCGGGTCGCCAGCGCCTGCAGGACTACTGCCACGCCATCCTGTTCAAGCACGCCCCCGATCACGCCGAGCGGCTGCTGGCCGAGGTCTGTGCGCTGGCGCGGAGCCTGTCCGATGACTAGTGCCCAGCGCCGTATCGTCATCATCGATGACACCGAGGCCAATCGCTATGTGCTGCGCAAGATCCTCGGCAGCCAGACCCACTACGAAGTGCTGGAAGCGGCTAGCGGTGCCGCTGGCCTGGCGCTGATCGACGAATCCGTCGAACTGGTGATCATCGACGTCAATCTACCGGACACCACCGGCTTCGAGCTGATCCAGGCCATCGAGCAGAGGTGCGGTTGGGGTCGGCTGCCGGCCATCATCAACATCTCGGCCACCTTCGTCTCCGGCAAGGACAAGGCCCAGGGCTTCAACACCGGGGCCCAGGCCTACCTGACCCACCCGATCAATCCGGAAGAGGTGCTGGCCACCGTCGGTGCCCTGCTCAAGGCCAGCTCCCGGGTCGGGCACATGGAGCAGCAGCGCAATTCGGCCATCGCCCGCAGCGAGAACCTGCAGGCGGAAAAGGTCATGCTGGAACGCTTCATGAGATCGCTCAACCACGACCTGCGCTCGCCGCTGACCGCCGCCACCATGGTGGTCAACCTGATGCAGCGCAGCCCGGCGCGACGCACCGACGATCTGCTGCAGACCTTGCACGACAACCTGCAGCGCATGAACCAGATGATCACCGACGTGCTGGACATCAGCCACATGAGCCTGGGCGGCGGCGTCCGTCTCAGCGGCGATCCGCTGGTGCTGGGTCCGCTGCTGAACGACGCCGCGGCCAATCTACGGCTGCAATTCGGCAATCACCTCGAGCTGCAATTGGAGACCCCGGAGCTGGAGGTGCTGTGGGACAGATACGCCTTCCTGCGCATCTTCGACAACCTGGTGCTCAACGCCGCCAAGCATGGCGACACGGGAACGCCGATCCAGGTGCGGCAATGGCTGGCTGGCGATCAGGTCATGCTGGAGCTGCGCAACCTGGGGCAGTTTCCCGACGAAGTCCTGGCCAACCTGGCCACGCCCTATTTCATCTCCACCCGCAGCGACAAGCGCGGCTGGGGCCTGGGACTGCCCATCGTCAAGGCGCTCAGCGAAAGCTTTGGTGGCGAGGCGCGCTTCGCCAATGGCGCGGGCGAGGTGATCATCACCCTGCACCTGCCGCTGCGCCTGGCCTAGCGCAGCGCAGCGCCTAGGGACCGGATGTAGGTGGAGCTGAGACAGCTCCACCGTCGCAGCCCGACATGGCGGGCTCGACCTGAACAGCGTTGGGCTTCGCTGCGCTCAGCGCCAACCTACTGAAGTTCGTGATGTAGGTTGGGCTGAGACAGCTCTACCGTCGAAGCCCAACAGGGCGGGCTCGACCTGAACAGCGTTGGGCTTCGCTGCGCTCAGCGCCAACCTACTGAAGTTCGTGATGTAGGTTGGGCTGAGACAGCTCCACCGTCGCAGCCCGACATGGCGGGCTCGACCTGGGCAGCGTTGGGCTTCGCTGCGCTCAGCGCCAACCTACTAGAGTTTCGTGTCGTAGGTTGGGCTGAGACGGCTCCACCGTCGCAGCCCAACAGGGCGTGCTCGACCTGGGCAGCGTTGGGCTTCGCTCAGGTTCAGCCCAACCGCCCTCCTCCTCAAAACTCGATCTGCACATCCCCCTGCGGAATACTGCAGCAGGACAGGATGTAGCCTTCGGCTTCGTCTTCCTCGGTGATGCCGCCGTTGTGGTCCATGACCACCTCGCCGCTTTTCTTGAGCACCTTGCAGGTGCCGCAGATGCCCATACCGCAGGCCTTGGGAATGTGCAGGCCGAGCTTGGCCGCGGCGCCGTGGATGGTCTCGCCGGGACCGATGCTGACGCTCTTGTCGCTCTCGGTGAAGGAGATCAGGCACTGGGCTTCCAGGGGAATCGGCGGCAGGTCGGCGGCGGCTTCGGCCTGTTCGGCGGCTTCGACCTTGGCTTCCGGTGGCGTCGCGCCAAAGGATTCCTCGTGGTAGCGGGTCATGTCGAAGTCCAGCTCGCGGAGCATGGCCTTGACGGCGTTCATGTAGGGCGTGGGGCCGCAGCAGAAGATCTCGCGTTCACGGAAGTCCGGCGCCATCAGCTCCAGCATGCGGCGATCGAAGTAGCCGCGGAAACCGGCCCAGGACTCACCGTGCTCGGTGCGCTCGCACACCAGGTTCAGGGCGAAGTTGTCGATCCGCGCGGCCATGTGCTCCAGCTCACCCTGGTAGATGATGTCGCGCGGGGTGCGGGCGCTGTGCACGAAGACCATGTCGACGCTGGCGTTGGTGTCGTAGAACCAGCGCGCCATGGACATCACCGGGGTGATGCCCACGCCGCCGGAGAGGTAGAGCACCTTGTCGGCCGGGTAATCGATGGCGTTGAACAGGCCGACCGGGCCATGCACGGCCAGGTTTTCACCGACCTTGAGGTTGTCGTGCAGCCAGTTGGATACCAGGCCGCCCGGCACGCGCTTGACGGTGATGGAGAAGCTGTAGGGCACCGAAGGCGAGCTGGAGATGGTGTAGGAGCGCATCACCTGCCGGCCATCGATTTCCAGCTCCAGGGTCACGAACTGGCCCGGCTTGAAGAAATACATCAGCGGGATTTCGGCCGTGAAGCAGAAGGTGCGCACGTCCCAGGTTTCCTGGATGACCTTGACGCAGCGCACGGGGTGGCGGCCATTGGTCCAGGTCTGGGTGGTTACGGGGTTGAGGAAGGTATTCATGACGCACCTCGACTGCCACTGGGGCTATTGGCGGCGATTCTGGGAGGGCCTCACGACCGCCACTTTCCCAATCGCGACATCCACATGCCGATGGCGACCGGCCCAGCAATGGCAAGGGCTGGGGCGTCGTGAACAGCGTCGGCCATGTCGCCCATGAGCAAGGCCCCCTCCCGGCTCCGGCCCCACACTCCGCCCCAAGCCGAACCTGAACAGCGCGCGACGGGCGAAGCACGGGGTCATTCGGCGGCCCTGTCCTGTCGGCCAATAGCCTTGCAATACCGTGACCAACCACTTTCGCCACCCGCCGCGGTGGCCACGAGGATGTACGATGGACGTCAGCACCTTGAGTTTGGGCGACCCTCTCGATCCGGCCCGCAAGGCCACGGCCGAGATGCTGCGCACCCGCGAGCGCACCTATTCCCTACCCCAGCCGTTCTACAACGACGAGCGCCTGTTCCAGATCGACATGCAGGAGATCTTCGGCAAGGAATGGCTGATCGCCGGCATGACCTGCGAGATCCCCACCAAGGGCAACTTCATCACCCTGCAGCTGGGTGACAATCCCATCCTGGTGGTCCGCGGTGCCGAGGGTAAGGTCCACGCCTTCCACAACGTCTGCCGTCACCGCGGTTCGCGCCTCTGCGTGAGCGACAAGGGCAAGGTCGCCAAGCTGGTCTGCCCCTACCACCAGTGGACCTACGAGCTGGACGGCCGTCTGCTGTTCGCCGGCACCGAGATGGGCGCCGACTTCAACATGGCCGACTTCAATCTCAAGCCGATCCACGTCAAGACCGCCGGCGGCTACATCTTCATCTCCCTGGCCGACGAACCGCCGGCCATCGACGACTTCCTGCGTACGCTCGAGCACTACATGGAGCCGTACGACATGGAGAACGCCAAGGTCGCGGTACGCACCGACCTGGTCGAGCAGGCCAACTGGAAGCTGGTGCTGGAAAACAACCGCGAGTGCTATCACTGCAGCGGCTCCCACCCCGAGTTGCTGAACACCCTGCTGGAATGGGACGACGTCACCGATCCGCGTGCCTCCCAGGCATTCAAGGATCAGGTCGCCGCCTGCACCACGCGCTGGGACGCCGACAACATCCCCTACGCCCATGCCAGCTTCGGCTTGCGCAACCGCATCGTGCGTATGCCACTGCTCGCCGGCACCGTGTCCATGACCCTGGACGGCAAGCCCGGCTGCCAGAAGCTCATGGGGCGCATCAAGGACCCGGACCTGGGCTCCATGCGCATCCTGCACCTGCCGCACTCCTGGAACCACTGCATGGGCGATCACATGATCGTCTTCACCGTCTGGCCGCTGGGTCCGACCGAGACCGTGGTGACCACCAAGTGGCTGGTGCACAAGGACGCCGTGGAAGGCGTCGACTACGATCCGGTCAACCTGCGCAAGGTCTGGGATGCCACCAATGACCAGGATCGTCGCCTGGCCGAGGAAAACCAGCGTGGTATCAACTCCAAGGCTTACCAGCCGGGTCCCTACTCAAAGACTTACGAATTCGGCGTGATTAACTTCATCGACTGGTACAGCGAGCGGCTGCTCAACAACCTCGGCGAAGAGGCGCCAGCCGCGCATCTACGCCAGGTCGGCGGTGACTGAGGAACGCGAATTCTAAGCCGCCCATGGAGCCGCAAGGGCTCCATGGGCATGCCAATAAACTGTCTTTATGTTAATGCGGTTTTTTGACGCACCTCTTTTTAGCGTCTTTATTTTAAAACATCACATAAAGTTGAGCCTGTTCACGTTTTGAATCGTCTTTCACGGGCTCATCATGACTCTTCGCTCGCTGTCCATCGCTACTCGCAATCTGCTGTGTTTTGGCATTCTTGCGACACTCGTCGCTGCCCTCGGCTTGTTCGGTTGGTTTCAGTTGGCGCAAATCCGCCAGTTGGGTCATCAGGTAGAACAGCGCCATATCCCCACGCTCGTCGCCGCCAATGACTTGGGGATGCTGCTGGCCCGAACCCGCATCGAAACCCTGCGTCTGCTGGCCATGCCCGATGCCGAGACCCTGACCAACACCCGCAAGAAGCTGGACGACCTGAGTACCGAGGTCCAGGCCGCCTTCGGGCGCTATCAGCAAGGCGCGCTGTCGCCACAGAGCCGACAGGCGCTGGACGATCTGCGCCAGGTGCACCGGGAATACATGCAGGGCGTACGGCAGCTGGCCGACCTGGCCGGTGCCGGCCAGATGGCCGAGGCGCGCCAGGTGGTCCAGCAGAACATGGCGCAACTGGGTCTCCGGATGAACGCCAGCATCGAGACGCTACGCAACGTGGTCCAGCAGGATATCCATACGGCCAGTAACGAGGCCGATACCGCCTATGCGCGCTCTACCACCGTGACCTGGCTGATGATCCTGCTGGCGCTGGCCCTCACCGCCCTGCTCGCCTGGCGGCTGACCCGCAGCATCGCGGGGCCCATCGCCCAGGCCGTTGCGGCGGCGCGTACCATCGCCACCGGCGACCTGACCCAGCCGCTGGACGCTCGCGGGCGCGACGAGGCGGCCCAGCTGCTGCAGGCCATGCAGCAGATGCAGGGCCAGTTGCGCGAGACCCTCGCGCACATCGGCGATTCGGCCACCCAGTTGGCTTCAGCCGCCGAGGAGATGACCGCGGTGACTCAGGAAAGCGCCCACGGCCTGCGCCAGCAGAATAACGAGATCGAAATGGCCGCCACGGCGGTCACCGAGATGAGCCAGGCGGTCGAAGAGGTCGCCGGCAATGCCGGCTCGACCTCCACCGCGTCGCGCCAGGCCGCCCAGACCGCGGCCCAGGGCCAGCGCCAGCTGGGCGAGACCCTCGGCGCCATCGAAGCCCTCACCGAGCAGGTCCTAGGCGCCAGCGCCCAGGCCCGTGAGCTGGAAAGCCAGACCCGCGACATCAGCCAGGTGCTGGATGTGATCCGCGCGGTGGCCGAGCAGACCAATCTGCTGGCGCTCAACGCCGCCATCGAGGCCGCCCGGGCCGGTGAGGCGGGCCGCGGCTTTGCCGTGGTGGCCGACGAGGTACGGGCCCTGGCCAAGCGTACCGGGGACTCGACCAGCGAGATCGAGAAGATGATCGGCAATATCCAGCAGGGCACTGGCCAGACCGTCGATGCGCTGCTGAGCAGTGCCGATCAGGCACGACTGACCCGGGAACAGGCCCAGGCGGCCAATGCCGGCCTCGCTGCCATCGCGGATGCGGTATCCGGCATCGACGAACGCAACCTGCTGATCGCCAGCGCCGCCGAGCAGCAGGCCCAGGTGGCCCGTGAAGTGGATCGCAATCTGGTACGCATCCGCGATCTGTCGGTGCAGACCGCCGCCGGTGCCGAGCAGACCCGGGGCGCCAGCCAGCAACTGGCGGATCTGGCAGCGACCTTGAGTGGTCAGGTACGCCGCTTCCAGTTCTGAGCGAGTGTCAGCACCTAGGCTAGAAGCCGTCGGGTCGTTAACAGTCAGCTTTAAGACGAATGACCATAAAGTCGCGGCGCCTCTAGCCGTTAAAGGAGACCTCACTCTTCACCGGGGCTGCCGCCGTGACCTTTCGTTCCTTCTCCCTCGCCATTCGCAGCGTGTTGTGTTTCGGCCTGCTGGCCATCCTCGTCGCCAGTCTGGGCCTGTTCGGCCTGTTGCAACTGTCGCAGATCCGGGCCCAGGGCCAGGTGATCGAGACCAACAACGTGCCCAGCATCGTCGAAGCCGACAACCTTGCCCTGCAACTGGCCCGCACCCGGGTCGAGGTGCTGCGCCTGCTGGCCATTCCGGACGCCGCTACCGTCGCCAACACGCGCAAGAAGATCGACAGCATCAATGCCGACATCGGCGCCGCTTTCGGTCGCTATGACAAGCTCGTCAGCAGCGACCGCGAGCGCCAGGCCTTCGAGGCCCTGCGCCAGATCCATGGCGACTATGTCCGCTACACCGCGCAACTCGCCGACCTCATCGGGGCCGGCAAGGTCGACGAGGCCCGCAGCCTGATCCAGACCAGCATGGCCCAGCTCGGCGTACAGATGAACGAGCGCACCGAAGCCCTGCGCAAGATCAACCAGGAAGACATCAAGGCCGCCTCCCAACACTCCGGCGACACCTATGCCCAGGCCACCTCCATCACCTGGATGGTCATCGCCCTGGCCCTGGGTCTGACCGTGCTGCTGGCCTGGCGCCTGACCCTGAGCATGACCCGACCCATCGCCGAGGCCGTGGCCGCCGCCCGGACCATCGCCAGCGGCGATCTGACCCAGACCCTGGATACCCGCGGTCACGACGAAGCCGCCCAGCTGCTGCAAGCCATGCAGCAGATGCAGACCAATCTGCGCGACACCCTGGGGCACCTGGGCCATTCCGCTACCCAGCTGGCCTCCGCCGCCGAGGAAATGACCGCGGTCATGCAGGAGAGCGCCCACGGCCTGCAACAGCAGAACAGCGAGATCGAGATGGCGGCCACCGCGGTCACCGAGATGAGCCAGGCGGTGGACGAAGTGGCCGGCAATGCCACCTCCACCTCGTCCGAATCGCGCCAGGCCGCCGATACCGCGCGCCAGGGCCAGCGGCAGCTGGGCGATACCTTGGGCGCCATCGAGGTGCTCACCGAAAACGTGCTGGGTGCCAGCGAACAGGCCCGCCAGCTGGCTGAACAGACCCGCAACATCAGCCAGGTGCTGGACGTGATCCGCTCGGTCGCCGAACAGACCAACCTGCTGGCGCTCAACGCCGCCATCGAAGCCGCGCGTGCCGGTGATGCCGGTCGCGGCTTCGCCGTGGTCGCCGACGAGGTGCGCGCCCTGGCCCATCGCACCGGTGAATCCACCCGCGAGATCGAAGGCATGATCGGCAGCATCCAGCAGGGCACCGGCCAAACCGTCGATGCGCTGCTGACCAGCGCCGACCAGGCGCGCCAGACCCGCGAGCAGGCGCAGTCGGCCAACGCCGCCCTGGCCGCCATCGCCCAGTCGGTGTCGGGCATCGACGAGCGCAACCTGGTGATCGCCAGCGCCGCCGAAGAGCAGGCCCAGGTGGCCCGCGAGGTGGATCGCAATCTGGTACGCATCCGCGATCTGTCGGTGCAGACCGCTGCCGGTGCCGAACAGACGCGCGCCGCCAGCCAGCAGCTCTCCGAACTGGCGGTGGAGCTCAACGGCCAGATCCGCCGCTTCCGCGTGTGACCTGTCCGGCAGGGACACCCCTGCCGGATCCCATCGCGGTGGCAAAACCGGGAGGCGACCGCTACGCTGGCGCCTTCGCCCACCGTGCCTCTCTCGCATGAGCTATCGCTACGTCATCTTCGACTTCGACGGCACCCTGGCGGACAGCCTGCCCTTTCTGTTGAGCTGCCTGGGCGAGCTGGCGCGAACCCATGGCTTTCGGCAGCCAGCTGCCGACGAGTGGCCCCGGCTGCGCGCCGCCTCCCTGACCGGCCTGCTCGACAGCCTGGGCATCCCGCTGTGGCAGGTACCGCGCATCGCCCGCCACTATCGCCGCCTGCTGGTCCAGCGCGGCGACCAGGTGGCGCCCTTCGCCGAGATTCCCGCCACCCTCGACCGGCTCCAGGCCAACGGCCTGGCGCTGGGTCTGGCGACCTCCAATTCCGCCGCCGCGGTCCATCAGGTACTGCCCCAGGCCGGACGGTTGTTCCCCGATGGCGAATTCGATATCCCCCTGCTGGGCAAGGCCCGGCGCCTGACACGGTTGCTCCGCCGCCAGGGCATCGCACCGGCCGAGGCGCTCTATGTCGGTGACGAGCTGCGCGATCTCCAGGCTGCGCACCGCGCCGGGCTGGATTGCGCGGCCGTGGCCTGGGGCTATGGCTGCCCGGTGACGCTGCGTGCGCAGCAGCCCGATCTTTTCTTCGAACACCCGGTCGAGCTGTTGCGGCTGCGGCCCTCCCCCTGCTGAAGGAATGTCCATGAAGTCTCTGTTGCTGGTCGCTGGTCTTTGTCTGAGTGGTGTGCTGCACGCCGCCGAGCTGCAGGTGCGGGTGGAGACGGTCGATGCCTCGGGGGGCCAGTTGCTGCTGGCGGTATTCGATAGCGAAGAGGCCTGGAAGGCGCACAAGACGCCGGTGGCCCAGGCGCATCTCGCTGCACAGGCAGGTGCCCAGGAACAGCGCTTCGACCTGCCACCCGGACGCTACGCCGTGTCGGTCATCCACGACAGCAACAGCAACAGCCAGCTGGATACCAATTTCATCGGCATGCCCACCGAACAATACGGCTACAGCAACAATCCGCCGCTGCGCATGCGCATGGCCACCTTCGAGGAATGTGCCTTCACCCTGCCAGCCGCAGGTCTGCGCCAGCAGGTGACGCTGCGCTAGGACGCAGGCTTAATGCACAGGCTTCCAAACAGAAAATCAACAGAGTTATCCACATGACTTTTAGCGTCGATCGCTGAACCCCGAGCTGAACAGGCGTGGATAACTCCTTGGGCTGGCAAAAGAAATCCCTTGACTCGGGCATATCTCGAAAAACTGATCATTATTTGATCGATCCTCTGGAAACCGCGCCAGCTCTGGTCTCTGGCACTGGACGAACAACCTATCCACAGCCCTATGCAACGCTATTGTGGGTTGTGGAAAACGCCTGAAACAGTTTTGATCATTTTTTGTACGATCCTCTGCAGGCCTTGCCAGCCCTGGCGTACAGATCAGGTCCCACATCTTTTCCACAGGCACGCACACAGCAGATGTGGGCAAACCAGCCAGGAGAAACGTCTTCTGGGGTCATGCATAGCCTGAGCGGAATTGGTTATTTATTGAGCAATTTTCCTTGGACAGTTGCCCCAACGGTTGCTGACAACTTGCCCAAGGCTTATCCACAGCCTTTACCTGTCAAGCAATGACGGCACGACAGGCAATCGTCCGCAGCCTGACCGGTTGAATCTGACCGTCGCCAATTCGATCAACAAGGTCAGTATCCCCGCAGCCCTTCTGGCGCGCGGCTTTGCGTCGGTAGCGAACAGACTGCCCACAACCTTATGCACAGTTTGCAAAGCATTCGGGCATAAAAAAGACCGCTTTAGGCGGTCTTTTAAGCACTGGCAAGTACTCAGCGCGCAGTACGTACGCTGTCCGACAGCTGCTTGCAGAGGCCGAGCACGCCATCGATGGCAGCGCCCGAAGATTCGGCCTTGGCGATCTGGTCGACGAATGCCGAACCCACTACCACGCCATCGGCGATCCGGGCGATCACGCGGGCCTGCTCCGGGGTACGGATGCCGAAGCCGACGGCTAGCGGCAGGTCGGTGAAACGACGCAGGCGCGCCACGGCGGCCTCAACGTGCTCGGTGGTGGCCGAGCCGGCACCGGTCACGCCCGCGACGGATACGTAATAGACGAAGCCGGAGCTGGTGTTGAGTACGCGCGGCAGGCGGGCGTCATCAGTGGTCGGGGTGGTCAGACGGATGAAGTCGATACCGGCGGCCTGGGCCGGCAGCGCCAGCTCGGCGTCGTGCTCGGGCGGCAGGTCGACCACGATCAAGCCATCCACGCCCGCTTCGGCGGCTTCCGCCAGGAAGCGCTCCACGCCATAGCGATGGATGGGGTTGTAGTAGCCCATCAGCACCAGTGGCGTCTCCCCCTCCCCGCGACGGAAGTCACGCACCATCTCCAGGGTCTTGGCCAGATTCTGGCCACCCTGCAGGGCACGCAGGGCAGCGGCCTGGATGGCTGGACCGTCGGCCATGGGATCGGTGAAGGGCATGCCCAGTTCGATGACGTCGGCGCCGGCCGCCGGCAGGCCCTTGAGGATGGCCAGGGCGGTGGCATAGTCCGGATCGCCCGCGGTGGTGTAGGTGACCAGGGCCGCGCGGCCCTCGGCCTTCAGCGCGGCGAAGCGGGTTTCCAGACGGCTCATAGCTTGTCTCCCAGGTGGCTCATCACGGTCTGCATGTCCTTGTCGCCGCGGCCCGAGAGGCAGATCACCATGAGGTGGTCCTTGGGCAGGTGCGGCGCGCGCTTGTAGGCCTCGGCCAGGGCGTGGGCGGATTCCAGGGCCGGGATGATGCCTTCCAGACGGCAGGTCTGGTGGAAGGCGGTGAGCGCCTCGTCATCGTTAATCGGTACGTATTCCACCCGCTGCACATCGTGCAGGTGGGCGTGCTCCGGGCCGATGCCGGGATAGTCCAGACCGGCGGAAATGGAGTGGGCGTCGATGATCTGGCCGTCGTCGTCCTGCAAGAGGAAGGTGCGGTTGCCGTGCAGTACCCCGGGCACTCCGCCGTTGAGGCTGGAGGCATGCTTGTCGGTGTTCACGCCGTGACCACCGGCCTCGACGCCGACGATGGCGACGTCGGTGTCATCGAGGAATTCGTGGAACAGGCCCATGGCATTGGAGCCACCGCCAACGCAGGCGATCAGGCTGTCGGGCAGGCGCCCTTCTTTTTCCAGGATCTGCGCGCGGGTCTCACGACCGATCACGGCCTGAAAGTCGCGGACCATGGCCGGATAGGGGTGCGGACCGGCCACGGTGCCGATCAGGTAGAAGGTGTCGGCGACGTTGGTCACCCAGTCGCGCAGGGCCTCGTTCATGGCGTCCTTGAGGGTACCGGTACCAGCGGTGACCGGAATCACCTCGGCGCCCAGCAGCTTCATGCGGAAGACGTTGGCTTGCTGGCGATCGATGTCGGTGCTGCCCATGTAGATGACGCAGGGCAGGCCGAAGCGCGCGGCCACGGTGGCGGTGGCCACGCCGTGCATGCCGGCGCCGGTCTCGGCGATGATGCGGGTCTTACCCATGCGCTTGGCCAGCAGGATCTGGCCGATGCAGTTGTTGATCTTGTGCGCGCCGGTGTGGTTCAGCTCTTCGCGCTTGAGATAGATCTTGGCACCACCGAAATGCTCGGTCAGGCGCTCGGCGAAGTACAGCGGATTGGGACGACCGATGTAGTCACGCTGAAAATAGGCCAGCTGGTCGAGAAACGCCGGATCTTCCATGGCGGTCTCGTATTCGCGCTGCAGATCGAGGATCAGCGGCATCAGGGTTTCGGCGACATAGCGGCCACCGAACTGGCCGAACATGCCTTGAGCGTCGGGGCCCTGGCGATAGGCGGTCTGGGTCATGGGATTCTCCTGCGAAGATGGATCTACCTTACCTGCTTGAGTGCCGGTGATAAATCGATAAGATCGCGATGACCCGTCAGGAAATCTCACAGATGAGCGAACCCCGCGACCTGCCTCCCCTTAATGCCCTACGTGCCTTCGAAGCCACCGCTCGTCTGGGCGGTATGAGTCGCGCCGGAGACGAACTGCATGTGACCCACGGCGCCGTGAGTCGCCAGATTCGTGCACTGGAGGAACAGCTCGGGGTGGCGCTGTTTCGCCGTGAAGGTCGGGGGCTGGCGCTGACCGAGGCCGGGCTGCGCCTGCGCGAGGTGAGCGGTGAGGTTTTCGAACGGTTACGCGAGGTGTGCGCTGAACTCAAGGCTGGCAGTCGCCAGGGACCCTTCGTGCTGGGCTGCCCGGGCAGCCTGGTGGCCCGCTGGTTCATTCCGCGACTGGATCGCCTCAATCGCGATCTGCCGGAGTTGCGCCTGCACCTCTCGACCCGTACCGACGATACCCCGCTGGCCGCTGCCGGCCTGGACGCCAGCCTGTTGTTCACCGAGACGGCGCCGCCCCAAGACGTGATGCCCTATCACCTGGCGCCTGAGCGGATCGGGCCCGTGCTGAGTCCCTACTGCCCGGCCTATCTGCGGCTCAGGGACGGTGATCTGCAGGCCTTGCTGGCGGAGCGACTGCTGCACACCCTGTCGCGGCCCCAGGCCTGGCCACAGTGGTTCGCCATTCAGGGCCTGGCGGCACCGGCGCTGGAGTACGGGCAGGGCTTCGAGCACCTCTATTACCTGCTGGAGGCGGCGCTGTCGGGATTGGGGGTGGCGATCGCACCGGAACCACTGGTGGCGGCGGATTTGAAGGCGGGCAGGCTGGTCGCGCCCTGGGGCTTCGCGACGACCGGTGCGGAGCTGGCGCTGTGGGCGCCGGGTCGGCTGGCGGATGAGCGGGTGGAGCGGTTGGCGGCTTGGCTCAGACAGGAGCTGGCCGAGCGCTAGCGCCCGAGGCATCCCGTGGGATGCCTCGAACTGCCACGATCAGTGGTCGCCGCGCAGCAGCGCCCAGCCGACCAGAACGGTCACGCCAGCGGCGATGCCGACGGTGGCCCAGGGATGTTCGCGCGCCACGCCACTGGCGGCACGGCCGTACTGACGGGTCAGGCGACGCACGTCGTCATAGACTTCTTCCAGCGAATCGCCCGAATGATGCAGGGCTTCGCGAGCGGTGCTCTTGAAAGAGTTCAGGCTGCTGCGGGATTCGCGCGCCGCGTTCTTCTTCAGCGATGCCAGCGAGTCGAGCAGGCTGTTGATTTCGTTCTCGATGCTGGCGATGGACGCCTGGTAGTCGGTGTTACGGGCCATGACAACCTCCTGAGATGGACGGATTCAGGAAATGTGACTACCGAGCCGTTGGAAAGTGCTGCATAGCCGTATCCGAGAGCCTGGGCAGTGAACTTATCGGGACCTTTCGCGGCCTCAAATGGCAGAGGCACCCTTCCCGGCGAGTCGACCGCGACACCGGTCAACGCGTTGCCGGCTATCCGCTGCAGCGCCCGTCATTGCTGACCCAGGAGATTTTCATGTCCGATCATCACACCTACAAGAAGCTGGAAATCGTTGGCTCTTCCACCACCAGTGTCGAGGACGCCATCAATAATGCCCTCGCCGAGACTTCCAAGTCGGTGAAGAACCTGGAATGGTTCGAAGTGGGTGAAATCCGCGGTCATATCCAGGACGCCAAGGTGGCGCACTATCAGGTCACCCTGAAGATCGGCTTCCGTATCGAAGCCAGCTGAGCCGCTATTCAAGACCTCCCTCCCCTCGCAAAAGGACAGGCAAGATGCGTAGAGTCGTGATTACCCTCGGTTTGTTGGCCCTGAGCAGCGGAGCTTTCGCCGCTGGCACCTCGTGCGACACGGTCAAGGCCGATATCGATGCCAAGCTGCAGGCCAAGCAGGTAGCGCACTACAGTCTTGAGGTGGTGGACAAGGGCAGCGCCAGCGCCTCCGCCAAGGTGGTGGGCAACTGCGAAGGCGGTAGCAAGGAAATCGTCTACCAGCGTCGCTAGGTCTCCGGCTGCCGGGCGCTGCCCCAGGTAGCGCCGGCCGCTGCCGATGCAACGCCCGCCACCGAGAGGTGGCGGGCGTTGTCGCATCTAAAGGTCCGTAGCAGGTCCGAAGAATTCGTGACGGATCTGCTTTTCCGGCACCCCCAGCTCCAGCAGATCCCGTCGCACCTGGGCCATGAAGGGCTGCGGGCCAAGAAGGTAGGCGTCCAGGTCGCGATCCTTGGGCAACCAGCGCTGCAGGCGCGTCCGGTCCAATCGCGAGGCGTAGGCCTCTTCCGCCACCGGCTCGCTGTAGCAGAAGTACAGCTGCAATTGCGGGTGATGGGCGGCCTGCTCTTCCAGCCAGTGCCCGAAGGCCTGCACCCCGACATGGCGGGTGCAGTGGATCAGCTGAATCGGCCGGCCGCTGGGCAGGGCCGCCGATACCATGGGCAACAGCGGCGTGATGCCGACGCCGCCAGCGATCAGCAGCAGCGGCTTGGTCGATTCCTGCAGGACGAATTCGCCGGCTGGCGCGAAGACCTGCAACACGCCGCCTTCATGGGCATCGGTGTGCAGGTAACGCGAAACCACCCCACCTGGCTGATGCTTGACGCTGATGCGATAGCCCTGGCCATCGCTGGCCGCCGAGATCGAGTAGTTGCGTCGGTATTCGACCCCGTCCAGGGTCAGGCTCAGACCCAGGTACTGGCCGGGCTGGGCGATGCTGGTCGGCAGGCCGTCCACCGGCTCCAGGTAGAAGGAGCTGATCTCTTCGCTTTCCGGTTCGATCCGCGCGATGCGGAACGGGCGTCCGCCGCGCCAGCCTCCAGGCGCCTCGGCCTGGGCCGCATAGCGCTGTTCCTCGGCACCGATCAGCAGGTTGGCCAGCTGACCATAGGCGGCAGCCCAGGCATCGATTACTGCATCGGTGGCGACCTCGGCTCCCAGCACCTCGCGAATGCTCTGCAGCAGGGCGATACCCACCAGCGGATAGTGATCCGGCTGGACCTGCAGGGAGACGTGCTTGTTGACGATCTGCTCCACCAGCGGCCCCAGGGTATCCAGGCGATCGATGTAGCGGGCGTACATCAGCACCGCCCGGGCCAGCGCCCGGGCCTGGGCGCCACTGGCCTGGTGGGCGCCATTGAACAGCGGGCGGATCTCGGGATTGTCGCCCAGCAATTTGGCGTAGAAATGCCGGGTGAGGACCTCGCCCCCGGTTTCCAGCAGGGGGACGGTAGCCGTGATGATGGCTTTTTGGTCGGATGACAGCATGGCAGGGATCTCCAAACAGGACTGCCCTGTCCCTATCACGAGTCGTGCCAGCCTAAAACTTGCCCTGGATCAGGCTTTTAGCCAGTGCGCAGGTCATAATGACCAGGTCCCTATGACTCGCTGAGGTCAAATTGACCCGCCCCACTCTGCTCGATGTGATGGTACCGCTGGTGGCGGATCTGGCCCGCGACCTGCCCGATCAACAACGCTACGCCAGTCTGCTCGATGCCCTGCGCCAGGTCCTGCCCTTCGATGCGGTGGCCCTGCTGCGCCTGGATGGCGAGGTGCTGGTGCCCCTGGCGGTGCGCGGGCTGGCAGCCGACACCCTGGGACGCCGCTTCAAGGTCGGTGAGCACCCGCGTCTGGCCCTGCTGCTGGCGAGTCGCGCGCCCACCCGCTTCGCCCTCGATTGCGACCTGCCCGATCCCTACGATGGCCTGGTGGAAGGCGTGCAGGGGCACCTGGAGGTCCATGACTGCCTGGGCTGTCCGCTCTATGTGCAGGACCAGCTCTGGGGCCTGCTGACCCTGGATTCGCTGCAGGCGCAGAATGCCCGACCCGAGGATCTCACCACCCTCGCCGCCTTCGCCGGCCTGGCCGCCGCCACCGTGGCCGCCGCCGAGCGCATCGGTCAGCTCTCCGCCCGCATCGTCAGCGAGCACGAATTGACCGTGGCCTATCAGCAATCGGTGGGGCACCAGCGGCCTCGCGAACTCATCGGCCAGAGTCCGGCCAGCCTGCGGCTGCGCCAGGAGATCGACACCGTGGCGGCCAGCGATCTGACGGTGCTGATCACCGGCGAGACCGGAGTCGGCAAGGAACTGGTGGCCGAAGCCGTGCATGCCCGCTCCCTGCGCCAGCAGCGGCCGCTGATCAGTCTCAACTGCGCGGCGCTGCCCGAGGCGCTGGTGGAAAGCGAACTCTTCGGCCATGTGCGCGGCGCCTTTTCCGGTGCCGTCAGCGAACGTCGCGGGCGCTTCGAACTGGCCGATGGCGGCACCCTGTTTCTCGACGAGGTCGGCGAATTGCCGCTGACGGTGCAGGCCAAGCTCCTGCGGGTGCTGCAGAGCGGCCAACTGCAGCGGCTGGGCTCGGATCGCGATCTCAAGGTGGACGTGCGCATCATCGCCGCCACCAACCGCGACCTGGCCGACTGCGTGCGCGCCGGACGCTTTCGCGCCGATCTCTACCACCGCCTGAGCGTCTATCCGCTGGCGGTACCGGCCCTGCGCGAGCGTGGCCGGGATGTCCTGCTGCTGGCCGGTTTCTACCTGGAGCAGAATCGCGCCCGCCTGGGCCTGCGCGGCCTCCGGCTGACACCCGCGGCGCAGCGCACCCTGCTGGCCTACGCCTGGCCGGGCAACGTGCGCGAACTGTCGCACCTCATCAGCCGGGCGGCGCTCAAGGCCCATGCCGGCAGCGAGGAACGCGGCGGCATCCTGACCCTGGACAGCGAGCAGCTCGGCCTGCCGCTGGGCAGCACGGCGCTGCCCGACGAGGATCTCGTCCTGCCCGCCACCTCCCTGCGCGAAGCCACGGAGGCCTTCCAGCGCCAGACCATCACCCTGGCCCTGGAACAGCATGGCCAGAACTGGACCCTGGCCGCCGCCGCCCTCGACCTGGACCGCGCCAATCTCGCCCGCCTGGCGCGACGGCTGGGGCTCAAGTAGCGCTTGGAGAATTAGCGGTCAGAGCGCTTGCTGTACCGCTGGCAAGCCGGGTTGGCCGTCGCGGGTGGTGACGCCCTGCAGCCAGGGCTCCAGCACCTGGGGATGGGCCTTGAGCCAGGCCTTGGCGGCGGCATCGTAGCTGCCGCCCTTGTCCCGTGCGGCGCTCATGACGGCGTTTTCCATGTCCAGGGTGAATTTCATGTTGGTCAGCAACCGGGCCGGATTGGGGCACTGCTCGGCGTAGCCGTTGCGCGTCAGGGTGTTCACCGTGCCGGCGGTACCGAAATACTTGTCGCCCCCGGTCAGGTACTTGATCGGGTAGTCGACGTTCATGGGATGCGGCGTCCAGCCGAGAAAGACCACCCACTTGTCACGCTTCACCGCGCGCCCTACCTGGGACAGCATGGCCTGTTCGCTGGACTCCACCAGCTGCCAGCTGCCCAGGCCGAATTCGTTGTCCTGGATGATCTTCTGCAACGACTGGTTGGCCGGCGCACCGGCCCCGATGCCGTAGATCTTCTTGCCGAACTGGTCGGCATGCTTGGCCAGATCGGCGAAGCTCTTCACCCCGCCCTCCCAGACATAGGTGGGCACCGCCAGAGTGAATTCGGTACCGACCAGGTTCTGCGCCAGCTCGGTCACCTGGCCGGTCTTCACGAACTGGTCATAGTGCGCCTGCTGCGCCGGCATCCAGTTGCCGAGGAAGGCGTCCACCTGCCCGTTGCGCATGCCACCGTAGATGATCGGCACTGCCAGGGTCTCGACCTTGCTGGTGTAGCCCAGCGCGCCCAGGACCGCGCCGGTGAGGGCGTTGGTGGCGGCGATGTCGCTCCAGCCCGGATCGGCCAGGCGAACCGTTCCACAGGCCTGATCCTCGGCCTGGGCCGACAGGCTGACCAGGGCCAGCGTGAACGTAGCGATGATTCCGTGTTTCATGGCCGTGCTCCAGTTAGCGGTTCAGGGTTGAGGGTAGCGGGCGCGACGCTCCAGGTCGTCGAGATCGATGTGATTGCGCATGTATTGCTGGCTGGCATCGACGAAGGGCTGATGATCCCAGCTGGTCCGCTCGCCCTGCTCCAGGGCCGCCGCGACGAAGCGCCGCCGCCGCTGGCTGGCCAGTACCTCGCCATGCAGGCGCGCCAGATCCCAGCGCTGGCGAACCTCGGCCTGGAAGCTGGCGAGCAGCTCGGCATAGTCGGGGCTGGCGGCCAGGTTTTCGCGTTCCAGCGGATCGTTCTGCAGATCGAACAGCAGTGGCGGGTCCAGCTCGCAGTGGATGTACTTGTAGGGGCCGCGGCGGATCATCAGCAGCGGGCTGACGGTGCCCTCGGCCAGGTATTCGCCGATGACCTCGTCATGCCCTGCCCGGCCTTCCAGGTGCGGTAATAGCGAACGACCATCCAGCGGCAACTCCGCCGGCAGCCTGCCGCCGGCCAGCTCGACGAAGGTCGGCAGCAGGTCCATGGTCGACACCGAGGCCTGCACCCGCGCCGGGGCGAAGCGCCCGGGCGCATGGATCAGCAGCGGTACCCGCGCGGCCATCTCGAACCAGTGCATCTTGTACCAGAGTCCGCGCTCGCCGAGCATGTCGCCATGGTCGCCGGAAAAGACGATCACGGTATCGTCGGCCAGACCGCATTCTTCCAGGGTCTTGAGCAGGTGGCCGACCTGGGCGTCGACATAGCTGCAGGCACCGTAGTAGGCCTGGCGGGCGTCGCGGATCTTGGCCTCGGGCAACGGTTTGTCCCACAGATCGATCACCTTGAGCAGGCGCTGGCTGTGGGGGTCCTGCTCGGCCTGGGGAATGGCGCCTTCCGGCAGCGGGATGTCGACCTCGTCGTACAGGTCCCAGAACTCGCGGGGAATGGTGTAGGGATCGTGGGGGTGGGTCAGGGACACGGTCAGGCAGAACGGCTGGTCATCGCCGCGACGCACGTGATCGTAGAGATACTGGCGCGCCTTGAAGACCACCTCTTCGTCGAAATCCAGCTGGTTGGTGCGCACACAGGGCCCGGCCTGCAGCACCGAGGACATGTTGTGGTACCAGCTCGGGCGCACGTCCGCCGCGTCCCAGTTCACCGCCCAGCCATAGTCAGCTGGATAGATGTCGCTGGTCAGGCGCTCCTCGTAGCCGTGCAGCTGATCCGGTCCGCAGAAGTGCATCTTGCCCGACAGCGCCGTGCGATAGCCGAGGCGGCGCAGGTGGTGGGCGTAGGTGGGGATGTCAGCAGCGAAGTCGGCGGCGTTGTCGTAGGCGCTGATCTTCGACGGCAGCTGGCCGCTCACCAGGGTGAAGCGCGAGGGCGCACACAGCGGGCTGTTGCAGTAGGCGGAGTCGAACACCACGGCGCGCTCGGCCAGGCGTTGCAGATTCGGCAGCTTGATCGGCGAGGCGGCGTCGTACAGCGGCAGGATGGGTGCCGCCATCTGGTCGGCCATGAGAAAGAGGATGTTCATCGGCTTGGACAAGAGCGCCTCCGCTTCGAATCAGGGTTGCTTATGGATAACCCATCATCCGACGCCAGGAAAATCACGTGAAGGGCATAGAAGATGATGTTTCGGATAAGCTGGGCTTATGTCTGACCCTCATAGGGATTTCACTTTGGACGCCACGACGTCTGCCGACCGCCCTGCCCTGGCACTGGACAGTCTGCGCACCTTCGAAGTGGTGGCGCGCCGCCTGAGCTTTACCGCGGCGGCCAGCGAACTGGGCACCACCCAGCCGGCCATCAGCCAGCAGATCAAGCGCCTGGAAGCCCAGTTGCAGGTGCGGCTGTTCGATCGGGTCCATCGCGGCATCCTGCTCACCGAAGCCGGACGGCTGTTGCAGGAATACGTCGAGGCCGGCCTCGCCACCCTGGACGAAGGGGTACGCCTGGTCACCGCCCGGCCTGCCCACGAAGTCCTGCAGGTGGCCACCGACTTCGCCTTCGCCGCCTATTGGCTGCTGCCGCGCCTGCCGCGCTTCCATGCCCGCCATCCGGAGCTGGACGTCAGCCTGGTCACCAGCGATCGAGTGCCCCTGCCCGGCCCGGAGATCGACATCACCCTGGGCTTCGGCGACGGCCGCTTCAAGCATGGCGAGGCCTGGCCGCTGTTTCGCGAGGAAGTCTTTCCGGTGTGCAGTCCGCGGCTGCTCCAAGGCCGGCAACCGCCGCTGCCCGCCACGGAGCTGGGGCGCTGGCCGCTGCTGCACCTCAAGGCGGCGCCCAACAGTCGCTGGTACGACTGGAAGACCCTGTTGCCGGCGCTGGACCTGGCGCCCCTGCCCGCGGCACCGTCCGGCGCGGTGCTGAGCTTCGACAACTACACCCTGGTGATCCAGGCCGCCATTGCCGGCCAGGGGCTGGCGATCGGCTGGCGCCACCTGGTGGACGACCTGCTGCAGCAGGAGCTGCTCTGTCGCCCCTTCGCCGGACTGGCCACCTCGCGCTACGGCTATTACGCCATCCTGCCCGAGCGCAAGCGGCGCCAGCGGCTGGTGCAGCGCTTTCTCGACTGGCTGCTGGAAGAGCTGGAAATGCCGCGCGAGTCCCTGGCCGGCGTACAGCTGGCGACCTGAGCTGAACTCAGCGCTCGTAGACTTCCAGTGGCAGATCGTCAGGATCGGCGAAAAAGGTGAATCTCCTGCCGGTCAGCTCGTCGGTACGGATCGGCTCGGTGACCACGCCATGGCCCTGCAGGTGGGCGACGGTGGCGTCCAGGTCGGCCACGGCGAAGGCCAGGTGGCGCAGGCCCTGGGCCTCCGGGCGCGACGGCCTGGGCGGGGCATCGGGAAAGGAAAACAGCTCCAGCTGGGCATGCGCGCCTACCGCCAGATCCAGCTTCCAGGAGCGCCGGGCCTCGCGATAGGTCTCGGCGATCACCGGCAGCCCGAGGATCTCGGTGTAGAAGTGCCGGGAGCGTTCATAGTCGGCACAGATCAGCGCCACGTGGTGCAGACGGTCGAAGTGGGTCATCAGGGTACCGCGACGAATTTGAGGTCCGCCGGGGCGCCCACATCCAGGCTCTGCAGTTCATCGCCGAGCGTGCCGCTGTCGGGATCCCGGGCGAAAACCTTGAGCTGGTTGGATTTCTGGTTGGCCACCAGCAGGTACCGCCCGGACGGGTCGATGGCGAATTCCCGTGGCGACAGGCCATTGACCGGATGGCGCTGGACAAAGGTCAGGGTGCCGTCGGGATTGACCGCGAACACCGCCAGCTGGTTGTCCGTGCCGCGACTGGCGACATAGAGGAAGCGCCCGTCGCCGGACAGGTGCAGGGCCCCGGCATCCCGCTCGCCTACGAATTCCTGGGGCGTCAGGCTGTAGCTCTGCAACTGCCTCAGCATGCCGTCCTGATGGGCGAAGGCCATGACCTGACCGGCCAGCTCCAGGGTCAGGTAGGCGTAGCGGCCATCGGCGCTGAACACCAGATGGCGCGGACCGCTGCCTTCCGGCACCGGGACGAAGGGCGTCTCGGCAGCCACCAGCGGCCGCTCCGGCTGCTGCGGCAGATAGCGATAGACGAACACCTTGTCGGCGCCCAGATCCGGGGCGAAGACGAAGCGGCCATCCGGGGTAGTCACCGCCGCGTGCACATGGCTGGACTGCTGACGCGGGTGCTGTTCGCTGGGCTGATGGAATTCGATCTGCGCCACTGGGCTGAGCACGCCGCCGTCCTGGATCGGCAGCACTGCCAGGGAGCCTTCCGGCAGGCTGGAGTAGTTGGCCACGAACAGGAACTTGCCATCGGTGCTGAGGCTGGAGTGAGTCGGCTCGTCGCCCAGGCTCTTGACCTGGCTGATCTGCTGCAGACGGCCATTGCCCGGTTCGAAGCGATAGGAGGTGACCCGGCCGATGCTGTCGCCACTCGAACCGCGGCCGTTCTCGTTGACGGCGAACAGGGTGCGGCCATCGCGGGACAGGGTCAGGAACGACGGATTGGAGGCCTTGACGATCCGTAGCGGGCCATCGATCTGGCCATTGCGACTGTTGAAGCGGTAGACATACAGTCCCTGGCTGCTGCCCGCGGTGTAACTGCCCACCAGCAGATTGAACAGACCGGGTTCGGCGCGGGCTGGGGCGTTATGCCCCACAAGCAGGGCGAACAGGGCCAGCGGCAGCAGACGGGGAAGAGCTCTCATGGGAAATCCTTGGCGAGCGATGGGCGTTGAGACCGATACGAAGCGGCCCGGTTTCCCTACCGTCTGAAGGCGGAGGGCGGCCGCGCGCGGCGGTTATTCTACTGAAATCCGGGCTGGCACTGTGCCAGAGGTCTTTCTCCATTTATCGCCTGCGATGGCGCGCCGGCCAGTTCCGTCGGGCCGGCAGGCCCCAGGAGCCTGTGCCAGAGCCTGCGGTGAGCTCGGCGCTACTCCTTGGCTACCGCTAAAAGAATCGTCCCGGTCAGTCCAGTACGCCTTGCAGGATGGCGTAGACGATCCCGGTGCCCACGGCGACCAGTACCATGTCGGTTCCCAGACGCCGCCATTCGTAGCCCGGGTAGTCCGGCAACTGGCGGGCGATACCCGGCGGCAGCGGTCGACCATAACCAGGTGGGAGAGGGCGCCCGCGCTCCAGACGCAGCCCCGGCGGCAGGTCGCCCCCGCGACCGATCTGGCCGCGTAGCGCCTGGATACGCTCCCGCGCCGGTCCCAGATCCGGCGGGCCGCCGGCACCCGGTCCGGCACCCGGGCGACCCTGGCCACGCGACTCGGGACCCGGTCCCTTGCCATGCGGAACGCTCTGGTCCTGCCAGCCCGGGCCATGCGGCCCCTTGGGTCCTCCCGGCCCATGTTCCGGCGGCGCGGCCAGAGCCAGGTTGCCTATCAGACAGAGGACTGCAGCAGAAAGGACGGTACGCATGGGGTTTCCTCGTCAGGGACGATGGCGTCGGCTATCCACTTGGAGTCTGATTGCAGGAAAAGACTCCCAAGTCATTCCAGGACTCTCCAGCCTGTGGATAAATCGGGGATAAAATCGGTATAACTTCAGGAGAAAACCCTGACGCCAATCAGAGACTCAATAAAATCCTTTTATTATCAATAGATTAAAAAGATGATCGGCTGGCTATCGAATCCGCTTTTTGTGGATAAAGCCTGGGACCCCCCTACGCTGACGCTCGTTTTCGCCTGCACTCAAGCCGTGCGCGGATCGATTTTCCCCAGCCTGGAAACGGAAAAGCCGCGCCTGGATGACCGGGCGCGGCTTTTCTGAAGGTCGCCTTTCGCTATTCCGGCTTTTTCAGCTTGGGATTGGGAAAGAACTGCACGGCCTGCACCTTGGGATCGGGCTTCTTGGGTTTCAGCGCACTGATATTGACCCGCGTCGGCAACTCCTTGGGGACCGAATTGCCACGCTCGTCCAGGGTGTCGCTGTAGCCGCAGGAGAGGCACTCGCGGTGGGGCGTACCGTCCTGGGTCCACATCTTCAGGGTGTCCTGCGCCTGGCACGCCGGGCAGACCGCCCCGGCGATGAACCTCTTGCGGATCGGCTCGCTCACGCCGCCTCCTCGCTCAGCCCGGAATGGCGGAGCAGGGCGTCGATGCTGGGCTCGCGACCGCGGAAGTCGACGAACAGCACCATGGGTGCCTGGGAGCCGCCGCGGGCCAGGATGGCCTCGCGGAAGGCGCGCCCGGTCTCGGGGTTGAAGACGCCTTCTTCCTCGAACTTGGCGAAGGCATCGGCGGACAGCACCTCGGCCCACTTGTAGCTGTAGTAGCCCGCCGCATAACCGCCGGCGAAGATGTGCGCGAAGCTGTTGGGGAAGCGGTTGTACGCCGGCGGACGCACCACCGAGATCTCGTCGCGGATGCCTTCCAGCACCTCGCGCACGCTGCGGCCGTCGCCATGGGTAGCGTGCAATTCGAAGTCGAACAGCGAGAATTCCAGCTGGCGCAGCATCATCAGGCCGGACTGGAAGTTCTTGGCCGCCAGCATCTTGTCCAGCAGCTCCTGGGGCAGCGGCTCGCCGGTCTCGTAGTGACCGGAGATCAGCGCCAGGCCCTCGGGCTCCCAGCACCAGTTCTCCATGAACTGGCTGGGCAGCTCCACCGCATCCCAGGCCACACCGTTGATGCCGGAGACGCTGGCGTGCTCGACGCGGGTCAGCAGGTGGTGCAGGCCATGACCGAATTCATGGAAGAGAGTGGTCACCTCGTCATGGGTGAGCAGCGCCGGCTTGCCGGGGCTGGCCGGAGTAAAGTTGCAGACCAGGTAGGCCACCGGATCGATCAGCCGGCCCTGGGCATCACGGCGCTTGTCGCGGGCACCGTCCATCCAGGCGCCACCACGCTTGTTGGCGCGAGCATAGAGGTCGAAGTAGAAGCGGCCGATGGCAGTGCCGTTCTCCTTGATCTCGAACAGGCGCACGTCGGGATGCCACTTCTCGAAGTCGCGCAGCTCGGCGATCTCGATGCCATAGAGCTTCTGCACCGTGGCGAACAGGCCGGAGAGCACCTTGTCCACCGGGAACCAGGCGCGGACCTCTTCCTGGGACAGCGCGTAGCGCTGCTGGCGCAGCTTCTCGGCGAAGTAGCCGGTGTCCCAGCTCTGCAGGTCCTGCACGCCCTGTTCGGCGGCGAAGGCGCGCAGTTCTTCCAGGTCGCGCTGGGCGAAGGGCTTGGAGCGCACCGCCAAGTCGCGCAGGAAACCCAGCACCTGATCACTGCTCTCGGCCATCTTGGTGGCCAGCGACAGCTCGGCGTAGTTGGCGTAGCCCAGCAGACGCGCCAGTTCCTGGCGCAGGTCGAGCAGTTCTTCCATCACTGGGCCGTTGTCGAACTGACCGGCGTTGGGGCCCTGCTCGGAGGCGCGAGTGGCATAGGCGGCATAGACTTCCTCGCGCAGGGCACGGTCGTCGGCGTAGGTCATCACCGCGTAGTAGCTGGGGAATTCCAGGGTCACCAGCCAGCCGTCCAGCTCCTTGGCCTGGGCGGCGGCCTGCAGCTGGGCCTTGGCCGATTCAGGCAGGCCGGCAAGGGCGGCTTCATCGGTGAGGTGCTTGGTCCAGGCCTGCGTCGCGTCGAGCAACTGGTTGGAAAACTTGCTGCCCAGCTCGGACTTACGCGCCTGGATGGCGGCATAGCGCTGCTGCTCGGCCGGCGGCAGGTCGATGCCGGACAGGCGGAAGTCACGCAGGGCGTGTTCCAGGGTGGTCTTCTGGCCGGCGTCGAAGCCCTTGGCTTCTTCGCTCTCGGCCAGGCGGCTGTAGGCCTGGAAGAGGTCCTTGTTCTGGCCGATCTCGGTGGAATAGGCCGACAGCTTGGGCAGGCAGGCCTCATAGGCGGCGCGCAGCTCGGCGCTGTTGCACACGGCGTTGAGATGGCCGATGGGGCTCCAGGCCTGGCCCAGCCGATCGTTCAGCTCGTCCATCGCCAGCACCAGGCCGGCCCAGGTGGGGTGTTCCTTCTGCGTCTCCAGCAACTTGGCCAGGGCGGCACGGTTCTCGGCCAGGACGGTATCGATGGCCGGCTCGACGTGCTCGGGCTTGATGGCGGAAAAGGGCGGCAGGTCGTAGGACTGAAGCAGCGGATTGCTGGCGCTCACGGCGTTCCCCTCGGGGCGATGGCTTTGACAGTTATATATGGAGCCCATCCTAATAGGTCTCAAGACCCTTCCGACGAGAAAAGGTATCTATCGTGACCATAAGGACCTTCCAGGGTAAGACCCCGCACCTGGGCGAACGCGCCTTCGTCGATGCCACCGCGGTGGTAATCGGTGATGTCGAGCTCTGCGCAGACAGCTCGATATGGCCGCTGACAGTGATCCGCGGCGACATGCATCGCATCCGCATCGGCGCCCGCACCAGCATCCAGGACGGCAGCGTGCTGCATATCACCCACGCCGGCCCCTTCAATCCGGACGGCTATCCCTTGCTGATCGGCAACGACGTCACCGTCGGCCACCAGGTGACCCTGCACGGCTGCACTATTGGCGACCGGGTGCTGGTGGGCATGGGCAGCATCGTCATGGACGGCGCGGTGGTGGAGGACGACGTGGTGATCGGCGCCGGCAGTCTGGTCCCGCCAGGCAAGCGGCTGGAAGGCGGCCACCTCTACGTCGGCCGCCCGGTCAAGCAGATCCGCCCGCTGGAAGAGAAGGAGCTCGCCTTCTTCACCTACAGCGCCGGCAACTACGTGAAGCTCAAGGACCAGCATCTGGCTGAAGGCTACGGGGAGGAGGGGGCCTAGCAGGCCTGGTCCTGTTGGGCTTCGGCGATGGAGCCGCCTCAACCCAACCTACAACTGATCACGGTCATGGCGGTCCGTCGATACGACCGCTCCTACAGGCTCCAACGCAATTGTAGGAGCGGCCCATGGCCGCGATCGCCGCTCACGGCCGTAGGTTGGGTCGAGCGCAGCGAAGCCCAACGCTCAGCTACGTTCGCAGCGGACAGGCTTCACCCAAGCGCGAATACAGCACCCCACGCAACGCCTGCAGTTCATCGATGCGCGCCTCGATGACCCTGAGCTTGTCGCGCAGCAGCTCCTGCAGATAGGCATCCGGATCGGCGGCGCGCTCGACGTCCTCCAGGTTGGCGGCGATCTCCTGCAGGCTGAAGCCCAAGCGCTGGGCGGTGCGGATATAGCCCAGCCATTCCACGGCTTCGGGCGGATAGTCGCGGTAGCCATTGGCCCGGCGCCTAGCCTTGAGCAGTCCCTGGCGCTCGTAGAATCTCAGGGTATCGCGGGTCAGGCCGGTCGCCTGGGCGAGGGTGCCGATACGCATCCGTTCTCCTTGACCCTGGAGCTAGCTCCAGGGTCAACACTGGATTTCCTCTCGTTCAAGGAAGTCCGTCCATGTGGAAGCTTGCGCCCTATCTGCGGCTGGTCCGTGCCAGCGCCCTCTATGATCTGCTGGTCACCGCGCCTTTTGCCACCCCCTGGAGTCTCGCCTGGCTGCTGCGGCAGCTCGATGCCCTGGGGCAGTGGCTGGGATTCGCCCCCCTGGCGACCTTCAGCCCGGAAGCCCTGCTGCTAGGCAACCTGCTCGGCTCCGTGGTGTGCGTCTGGGCGGCGCTGCGGCTGGCCAGCCCCTCGGTGACGCTGGGGCGCTACGACGCCGTGGCCAGGGGCCTGTTCGCCCTCTGGCAGGCCTGGGCGCTGTACCAGGGTGCCAGTCCTCTGTTGGCAATGTTCCTGGTGATCGAAATCGGCTTCGGCATCGCCCAGGCGTGGCCGGTGTCTCTGGCCTCGCGCAGGCGCCAGCCCCAGCTGGCGGGCTGACCGCGGCCCGTTGGGCTTCGGCGATGGAGCCGCCTCAACCCAACCTACAATGGAGTTCCCGTAGGTTGGCGCTGAGCGCAGCGAAGCCCAACAGCATCCCGAAACTAACCCAGTTGTCGCCGCAACTCCGCCAGCACCGGCGCACCGTCGGGGCGCACGCCGCGCCAGAGTTCGAAGGCCTCCGCGGCCTGTTCCACCAGCATGCCCAGGCCGTCCAGAGTGTGGAAGGCGCCTTCATCCTGCGCCCAACGATTGAAGGCGGTCAGGTCCTTGCCGTACATCATGTCGTAGGTCACCGTCTGGGGGCCGATCACCGCTTCCGACAGCGGCGGACGACCGCCACCGAGGCTGGCGGAGGTGCCATTGATGATGACGTCGAAGGGCTCGCGCAGGGTGGAGAAGGCGGCCACCTCGATGGCCCCCAGCTCGGCGAATTCCCGCGCCAGCTGCACCGCCTTGAGTTCGGTGCGGTTGGCCAGCACCAGTTGCCCGGGCTGGCAGGCCAGCAGCGGCTCCAGCACGCCGCGTACCGCGCCCCCGGCGCCCAGCACCAGGACGCGCTGGCCAGCCAGCTGCAGACCGGCGTTGACGGTGAGGTCCCGCACCAGCCCGGCGCCATCGGTGTTGTCGCCCAGCAGGCGACCGTCAGGCTGGCGCTTGAGGGTGTTGACCGCCCCGGCGCGCCGGGCGCGCGGGGTGAGGTCGTCGCACAGCTGGTAGGCCTCTTCCTTGAAGGGCACCGTGACGTTGGCGCCCAGGCCGCTCTGGAAGAAGCTGCGGGCGCTTTCGGTGAAGCCGTCCAGCGGTGCCAGCAGCGGCCCGTAGTGCAGGCGCTGACCGGTCTGGTCGGCGAACAGGCTGTGGATCAGCGGCGACTTGCTGTGGGCGATGGGGTTGCCGAAGACGGCGTAGCGATCCATGGGGCTATCCTGCAGGCGTCGGGGCGAGCGCGAGCCAGTCGCGGTCGGTGAGAAAGAAATCGGTCAGTCGCGCTTCCGGCGAGCCGGGTACGGGTTTCCAGTCATAACCCCAGCGCACCTCGGGCGGCAGCGACATGAGGATGGACTCGGTGCGGCCGCCGGATTGCAGGCCGAACAGGGTGCCACGGTCGTAGACCAGGTTGAATTCCACGTAGCGCCCACGACGATAGGCCTGGAATTCCCGCTCAGCCTGGCCATAAGGCTGGTCACGGCGGCGTTGGACGATGGGCAGGTAGGCGTCGACGAAGGCATCGCCGATGGCGCGCTGGAAGGCGAAGCAGGTGTCGAAGTCCCAGTCGTTCAGGTCATCGAAGAACAGGCCACCGATGCCGCGCGGTTCGCCGCGGTGCTTGAGGTGGAAATAGCGGTCGCACCAGGCCTTGTAGCGCGGATAGACGTCGGCGCCGAAGGGTGCGCAGGCGTCATGGCAGACCTGGTGCCAGTGCACGCAGTCGGCCTCGTTGCCGTAGTAGGGGGTGAGGTCGAGACCGCCACCGAACCACCAGACCGGCGTTTCGCCAGGCTTTTCGGCGAGAAAGAAGCGCACATTGGCGTGGGCGGTGGGGATATACGGATTACGCGGGTGCATGACCAGCGACACGCCCATGGCCTCGAAGCTGCGCCCGGCCAGTTCCGGACGATGGGCGCTGGCCGAGGGCGGCAGGCTGTCGCCATGCACATGGGAGAAGTTCACACCGCCCTTTTCCAGCAGGGCGCCCTCGGCGATGACCCGGGTGCGGCCACCACCGCCGGTCGGCCGGGTCCAGGCGTCTTCGACAAAATGCGCAGCGCCATCCTCGGCTTCCAGTGCAGCGCAGATGCGCTCCTGCAGATCGAGCAGATAGGCCTTGACGGCCTCCAGGGAGGGATTCATCGCAAGGATTTCCACAACAGGCGGGGAGGGCGGAGAGCATAACACCCGTATCCGACCGGTTGACGTGGCCCGCGGTTGCGGCTTGGATGAAGGCTCACGTCAATAAGGAACCGACAGCATGGCCCAGCGCATCCAGTTCAGCCGCACCGGTGGTCCCGAAGTACTCGAACTTGTGGATTTCGAACCCGCCGCGCCCGGCCCCGACGAGGTGCGGGTGCGCAACCACGCCATCGGCCTCAACTTCATCGAGACCTACTACCGCAGCGGCCTCTATCCGCCGCCGTCGCTGCCCTCGGGCCTGGGCACCGAGGGTGCAGGAGTGGTGGAGGCGGTGGGCAACGCCGTCACCCGCTTCAAGGCCGGCGACCGCGTCGCCTACGCCACCGGTCCGCTGGGCGCCTATGCCGAGGTCCATGTGCTGCCCGAGCGGCATCTGGTGCACCTGCCGGAGGCGGTCTCCTTCGAGCAGGGCGCCGCGGTCATGCTCAAGGGGCTGACAGTGCAGTACCTCCTGCGCCAGACCTATCCGCTGCAGGCCGGTGACACCGTGCTGTTCCATGCCGCGGCGGGTGGCGTCGGCTCCCTGGCCTGCCAATGGGCCAAGGCCCTGGGCGTACGCCTGATCGGTACCGCCGGCTCGCCGGAAAAACTGGAAAAGGCCAAGGCCCTGGGCGCCTGGGCAGTGATCGACTATCGCCAGGAAGACGTCCCGGCGCGGGTCCGCGAGCTAACCGAGGGTGCCAAGGTGCCGGTGGTCTACGACGGCGTCGGCAAGGACACCTGGGAGATGTCGCTGGACTGCCTGGCCCCGCGCGGCCTGATGGTCAGCTTTGGCAACGCCTCGGGCGCGGTCACCGGGGTCAACCTGGGCATCCTCTCGCAGAAGGGTTCGCTCTATGTAACCCGGCCGACCCTGGCTACCTACGCCGCCTCACCCGAAGCGCTGCAGGACATGGCCGATCAGTTGTTCGAGCTGATCACCGATGGCCGTATCCAGGTGGACATCGGTCGCCGCTATCCGTTGGCCGAGGTGCAGGAGGCGCACCGCGCCCTGTCAGGCCGCGAGACCAGCGGCTCGACCATCCTGCTGCCCTGAGGCTAGACGTTCGCGCGCCTGGCCGGGTAAATCGTGACGGCCATTAAGTTTCCCGTAACCAGGCGGCACGACGGGGGTAAACGCCGGTCTATCTCGGACAGTCAGGCCGCCAAGGTCTCGACGCTCTTTCCAGAATCGGCCGGATCGCTGCCCTCGTCATGCCCATCTCCAGCCCCCTCGCCAACCTGCTCGACACCGCCACGGACACGGCACTGATCACCCTGACCGCCGAAGGGTGCATCGGGCAGTGGTGCCCGGCCGTCGCCCGGCTGCTGGGCTGGAGCGCGCAGGACAAGGTCGGCGAGTCCATCGTCGGCCTGTTGCTCCCGGAACCCCCGGCGGACGGCTGGCTGACCGCCCTCGAACGCTGCCAAACCTGGGGCCTGCGCCATCGCGATGGTCATCTGGTACGCCTCGACCTGCACCTGGTGCCGCTGCGCCGGGCCGATGTCGCCGTGGGCTGGTTGCTGCACGTCTGGCAGGCCCCGGCGAGCCGGGCGCGCTTCGCCGCCCGCCGCAGTGCCGAGCGCGACCTGCCGCAACGCCTGCAGGCGCTTGGCGAATGGTCACGGCGCCTCAGCGGCACCACGGACCTGGCCGCCTTGCGCCTGTGTGCCACCCAGGCCTTGCGGGACCTCGCCGACGATCCCCAGGCGCGGCTGCTGTCCGTGGCCGAGGCCGGCAGTCCGCCGGTGGCTCCGTCACTCATCCCCTTCGGTCCCGCCACCCAGCCCCTGGGTTATCTGCAGCTGGGCAGCGCCGTCGAGGCGGACACCCGGCTGTTGCTGGATCAGCTGGCTCTGCTGCTGGGCGCCCTGCTGGTGCGGCAGCAGACCCAGGACCAGGCGCGGCAACTGGAACGACGGCTGTCACTGGAGCAGGGGCTGCTGGCCAGCGTGCTGCAGCAGGCGCCCCTGGGCATCTCCATCACCGAAGCCGGCAGCGAAGAAGCGGTGATGCTCAACGACCGCGTCGACATCCTTCTCGGCAAGCGTCCGGCCGGTGAGACGCTGGACGAACGCTATGGCGCCATCGGCGCCCTGCACGCCAATGGCCAGCCCTATGCGGTGGACGATTACCCCACGGTACGGGTGCTGCGCAGCGGCCAGGCGGTGGCGCCGGAATTGATGCGCTATCGGCGACCCGACGGCAGCATCCGGCTGCTGGAAGTGTCCAGCGCGCCGGTCCGCTCGGCCACCGGCGAGGTGATCGCCTCGGTCACCCTGTTCGATGACGTCCAGCAGCGGGTCGATGCCGAAACCGCCCTGCGCGAACACAGCGCGCGGCTGGCCAGCCTGATCAACCAGGCGGCGGTCGGCATCTGCCAGACCGACGCCCGCGGGCGCATCCTGCTCGCCAATCGCCGCTATTGCGAATTGCTCGATCGCAACGAGGTCGGGGTGCTGGAACAGACCCTGCAGGCCCAGACCCATCCCGAGGACCGGGCCATACTGGAGCGCCATCTCGACACCCTGCGCGAGCGCGGCGACAGCTTCAAGCTGGACCAGCGCTTCCTGCGTCCCGATGGCTCGGTGGTCTGGGTCAGCCTGCACGGCTCGCCGCTGCAGTCGGAAATCGGCCAGGAGCTGTCGGTGAGTCTGGTGGTGGTGGATCTTACCCAGCGCAAGCAGGCCGAAGCCGCGCTGCACCTGTCCAACCAGCGCTTCCGCAACGCCGTGGAGGCGGTGCAGGGGGTGGTCTGGACCAGCAATGCCCAGGGGCACCTGCTCGGCGAACAACTCGCCTGGAGCACCCTGACCGGGCAGAGCTATGCCCAGTATCAGCAGGACGGCTGGGCCGCTGCCCTGCATCCCGAGGATGCCCCCCGCACCCTGCGCCGCTGGCGATTGGCGGTGCAGCAACAGGTGGACTTCCACGACGAACACCGGCTGCGCTGCCGCGACGGTCAGTGGCGGACCTTCAGCGTGCGCGCCCTGCCGGTGCGGGAAAACGGCGTGGTCTGCGAATGGGTGGGCGTGCACACCGACGTCAGCGAGATCCGCATGGCCGAACACCGCCTGCGGCGCCTAGCCGAACTGCTGGAACAGCGCGTCCATGAGCGCACCGTCGAGCGTGACCGCATGTGGCGGGTGGCCGACGACCTGCTCGGTGTCATCCAGGGGCAACGCTGGCTCAGTCGCAATCCGGCCTGGGGCCGCACCCTGGGTTGGGACGACGAGGAATTGCGCCACCAGCCGCCGACCTCGCTGGAGCACCCGGACGATCCGCCGGTGTTCCCGCGCCTGGCCGCCCTGCGCCATGGCGAGGTGCTCAGCGATCTGCCGGGCCGCCTGCGCACTCGCGACGGCCACTGGCGCCACATGATGTGGAAGGCCACCGCCGATCACGATGGCCGCATCTATGTCTTCGGCCGCGACGTCACCGTCGAGCACGACGCCGCCCTGGCCCTGCAGAACGCCGAAGCCGCGCTGCGCCAGGCACAGAAGATGGAAGCCATCGGCCATCTCACCGGCGGCATCGCCCACGACTTCAACAATCTGCTCACCGGCATCAGCGGCTCCCTGGAATTGCTGCGTCGGCGCCTGGACCAGGGCCGCCACGACAACCTGCAGCGCTACCTGGACACCGCCGAGCAATCCGCCACCCGCGCCGCCGCCCTGACCCATCGCCTGCTGGCCTTCGCGCGTCGGCAGACCCTCGACCCGCGGCCGGTGGACGTCAATGACCTGATCCTGTCCTTGGAAGAACTCTTCCAGCGCACCCTGGGCGAACGCATCAGCCTGCGCAGCAGTCTCGCGCTGCAGTTGCCGCCGGCGCGCACCGACACCAACCAGCTGGAGAACGCTCTGCTGAATCTGGTGATCAACGCCCGCGACGCCATGCCCGAGGGGGGTCAGCTGACCCTCGAAACCGCCCTCGATCACCTCACTGACCTGGCCGCCGAGCATGACCTGCCGCCGGGTGACTATGTGCGCCTGACCATCGCCGACACCGGCAGCGGCATGCCGGTCGAGGTGGTGGATCGCGCCTTCGATCCCTTCTTCACCACCAAGCCCATCGGCCAGGGCACCGGTCTGGGCCTGTCGATGCTCTATGGCTTCATCAAGCAGTCGGGTGGCCACGTGACCCTGGAGAGCGAACTGGGCAGCGGCACCCGGGTCAGCCTCTGGCTGCCCTGTGCCCAGCCCGAGCGACCGGCAGCGAGCGATACACCTCAAGCGGCCATCGCCCAGAGCCGGGGCGAACGCCTGCTGCTGGTGGAAGACGATGTTTCGGTGCGGCTGTTGCTGCGCGAGATGCTCACCGAGCTGGGCTATCGCGTGCGCACCGCGGCCAGTGCCTCGGCGGCGCTCACCCTGGTCGACGGCGACCTGCCCTGTGACCTGCTGATCACCGATCTCGGCCTGCCGGATCTCGACGGCGCCGACCTGGCCGGGCGCCTGCGCGAGCGCTGGCCGGAGTTGCCAGTGCTGTTCGTCAGCGGTCACGCCGAACGGCCGACCCCGAACGGTGAGCTCTCGCTGGCCAAGCCGTTCCAGATCGATGCGCTGGCGCGGCTGCTGCGCCAGTTGCTGGACTGACCTAGGGCCGGAAGACCTTGCCGGTCACCAGATCGCGAATCACGCTGGGATTCTTGCGCCCACCCAGTTCGCCCGTGAGGATGCCATCCAGGTTATCGGGGAAGTACTGCTGAACCCGCAGCCGAGTGCGCGCGGCCGGGCGGCCGGCGGGATTGGCCGAGGTGGAGATCAGCGGACCGGTGAGGGCGCAGAGTTCGCCCACCAGCGGATGCTCGGAGACCCGTAGCGCCACGGTGGCGTGGGCGCCGGTCACCCAGCCGGGCAGGCGATTGTGGTGCGGCACCAGCCAGGTGTTGGGGCCGGGCCAGGTGCTGGCCAGCTTGGCCAGGGAATCTTCCGGCAGATCGTGGAGCAGGAAGTCGAATTGGCGGATGGTATCGGCCACCAAGATCAAGCCCTTTTCCATGGGCCGCCGCTTGAGCGTCAGCAGGCGATAGACCGCGGCCTGATCCCAGGGATCGCAGCCCAGGCCCCAGACGGCCTCGGTGGGGTAGGCCAGCACGCCCCCCTCGCGCACGATTCGCGCCGCCTGCCGCACTCGCCAGCTGTTGTGCATCGCCTTGCCTCCGCCAAATCCCTGAAGTCTACCCGAGCGCGCCGCCGATGGTAGCCATCCACCGCTAGCCGAGACGCGTCCAGCTGCCCTGCTGCGCCACCACCCGGCCCTCCAGCTCCAACTCGGTCAGCTGGACCAGCACCTCCGGCAACGACAGGCGGCAGAGCCGCGCCAACTCTTCGCTGTTGAGCGGTCCGGCGGCCAGCTGCCGCAGCAGGGGGTGATCCTCGACCACCGCGGCCGTGGCGACCGGGGCCAGGCTGCGCCAGCCCTGCAGGGCTTCGAGGATATGCTCCACGCCCTCCACCAGTTGCGCCCCTTCACGGATCAGCTGATGACAGCCTCGCGCCCCGGGATGATGGATGGAGCCGGGCAGGGCGAACACCTCGCGGCCCTGCTCGGCGGCCAGCCGCGCGGTGATCAGCGAACCGCTGGAGGGGCTGGCCTCCACCACCAGGGTACCCAGGCTGAGGCCGCTGATGATCCGGTTGCGCCGCGGAAAGTTGGCGGCCTGGGGCGTGCAGTCCAGCGGCAATTCCGAGACCAGCGCACCACCCTCGGCCAGCAGGCGCCGGGCGAGGCCCAGATGACGGCGGGGATAGAGCTGCCGGAGGCCGGTGCCCAGCACGGCCACCGTACCGCCGCCGGCGTCCAGCGCACCCTGGTGCGCCGCGCCATCGATGCCCAGCGCCAGGCCACTGGTGATGCAGAAGCCGGCCGCGGCCAGGCTGTGGGCGAAGCGCCGGGCATTGTCGAGTCCCTGGGCACTGGCCTGGCGGCTGCCGACCAGGGCCAGTTGCGGTCGTTCGAGCAACTCGACCCGTCCTTCGACGAACAGCAGCGGCGGTGGATCGGCGATCTCGGCGAGCAGCGCCGGATAGCGCTCGTCGCCCAGGCAGAGCAGATGGCGCTCGGGGTCCTCCAGCCAGGCCAGGGCCTGGTCGACCCGTTCGCGGGTCGCGGGGCTGCGGCGGGCGTCCGCGGCCACCGCCGGCAGGCGCAGGGCGCGCCAGGCCGAGGCGGGGGCACTGAGGGCGGCGCTGGCGCTGCCAAAGGCATCCAGCAGCAGGCGCTGGCGCACGGCACCGAGCTCCGGCAGGGCATGCAGGTGAAGCCGAGCGTCCAGCTCGGCAGGGGAGAGGCTGGCCATGCTGTCATCCTTGAGGGTGGCCGGTCGCCGTCCTGGCGACCCGGAAGAGGTTAGGGGTTGCGCACCTTGTCCATGATCGCCAGCTGGCGGGTGGCGGTCAGGACCAGGCCGTAGCTGATCTTGTCGTAGGTGCGAAAGACCATCAGCAGCCCGGCGCGCTCGTCGGGGATCTTCACCAGCTCGCCGGTGATGCGATCACGCACCGTCTCGCCGGTCTTGTTGACCGCCAGCACATTGCCCTCGGCCAGACCGTCCCGGGCGCCCTTGTTGAGGGTCACCACATCGAACTGGCCGATCTGGGTGACGCCGCGCGGCACGTCGAGGATCAGGCCGTTGATGTCACGGGCCGGCGCACTGGGCATGAAGGTGGAATTCACCAGCCGCTCCTCAGTGGGGAACAGCCGGTCGCCCAGGCGCACCTCCTGGGTGGTGCGGGTCAGGCGCAGGGTGGCGATGTCGCCCTCCTGGGTGACCAGGTCGGCGCTGCCGATGAAGTCGCCATTGATGCCGAGAAAGGCGCCGGTCTTGGGATCGACATAGGTCTTGCCCTGGCGGTAGATGCCATAGGCCGAGACACCCGGCTGCAGCTTGCCGCGCACATAGATGCGATCGCCGGCGCCGCTCACCACGCGCTCGGCATTGCCGGCCACCACATAGGGCGCCGCCTGGAACTGTTCGGCCGAATCGATGGCGCGATTCTGCAAGAGGAAGCTGTTGACCGCTTCCAGCGGAATGGCCGGGATGGCTTCGGCGATGGGCGTGCTGCGCACCGTAGGTGACAGCTTGACCGTGCCACGCGAGGCGCCGCGGTTGAGCTGCAGCCGCGGCTGGCCGTCGACGTAGCTCAGCACCAGGGTATCGCCGGGATAGATGAGATGGGGATTCTTGACCTGCGGATTGGCCTGCCAGATCTCCGGCCATTCCCAGGGCTTGCTGAGGAATCTGGCGGAGATGTCCCAGAGGGTATCGCCGCGGACCACGGTATAGCTCTCCGGGTGATCCTGACGCAGGGTGACCGCTGCGTACGCCGACTGCAGGGCGCCCCCGGCGACCAGCAGCAGGGCGAACAAAGATTTCCTCATGCGTCGAATCCCTTTACACTTAGCTTTGAAGAACCGTCTTCACGCAAACGTCGGGGAATCGCCCCAGTCGTGCCCTGATCGCCACCTTCGTCGGCACCGGGCAGCGCAGGCGCTCATCCCCGTCGACCGACGTCATCCACCGCTCGGGACCAGCCCGAGGCGGGTGGAAACAACGCTGCGGCATCTTAGCAGCGCCCCTTGACTGTATTCCACAAGTGCCCTCAACGCCATGGCGACCCTAGACATCCTCGAATTCCCCGATCCCCGCCTGCGCACCGTCGCCAAGCCCATCGACGTGGTCGACGATGCCCTGCGCCAGACCATCGACGACATGTTCGAGACCATGTACGAAGCGCCCGGCATCGGTCTGGCCGCCACCCAGGTCAATGTTCATCGCCGCCTGGTGGTGATCGACGTCAGCGAAGACAAGAGCGAACCGCTGGTCTTCATCAACCCCGAGGCCGAGCCGCTCACCCAGGAACTGGGCGAGTACCAAGAAGGCTGCCTGTCGATCCCCGGTTTCTACGAAAAGGTCTGCCGCCCCGAGCGCGTCCGGGTCAAGGCCCTGGATCGCGACGGCAAGCCCTTCGAGCTGGAATGCGACGGCCTCTTGGCGGTATGCATCCAGCACGAGATCGATCACCTCGACGGCAAGCTGTTCGTCGACTACCTGTCGCCGCTCAAGCGCGATCGCATCAAGAAGAAGCTCGAAAAGCAGCAGCGCCACAAGGCCTGATCGCACTGGCGGACGGCGTCATCGGCGTCCGCCGCTCGCCCTTTCCGCCAGGTCCGCCATGTCCAGATCCCTTCGCCTCGTCTTCGCCGGAACCCCGGAATTCGCCGCCGTGCACCTGCAGGCGCTGATCGACGCCGGTTATCCCATTGCCGCCGTCTATACCCAGCCGGACCGTCCCGCCGGGCGGGGGCAGAAACTGGCCATGAGCCCGGTCAAGCAGCTGGCACTGAGCCACGGCATTCCCGTGCAGCAGCCGCCGATCCTGCGCGATCCCGCGGCCCAGGCCACCCTGGCGGCGCTGGAACCCGATCTGCTGGTGGTGGTGGCCTACGGCCTGATCCTGCCCCAGGCGGTGCTGGACATCCCGCGCCTGGGTTGCATCAACAGCCATGCCTCGCTGCTGCCGCGCTGGCGCGGCGCCGCGCCCATCCAGCGCGCCTTGGAAGCCGGCGATGCCGAGTCCGGGGTCACCGTGATGCGCATGGAAGCCGGTCTGGATACCGGCCCCATGCTGAGCAAGGTGACCACGCCGCTGACCGCCACGGACACCGGTGGCAGCCTGCACGATCGCCTGGCCGCCTTGGGCGCCGCCGCCGTGGTCCAGGCCCTGCCGGGTCTGGCCGACGGCAGTCTGCAGGGCGAGGTACAGGACGACAACCTGGCCACCTACGCCCACAAGCTCAACAAGGACGAGGCCCGGTTGGACTGGGGTCGGCCGGCGGTGGAACTGGAGCGCCGTATCCGCGCCTTCGATCCCTGGCCGCTGTGCCACACCGCCCTGGCCGGTGAACCGCTCAAGGTTTGGGCCGCCGAACTGGCGGAAGGGCAGGGCGTTCCCGGCATGGTGCTCGACGCCGATCGCGCAGGCCTGCTGGTGGCCTGTGGCGAGGGCGCCCTGCGTCTGACCCGGCTGCAACTGCCCGGTGGCAAGCCACTGGGCTTCGCCGATCTCTATAACGCCCGTCGCGAGCGCTTCGCCCCCGGTCAGGTGCTGGGTCTATGAATCCGCGACTGGCGGCTACCCGCGCCCTGGCGGCGGTCCTTGCCGGACGTGCCTCCCTGGGCAGCAGCCTGCCCGAGCAACTGGCCAAGGTTGATCCGCGTGACCGCGCCCTGGCCCAGGATCTGGCCTTCGGCACCGCCCGCTGGCAGCCGCGCCTGTCGCTGCTGGCGGAAAAGCTCATGGAAAAACCCTTCAAGGCTGGCGACCGCGATCTCGAAGCCCTGCTGCTGATCGGGCTCTACCAGCTGTTCCATACCCGCATCCCGGCCCATGCCGCCATCGGCGAGACGGTAGGCTGCGTCGACAAACTGAAGAAATCCTCGGCCAAGGGTCTGCTCAACGCCGTGCTGCGCCGCGCCCAGCGTGAATACGACAGCCTGCTGCCAGGCCTGGAACATGATCCGGCCGCGCGCCTGGCCCATCCACGCTGGCTGCAGAAGACGCTCAAGGCACGCTGGCCGGTGCAGTGGGAAGCCGTCGCCACGGCCAACAACCTGCATCCGCCACTGATCCTCAGGGTCAATCGCCGTCAGGGCAGTCGCGACAGCTATCTGGCCGAGCTGGCCGCCGCCGGCATCGAGGCCGTGCCCTGCGCCTTCGGCGCCGACGGCATCCGCCTGCTGCAGCCCCAGGACGTCACCGCCCTGCCGGGCTTTGCCACGGGGCGTCTCAGCGTGCAGGACGAAGCCGCGCAGTTGGCCGCCGAGCTGCTGGAGCTGGCGCCCGGACAACGGGTGCTGGACGCTTGCGCCGCGCCCGGTGGCAAGACCTGCCACCTGCTGGAACGCGAACCGGCGCTGGCTGAGGTGGTGGCGCTGGACGCCGATGCCGGTCGCCTGGAGCGCGTCGAGCAGAATCTGGCACGGCTGGGCCTCACCGCCCGCACCCTGGCCGCCGACGGCCGCGCCGTAACCGACTGGTGGGACGGCACGCCCTTCCAGCGCATCCTGCTGGACGCTCCCTGCAGCGCCACCGGGGTGATCCGCCGCCATCCGGACATCAAGCTGACCCGTCAGGCCAGCGATATCGCGCCCCTGGTGCAGTTGCAGGGCGAATTGCTGGACGCCCTCTGGCCGACGCTGGACGTCGGCGGCATCCTGGTCTACGCCACCTGCTCGGTGTTGCCGGAAGAGAACAGCGACAACCTCGCCGCCTTTCTCGCCCGCACCCCGGGCGCCCGCGAACTGGATATCCCCGCGCCCTGGGGCCTCGCCCAGCCCCATGGTCGCCAGCTCCTGCCGCAGCCCGAAGGCCACGACGGCTTCTATTACTGCAAGCTGATCAAGATTGCTCGCTAGCCTCTGGCGGTAGCGGCTGGTTCGTATCCTGCTGCGGACGCTTCTCCGCGGTGGCGGCTGGGTGCGGCAACTGCGCGCGTACCTCCGCCTGGGGCAGCTCCAGCACCGGGGAGCCTTCTTCGAGGCGACTCAGGGTGCCTTCCACCACGGCGCCGTTCTCCATGCTCAGCTGGCGATAGGTGATGTTGCCCTGCACCCGCGCATTGGAATGCAGCTCCAGCAGATGCTCGACCCGCAGATCGCCGACGATGGTGCCATCGATCAGGGCGTCGTAGCTGCTCACGTCGCCCTCCACCACGCCATTGGCACTGATCGCCAGCAGGCTGGTGGTGCCGGACTTGAAACTGATGCTGCCGCATACCCGGCCGTCGACTTTGAGGCCATCGCTGAACTCCAGATCACCGCGGATCGACAGGTTGTCGGCGATGAGACTGGAAAAGCCATTCACCGCGGGGTGAGGAACCGCCTTCTTTCTGTTGAACATCCGTGCTGCTCTCCAACTAGGGTTTCTGATTCTGGCGACGGAAGAAGGCCAGCTCCGCGCTCAGGCGCTCGACCTGCGCCAACAGGGCGGCGTTGCGTTCGAGCAACTGGCGTTCGGTGGCCGCACCCAGTTGCAGATCCAGCGTCTGCTGCGCCAGACGATCGCGCAGGTGCTGATTCTCGGCTTGCAGGTGATTCAGTTCCGCCTGGTATCCCTGGTGGATCCGCTGCCCGACCACCAGCAACGCGAGCGGTATCAACAGCAGCAGGCACAAACCAACCCAGCCGGCCAGTCGCCGTCGCGGGACCGGCTGCAGGCGAAATTCGCCGCGCAGCAGCTCGCGACTCGACGCTCGACTAGTCGCGCGCCTGGCCATCGCGCTCGGGCTCCAGTCGGCCCAGGGCAAGAAAGCGCTGGGGGTCGAGGAATTGGCCGTCACGCAAGACCTCGAAATGCAGATGAGGCCCGGTCGAGCGTCCAGTGGAGCCCACCGCACCCAGGAGTTGCCCGGGGGTGACCACCTGGCCTTCCTTGACGAAGATGCGGCTCAGATGGGCATAGCGGGTGACCAGGCCATTGCCGTGAGCGACCTCCACCCGATTGCCATAGCCACCCAGGGCGCCCGTGACCTGGACACGCCCCCCGGCAGCGGCGTGTACCTGGGTGCCAGTGGGCGCGGCGAAGTCGACACCGGAATGAAACGCCAGGTGACCGGTAAAGGGATCGACCCGATTGCCGAACAGCGATCCCAGACGGGCCTGTTCCACTGGGCGTAGCGAGGGAATCGCCATCAGGGCGGCATTGCGACTGGCCACCCGGTTCAGCAGCAGATCCAGTTGTTGACGCAGGCAGAGCGCTACCTGTTCGCTGGCACCCAGCATGCGCAGAGGCAAGCCCTGGCTGGCGGCGCCGGCGTTACAGGATCGCGCCGGCAGCCAGGCACCGCCCTGGGCACCTCGCGTGGAAGGCTCGACCAGCAGACTGGGGTCGACCGCGCTCACCTGGTCGCGCAATTGCCTGTTCTGCTCCAGCATCCGCTGCAGCGCCTGGGTATCGGCCTCCAGCGATTGCAGCCGGCCGACCAGCACGCCCATTCGCTCCAGGGCCACCGGTGTGCTGGCGCTGCCCGGAGTGGCAGCGACAGGGGTGGCTGGAGCTGCAGCAGGCGAAACCCGACCACCCAGCCAGCAGCCCAGAGCGAATGTCAGCAGCGATGTCAGCGTCAGGATCAGCAGCCAGGGGCTCTTTGCCTGACGCGGGTCGACGATGTGGGCACCGTCCCGCACAAGCTTGCGACTGAGGGAAGAAAACAGCTTCATCAGATCCTGCGGCCGTCCTAGGCGCCGATAGATCAGTCAGCTTAAAGTGAAACACGTCACAAAATGATGGCAAAAGGCCTGTTCCAGACCAACCTGCCCGTCCACCTGACATATGGCACTTTCAGCGCCGGATCGCCAGGCTGCCGGTAGTCGGGGCAGAATGTTCGGCTCAAGGTCGTGAATCGGCCCGTCCCTTCCGCTGCTACCGGAGTCCGCCATGCTCGAATCCCTGGAGAAAATGCTCGCTCGCGGCCAGGACAACGCCCTGCTCAGGTTCGGACTGGGCAAGGGCTCTCTGGATGCCGGGGAGCCCGCGCGGGCGATCGAGCACCTGGCGCGCTGCGTCGAATTCGATCCGGCCTATTCGGCGGCCTGGAAACTGTTGGGCAAGGCCCATGAGGGGAGTGGCGATCTGGCCAGCGCCGAGGCGGCCTGGACCCAGGGCCTGCAGGCGGCGCAGGCCAAGGGCGACAAGCAGGCGGAAAAGGAGATGACGGTGTTTCTCAAGCGCCTGGCGCGCCGCGCTCAGTCCTGATCGCGCAGGAACCTGAGGCCCGCGCCGTCGGCGTCGGTGCGCATGACTTCCATGGTCACCTTGGGCGCTTCGATCGGCAGATCGAGTACCTGGCCGACCACGCGGGTGCCCTGCGGTAGCCGGGCCAGCTCGGGATGCACCACATAGACGCCGCCATCGGACAGGTCGCGGGTCTCACCGACGATCTCGCCATCCGGATAGGCGATCCACAGCCGGCACTTGAGTGGGGTACGGGTATGTTGGCGCTGATCGCGCGAATTCATCGCCTGACTCCCTGGCTTGAGCGTTCCCTAGAGGTCCGGGCAGCTTCCGGCAAAGCCCAGCGGCTGTCAGCCGCGCGCCGACCGAACGGTCCTGGCGAAGCACCGAGCGATAGGTCATGGGACTACCTCCTGCCCCTCAGCGCCCGGGCAGGCCCCGGGCGAAAGACCTCAGTACCACTTCTCCTCGCCATCCGGGCGATTCTTGAACCTCTTCATGCTCCACATGTACTGGGTCGGATAGCGCCGTACGTAGCCGGCCAGCACCTCGCTCATGGCGGCCACCGAGACCTCCGGATCCGGGTCGTACATGGCTGCGGGCGCGGCTTCCAGGATCACCTTGTAACCACTGCCGTCTGCCAGGCGCACGGCATGGAAGAACACCCCGCGGGCCTTGCCGCGCGCCAGCAGCGAGGGCACGAACTTGCTGGTCAAGGCAGTGGTGCCGAGGAAGGGCACGAAGAGGCCGGCGCTGCGACTTGGCTCGGGATCGGCCGGAATCCCCACGGCGCCGCCGCGGCGGACTTCCTTGATCACGCTGATGATGCCTTCCGGGGTGGAGGGCGCCACGCGGTTGCCCAGCTGGACCCGCTGGCGCTTGAGCAGGTCGTCCACCGCCTTCAGCTTGGGCGGCCGATAGAAGATGATCGGCTTGGCATGGGAGCAATAGAAGTGGTTGAGCAACTCCCAGTTGCCCAGATGGCTGGTGATGCCCACCACGCCATCGCCGGAGGCTAGAGCCTCCTGCAGGACGTCCATGCCTTCCACCTCGCGCACCAGGCGCAGGGAGCGCTGGGGCGACCAGATCCAGGCGCAGGCGCTTTCGGTCAGGGTCTTGCCGATGCCGCGCAGGCACTCGCGCGACAGCCGTTCCAGGCCGGCGGCATCGAGTTCGGGGAAACAGTGGGCGAGGTTGATGCGGGTAACCTTGCTGGCGCGGGTCGGCAGCTTCCACATGCACCAGCCGATGAATCCACCCAGGCGCTGGACCAATGGCCAGGGCAGCAGGGCGAAAAGGCGCAGGAAGGCGATCATCAGCGCGCCTTTGAATCTTTCCAAAAGAGGGACTCCTGTCTGAATGCGCCGACAGTTTAGCGTCTACAAGCCCCGGAAACGTTAAGAAAGCGTAAGGTTCGCGCCAACTGACGCCTATACATTCGACTTTTCCTGCGGTTCTGCCGACAAAGACGCCAGCTCGGCATGGCGGTCGCAATCGAGGGTGTGGTCCATCACCAGCCCCATGGCCTGCATGAAGGCATAGCAGATGGTCGGGCCGACAAAGGTGAAACCGGCTTTCTTGAGCGCCTTGCTCATGGCCTCGGCTTCCGGGGTGATCGCCGGTACCTCATGGCGGTCGCGAAAATGGTTGATCTTCGGCGCACCGCCGACGAAGGACCATAGCCAGCCAGCCGGGTCTTCGAGCCTGAGCCAGGCCTGGGCATTCTGACGGGCGGCGCGCAGCTTGGCGCCGTTGCGGATGATGCCCGGATCCTGCATCAGCGCCTCGATCTCGGCATCGCTCAGCTGCGCCAGGCGCCGGGGATCGAAGCCGTGCAGCACCTGGCGATAGCGCTCGCGCTTCTTCAGCACGGTGATCCACGACAGCCCGGCCTGAAAGCCTTCCAGCAAGAGAAATTCGAAGAGCACCGCCGGATCGCGCTGGGGCACGCCCCATTCGTGGTCGTGATACTCGATGTACAGCGGATCGGCGGTGCACCAGAAGCAACGCGGCATGGCGAAGGCTCGGACGGCGAGGGGAGACGTCACCTTAGCGCAGTTGCCAGGTCGATGAGACGAATCCAACGGCCTCACCAGGCGCTTTTCCACGCTATCAGGTTGCCAGCGTATCGCAGCCATGGCAGCACTAGACCGTAGGTTGGGTTGAGACGGCGCTATCGTCGAAGCCCAACATCGCCGGCGCCCCGAGACACTGTTGGGCTTCGCTACGCTCAACCCAACCTACGCGCTGGCCCACGGTTGCGATAACGGGAGCAGGCACTTTCCCGTCGGGCAGCCCTAAAGCCCCCATGTGGCCACCCCCGGCTTTCAGCTATACTCCCCGGCTTTTCGTCGCAGCCGAACGGGTATCTTTCGTGAGCCAGTCCAAGCCCACCGTGCGCACCTTCCAAGACTTGATCCTGGCCTTGCAGCAATACTGGGCCGAGCAGGGCTGCGTGGTACTTCAGCCCTATGACATGGAAGTTGGCGCCGGTACCTTCCACACCGCCACCTTCCTGCGCGCCATTGGTCCCGAGACCTGGAACGCCGCCTATGTGCAGCCCAGCCGCCGCCCCACCGACGGCCGCTATGGCGAGAACCCCAACCGCCTGCAGCACTACTACCAGTTCCAGGTGGTCCTCAAGCCCAATCCGGACAACTTCCAGGAGCTCTACCTGGGCTCCCTGGCCGCCATCGGTCTGGATCCGCTGGTGCACGACGTGCGCTTCGTCGAGGACAACTGGGAATCGCCCACCCTGGGCGCCTGGGGTCTGGGCTGGGAAGTCTGGCTCAACGGCATGGAAGTCACCCAGTTCACCTACTTCCAGCAGGCCGGCGGTATCGAATGCTACCCGGTGACCGGCGAGATCACCTATGGCCTCGAACGCCTGGCCATGTACCTGCAGGGCGTGGACTCGGTCTATGACCTGATCTGGGCCGACGGCCCCTTCGGCACCGTGACCTACGGCGACGTCTTCCACCAGAACGAGGTGGAGCAGAGCACCTACAACTTCGAGCACGCCAATGTGCCCAAGCTGTTCGAGCTGTTCGACTTCTACGAGTCCGAGGCCAATCGCCTGATCGCCCTGGACCTGCCGCTGCCCACCTACGAGATGGTGCTCAAGGCTTCCCACACCTTCAACCTGCTGGACGCCCGCCGCGCCATCTCGGTGACCGAGCGCCAGCGTTACATCCTGCGCGTGCGCACCCTGGCGCGCAGCGTCGCCCAGGGCTACTTCAAGGCCCGTGCCCACCTGGGCTTCCCCCTGGCCACCCCGGCGCTGCGTGACGAGGTCCTGGGTCGCGACGATGTCCAGGCGCTGCTCAAGGAGGGCGAATGATGAGCACCACTCTGGATTTCCTGGTCGAACTGGGTACCGAAGAACTGCCGCCCAAGGCGCTCAAGACCCTCGGCGACAGCTTTCTCGCCGGCATCGAGAAGGGCCTCAAGCAGGCCGGCCTTGGCTACACCAGCGCCCGCGCCTATGCCGCGCCGCGCCGCCTGGCCGTGCTGGTCGAAGCCCTGCAGACCCAGCAGCCCGAGCGTAGCGTCAACCTGGACGGCCCGCCGCTCCAGGCCGCCTTTGGCGCCGATGGCCAGCCGACCCAGGCCGCCCTGGGCTTCGCCCGCAAGTGCGGCGTCGACATCAGCGCCATCGATCGCAGCGGCCCCAAGCTGAGATTCTCCCAGAGCATCCCCGGTCAGCCCGCCGCCGCGCTGCTGCCCGGCATCGTCGAAGCCTCCCTCGCCGAGCTGCCGATTCCCAAGCGCATGCGCTGGGCCGCCCGCCGCGAGGAATTCGTCCGGCCGACCCAGTGGCTGGTGATGCTGCTCGGTGACGAGGTCATCGACTGCGAGATCCTCACCCGCCGTGCCGGCCGTGAGTCCCGCGGCCATCGCTTCCATCATCCCGATGCCGTGCGCATCAGCGCCCCGGCCCACTACGCCGCCGACCTGCGTGCCGCCCATGTGCTGGCCGACTTCGCCGAACGCCGCCAGCTCATCGAATCCCGCGTGGCCGAACTGGCCGCGGCGGAGCAGGGCAGCGCCGTGGTGCCGCCCGCGCTGCTGGACGAGGTGACCGCCCTGGTGGAATGGCCGGTGCCGCTGGTGTGCGCCTTCGAGGAACGCTTCCTCGAGGTGCCCCAGGAAGCCCTGATCACCACCATGCAGGACAACCAGAAGTACTTCTGCTTGCTGGACGCCCAGGGCAAGCTGCTGCCGCGCTTCATCACCGTGGCCAACCTGGAGAGCAAGGATCCGGCGCAGATCGTCAGCGGCAACGAGAAGGTGGTCCGCCCCCGTCTCACCGACGCTGAGTTCTTCTTCAAGCAGGACCAGAAGCAGCCGCTGGAAAGCTTCAACGAGCGCCTCAAGAACGTGGTCTTCCAGGCCCAGCTCGGTACGGTCTACGACAAGGCCCAGCGAGTCGCTGCCCTGGCCGCGTTCATCGCCGAACGCATCGGCGGTGATGCCGAGCGCGCCCACCGCGCCGGCGTGCTCGCAAAGTGCGACCTGGCCACCGAGATGGTCGGCGAATTCCCCGAGATGCAGGGTATCGCCGGCTACTACTACGCCAAGAAAGGCGGCGAGGCGGAAGACGTGGCCCTGGCGCTCAACGAGCAGTACATGCCGCGTGGCGCTGGCGCCGAACTGCCGCAGACCCTGACCGGTGCGGCCGTGGCCCTGGCCGACAAGCTCGACACCCTGGTCGGCATCTTCGGCATCGGCATGCTGCCCACCGGCAGCAAGGATCCTTTCGCCCTGCGCCGTCAGGCCCTGGGCGTGCTGCGCATCCTCATCGAGAAAGGCCTGGAGCTGGATCTGCCGGCCGCCGTCGCCTTCGCCACCGGCGGCTACGGCGAGCGGGTCAAGGCCGCGGGCCTGCAGGAGCAGGTGCTGGACTTCGTCTTCGACCGGCTGCGCGCCCGCTACGAGGACGAAGGCATCGACACCGCCGCCTACCTGGCCGTGCGCGCCCTGCGCCCGGCCTCGGCGCTGGACTTCGACCAGCGCGTCCAGGCCGTGCAAGCCTTCCGTCGCCTGCCCGAAGCCGAAGCCTTGGCCGCCGCCAACAAGCGCGTCTCCAACCTGCTCGGCAAGTTCGAAGGTCAGGTCGCGGCCCAGGCCGATGCCGCCCTGTTCGAGACCGACGCCGAGCGCACCCTGGCCGCCGCCATCGCCGACGCCGAGCGGGATGCCGCGCCCCTGGCCGAAGCCCGCCGTTACCGCGAAGCCCTGGAACGCCTGGCCAGTCTACGCGCTCCGGTAGATGCCTTCTTCGACGAGGTGCTGGTCAACGCCGAGGACGAGCGCGTCCGCGCCAATCGCTACGCGCTGCTCGCCCACCTGCGCGGCCTGTTCCTCGGCATCGCCGACATCTCGGTGCTGGGCTAGGCATGAAGCTGATCGTGCTGGACCGCGACGGCGTCATCAATGTCGATTCCGATGACTACGTGCGCAGCGCCGAGCAGTGGCAACCGCTGCCCGGCAGCCTTGCTGCCATCGCTCGGCTGAACCGGGCCGGCTGGCAGGTGGCCGTGGCCACCAACCAGTCAGGTCTGGCCCGGGGCTATTTCACGGAAGATGACCTGGCGGCCATGCACGAGAAGCTGCAACGCTTGCTGGCCGAGGAGGGCGGTCGGGTCGATCTGATCCTCTACTGCCCCCATGGCCCGGAAGCGGGCTGTAACTGCCGCAAGCCGCTGCCCGGCCTGTTCCGCGCCATCGCCACCCAGTATGGGCGCCCTGATCTCGCGGGAGTCCCCGTGGTCGGCGACAGCCTGCGCGACCTGGAAGCCGGCGTGGCCCTGGGCTGCACCCCCTATCTGGTGCGCACCGGCAAGGGCGAGCGCACCCTGGCCAAGCCTTTACCAGCCGGCACCCAGGTCTTCGCCGACCTGGCCGCGGTGGCTGATCACCTGCTCGAGGAAACGCGCTGATGCGGCTCTTGCGTACCCTGTTGTTCTACGTGCTGCTGGGGACCAGCGGCATCCTCTGGTCCTGCGTCAGCCTGCTGATCGCGCCCTTCCTGGCCTATCGCGCCCGCTATCGGCTGGTGGTCAAGGCCTGGACCGGCTTTGCCGTCTGGCTGGCCAAGGTCATCTGCGGCATTCGCTACGAGATCGACGGCCTGGAAAACGTCCCGGCGCAGCCCTGCGTGATCGTGGCCAACCACCAGAGCACCTGGGAAACCTTCTTCCTGTCCGCCCAGTTCGAACCCACCTCCCAGGTGATCAAGCGCGAGTTGCTGCGGATTCCCTTCTTTGGCTGGGCCTTCTCGCTGCTCAAGCCCATCGCCATCGACCGCGACAACGGCAAGCTGGCTCTCCAGCAGCTGACCGAGCAGGGCGGCCGCTACCTGGCCCAGGGCTGCTGGGTACTGATCTTTCCCCAGGGCACGCGCATCGATTACGGTCAGATGGGCAAGTTCTCCCGCGGTGGCGCCGCCCTGGCCTGCAGCCTGAACGTGCCCATCCTGCCCATCGCCCACGATGCCGGCGCCTACTGGCCCAATCGTTCCTGGATCAAGTCGCCGGGAACCATCAAGGTCAGCATCGGCCCCTTGCTCTATCCCCAGGGCCAGGATCCCCGCGCCATTGTCGATCTCAATGCCCGCTGCTTCGCCTTCATCGAACAGGCCCTCGCCCCCAAGCCCGACGCCAGCCCGGTCGAGCGCTGCGTCGCCTGATCGCCAGGCCGCAAGGCCTGGCTGTTTCCGACAGTTTTCCTCGCGTTTCCCACAGACTTATCCACAGGACATCCTGAGGTTTTCCTGCGCCCTGATCGTGGGCCGCTACCGCGAATCCCCTGTCATCCACAAGTACCAATAAGCTTATTCCCAGGCTTATCCACAGGATCGCCCGTTATAGCCTGTGTCTCTATGCCGCATGGCACGGCCTCTTTGTGCTGCTTTCCAGGCTTTGCGAAAAGCAGCTGAGGAAAACTATCCACAAAACCTCTGGCTATAAGATGAGTGGCAATCCTTCCCAGGGAACGAAACGGCATCTTCGTCTAGCCAGAATGTTTTCCACAAAAAAGCCCCGCATGGCGGGGCTTGTGCATAACCGCTGGAATCAGACGTCGAGGTTCGACACCGCCAGGGCATTGCTCTCGATGAAATCGCGACGCGGCTCCACGTGATCGCCCATCAGGGTGTTGAAGATCTGGTCGGCCGCCACGGCGTCCTCGATGGTCACCTGCAACATGCGACGCACGTTCGGGTCCATGGTGGTTTCCCACAGCTGATCCGGATTCATCTCGCCCAGGCCCTTGTAGCGCTGGATGTTGAATCTCTTGCTGGTCTCGACCATCAGCCACTCCCAGGCTTCCTTGAAGGTGCTGACCGGGCGACGGCGTTCGCCGCGCTTGGCATAGGCGCCTTCTTCCAGCAGGTTGTCCAGCTGGGCAGCCAGCTCGGTCACCAGGCGGTAATCGTTGCTGCCGAAGAAATCCCGGTTGAAGGTCACGTAGCTGGACAGGCCATGGGCCCGGGTCTCGACCTCCGGCAGCCACAGGCTGCGCTCGCGATCTTCGCGCAGGCTCAAGGTGTAGGTGGTGCCATTGCGCTCGGCGGCCTTCAGGCGCGCCTCGAGAGTGGCTAGCCACTCGCGCATGGCCGCCTCGTCACCCAGCTGCTCCACGCCCACGCGGGGCAGGTACAGCAGGTGTTCGCTGACGTCGGCCGGATACAGCCGCGACAGACGCTTGAAGGTCTTCATCACCTGGCGATAGCTGTTCACCAGCTTTTCGAGTTCCACACCGGACAGACCCGGGGCGTTCTCGTTGACGTGCAGGCTGGCTTCCTCCAGGGCGGTCTGGGTCAGGTATTCCTCCATCGCCTCATCGTCCTTGATGTACTGCTCCTGCTTGCCACGCTTCACCTTGTACAGCGGCGGCTGAGCGATGTAGATGTAGCCCCGCTCGATCAGCAGCGGCATCTGGCGGAAGAAGAAGGTCAGCAGCAGGGTACGGATGTGCGAGCCGTCGACATCGGCATCGGTCATGATGATGATGTTGTGGTAGCGCAGCTTGTCGATGTTGAATTCTTCGCGACCGATGCCGCAGCCCAGCGCGGTGATCAGGGTGCCCACCTCCTGGGAGGAGAGCATCTTGTCGAAGCGCGCCTTCTCGACGTTGAGGATCTTGCCCTTGAGCGGCAGGATCGCCTGGGTGCGCCGATTGCGGCCCTGCTTGGCCGAACCACCGGCGGAGTCACCCTCCACGATGTAGAGTTCGGACAGCGCCGGATCCTTTTCCTGGCAATCCGCCAGCTTGCCGGGCAGGCCGGCGATGTCCAGCGCGCCCTTGCGGCGAGTCATCTCCCGCGCCTTGCGCGCCGCTTCCCGGGCCCGGGCCGCGTCGATCATCTTGCCGACCACCGCCTTGGCCTCGTTGGGATTCTCCAGCAGGAAGTCGGAGAAGTGCTTGCCCATCTCCTGTTCCACCGCGGTCTTCACCTCGGAGGAAACCAGCTTATCCTTGGTCTGGGAAGAGAACTTGGGATCCGGCACCTTGACCGAGATGATGGCAGTCAGGCCTTCGCGGGCGTCGTCACCGGTGGTGGCCACCTTGAACTTCTTGGCCAGGCCCTCGGCCTCGATGTAGCTGTTCAGGTTGCGCGTCAGCGCCGAACGGAAGCCCGCCAGGTGGGTGCCGCCGTCGCGCTGGGGAATGTTGTTGGTGAAGCAGAGGATGTTCTCGTTGAAGCTGTCGTTCCACTGCAGGGCCACTTCCACGCCGACGCCATCGTCGTCGCGCTGCACCTGGAAGTGGAACACCTCGTTCACCGCGGTCTTGTTGGTGTTCAGGTAGTCGACGAAGGCGCGCAGGCCGCCTTCGTACTTGAACAGCTCTTCCTTGCCGCTGCGCTCGTCGCGCAGGACGATGCCGACGCCGGAGTTGAGGAAGGACAGTTCGCGAATCCGCTTGGCCAGGATGTCCCAGCTGAACTGGATGTTGTTGAAGGTCTCGGCCGAAGGCTTGAAGTGCACCTGGGTACCGGTGGTGTCGGTCTCGCCGATCACCGCCAGCGGCGCCTGGGGTACGCCGTGGACATAGACCTGCTCCCACACCTGGCCGGCACGGCGAATGGTCAGCCGCAGCTCCTCGGACAGGGCGTTCACCACCGAGACGCCCACGCCGTGCAGGCCGCCGGACACCTTGTAGGTGTTGTCGTCGAACTTACCGCCGGCGTGCAGCACGGTCATGATGACCTCGGCCGCTGAGACGCCTTCTTCCTTGTGGATGTCCACCGGGATGCCGCGACCGTTGTCGCGCACGGTGATGGACTCGTCCATGTGGATGGTGATGCTGATCTCGCTGCAGAAGCCGGCCAGGGCCTCATCGATGGAGTTGTCCACCACCTCGAAGACCATGTGGTGCAGGCCGGTGCCGTCATCGGTATCGCCGATGTACATGCCGGGGCGCTTGCGCACGGCATCCAGTCCCTTCAGCACCTTGATGCTGGAAGAGTCGTAGGTATTGGTCTCGCTCATGCTTGGCTCCCGCTAGTGTGGGTCTGCTTGATATGGCCGTGTTCCACGTGAAACACGCTGACCTCTGTCTCCGGCCGCCAGGCGGCCTGTAGCGTCTCGCGCTCGACACAGGTGATGAAGACTTGGCACTCCAGTGCCTCCAGCAGCCGGCACAAGGCCAACCGGTGTCCCTCGTCCAGTTCCGAAGGCAGGTCGTCGATGAGATAGACGCACTGGCCCCGCTTGACCTGGTTGACCAGCCGCCCCTGGGCGATGCGCAGTGCGCACACCACCAGCTTCTGCTGGCCGCGCGACAGGATGTCCGCCGCGTTGTGGTTGCCGATGCGGATCCGCAGGTCGGCGCGCTGGGGACCGGCCTGGGTATGCCCCAGCTGCAGATCCCGTGGCAAGCTGTCTGCCAACACCTCGCGCAAATCGCGCTCGCGGTCCCAGCCGCGGTAGTAACTCAGGGTCAGGCCATCGAGCTGGATCAGCTCGGCCAGCACCGCGGTGAACTCCGGCTTCAGACGCTGGATATAGGCCTGGCGAAAGCCATCGATCTCGGCGCTGGCCAGGGCCAGTTCCTGATCCCAGGCGGCCTGCGCCGCAGGGTCGATTTTACCACGTCTGAGCCAGTGATTTCGCTGCCTGAGCGCCTTTTGCAGGCGTTGCCACAGGGGCAGGAAACGCTGTTCCTCGTGGAACACGCCCCAGTCGAGAAACTGCCGTCGGATCTTGGGGCTGCCTTCGAGCAGCCGGAAGCCATCGGGGTTGATCAGCTGCAGCGGCAGCACCTCGGCCAGCTGCGCCGCACTACGGGCATTCTCGCCATTGATGCGGATCTGGTAGTCGCCACCGCGCTCGCGCTGGATGCCCAGGTTGCAGTCCTGGCCCCCGGGTAGTCGCACCTGGCCGAACACCGTGCAGCTGGCCTGCTCATGCTGGATGACCGGCGCCAGCTTGGTACTGCGAAAGGAGCGGGCCAGTCCCAGCAGGTGGATGGCTTCCAGCAGGCTGGTCTTGCCGCTGCCGTTCGCACCATGCAGCAGGTTGACCCGTGGCGAGGGCTGAAGCGCGACCGCCTGCAGATTGCGCAGGCGGTCGGCGTTGAAGCGGATCAGCGTCATCGAGCGGCGATCAGAGGCGCATCGGCATCACGACATAGGAGGAATCGTCGTTGCCCGCCTCCTGCAACAGCGCACTGCTGCTGGAATCGGACAGGGTGATGCGCACCTGGTCGGTGGTCATCACGCCCAGCACGTCAAGCAGGTAGCTGACGTTGAAACCGATCTCCAGGCTGCCGCCGTCATAGTCGACCTGCAGCTCTTCCTCGGCTTCTTCCTGCTCCGGGTTGTTGGCCTGGATTTTCATGAAGCCGTTTTCCAGCTGCAGGCGGATGCCTCGGTATTTCTCGTTGGAGAGAATGGCAGTGCGGCTGAAGGCCTCGCGCAGGTGCTGACGCTCGCCCAGTACCAGCTTGTCGCCATGCCGTGGCAGGACGCGCTCGTAATCGGGGAACTTGCCGTCCACCAGCTTGGAGGTAAAGGTGAAGTCGCCGGTGGTGGCGCGGATATGGTGCTGGCCCAGGACCACGTTGACCGGCTCTTCCGGTTCGGTGAGCAGGCGCGACAGCTCCAGGATGCCCTTGCGCGGCACGATGACCTGGTGCTTCTCGGCCTGGTCGACATCGGCCTCCAGCATGCACATGGCCAGGCGGTGACCGTCGGTGGCCACGGCGCGCAGGCGTCCGGTGCTGGCTTCCAGCAGCATGCCGTTGAGGTAGTAGCGCACGTCCTGCTGGGCCATGGCGAAGCCGGTGCGCTCGATCAGACGGCGCAGGCGACCCTGGGGAATGCTGAACTTCAGCGAGCCCGGACCTTCCTCCACGGTGGGAAAGTCGTTGGCCGGCAGGGTGGACAGGGTGAAACGGCTGCGTCCGGCACGGATCAGCAGCTTCTGTTCCTCGGTGCGGATGTCGATCAGCGCATCGGGCTGCAGGCTCTTGCAGATGTCCATGAGCTTGCGCGCCGGCACGGTGATCTCACCGGCTTCGGCGGCTTCTTCCAGATCGACCCGGCCAACCAGCTCGACTTCCAGGTCGGTACCGGTCAGCGATAGCCGCTGGCCTTCCACGACCAGGAGTACGTTGGACAGCACCGGCAGCGTTTGCCGACGTTCCACGACACCGGCCACCAGCTGCAGCGGTTTCAACAGGGCTTCGCGTTGAATGGTGAAATGCATGGTCAGGTCCTTGCCAGGGCCGCGTCCGTCAAGTGGTCAGGGTACGCAGCAGGTTCTTGTAATCCTCGCGAATATCCGCGTCGGATTCCCGAAGTTCGGCGATCTTGCGACAGGCATGCAACACCGTCGTGTGATCGCGTCCGCCAAAGGCGTCGCCGATTTCCGGCAGGCTGTGGTTGGTCAGCTCCTTGGACAGCGCCATGGCGACCTGCCGCGGCCGGGCGACCGAACGCGAGCGGCGTTTGGACAGCAGATCGGCGATCTTGATCTTGTAGTACTCGGCCGCGGTGCGCTGGATGTTGTCGATGCTGACCAGCTTGTCCTGCAGCGCCAGCAGATCCTTGAGCGATTCGCGGATCAGCTCGATGGTGATGTCCCGGCCCATGAAGTGGGCATGGGCGATCACCCGCTTGAGCGCGCCTTCCAGTTCCCGCACGTTGGAGCGGATGCGCTGGGCGATGAAGAAGGCGGCGTCGTGGGGCAGGTCGACCTTGGCTTGGTCGGCCTTCTTCATCAGGATCGCCACCCGCGTCTCCAGCTCCGGCGGCTCCACGGCCACGGTGAGACCCCAGCCGAAGCGCGATTTGAGCCGCTCTTCTAGGCCGTCGATCTCCTTGGGATAGCGGTCGCTGGTGAGGATCACCTGTTGTCCACCTTCGAGCAGGGCGTTGAAGGTGTGGAAAAACTCTTCCTGCGAACGCTCCTTGCGGGCGAAGAACTGGATGTCGTCGATCAGCAGCGCATCCACCGAACGGTAGAAACGCTTGAATTCGTTGATGGCGTTGAGCTGCAGCGCCTTGACCATGTCGGCGACGAAGCGCTCCGAATGCAGATAGACGATCTTGGCGTTCGGATTGCGCTTGAGCAGGTGGTTGCCCACCGCGTGCATCAGGTGGGTCTTACCCAGACCCACGCCCCCATAAAGGAAGAGCGGGTTGTAGCCGTGCTTGGGATTGTCCGCCACCTGCCAGGCCGCGGCGCGGGCCAGCTGGTTGGACTTGCCCTCGACGAAGTTCTCGAAGGTGAAGGTCCGGTTCAGATAGCTGGTGTGCTTGAGCGCACCCTCCACCTGCACGGTACGCTCGGTCTTGACCGCCGGCTCGTCGGCCTCGGCCAGTTCCGCGGTCACGTCTTCCAAGGCGACGCCCGCGGTGACGATATCCGACTGGATCGGTTGCGGCGCCTGTACCGGGGGTGGCAGCGGACTGCTCTGGCTGCTGGGCGTCTGGGCCGGGCGCGGCTTGTTGCTGCGCTTGCTGCCGATCAGCAGCGAAAGCACCGGCGCGATGCCATCGTCGGCATGTTCCTCGAGCAATTCGAGGATACGGCTCAGGTACTTCTCGTTGACCCAGTCGAGCACGAAGCGGTTGGGCGCGAACACCCGCAGCTCATCCCCTTCCGCTTCCACCTGCAGTGGCCGGATCCAGGTATTGAATTGTTGCGAAGGCAGCTCGTCGCGCAGCACATCCACGCAACGTTGCCAGAGTTCGACCGACAC